>CAVSPF010000003.1:0-1861721 GCA_963729995.1 uncultured Solirubrobacterales bacterium
ACCAACCGGTGCCCGGTGAGTTGGTCAAGGCTCGCCGGGCCTGCTGGTTCGCTGCGCCTCGTCCGAGGAGCCGGTGCAGCGCAGCGACTTGCGCGCGGTGATGCAGGGCTTCTCGCCGCTGAGCGGCGAGCCGTTGCGGCCCGCCGGCTCCAACGGCACCAGGGTCGCCGGCGTCGAGCTGATGTTCGCGCCCCCGAAGAGCGTCTCGGCGCTGTGGGCTGTCTCCGGCCCCTACCGCCGCGCCCAGATCGAGGCCGCCCATCACCGCGCTGTGGCGAGCACGCTGGCGCGCATCGAGCGCGAGGTCGCCCTGGTGCGGCGACGCAGCGGCGGCGTCGTGCGCTTCGAGCGAGCCAACAGCCTCCTCGCTGCGAGTTCGTCCACACCACCAGCCGCCTCGCTCAAGACCAGGAGGCCGGCGCCGTCCCCGACCCTCAGGTGCATTCCCACCTCGTCCTGTTCGCCGCCGAGCGGATCGACGGCCGCCTCGCCGCGATCGAATCGCGCCAGCTCTACCGCTACGCCCGCGAGGGCGGCGGCTGGTTTCGGGCCGACCTCGCCGCCGAGCTCTCCCAACTGGGTCTGCCGATCGAACGCCGCACCGGCCGCGGCGGGCGCTACTTCGAGATTCGAGGCGTGCCGGAGGGACTGGCGAGCGGTTGGTCCTCTCGCTCCCGAAGACGTCGACCGCGCCGCCCGCATCTTCCGCCAACGCTACGGGCGCGAGCCAAGGGCCGAAGAGCTGGGCTCGTTGACGGTCGCCACCCGCGGCTACAAGAGCGCCGCCGACCGCCTTGACGTCAACGAGGCCTGGCGCGCCGTCGGCGAGGAGCACGGGCTGAGCGCCGGCGCCGCCGAGCAGCTGTTCGAGGAGCGCTCGATCTCCAACCAGGAGCGCGTCGACCTTCGCGCCGAGCTGCTCGAAGAGGTGACCCGCGAGCGCGCGATGGTCGACGAGCGCGAACTCCGCGCCAAGGCCTACGAGCTCGCCGCCGGCGTTTGCCGTCCAGAAGAGGCCGACCAGCTGGTCGACGAGTGGCGCGCAACGGCCATCTCATCCGCCTCGAGGACGGGATGTGGACGACGCGCCGCCTGCGCGAGATGGAGCAGGCGACGCTGCAGATCGCCGACCGCTCCCTCGACCGGAACCCCGCCCCGGTCGCGGAGCGTTTTCTCAAGCAGGCCCGCCGCGAGATCATCAAGGAGATCCACGGCCCGCTTTCGGTCGAGCAACGCGAGGCATTGGACGTGATCACCGGTCCCGGGGGGGTCTCCGTGCTCGTCGGTCGCGCGGGTACCGGCAAGGGCGTCGTCCTCTCGGCCGCCGCCAGGGCCTGGCAGCTCGAAGACAGAGAGGTGATCGGCACCGCGATCGCCGGCGGGCCTCGCGCAGCGCCTCCGCGAGGACGCCGGCCTCGACCGCTCCTACACCACCGATGCCCTGATCAACGGCGTCGAGAGCGACCGCATCCATCTGAGCTCGCGAAGCGTCGTGACCATGGACGAGGCCGGGATGGCCGACACCGAACGGCTCTCCCGGTTGATGGAGGCGACCGACCGCGCCGGCGCCACGCTCGTCCTCGCCGGCGACTCCGCACAGCTCGCCTCGATCGGCGCCGGCGGCATGTTCGAGCAGCTCCGCGAGCGGGTCCCCACCGCCGAACTGACCGAGGTGCACCGCGCCAACCACGAGTGGGAGCGGAAGGCGTGGGAGCAGGTACGCGACGGCCAACCGGGTCCGGCGCTCGCGGCCTACCACGCCCACGATCGCCTGCACATCCACGACACCCGCGCCGAGGCGGCGGAGGCGATGGTTCGAAGAGTGGGACCGCCGCAGGCACGAGGGCACCGGCGGCACGGTGATGATCACCGACGCCTCGAACGCGGAGCGCGATCAGATCAACGCGATGGCCCAGGAACGCCGCGGCGGGCGGGTGAGCTGGGCTCGCGCGTCAGGTGGAGCTGCCCGGCACGCCCCTACGGCCTGCGGGCCGGCGACGAGGTGATCTTCACCGGCCAGCTACCCCTCCCCGGCGAGCAGCGGTCGAGAACGGCATCACCGGCACCGTGATCGACACCGCCCGCCGCGAGGACAAGGTGACGATCAAGACCAACGAGCGCGAGCCGCGCGAGGTGCAGCGTCAACACCGAGCGAGTTCTCCGACGTCGGCCTCGCCTACGCGGTGCACGTCTACAAGGCGCAGGGCATCACCGCGGAGACCTCCCAGGCATCCTGCTCGGCGGCTGGCAGACCGACAGGAGCACGCCTACGTCGCCCTCAGCCGCGCCCGCGAGCACACCCAGATCTACGTCTCGCGCGAGGACCTCGGCGAGCAGGGCATGGACACCGGCGCGATCGAACGCCTCGCCGAGCGGATGCGCGGCACCCGAGCGCAGGAGGCGAGCATCACCAGGGAACGCGAGGCCTGCGAGGCCGAGCGCCGAGCGGAGATCGAGCGAGAGCTACGCCACAGCCGCGATCACGAGCAAGGTATGGGGATTGAATAGCCTCCCAACGCTCCCGCTCCTCGCGCGAAGCGGGAGGGACCGCGACACTCGGCGGCCGTTCGGAGGTCGGTGTTCATGTTGCCTACCTCAGGCCCCGATGGCCTGTGGCCGATGAGCCCCATGTTCAAGAGGAGACCCGAGCTGGCGCCTACGCCGAGCGGCGCTACCGGCGGGGCCTGCGCAGCTGGCAGGTGCGGAACCGCCGGCTCTTCGCGGTGCTGTGTGGTCCGTTCATCGTGGCCGGGATCGTGGTCGGCATCCTCGCCCCGGGATGTCGTCGCCTGGAGCGCCGGAATGGTTGCGGGCGGTCTCGTGGCTCTGTGGATCACGTTCCGAGAAAGTCCCCCTCGCTACGTTGAGAGCTGGCGCGAAGGCGCCGAAGGTGAGCGAAAGGCCGAGAAGGCCCTGAGGCCGCTGGAGCGCGGCGGGTGGCATGTCGTTCACGACGTCCAAAATGGCGGTGGCAACTATGACCACGTCGCCGTTGGCCCAAGCGGGGTCTACCTCCTTGAGAGCAAAAACCTGCAGGGCGTCGTCAGTGTTCAGGGCGGCGTGCTGCGCCTAGCTCGACGTCATGACCCCGAGCAAACTGCGGTCTTCGACCGGGTTCGGCCGCGCGCCCTTGCCAGTGCCGCTCGTCTCAAGGGCGAAATCGAGCGGCGGACCGGGCACCGGGTCTGGGCGCAAGCCGTGGTGGTCTTCTCAGTTCAGGAGTTCCCGGAAGGCTTGGTCGAAGACGACAGGTGCGTCTTCATCGATGGCTCCCGATTGTGCGCATGGCTGGGGTAGGACCACCCGCCTCAGCCAGGCCGAGGTGGAGGAGATCTCCGTAGGCATCGAAGCAGCCGCCGAGGACTCGACCCGTTCCATTTGAGCTCAACACGGTCTGACGAGCGACTGACATGCGCAGACGTCGCTCTTCGCGCGAAGCAGATCAGATCAGGGCCAGGCTGCGCCACCCCATTTCCCTCTTCTCAGCCTTACCTCACAACCCGCTCGAACTTGTGTCGCAAGGCCACAAGGTCGCACATTTTCTGACCAAGGAAATCTCCACGAACGGTCGTCAAGCTGGCAGGTGACCCTGGGACCGAACTGCTCTTCGATGACAGGTGCGCGCTGAGACTCATGTCTCCGCTAATCGCGTGCCGGTTGCGCCAGCTCAAACCAGGTCCGCACGCGAGGCGGCAGCAAAGCGCGGTGCTTGGCAACGAAGGCGAGGAGCTGACTTGTCTTGATGGGGATCACGCCGTGCGAGGGAGACCCGGTGTAGAGCCCAGCTGCGGAGTACGCGAAGAGTGTCGTCTCCTTACTCGGCGCGGCGGCGGCCAAGGCGTCGAGGTCAACATGCGCGATCACCAGACTTCACCTGGAGAATTGCCGGAGCGTGAGTCCGCTTATGAATCATCGTCCACTCGTAGGCGGGGGTGTCGGTGCGCCGCGCCTTCGGCAGTGCCAGATATCCCTTCGAGACCTGCATCCACATGTAGATCAGATCCTCAAGGTCGTAGGGATCAAGGTGCTGCAGCACTTCTGCTGGCGAGAGGTCCAACGGCGCGGGCCGACGGCCGTGAAGCTTCTTCCAGATCCAGGCGGTAGATGCACGCACGGGTCCGTATTCGGCTGAAGCTGGTCGACACTCCAGAGAAGCCACGGACTACGGCCCCAGGGGTACCTGCAGATCGCCAAGCGGGCGTCGGGCCCACTTTGCGTCGCGGACTTGATGCGTATCCATCGTCTTGGCGGTGGCCGCGTTCTCATAGCGATAGTCGCTCGCGATTTTGGCGAGGCGGAAGCGACCCTTGAGATCGCGGGTCCAGACGAAATCGCCTATAGCCGCGTCCTCACCGAAGCGTCGCACCGTGGCGGCGGCCGTCGCGCCCCAGCCCTGTTCATCTTTGGCCCGGATCGCGGCAACCACCTTGGTCAACGACGCACCGCTTCGCAGCCCCTCGATACCCCAGCCGATCCCAACTCGTCCGCCGTCGACGCAGTAGGCGACCTGATCCGCATGGACCACGCCGTGCTTCAGCGATCGCAGCTTCGTCCGCCAAATAACCGGTGGATCATGAACCGGATCTGGAGCCACTGCGTAAAGCTATCGGTCCAGTAGATCCCGCCTTCACGTGAGCGAAGCTGCTGCTCGCGCAAAGCAGCAGTGTTTCTACGGCTGGCCTAGGACACGTAGGCCTTGCGCACCATCGCGGCCGTCCATCGGTGACCGTGGCCGGGGGGACACCCTCCCTGTTCAGGACCTCGGCGATCTCGGCGAGGGACTTGCCTTTCGCGAGCAGCGTCCGGATCTGCTTCCGCCATCCATAGTCCCGCTTGTTGCAATAGATGTGGGCAAGTCGAACGTTCTCGGGGCGGAGGTGCCCGCCGGCCGACTTGAGGACCGGGTAGTGGTCGGGCGAGGGGGCCCACTTGGTGCGTGGCGTCGTGACCTGATCGAACGCGCCGCGCCCCTTGTGGTGGTAGCACTGCGGCATCTCGCACTTCAGGGCGAGGGACTGGCCGCGCTCGGCCATCTGCACGAGGACACCCCTCACACCAAGCTCGCGGAGCTGGTCCGCGACTGAGCTATCCGCGCTGCCGGCGCCAGCTGCTGCCTTCCCGCCATCGAGTCACCTTTCTCGTGTAGTCGCCCTATTGGGCTTCGTGCATACATTACGTAGAGCGTCGCTTCGGCGACTGACGACGTCGCCACCCAAACCTTGGCCGTCCAGTATCCCCCAGGCGATCCATCGGAATGTCGCTCTCGTCGACGTAGCTACTGCTCTCGCGTGATAGCGACACTCCACAGATCAGCACCTAACGGACCGACATCGCTGACCTCTCCCCGTGCGTACCTACCCCGCCGACGAACCGAACCCCGGCTCCCCCAACCGAGGTTCCCCGCGCAGGATCCGCCGCTCCGCACGTGCCTTGACCTCGGGCACGCTCAGCCCGCCGTCTGCATCGTCCGCCGAAGTTATGAGCCAAGCGACGAACCCGTTGCGTTCATACCATTCGCGCTTGCGTCGCCAACTGCGCGCATAGTCCGGGCGATAGACATACCCAGATGCTCCCAATAGAAGGTGACCTCGTCGTAGATCACCGTGAAGTCCGGCAGCCGATGGTCGGCGGCATTGCGCGGCGCAAACAGGCGCTCCTCGTAGCGCACCTCGAACCCCATCCCGAGCAGCAGCTCCAGCACCACCAGCTCCGCCCGGCTCCTCACGAGCGTCCCGTCGCTCGCTTGGTGAATCAGGCCCTCGGGGTGCGGCGATCCGGAGCCGGCCTCCTTCAGGGTTGCGTCTCGAACCAGCGTCGCAGACCGACAAGCTCCCATCGCGCCCCGCGGAGCAGGAGTCCCTGGCCCTGCGGTAGCGCCGCGATGTCGCCGGACCAGGACCCTCTGTCGCTCGGTCTGGTAGGCGACCGAGTCGCTGTATTGGTCGGGAGCGCGGTGCGGCCAGCTCGTCGGTCTCACTCCTGCCCAAGGTGCGCGAGACGACCCTGCGGTCGTATTCGCCGAGCATCGCCGAGACCGCCTCCAGGGTGCGATCGTCAGCGATCCCGCCGAGCAAGACTTTGGTCTGGAAGAGACGTCAGGAAACCGTCGGCCACCTCCGCCCCCCAGCGACTGCGAGCCTGGCTCATGTCCTGCAAGCCGATCATCACCTGCAGGCCCTGGCCGCCCGCCTGGGAGAGGAGCGAGGGCACGTCATGGATAGGCGCGATGTTCGCCGCCTCATCGAGCGCCCACAACATCTGCGGGCCCTCCTTCTCCCCACCCGCGCAACCCGCGTACACCGCGTGACGGATCTGCTCGAGGAGGCCGACGACGAGGGGCGCGCAGAGCGCCTGCAGTTGCTCGGGCGCGGTAATGTAGACGGTGTCTGTGGAGGTGGCAAAGCGGACGGGGTCGAAGTTCGGCTCGGCGGCGCTCTCACGTACGGCGTCGGAGCCGTAGGCGGCGAGCACGCCTCCGCCGCCGAGGAAGATGAGATTCCTCTCCCGCCCGTCGGTCGCCTCGATGCCGGCGAGGACGTCGGCGGCGAGCGCCGCGTGGGCGCCCAGCAGGATCTTCCGTGCCGACTCCGGGTCATGGCGGAGGACCCAACGCAGTACCTCCTCGATCGGGCGCTCGGCCAGGTGCGCGGCGTGCAGCAGCGGTGCGAGCAGCGCCCCGGCGCGCTCGGACCAGTGCGTCTCGTCCGTGGTGCCGGCACCGGCGCGCGCCGCGCGCGTCATCGCCCGCGCCGTCACCTGCGCCCCGTCCCAGCTCGCGGCGGCAGTGACCGGCGACCACCTGAGCCGGCGCACCCCCTCAGCCGGCTCTCCCACATGTGAGCCGGCGGGGTCGAAAGCCATACCTGACCGATCTCTGAGCGCACCGCGACCGTCGCCCGCAACACATCCGGTTTGGTGGACGTCGAGACCACCGCCCCGCCCGCGGACATCACCGCCGGGATCATCACGGCGGTGGTCTTGGCGCTCCGCGGCGGGCCCAGCACCATCACCGCGCTCTCGGGGTCGGCCGTCACCCAGTGGCCACCGGCGGTGCCGAGGTAGGCGCCGCCGCCGAGGCGCGCGATCTCGGCACGCATCGCCTCGCCCGGCGTCGACGCGGCGGCGGGCAAGGGCCGGTCGGCGGTGGCGCCTCCCCGGCAAGCGACGAAGGCGCGGGGGGCCCGCCACCTCCCGCCAGCACGACGAGAGCGAGCCAGATGAGCCCGCCGACCGACGGTGCGAGGACGAGCCAGAGGCCAACGGCGACCTGTGGGGCGACCACGCCGCGGACCAGGAGGAGTGCCGCGAGGAGCACCAGCCCCCGCGCGATCGGGGACGTCTGTCGCACCGGCGCTTCCATGTGCTGATGGGACGGTCCCCATGACCTTTGTGACATCGCTCTTGACATTTCCATGACTTTGTATCATAGTCACGGACATCACGCCAATGTCACGACGATCGACAGAGGAGGCACGGGTGCCACGTAAGAGGAAAGGGCTGGGGGCAAGAGGCCTCATCGACAGCGAAATCGCCGAGATCGAAACGGAGCGCGGGCGGCTGGATGAGAGACGCAATCGCCTGCTCGCAGCCCGCGCCGCCCTCGCTGGCGAGGCGGTGGTGGCAAGCCCCCGTCCACCCCGCATCTCGCGGGAGGAGGTCACCGACTACCTGCGTCGCAACCCGGGATCCACCACCGCCGAGGTGGCCGACGGCATGGGGGTCAGACCGACGACGGTCGCCAAGCATCTGAGCCGCGGCGGTCAGGACGGCATCTATCGCTACGAGAACGGCAAGTGGTCGGCGGTCGGGGAGTAAGGTCATGATGACTCAGACGCAGAGGAGGCGGCCCGATGCGGACAAAACCGTGGCAGCACCTGATCAGGGTCAGGGATCTCGGCTGGCGCTGGCCGGCGCTCTACGCGGTAACCTTCGGCCTCGCGTTTCTGTGCGGATGGTTGAGGTCCCTGGCAGTGGCCCTCGTCCTCTTGATCCTCCAGCTCTTCACGATCTGGTTCTGGGATCTGCGGCTACCGGTCAAGATGCTGGCGCTAATCGTCGGCTTCGGCCCGCTGGTGGTCTCGTTGGCGACGCTGGTCCTTCCGCTCGGCAGCTGGATCTGGCAGCAGGCGCTTGGCGGACGCAGGCCCTCCGAGCGCGAGCAGGCGGTTCTCGACGCGGCGCTGGCGCAGCTGCGCGAGGCCGATCCCGGCCTGCGGGCGCCCGGCCGCTGGATCGTCGTCGACTCCGAGGAAACGAACGCCGCTGCCTACGCGAACGCGATCGCCGTGACGCGCGCTCTGCTCGACTCCTCGACTCCGCAAGCAACCATCGCTCACGAGTTGGGGCACCTGAACTCCTCCGACGCGAGGGTCAGCGCCGCGGTCAACCGGCTGATCATCCCGCCGCGCGATCCGGTCGTGCCGATCTTCCCGATCCTCGGCTGGTTGCTCAGTGGTCGCGCAGCGCTCAGCGTGATGAGCGTCCCGTGGGCCATGTATTGGCGCCGTCGCGAGGGATTTGCCGATGCCTACGCCGCCCGCCTCGGCCAGGGGCCGGGGCTGGCCGACTTCCTCGAGGGTGGCGCCGACGCGCCGACGCCCTGGAAGGGCTTCGGTACGTCCACGCATCCCTGGACCGAGCACCGCATCGACGCGCTCGATCGCGAGGACAGCTAACTCCGGGGCACGTCCCCGTCAAGGTCGCCCCTGCGGGGCGGCCCTGCGGGCCGGCGCTGTCGCGCCTCCCTGTGACGGGGACGTGCCCCTGCGTTGAAAGCGGCAATTACGTCGGCCAGGCCGACAACCCAAACAACCTTGAAAGGAGCCCGAGATGCGTTCACTAACAATGAATCCAACCAGGAGAGCAAGGGAGCGCTGCTCGGCTCGAGGGCGCGGTCTGGGAGCGGCGCCGCGCCGCCTCGCGGTGGACCTGACGCCGCAGGCCGTGGAGCAGGTCGCAGCTCGGGTCGTGGCGCTTCTGCAGGACCGTGGTCCCGAGCCAGCGCCGGAACAGATGACCGCCGGCGAGCTCGCCCACGAGCTGCGGGTCGAGAGGCCCTGGGTCTACCGCCACGGGCACCTGCTCGGCGGCTGGCGGATCGGCGACGGGCCGAAGGCGCCCTGGCGCTTTGACCGCGAGACGGCGGTCGAGGCCAGGCGGCGCCAGCAGGCAGAACAACAGGCAAACGGAGGTGAGTGATGCGAGGTCTCGCGACAAAGCCCAACACGCAAGGAGGAACGATGAGGACGCTCAGCACGATTCCGACCAGCCAGGGGCCACCGGTGCCGCTTAGGGTGCGCCCCTCACTGCGACGCAGACCGCCGGGCGCGGGATGCCGCAATTTGGGGGGTCCCTTGGGCGCTTTCGCACGTCCTGGGGGTATGCGCACCGACCGACGCATCGAACCGCTGGCAGCATCCGCCGTCAACGCTGCTCGCATGGCCCACGCCGCCAACCCGCTGATCGAGATCACCCCGACGCCGGAGGAGTACCACCAGCTCTGCCACGATCTCGCCAAGCTCCGCAAGTTGGGCTCTCTCTCCAACACGGCCGCGGTCCTAACCGCCGTACACGCCGCCGCGGCCAGTAGAATGGGGCATGACAAAAGCAAAAACGCCGGGCGGCGCTGAACGCCCCCGGCACGGCAACAGGAGGTCAAGTCCTGATGCAAGACAACGGTAGCCGCAAGGCGATCATCTACGCCGCGAAGTCCTCACCCGATGAGCGCGGCTCGATCCCCGACCAGCTGAAGAAGTGCCACAAGCTGGCCGAGGCCGAAGGCTATGAAGTCGTCGAGGAGTACAGCGAGGAAAACGGCGACCGCGGCCGCGCAAAAACGCCAGGCGGGGGTGTGTCCTGATGCAAGGCAAAGGTTGCAAAGGGCCGGCGATCATCTACGCCGCGAAGTCCTCGCCCGACGAACGCGGCTCGATTCCCGACCAGCTGAAGAAGTGCCGCGAAATGGCCGAGGCCGAGGACTATGAGTTCGCCGCCGAGTACAGCGAGGAAAACGTCTCCGCCTACCACGGCGACCGCGGCCCCGAGCTCGCTGCCGCGCTCGAGCACGCCGCCCGGATCGGCGCGGCGCTGATCGTCTGGCACTCCGACCGCCTCGCCCGCGGCGACGGCGAAAACAACCGCCACCTGGTCGAGATCCTGCTCGAAGCCATGCACAAGGGCTTCACCCTGCGCTCGGTCGAAGACGACCGCACCTTCGAGAGCGTTTCCTCAGCAGCGCAGATGGGCGACCGCAACCACGAGGACAGCCGCCGCAAGGGCGGCGCCGTCAAAGAAGGCCTGGCGCGGCGGCGCTCCAAAGGCAAGCGCACCGGCGGCAACTCCTACGCCCTCACTTGGCGGCGCAACGAGAATGACGAACGCGAAACGATCCCCGACCCTGATAGGGCGCCCATCGTCGATCGCATCAACGCCGAGTACCTGGCCGGCCGCGCGATCCTCAAGATCGTCAAGGGGCTGAACGCCGACGCCATCCCCAGCCACCGGGGCACCAAATGGAGCACGGCGAGCGTCGTCTCGGTGCTGGAGAACCCGCTGTATGCGGGGCTGGTGCGCGACGGCGAGGAGCTGATCGAAGGCCAGCATGAGGCGATCATCTCTCGCGAGCGCTACGAGGAGGCGCTGCGACTACGCAAGGCGAGGGCCCAGACCCATCGCCGCGGCCGGGGGCCGGTCGGCCAGCACCTGTTTCGCAAGGGCTTCCTGCGCCACGGCCAATGCGGCGGCAGCATGTCGCCGCGCACCGAGCGCAACAAGGACGGCACGCTGCGGGAGACCTACCGCTGCAACGTCCACTACACCGACCCGGCCAACTGCGAGCTGACGAGCGTCTCGCGCGAGCCGATCGACACCGGCGTCTATGAGTTCTTTCGCCGCGTGGCCTTCGACGTTGAGCAGACGCGCGCTCAGATGGGCGCCGCGGTCGAGCACAAGATCGCCGAGGTCGGCGGCCTGCTTGGCAGCGCCCAACAGCAGGCCGCCACTGCCACCGAGCGCTTGGAGCGCGTCAAAGGCGACTACCTGGCCGGTGAATTGCTGGCGCCCGAATGGCGCGAGCTGCGCGACGAGCTCGAGCCGGCCGCCCAGGCCGCCGACAGCGAGTGCGAACGGCTTGCCAACCAGCTCGCCGAGGTCGAAGCCGGGCCCAACCTCGCGGGCGTGGAGTCCGATCTGGTCGAGCAGTTGGCCCGCATCCGGGCCGCCCTCGCCGGCAAGGTCACCGACGCCGCCGGGGTCGATGCCGTGCGCGCCGCGCTGATGGGCATCTTCGATCACTTCGTCCTGCATCGGGGCGTCCCCTCCGAACGCGCGAACCTGGAGCTGGTCGGGGAGGGCTACTGGATCGAGCCGGTCATCAACGAGCACGCCATAGAGGGATACGACGAGAAATTGCGACCTGTGCTCGCCAAGAAACCGCTTGGGCAAGCGGAAAACAATTTCAATCAGACCTTCGTGTAGGTCCAACCGGTGAGCTCGCAGATCTCGCGATAGCTGTGGCCGAGCGCCAACAGGCCCAGCGCCCTTCGCTCGTCTGGCTTCAACGCCGAGAACAGGTGGCCCCACCGCGCCACCTCCTCGGCTACCTCGACCGCCTCCTCCGGGCATCTCGGCGCAGCGCTGAGGGAGTCGGCGGCGGCGTGGCGCGCGGCAGCAGGGCTGAGCCGTGCCAGCCGCCGTCGCCGCTTGTATAGCGCCCAGCAGCGTCGCTTCAGGGTCACGATCAGCCAGCCGAGCGGCGGCGCCTCATCGGCGGTGTCGAAGTGCTCGATGAAGAGGATGAAGGCGTCGTGAAGCGCCTCTTCGGCTTCCTCCGGGTCGTCGGAGTTGCGCCGCGCGATCGCTAGCAGCCGGGGGCGGTGAACGGCGTAGAGCCGCTCGGCGAGCGCCTCGGTGTCGGTACGTGTGCAGGCTCGGGTCGGCGCTGCGAGCTGCATCGGGGTCTCCCTTCGTCGCTGAGTTGACGAGGGCCGCGACGCACCGGCCAGGCGATCCCGGAACCCGCAGGGCCGCGAGGAGCCCTCTGCGCGCAGAGGGCTTGCAGGGATCGCCGCCGGTGCGATCATCAGCGGCACCGGCGGCTCAGCGACGACTGGGGCGTCTTTGGGGCAGAAGCCCGGCCGGTATGGCGAAGCTGGTGGACCACGACAGCTCCAGCGGCTTGACGCTGGGCGTGCGGCTCGCTGAGGGTCGCACGCAAGCGTGCGCTTGCTCGCCCATGCACGCCCAGCCGAAGTCAAGCCAGCTCAGCAGGCGATCGCGTCGGCGCCACCGCGCACCCACGGTCGAGGAGGCGGCGGTCCTGCGGCTGCTCTCCGAGCAGGCGGCGATTCCGCTTGACCAGCTGGCGCGGTTCCTCGGCGGCTCGCTCGGGGACGCCGTGGCTCTGGTGCAGGGCCTCGAAGCGGCCGGCTGTGTCGAGCACCGCCGCTTCCTGATCCGTGATCACCCCTGGTTTTGGCCCAGCTACCGAGGCGCTCGCCTCGCTGGCACGGGCTTTCACTACAAGGTGCCCGACGTTGCGATCTTGGCGCACCGCCGCGCCGTCAACGAGGTCCGTCTCTACCTCGCCGAGCGGGCGCCGCAGGGGCGCTGGGTATGCGAACGGGCGGTCTTCCATCAGCGCGACCCGGAGGACCATCTGCCCGACGCGGTCTTCGAGATTGGCGGCGAGCGCCACGCGATCGAGGCCGAGCTCTCGACCAAACGCAACGAGGAGATTCGCCGCATCGTCGCCGAACACAGCAACCGCTACGACGCGGTGCTCTACTTCTGCGGCCCCCGCCCTTACAGGCTGCTGAAACGCGTCCAGGCCGAGGGCCGCTGGCCGAAGCTGATCGTCCGCCGAGTTCCCCAGGGGGAACCATGCTGAGGCGGCGCAGGAGCTGCTCGACCGGGGGCATCGCCCCCGCCGCCCCTGAGGGAGCCGTCCTCGGCCGCCGCCTCGCCGGCGAGCGGGCGCTGCCGATGAGCGGGCCGAACCTGGTTTGGCCCTTCGAGCAGATGCGCCGTCACGCCGTGATCCTCGGCGCCAGCGGCTCCGGCAAGACCGAGACCTCGATGCGAGTCGCCCACGAGCTGGCCTGCAAGAGCGAGGCGCAGGTGTTCTACCTCGACGCCAAGGGCGATCGCGGCTCGGCGGAGCGCTTCGTGGCGTTGATGCGCGCCGCCGGGCGCAGCGTTCGGGTCTTCCCCAACGAGCCCTTCGACGCCTGGCGGGGCGACTGGCGCGGGATCGCCAATCGCCTGCTGGAGGTGATCCAGTTCGCCACCGATGGACCTGCGGCCTACTACCGCGACATCGCAAAGACGGCGCTGCAGCTCGCCTGCAACCACCCCGAGGGGCCACCACGCTCCAGTTCTGAGCTGCTGGCGCGCCTCGACTACGAGCTGCTGCTGAACGCCCACGGGCCGAGCAGCGCGGTGCTCTCCCTGCCACGCGACAGGGTGAGCCAGGTGCGACTGCGCTATGAGGCCTTCTTCGGCCAGCTCGGCTGCGCGCTGGACGGCGATTGGTCCTGGGAGGACGCCGATGCTGCCTACCTGCTGCTCGACTCGGTGGCGCTCGGCGAGGACACGGTCAGCGCCGCCTGCATGCTCTTCGCCGACTTCGCCCACTACTTCACCCAGCGCAAGCCGCGGGAGCGCTTCTGCGTGCTGATCGCCGATGAGTTCTCCGCCATCGCCACGTCCTCAGACGTGGCGATGAAGGTCGAGCAGGCGCGCAGCTTCAACGCGGGTCTGGTGCTGGTGCCCCAGACGCCGTCGGGGATGGGACCGCTCGTTCAGCGCGACCGCATCCTCGGCTCGGTGGAGACGGTGATCGTCCATGCCCTCAACGACCCGGGCTTCCTCGCCGAGCTGGGCGGGATGAAGCGGGTGATCGAACTCACCCACCGCTATGAGAATGGCGTCTACGCCCGCCAGGGGCACGCTCGCCAGGAGCGACGGCTGAAGATCGACCCCGACGAGATCCGGCGGCTGTCCACGGGAACCGCCTGGGTGATCCGCCGCGGCCGCGCCGCCAAGGTCGCGATCGAGCGGGCGCCGAGTACGGGCGGGATCCTTCTGCCCGAGCCGGCGCTGCTCGACCGCCCGCTCGAGCCGGTCGAGGTCGCCGTGCCGAAGGAGATCTCCTACCTCGATGAGGAGGACTGAGCAATGGGAGCTCCGGTGATCGAGTCGAAGCGGGTCGGCAAGCTCGGAGGCGGGCCGGGGGCCCGGCATCGACCTGTGCTCCGCATGCCTGAGCCTTGGGAGTTCGAGTTGCTGCGCTTGATCGCCGAACAGGGGGCTATCCCCTTCGACCAGCTGGCGCGCTTCCTCGATTGCGACCAAGAGCGGGCGGCAAGGGTCGCCAAGCACCTGACCAAGGTTGGCTTCGCCGACTACGGCCGCTTCCTCCACGGCGAGCCGCACTGGGCCTGGCTGACCTGGCGCGGAGTGCGACTCTCCGGCATGGGGTTTACGGCGAGCCCTCCCAAGGTCGGGGCGATGGCGCGGATGCGGGCGGTGAACGAGGTCCGCCTCCACATCGCCAAGCGCGCTCCCGAGGCGCGCTGGATCTGCGGGCGCAGCGTTGTCCGCGAACAGGGCAAGAGGGGCTACCGGCCCAACGCCGTGGTCGAGATCGGTGCCGAGCGCCACGCGATCACCGTGCACCTGCGCTCGCCCGAGCAGGAGCGCCTCCGCGACCTCCTCGCGACCCACATGGCCCGCTACGACGCCGTGATCGCCTTCGCCAAGCCAGGCCCGCGCAAGCTGCTGGAGCGCGTCAAGGCCGAACACCACTGGCCGAAGCTGGTGATCCGCCCGATCCCGACCCCGACATGAGTTGCAAATCTGCTCCCAGAGCCAAATTCGCGCGCCAGTGCCGCCAACCAACTTGCGCACCTGGCACACCGCCCGTACAATTCCCGCTGCCTCGAGCCGAGCGTTCCAGGCACCGGAGTTCAGGGAGATTTCGCACCAAACCCGCCCAAATCAGGGCGGCACGCCGCGCCCATCCACTGAGCGGCGCCGATTCCGCCTGTCGCCGGCAACTTGGAGTTGAGCCCTTGCCAAAACGCCCGCCGACCGCTTACAGTATGAGCATATGACTCGCGTAACACTCAGCCTCCCCGACGACTTCGCCTCCGCGCTGCGGCGCGAGGCGCGGCGCCGCCACACCTCTGTCTCGGCCGTTGCCCGCGAGGCGCTCGCCGAGCGCCTCGGCCTCACCGGCGCCAAGCGCGAGGTCCCATTCGCCGGCATCGTCAGCGATGCTGACCCTGCGCACGCGGCTGCTCGAATGGACGAGGGGCTCACTGAGATCGCCGACGAGACGCTCGCCGGGATCTTCGACCGTCGCGATCGCGAGAGGCGCGATGGACGTCGCGATCGTTGACGCCGGGCCGCTCTATGCGGCGGCCAACTCGGCCGACTCAGACCATGCCCGCTCCCTGGCTGTCCTGCAGCGCACCGACCTGCAGCCGGTCATCCCGGTGCTGGCAGTGACCGAGGTGATCCAGCTCTTGGGCCGGCGCAACGGCCCCGCCGCCGAGGCGCGCTTCCTCCGCGGCCTCGCCGGCTTTGCCGTCGAACCCCCCACCCCCGAGGACTTCACCCGCATAGCCGAGCTGATCGAGCAATACGCCGACTTCCCACTCGGCGGCGTCGACGCCTCCGTCATCGCCCTCGCCGAGCGCCTCGACACCCCGCTCGTCCTCACTCTCGACCACCGCCATTTTGCCGCCGTTCGTCCCACCCACTGCGACTCGCTCCAACTGCTGCCTGGCTGATCCGGCTCCGCGGACCCCCGGCGAGCGCTCGGCGAGCTGCTCTACGGCGCCGAGCGCCGCGGCAGCGCCCGCCTCCGCGCCCAGGGTGCGCGACTTGGTCGGCGACGCGCTCACGGTCCTTCCCTTCGACGCGGCTGCGGCCGAGGTCTACGGGCAGCTTCGTGCCCGCCTGGAGGCAGGGGGTCCCGGCTGGACGAGCCCGACCTCCGCATCGCCTCGATCGCGCTCGCCCGCAACCTGACCCTGGTCACCGCCAACACCCGCCACTTCGACCGCGTCCCCGACCTGCGCGTCGAGAACTGGCTCACCTGACCCGGGTCAGCGCGAGGCCGGACTCCCGACAGCGACAGGCGCCTGCCCAACCGCCCCCACCAACCTCCATGCACCGCCCGCGCCTCCTCCACCGACATCACCAGCCTGCGTCGCGAGAGGTACCAGGCGAGCATCCTCGCCGGCAGCACCGTCACGCCCCCGCGTTTCACTTGCGGCTTCTTCCCCACCAGCCAGGCCTCGCTGAAGACCAGCAGCGCCTCGACCGGCGGCGACCGCTGGGGTTAGGCTTGCTGCTTATGTCGATCCGGCACGGGGGCGCGATCTTGGCGACGACGCTCGTCCTCCTGCTGCTCCCAAGCAGCGCTCAGGCCTCGTCCGCCTTCGTCTCCTACGTCGGCTGCAGCGCCGGAGCAGACGCCGCGCCGTCCCATGCCTGCCAGCTCGGCGAGCAGCTCGGTGCCTTCTTCGAAGTCACGAATCGCACCGAGGTGCAGTTCCAGACCTGCGTCGGCCGCTCCGGCCCGCCAGCCGTCTGCACCACCGAGCAGCTTGCCTCCGCCCTCACCCCGCTGGTAACGCGCTTCACGCCCAACTATCTCGGCTCCTACGAGGTCAGCTGGCTAGTCGAAGGCCGACCCGTCGCCTCCTGGTCTGTGAACGTCATTCCGCAGGCAAAACCCTTCACCACGCTGGCGGCAAGTCGCGCCCTCCGTTACAAGCTGCTCGCCGAAGCGCCGAGCGCCCGCTTCCTCACCCCGGGCGGTCCGCTCTGCCCGCGGATCTACTACCCGGGCCGCCTGCCCTATTCGGTCTGCTTTGCCGAGTACCGAGTCGGCAGGCTTCACAAGCTGGTCGGCTACGCCGTCGGCGGCAACGGCGACCAGCTGAGCCTCCGCTTTCGCGCCGAAGCCCGCTGGTTTCGCCGCTGGGCGCCTTGCCCACTCAACCGCCTTCCCGGGACGTTGTCTTCCAATAACGACTGCGGCTACCACCAGCCCCAGAGCGACGAAGACCTCCTCCACAGCCAGGCCCTGGCGGAGATTCGCGCCGGCGGGCCCATGTCGGCGCTGCGCTGGACGTTCGCCGAATCGGCCGGCTTCTCCGCGCTCGGCCTCTACCGCGTCACGAGAAGGGGCAGTTCCTACCTCTACCGCAACTCGCTCGGCGACGCCTTTCGCTATCAGCTGTAGCTGCCGGCGCGCTGCCCGGGGCCTGTGTACCGGCGACTCCCTTCCGCTGAGCCCGGCATCCAGCGTTGACGAGCTTTCGTCAAACCCGCCCGCCGAGCAGGCCCACCTACTTGCTTTGGTGGGCCTACGCAGGCGCCTGCCCAGCCGCCCCCACCAATCTCCCGTGCACCGCCCGCGCCTCCTCAACTGACATCATCGGCCGTCGTCGCCCCAGGTACCAGGCCAGCATCCGCGCCGGCGAGACTCCGAGACTCAATCCCCGTTCGCACTGGCTATCGCCGGGCGCTCCTCCCACCGAAACCCGCAGTACCGGCACACCTTCGCCCTCGCCAGTACTGTCTCAGCGCAGTCCGGGCATTCCTTGTGGGCGTCTCGGTATCGCGCATAGGCGCCAGCGCCCAGCATGGCGATTGCACCGGTAAACACGACAACCCCGAGCACCTGATAGGGCCCGAACGAGTCGAGGTCCCGCTGCCTTAGCGTCGGCGGCGCCCAGAGCATGCCCGCCAGCAGCAGCGGCCACACCACGACCATCGGCTTCCACATGCTGCGGCCGAAATCGGTCGCGATCACCAAGACGACGGAGAGCGGCAAAAGGGTTGCCATGTAGGCGAAGCCGACGACGCCAAGCGCGACGACGCCCTGCGAGCTGGTCGCGAACCCGACCGCGAAGGCCAGGGCGCCGACGAGGCTCACCAACATGTTGAGTCTCTCAGCCATGATCTTGGTCATGCCGCGATGAGCCTAATCGCGTCTCCGCGTACCTGCTCCGCGGCGTACAACGTGATGCCCGAGTCGAGGCGGCCAGATTTCCAGCCACCTCGCCGGGCTCTGTTTGATCGTCTCTAGCCCCTCGGCGGATACGGATCGTTGCCGCGTGGAACCGTGTCCTTGTCGCGGAACTGCCCGTTGCGCCCCTGCGTGATCAGCTCGCCGCCACCTTCGTTTCCGAGGTAGCCGCGGGCCGCTCGTTGAGCGTCCGCCTGGGTGTCGTGGTGCGAACTCGCCCGCGAGGCCCCAGGGTTCTTCACGTCCCATCCGCCCGCAGGGTTGGGCGAGACGATTCTGGTGTTTGGCTTAGCCATGGCGGGAAGCATGGCACGGCGTTCGGACGAACAGACGTTCCCTTGTGGAGGCGCCTCACTTGGCCACCGCGATGCTGGCACGGTGTCGACTTCCGCCTCCCGTTGCTCGGCAACTCGACTGACCGCTAGCCGCGGCGACAAAGGGCAAATCGACCTCTGCGATACCGGTCTCCCTGGGCCACAGCGAGAAGGCGCCGAAGCTTCGTCTCAGTCGAACCCCAGCACCTCTCGCGCCAACTCCCGCCAAGGCCCCATGTCCCAGTACCTCCGCGCCGCCCCCGACGTCGACGGCAGCACCCAGATCGCCGCCCCACCGATCCGCTCCGGTTGTGGCCCGTAGTCGACGCCGCGGCCAAGAGCGCCCCGGGCGGCGTTCTTGCCGTTGAAGGCCAGGTTCTCCGATTCCACCTCGGCGATCCGCGCCTCGAGCCCGGAGACGTCAAACTCGACCGTGCCCATCTCCACATCGGAGCCGTGCGGCACCTGCAGATGTCGGTCAGCCCCAAACTCACCGGCTTTTCTCGCCCCGCGCCACCGCCGCCATACGATCACCGCGATGGTCGCTAAACCTGACCCCTTCAAGCCACCCGCCGGTGCCGCCTTCACCAACGGCCAGGTGAACCGCGCCGGGCAGCTGTTGCGTCGCTGGTACATGCGGCTGGAAGGCCAGACCTTCGACGATTTCGGCACCAGCCTGGATGATCTCGTCGAGGCGATGGTCGCGGTCACCTGGTGGCGGAGCCTGCATGCGAGGCCGCTTTCCCGCGTAGCGGCCAACCTGCGCTACCACGTCGCCGCCGAGGGCGGGCAAGTCGATGGGCGGGTAGACGTCACCCAACGCCTCAAGCGGCGACCGACGATCTTCAACAAGCTGGAGCGAGAGCCGACG
This sequence comes from uncultured Solirubrobacterales bacterium, assembly GCA_963729995.1. GTDB lineage: Bacteria > Actinomycetota > Thermoleophilia > Solirubrobacterales > 70-9 > VRUE01. Next base: position 19,232 of record CAVSPF010000003.1, read on the forward strand.
ATGCAGCTGACCCAGATGCAGGACATCGGCGGTGTCCGCGCTCGCCTGCCTTCGCTTGCTCACGTCTACGCGGTGAGCCGCCGCTTGCGGAAGACCTGGACCATCATCCGCACCAAGGACTACGTCAAAGAGCCGCGTTCCTCCGGCTATCGGGCGATCCACCACATAGTCCGCCGCAGCGGCCGCCTGGTCGAGGTCCAGCTGCGAACCGTTCGCCAGGATGCCTGGGCCAACCAGGTCGAGGAAGACAGCAGGCGGCTCTCCATCGGCTACAAGTTCGGCGGCGGGGAGGAGGCAGTGCACGATTACTACCGGCTGTTCTCGGAGGCCTTCGCCGTCCTCGATCGCGACGAGACTTTGAGCAGGGAGCTGATCGCTGCTATCAATGAGAGCCGCGAACGCGTGGCGGATCGGCTCCAGCGCCCGCCACCGCAAGGAGACAGCTGATGACCGAGGCAGACATCCGCCACTACCTGATCGTCTACGACATTCCCACGTCGAAGGCCAAGGTCCGCGATTTCGGCACCGACTACGACGCGGCGATGGCCGCCTACTCCGAGATCGAGGGCGAGATGCGCGATCGCGACGACCTCGACATCGTCCTCGTCGGCGCCGACTCGCTAGAGACCGTCAAGCGCACGCACTCCAGTTACTTCCAGACCGAGGAGACCTTCGAGTCCCTGCTGCCGGCAGGCGTGCTCAGCCGCTGATCGCCCGCCCGGGCCATCCCACTCCGGCTGAACCCCCGGCACGAGGGGCGGGGAAGAACCCCCGAGCGCCAGCCAAGCCAACCTTCCGCAGCCGAGCCTCTCAAACAAGCCGACGGCTGCTCCGCTCCGCGTCCGCTGCCGTCGGGCAGTGGGCCAACGCTCCTGGTCATCTTGAGCCGCCCGCCTCGCGACTCTGTCGCTAGTACAGACGGGTTTATGAGAAGTCCCCGGTGACCACCGCGCCCCCGGACCGCAACGAATATCACGAAACGTCATTCAAGAAACCGCAAATTCCGTACAACTTAACACTACTTTTCCGCCGCTAGCCACACGTACACTCTGAAGTTCCGACTTAAATTTCGAACTTCGAGGGAGGTACTAAAATGTTTCAACAACCTAGCGACGCCAACGGCGGAACCGCTGTCCTCGACCCGCCGGCAAGAGATGCCGGAACAGCCATGGACCAGTTGGCCGAGCTTCTGGACCTGAGCAACGTCAGGATGAAGCTCCAGGACAGCGATGAGGGGCCTGGTTTGAGCGCGCCCGAAATCGACCTGATGGAGCGCGAGTACAGAAAGTTCTTGGCTCTGCAGCTGATGTATCCGGGAGTCGACATCGTGCCATGCGCCACCGTCGACGAGATGTGGCATCGACACATTCTCGACACCGCCGCCTACCGCGAGGACTGCGAGGCGATCTTCGGCCATTTCGTCGATCACTTCCCCTACTTCGGCATGCGCGGGCCCGAGGACGCCGCGGCGCTGCTCGACGCCTACGCCGACACCCTCGAGCGCTACCGCGAGGCATTCGGCGAGCCCCCCGAGGACACCTGGATCACGCGGGATGCGTCATCCAAATGCAAGCGTACTGCGTGCAAGCCGCAGAAGTGCCGCTGAGCGCAGCTCGCTTCGCGTCACGCCGACGCCACCTCGCCCACGGCGATGGGCGCCCGCTGAAGCGCCGTTGCGATCTGTTCTGCGGCGGTGGGTTGGGAGCATTGCAAGAGCCAGTGAAGTCCGCTGCCGCTCGCCAGCTCAAGCTCGCCATAGAGCATGATCGGGAGCTGGCGGTTGTTCTTGAAGCGGCGGTCCGGGCCGCCCTTGACGTTGACGTACTGCCAGGTGGTGTCGACCTGCGCGGCATCGCACGGCGGTCGTTCGGTTTCGATGAACCGCTGTCTCGTCACTTGAATCCGTAGCTCCGAGTAAGAGATGTCGCTGAAGCGCTTGGCGTCCTTGACGAGCACGCGATCGGGCAGGAAGTAGAGGGCGCTCTTGCCGGCCGCGATCGATGGCATGGCGATGTTGGTCGCCAGCGCCGCGGGCGGCTGATTGGAAGCGCCGGCCCGCTTGCGGGAGACGATCGTGTTGGCACCGGCGTTCACCTTGTATTGGTAGGTCGTGCGGACATTCCCCGCGGCGTCGACCCTCCACAGAGCCTGGCTGCCGGCAAGCGCTTGCGCTGCATCGACCAGCCCCTGGAACCAGGCGGCGGGCGCGTCGTTGACGTCGTAGAAGGCGACGACGGTTCGCCGCGCCCGATCGTTGAACCACAGCCAGACCAGCCCTGGCACGCCCGGTAGGAGAAGGATCGCGCCGACGACGGGCTGGGTCAGGAGCACGACGATGAGCAGCCCGAGTGCCCAGGGGAAGAGCCGCCAGCGGCCCGCCGCCTCGTTCAGTTGCTCGACGATGTCGCCGGAGCCGGTCGGGAGCAGCTCAGTGGCAGTGGCGCCGGTGATGTCCTCAAGGAGGACGTCGGCGACGGGGGAAGGCGGGGGCAACTGCCAGGTCGGTTCGGGCGTGGTTTGTTGACGAGCGCCCAGGGTGGTGCGGTAGTAGACGCCCCCGGCACCCACGCGAACGTAGTTCCCCCGCGGCCCGCTGCCAATGCGGAAACCGGGAACGCCTGTACTGACTCCCACGCCGGACTTACTTAGGTTGAAGCGGAAAGGTCCTGCCTTGACGCTCTTACGGACGTAGAAGCTCATCAGGGTTCAGACGCGTGACGTCAGCGTCGCTTGGACGATATCGCCCCAACCAAAGTCGCCACCAGCATGACCGTCAACCACACCATCCAACCCACCAGCGTGATCATCAAGCCGATCGTCAGCATCGTCAGCTGAATCGCGATGCCGATCAGCGCACCCATTCGCTCACCTCTGCCCGTGCGTCTGCCACCACTTGAGGAACTCGCGTAGCCGGATCTCCTTCTTTAGGTCTAGAACCTCGAACAGGGTCTTCAGCTGCTTGTCCGTCAGCGGCTTCGTCAGCCGTCCTCCCCTCTCGATAACGGAGATGTCAGTCTGCTTGCGACCTATCGCTGAAGCGAGATCCTCCTGCCGCATTCCTTTGCGGTTTCGCTGGATCGCGATCAACACGCCTACTTGAAATGCGCTGCTCAGCAAAGACCATCGTGCTTGGCCAGCTGTCTTTTCCTTACCTGGGAGTATCGGGTGCCCCTTCGCTGTCATTGTCTACCGCCGCACCAACCGCCCCTCCGCATCGCACCGAAACCCCGCCTTCCTATACGCCGCCGCGTACCCGGGCTGTGCGAGCAGTACTCGCCGGTCTTGAGGCATGGAGTGGGCGCGTGTTCTTCTGTGCTCAGCACAGCTACTCCGTCGCCGTCAGGATCCCATCGATGCAGGGCTTTAGGCCAGCCAGATCGGCGAGGTCGCCAGCGATGCGCTTGAAATCGGCGCGCGAGGCCGCCTTGGCGAGATCGGGGAGCATCTTGACCACGTCATAGGCTGACTTGGCTTTCTTCAGCTTGTCGATCACCTCGGCACCGGTGCGAAAGCCGCGAGGAGCGTGCTTTCCAAACTTCGCCGACTTTATGTCGTTGATCAGCTTGGCTAGGGGGCGCAGCCTCTTGTTCACCTTGGTCAGGTCATAGAGGCCATCTGCCGTCTTGAGGGCCCTGAGGTCGTTGAGACCGGGAACTATCCACGACGCGATGCCGAAGCCGCACTCGGCCTCGTATTTGGTCAACTCTGCCGTGCACTTGAGGCTCGCCAGCAGCTCCTTTCCGATGCTGCCGTGGACCGGTGCGCATGGTCCCGCCGGGGGAGCGGATGGCGCTGATCCCGCCCCCGCCTCCGCCAGGCCGACAAGCTCGCTGACCAGCTGTCCGGCGTTCGCCTGCACCGCCTGACCGCCTGTGCGGGATGCCCAGTTTTCCCAGTAGGGCAGGTAGCCGCTTGCGCCGTGGTAGTCGACGAACTCGAGCGGCTTTTGATCGGCGGCCAGCTGTCCCAGCACGTTTTGCCAGTCCAGGTTCGTCGTCGCCGTCACCCCGGTGCCGGCGACGCCGGCCGGTTCGCGGAGTTCTTCTCCAGTTTCCCACGGTGAAGGTTCGACCCAGACGCCTTCCGGGATGCCTTCGTTGAGATCGTTGTCGTGAGGCACGTTGTCGGCGACCAGCACGATCAGATGACGCGCTCCGGGCCGCCAACCGACCGTTGGATTGGTGTCCGTCTCCCACAGGGCCCGGCCGTATGCTTCTGGGTCGTCGCCGCCTCCTCCGGCATACAACCCGTCGATCGCATTAGCAACTGCGGATTGATCGCTCGTCACCGGCACGTCGAGCCGCCAGGGAAAATCTTCGGGGTTTTCTTCGTCATAGATGGAGCCGCCGTAGTCGCGGACCTCGGCCAAGCCGAACTGCACATCCGGCAGGTCCGCTCCGATTTGCGTCATCGCCTGCTGGATTTCTGCACTCGCTTCTTCCAGCGCGCCGGACATCGAGCCGCTCGTATCGAATACGAACATCACATCAGTATGCGCCGGGGGTGCAGCGCTGGCCGTGGGTGGAGCCACCAGTGCCAACAGGGCCGCGACAAGCAGGCCGGGGGCTACGGTCAGGAAGCGAGTCATCGCTGCTCATCCATTTGCCCCACCGCTCTGTTTGTTCTGCGCACGACTGGAATTGCCAGGTTTGAGGAAGACGTCGGTGACGGCTTTTATCAGCTGGCGGAAGGCAGACTCCGCGTAGCCGAAGATGAACGCTGCGCCATCCAGCGCCGTTGGATCGATGGTGACCTTTGAGCTCCCGGTTGCTGTGCCTGCCAGTACGATTACGAGCAGGCACGCTACGGAGCCGCTTGCCGCCCCCATCAGCGGCTTGATCGGGTGCCAGTAGTTGAAGCGAGCTTCCCATTGGCCGACGCTGTAGCGGACAATGCCTCCGAGTGAGGCGAGCAGGCCGCCAACGGCGCCCAGCCATGGAGCCTCGACCGGCACGCTGCCAAATGAGGAGGGAAGATCAAGTCGATCGCTGCCCTGGATATAGGCGACGAAGACCCCGAGGAGCACTATTGCCCACAGCAGCTGGGTCAGGTACACCCATCCGGGCATGTTCTTTGGCTGCGCGCGCGCCGTCAGCCAATTACTGACCGTTGTGTTCATGCTTGCCTCATGTGATGTTCGGTTGGTTGCCCCTGCATGTTTGTGCCGTCTGAGCCATCTCCCTAGAGGCGCTCTGTGGTTGGCTCGGTTCTCTCCATTGCTTCAATTTCTACGGATGCTTGGTCGGCAGCCCTGCCCCAGGGGTTCGCGCGACCCGCCCGCGCTGGTGTCGCTCAGCCTCTGGCCTCCACCGGCCCCGATGGCCCGGTTTCGGATGGTCCGTCGAGCGGCGGCGGTTCCGCCAATGTGGCCTTGCCGGGATCCAGGAAGTCCATGACGGTGGCCGCGTTGGCATCTCGGTTCGTCAACGCCGGCAGGTTCCACTTGCTCTCGATCGTCGCTAGCACCGAGGTGTGGTCGCAGGTCTCATCGCTGACGCCTCCCGGCTTGGAGTAGGGCGAGACAACCACGGCGGGAACGCGGGGACCGTACATGTCGTAGGCGCCAGGCGGATCGTCTTCGCCTAGCTTCGGTGGAATGTCGTCGGGTGGGGGCGCTGCGGGCGGCGCTACGTGATCGTAGTAGCCGCCGTGCTCGTCATAGGTGTAGATAAGCAGGGTCCGCTTCCAGCTCGGTGAGCGCAGAACCGCTTCGACGACTTTGTGCGCCCACGCCTCCCCGTAGTACATGTCGGCCGGATCCTCCTCTGTCTGACCGGGAGGGAGAGCTTTGATGTCGGCGCCGAGCAACTTGAGGGCATCCTTGACAATCGACGGTAGGGATTCCGCCATTTTCCTCAGCTGGCCCAATGCGGGATCGACGAAGCTGACTGCCGGCAGACTGCCGGCTTCGCAGTCGTGGAAGAACTTGCTGATCAGATGGTGGTGGTCGAGGTGCTTGAGGACGATGTGCGGGATCACCGTGGTCATGGGCAGTTCGGTGAAGTAGTTCCCCCAGCTGATGCCGTGCGCGGAGAGGCGGTCGAAGATCGTCCCGTTCGGCGGCGGCTCCAGATCCACGGGGAAGTCGAACCCCGTCACCGTCTTGCCGAACGCCGTCCCCGCCAGCAGAAATCGCCGATTCGGGTAGGTCGGCCCCGGCATTGAGCCAAACCAGCGCGTCCCCACCGTGAAGGTGCTCGCAAACGAGTAGGCGAAGGGCAGCACCTCTGGTGGGTAGTAGCCCATCGGCTCCCGGCTCTTCGCCGACCGCACGAACCCGTCCATCGCCCCGCCGTCGATCTGCTCATGGGTGGCCTTCCAGCTCTGCGACAGGTTCGTTGGCTGAGCAGTATCCGCCAGCGGGAATGCCGTGACCTCGGGCGGCTTGTGCGCGCCGCCGGGATTCGAGTTCGTCGCCTTTCCGGCGCTATCGAAGGTCAACCCCTGCACTCTCGGGTTCGTGAGGGGAAGCGCCCCCAACAGGTTGTCGAAGGAGTGATTCTCCATCATCACCACCACGATGTGGTCGAAGGGCATCTGCTCGTTGACTGTGCCGATCGGCTTATCCGGGAACGGCAGGCTGCCAGCCTCCCGCGTGATGGCTGTTCCAGCCGCGCTAGCCACGCCGCACCAACCGCTCCTCCGCATCGCACCGAAACCCAGCCCGCCGATACGCCGCCGCATACCCGGGCTTGTGCGAGCAGGTCTCACCGACGCCGAGGCATTTGACCCCGCCGGGAGTCTGCGCGTTGCGGTCGCCGAAATGTTCTTCGGCATAGGCCGAGCAGTATTTCGACGCGGTAGCGACAGGCTGTGTCGCGGTTGCGCCTCCGACGCCGACGAGCCCGACAGCGCCGATCGCAACAACGGCAAGAACGGACGCGACACGCTTCCTGATCACTGGCTCCTCCCGGATCAGCGGACTGGTAGCCACGAGGCTATCGCACGTGTTGCGGCTTAACCGAAAGCGCAGAGAGACTCGGCAAATGTGTCGGATCAACCCCCCATGTAGCTGCTAGGATTTCTCTATGACGCTACATGCACGAGAGAGCGAGGTCGGCGTCCGCCAGCTCCATGACCGGCTCAGCGAGTATCTGGAACGGGTCGAGGCGGGTGCCGAGCTGGTGGTCACCCGGCGCGGCAGGCCTGTTGCCCGCCTCAGCGCGATCGAGCCCGGCGACCCGCTCGCCGAGCTGGCCCGCCGCGGCCTGGTTCGCCTGCCGCAGAGGCCCCGTTCGTCCCGCAAGCCCCGCGTCGCGGCAAGCGGCTCGGTGTCCGACCTCGTCGCCGAGCAGCGGCGCTGACCCTCTACTTCGACACGTCGGCGCTCGTCAAGCTGGTCGTGGTCGAGGACGGCTCCGACCTGGCGGCGGAGCTTTGGACCACCAACCTCCCGGTCGCCTCCAGCATCCTCTCCTACCCGGAGGGGCGGGCGGCGCTGGCCGCAGCCCGGCGCGCGGGCCGCCTCACGGCGCGCCGCCATGCGCAAGCGATCGCGGATTTCGACGACATCCAGAGCGAACTGCTGCTTCTCGAGGTCGATCGGGACCTCGCGCTCCACGCCGGGCAGCTCGCCGCCGACCTGGCGCTGCGCGGCTACGACGCCGTCCATCTCGCCACCGCGCTCGCGCTCGGCGACGCCGCGCTCGTCACCTGGGACGGCGATCTCAGCGCGGCGGCCCTGCAAGCCGGCCTTTCCGTAGCGCCGACTTAGCCAGCCTGCTGACGCGACCTACCGGCTACCAAAGCCACCCGCCTCGGCGTGTGCCGCCGGCAATGTCCCTAAACGATCAGGCTGGACCTCCACTCCTGCCTCCGCCACCTCCAGCCTGGCACCGGCCGGCGATCCCTGCAAGCCCGGCTGATGCCGGGCTGCTGGCGCCCCTCGGCTGACGCCTCGGATTCCGGGCTCGCCGTCCGGCGCCCTTCGGCTGGGTGTCGGAGCCAGCGAGAGGAGCAGGGCAGTTGTCAGAGCTTGTGATCGAGGAATTTGCGGCGACAGGGGGGCGAAATCGCCCTCGCCACCGTCTTAAGGGCATGAGGCGACCGGGCGATGAGACCTACTGGACGGCGAAGGAGTGGGCGACGCGGACCCGCATCCCCTATCGGACGATCTTGAGCGCGGCATCGCGAGGCGAGCTGGTGGCTGTGCGGCCCTCCGGCAGGGCGCACGGCGTCGTCCTCATTTCCGAGACGAGCTGGCAAGCCTGGATCGACGGATCCCGGTTGCGCACCCGCGTTCCCGGTCCGGTGATTGCTCCGCGCCGCCGCAAACCTCGTTCCCTTGCCGACCTTGCGCTGAGTTGACGCCATGCCGCGCCAGGAGCAGGGCATCGAGTACTACTTCACCCAGGGCGGCGAGAAGCGCTATCGCGTCCGTTGGGAAGAGGACGGCAAGCACCCCAGTCGCTCCTTCCATCGCCTCTCCGGGGAGCACGGCGCTCGCGCCTTCTACCAGAAGGTCCGCCAAGCCCAAGAGGCTGGTGTGCGCGGGATCGAGGCCGGTCCCCAGGAGTTGACTCTCGCCGTCTTCGTCGCCGACGTCTGGGCGCCGCGCGCCAAGCGCCGCCTCGCCCCGAAGACTTGGGAGGCCGACTCCGCCGTCTACAACAGGCACATCCTCCACCAGCTCGGCGAGCGCCCGATCGCCGCGATCGACGCCGAGGAGCTGGTCGAGTGGCAGGACGCTCGCGAGCGGGCGGGGGTCGGCGCTCCGACGCTGATCAAGGCGATGAGCATCCTCTCCAGCGTCTTCCGGGAGGCGGCGCGTAGGTCGCGCAGCACTGGCGTCAAGCTCAACCCGGTGGCGCTGTTGGACAAGCCTTCCGGCAAGCGCCGCCGACGGCCCCTGGTCTGGGGCCCGGTCGTGGTCGAGCGCGTTCGCTACCAGTTGCTGGTCAACTCCCGCCGCATCAATCCGGCCAAGGAGCTGGCGGCGCTGCGCGACGCCCTCCTGGTCAGCTTCATGGAGATGACGGGCTGCCGGCCCGGCGAGGCGCTGGCCTTGCGATGGCGTGACATCGAAGGACGAATCGTCATCGCGCGCGGGCTGACCGGCAAGCAGATCGCCGATCGAACGAAGACCCACAGAGACCGCCTCGCTCCGCTGCTGGCACCGCTGCAGGCCGACCTCGCCAAGCTGCGCGAGCGTAGCGGCGACGGTCCCGACGACTACGTTTTCGGCACCCCACGCGGTACGCACTGGATCGAGACCGACTGGCGAAACTACCGCTCGCGCCACTTCGTCCCCGCGCTGGAGCGGGTCGAGGCGGAGTGGGAGGGGTGGCGCGAGAGCCTCCCGCGCCCCGAGCACGTGCGCGAGAGCGTCGCCGGCCTCGTCAAGACGCGGCCCTACGACCTCGGCCGCCACACCCACTCGGCGCTGATGCTCGCCTCCGGGATGAGCCTCCAGCGCCTCGCCCGCATCCAGGGCCACAGCATCCGCGTCCTCGACGAGACCTATTCCGAGGAGCTGGCCGAGTTCCAGGACCGCGCCGAGTGCATCGACCCGGTCGCGGAGATCGAAACGGCGCGCTCGCTGGCTTGGGGATCAAGGGACCCGAGCACCGGCTTGCGTGCCTGCGGGAGCGGGAACCGGTGAGTCTGGCCGGGATCAGGGAGGGCGACATCGTCTACTGCGACGTGCGCGGCGATCGCTTCTACGCGTTGGCGAAGGATGGAGCCATTCAGGGCAAGGTGCCGATCTTCTCGCTGACAGGCCGACCGATTCCTGCCCTGCGGGTGAGCGCCCGCCAGGTCATCGGGCACTGGCGCAGGTCGAAGGCTTCGCGAGTCTGAGCGACCGAACGCCCGCCCCTGAGCGCCGTGGGCGTGGGCGCCACGAAGCTCGCCGCAGACCGTCTAAGATCGGCGGCGATGGCGACGAGGCAGACCTCCCATGGAAGCGCTGGACGGGGCAATCTTGAAGCGAGCCTCCCATCTGGCTCCCATTTGGAAAGGCAGTCTCGGAAGCCATCGACGTATATTCGGCCCTAGCAAGCCATTCCGCCCGGGTAGCTCAGTTGGTAGAGCACTTCCATGGTAAGGAAGGGGTCACGAGTTCGAGTCTCGTTCCGGGCTTCTGAGGTTCCCCCGATCCGCCCGGGAGGAGCGGCCTGAGGCCTCCGCTGTGGCGGCGGTCGCTAGGCTGCGCGCTCGTGGACTTCAGCCTCAGTGACGAACAGACGGATTTCGTCGACGCGATCCGGGGCTTCTGCGGCCGCGAGTGCGGGACGCGGGAGCAGCGCGAGCGGCTCACCGACGGCCACCGGATCCACCACGCCGACTCGATCTACAAGCAGATGGCCGAGCTCGGCTGGCTCGGGATCACGATCCCCGAGCAATACGGCGGCTCGGGCGGCTCGATGCTCGATGCCTGCCTCTTCATGGAGGAGACCTCGCGCGGGCTCGCACCGATCGGGGGCTATGCGACGACGCTGATCGTCGCCGGCGCCACTCAGCGCTTCGGCACGGACGAGCAGAAGCAGGAGATCCTCGGCGGCATCTCCGCCGGGGCGGTCGAGGCGATCGCGATGACCGAGCCCGAGGCCGGCTCCGACGTCGGCGCCCTCACGACCTCCGCCGAGCCCCTCGACGGTGGCTTCGTCCTCAACGGGCAGAAGGTCTTCATCTCCAATGCCCACATTGCCGATCACATCCTGATCGTCTGCCGGACGACCAAGGGCGACTCAAAGCACCAGGGCCTCTCGATGATCTGGGTGCCGCGTGAGACCGAGGGCCTGGAGATCGTCCCGATCAAGACGATGGGCGGCGAGGAGACCAACCACCTCTACTTGACCGATGTCAAGGCGCCGACCGACGCCGTGCTCGGCGAGGTCGACCAGGCCTGGATGCAGCTGATGGCCGGGCTCAACGTCGAGCGCCTGATCCTTGCCGCGACGATGCTCGGCATCGCCCAGCGAGCCTTCGACGATGCGCTTGCCTACGTCAAGGAGCGCAAGCAGTTCGGCCGCCCGATCGGCTCCTTCCAGGCCCTTCAGCACCGGCTCGCCGACATGGCCACCGAGATCGAGGCGGCTCGCCTGATGACCCGCTGGGTGGCGACGATGGTCGACGACGATCCCGGCCGGATGCTGCCCCGTGAGGCCTCGATGGTGAAGCTGCACGTGACCGAGGTCGCCAAACGCATCGCGGTTGACGGGATGCAGCTGATGGGCGGCTACGGCTACTCCTCCGAGTACGACATGGAGCGCCTCGTGCGCACCACGATGGTCTCGACCATCTACGGCGGCACCTCGGAGATCCAGCGCACCATCATCGCCAAAACCCTCGGTCTCTAGCCCGGGGCGCGTTTCTTTCGCATACCGTCAAGAAGGCGCCCCGGCGGAATGAGCACGCCCCGTAGGACGTCGGCGACCCGGTCGGGTTCCTCGAAGACCTGTCGGTGGGACAGGCGCAAGACCTCGAAGCCGAGCCCGCGCAGCGTCAGATCCCGGGAGCGGTCGTCTTCAAAGGACTGCCGTCCCCGGTGGTAGCGATAGCCGTCGGTCTCCACGATCAGCCGCTGCTCCACCCAGCAGAAGTCGACCGTGAGCGTCCCGATTCGCATATTTACGTCGGGCATCGGAAGGCGGTGGCGGCGGCACAGCCGTAGGAATTGGCGCTCGAGCTCGCTGCGCGTTCGGTCGGGCTCGATGTCCGGTCCGGTGAACAGGCCCAGGACCTCGGCCTGGCGGATGGCACGGCGTTGCTCGCGAGTCGAGGCCGTCGCTCGAAGGTCGGCGAGGGTGCGGGCAGGTGAGGTGACGGGGATTCCCCGGTTGCGGGTTACCTCCGTCGGCTCCAGGGAGGTCGGGCGGTGGATGCGAATTCCCCGGCGCTGCCGTCGACCCGATCGGCTGAGCAGGGAGACGTCGACAGGACCCCTGGAAGGCGGCAGCAGACCCCAGAGCTCGGCGGCACTGCGATGGCTGAGCACGGCGCCGCCGTGGCCCAACGCGGCGCTTCGGCTATCGCGATCCGCATCCCCGCTCAACGCCAGCACCGCCGCCATCCATCGCCGCTCGATGCTTGGCGCGATGTGGCCGACTGCGTAGACGCCGCGGTGCAGGGAGTGGAGACGGCCCGAGCGGCGGCGTTCGAGCACGGCGTCACGACTCAGCCCCGCCTCGCGCAGTTGCCAGCTCGTCACTGCGCCGTGCTGGCGAGCAGCCAGCTGAGCAATGCGCACGTCGGCCGGGCCACGTTTGTCGGGCATATCTCGACCAAGGCGCCCCGTGGGTCCACTTCTCCCCCGCCGGGCATGGACCGGTCGCCCGGGGAGGAATCCCTGGGTGCTCCGGAGCGCTATCCTTCGCCTCGCCTCGCGCTTCGGCCCGGGGTTTTCTCTTGTAACGACGTCCGTTCGGCAAAAGAGGAGACATGGCTCGCGGAGATGTCCGCATTGCGGTGACGTTGGCTTGCGAAGAGTGCAAGCGGCGCAACTACCAGACCAACAAGTCTCGGCGAAACTCGCCGGACCGCATCGAGCTGCGCAAGTTCTGCCGCTGGTGTGGGCGCCACACGCCGCACAAGGAGACGCGGTAGGGCGATGGCGAAGACGCGCGCACAGCGCAAGGCCGAGCGCCGCGAACGCGAAGCCATGGAACTGAAGCGCTCCTCCGCGGAGCGCGACGCTGAGGCGCACGCGCAGCACGACACCCAGGTCGGTGTCTCCGGCGACGTGGCCGAGGTGCGGGCGGTGGAGGCCGGGATGGCGGTGGGTGCGCCCGAGGCGGACCTGGAAACGCCGGATGCCCCCAAGCCGACGCGCACCCAGCGCCGAATGGAGGCGAAGCAGGCCAAGGAAGCCGAGAAGCGGCGTCGCGAGGACCGCAAGCGCCAGGAGCGCGAGCAGCTGGCCCGCCGCCAGAAGCAGGCGGCGGCGGAGCGCCAGCGCGGTGGGGTCTTCGGCTTCTTCGCATCCTGCTGGGCCGAGCTGCGCAAAGTCCAGTGGCCCGACCGCGAAACGCTCGTGCAGGCGACCGCGGTGACGATCATCTTCGTGACGGTCGCCGCCGCCTACCTTGGCGCCCTCGACAGCGCCTTCAACTTCCTCGTCCAGAAGATCCTTTAGCGGGATCCCAGAGCAAAGGCAAGCTTCAGATGTATCGCTGGTACGTGATCAACACCTACTCCGGGCACGAGAACAAGGTCAAGCACAACCTTGAGCACCGGGTACAGACGATGAGCCAGAACCGCAACGTGCGCCAGGTCGTCATCCCCACCGAACAGGTGATGGAGGTCAACAAAGAAGGCCAGAAAGAATCGAAGGAGAAACGGACGATGCCCGGCTACGTCCTGGTCAACATGGAGCTGACCGACGATGCCTGGGTGCTGGTCAAGAACACCCCCGGGGTGACGGGCTTCGTTGGCGCTCGCAATAAGCCGGTGCCCCTTTCCAAAGCCGAGGTGGACCGCCTGCTGCACCGCGAGACGGCGGAGCGGCCCCGTACGCAGGCACAGTTCTCGATCGGCGAGTCGGTCAAGGTGATCTCGGGCCCGCTCTCGGACTTCTCCGGCGAGATCGCCGAGATCAACGAGGACGCCGCCAAACTCAAGGTGCTGGTCTCGATCTTCGGGCGTGAGACCCCGGTCGAGGTGGGCTACGACCAGGTGAAGAAGATCTAGCGCGGGCCGCTACCCTCCCCGATCCCATGGCAAAGAAAGTCCTCACACTCATCAAGCTGCAGATCCAGGCCGGCAATGCCAATCCGGCGCCGCCCGTCGGCCCGGCGCTGGGCCAGCACGGCGTCGCCATCATGGACTTCTGCAAAGCGTTCAACGCGCAGACCCAGAGCGAGGGCGGGACGATCATCCCGGTTGAAATCACCGTCTATGAGGACCGCTCCTTCAGCTTCATCACCAAGACGCCGCCCGCCGCGATCCTGATCAAGGAGGCGGCCGGGATCCCGAAGGGCTCCGGTGAGCCCCACATCAACAAGGTGGCGACGATCTCGATGGATCAGGTTCGCCAGATCGCCGAACGGAAGATGCCCGACCTCAACGCGAATGACCTGGACGCGGCGTCCAAGATCATCGCCGGCACCGCCCGCTCGATGGGCGTGGACGTCAAATAGACATGGCCCACGGCAAGCGTTACCGCAACGAATACGAGAAGATCGAGCGCTCACGGGCCTACCCGCCCGCCGAGGCGATCGCGCTGATCAAGGAGATCGGGAACGTCGGGTTCGACGAGACAGTCGAGCTGCACGTGCGGCTCGGTGTGAACGTCCGCCACGCCGAGGAGCAGTTGCGTGGCACCCTCGCCTTGCCGCACGGGCTGGGCAGGGACGTGAAGATCGCCGTCTTCGCCCAGGGCCAGCAGGCCCGCGACGCCGAAGCGGCGGGGGCGGACTTCGTCGGCGCCGACGACCTCGCGAAGCGGGTCGAGGAGGGCTGGACCGACTTCGACGTGGCGATCGCGACGCCGGACATGATGCCGACCGTCGGCAAGCTCGGCCGCGTGCTCGGCCCGCAGGGGAAGATGCCGAACCCGAAGGTCGGCACGGTCACGGCCGACATCGAGAAGGCCGTCACCGAGTCGAAGGCGGGGAAGGTCGAGTACAGGACCGACCGGCAGGCGATCGTCCACCTGGCGATCGGGAAGGCGAGCTTCGAGGAGCCGAAGCTGCTCGACAACTACAGGGTGGTGATGGAGGAGATCATGCGCGCCAAGCCGGCGTCGGCCAAGGGCCGCTACATCCTCTCGGTCACGCTGGCGACCACGATGGGCCCTGGCATCAAGGTCGACCCGTCGAAGACCGGTGAGCGGGAGCTCGCCGGTGCCGCGGCGCCCCAGGCCGCAGGGGAGCCGGCTACCGCCTAAACTGCGTCGCCGCACGCCCGAGACCATCGGCGGGGCCCCCTGGCCCAGAAGCCCGGTGCAGGTGAACTATGAACCGAGACCAGAAGGCAGCCACAATCGAGACGATCGCCGCCCAGATCGAGGGCGCCGATGCGATCTTCGCGGTTGACTATCGCGGCATCAGCGTCCCGCAGGCGGCGGAGTTGCGCGGCAGGCTGCGCGAGGCCGACGCCAGCTTCCGGGTCGTGAAGAACAGGCTCACCAAGCTGGCCGCGAAGAAGGCCGGCGAGGAGCGCCTAGGGGAGTGGCTCGAAGGGCCGACGGCGCTGACCTTCGTCCGCGGCGACACCGCGCTGGCGGCGAAGGCGATCGCGACCTTCAGCCGCGAGCACAACGTCCTCACCTTCAAGGGCGGCTTCATGGAGGACCTCAGCCTCGACGCCGAGAAGTTCGGCTTGATTGCCCGCCTGCCCTCGCGCGACGTCCTCAACGGACAGTTCGCGGCGATGGTGGCGACGCCCGTCACGGGCCTCGTGCGGGGGCTCAACGCGATGATCCAGGGTCTCGCCATCCAGCTTGCGCAGATCGCCGAGCAGGGCCTCGTCTCAGGCGAGTCGGTCGCGGGTCCTGTCGCGGAGGGCGACGACGATGAGACTGCAGAAGCCGGGGACACGAGCGAGGAGGCGTCGCAATCCGATTCTTCGCCTCCGAGCGATGAAGGCCCGGAAGCTGAGCAGGGCCAAGCTGACGCGCCGGCGGCTGAAGCGGAGCTGAGTACGCCGGCGGAATCTGACCAAAAGGAAGAGGAGTAGATGGCAACCAAGATTTCGACAGAGGACTGGATCGAGGAGCTGAAGGGCATCTCGGTCCTTGAGCTCTCCGAGCGGATCAAAGCGCTCGAGGAGGAGTTCGGCGTTTCCGCGACCGCTGTCGCCGCCGCGGCGCCGGCGGCTGCGGGTGCGACGGCGGGCGATGGTGGCGGCGAGGAAGAGGCGGCGACGGTCGACGTGGTCCTGACCGAGATCGGTGGCCAGAAGGTCCCCGTGATCAAGGTCGTGCGCGCCGCAACCGGTCTCGGCCTGAAAGAGGCCAAGGCGCTCGTCGACGAGGCGCCGAAAGCGATCAAAGAGGGCGTCGATCGCGAGGAGGGCGAGAAGATCAAAGGCGAACTGGAGGAGGCTGGCGCCACCGTCGAGCTGAAATAGCCCCTCGGTTGTCGCGGCCTGCCTGCAGCCCGCCTGCGCCGTGTGTTATTTTCTGCGGTCGCGCGCCTGTTGTCTGCCCCTGCCCATATCTGCGCTGTATCCACGTCCCTCTGACCGTCTGAGGAGTCGCCGACTTTGGCACGTTCGAACGCTGCCCCCGTAACCCGCAGGAGTTTCTCTCGACTTAAGAACCCTCTCGAAGTCCCCCATCTGATCGACATCCAGCGTCGCTCTTTCGAAGAGTTGACGGATCCGAAGCACGGTGGGCTCCGAGAGACCATCAACGACGTCTCCCCGATTGAGGACTACACGGGGCACCTGGCGATCGTCTTTGGCGATTTCAAGTTCGAGGACCCGCCCCACTCGATCGAGGAGTGTCGCGAGAAGGACATGACGTACTCGCGGCCGCTGACCGCGACCGTCGCCTTCCAGAACAAAGAGACTGGGGAGATCCGCGAGCAGGCTGTCTTCATGGGGGATTTCCCGTGGATGACCGACCGTGGGACCTTCATCATCAACGGCACCGAGCGCGTCGTCGTCACCCAGCTGGTCCGCTCACCGGGCGCCTACGTGATGGCGCCGAAGGATCCGGAGAAGCAGGTCTTCATCGCCAACCTGATGCCGGCTCGCGGCTCGTGGCTGGAGCTCGAAATCGACAAAAAGGGGCGTGTCTACGTCCGCATCGACCGCAAGCGCAAACTGCCTGTGACCGTGCTGCTGCGAGCGATGGGCTATGTCGAGGACGAGCAGCTTCTATCGATGTTCGACAACTCGGTCTACATCCGGCACACGATCGAGTCCGACACCGAGGCGACGACGACCGAAGAGGGCGCCCTGATCGAGCTGTTCAAAAAGCAGCGTCCCGGCGAGCCGCCCTCGGTGGACGCCGCGCGCAACCTGCTGGAGCAGCTGTTCTTCGATTCGAAGCGCTACGACCTGACTCGGGTCGGGCGCTACAAGCTGAACGCGCGCCTCGACCTCGACATCGACCTCGACAACCGGGTCCTCACCCACGACGACATCATCGCCCTGATCAAGGAGCTGGTCAGCCTGCCGAGGCTGCTCGGCGTCCCCGAGGACGTCGACGAGGAGAACCCGATCAAGGACTACGCGGCGGAGGCGATCACCTACCCGCGCGAGCCCATCAACGAGCACCTCGACGAGTACGAGCATTTCGGCAACCGCCGCCTGCGCACGGTCGGCGAGCTGATCCAGGAGGCGTTCCGGATCGGCCTCTACCGGATGGAGCGCGTGGTGCGCGAGCGGCTGACGACCGAAGACGCCGACGCGATCACCCCGCAGACGATCATCAACATCCGTCCCGTCGTGGCGGCACAGAAGGAGTTCTTCGGTTCCTCGCAGCTCTCGCAGTTCATGGACCAGACGAACTCGCTGGCGGGGCTCACCCACCGGCGGCGGCTTTCGGCCCTCGGCGCCGGCGGCCTGACCCGCGAGCGAGCCCCGATCGAGGTTCGCGACGTCCACCCGACCCACTACGGCCGGATGTGTCCGATCGAGACTCCGGAGGGCCCGAACATCGGCCTGATCGGCTCACTCTCCTCCTACGCGCAGGTCTCCGAGCACGGCTTCGTCACCACCCCCTACCGGGTGGTCAAGGACGGTGTCGTGACCGACGAGATCGTCCATGTGGACGCGACCCAAGAGGAAGAGAAGATCATCGCCCAGGCCAACGCCGAGGTCGACCCGAAGACGAACAGGCTGAAGGGACCGCAGGTGATGGTCAGGGCCTCCGACCAGGAGTACACGACGGCGGCGCCCAAAGAGGTCGACCTGATGGACGTCTCGCCGACCCAGATCTGGTCGGTGGCGACGGCGCTGATCCCGTTCCTCGAGCACGACGACGCAAACCGGGCCCTGATGGGCTCCAACATGCAGCGCCAGGCGGTGCCGTTGCTGAAGCCCGAGCCGCCACTGATCGGTACCGGCATGGAGCGTCGGGCCGCGGTCGACACCGGCGACGTCGTCTTGGCCACCAGCGCCGGGGAGGTTTCCCACGTCGACTCCGAGCGGATCGTCGTCACGCAGGGCTCGAAGAAAGACGAGTACCAGCTCCACAAGTTCATGCGCTCCAACCAGGGGACGCTGATCCACCAACGGCCGATCGTCAGCACCGGCCAGACGGTGAAGGAGGGGGACGTGCTCGCCGACGGCTCCTCTACGGCCGGCGGCGAGATTGCGCTGGGCAAGAACTGCCTGGTCGCGTTCATGTCCTGGGAGGGCTACAACTTCGAGGACGCGATCATCCTCTCCGAGCGCCTGGTCAAGGACGACGAGCTGACCTCGATCCACATCGAGGAGTACGAGATCGACGCCCGCACGACCAAGCTCGGCGACGAGGAGATCACGCGGGACATCCCCAACCGCTCCGAGGAGAGCCTGCGCAACCTCGACGAGCGCGGCATCGTCCGGGTCGGGGCCGAGGTCGTCTCCGGCGATCTGCTGGTCGGCAAGGTGACGCCGAAGGGCGAGACCGAGCTGACGGCCGAGGAGAAGCTGATTCGCGCGATCTTCAAGGAGAAGGCGCGCGAGGTGCGGGACACCTCGCTGAAAGTCCCGCACGGTGAGGGTGGCGTCGTGATCGACGTGCTCACCTTCAGCCGCGACGCCGGTGACGACCTGCCGCCCGGCGTCAACGACCTGGTCCGCGTCTACGTTGCGACCAAGCGCAAGATCGCCGAGGGGGACAAGCTCGCCGGCCGCCACGGGAACAAGGGTGTGATCTCCAAGATCGTGCCCGAAGAGGACATGCCCCACCTCGACGACGGCACGCCGGTCGACGTGATCCTCAACCCGCTCGGCGTGCCGAGCCGGATGAACATCGGCCAGGTCCTCGAGACCCACCTCGGCTGGGTCGCGGGCAACGGCTGGTACGACGACGGCTCAGAGGCCTACGAGCAGGCGCACTCCGCCAGCGGCGACGGTCGCGTCTACGTGGCGACGCCGGTTTTCGACGGGGCCACGGTCCCGGACGTCGATGAAGCGCTGTGCCGGTGGTCGGAGGAGAACGCGGACCGCGGCATCGACCTGGGCATCGACGAGAGCGAGCCGCTCGGGGCGCGCTGCGTCGGCGCCGTGCAGCTCTACAACGGCCGCACCGGCGAGCCCTACGAGGGCAAGGTCACCGTCGGCTACATGTACATCCTCAAGCTGCTGCACCTCGTCGACGACAAGATCCACGCTCGCTCCACCGGCCCCTACTCGCTGGTCACCCAGCAGCCGCTGGGTGGCAAGGCGCAGTTCGGTGGGCAGCGCTTCGGCGAGATGGAGGTCTGGGCCCTGGAGGCCTACGGCGCCGCCTACACGCTGCAGGAGATGCTCACGGTCAAGTCCGACGACACGGTTGGGCGGGTCAAGGCATACGAGGCGATCGTCAAGGGCGAGAACATCCCCGAGCCCTCGATCCCGGAGTCGTTCAAGGTCCTGCTGAAGGAGATCCAGAGCCTCTCACTGGACGCCAACATCGTCTCCGAAGGGGGCGAAGTGGAGATCTCCGAAGAGGACGACGACCTGCTGAAAGCGGCCGAGGAGCTGGGCATGGACCTGACCGGCGTCCGCGCCGACGCCTCCAACGGCGCCGCCGACGAGAAGGAGGAGCAGGTCGTGCAGGAAGGCGAAGGTGGGACCGACGGTGGTGGGGTCGAGGCTGAGGCCGAGGCCGAAGAGACGAAGGTGGAGGACTGATGATCGACATCAACAACTTCGACGCGATCGAGATCGGTCTCGCCTCCTCCAAGAAGATCCGATCCTGGAGCTGGGGGGAGGTAACCAAGCCCGAGACGATCAACTACCGCACCCTGAAGCCGGAGAAAGACGGACTCTTCTGCGAGCGCATCTTCGGTCCGACCAAGGACTGGGAGTGCTACTGCGGCAAGTACAAGCGGGTCCGCTACAAGGGCATCGTCTGCGAGCGCTGCGGCGTCGAGGTGACGCGGTCGAAGGTCCGCCGCGAGCGGATGGGCCACGTCGACCTCGCTTCGCCGGTCTCCCACATCTGGTTCTTCAAGGGCGTGCCGAGCCGAATCGGCTACCTGATCGACATGGCTCCCAAAGAGCTCGAGAAGGTTCTCTACTTCGCCGCGTCGATGGTCACCTGGGTCGACGAGGAGGCACGTAGCAAGGATCTCGGAAAACTCGAGAAGGAAGTCAAGAAAGTCACCGACTCCTACGAGGCGGAACGGCAGAAACGGACTCAGGAGCTGAGCGAGTCCCTGCAACGGCGCATCTCCTACCTCGAAGAGGGCACGCAGGAAAAGTTCGACGACGACGACCACATCTGGGCCGACTCGCTGAAGCTGACGGCGACGCAGCTCCGCAAGCTGAAGGACGACGAGCGCGCCAAGATGATCAAGGACCTGCGCAAGACCTTCGAGGCGGAGATCTCCGATACCGAGGCCTACATCGAGGAGGCCATCGAGCGGATGGCCGAGGTCTGGAAGATCTTCACGGAGATGAAGCCGAAGGACGTCATCAACGATGAGACGGTCTTCCGCGAGCTGCAGGAGCGCTTCGGTTCGCCGTTCGGGTGGGGCGAGTACTTCCGCGGCGGGATGGGCGCCGAGGCGGTGCGCGACCTGCTCGAACAGGTCGACCTGGAGGGCGAATGCGAGGTGCTCGAGCAGGTCATCAACAGCTCCAAAGGGCAGAAACAGGCTCGTGCGGTGAAGCGCCTGAAGGTCACCTCCGCCTTCCTGAACTCCGAGAACAAGCCGGACTGGATGATCCTGGATTGCGTCCCCGTGATCCCGCCGGAGCTGCGCCCGATGGTGCAGCTGGACGGCGGGCGCTTCGCGACATCGGACCTCAACGACCTCTACCGGCGCGTGATCAACCGCAACAACCGGCTGAAAAGGCTGCTCGATCTCGGCGCGCCCGAGATCATCGTCAACAACGAGAAGCGGATGCTGCAGGAGGCCGTGGACGCGCTGTTCGACAACGGCCGCCGCGGCCGGCCTGTCACCGGTCCCGGCAATCGCCCGCTGAAGTCGCTGTCGGACATGTTGAAGGGCAAGCAGGGTCGCTTCCGCCAGAACCTGCTCGGGAAGCGGGTCGACTATTCGGGCCGCTCGGTGATCGTGTCCGGGCCGAGCCTGAGGCTGCACCAGTGCGGCCTGCCCAAGCTGATGGCCTTGGAGCTCTTCAAGCCGTTCATCATGGCCCAGCTGGTCGAGCGCAAAGCCGTTCAGAACATCAAGGCCGCAAAGAAGATGGTCGAGTCGATGGTGCCGGAGGTCTGGGACGTGCTCGAGCAGGTCATCCACCAGCATCCGGTGCTGCTCAACCGGGCGCCGACGCTGCACCGCCTGGGCATCCAGGCCTTCGAGCCGGTGCTGGTCGAGGGCAAGGCCATTCAGGTCCACCCGTTGGTCTGCCACGCGTTCAACGCCGACTTCGACGGCGATCAGATGGCGGTTCACGTGCCGCTTTCCGCCGAGGCTCAGGCCGAGGCGCGGATCCTGATGCTCTCGGCGAACAACATCCTCTCGCCCGCCCACGGCGCGCCTCTGGCGACGCCCACGCAGGACATGGTGCTGGGGATCTACTTCCTCACCTACGGCCCACCGGCCGAGGAGCTGCTGAAGATCGACGAGAAGCTGAAGGCGGGCAAGGCGGCCAAGAGCAGTGCCTCGCGACCGCACGTCTTCCGCTCCGCCCAGGAGGCCGAGCTGGTCTACGAGAACGGCGGCTGCAAGCTGCACGACTTCGCCGAGTACCGGCGGGCCGGGCACGAGCACTTCCTGACGACCGTGGGTCGGATCATCTTCAACGAGAAGATCGAGCGCGCCCTGGCGGAGGCGCTGGGGGAGAGCTTCGACCCCGAGCGGTTCGAGTTCGTCAACCACTCGCTGAAGAAGCGCGACGTCAACGAGATGGTCTCTGGCCTGGTTGACGCCTACGGGGCGCCGGCCGTGTCCGAGGTGCTCGACGCATTCAAGGACCTCGGCTTCCATTACGCGACCCAGGCCGGGATCTCGGTTTCCAAGAACCACGTCGTTTCGCCGCCGAACAAGGCGGAGATCCTGGATCGTTACGAGAAGCTGACCGCGGAGATCCAGCGCCAGTACGAGGAGGGCTACATCACCGCAGAGGAGCGGCACGAGGCGGTTACCTCCCACTGGAACAAAGCCACGGACGAGGTTGCGAAAGCGATGGAGGACAACCTCGACGAGCTGAACCCGATCTTCATGATGGCCAACTCGGGTGCGCGTGGATCGTTCAAACAGATTCGCCAGCTGGCCGGGATGCGCGGCCTGATGGCAAACCCGAAAGGCGAAATCATCGAGCGGCCGATCAAGGCCAACTTCATGGAGGGCCTCTCGGTTCTGGAGTACTTCATCTCCACGCACGGCGCCCGCAAGGGATTGGCCGACACGGCGCTGCGCACCGCCGACTCCGGCTACCTGACGCGGCGCCTGGTCGACGTTGCCCAGGACGTGATCGTCCGCGAAGAGGACTGCAAGACCAAAGACCACATCGAGATGCCGTTGCGCAAGGACGACGGGTCGCTCAACGACAATCTCGCCGGTCGCTTGGCTGCGAAGAAGCTCGAGACCAAGCGTGGCCGTGAGCTGCTGAAGCGCAACCAGGAGATCACCCTGGCCGACGTCGAGGCGATCGCCGAGGCGTTTGGGGACGAGGCGGTCGAGGTGCCGGTGCGATCGACCCTGAAGTGCGATGCCGAGTCGGGCGTTTGCCGCTCCTGCTACGGCGTGGCGCCGGCCACCGGTTCGACGGTTGACATCGGCGATGCGGTGGGGATCATCGCCGCCCAGTCGATTGGCGAGCCGGGCACCCAGCTGACCATGCGCACCTTCCACACCGGCGGTGTCGCGGGCCAGGACATCACCCAGGGCCTGCCGCGCATCGTCGAGCTGTTCGAGGCGCGTAAACCGAAGGGCCTGGCGCAGATGGCCGAGCAGGCCGGCAAGGTTTCAGTCGAGGAGTCCGACAAGGCGGCGAAAGTGGCCATCACCGAGTCCGACGGCGAGGAGCACACCTACAGCTTCCCGCCGCGTACCCGGTTGCACGTGGCCGACGGTGACAGGGTCGAGGTTGGAAAGCAGCTCAACGAGGGCTCGCTGTACCCGGCCGATCTGCTTGCGATCCGCGGACGCACGGCGACCGAGCTCTACCTCGTAGCCGAGGTGCAGAGGGTCTATCGGGCGCAGGGCGTCGACATCAACGACAAGCACATCGAGCTGATCGCGCGCCAGATGCTGAAGAAGGTGCGGATCGAGTCGAAGGGCTCGACCAGCCTGCTGCCCGGCCAGCTGGAAGACCGCGGCAGCCTCAAACGGCTCAACAAGAAGACGAAGGAAGCAGGCGGTACGCCGGCCAAAGGCGAGGAGGTCATCCTCGGCATCACCAAGGCCTCGCTGGCCACCGAGTCCTTCCTTTCCGCCGCCTCCTTCCAGGAGACGACCAAGGTGCTCACCGACGCGGCTCTGGAGGGCAAGCGGGACCGCCTGGTCGGCCTGAAGGAGAACGTGATCATCGGCAAGCTGATCCCCGCCGCGACCGGGCTCAAGCACTACCGGACGCTGTCGGTGGAGCCGGCGGTGCCGATCGAGTCGCCGAGTGACGAGGATCTGCTCGATGAGGAGGAGCTGGCCGCCGAGCTGGGGATCGACGGTGTCGAGGCTCCGATGGAGGGCTTTGGGCCCTCGTTTGCCGAGGAGCTCGAGGAGCTGGCGCAGGAGATCGAGTCGACCTCCGACGAGTCGTAGGGGGCGGGGAGGGGGTGCCCCTCCTGCTTGCTGGGTTTTTCGCCTTTGAGTTGGTCGTCTCTCGCCAAGTGGTCTGTGCGAAAAACAGGACGCCGCTGCGCTGGAGTGGCACCCCCTCCCCTCCCCTCCTCACGGTCGTTGCCGGTTGAGCTGGACTCTTGCTTTGGCAAGCCGGCCGGGCCGCGGTTGGGCTTGAGTAGATTCCCTGCGTGAGCAGCGAGAAGGTCTGTGTCATTGGGGCTGGGTCGTCGGGGATTGCGGCCTGCCAGGTCTTGGACGCGCGGGGGATTGCGTTCGATTGCTTCGAGAAGGGGTCGGAGGTCGGAGGGAACTGGCGCTTTGAAAACGACAACGGAATGTCGTCGGCCTACCGCTCGCTGCACATCAACACGTCGCGGAGGTTGATGTCCTACCGGACCTTCCCGATGCCGGAGGACTATCCGGACTACCCGAATCACTTCCAGATCGCCGCCTACTTCGACGCCTACGTCGACCACTTCGGCTTCAGGGACAGGATCCGGTTCCGCACCGAGGTGGTCAGCGTCGAGCTTGCGGACGGTGAGTGGGAGGTGGTGGTCGAGGACGCCGGCGGCGGGCGCGAGACGCACCGCTACCGGGCCGTGCTGGTCGCCAACGGGCACCACTGGGACCCGCGCTGGCCCGAACCGCCGTTTCCAGGGGTGGACGACTTCGAGGGTGAGCAGATGCACGCCCACCACTACCGGGAGCCCGACGCGCTGCGCGGCAGGCGGGTGCTGGTGCTGGGCTTCGGCAACTCGGCGACCGACATCGCCGTCGAGTCGTCGCGGATCGCCGGCGCGACCTTCCTGGCGATGCGTCGCGGCGCCTACGTATTGCCCAAGTACCTCAACGGCAAGCCAACCGACGAAGCAGCCTCGCCGGTGCTGACGCGGCTGCCGCTCTCCGTCCAGCGCTTCTTGATGTCCCGCATGCTGGGCCTTGCGGTCGGAGACATGACCGCCTACGGGCTGCCCGAGCCCGATCACAAGCTGTTCGAGGCTCATCCGACCATCTCAGCCGAGTTGCTCTCGCGCCTCGGCCACGGCGACATCGCGGTGAAGCCGAACATCGATCGCTTCGCGGGGGCCCGCACCGTCCGCTTCGTCGACGGCAGCGAGGAGGAGATCGACCTCGTCGTCTACTGCACGGGTTACAAGGTGACCTTTCCCTTCCTTCGCCCGGATCTGGTCTCGGCCCGAGACAACCGCCTGAGGCTCTACCGCCTGGTCGCGTCGATCGAGCATCCGGGTCTCTACTTCATCGGCTTCGTCCAGCCGCTGGGGGCGATCATGCCGATTGCCGAGGCGCAGTCCGAATGGGTCGGGGACCTGCTGGAGGGACGGGGGGCCCTGCCTTCAGCAGCTGAGATGGAGGCCGAGATCGACGGCCACGAGCGCAGGATGCAGAGGCGCTACATCGCCTCTAAGCGTCACACGATCCAGGTTGACTTCCATCCCTACCTGCGCGCGATCCGCCGCGAGCGAAAGCGGGCTCTGCAGCGGGTCTGAGAGAAGGGGAGGGGATGCCCCTCCTGGTTGCTGGGTTTTTCGCCCGCTGAGCCGGTTGCACTCGCGGAGTGGGTGGGCGAAAAACAGGACGCCGCTGCCCAGGAGGGGCATCCCCTCCCCTTCTAACGGTGCCGCCGCACGGATCATGCTGGGGGCCGCGGGGGCGCAGCGGCTGGGGGCGCGGGCGCTTGAAGCCGTCGTCGGAGTCCTCGGCGGCGGCGTCGGCCTCGGGCGGGCGACTGGCCCACCAGACGAGCCAGAGGGCGCCGAAGACGGGGATCTTCAGCACGACCAGGAGAAAGAAGATGGGCAGCCACCCCTCCACTGCGATCAGTCTAGACATACCCAACCGCCCACGTCGGAAATCGTTCCTCGACTCCCGCCGACGACTGGTTAGAGGCTGCGGGCCCAGGCGGCAAGCGCCTCGGTTTGGGCCTCCTCGAGGCCACGGTGGGACTCGGTTTGGACCAGCAACGTCGGCTCGGCGCGGGCCTCCGCCCACTCATGGCAGCTCTCGTCGAAGCTGTCGTCGACCCAGGCCAGCGCCCTTCCCGTCCCGTAGGCGTCCAGGGGGGCCAGCTTCCAGTGGGCCGAGCCGAAGCGGGCGGCGCCGTCGAAGCTGAGGTGAGGAAGCTCTGGCAGGCCGAGAATGCGAGGGAGGTAGTAGTTGGCTTTGTCCTCCCAGCCGCTCGCCCAGACCATCTCGTAGTGCTCTGCAAGGCGCCGCAGCCGATCGCCGGCGGCGAGCGAGATGCAGTGCAGCATGCCGTCGATCAGCTCGAACTGCGCTTCGCCCCTTTGCGGCGGATCGTCAAACCCGAAGAGACTGATCACGCCATCGATGTCGACGGCAAGGATCGGCCGGCTCATGAAACGAGGCTGGCTACCAGCGATAGTGAGCGAAGGCCTTGTTGGCCTGGGCCATGCGGTAGATGTCATCCTTCCGCTTCCAGGCTCCGCCCTGCTGCTGGGTCGCGTCGAGGATTTCACCGGCGAGTCGCTCGGACATCGAGTACTCGCGGCGGTTGCGGGCGAAATCGACCAGCCAGCGAACCGCCAGCGTGCGGGCGCGGCGGGCGGGAACCTCGACCGGCACCTGGTAGGTGGCGCCGCCGACCCGGCGCGAGCGAACCTCCAGCACCGGTGTCAGCTGTTTGATGGCCGCCTCCAGCGTCTCGACCGGGCCCTCCTCCGAGCGCTCGCCGACGATCGCCAGCGCGTCGTAGACGAGCCGCTCGGCAAGCGACTTCTTGCCTTCGCGCATCGTCTTGTTGATCAGCTGCTGGACTAGGCGATTGCGAAACCGGGCATCCGGTTCGACCGGACGGATCTGGGCTGCGGAGCGGCGCGGCACTAGGAAGCCTTGACTCCGTAGCGAGACCGGGCCTGCTTGCGGTCGGAGACACCGGCCGCATCGAGGGTGCCGCGCACGACCTTGTAGCGGACACCCGGAAGGTCCTTGACCCGTCCGCCCCTGACCAGCACCACCGAGTGCTCCTGCAGGTTATGGCCCTCACCGGGGATGTAGGTGGTGACCTCCATCCCGTTGGTGAGCCGCACCCGCGCGATCTTGCGCAGGGCGGAGTTCGGCTTCTTCGGTGTCACCGTTGCGACGCGCGTGCAGACACCACGCCGCTGCGGAGCCGCGACGCGCTTCTTGCGACCCTGCCCGGACTTGAGGCCCGGCGTCGACGTCTTCTTCTTGGGGCGCTTCCGCCCCTTCCTGATGAGCTGGTTCGTGTTCGGCACGGCCGCGCATGGTAGCGGTCTGCTGCCTTTGGGGCCGCGATGAGGAGGATGCCGGCAAGCATCAGGCCCGCTGCGGAGGCGAGCTCAGCGTAGAAGCCGTGCTCGAGCACCGCGGTGGCTCCCGAGAACCGCGACGCCTCCACACCGGCGTCGAGGCCGGCCGGCAGGTCCACCAGGAGGATGACTGCGAGGCTGAGCAGGCCCAGGGCGAACACGACTCGCCCAAGCCGCCAACGGCCGCTGCGCACCGCGACCGCGGCAAGGGCGGCGGCGAGCAGCGCCACCGCGATCAGGAGGTAGGAGTGGGAGTCGACGGCGGTTCTGGCACCCACGGTGGGCGGTGTCGCCGCCGGCAGCCCGGCATACCCTGGCTGCCCGACCTCGACGGCGCTGTAGTCGACGAGCTGCGACGCCACCAGACAGGCGGCGGAGGCGACGATCACACCGCAGATCGCCCGCTCGGGCGTCAGCATCGCGCTGGCGCGAGTCGCCGCGCGGATCGCCAGGCGAACAGAGCGCGATAGGCACCTTTCGGCTGTCGCGAGGCTGCGGAAGAGCAGCCGCAGCACAGGTCGCAGCCGCCTGCCTGCCCAGCGTGCTGCGTGCACCGCCGCGGCCCAGAGCGGCTTGCCCCGGCGCAGCAGCCACCGTCCGCAGCGCCCACCGATCGAGCGGCCGCGACGGGCCTGGCGAGACACGGCGGGCTCGGCGCGCACGATGAGCCGGTTCGCCTTGCGGTCGACGCTTTGCGTCCACCGTTTCGCCAGGCTGAGGGCGTTGCGAAAAAGTCGCTGTGGCGCTGCTATCATCGCTCGGCGCTCAGGCTTCTCCGCTGAACGTTTCGCCGGGCCCGCGAGGGCCTTTTTCATGCGCCAATTCCGGCTTTTGCCGGAGGGCCTTCGTTTATCTCGTCCCCGCTTCAAGACAACCCTTACCTTACGAGCATGCCACGCAACTTCCCCCTAGAGAAAACGCGCAACATCGGGATCATGGCGCACATCGACGCCGGCAAGACGACGACGACCGAGCGCATCCTCTACTACACCGGCCGCACCCACAAGATGGGAGAGGTTCACGAGGGCGCTGCCGTCATGGACTGGATGGAGCAGGAGCAGGAACGTGGCATCACGATCACGTCCGCGGCGACCGCCTGCGATTGGCAGGGGCATCGGATCAACATCATCGACACCCCGGGCCACGTCGACTTCACGGTCGAGGTCGAGCGCAGCCTGCGCGTTCTCGACGGAGCGATCGCGGTCTTCGACGCGGTCGCGGGAGTCGAGCCCCAATCGGAGACGGTCTGGCGCCAGGCCGACAAGTACCGGGTGCCGCGGATCGCCTACATCAACAAGATGGACCGCACCGGCGCCGACTTCTTCAACGCGGTGCAGACGATGACGGACCGCCTCGGCGCCCACCCGTTGCCGATCCAGCTGCCGATTGGGCGGGAGGGCGACTTCGTGGGTGTGGTCGACCTGATCGAGATGAAGAGCATGGTCTGGGAGGACGAGCTCGGCACCGAGTACGAGACGGGGGAGATCCCGGCTGGCCTGCTGGAGCAGGCTGAGCAGTATCGGACCGAGCTGATCGAGGCCTGCGCCGACTATGACGACGAGCTGATGGAGGCCTACCTGGGTGAGGAGGAGATCCCGCATGAGCGCATCGCCTCGTCGCTGCGCCGCGCGACGATCGATGCCAAGGTCACGCCGGTCCTCTGCGGCTCCTCGTTCAAGAACAAAGGTGTCCAGCCGCTGCTCGATGCGATCGTCGAGCTGTTGCCCTCGCCGCTCGACGTGCCCGCGGTGACCGGGCTCGAACCAGCGGGCAAGGGCAACGGCGAGCCCATCCAGGGGGAGCGTCCCGCCAACGACGACGGTCCCTTCGCGGCGCTCGCCTTCAAGGTGATGACCGATCCCTATGTCGGCAAGCTCACGTACTTCCGCGTCTATTCCGGCAAGCTCAGCGCCGGTGGTCGTGTCCTCAACGTCTCGACCGGCAAGACCGAGCGGATTGGGCGGCTGCTGATGATGCACGCCAACAGCCGCGAGGAGATCGAGGAGTGCTACTCCGGGGACATCTGCGCCGGCGTCGGCCTGAAGCAGACCGGGACGGGCGACACGCTTGCCGCGCCCGACGCGCCGATCGCCCTCGAGAACATCGAATTCCCCGAGCCGGTGATCGCGGTTGCGATCGAGCCGAAGACGAAAGCCGACCAGGAGAAGATGGGCACCGCCCTGCAGCGCTTGGGGGAGGAGGACCCGACTTTCCAGATCGAGTCCGATGAGGAGACCGGGCAGACCCTGATCCACGGGATGGGCGAGCTTCACCTCGAAGTGATCGTCGACCGCATGCTGCGCGAGTTCAAAGTCGACGCCAACGTCGGCCGGCCGCAGGTCGCCTACCGCGAGACGATCCGCAAGGAGGTCAAGAAGGTCGAGGCGCGATTCGTCCGCCAGACCGGTGGCCGCGGCCAGTTCGGCCACGTCGTGATCAACGCCGAGCCGGCGCCGGGCAAGGGTTTCGAGTTCGTCAGCAAGATCAAGGGAGGCGTCATCCCCGGCGAGTACATCGGCCCGGCCGAGCAGGGGATGAGAGAGGCGCTCGAGAATGGCGTCAAGGCGGGCTACCCGATGGTCGACGTCAAAGTCGAACTGATCGATGGTTCCTACCACGAGGTCGACTCCTCCGAGATGGCGTTCAAGATCGCCGGCTCGATGGCGATCCAGGAAGCCGCCCGCAGGGCCGACCCGGTGCTGCTCGAGCCGGTGATGGCGGTTGAGGTGGTCACCCCCGAGGACTTCCTCGGCGACGTGATCGGTGACCTTTCGCGCCGGCGGGGCAAGGTGCAGGGCCAAGAGCAGCGCGGCAACGCGCTTGCCGTACAGGCATTCGTGCCACTCGGCGAGATGTTCGGCTACGCGACCGACCTGCGCTCTTCGACGCAGGGGCGCGCCACCTACACGATGCAGTTCGAGCGCTACGAGGAGGTTCCGTCCAGCATCTCCGAGGAGATAGTCGAGCACAGGGCGGGCGAGCCGGTGGGTGCGACGTCATGAGCTGCCGCACGGCGGTAACTCACGAGCCGCGCCGACGCGCGATTGTTCCAGCTATATTTCCCCGGTTCGCCCGCAGGCAGCGAAATACCGGCTGCCAGGCAACCGTCCCCAAACTTAATCAGCCAACCCAGACAGAACCCGACTTCGAAAGGTAGAACGGAGAGCGATGTCAAAGGCGAAGTTCGAGCGCGATAAGCCGCATGTGAACGTCGGCACGATCGGTCATATCGACCACGGCAAGACGACGCTGACGGCCGCGATCACGAAGACCCTCTCCGAGAAGGGCGGCACCGAAGCGAAGAGCTTCGAGGAGATCGACAACGCGCCGGAGGAGAAGGAGCGCGGCATCACGATCGCGACCTCCCACGTCGAGTACCAGACGGACAACCGCCACTACGCGCACGTCGACTGTCCCGGCCACGCGGACTACGTCAAGAACATGATCACGGGCGCCGCGCAGATGGACGGCGCGATCCTCGTCGTCTCCGCCGCCGACGGCGTGATGCCGCAGACCCGCGAGCACATCCTGCTCGCTCGCCAGGTCAACGTGCCGCACGTGGTCGTCTTCCTCAACAAGGTTGACCAGGTCGACGACGAGGAGCTGATCGAGCTGGTCGAGGAGGAGGTCAAGGACCTGCTCAACGAGTACGACTTCCCGGGCGACGATACGCCGATCGTCAAAGGCTCGGCGCTGAAGGCGCTGGAGGGCGACGAGGAGGCCCAGAAGGCGATCTTCGAACTCGCTGACGCGCTCGACTCGTACATCCCCGAGCCCGTGCGCGAGCTCGACAAGCCCTTCCTGATGCCGATCGAGGACATCTTCTCCATCACCGGCCGCGGCACCGTCGCCACCGGCCGTATCGAGCAGGGCATCGTCAACACCGGCGACGAAGTCGAGATCGTCGGCATCAAGCCGACGTCGAAAACCGTCGTCACCGGGGTCGAGATGTTCCGCAAGATCCTCGACCAGGGTCAGGCGGGCGACAACGTGGGCTGCCTGCTGCGGGGCACCAAGCGCGAGGAGATCGAGCGCGGCCAGGTGCTCTGCAAGCCAGGTTCGATCACCCCGCACACCAAGTTCAAAGCCGAGGTCTACTGCCTGAAGAAGGAGGAGGGTGGTCGCCACACGCCGTTCTTCTCGGGCTACCGGCCCCAGTTCTACTTCCGCACAACCGACGTGACCGGGATCGCCAACCTCCCCGAGGGGACCGAGATGGTGATGCCGGGCGACAACGTCCAGATGACGATCGAGCTGATCCAGCCGATTGCGATGGACCAGGGCCTGCGCTTCGCCATCCGCGAGGGTGGGCGAACCGTTGGCTCGGGGGTTGTTTCCGAGGTCATCGAGTAACACTTGGGGCGGGCCTCGGCCCGCCCTCTCGTCGCTCTGGGCGGCGAGACAACTGCAAATGGACATACGACCGGGGCGGCGCCCCATATAAGGGGCGGCGCCCCTTCCGCGCGGTAAGGCCAGCGCGAGAAGGAAAAGAGAGCTTCAAGATCGTGGCAGCGATAGCGGCGCAAAAAATTCGAATCCGACTGAAGGCGTATGACCACGACGCCATAGATCGGGCTGCCCGCGAGATCGTCGAGACCGCGGAGCGCACCGGCGCCAGCGTTTCCGGGCCGGTGCCGCTGCCGACCGAGAAAAACGTCTACTGCGTGATCCGTTCCCCGTTCAAGGACAAGGACTCGCGCGAGCACTTCGAGATTCGCACCCATAAGCGGCTGATCGACATCCTCCAGCCGTCGCCGAAAACCGTCGACTCGCTGCAGCGGCTGGACTCGCTGCCGGCTGGCGTCGACATCGAGATTCGCCTCTAGGTTCGTGATGGCTGCGATCCTTGGAAAGAAGCTGGGGATGACGCAGGTCTTTCGCGAGGACGGCACGGTCGTACCGGTGACGGTGATCGAGGCCGGCCCCTGCAAGGTGACCGCTGTTCGCCACGCCGAGCGCGACGGCTATGCCGCTGTGCAGCTCGCCTTCGATGAGGTCAAGGAAGGCAAGCTGAGCAGGGCCGAGCTCGGTCACCTGAAGAAGGCCGGTGCCCCGCCGATGCGCCACCTGGTCGAGTTCCGGGACGAGGACCTCGGCGCCGAGGAGGGTCCCAAGGTGGGTGATGACGTAACGGTCGCCGCGTTCGAGCCGGGCCAGAAGATCAAGGTCTCCGGCGTCTCGATCGGCAAGGGGTTCCAGGGAGGCATCAAGCGCCACAACTTCAGCCGCGGCCCCGTTAGTCACGGCTCTCACAACGTTCGCGCCCCGGGCTCGATCGGCGCCAGCGCCTTCCCGGCGCGCGTCTTCAAGGGCATGCGGATGCCCGGCCAGATGGGCAACAGGCGAATCACCCAGCGTGGCCTCGAGGTCGCCGACGTCGACGCCGAGCGGAACCTGCTGCTCATCAAGGGCTCGGTGCCCGGATCGCGGAACGCCCTTGTGGAGGTGCGCTCCGATGGTTAAAGCGTCGGTGCTCGGGAAGACGACGAAAGCGGACCTGCCGAAGGAGCTGTTCACGGAGCCGTTCCATCACTCGCTCGTCGATGAGACCGCTCGCGCGGACTTGGCGGCGCGCCGGCGCGGCACGGCTTCGACGCTCACCCGCGGCGAGGTGTCGATGACCGGCGCCAAGGCCTGGCGCCAGAAGGGCACCGGCCGTGCCCGC
This sequence comes from uncultured Solirubrobacterales bacterium, assembly GCA_963729995.1. Classification (GTDB taxonomy): domain Bacteria; phylum Actinomycetota; class Thermoleophilia; order Solirubrobacterales; family 70-9; genus VRUE01. Next base: position 51,985 of record CAVSPF010000003.1, read on the forward strand.
GTCGGCGCGCTCAGCGCGCCCAGCCGCTTCGGCGGCGGCGTCGCCTTCGGTCCCAAGCCGCGTCACTACAAGCTCAAGGTCAACCGCAAAGCCCGCCGCAAGGCGATGCGGGCGGCACTCTCGGTCCATGCCGAGCGGGGCAGCGTCGCCATCCTCGATCCGGCTGCCTTCGAGGCTCCCTCGACCAAGGCGGCCGCGGCGGCGTTGGAGAAGTGGGGCGAGAAGCGCCCGACGCTCGTCGTGCTGCAGGTCGAGGAGACCGGTGCGTTGAAGAGCTTTCGCAACATCCCTCGGGTCGTGGTCGCCGAGGCTGGCGCGATCGGAGTTGCCGACGTGATCGGCGCGGCGTCGCTGGTGCTCTCGCAGGGCGCTCTCGCAAAGCTGGCGGAGCGGCTGGTCTGATGGACGCGCGCACGGTGATACGCCGCCCGGTGGTCTCGGAGAAGAGCTACGCGCTGATCGCTGAGGGCAAGTACACGTTCCGGGTCGACGACCGCGCCCACAAGACCCAGATCGCCGCTGCGGTGGAAGAGATCTTCAGCGTCGGAGTGGCCGCCGTGCGCACCTCCAAGGTGCGCGCCAAGCCAAAGCGGCGCGGCCAGACGCGGGGCAGGACCCGCAACTGGAAGAAGGCCGTCGTCCAGCTGGCGCCCGGCGAGCGGATTGAGCTGTTCGAAGGCGCGGAGACCGCGTAAGGAGCCCGATGCCGAACCGCAAGACAAAACCGACCAGCCCCGGGCGTCGCTTTGCGACATACCCGCTGCGCGAGCAGCTGACCGCATCCGAGCCGGAGCGCAAGCTGACCGAGGGCCTGCGCAAGTCCGGCGGCCGCAACGCCAACGGCCGGGTCACGGCCCGCCATCGGGGCGGGGGCGCGAAGCGTCGCTACCGCCAGATCGACTTCAAGCGCCTCAAGGACGGCGTGCCCGCGAAGGTGGCGACGGTCGAGTACGACCCGAACCGCAGCTGCTACATCGCGTTGCTGCATTACGCCGACGGGCACAAGAGCTACATCCTCGCTCCGGCGGGGCTCTCGGTCGGCGACCGCGTCCAGTCGGGCCCGGGCGCCGACATCAAGCCCGGCAATGCGCTGACGCTGCGGGAGATGCCAACCGGCACGATCGTCCACAACGTGGAGCTTGTGCCAGGCCAGGGTGGCAAGATGGGACGAGCCGCTGGCATGGCGATCCAGCTCGCGGCGAAGGAGGGGGACATGGTGACGCTGCGGCTGCCCTCCTCGGAGATGCGAATGGTCCGCGCCGACTGTCGCGCCACCGTCGGCAGCCTGTCCAACCCCGAGCACCAGAACCTGAAGGTCGGCAAGGCCGGGCGCAACCGTCACAAGGGTCGCCGGCCGCAGACAAGGGGAGTGGCGATGAACCCGGTGGACCACCCGCACGGCGGCGGCGAGGCCCATCACACTCCCGGAGGGCATCCGGTCACACCCTGGGGCAAGCCGACGCTCGGCTACCGAACTCGTAAGAAGGGCAAGCAATCGGATCGCTACATCGTGCGCGGCCGCAGGCGCGGAAAGAAGAAGAGCAGGTAGATGGGACGCTCGACCAAGAAAGGCCCGTGGGTTGAAGAGGCGCTGATGAAGCGCATCACCGCGATGAACGACTCAGGCCAGAAGCAGATGGTGAAAACGTGGTCGCGGACCTCAACGATCTTTCCCGAGATGGTTGGCCACACGATCGCGGTCCACGACGGCCGCAAGCACGTGCCTGTCTTCATCTCGGAGTCGATGGTCGGTCACAAGCTGGGCGAGTTCGCTCCCACCCGGACCTTCCGCTCCCACTCCGGCTCCGGCAAGGGCGACTAGAGATGGCTGACGAGAAAAAGAAGACGGCGAAAAAACAGACGGCAAAGAAAGCGTCGCCGAAAAAAGCTGCCGCGAAAGAAGAGACAGCGAAAAAAGCCGCGCCCAAAAAAGAGCCGGCGAAGAAAAAGGAGGCGCCGAAAGCGAAACCGGCGCCACTCGTGGTCAGGGCCAGCTCCCGCTACGTCCGGGTCGCGCCACGCAAGGCGCGCCTGGTCGCCGACCAAATTCGCGGTCTGCACATCGAAAAGGCGCGGGCGCTGCTGGAGTTCTCGCCGCGCGGCGCCGCCCAGGACATCCGCAAGCTGCTCGAATCGGCCGCCTCCAATGCCGAGAACAACCATGACCTGGTCGCCGACGAGATGCGCGTGGCGGAGATCACCGTCGACGAAGGACCGACCCTGCGCCGCTTCCGCCCCCGGGCACTGGGACGGGCAACACCGATCAACAAGCGAACGAGCCACATCGCAGTGGCTCTGAGCCCGGAAGAGGACTGAGAAGACCCATGGGACAGAAGATCCACCCCGGCGGCTTCCGGGTCGGCTACATCCAGGACTGGAAATCGAACTGGTTCGACGAGAAGGGCTTCGCGGACGTTCTCCAGGAGGACCTGCAGATCCGCAGCCACATCGAAGGCAAACTGGCGCATGCCGGCCTGTCCGACATCACGATCGAGCGTCGCGGCGAGGTCGCGGTGGACATCCATACCGCCCGCCCCGGCATCGTGATCGGCAAGTCGGGCAGCGAAGTGGACGCGTTGCGGAAGGAGCTGCACAAGCTGACCGGCAAGCCGGTGAAGGTGAACATCCGCGAGGTGAAGCGCCCCGAGCTCGACGCCAAGCTGGTTGCCCAGTCGATTGCCGAGCAGCTCCAGAACCGAGTTGCCTTCCGGCGGGCGATGAAACGCGCTCTCACCTCCGCGATGCGGTCCGGCGCCCAGGGCGTCAAGGTGCAGGTGTCGGGGCGCCTCGGCGGTGCGGAGATGGCCCGCACGGAAGGCTATTCCGACGGGCGGGTTCCCCTGCACACGCTGCGGGCCAACATCGACTACGGCTTCTTCGAGGCGCGGACCACGGCGGGCCGGATCGGCGTCAAGTGCTGGATCAACAAGGGCGAGGTGATGCCCGAGGGCTTCCGCTCCGACCAGGCCTCCGCCGACGACGAGCAGCAGGGCGTTCAGCGCGGCCGGCGTGGTGGAGGGAGTCGGTAGCTGATGCTGATGCCGAAGCGGGTCAAGCACCGCAAACAGATGCGCGGCCGGATGCGCGGCAACACGAAGGGCGGCAGCACGGTTGCCTTCGGCGAGTACGGGCTGAAGGCGCTGGACCGTGGCTGGATCACCAACCGCCAGATCGAGGCAGCGCGCGTCGCGATGACCCGCAAGATCAAACGTGGCGGCAAGGTCTGGATCAACCTCTTCCCGGACAAGCCCTACACCAAGAAGCCCGCCGAGACGCGGATGGGCTCGGGGAAGGGCAACCCCGAGGGCTGGGTGGCGGTTGTCAAGCCGGGCAAAGTGATGTTCGAGCTGGCGGGCGTGCCCGAGGATCTCGCTCGCGAGGCGCTGCGCCTGGCGGGGCACAAGCTCCCGGTGAAGACCAAGTTCGTGATGCGCGAGGGGGCGGAGGGCCGGTGAAGGCGAACGAGGTCCACAACCTCAAAGACGACGAGCTGGTGGCGAAGCTGAGCGACGCCAAGCAGGAGGCCTTCAACCTGCGCTTCCGCCACGCCACGGGTGAGCTGGAGAACACCGCCCGGATCGGCGCCGCGAGGCGGGACATTGCAAAATTGCTCACGGTCGCCCGCGAGCGGGGGATAGACGTTGAGAAAGAGCTGAGGAAATGACGGACGACGAGCAGATCAAAGAGCCTCAGGACGAGGCGCCAGACACTTCGGCTGAGGACGCGGTCGAGGAGACGACTCAGGACCAGGGTGAGTCGCCCGCGGGTCCTGTCGCCGCAGGGGACCCACCGCCCCCTGCGGTAGCTGAAGCTTCCTCGGGGGCGGTCCCCCCTGCGACGCCACCCGCGGGAGAGGAGTCTGGGTCTGACGAGGCTCCAGCGGAGGAGGAGGAAGCTGGGGAGTCCGAGGCCGCGGCGGAGGAGCCTGCTGCTGAGGAGGAGGCTCCGGCGGAGAAGGCTAAGGCTGCTGAGCCGGAGCCGGAGCCGAATCCGGAGGATGAGCTGCCGTGGAAGGAGCGGCTGAGGCTGCAGAAGTCCAGGCAGTCGCGTAAGGCTCGGCCGCAGCTCAGCCCGGAGGAAAGGCTCGCGCAGCGCCGGGAGGCGCGCAAGGCGAAGGCCTCTCTGCGCCGCAAGCAGCGCGCTGCCACCAGGGGCGCCAAGGTCGAGGCGGGGGCCGGCACGCCGCCGGCCGAGCGCGCGGCCAACGCAGCCAAGGTCCGCCAGGGAGTCGTCGTTTCCGACAAGGGCGAGAAATCGATCACCGTGAGAATCGACATCGTGCGACGCCATCCGACCTACGAGAAGGTGGTGCGTCGTTCTCGCACGCTCCATGCACATGACGAGCGCAACGAGGCAAGCGAGGGCGACGTGGTGCGCGTCGTCGAGACCAGGCCGCTTTCGAAGACCAAGCGCTGGCGCCTGGTCGAGGTTCTCGAGAAGGCGAAGTAGGGGGCGACGTGATCCAGCAGGAGTCAAGGCTGAAGGTCGCCGACAACTCGGGCGCTCGAGAGATCCTCTGCATCCGGGTCAAGGGCGGCTCCCACCGCCGCTACGCCGGGGTCGGCGATGTGATCACCGCAACGGTTAAACAGGCGAGCCCGCACGGCGCGGTCCGCAAGGGCGAGGTCGTGCAGGCCGTCGTCGTGCGCACCCGCAAGCAGCTCGGCCGCTCCGATGGCACCTACATCTCGTTCGACGAAAACGCTGCGGTGCTGATCGACCCGCAGAGCAACAACCCGCGCGGCACCCGGATCTTCGGCCCGGTCGCCCGCGAGCTGCGCGATCGCAACTTCATGAAAATCGTCTCCCTGGCCCCCGAGGTCCTCTGATGGCGCGGGCGATGCGGATAAGGACCGACGACCAGGTGGTCGTGATCAGCGGCAAGGACGCCGGCAAGACCGGCCGTGTGATTCGCACCGAGCCAAAGAAGGGCCGCGTCTACGTCGAGGGGCTGAACATGGTCAAGCGCCACGAAAGGCCGCGCGCGAGCGGAGACCTGAAAAACGCCCAGGCCGGGGGCATCATCGAGAAGGAGGGGCCGATCCACGCCTCCAACGTGATGCTGCTCGACCCGAAAGAGAAAAAGCCGACCCGCATCGGGATCCGCCGCGACCAGGGCGGCAAGCGCGAGCGCTTCGCGAAGCGAAGCGGGGCATCTCTCTGATGGAGGCGACGGCGACAGTCCAGGCGCAGGCGGCACCGCCGCCGCGCATGCGCGAGCGCTACGAGCAGGACGTGCAGCCGGCCCTGATGAAGAGGTTCGGCTACTCGTCGCTGATGCAGGCGCCGCGCGTCACCAAGATCACGCTCAACATGGGGGTCGGCGAGGCGAAGCAGGACGCGAAGATGCTCGAGGCTGCGCAAAAGCAGCTGGCGACGATCGCCGGGCAGTACCCGAACGTGCGGCGGGCGCGCAAGTCGATTGCCTCCTTCAAGGTCCGCGAGGGGATGCCGGTCGGCGTCTCCGTGACGCTGCGCCGGGCGCGCATGTGGGAGTTCCTCGATCGCCTCTGCTCGATCGCCGTGCCGCGGATCCGGGACTTCCGCGGACTCAACCCTCGTTCCTTCGACGGCCGCGGCAACTACTCGATGGGGATTCGCGAGCAGCTGATCTTCCCGGAAATCGACTACGACTCAATCGATCAGGTGCGCGGCCTCGATGTGACCATCACGACGACGGCGCAGACCGATGTCGAGGCCTTCGAGCTGTTGTTGCGGCTGGGCATGCCGTTCGCCAAAGATGGCCGGCCGGGGGAGGTCGACCTCGAGGTCGAGGCCGCAGCCGAGGAGGAGCGGCGCAAGGAGGAGGCCCGGCAGCGGGCGGAGGCCGAGCAGGCAGCGCTCGAGCAGCTTAAGGAAGAGAACCCCGACGCATACGCGAAGCCCGAGCCGAAGGCCGGCGAGGAGGGCGAGGGCGCCGCGGAGGGCGAAAAAGACGAGGCCGAGAGCTCGGCCGACGAGGAGAACCCAGGAGATGGCTAAGACTTCGCTGAAGGTTCGACAGGGCCGCAAAGCCAGGTTCAAGACCCGCGAATACAATCGTTGCCGGCGTTGTGGCCGGCCCCGCGCCTATTACCGGAAGTTCGGCCTCTGCCGAATCTGCCTGCGCGAGGCTGCCCACGAGGGCTACATCCCCGGTATGACGAAGTCGAGCTGGTAGAGGGACGAGGATGCTGACCGACCCCATAGCCGATTACCTGACGCGGATCCGCAACGCCCTCGGCTCCGGCCACGACGAGGTGGCAATCCCCGCCTCGCGGCTGAAGCTGGAGATGTCGCGGATCCTCAAGGAGCAGGGCTACATCCGCGACTTCAGCCGCGAGCCGGCCCGGGTCGGCGAGGCGATCAAGATCCGCCTCAAGTACACGAAGGACCGGCGCCCGGTGATCTCCGGGCTGGAGCGTGTCTCGCGCCCGGGGCGCCGCCGCTACGTCGATCACAAGCAGGTGCCGCGCGTCTACGGCGGCACGGGAACGGCGATCATCAGCACTTCGACCGGGGTGATGACCGGGCACGAGGCAAAGGCGAAGGGAGTCGGCGGCGAGGTAGTCGCCTACGTTTGGTAGAGATGCGATGAGCAGGATCGGAAGAAAACCCATTCCCGTCCCAGAGGCCGTCACGGTCGAGCTGGCGCCTGGCCGGATAGCTGTCAAGGGCCCCAAGGGGGAGCTGAGCCAGCGGGTCTCCCCGGAGATGAAGGTCGAGCAGGCCGACGGCACCGTCACGGTGCAGCGCCCCACGGACCGCGGCGAGCACCGGGCCCTGCACGGGCTGACGCGCAGCCTGATCGCGAATATGGTCGAGGGCGTCACGGAGGGGTTCGAGAAGCGGCTGGAGATCCAGGGGGTGGGCTACCGCGCGCAGCTCCAGGGCGGCAAGCTGGAGATGGCGTTGGGGTACTCGCACCCCGTTTCGGTCGAGCCGCCCGATGGCATCGAGTTCGAGGTTCCGCAGCCAACCGAGATAGTCGTGCGCGGGATCGATAAGCAACTGGTTGGGCAGGTTGCCGCGGACATCCGCAAGCGCCGCCCGCCGGAGCCCTACAAGGGCAAGGGGATCCGCTACCGGGGCGAGCACGTCGTCCGGAAGGTCGGAAAGAGGGCCTGATGACCGTGCTCACCAAGAGACAGAGCCGCCTGCGCCGCCGCCGCCGCGTTCGTGCCCGCATCGTCGGCACCGCGGAGAGGCCCAGGCTCTCCGTCTATCGCTCCAATCGCGGCATCTTCGCCCAGCTCGTCGACGACGGGAAGGGAAGCACCCTGGCCGCCGTCAACTGGATCGAGCCGGAGCTGCGCAAGCTGACGGCGAGCGGCCAGGCGAAGCGCGCCGGTGAGCTGCTCGCCGAGCGAGCCAAGGCGGCCGGGATCGAGACCTGCGTCTTCGACCGCGGCGGCTACAGGTATCACGGCCGGGTGAAGGCCCTCGCCGACGGCGCCCGTGAGGGTGGTCTGGTCTTTTGATGGCGGCCGCTGCAAACCGGCGCATCTCGCGGTCCTCGGTCGGCTGGATCGGGTCACGCACACACAGGTGCGCTTCCCTCACCAGCCTCCCTGCGTCCCACGACCTGCTTGGTTTTCACGGCCGTTCGATACCTTCTTTCGACCGATGAAGGGAATGGACACGACAAACGTGGAGAACGTGAGCCCGCGAGGGCTCGATCTCCAGGAGCGGGTGATCGAGATCAACCGCGTCGCCAAGGTGGTCAAGGGCGGGCGGCGGTTCTCGTTCACGGCGCTTGTCGCCGTTGGCGACGAAGAGGGCGTGGTGGGCATCGGGTACGGCAAGGCGCGGGAGGTTCCGCTGGCGATCCAGAAGGCCGTCGAGAACGCGCGCAAGAGCTTGATTCGCGTCCCCAAATACGGGCAGACGCTGACTCACAAAATCATCGGGCGCTACGGAGCCGGGCACGTCGTCCTCCGCCCGGCCAGCCCCGGTACCGGCGTGATCGCCGGGGGCGGCGTGCGCGCGGTGCTCGAGCTGGGCGGCGTCCACGACGTCCTGACCAAGAGCATCGGCACTCAGAACCCGATCAACCTCGTGAAGGCGACGATGGACGGCCTGATGCGGCTGCGGCGGCCCGAGGAGGTCGCGGAGCTGCGCGGTCTGACCGTGGCCCAGGTTCTCGGGATTCAGAAGACGAACGGCGCGGCAACCACGATTGAGGGACCAAGCGCAGCGGCGTCCGCCGAAGGACCAACCGCCGCGCCCGCGGGTCCTGTCGCTGCAGGGGACCCACCGCCCCCTGCGGTAGCTGAAGCTTCCTCGGGGGCGGTCCCCCCTGCAGCGCCACCCGCGGGTGAGGCGTCTGCGGAGCAGCCGTGAGCGCTGTCCAGATCAAGCAGGTGAGGTCGGTCAACGGGGCCAATCCGAGCCAGCGGGCGACGTTGACGGCGCTCGGGCTGGGGCGGATCGGCAAGGCTGTCGAGCGGAAGGACAGCCCGCAGCTGCAGGGGCAGCTTCGGGTGGTCTCTCATCTCGTTGAGGTGAGCGCCTGATGGCCGAGAGGGCTCGAGCAGACGAGATCGGGCTGCACAGCCTGAAGCCGAAGCCCGGTTCTCGCCGGCCCCGAAAGCGGCTTGGCCGTGGTGAGGGCAGCGGCCTCGGCAAGACCTCCGGCCGGGGGCAGAAGGGCGCCGGTTCTCGCTCTGGCGCTAAGCGCAAGGCCGGGTACGAGGGCGGCCAGAACCCGATCCACATGCGGATGCGCAAGCTGCGCGGCCCGCACATGAAGAAGTCGATGCCCTTCGAGAAATTCCGGACCAAGACGCAGCCGGTCAATGTCAGCGACCTCGAGCAGCGCTTCGACGCGGGTGCGGAGGTGACGCCCGAGACGCTGAAGGAGAAGGGCCTTGCGACGCGGTCCGACCCGGTGAAGATCCTCGCCAGCGGCGATGTATCGAAGAAGTTGATCGTCCACGCGCACGCCTTCAGCGCCGCCGCCAAGGAGAAGATCGAGGCGGCCGGCGGTTCCTGCCACACACTGGAGCCGTAATGCTCAGGACAATTGCGAACGCCTTCAGCGTTGCCGACATTCGCAAGAAGCTTGCGTTCACGGCGGCGATGCTGCTGCTCTACCGACTCGGTGCCTACATCCCCGCGCCGGGGGTCAACCTCAGCGCGATCAAGGAAATCCAGTCCAACTTCGGGGGCAGCACCATCCTCGGCTTCCTCAACCTCTTCTCGGGCGGCGGGCTGGAACGCCTCTCCCTCTTCGCGCTGGGGATCATGCCCTACATCACGGCCTCGATCATCCTGCAACTGCTGACCGTGGTCGTGCCGTCGCTGGAGAAGCTTCAGAAAGAGGGCGAAGTCGGACAGCAGAAGATCACCCAGTACACCCGCTACCTGACGGTTGCGCTGGCCTTTGGGCAGTCCTTCGGCTACGTCTACCTCTTTCGGTCGCTCGGCGCCAAATCCGGCAGCACCGTTGTCGGTGGCTCTAGCGGCAGGGTCCTCCTGATCGTCATCTGTCTCACCGCCGGAACCACCCTGCTGATGTGGCTGGGCGAGCTGATCACCCAGCGGGGGATCGGCAACGGCATCTCGCTGATGATCTTCGCCTCGATCGTCTCCCGCATCCCGCGCGGGATCTCGGCCTGGTGGACGAACCCGGACCAGGTCTTCGTCGTAATGATGCCCTTCATCGCCCTGGCGGTGATCGTCGCGATCGTCTTCGTGCAGGAGGGCCAGCGCCGGATCCCGGTGCAATACGCCAAACGTATCGTCGGTCGCAAAATGACCTCCGGGGGATCCACCTACCTGCCGCTGCGGGTCAATATGGCCGGCGTGATCCCGGTCATCTTCGCGGCCTCGATCATGGCGTTCCCGCCGACCATCGGCCAGCTTCTCAACACTCCCACCGCACTCAACTTCGCGGCCTTCTTCAGCCCCAACGGCTGGGCCTACGTGGTGGGCGAGGTGTTCTTCATCGTGATCTTCACCTACTTCTACACGGCGGTCACGTTCAACCCGGTTGACCAGGCGGACAACCTGAAGAAATACGGTGGCTTCATCCCCGGGGTGCGGCCTGGGCGGCCGACCGCCGAATACCTCGACCGGATCCTCTCGCGGCTGACCTTCCCCGGAGCGCTCTACCTGGGCGCCGTGGCGGCGCTGCCGACGATCCTGATCAGCCAGACCTCGGCGAACTTCTTCTTCGGCGGAACCTCGATCCTGATCGTGATCGGTGTGGCGCTGGACACGGTCAAGCAGCTCGAGGCGCAGCTCATGATGCGCAACTACGAGGGCTTCCTCAAGTAGGCGCCCGGCGATGCCAGAGCTGAATCTAGTGTTGCTGGGCCCCCCCGGCTCGGGGAAGGGCACGCAGGGCGAGCGGCTGCAGGACGACCTGCGGCTGCCGTACTACGCGACCGGGGACATCCTGCGGGCGGCGGTGCGCGGTGAAACCGAGCTCGGCCGGGCCGCGAAGGCGTACATGGACCGCGGCGACCTCGTCCCCGACGACGTGATCGTCGGGGCGATCGGCGAGCGGATCGACTCCGAGGAGGCGGCTGACGGATTCATCCTCGACGGGTTCCCGCGCACGGTTCCGCAGGCGGAGGCGCTGGCGGCCAAGCTGTTCGAGCTGGGAAGCGACCTCACGGGGGTCCTGCTGATCGACGTCGACGACGACACGGTGGTGCGAAGGCTGGGTGGCAGGCGCACCTGCGTTGAGAGCGGGCACGTCTTCCACGTCGAGTTCAACCCGCCGCAGCGCGACGGCGTGTGCGACATCGACGGCAGCGAGCTGGTCGTTCGGGACGACGACAAGGCGGAGGTGATCCGCCACAGGCTGGACCAGTACCACGCGAAGACAGAGCCGCTGATCGACTTCTACGACCGCCAGAGCCTGCTGCGGCGGATCGACGGTGCCGCCACGCCGGACGCCGTCGCCGACGAGCTGCGCCGCATCCTCGCCACCCTGAAAATTGAAGAAAATCTGTAACGGCCGTGTACCGGATGATCGTTCTCAAGACGCCCGAGCAGATCGAGAAGATGGCGGCTGCGGGGCGGATCCTCACCCGGTGCCTGCGGATGCTCACTGCCAAGGCCCGGCCGGGCGCCACCACGAAGGAGCTTGACGCCGCCGCCGAGAAGTTCATCCGCTCCCAGGGCGCCGAGCCGGCTTTCAAGGGCTACCGCGGCTTCCCGGCTTCGATCTGCGCCTCGCCAAACTCGATGGTGGTCCACGGGATACCCGGGCCCTACGAGCTGAAGCGGGGGGACGTGCTGTCGATTGACGTGGGCGTGGTCAAGGGGGGTTGGGTCGCCGACGCGGCCGTCACCGTCCCGGTCGGATCGGTGAGCCCCGACGTGCGCAAGCTCCTCGACGTGACGAAGGCGGCGCTATTCGTCGGCACCGAGCAGATGCAGCCGGGCAACCATCTCGGCGATGTCTCTGCGGCGATCCAGCGAGCCGTGGAGATCGAGGGCCTCGCGATCATCCGTACCCTGGTCGGGCACGGGATCGGTCGCGAGATGCATGAGGACCCGCAGGTCCCGAACTTCGGCGAGCCCGGCAAGGGCCCGCTGCTGGAGGTGGGCACGGTGCTGGCGATCGAGCCGATGGTCAACGCCGGCGGGCCGCTGGTCCGGACGGGCGACGATGGCTGGGCCGTCTACTCGCAGGACGGTTCGCTGGCGGCCCATTTCGAGTTCACCGTTGCCGTCACCGCGGACGGCCCACGCATCCTCACGCCCTGGCACGAGGACGAGTAGGGGCTGTCCAGACCCCGGCCGCGGATCGAGCGCGAGCTGTCGCAGGCGTCGGCCAGCACCCCAGCCCTGCTATCTTTCCCGTTCGGCCCGATGGGCCGGTTTTGCCCTGCTGCCCGACTCCTGGGGCCTGCGGGTGTCCTGTTATTCGAAACGAACCCGGAGCGATGAAGGTCCGAGCTTCCGTCAAGCCGATGTGCGAAAAGTGCAAGGTGATCCGCCGCAACGGCGCCGTGCTCGTGATCTGTCCGAACCCGCGCCACAAGCAGCGGCAGGGGTAGCGCGTGGCACGCATCGCGGGGGTCAACATCCCAGTCAACAAGCGGGTCGAAATCGGGCTCACCTACATCTTCGGAATCGGGCGCTCGACCGCGCAGGAGATCCTGACGGAAACCAAGATCGACCCCGACACAAGCGTCAAGGACCTGACCGAGGACGAGGTCGTACGGCTGCGTGAGGCAGTCGAGCGGCACGAGGTCGAGGGCGACCTGCGGCGGGAGCGCTCCCAGGACGTGAAACGCTTGATGGAGATCGGCGCCTACCGTGGCCTGCGCCATCGCCGTGGCCTGCCGGTCCGGGGCCAGCGAACCAAGACCAACGCGCGCGGCCGCAAGGGCCCGCGTCGGATGAGCGTCGCCGGCAAGCGCAAGGCGCCGTCGGGGAAGTAGGAGAGAGCAAGTGGCCGCAGCCAAGAAACCCTCCAAGGGGCGCACCCGACGCCGCGTCAAGAAGAACATCGCCTACGGGCAGGCGCACATCAAGACTTCCTTCAACAACACGATCGTCACGCTGACGGACACGCAGGGAAACGTGATCGCGTGGGAGTCCGCCGGCTCGGCCGGATTCAAAGGCTCGCGCAAGTCGACGCCCTTCGCCGCCCAGGTGACCGCCGACGCGGCGGCCAAGAAGGGCATGGAACACGGACTCGAAAAGGTCGAGGTGTTCGCCAAGGGCGCCGGCTCCGGGCGGGAGACTGCGATCCGCTCGCTGCAGGCAGCCGGCCTCGACGTCACAACCGTCAAGGACGTATCGCCGCAGGCCCACAACGGCTGCAGGCCGAAGAAGCGGAGGCGCGTCTGATGGCCCGCGACACCTCCCCCCAGTGCAAGCAGTGCCGCCGCGAGGGGCAGAAGCTCTTTCTCAAGGGCGAGCGCTGCTTCACCGACAAGTGCGGCGTGGAGCGCCGCTCCTACCCGCCGGGCGAGCACGGCCGCGGCCGGATGCGGCAGTCGGAGTACCGCGTGCAGCTGCGCGAGAAGCAGAAGACCCGCCGCTACTACCAGGTGCTGGAGAAGCAGTTCCGCGCCTACTACGACAAGGCCTCCCGCCAGGAGGGGGTCACCGGCGAGAACCTGCTGCGGCTGCTGGAGTCGCGCCTCGACAACGTGCTGGTGCGGCTGGGATTCGCCGCCTCCCGCCGCCAGGCGCGGCAGCTGGTCCGTCACGGGCACTGGCTCGTCAACGGCCGCCGCGTCGACGTTCCCTCTTACCAGGTCCGTCCCGAGGACGTGATCTTGATCAAGCCGGACTCAGCCGCCACCGACACCATCCGGCAGGCGACCGAGCTGGTCTCAACCGTGCCGGCCTGGTTGCAGGCCGACCACGATTCGCTTACCGCCAAGGTCCTGCGCTACCCGGAGCGCGCGGAGATCTCGGCGCCGGTGCAGGAGCAGCTGATCGTCGAGCTGTACTCCAAGTAGTCCGGGCCATTTTCGGAAACACGCATACGCAAGGAACTCATGACCACTGACTTCCAGGTCCCTCGCATAACCTCAGAGAAGGCGGACGACCGCCGCGGCACGTTCATCATCGAGCCCCTCGACAAGGGCTTCGGCTACACGTTCGGCAACGGCATTCGCCGCGTCCTGCTCTCCTCGCTCGGCGGCGCCGCCGTGACCAGCGTCCGCATCGAGGGCGTCGCGCACGAGTTCTCCAGCGTGCCGGGCGTCAAGGAGGACGTCACTGACATCATCCTCAACCTCAAGGAGCTGGTCGTGCGCATGCACACCGACGCCGACGAGGTGGAGGCCCCGCTGGTCGTCACCGGCCCCGGCGAGGTCAGGGCAAAGGACATCGACCTGCCCTCCGGACTGGAGATCCTCAACCCAGAGGCGCCGATCGCGACGCTCGAGAAGAAAACCAAGCTCGAGGTCTACCTGACGATCGGCCGCGGCCGCGGCTACTCGCCGGCCGAAGAGAACAAGTCCGACGACCAGCCGATCGGAGTGATCCCGATCGACTCGATCTTCTCGCCGATCCGCCGCGCCTCATATGCGGTTGCGACGGCTCGCGTCGGGCAGCGGACGGACTTCGACAAACTGACCCTGGACCTGGAAACCGACGGCTCGATCGAGCCGGCCGCGGCGCTGCGCGAGGCCTCCGAGATCCTGATCAAGACCCTGGCGATCTTCACCGACGCCGAGCGCGTCGAGGAGCTGACGGCCCGCGAGCCGGCGGCGGTGCTGCCCGCCGACGGGCTTGCAAGCGCGAGCGGAGACGGGGTCGGCGGCAACGACGGCCTGGACGAGATCCTGATCGAGGAGCTCGAGTTGGGTGTGCGCTCCTACAACTGCCTGAAGCGGGCGGGGGTGCAGACCGTCGGCGACCTGGTTCGCAAGACGCGCTCCGAGCTGAACGCGATTCCCAACTTCGGACAGAAGTCGATCGAGGAAGTGATCGAGACCCTGCACTCGCGCGGCCTCGACCTTCAGCAGGACTGAGGAAGCGGCAAGAGCCGGGACGAGAGCCGATGCGCCATCGCAAGAAGCGGAACAAGCTGAGCCGTGACGCCGCGCATCGGGCGGCGCTGCTCACGAACCTCTCCAAGCAGCTGATCGAGCACGAGCGGATCAAGACCAGCCAGGCAAAGGCAAAGGCGGTGAAGCCCGAGGTCGAGCAGCTGATCACGCTCGCCAAGCGAGGAGACCTGCACGCCCGGCGCCAGGCCCTGGCGACGCTGCACAACGACAAGTTCATCGTGCACAAGCTGTTCGAGGAGGTCGCCCCGCGCTATGTGGAGCGCCCCGGGGGGTACACGCGGATCGTCAAGTTGGGCCCGCGGCGGTCGGACTCGACGGAGATGGTCTTCCTCGAGCTGGTGTAGGGGGAGCACGGGGACCCTCTCGGGCGGACAAACGCCGGCCTAATTAGGCCGGCGTTTTGAGTATCCGCCCGCCCGAGAGGGTCCCCGTGCTCCCTCCCAAAGCTGAAGGGGCGAAAAAGAGGACGCCGCTGCCGCGCGGACACCCCCGGTCCTCCCCTCTCAGTCGTAGGACACAGACTCCAGGTAGAGGCCGTGGGGTGGGGCTGTGTCGCCGGCCTCGGGGCGGGGGGCGCCCTGCAGGAGACCGGTGAAGCTCTCGATGCTGCGACGGTTGGAGGCGACCTCGAGCATGGTTCCGACCAGGACGCGGACCATGTTGCGCATGAAGGCGTCGGCCGTGATGCGGAAGGCGAGAATGCCCTCCTGCTCCGTCCACGCGGCGCCGGCGATGTCGCGGTCGAAGCGGACGTGGTCGGTCTGGGTTGGGGTGAATGCTGTGAAGTTGTGCGTCCCGACTAGCGCTGTTGCGCAGTCGTCGAGGGCGTCGCGGTCGAGCCGGTGTGGCCACCAGAGGGCGCGGCCCTGCTCAAAGGGGCTGGGCGCTCGGCGTGCCAGGACCCGGTAGCAGTAGGTGCGCGACCTGGCGTTGCGTCGCGCATCGAATCCGTCATCGACGGTCTGCGCGGCCGTCACCGCGATGTCGCGCGGGCCGATCCCATTCAGCCGTCGCGCGAGGTCTTCGGGCATCTCGACCTCCGTCACGAAGCTGGCCACCTGCCCCCACGCATGCACGCCGGTGTCGGTCCGTCCCGCCACGGTCAGCCGCACCGGTTCCCGAAGCACCGTGGCCAGCGCGGCCTCCAGCTCTCCTTGCACGGTCCTCAGACCGGGTTGAGCCGCCCAACCACGAAAGCTCGCGCCGTCGTATTCGATGTCCAGCCGCACGGTTGCCATCGCGAGCAGTATGCAGGCGATGTGGCGGCGGTGCGGGGGGCCTCCCGAACGGGCGGATACTCAAAGTCGTCGCGCTAATCAGCGCGACGACTTGTCCGGGCGGGAGGCCCCCCGCACCGCCGCCCACCCACCCTAGAATCGGTCATGTGCGTGTGCTGTTGACAAACGACGATGGGATCTCCGCCCCCGGCCTGCAGGCCGCGCGGCGCGCCCTGCGCGAGCTGGAGGGCGTCGAGGTCGCTGTGATCGCCCCCGACTCCAATCGCAGCGCCACGGCGCGCAGCATCACGACCCGCTCGCCGCTGACGGTCGAGGAGATCGAGTTTGGCGACGGCGACCGCGGCTTCGCGACCGATGGCACCCCGGTGGACTGCGTGCGCTTCGCCGACCTCGGCCTGCTGGGCGACCGGCCCGACCTGATCGTCGCCGGCATCAACCACGGCTCAAATCTCGGCGACGACATCACGTACTCGGGAACGGTCGCGGCGGCCTTCGAGGGCATCGTGCTGGGGATCCCCGCGATTGCGGTCTCCCAGCAGTCCTCGGCCGGCGGGATGGGGTACGTCAGCGGTCACTTCGACTTTGAGCTGTCCGCTCCGTTCACCGCTCAGATGGTGCGCCGGATGGCGGAGCACCCGATGCCTCCGGAGACCCTCGTAAACGTCAACTTCCCCGCCGGTGGGCCGAGCGGGATAGAGGTCACCAGACTCGGAAAGCGCCTCTACAACGATGAGCTGAAGCTCGTCGGCGAGGACACCGAGAGCGGCAAGCGACGCTACGAGATCTACGGCTTCGAGCCCTCCTTCGAGGATGAGGAGGGGACCGACCTCTCGGCGGTGGCGAGCGGCAGGGTTTCAGTGACGCCAATCCACTTCGACCTCACCGACCATGGCGGCCTCGAGCGGCTGCGCGGATGGGGATTCGAGGAGATGCTGGCGGCGAGCGTGCCGGTGGCGTGAGCGTCTCCGAGGGCAGCACCGGGCGGCGGGCCGCCGAGCTTCGGCGCGAGATCGAGCACCACAACCATCGCTACTACGTGCTCGACGACCCGGCCATCGACGACGACGCCTACGACGCCCTGCTCGACGAGCTGCGCGCGCTCGAGTCCGAGCACCCCGAGCTGCGGACCGCGGACTCCCCCACCCAGCGGGTTGGCGCCCCGCCCCTGGACCGCTTCGAGCAGGTCAGGCATGCGGAGCCGATGCTCTCGCTTGCCAACGCCCGCGACGAGGAGGAGTTGCGCGCCTGGGAGACCCGCATCCGCAACTACCTGAGGCGCCTCGACATCGCCGCCTCGGAGTTCAGTTATACGACCGAGCCCAAGATCGACGGGCTGGCGATCTCGCTTACCTATGAGGACGGCGTCCTGACCCGCGGCGCGACCCGCGGCGATGGCCAGGTCGGCGAGGACGTCACCCAGAACCTGCGCACGATCGGAGCAATTCCGTTGCGGATCTCCGATGCGCCGTCGCTCGTCGAGGTGCGTGGCGAGGTCTACCTGCCGATTGCCGACTTCAAAGCCCTGAACGAGCGCCGCGCCGAGGCGGGGGAGCACGCGTTCGCCAACCCGCGCAACGCTGCCGCCGGTTCGATCCGCCAGCTCGATCCGGCGATCGCCGCGGCGCGCCCGCTCTCGATCTGGTGCTACGGCCTCGGTGCCGCTCGCGGCGTCGAGCTCGCCACCCACAGCGAGGAGGTCGAGTGGCTCGCCGATCGCGGCTTCAAGGTCAACCCCGACACCCAGCGTCACGAGGGCATCGAGTCGGTGGTGAGACGCTGCCGCTGGTGGGAGGAGCGGCGCGAGGTGCTCGACTACGAGATCGACGGGGTCGTGGTCAAGGTGGACGAGCGGGCGCTGTGGCGGGAGCTGGGAGTCGTGGGCCGCGAGCCGCGCTGGGCGATTGCCTGGAAGTTCGCGCCGACGACGGCGACGACGAAGCTGCGCAACGTGGTCTGGAACGTGGGGCGGACCGGCCATCTGGTGCCGTTCGCGATGCTGGAGCCGGTGCACGTCGGCGGCGTCACCGTCTCCACCGCGACCCTCCACAACGAGGAGGACCTGGCCCGCAAGGACGTCCGCGTGGGCGACGAGGTGGTGGTGATGAGGGCTGGCGACGTGATCCCCCAGGTCGTGGCCCCGCTCCTCCAGCGGCGCCCGCGGCGTACGCGGCGGCCGCAGCCGCCGAAGAGATGCCCGGCCTGCGGCACGCCGACGGTCAAGCCGGAGGGCGCCGTCTTCAGCGTCTGTCCCAACAGAGCCGGATGCCCCGGTCAGTCCTTCCAGCACGTAAAGCACTTCGTCGGCAAGGGGGCGATGGACATCGAAGGGCTTGGCGAGAAGCAGGCGCTGCGCTTCCTCGAAGAGGGCCTGATCGAAGACGTGGCCGATATCTACGGGCTGAACGAGGAGCGCCTGGTGCAGCTCGAGGGCTTTGGCGAGGTCTCGGCCCGCAATCTGCTGGCGGCGATCGACGCCTCTCGCGCCCGCCCCTTCAAGAAGTTGCTCTACGCGCTGGGGCTGCCGGGCGTCGGCGCCGTGACCGCGGCGGCGCTGGCCGACCACTTCGGCTCGATCGACGCGCTGCGCGCCGCCGACCCCGAGCGGATCGAAGAGGTGGAGGGGGTGGGACCGATCATGGCCGTGCAGATCTCCGAGTCGCTGAGCGACGAGCGCACCTGGGAGCTGATCGAGAAGCTGCGCGAGAAGGGCCTGCGGCTGGAGCAGGACCGGTCCGAACGGCGTGCCTCGGGCGGGCCGCTGGAGGGGAAGACGCTCGTGCTCACCGGCACGCTGCCGCAGCTGACCCGCGAGGAGGCGGAAGGCCTGGTGAAGGCGGCGGGGGGCAAGGTGGTCGGCTCGGTTTCGAAGAAGACCGACTACGTCGTGGCGGGGGAGAATCCCGGCTCGAAGCTGCCCAGTGCGGAAGCGCTGGGCACCGAGATCCTCGACGAAGACGGTTTCAAACAGCTCCTGGGTGCCGACCGGGGCGGCGGGTATCCCCCACCCGGACCAAATCCCGGCCTGATTTAGGCCGATGAGCATCCGATCGACTCAGCTGCGCCGCGAGACCGGCAGATCTCGATCGCTGTGGACTTTTACCCGGTGGGAGCAGGGTCAAAGTCCAAAACGCGTGCGCCTGTCAGTAGGCCGCGATCGCCGCGGCGATTCTGTCCTGCTCGTAGTGGGCAAGAGCGAGGTTGCGGACACTGCCCATCAGGATCGAGAAGATCATCACCCTGCCGTCGTGGTTGAAGCAGTAGCCGGAGAGGTTGCTGACCCCGGTCAGGGTGCCGGTCTTGGTGCGGCAGCGGCCGGCGGCGGCGGTGCCGTGCATTCGCGAGGCAACCGTTCCGTCGTGGCCGGCCAGGGCCAGGTCATGGATGAATTCTTCAGCGACGGGGGCGTTGCGCATCGCCCGCAGAAGGCGAACCACCTCGAGCGGCGAGGCCCGGTTTGTGCGGGTCAGCCCGGAACCATCGACAGCGCGAACGCCGGAGCCGTTGCTGCGTGCGAACTGCTGCACGACGCTGGCGCCGTCACGTGTGGTGCCGCCGCCGCCGAACTGGGCGCCGATCAGCTTCATCAGCATCTCGGCGAAGAAGTTGTCGGAGTAGACGTCGGTTGTCGCGACGAGCCGCGACATGTCCGGCGAGCGGACGGTGGCGACGGTTTCGGCTCCCGGTGGCGTTGTTCCCAGCGCCACCGCAGGCCGGATCGCGACGCCGGATTGCCGCAGCGAAGTCGCCAATTCCGTCGCCGCGAGCGTCGCGGGATCGGTGGCGAAGCCGCTGGCGTGGGCGTCGCTGTAGCCGGAGTCGAAGGAGAGGCCCGAGAGCGGGCCGATGTAGGGGCTGGTTTCGTAGCCGGAGTCGGCAACCCCACGCAGCCGGTCGAAGACGCTGTCGTCGGCATACAGCTTGCCCGTCACCGTGCGGACACCCTCTTCCTGGAGTTGGGCGCTCAGTTCGAAGAGATCGGTCCCAAGGCCGCCGAGGAAGCGGTCGTAGAAGGCGGGGGCGCCAAGTGCCGGATCGCCGCCCCCCTTCAGGTAGAGATTGCCATGCAGAACCCCGTTGGCGTCGATGTTGCCATCGGTGAGCAGGCTCGTGGCGATCCGGAAGCGCGGGCCAAAGCGGACAAGCGCAGTCGAGGTCGTGAACAGCTTCATGTTCGAGGCGAGGGGGCGTCGCCGTTTCGCGGCCCGCGCGCAGACCCGCGTGCCGCTTCCGGCGTCGAGCACCAAGAGCCCGCTTGCGGTTCCCCCACCGCGCACCAGCCGGCCTCTCAGCTGCTGGCAGAGGCTGCTCGCCAGGCTCTGCGCGGGCAGGAGCACGAGCATGGCAACGACCACGACGATCAACGCCGGAACCCGTCTCATAGGACCTACCAACACAAGAACGAACGAGGGTAGCGGCGCCTCCCCACGACGGGCCCGACCGGCCGGCGTGGGAGAATCCATGCTATGGGCAAGGTTGTCGAGATCGACTCCAGCGTCCGTCGCAAAAGGGGCCGCAAACGCCCCTCGAAGACCGCCCTCGTCCTCGGCGGCGGAGGCTTCACGGGCGGCGTCTACGAGATCGGGGCTCTCCGTGCCCTCGACCTCCTCGCCGTCAACAGCACGGTCAACAACTTCGACATCTACGTGGGTACCAGCGCCGGCGCCTTCGTCGCCGGAATGCTCGCCAACGGGGTGACCCCGGACGAGATGATGATGGTGATCAACGACCGGATCCCGGCGGAGCTGGAGGACCTGAACCTGAACAGGGTGCTCAAGCCGAACTATCTGGGGTTCCTGCAGACGGCCGTGACGTTGCCGCTGCGCACGGCGGAGCTGGTGGGCAGGCTGATGCGGATGGGCGGGTTCTCGGCAATCGACATCGGCGTCGGGCTTGCCGAGGCGCTGCCGACCGGGCTTTACTCGGGCTCCGGAATCGCCGACTACGTCGAAACGGCGCTCTCCATCGACGGCCGCGTCAACGACTTCCGCCTGCTCGACAACGAGCTCTACCTGACCGCCACCGACCTCGATACGTGCGAGCGGATCGTCTTCGGCGAGGAGGGCTGGTCGGAGGTGCCGATCTCCAAGGCGGTCCAGTGCTCGACCACGCTGCCGATCGTCTACAAGCCGGTCGACCTGAAGGGGCGCCAGCTGGTCGATGGCGGCATCCGCTCCACCACCAACGTCGACATCGCGGTCGAAAAGGGGGCGAAGTTCATCGTCGTCGTCAACCCGCTCGTCCCCTTCGTCAACGACTTCGAGAAGACGATCCCGACCGTCTTCGGCACGCGCGTACGGCGGGTCTCCGATATGGGCCTGCCGGCGATCGCCAACCAGACCTTCCGCCTGATCGCCCACGCCCGGCTGCACGAGTCGGTCGCCGCCTGGGAGGAGAAGTACCCGGGCGTCGACATCGTCCTGCTCGAGCCCGAGCCCAGGGACGAGCTGATGTTCGGCACGCCGATCATGGACTACTCGCGCCGGCTGGAGATCGCCCGCCACGGCTTCGAGTCGGTCACGGCAATGCTCTCGGAGGACTACGACCGCTACAGGGAGATCGCCGAGCGCCACGGCCTCGAGATCTCCGAGCGCCGCGTCCGCCGCGTCGTCGAGCGGGCGGCTGAGGAGGAGCCAGGGCAGACCTCAGCCTGGCGCCGGGTCCTCGAGCAGACCACATCGGCCCTGCTGCGCCAGTCCGGCGAGGTCTCCTGAGGTCGCACCGGCTGACGGCCGGCGGCTCAGGTTGCGTAGAGCTTCTCGATCTCCGCTGCGTGCTTCTCGGTGACGACCGCGCGCTTCACCTTCAGGGTCGGGGTCAGCTCGCCGCTCTCCTGCGAAAGGTCGTGCGGCAGGATCGCGATCTTCTTGACCTGCTCGACCCGTGCAAATTTCTTGTTGATCTCGGCGAGGTGATCTTCGACCGCCTGGCGAATTTCGGGATCGGAGGCGAGCTGCTCGGAGTCCTCCTCACGCCCGTGCCCCTTTGCGTAGGCGGCCGCTTCTTCTGGGTCTAGGGTCACCAGCGCGACGAGATAGGGCCGGCGGTCGCCGACCACGACGCACTGGGAGACGAGCGGGTGCTGCTTGATCTCGCCCTCGAGGTTGGCCGGGGTGATGTTCTTGCCGCCCGCGGTGATGATGATGTCCTTCTTGCGGCCGGTGATCGTGATGAAGCCCTCGGAGTCGATCTCGCCGAGGTCGCCCGTGTGCAGCCAGCCGTCGACGATCGTCTCGCTGGTTGCCTGCTCGTTCTTGTAGTAACCCTGGAAGACGTTCGGGCCCTTGACGAGGATCTCCCCGTCGTCGGCGATCCTCACCTCGCAGCCCGGGAACGGCTTTCCGATCGTGCCGATCTTGAAGTCGTCGGGAGAGGAGATCGTCGCGGCGGTGGAGGTCTCGGTCATCCCCCAGCCCTCCAGCACCAGCACCCCGGCGGCGTCGAAGAAGCGCAGGATGTCGGGGCTGATCGGCGCCGCCCCGGAGACCGCCAGGCGCAGCCGGCCCCCGAACAGGCCGCGGATCTTCGAGAGCACCTGCTTGTCGGCGAACCCGTACTGCTTGCTGAGCAGGAAGCCGGGCCTGCGCTCGGCGCGCTCCGCCTCGCGCATCCTCTTCCCGACCCGGATCGACCAGTCGAAGATCGCCTTCTTGAGGCCGCCCTCTTTCTCCATCCCGCTGGTCGCGGCGGTGTAGATCTTCTCGAATATGCGCGGCACCGAGGGGAAGTAGGTTGGCTTCACCTCCGCCAGGTTCGACATGATCTTCAGCGGGTCGCGCTCCCAGTAGGCGATCGTGGCGCCGAGGTCGAAGCTGCCCAGCTGGATCAGCAGGGCGAAGGAATGGGCGAGCGGCAGGTAGAGGTAGGTGAGGTCCTCGTCCTCGATCACGCTGGTCTCGTTGACCATGTCGAGCATCGCCCGGTAGTTGGCGTGGCTGATGATGCAGCCCTTCGGCGGCCCGGTGGTTCCCGACGTGTAGATGAAGGTGCAGATATCCGCCGGCTGGACGGCACTCCAGCGCCTCTCCCACTCGGAGGCATCGCGGCCCGAGCCCCGCTTGGCAAGCCCTTGACAGGAGATCGCGTCGTCGCTCGAGCCGGTCATGCGCACGACGTGCTCGAGCAGCGGCAACTGGTCGCGGACGGCGCGGACCTTCTCGAGCTGCTCGTCGTCCTCGACCACGACGACCTTCGCATCGGCGTTCTCCAGCACGTACTGGCACTCCTCCGGGGAGTTGGTCTGGTAGATCGGGACCACGACTGCCCCCACCGAGAGTGCCGCGAAGTCGAAGTAGGTCCACTCGGGACGGGTGTTGGCGAGGATCGAGACCTTGTCGCCCTTTTCGACGCCGAGGTCGATCAGGCCAAGGGCGAGTGAACGGACCGTGTCCTCGACCTCGCGGAAGCTGCGGGAGACCCATTCGCCGTCCTCCTTGCAGCGGATCGCAGGGGCGTCTCCGTAGAGCTGAGCCGCGCGCGGCAGGAGGTCCGCGAGCGTGGCGGATTTGGTTCCCCGCTCCATTGCGGGGAGTCTATTGAGCGCTAAGCGGCCGCGGCGCGTCGTTCTTTCGATTGAGCCGGCGAATTTCGCAGCGAGGACTTGAAGAGGGACTTGTCGATGCGGCCGTGGAAGATCGGGACCCCCAACTCCACGCATTTACCGATTACTTCTTGCCGTTTCATATGAAGCTCGTCGGCAAGCTCGGAAGGGGTCAGGTGATTGGCCACGGCGGACCTCCCAGATCGTTGAAATCGAGTAGCTCCATATTTACCTCTGATATCGGACGTGTCAAACAATTCACCGCATCTTGCGGCGATTCGCCGGGCCTGCGGCACGGGATAATGCGGGGGTGTCTGAAATCGTCGTCGACTCGATCCCCCGCAGGGGCAGGCTGTGGGTGATCCTTGCCCTTCTCCTGGCGGTGGTGGGGCTCGGCTACGCGCTGGTCAACATCTCGACCCGGAAGGCAGGCCGGGAAGTGGTGCGAGTGGCCGGGATCTCGACCGCTCAGGAGATCTTCGGCGGGGTGCCGCAGGCCGGCGACCGGCTCGGCTCCGCCGATGCCCCGGTTTCGATCGAGGTCTTCAACGACCTGCAGTGCTCCAGCTGCCGCGCCGCCTTCCTCGTGACGATCCCCCGGCTCGTCGAAGACTACGTTCGGCCGGGCGACGTCAAGCTCCTGATGCGCCACTACTCGGTCGCCGAAAGCCCGGTCGAGCTGGGCTTCTTCGGCGCCGAGGCGGCGGCCCAGCAGGGCTATGGCTGGCAGTACACCTACCTGTTCTTCCGCAACCAGAGCGAGGCGAAACGGTTCCGTATCGACAACGACTTCCTCGCCTCGCTGGCCGGCTCGATCGAATCGCTGAACGTCCCCGAATGGCAGCAGTACCTCAAGCGGGAGAGCGGCTCGGGAGGCGCCATCTCAAAGACGCTGGAAGGCTACGAGAAGCTCGGCACGAAGCTCGGCATCCGCATCGGCCAGGCGATGATCATCAGCGGGCCACAGGGCACCCGCACGCTCCAGGAAGGGCCCAGCCTGGCCGCGGTCGAGCGGGCGATCGAAGCGTCACTGGGGCGAGCCCGTTGACCTGTAGCCGGGGAGCTCGACACGGAACGTGGCCCCCTGACCCGGAGCGGATTCGGCGCGGATCTGGCCGCCGTGAGCCTCGGTGATCGCCCGTGCGATCGCCAGGCCGAGACCGCTGCCACCCTGGTCTCGTGAGCGGCTCCTGTCGACGCGGTAGAAGCGGTCGAAGATCTGCTCGAGCTGGTCCGGGGGGATCCCGGGCCCGCTGTCGCTCACGGCGATCTCCAGGCGGTCGCCCTGGGCGCGGGCGGTGACGATGACGCGGTCGCCGGGGTGGGTGTGGGCGACGGCGTTGCGGATCAGGTTGCGAAGCACCTGGGTGAGCCGGTCGGGATCGACGTCGACCGTTCCCGCAACGGCCTGGAGCTGGAAATCGCGATCGCCGAACAGGGGCAGGTCGCGGCGCAGGTCCTCGAAGAACCCGCCGAGATCGATCGGGCGCGGCTCGACGAGCTGGCCCGCCTCGGCGCTGGCCAGGGTGAGCATGTCGCCCACCAGCCGGTCGAGCTCGTCGAGCCGGCGCAACAGCGTCGCGGTGCCCTCGCGCCTCCGCTGCTCGTCGGTCTCGCGGTCGAGCAGCTCGACCTGGCCGCGCAGCACGGTGAGGGGCGTGCGCAGCTCGTGGGAGGCATCGGAGACGAAGTCACGCTGACGCTTGAACGCCCGCTCGAGCCGCTCGAGCATGCGATCGAACGCCTCGGCGAGCACCCCCGTCTCGCCCCGCGTCGCGACCGGCCCCGCGCGCATCGACAGGTCGCCCGCCTCGACGGCGGCGGCGACCCGTGCCATACGTCGCAGCGGCGCCGCGATCAGGGTGGCGAGCGTGATGCCCGCGACCACCGCGAAGAGGATCGTGAGCAGGCCGGCCATCGCGAACGTGCGCCGCAGGCCCTCCTGTGCCTGTTCCACCGGCTTGAGCGGCGCCGCGACGCGGAGCGTCCCCATGCGCCGGTGACCGGAGACGATGGGCAGCGTCAGCTCGCGCATGCTTCCCGCTTCGGCAACGGAGACGTTCGTGAAGCCCGTGGGAGCGTCCAGCAGCCCGGTCACGGCCCCCGGGGCGTGCTGGCGGGCTTCCTCGAGCCCGACGACGTCCGAGTGGTTCGACACGGAGCCGACTCCGTTGATCTGCACCACCGTGATCAGCGAGGTCGCGTGATAGCGCTGGGCGATGATGAAGCGGTGCGCCCTGCGCGCCAGCGCGCCCGGCGTCGAAAGGCTCGAGTTGGCCCGGAACTGTGCCCACTCGGCCACCTGTTCCCTCAGGTTGGTGTCGATCTGCCCGCGCAGGCTTTCGCCGGTGCCGGCGTAGAGCGCGATGAAGCTCACACCCACGCCGAGCACTGTCACGAGCGCTATCGCAAGCGCCAGCTGGCCGCGCAGGCCGCCGGGAAGCATGCGCCTAGCCACGCGGCACCTGCAACCGGTAGCCGACGTTGCGCACCGTCTCGATCGGATCCGGCCCCCCGGTGTCGCCGAGCTTGCGGCGCAGGTAGCCGACATAGACCTCCAGCACCTTGGTGCCGGGCTCGAAGTCGAGGCCCCAGACCGCGTTGAGGATCTGCTCGCGCGAGAGCACCTGGTCTGGATGGCGCATCAGGTAGGCCAGCACCTCGAACTCGCGGGCCGTGAGCTGGACCTCATGCCCATCTCGCTCGACACGGCGCGTAAGCAGGTCCATGCGAATCCCAGCCGCCTCGAGCACCGACGATTCGCGCTGCTCCGGCCCGCGCAGCTGGGCGCGCACCCGGGCGAGCAGCTCCTCGAACGAGAACGGCTTCGTGACGTAGTCGTTGGCGCCGCGGTCCAGGCCCTGCACCTTCTGCTCGACAGCGGCTCGTGCCGTCAGCACTATCACCGGCAGCTCCGGCACCTGCGCTCGGATCGCGTCCAGCACGTCAAGGCCGCTCTTGCCGGGCAGCATCAGGTCGAGCAGCACAAGCGCGTACTCGCCACTCAGCGCCGCCGCCTCTCCGCTCTCGCCGTCATTGGCGACCGTGACCGCGTGGCCCTCGGCGCGCAGGCTCTGCGCGATGAAGTCCGCGAGCGTGCGCTCGTCCTCGATCACCAGGATCTGCATTCTCACTTCCCATGCTATGCCGGCCCGGGGCCGAGGTGGCTGGTAAGGAGCTTCTGACCGCTCGCTTACCGGGCTCTTGAGCGAGTGGCGCACCCTGGCGGACATGACACCTGACGCCAAAACCATCACGCCCCGTTCAACGCTGCCCACGAGGCCGCCCGACGGCCGGGCCCTGCCGGCGAGCGGGGGCTTACCAGCCTCCGCTCCACCCGCTCGCACCCTGCTCGACATCTTCAGCGCGACGCTGCTGCGCGCCGGCGATCGCGTCGCGATCGACGCCCCGGACGGCGCCATGACATACCGCGAGCTTTGGGACGCAGCCGGCGCGCTCGGCGAGCGGCTGAAGGCGCAGGGGGTTGGCCCCGGCGACCGGGTCGGCATCCGGCTGGCAAGCGGCACAGCCGAGCTCTACGTCGCGATCCTCGGCGTCCTGCGGTCCGGAGCCGCCTACGTCCCGATCGATGCAGACGACCCTCCCGCCCGCGCCGACGAGATCCTGGAGCGCTCGGCCGCCTGCGCCGTCGTCCGCGATGGGCTGGCGATCGTCGAGCTGGCGCCCGTCAGCGGGGCCGCCCGGGCCGCCGCAGGGGCCGACGCCGCCCCGGCGGACGGTGGGCCGAGCGTCGACGACGACGCCTGGATCATCTTCACCTCCGGCTCCACCGGCGCCCCGAAGGGAGTCGCCATCACGCACCGCGCCGGGGCCGCCTTCGTGGACGCCGAGGCGGGGCTGCTCTCGGTCGGCGTGGAGGACCGCGTGCTCGCCGGGCTCTCCGTGAGCTTCGACGCCAGCATCGAGGAGATCTGGCTCGCCTGGCGCAATGGCGCCGCGCTCGTGCCGGCGCCGCGCGCGATAGTCCGCGCCGGGGCCGAGCTCGGGCCATGGCTTGCCGAGCGCGGCGTCACGGTCGTCTCGACCGTCCCCACGCTCGCCGCGATGTGGGACGAGGTCGCGCTCGCCGGCGTGCGCCTGCTGATCTTCGGCGGCGAGGCCTGCCCGGAGGCCCTCGCGTCGCGCCTCTCCGCCGGCCGCGAGGTATGGAACACCTACGGGCCCACCGAGGCGACCGTCGTCACCACGGCCGCCCGGCTCGATTCGCAGGGACCGGTCACGATCGGCTGGCCGCTGCCCGGCTGGCAGACCGCGGTCGTCGACGAGGACGGGGAGCCCGTCTCGGTGGGCGACGCCGGTGAGCTCGTGATCGCAGGCGTCGGCCTCGGCAGGTACCTCGACCCGGAGCTCGACGCTGAGCGCTTCGCGGCTCTTCCCTCGGTTGGCTTCGAGCGCGCCTACCGCACCGGCGACGTCGTGCGCGAGACGATCGAGGGATTTCAGTTCGTCGGGCGCCGCGACGATCAGGTCAAGATCGGCGGGCGGCGGATCGAGCTCGGCGAGATCGACGCCCAGCTCAGCGAAGCCCCCGGCGTGAAGGCGGCTCTGAGCGCGGTGCGCGAAAGCGCGGCCGGCAACAGGCTGCTGGTCGGCTACGTCGTCGGCGACGTCGATCCGCCGGCGGTCCGCGCCTGGCTGGCGCAGCGGCTTCCCGAAGGCCTGGTGCCGCTGGTCGTCGCACTCGATTCGCTCCCCCGCGGCCGCTCGGGCAAGGTCGACCGCGGCGCTCTCCCCTGGCCCCCGCCCGCGGCGGGCGGCGCCGCCCAGAGCGACGAATTGAGCGGCACCGCCGCCTGGCTCGCCGAGCGCTTCGCCGAGCAGCTCGGGCCGGTGCCGATCACCCTCGAGAGCGACTTCTTCGAGCTCGGCGGCAGCTCGCTGGCGGCCGCGAAGCTCGCCTCCTCGCTGCGCGAGCGCTTCCCGGCGGTCGCGGTCGCCGACATCTACAACCACCGTCGTCTCGGCGAGCTTGGCGCGCGGCTCGATCAGCTCGACGCGCCCGACGACGAGGCGGCCCCGCCCGAGCCGCCGCCGGCCAACCGTCGCTTCGCCGCCAGCCAGCTCGGCGGGATCTTCGCGCTGCTGACGATCAGCGCACCGCAGTGGCTGCTCGGGATACTGACCCTCGACCGCCTCTACCCCGGCGGCCTCGGCCCGCAGGTGGGCTGGGGCTGGCTGATCGCCGGCTGGCTGCTCTTTGCGAGCGCTCCCGGACGGGCGCTGATCGTGGTGGCCGCCCGGCGGCTGCTGCTCGGCCGGCTGCGTCCCGGGCGTTATCCGCGCCACAGCTCGCAGACCTGGCGCATCTGGTTCGTCGAGCGGCTCGCCGAACTCGCGCACTTCGATGTGCTTGCCGGAACGCCCTGGGCCGCGCGGTTTGCACGGATCGCCGGGCATCGCGTCGCCAGGGGCGCCCGCCTGGGCACGATCCCGCCGCCGGCCAGCATCGTCTCGATCGGCGAGGGCGCCACGCTGGAGTCGGACGTCGATATCCATGGATGGTGGATCGACGGCCAGGAGCTGGTGGTCGGTGAGCTGCAGATCGGAGCAGGTGCGCGCGTCGGCACGCGCAGCCTCCTGATGCCCGGGGCATCGGTCGGAGCCGCTGCCGAAGTCGAGCCCGGCAGCGTCGTCAGCGGGGAGATTCCCGCCGGAGAGCGCTGGTCGGGCTCACCGGCAAGGTATGTCGGCGCCGCCGGAGACGGTTGGCCCGAGGCCGCCGCTCCCCGCACCCGGCGCCGGCGGGGTTGGCAGGCGATGTACGCCGTCGGGCTGGCAGTGCAGAGCATGGCCCTAATCGCCGCCGCCGTGCCCGGCATCGTGCTGTTGATGACAGTGGGGCCGAGCCAGTGGACGGCCGGCGCGATGCTCACCACGGTGATCCCTCTCACCCCGTTGATGACGGCGAGCTTCCTGCTCACCTACGCGCTCCTGGTTGCGCTCCTGGTCCGCGGCGTCTCATCGCTCGTCAGGGCCGGTTGGCATCCGGACGACGGAGCCACCGGCTGGGCGCTGTGGTTCAGCGAGTCGCTGATGAGCACCGCCCGCACGATCCTGTTCCCCCTCTACTCGAGCATCTACACGCGTCCGTGGCTGCGGCTGGCCGGCATCCGGATCGGCAAGCGAACGGAGGTCTCGACGGCGGTCGGGCTGAACCGGCTCGCCAGCTTCGGCGAGACCAGCTTTGCCGCCGACGACGTGGTCTTCGCCGGGGCCCGCGCGCGGGGCGGCTGGCTGCACGTGGCGCCGATCGAGGTCGGCAGCAGGAGCTTCCTCGGCAACGGCGCGATCCTCCAGGCAGGGACGACCCTGGGCGATGACAGCCTCGTCGGAGCCTTGACCACCGCGCCGCACAGGAGCGTGGACGGAACGTCCTGGCTCGGCTCGCCGCCGCTCGAGCTGCCGCGGGTGCCCGACCAGCTCGATCCCGCCCGCACGACGAACCCACCGCGACGCCTCCTCCTCGCCCGCGGCGCGATGGAGCTGGTCAGACTGCTGCTCCCTGGCTCTATCTCGACGGCGCTCGGCATGGTGGTGTTCTGGAGCCTCGACACGCTCGGCACCAGCGCCGGGCTGTGGTCGATGCTGGCCGCCGCGCCGTTCGTCCTGCTCGCCGCCGGTGTCCTCGCGGTGCTGGCGACCGCCGCGATCAAGTGGACCGTGATCGGCCGCTATCGCGCTGGCGAGCACCCGCTCTGGTCGTTCTTCGTCTGGCGCGACGAGATCATCAACACCTGCCAGGAGCAGCTGGCCGGCGAGTGGCTGCTCGGCTCGGCGCTGGCGACTCCGGTCATGTCCTGGTACCTGCGCTTGATGGGGGCCAAGGTGGGGCGCGACGTCTGGTGCGAGACGATGACGATCACCGAGTTCGAGCTCGCCAGCGTCGGTGACGGCTGCGCGATCAACCGTCACGCCGTCGTCGAGACCCACCTCTTCCACGACCGCCTGATGCGGATCGGTCCGGCCACCCTGGGCGCCGGGTCGACGCTCGGACCGAGCAGCGCGATGTTGCCCGAGACGACGCTCGGCGCCAGCTGCGCCGTCGGCGGGCGCTCGATCGTCATGCGCGGCGAGGAGCTGCCTGCGCGTACCCGCTGGCAAGGCGCCCCGGTGGTGGCGGTCTGATGCCCGCCACGACCACTCGCGACGGCAGTGGCGAGACGATGCTGCTCCCCACCTGGCCGGGCGCCCCGCAGGCCCGCCTGCTCGATGCGCGGAGCGCCGGCCTTGACGAGGCCGGCCTGCGGGAGTGGGCGCGGGCCTGCGGCGAATCGCACAGCACGCCGTACGTGACCCGCTCCTATCGCTACCCGTACGCGCTCGTCGCCTGGCACGGCGCCCGCGTCGGCATCGACATCGAGCGGGTCGAGCCCTTCGACGCCGCCTTCGCAGAGTCGATCAAGGCCCCGTCGGAGAGCGTGAGCTGGGCGAGCGTCACCGACCGCGATGCGCATCTCGCCTCGATGTGGTCGAGCAAGGAGGCGATTGCCAAGGCGCTCGGCGACGCCCTCTCCTACGACCCGCGGCGGCTCGAGGCCCCTTCCCTCTGGCCAGACGGCCGGGCGGGAGCTTGGCGCAGCGCCCAGCTGACGGCGCCGGACGGCCACGTCGCCTGGATCTGCTGGTGGGACCAGAGCTGGCTCACCCCCTCCAGGTAGGGGATCTGCGCGATCTGCGTTTCTTCGATGCGTTCTTCCCGGCTCGTCGAAACAACGGCTGGCGGCTGCGTTTGATCGCAACAGCCGCGAACAGACGCGAATGCGGTTTCAGGAAGCCGCTTGATTACTGGTCTATTCGTGCCTGTTCGCTGGCAATCGGTGGTGGTCAAGCAATCGGGGCGCCCGGATTTGAACCGGGGACCTCACCGACCCGAACGGTGCGCGCTACCAGGCTGCGCCACGCCCCGAGAACGGCGATTATCTCAGAGCCGGGCCGAGGCTAGGCCCGCACCCCGGCGCGCGGGCCGCTACTTTGCGGCAGGCCACGGTTCCAAGATGATGCCGTGATCCGAAAGCTTGCCCTGATCGCCACCGTGGTGGCCCTGCTTGCCGTGCCGGCGAGGGCGGGTGCCGATATGCCGCCCGGCTTCATCGGCATCGCACCGCAGGGCGCGACGACGGGTGAGGACTTCGCACTGATGGCGGAAGCGGGAGTGACGAGTGTGCGGCTGCCGCTCGCCTGGGGTGCCGTGGATCCGTTCGGCCCCCAACTCGTCGCCCCCGACTGGTCCGGCTTCGACCGCTCCGTCGCGCTTGCCGCCGAAAACGGGATCCGGATCTTTCCCTTCGTCTACGGCGCGCCGGCGTGGGTGGAGCCCCAGCGGCAGGACGAACCGGTCGCCAGCGGTTGGGCCCGTGAAGCGTGGGCGTCGTTCCTGCGGGAGGCGGTGCGCCGCTATGGCCCAGGCGGCGACTTCTGGAGCGAGAATCCCAGCCTGCCGTACATGCCGGTGCGCCTCTGGGAAATATGGAATGAGGAGAACATCGTCAGCTTTGGCCGGGCGGATCCTGGGCGCTTCGCCCCGCTGATCCGGATCAGCGGCCGGGTCCTCCACCGCGCCGACCCAGGCGCCAAGGTGATCCTCGGCGGCCTCTTCGGGCGGCCGCTGCAGGTTCCCCCCAACATGGCCCCGGGGACTTTCCTCAACCGCCTCTACGAAGAAGGCAACGTGAAGCGATTCTTCGACGGGGTTGCGCTGCATCCCTACGTCGCAGACGCCACGGCCATTCCCGGCGAGATCCGCAACCTGCGGCATGTCATGCGCCTCCACCACGACGGCGGGACGCCGCTCTACATCACCGAGTTGGGCTGGGGCTCCGACAGGTTCGAGTCGCGCTGGGAGCGGGGCTGGTGGGGGCAGGCTGAAGAGCTGGACCAGGCCTTCGCGATGCTGGCCGAACACCGCCGCTCCTGGCGGCTGGGGGGCGTTTGGTGGTTCTCCTGGGCCGACGTGCCGGGCGGCTGCCAGTTCTGCGACTCGGCCGGCCTGCTGACCGAAGACCGCAGGGCGAAGCCGGCCTGGTACAGCTTCAACGCCTGGACGGGCGGTGACCCTTACACCGTCCCCCGCGCCTACCTTGCGCACTGACGCCGCGTCGCACCCCACCGCTGCATCAGCTTCAGAGCGAGGACTCGCCCGGCGATCCGGGCCGGTCCGCACGGCCATTCATCGCCCACGTTTAGGGACGCCTGAGCGGGTACTCGGACAGAGCAACCCGAACGCACCCAACAGAACAGGAGGCAAGCATGGCGATGCTTCAGGAGGCCGGCGAGATCACCGGCACCAAAGACAAGGACTACAACATCATCTGGTTCGTCGAGCAGTGCCTGAGCAATGTGCTGCGGCTCGAGACATACATCGAGGACGCGGACCGCGAGGGAGACAGCGAGCTGGCCGACTTCTTCCGCCGGGCTCAGGAAACCAGTCGCAAGGGGGCCGAACAGGGCAAAGACATGCTGCGCACCCGTCTGACCGGCTGACCTGCCGCTCGGGTATACCGGTCCACGTGGAAGAGGTCCGGATCGGTTGCTCAGGCTGGAGCTATCGCGACTGGCGAGGCAGCTTCTATCCGCCCGGGACACCGTCGTCGCGCTGGTTGAGCCATTACGCCACCGTGTTCGACACCGTGGAGATCAACGCGACCTTCTACCGCTTGCCGGCGAAGACGACGGTGCATGAGTGGGCCGAGCAGGTGCCCGCAGGCTTCCGCTTCGCGGTGAAGGGGAGCCGTTATCTGACCCATATGCGGCGGCTGCGCGACATGAAGACCGGCCTGGCACGCTTCTGGGAGCGGATCGAGCCGCTGCGCGAAGCGGGTAAGCTCGGGCCGGTGCTCTGGCAGCTGCCGGAGCGCTTCGAGCGTGACGACGAGGTCCTCGCCGGTGCCGTGGCGTCGCTGCCGGCCGCCGACCACTGCTTCGAGTTCCGCCACCCGAGCTGGTTCGTCCCCGGCGTCTACGCGCTCTTGGAGGAGCATGGCGCGAGCCTGGCGCTGGGCGACGACCCGCCGCAGCCTGCCCAACGCCTCGCCGGTTGGCCAGATCGCCTACCTGCGACTGCACTACGGATCGCGGGGGCGGGCCGGCAACTACTCCGAACGCGAGCTCGACACCTGGCGGCGACGGATCGCTGCCTGGCGATCGAAGCGCAGGGTTTTCGTCTACCTGAACAACGACTGGCGGGGCTTTGCGCCGCGCAACGCAATGGCGCTTCGCTCAGGCCTCTCTTAGAACCCCTTTCAAAATGAGCGCGAGTCCGGGGAGGTCGATGACCAAGCGGGGCGGTCACGAGACGGTTCCCGCGTAGCAGCGCTACGCGGGACACCGGGGAGGGGCCGTATCCGCGCAGTGTCATTCGGCCTCATCCGGGCCGCGGTCATTTTGAAAGGGGTTCTTAGAGTCACTTTTAGCTCGGTCGTCGTTCCTCCGGCTCGGGTCTGGCCGATCTCCCGCTGTGGGCATGGACTTCTCAGTCGGCACTCGTTACGGTCTTTTTGGTAAAGCGAAGTGGTTTGCCCGTTTGGCCCACGGGAGAGACTTGTGGGTCGAGGCAGGGCGGGCGCTGGAGGCGAATGAGCTGGATCGCGATAGCAGCGGTGCTCACGGTTCTGCTGGGGCTCGTCGCCTGGCTGGCGGTCCTGCTTGTCCAGGCGCGGCGAGCAAGGCGACGCTTCCATATCCTCGCCGAAGTGGCCGAGGTCTCCGATGCCGGGGGCTCGCTGGAAGACACCTTTGCCGCAATCTGCAAGATCCTCGTCCCGGGGCTCGCGGACTTCTGCATGATCGACGTGATTCGCGACGGTGAGGCGCACCGTGCCGCCGTGGGCGTCGCCCCGGGGGGCGATGTGGAGGTCGAGCGTCGCCTTGCGGAACGTGAGCCGTCGCTTCCAGCGCGCATGATCGACGCCAGCGATAGCGACTCGCTGGCTCCCCGCTTCTACGAACGCATCTCAGATGCCGATCTGCGCGAGCTCGGGCACGGTCCGGACGATCTCGACTTCCTCAGGGGTCTCGGCGTGCGGTCGGCGATCACGGTGGCGCTGAATGCGCGCGGACAGGTGACGGGAATGCTGACCGTCGGCGTCGCCTGGTCAGGGAGGCGTTACCGCCGCGACGATGCGCGCTTCGCCTGGATCCTCTCCGGCCGGGTGGCGCTTGCTCTCGACAACGCCGGCCTCTTCTCCGACCTCGAGCGGGTCGAGGGCGCGCGGGCTGAGATCGCCGAAACGCTGCAGCGCGGTCTGTTGCCACCACCGTTGCCGCATATTCCCGGCTGGTCGCTGGCCGCCATGTATCAGCCCGCCGGCGCGGAGAACGAGGTGGGTGGCGACTTCTACGACGCTTTCAGGGTGCCTGCGGGGTGGATGCTCGTGATCGGCGACGTGACCGGGCGCGGCGCCCGCGCCGCCTCGATCACCGCCCAGGCCCGCTACACACTTCGCACTGCGGCTACGCTCACGGGCGATCCGCTGGTCGCCGTGGCGACTCTCAACCGGGCCCTGCTTGCCCGCGGGGACGGGGCTCTCTGCAGCCTCGTGGCGCTTGCGCTCGTCGAGGATCGCCCCCACTCGGTGCGGTTGGGCGTTGCCGGCCATCCGCCGCCACTGCTGGTCGATGGCAAGGCGGTCACAGAGGCCGCCAGCGCGGGTCCGCTGCTGGGCGCCTTCGCCGACGCGGAGTGGGAGCTCGAGCAGTGCTCGATCGAGCGCGGGCAGCAGCTGGTGATCGTGACCGACGGGATCATCGAGGCAAAGGGATCAGACGGGCGCTTCGGTGAGGAGCGCGTCCGGGCAGAGCTGGCCGGCGCCACCAATCCGGCGCTTGCCGTGCAGCGCCTCGAGGGGGCGCTGCGCGTCTTTACCGAAGGGGTCCTTGACGACGACGCGGCGATCCTGGCGATTGCGCGCGCGAGCAAGCGCTCAGCCGGCATTGCGGTTGCGGCGGCCTCGGGCAACGCACCCCGTGTCGCGGTGGGACTGGTCCCAGGCAACGGTGATGGATAGCGAGCACAAGGAGTTGGTCAAGCGCCTCTTCGAGGCCTTCAACCACCGCGACGCCGATGCGATCTCCGCGCTCTGCGACCCGGATATGGAGTTCGTTGCACCCACCGCCGAGGCGGTTGGCCGCAACGTTCCATACACCGGGCCGGATGGGCTGCGGGAATACCTCGCCGACGTGGCGCAGAGCTGGGAAGAGCTCCTGGTCACATCCGGCGCGGTCGAACAGCGGGGCGACCGCCTGCTGGTTCGCGGGCGGGTCTACGCGCGCAGCCACGAGCTGGGCATACGCGACATGCCGATCGCCTGGGTCTGGCAGGTGCGCGGCGGCCGCTTCGTTCGTGGCGAGGTCTTTCAGAATCCGGAGCAGGCCGCCGCCCGCTTCGCCGGCGCGCCGGCCTGAGGCGCGGGCCGGCGGGGGTTCAGCCGCGCAGCTCGGCCAGCGCCGCGTCGCGCTGCTCATGCATCGAGATCGAGGATTCGACCCCGGTGATCTTCAGCAGCCGTCGCACCTGGTGGTTGATGCAACAGAGGGCGAGGCGGCCCTGCCCCTCGCCGCCCGCATCGCGGTCCAGGCGCTGCCAGGCGCGCACGATGAGGGCGATGCCGGTGGAGTCGATGAACTCGCACGCGGAAAGGTCGAGCATGATCGAGGCATCCGTGTCGGCGAGTGCCTTCTCCAGCTGCTCCTCCAGCTCGGGTGCGGTGTTCATGTCGAGCTCACCGCGAACGGTAAAGGCACGAACCCCACCATCAAGCTGTTCGCTGTGAACCTCGAATGGCGCCGGACTCACGCCGCGATCCTACCGCAGCCGCCGCAGCCCGCCCATCGCGGTTTGTCGCTGCAGAGCCAGGGGTAGTGGAGTGTTTCCAGGAAGGCCAAGGCTATGCTCGGTGCCCGCGGGGAACAGGCTCTCCAGCGTGAGGATGCGCTCCATATCTGACATCTCGGCGATGGGCGAGAAGCCCGGAGGGCTTCAGATGATTCTGCCCGCGAGATCGGAGAACGTCGTGCTCATTCGTCACGCGCTGGCCGGTCTGGCAGAGGAGATCGGCATGGACGAGCCCGGCCTGGCCGACCTCAAGACGGTCGTCACCGAGGCCTGCATGAACGTCGTCGTGCACGCCTACGGGGGGGACCCCGGCCCGCTCAGCGTGGACGCTGAGCCCGGCCCGAACGGCCTCACCGTAGTCGTGCGCGACGAAGGGGTTGGCATCAGGCCGCAGGCGGACGACGTGCGGTCCAGCCTGCGTCTGGGCCTCTCGCTGATCGCGGCTCTCTCCGGCAGCTTCTCGATCTCCGGCGGGCTCGACCGCGGCACCAAGGTTGCGATGTGGCTGCCGTTGCAGGGCGGCGGCGCAATGGGGGACGGGGTCCGGAACGTCATCAAATCGATCCCCGGGGATCGCACGGAGATCGTGATCGATCGTCCCGGGCTGCTCGGCCCGGTCCTGGCCCGGTTGATTGGCGCGCTCGCCGCCCGACGGGACCTCTCCTTCGACCGTGTCTCCGATGCGCTCCTCGTCACCGACGCGATCGCCGCCGCCGCGCCAGATCGTTTCGCGGATGGGCGCGTGACCCTCGATCTCGACGATCGAGAGGACGGGATCAAGCTGCGACTGGGCCCAATGGAGGCAGGGTCGGCGAGACGTATCCGCGAGGAGCTTCAGGTCCCCGACGTCGGCGGCTCGCTCGAGGCGCTCGCCGACGGGCTGACCGCTGAAGATTCGAGCGACGGGGAGTACCTGATCGTTGCCTTCGCCGCGGCCTGCAATTAGCGATCAGGCGAGCCCGCCGCCGCCCTTACCCCGTGTGGCCATCGCGCCCTTGCGCTGCCGGTCCTCCTCGATCCGCTCACGGATGCGCGCCAGGGCGCCACGCAGGATCCGCGAGACGTGCATCTGCGAGTGACCGATCCGCTCCGCGATCTGAGACTGCGTCATGTCGTTGGCGAAGCGCAGCCGCAGGACAAGGCGCTCTCGCTCGTCCAGGTAGGGGAGGGCGGCGTCGAGTGCGATCCGTCCCTCGACCAGCTCGAAGCCCTCGTCCTCATCCCCGAGCCAATCGGCCGGGGTCGCCTCGTCGGATTCCTCGCTGCCGGTCGTCCGGTCGAGTGAAAGCGGCCGGCGGTTG
Organism: uncultured Solirubrobacterales bacterium; assembly: GCA_963729995.1. GTDB lineage: Bacteria > Actinomycetota > Thermoleophilia > Solirubrobacterales > 70-9 > VRUE01. Next base: position 89,385 of record CAVSPF010000003.1, read on the forward strand.
TGATTTGCCTCCAGCACCTCCAGCACCTCGGTCTGCTCGAGATTGAGCCGGGTGGCGATCTCGCCGACCGATGGTGAGCGCTGCAGCTCCTTGGTCAGCTCGGTGATCGCCCTGTCGACATCGGCCATCCTGTCGTGCAGGCCGCGCGGCACCCGCACGGTCCAGACCCGGTCGCGGAAATGACGTTTCAGCTCACCGAGGATCGTCGGCGAGGCGAAGGCGGTGAACGGGATCCCGCGCTCTGGATCGAAGCGGTCGACCGCATTGATGAGGCCGAGGTTGGCGACCTGGAGGAGATCGTCGAACGACTCGCTGGCACCCCGGTAGCGGAGGGCGAGGCGCTTTGCGAACGGCAGGTTGCGCCGCACGAGCTCCTCGCGGACCGCGGGATCGCGATGGCGGGCAAACCTCCTCCAGAGCTCCCGGTCGTCCGCCAGTTGCTCACTGGCTCTCGGGCCGTGGGTCAGATAGCTGCCTTCTCTGTGCCGCTTCGCCGCCATCGTGCTCTACACCCGATCGCATGCCGCCCTCGACCCAGGCCGTGCGGGCCCTCTCCCATACAAGCTACCAAGCACTTTTCAGGACCTCGTGACGATTGGGACAGATCCGCGGTATGCGACGATCAGCGGGTAGCGAGAACCACAGGTGGTTAGGCTCCCGCACTTCGAAAATCGACCGAAGGAGATCTCAGATGGCTTTCTCGGTTCCCGACCTTCCCTACCCCTATGACGCGCTCGAGCCGCACATCGACGCGGAAACGATGCGGGTCCATCACGACAAGCACCATCAGGCCTACGTCGACAAAGCCAACGAAGCCCTGGCGGGGACGGAGTGGGCGGACCGTGACGTCGAGGATGTGCTGCGCAACCTCTCCAGCCTTCCCGGCGACAAGCAGGGGCCAGTCCGCAACAACGGCGGCGGCCACTTCAACCACACGCTCTTCTGGCAGATGCTCAGCCCCGACGGCGGCGGCGAGCCGGATGGCGATCTCGCGGCCATGATCGTGGAGACGTTCGGCTCATTCGACTCCTTCAAGGACGAGTTCAAAAAAGCGGGCATCGGCCGCTTCGGCTCCGGTTGGGCGTGGCTGATCAAGGACAGCTCCGGGCTTGCGGTCGTCTCCACGCCCAACCAGGACTCGCCGGTCACCGACGGCAGCATCCCGCTGCTCGGCTGCGATGTCTGGGAGCACGCCTACTACCTGAAGTACCAGAACAGGCGGCCCGACTACATCGATGCTTTCTGGAACGTCGTCAACTGGGACTACGTCGCCGAGCGCTTCGCCGAGTAGAGGACGCTTGGCTGCGGGGCCGGCCGGGACCGCCGGCCGGCCGGTTGGGCCCAGGGCTTCGGCGGGCGCGGCCGGGAGTCGGGAGCCGGGGCTTCGGTCAGGCCTCGTCCGGCGCGAGCGGGCGAAAGTCGGAGGTGCGGGCGCCGCAGACCGGGCAGAACCAGTCGCTGGGAATGTCCTCGAAGCGCGTTCCGGGCGGGATGCCGCCGTCCGGATCGCCGACCTCCGGGTCGTAGATGAACCCGCAGCTTTCGCAGATCCAGAGGGTCGCCTTCTCGGTCGTGGTCATGCCGAAAGCTTAGGGACCTCTATTTGTCGCCGAAGCTGACCGAGACCGGCTCGCGGTCGCCGGCATTTTCGATCTCGAAGTACTCGCGTGCGGTGAAGCCGCTCTGGTTGGCGATGATCGAGCCCGGGAACTGCTGTATCGCGGTGTTGTAGGACTGCACGTTGGAGTTGTAGATCCGCCGCGAGGCCTGGATTTCGTCCTCCAGCTCGGAGAGGTTGCGGCTCAGCTGCTGGAAGTTCTCGGTCGCCCGCAGCTGCGGGTAGTTCTCGGCGACGGCGCGCAGGTCGGTCAGCGCCCCGGTCAGCTTCTCCTCCGCTTTGGCGGTGTCGCCGACGCCCTGGGCGGACATCGCCTCGGCCCGGGCCTGCGACGTCTTCTCGAAGACCTGGCTCTCGTGAGCCGCGTAGCCTTTGACCGTCTCGACCAAGTTGGGGACGAGGTCGTGGCGGCGCTTCAGCTGCACGTCGATCCCGCTCCATGACTCATCGACCCGGTTGCGCTGCGCGATGATCGAGTTGCGCTTGCCGACGTAGTAGAGGACCGCGATCACGAGGATCGCGACGACGACGATGATGGCGATGGTCATGGGGGCTCCTCTGGTTGGACCGCGCTCCTGCGCATCCTAACGGGCCTCCACAGCGGGCCGGAGACGCTGGCGCTAGATTGAGCGCATGCGTCAAGGCACGGCGCTCGTCGAGGCGCTCGCGCGCGACTTCCTCGCGCGTCGCGGCGAGCTGGCAGAGGAGATGGAGGCGCGGATTCGCGCTGAGGTGGGGGAGTTCGCGGAGTTCGACGGACCGGAGCTGTGGGAGTCGGTGCGCACCTCCTGCCTGGCCAACATCGAGGAGGGGACCGGCATAATCGCGCGCGGCGAGCTGGCGCTCCCGGAGGCGATCCCAGCCGATGCGCGTGACCTCGCTCGCCTCACGGCGCAGGTCGGCCTGCCGCTCGCCGCGCTGCTGCGCTCCTACCGGGTCGGGCACGCGATGATCTGGCGCGAGTGGTTCGCCGCGATCGAGCGAGAGCCTGCCGACGCGGCGCTGAGGCGCGCCGGCCTGGAGCTCGTCTCGTCGTTCCTGTTCGACTACGTCGACCGGCTGTCGAGCTTCGTCACCGACGAGTACACGTCCGAGCGCGATCGCTTCATGCGCACGCGGGAGCAGCGGCGCACGCAGCTCGTGCGCGACATCCTCGACGGGGCCGATCCCGACCCCGGCGCGGCGCTCCGCGAACTCGACTACGACCTCCGCCTTCACCATCTCGGCTGCGTCGTCGCCGGGGCGGACCCCGAGCGCGTCGTCGCGGAGCTGGGCGGTGCCCTCGATGCGCCGCGCCAGCTGGTGATCTCGCTGGCTGGCGACACCGCCTGGGGTTGGCTTGGGCGCACGCGCCCCTTCGCCTTGCCGGAGAGGCTGGCGACCCCGCAGGGGGCGACGCTCTCGCTCGGCGATCCAGCGCCCGGGGCCGGGGGCTTCCGAAGCTCGCACCGCGAGGCCAGGGACGCCCACCGGGTGGCGCTGCGGAGCAGCCGCGACCGCGACGGGGGCGCCCTGCTGCGTTACGACGATGTCGCGCTGGAGTCGCTGATAACCACCGACACCGAGCGCGTGCGAGCCTTCGTCAGCCGCGAGCTGCGCGGCCTCGACGGCGCCGACCAGCGCTCGGCCCGCCTGCGTCGCACCCTGCGTGCCTACTTCTCATGCGCACAGAACGCTTCCGCGGCAGCCGCCCTGCTCGGTGTTCACGAGCACACCGTCGCCTACCGGCTGCACACTGTCGAGGAGCTTCTGGGTCGCCCGGTGACGGCACGCCGCGCCGAGCTGGAGACGGCGCTGCGCCTGCTGGAGACAGGGGCCGCCCGAGGGGGATAGGCGGGAACGCGCCGCCCTTTGTGCCCTGGGCACAAAGGGCGGGCCGCCGGTTCGCTGAATCTCCCACGGGGCGGTGGAAATGGTGCGCTAGGGTCGCCGGGGAGAGAGGAGAGGACGAAATGGCTGAGCGCAACCCACGCGTGCTGGCGATCGACGCGGGCGGAACCATGACCGACACGTTCGTCGTCGACGACGCGGGCGAGTTCGTCGTCGGCAAGGCGCAGACGACACCCGAGGACGAGTCGGCCGGCTTCATGCGCTCGGCCGCAGATGCGCTCGAGCAATGGGGCTCGACCCCCGAGGAGGCGTTCCCCCGCATCGCCTCCGGGATCTTCTCCGGCACGGCGATGATCAACCGCCTGCTGGCGCGCCAGGGCCGCAAGGTCGGCGTCATCGTCAGCGCCGGCCAGGAGGACTACCTGCGGATCGAGCGCGCCATCCAGACCTACCTCGGCTACTCCTACTCCGACCGCCTTCACCTCGCGACCCACTTCCACAACGAGCCGCTCGTGCCGCGCGAGCGGATGCACGGCGTGCGCGGGCGGATCGACGTGCTCGGCGGCGAGGTGCTGCCGCTGCGCGAGGCCGACGCGCGCGAGGCGGCCGCGGCGCTGCTCGACGAGGGCGTCGAGGGGATCGTCGTCTCGCTGCTCTTCAGCTACCGCAACCCCGGCCACGAGTTGCGGGTGGGGGAGATCCTCGCCGAGGAGAAGGAGCGGCGCGGGCTCGACGGCGAGGTTCCGGTCTTCCTCTCCTCGCAGCTCTACCCGATGCGACGCGACCTGCCGCGCCTCAACACGACCCTGATCGAGGCCTACGCGGCGGAGCCCTCGCGCGGCACCCTGGCTGCGGTGCGCGACCGCACCCGCGAGGCGGGCGCCGGCTTCGAGCTGCGGGTGATGGCCTCGCACGGCGGCACGATCTCGATCGAGGCCAACGAGCTGGCGCGCACCCTCGTCTCCGGCCCGATCGGCGGCGTCGTCGGCGGCGCCGAGATCGCCCGTCGCATGGAGATCCCGAACGTGCTCTGCACCGACATCGGCGGCACCTCGTTCGACATCGCCCTGCTCACCGACGGCCGCTTCGAGATCACCCAGACGCCGGACATCGCCCGTTTCGTGTTGGCGATGCCGCTGGTCAAGATCGACTCGATCGGCGCCGGCACCGGCTCCTTCGTGCGCGTCAACCCGAACTCCAACCGGCCCGAGCTCGGCCCCGACTCGGCCGGCTCCCGGATCGGCGTCTGCTGGCCGGAGGGCGGCCTCGACACCGTCTCGGTCACCGACCTCGACCTCGTCCTCGGCCGCGTCAACCCCGACTACTTCCTGGGCGGCGAGGTGCGGCTCGACCCGGAGCGGGCCCGTGACGCCGTCGCGCGCCAGGTGGCGGAGCCGCTCGGGCTCGGGGTCGAGGCGGCGGCGGGAGGTGTGATCGAGCTGTTCGAGCAGACGCTGAAGAACGAGGCGGTGGGACGGATCCTCGGCAAGGGCTACTCGCCCGCCGACTATGCATTGCTCTGCTACGGCGGCGGCGGCCCGCTGCACGTCGCCGGCTACAGCGAGGGGGTGCCCTACCGCGATGTCCTCGTCCCCGCCTGGGCGGCCGGCTTCTCCGCCTACGGCTGCGCCTGCGCCGACTTCGAGTACCGCTACGACCAGACGGTCGACCTGCCGATCCTGCCGGCCTTCGACGAGGGGGCGAAGGCGGGGATCGGGATGATGATCAGCGGCGCCTGGGCCGGCCTCGAGGAGAAGGTCGCCGCCGAGTTCGCCAAGTCGGGGATCGAGCGCGACGCGATCGTCTTCACCCACGCCGTCCGCATGCAGTACTTCGGCCAGCTCAACGACATCGAGATCGTCTCGCCCCACATGACGATCGAGCAGGCGCCGCAGCTGGACGACCTGGTGGCGGAGTTCGAGCGGGCCTACGGCAAGATCTACGCCCGCTCCGCCAGCTCGCCCGAGCTGGGCTACCTGGTCACCCACGCGATCGTGCTCGGCTCGGTCGAGGTCGAGAAGCCAGCGCTGCCCGACGTCTCCGAGCGCGAGGGCGCCGCGCCGCTGAAGGGTGTGCGCGAGGCCTGGTGGGTGGCGGGGGACGGGCTCGAGCCGATCGCCACGGACATCTACGAGCTGGACGAGATCGCCCCCGGCGCCACGATCGAGGGGCCGGCGATCGTCGAGTCGGTCGCGACCACCTTCGCGGTTCCGCCCGGCCGCGCGGCCCGGCTCGACCGCCACCGCATCTTCCATCTCGGCAGCAGCGCGAACGGGGAGGAGCCACGATGAGGATCGGTGGCGGCTCTATGTCGGTATGCGGACAAAAAACGCCACTCGAGGGTCTGCGATGAGTATCGTCGAACGGAGCCGCGAGCTGGAGCAGGCGGTCGCCGCCGCGCCCGGGATCGGCTGGGACGGCAAGCGCCTCGACGAGATGCTGGCCGAGTCCGAGCGGCTCTTCGCCGAGACCGGGCGCTACCAGGGGATCGCGGACCTGGAGCTGATGGAGTCCGACCCGATCGGCTACGAGAAGCTCTTCGCGCGCCTCCGCGGCGGCCTCGTCTCCGCCCGCGAGACCGCGCTCAACATCTCCGCCTCGCCGATCGTGCGCGAGCTGGGCGAGCTCTGCTTCGCGCTCTACACGCCGGAGGGCGACTCGATCGCCCTCTCGACCGGGATCATCGTCCACGTCCACACGATGTCGGACGCGATCAAGTTCATGGTCCGCAACGGCTGGGAGGACAACCCGAAGATCCGCCCCGGCGACATCTTCGCCAACAACGACCCGGTGATCGGCGACGTCCACAACGCCGACGTGCAGACCTTCGTGCCGATCTTCTGGGAGGGCGAGCTGATCGCCTGGGCGGGCGGGGTGACCCACGTGCTCGACATCGGCGCCTCGACCCCCGGCGGCGTCCCGGTCGGCCCGACCAACCGCCTCGACGACGGCATCGACCTGCCCTGCATGAAGATCGGCGAGGACGACGAGCTGGCGGCCTGGCACCTGCAGCGCTGCCAGCGGCAGAACCGGGCGCCGATGTACTACCTGCTCGACGAGCGCACTCGCCTCGCCGGCTGCCACATGATCCGCGAGGCGGTCGAGCGGGTGATCCTCGAGGAGGGCCTTGACCGCTTCAAGCGGTTCAGCCGCGAGGTGATCGAGGAGGGGCGGCGCTCCTTCAAGGCGCGGATCCGCGAGATGACGGTGCCGGGTCGCTACCGCGCCACCGCCTTCGGGGACGTGACCTGGGCCGACAAGCCGCAGGTTCCCGCCCGGGCGCGACGCGACTTCGCCACGCATGCTCCCTTCGAGGTGCGGATCGGCGGCGACGGCGACTATGCGCTCGACTTGGACGGCACCTCCGCCTGGGGCTGGCACTCGATGAACTGCACGCCCTCGGGCATGCAGGGGGCGATCTGGGTGATGTTCACGCAGACGCTGATCTGCAACGACAAGGTCAACGACGGCGCCTATTACGCCGTCGAGACCAACTTCCCGGAGGGGACGATCGCCAACCTCGGCGACGCCGAAGGCTCGACCGCGATCGCCTGGGCCTTCCTGATACCCGCCTTCACCGGCTATCCGCGGACGCTCTCGCGGGCGCTGCAGTCGCGCGGCTTCATCGAGGAGGTGATCGCTCCCTACTCGGTCCCGGGCAACACGGTCCAGGGCGGCGGCATCGACCAATACGGCAAATCCTCGGCGATCATGAACTTCGAGATCGCCGCCCAGGGGATGGGCGCCAAGTACGTGCTCGACGGCACCGACACCTGCGCGGCGATGTTCAACCCCGAGGGCGACGCGGGCGACGTCGAGATGTGGGAGCTGATCTGCCCGATGATCTACCTCTCGCGGCGGATCAAGGCGAACAGCGGCGGGCCGGGGCGCCACCGCGGCGGCTCCAGCTTCGAGTCGCTGCAAATGGTCCACGGCACCCCGTTCTGGGAGCTGCAGAACATCGGCACGATGCGGGTCTTCAACTCGCAGGGGATCTTCGGCGGCTATCCCGGCTCGACCGCCTACGTCCACAACATCAAGAACAACAACCTGCGCGAGCTGGCCGCGGCGGGGGAGGCCTACCCGCTGGCCGACGGGCCCTTCGACGAACCCGCGCTGCTGGCGATCGAGGGAGACCGGGACCTCAAGTTCGACGCCATGACGCTGCTGGAGCCGTTCGGCGAGGGCGACCTCTACCTCTCGGTGATGAAGGGAGCCGCTGGGCTCGGCGACCCACTGCTGCGCCCGGTCGAGGCGGTCGAGCGCGACGTCGCCGAGGGCCACCTGCTGCCCCGCTTCGCCGAGTCCGTCTATGCGGTTTCCGACCGAGAGGGGGCGCGCGCCAGGCGTCTCGAGCGCGCCCGCCCGGCGCGGGAGTGGTGGGCCGAGCAGCGCGAGCGCGTCCTCGCGGGGGACATCATCGACGCCGTCAAGGTCGCCTACGCGGAGTCGATGAAGCTGTCGGAGCGCTGGGCGGCGGAGTTCCGCGGCTTCTGGGACCTGCCGGAGGACTTCGCCTTTGAGATCGAGACACCCACCGTCCCCGCCGGCGTGCAGGCGAAGCCGGGCAAGCTGACCCCGGAGCAGTCGGCTGCAGAGTTCCTCGCCTCCTCGCAGGTGACCGAGGTGGAGCCTCCCCGCGCCGCCGGGCAGGCGCTGGACCGCGAGACCCTCGGCGCCCTGCTCGACGAGAAGCTCTCGCGGGCGGAGGTCAAGGACATCCAGTCCGGCTACAAGGACCCGGACCGCTTCGAGAAGTGGATCGACGTCCTCCAGGAGCGGGTCCCCTACGACGACCCGATCGTGCTGCCGGTGGGGGAGGGACTCAACATCGTCCGCCGCGCCGCGGACGGCGAGTTGGTGATCCGCTCCGACGCCGGCCACGATTTCTGCCGCTTCGACGAGAACTGGAAGATGCACGCGCCGATGCTGGTGCGCGACAGCGACGAGCTGCTCGAGGAGATCTACCCGCGGATGGCCCACTGCGACCCCGACTGGATGGAGCTGCGCGAGTTCTACTGCCCGCTCTCCGGCCGCCTGCTGGAGACCGAAGCGGTCACTCCCGGCTACCCCGTGGTGCACGAGTTCCTGCCCGACATCGAGGGCTTCTACCGCGGCTGGCTGGGCCGCGAGTTGCCCTGAGCCCCTGCCGGCGCGAATATCCAGACACATGGGCGCCAAGCAGGAAGCGCAGGCGTGGGCCGAGATCGTCCGCGGGTACGCGGGACACAACCAGCTCACCTACGAGCCGGTCGGCGGCATCAACCCCAAAGACGGGCCGGTGGCGCTCTGCGTGGGCGGCACGAACCGGCTCACGGGGCAGCTGGTCGAGGGCTTCTGGGGCTCCTCCTGCGATGCCGACGAGAAGGAGGCCGGCGGGCTGTTCGGCAAGGCGGTGCTGCCCACCGCGATCCTCGCCAAGGCCCACATGCCCGACCTGGCGAAGGTGGTCCCCGCCTTCAACGTCGAATCGGTCGAGGGACACGAGGCCCTCACCCAGCGCTTCGCTCGCAAGGTCGAGTTCGAGTCGATCGACTTCAACCGGCGCTTCCTGGCGACCGTGCCGCGGGAGTACGACCCGGTTGCCCTGCGCGAGCTGTTCAGCCCAGGCTTCCTGGCGTGGACCACGACGATGACGGGCGAGATCGACTTCGGCGTCAGCGAGCGCCAGCTCTGGTTCCTATGGCGGCTGCGTGAGCGCTCCGATCAGGAGCTGAAGGAGGCGCTGCGCAACGCCGGCCAGCTCTTCAAGCGGCTGCAGGCCGAGATGGAGGAGGGTGGGCTCCACACCTACCCGCCCGGCCCCTGGCACGCCGGGCTGGAGCCCTTTCCGAGCTTCTAAGCCGGGTAATCCGGGTCGCCGGGGAGGACGACGCGGAACTCCTCGGGGGTGCCGATCACCTTTGGCAGGACCGGCTCTACGGAGCGCCCGCGATGCGCCGCGATCGCCTCGTGCGAAGTCGGGAAGGGCAGCAGCGACTCAAGCTGCTTGATCGTCGGGAACGCGAGCGCCAGCTCACCGGCCGCCTGGTCCGCAAGGGCGGATTGCGGCTCGAACCAGCGCGCCTCGGTCGTCTCGACCCCATCGGGCTCGGGTGGCGTGTGGGCGGGGGCGAGGGCGAGGAAGAACCAGGCATCGAAGCGCCGCGAGACGACCTCAGGCGTGATCCAGCGCGAGAAGAGGACCAGCTCGTCGTCATCGGCCAGCTCGATCCCCGCCTCCTCGCGCAGCTCCCGGATGGCGCAGACTCTGTAGGCCGCCTCGCCTTGGCCGTCGTCGGCATCGATGGCACCCCCCGGGAAGACCCAGACTCCGGGCATGAACCCGGCGTTCTCGCTGCGCTTCAGCAGCAGCACTTCCAGGACCCGGCTCGCATGTTTGCCGCCCCGCCGCAAGAGGACGACCGACGCTGCGGGGCGGGGAATGGCGGGCTCCCCGAGGTTGGGAGCCTCCGCCGGCCCACGCTGTCTCTCCGTCACCAACCCACCCTACAAGGGCCGAAAGCGCCAAAACCGGCCTCGACCGCGCTGCAGGCGGCCGCGAAAGCACCGTAACCGACTTTGTACGTGCTACAGGCGGGTCAAGGTCGGCTACGACGCGCCGAGGGCGCGCTCGCGGCTCCTGCGAATCCAGGCGCGCCGGGTGAGCCAGGCCAGCAGGCAGAGCAGCGCCGGCGGCACGAGGATCGCGATGCCGACCAGGCTGACGCCGGCGGCAACCGAGAGGATGCGCCCGGCGTCGCCGAGGGCCTTGCCCACCCCCCAACCGCCGTTGCGACTGACGTCGCCGCCGGTTTCGATTCGCAGCGAGACGCTGGAGAGATGCGTGCGCCGCTGCAGCGCAGCGAGGCGGCCTTGCAGGGCGGCGGCGTAGCGCCGTGCGAAGCGCAGCTTCACTTCGACGGCTTCGCGCTCGGCTTCGGTTCCGGCTCCGGCGAGCCGAGTCAGCAGGCTCTCGACCCTAGCGTGGGCGTCGCGCAGGCGTTCGCCGAGGCCAATCGTCGGGGCGGTGACGTCGGCGGTCGATTCATGGCGCGAACGGACGTCCGCGATCGCCGAGAAGGCGGCCATCGCATCGCCTAACCTGCCGCTGGGAATCAGCAGGTCGAACGTGGCGCCGGCTTCGCCCGCGCCCCCGTCGCGGATCGACGAGCCGAGGACGATGCCGTCGTATTCGTGGACGGTTTCGAACACCTTTCCGGCGGCGCTGCGGACACCGGAGGCGCTGGCGCCGAGCACGATCTGGGCGGAGCGTTCGACATCGCGGTGGGTGACGTTCGCCGCGTACGGCCCGGGGCCGGCGGCGGCGGGGCGGCTAGGGGCGAACGGCTCGATTGCGGCCGGAGCGCTGGCTTTGCCCGCTGCGGAGCCAACCTGCCCGGAGAGCAGTTCGCCGGACGAGCCGCGGGTCGGCGCGGCGGGCTGGGGGGCCGAATTGGCGGGTGCAGCTTTGCGCGGCGCCTGGCTCGAGAGATCGAGGTTGAGGCGGGTGCCCGATTCGCTGCTCGCGACAAGCACCGTGGCGACAGCGATCGCCGCCAGCGCGGTGCCGGCCGCCGGCAGCAGCATGCGCTTCGGCCGGATCGCGCGCAGGCGGCCGGCGAAGCGGCTCGGCCGCGAGCCGGTGAAGCGCGCGTGCCGCGGAAAGCCGGCGGCGGCGCGTTCGTCCAGCCCGGCGGCGAACGCCGGGCGAGGCGTGGGGCGCAGCGCCCGCAGCTCGGCGGCGAGGTCGAGGTCTTCCCTATGCGACTCCATGGCATGCCTCCCTCAGCTTGTCGACGATGCGGTGCAGCCTGGTGCCGGCATTGGACTCGCTGATCCCCAGGACCCGGGCGATCTCGGCGTTGGAGAGGCCGGCGAAGAACTTCAGCGCGACCAGCTCGCGGTCCCGTGCCGCAAGCGCTCCAAGGGCGCTCGCGAGGACGAGGCGCCGCTCGCTCTGCTCGGCGGGGTGGACGGCGGTGAGGCTCGCCAGGTCAGCCGGATCGGCGGCAAGGGCCGCCTGCCTGCCGCGGCGCCGCAGCTCGTCCAGCGCCGCGTTGCGGGCAATCCCGAACAGCCAGGCGCGCGGGCTGCCGCGGCCTGGGTTGAAGCGCGAGCGCTTGCGGTAGGCGCGCTCGAAGGCGGTTGCCGTGACGTCCTCGGCGGCGGCGCGATCCTGCAGCAGGCCCGCCGCGTAGGCGTAGACGTCATCGCGGCACGAGCGGTAGAGCTGCTCGAATACGACGCCGGCCTCCTCGATGGTCCCTGCCTCCCCGGGACGGTCTTCAGCCGCTGCGACGAGAGTCTCGCTCACACCCGTACTACGAACGACCGGCGAATCCGTCACACCGAGGACGATATGGCGGGTCAGGCCGCTTTGGCCAGCCGAACCGGCGTCGGGTAGGCGGAGGTCCAGGCCGCCTCAATCGACTCGACGGTGATCGCAACCAGGCGGCGCAGGTCGCCCTTCGAGATCGAGAGCGGCGGCATCAGCACGATGACGTCACCGAGCGGGCGGATGATCGCGCCGCGCTTGCGGGCCTCGAGCGTCACCCGGTGGCCGAGGCGAAGCGCCGGGTCGTGCTCGCCGAGATCGATCCCGACCATGAAGCCGCGGCCGCGCACCTCGGCCACCTCGGGCATCGCCTCGACCTCGCTCAGCAGCTCGCCCAGGACGCGGATCTTCGGCTGCAGGCGCGCCAGCGTCCGCTCCCGCTCGAAGACGTCGAGGTTGGCGAGGCCCGCCGCGCAGGCGAGCGGGTTGCCGGTATAGGTGTGGCCGTGGAAGAAGGTGCGCTGTTCCTCGGGGGCGCCGAGGAAGCCCTCGTAGATGCGCTCGGTGGTCAGGGTCGCGGCCAGCGGCATGTAGCCGCCGGTGAGGCCCTTGGCGAGGCAGAGCAGGTCGGGCGCGACCCGCTCCTGCTCGCAGGCGAACATCGTCCCGGTGCGGCCGAAGCCGGTCGCCACCTCGTCGCAGATCAGCAGGACGCCGAACCGGTCGCAGAGCTCGCGCACCGCTCGCAGGTACCCGGGCGGGTGGACCAGCATCCCGGCCGCCCCCTGGATCAACGGCTCGACGATCACGGCGGCGACCTCCTCCTCGTGCGCGGCGAGAACGCGTTCGAGGTCGCCGGCATCGCCTGACTCGGCTGTGTGGGTCTTGAACAGGAGCGGCCGGTAGGTGGAGTGGAAGAGGTCGATGCCGCCGACCGAGACCGAGCCGATCGTGTCACCGTGGTAGGCGTCGCGCAGGTGGACGAAGGAGTTGCGGCGGACGTGCTGGCCGCCGCGCTGCGCCTGGTACTGGAATGCCATCTTCAGCGCGATCTCGGTTGCGGTCGAGCCGGAGTCCGAGTAGAAGACCCGCGAAAGGCCCGGCGGGGCGATGGCGACCAGCCGCCCTGCCAGCTCGGCGGCGGCGGGATGCGAGAGGCCGAGCATGGTCGAGTGGGCAACCTTGCCGAGCTGGTCGCGGAGCGCCTGGTCGATGTCGGGGTGGCGATGGCCGTGGACGTTGCACCACAGGGAGGAGACGCCGTCGAGGTAGCGCCGCCCCTCGGTGTCGATCAGCTGCGAGCCCTCGGCCCGCTCGATCATCAGCGGCTCTTCATCGCACCAGTCGCGCTGCTGCGTGAACGGGTGCCAAAGATGATCACGATCGAGCTGCGCGGGATCCGCCGACATCGCGTGACGACCCTAGACGCGTCCCCGGCGGAACCAACGGCCCGGAATCACGCAGAAATGCGGCGTTCTCCCGGGCCTCGGCGTGAGATAGATCACCCGGGCGCTGCCGAAGCCCGGCATCTGAGACGATCGAGGGGTGAGGAAAACCGATGAGATGAGCAGCCCTTGACCCGCTATCGCCACCTGATCACGGACGAGAATCGCAAGTGGTGGACGCTCGGGGCGATGTGCTTCGCGCTGTTCATGATCATGCTCGACAACACGGTCGTGAACGTGGCGCTGCCTTCGATCCAGCGCGACCTGGGGGCCTCGATCTCGGGGCTCGAGTGGACCATCAACGGTTACACGCTCTCCTTTGCCGTGCTGCTGGCAACGGGCGGCCGGCTCGGCGACATCTTCGGTCGCCGCCGTCTGTTCCTCTTCGGCGTCGTCATCTTCACGCTCTCCTCAGCGACCGCGGGCCTCGCCCCCGATTCGACCTCGCTGATCCTCAGCCGCGTCGTCCAGGGCGTCGGCGCGGCGCTGATGATGCCGGCGACCCTCTCGATCATCACCGACGCCTTCCCGGCCAGCGAGCGCGGCAAGGCGATGGGGATGTGGGCGGGAGTCTCGGCGCTGGCACTTGCCGTGGGCCCGGTTTTGGGGGGATTCCTAACCGAGCACGTCAGCTGGCGGGCGATCTTCTACCTCAACATCCCGGTTGCGGCCGGGGCGATCGCCGCCTCGTTGTTCGCCGTCCGCGAGTCACGTGACGAGACGGTCGGCCGCGAGGTCGACTACGCCGGGGTGGTGGCGCTGACCGGTGCCCTGACGGCGCTGATCCTCGCCCTGGTCGAGGGCAACAGCTGGGGCTGGGGATCGACCGAGATCGTCGCCCTGCTGGTCGGTTCCGGCGTCGGGCTGGCTGCATTCGTCGCGGTCGAGCTCCGGGTCAAGGTGCCGATGGTCGAGTTCCATTTCTTCGCGGACCGCAACTTCCTCGGCGCCGTCGTCGTCGCCCTGATCGTCTCCTTCGCGATGCTCGGCGTCTTCTTCTTCCTCGCTCTCTACATGCAGGACATCCTCGGCTACTCGCCGCTCCAGGCCGGCGTGCGGTTCCTGCCCTCGACGCTGATGATCGTCATGGTGGCGCCGGTCGCCGGGCGGCTTGCCGACCGCTTCGGGCCGCGCTGGCTGATCGCCGTGGGCCTTGTCGTCGTGGCGGCGGCGCTGTACAGCTTCAGCGGCGTTGCGGTCGATTCCGGCTACGCGGACCTGCTGCCCGGTTTCATGCTGCTCGGTGTCGGGATCGCAATGACGATGTCGCCGATGACGAGCGCCGCGATGAACGCCGTCGCGGTCGAGAAGGCCGGCATCGCCTCCGGTGTGCTGTCGATGTTCCGCATGGTCGGCGGCAGCCTTGGCGTGGCCGTTACAGGGGCGATCTTCCAGGGTCTCGTCAGCTCCCGCCTCCACAGCCTGCTCGCCGGCTCAGGCGTCTCGCCGGCTCAGCGCTCCGACATGGCGCACCAGGTTGGCGGCGGCTCGGCCGAGGCGTTGCGCGGGATGGCGCCCGCCCAGGCCAAGCAGGTGATCGCCGCCGGCCGGGAGGCGTTCGTCTACGCCCTTGGCCACGCGATGACGGTGTCCGCCGCCGTCGCATTGGCCGGTGCGCTGATCGGCGCCCTGGCGATCCGCGCAAAACGGAAGCCGGTCAGCTCGGAGGAAGTGGCAGCAGCGCTGGCCACGAGCTCGGATCCTCGAGATCGAGCGCCGGCAGCGTCTCGACCCTGACCTGGCCCAGGGCGGCGATCGTCTCCCGGTTGGACTCTTCGACCGGGCCCGGGCTGTCCGGCCAGGGGGTGATGACGACCGCGGCGATGACGAGCCCGGCGGCTCGTGCGGCCTCGATCGTCAGCAGCGTGTGGTTGATCGTTCCCAACCCCGGCGAGCTGGCGATGACCGTGGGCATCGCCAGCTCGGCCGCGAGGTCGCGAACCAGGTATTCCGAGACGAGCGGTACGAGCAGGCCGCCGATGCCCTCGCAGACGAGGACGTCGGCGCCTGCAGCAGCCATGTGCGCGGCGGCGGTCAGCCGTTCCGGCTCGATCGCCTCGCCGGCGAGTGCCGCGGCGAGGTGCGGCGAGACCGGCGGTTGGTAGCGATAGGGGACGATCTCCTCGTCGCTCTGCTCGGAGCCGGCTGCGCGGCGCAGCAACGCGTGATCGGGCTCGCCCCCGTCTTCGAGCCCGGTCAGCGCGGGCTTGAAGACGGCGACCTTGCGGCCCTGTGCGGCCAGCGACCGCGCGATGACCGCGGCGACGACGGTCTTGCCGGCTTCGGTGCCGGTGCCCGTTACGAAGACGCCGCGCACGGTGCTGCTAGGCGGCCATGAGCTCGGTCGGAGCCGGCTCGGACGCCGAGGTGATTCCCAGCTCGCGCGCCGCCGCTCCGATCAGCGTCGCGGCCCGTCGCAGCTCGGCGGGCTGGTGCGTCGCCATCACGGTGAGGCGCAGGCGAGAAGAGCCCTCGGGCACTGTCGGAGGCCGGATCCCCTGCACGAAGACGCCCCGTTCGAGCAGCTGCTCACTCAGCTCCATTACCCGCGCCGCGCCACCGATCCGGATGGGGATGATCTGGGTACCGGGGCCGCCGACCGGCAGGCCCTCCGCGTCAAGCGCTCCACGCAGCACGGCCGCATTGGCGCGCAGCCGCTCGACCCGTTGCGGATGCGACTCCAGCAGCTCCAGCGCTGCCAGGCCCGCGGCCACGACCGACGGCGGCGGGGCCGTGGAGAAGATGAATGGGCGTGCCGTGTTGACCAGGTAGTCGATCAGCTCACGCCCGGCGCAGACGTAGGCCCCATATGACCCGAGTGCCTTGCCGAGGGTGCCCACCACGAGGTCGACCTCGCCGCTCAGGCCGGCAGCGGCCACCGAGCCGCGCCCGCCCGGCCCAAGGGCGCCTGTCGCGTGTGCCTCGTCCACCATCAGCCGGCAGTCGTGGCGGCGCGCCAGCCGCACCAGCGCCTCCAGTGGGGCAACGTCGCCGTCCATCGAGAAGACGCCGTCGGTGACGATCAGCGAGCCGCGCCCGTGGGCCTCCCGCAGTCCCCAGGCGAGGTGCTCCACATCGCCGTGGCGGTAGATGAAAGTCTCGGCGCGGGAGAGACGGCAGCCATCGATGATGCTGGCGTGGTTCAGCTCGTCGGAGAAGACGACCTCGCCGCTGCGGGCAAGCGCCGCGATCGCCCCCGTGTTGGCCAGGTAGCCGGCGCCGAAAAGCAGGGCCGCCTCGTATCCCTCGAACTCCGCCAGTCGCTGCTCGAGGCGGCGGTGCGGCTTCATGTTGCCCGAGATCAGTCGCGAGGCGCCCGCGCCGGCGCCCCACCGCATTGCCGCCTCAGCCGCCGCTTCGCGCACCCGCGGGTGGTCGGCAAGGCCCAGGTAGTTGTTGGAGCAGAGCAGCAGGACGGGATGCCCGTCGAGCAGGACGCGCGGGCCCTGCGGCCCGCTGACCAGCCGCAGCCGCCGGTAGAGCCCCCTGTCGCGAAGCTCCTCCAGCCGGTCGGCGATGTCGGTCATGCCGCCTGCGGGTAGGGGGGAGGCCTCTTCGCCTTCTTGACCACCCGAAGCTGGGTGGAGGGGTCCCAGAAGTTCGCTTCCTCCTGGCGGTCGATCAGCTCCTCCATCGGCGTCGCGGGGGTCTCGCCCTCGAGCCAGCCGGAGCGGTTGTCGGGGCGTGGGTTGGAGCCGTTGTCGGGCTGGCGCGCCACGTTCAGACCCAGCTCCTCGAACATCGCGCGATCGTCCTCGGGCTCGGCGCCCAGGGTGGTGAGGAAGTTGCCCATCATCACCCCGTTGAGCCCCGCCTTCACGGCCAGGGGCTGGAGCTCGCGAAGGTTCTCGACCCGGCCGCCGCAGAGCCGGAACAGCGCCCCCGGGATGATCAGCCGGAAGATCGCAACCCACTTGACCACCTCCCATGGGTCCATCAGAGGCCGATCGCCGAACTTGGTTCCCCCGCGTGGGTTGAGCATGTTGATCGGGACCGAGGTCGGATTGAGCGCGGAGATCTCGAAGGCCATCTCCACCCGCTGCCGCCGCGACTCGCCGAGATTGAGGATGCCGCCGACGCAGGCCTCCAGACCGGCCTCGCCGAGCGCCTCGATGGTGCGCACTCGGCCCTCGTAGCGGACCGTGGTCGAGACGCTCGGATAGTAGGAGCGGGCCGACTCGACGTTGTGGTGGACGCGCTGGGTCCCGGCCTCGCGCAGCTGCTTCGCCCGCTCCACCGATAGGTGGCCGATCGAGGCGCAGCGCTTCAGGTTGGTGTGCTCGGCAACCAGCCTCGTCCCATCGAGGACCTTCTGGAAGTCCCCCTTCGAGAGCCCCTGTCCCTGCGTGACGATGCAGAAGCGGTGTGCGCCGGCCGCCTCGGCCGCCTTCGCGTGCTCGAGGATCTGCTCGGGCTCCATCATCGCGTGCATCGGGGTGTCCGCCTCCGCGTAGCGAGACTGGGCACAGAATCCGCAGTCCTCGGCGCAGCCGCCGGACTTGGCGCTGACCAGCGAGCAGAGGTCGGTCGAGTCGCCGAAGTTCTCCTTACGCACCTTCCAGGCGCGCTCGACCAGCTCACCGATCTCCTGGTGATCGCCGAGCTCGCCGAGCTCCAGGGCTTCGTCAAATGAGATCAGGGGTGGCATTCGGCGCAAGGCTAGGAATCGCGCCGGACGCCTATGCATCCGCCTGGGCGCCCTCGAAGACCCGGAATCCGTCCCGCCCGCCCGCCTTCGCCGCGTACAGCGCCGTGTCGGCCCGCGACAGCAACGCTGCGAGGGTGGTGCTGCTCTTGCCCTCGAACATCACGATTCCGATGCTGGCGGTGGCCCGCACCTCGTGGTCGTCGTCGTTCCAGGTGTGCTCGCGGATCGCCTTGCCTATCGCTTCCGCGACAACGGTTGCTTCCCTGGCGTCGCAGTGTGAAAGCGCGATCGCGAACTCGTCGCCGCCGATCCTCGCCAGCACGTCGGTCTCGCGCATGCGGGATCGCAGCACCCCCGCCACCTCCACGATCATCCGGTCTCCGGCCGAGTGGCCCAGCGTGTCGTTGATCTCCTTGAGGTTGTCGAGGTCGAGCAGGAGCAGCGCGCCCGAGCGCCCATCCCTGTGGGCCCGTGCCATTTCCGTATGCAGGTCCTCCTCGAAGCGGCGGCGATTCTTCAGCCCGGTCAGGGAGTCGTGGTCGGCGAGGTGCTGCAGTTCCTGCATCCGCTCGCTGCGGCTCCAGAACAGGATCAGCGCGCCGAGCAGGGCGGCCAGTGCGACGCCGATGACGCCCATCAGCGCCGGCAGGCCGACGCCCGGATGGTTGGGATCGTGGATGACCAGCAGCCAGGTGCGGTCGGCGACCCTGAACGGCGCGCTGGCGGAGTCGTTGAGCGGTTCCCGCGTCCCGCTCACCACTCGGCCGCCGACCAGCAGCTGCACGCTGGTCGCACGCGGTACGGCGGAGGCCGCCGCCGCGGCGAGGTCGCTGGTGTGGAAGGCGCCGGCCGCGAAGCCGAGCAGCGCGGCGCGGCGCTGGGCCACGGTGGCGGTGGGGGCGCCGTCGCGGTAGACCGGCCGGTAGACGTTGAGGCCGGTCCCGCCGATCAGGAGGTTCATGACCGAGGTCGCTGCCGGTCTGCCGGCGTCACGAGCGCGGCGCAGGAAGGGCGCTCGTTTTGGATCGGCGCCCAGGTCGTAGCCGAGCGGCGGCGAGAGTTCGCGGCCGGAGGCGACGAAGACGAGGGGGAAGTAGTACGGGCGCGCACCGGCCCTGCGCGTCTGCAGCGGCCCTTTGGGGCCGGCTTCGACGATCGGGAAGCCGTGCTCGCGTTCGAAGCGGCGCCGTTCGGAGCGCGGCACCCCTTGCACGAATGCGGTCGCCGCCAGAGAGCTCTGACTCAGAAGCGGCGCTGTGACCACGTCGAACTCATGCTGGCTGAAGCTGCCCTCGGCCTGGAAGAAGGCGGCGGCGCTGGCCAACTCTCCGAGCGAGAGCGTCGCTGCGGCTTGGGCCTGATGGGCTGAGCGAACCGCCTCATCGCGTTGGCTCCGCTCGAAGCCGGTGTCTTCGTTGGCGCGGACCGCCAGCGCGGCAGCGACGGAGCCGGCCGCGACGAGGAAGACGGCCCCAAGTCCAAGCCAGAAGCGAAAGCGCATCGCCCTATTGTCGGTGAGGCGGCAATCGCGTGGAGGAGCGAGCTGTTATGTGCCCGGGACCGCGGCAAGCGACTCCCAGAGGTAGAGGGAGGCGAGGCTGCGGTGGGGGCGCCAGGGCTCGCCGATCTCGAGCACTCGTTCCGGTGTCGGCATCTCGTCGAGGCCATACTCGACCTGGATCGCCCTGCGGATTCCGAGGTCGCCGCCGGACAGCACGTCGGGGCGTTCGAGGTGGAAGAGGAGGAACATCTCCGCGCTCCAGCGGCCGAGCCCGCGCACGGCGACGATCTCCTCGATCGCCTCCTCGTCGGAGAGTCGGTCGAGGCGATCCAGCTCCAGCTCGCCGCTGAGGACGTGGGAGGCGAGATCGCGGATGTAGGAGACCTTGCGACCGGAGAGACCGGCGCCGCGAAGATCGTCGACGGTGGCGTCCAGCAGCTGCTCGGGCGCCGGTGTCCTCCCGCCGAACAGCTCCAGCACCCGCAGGTAGATGGTTCGTGCCGCCTTGGTCGAGAGCTGCTGCCCGACGATCGTTCGCAGCAGGGCGCCATAGGCGTCGGCGGGCCGCTCCTCGCTGCGCCGCCGCAGCCGCGCCTTCAGGTCAAGCTCCCCGAGCCGCTCGATCAGCTCCGCCATCGTTGGATCGGCGGCGGCGAGGGACCGTCGTGCGGCGGCGCTCACCGCCCCTTCCACTCGGGCTTGCGCTTCTCGGCGAAAGCCCGGATCCCCTCCCTGAGGTCCTCGGAGGCGAAGCAGGATTCGCGCAACGCGATCAGCCCAGCCTCCTGCTGCTGCGTCAGGATCGGGTTCTGATTCAGGACTTCGATTGCGCGTTTGTTGCCACGCATCGAGAGCGGCGCGTTGGCGGCGATCACGGCGGCGAGCCGGACCGACTCCTCCTCCAGCCGCTCGTCGGGGACCACCATCTGCACCAGCCCCATCGCCTCGGCCCGCTCGGCGGCGACGTTGCGGCCCGTCAGGAACAGCTCCTTGGTGCGGGCGATGCCGACCACGTCGAGGAACTTGCGCAGGCCGGTGTGGCCGTAGATCAGGCCGAGCCTGGCTGGAGGCATGCCCAGCGTCGCCCCCGCCGCGCACATCCGCAGGTCGCAGGTCATCGCCATCTCCAAGCCGCCGCCCAGGCAGTGGCCGTTGATCGCCGCCAGCGTTGGCCAGGGGTGGGTTGCGAGCGCCTCCATCGCCGCATGGAACGGGTGGGCTACCAGCGCCTCGGCGTCGCGCTCGAAGGTCGCCTCCGGGATCGAGGCGATGTCGTAGCCGGCCGAGAAGGCCGGTGGAGTGCCCGTGAGGAGCACGCAGCGCGTCTCGATCCCGTGGTCGAGGTCCGGCAGCGCTTTGGCGAGGGCGTCGAGGATCTCGTGGTCGAGGGCGTTGCGCCGCTCGGAGTTGGAGATGCAGATCCGAGCGACCGCCTCGGCCGGGAAGTCGAGCAGGAGCTTGCCGCCGGCGAGCTGCTCGGACACTCGGCTCACTCCAGCACGACGAGGACGTCGCCTTCGCTCACGGCCTGACCCTCCTCGCAGAGGATCTCCTTCACCGTGCCGTCGTCCTCGGCCTCGACCGGGATCTCCATCTTCATCGACTCGAGGATGACGACGGTGTCGCCGTCCGCGACCGCGTCGCCAACCGCGACCTCGATTTTCCATACGTTGCCGGTGATGTGCGCCTCGATATCCGCCATGGCGCGGCACAATAGCCGCGCGTGAGGGCGGATCGACCGAGACAGGTTCCAAGGGCGAGTGCCTGAGCCCGTGGCCGGCGAGGAGGTTGCCGCGATCGTCGCGGCCCACAACGAGGCCGACCGGATCGGCGACACGCTTGCGGCGCTGCGCGACGCGCTGCCCGCGGCCGCGCTCTGGGTCGCCGACGACGCCTCCCGCGACGGCACCGCCGAGGTCGCGATGGCGGCCGGGGCGCAGGTGGTCAGCCGCGGCCGCCCGCACGGCAAGGGGGCAAACGTGACCGCCGCCGCCGAGGCGGCGCTCAGCACGGACCCCGCGCCCCGGCTGATCCTCCTCTGCGACGCCGACCTCGGCGCTTCGGCCGCCCGCCTCGCCCCGCTCGTCGAGGCGGTCGAGCGAGGGGAGTGCGATCTTGCCGTCGCCGCGTTCAGCCGCCGCATCGGCGGTGGTTTCGGCGTCGCGCTCGGTTTCGCCCGCTGGGCGGTCCGGCGCCTCTGCGGGCTGGAGATGGCCGCCCCGATCTCCGGCCAGCGCGCGATGCGAGCCGATGTCCTGCGCTCCACGCTGCCGTTTGCCCGCGGCTACGGGATGGAGATCGGGATGACGGTCGACGCGGTTCGCGCCGGCCACGCCGTTCGCGAGTACGAGCTCGACCTCTCCCACCGCCCGACCGGCCGCAGCCCTGCCGGCTTCGCCCATCGCGCCCGCCAGCTCGCCGACTTCACGCGGGCGTATCTGGAGCGGCGCCGAGCGGCCTGAGCTCAGCGTTTCGCGTAGTCGCCGATCTCTCCGAAGTCGACCATCACGCAGGCCTCCGGCCCCGGGACCTCGGCGTCGTGACCCGGCGGAATCGCAACCACATCGCCGGCGTTGATCTCGATTGTCGAGCCATCGTCCATGTAGACATGCATGCTTCCCGAGAGGACGTAGGCGAAGTGCGCGACCCGGCACGAGTCGGTGCCCGCGATCGGCTTCACGTTCTCGGACCATTTCCAGCCCGGCTCGAACGTGCCCTTGCCGACCGTATGGCCGGCGAGCTGCACCAGCTCCGTCTGACCCTTCCCCTCGAACGGGCGGGTCTCGTCGGGGGAGTCGAAACGCTTTGCTTCAGCGGCTGCCATTGGGGTTCCTTCCGTAGGGTTGGGCCCCTGCGCACTCTCGACCGTACACCTGCTGGCGAGCTGGAACAACCATGATCTTGGCGATCGACCAGGGGACGACCGGGACGACCTGCCTGGTCTTCGACACCGGGGGGCGAATCGCGGGGCGCGCCTACTCGGAGTTCGAGCAGCACTTCCCGCGGCCCGGGTGGGTGGAGCACGATGCCACCGAGATCTGGGAAGTGTCGCGGCGGGTGGCGATCGAGGCGATTGCCGATGCTGGGATTCGGGGGACGGAGCTGGAGGCGATCGGGATCGCCAACCAGCGCGAGACGGTGGTCGCCTGGGACCCGGCGACCGGTGAGCCCATGCACCGGGCGTTGGTCTGGCAGGACCGCCGCACCGCGGCGCGCTGTGATGAGCTGCGGGCCGCCGGGCGCGAGAAGCTGGTGAGAGAGCGAACCGGGCTGGTCCTCGATCCCTACTTCTCCGGCACCAAGATCGAGTGGCTGCTCCGCAACGTCGAGGGGGCGGAGCGCGCCGCCTTCGGCACGGTCGACTCCTGGCTGCTGTTCAAGCTGACCGGCCGCCACGCCACCGACTACACGAACGCGTCCCGGACGATGCTGTTCGACATCCATCGGCTGGGCTGGGACAAGGAGCTGTGCGCGATGCTGGGGGTCGATCCCGAGCGCCTGCCGGAGCCACTGCCATCCGGGCACGTCTACGGAACGACCGGGGAGTTCGGCGGCGAGGTCCCC
The DNA here is from genome assembly GCA_963729995.1 of uncultured Solirubrobacterales bacterium. Lineage (GTDB taxonomy): Bacteria > Actinomycetota > Thermoleophilia > Solirubrobacterales > 70-9 > VRUE01. Next base: position 112,248 of record CAVSPF010000003.1, read on the forward strand.
GTTGCCGGCATCGCCGGCGACCAGCAGGCGGCGCTGTTCGGCCAGGCCTGCCACCGCGCCGGTACCGCGAAGAACACCTACGGGACCGGCAGCTTCGTCCTGCTCAACACGGGTGCGGTTGCTCCAGAGCCCGCTGAGGGCCTGCTGACCACGGTCGCCTGCGGACCGGCCGGGGAGGTCGCCTACGCACTGGAGGCCTCGATCTTCGTGACGGGTGCGGCCGTGCAGTGGCTGCGCGACGGGCTCGGGGTGATCGAGGAGGCGGCGGAAACCGAGGCGATGGCGTCGTCGCTGGAAAGCAACGACGGCGTCTACTTCGTCCCGGCGCTGACCGGGCTCGGCTCCCCACACTGGGACCCGTATGCGCGCGGGACGATCGTCGGTCTCACCCGAGGCAGCGGGCGCGCCCACCTGGCGCGGGCTGCGCTGGAGGCGATCGCCTACCAGACGGTCGATGCGGTCCGCGCCCAGGAGGCCGCATCCGGCGAGCGCCTGGCGGTGCTGAAGGCCGATGGCGGCGGCGTTGCCAACCGCTGGCTGATGCAGTTCCAGGCCGATGTGCTGGACGCCCCGGTCCTCGTGCCGGAGATCGCCGAGACGACCGCGCTCGGCGCGGCATACCTGGCGGGGATCGCGACCGGGCGCTGGAGCGGGGCGCAGGTCGGCGAGATGTGGCGCGAGGCGTTCCGCTACGAGCCGCGGATGGGAACCGAGGAGCGCGAGTCGCTGCTCGCGGAGTGGCGCCGCGCAGTCGAGCGCGCGAGAGGATGGGCCAGCCCCTCCAACGGCGCCGAGGCGCCTGCGTAACCGCCCTCCCGGCAGGGGGTAGGCAGAGCGACGGCCGGCCGGCCGTCGAGCCCATGCCCGATATCAAGCCACAGGTCTACAAGGACGAGCGCCCCGCGGCGTACTTCGACCAGTTCCACGAGCGGGCGCGCAGGGGCGTTGGCTGGACCTACCCGCTGGTCCGCGCGATCGTCACCCTGCCGATGCTGCTGATCTACCGGGCCCGTGCAATCGGCCTCGGGAACGTGCCCAAGTCAGGCCCCCTGCTGCTCGCCCCCAACCACTTCAGTCAGCTGGATCACTTCTTCATCGGGCTCTTTCTCCGTCGCAAGATCCGCTTCATGGCGAAATCTCAGCTCTTCGGCCCGCCCGTCCTCACCTACATCTTCGCGCACGGCGGCGTCTTCCCCGTCCGCCGCGGCCACCACGACGAGGAGGCGTTCAAGACCGCGTTCACGATCCTCGACCAGGGCGGGATGGTGTTGATCTACGCGGAGGGCGGTCGCTCCCGGAGCGGCAAGCTGGGGGAGCCCAAACCCGGCATCGGCCGTATCGCGCTGGAATCCGGCGCGCCCGTCGTCCCGATCGCCATTCACGGCTCCGCCAAGGTGCGGCGCTGGAAACGATTCCGCTTCCCCAAGGTCAGCGTGCAATTCGGCGAGCCGATCTCCTTTCCGGTCGCGAAGTCCCCGAGTCGCGAGCGCCAGCTCGAAGTGGCGACGAAGATCTTCGACAGGGTGCGTGACATGTACACGACGCTGGAGGAGCGGGGCCGCCGCAACGTGATCCGCGCCCTGCGCGAGGGCCTGTCCGCCCCGGAGCCCGGCAAAACCTCGCCGGGAAGCTGACTCCTACTCGTAGCGAGCGTCGAGCTTCTCGTAGAACTCGGGGTCGTGGCCCGGGGTGACGATCGCGTTCGGGAACTCGCGGCTGAAGAGCTTCAGCTCCTGCAGCGAGCGGCGGTAGTTGTGGGCGTCGAAGGGGCGCGGCGCCAGCGGCGCGCTGCCGGCGAGCTGGCCCTGCATATAGACGGCGTCGCCCCCGATCACGAAATCGCGCTCCTCGAGGTGGGCGATCACCGACATGTGGCCGGCGCTATGGCCCGGGGTGTAGGCGAGCCGGACCGATCCGTCGCCGAAGAGGTCGAAGGCGCGACCGAAGGTTGCATAGGAGTCGATTCCGCCGCGGTCGAAGTCAATCGTGCGGTAGTCGAATGCATAGTCGTAGTGGGCGCTCCGGTAACCGTTGAGAACGGGCCTGGGCCCGCTGGTGGCAGCCTCCCACTCGGCTTCGCTGAGGACGAAGGTCGACTGGGGGAACTCCGAGATCGCGGATGTGTGGTCGAGGTGCATGTGGGTCATCACGACGAGCGGGATCTCGCCCGGATCGAGGCCGCGCTTGCGCAACTGGGCGGGCAGGTCTTCACCCGGCGCCAGCTCCGGCTTGCCGAAACGGGCCCCCAGCCTGCCGAGGTTCTCGCGCCCGTTGGTGGCGATCGAGGGGTGAAGGCCGGTATCCACGACGATCGCCCCGGCGCTCGGGTGGCGGATCAGGAACGCCGGGCAGGGGATCTTCACCGCCGGCTTGCCGGTGAGCAGGCCACGCAGCACCTTCAGCTTCTCGAGGTGCCCGCCGGGCCTTTCCATCATCGAGCGCGACCAGGTGATGTGGCCGGCGACGATCGGTTCGACCGTCACGGTGGCCCCGGGCGTGCCGCCGGCCAACGGCTCATGCAGCGGTTTGGCCTCGACATGCACCTTCATGGAGAACCACATTATCTGTGAAGGGACCCACAGATAGGCTTGCGCGACGATGGTTGAAAGCGCCCGCTCGCGCATCTTCAGGCCCGGCTTGCTCGACGGGTCGGTCTGCGTCGTCTCCGGCGCGGGGACCGGGCTCGGCCGCGCCACCGCACTGGAGCTCGTCCGGCTGGGCGCGACGGTGACCGGCTGCGGACGGCGCGAGGAGCCGCTGGCCGAGACGGCGGCACTGGCCGCCCAGCTGCCCGGCGTCTTCGAGCGCGAGTCGATGGACATCCGCGACGAGGATCGGGTGGCGCAGCTCTTCGACGGCGTGATGGAACGGCACGGCCGGCTCGACGTGCTGGTCAACAACGCCGGCGGCCAGTTCATGGGCCCGGCCGAGGCGATCACCCCGAAAGGCTTCCGCACCGTGGTCGAGCTGAACGTGCAGGGGACGTGGCTGATGACCCACGCGGCAGCGACCAAGGCCTTCATTCCTCAGGGTGGCGGGAAGGTGCTGAGCGTCACCCTCTCTCCCCACAACGGGATGCCGGGGATGGTCCATTCGGGGGCGGCGCGCGCCGCCGTCGAGAACATGATGCGGACGCTTGCAATCGAGTGGTCCCGCTTCAACATCAAGCTCTGCTCGCTGGCGGCGGGGCAGTTCGGCACCGAGACGCTGCGAACCAAGTACCCCAAGGTGGTCACCGACAACGTCGAGCGCTCCATACCGCTGGGCAGGCTGGGGGAGCCCGAGGAGATGGCCTGGCTGGTCGCCTACCTGGCCTCGCCGGCCGGCGACTTCTTCTCGGGCACGACGATCACGATCGACGGCGCCCGTGACGACTGGGCCGGCCCCTGGCCGCCGGAGGCAATCGCGGGGGAGACCGGCGAGCCGGTCGCCGAGGAGCGCCGCCCAAAGGGCTGAGCAACGACCCGCTCAGCTGCGTGGCTCGAGGATGACGAGCGGGATCTCGCGGTCGGTCCGCGCCTGGTAGTCGGCGTAGCCGTGGTAGGTCTCGACCGCCCGCGGCCAGAGGCGCTCACGCTCCTCCGCGGTGGCGACGCGGGCATGGACCGGGCGCCGCTTGGAGCCGACCTGCACGGTCGTGTCCGGGTTGGCCTTCAGGTTGTGAAGCCACCCCGGGTGCCTCGGGAAGCCGCCTTTGGAGGCGACGATCACCACATCGTCCCCGTCGGGGAAATAGAGGAGGGGCGTGGTTCGCCTCTTGCCGCTCTTGGCGCCCACATGGTCGAGCAGCAAGATCCGCGGCATTCCGGGCAAGCTGTGCCCGATCCGCCCGCCCGTCACCCGGTAGGCCAGCGTGTGAAGGCCCATGACCCGCCGGACCAGGGGCCACGTCCGGTCGGCAACGTCGAGGTAGCTCATCAGGAGGAACCTAGCGAGAGTCGCCGACCGGTGTGAAGCGGGCTCAGGTGTACATGCCTCCGAACATGCCCCCGGTGATGTTCAGCACCTGGCCGTGGACGTAGTTGGCCAGCGGGGAGGCGAGGAAGAGGACGGGGCCTGCCGCCTCCTTGGGCTGTGCCGGGCGGCCGAGCGGGATGATCGCCGCGGCCATCTGCCGCATCTGCTCCGGGATGCCCAGCTCGATCTTCTCGCCGGTCGGAGAGGTCATCTCTCCGCCGCTCTCCTTGGCCGCGGTCAGCCGCGTTTCCACGAAGCCGAAGGCGACGGCGTTGACATTGATCTTGAACTGGCCCCACTCCTTGGCAAGGGTTTTCGTGATGCCGACGACGCCCATCTTCGCGGCCGAGTAGTTGACCTGGCCGGCATTGCCCATCGTCCCCGACGTCGAGGAGACGTTGATCAGCTTGCGGAAGACCTCCTTGCCCTCGTTGCGCTCCGCCTTGGCGGCCTCGCGCCAGTGGGGGGCGAGCGCCCGGGCGACGCGGAAGGGCACGACGGTGTGGATGTCGAGCATCGCCTGGAACTGCTCGTCGCTCATCTTGTGGGCGACGCCATCCCAGGTGTAGCCGGCGTTGTTGACGACGATGTCGACGCCGCCGAAGGCGTCGACCGCGGCGGCGACCAGCTCGTCGGCCGCGCCCTCCTTGGTCAGGTCGCCCGCGTGGACGGCCGTCTCGCCGTCGATCTCGCCTGCCGCCTGCTCCGCGACGTCGGCGTCGAGGTCGTTGATGAGCACCTTGGCGCCCTCGCCGGCGAACAGTTCAGCGGTGGCCCGGCCGATCCCCCTGGCGGAGCCGGTGACGATTGCCGCTTTCCCATCGAGAAGTCCCATCGGTCTGCGTTCTCCTTGTCGTTCGTGAAGTTCGGCCGGGAGGCTACAAGGAACGGCGTAACCCTGGTTGACTGGCCAGTCGATCGAAGGGCCTTCGATGCGGCGGCCGGCAGCGGTGACGCCGGACGATCGTCCAGTTTGGCTGCGGCAAAGCTCAAAACCGCCCTGACATTCGACGACAATCGCCGTTGTACAAATTGGAAGAAACGATTCTTCCAATACAGGGTCAACCTGTTAGAGCAGGTCTAACTTTGGTTATAGCCAGAGCAAGGGGGACAGTGGAATGAGTCGATTGCGCAGCAGTTTGATCGTCGCGCTTGGTGTCGCGGCGCTCGCCATCCCGGCGGGAGCCATCGCCAAGCAGGGCGAAAACCACGGCAAAGCCAACGGCCACGTGAAGACGCATAACGTCGCATACGTCTTCAAGGGCATCTACAAGGGCGAAAGCATGGTCGAAGTCAAGAGCGGCAACTCCCGCGTCCGCAAGGGCGGGTTCGTCGGCCAGACGGTGACCTTCGACCTCACGAACGCCCGGATCGTCGTTGCCGACACCAACACGGACGGCCAGAAGACCCTGGCCGACGTCATGACCGGCGACAAGGTCCTGGTCAAGGCGAGCCTGCCGCGCAAAGCGCCCGGCAGCCAGCCGTTCGCCGCGAAGCGCCTGGTCGACCAGACGCACCCGGCCAGCTGAGCCACTCCGCATCATGAGCCGGGCGGGCGCCCTGCGGCGACCCGCCCGGCTCGCATGCGTCAGCCCATCGAGCGCTCCTCGACGACCTCGAAGACGCCGTCGGCGCCTACCGATTCGACCAGCTCGTCGGTCGCCGCACGACGTCGGTCGTATTCGCCGCCGCTCTCCTGGCCGGCGCGCAGCTCCTCCAGCGTGCCGTCGAAGAAGCCAAAGGTGATCACCTCGTTCTCGTCGGCGACGTTGCGGAGGGCGTAGAAGCGCTTCCAGCCGGCTGGCGCCTCGACCCCCTCCGGGGGCATGAACGCCTGTTTGAAGTCCTCGAAGGCCCCGGGCTTCAACTTGCGGACGGTCAGTGCACAGAGCATCTCTCTCCTCTCGTTTGCCTGCCTCTCTGCTGAACGTATTCCCGGTATCACCCTGGAGCAATCGCCGCGAGATCCTTGGGTCTGAGCAAGGCGATCAGGGTGTTTCCATCGATGACTGCGAGCCCGCCCTTGCGCAGCTTGACCTTTGCGCCGGTGAGCCGCGCGACCTCGTTCGAGAAGTCGGGCTCATGGCCGACGAACAGGACATCGCCCCTGCCGGCGGCGAGCTCAAGGGCGTCAAACGGACCGCCGCGCAGCTCCACTCTCCTTTCGGGCGCGATCCCGAGCGGCCGGCAGGCGAGGTGGGCCGTGTCCGCTGCGCGGACCTTCGGGCTCGTCAGGCAGGCGTCGATCTCGGCGCCCAACCGGTCCAGCGCCAGTCCCGCGACCTCCGCCTGCCGCCTTCCCTTCGCGGTCAGCCGCCGCGCCGCATCATCGCCATCGTCGGTCTCTGCGTCCCCGTGTCGCAGCAGGTAGATCATCTGCATGCGCCAAGCGTTCGAAGCTTGCGGCGGTAGATCTGCATCGACTGGCGGCTCCAGTCGCTGTGGGTTTGGCGGCGGAGGCTGGCGACGCGCTCGCGGTGGTAGGGCGAGGTGAGGCTCTCGCTGTGTCCGATCACGTCGCGCAGCCTGATGTGGAAGCGGCAGCGCAGGTACTGGGTCAGCCGCAGGGAGGCGCGCAGCTGGCGGCGGTTGCCGAGCACGTCGGCGTCGCGGAAGCCGGTGTGCTCGATCCCGATCGCGGTCCAGTTGAGGCCGACCGTGTGCCGGCAGCGGATCGCCAGGTGGACGAGTTCGTAGATGCGCCCGGAGCCGGAGACGACGAAGTTGGAGCAGACCTGGGGCAGTTCGTGCAGCTCGACGTCGGGCACGTCAGGGGCGAAGGTGCTGTAGACGGCGGCGGCGCTGCTCGCCACCGCGATGTGCTCGACGATCACGTGCGGGTGCGTCAACCGCCAGGTGGGTTCGCCGTAATGGCGCTCGGAGTAGGCCGCCATCTGGCGCTTGCGCTTGGGTGGGAAGGGGATGAGCCACTTCGTTATCGGGGGACGTGGTGCGGATCGCAGGGCTCGCCCGCCGTGGCTGGGCGTCGCCGCCCGAGCGGCAGGCGGGGTGCCGCTTGACCCACTCGACTGAACCGCCGCGAGCGCAGAGAGCGCGAGTACGGCCGCGGCGAGGGCGATCGCAATGTTGCGGGCGATCATCCTCTTGGCCAGCCAAGACAGCATCGGCGCCTACCGGCCCTCTGCCATCGCCCGGAGCGCCTCGCGGCCGCCGCCGAGCAGCGGGTCGCCGTGGGCGAAGAGCAGGTGCTCGAAGTCCTCATCGAGGAGTGCGGAGCAGCGCTCGCGGATGCGATGCTTCACACCTTCGGGGTCGTCGCCGATCAGGCTGTCGGGTACGAAGCCAACTTCGCCATGGTGGATGAGGCTGTCGGCGAAGAGCAGGGCACCGCCGTTGGGGGCCTCGATGCGGAGCACGGTGTCGTCCGGGCAAATCGCGTCCATCTCCAGGGCGGTCACGTCCTCCGCAAGCCGGTCCCCGAACGAGAACCCGCCCACCTTCGGACCACCTCCGAACTCGTGCAGCCCCGTCTCATGGCACAGGATCGGGCAGGCAAAGCGCTCGGCAAGCTGCGGTGCGTGCCTGAGGTGATGCCGGTTCGACAGCACGATCCGCCGCACGTCCCGCCCGTCGAACCACTCGATCCCCTCGTCCGGCAGCAGCGGGTCGATCGCCGTGCCCGAGCCCGCCACGAAGTGGCAGCCCACCTCGATCTTGATCCGCAGGTGGACGGCCTTCCAGTGGAAGACCCCGTCAAGAACTTCTTCCATGCGCCAACGCTACCCGCTCGCGCGTGGGCTTACCATCGATCGCGATGCCCCTCGCCCTCGGTCGCTTCCTCCTCTTCCGCGAGATCTCCAGAGGGGGATGGATCGCGATCGTCGCCGTGGTGGCGATCGTCCTGCTGCTGCGCTACTGGCCGCGGATCACCGCCTGGGTCGAGCACCGCTGGCGGTCAAGGTGACCGACCGCGCCTCTCCCTACAGCCCCATCTGCCGGCCGAGGATCTCCTTCATGAGTGCCGAGCCTGGCACGGGCGGACACGCCAGATCATCAACGGGCAAAGATCCCCCGCAAATGAGTCTGTTCGAGGAAGAGGGCGATGATCGCGTGTGACCGCCGCTGGCCGGCCTGATGTGTCCGGATTGTGTCCGCCGGAACTGCCCGCATGGGCGCTACCATTGCCGCATGACCGCGACGCCAACCACCCGCGTCGAGATCGACACCGATCTGCTTGATCGGCTGCGCAAGCGCCGTCCCGAGCAGAACGACCGCGAACTGCTCGAAAGTGCTGCTCGCATCCAGTTGGGACGCGAGGCAATAACCCGCGTGAGGAAGCGCTTTGCCGGTGTGCCAATGGAGGAGATCGAACGGGAAGCCGTCAAGGCAGTGCGCGAGGTTCGCCGCGAACGCGCCGCCGAACGGCGAGCCGCCAGTTGAAGCGGCTGGTCATCGACGCCAGCACACTGGTGTCTGGGATCACCGGCTCCCGCAGCGAGAGCCCACCGTGCCTCATCTACGACGCCGTCTCGGAGATGAGCGTCGAGGCGATCATCTGCCCACGCCTGCTGGCCGAGATCGAGCGCGGTCTGAGAAAGCCGTACTTCCGCGAGTCGATAGAGGAGCAGGAGATCGCTGAAGCCGTCTCGATCATCCGCGACGCCGGGACGCTTCTCGATGATCCCGCCGATCCCCCCGCGGTTCTGCGCGATCCCGAGGACGACTACCTCGTCGCGCTTGCTCACGAGGCGGATGCGGAGGCGATAGTCACCGGGGACCGCGACCTGCTCGATCACGATGACCTGAAGCCACCCGCCGTCGATGCACGAGCGGCCTGCAGGCTGCTCGGCATGAGCGACTGAGCGGGACGATCGCCGATAGCTTTAGGGAGTGGATTGTCCCATGCGGTCGGAGCGTTACCCGGCCGTCACGGGGCACGTCCGTCAGCGCTGAAAACCTCATCGAGCCGCCGCGAGGTAAACGACTGCCGCAATTGGCCGATCCTGTGTATCCGCGCCAGGGCCTATCATCGAACGGATGGCAACCGAGATCCAAAAGCGCACTGCACGGGAAGCAGTCAAGCGCGCCGTCCGGTCAGGCCGACTCATCAAGCCGAAAGCTTGCGAGGAGTGCGGCTCAACAAGCGAAGCGCCCCACGCACATCACTCCGACTACTCGAAGCCGCTCGCGGTCGAATGGCTGTGTCGCGAATGCCATGGCTTTAGGCACCTCGACGCTGGCGACATGGAGCCATCGCAGCTGACGTGGGCCTTTTCACGAGCGGGCGTCGTCGATGCATTCCTGCCGCCATGGACCGAAGGCGGCGAAGATGCCGACTACGTGGCATGGGGCGGTCGCTAAACGCTCAATAGCGGGTCGAGGCTGGACCGCTTCTGCTGGCGACCGGGTCCGTCCTGTCGTGTGGGTGGCGTCGTCACGATAGATCGGCCTACCCTCGCGGCGCCGGCGCTCGACTCTCCATAACTAACGTCCGAGGTCATGAACATGCCCTCCGGTCATCGTCGGCGCGTGTGCACCCGGCAATGCGATCGGTGGTGGCTGTAGAAATAGCAGTGGTCGTTGACCCAGTGAATCGCATACCTGTCATTCCAGAGGACTTCACCATGTTCGAGCAAGTAGTAGACGGTGATCCACCCGTAGTAGTCGTTAGGTCCGTGGCTCCAACTAACCTCGCATTCCTGCTTCGCCGCGGCGATGCGCTTGCAGCTAACTTGGTAGCCGCGCCGACGCCTGAACCTGGCGCCGAGGTCTTCGGTCAGCTCCTGTCGCACCAGGGCCTTGGCTTCGGTCGAGGTCATCGTCGGTAACTTGGTTTCCGCTGGCGGGGTCGGGGCTGGGGGTGGTGGTGGAGGCGGCGGAGGCGGCGCCCATTCACTGATCTTCTTGTTTACCCATGCAGCCACCGAGTCGGCCCGCGTGTAGTACTGCGGAGAATCGGTTGGGCATTCGGCACCCCCGAACGAAGCAATACCGATCTCAAGCGGTTCATTCGTAGTCCCTGGAGCGATCATTAGAAGCGGACCGCCGCTATCGCCATGACAAATCGCGTACCGATATTTCGGATAGTCGAGGACGCAGAGCATCGAAGACGAATCGAAATGGCTGAATTCGGAAGCACAGTATCCCGCGCTCTGCACCGCCGCTTCGCCGACGTGCAAGGTTTCTACGGCCGTTCCGTTGGCGACTGTACGCCCCCACCCGGCCATGACCGCTCCCGTTCCAGCGCTCCAGACCTGGGAAGTTGCGAGCCTGACCGCTGGGGCCGAAATGGGTGTCGAGAGACCAAGAACAGCGACATCGGCGCGAGCGGGTGTGTAGCTGGGGGTCAGGTAGGCGAAGTTCGGGTCCACTGCGACGCGAGTGACGGACGAAACGGTCCTTTCGCTAGACGCCCAATCAACGTTGCCGGTTATGACCGTGAAGTTGGACGGGTTGTGCAGAACGGTGAAGGTTTCGTTGAGGACGCAATGCGCGGCGGTGAGAACAACGTTGTTGGACACCACGGTCCCCGAGCAAAGGTCCCCTTCGCTGCCATTCCAGAATTCCACGGCCGCCATGTAGGGGAAGGAGCCAGGAGTGGCTTCCAGTCCGTTAATGACGGAGGTATGGGCGGTTGCGGTCAGGTGCGAGCGATGCCGTAGCCGCCGGTCGGAATGGTGGCTCGGGCTGCGCGCTACCACATGGTGCCTAGGCCGGGTGCCGGCGCGCGTTGCGCGCGTGCCCATCCGCGCGCTCGCCGGCCCGGCAGCGAAGATGGCAAGGAGCAACCCGCTCAGCAGGGCCATCGCCAGCCCCCCGGCACGCGCGCTGAGGGTCATGCTCGGTGGAGAGTGCGGGGCTGACATGTCGAGGTCCGGTTGCCGGGGGGGCTCGGGCCGTTGGTGGGTCGTATCGGCTTAGGCAGGGCGCAGCTTGAGCGTGGGCGGCCTTGTGCGACTACGACAGGTGTCCGCCGTCCCGGCGTCCAGATTCTGTGCAGCCGCCTCCCAACAGGCGCAGTCGATCACGGTCTCACCGCCGCCTCGCGCACCGTGGTGCCTTGCAGCGTCGCCTGCCGCCGCCAGGCTCATACGGCTTCCGGCGGCCGAAGAGAGCCAGCCAGTCAAAGCAAAGTCAGCCAGCCAATCCAGCCAGCAAAGGCAGAGCCATCAGCCAGCCAGAGGACCCAGCCAGATCAGAGCTCAGAAGAGTCGATCAGGCAGCAGCTCCAGCCAGCCCAAACCCAAACTCCAACAGCACGACACACTACGCACCCTCTGGCGCCGTGCCTGGGCCGCACTTTGCTGATCCACAAAGTCAATAAGGTGCGGCATCGACTCCGGCCAGCCCTCCGGCGGCCGATTGTGGCACGGCTTCGCCGTGCGGCGGCCGCCCATATGGAGGGCCGGCAGAGCGCTTTCGGTAGGGGCGAGAACCGATGCATCCGGCGCTTTGCTTGGACAGTTAGTGCAGAGGAAATGCACGACGACAACGACAACGACAGTGGGCGGCTGCTCTCGCCGGCGGACGTTGCTCGCCTTTGCGGCCTTTCGCGGCGGGCGGTCTATCGAGCGATTTCGAGAGGCGAGCTGCGGGCGGCACGACTCTGTCATCGACTCCGGGTTCAGCCTACGGAGCTGGAGCGCTGGATCGGGGAGCAGATGCTTGTCCCGGCGTCTCCCGCAGCACGGCGGGTCGGGCGGCCCACGCGGAGCGTGCGGAGCGGTAGCTTGAGAGCCATGCTCGACGAGGCTGGCAAGCCAGGGACTAACGACAGTGAGCGTTGAGCGCGTAGAGCGGAAGGGCGGGGTCGTCTGGCGGGTGCGCTGGCGCGACGAGCAGGGCCAGGCTCGCTCCAAGGTGGTCGGCCGCAAGCGCGACGCGGAAGCCTTCGAGGCCGAGGTCGTGCGGCGCAAGCGCACGGGCGACCTGGACCTTCTGACCGGCGGGCGGCAGACGCTCGCCGACTTCGCTGAGGAGTGGTGGAAGCTCTACGCGGTGCCGAACCTGGCGGCGCGGACGCTGCGCAGCTACGCGGGCTTGTGGGACCGGCACGTACTGCCGCGGCTCGGCTCGATGCGGCTCAGCGCGATCACGCCGGAAGTTGTCGAGCGCTTCCGCGCCGAACTGGAAGCCGATGGGGTGGGGCGGCCGACGATCTACCGGGCGCTCGCGCTTCTCCAGGGCGTCCTCAGGCGGGCGGTCGAGTGGCGGCGGATCGGCCACAATCCGGTCAAGGCGGTTCAGAAGCCCAAGGTCCGCCGCCAGCGGGAGGTCCGGCCGCTGTCACCGCTTACCGTCGAGCGACTGCGCGCCGCCGCCGCCACGCGGAGCAGGCACGGCGCTCGCGATGCGGCGCTGATCGGATTGCTTGCCTATGCCGGCTTGCGGCCGCAAGAGGCAATCGCGCTGCGCTGGGGCGACGTGCGGGAACGGACGCTGCTGATCGAGAAGGCCGCTGACGGCCAGGGCGGCGTCAAGACGACGAAGACGGGGCAGGCGCGCACGGTCCGGTTGCTCGCTCCGCTGGCCCGCGACCTGGCCGAATGGCGAATGCTGCGCGGCCGTCCTGACGACGATGCGCTCCTGTTCCCCAATGGCTCGGGCGGGCTTTGGAACGATCCGGCCTGGCAGACCTGGCATCGGGATGCCTGGGTGCCGGCCTGCCGCGCCGTCGGCCTGGAGGGCGCCCGCCCCTACGACCTTCGCCACAGCTTCGTCTCGCTGCTGATCCACGAAGGGCGCAGCGTTGTCGAGGTCGCGCGGCAGGCCGGTCACTCACCGACGATGACGCTCGACGTCTACTCGCACGTTTTCGATGAGTTCGACATCGCCGAGCGCGTGTCTGCCGAGGATCAGATCAAACAGGCACGGCGCGATGTGTCCGTTTTGTGTCCGCCTGGCTCGGACACGGTGCCGGGAATGCACGAAACCCCTGCTAATCCCTACAACCCCATCTGCCGGCCGAGGATCTCCTTCATGATCTCGTCGGTGCCGCCGCCGATCGGGCCTAGGCGGGCGTCGCGGACGGCGCGCTCGATTCCGTACTCCTTCATGTAGCCGTAGCCGCCGTGGATCTGGAGGGACTGGTCGGCGATCTCCAGGACTGTGCGCTGGGTGACCAGCTTGGCCATCGTCACGTCGCGGATGCAGTCGTGGCCCTCGTGGAAGAGGCGCAGGGCGTTGTAGGTGAGGGCGCGGGCGGCTTCGGCGCGGGTGGCCATCTCCGCCACCTGGTGGCGGATCGCCTGGAACTTGCCGATCGGCCGGCCGAAGGCCTCGCGCTCGAGGGCGTAGTCGACCGTGACCTCGATCAGGCGCTGCATCGCCCCGACGGCGCCGATCGACATCAGCAGTCGCTCCCAGGCGAAGTTGGCCATGATCATCCTGAAGCCCTCGTTCTCGGAGCCGAGCAGGTTCTCGGCCGGCACCTCGACGTCGGTGAAGGAGAGCTCGCCGGTGTCGGAGGAGTGCCAGCCCATCTTCTCCAGCTTGCGCGCCACCTCGTAGCCGGGCATCTCGCGCTCCAGCACGAGGAAGGAGATGCCGTCGTGGCCGCCCTCCTGCGTCGTCTTGCAGGCACAGACGAGGAAGTCGGCGCGGACGCCGTTGGTGATGAAGGTCTTGGCGCCGTTGACGACGTAGCCGCCGTCGACCCGCCTGGCGAAGGTCGAGATGCCGGCCACGTCGGAGCCGGCCCCCGGCTCGGTGATCCCGAGTGCGCCGACCTGCTCGCCGGCGATCCCCGGCACCAGCCAGCGCCGCTTCTGCTCCTCGGTGCCGAAGTTGAAGATCGGCGGCATCGCGATCGAGGTGTGGGCGTTGAGCCCGGCGGCGACGCCACCCGAGCCGCCCGAGCGGGCCAGCTCCTCGACCCAGACGGCGTCGTGCAGGTGGGTGCCGCCCTGGCCTCCGTACTCCTCGGGGAACTTCAGCCCGAGGAAGCCCAGCTCGGCGCAGCGTCGGTACAGCTCGCGCGGGAATTCACGCGCCGCCTCCCACTCGTCGACGTGGGGCGCTATCTCCTTCGCGACGAAGCGGCGGACGGTCTCCCGCAGCTCCTCGTGCTCCTGGCCGAAGGGCGGAAGAAGGGCACGCTCACCGCTGTCCTTGATTACGTTCATCCTGCCTCGACGCGCATTCTCTCCGATCGCCCGCCATGGACAGCCAGACCCTCAGTCTGATCACCATTCCGCTCTTCACGGGCGGGATCGGCTACGTCACCAACTGGACCGGCGTCTGGATGCTCTTCTATCCGATCCGCTTCCGCGGCATCCGCGTGCCCGGCCTGAGAGCCCTCGCCAACGTGCTGCCGCGCAGGATCCAGCAGATCCCGGGCATCATCGACGGCGGCCTCGGTTGGCAGGGGATCGTTCCCTCGCGGGCGGCGAAAATGGGCTCGATCGCGGTCGACAAGGGGATCGCCAAGGTGGGAAGCCCGGCCGATTTCTACCGCCAGCTCGACGCCGAGAAGATCTCCGCGCACATCGTCGCGACGGCGCGCGGGGACATCCGCGAGGCGGTCGAGCGCATCGTCGAGCGCGAGCACCCACAACTCTGGCGCGAGCTGCCGCCGCGCCTGCGCGAGGCGGTGCACGCGCGCGTCCAGGAACAGCTCCCCGAGATCGTCCACACCATCACCGAGGAGATCGGCGGGCACATCGATCAGCTCCTCAGCCTGAAGCTGATGGTGATCCGCCGCGTCGAGGAGAGCCCCGATCTGGCCAACCGCATCTTCCTCGAGGTGGGGCGGAAGGAGCTGCGCTTCATCGTCAACTTCGGCTTCTTCTTCGGGTTCCTGCTCGGCATCCCGATTGCCTTCCTCACGGTGGAGGTTTGGACGATGTGGTGGCTCTTGCCGATCGCCGGCGTGATCGTCGGCTACGTCACCAACCTGGTCGGCATCTGGATGATCTTCGAGCCGGTCAAGCCCCGGAAGCTCGGCCCCTACACGATCCAGGGGCTGTTCCTGAAGCGCCAGCCCGAGGTGGCGGGCGTCTACGCGGACATCATCGCGGGCGACGTCGTGACGATGCGCAACATGGGCGAGGAGCTCCTGCAGGGGCCCAGCGGCGATCGCACCCGGCAGATGATCGAGGCGGCGCTTCACCCCGCGGTCGACAACGCGGTCGGCCGCGTCCAGCCCGCGCTGCGGGTCGCGATGGGCGCCCGCGAGTACGACGCGATCCGCTCCTCCGTCGCGGTCGAGGTCGTCGACTACGCGCTGAGCCCGCTGGCGGACCCCGAGTTCAACGAGGCGCAACGGTCCTCGATCCGCAGTCTGATCGTCAAGCGCATGAGGGCGATGGCCCCGGCGGACTTCTCGGAGATGCTGCGCACCGCCGTGCACGAGGACGAGTGGCTGCTCTATCTGCACGGCGCCGTGCTCGGCTTCGTCGCCGGCCTGATACACCTGGCCGTCTTCGGATGAACGACGAAGGCCGCAGAGGAGAAGCTCCACCGCCCGAGCGGGAATCGGCGTCCGAGCAGGAGCCGCTGCCCGAGCAAGCCCTCGTGCTCCGCGAGGCTGAGGCTCCCACGCTCGGCGACTTCCTGCGGGCTGCCCCGGTGCTGGCTCGCATCGCCGTCAACGCCGGCTGGAACGGCGCCGCGAAGGCGGGCGGCGCCTACGTCGACGCCGCCTCGCGGATCGTCCGCGCCGCCGCGAACGGCGAGCCCCCCGCGCAGCTGCTCCAGGAGACCACAGCCGAACTGCGCGCCTACGCCCGCGCCCTGCTTGGCCTGCCCGACGACGCCGCATCGCGACGGGGCGGCCCGGCGTTCGGAAGGCCTCGCCGCAAAGCCGAAGAGTCCTCGCCGGAGACGTTGCGCAGGCGGGGCTCCGAGCTGCTGCGGCGCTCGGCCGACGTCCGCTTCGACGAGGCATCGCACCCCGCCTACATGCGGATCCTCGAATCGCTCGCCCCCGACGAGGCCCGCATCCTCCGCTTCCTCGCGCAGAAGGGCCCCCAGCCCTCGGTCGACGTCCGCGCCGGCCTGCCGCTGGTCTCCGAGCTGGTCGCGCCCGGCTGCAACATGATCGGCCTGGAGGCGGGCTGTCGCCACGCCGACCGCGTCCGCGCCTACCTCGACAACCTCCACCGCCTCGGCCTTATCTGGTTCTCGCGCGAGCCCGTCGAGGATCCGCGCCGCTACCAGGTGCTGGAGGCGCAGCCCGATGTGGTCGAGGCGCGGGGCAGGGGCGGGCGCACGGCGCGCACCGTCCGTCGCAGCATCCTGCTGACGCCGTTCGGCGAGGACTTCTGCGCCGTCTGCCTGCCGCTCGAGGAGCTGGAGCCGCTCGCGCCCGAGTCCTACAGCCCGTAGGAGCGACCGATCACGTCGAGCATGATCTCGTCGGTGCCGGCCCCGATCCGGTTGAGGCGGACGTCGCGGTAGGCGCGCTCGATCTCGTACTCCTTCATGTAGCCGTAGCCGCCGAGGATCTGGATGCACTCGTCGGCGACCTCGCACCCGATGCGGGAGGCGAAGAGCTTGGCCATCGTGATCTCGCGCACCGGGTACTCGCCGTTGGCGAAACGCCAGGCGGTGGCGTAGGTGAACTGCTTCGCCGCCTCGGTCTTCGTCGCCATCTCGGCGAACTTGTGGCGGATCGCCTGGAACTTGCCGATCGGGCGGCCGAAGGCTTCGCGCTCCTTCGCGTAACCAAGCGTTTTTTCGATCATCCGCTCACACCCCGCGTGGCAGCCGGCGGCGGCGACCAGCCGCTCGCCCTGCAGCTCCCAGGCGATGTGGTAGAAGCCCTTGCCTATCTCGCCCAGCACCGCGTCGGCGGGGACGCGGACGTCCTCGAAGGCCAGTTCGCCGGTGTCGGAGGCGTGCATCCCCATCTTCTCCAGCTCGGCGGAGACGCTGAAGCCGGGCACCTTCTCGCCCTTCTCGTCGCGCAGGTCCAGGAGGAACAGGGTGATCCCCTCGTGGCGCGCCTCGGGGTCGGTCTTGGCGACGAGGACGATGAAGTCGGCGCGCGGCCCGTTCGTGATGAAGGTCTTGGAGCCGTTGATCACGTACTCGTCGCCGTCGCGGATCGCCGTCGTGCGGATGCCGGCGACGTCGGAGCCGGCGCCGGGCTCGGTGATCGCCAGGCAGCCGACCTTCTCGCCCTTGATCCCGGGCACCAGGTAGCGCTGCTTCTGCTCCTCTGTGCCGAGCAGGTGGATGGGGGGGAGGACCATGTCGCTCTGCACGGCGAAGGCCATGTTGGTGCCGCCCGAGCCCGAGTAGCTCATGCACTCGGCGCGGACCAGCGAGTAGTAGTAGTCGCCGCCCTGGCCGCCGTACTCCTCCGGGAAGCAGAGGCCGAGGAAGCCGAGCTCGCCGGCCCGTTTCATGACCTCGGTTGGCCAGTAGGTCTCCTCCCACTCGTTGCGGTGCGGGAAGAGCTCCTTTTCGACCCAGGCCTGCAGCGAAGCGCGCAGGTCTTCGTGCTCCTGGTTGAAGATGAAGTGCTTGCGGCCCGCCTCGTGGTCGGGCTTGATGACTTTGGAGCCGTCGCTCGTCGCGGTCGCCACTTGTCTCTCTCCTCGTTCGCTGTTCCGAGTCCGGCGGCGCCCGCCGCCTGGGAGACGTGATGCGGGTTGACTACCCATAGGGATGTCCAACCGACAGCACGTCAGCCAAGTGGACAGTAGCACTTCCCACTTCCAGCTCGGTTCGGCTATCGTGCGCGGAGGGATGGACTACGAGGTCGTCAAGTACGAGGTCGCCGGCGGGGTCGCCACGGTGACGCTGAACAACCCGGAGAAGCGCAACATGCTCTCCGGCCAGATGCTGGTCGAGCTGGTCGACGCGATGAAGGCGGCGCGCGACTCCGACGAGGTGCGCGCGGTCGTCCTCACCGGCGCCGGCGACAAGGCCTTCTGCGCCGGTGCGGACCTGGGCGGATTTGCGGTCGACGCGCCGCTCGTCGCCAAACACTTCGCGACCGACCTGTTCCTCGAGTTCTTCCGGTTGATGCCGCGGCTCGGCAAGCCCTCGCTCTGCGCGGTCAACGGCCACGTGCTGGCGGGCGGGATGGGGCTGGCGCTCTCCTGCGACCTGGTGATCGCCAGGGAGGGGGCGACGTTCGGCACGCCGGAGATCAACGTCGGCGCCTTCCCCTACATGATCATGGCGATCATCTATCGCAACGTCCCGCGCAAGAAGGTAAACGAGATGATGCTGCTGGGCGAGCGGCTGAGCGCCGAGCAGGCGGTGGAGCACGGCCTCGCGAACAAGGTGGTCCCGGCGGAGGAGTTCGACGCCGCGGTCGCCGACTGGGCGCAGAAGCTTGCGTCGAAGAGCCCGGTGCTGATGCGCCTCGGCCACGACGCGATGTACCGGCAACAGGACATGGCGGTCGACGAGGCGCTCGAGTACCTGCGCTCGCAGCTCTCGCTCACCTTCTCGACCGAGGACATAGTCGAGGGCGTCAGCGCGTTCTTCGAGAAGCGCGAGCCGCAGTGGAAGGGAAGGTAGGCGTGGCAGACACCGATCAGGAGCGCAAGCACCTGCTTCCCGGCACCGCCCCGCTCGGCGAGCTGACCGAGCAGCTGCACGAGCGGCGCGAGGTGGCGAAGCTGGGTGGCGGCGAGGAGAAGATCGCCAAGCAGCACGAGCGCGGCAAGCTGACGGCGCGCGAGCGGATCGACCTGCTGGTCGACGAGGGCACCTTCGTCGAGATGGGCGTCCACGGCCGTCCCCACTTCGCCCAGCGCGCGATGGAGGGCAAGAAGGCGCCGGCGGACGGCGTCGTCACCGGCTGGGGCGACGTCGAGGGCCGCGCCACCTGCATCGCCGCCTACGACTTCACCGTGATGGCCGGCTCGATGGGGATGACGGGCGAGCTCAAGGTCACCCGCCTGCGCGAGATGGCGCTCTCCAAGCGGATGCCCTTCATCTGGCTGCTCGACTCTGCCGGCGCCCGCATCCAGGAGGCGACCGGGTCGCTCTTCGCCGGCTCAGGCCATCTCTTCCGCGAGGAGGTCGAAATGTCGGGCGTGATCCCGATGGTCGCGGCGATGATGGGGCCCTGCGCGGCGGGCACCGCCTACATCCCGGCGCTGGCCGACTTCGTGCCGATGGTCTCGGGCCAGGGGGCGATGGCGCTCGCCGGGCCGCACCTGACCAAAGCCGTCACCGGCGAGGACATCTCGATGGAGGAGCTGGGCGGCGCCAAGGTCCATTGCCGCAAGTCGGGGGTGGGGGACCTCGAGGTCAAAGACGACCCCGAGTGCATCGAAGCCGTCAAGAGGTACCTCTCCTACTTCCCCGCCAACTGCGAGCAGAAGCCGCCGGTCGTCGAGACGGATGATCCCGACGACCGCATGTCGGAGAAGCTGTTGGAGATCGTCCCGGAGTCCTCGCGCCAGCCCTACGACATGTACGAGGTGATCGCCGAGATCGTCGACGACGGCGAGTGGTTCGACCTCAAGCCGAAGTTCGCCAAGACACTGATCACCTGCTTCGCCCGCTTCGGCGGCCAGCCGGCCGGGATCGTCGCCAACCAGCCAAAGCAGCTGGCCGGGATCCTCGACAACGACTCCGCCGACAAGGCGGCGCGCTTCATCAACCTCTGCGACGCCTTCAACATCCCGCTCGTCTTCCTCCAGGACGTGCCCGGCTTCATGGTCGGCTCCAAGGTCGAGCAGGCCGGGATCATCCGCCACGGCGCGAAGATGCTCTACGCGGTCAGCCGCGCCACCGTGCCGAAGGTGACGGTCGTCGTCCGCAAGGCCTACGGCGCCGGCTACTACGTGATGTGCGGCAAGGCCTACGAGCCCGACCTGATCGTCGCCTGGCCCGGCGCCGAGATCTCGGTGATGGGGGCGGAGGGCGCGGTCAACATCATCGGCCGCTCGATCATCGAGGCCTCCGATGACCCGGAGGCGACCCGCGAGGCGATGCTGAACGCGGTCCGCGAGCAGATCGACCCCTACATCGCCGCCGGCAACGCGGTGATCGACGACATCATCGACCCGCGCGAGACCCGCCCGACGATCGTCAGAGCGCTGCGGATGGCCAAGGACAAGCACGTCGAGAAGCCGCGCAAACGCCACGGAGTGATGCCCGTATGAGCCCGCGATGCTCCTTTTGTCCCATATACGTACATAACGAGCACCGGAGGGTGGAGGGATGAGCCGTTTCGACGACCCCGTGATCATCAGTTGCTCCATCAGCGGGGTGATCGCCAACCGCGACCAGTGCCCGGCGATCCCCTACACGCCGGAGGAGTACGCGGCGGAGGCGCGGCGGGCGGTCGACGAGGGCGCCTCGCAGATCCACATCCATGCGAGGAAACCGGATGGAACGCCGTCGTATGAGGTCGAGGACTTCCAGGCGATAACCGAGGCGATCCTGGCCGAGGTCGGCGACGTGATCGTCAACTACTCGACCGGAGCGATCGGCATCCCGATCGAGAAGCGGATCGAGTACCTGCGCGCGCTGAAGCCCGATGTCGCGGCGCTCAACATGAGCTCGATGAACTACGCCAAGTACTCCAAGCGCCGCAAGGACTTCGTCTTCAAGACGGTCTTCGAGAACAGCTTCGACACGATCATCGAGTTCCTGACGGCGATGAAGGAGCTGGGGGTCAAGCCCGAGCACGAGTGCTTCGACGCCGGCCACGTCGCCAACCTCGACCCGCTGATTGACATGGGCCTGCTCGAGCCACCGCTGCAGATCTCGCTGGTGATGGGGGTCAACGGCGGCATCCGCCCGACGCCCCGCAACGTCTCCCTGATGTCCGACCAGATTCCCGGCGGGGCCGAGGGCCCCAACCAGTGGCAGGTGATCGGCATCTCCCGCGACCAGTGGAAATTGCTCGCCGCCTCGCTGGTGCTGGGCGGCAACGTCCGCGCCGGGGTGGAGGACAACCTCTACCTGCCGAACGGGGAGATGGCGAAGTCGAACGGCGAGCTGATCGCCAAGGCCAGGCAGATGGTCGAGGACGTCGGCCGCCGCGCCGCCACGGTTGCCGAGGCGCGCGAGCTCTTGGGGGTCCCCAAGCGTGAGCGATCTGCCGCTTAGCGACGTCAGGGTCCTCGACCTGACCCGGCTCCTGCCCGGCGGCTTCTGCTCGCTGCTGCTCGCCGACCTCGGCGCCGAGGTGCTGAAGGTCGAGGACACCGGGATGGGCGACTACATCCGTTGGGCGCCGCCCTACTACGGCAGCGACGAGCAGCAGGCGCTGGGCACCCGCTCGGCGCTGTACCTGGCGCTCAACCGCGGCAAGCGCTCGATCCGCCTCGATTTGAAGAAGCAGCAGGGCCAGGAGGCCCTGCTGCGGCTGGTGGCCGACCACGACGTCGTCCTCGACGGCTTCCGCCCCGGCGTGCTCGACCGCCTCGGCGTCGGCTACGAGCGCATGCGCGAGGCCAATCCGGCGATCGTCTTCTGCGCAATCACCGGCTACGGCCAGGACGGCCCCTACACCGAGCGCGCCGGCCACGACATGAACTACCTCGGCCTGGTCGGCCTGCTGGGGCTGACCGGCGCCAGGGGAGGCCCGCCGGTCCAATCGGCCGGCCAGATCGCCGACATCGGCGGCGGCGCGCTGATGGCCGCCTTCGGCGTGATGGCGGCGCTGCACGAGCGGCGGCGCTCCGGGAAGGGGCAGATGGTCGACGTCTCGATGGCGGACGGGGCGCTCTCCTGGCTGGCACTGGTCGCCGGCCGCTGGTTCTGCGACGGCGAGGTGCCGCGCCGCGGCGAGCAGCAGCTTGCCGGGGGCCTCCTCTGCTACCTGCCCTACGAGGCCGCTGATGGCTGGGTCACCTGCGGGGCCCTGGAGCCGAAGTTCTGGAGCGCCTTCTGCAACGGGGTGGGGAGGCCGGACCTGATCGAGAAGCAGTTCGAGGCCCCCGAGTCGGACGCCTGGCGCGAGGTCGCGGCGGTGTTTCGCTCTCGCAGTCGTGAGGAATGGCGCGCCTTCAACGACGAGCACGACTGCTGCATCGAGCCGGTCCTCGACATCGACGAGGCGCTCGAATCGGAGCTGGTGCGAGTGCGGCAGATGGTGGTCGAGATGGAGCAGCCCGAGCTTGGCACGGTGCGCCAGCTCGGCGTTCCGGTGAAGATGAGCCGCACCCCCGGCGACCCGACCCGGCCGGCGCCCGCCCTGGGCGAGCACACAGGCGAGGTGCTGCGCGAGGCCGGCTACTCAGACGCGGAGGTTGCGGCGATGGTGGAGTCCGGCGCCGCGGCCGGCCCGGGCGCCGACTCGGCGGCGACCTTCCGCGCATGAGCGCCAGCGTGGAGAAGACGCTGCTTCGCATGGGCGAGCTGGCGGAGGCCTCCGGCGTCCCCGCGCCGACGATCAAGCATTACCTGCGCGAGGGGCTGCTGCCGGAGCCGGTCAAGACCAGCCGCAACATGGCCTACTACCCGCCCGAGTTCGTCGACCGGATCAAGCTGATCAAGCAGCTCCAGGAGGAGCGCTTCATGCCGCTGAAGGCGATCAAGGCGGTGCTC
Source organism: uncultured Solirubrobacterales bacterium (assembly GCA_963729995.1). Classification (GTDB taxonomy): domain Bacteria; phylum Actinomycetota; class Thermoleophilia; order Solirubrobacterales; family 70-9; genus VRUE01. Next base: position 134,637 of record CAVSPF010000003.1, read on the forward strand.
GACGAGGACCCCGAGCGGGCCCGCGCCCTGGTCGAGCTGGAGGACCGCATCCTCGAGCGCGCCCTGGCCGGCGAGCGCACGCGGACAAGCGCCGCCGAGGCGCGCGAGCGCTACGGGGTTCCCAAGGAGGTCCTCGACCGGCTCGAGAAGCTGGAGATCCTCAGCCCCACTAGCCGCGGCTACTCGCCCTCCGACGTGAAGATCATCGAGGCGATCAGCCGTTTCCGCGCCGGTGGCTACGACGAGGAGATCGGCTTCACCGTCTACGACACCCTGCGCTACAGGACCGCCCTCGAAGCGTTGGTCAAAGAGGAGGTCGGCATGGTGATGAACCGCCTCGCCGGCGAGGTTCCTCCCGAGCGGGTGGTCGAGATGCTCGAGGCCGGCGCCCAGCCCCTGCAGGACCTGATCGCCGCCCTCCACACCAAGCTGATGGTCGCCGAGCTGGAGCGCCACCGGGCGCAGAGGGAGTGATGAGGTCCGTCGTCGTCACCGGGGCGTCGACGGGCATCGGCCGAGCGAGCGCCTTGCTCCTGGACTCCGGTGGGTGGCGGGTGTTCGCCGGAGTGCGCAGGGACGAGGACGCGGCGGCGCTGCGCAAGGTTGCGTCGGAGCGGCTGGTGCCGCTGATCCTCGACGTCACCGATCCCGAGCAGATCGTGATGGCGGCCGCGGAGGTCGGAGAGGCGGTCGGTGAGGCCGGCCTCGACGGCCTCGTCAACAACGCCGGCATTGCGATCCCGAGCCCGCTGGAGACGATGCCGATCGAGGACTTCCGCCGCCAGATCGAGATCAACCTGACCGGCCAGGTGGCGGTGACGCAGGCGATGCTGCCGCTGATCCGCCGGGCGCGCGGCCGCATCGTGTTCGTCAGCTCGATCGGCGGCCGCATCGCCTTTCCGCTGACCGGCGCCTACCACGCGGCGAAGTGGGGGGTGGAGGCGGTCGGTGACGTCTTCCGCCAGGAGCTGCGCCCCTGGGGGATCTCGGTCTCGCTGGTCGAGCCCGGCTCGATCGACACCGCGATCTGGAAGCGCGGCGAGCGCGAGGCCGACGCGATGGGGGACCGCGTCCCGGCGCGCGAAGAGCTCTACGGCAGGGCGATCGCCAGCTACCGCGACGTGGTCAAGAGCCTCGCCGAGCGCGGGATCCCGCCGACGAAGGTGGCGGAGGTCATCGAGCACGCCCTCAGCGCGCGCCGCCCACGCACCCGCTACCTGGTCGGCCTCGATGCCAGGGTCCAGGCCCGCGCTAAGGTCCTGCTGCCCACCCGAGTCTTCGATCGCATCGTCGCTCGCGTCATGGGCCTGTAGCTCGGGAAGCGCCCTGGCGCCTCCTATACTGGAGCAGCCGATTGACCAGTCAGTCAACTAATCGGCCGACTGCCAAAAGAACGAGGGGATCGCCTTGCGCGCAGCGGCGGTACAGCTCAACTCGACAAACGACAAGGCGCGAAACGTCGCCTCCGCGGAGCGGCTGGTTCGTGCCGCGGCGGCCGACGGCGCCGAGTTGGTCGCGCTGCCGGAGAAGTGGAACCTGCTGGCGGGCGGCGATGAGCTGCTGGCGGGGGCCGAGCCGCTCGACGGCCCAACCCTGAGCACCGCCCGCGGCTGGGCGCGCGGGCTCGGCATCCATCTGCTCGCCGGCAGCATCTCCGAGCGGGGGCCCGAGGGCAGGGCGTTCAACACCTCGGTCCTGATCGACCCCGACGGCGAGGACGTCGCGATCTACCGCAAGATCCACATGTTCGACGTCGACGTCGGCGGCGTCTCGTACCGCGAGTCAGACCACGAGGAGCCGGGCGACGAGATCGTCACCGCTCCGCTCCGCGACACGATCGCCGGCCTCAGCGTCTGTTACGACCTTCGCTTTCCCGAGCTGTACCGGATCCTCGCCGTGCGCGGCGCTCGCATCGTCGCGGTCCCCTCGGCCTTCACGCTGGCCACCGGGCGCGACCACTGGGAGGTGTTGCTGCGGGCGCGGGCGGTTGAGAACCAGGTCTTCGTCCTCGCTCCCAACCAGGTCGGCGAGGCGCCGCCCCACCACAGCTCCTACGGGCGCTCGATGATCGTCGACCCCTGGGGCGTCGTGCTGGCCACCGCGCCCGACGAGGAATGCGTCGTCGTCGCCGACCTCGACTTCGCCGCCCAGGACAGGGTGCGCGAGTCGCTGCCATCGCTCGCCAACCGTCGTCCCCGCGCCTACATCTGGCCGCAGCTCACGGAGGCATGCGCCTGATGGCCAAGGCTCCGCCGGTCGACAAGCGCCGGCAGATCCTCGACGCGGCGATCCGCGTCTTCGCCCGCCAGGGCTTCCATGCGACCCGCGTCTCCGACATCGCCGACGAGGCCGGCGTTGCCTACGGGCTCGTCTACCACTACTTCAGCTCGAAGGAGGAGGTGCTCAACGAGCTGTTCAGCGAGCGCTGGTCGCTGCTGCTGGCAGCCATCGAGGAGGCCGATCGCAGCGAGGCGACCCCACGCACCAAGCTGGAGGACGTTGCCGGTTTCATCGTCGACTCCTACCGCCACGACCCGGAGCTGATGAAGGTGATCATCGTCGAGGTGACCAGGGCCGCGAACTCGTTTGGACGCACGCACCTGGCGGAGATCCGGCGCGCCTATGAGTCGATCGCCAAAATCGTCGCCGAGGGGCAGGAGGAGGGCGCCTTTCGCCGCGATATAGATCCAACCTTCGCGTCGATGTCCTTCTACGGGGCGATCGAGCAGCTCCTCTCCGGCTGGATCTTCGATCTGATTCCCGCCGCCGACAACGACTTCGAGCAGGCGAGAGCATTCGTCGTGACGACGATCTGCGACGGGCTGGAGCCCCGATGAGACGCCTGGGCGGGCCTTCCCACGGCTGCGCCGCCGAGGTGGTTTACTGCGGGGCGCCGGATGGGAAGGCCTAGCAAGGTGGACAACGACATCGTCAGACGACTCATGTGGAACGGGCTGCTCGCGGTGAGCAGCGCGCTGGCGAGCGTCGTCGCGGCGAGGCTCGCCGCCCTCGTCTGGCGGCGCGTCTTCGACGAGGAGCCGCCGGAGTAGCTCATGCCCGAACCGACCGCGACACCCCCTCTGAAGCCGGGCGAGAAGTCGGTCGGCGAGCTGGTCTTCGACGTCTCCGAGAAGACCTCGTCGCTGATCCGCGAGGAGATCGAGCTCGCCAAGGCCGAGATCGGCGAGAAGGTCGGCAAGATCCTGCGCGGCTCCGCGGTCGGCCTCGCGGCCGGCGCCTTTGCGTTCCTGGCGCTGATCCTCGTCATGCACGGGATCGCCTGGGTGATCGACGAAGCGCTGTTCGAAGACAAGGTCTGGCCCGGGTTCTTCATCGAGGCGGCGATCTTCCTGCTGGTCGCCGCTCTAGCCGGCCTCTTCGCCTACCGCTCCGTTCGGGCCGGGGCGCCACCCGTGCCCGAGCAGGCGATCGAGGAGGCGAAGCGGACCAGGACGGTCCTCGCAGGGGAGGGGGAGAGGGAATGAACGGCGGTTCGCTCCCGGAGCCGGTGCGGCCCTCCACCGTTGGGCTGCCCGGCCGCACGGCGGCACAGATCCGCCACGACATCCAGGTGGAGCGGGAGGCGCTCAGCCATTCGGTCGAAGCTCTGCGCGGCAGGGTCACGGAGCTGACCGACTGGCGTCGCCAGGTTCGCGAGCACCGCCGCGAGCTGGTCGTCGGCGCCGCCATCGCCGGCTTTGCGATCGGCGGCCTGCTCGCCCTACGCCGCCGCCGCTAGACAGCTCAGCTGAGGACGGACTTCGAGACGCTGCCCACGCCGAGCAGGCCAGGGCCGGCGTGGGAGCCGATCACGGGCCCGATTTCCGAGACGAAGACCGGCTCACAGCCGAAGATCTCGCGGCAGTCGTCGGCCAGGCTCTCAGCCGCCTCGCCGTCCTGGATGTGCTGGACAACCCAGCCGTCGAGGCCCGACTCGTGGCGCTGGCGCGCATAATCGCCCAGCCGCTCGATCGAGCGGGCACGGGTCCGGACTCGCTCGACCGGGGTTATCTCCTCCTCCAGGGTCAGGATCGGCTTGATCTTGAGTGCCGAGCCGATCCAGGCGCGGGCCCCGCCGATCCGGCCGCCACGACGCAAGTACTCGAGCGTGTCGATTGCGAACCACATCTTCAGCTCCTCGCGCGCCTGCTGGGCTCGCGCCAGGGCCGCTTCACCGTCACCGCCACCAGCCGCCGCTGCGGCCGCGGCCAGTACGCACAGCCCTGTCCCACCGCAGGCCGAGCGGGAATCGAAGACGCGGATGCGCTCGCCGCCCTTGTCCTCGGCGATGAGGCGCTCGCGGGCCTGGTTGGCGGCCTCGAAGGTGCCGGAGATGCTGGACGAGATGTGGATCGAGACAACCTCGCGGCCAGCCTCGAGCAGCGGCTCATAGACGGAAACGAAGTCGCCGATCGAGGGCTGCGAGGTCGTCACCCCACTTTCGGAAGCACGCAGGCGCTCGAAGAACTGGCCGTAGTCGTCGATCTCCGTCTCGCGCCGCTGCTCGCCGTCGATCGAGACGTAGAGGCTGATCATCTCGATGTCGCGTTCGGCCAGCAGCCCGGCTGGAAGGTAGGCGGTCGAGTCGCATACGACGGCGGTCCGGGTTCCCTGGCTCAAGGCTGCCGATTCTCGCAGACCGCTCGCTACACTTTGTGAAGTGACCGAGTCACCGAAAGCGGCGATCACCCTCACCGGCAAGGCCGCCGAGAAGATCGGCGAGCTGCTTGGCGGTCAGGACGACGCCGAGGGCCAGGCTCTGCGCGTCGCCGTTCGTGGTGGCGGCTGCTCGGGGTTCCAGTACGCGCTCGCCTTCGATCGGCCGAAGGATGACGATCACGTGTTCGAGGTCGACGGAGTCGCCGTCGCCGTCGACAGCGTGAGCATGCAGTTCGTCTTCGGCTCCGAGGTCGACTACGTCGAAGGCTTGCAGGGGGCTGGGTTCCAGGTCAACAACCCCAATGTTGTCGCGGCCTGTGGCTGCGGGTCATCGTTCCAGGTGAAGGACGATGCCGCCGATGCCGCAGCCGCTGCCGTCTAGCGCGGACGCTGCAAACCGGCGCCCCGGGCCTTCGCCCGCTCTGCTATTCGATCTGAAGCGGCGGTGACTGGCCCGGCTGGCTGGGCGGAGCCGTTTGCGAGGGTTGCTCGACGCCGAGCGTTTCGGCAAGCTCTCCCGACTCGTACATCTCCTCGACGAGGTCCGCGCCGCCAACCAGCTCGCCATTGACGTAGAGCTGGGGGAAGGTCTCCCAGTCGGCGATCTCCGAGGTCACTTCGCGCAGCGGTTGCAGCGCGGGCAGCACGTCGATCGCCCCGTACTCGACGTCCATCGCGTCGAGCACCTGCACCACCCGCATCGAGAAGCCACAGCGCGGCTCCTCCGGCGTCCCTTTCATGAAGAGCAGCACCGGGTTGGATGAGATGAGGCCTTCGACCTTCTGCTTGAGCTCGGCGTCAGCCATTGCCACAGGGTATCTAGGCCGGCGTGTCGGTCTTGACGGAGAGGGCGTGGATCGTGCCGTCGTCGAAGCGGTCCCTCACCGCGGCCTTGACCAGCCGATGCTGGTCGATCCGCGACAGCCCCTCGAACTGCGGGGCCTTCACCCTGGTCCCGAGGTGATGGCCATCGCCCGTTTCGTCGATCATCTCCACCTCGGCGCCCGGCAGGGCCGCCTCGATCATCGACTTCAGCTCCGCGAGATCGACCATGACCTCACCCGACCTTCTCGCCCAGGGCCTCGAGCATCTCCTCGACCCGGACGAACTTGACGCGGGGACGGCCGTGCGGCTCACCGCGCCCGACCTCGGCCTGATCGATCGCTTCCCAGTCCTCGAAGCTGACGAAGCGGACGCCGCGCTCGCCGAGCAGCTCCTCGACCGCCGCCGGGTCGGGGCTCTCGGGCTGGAGCAGCTTGCCCTCAGCGACGTCGGCGAGCAGGTGGTCGACCGTCTCCTGGGCGCATTTCTTGTTGGTGCCGATCACGCCCGAGGGGCCGCGCTTGATCCAGCCGGCCGTGTAGTGGCCGACCTTGTGGCCGGCATCGTGGGAGTCGAGCACGCGGCCGCCCTCGTTGAGGATCAGCCCGCGCCTCTCGTCAAAGGGGACCCCTTCGATCGGGATGCCCTGGTAGCCGACCGAGCGCAGCACCAGCCCGCACTCGAGCTCCTCGCGCTCGCCGGTGTCCCTGGCCCGCAGGGTGCCACCCTCCTCGACAAGCTCGTTGCGGCCGATCACGACCCTTTCCACCTTACCGTCGCCCTTGATCTCGACCGGGGAGCGGAGGAAGCGCAGGACGATCCGCTTGCTCTTGCCTGCCGCTTCCCGCTGGGCGTACTCGCGCAGGATCTCGACATTGACGCGGGTGGTCTTGTCGGCCTCCTCCGACTCGAGGTAGGCCTGGCTGGCCGGGTCGAGCGCGACCTCGGTGGGGTCGACGATCACGTCGGCGTCCTCCATCTCACCCAGCTCTTTGATCTCGGGGTTCGTGAAGGCCGCCTGTGCGGGGCCGCGCCGGCCGAGGATGACCACCTCCTTGACCTGGCTGCGGTCGAGCGCCTCTATCGCATGGTTTGCGGTGTCGGTCTGGCGCAGCTCGTGGTCGGTCAGGGCCAGCATCCGTGCCACGTCCATCGCCACGTTCCCGTTGCCGATCACCACGGCCCGCTCGCAGGAGAGGTCGAATTCCTCGCCGGCGTAATCGGGGTGGGCGTTGTACCAGCCGACGAAGGCGGTGGCGGCGTGGCTGCCCGGCAGGTCTTCGCCGGGGATGCCGAGCTGGCGGTCCGTCTCACAGCCGACCGTGAAGACGATCGCGTGGTAGAGCCGCTCGAGCTCGGTGACCTCGATGTCGTGGCCGATCTTGACGTTGCCGAAGAAGCGGAAGCCCTCGCGTGCCGCGGTCTTCTGGTAGACGCGTATCACCGACTTGATCTTCGGGTGGTCGGGAGCGACGCCGCCGCGGACCAGGCCGAACGGAGTCGGGAGGCGGTCGAAGAGGTCGACCTGGGCGTGCGTCGCCTCGTCCCTGAGGATGTGCTCGGCGGCGTAGAAGCCGGATGGGCCGGCGCCGACGATGGCGACGCGCAGCGGGCTCTCGGGGGTTCCAACCTGGGTCACTGGCCTGTTTCCTGTCCGTGGTTCGGGAGATGGATCGTTGCCTGCGTCCCGTGTCTCCGGTTCACGAGACGGCGAGCGCGAAGCATAGGCAAAGGCGCGACCTCACCGCCTACGCCGCCAGCAGCATCCGGGCGCACCGCCCGGTCATCGCAGCGCCGGCGACTCGGCGGCAAGGCTGGCGGCGCCGTCGAGCGCGTCCAGCGCCTTGCGCAGCGAGAGCGCGACGCAGGTGAAGATCGGCGTCTCCCGCTCGGTGTAAGCGCTCGACTCCGTGGGGCGCAGCTCGTTGACGAGGTCGAGGAACTCGCCGGGGTCGTCCCCCTCGAAGGCAACCACGAACTCCTGGTCGTCGAGGCCGAAGGAGTAGGACGTGTTGATCGTGATCTCGGGGTGGCGGCGCCCGACTTCGATGTGGGCCTTCATGATCCGCCGGCGCTCCTCCTCCGGCAGCCCGTACCAGCGGCGCTGCTTGACCATCGGGTAAAGGAACAGGTACCTGCGTTCCGACACGCAGATCTCCGGGCGCGCCTGCTCATTGGAGTAGGGCGAGCGCTTGGTCATCGAGAGGAACGAGTAGGGCGTCTCCGCCCATTGGGCCAGGCCGCTCTGCCCGAGCACGACGTGGAAGGTGTGGAGATCCTCGAGGTTGGGGCTCTGGCTGAGCAGGACCAGGTCTGCGTCGCCGCGTGTGCCTATGGTTGAGTAAGCGCGCAACGAGCGGTCAAGAGCAAAGTCCTCGCACGCCACGAGGAACTCATGCTTATCGGCCGCCCGCAGCCCGGCGTCGCGGCGGCGCCAGGCGGGATCGATCTTGAAGAAGCTGAACTTGGCAAACGTGCGGTCGGCCATCGGGGTCACGATAGCGGTCGTTGTTCTGTTGGTTGGGACGGGAGTCGGGTGGGGGGTTCCGCTTAACTTGTTCGGCTCGGCCGCAGCGGCCGTCCGAGAGCCGGACGCCGAAAAAGTACAAGACGCTCCACCCCCCACCCGACTCCCGTCTCTCAGCGAACATGCGCGGGACGCTTCGTCGCCAAGCCGACTCTCGTTGCGGACTAGCTGGCGGCGGCGAACGCGGGTTGTGCTTGCTCTGCTGCCGACCGGTGTTTCCGTTGGAGAGCTGGCGGGGCGGGGGCTTTCGCCGGGGCTGTTGAGTGCCGGGCTGCAGGGTGTGCCGGCGGCGCAGACGTATCTCGATATCTCGCAGGGGAACCGCGTCTTCGACTCGCTCTACAGCTCCAAGCTGCCCGCCGAAGCCGGCTGCGGCCGCGGGTTCTGGCGAGCTGTGAAGGAGCGCGCAGCCTCCGCCCCCGCCGACATCGTCCCGGGCCTGCTGACCTCGACCCTTCGCGCGGCTGGTATCGGGGTGCGGGTAGGAGGTGAAGCATCCTTGCCTGGCAACGGTGGCCGGGTGGGGGGTGGAGCGTCTTGTACTTTTTCGGCGCCAGAAGCGGGGACCGCCGCCCACGCAACACCGGAAAAGTTAAGCGGAACCCCCCACCCGGCCACCGCCCCAACCTTCGAAGTCCGAAGCTCGTCCCTCGCCCAGTTGCGATCCCTCGTCGGCGGCCTGCGCGGCGACGACCTGCTGATCGCGATCGAGCGGCCCCCACCCGCAAAGGACCGGGCGCTGGCGATTGCGATTGCCGGGCGGGGATTCGACGGCAACCTGACGTCGGACAGCACGCGGCTGAATGGATACGTGCTCTCGACCGACATCGCGCCGACGATCCTGCAGCGGTTCGGCGTCGCCGTGCCTTCGGAAATGTCGGGCCAGCCCATTCGCGCCGAGGGGCGGGTCGACGCCGCGGCGGTGGCTGAGCTCGGCGACCGGCTGGCGACGATTCCCGAGCGGCGCGGCCCGGTGATCGGGCTCGGGCTGCTCGTCTGGCTTGCGGCGCTTGGGCTCGCCATAGCCGTGACCCGCGGGCGGGCCGCGCGCTTGGGACTGAGGCTTGCCGGACTGAGTGTCGTCTACCTGCCCTTGGTTCTGCTCCTCGTCGCCGCCCTGGAGCCGAGCCTGGGAACGGAACAGCTGCTGGCGATCGCCGGGGCGCCGCTGCTCGGATTGGTGACGGCGGTGGCGCTGCGCGGCTACCGGGCGGTGGCGGTGGCCTGCGGATTGACGGTCCTGGCCTACGCGATCGACGTGGTCGCCGGCTCTCCGCTCACCTCGCTTTCGCTGCTCGGCCCCAACCCGGGCCTTGGAGTGCGCTTCTACGGGATCGGCAACGAGTTGGAGGCGCTGCTGACGGTGCTGGTCGTGGCGGGGACGGGAGCGGTGCTGACGGGGTTCGCGCCGCGCCTGCCGGCGCGCGGCTGCGCGATCGCCTTTCTCGCGACGGGCCTGGTCCTGGCGTTTGTCTTCGGCGCCGGGCGCTTCGGCGCCGATGTCGGCGCCGCGATCGTGCTGCCGTTCGGAAGCGCGGTGGCCGCCGCCACGATTGCCGCACGGCGGCGACGCACGGCGCTGCTCGTCGTCGCAGCCCCGCTCGTCGCGGTGGCGCTGCTGGCGATCGTCGACCTTCTCTCCGGCGCGAATGCGCACCTGACCCGCTCCATCCTCGACGCCGGCGGGTTCAGCGACCTCGCCAAGGTGGCCCAGCGCCGACTGCAGCTTTCCTCTCACAGCTTCGGGCGGCCGATCGTCCTCGTCTTCATGCCGATTCTTCTCGTCGCAATCGGGCTGACGATCGTCGGGCGCAGGCGCGTCGGCGCCTGGTTGCGTCGCTGCCCCGCGATGCGCGCTGGCCTGCTCGGCGCATTGGCAGCGACATTGGTGGGGACCCTTGCGAACGATTCCGGTGCTCTGGTGCTCGAGATCGGCGCCGTCTATCTGCTGGCATTCGTCGCCTTCGCCTGGGCGGAAAGGCAGCAGCCAGATGCGGGCCGGCCGATCGACTACGCTTAACGCTTCGTGCGAATCGCGCTGATCTCCCCATACTCTTGGAGCTATCAGGGGGGTGTGAACCGGCATGTAGAGGCCCTTGCCGAGGAGTTCCTCGGTCGTGGTCATCACGTCCGGGTGCTCGCCCCATTCGATCCGCCCGACCGTCTAAGTCGGGTGTCTCATCGAGCTGCCGCGGAGGCGTGTCAGGTGCCCGACTATCTGCTGCCGCTGGGGCGGACGGTCGGCATCTCCTCGAATGGCGCGATTTCGAACCTATCCCTCTCTCCCGCCGGCGGAGTCTTCGCGATTCGCCGTGAGCTGCGCGAGGGCCGCTACGACGTGGCCCACATCCATGAGCCGGTGGCGCCGCTGGTTGGCTGGAACGCGGCGCTTGGCGCTCGCGTTCCCGCCGTCGGCACGTTCCATGCCTACTCGACGAAGGCGGTTCCCAACCACATCGCCTCCGCATTTGGCGCCAGGCGGGTCTTGAACCGGCTCTCGGCCCGGATCGCCGTCTCCGAGGCCGCCGCCTGGACCGGCCGCCGCTGGTTCGGCGGCAATTACGAGATCGTTCCCAACGGCGTCGACGTCGATGCCGCTCCTGCCGGGCCGAAGCAGCGCAGCGACGAGTTGCGGGTGCTGTTCGTGGGCCGGCCGGAGGAGCGCAAGGGGTTGCCGATCCTGCTGACCGCGTTCGACGCACTGGTCGAGCACGTGCCGTCCCGCCTCACCGTGATCGGGGCGCAGCGGGAGGATGTGCTGCGCTACCTCCCGGACTCGGAGACGATGCGCTGCATCGACGTCCGCGGGCGCGTTTCCGGCGAGCGGCTGTGGCAGGAGCTGCACGAGGCAGACGTCCTCTGTGCGCCCTCGCTGTCGGGCGAGAGCTTCGGCATGGTGCTGACCGAGGCCTTCGCCGCCGGCACCCCGGTGATTGCCTCGGCGATCGCCGGCTACAGCGACGTGGTCAGCGACGGCCTCGACGGCGTGCTCGTGCCGCCGGGCGACCCGCAACGGCTGGCCGAGGAGCTGCAGCGCGCCCACCACGAGCCTGAGCGGTTGGCAGCCATGGGGGAGGAGGCGCGTCGCAGCGCCCAACGCTACGCCTGGCCCCGGGTCGCCGACCGTGTCACCGAGGTCTACGAGCGCGCCATCGAGGCGCCCGTGCCCGAGACCGCGGCCGGCCGCGTCGCGCACTGGGCCGGCCTGCGGCCGGCGGACGGCCAGCCGCCACTGCCCCCGCGCCGCCTGCCTTCGCTCGACCCACCGCTGGTCCGAGTCGGCAGCCGGCGGCGGCGCGTGGCGCGGCGCATCGGGCTCGGTGTGGCCGGGTCGCTCGGCGTCGGCCTGACCGCGCTGGCAGCGCAGAAGATCGGTGTCGACAACGTCGTCGGAAGCATCGTCCGCTCCAATCTCACCTGGGTGCTGGTCGCCTGCGCGCTGATGGCGCTCTCGCTCTTCGTCCGCGCCGCCTCCTGGTTCTGGATCGTCCGGGCGGCGCTTCCCAACCGGCCGGTCCGCCGCCGCGACGTGACCTCGGCCACGATGATCGGGGTACTGATGTCGGCGACGCTGCCGGCGCGCCTCGGCGAGCCGGCGCGGGCGATGACCCTCGCCCGCCGCACCGGCCGCATGCGTGAGACCTTCCCGGTCCTGCTTGGAACCCTGGTCTCGCAGGCGATACTCAACATCGTCGCGTTGCTGCTGCTCGGGGTGGTGATCGTCTCCAGCACCGCACTCTTCCACTCCAGCACCGAGAAGCTCTTCATCTTCAGCTTCGTGCCGCTGGTCCTGCTGCTGCTCGTGATTCTCGGCCCGGCGCTGATGCGCCGCAACGGCAACGGGCGCCTGGCCCGCCTCGGTGCGGCGATGCACCGGGCGCTGCTCCAGGTGCGCGCCGGGCTGGCGGTGTTCCGCAAGCCGCGGCGCGGCATCGCCGCAACCGTTGCTCAGCTCAGCGCCTGGGCGATCCAGCTTGCCGCATGCTGGGCGCTGCTCGCCGCGCTGGGGCTGAGCGGCCAGGCCGGCATCGGCGCGGCCGCGGCGGTCCTCTTCGCCGTCAACGTCACCGCGGTGGTGCCGGCGACACCGGCAAACATCGGCGTCTTCCAGCTTGCGGTCATCAGTGTCCTGCATACCGGCTGGGGAATCGGAACGGCCGATGCGCTGGCCTACGGAGTCATCCTGCAGGCGGTCGAGATCGCCACCGCGGTGACGTTGGGCCTGCCGTCTCTCGTGCGCGAGGGACTGACCTGGAGCAACCTTCGTGTGCAGGCGCTCTCCGCGGCGCCCGTTCGCCTCGAGGAGAGGCCACCGGCCCGCGACGGCGCCGGGGAAGGCGCCGGCGCGAGCTGAGCCCGCGTCAGCCTCCGAGCGCCTCGACCTGGGGTTCGGTCTCGCCCTCGGCGGGCTCGGACTCGGGCGGGACCTCGCCGCCGCGCTTGGTGCCGGCGATCAGCTCGTCCGGCGCCCTGTCCTTCGGGATGAAGCCCGACTTCATGCCGAAGTAGACGGCCTGGGGGTGGTGGGCGACGATCGCCACGGTCGACTGCTCGGGCAGCACCGCGTAGCCGCCCGAGAGCGTCATGCCGATCTGCTCGAGCCCCAGCAGTCGCCAGACCTTCTCGTGCTCGGACTGGTCCGGGCAGGCGGGGTAGCCCCAGGAGTAGCGGCGGCCCTGGTCGAGCTCGATTCCCAGCTGGCGGCGAACCTCGGAGTGCAGCCACTCGGCCAGCCCCTCGGCCGACTGCACGCCGAGGCCGTGGACGTAGAGCTGCTCGGCGAACTCGCCTTCGCGCTCCAGCCGCTCGATCAGCTCGGTCACCTCGGGACCGGCGGTGACGCCCTGGAGGGCGACGACGTCGCGCTCGCCTGACTCCAGCGGGCGGAAGAAGTCGGCGAGGCAGATGCGGTCGTGCCTTGGCTGGCGCGGGAAGACGAGCCGCTCCAGCTCGCGCTCGGGCTCCTCGGGGTCGAAGACGACCAGCTCGTTGCCACTCGCGTTGCAGGGGAAGTAGCCGAGCCGCGCCCGCGGGTGCAGGTAATCCTGCTCGCGCCACATCCGCTCCAGCCGCGGTGCGAAGCCCTCCTCCTCGGCGGTTCCCTCGACCAGCTGGCGCCAGGCCTCGCCCTTGACGCCTTTCCCGCCCCAGTGCAGCTTGAACAGCACGTGGCGGTCGAGGTAGGGGAAGACCTCGTCGAGGTCGACGTCGATCTCGCGCACGCCCCAGAAGGGCGGCGTGGGGACCGGCACGTCGGTGCGGGTGGCTGAGCGCACGCTGGCGTCTGTGGTCGGCGGCCCCTCGTCGACCACCTCCGGCTTCTCGCGCAGCTGCTTGGCCTCGGCGTGGATCCGCTCGACCAGCGCCCGGCGCGCCTCGGAGTCGACCAGCGCGTCCATCGTGTCGAGCCCCTGGAAGGCGTCCTTGCAGTAGAAGACGCCCGGCTCGTAGACGTCGTCGGACTCCTTGCCGTGCGGGTAGAGGGCGCGGCGGCCGAAGTCGCGGTTGATCGCGGCGCCGCCGATCAGCACCGGGAAGCCGAGCCCGCGCTGGTGCAGCTCCTGGACGCAGATCGGCATCTGCTTCGAGGTCGAGACGAGCAGCGCGGAGAGGCCGATCGCGTCGGCGTCGTTCTCCACCGCGGCCTCGATGATCGCGTCGACCGGAACCTGCTTGCCGAGGTCGACCACCGTGTAGCCGTTGTTGGTGAGGATCGTGTTGACCAGCGACTTGCCGATGTCGTGGACGTCGCCGAACACGGTCGCGATCACGACCTTGCCCTTGCTGTGGCCCTCGATCCGGTCGAGGTAGTTCTCCAGCTGGGCGACGGCGCGCTTCATCGCTTCGGCCGACTGCAGGACGAAGGGCAGGATCAGCTCGCCGGCGCCGAACTTGTCGCCGACCTCCTTCATCGCCGGCAGCAGCACCTCGTTCAGGGTCGGGACGGCGCCGATCTTCTCGACCGAGCGGTCGACCCACTCCTCGACGCCGTCCTTGCGGCGGCGCAGGATGTGCCAGTGCAGGGCCTCCTCGGGCTCCATCCCCGCGGTCGGGTCGGCGGCCTCCGCCTCGGCCTCCTCGCCCTTGGACTCGAAGTGGGCGATGAAGCGCTCCAGCGCGTCCTCGCGGCGGTTGAAGACGAGGTCGTCGGTCAGCTCGCGCTCGGAGTCGGGGATCTCGCTGTAGGGGGTGATGTGGTTCGGGTTGACCATCGCCAGGTCGAGCCCGGCCTCGACGCAGTGGTGGAGGAAGACCGAGTTGAGGACGGCGCGGGGCCGCGGCGAGACCCCGAAGGAGACGTTGGAGACGCCGAGCGACGTCTTCACGCCCGGGATCTCCGCCTTGATCCGGCGGATGCCCTCGATCGTCTCCACCGCCGAGGGCCTCCACTCCGCCTCGCCGGTGGTGAGGGTGAAGGTGAGAGCGTCGAAGATCAGCGCCTCGGGATCGAGGCCGTGCTCGCCGCAGGCGATGTCGCGCAGCCGCCTGGCGATCTCCAGCTTGCGCTCGGCCGTCTTCGCCATCCCCACCTCGTCGATCGTCAGCGCGATCAGCGCCGCGCCGTGCGCCCTGGCCAGCGGCACGACGACGTCGGCCTTCTCGCGGCCCGCCTCGAGGTTGATCGAGTTGACGATCGCCCGCCCGGGGATCTGCTCCAGCGCCGCGCGGATCACGTCCGGCTCGGTCGAGTCGACCTGGACCGGCGCCGGCTGGGTGAGGGAGATGCGCTTGACGACGGCGCTCATCTGCTCGGCCTCGTCGGAGCGCTCGGTCAGCGCCACGCAGACGTCGAGCACGTGGGCGCCGCCTTCGACCTGGTCTTCGGCCACCTGGACGAGGCCGTCGTAGTCGTCGGCCAGCAGCAGCTCCTTGGCCCTGCGCGAGCCCTGCGAGTTGACGCGCTCGCCGACCAGGGTCGGGCGCGGTTCCTGCACGAGCGGGGTCGAGGTCATCATCGAGGAGACCTCGATCGGCCCCGGCGCCGGGCGCTCCCCGGGAATGGCGCCGCCGACCCGCTCGCGGATCGCCGCGATGTGCTCCGGGGTGGTCCCGCAGCAGCCGCCGACGATGCCGACGCCGTAGCGCTCGACGAACTCGCCCAGGGTCGCGGCCAGCGGCTCCGGCTCTTCGGGGAAGATCGTCTCGCCGTCGGGCCCCTGCAGGGGCAGGCCGGCGTTGGGGATGCAGTGGACCGGCAGCGGGCTGCGCTCGCCGAGGAAGCGGATCGCGTCGCGCATGTCCTCGGGCCCGGTCGAGCAGTTGAGCCCGATCACGTCGACCTCGAGCGCCGCCAGCGTCGTCAGCACCGCCTGGATGTCGGTCCCGAGCAGCATCCTGCCGCCGTTGGGGAGCAGGGAGACGCTGGTCATGACCGGCAGCGTGCGGCCGGTCTGCGCGAACGCCTCGCGGGCGCCGAAGATCGCCGCCTTGACCTCGAGGATGTCCTGCGCGGTCTCGATAACGATCAGGTCGGCCCCACCCTCGACCAGACCGCGCGCCTGCTCGGCGAAGACCTCGACCAGCCTGCCGAAGGAGATGTTGCCGAGGGTGGGGTCGGTCGAGGCCGGCAGGAAGCCGGTCGGGCCGATCGAGCCGGCGACGAAGCGCTCCTCACCCGCCGCCCGGCGGGCGATCTCAGCCGCCTTGACGTTGATCTCCAGCGTGTGCTCGCCGAGCCCCCACTCTTCGAGCTTCAGCCGCGAGCCCTGGAAGCTGTCGGTCTCGACCACCTCGGCGCCGGCCTCGAGCATCGAGGCGTGCACGCCCTCGATCACGTCGGGCCGGTTCAGCACCAGCGCCTCGTGGCATTTGCCCTCGAGGCCGCCGTAGTCCTCCCTGGTCAGGTCGAACTGCTCCAGGGTCGCGCCCATGCCGCCGTCGAAGACGACGACGCGCTCCCGCGTTGCGGCTATGAAGTCACGCTCGGCCACCGTGCAAAGAGGCTACCGAGCGGCGTGCGGGCGACCGGCGTCAGCGGCGCAGGCCCAGGCGGCGCCTCAGGTCGCGGGCGTTGAGCGCCTGCATGATGCGGTTGACCAGGCCACGGCGAGCCCTGGTGTAGGGGTACCAGGTCGGTTCGCGCTTGCCGCCGAAGCGGGTGATCACGACCGACTCGGTGCGGCAGTACTTCTTGATTCCCGGTTCCCCGTGCCGGTAGCCGATACCCGACTGCTTCCAACCGCCCATCGGCACGTCCATCGCGAAGTAGTTGACGAGCACGTCGTTGACGTTGATCGCGCCGCACTCGACCCGCCGGGCCACCCGCTCGGCGCGCGACTTCTCGCCGAAGACCGAGCCGGAGAGGCCATAGCGGCTGTCGTTGGCGAGCCGCAGCGCCTCCTCGGCGTCGCGCACCTTCATCACGCCGACCACCGGGCCGAAGGTCTCCTCGCGCATCACCTTCATCGAGTGGTCGACGTCGACCAGGACCGTCGGCTCGAAGTAGTCGCCGGCGCCCGGCACGCGCTTGCCGCCGGTCAGCGCCCTGGCGCCGCTTGCCAGCGCCTCGGTGACGTGATCCTCGACGATGCCGATCTGGTTGGGCGAGGTCATCGCACCGACCTCCTTGCCGTAGCCGCTGCCGTCGGCGCCCTGGCGCAGCCGGTTCACCGCTGCCGTCAGCTTGGCGACAAACGAGTCGTAGGCGGGCTCCTCGACGTAGATCCGCTCGACCGACATGCAGATCTGACCGGAGTTCATCATCCCGCCCCAGGCCGCGGCGTTGGCGGCGCGGTCGAGGTCGGCGTCGGAGAGGACGATCATCGGGTCCTTGCCGCCCAGCTCGAGGCTGACCGGGGTCAGCGTCTCGGCGGCGCGCGCCATCACCTTGCGGCCGGTGCGGTCGGAGCCGGTGAACTGGATGAAGTCGGCCGCGTCGACCAGGCCGCCGCCGGTCTCGCCGACCCCCTGCACGCAGTCGAGCACGTCGGGGCCGCCGATCTCCTCCTTCCAGGCTTGCACCACCTCCGCAAGGCCCAGCGGCGTGAACTCCGAGGGCTTGATGACGACCGCGGCGCCCGCCTGCAGGGCCGGGATCGCGTCGCCAAGGGCGAGGATCAGCGGGAAGTTCCAGGGGCTGATGATGCCGACCACCGGGTGGGGCCGGTACTGGACCCGCAGCTTTTTGGCGGCGAGCAGCGGCGTGTGGGGGCGGACGCTCTCCTCGCCGATGAACCTGGCCGCCCTGGTGCCGTAGAAGTTGATCAGGTCGGCGAGGTAGACGGGCTCGTTGGCAGCGTCGGCGCGGACCTTCCCGGTCTCCGCCTGCATCGTGTCGAGCACGCGGTCGGTGTTGTCGAGCAGCCAGTCGCGCAGCTTGCCCAGCCAGCGGTAGCGGCCCTCTATCCCAAGCGCCTCCCAGGCGGGCTGGTTGGCGCGAAGGCGTGCCACGGTCTCGGCCACGTCCTGCGCCGAGTCGATCGGGACCGTGGCAATTACATTTCCCGTCGCCGGGTTGTGG
Organism: uncultured Solirubrobacterales bacterium; assembly: GCA_963729995.1. Classification (GTDB taxonomy): domain Bacteria; phylum Actinomycetota; class Thermoleophilia; order Solirubrobacterales; family 70-9; genus VRUE01. The sequence goes on from CAVSPF010000003.1 coordinate 152,105, forward strand.
ACTTCGAGGCTTTCCATTGTCGCGCTGCTAGCGAGGGGTGGTCTTCGGCTTGCTCGGAATCGTCACGACTTCGCCGTTGTCGGTGACGATCGTGTTGGGTGGGACGTTGGAGATCCGCACCGCGAAGGAGCCGCCCGGTTCGACCCCGCCTGCCGTCTCGGCCTTGGCTTTGCCGTCGAGACCGGCGCCGACCTTGTACAGAAGGGTGAACCCTCCGACTTTCACCGCGTTCAGCTTCCAGATCGCCTCGGTCCTTGCACCCGGCTTCAATGGCCCGAAGTCGAAGGTCTTGCGGCTGGAGGTTTCCGCCCCGGCTGAGATCGGGGAGCCGGCCAGTTTCGGATAGCGGGCGGAGAGGACCCAGACGGGACGGTCCGGTTGGGCGAGGCCGGGTTCGGGGTCGTGGATCCCGAAGGGCAGCGAGGAGGTCTGACCGGCCGCCCCGGCGATCGAGATGGTCACGGTCAGCGCCGGGATCGTCCTGCGGCCGCTGTTGCGGATGCCGAGCCGCAGCAGCGAGGTTTCGCCGAGGCGCTGCTCGGTGGGGAATTCCGCGCTGACGACGCTGACCCTGTAGGTGCCGGCCGGTTCGCCTGTGTTCGAGGACGCTTCGCCGCCGCAGGCGGCGATCGAGGTGCCCAGCGCTGCGATTGCGGCGGCAGCCGCGGCGACACGAACGCGGGAACGCCGTCGATGTCTGCAGCTCCCCCTCAAGGCGGCCGGAACATACCACGGGTTTTCGGCGCTCCAGGCTCCTCCGAGCAGCGCCTGGCGGCGTTAGCCGGATCTCAACAGTCGGCTAACGGTCGTCGCTGACCCATCCCATACACTCACGTCACTGAGCCGGGGTTGCGTGGATGCGGCCCCGCTTGCTGGAGGAGCAGAGTGGAAAGAGCCGCATCGATAGGCAGGGGCTTCTTGCCCGCCAAGTCCTTCTTCGAGCAGGTCGGGGACATGATGATCCTCACTGCGCGGACCCTCGTCTCCGCGGTCAAGCCCCCGTATCCCTACGGCGAGGAGTTCATCGGCCAGTTCCTCTTCGCGTTGCGGCTCTGCTGGTTTCCCCTGCTGATCTCGACGGTGGCCATCTGCTTCGGCGCACCCGGCATGCAGGCCGCCAACGTCCTCTCGCTGTTCGGCGCGCTGGACCGGCTCGGCGGGTTCTTCGTCCTGGCGGCGGTCCGCGAGATCGCCCCGTTCGTCACGGCCGTGGTGGTTGCGGGGGTCGCCGGCACCGCGATCACCGCCGACCTCGGCGCCCGCAAGATCCGCGAGGAGCTCGACGCGCTTCAGGTCCTCGGGGTCGACCCGATCAAGAACCTCGTCGTGCCGCGCTTCCTCGCGCTGATGCTGGTCACCGGCCTGCTCGACATCTACGCGCTGGTCTTCGGCATCAGCGGCGGCATCCTCGCCGAGCTCCTCTACAACCAGCCGCTGGGCGGCTTCTTCGCGACGTTCCTGACCAGTGCCTCGATCCTGGACCTCGCGGGATCGGTGATCAAGTGCACCCTGTTCGGCGCGATCATCGCCGTCGTCTGCTGCTACAAGGGGATGCGGGCGTCGGGGGGTGCGGCGGGCGTCGGCCGCGCCGTCAACCAGGCGGTTGTCATCTCCTTCCTGGGGGTCTTCGCTTTCAACTACGTCTTCACCCAGACGCTGCTCGCCACGAATCCGGAGCTGCAGACGATCCGATGAATGGGCGGAGCCGATGAACGCCTGGCTCGAGGTGCCACGCGCGTGGCTGGACTCGTTCGGAGAGATCGCCCGCTTCGGCTCGCGGGTCGCCGGCCTCGTCTACTCGGGCCGCGTCCTGCGCTTCTTCGGCGAGGCGCTCCGCCAGGCCGGCATCCTGATCCTCGGCTCGGCGCTGGTCATCTGGGCCACCGTCTTCATCCTCGGTCTCCAGTGCGGGATCGAGGGCGCCTACCTGCTGCGCGCGCAGGGCGCCCCGGCGTTTGCCGGCCTCTTCACCGCCCTGTGCGACCTGCGCGAGATCATGCCCTACGCGTTCGGCTACATGCTGGCGGCGAAGGTGGGGACCGGCATAGTCGCGGAGCTGGGCGCGATGCGCATCGCCGACGAGATCGACGCGCTGGAGGTGATGGGCGTCCCGCCCGTCACCTTCCTTTGCGCAACCCGCCTGCTCGCCGCCTGGATCGCCTTCCCATTCATGTACCTGGTCGGGATTGCGGTCATGTACCTGGCCAGCTACATCGCCGTCGTCCAGCAGATCGGCGACGTCTCCTCGGGCGGCTACCTGCTGATCTTCTGGATGTTCCAGAACCCGCCCGACCTGATCTTCAGCCTGACCAAGGGCATGGTGATGGCGACCGCCATCGTGCTGGTCGGCTGCTATTACGGCTACACGGCCTCGGGCGGCCCTGTCGGGGTCGGCACCGCGACCGCGAAGTCAATGGTCCTTAACATCATCTTGGTTCATATCATCGGTTTCCTCGGCACCCTGATCTTCTGGGGAGCCAACCCGAGGCTGCCGATAGGAGGTTGACGACACCCGTGCCGATGGACGATCCGAGCAATATCAGCGACACCGAGCGCGGCGGCGAGCGAGCGAGCGCCACAGGTCGCGCCGCAGCCCCCGGCCCCGAGGGCCCCTACGTGAGCGAGGACGGCGCGGTGATGGGGCGCGACTTCGTCATCCCCGGCGTCGACCCGTCTGAGAGCGATCCGTACCGCTTCCACACCGGCCGCAAGCGCGACCACGGCGGCAAGGACGCGATCGAGATCATCGACCTGGTCAAGCAGTTCGGCCGCGCGCGCATCCTCAACGGGCTCAACCTCGGCCTTCCGGAAGACCAGATCTCGATCGTGCTGGGCCCGTCGGGGACCGGCAAGAGCGTCCTCGTCAAGCACATCGTCGGCCTGCTCTACCCCGACTCGGGCGACGTGCTCGTGCACGGCGAATCGATCCCCAACATGACCGACGACGAGCTGTTCGACATCCGCAAAAAGTTCGGCCTTCTCTTCCAGGACGGGGCGCTGTTCGGCTCGATGAACATCTATGACAACACCGCCTTCCCGCTGCGGCAGCACACCGACAAGAGCGAGGAGGAGATCGGCGAGATAGTCAGCCGTCGGCTCGGGGAGGTCGGCCTGACGGAGGCGATCTACAAGATGCCGAACGAGCTTTCCGGCGGGATGCGCAAGCGCGCCGGCTTCGCACGCGCGCTGGTGCTCGAACCGGCGATCGTGATGTTCGACGAGCCGGACTCCGGGCTGGACCCGGTTCGCACGGCGCTGCTCTGCGAGCTGGTCCGCGAGGTCCACGCCGAGCACGGCGGCTGCTACCTGGTGATCAGCCATGACCTCAACACGGCGCGGCGGGTCTCCGATTTCATCGCGGTCCTGTGGAACGGCAAAATCGTCGAGTCCGGGCCGAAGGACGAGCTGTTCGAGTCGGAGAACCAGTTCGTCCACCAGTTCCTCAACGCGGACGTCACCGGCCCCCTCTCGATGGATTGAGCGCTGTCGCGGCCCGGGTGGCCGGGCACGCGCGGGCGGTACTCGCCGTCTCGGTTCTCCTCGCTGTGGGAGCGGCGGTGGGGGCGACGCGGTTGCCGATCGATGCCGGGACCGGCACGTTGGTCGATCCCGGCACGGCCAGCTACCGGGCCACGCAGCACGTACGGCAGGTGTTCGGCGAAGAACCCGTGGTGGTGCTTGCCGAGGGGAACCTGCAACGGCTGGTGCTGACCGCGAACCTGGGGCGGTTGCTGCGCTTGGAGGGGTGCCTGTCGGGCAAGGTGCCGGAGGGGGCGAAGCCGATCCCGGGCCCGTGCGCCGAGCTGGCCCGCCAGAGGCCGGTGAAGTCGCTCATCGGTCCCGCGACCTTCCTCAACGAGGCGGTGATCCAGGTCGATCGTCAGTTGCGCCGCCTGGCAGCGCGCGTCCCGCCGGACCGGCTCCGCGAATTCCTGCTCGGGATCGCGGCGCGATACGGGATCACCAGCGCCCCAAGCCTCTCCAACCCCGGCTTCCTCGCGGCGCTGGTGTTCGACCTGCGCGGCGAAAGGGCAACGCCGAAGCCGCGGCTCGCCTACCTGTTCCCCAACGGCCATACGGCGCAGATCGTCGTGCGGCTCCGCCCCGACCTGAACGAGGCCGAACGCCACCGGGCGCTGGCGCTGATTCGCGCCGCCGTCTATGACCCGACCCCACGCCGGGCCTGCAAGTTCCGGGGCAAGCCCGAGCCGTGCTTCGCGTTGCAGGGCGGTCGCTACGTCATCTCCGGCGTCCCAGTGGTCGTCGACGGCCTCACCGGAGCGCTGAAGGATGCGCTGCTCGTGCTCTTCGCCGTTGCCATTGCGGTGATGGCCATCACCCTGACCGTGGTCTTTGCCTCCCGCTTGCGGCTGTTGCCGCTCGGCATCGCGCTCGCCGCCGCCGCGCTCACCTTCGGCCTGTTCAGGTTGGTTGGGGGCTCTCTGACGATGGCCTCGATCGCCGTGTTGCCGATCCTGATCGGTCTCGCTGTCGACTACGCGATCCAGCTCCAGGCACGCTACGACGAGGCGGTTGCCGCGGGGGCGCGGGGGGCGGAGGCGGCGCGGCTGGCTGCGGCGCAAGGCGCCCCGACGATCGCCACCGCCTGCCTTGCCACCGGCGCCGGCTTCCTCGCCCTCCAACTCTCGCCAACCCCCATGGTCCGCAGCTTCGGCCTGCTGCTGGTCGCCGGCATTGCAATCGCCTTCCTGCTCGCGCTCACCGCCGGCTTCGCCGCTCTAAGCCTGCGAAGGGAGGCGGGGGGGACGGGTGCCCCTCCTGTTGCTGGGTTTTTCGCCTTGCGCGTCGTCGCTCTCGCCAAGTGGTCTGTGCGAAAAACAGGACGCCGCTGCCAGGAGGGGCATCCGTCCCCCCCGCCCACGCAGCGCCTGCTGGAGCGCTTCGTCGCGGTGGCGCAGGCATACCCGAAGCGGGTGCTTGGGGTCGCAGTGACCTTCGCCGTTCTGGGCTGGGCGGCGGGGACGCAGGTTGGGACGGTTTCCGACATCCGCGCGCTTGCCCCCCAGAGCCTGCCCGCCGTGCGCGACCTCAACCAGCTTCAGAACGCCACCGGCATGTCCGGGGAGCTCGAAGTCAGCGTCCGCGCACCCGACCTGACCGAACCCGCCACGATGCGCTGGATGGCCGCCTTCAAGCGCAGGGTGCTCAGCTCCAACGGATACTCCGGCCCCAGCCCAAGCTGTCGCCGAGCCGAGGTCTGTCCCGGCCCGGCCCTCTCGGACTTCGTCACCGCCGGCAGCCCGCTGAGTAGGCGCGACATCCGCGCCACCCTCGCCGAAGTGCCCGCCTACGACCTGGAAAAGCTCGCGCAGGTCGACCCGAGGACGGGTTTGCCCAGCCATACCGCGCTGCTCAGCTTCGGGATTCGCGCCCAGTCGCTGCAGGCCCAGCAGGCGCTGATCGACCGGGTGCGCAGCGAGATCGGCCGGCCGGGATCGCCGGCGGGCCCGCCGGCTGGGGTCGAGGTCCAGCTGGCGGGCCTGCCTGTGATCGCCGCGGCTGCTGCGGCCGACCTCTCCAGCAGCCGCTACTGGCTGGCGCTGGCCGGCCTTTTCGCGGTGGCGCTGGTCCTGCTTGCCGTCTACCGCTCCTTTGCTCGCGCCCTGGTTCCGCTGGTCCCGATCGTGCTGGCCACCGGCTGGTCGGCGCTGGTCCTCTGGGCGAGCGGCATTCCGCTCAATCCGATGTCTGCGGCGCTCGGTGCGCTGACGATCGCGATCGCCACAGAGTTCAGCGTCATCCTGGCGGCGCGCTTTCACGAGGAACGGCGCGGTGGTGGCTCGGTTCGCGAGGCGCTGCGTCGCTCCTACCGCCGTACCGGTGCCGCGGTCCTGGCCTCCGGGGTGACCGCGACAGCGGGATTCGCTGTGCTGATCGCCAGCGACGTGAAGATGCTGCGGGACTTCGGCTTCGTCACGGTGATCGACCTCGCGGTTGCGATCCTGGGGGTGATGATCGTGTTGCCGGCGGTGTTGGTCTGGATGGAGGAGCGGTGAGGGACCGCTACTCGATCGTCGTCGGCCTGCTCTTCGCCGCGGTCGTCCTGTTCGCGCTCCTAACCGACGTCGGCCGCGAAAACGGCGGCACTCTGGGGCTCGAAAGGAAACCGGCGCGCTGGCCGCTGCCGGCGTTTGCGGTTCCGGTCGCCGCCAGTCGCCTGGAAGGCGACGCGAACATAGCTCCGGACGACTGCACGACCTCGCAGCTGCCCTGTCCGGCAAGCGCCCGGCGCACCCCCGCCTGCCGGGTTCCCGGTGCGGACGTCATCCGCGTTTGCGACCTCTTCAATCGCCCGTCCGTGCTCTCGTTCTGGTTCGGCGGCGGCGGCGACTGCGTCGATCAGCAGGACGTCGTCAACGCTGTATACGCGCGCTACCGTGGGCGGGTGAACTTCCTCTCGCTGGACGTGCGCGACGACCGTGGCACCGTACGCAACCTGGTCCGTCAGCGTGGCTGGAGAATGCCCGTGGGCTTCGATCGCGACGGCGCCGTGGCCAGCCTTTACCGGATCGGGGGCTGTCCAACCTTTGCCTATGCCTACCCCGGCGGAACCCTGCAGGACGCCAGCATCGGCAACCTGACCGTCAGCCAGCTCAGCGCGCGGGTGGACGCACTCCTGCATGCCACCCACGTGGCACAGGCGGGAGGAAGGTGAGATGGGGGCAGCCGAGAGCCCCGGCTGGGTGCCCTCTCCCGAACAGGGATGGGTCGCGCCACATGTCGCCGCCGAGTTCCCCGGCCTGGCGATCGCCTCGATAGAGGTCGACGGTCGCCCGCGCCGCCGCAGCCCCGAGCCCGTCCGCCGTCGCCTCCGCGTCCTCTCCGACCGCTTCTTCGGCGCCCACGCGATTCAGATGCGCAGCCGGCCGATCCCCTGGGCCTACCGCGTCTTCTTTCGCCAGATCGGCCTTGACCCCGACCGCACCCGCACCCCGGTCGAGCAGCTGGCGCTGGATCGGCTTCAGGACGGCGCCTTCAAGAGCCGCGGCCTGCCCGCGGACGCACTGACAATTGCGACGATCGAGACCGGCATCGCGCTGCGCGTCTTCGATGCCGATCGGCTCGAGGGACGGCTATGCATACGCGACTCGGCGCCGGGCGAGTCCCTCGCCGGAAGGCACGGCGACCTGCCTCAGGGGACGCTGGTGCTCGCCGACGAGCGCATGCCTGTCGGGTTGCTGTTTGGCGCGACCGCTGACGGACAGCGGGTGGAAGACGGGACCCGCCGCTTCGCGATCGCTGCGGTGCAGGTCAACGGTGTGCCCCAGATCGCGGTCGACGAGGCGCTCTGGATGGCAGCCGCGACGCTTGAGGCTGGGTGACGCGCGTCACCGGGGGATCTACACTGCTGATGGTGGGTCTGCTGCAAAGAGACACGGTTCTCGCGCCCTGCGTAGGCGGCGACGAGCGCCTCGCTCGCGCTGAGCTGCGGCGCCAGATCGGTCGCCTCGAGGGAGAGTTCGCAAGCCTCGTCGCCGAGGCCTTCCCCCGCCTCGAGATCGACACCCGGGTTCCAGGCGCGGCTCGCGAGCCCCGCATGATCGGCCTCGGCGAGCTGGAGATGGTGCGCGATGCCCTCGTGGCGCGCATCGCGGCGGCGCGTTGCACCCTGGGCGAGAGGGCGGAGGTCGAGACCCGCAATCGCGAGCTGCTGGAGCAAATGCTGGCCAAGCCGGCCGACTTCAAGTGGCTGCGGATCTCGCGCGCCGACGTCGGCGAGCCGGGCTGCGGCCACTGGCATTCGCGGCCGCGGCTCGGCCCGCTCGGAATGCTGATGGGCTGGTGGCGGGTCAAGGTGTCATCCGGATGCCCATTACCCGGGCGGCTTGCGGCCGTTGAGCGGAGCCCGGAAGACCGATGAGCGTCCGCCGGCGCCATGGGGCTCGTTCCCGCTCGTCGAGCTGACCGTTCTCGCCGGCATCGTGATGCTGGCGATCGGTTTCTTCGGCAGGAGCCCGACCGCACTGGCAGTCGGGGTCGTGCTTGGCGGGCTGGGCGGTCTCGAGCTGTCGATCCGCGAGCACTTCGCCGGCTATCGCTCCCACACGACGCTGCTTGCCGGAACCGTCTTCGTGCTCATCGTCGGCGGTGTCCTCTACCTTGCCCACTTGGTGCTGGCGGTCGGTCTGGCGATCGGGGCGGTTGCTTTCCTCATCGCCTTCCTGGTGCTGCGCCGCGCCTTCCAGCGCGCTTCCGGCGGCTACTCGTTCAAGGCCGGCCGTCTGCTCTAGCTGTCCCGCCCGCTCTAGACAAAGGCCATTTGCGGGTGGCCCGCGCCTTTGGCGGTCAGGGCGGTTGAGAGCAGCGTACGCTGGCGGGCGGTTAGCGTCCCCAGGCGCTTGTTCTCGTTCAGGGCGACGCCCTGCAAGAACTTGTGGGCACGGGTTCGCCCCCAGCGGCGCTGGCTGGTCAAGAGCTCGGCAAGGGACATGCTGTCGGCTTCCCAGGGGCAATCTCGGATCACATCCGCCACATCGACGTCGCCTCGTGCGATCGAGCGCTTCAGCTCTGCCCGCGCGAGCCGTACGTGGTTGGCGCGGGCCAGCGCCCGCATGTGCTGGGGGATGTGAATGGCGGAAGCGGTCGTCGAAGCTGGGGCGATCAAGGCAGCGTCCACTGTGACTCCTCCCTTCAGGGGTCTCTAACTGGTTCTCTCCATTGCGCCGAGCCAGCGGCGGCGCCGCGAGCCGGGTGAGCCGAGTGTTCACCGCCGCTTCCTCCTGTCCCTGGATGCGGTCGGCGCGGAGGCAAGCTACGTCGTCGGGACGGTGACCGTCAACCCGCAATTACCCAAGTCGCCCCGGGTCGTTCGCTAAGAGCACCTTTTTCTCCGGCGGCCTCGCCTTGTACGGCTTTGCACAAGACCGAAACTACCCCGACTGGGGTAGTTCGGGGAAGTCTTGGATGACGCGGGCAACGGTGGCGAGCGCTCGGTCCAGGTGCTCGCGCTCGTGGGTTGCCATCAGACTGGTTCGAAGCAGCGCCCCGCCCGGGGGCACTGCCGGATGGACCGCGACGTTGGTGTAGACGCCAGCGTCGAAGAGCGCCTTCCAGAGCAGCACAGCCTGCCAATCGTCGCCGACGACGACCGGCACGACCGGGGTTGTCACCACGGTGCCGCCGGGGAGCGTGCCGGGCTCGATGACCCTGAGGCCGAGCTTCCGCAGCCCCTCGCGCAGGTACTCGGCGTTTCGCAGCAGCGTGTCGAAGAGGGGTGGGCCATCCGAGCGGATCACGCGCAGCGCCGCCAGCGCCGCACCGACCGCGGCCGGGACCGCCGAGGCGCTGAAGATGAACGAGCGCGAGGCGATCCGCAGGTACTCGATCACGTCGGCCGGGCCGGCGACGAAGCCGCCGCAGGAGGCGAGGCTCTTGGAGAACGTCCCCATCCTCAGGTCGACCTCGGCCTCCAGTCCGAACAGCTCGCAAACGCCGGCGCCCCGCGCCCCCAGCACGCCCGCCCCGTGCGCCTCGTCGACCATCAGCCGTGCGCCGTGCGCCGTGCACAGCTCGACGATCCGCGGCAGGTCGCAGACGTCGCCCTCCATCGAGAAGACCCCGTCGACGACGACCAGCACGCCGCCCCCGTCCTCGGCGGCGCGCCCGAGCATCTTCTCCAGCTTGTCCATCCGGTTGTGGCGGAACGGCCGCAGCTTGGCGCCCGACAGCCTGCAGCCGTCGAGGATCGAGGCGTGGTCACCGGAGTCGCAGATCACCGTGTCGCCGGGCTCGAGGATCGTCCCGATGCAGCCCAGGTTCGCCTGGTAGCCGGTCGTGTAGACGATTGCGTCCTCGGTTCCCATCCACTCCGCCAGCTCGCGCTCCAGCTCGACGTGCAGCGGCGTGGTCCCGTTCAGCAGGCGGGAGCCGGTTACGCCCGTGCCGTAGGTCTCGAGCGCATCCCGCGCCGCCTGCTTGACGCGCTCGTCGCCGGTCAGCCCGAGGTAGTTGTTCGAGCCGAGCATGATCGTTTCCCGGCCCTCCATCTCGACCACCGGGCCGGCCTGTGAGGTGAGCAGCCTGAAGTAGGGGAGGAGGTCGTGCTGCCTGGCCGCTTCGAGCTGCTCGAGACGGTCGTGGCTGCGGGCCTTCTCGAAGACGTCGACAGGGGCCTTGGTTGTGTCGTTCATGACGCAGAGTGTAGGTTCCAGTTCCCGTGGCAGAGGTGAGAGTCCAGCCAGTTCGCAGCAGGCGTGACCTGAAGCGCTTCGTCAAGGTCCCCTTCCGCCTTCACCGCGACCACCCGCAGTGGGTGCCGCCGCTGATCTTCGAGCGGATGGAGTTTCTGAACCGCGACAAGAACCCCTGGTTCGAACACGGCGAAGCCGAGTACCTCATCGCCGAACGTGGGGGGGAGCCGGTTGGGCGGATCAGCGCCCACGTCGATCACCGCTGGGACGAGTTTCAGGGCGGAAGCGATGCCATGTTCGGCTTCTTCGAGAGCGAGAACGACCCGGTGACGGTGAGGGCCCTGCTCGACGCCGCAACCGAGTGGGCCCATGGCAAGGGCCGCAAGCGCATCCTCGGCCCCATGGACTTCACCACCAACGACGAGGTCGGCATCCTGATCGAGGGCTACGAGCACCGGCCGAAGATCCTCGAGCCGTGGCACCCGCCGTATTACAGGGAGCTGATCGAGGCTCACGGGTTCGGCAAGGCGATGGACGTGCTGATGTGGGAACTGCACTTCGGAGAGCTGAAGGACGGCGAGCGCTTCGACCCCGCGATCCACGCCGCGGCGGCGAAGGCCCTGAACGACGAAGGGATCGTCATCCGCAACATGCGCAAGCGCGACATGGCGAACGAGGTGCGCCGCTTCATGGGCGTCTACAACGAGGCCTGGGGGAGCAACTGGGGCTTCGTGCCGATCACCGACGCCGAGGTCGAGTTCCAGGCCAAGAACCTGAAGCAGGTGATCGACGAGGATTGGGCCTACATGGCCGAGAAGGACGGCGAGCCGGTGGGAGCGGCGCTGACGCTTCCCGACATCAACCAGGTGATGGCGAAGTTGAACGGCCGCCTGCTGCCCTTCGGCTGGCTCAGGTTCCTGCTCGGCAAGCGGAAGATCGACGAGCTGCGCGTCTTCGCGCTGGGCGTCAAGCACGACTACCGCCACACGGGCGTCGCGGCCGGCCTCTACCTCAAGCACCTCGAGACCGCCGCCAGGCCGGGGACGATCAAGGGCGGCGACATGGGCTGGATCCTCGAGACGAACGGGCCGATGAACCGGGCGATGGAGGGCATGGGCGGCAAGGTTGTGAAGAAGTACCGGATCTATGAGAAGGCACTTCAGTCGCCCAAGAGCCCATCCCGGTAGGGGTTCCACTTAACTTTTTCCGAAAGCAGTTGGCCGCCGTCCGAGGGCGCCGCCGCGGAAAAAGTACAAGACGTTCCACCCCTACCGGGATGGGCCCTCATTGCTGCGAGGCGCACGCGTATCCGACTTTGACCATGCTGGGACACGGTCAAAACCGGCAGCGGTCGCGCCCCCGCGGGCACGCAAAATGCGGAATCAGCCGCCCAACGCCTTCTAACTGCCCAAATGCATCGCTACAGTCGGCCGGGTGAGCGAGATGGAGTTCGAGGGCGAGGTTCTGGCGGAGGAGGACGCCGAGGCGGGGGCCGAGCAGCCGGTGCGCGTGCTGGAGCGCTACAGGGCGCCGGTGTCACCGGTACTGCGGGAGGAGGTCCGGACCGCGGCGATCGCGGCGGCCGGGGGAGTCCTTGCCGGCGCGGCGACCGTGGCCGCGGTCCGGGCTGTCGGTGCGGTGACCTCCCGCAAGGGGTCCGGGAGGCGGCCCTCTCGCCGCCGCGAACGTCCGGCCAATGTCGTCGCCAGCCGTTCCTTCCTGGTCGACGTCCACCTGCTCGGCCGCTGATCGCCGATGGGCCGAAAACAGGCCTATGTCACCGGGAATCGGTCCGCCGGCGGGAGGATGGCGGCACTGGAATTGGAGGTGAGGCCTCCCTCTCCGTACCGCCTGCCGACCTTTGACAGCGAGGACGGAGTGATGTGCGTGAGCGGCGGCGTCGTTGTGCGGCTGCTCCACGTGGAGGGCAGTCCTGTGCTCGTTCGCGCCTGGCAGCCGGGCGCCGAGAGGGTCGTGGTGCGGGCTGAGGCGGTTGATCCTGCCGCTGTCACCGTGCCCTGCGCTGCCCCGGCGCGGCCGTCCCCTCCCGCGGGCCCGGCGCAGCTGAGCCTGGCGGTGGAGCGGATGCGCTTTGCGCTCGGGGTCGACGACGATCTCGGTGAGCTCTACCGCCGCTTTCGCCGCGATCCGCTGCTCGGCCCGCTGCTGTGCCGCCGGCCCTACCTGCGCCCCCGCCGCCGGACGTGGCCGTGGGAGGCGCTTGCCTGGGCCGTCGTCAAGCAGCTGATCGAGACCGGTCGCGCGGCTCGGATCCAGCGCCGCATCGTCGGCCGCTGGGGGCTGCGGTTGGGGGGCGAGCGCGAAGCGCTTCGCGACGTTCCACCACCCTGGCTGGTCGCCGGTCGGGCGCCGGCGGAGCTGGAGTCGATGGGGCTGGCCCTGCGCCGGGCAATCGCCCTGCGGGCGGTTGCCCGCGAGATCGCCGCCGCGCGCTGCGATCCGGGCGACCCGGCTGCCGACAGGCGGCTGCTTGCCGTGCCTGAGATCGGTTCGTGGACCGTTCAGTGCCTGGGGTTCTTCGGCCGCGGCGATGCCGACTCGCTGCCGGCGGCAGACCTCACCTACCTGAAGCTGGTTGGACGGCTCGCCCAGCTCGGTCGCCGTGCCACGGTGGCTGAGGTGGAGGAGTTCTACGCTCCCTACGCGCCTTTCCGCGGGCTCGCAGCCGCCTGGACGAACAGCCTGTAGGCGTAAAGGAACCTCGACGTTCAGTCGATAAGCCCGCCGATGGAACACGCGGCGCCGGGAGAGGGATGGCCCGAGAGGCAGATCTCGGAGTTCATCGACCAGATCTCCTCGGCGGGGGAGGACTACCGACGCCTCATCGAGCGATTGCCCGCAATCGTCTACGCCTGCGAGCTCGGCGAGCAGGGGCGTTGGCGCTACGTCAGCCCCCAGATCGAGAAGATCCTCGGCTACAGCCCCGAGGAGTGGATGGCGGACCCGGAGCTGTGGGCGAGGCAACTTCATCCTGACGACCGGGAGCGGGCGTTCGAGCAGGAGACTCGCAAGGCGCTCGGCGAGCGGACCGGCCCGCCAAGCGACTACCGGATGATCACCCGCGACGGAGACGTCGTCTGGATTCTCGACGAGGCGGTGCTGGAGCCCGGCGAGGATGGAACGCCGATCTGGCACGGGGTCCTCTACAACATCACCGAGCGCAAGAACGCCGAGCAGGAGCTGCGGCGCGTCGCCGCCCAGCAGGCTGCGGTGGCGCGGCTCGGCAGGCAGGCGCTTCAGGACGGCGACTCCCGCCGGCTGATGCGGGAGGCGGTCGCGCTGATGACGGAGATCGAGGGTGTCGAGGGCGCCTGCATCTGGGAGGTCGGGCCCGACGGCCGCCGCCTGCAGCTCTGCGCCGGCCTGGAGGGACAGGTCGTCGGGGCCGAGCGCCGTTATTCGATGCCATCCGCGCTGCGCATGCTGGGGCTGCGCAGCAGCCTCGCGGTGCCGATCGCCGGCACGGAGCGCCCGTTCGGCGTCTTCGACATCCACGCCACCGAGCCCAGCCGCTTCACGCCCCAGGACGTTCACTTCGTGCAGGCGTCGGCAAATGTGCTGGCCGACGCAATCGAGCGCCACTCCGCCGACCAGGCGCTGCGCCACCGCGTCCTGCACGACTCGCTGACCGGCCTTCCCAACCGGATCAGCTTCGTCGACTCGCTCGACGCAGCGCTGAAGCGGGGCGCCTCCTCCGGGTTTACGGTCGGGATGCTCTTCCTCGATCTCGACCACTTCAAGCTGATCAACGACAGCATCGGCCATCACGCCGGCGACGGGTTGCTGCGCGCGGTTGCCCCGCGCCTGCATGCCCAGTTGCGTCCCGGCGACATCGTCGCTCGCTTCGGCGGGGACGAGTTCGCCATCCTCGTCGACCGGGTCGCTGACGAGGATGAGGCGGTTGCGATTGCCGAGCGGGTCGCCGCTGCCTTTGCCGAGCCGTACTCGATGGGCGGGGCCGAGCATTTCGTAACCGCCAGCATCGGGATCGCCGTCGCTCGTCCGTCCGGGCGCGAGCCCGCCGACGCCGAGCTGCTGATCCGTGACGCGGACGCCGCCATGTACCGGGCGAAGGAGCGGGGGAGGGCCAGCTGCGAGCTGTTCGACGCCGAGATGCGGGCGCGAGCGGTGCGGCGGCTGGAGGTGGAGCGCGAGCTGCGCCACGCACTGGAGCGCGACGAGCTGACCCTCCACTACCAGCCGGTGGTGAGGCTCGGCAGCGGCGAGATCACCGGGCTGGAGGCGCTGGTGCGCTGGAAGCACCCCCAGCGCGGCATGCTCGACCCGAGTGAGTTCGTGTCGATTGCGGAGGACACGGGCCTGATCGCGCCGATCGGTCACTGGGTGCAGGAGAGCGCCTGCCGGCAGGCGCTCGAGTGGCATGAGCAGCGTCCCGACCAGCGGCCCCTCGACATCTCGGTCAATCTCTCTGCCCGCCAGGTTGCGCACCGCGACCTGGCCGACTCGGTGGCCGAGATCCTCGTGCGCACCGGTCTTGATCCTGTCCACCTGAACCTGGAGATCACCGAGAGCGTCCTGGTCGAGGAGTCGGCCAGTGCGACGGCGACCCTCGCGGCGCTCAGCGAGATCGGGGTGCGCCTCGTACTCGACGATTTCGGCACCGGGTATTCCTCTCTCGCCTACCTCAACCGGTTCCCGTTCGACGCGCTGAAGATCGATCGGACCTTCATCGACGGGCTCGGCGTCGAGCAGGAGCGCACAGCGATCGTCGAGGCGATCATCGGCATGGCTCGTGCCCTTTCCCTTGACGTGATCGCCGAGGGGCTCGAGAACGAGCAGCAGCTCTCGGAGCTGCTGCGGCTCGGTTGCGATTACGCCCAGGGGCACCTCTTCTCGCGGGCGCTCCCCGCGGCGGGGGTCACGAGCCTGTTGCGCGAGGACGGCCTCGAGCTACTTGGGGACGCCGCCCGGTAGATACGCGTTGCTGAGCACTTCCGACGTCGACAGCAACGACGAGATCAGGCCGTTGTCGCGCATCCAGGCGATGAAGCGGCTCCAGTCGACCGGGTTCATGAAGCCGTAGGGACGTTCCTTCGATTCGGAGCTCGATGCGGGCCTCTGCGGGGCTCCGAGCAGTGGCAGCGTCGCGGCCACCTCCGGCCGCGTCAACCCCGGCTTGAGGTCCGGGTTGGCTTCCAACAGCGCCTTGGTGGTCGCGTTCGGGCTCTTGACCGCGGCGGCTGTGCCGCGCGCCAGCGCGGCGATGAAGAGGCGGATCGATTCGGGATCTTCTTCGAGGTGCTTGCGCTGGGCGACCAGCACCAGCTCGTTGTAGGTCGGTACGCCGAGCTGGTCGACGGGCGTAACGACCGGATGCATGCCTCGCAGGCGCAGGTCAACGCCCTCGACGTTGCGGAATCCGCCCAGCATCGCCTGGGCGCGGCCGCCTACGATCGCCGGCAGCAGGCCATAGCCGACGTTGACGGCCTTGACGGCGGAGGGGGAGAGGTTGGCTCGGGCGAGGATCGTCTTCAGGTAGGCGTCCTGGTACGGGATGCCCGCGGTGGCGATTGTCTTGCCGCGCAGGCCTGCGATGCCGCCGACCTTCGATTTCTTCAGCCAGATCATCGAGGTCAGCGGGCGGTTGACCAGGGCAGCGACGGAGACCACTTCCAACCCCTCTTCGTGGGCCAGCAGCACCTCCGGCTCATATGAGATGGCCAGATCGGTCTGCCCCGCGGCGACCTCCTTGATCGGCGCGGCCGGGTCCGAGGGGGTGTGGATGCTGACGTCGAGGCCGGCTTCGCGGAAGTAGCCGAGCTTCTGCGCCATGTAGATCCCCGCGTGGTCCGGGTTTGGGTAGAAGTCGAGGGTCAGGCTGAACGGCTGGCTCTTGGTGCTGCCGGTCTCGCTCTTTTCGCCGCAGGCGGCCAGGGTGAGGACGGCAACGAGCGCGGCGATTGCGATCGCGACCGGGAGCGGTCGAGGGAATCCGTTGGCTGCGCGTTTGTCTTTCATCCTTGCTTTCTGGGTCGTGTTGGGTCGCTTTTTACCGCCAAGTGACGATCTGGCGCTCTGCGAGGGCCAGCAGGCCAAACAGGGCGAGCGCAATGGCGGCGAGCAGAACGGTTGAGGCGAAAAGCCGTGCGGTCTCGAGCTGCGCATTGTCTTGGAGGATCAGGTGGCCGAGGCCGGAGTCGGCGCCGGCCCACTCGCCGAAGACGGCAGCGATCGGTGCGAACGTGGCGGCGATCCTGGCGCCGCTGAAGACGAAGGGCAGCGCGGTCGGCGCCTCGACCCGCCAGAGGATCTGCCCGCGCGAGGCGTGGAGGGTGCGCATCATCTTGATCGCCTCGGGGTCGACCGAGCGCAACCCGTCAACCGTGTTGACGGCGATCGGGAAGAAGCAGATCAGCGCCACGATTGCCAGCTTGGGACCGATCCCGAAGCCAAACCAGACAACCAGGATCGGGGCGATGACGAGGATCGGGACGGCCTGCGAGGCGACCATCAGGGGATAGAAGGCGCGCCGAAGCGTTTCCGAAAGGCGGAGGAGGACCGCGAAGCCAAGTCCGGCGGCGAGCCCGCAGAGGAAGCCGAACAGGATCTCCCGCAGGCTGACCCAGGCGTTTTCGGCGAGCAGGGCCCGGTTCTCCCACAGCGCCGAGGCGATTTCGGCCGGTGAGGGGAAGAGGAAGCCCGCGAGGTTGAGGAGGTTCGCCATCAGGCCGCTGCTCGCGGCGACCTGCCAGATGCCGATCAGCCCCGCGAGCAGCAGGGTGGGGAGGGCCCAGCCTCTCATCCGGCGGCCTCGCGCAGGGCATGCATCGCGCGCTCTCGGACGGCGACGAAGGAGGGGTTGGTGACAGTGGCGTCGCGATCGGGTGCGCGCGGTGCCGGCGCCCGCAACTCGGCGACTATTCGCGCGGGGCGCGCCGAGAGCACCGCGACCCGGTCGGAGAGGTAAAGCGCCTCCTCGACGTCGTGGGTGACGAGGACCACGGTGTGCGGGTCAGCCTCCAGCGTCCCGGCGAGCCACTGCTGCATCTCCGCCCGGGTGATCGCATCGAGCGAGGCGAACGGCTCGTCGAGCGCCAGCAGTGGCTTGCCGGACAGGAGCGTGCGCAGGAAGGCCACCCGCTGGCGCATGCCGCCGGAGAGCTCCGCCGGCGGGGTGGTCTCGAAGCCGGCCAGGCCAAAGCGTTCGAACAGTTGCCCTGCCGCGCGTCGCGCCTGCTTGCGGCGCATACCGCGGTTGCGCAGCGCAAGCGCCGCGTTGTCGATCGCCGAGAGCCAGGGCAGGAGCATGTCGCGCTGCGGCATGAAGGCGCAGCGGCTGAGCCGGCCGCCGGCATCGCGGGCACCGCCGACGTCGACCTCTCCCTCGGTGGGCTTCTGCAGGCCGGAGATCAGCTCGAGCAGGGTCGACTTGCCACAGCCCGAGGGCCCCACCAGGCCCAGCACCTCGTGCGCGGGCGCCTCGAGGTTGAGGAGCGCGATCGTCTGCAACTGCCCGTAGGCATGCCGAAGGCCGCGGATGCGCAGTGCGGCGCCGGCTCCGCCATCGCGCGTCCGAGCCGGCCCGGGCCCCGCTGCAACCGATGGTTTCAACAAGCTCCCTTCGCGCGCATTACCGCACAGGTTCTGAGGGTCGGCACCGGGCGGTGGATCCCGTTGGGCGCTATCTCAGCCCGCCTTCCCGCGAGCCCCCCTGGGTTGTGGGTCGGAGTCTAGCTCCTGCGTTCGCGCGGAATGCGCCCAGAAACGTCGAAGAGACTGCTACCCTGTCGCGATCGTCCTCCTGACCAAGAAGGTCAAGAAAGTCCATAAGCGGCGGGGGCGGTAATCCAGATGGACCCGACAATCATCATCTTCGGACTCGGGATCGGCATGCTCGTCGGCATGACGGGGATGGGCGGGGGATCCCTGATGACGCCGATGCTGATCCTCGTCTTCGGGATCCAGCCGACCACCGCGATCGGCACCGACATCTTCTACTCGGCGATCACCAAGACGGTCGGCGGCTGGCGCCACCTGCGGATGAGGACCGTGAACATGGGGCTGGTCAAGTGGCTGGCGCTGGGCAGCGTGCCGGCCGCGGTGGCCGGCGTCGGGCTCATCTCGGTGCTGGAGCGACACGTCGATCCGGAACGGCTCGACTCGCTCGTCTACGCGGTCCTCGGCGGCACCCTGCTGATGGTCGGGGTCGTCACCCTGGCCCGGGCGCTGATCCTGCGCGGCCTCGTCGACGAGCGCGACGGCTTCGAGATCGAGCGCCGGCACAAGGTCGCGGCCGTGGTGATCGGCGCCACCACCGGCTTCGTGATCGGGATCACCTCGGCCGGCTCGGGCACGGTGATCGCGATCCTGCTGATCGCCGTCTTCCGCCTTGCGCCAAAGAAGGTCGTCGGCACCGACGTCTTCCACGCCGCCGTCCTTCTCTGGGCGGCCGGCATCGCGCACTGGGTGGGGGGCAACGTCGACTTCGCCCTCGCCGGCAACATCCTCCTCGGCTCGGTTCCCGGCGTCGTGATTGGCGCCGCCCTCTCCGGCAGGGCGCCGCAGGGGTTTATCCGCACCGCGCTCGGCTTGGTCCTGGTCGCCTCGGGGCTTGTGACGATCCAGAAGGGCGACCCGACCGTGTGGCCGATCGCGGCCGGCGTCGCGGCCCTCGGCCTCGGCCTGCTGATCTGGCTTCCGCGCCGGTACCGCTCGCGTCGCGCCGAGCGCGAGGCGGCGACGGGCGACGGGCGGCCTCGCGACCGCTCCGGCGAGCTGGCGCCGGAGATCATCGGGTGACTGATTAACTGGTCCCATGCGCGTATCAGCCAAGGTCGACTATGCCGTGCGCGCCGCCGCCGAGCTCGCCGCCGCCGAGCAGGGCCCGGTCAAGGGCGAGCGGCTGGCCGAGGCGCAGGACATCCCGCTGCAGTTCCTCGAGCACATCTTGCTCGAGCTGAAGCACGCCGGCATCGTCCGCGCCCGCCGCGGCGCCAGGGGCGGCTACTGGCTGGCCCGTCCCGCGGACACGATCACGATCGCCGACGTGGTCCGCGCCGTCGAGGGCCCGATCGCCCACGTCCAGTCGGCCCCGCCCGAGTCGATCGAGTACCGCGGCAACGCCAAGCACCTGCAGGAGGTCTGGATCGCCGTCCGCGCCAGCCTCCGCACCGTCGTCGAGCACGTCACCCTCGCCGACCTCGTCTCCGGCGAGCTGCCCGCCGCCGTGGAGGAGCTGGCCGCCTCCCCCGACGCCTGGGCCGCCCGGTAGTTCAGCCGCCGGCCGGGATGCCGCCGGCGACGACGTTTACGAAGCCCTCGAGGTGGCGGGTGGTCCAGCACTCGAAGGCGCCGTCGCAATGGCGCTCATATGCGGCCATCACGGAGTCGCCGTAGTTCCAGTACAGCCTCGGCTCGGGATTGAGCCAGAAGAGGCGCCCGGCGCGCTCGGCGATCTGGGCAAACACCTCGGCATGCGGCTCACGACCGTTGGTGCGGGCGTCGCCGAGGACGATCACCGTGGACCGCGGATCGAGGTCATCTGAGATCTCGGCGAGGAACTCGAGCCAGACGCGGCCGTAGTCGGTGTAGCCGGAGACGTCGGCCACGCCCCCCTCGCTGGAGATCCGCTGGGCGATCGCGCGAAAGTCGCGCTCGTGCTCGAAGATCTCGGTCACCTCCGAGATTCGCTCGATGAAGACGAAGCTGCGCAGCTTGCGGAACGAGTCGTGCAGGGCGTGGAGCACCGAGAGAAAGAAGACGCTGGCCGAGGTGACCGAGGTCGAGACGTCGCAGAGGACGTAGATCTCGGGACGGCGCGGGCGCTTCGGCCGGTGCTTCAGCCGCAGTGGCACGCCACCGGTCTCCAGCGAGGCCCGCATCGTCCGCCGCACGTCGACCACGCGCCCCTTTCGGCGACCTCGCTGCTCGTGTCCGAGCGTTGCGAGCCGCCGCTTCATCTGCGAGACGGCGCGGTGCACGGCGGCGAGATCCTGCGTTGGGCTGGTCGGGAGGGCGCGGTCCAGCTCGGCGAGCGGGCGGGACGGGGGAAGCGTGGAGGTGCGTTCGATCAGGTCGCGTTCGAGCTCCCGGCGAAGGTGACGCTCGAAGCGGTTGAGCTGCTCGCGGTCGATTGGCGGCAATTCGGCCGCCTCGCCTTCGGGCGATGGCTGGGCGCCGGCGGTAAGGCCCAGCGTGCGGCGGATCCGCTGCACGTCCACTCCGACCACGCCCGACCCCTCGCCCTGGCGGCCGAAGGCGGCGATCGCGAGCCGGGCGAGGTCGCGCATCGCGCCGTCCCGGCCCTCGACGATCGCCTGGCGGATCCGCTCTCGCAGCTCGTCGATGTCGAGCCGCTCGACCCCTCCTCCGTCGCGGTGTCCCTCCTCGCCGACGCCGCGCTCGATCGCCTCGGCCTCCGCGGTGCGGAAGAACCAGCGCTCGAACAGCAGCTCGAAGAGGCGCCGGTCCTCCTGCGACTTGGCTATCGTCGCCGCCAGGGCCTCGCGGAAGTCGTCACGGGAGGTCCAGGGCACCTCAGCGAGGGCGTCGAAGGCGTCGAGGATCTCGGATGTCCCGACCGCGACGCCCTCGCTGCGCAGCTCCTCGCAGAAGCCCACCAGCCTTGCCGCCAGGCCCGGTGGTCCGGCCTCGGCCCGCGGTCCGAACGGGGAGGCGGCCGTCGGGCTCATCCCGATGTCTGCGTGGGCGCGCCGGCGAGCCTCATGCCGACCCGCTCCGCGACGAGGTCGATGTCGGTGCGGTGCTTGACGATGATCGACATCGACTGTTCGAAGGTCTCGCGGTCGATGTCGGCGGAGCCCATCAGCAGCAGGGTGCGCGCCCAGTCGATCGACTCGGAGATCGAGGGTGGCTTCTTCAGGTCGAGCGCCCGCACCATCCGCACCACCTCGACCAGCCGCCGGGCCAGCGCCTCGGGCAGCTCGGGCGCGTGCAGGCGGACGATCTCCATCTCCCGCTCCAGCTCGGGGTAGTCGAGCCAGAGATACAGGCAGCGCCGCTTCAGCGCCTCGGTCAGCTCGCGCGAGTTGTTCGAGGTGAGGACGACGATCGGCATCGTCGTCGCCGCCACCTGGCCCAGCTCGGGGATCGTGATCTGGAAGTCGGAGAGGAGCTCGAGCAGCATCGCCTCGAACTCCTGGTCGGTCTTGTCGATCTCGTCGATCAGCAGCACCACCGGCTCGCGGCTGGCGATCGCCTGCATCAGCGGCCGCGCCAGCAGGAACTCCTCGCTGAAGATGTCGTCGTGGACGTCCTCCCACCCGGCCCCGCCGCCGCCGGCCTGGATCCTGAGCAGCTGCTTGCGGTAGTTCCACTCATACAGCGCCTTCGCCTCGTCGAGGCCCTCGTAGCACTGGAGGCGGATCAGCTCGCGACCGCTCGCCCGCGAGAGCGCCTTGGCCAGCTCCGTCTTGCCGACCCCCGCCGGGCCCTCGACCAGGATCGGCTTGCCGAGTCGCTGGGCGAGGAAGGAGACGAGCGCCGCCGGCTCGTCCGCGAGGTAGCTGGCGCGGGCGAGCGCCTCCTTCATCTCGGCTACGGAGCCCGGTGTCGGCGCGTCGGCCATAGCGGCGATGATAATCCGCCGGCTCGCCGATTTCGCCTCGCCGCTCGCCCGGGCGGCGCTTGCCTTACCATCTTGTGCGCATTCCGACACTCTCCAGGAGGCCTACCGCTTTGAGCCGACTTCGATTCCTCTTCGTATTTGCTGCCCTGACCGCGCTGGCGACGGCGCTCGCTGCCTGTGGCAGCGGCGGAGGAGGCAGCAGCAGTGAAGACCCGCAGACGGTCGTCCACAACGCGACCCTGCAGGGCATTCACAGTGGCAACATCAACCTCACGCTTGGCGTCAAGGCCAAGGGCAGCGAAGGAGGCAACCTCGACGTCAGCCTCTCGGGCCCGTTCCAGAGCGAAGGGAAAGGCAAGCTCCCGCAGCTCAACCTGACCGCGAAGGCGAATGGCTCGATCAACGGGAAGAACATCAACTTCAACGGCGGCCTCGTGCTGCTTTCCGACAGCGCCTACGTCAACTACGAAGGCACCAATTACGAAGTCGACCCGACCACCTTCGGCTTCATCAAATCGGCGATCACGCGCGCGCAGCAGGGTGGCAGCGAAAAGAAGTCCGCTGGCGCCAGCGCCTGCCAGGAAGCGGCCGGCAAGCTGAAGATCGGCGACTTCATCGACAGCCTCAGCAACGAAGGCAGCGCCGATGTGGGCGGGACCGGCACGACCAAGGTGAGCGGCGACCTCAACGTGGCGAAGGCGATCGACGCGTTCGTCAAGCTCGCCGAAGACCCGGCCTGCAGTGCGCAGCTCGGTGCGGCCGGGCCGCTTCCCTCAGGAGCGGAACTGGATAAGGTGAAGGGCAAAGTGGAAAGCGCGCTGAAGACCGCGCATGTCGACCTCTACGTCGGCGGCGACCACATCGTGCGGCGGGTCACGGCCCAGCTCACGATCGAACCGCCGAAGGGCTCCGGGAAGAAGGGCCCCGAAAGCGTCGAACTCGAACTGGACCTGTCGCTGACCGGAGTCAACGCAAAGCAGACGATCGAAGCCCCGCAGGGAGCGAAGCCTCTCAACGACCTCTTCCTGAAGCTGGGCGTCAACCCGGTCGAACTGCTTAACGGCGCCGGTGGAGCGGGTGGCGCCGGCGGTGTCGGCGGGCTGGGCAGCCTGCTCAAAGGGCTTGGCGGCGCCGGTGGCGGTGCCTCGGGCGGCAGCTCCTCCGGGGGCGGAGAATCGACTGGCGGCGGGGCCCCGAGTGCCGGAGCCCAGCAGGCGTACCTGAAGTGCCTGCAGGGGGCGAAGACCCCGGTCGACCTGCAGAAGTGCGCCGCAATGCTCAAGTAGCGGCCCAGCGGCAAGCGTCTTGCGAAGGGCTCCGCCACGGCGGGGCCCTTCGCCTTTGCGCATACGCTTGCCACCCGTGGACAACCGAGCACGCCCAAACTCCCGGCGGTCGATTGCCGCCTTCCTGCTCAGCCCCGACGGCTGGCCATACTGGCTCGTTCCGCTGATCCCGATTGCGGTGGCGCTGGACCTGGCTGGCAGCCCCGCTTCTCTGGTCTTCGCGACGTCGGCGCTGGGCATCGTCCCCACCGCCGCCCTGATGGGTCGCGCCACCGAGGAGCTGGCCGCCCGCTCCGGGCCCGGGATCGGCGGTCTGCTCAACGTCACGTTCGGGAACGCACCGGAGCTGATCATCGCCCTCTTTGCACTTGGTCAGGGCCTCCAGGAGGTGGTCAAGGCCTCGATCGTGGGCTCGATCATCGGCAACGTCCTGCTGGTCCTGGGAGGCGCGATGCTGGTGGGCGGCATAGGACGCGAGAAGCAGACCTTCAGCAGGACGGGGGCGAGCGTTCAGACCTCGATGCTGCTGCTCGCCGCCGCCGCGTTGCTGATGCCCGCCATCTTCGAGCTGGTCGAGGGAAAGGGCCTACCTGCGCCTGGGGCCCAGATCGTCCATTACGGCTCGACGGTGGTTCACCTCTCACTCGCGGTCGCGATCGTCCTGATCGCCACCTACGTCATCGGCCTCGTCTTCTCGCTGAAGACCCATCGCGACATCTTCAACCCTGAGTATGGAGACGAGGGCAGCTGGGGCTGGTCGGTGCGGAGCTCGGTCATTGCCCTGGCGGTTGCCGGGGTCCTGGTCGGCGTCATGTCGGAGGTTCTGGTCGGTTCGATCAGCGAAGCCTCCAGGTCCGTTGGCCTCTCCGAGTTCTTCATCGGCGTAATCGTCGTCGCCATCGTCGGCAATGCAGCCGAGCACTGGGTCGCGGTTCTCGTCGCGTTCAAGAACAAGATGGACCTCGCCGTCAACGTCGCGGTTGGCTCCAGCGCCCAGGTCGCTTTGTTCGTTGCCCCGGTCCTGGTGCTTGCCTCCTTCCTGCTGGGCCCTCATCCCCTGGCCCTGGTCTTCAACGGCTTCGAGCTCGGCGCAATCCTCCTCACCGTTCTGATCGCCAACTACGTCACCCAGGATGGCGAGTCGACCTGGTTCGAGGGCGTTCAGCTGCTCGCCGTCTACGTGGTCTTCGGCCTAGCCTTCTACTTCGCCTGAAAGAGCGCTCAGGTAGCGGTGAGCTCGGCCAGCGCGTCGAGCACGACTTCGTCGTGTGTCTGCGGCGAAACCTTGGGGAAGACCTCGGCGATCTTGCCATCGGCGTCGATCAGGAAGGTCGCTCGCTGCACGCCCAAGTACTTCTTGCCGTACATGGACTTCTCGACCCAGGTGCCATAAGCGTCGGCGACCGCATGGTCGGCGTCCGCCAGCAGCGTGAAATCGAGGTCGAACTTGTCGGCGAACTTCTTCACGTCCTCGACCGGGTCGGGAGAGACGCCGAGCACCCGGGCCCCCACCGCCTCGTAGTCAACCTTGCGGTCGCGAACCCCACAGGCCTGGGTCGTACAGCCCGGGGTGTCGGCGCGGGGGTAGAAGTAGAGGACGACGGTCTGGCCTCGGAGGTCTGACAGCGTCAGGTCGTTGCCGTCCTGGTCGGGCAGGGTGAAATCGGGAGCGGGTTGTCCAGCCTCCAGCATCAGTCCTCGCGTCCCGGATCCTGGCCCGTCTCGTCCCCGTCGAGCTCCTCATCCCCCTGCTCGAGGGCCGTGGCGGACACCGAGCCGGTGGAGCCCGGGTGGTAATGGGTCTGAAAGCGCTGGAGCGCCTCGTCGCGTCGGTCTTCGTCGATCGGGACGTCGTCGGAGATCCGCACCCAGTCCGCGCCCTCGTAGTCCTCCATGTTGAAGACCTCCTGATCCAGGGAGGTCGAGTCGTCGACGACGACGAGCACCTCGGTCTGGGGGTTGAAGTAGGTCCCCGGTTGCATCAGGAGCTCCTCGACCTCAAAGAGGTTCTCTTTGTCGGCGGGCGTCATCAACCCGATCCTACGAGATTCGCGAGCTGTTGCTCCGTCTCGGCCTCTAGCATCTGCCGCGCCTCAGCCGCCTGCAGCCTCCGGCCGGAGCGGGCGAAGGCGATCGCGGAGATCGGCAGGGCAAGCAGGGTGATCAGCACCAGGACGGTGCCGTCATCGACCGCGGTCGCTACCGGCAGCGGCGGCATCCATCAAGAGTAGGGATTCCACCGACCCCGATCTATCCGCTAGTCTTCGGCATTGGTTGACTGACCAGTCAATCGGTCCACCTCTCACCCGAGAAAAGGAGCTTCGAGCCGTGGTTGACTTCACTCTGACCGACGAGCAGAAGGACCTGCGCGAGCTGGCGCACAACTTCGCTGAGAAGGAGATGCGCAAGGTCGCCTGGGAGTACGACAAGGACGGCACTTGGCCCCAGGACATCGTCGAGAAGGCCTGGGAGGTGGGGCTGATGAACACCCACATCCCCGAGGCCTACGGTGGGCCCGGCCTCGACTACCTCTCCGGCACCCTGATCGAGGAGGAGATGGGCTGGGGATGCTCCGGCATCGGCACCTCTCTCACCTGCAACGGCCTGGCCAGCGCGCCGGTCATGCTCGGCGGCTCCGAGGAGACGAAGAAGAAGTACCTCGGGATCCTCACCGAAGCGCCGAAGCTGGCCTCCTTCTGCCTGACCGAGCCCGACGCCGGCTCCGACGTCTCCGGGATGAAGACCCGCGCCGTCAAGAAGGGCGACAAGTGGGTCATCAGCGGCTCCAAGTGCTTCATCACCAACGGCAGCCACGCCAACTGGTTCACGGTCTACGCCAAGACCGATCCCGAGGCGGGCCACCGCGGCATCACCGCCTTCGTCGTCGACGCCGACTCTCCCGGAGTCAGCGTTGACAAGAAGGAGGACAAGATGGGTCAGCGGGCCTCCAACACCGCGACCATCGGCTTCGACGAAGTCGAGATCCCGGCCGAGAACATGCTCGGCGAGGAAAACAAGGGCTTCAAGCTGGCGATGATGACCCTCGACCGCACCCGCCCCGGGGTTGCCTCGATGGCGGTGGGGATCGGTCGCGCCGCCTTCGAGTTCGCGGCGGAGTACTCCAAGGAAAGGGTCCAGTTCGGCGTTCCGATCGCGATGCACCAGGCGATCCAGTTCATGATCGCCGACATGGCGACCAAGGTGGACGCGGCCCGGCTGCTGGTCTGGAACTCGGCCGTCCTGCTCGACCAGGGCAAGCGCAACACGCTGGTTTCCTCCGAGGCGAAGCGCTTTGCCGCCGACTCGGCGATGGAGATCACGGTCGACGCCGTCCAGGTCTACGGCGGCTACGGCTTCATCAAGGAGTACCCGGTCGAGAAACTGATGCGCGACGCGAAGATCATGCAGCTCTACGAGGGGACCAGCCAGATTCAGCGCTTGGTGATCGCCAAGGAAGTGCTGCTGCCGCGCAACGTCGACGAGGCCACGCCCGAGGCCGACGCGAAGGCCAGGGCCTCCGAAAGCAGCCAGGCCGAGCAGGCCGCGGCGACCGTTTAGCGCTTAGGGCAGGGGCCCTACGACGAAACCGCCGGCCCTGGGGGGCCGGCGGTTTCTCTTTTCAGCCAGGATGCGGGGCGGCTTCGACGCTCTGCCGCGCTGCCTTCTGGCGCCTGATCCTGTCGAGCTCGACCTTGCGCAACCGCACCGACTTGGGCGTGACTTCGACGCACTCGTCGTTGCGCAGGAACTCCAGCGAGTTCTCCAGCGAGAGCCGGGTCGCGGGGGTCAGGCGCACCAGCAGGTCAGCGCTGGCGGCGCGGACGTTGGTCTGATGCTTTTCCTTGATCGCGTTGACGTCGAGATCCTCAGAGCGGGCGTTCTCGCCGACGATCATTCCCTCGTAGACCTCCTCGCCGGGGCCGATGAAGAGGGTGCCGCGGTCCTGCAGGCTGAAGAGGGCGAAGCTGGCCGTGGAACCGCGGCGGTCGGCGACGATGGCGCCCGTCGTGCGTGTGCGCAGCTCCCCGGCCCACGGCTCCCAGCGGTCGAAGACGTGATGCATGATCCCGGTGCCGCGCGTCTCGGTCAGGAACTCGGTGCGGAAGCCGATCAGGCCGCGGGCGGGGACCAGGTACTCCATCCGCACCCACCCGGTCGAGTGGTTGACCATCTGCTCCAGCCGCCCCTTGCGCGTGGCCAGCAGTTGGGTGACGGCGCCAACGTGGCCCTCGGGGACGTCGATGGCCAGCCGCTCGACCGGCTCGTGCACCTTGCCGTCGATCTCGCGGGTCAGGACCCGTGGCTGGCCGGCGGTCAGCTCGAAGCCCTCGCGGCGCATCAGCTCCAGCAGCACGACCAGCTGCAGCTCGCCGCGGCCCTGGACCTCCCAGGCGTCCGGCCGCTCGGTGTCGAGGACGCGGATCGAGACGTTGCCGATCAGCTCCGCATCGAGGCGGTCGCGGACCTGTCGCGCGGTCAGCTTGGTGCCCTCTTTGCCGGCCAGCGGTGAGGTGTTGATCCCGACCACGATCGAGAGCGAGGGCTCGTCGACGGTGATCACCGGCAACGGCCGCGGGTCATCGGGGTCGGCCAGCGTCTCGCCGATCGTCACCTCTTCCATCCCGGCGACCGCGATCAGTTCGCCCGGCCCGGCCTCCTTGGCGGTGATGCGATCCAGCGCCTCGGTCACATAGAGCTCCGAGACGGCTGCCCGCTCGATGCTGCCGTCGGCCCGGCACCAGGCGATCTGCTGGCCGGAGCGGATTGTCCCGTTGCGGACGCGGCAGAGCGCCAGGCGGCCGAGGTAGGGCGAGGCGTCGAGGTTGGTCACATGCGCCTGCAGCGGGTGGTCGGGCTCGTACTCGGGCGCCGGGATCCGCTCCAGCATCAGGTCGAGCAGGGGGGATAGGTCCGTTCCCTCGACCCCTTCCTCCAGCGCCGCCCAGCCGGCCTTGGCGTTGGTGTAGACGATCGGGAAGTCGATCTGGTCGGAGTCGGCGTCGAGGTCGATGAACAGCTCGTAGACCTCCTCGACGACCTCGGCGATGCGGGCGTCGGGCCGGTCGACCTTGTTGACGACGAGGATCACCGGCAGTTTCGACTCCAGCGCCTTGCGCAGGACGAAGCGGGTCTGGGGAAGAGGCCCCTCCGAAGCGTCGACAAGCAGCAGCGCCCCGTCGACCATGGTGAGGCCGCGCTCCACCTCGCCGCCGAAGTCGGCGTGGCCAGGCGTGTCGACGATGTTGAGCTTGACGCCCTGATGGTGGATGGCCGTGTTCTTGGCGAGGATCGTGATTCCCTTCTCGCGCTCGAGGTCCATCGAGTCCATCACGCGCTCGGCCACCTCCTGGCCCTTGCGGAAGGCCCCGGTTTGCCACAGCATGGCGTCGACCAGGGTCGTCTTGCCATGGTCGACGTGGGCGATGATGGCGATGTTGCGAAGGTCGCTTCGGGCGGTCATCTGGAAACGGCAGGGTAGGGGAATGGGGACGCAGGAAAAGACGAGGCCCGCCGGGGGCGGGCCTCGTCGAAAGCTAAGAGCAGGGTGCGGCTAGGTCGTTTCCTGGACGCTTGCCGCAGCCGGGCCCTTCGGCCCGTCTTCGGACTCGTAGCTCACCTTGGCGCCCTCGGTCAGGGATTTGAAGCCCTCGCCGAGGATCGCGCTGTGATGGACGAAGACGTCCTTGGAGCCGTCATCGGGCGTGATGAACCCGTAGCCCTTGTCGTCGCTGAACCACTTAACTGTTCCTGTAGGCATGCATTGCCTCCACTTGATGTGCTGCGAACGCGGAGGATGCGGTGAAGCAACGACGCGAGCGCTAGGCACGACTTTGCCGGATCTGAGCCCGGCCCAACGCTGGGCACCGTAGCAGGGCCGGCGCTCCGGCATCGCGCCGCCGCGATCCTGCAAGGGGTCCTAAGACCAATGTCCTCTTGTGAATCGGACCGCGCTTCGCAGATCCTGGCTCCCATGAACACCACTACAAAAGGAGCAATAATCATGAGTCGATTTTCACGAGTGCTTGCGGTTGCTGGCATCACCGGTGCGCTGGCGGTTGGCGGCGCAGGGGTCGCCCAGGCGAGTACGGGTCACGGAGTGCAGTCGAGCCGCGGCAGCGTTCAGGCTCAACGCCACGACAAGAGCAGCCGTGACAGGACCCGTCACGACAAGAGCAGCCGCCACGACAGCAAGAGCGGCAATCACAGGTAGGTCCGATGAGCGCTGCAAGAGCGGCCTCGCCGGCGGCGGCGAGGCCGCTCTTGTCGTTCAGGGGGAGCCGATCCCGTGCCGCTGCGCCCACAGCGCCGCCTGGGTCCGGTCGGTGACGCCGATCCGCTCGAAGACGTGTGTCAGGTGCGCCTTGACGGTCTTCTCGCTGATCTCGAGGCGCTGGGCGATCAGCTTGTTTGGAAGCCCCTCGGCAACCAGGGCGAGCACCTCGCCCTCGCGCTCGGTCAGGTCGGCGTCGCGGCGCCCGGCGCGGGCGGCCAGCACCTCGCTGGCGGCCCTGGGCGCCAGCGGCGCCTCGCCGCGCGCGGCGGCGCGGATCGCCCCCAGCAGCTCCTCCGGCGCCGCATCCTTGAGCAGGTAGCCGAGCGCGCCGGCGTCGAGCGCGCCGAGGATGCGCTCGCGGTCGGAGAAGGCCGTGAGGACGACCACGTGGATCTCCGGCCGCGCCGCGAGAATCCGCCTGGTCGCCTCGATGCCGTCGAGGTGGGGCATGGATAGGTCGATCAGCACGACGTCCGGGGAAAGCTCCTCCGCCAGGGCGACCGCCTCCTCACCGTCGCCGACCGCGCCGACCACCTCGACGTCGTCGGCGTTGGCGAGCAGGCTCTCGAGGCCGGCCCTGACGACGGGGTGGTCCTCGGCGAGCAGCAGGCGGATCATCGGCGGACCTCGATCCGCACTCGGGTGCCGGCGCCGCGAGCCGAATCGACGCTGAGCTCCGCACCCGCCTGCTGGGCCAGGTCGCGCAGCAGGGTGAGGCCGAAATGGCCCCCCTGCGTCCCCTCCGCGGCGTGCTCGGGCTCGAACCCGCGGCCGTCATCGGCAACGGTCAGCGCAACATGGGCCTCGTTCTCGGACACCGTGACGCTGAGCCTATGCGCACCGGCGTGGGCCGCGGCGTTGCGAACCGCCTCCTGCGCCACGCGGAACAGCAGCGCCTCGTCCTCGGCCTCCAGCTGCAGCCCCTCCGGGACTTCGACCTCGGTCTCGATCCCGCGGGCGGCCAGCGGCGCGACGAGGTCGGAGAGGGCGGCGGCGAGCCCGGCCTGCCGCAGGCTGGGCGGGTAGATCTCCACCAGGAGGCTGCGCAGGCCGCGCACGCCATGGCGGGTCTGCTCCGCGGCGCGGCGCAGCTCCGCGGCGGCCGGCTCGTCGCCCTCCTTCGCCGTGCGCTCGGCCGCGGCGGCGAGGCTGAAGGAGACGCCGGCCAGGTCCTGGACGATCCCGTCGTGCAGGTCGCCGGCGATGCGGCGGCGCTCCGCGGCTGAGGCGTCGACCGCTCGCTCCAGCAACGCCTCCCGCTCGCGGCTGTTGCGGCGCATCCTGCGCGCCATCGAGGCCGCCAGCGGCAGCTGCGCGAGGTAGAGCACGATCAGCGCCACCGCCAGCGCCGGCAGGAAGGCGAGCCAGATTTCGCGAGCGCTGGCGGCAACGGAGCTGAAGTGCTGGTAGGCCTCGAACAGCAGCCGCCGCCCCGTGGGCGTCCTCACCGGCAGGTAGACCTCGAGCAGCTTGCCCAGGCCACGCTCGGAGCGGTTCTCGGGCAGCGTGAGGTTGCTGATGCCGGAGTCGACCGTGCCGGTGCGCAGCGAGGCGACCTCGTCCCTGCCGAGCGTGAAGCGCTGGCCGATCAGGCCCTTGACATCGGAATAGACGATGCGGCCCGACGGCGTCCAGAGCTTGACGCGCACGATCGGGTCGCGCAGCACGCGGGAGTGGACGATGTGATCGAAGCGGGCGATCGCCCTGGGCCGGCCTCGCACGAGCGCCGTGCTGAGATTGGGTTCGACGATCCCGCGACCGACGATCTGGGTCACCTCTCGCGCGTTCTTCAGCGCCTCGGTGGTGCCGACGTTGCGCAGCACGAGAAAGGCGACGACGCCGACCACGGTCAGGGCGACCACGCCGCCGATCGCGAACCTGGCGACGGCTCCCCCGACGGACGGGTCCGCCTGGGTATTGGCTCGCTGCGAACGAGCCCGCTTCGCTCTCATCGTCTCAAGGCTCCTCGGCGTTTCGCGGAACCAGGGTATCCGTGAACCGGTTGGCAATGCCGTCCGTATTCGGTGGACAAAGGTTGAAAGCCGAGCATTCGCGATCGATACCTTCTGGGTGATGCGGCAAGGGGAAAAGGTCCGTGCCCGCATGCGGGGGCTGCCAGTTGCGGCGGTCGCCTTCCTCTGCGCGGCGGTGCCGGCCTCCGCCGTGGCGGCAGCCGGCCCGACGGGCGGCGGTGTCCTCTCGCCGCGCCTGGCGGCGCTGGCGAAGCCCGCCGTGCGCTCCCTGCCGCCCGCCAGGCAGGCCAGGCTGCTGAGCCTCGCCAGCCGGGGACCGGGCAGCCTGCTGCGGCAGGGCAACCGCGTCCTCGTCGACGTGCGCTTCGAGAGCGGCGCCGCGGCTGGAGTGGCCGACCTGCGCGCCGCCGGGGCGAAGATCGTCAACGTCAGCCGCGGCTACCAGACCGTAACCGTGGCGGCGACCCCCGCCGAGCTGCGCGCCCTCGCCGGCGTCGCAAGGGTAGCCGGCGTCACCGAGGTGCTCACGCCGATGGTCTTCGGCGCTGTGGGCTGCCCCTCCGGCGCCACCGTCTCCGAGGGCGACGCCCAGCTGCGAGCCGCGGAAGCGCGCAGCGGCTTCAACCTCGACGGCAGCGGCGTCACGGTCGGCATCCTCTCCGACTCCTTTAACCAGGCGACCAAGGCGGCCGATGGCAGCGGTCTGGTCGCAACCCATGCTCGAGAAGACGAAGAAAGCGGCGATCTGCCCGGCGTCCGCAATCCCTGCGGTCAGACGACACCGGTCGACGTGCTCGAAAACGACCTTTTCGAACCCGAAAAGGAAGAACCCGCGGACGAGGGGCGGGGCATGGCCCAGGTCGTCCACGACCTGGCGCCGGGCGCGAACCTCGCCTTCGCGAGCGCCTTCAACGGAGAGTTCCAATTCGCCGAAAGCATCGAAAGGCTGGCGAGGCCGGTTGCGGAAGGCGGTGCGGGGGCGAAGGTCATCGCCGACGACGTCGCCTACTTCGACGAGCCGTTCTTCCAGGACGGCCCGGTTGCGGACGCGATCAACGAAGTCACGTCGAAAGGCGCCGACTACTTTTCGGCCGCCGGCAACGACAGCCTGAGCGAAGCGGGAACCGGGAACGAAATCGGCTCCTGGGAAGCACCGGCTTTCCGCGAAACCCCGAACTGCCCGCCGGCGCTGGTGGCCAAAGTTGGCGCAGCGAATGCGTAAGCGTTCAGCCTGGTAGGGGGACATAACCGCCGCCCGGCGAACTCCTCAGGCGTGGAGCGCGCCGAGGCCGAAGCGGTCTATGACGCCGGTCGCGAGGCCTGCGTCGAGTTCCTCGTCGAGCTGACGGCACGCTATGAGCGCCAGGTCACCCGCCTGGAGGCACGAATCGAGCGTCTCGAGGAGAAGCTGCGCGAGAACTCCCAGAACTCCTCGCGCCCACCGTCGGCCGACCCGCCGGGAAAGTCTCAGCCCCAACGCGGTTCGAGCACACGCAAGCAGGGTGGGCAGCCCGGGCACGAAGGCACAACACGCAAGCTCGCGGCCGCCTCGGAGCTGGATGAAGTCGTCGATCACTGGCCCGAGCGCTGCTCGGGCTGCGGGCAGGACTTCGGTTTCGGCGACCGGGATCCCGCCGGCGAGCCCCGCCGCCACCAGGTCACGGAGCTGCCGCCGATCGCGGTGCATGTCACCGAGCACCGGGCCCACGCCCTGCGCTGCCCCGGCTGCGGGAAGAGCACCCGGGCAGCGCTGCCCGGGGGTGTCCGGGCAAGTGCCTTCGGCCCTCGCCTGCAGGCGGCGGTCGCCCTGCTGTCGGTGCGCAACCGGGTTTCCCGCCGCGACGCCTCAGAGCTCTGCGGGGAGCTGTTTGGCTGCGCGGTTTCGACCGGCTCGGTCGACGCGATCTGCCAGCGCGCCTCCGGCGCTCTTGCATCTCCCTACGCCGAGCTGCGCGAGGCGGTCAAAGACGCCACGGTCCTCTTTGTCGATGAGACCGGCTGGCGCAACGCCGGGCAAAAGCGCACCCTCTGGGGCGCCATCACCGACACCTCCGCTGCCTTCCACATCGCCGCCGACCGCCATGAGCGCGAGCTGCCGGAGCTGATCGGCGAGAGCTTCGCCGGGATCGTCTCCTCCGATCGCTGGTGGGCCTATGACTCCCTGGACCCGGCGCGCCGGCAGGTCTGCTGGGCCCACCTTCTGCGCGACTTCCGCCGCCACTCCGAAGGCTTGGCCGAGCAGGGTAGCTTCGGGGAGGAAGGGCTCGAGATCTGCCGCGAGCTGTTCGCGGCCTGGGACGCCTTCGCCACCCACGGCGATCGGGAGCGCCTGGCTCGTGAGATCGCTCCGCTCAAGCAGCGCCTGCAGGCGCTGCTTGAGCCCCACCGGGTCAAGAGCACCCGCAACCGTCAGTTCCGCACCTTCGCCCGCAACCTCCTGAAGCTCTGGCCGGCGCTTTGGACCTTCACCGAAGTCGAGGGGGTGGAGCCGACCAACAACCGGGCCGAGAGGGGGCTTCGCTCCGCGGTGATCTACCGCAAGGTCTCCCTCGGCAGCCAGTCGGAGGCCGGTGAGCGCTTCGCCGAGCGGATGCTTTCGGTCTCCCAGACCTGCCGGCTGCAGGGGCGATCTCTGTTCGACTTCCTCGTCGAGGCACTCACGGCGGGCGCCCGGGCGAGCCCTGCTCCTTCGCTTGTTTGAGCGGGAGGGCGGGAATCTCAGGCGTCAGTGGGGCTGAACGCTTACGCGAATGCGGCTGATTGCATGGATTTTAAGCCGGGGCCGGGAACCGAAAACACATTTGGCATCACCGTTGAAGCAGGCGCAACGTTGACGGTCGACCTGCAGTGGGCTGAACCCTGGTTCGGAGTGGAAACCGATCTGGACGAGTTCCTGCTCGACTCTGCGGGGAACCCGATCGAAGTCGAATCCAAACTTGTGGGGAGCGCTGAAGACAACGTCAGCGGCTCTCGGAAACCGGTGGAGGTCTTCCAGTGGGAAAACACCGGACCGGAACAGGAAGTCAAGCTCGCGATCGACCGCTGCGTCCTCTCCTGCAATCCGGCTGCGAACCCTTTGGCGCCGCCGCCCCGCCTCAAGTTCGCCCTGCTGGAGAACGGTAGGGGGGTTTCTCACACCACTCATCCGGTTTCAACCGAAGGCGACACGGTCGGGCCGACGGTCTTCGGCCACGCCGGCTCCAACGCGGCGATCAGCGTGGGGGCTGTCCGCTACAACGACAGCACGGAACCCGAGCTCTACTCCTCGCGCGGGCCCGTGACCCACTACTTCGGCCCGGTCGAAGGCACATCTCCTGCGCCGAAACTGGCATCCCCCGAAACGCTCGCCAAGCCCGACATCGCGGCGACCGACTGCGGCGTGACGACGTTCTTCGCTCGCTTCAGGCCCGAAGAAGGCGTCTGGAGGTTCTGTGGGACCTCCGCCGCGGCGCCGCACGCCGCCGCGGTCGCCGCCCTGATGCGCCAGGCGAGCCCCGCGCTGAGCCCCGCGCAGGTCCGCTCGGCGCTCGCTTCCACCGCCAGGCCGGTTGGGTCCTTCGGCTCCGATGCGGTCGGCGCCGGGTTGGTCGACGCCTTCGGGGCTGTAGCCGCGACCGCGCTGCCGCCCACGATCGCGATCACCGAACGGCCGGCGCCGCTCAGCAGGAACCGCAGCCCGAGAATCGGCTTCGCCGCGAACCGGCCGGTCTCCTTCGCCTGTTCGCTCGACGGCGGCGCGCCGCAGCCGTGTGCTTCGCCGTTCACGTCCCCCAGGCCGCTCGCCGACGGCAAGCACGTCTTCGCGGTCAGCGGAGTCGACGTCGCGGGACTGACCGGGATGAGCGAAACCGTGTCGTTCACGGTCGACACGAAGCCCCCGCGCACCTTCTTTCGCAGGCACCCGCACAAGGTGATCCGCACCCGCCAGCGCATGGTGAGGGCCGCCTTCCGCTTCGGCGCCAACGAGGAAGGGGTCAGCTTCATCTGCCGGGTGGACGGCGGCCTGCCCCGCTTCTGCAGGGAAAACTTCGCGCGGCGGTTCAGGGTTGGCCCACATGCCGTGCGGGTGACGGCCCGCGACGCGGCGGGCAACGTCGACCGCACGCCCGCGGTCTATCGCTTCCGCGTGCGGCGAGTCGGCTGACGATCGCCGCTTGGCGGCGTCGCGGGGCCCTCAGTCCATCGTCTCTGCGGAGCGCAGTCGTTCGGCCAGTGCCGAGTAGCGGCCGCTGCCGTCGTCGCGGCGCACGCTCATCGCCAGCGCCCCGGGGTCACCGACGAGCACACAGCTCTGGCGGGCGCGGGTGATCGCGGTATAGAGGAGCGGGCGGGTGAGCATTCGCGCGTGCGAGCGGTGGCAGACGCCGACCACGACCGGGACCTCGCAGCCCTGCGCCTTGTGCACGGAGATCGCGTAGGCGAGGCGCAGGTCGGCCGTCTCGCCGTAGGGGATGACCAGCGAGCCGCCCTCGTCGGTGTCGACGACGATCGCCGCCTCCTCCGGGTCGTCGGAGCGGAGGAAGACGATCGAGCCGTTCATCAGGCCCAGCTCGTGCGAGTTGCGGGTCTGGATGAGGCGGTCGCCGACCCGGAAGCGGTCGTTAAGCAGCCGCTTTCCGTCCGGGTTGAGCCGCTCCTGCAGGCGCTCGTTCAGCGCGTCGATCCCGACCACCCCTCTGTACATCGGCGCCAGCACCTGCACGTCGCGGATCGGGTCGACCCCGAAGCGCCTCGGGGCGCGCTCCGCGACCACCTCGACCACGGTGTCGAGCGCCCGCTCCGGGTTGGGCCGGTCGATGAAGAAGAAGTCGTGGTCCTGATCGTCGTCGGGCTGCAGGCTAGGCGCGCGGCCGCGGTTGACGGCGTGCGCCGCGGTGGTGATCATCGAGCGCGCCGCCTGGCGGAAGATCTGGCTGAGCCGGACGACCGGCGCGACCCCCGAGGCGATCAGGTCCTCGAACGGCTTGCCGGCGCCGATCGGCGGCAGCTGGTCGGCGTCGCCGACGAAGATGACATGGGTCGACTCGGCGAGCCCGCCGAGCAGCACCTCGATCAGCCGCAGGTTCAGCATCGAGGCCTCATCGACGATCACCAGGGCGACCGGAAGCGGGTGCCCTGGTTTGAAGCCGGGCTCGCGGCCCGGCATCCACTCGAGCATCCGGTGGATCGTCTGCGCTTTGTGACCGGTCGCCTCCTCGAGCCGGCGGGCGGCGCGCCCGGTCGGCGCACAGAGGGCGATCGCGGCGTGGGCGCGGGCGGCCTCGGCGACGATTGCCCGCGTGCAGACCGTCTTGCCGACGCCGGGCCCGCCGGTCAGGATCGAGACACGCGAGCGGAAGGCGGACCGCACCGCCGCCCACTGCTCGTCGGTGAGGCCGCGCAGCCGCTCGTCGTCTGCCGGCGGGGCCTCGCCCGGATCGTGGTCGAGGTGGGGAGGGGCGCTCGCGCGGGCCCGCAGCGTCGCGGCGACGACGACCTCGCTTCCGTGCGTCAGCTCGCGGTAGGCGCGCCCCTCGTCGCGCAGCAGCCCGCGCGCGGCGACCAGCACGTCGGGGTCCGGTTCGAGGCCGATCAGCTTCGCGGTGCGTCGAGCCAGCTCGGGGACCGGCAGGTAGGTGTGCCCCTGCTGCTCGGCCTCCGAGAGGGCGAAGACGGCGGCGGCCTGGGCGCGGCGATCGGACTCCGGCGGCACGTCGGCGGCCAGCGCGATCTTGTCGGCGCGGGCGAAGCCGACCCCGTCGACCTCGGTCAACCGGTAGGGGTCCTCGTGCAGGATCGCCATCGAGCGCTCGCCGAAGCGAGCGTGGACCGGTGCCGCCAGGTGGGCCAGCCCGTGCGGGGCGAGCTGGACATGGAGGTCGCGGATCGCGCGGGAGGCGTGCCAGGACTCTGCCGCCGCTGCCGCCTGTTTGTCGCTCACCCCGCGCAGCGCGCCGAAGACCCCGGTCGGGTCGGCCGCAATCGCTCCCAGCACGCCATCGCCGTGCTCGTCGACCAGCCGCTCGGCGCGCGCCGGCCCGATGTGCCGCAGCGTGGTGAGGTAGGCGATCCGTCCCTCGCGGTCGGCCGGGTCGATCGGCACCGCACCGCTGGCTCGCAGCTGCCGCCCGTAGCGCGAGTGAGTCTGCCAGTCGCCGCTCACCTCGGCGCGGTCGCCGGCGCTCAGATGGGCGACCGGGCCTATCAGCGCGAATCCCTCGCCGGAGTCGGCGTCCTGCACCTCGAGCACCGCGTAGCCGTCGTCCTCGGCGCAGAAGATGACTCCGAGAACCTCGACCGTCCCGGAGAAGGCGGCCGCGTCGGCATCGAAGAGGGTTGAGGCGCCGTTCACAATGAGGCAAAGCTAGCCGCTGGCAAGGCGGCTTACCCCTACGCGATGTCCGCGAGCTTCTCGTCGAGCTGTTCCCGCAGCGTGCTGCAGACCGCGTCGACCTCCGGGTTGTGGCGCTCGGAGGCGAGGATGCCGAGGAGAACCTCGGCATCGGCCTTCGACATCTCCAGCGTGATGGTTTGCTCGTTCATCGGGCCTCCTTGGTTCGTCGCTGACAAGCTTGCCGTAAGTGCGGGCTCGGTTCCACCTGAGTGGACGGGATGCAGATCAGCAGCTCGTCCCGGCTAGCTCGCCATCGGGTCGGGTTCACCCAGCTTGGTGATGTCAGGCGCCTCGTAGACGTCGCCGGGCTTGCCGCCGATCACGAGGAGGCGGACGCCCGCCTCGCCCGGCCAGACCTTGCGCTTGACGCCGGAGCCGACCCGGGCGAGGTGGTCGGCGTCGAGCGGGAAGCGCTCGCCCTCGATCTCCAGCTCGCCGTCGCCCCGCAGCGTCACGTAGACCTCCTCCTGGCCATCCGCCGCATGATCGTGCTCGGGGTAGCCGTCGTAATTCGGCGGCATGTCGATGATCTGCATGCCGAACGACTCGACGCCGAGCTCCGCTCGGGCCCGCTTGAAGCCACCCAGGTAGATGGCCTCCATCTCGTCGATCCTCTTTACCGCGTGGGTGCTCATTCGTCCTCCTTTGACCTATGGGGATATGTGCTGGACACGCTCGGGCTCGATCTTGACGATCACCCGTTCTTCGCCCGGCTGGCGCAGTGGGTACTCGTCGACGCCCATGTAGCGCTTGGCGAGTGCGTCGATGTGCTCGTCCGCCCCCTCCTGGGTCATCTCCACGGCCCTGCCTCGGATCAGCAGGCTCTCGTAGGGGTTCTCGGGGTCGGTGACCGATATCGCCACCCGCGGGTCGCGCCGTAGGTTTCTCGGCTTCAGCCGGCCCTCGGCGGTGTTGAAGACGACCAGGCCGTCTTCGAAGTCGATCCAGACCGGCGAGACCTGGGGAGATCCGTCCTCCATCAGGGTCGCGACGTGGGCGAAGCTCTTGCCGGCCAGCAGGTGCTGTGCCGCTGGGGGAATCTCTGCCATCTCGGGCCTCCTGACGATCGTTGAGACTGGAGGTGATTCCGGTGACGATAGCCGCCCGCTTCGCTCGCCCGGCCCGGGCCCGGCCACGGAGCCGTACGCTGCGCAGATGGACAGCGCGCAGATCGCGGTGCGGCTCAAGCCCCGGGGCGGCAGGAGCGAGCTGATCGGGATGCGCGACGGGGTGCTGCAGGCGAGGGTGACGGCGGCGCCGGTCGACGGGAAGGCGAACCGGGCGCTGTGCAAGCTGATCGCCAAGCGGGTCGGGGTGGCGCCTTCGCGGGTCAGCGTCCTGCGAGGAGAGAAGTCTCGCGACAAGCTGGTGCGGGTAGAGGGTGTCGACTCTGCCGCGCTGCAGGAGGTGCTCGGTCAATGACGCCGGATAGCTCGAAGCTCCCCGCAGACTTCGCCGTGATTGGGGCGGGGCTATCGGAGGCCCTGGCAGGCTTGGGGGCCTCCGCCGGCTGAACCCAGGGAACGCCTGGGCTACGCGGTGCGCACGAAACCGTCGGGAATGATCGGCCAGGCCCCCTCCACGTGCTCGTCGCGTCCTTGCTGTCGGAAGTATTCCTCCAACGATGTGGCCTGCTCGGCCGCCCAGGAAACCTGTTTGCGATGCAAGATGCAGAGGTCGATGTCACGCAGCTCGGTGACGGTTGCCCCCAGCGTGAATGCGAGCCGTGCGGCAGTGAGCGCATCGGCGGTGGCGGCGTGGACCTCGTCGAGCGCAACGTGGTAGTGCTCACAGACCGCACCCAAAGTTCGCTTGCCTCGCCGGAAGCGGTCGAACTGCTTGTCGAGCACGTACGGATCGACAACGAGCATCCCGTCCCGCCCGCCGACTCGGTCGAGCAGCGATCGAATTCCGTGCCGTCGGGCCTCGCGATCCAGGATTGTCAAGTCGAAGCGCGCGTTGAACGCGATGACCGGCACACCTTGCTGCAACTGATCGGCCAGCGCGGTGGTGATCTCGTCGACTGCCTCGTCTGGGCTTCGCCCTTCGGCTTGCGCCCGCTCGGTGGTAATGCCATGCACAGAGGTCGCGCCAGCCGGTATGTCGATGCCGGGATCTACCAGCCAGGAAAGATGCTCGGCCGCTAGACCATCACCAACGCAGACGAGTTTCGCCGTTTCGCCACGCAATAGGAGCAGCGAACCGCTCATTGA
The DNA here is from genome assembly GCA_963729995.1 of uncultured Solirubrobacterales bacterium. Lineage (GTDB taxonomy): Bacteria > Actinomycetota > Thermoleophilia > Solirubrobacterales > 70-9 > VRUE01. The sequence goes on from CAVSPF010000003.1 coordinate 191,944, forward strand.
CCCTCTATAGGGCAGCGCGACTTCTCCTCCTCGTCCGGACCGGAAGTCTCGAGCCAAGCACGACGGGCGCTCGCAAGTCGCGCGAAGCAGAAGCAGATCGAGAGGAGTGGTTTCCTCACGTCGCTTGGTCTGCATGTCAGGTAGCGAGGACGAGGAGTGTGGGGCGGAGGCCGTGGCAGTCGACCGATCGCTTCGGAGTAGTTTCTCAACCGGTGGCGAGTCCCAGCACGAAAGGCACATCGATGGGCGATGAGGTGTTGTGCATCGGTCTCCTCGGGGCGTTCTCCATCAGCGTCGGCGACAGAGTCATCGCCGACGACGCCTGGCGGCTGCGTAAGGCGAAGACGCTGATCAAGCTGCTCGCCCTCGCCCCCGAGCGCCGCCTCCATGTCGACCAGGCCGCCGAGCTGCTGTGGGCGGGGCGGGACCCGGACTCCGCCCGCAACAACCTCCATCAGGCGATATTCGCGGCCCGGCGCGCGCTCGACTCGATCGGGCTGGACGGCGGCCGCTGCCTGGAGCTGCGCGAAGAACTGATCCTGCTCAGCCCCGAGGACCCGGTCCGGATCGACGCGGTCGCCTTCGAAGAGCTCGCCACCGCGGCGCGCGAGCAGGGCGAGCCCGGCGCCTACCGCTCGGCGCTCGAGGGCTTCGACGCCGAGCTGCTGCCGGCTGACCGCTACGAGGACTGGAGCCGGGAGCGGCGCGATTCCCACGGCCAGCTCCGCCTTGCCCTGGAGGCCGAGCTGGCCGAGCTGGAGCAGGGCTCCGAGTCGCAGCGGGCGGGTGCCAGCGGGCCCGAGCTGCCGCCACAGCTGACCAGCTTCGTCGGCCGCGAGCGCGAGCTGGCCGAGGCCGCGGCACTGCTGCGCGACGCGAGGCTCCTCACCCTGACCGGGGCCGGCGGCTGCGGCAAGACCAGGCTGGCGCTGCAGCTTGCGGGGCAGCGGAGGGAGGATTTCGCCGACGGGGTCTGGCCGGTCGAGCTGGCGGCACTTGGCGAGCCCGAGCTGGTCGGCCCGGCGGTCGCCCAGGCACTGGACACCCGGCTCGCCTCCGACCGGGCGCCGGAGATCGCCCTCGCCGGGCACATCGGCGATCGCCGGCAGCTGCTCCTCCTCGACAACTGCGAGCACCTGGTAGAGCCGGTCGCGCGCCTCGCCGAGGCTCTGCTCAGCCGCTGCCCGAACCTGACCGTGCTGGCGACCAGCCGCGAGCCGCTCCGCATTCCCGGCGAGGTGACCTGGCGCGTCCCTTCACTCTCCCTCCCCCGGCTGGTCCATGGAGCGCCCGCGGAGGAGTCGCTGGCGGCGGAGTCGGTACGGTTGTTCGCCACCCGGGCCGCGCAGGCCGCACCCGGATTCGAGCTCGGCAGCGACAACGCGGACGCCGTCGCCTCCCTTTGCCACCGCCTCGACGGGATGCCACTGGCGATCGAGCTGGCGGCGGCGCGGGTGAGCGTCCTCACCCCGGCTCAGATCGTCGAGCGTCTCGACGACTCGCTCGACCTGCTCTCGGCCGGGGCCCGCACGGCGATGACCCGGCAGCAGACCCTGCGGGCGACGCTCGCCTGGAGCTTCGAGCTGCTCGAGGCCGGCGAGAAGGTGCTGCTGCGGCGGCTCGCCGTGTTCGCCGGCGGCTTCGGGCTGGATGCGGCCGAGGAAGTCTGCGCCGAGGATCCGCTGCGGCGCAGCGAGGCCGTCGCCGTGCTCGGCCGGCTGATCGACAAGTCGCTGGTGCACGTCGAGGAGGGATCTGACGACCGGCGCTACCGGTTGCTGGAGACTGTGCGCCAGTACGCGGCCGAGCGTCTCGAGGAGGCGGGGGAGCGCACCGCTTTCGAGCGGCGCCATCGTGACTGGTACGTCGCGCTGGCCGAGAGCGACCCGACGCCGGCCGGCGAGCTGCCGGCCCGGATCACGCTGCGGGGCCTCGATCGAGAGCGCGACAACCTTCGCGCCGCCCTGGCCTCGGCGCTGGTCGCCGATCCCCAGGTGGCGCTGCGTCTTGCTGCCGTCCTCTGGCGTTTCTGGCTGATGCGCGGCTACCTCGCCGAGGGTTATCGCTGGCTCACCGCCGCCCTGGCCGCGGCGCCCGAGTCGACGGCGGTGCGCGCCCGCGCGCTGCTCGCCGCCTGCGTGATCGGGCTGCGCCGCGGCGTCAAAGGGGGGATCCACGAGTTCGCGGCCGAGAGCGTGGCGATCTTCCACGAGCTTGAGGACCGGGCTGGGATGTTCGACGCGGTCGAGGTTTCTGGGGCCTATCGGGCGATCGTCAGTCCCGCGCAGGACGTCGAGCTGCTCGTGCGCGAACACGAGACGCTGGTCGCCGACGACCTGCCAGTCGAGCGGCCGCCGATGTGGGCGGCGCACACGCGCGGCATCGCCGCTTGGTTTCGGCGCGAATACGGCCCCGCACGGGAACAGCTGGAAGCCGCGCTGGAGCACGCCGGCGCTCTCAGCGCCGAGCCGCGCCCGGCGCTCTGGCCGCTCAGCTACGGGATGATCTCGGTCGAGCCCGAGGCCGGCTATCCGCTCCTCCTGCATGAGGACACCGCGTTCATCGCCCGCCGCGTGGGCGGCGCCGCGGCCGCCGCCCACATCCTCGTCAACCTCGCCGCGGTGGATCGCGCCGAGGCCGATTTCGCCCACGCGGAAGAGCTGATGGAGGAGAGCCTCGCCCGCTTCGAGCAGCTCGGCGACCAGCAGGGCGAGGCCTTCGCACTCAACGCCTTCGGCAACCTGGCCCGCTCCGTCGGCGACTTCGAACGAGGCCAGTCGCTGCTCGAGCGCAGCCTCGCCCTGCGGCAGGAGATCGGCGACCGCCGCGGCGCCGGGATCACCCTCGGCTGCCTGGCGATGCTCCTGGCCCGTTCCGGCGACGCGGGCGGCGCCCGCATCTCAGCCGGGCAGAGCCGGACCTGGTTCGCCGAAAACGACGACCTGATCGGCCTCGGCGCCGCCGAGCTGAGCCTGGCGACCGTGGCGCTCTGCGTTGGCGATCGCGCCGATGCTCGGGCTCATCTCGAGGCCGCCGCCTCGGTCTTCGGGGGGATCGAGACGACCCACCAGGAGGGGTGGGTGCTGGCAGTGCTGGCGGCGATCTGCGCGGAGGACGGCGAGCCGGCAATGGGCCGCCGCTGGCTGGACCGGGCGAAACGGCACTTCGAGCTGCTCGGCGGCGGAGACGGCATCGCCTACTGCCGGGAACTGGAGGCTAAGGCGCTGCAAAGTGAGCGCTAAGAGGCGGCCCCTAGCCTCGCTGTGGGTCGTCGCAATGCGACGTCAACCAACCCTGACTGAGAAGGAGCCGAGATGGCCACGCAAGGAGTGCTTGGAGCGGCAACACTGAAGGAGTTCGACGACGGGCTGCACGGAGAGATGGTCAAGCCCGGCGACGGCGCCTACGACGAGGCGCGCTCGATCTGGAACGGCGCGCACGACGCCCGCCCCGCGCTGATCGCCCGCTGCGCCGACGCCTCCGACGTGCGCCACGCGGTCGGCTTCGCCCGCAGCGAGGGGCTGGACGTCGCGGTGCGCGGCGGCAGCCACAGCATTCCCGGCTTCTCCACCGTCGAGGGCGGCATCGTCATCGACCTCTCCCCGATGAAGGGCATCGAGGTCGACGTGGACGCCGCCACCGTCCGCGCCGAGGGGGGGCTGACCTGGGGCGAGCTCGACGCGGCGACCCAGAAGCATGGCCTCGCCACCACCGGCGGCCTGGTCTCGACCACCGGCGTCGCCGGCTTCACCCTGGGCGGTGGGATCGGCTGGCTGATGCGCAAGCACGGTCTCGCCTGCGACAACCTGCGCTCGGCCGAGGTCGTAACAGCCGACGGTCAGCTGCTGACCGCGAGCGCGACGGAGAACGCCGACCTCTTCTGGGGCCTGCGCGGGGGAGGGGGCAACTTCGGCGTCGTCACCACCTTCGAGTTCGACCTGCACCCGGTCGGCCCAACCGTGGCCGCCGGCCCGGTCTTCTACCCGGGCGACCGTGCCGAGGAGGTCATGCGCTTCTACCGCGATTTCGCGCCCGACCTGTCGGATGAGCTAACGACCCTGGTCAATCTGCTCACGGCGCCGCCCGCTCCGTTCTTGCCCGAGGACTGGCACGGCAAGAAGCTGATCGCCCTGGCCGGCTGCTACTCCGGCGACCCCGATGAGGGGATGAAGGTGCTGCAGCCGATCCGCGATCTGGGCGACCCGGTCGCCGACCTGGTCGGCCCGATGCCCTACGTGCAGATGCAGGGCCTGTTCGACGCGCTCTGGCCGAAGGGCACACAGGCCTACATGAAGGCGGGCTACTTCCGCGAGCTCGACGACCACGCGATCGAGACGATGGCCCGCTTCCATCAGAGCGCGACCTCCCCGTCCTCGGAGATCCACATCCAGCCGTTCGGTGGCGCGATCGCCCGTGTCGGTGAGGACGAGACGGCCCACGGCGAGCGCCAGGCGCCCTTCGTGCTCAATGTGATCGCGTCGACCCACGAGTCGGGCGGCCTGGACACCCACATCGACTGGGCGCAGCGCCTCTACGCCGAGATCGAGCCCTCGCTAACCGGCGGCGCCTACATCAACTTCCTCTCGGCCGAGGGCGATGATCGGGTCAGGGCGGCCTACGGGACCGAGAAGTTCGCCCGCCTGCAGGCGCTCAAGGACCGCTACGACCCGACCAACCTGTTCCATCTGAATCAGAACATCCCGCCATCGTCTTAGCCTGAATCACCGCGCAGCCCTGGTACCAACGCCCGCTAACCGCGTTGGCGACATCGAAGCCCTTCCAAGCTCCCGGGTGCCGCCCCAGCGCTCTGATGTAGGCAGCCCGCAGCGAGATATCCAAATCCAAACAGGAGGCAGAACATGCGATCCATCCCACGTGAGGACGTCCCGGTCGTCATCGACGACAACGGCGTCGAAGTCCGTTTGCGCGATGAGGACGGCCTATCGGTCGGGTTCGTGCGGCTGCCAGCCGGCGCCGACCTGCGCCCCGCCACCAAGGGCCTGCCGGACGACCTCTGCCCGTGTCCACATTGGGGGTACATGCTCAAGGGCCGGGTGCGGATGCACACACTGGACGGACATCAGGACTTTGCGGCCGGCGAAGCGTTCTACTGGGCCCCCGGCCACGCTCCCGAGGCGCTCGAGGACTCCGAGTACGTCGACTTCTCACCGACCGAGGAGTTCCGGCCGGTGATCGAGCACATCACTTCCGGAGCCGGCGCATCCGCGTGATACGACGCGAGTGGCGCCGAGCTTGAGGAACCTGATGTCGCTTGTGGACAGGCATCACCCAACTCCGGAGGCGATCGTCTGCGGTGCGGGCGCCGCCGGGCTTGCAGCGGCGGCCATGCTTCGCAGCGCCGGCGTCGACGCAATCGTGCTCAAGCGGACCGAGGAGGTCGGCGCGAGCTGGCGGACTCGTTACGACGGCCTACGGCTGAATACCGCGGGTTGGATGTCTACCCAGCCCGGCTATCGCGCCAGTCGTCGCCGCTACGGCGAGGGCAGCTGAGGCTGATGCGCCCCGACGCTCGCACGATCGCGAGAGCGGTGAGAAGGCAAAACGCTAGGGGACGCTAGTGCAACAACCGGGGCCATGGGCACTCATCGAGACCGAATGCGCCGCAATCACAGGGAAGCGAGCATGATGCAGTTCCGGCCCCCAGTGCCTCCTCGTCGTCCGCTGCAGGAGCGTAAGTGGCGGCCGTCGACGCGCTCGCAGCCACGCAAGGGGAAGCGCGGCAACACGGGGCAGTCAGCAGAAGGGCGCCCGGAGGCGCCCTTCTGACCGGTTCCCGAGATGTCGCGTACTCAGCTGTTCGGCGCGCACTTCGTGAGGCCGAGCGCATGAAGCTGCTGGCCGGCAGCGTGGAACGGGCTTTCCTTCGCAGAAGCAAGTTCGGGGTTCGCCTTGATCTTGTTCAGGGCCTGCTGGGAGGCTTCCAGGGCCGCGTTGACCTGCTGTTCCTCACCGCTCGGCGCTCCGAGGGCTTTGACAGCGTTGATCTGGTGCTGGATGTTGGGGGCCAGGACGGTTGCTACGAGTTCGGCCTGCTGGGCCTTGGTCGGTTCCATTTTCCCCTTCAGGCCGTGACTCTTGCCGAAGGCTTCATAGCCAGCTTCCTGCGCCTTTTCGCCAGCGACGCAAAGCGCGTTGCCCTTGGCCACGAATTCGGCCTTGCTGATCGTGGCCGTCGTTTCGGTAGAGGTCGAGTTGCTGCTGCTGCCGCACCCAGCCACCCAGACCCCGACGAGAAGGGCTGCCATCAGGGCCAGCCCGCCGATCATCCTTCTTCGCATCAAATCCTCCTCGCAGTCGCCAGAATTCCGACTACCCTAGCCGGGAATCAGCTCATTGCAAGCAGCTCGGCGTCTCAACACCGGAGCGAAGCAGCTCTCCGCGCCGAGGGCATTGAGGCAGAGCGCCGTGACTCGTCGCTGGGACTCGCGCGAAGGAGCGCGCCGATGCTTGCAAGACGACGCCCCTTTCGCGCGAAGGCGCCGGCCGGCCGGCTTGAGCCTCGGACTTGGGAGCTATGTTGAGAGTGTCGGAGGCGGGCCGTGGCGCACCACCCCGAGTTCGCTCTCGACCGCCTCGATACGCTCGGCTGAGACTCGTGGCCCATCGGCCGGAGGTTGCAGCCAGGGCCATGCGGCCGGCTCGGCGAGGGCGCGCACGTAGTCCTCGATGCCCGCGGGCGTCGAGAGCACGAGCATGCGAGCGGTGTCGGACTCGACGCGGAAGCTGTGGGGCGTCCCTCCCGGGGCAAAGGCCATAGCGCCGGTCCGACAATGGCGCGGCTCGTCCTCGACCCAGACGGTGACCTCGCCGTCGAGTACGTAGAAGCTCTCATCCTGAGGGTGGGAGTGAAGCGGCGGTGACGCGCCATAGGGCAACGTGACCTCGAACGCCGCAAACACCCCACCCGTCTGCCCGCCGTCGAGCAAGATACGCGCGAGTGTGCCCAAGAACCAAAGCGGCTGCGTCTCGCTGACGACCCGAGGTGTGATGGCGGCACGCTCGTTCATCTTCAGGTTCCTTCGACCGCGGATACCGTAGTCGATTTGGGGTTGGAACCGCAACGGCGATCCGGACTTGTCGTCTCCCTTTTGTCACTGCCGCCTTCCTCCGCGATGCGAGCGTGTCCATGGCCGATCCGCACGCGCTCGCTCGGGACGAGATGCGAGCGCGTCCGGCAGACATGGCCATGCTCCCGCGCCGATGCGAGAGCACACCAAGCGACCTCGTATGCTGCTCCTTGGGCGAGAGCGGGAGTTGGTCGCCTGACCCCGGGAACAAGGCAGCTCTTCTGCGTCCTTGACAATGCTGAGCTCCAGCTTGCCCTCCGGCTTCATGCGGTATATATCGTCAAAGTCAGCGTATATACTGCAACGGGTGAGCAAGCATCTGGTTGACATCGACGAGGAGGCCCTGCGAGCCGCGCGGGCGAGGCTCGGCAGCGAGACGATCAAGGAAACCGTCAACCGGGCGCTTCGCCAAGCCGGCGATGAGCACCGACAGGCGGTGAAGCGGCGCCTCGATCTGCTCGCCCGAGCCGATCTGGCCGCTCGCGAGCAGGCATGGCGCTGACCCACCTGCTCGACTCGAGCGTTCTCACGCGCCTGCATCATGCCGCCGTCCGGGACGCGATCGAGCCGGCCGCCGGGCACGGCGAGCTCGCTCGAGCCGGGATCGGCGATCTTGAGATCGGCTACTTGGCTCGCAGCGCCCCTGAGTGGGACCGACTGGCAGAGGCCCTGCAGGCTTTCGAGCTGGTGGAGACGACGGCCGACCATCTGCAGCGAGCCAGGCAGGTTCAGCGCATGCTCGCGGCCAAGCACCAGCGCGGGCGCAAGGTGCCGGACCTCCTGATCGCCGCCGCCGCGGAGTCCCGCGGCCTCACCGTCCTTCACTATGACGCGGATTTCGATCGCATCGCCTCGGTCACCGGACAACCGTGCGAGTGGGTCGTGCCGGCTGGTTCAGTTGACTGATATCAGCCCGTACAGAGAGGCCTCGGCTCTGCGGCGGGCACGGCGCCCGGCACCGCCAGGGTGACCCGCTGCTCGCCGTTTCGCTCCAGCAGCTGCTTCGCTCACACCAGGATCAGCCCGACCAGCTCGCGGGCGGAACCTGGCCAACGGCCATCCGGTCGGTTAGTGTCGTCACGACCTGCGCGCCCACAGAACGGAGCCTCCATGGCCTACGAGATGAAGATTCGCGGCACCCAGGATGAGGTGAAGATCCGCAGTCCGTGGGCCGCGGCCCTGTTGCCGCTCATCACGCTCGGCATCTACCACCTCGTCTGGTGGTACCGGATCAACCGCGAGCTGCGCGACTACGGGCGCGCCAAGGGCTACGACCTGGGGCAGAACCCAACCAACTCGCTGCTCGCGCTGTTCCCCGGCGGCTTCATCGTGGTGCCGGCATTGGTCACCTACTGGCGTGGGGTCAAGCGCGTGCAGGGAGCGTCCAGCATCGCCGGCACGGAACGGGTCAACGGATGGATCGCGCTGATCCTCTACCTCCTGCTGGCGCCGGCCCTGTGGGCTTATGTCCAGGTTTCGCTGAACGATGTGTGGCGCGAGGAGGCCGAACCGCTCCCCGGCGGGGTCCCGCCACCCGGCCCGGCCAGCGCGATGCCCCCGCCCCTGCCCGGGCAGCAGCCGCTGCAGCCACCCCTGCCCCCGCAGCCGCCTGCCGGCGCTTCCGGGGAGCCGCCGCCACCCTCTCCGTAGACTCGGGCGGGTGGATAGCGCCCGCCTGCGCCAGACCCTTGCCGATGCCGGCGAGCCGGCCTACCGCGCCTCCCAGGTTTGGGCGTGGGTGAGCGGCGGAGCGCGCTCGTACGCGGAGATGACCAACCTGCCGGCGGCGCTGCGCGAGCGGCTGGCCGCCGAGGCTCCACTCTCAACGCTCTCCCTCGAGGCCGAGGCGAAGTCTGACGACGGCACCGTCAAGGCCCTCTTCCACACCGGTGACGGGCGACCGATCGAGGCGGTCCTGATGCGCTACCGCGACGGGCGGCGCTCGGTTTGCCTCTCCTCGCAGTCGGGCTGTCCTCTGACCTGCAGCTTTTGCGCCACCGGGCAGATGCGGTTCGGCCGCAACCTGAGCGCTGACGAGATCCTCGACCAGGCGCTCCACTTCCGCCGCGCGGTCGAGATCGACCACGTCGTCTTCATGGGGATGGGCGAGCCGACGATGAACCTGGACGCGGTGCTGGCTGCCTGCGAGCGGCTGCCCGACCTGGGTGTCACGCACCGCCGCACCGCGATCTCCACGGTCGGCTGGGTGCCGGGGATCGACCGCCTCGCCGAGTGCCGGATGCCGATCAGCCTCGCCCTCTCCCTGCACGCCCCCAACGACGGCCTCCGCTCGCGGTTGATGCCGGTCAACGACCGCTACCCGCTGGCCGAGGTGCTCGCCGCCTGCGAGCGCTACCGGGCTCGCCGCCGCCTCAGGGTCTTCGTCGAGTACGTGATGCTGGACGGCGTCAACGACCGCCCCGAGCACGCCCGCCAGCTCGCTGCCCTGCTCGATCCGCGCGCCTACAAGGTCAACCTGATCCCCTACAACCCGACCGGGGCCTACGACGGCTCGCCCCCCGAGCAGATCGAGCGCTTCCGCGCAATCCTCGCCGAGCACCGCCTCACCGCGACCGTCCGGCTCACCCGCGGGCGCGACATCGACGCGGCCTGCGGCCAGCTCGCCGCCGCGGCAACCGCGTCCTAGGGGGGGCCAATTCCGGGCCTCGCCGGCTCGCCGGCCAACTACCATGCCATCAATGCCGACTAACGCGGTCGCCATTTCCGCCCGGCGGGTCCCGCCGCCCAAGGAGCTGCATGGCAGCCCGCCGCTGCGGCTCGCCGGCGACGTCCTCACCGAGCTGCGGATCAGGCGCAACGGCGGTTACCCGCCCGGTGCCCAGGACTTCAACATGGGGCGCACGCTGCGGATGGCCCGCGACCCGCTGCCGATCCTGCTCTCCCTCTACGAGCGCTATGGGCCGATCTTCTCTGTCCGTATCCTCCACCACCCGGTCGTCTTCATGCTGGGCCCGGAGGCGAACCACTTCATCACCGTCGCGCACCCGGAGAACTTCCACTGGCGCGAGTCGAGCTTCGGCGATCTGGTCCCGCTGCTCGGCGACGGCCTGCTGACGATCGACGACGCCTACCACGACCGCGCGCGCGAGATCATGATGCCCGCCTTCCACCGCAGACAGATCGCCGCTGCCGTCGAGGTGATGAGAGCGGAAGCCGATGGCGCGATAGCGACGCTTCGTGTCGGCGAGATCGTCAACGTCTACGGATGGATGCGCCGTCTCGCGATGCGGATCGCGATGCGCGCCCTGCTCGGACTCGACCCCGACGAGGCCGGCAAGGGCGCGACCGCGGCGGAGCACTTCGAGCGGGCCCTCAGCTTCTACGGGATCGACTTCCACCTGAGGTTGCTGCGCGGCCCCGGTTCGCCATGGTCGAAGATGGTGGCCTCGCGAGCCGTGCTCGACGAGATCGTCTTCGGGGAGATCACGCACCGCCGCGCCAACCCGGATTCCGGCAAGACCGACATCCTCAGCCTCCTTCTCGGTGTGCGCGACGATGCGGGGGAGGGCTTCTCCGACAGGGAGGTGCGCGACCAGGTGATGACCCTGATGTTCGCGGGCCATGACACCTCGACATCGACGCTCACCTTCATGATGCATGAGCTGGCTCGCCACCCCGATGTCGTCGCCCGCCTCCAGCAGGAGCAGGAGCAGGTGCTGGGCGGGAACGCCCCGACGATCGACCAGCTCGAACGCGAGATGCCCTACTTGAACATGGTTCTCGACGAGGTTCTGCGCCTCTACCCACCTGCTTGGATCGGGCCCCGCCGTGCCGTGCGCGACTTCGAGTTCGGCGGCTGCTCCGTCGCCGAGGGCGCTTACGTCAACTACTGCTCCTGGGCCAGCCACCGCATCCCGGAGGTCTTTCCCGAGCCGGAGGCGTTCGTCCCCGAGCGCTTCGCCCCCGAGCGCAAGGCGGCGCTGCCGCGCGGCGCCTACGTCCCCTTCGGCGGCGGCCAGCGGATCTGCATCGGCAAGCGCTTCGGCCAGACCGAGGTGAAGCTGGTCGCGACAATGCTGCTGCAGCGGCTGCGGCTCGACGCGCTGCCCGGCCGCACGATGACCGTGCGCCAGATGCCGACCCTCTCGCCGAAGGGCGGCCTCGAGATGCGGGTAACCGAGCGCAGCGCCCCGGAGACGCTGCCCAGCGGTGCCTGAGGGATGACGCCGCTCGCCACAGAGGCCTGGCCGGCGGTCTTTGCCGGCCTGATCCCGATTCTCGGCCTGGCCGCGATCGGCTACGTCATCGTTCGCGCCGTCCGCGACCGCGGCGACGACTGATCGCGGGGCCCCGGAGAGACGCTACGGTCCGCTCCATGCGGGTGGCGGCGGTTCAGCTCGAGGTCGAGCTCGGGAAGGTCGAGCGGAACCTGGACGAGTCCGAGCGGCTGGCGCGCGAGGCGGCTCGGCAGGGGGCCGAGCTGGTGGCGCTGCCGGAGTTCTTCACGACCGGCGCCGCCTTCGTGCCCGAGCTCGCCGGCGCGGCGCTTCCCCCGGATGGGGACGCGACAGCCATGCTCAAGCGGGTCGCAGGGGACGAGAGCATCTGGATCGGTGGCTCGTTCCTCTGCCGGGACGCCGACGGCGAGGTGCGCAACGCCTTCTTCCTCGCTGGGCCCGACGGCGAGCTGTGCGGCCGCCACGACAAGGACCTGCCGACGATGTGGGAGAACGCGTTCTACATCGGTGGCACGGACGACGGGGTGATAGATGCCGGTCCGTTCGAGGCCGGGGCCGCCGTGTGCTGGGAGCTCATGCGCAGCGCGACGGCGCGTCGCCTCGTCGGACGTGTGGATGTCGTTGTGGGAGGGTCGAACTGGTGGAGCGTGCCGTCCTGGCCGCCTCGCAGGCTGACGCGGCGCATGGAGGACGCGAACGCTCGCACCGCCCTGCATGCGCCCAGCGCGTTCGCCCGGCTCGTCGGCGTCCCCGTCGTCCACGCGGCGATCAGCGGCGAGATCCGCTGCCGGCTGCCGGAGCTGCCGGTCGTTTCCTACAGGGGGCGCTTCGAGGGCGGCGCCCTGATCGCCGCCGCCGACGGCAGCGTCCTCGCCCTGCGCCGCGGCGGGGAGGGATCGGGCGTCGTTGTCGCGGACGCCGAGGTTGGCAGGGTGCCCCCCGCCGCGGAGATTCCCAGCCGCTACTGGTTGCACCGTCGCGGGTTGCTGCCGGCGATTGCCTGGAGCACCGAGCGCCTGCACGGCCGCCGCTGGTACCGCCGTCACGTTCGCTCGTGAGCCAGGCCCCGCCTTGTGGGGCCTGGCGCCTTCCTACTTGATGAACAGCATCTCCTCGTACTTCGGCAGCGGCCAAAGGTCGTCGGCGACGATCTTCTCCAGCTTGTCCGCCGCCTCGCGCACCGCCGCCATCGCGGTGAGCTGCTTGTCGCGGGCGTGGATCGCCAGCTCGAGCCCCTCGAGGTCGTCGGGGTAGGCATTGGCTTTCTTGAGGTCATCGAGTGCGCCGAGCAGCTGGCCTGCCAGGAGTTCGACCTCTTCGCCAGCCGCAGGGAAGTCGGCCTCCTTGGCCAGCGCCAGGTGGCGCAACGCCGCCGGCAGGATCATCGTCTTGGCGATCGAGAAGGTGGTCTCAGCCTCGATGTTGGCGCGGATGGAGTACTGCTCGACCCAGACCTCGTAGCGGGACTCCAGCTCGCGCTTCGAGAGCACGCGGTAGTTCTCGAACGCCCGTACGGCCTGCTCGGAGAGCACCTCGGGCAGTGCGTCAGGCGTCGTCAGCAGGTTCTTCAGACCCCGCCGCTCGGCCTCGGCGTGCCACTCCTCGGCGTAGTTGTCACCGTCGAAGCAGATCTGCTTGTTGGCGGTGTAGGACTCTTTGACGACCTCGATCACGGCCTCGGCCGTGTCCATGCCGCCACTCGTCTTCGCCTCCAGCTTGTCGGCCAGCTCGTCGATCGCCTCGGCGACGATCGTGTTCAGAACCGTGTTGGGGAAGGCGAGCGACATGCTCGACCCCAGCGCCCGGAACTCGAACTTGTTGCCGGTGAAGGCGAAGGGCGAGGTGCGGTTGCGGTCGCCACCGTGCATTGGCAGCGCCGGCAGCACGGTGGCCCCCAGCTCGAGGAACGAGGCGGGGGTGTGTGGGTCGCCTTCGCCGGTTGCGATCGCCTCGAAGACCCTCTCCAGCTCGGCGCCGAGGAAGATCGAGATGATCGCCGGCGGCGCCTCGTTGGCGCCGAGGCGGTGGTCCTGGCCGATATGGGCGACCGAGGCTCGCAGCAGCCCCTGGTGCTTGTTGACCGCCTGGATCACCGCCGCGCAGAAGAACAGGAAGTGGACGTTGTCGGCGGGAGTGTCGCCGGGCTCGAGCAGATTCGTCCCGGTGTCTGTTCCCATCGACCAGTTGTTGTGCTTGCCGGAGCCGTTGACGCCGGCGAACGGCTTCTCGTGCAGCAGGCAGACCAGTCCGTAGCGGCGCGCGACGCTTTCCAGCACCTGCATCATCAGCTGCTGGTGGTCGGAGCCGACGTTCGAGTTCTCGAACACCGGCGCGATCTCATACTGGTTCGGCGCCACCTCGTTGTGGCGGGTCTTGACCGGAATCCCGAGCTTGCGCATCTCCAGCTCGGCCTCCAGCATGCAGGCCAGGATCCGCTCCGGGATCGAGCCGAAGTAATGGTCGTCCAGCTCGTGGCCCTTGGGCGGCTTGGCGCCAAACAGGGTGCGGCCGGTCGAGATCAGGTCGGGACGCTCGAAGAAGTACTGCTCGTCGATCAGGAAGTACTCCTGCTCGGCGCCGACCGTGGTGAAGACGCGCTGGCTCTCGCTGTCGCCGAGCAGGCGCAGCGCCTTGATCGCGGAGCGCGAGAGGGCGTCCATCGAGCGCAGCAGCGGGATCTTCGCGTCGAGCGCCTCGCCCGTCCACGAGGCAAAGGCGGTCGGAATGCAGAGCAGCGCTCCGTTCGGGTTCTCGAGGATGAAGGCGGGGGAGGTCGGGTCCCAGGCGGTGTAGCCGCGCGCCTCGAAGGTGGCGCGAACGCCGCCGGTGGGGAAGGAAGATGCGTCGGGCTCGCCCTGGATCAGCTCCTTACCGGAGAAGCCGGCCAGCGCCCGTCCCTCGCCGATCGGCTCGAAGAAGGAGTCGTGCTTCTCAGCCGTGGAGCCGGTCAGCGGTTGGAACATGTGGGTGAAGTGCGTGGCGCCGCTCTCGAGCGCCCACTCCTTCATCGCCTCGGCGACGGCGTCGGCGAGCGTCGCGTCGAGTGCCCCGCCGCCCTCCAGCGTCGTGTGCAGCTTCTCGAAGACGTCGGCCGGCAGGCGTTCGCGCTGCACGGCGACCGAGAAGACGTTGGCGCCGAACGGGTTGTTCTCGGGCTGGGTCAGGTCGAGCGCGCCGAGGGCCTCGCCGTTCGAGCTCCACTGCGCGGCGGTCACGTTCTGCTGGCGGATACGAGTCATCGCTTGGTCAGTCCCCCACTTGGCGGCACCCGGCCGGCGGGCGCGTTCGATTGCCGGTCTACTCCATGCTGAGAGCCCAAGAGCCTAATGGCAGAGCGCCGTGGGCGACTTGTACCCCAGTACAAGAATCGCCCTGCGCCTTTGGCCGCCCCGTCGGCCGTGGGCGACACGTTCCAAGGGATGGGCCGGTGCTCAGCGCAGGGGGTGGCGGAGGGTCGCGACGAGCCGCTCGAGGGCGTCCTGGTCGGCCCGCACGGGGGTGCCGCGCCGCTTCACCGCGACCCAGGTCAGCACCGTGGCGAGGATCGGGCCGCCGATGCCGAGCACGAGGAACGCGGCCAGGGTGTCGATCCGTTCCACCATCCAGGCGAAGTTCATGCCGAAGAAGCCGGTCAGGAAGGTCAGCGGCAGGAAGATCGTCGCGACGACGGTCAGCCAGTAGATGGTCTCGTTCAGGCGCAGGTTGAGCAGCTTGTCCATCGAGTTGGCGACCGCGTCGATGCCGTCGACCACCCGGTTGAGCTGTTCGTAGACGCGCTCGAAGTAGCGCTCGTGGTCGGGTTCCAGCCCCTTGATCTGGCCGATCTCCTCGCTGATCCGCTCGAAGGTCCCCCGCTGCGGGCCGAGCTGGCGGCGCATCGTCGTGAGGCGCAGGCCGATCGCTCGCAGCGCTCCCATCCGCACCCGCGCGCTGCCCGCGTCGCCGGCCAGGACCTGCATCCCCTCGAGGGCCAGCTCGGTGTCGTTGAGCGCGTCGAAGGCGCTCGCCACCATCGCGTCGAGGACGGCGTAGACGACGTACTGCTCGCTGCGCCCCTTGGTGCTGTAGCCGGGGAGCAGCGCTGGCAGCGAGACCCGCTCCCGGTGCACCGTGAGCAGGTAGTCGCTGTGGACCATGACGTTGACCTCGATCGCGCCCAGGCGGGGCGCGTCGCCGCCCTCGACGCTGCCGCTGACCAGGTAGCAGTGGAAGGGGAAGACGACGTGCTGGCCGTCCGCGTGGAACTTGCGCGAGGGCAGCCCGCTGCGCCCGAAGTCGAGCAATGGGTGCAGGGCGTGCGCGGGGACGTCAAGCGTCTCCGCCAACTCCTCGCGAGGCAGGTTGGCGATGCAGACGTCGGCCCAGAAGAAGCGGCCCTGCTCACGCAGCGCGGCGATCCGCTCGCGCTCGCTGCCCCCCAGGCCCTCGACGATCTCGCTCATCGACGGGTTGAGGCTAGAGCGGGCCCAGGACGCGATCGCAGCCCGTCCGTATAGCCTTGCGAGCTGGCGTCGAGGCGCACCCAGCGCCACCGTCGCATCCGAGCGCCACATCTCAAAACTGGAGGACCGAGCCGAATGTTCGTTTCCAAGGCCGCCGTCGTCGGTGGCGGCACCATGGGTGGCGAGATCGCCCAGGCGATCGCCGCCGCCGACATCCCCGTCGTCGTCAAGGACATCGACCAGAAGTTCGTCGATGCCGCGATCGAGAAGGCGCGGGCGGTGACCGAGGGCCAGCTTGCCCGTCTCGTCAAGAAGGAGAAGCTGACCCAGGAGCAGGCCGACGCGCGCCTCGCGGAGGTGATGGGCCTCGTGACGGGAGCCACGACGTACGAGGGCTTCGCCGACGTCGACTTCGTCGTCGAGGCGGTGCCCGAGAAGATGGAGATCAAGCAGGCCGTCTTCCGCGAGCTCGACGCCGCCACGCCCGGCCACGCGATCCTCGCCTCCAACACCTCCTCGCTCTCGATCACCGAGATGGGGGAGACGACCCTGCGGCCCGACAAGGTCGTGGGCTTTCACTTCTTCTACCCGGCCTCGGTGATGCCGCTGGTCGAGGTCGTCGCCGGCGATGACACGTCGCCGGAGACCGCCACCGCCGCCTACAACTTCGCGCAGGCGATCCGCAAGCAGCCGATCGTCTGCGGCGAGGTACCCGGCTTCGTCGTCAACCGGATCCTGATGGCGACGATCGGTGAGATCTGGCGCGCCCAGGAAGAGCAGGGCCTTTCGTTGAAGGCCATCGACGAGGCGATCGCGGCCGCCAAGGTCGCGCCGATGGGGCCCTTCTTCCTCACCGACCTGCTCGGCCTCGACACCGTGCTGCACGTCGCCGAGCACCTCGCCGACTCCTACGGTGAGGGCTTCTACGTCCACAAGGGCCTGCAGGGGCTGGTCGGCGAAGGCAAGCTCGGGGCCAAGTCGGGCGGCGAGGGCTTCTTCAAGGATGGTGAGCAGACGATTCCCGGCGATGCCGCGCCCGATCCCGAGGAGCTGGTGGCGATGTTCACCGGCCGGGCGCTGATCGAGGCCTGCCTGCTGGTCGAGGAGGGCGTCTGCTCGGTTCGCGACATCGACCTCGGCATGATGGCCGGAGCCGGCCTCGACCCCCGCAGGGGCCTCTTTCCGCCCTTCTGGAAAGCCGATCTGGAGGGGCTCGACTCGGTGCTGGAGCGGATCGAGCAGCTCGAGGAGAAGTACGGCGAGCGCTTTGCGCCGCCCGTGACGCTGGGGCGACTCGTCGCCCAGGGCCGCCTCGGCCTGAAGGCCGGGCAGGGCTTCTATCCCTACCCGCAGCCCGACGAGGGCGAGCAGCCCGACACGGTGAAGCTGGAGACGCGCGGCGATGTCGCGATCGCCTGGCTCGCGAACCTGCCGATGAACGCGATCTCGCCGGACGTGATCCGCGACCTCGGCACGGTCTGGGAGCGGGTCAAGTCGTCGGGTGAGGTTGGGGCGATGGTGATCGCCTCCTCGGTCCCGGTCGTCTTCTCGGCCGGCGCCGACATCAAGGCCTTCACCCAGATGGACGAGGCAAGCGGCGAGGAGCTGATCCACACCGCCCACGCGCTGCTGCGCGACTTCGGCCAGGCCCGCGTGGCGACGATCGCCGCCGTCAACGCGATCGCCTTCGGTGGCGGCTGCGAGCTGGCGATGGCCTGCGACGTGCGGATCGCAGCCGACGCGGCCGTCTTCGGCCAGCCCGAGATCAAGCTGGGGATCATCCCCGGCTTTGGCGGCACCCAGCGACTGCCGCGCCTCGTCGGTCCCAGCAAGGCGCTCGAGATGAACCTGATCGGCGACGCGATCCTCTCCGAGGACGCGCTTGAGTTCGGGCTCGTCAACCGCGTCGTCCCCGATCACGAGCTGTTCGAGACGTCTCTGATGTGGGCCCGCAAGCTCGCCGCCCAGGCGCCGATCGCGCGCGAGCAGGTGAAGCTCGTATCGGGGAAGGGCGATCTCGACGAGGGGATCGAGGCCGAGAAGCAGGGCTTTGCCGCCGCCTTCCGCAGCGAGGACGCCCGGGAGGGCATCGGCGCCTTCCTCACCAAGCGCACGCCGAAATGGAGCGGCAAGTAGGCACCCCGTCGACGATCGCGGTCGAGCGGCTGGCTGAGCTGATCCGCGAGTCGAGCTGCACGGTTGCGCTGACCGGGGCGGGGATCTCCGTTCCATCGGGGATCCCCGACTTCCGCACCCCCGAGACGGGACTCTGGGCGAACGTCGACCCGATGGAGGTCGCCCACATCGACGTCTTCGAGCGCGACCCCGCTCGCTTCTGGTCCTACTACCGGCCTCGCTTCCACGAGCTCGGCGACAAGCGGCCCAACGCGGCGCACGAGGCGCTGGCCGAGCTCGAGCGGCGCGGGTTGCTGGAGGGTGTGATCACCCAGAACATCGATCGCCTGCATCGCGCGGCGGGATCGAAGGAGGTGGTCGAGGTCCACGGCTCGATCGAGTCCTCCTCCTGCACGCGCTGCGGGGAGTCCTATGAGATCGAGAAGGTCGATGCGCTGTTTGACGCGGACGGCGTCGCCGTCTGCACGGCCTGCGCGGGGCCGGTCAAGCCCGACGTCGTGCTCTTCGGCGAGCTCCTTCCCGAGGCCGCGACGGTACGTGCCCGGCAGCTGGCCGAGCGGGCCGAGCTGATGCTCTGCATTGGCTCCTCACTCGCCGTCCACCCGGTGGCCGCCCTGCCGGAGGTGACCCTCGCAGGCGGGGGTCGCATCGCGATCGTCACGAAGGGCCCCACGCCATACGACGACGAGGCCGTGCTGAAGCTCAGTGGCGAGGTCGACGCGGAGCTCGGCGCGGTGCTGAGCGCGCTCGCGTAGCGCGGCGCCTTCGGCTCAGCCGATCCCGGCCTGCCGGCAGCTCTCCTCGATCGCCCGCGCCCCCGGCGTGTCGAGCGCAGCGTTCCTGGCGCAGATGCGTCTCGCGCGGGCTCCGCAGGCGTCGACCGGTTCGGCCCCCGTGACGCCGGGGACGATCGCGTAGATGCAGCCGGGAGCAGGTGCGGGCCTGGAACCGCCCACCGTCCCCAGCACCAGCGCGACGATCGCGACGACCGTCACCGCGACGGCGGCGATCGCCACATTGCGCTCGCGGCCGCTCAGGCGGCGCAGTGGTGTGTTGACGCGCTGCCAGTGTCCCTCCAGCGGCATGGCGGCGCACGTTAGCGCAGCCCTCCAAGTACGACGCCGACACCGGGGCGAATCGTCCGCCCCGATCTTTGTACATGTGTATGTGGCGGGGGCTGGCGGGTTCCGGCAGGGTAGGCAACGCCAGCGTGCGTATCCGATGCCGGGGAAGTTTGCGATGCATCCGGCACGGCCCTCGAAGAGAAAGGAACACCGGATCTATGAATTGGCTGAGTCCAGGCGACAACTCTTGGCAGCTCACCGCGGCAACGCTTGTCGGCCTGATGAGCGTGCCGGGGCTGGTCGTCCTCTACGGCGGCGTCATGCAGAAACGCTGGTCGGTGAACTCGATGATGATGTCGTTCATCGCGTTCGCCCTGGTGCTGATCGTCTGGGTGCTGTTCGCCTTCAAGATGGGCTTCGGGGCGCCGATGCACATCTTCGGGGCGAGCAGCGGCTTCTTCGCCAACATGTGGGGCAAGCCGGGCTCGATCCTGAGCAGCAGCGCGCTCCTCGGCCGGGGAGAAATCCCGAATCTCGGGGAACTCGGCAAGCTGGTCTTCCCGCAGTCGACGCTTGCCTACTTCCAGTTCGTCTTCGCGGCGATAACGCCGATCCTGATGCTCGGCTCGGTGCTCGGCCGGATCAACTTCAAGGCTTGGATCCCGTTCGTGCTGATCTGGTCGAGCGTCGTCTACACGGTCAACGCCTTCCTGATCTGGGGCGGCGGCTTCTTCGCCCAGCACGGTGCCCTTGACTTCTCCGGTGGCTACGTGATCCACCTCGCGGCCGGTGTCTCCGGTTTCGTCGCGGCCGCGGTGGTCGGCCCGCGCCTGCAGCGCGATCGCGAGGTCGACGCGCCGAACAACCTGGCGATGGTCGCGGTCGGGGCCGGCCTGCTCTGGCTCGGCTGGAACGGCTTCAACGGCGGCGATCCCTACCTTGCCAACGGGATCGCTTCGGCCGCGGTCCTGAACACCAACCTGTGCACGGCGGTCGCCTTCCTGGTCTGGGTTGCCTGGGACTACGCGACCGGGCGCAAGCCGAGCCTGATCGGCAGCGTCAACGGCATGATCGTCGGCCTCGTCGCGATCACGCCGGGAGCCGGCTTCGTGAATGGCTGGGGTGCGATCGTGATCGGCGTGGTTGCCTCCACCCTCGTCTACTTCGCGCTCAACTACCTGAGCCGGGTGCGGCCCTTCCGCAACGTGGATGACACGCTGGGCGTCGTCTACACGCACGGCTTCGCCGGCCTTGCCGGCGGCCTGCTTGTCGGGGTCTTCGCCAACTCGGCGATGGGCGCGGCGCCGGGCCTGATCTCCGGCGGCGGCGGCCACCTGCTCGGCTGGCAGGCCCTGACCGCGCTCTGGGTCATCGTCTTCTGCGCGATCTCCACGTTCATCATCCTCAAGCTGATCAGCCTCGTCGTGCCGCTGCGGATGACCGAGGAGGAAATGGAGGAGGGTGACCTCGCCGTCCACGGGCACGAGGTGTACCCGTCCGATGTGCCCTCGCTCGGCTTCCCCGACGGGGTGCCGGTGCACCCAGCGCCGGCACCGGTGTCGGGAGGCACCACGTAGGAGCGGGCGGCAGGACCGCTCCGCGAATGACGGCAAGCCGTGACCGCAACCGCCCCCGTGCTTCTTCCGGGGGCGGTTGCGCCGTAACGAGGCGCGGGCGGCTGCGGATCAGGGACGGCTTCTCAGGCCACGGCTCCCCGGAGCGTGCGGGTTGCCTCGCGCAGCACGTCGAGCATCGTCGCAACAGCGGGCGTCACCGCTGCGGCGCGGGGGGTCGCGGCGAAGACCTTCCGCACCGGGCTGCGGGGACTCAGCGCCCTGATCTGGATGTCCTCGCGCACCGTCGAGAGGGCGAGCTGCGGAATCAGGGCCACCCCGACCCCGGCGGCGACCAGGCCCTGCACGGTCTGGTAGTCGTCGCTTTCGAAGGAGACCCGCGGTTCGAACCCGGCCGCGTGGCAGGAGCGCACGACGTGGCGGGCACAGGGGCTGGACATGGAGGTCTGAACCCAGGCCTCCTCGCGCAGGTCCTCGAGCTGCAGTTTTCCCTGCCGCGCCAGCCGATGCTCGGCCGGCAGGGCGAGGTGCAGCGGATCGTCGAGCAGCTCGAAGCGTCGCATTCCAGCCCCGAGCCTCTCGCCCACTCCCTCGAACTCGAACAGAAGCACGATGTCGAAATCGCCCCCCCGCAGTCGCGGCGCGATCTCCTCGGATTCGCCCTCGGCGAGGCTGACCTCGACGCCGGGATGGGAGGCGCGAAATCTGGCCACCGCCTGGGGTACGAGCGTCGCGCCGGCGGTGGGGAAGGAGGCGATTCGCAGTCGACCGCCACGGCCGCCGGCGATCGCCGCGACCTCGGCCTCCGCGTCGTCCATGCGGGCGAGGATGCCCTCGGCGTGGCCGACCAGGGCGGCGCCTGCCGCGGTCGGTCGCACGCCACGGCGGTCGCGCTCGATCAGGGGCGCGCCGAGCTCCCCCTCCAGGGTGGCGATCGCCTGCGAGACGGCCGACTGCGAGTAGGAGAGGGCATCGGCGGCGCCTGAGAAGGAGCCCCGCGCCACGACCTCCAGCAGGACATTCAGCCGGCTTGGATTGAGCATAAGAAAAGCTTATCCAATAGATAGGTAATAACAGTTGTCCTGATACAAGGAGCCTGCCACTATCGGAGCGAACCTTCGTTTCGCAACTGCAAGAGCCACAAGAGGAGGCACCCGATGGGCCCGAGGATCATCGTTTCCTATGACGACTCCGACAACGATCGCGACGCGCTGGCGCTGGGGCGGCTGCTCGCCTTCTCCGGCGCCGAGCTTTCGCTCGCCTACGTTCGGCACGCTCAGCTCGAGGAGCAGGCGCGCGAGGCGCTCGAGGAGCGGCAGGCCGAGGAGCTGCTCGCGCGAGGCGCCGCCTCGATCGGCGCCCCCGACATGCCACGCCACGTCGTCGTCAACGCCTCGACCAGCGAGGGCCTGCGGGAGCTGGCCGAGCGCGAGCGGGCCGACGTCATCGTCTTCGGCTCCGCTTACCGCACCGCCGATGGCCTGGTCAAGCCCGGGATAGCAGCCCACAAACTGCTGCTGGGCGGTCCGGCGGCCATCGCCGTCGCGCCGGCGGGCCTGCGCTCCCGTCCGTCGGTGAGCGTCAACACGGTCGGCGTCATCGACGAGGGCGACGATGCCGCGAGGGCGACCGCCGAGAGCCTGGCGGCGACGCTCGGCGCCTCGGTCCGCGACGGCGCGGGGGGGCCGATCGACTTTCTCGTCGTCGGCTCGCGCCCGGAGGCGCAGCAGGGGCGCGTCACCCTCAGCGCCTCCAGCGACTACGCGGTCGAGGCGGCGACCTACCCGGTGATGGTGGTTCCGCGCGGTGTCACGATCGACTTCGCGGTGCCTCAGGCTCAGACCGCTTGACGACGAGGATGACGGCCGCGACCGTCGAGTCGCGGCCGTCGAGCCGCCCTCTCGCCTCCGACCAGGCGAGCGGGCGGGCCCCGTGGTTGGCGAGCATCTCGCCGACCGCCGCCTCGGGCATGTCTGCTTCGACGATGAAGGCATCGGGCGCCTTTGGCCTCGGTGCCTTCTCCAGCACGCTTCTCGTCACGTCCTCGGCAGAGCGCTCGGCGTTTGCCCAACCCTGCCCGAACGAGAGGTCCGGCGTATCGAGTGCCGGTCCCTCGAGGATTCTCAAGTGGCTCTCGCGCGGCTCCCACTCGCGATCGCCCAGCTCCAGGCGCCGATCGTCGAGCCACGGCTCGACGACGGTCGTCCGCAGCTCCTCCTCGTCGAGGTTGAAGATCCGGGCGTGACGCATCGAGCTGCCGATCTCGACGTGGAAGGGCATGGAGGAACCTTATGCTCACGCGCGATGACGAGGCCATTGCCGGATGCCGTCGTGTTCGATAACGACGGGCTGCTGCTTGACACCGAGTCGGTCTGGACGCGGGCCGAGCGAGATCTCTTTGAGCGGCGGGGAAGGGAATTCACGCTCGAGCACAAGCGCGAGCTGGTCGGCACCTCAGCTGAGATCGCCGGCGAGGTACTCGAACGGCGGCTGGAAGAGGCCGGCCGTGCCGCCGACCTGATCGAGGAGTTGAACGAGCTCGTGATTGCCGAGCTGGAGCACGGGGTGGAGGCGATGGTCGGGGCGCGCGAGCTCCTGCACACGCTGAAGCAGCGGGGGACGCCGATTGGCCTCGTCTCGAACTCGCCGCTGCGCTTCGTACTGCGCTCGTTGGAGATCGCCGGCTTCCAAAGCCACTTCGAGGTGGTGCTGAGCGCGCACGAGGTGGCGGCGCCGAAGCCGTCGCCGGAGCCCTACCTGGAGGCGTGCCGTCGGTTGGGCGTGCGGCCCAGTCCCTCCGTCGTCGCGCTGGAGGACTCTCCCACCGGGGTCGCCGCGGCGCGAGCTGCAGGGCTGACGGTGATCGGCGTGCCGTCCCTTGATGGCGTCTCCCTGGAGGAAGCGCACCACATCGCCGAGTCGCTGCTCGACGATGTCATCGCTCATCGCCTGGCTCTCTGAAGGAAGGAACCCTCATCCTTCAGTTGAGGGTGAGCCCTAGCCTAGCCGCGCAATACGCGCCGCCTTCGAAGCACGCGCTCGCAGATCTCGGTCAGCTCGCGGACGCTCTGCTCCTGCGCCGCGTCGAGGTCGCCCTGCAGCGCGGCATTCGCCGCCTCGGCCGCCTCGGTGTGGCGCTCCTCCAGCACCGTCATGTCCTTCTTGTGCCCGGGATCCACCAACGCCCCCGCCAGCTCGACCAGCAGGGCTTCGAGGCCGACCCGCAGTTGCAGGGCGGCCTCACGCAGGCGGCCGCCGTCGAGGTCGGCGCGGGTGCGCAGCAGCAGCGTCTCACAGGCGTCGATTCGCTCCCGGCCACCGAGCACCGCGGCGATCAGCTCCTGCGGGCGCAGCTCCTCCTCCCGTCCGCGGCGGGAGCCCCCGGCACCTCGTATATCCAGATCGCGCGCCACCGAGAAGCGGCCGGCCGACAGCTCTTCGCCGCTGCCGTAGCCGATTCGCACGGTTACGGCCTGCTCTGGGCCTGTCTCCTGAGGGCGGGGATCGGCGCTTGCCGCGGCGCACGCGTGCAGCGCTCGATTCAGCAGGCCGACGCCTTCGGCGATGAGCGCGTCGAGCATGTCCTCCGTCATGGCCGTCTCGTCGAGCCAGTGGCTGGCATCGTCGGCCGAGTCGAACGGTTCAAAGGCGCGCACCGTGGTGGCCCGAACCAGGGGGAGGGGGGGCGGCTCGGCACCGGGTCCCATGTCGATCGGCCGCCGCCGCCGGCGGGATGGTGCCGACGGTGCCCCGAGCGTTTCGACGATCAGGACGCTCTGCGCACCCGCCGCATCCCGTGCCAGGTAGCTGCCATCCGGCACCGCGATCGTGCCCGCGAGCTCGAACTGCACGAATCCAAAGAGCTGGGCCAGAAGCCCCGATTCTCCTGGATGCTCAGTCGGCGCCGCGGTGCTTGCGCGGTTTGTCGGGCAGCGAGTACCCCGACGGTGAGGTGGGTACCCGCGGGTTGTCGATCTTTCCCAGCCGGTTGGTCAGCCGCAGCCACTGCTTGGGCTTCAGCAGGCCGTTGAACTGCTGGTCGAACGGGCCTGCCAGCGGCCGGTAGCCGATATGGACGTGGTTGTAGTGGTCGGGCAGCGCGAAGCTGGTCGGGCCCGGCAGGTTCTCGAGCGAGATGACCTGGTCCGGGTGCATGGTGCCCTGCAGCTGGAGGATCGTCTTGATCAGTTCGTCGGTCAGCGTTCCGGGCCCCTGATGCCCGGTCACCGGAACGCCGTCGATCGTGGCGATGTCGACCGCGTCGCCGGTGGAGTGCTCGGAGACGTTGCCGGACGAGGTCAGGTAGCCATGACCGCACTTCAGCGAGGTGATGGTCAGCCGGAAGCCCTTGGAGGTGAGGTACTCGAGCATGGCCAGCACGCGCCGGTCGATCTGGCCGGTCTGGATGTCGCGGCGGCCGCATTCGTAGATCGAAAGGCGTTCGTCGGCGAGCACGCGTTGCTCCAGGGCTTCCTTGGGGAGCAACAGGACCCCGGCGCCGCTGAGCTTTGCGGTGAGCGGGTTCTTGCCCTTGGCGCGGTAGATCGCCGTGGCTTCCAGCAGCTTCCAGCCGTCGAGGATCGGCTTCGGGTCGATCCTCGGCGCGCCGCGCCCAGCCGGGCGGATCGAGAAGTTGAGGTGAGGGTTGACACCGTTGGAGCCGCTGCCGATGCGGGCCAGCACAGTCCCGCCGATCACCTTGGAGCCGACCCCCAGCGCGCCGTCGGCGCCGATCCGCGTGGCGCGGTCGACTCGTTGCTGCGCCTGAACGTGCTTGCGCTCGACCCGGCCCGGGAGCGCATAGAGGCGCGGGCGGAGGTTCTGGCTGTCGACCGGCACTCGCTTTTCCTTGCCGGTCGACAGCACCAGCGAGCGATGGTTGCGAACGAATTCGCCCAGCTCGGCGTAGGTGTAGCGGTTGCCGTAGGCGTCCTGGAGCACCACGTAGCGCCCGAGTCTCTTCGAGTCGCCCATCTTCACGATTACCCCGTCGTTGACCGCGACGACCGGCGCCCCCTGGCGGGCGAAGATGTTGATCCCGCGCCGGGTCGGTGACGAGGCGATCACTTCAGCCGCGTTGCCGTAGGTTTCGCGCACTTTCGGCGTCGCCCGTTTCAGTGCCGCGCGGATCGAGATGTCATCCGCGTAGCGGGCATCGGCGGCGACCGGGAAGTGCGCTCCCTCGGTCAGGCCGGTGAGCGAGCCGACCAGGTCGGTCGGCAGCTTGCCGTAGGCCCGTGCGTAGAGCAGCACCTCCTGTGCGTACCAGTCGGCGTGGTTGTAGGAGAGGATCGCGTTGTAGAGATCGTTGGCGCCGCCGCTGGCCTTCAGGTAGTTGGCGGCAGAGCAGATCGCGTCAACCGGGTTGTATGGGTCCCTGCGGCCGTCGCCGTTGGCGTCGACGCCGTAGGTTTCCCAGGTCGAGGGGAGGAACTGCATCCAGCCGACTGCCCCGGCGGTGGAGACGTTGAGGTTGGTGCCGAACGCCGTCTCGATTTTGTTGATGGCGGCCAGGATCTCCCAGGGGATCCCGTATTCGGTCCCGCAGGCCTGGTAGATCGGCAGCAGGAAGGGCGGGATCTCGAAGGAGTCGATGACGAAGTTGGGAACGCCGATTGGGGCGGGACCGAAAGGCGCGATCGTCGTAGTCGGGTTGGCGGGGGTGGGGGCGCCGCCTTCCGTGAACTGCGAGCCACCGTTCGACCCTTCGTTCGGGGGCTGGACGCCGGCGGTTGCGCTGGGGGCGCTGACCCCACCGCTGGGGCCGGCTTCCCCAGCGCCGCCCGCAGGGCCGAGGGTCTGGTTTCGCTTGACCGCGACATTGCCCCCCTTGGTGGCGTCGGCCGCGTTGAGTGTCGCGCCGACGCGAACCGGAGCGGAGCCGGGCTGGGGTTCCTGCGGCGCTTCGTTGCTGCCTTCGGCCGCTGGCGCAGGCGCCTCGCTCGTGTCAGATGGCGACTTGCAGTCAGGGTCGGTGAGGTCCGCGAGACCGTCCGCGTCATCGTCGATGCCGTTCGCGCAAGCCGGCGTTTTCGTCGCTGAGATCGCGGGGACGGTGGTGATCGCTTCGGTGGCTGTGCCTTCCCCGAGCCCGGTCACGGGGTCGGCTCCTGCCATGCCGACTCCCAGCGCGGTCACGACCGCGAAGCTGACCAGGGCTATGATTACTACGAGGTTATTTCTCATCCGGCGACGCCTCGATACCCGGTATTGCGCCCAGCGCGACCCGGGCGCGTCCTCTGCCAAGCATTAGGGTCGCCTACGCTACTTGGTCGCAAGGGAAGTGCGCAACGACATGTGGCGCCCCCCAACAAGGCCTTAATCAATAGCGATCTCATACTTGCGGAGCAGGAGGATTTCAGCTGGCTCGGATGCGCTCGTTAAGGTGTCGTCAATGAAGGACCCCGATGACCAGGACAGCCTGAGGGCGCGCAGCGAGCAGGCGCTTGGGGAGCTTGCGCAAGCGCTTCTGGACAGCCCGATGCTGGAGAACGCCCTGGCGGCGGCATTCGGCGCTCGCGAGAAGGCCATCGAGGCTCAACAGGCCGCGATGTCGGCGCTCAACCTCTCCTCGGCCACCGACGTCGAACGGCTGGAGCGCCGCTTGCGCTCCCTGTCTCAGCGCCTGGACGATGTGGAGGACGCGCTCGACCGCGTCAGCCGCGACGTCGCCGATCTCAAGCGCCACTCTAACCCTAAACTCTAGCCTGAGAGTATGGTCGAGGCGGCCTGTCCCGCCCGTTTCGCGGCGGCGTCGAGTGCCTCGTCGGTGAGCGGCTCGCCGGCGGTGGCCTCGGTGACGATCAGAAGCGCCGCGGTGGCAACCCCAAGCCGGCGCCCGGTGGCCAGCACCGCAACCGTCTGCATGTCGGCGGCGGCGATGCCCGGCGGAGCGGATGCGCGGTCGGGGTGTATCGCGTCGAAGCTGGCGATCCGCGCCGCGCGCGCCTCGCCCCCCAGCTCATCCCGCAGACCCTCGAGGAGGGCGGGATCGGGCAGCACTGCCTCGCCGATCGCGATGCCGAACGACGTGGCACTGCCGCCGGCCGCGACCGCCTCGGCTGCGAGCAGCACCTCTCCGGGACTCGACTCTGCGTCAAGCCCTGCGCAGGTTCCGATCCGAACGGCGCGACGCACGCCGAGCTTGGCCAGGTCGGCAAGCACGACCGCCGCGCTCGGTCCTCCCATCCCGGTCGCCTGAATCGTCAGCTCGCTCCCCGAGGGCGTCGGACCCGAGTATCCCCACAGTCCCCGGGCGTGGTTGACCATCTGCGGCTTCTCGAGCAGCTCCTGCGCAAGCAGCAGCGCCCGACCGGGGTCGCCGACGAGGATCGCGTCGCTGGCCAGCGGGGCTTTTGGACGCAGGCGGGCGGGCACGGCGGCGGACGTTAGTGGTCAGTTGGGAGACAGGACAACTAGGCTCGCTGCCATGGCGGCTGACGAACGCATCTCTCTCAGCGAGGCCTCGCGGCGCTCCGGCGTTTCGGCCAGCACTCTGAAGCGTTGGGCCGCGGAGAAGGTGGTGCCGGTGAGACGGGGCCGCTGGACGGCCGGCGCCGCTGCCCAGGCGCGGGTGGTGGCGCGGATGCGTGAGCGCGGTCACTCACTCGACGACCTGAGGAAGGCAGGCAACCAGGGCCGCCTCGCCTTCGGCTTCGTCGAGGACCTCTTCCCCATATCGGATGAGCGGGTGACGGTGCGCGAGGTGGCCCGTGAGACGGGCCTCGAGCCGGAGCTGATCGAGCGGATCCTCGTCATCCTCGGCACGCCGCTCGGCGGTGAGCGGCTGCTCAACCCCGACGACGTGAGCGCGATGCGCCACTGCGCGCGGGTGCTCGCCGCGGGGTTCCCGCTCGTCGCCTTCCTGCAGCTCGTTCGCGTGTACGTGCAGTCGCTGCGTCGCATCGCGGACGCCGAGATGCGGCTCTTCCATCTCTACGTCCACGAGCCGATGATCCGCGACGCGCTCCCCGAGCTGGAGATCGCGGAGGAGATGGGCGAGCTTGCCGCCGACATCCTCCCCCTGGCGACTCCGCTTACGGAGTACCTGCACACCCGCTATCTGCGCTTCTTCCTCGAGCAGGACGTGGTCGGCCACATGGAGAACGAACTGGACACCCCTGGCGCCCACCTCGGCCAGGTCCCCGTCACGCTCTGCTTCATCGACCTCACCGGCTTCACCCGCTACACCGAGGAGGAAGGTGACCTGGAGGCCCTCGATGTGGTCGAGAACTTCGTCGAGACGATAGAGGCGACGCTGCCTCCGGAGGCGACGCTCGTGAAGACGATCGGGGACGAGGTGATGGTCGTCTCGCCCGATCCCGCCTCGCTGACCGAATGGGCGGTTGGTCTTCTTGCCCGGTTCCCGAAGCGTCCGCAGCCGCGGGTGGGAATCCACTTTGGGGAGGCCGTGTACCGCGACGGCGACTACTTCGGCGGCCAGGTCAACCTCGCCCACCGTGTCGTCGGCCGCGCCCAGGCGGGAGAGGTCCTGGCGACCGACCGCGTCGTCAAGGCGGCCGAGGGGCGTGACGGGCTTGCATTCGAACCGCTTGGAGAGGTCGCCCTGAAGGGCTTCCCGGACCCGACAGCGCTGTTTGTGGTCCGCGCTGCGGATTAAGCGCGAAACTTTGTCCCATGGAGACCGAGTCGATGCTGGAGGACGTGCGGGCGGGCGGCATGTTGCCGTCCGGGGCGCCGCTCGTCGCGATGCTCTCGGGCGGGCGCGACTCGATCTGCCTGATCGACCTCGCGGTTCGGTTGCTGGGCCCCGACGCGGTCACCGCGCTGCACGTCAACTATGGGCTGCGCGATGACTCGGACCAGGACGAGATCCACTGCCTGGCGCTCTGCGAGCGGCTTGGCGTCAGGCTGGAGATCGAGCGCCCGCGCCGTCCCGAGGGGCCCGGCAACCTGCAGGCATGGGCGCGCGACGCCCGCTACGCGGCTGCCGCACGACTGGCGTCGCCCGGCGACAGCAGGATCGCCACCGGCCACACGGCTGACGATCAGGTCGAGACGATCCTGTACCGGCTCGCCTCTTCGCCCAGTCGTCGCGCCCTGCTCGGGATGCGCCCGCGCGACGGCAAGCTGGTGCGACCGCTGCTCTCCTTCACCAGGGGGCAGACGACCGCCTACTGCCAGGAACGCGGACTCGCCTGGCGCGATGACTCGACCAACGCCGAGCTTTCGTATGCCCGCAACCGCGTCCGCCACGGCCTGGCGGCGACGCTGGCGGAAATCCACCCGGGGGCGGCGCGGAATGTGCTGCGCACGGCGGAGCTCCTCCGGGACGAGGCCGAGGTCCTGGATGGGCTGGTTGCGGCTGAGATCGACGACTCGAACGGCTCTTCCCGAGGCACGATCGAGCTCGAGCGCCTCGCCGAGCTGCCGCCGGCGCTGCGTCGGCTGGTCGTCCAGCAGCTTGCGGACCGCGCCGCCGGACGCCCCGTTCCAGGCGCGGCGCGGCACGCCGATGAGGTCGCGGCCCTGCGCCGCACCGGCACGGCGATGCTCGACCTGGGCGGCGGCGTACGGGCGGTTGTCGAGCGGGGCGTCCTGCGGGCCGAGCGTTAGTCTCGCGAGGATGAGCGCGGAGCTGATCCAGTGAGCGAGCCGGCGATCGGGGAGACGCTTGTTCCCAGCGGCGAGCTGAAGCGGC
Organism: uncultured Solirubrobacterales bacterium; assembly: GCA_963729995.1. Taxonomy (GTDB): domain Bacteria; phylum Actinomycetota; class Thermoleophilia; order Solirubrobacterales; family 70-9; genus VRUE01. The sequence continues at coordinate 222,108 of CAVSPF010000003.1, forward strand.
GCGTCGCCGAGCTGGGGCGGCAGATCAGCGAAGAGTACGAGGGCCGCGACCTGTTCATGGTGGGCGTCCTGAAGGGAGCCGTGATCTTCCTCGCCGACCTGATGCGCAGCATCACGGTCCCCTGCGAGGTCGACTTCATGGCGCTCTCGAGCTATGGCTCCCAGACCGGCTCCTCGGGGGTTGTGCGCATCCTCAAGGACCTCGACGTGCCGATCGCCGACCGGCACGTGCTCGTCGTCGAGGACATCATCGACTCCGGCCTCACCCTCCAGTACCTGATGCGCAACCTGAACGCCCGCAGCCCCGCAACGCTTGAGGTCTGCGCGCTGCTGGTCAAACCGGACCGCTTCCGTGTCGATCTGGAACCTCGCTACGTTGGATTCGAGATCCCCGATCGCTTCGTGGTGGGCTACGGCCTCGACTATGCCCAGCGCTACCGCAACCTCGATTACGTGGCTGCGTTAGAGGGTTGAGCCCACCACGACGCACCCCGAGTCACACGCGCCCGTGCAATCGGCAATCTGACGGCTAAGGCGCAAAACCGCCCTGGTACGCTGAAATTCCGCATGAGACGTTTCTTCAAAAGCGCAGCGTTCCCGATCCTGCTGGTGGTCATCCTGGCCTTCGTCGCTCAGAAGGTGATCACCGGCCCATCCGGCAGCCCGGCCCCCTCCTACAACGAACTGGTCGCGTCGAAGGCGCAGGGCGGCCTGATCGCCAGCGGCCGGGTCGAAGAAGTCACGATCAATACGAAGGACAACACGCTCGACGTCAAGGAGAAAGGCGGCCAGAGCTTCTCGACCGGGTACCCCCCCAACACCGAGCAGAGCCTGCTCAGCTCCCTCGAGAAGAATGAAGTCAAGACCACCGTGCACGGCACGGGCGGGTCCAGCCTGCTTTCGCTGCTCACCTACATCCTGCCCTTCGTCCTCTTCTTCGGCTTCTGGATCTTCCTGATGAACCAGATGCAGGGTGGTGGCTCGCGCGTCATGAACTTCGGCAAATCGAAAGCGAAGCGGATGTCGGTTGACGCGCCGAAAATCACCTTCCGTGACGTTGCCGGTGTCGACGAGGCGGTGCAGGAGCTGCACGAGATCAAGGAGTTCCTCGAGAACCCGAAGAAATTCCAGGCGCTTGGCGCCCGCATCCCCAAGGGGGTCCTTCTCTATGGCCCGCCCGGCACCGGGAAGACCCTGCTGGCGCGCGCCGTGGCCGGCGAGGCCGGCGTCCCCTTCTTCTCGATCTCCGGCTCGGACTTCGTCGAGATGTTCGTCGGGGTCGGCGCCAGCCGCGTCCGCGACCTGTTCGAGCAGGCGAAGCAGAACTCTCCGTGCATCATCTTCATGGACGAGATCGACGCCGTCGGCCGCCACCGCGGGGCCGGCATGGGTGGCGGTCACGACGAGCGCGAGCAGACGCTGAACCAGCTCCTGGTGGAGATGGACGGCTTCGAGATGAAAGACAACATCATCTTGATTGCCGCGACCAACCGGCCCGACATCCTCGATCCGGCGCTGCTGCGGCCGGGTCGCTTCGACCGCCAGGTCGTCGTCGACCGGCCCGACCGCAAAGGTCGCAAGCAGATCCTCGAAGTCCACACCCGCGGCAAGCCGCTTGCCAAGGAAATCGACCTGGACACGCTGGCCGGCCAGACGCCCGGCTTCACCGGCGCCGACCTGGCCAACCTGATCAACGAGGCGGCGCTCCTCACCGCCCGCCAGGGCCGCCGGGAGATCTCCATGCAGGAGCTGGAGGAGGGGATCATGCGGGTGATCGCCGGCCCGGAGAAGAAGACCCGGGTGATGAGCGAGAAGGAGCGGCTGATCACCGCCTATCACGAGCTTGGGCACGCGATCGTCGGCCACCTGCTCCCCAACTGCGATCCGGTCCACAAGGTCTCGATCATCAGCCGCGGCCAGGCGCTCGGCTACACGATCTCCCTGCCGACCGAGGACAAGTTCCTCACCAGCCGCGCCGAGCTGACCGACACGATGGCGATGACCCTGGGCGGCCGCGCCGCCGAGGAGATCGTCTTCGGCGAGATCACCACCGGCGCCTCGAACGACCTCGAGAAGGTGACGGAGACGGCGAAGCAGATGGTGATGCGATTTGGGATGTCGGAGCGGCTGGGTCCGCGCGTCTTCGGCCACGATCGCAGCCTGCCCTTCCTCGGCCGCGAGTTTTCCTCGGAGCCCGACTACTCGGACGAGATCGCCCGCGAGATCGATGACGAGATCCGCCGCATCGTCGAGGCCGCTCACCAGACCGCCAAGGACCTGCTCACCGAGCGGCGCGAGGAGCTGGACCGCGTCTCCAAGATCCTGCTCGAGCGGGAGACGATCAACGCCGATCAGTTCTTCGCGCTGCTCGAGGGCAAGGCCGAGGACGAGGTCTTCGCCGACGAGGAGGAGCCGGTGAAGCCGGTCGAGCCGGCGCCGCAGCCCGAACGGCCACAGCGCGAGGGTGCCCGCCCCGCCCCGAGGCCGCGTCCCGGGTTCGCCGGCGGCGACGTCAGCTAGGTGGGCGGGGCAGTCCCAATGCCCCGCTCCCCCAGGCTGATGGGGGTGGTCAACGTCACCCCAGACTCCTTCTCGGACGGGGGGCTCTACTTCGATGCCGAGCGGGCCATTGCGCACGGGGAAGAGCTCGTACGGGACGGTGCGGACATCCTCGACGTGGGGGGCGAGTCCACCCGTCCCGGCGCAGAGTTGGTGAGCGCGGAGGAGGAGCGGGCTCGGGTCGAGCCCGTCGTGGCCGCGCTGGCGGCGGCCGGGCACGAGGTGTCGATCGACACGTCGAAGCTGACCGTTGCCGAGGCGGCGCTGGACGGCGGCGCGAGGATCGTCAACGACGTCACGGCCCTGCGGGCCGATCCGGAGATCGCCGGCCTGTGCGCGGAGCGGGGCGCCGGACTGGTGCTCATGCACATGCAGGGAGATCCGCGCACGATGCAGGAGAACCCGACCTACGACGACGTGGTCGACGACGTCAAGTCGTTCCTTGCGGAGCGGGTGGAGGTGGCGGTCGCCGCCGGCGTCCGGGAAGAGCGAATCTGGCTGGACCCGGGGATCGGGTTTGGCAAGACGCTGGACCACAACCTCGAGTTGCTGCGCCGCCTCGGCGAGCTGCGGGCGCTGGGCCGCCCCCTCGTCGTTGGCGCCTCGCGCAAGAGCTTCATCGGCGGGATCGACGACTCCCAGGTCGGCGACCGGATCGGCGGCACGATCGCCTCGTCGGTTCTTGCTGCCGCCGAGGGGGCCGACGTGCTCCGCGTCCATGACGTGGCGGAGGTCGCGCAGGCGGCCAAGGTCGCCGCCGCGATCCTGGGATAGGTTTCCCAGCCGATGGAGTCCCATGACAACGGGATCGAGTCGCGGGTGGAGGTTGACCTTCGTGGCCTCTCGATCTATACGCACCACGGAGTCAGCGACGCCGAGCAGGAGGTCGGCCAGCGGCTCGAGCTCGACGTGGCCTTCGATGTCCCGGACTGCGATGCGGTGCTAACCGACCGGATCGAGGACACGGTCGACTACGGCGAGGTCTGCGACATCGTCGCGCTTGCCGCCACGGAGCGCAGCTACCGAACGCTGGAGCGGCTGGCCCAGGTCGTCGGCGAGCGACTCATGGAGCGCTACAGCTGTGAATCCGTGCGTGTACGGGCGACGAAGCCGGAGCCGCCGCTGCCGCTGGCGATCCAGGAGGTCGGCGTGGAGGTGACCCAGGAGCGCGGCTCCGAAGACGACGAGGAGGGCAGCGAGTAGGACGTGCCGCGAGTTAAGTACCCATATGGGCCTCTAAGTCACGGCACGTCCCCGAGCGGCACGCTTTGGGTTGCCTTGTGAGGCGAACCGGCTACCTGGGCCTCGGCTCGAACGTCGGCGACCGCGAGGGCCATCTGCGCGCCGCCATCTCGATGCTGCGCGAGCGCGGCGTCGAGGTCGAGGCCGTCTCCTCTCTCTATGAGACCGAGCCCGTCGGCGAGGTGCTCGACCAACCCGACTTCCTCAACGCCGCGATCCGGATCCGCACGGAGCTGGAGCCGGAACCGCTGCTCGACCTCTGCAAGGAGATCGAGCAGGAGCGCGGCCGCGCTCTGGACGCCCCCCGCCACAGCCCCCGCCCGCTGGACGTCGACCTGCTGCTGCTGGGCGACCTGAAGCTCTCGACCAAGCGTCTCACCCTGCCACACCGGGAGGTCACCAGCCGCCGCTTCGTCCTCGCGCCGCTGCTGGAGCTGGACCCGGAGCTGAACCTGCCCGACGGCACCCGCCTCGCTGACGCCCTCGCCTCGCTCGGGCCGGGCCAGCGCGCCGAGCGCGTCGGCGCTCTCGACTAGGGCCTATCCCGGTAGGGGTGGAACGTCTTGTACTTTTTCGCGGCCGGCCATTGTCGGTAGCCACAGACGCAGCTCGAAAAAGTTAAGTGAAACCCCTACCGGGATAGGCCCTTGAGCCATGCAGGAGGGAGGATCGGCGGGGTCCTGCCGGGGTAGTTCGGGACCATTCGCCTCGCGAGCTCGCCCGCCGGGCGATTCTCTATCGCCGGGCGAAGGTCGTCGAGGGTCATCGCCAAGCCGAGGCTCGGGGCGATCTGGAAGTCGGCGGCGTTGAGCTGCTCGCCACCCAGGACGCCCGCCTCGATCCAGTCGTCGATGCGCTGCAGCATTCCCGGCAGCTCGGCGATCGCTCGGCGGGCGTTGTCGTCGCCGGCTTCGTTGAACCGCGCCGACAGCGCCACGATTGGCGCCGCGGTGAGCATCGCAAGGTCGATCGGAATGCCCAGCCGGGCGCCCTCCGAGTAGCTGCGCAGCGGGGCCCTGTCCTTCTTGATGGTCCACCAGAGGAGCTGACGGATCGGGTGCTGAAGCTGCTCGTCGCCGAAGCGCTCGGCCTCCTCGACCGCGGCGCGCATCTCCGGGTCGGCTGGGAAGAGAGGCGGCTTGGGGCGCAGTCGCTCCAACTCGCGGGCGATCTCCCACGATCCCTGCACGCGCCGGCCGTCGACCTTCATCGCCGGCACGGTGTTGCGGGGGAAGCCGAGCGCCCGCACGACAGCCTTGGAGATCACCGGCATCAGGTCGGTGCGCTTATAGGGGATGCCCTTGTGCTCGAGCATCAGCGCCACCGCGATGCTCGGGTGCGAGGCCGGGATCACGTAGAGGCGTACGTCCACTGGCGACTGATCCTATGCGCATCTCCCCGTTGCCCGCTCGCGAGCGCGCAATCCGGCGATAATCGCGCCGTGCTCCTTGCGGTAGACGTCGGCAACACGCAAACCCACCTGGGCGCCTTCGACGGCGAGCGCCTTGCCGAGCACTGGCGCTTCCAGACCCGTTCCGGGGCGACCGGCGACGAGCTGGCGGAGCGGATCGCCGGTCTCCTGGCCCTCAACGGCATGAGCCTTGCCGATCTCGACGCGGTCTGCGTGTCATCGGTGGTACCCCCTCTCGGCACGCAGTACGAGCACCTCACGGAGCGCTACCTGAGCGCCGACTGCCTGACGATCGAGCCCGGTGTCAAGACCGGCATGCCGATCCGGATCGACAATCCACTCGAGGTGGGCGCCGATCGCCTCGTCAATGCGGTCGCCGCCTACGACAGGTTTCGGCGCGCCTGCATCGTGGTCGACTTCGGCACCGGGATCAACTTCGACGCGGTCTCCGACGCGGGCGAATACCTCGGCGGGGCGATTGCCCCGGGGCTCGAGATCTCGCTCACCGCGCTGGTCGAGCGGGCTGCCCGAATTCCGCGGATCGACCTCGCCGAGCCCGAGACGGCGATCGGCCGCTCGAGTCGCGCCGCGATCCAGTCCGGTGTCGTCTTCGGCTTCGCAGGCCTGATCGACGGTGTCGTTCGCAGGATCGAGGACGAGCTCGGCGAGGTCGGCCTGCTGGCGACCGGCGGCCTTGCCGAGGCGATCGTGCCGTTCACCGAGACGATCGACGAGGTGGACGAGATGCTTACCCTGAAGGGGCTGCGCTTGATCCATGAGAGAAATTCCTGAGCTGACAGATCCGTTCGAGATCGGTGGGGTGCCGATCTCCAATCGCGTGCTGCTCGCGCCGCTGGCCGGGATCGGCAACTGGTTCGTTCGCCTACAGGCGAAGAGGCACGGCGCGGGTCTCGCCGTATCGGAGATGATCTCCAGCTTCGGGCTGCATTACCGCAACGAGCGCACCCTGCGGGAGTTGATGCGGATCCATCCCGACGAGCACCCGGTCTCGGTGCAGCTCTTTGGCCACGACGTCGAGGTGATGCGCTCCGGGGCCGCCATCGCTGCCGAAGCCGGCGCCGACCTGATCGACATCAACATGGGGTGCCCTGTGCGCAAGGTGCGCAAGACGGGTGCCGGCGTCGAGCTGCTGAGCGACCCCGAGCTGGCAATGGCCCTGGCCCGGGCCGCCGCCGCGGGCAGCGGTCTGCCCGTGACTGTGAAGTTGCGTTCCGGATTGCGTCCCGGGGACCGCGCCGGCTTCGACCTCGCCGTTCGTCTCGCCGAGGAGGCGGGGGTTGCGGCGATTGCCTTCCACCCGCGTCCCGCTACGACCGGTCACAAGGGCAGCCCCGACTACGCCCTCACGCGCGAGCTGACCGAGCGCGTCGACGTCCCGGTGATCGTTTCGGGGGGCTTGAAGAGCGCGGAGGCGGCGCGCCTGGCCTACCGCGAGTCGGGGGCCGACGCGGTGATGATCGCGCGCGGCGCGCTCGGCAACCCGTGGGTGTTCGAAGAACTGACGGGGCGCCGCGCCGAGCCGCCCTCACGGGAAGCCGTCGTCAGCGAGCTGCTTTGGATGATCGATCGCGCCGAGGAGCACCTGGGGACGGAGCGAGCCGCCCGCTACCTGCGCAAGTTCTATCCCTGGTACGTGGATTCGCTTGGGGCCTCCGCCGCTGTCGCCGATGAGCTGCAGCGGCACGCCGACCTTCCCCGCGCCAGGGAGCTGATCGCCGGCGTCGTCGAGCCGGCCGCGGTTTCGTAGGCGTCGGCGCGGACGCGAGGAGGGCCCTGATTTGCGGAGCTTGACCCCCCGCTATAATCCCGCGACTTCGGGCCCAGGTGTGGCGAGGCGAAAGCCGTCGCACCCGGGCGTTTTTTGGCTTTGGGAGCCTGAATTTCCCACCCTCCACCAAGCAAAGCGAGGTCAGCACAAGTGAGTCGGCAGGCCGTAATCACACCGGAAGGGCTCGAGAAGCTCAAAGGCGAGATCGAGTACCTCTCGACCGAGAAGCGGCGCGAGGTGGCGGCGAGGATCAAGGAGGCGCGCGAGTTCGGCGACATCTCCGAGAACGCCGAGTACGACGACGCCAAGAACGAGCAGGCCCTGCTCGAGCATCGGATCGCGCAGCTCGAGGAGAGGCTGCGCCGGGCTACGGTGATCAACGAGAAGGACGTCGGCACCGACAAGGTGACCTTTGGCTCGATCGTCCACGTCAAAGATCAGAAGACGGGGGATTCGCAGAAGTTCCAGATCGTCGGCTCGACCGAGGCCGACCCGCTCGAGCAGAAGCTCTCGAACGAGTCGCCGGTCGGCAAGGCCCTGATCGGCCGCAAGCGCAACGACGTGGTCACCGTCGAGGTTCCGCGCGGTCCGAGGAAGAAGCTCAAAATCACGAAGATCGAGTCGGCCTGAGGCCGATAGGCTCGCCCTCGCGATGAGCGAGCCAGGCGAGCAAGCGGTCTCAGACGTTCTCCGGGATAGGCGGGAGAAGCTCGAGCGTCTGCGCGAGTCCGGGGTCGAGCCGTTCCCGCATGAGTTCGCCGAGCGCGAGGACATCGCCGAGGTGCGTACCGCGCACGAGGGCCTGGCGGCGGGGATCGAGACCGACTCGCGCCACCGTGTGGCGGGGCGCATCGTCGCCCGCCGCGGCCACGGCAAAGCCGCCTTCCTCGACCTCCGTGACGGCAGTGGCCAGGTCCAGCTCCATGCTCGCGAGGACCTGCTCGGGAAGGAGGCGTTCGAGCTGCTCGTCAACCTCGATCTCGGCGACTTCATCGGCGTGGAGGGCACGGCGCTTGCGACCAGGCGGGGCGGTGAGCTCTCGCTCGCGGTCGACCACTGGCGCCTGTTGGCGAAGAGCTTGCGACCGCCACCGGAGAAGTTCCACGGCCTCGAGGACGTCGAGACCCGTTATCGCCAGCGTGAGCTCGACCTTCTCGCCAACGAGGAGAGTCGCCGCCTCTTCGCGACCCGTGCGCGCACGATCGGCGAGGTGCGCCGCTGGCTCGACGATCACGGCTTCGTAGAGGTCGAGACGCCGGTGCTGCAGCCGCTCTACGGCGGCGCCCTTGCCCGTCCCTTCGTCACGCACCACAACGCCCTCGACCGCGACTTCTACCTGAGGATCGCCACCGAGCTGTACCTGAAGCGGCTGGTGGTGGGCGGCATCGACCGCGTCTATGAGCTGGGCAAGGACTTCCGCAACGAGGGTGTGTCTCACAAGCACAACCCCGAGTTCACGATGCTCGAGTGGTACGAGGCCTACGCGGACTACGTGAAGACCGCGCACGATCTGGAGCAGCTGGTCGCCGAGGTGGCCGAGCGGGTGCTGGGGACGACCGTCGTCGAGCGGGACGGCGTGAAGATCGACCTAGCCCCTCCCTGGAAGCGTGTGACGCTGCGCGAGGCGATTCGCGAGCGAACCGGCATCGACATCTCCCAGCACCCGACTCGCGAGGCGCTGGCCGCCGCGATGGAAACCCAGTCCGATCCAGCGGAGGGCTGGGGCAAGCTGGTCGACGGTCTCCTCTCCAGGTCGGTCGAGCCGGAGCTGATCCAGCCGACCTTCGTCCTCGACTATCCGGTCGAGCTGTCGCCGTTCGCAAAGGCGCATCGGTCCGAGCAGGGGCTGGTCGAGCGCTGGGAGGCCTTTGTCGGGGGGATCGAGATCGCCAACTCGTTCAGCGAGCTGAACGACCCAGACGAACAGCGGCGCCGCTTCGAGCAGCAGGCAGCCGAGCGGGCCCGCGGCGACGAGGAGGCGCAGCCTTACGACGAGGCTTTCCTGGAGGCGCTGGAGCACGGCATGCCGCCAACCGGCGGGGTTGGTCTCGGGATCGACCGCGTGGTGATGATCCTGACCGGGGCCCGCAGCGTGCGCGAGGTGGTGCTGTTCCCCGCGATGCGGTCGTAAACAGGGCCCAGAACCCCGCTATGAGCGGCAATTCAGGTGTCCCGGCCGGCTAGGCCCGCTCGGTATCGTTAAGGGACACATGGGCGCCTCCCGATACCCGAAGGGCGTCTGCGGTACTTCAATCGTCAAACCGCGTTTGATCAAGTGAGAAGCTGAGAAGCCCTTGTTCGAGAGATTCACAGAGCGAGCCCGACAGGTAGTTGTCCTGGCCCAGGAAGAGGCGCGCACGCTCAAGCACAACTACATCGGCACCGAGCACATCCTGCTCGGGCTTCTGCGCGAGGAGGAGGGGCTCGCCGCCCGCGTCCTCGAGTCTCTCGACATCACCACCGAGCGAGTCCGCTCCCAGGTGGTCCGCATCGTCGGCTCCGGCGAGGAGGTGACCTCGGGCCAGATCCCGTTCACCCCGCGCGCCAAGAAGGTCCTGGAGCTGGCGCTGCGGGAGGCGCTCTCGCTCGGCCACAACTACATCGGCACCGAGCACATCCTGCTCGGCTTGGTGCGAGAGAACGAGGGGGTGGCGGCGCGCATCCTGCTCGACTTCGACGCCGACTCCGACAAGATCCGCAACGAGGTGATCCGGATGCTCTCCGGCCCGGGAGGTCGTCGCCAGGCCGCCGGCGCCGGGGGCCAGGGCGAGGGGAAGAAGTCCTCGAAGCTGCTCGACCAGTTCGGCAGAAACCTGACCAAGCTCGCCGAGGAGGGCAAGCTCGACCCGGTGATCGGTCGCGAGACGGAGATCGAGCGGATCATGCAGATCCTCTCCCGCCGCACCAAGAACAACCCGGTGCTGCTGGGTGAGCCGGGCGTCGGCAAGACGGCCGTGGTCGAGGGCCTGGCCGCCCGCATCAACAAAGGCGAGGTTCCGGAGCTGCTCAAGAACAAGCAGATCTACACGCTCGACCTGGCGGCGCTGGTCGCTGGCTCGAAGTACCGCGGCGAGTTCGAGGAGCGCCTGAAGAAGGTGATGAAAGAGATCACCCAGCGCGGCGACATCATCCTCTTCATCGACGAGCTCCACAACCTGGTCGGCGCCGGCGCCGCCGAGGGCGCGATCGACGCCGCCTCGATCCTGAAGCCGGCGCTTGCTCGCGGCGAGCTGCAGACGATCGGGGCGACGACGCTCGACGAGTACCGCAAGTACCTGGAGCGCGACTCTGCGCTGGAGCGTCGCTTCGCCCAGATCAAAGTCGACCAGCCGTCTGTCGAGGACACGGTCAAGATCCTCGAAGGCCTGCGCGAGCGCTACGAGCAGCACCACCGGGTGAACATCACCGACGACGCGTTGGCGGCCGCCGCCGAGCTGGCGGATCGCTATATCTCCGATCGGTTCCTGCCGGACAAGGCGATCGACCTGATCGACGAGGCGGCCTCCCGGATGCGGATCAGGTCGATGACCGCGCCCCCGGTCTACCGCGATCTCGAGGATGAAATCGAGACGACGCGGCGCGAGAAGGAGGCCGCAATCGATGCGCAGGAGTTCGAGAAAGCGGCGAGCCTGCGCGATAGCGAGCGCCAGCTGACCACCCGCAAGCGCCAGCTCGAAGACGAGTGGGCCGAGGGCGAGAGCGGAGAGCGGCCGGAGGTCGGCGAGGAGGAGATCGCCGACATCGTCTCGATGTGGACTGGGATCCCCGTCTTCAAGCTCACGGAGGCGGAGACGAAGAAGCTGATCCGGATGGAGGAGGAGCTGCACAAACGGGTGATCGGCCAGCAGGTCGCGATCACCGCCGTCTCCAAGGCGATCCGGCGCTCACGCGCCGGGATCAAGGACCCGAAGCGCCCAGCCGGCTCGTTCATCTTCCTCGGCCCCTCGGGGGTCGGCAAGACGGAGCTCGCCCGGACCCTCGCCGAGTTCCTGTTCGGCGATGAGGAGGCGATGGTCCGGATCGACATGTCCGAGTACATGGAGAAGCACGCGGTCAGCCGTCTGGTCGGCTCGCCGCCCGGCTACATCGGCTACGACGAGGGCGGTCAGCTGACCGAGGCCGTGCGGCGCAAGCCGTACTCGGTGCTGCTGCTCGACGAGATCGAGAAGGCCCATCCGGACGTCTTCAACATCCTGCTGCAGATCCTCGAGGACGGGCGGCTCACCGATGCCCAGGGGCGCACGGTCGACTTCCGCAACTCGATCGTGATCATGACCTCGAACATCGGAGCGTCGGAGATCGCCAAGAACACCTCGATCGGCTTCACCGTCGCCGATGAGACCGGAATGTCATACGACGACATGAAGAACCGGATCATGAGCGACCTCAAAAAGGTCTTCCGGCCCGAGTTCCTCAACCGGATCGACGAGGTGATCGTCTTCCACAAGCTGGCTCGCGAGGAGGTCAAGGAGATCATCGACCTGATGATCAACCGCGTCCGCGTTCAGGTCGCCGAGCACGAGTTGCAGCTCGACCTCACGAACGAGGCGAAAGACCTGCTGGTCGAGAAGGGCTGGGACCCGTCGATGGGGGCCCGGCCGCTGCGTCGCGCGATCCAGCGCTACATCGAGGATCCGCTTGCCGACGAAGTGCTGAGGCAGGGTGCGATGACCCCCGGCTCAACCGTGATGATCGATCGTGACCCCTCCGGCGACGAGGAGGACCGGCCGCTGAAGCTGACGATCATCGCGCCGAAGAAGCCGCTGAGGGCGCCTGAGCCGGAGAAGGTCGGCGTTGGCGCGAAGAAGGACGGCGCTCACGAGGGCGACGAGGGTGGGCAGCCCGATGGCGAGCACGCCGGCGGCCTGGCGCCCGAGCCTGAGTAGGTCTGCCCAAATGCGCGAGCCCGGCCGGACCGCGATCGGCACCTGGAGCGGGGGAAGGTTCCTGCGCTTCGGCTCCGCGGTCGACGAGGAACGCCTTGCGGCGCTGCTGCGCCCGGATGCAGGAGTCGACACGGTTCTCACCGCCGATGCCTACGGGCAAGGTGAAGCGGACCGGGTGCTGGGCCGGGCGCTGAGCGGGGTCCCCCACGGCGAGTACTGCCTGGTGGGCGCCGTCGGCCATGACTTCTACGCCGGCGAGCGCGACGGCCCGCGCGGATTCCCCCGCTTCACCGATCCCCGCCTGCGTGGGCCCGGCGAGTATGCCGGCTACCTGCGGATGGCTGCGGAGCGCAGCCTGGAGCGGATCGGCGCCGACCGCTTCGACCTGCTGCTCCTCCACAACCCGGATCGGATCGGCTACTCGAGCGAGGCGGTCTGGGGCGGGATGGAGGCGCTGCGCGAGGTCGGTCTCGCCCGGCAGCTCGGTGTCGCGCCCGGCCCCGCCAACGGCTTCACGCTCGATCTCATCTCCTGCCTGGAGCGCTTCGGCGAGCACATCGATTGGGCGATGATCATCCTCAACCCGTTCGAGCCTTGGCCTGGCGAGCTGTGCCTCGACGCTGCCGCCAAGCATGGCGTCCAGGTGATCACGCGGGTTGTCGACTACGGAGGCCTCTTCTGGGGTGACCTGCGGCCCGGCATGGAGCTGGCGAAGGGGGACCACCGGGCCTTCCGCCCCGGCGGCTGGATCGAGGCGGGCCTCGAGAAGCTGGAGCGTGTCGCCCCGATCGGCCGGCGGGCCGGTCTGACAACGATCCAGCTCGCCTGCCAGTGGAACCTCATGCACCCGGCGGTTGAGTGTGTCGTCCCGACCTTGATCCAGGAGGCGGGGCCCGAGGCGCGCCCGATCGAGGAGAAGCGCGCCGAGCTCGCCGCGCTCCCGGTTGAGCTCCGGTTGGACGAGAACGATGTGGCCACGATCCGGGCGATCGGCGACAACGCAGGCTGCATGTCGCTCAAGGGAGGCAGTCCGGGGCACGCGGGCGACGAGCGCCCCGACGGCTGGGCGCTGGACGAGGGTCTGATCGCGGCCGGGAAGCGCTGGGGGATCGACCCCGAGCGCGACCTGGCGATGGCCGCCGCATGAGCGGACGCCCTTGACAACCCCAATTCCTATCTGTCCACTAGGAGTTCGGCAGACCGCATTGCAATGCGATATTTGGCATCCTAGACCGTGATGTCGTCGCTGCCTGGGGATGCGCTTCAAGAGCTTTCAGAACGACAGGACCCCCGGCTACTGAGAGCGTTGGACATCGTCGCCCCCGGTGGTGCCCTGCGCGAGGGGATCGACAACATCGTCCAGGCTCGCACCGGCGGCCTGATCGTGGTCGGTGATCCCGCCGACCTTTCGCACCTGCTCTCGGGTGGGATCAAGCTCGACGTCGACTACACGCCGGCGATGCTCTACCAGGTGGCGAAGATGGACGGGGCGATCATCCTCAATGCCGAGTCGACGAAGATCGTCTGGGCCAACGTCCAGCTGATGCCGGACCCCACGATCCTCTCCGGCGAAACGGGCACCCGGCATCGCACCGCCGAGCGCGTCTCGAAGCAGACCGACGCCCTGGTGATCGCGATCTCTCAGCGCCGGGATGTGGTTTCGCTCTATGTCGAGGGGACGAAGTGCATGCTCGAGGAAATCCCCGCGGTGCTCGCAAAGTCGAACCAGGGACTGGCTACGCTGGAGAAGTACCGAGAGCGGCTCGACCAGGTCTCCTCCCGTCTCACCGTGCTGGAGTTCGAGGGTGGCGGGGTGCTCTACGACGTCCTTGCGGTCCTGCAGCGAGCCGAGCTGGTCACCCGGATGGCGGTCGAGGTGGAGCGCTACATCGTCGAGCTGGGCACCGAGGGCCGACTGATCGAGATGCAGCTCGAGGAGACGATGGTCGGCGTGGCGGCCGACAAGACTGCGCTGATCCGCGACTACTCGGTCGAGGACACCGAGCAGAACCTTGCCGTGGTGCTGCAGTCGCTGGCCCTGATGTCCCATCAGGACGTTCTGGACTTCGGGCGCCTCGCCGAGCTGCTCGGCTACGACCGCAAGGTCAACACCCTCGACTTCCCGGTCGCGCCGCGCGGCTACCGCATCCTGGGTCACATCCCGCGCATTCCCAAGCTTGTCGTCCAGAAGATCATCCACGCCTTCGGCGGCCTGGAGGAGGTCCTTGCGGCCTCGGACGCCGATCTCGAGGCCGTCGACGGAGTCGGCCCGACCCGGGCGAAGGACATTCGCGAGGGCCTGCGGAGGCTTCAGGAGGTCGATCTGGTTGACCGGTACTTGCAGAGTTGACGGTGAGTGGCGCCGTCACGAATGGAAAGGAGCGGAGCGATTCCCGAGCTAGAGGAGGCTATGGAGGCAAGCCCCGAGCAGGACGTCGAGTACGTCTGTGACTTCGAGGAGGGCGACAAGGTCGTGTACCCGCACCATGGAGCAGGCCTGGTGCTGAAGAAAGAGACCCGCGAGCTGATGGGGGAGGAACGTGAGTACCTCACGATCAAGATCCTCCATAACGAACTCACGGTGATGGTCCCGTGCGAAAACGCCGGCAAGGCAGGGCTGCGGCGGGTCATCGACGAAGAGGAAATCAAGAAGGTCACCGATGTCCTCACCGATGACGTGTCGGAGATGCCGAAGAACTGGAACCGGCGCTTCAAGTACAACCGCGAGAAGATCAAGACCGGCGACGTCTTCGAGCTCGCTGAGGTTGTCCGCAACCTCGCGATTCGCGAGATGGAGAAGGGCCTCTCGACCGGCGAGAAGCAGATGTACACGCGGGCCAAGAAGATTCTCTCGTCGGAGTTCATGTACGCGCTCGACAGAGACGAGGAAGGCGCGGAGGAATACCTCGACGGGCTGCTGGAGGAGCGCTTCGCCGCCACGGCAACCGCTTAACGCGGCCGTCACAGCGGTCATCGCGGCCGCCGGCTCCGGCGAGAGGCTGGGAGCCGGCGGCCCGAAGGCGTTTGTGACGCTTGCCGGGAAGTCGATGGTCGAGTGGTCGATCGCGGCGTGCCGGGCGGCCGAGCCGGTGCGTTCGATCGTCGTTGCCTGTCCTCCGGGGCATGTCCATGAGCTGGGCGGGCACGATCTCGGTGTGGTCGAGGGCGGGCAGACCCGCCTGGCGTCCGTGTCGAACGCCCTGGCTGCGGTCGGAACCGAGCTGGTCGCGATCCACGACGCGGCCCGGCCGCTGCTGACGCCGGGCCTGCTCGAGGGTGTCGTCGCGACCCTGGTTGCCGATGACGAGGCCGACGGGGCAATCGCGGCTGCTCCCGTAACCGACACGATCAAGCAGGTGGCGGCAACGGAGGCGGCGGCTGCAGGGAGGCCGGCCGAGACCCCGAGTCGCACCCGCTTTGGCGATCGAGTGATGACTTGTGACCCCTATAAGGTCATCAACTCATCAACTGTCGTGGAGGAGACGCTGGACCGCGGCCGGCTCTGGGCGGCGCAGACACCGCAGGTCTTTCGGACCGCCGCGCTTCGAGAGGCCCTCGCCGCCTGGCTCGAGCGTGCTGCCGCCGACCCCGAGCGAACGCCTGAGGCAACCGACGAGGCGATGCTGGTCGAGGCGGCGGGCGGCAAGGTGCTCGTCCATCCCTCCTCGCCCGAGAACCTCAAGGTGACGACCGCGCTGGACCTGCGCCTGGCCGAGCTGCTTCTCTGCGAGCGCCTCCAGCGCTCGTAGGCGGCGGCCCTTGGCAGCGGATCTAACGCAGCAGGACCCAGGTGAGCGCCGCCGCGAAGCTGAGCTGTCCGAAGCTCAGTGCGGTTCCAAGGTTGACGGCGCCAAGCGCCTCAGCGATGGCTGTTCCGCCCGCGAACGCGACGAGGAGAACGGTGAGCTGACGGATCATGCGGGGTCGAGAGTACCCACCAGAGGGCGGCGACCCACCCTTCCAACCGCGTAACGTGCGAGTCGATGCTGACCGACTACCACCTGCACCTTCGCCCCGACGAGGATGACACGCCGCCGGAGAGGTATTTCACAGCGGAAAACGTCGACCGCTACCTGGCGGCGGCGTCGGCTGCCGGCATCGCCGAGCTGGGCGTTTCCGAGCACATCCACCGCTTCACCCAGGCGCTCGATCTCTGGCGTCATCCGTTCTGGGAGGAACAGGCGCGCGACGACCTCGACGCCTACTGCGAGTTCGTGCGGGGCACCGAGCTGAAGCTCGGGATCGAGTGCGATTTCGTGCCCGGCGCCGAGGATCGCACCGCCACGCTGCTGGAGGCGCATGACCTCGACTACGTGGTCGGGTCGGTTCACTTCATCGGCGACCTGGCGGTCGATCACGAGGGCTGGGACGCCTGGGCGGCTCAGCGGGACCCGGACGAGGTCTGGCGGCGCTACTTCGAGTCGCTCGCCGAGTGCGCGCGCTGCGGTCTCTTCGACATCCTCGCCCACCCCGATCTCGTCAAGGTCTGGGGCAGCGCCCGGCCGCTGCCCGCGCGCGACCCACGCTTCTTCTACGAGCCGGCGGTCGAGGCGATCGCGGCCAGCGGCATAGCGGTCGAGGTTTCCACCGCCGGCCTTCGCAAGCCGGTGGCCGAGCTCTACCCGGCACGTGCCTTCGCGGAGATGTGCGTCGAGGCGGGGGCTGTCTTCTCGCTCTCCTCCGATGCCCACCTGCCCGAGCAGGTCGGCTGCGGCTACGACCGGGCGCTCGAGCTCCTCAGCGAGCTCGGGGTGGTGGAGATATCCGTCTTCGACCGTCGCCGGCGGCGGCTCGAGCCCCTCGACTCCCCCGTCCTGGACAATCGATGAGATGAGTCGCGTAGGAATCGGCTACGACAGCCATCGCTTTGCCGCGGGCCGCCCCCTGATCCTCGGTGGGGTCGCGATCGAGCACGAGCGCGGGCTCGCCGGGCACTCCGACGCCGACGTTCTCACGCATGCGGTGATCGACGCACTGCTCGGCGCGGCCGGAGCGGGCGACATCGGCAGCCTCTTCCCCGACGACGAGGAGCGGTGGCGGGACGCCGACTCCATCGACCTGCTGCGCACCGTGGTCGGCGCGATCGGGGGTCGGATCGTCAACATCGACGCCACGGTCGTCTGCGAGCGTCCACGGCTTGCGCCGCATCGGGCGGAGATGGAGCGCACCATCGCCGAGGTGACATCGGCCCGGGTGAGCGTGAAGGCGACCACCAACGAGGGGATGGGCTGGATCGGTCACGGCGAGGGAATCGCCTGCATTGCGGTCGCTTCCATCGATAGCGAATAGTCTTCGCGGTCCGATGCCGAGTGTCACGTCCATAGCGTCAAGCGCCCGCCAGTCGATTGCCGACGCCGTTTTCGAGGCCAGGGTCCTGCGCGACGCCGGCATCATCGGGCTGGTCCGCCCCGACAAGGCCGCGAAGCTGGCCGCCACCTTCCTGCGCTGGGGGGCCTCTCCCGCGACCGGGATCGCCACGGCCGCGATCCACCACCCCGACGAGACGGCGCTGATCGACGAACGGGGCTCACTCACCTTCGAACAGCTTCACCGCCGCTCGAACGCGCTGGCCCACGCCTTCCAGAAGATGGGCATCGGTTACGGCGACGGAATCGGGGTCATGTGCCGCAACCACCGCGGCTTCGTCGAGGCGACGCTTGCCGCCGCCAAGCTCGGCGCCAGCGCCCTCTACCTGAACACCATGTTCGCCGGCCCCCAGCTGGTCGAGGTGACGCACCGCGAGGGCCCGAAAGCGCTGATCTACGACGAAGAGTTCGCGGAGCTCCTCGAGGGTGTCGACGGGAACGTGAAGCGGATCATCGGCTGGACCGACGGGGACGCCGGCGCGCCGACGATCGATTCGCTGATCGCCGAAAACGACGACTCCGACCTGAAGCCGCCGCCCGACAAGCCGCGCTTCGTGATCCTCACCTCGGGGACGACCGGGGCGCCGAAGGGCGCGCAGCGCTCCAGCCCCGACGGGCTGTTCGCGCTTACGGCGCTGATCGACAAGATCCCGTTCCGCAGCCGCGAGACGATGATGATCGCCGCGCCGCTCTTCCACTCCTGGGGCTTCCTCCATTTCGTGATCGGTCTGCCCACGGCAGCCACGATCGTTCTCCAGCGTCGCTTCGACCCCGAGGAGACCCTGCGGGCGGTGCAGGAGCACCGCGCCAAGGTGCTGGTGGCCGTGCCGGTGATGGTGCAGCGCATCCTGCGACTGCCGCGCGAGACGCTCACCTCCCACGACCTCTCCTCGCTGCGGATCACCTCGCTCTCGGGCTCGGCGCTCCCCGGCGAGCTGGCGATCGAATGGATGGACCTCTTCGGCGACACGATCTACAACCTCTACGGGTCGACAGAGGTCGCCTACGCGACGGTCGCCACCCCGGAGGACCTGCGAGCCGCCCCGGGCACCGCCGGGCGCCCGCCTCGCGGCACCGTCGTCCGGCTCTATGACGAGCAGGGGCGGGAGGTGCGGCCCGGCGAGGTCGGGCGGATCTTCGTCGGCAACGAGATGTCCTTCGAGGGCTACACCGGCGGCGGCGGCAAGGAGGTCATCGACGGCCTGTTGAGCAGTGGCGATGTCGGCCACCTCGATGCCGGGGGACGCCTTTTCGTCGACGGCCGCGACGACGAGATGATCATCTCGGGTGGCGAGAACGTCTTCCCGCGCGAGGTTGAGGACCTGCTCGCCGATCACGAGTTGGTGGTCGAGGTCGCGGTGATCGGCGTCGAAGACGAGGAGTTCGGGCAGCGGCTGAAGGCATTCGTGGTGCTTGCCACCGATGCCGAGATCTCCGAGGACGACCTGAAGGCTCACGTCAAGGCCAATCTCGCCGCCTACAAGACGCCGCGCGAGGTGACGTTCCTCGACGAGCTGCCGCGCAACGCGACCGGCAAGGTCCTCAAGCGCGAGCTGCATGAGTGGGAGATGCAGGGTTCGAGCTAGCGGCGTCCCGCTAATTGCGGGTTTTGTGTCCGTTGGCGAGGTGGCACACCCTCCGCTGGGCGTAGTAGGTTCCGCGAGTATGCGTGAGCCTGCGATGCGGTTGACGGCGGTTGGAGAGGCGACCGAGGAGATACACGGAATCGCCAAGCAGGCGCTGGCGTGGGTCCGCGTCAGCGAGGAGCGGATTGCGAAGGCCGAGTCGAGGGCCGCCGAAGCTGAGGTCGAGGCGGAGCGGCGCGAGGCCGAGCTGAAGGAGCGGGCGATGGCGACGCTGCGAAAGCTCGGCGAGGGGGGCCGGGAGCGAGTCGCCGCCGAGCGCGAGAAACGACACGACGCGGAGGCGCGTGCGGCCCGTGCCGAGGACGCCAGGGATCGTGCCGAGAAGGCGTTTGAGCAGGCGCAGCAGGGAGCCCAGACTGACCGCGAGGCGCTTGCCGCTCAGCTGGCTGGCGTCCGGGCCGACTCCGACAGGGCGCTTGCCGAGGCCGTCGGACGTGCCCGGGAGGAGGGTGAGCAGCGCACTCGCGGGGCGCTGGAGGAGGTGCAGGGGGAGGCCGACCGGCGCGTGGCAGCGGCGGAGCAGCGGGCCGCTGACGCTGAGGCAGCGGCCGCGGAGGCGCACGAGATCGCCGTGCGACTCGAGGCCGAGATCGAGGAACGTGTCATGAAGGGCACCGAGGACGTGCGCAGGGAGGCGGAGGAGCGCGTTCGCAGGCTGATCGAGAAGGTTGAAGGTGAAGCCAAGGAGCAGGCACGGGCGCGCGCTGAGGAGCAGTTGAAGGCCGAGTCCGACCGGATCCGCAGGCAGGCCGAGCAGCGCGAAGAGCGGGCGCGGAGCGCGGCGGAGGACGAGATCAAGGCGAGTGCCAAACGGGCGCGGCGCGAAGTCGTCGCCGCGGCCGAGGAAACGGCGCCCGCCTGGGCTCGCAAAGAGGCGACGGCCTCCGGCGCCGGCTACCGAACCTTCTAGCCCCGTCTAGCATCCCGCGCCATGAGAGAGGTGCGGATAAGGGACACCCTTTCCGGCGAGCTGGTCACGCTCGATGCCGGGGGGGAGGTCGGGATCTATGCCTGCGGCCCGACGGTTTACAGCCGCATCCACATCGGCAATGCGCGGCCGTTCGTCATCTTCTCCCTGTTCGCGCGGTTCTTGAGGTCCGAGGGCTATCGGGTCCGCCTGGTGGTCAACGTCACCGACATCAACGACAAGATCTATACCGCCGCGCGCGAGGCGGGGAAGCTCTCGGGGGAGCTGGCTGCGCGGATGACCGCGTCCTACCTGGAGGACACGGACCGGCTGGGGCTGGGCCGTCCCGACGCCGAGCCGCTGGCGAGCGAGACGATCGCCGGCATCGTCGCGCTCATCCTCGAGCTGGTCGAGGCCGGGCATGCGTATGAGTCCGGCGGGGACGTCTACTTCCGGGTGCGAAGCTTTCCGGGCTACGGAAAGCTCTCCAACCGCCTGTTCCAGGACATGGACCAGGGGGAGGAGGCGGGCTCCGCCACGCTCAAGGAGGATCCGCTCGACTTCGCGCTGTGGAAAGCGCACAAGGATGGCGAGGACACCTCCTGGGATTCGCCCTGGGGGCCGGGACGGCCGGGCTGGCACATCGAGTGCTCCGCGATGGCGGAGGCCGAGTTCGGTCCCTCCTTCGCAATTCACGGTGGCGGCTCGGACCTCGTCTTCCCGCACCACGAGAACGAGATTGCGCAATCCGAGGCTGCGGGGCGGCCGTTCGCGCGGGTCTGGATGCACAACGGGATGATCGAGACAGACGCCGAGAAGATGTCGAAGTCCGAGGGCAACATCTTCCAGCTCTCCGAGGCGCTGGACCGCTTCGGCCGCGAGGCGGTCGTGGGCTACCTCATCTCGGGGCACTACCGGCAGCCGCTGGCCTTCGATGCCGAGCAGATGGAGCAGGCGGCGGCGCGGGTGGAGCGGCTGCGGAACTTCTTTCGCGAGCATCCGGTTGGCGAGGACGGAGTGGGTGGTGGGGGAGAGTCCGGGGAAGGCCTGTCGGAGCCGGTCGGGGGGGACTCGGGGGAGGGCCCGTCGGAGCAACAGCGGGGAGGCTCCGACGGGCCCTCCCCCGAGTCCCGTCTAGGAGCTTTTAAGGACGCGCTGGCTGACGATTTCAACACGCCGCGGGCGATGGCCGAGGCGTTTGAGCTGGTCGCCGAAGCGAACCGAGAAGAGCTGCCGGGGGCGCCGGAGGCCCTGCGCGCGATGCTCGAGCTGGTGGGGCTCGGCTCGCTGGCGAGCACCGAGCACGGCGCCAACGCCGAAGCAGAGGCTCTTCTGGCTGAACGGCAGGAGGCCCGTGCCGCCAAGGAGTTCGGGCGTGCCGACGAGATCCGCGACCGGCTCGCCGAGCTGGGCTGGGAAGTCCGGGACTTGGCCGGCGGCGCCAGGCTGATCCCTCGAGAGCGCCTGTGAGCGGCGCAGGGTCGACCCCCCGCTCGCCCCTGTCCGCGTCCCTGGTCTACGGGAAGAGGCCGGTGGCGGAGGCGGAAGCCGGCAAGCGCCGGGTCCATCGGGTCTGGCGCGGTCCGGAGACGCCTGCCGAGGAGCTGGAGCGCCTCTGCGGGTCGCCCGACCATCAGGGGATGGTCGCCGAGGTCGATCCCTATCCCTATGCCGATCCGCAGGCGCTGCTGAGGCGCGACGGGTCGCTGCTGGTCGCTCTCGACCAGGTCCAGGACCCGCGCAACCTCGGCGCCGTCTGCCGCTCGGCGGAGTTCGCCGGTGCGGCTGGCGTCGTCATACCGGAGCGCCGTTCGGCCGAGATCACGGCCGTCGTCTGCAAGGCCTCGGCGGGAGCTGTCGAGCATCTCGATGTCGCTCGTGTCCGGAATCTCGCCGATTGGCTCGCCGAGGCGAAGGCCGCCGGCTTCTGGATCTGGGGCGCCGATGCCGGCGCTCCACAGGCGCCCTGGGACGTCGACCTCACCGGCCCCACCGTGCTCGTCCTCGGTGGCGAGGGCAAGGGGGTTCGCCCTCGAGTTGCGTCGGCCTGCGACGGGTTCGTCGCGCTGCCGCGGGTCGGTGAGGTTGCGTCGCTCAACGTCTCCGCCGCCGCCGCTGCCCTTCTCTTCGAGGCCGTTCGCCAGCGGCGGCAACCTGCCTAGCATTTGCAACGGCGGTTGCACGAACGTCAGTTCGGGGTTGACAGAACGCGGCTGGGCGATAAGACTACCGCGCCAATAAAGGGTGAACCTCAGCTTGAGTCTGAGAGACCCCAGTCAATCCGGGCGCCCAGGGGAGGTACCGGCGCCACGACCCTTCATTCCGAAAGGAGAAGGATCAGTGGCTCTATCTACGCCTACGCAGGAGCTGCGGCTCCCAACCGGACGACTCAATGGCTCTCGCACGGCCGAGGCTAACTCTCAACCTGAGCTTGATGACCATTACCTGGTCGCGCTTGCCAAGGAGGGACGCACAGATGCCTACGATGCGATCGTCCGCCGCTACCGCGGCTTCGTCAGGCTGAAGGCCTCGTCCTATTTCCTCCTCGGCGGCGAGAGCGACGACCTGATCCAGGAAGGGCTGCTCGGGCTCTACAAGGCGATCCGTGACTACCGGACCGATCGCGAGTCCAGCTTTCGCAGCTTCGCGGAGCTCTGCATCACCCGGCAGATCATCACGGCGGTGAAGACCGCCACTCGCAACAAGCACACCCCCCTCAACCAGTACGTCTCGTTCAGCCACACGCCGGCCGCAGCAGGCGACTCCGAAACGACCCTCGACGAGATCCTGCCGGGGCCGATGGTCTCCGACCCCGTCAGTCAGGTGATCGCCTCCGAAGAGCTGGCAAGCCTGGTTTCGTGCCTGTCGGGCAGCTCGGGGGTCCTGTCGGACCTGGAGAGCCGCGTCCTCTCGCTCTACCTCGACGGCCACTCCTACGAGGCGACCGCCGAGCGACTCGAGTGCGACACGAAGACGGTCGACAACGCTCTGCAGCGCGTCAAGCGGAAGGTGGCGTCCCACCTCGCCTCCCGCGCGGTCCCGGCCTAGATGCGCCTCCCGGCCGATCCGTTCCCCCAGGCGAAGGTGGCCAGGGTTCCGGGCTTCGGCTGTGCGGTCCAGCTTCTGCGGTAAGCGATCAGGCGCCCGACAGGGCCGTCGCCAGCTGGCCGTAGACCTGACTGGCGCGACTGGCTGGGACCACCGGCGGGCGACGGTTGACGTAGCCCTCCAGGATTCGGGCGGGGAGGATCACGACTCCCTCCCGGCGGGCAGGCACCCGTCCGATCAGCCACGCCTCGCTGAAGACCAGCAGCGGCTGCACCTTGTATCCGGTGATCCGTTCGAGCAGCTTCTTCTCCGCATAGGCCTGCTTCAGCATCGCGGAGTCGATCCGCTCGACCCGGAAGCGCCCCTTGTGACTCTTCGTCTCGATTGTGAAGATCCCACCCGGACCGACGAGGATGTGATCGATGTTGCCGCGTCCCAGCGAGACATCGTGGAGCGCGTGCCAGCCGTCGCCGGAGAGGCTGTCGAGGACCGCGCCGACTCTCTGCTCCCCTCGCGCGCCCTGGAGCCAGCGGTCGACCTGGGGTGAGAGCCACCGGTTTGCGCCCAGCATTAGCCCGATTGCGGCAAGCTCGATTGACACCCGCAGCCATCCGCGACCATCGAGCAGCAGCCAGGAGGCGAGCAGAACGAACAGCGCGATGCCGATCATCAGCAGGAGCCGAACGTCCAGCTCCATGGCGCGCGAGCGTGCGTGTTGTCCCGGCTTCCGCACGCTCTGCGAAGTGTCCCTAGTTCCCATACGGTGGAAGTGATCGGCTGGATCGGCCATGCCCTTGAGCCGCAGATGTGTACTGCCACCCTGTGCCCAATTGAGTCGATACGTGACAACTGTCCGATCGAAGACCTAATATACGAACATGCGTTCGCCTCTAATAAGACCCGTTCTCACCGACCACCCGGTAGACGTCGGCCATCGGAGTGAGGCTGCGGTTCTGGCCGAGCTCGTGCGCCGCGGTTACCGGGTGCTCCTCCCGTTCGGTGTTAATCAGCGGTACGACCTGGTGCTCGAGAACGATGGGCGTTTTCTGAGGGCGCAGTGCAAGACCGGTCGCCTCCGTAACGGCGTGATCCAGTTTAGTGCGGTGAGTATTCAGTCCAATACCAATGGCACTCGGGTGCGGCACTACACGGGTGAGGTCGACCTGTTTGTCGTCTACTGTCCAGACAACGAGTGCGTCTATGTGATTCCTTCGGAAGAGGTCCCACCGACCGGCATGTATCTGCGCGTGGATCCTCCTCGCAACAGGCAGCGTAAGCGCGTACGCTGGGCTCGGGATTACGAGTTGCCCGCCTAGCTCAATTGGTAGAGCACTTCCCTTGTAAGGAAGACTGTCTCGGTTCAAGTCCGAGGGCGGGCTTCGGGCTCACGAGCCGCCGCTGCCCAGCACCCGCGCCTTCTCGGCGGCGAACTCCTCGTCGCTGAGGGCGCCCTTCTCGTGGAGGGCGGCGAGGCGTTCGAGGCGGGCGAGGCGGGCATCCTCGTCGTGCGCCGGCGCGGCCGCCGCTCCCGCGCCCGGGCGTCGCACCTCCGGCAGCCGCAGCTTCGCGGCCCGCTGGCCCAGGTTGGCGCTCTTCACCGCGCCGACCATGCGTTCCCTCGTGCGGCCGACGATGTCGTCCAGCTGGATGTCGGGGAATTCCTCCTCGGACTGCTTGCGCAGCTCGTGAATCCCAAAGGCGGCCAGCCCCGCGACAACCAGCGTGGTGAGGAAGGAGCGCAGGTTCTGGGTTGGGGCGGAAAGGAAGTAGATGCCGACGACGAATGCCAGCCCCGCGTATACGTAGGCAGCGTAGTCGCGCAGGACCGGCGCCATCACCCGCCGGCTGGCTCGTGCAGGGGCGGCTGGCGAAGCGAGCCAACCGGCCACCCCGAACAGGAGGCCGACGATGATTACGGTGGTCGCAATGCTGGTCATCAGCGAGGTCGCGATCGACCAGGTCGCTTCCGCGGCCGGCTTTGCGCTTTCCTTGGTCACCAGCTGTCCGACCACGATCCCTCCCGCAACCTCGCGGGCGACGATCACGGCGAAGCCGGCGGCGATCAGGCCGATCCCGCAGAACAGCACCGTCACCCAGCGACCGTCGCGCGAGATGTAGATGGCGAGCCCGAAGGTGAGGAAGGTGAGGAGCGAGAGGACGAGGGCCAGCCCCTTCACACCGATCGTGATGTCCTGCGCGGTCCGCAGCGCGTTGGAGCGCAGGATCGTCACCTGACCGGCGTCCGGCGGGAGCTTTTCGGCCAGCTGGGTTCCGATGCCCACCTGCTGCGCCAGGTTGGTGAGCAGGCTGCCGAGGTTGAGGGTCACCTTGCCGCCCGCGGTCGAAACGGCTTCCCCCTTGTTTTCGAGCACGGCGAGCAGCTGTTCGTGTGCTGCTCGGTTGGCGTCCTGCCAGAGGCCCTGTGCGGTCGAGGTCTTCAGCAGCTGGTCGGCACCCGTGCCAGCGACCTGTCGCAGCCCACCCGAGACCGGTCCCGCCAGCTTCTTCGTGTCGCCGGGCAGGATGTCCTTCAGTTCCTTTTCGACATCGACGTTGGCGTAGAGCTGGTCGACCAGGTATTCGCCCACCGCGGAGCGGATCGTCGAGTTCTGGATCAGCTGGTTGCTCGTGTCGACCCAGTCGCCGGTATTGAGCGCCTGGCGCTCAACCCAGATCGCAAACACACTGAGGAAAGCGAGCACCGAGCCGAGTACGACCAGTGCCTTCACGATGCGGCGCCGCCGGCCACTCATTGGGAGGATGCTATACGTGACCAATGAGGCTGGAGGGCATCCACCACATCACGGCGATCACCGCCGATGCTCAGAGCAACGTCGACTTCTACGCGGGCGTGCTCGGCCTGCGACTGGTCAAGAAATCGGTCAACCAGGACAAGCCGACCGTCTACCACCTCTTCTTTGCCGATGAGACTGGCAGCGCCGGCTCCGACCTCACGTTCTTCGAGTTTCCGGGGATACCGCGGGGCAGGGCTGGCATCGGCGATGTCCATCGGATTGTCTGGCGAGTGGGCTCGCCGGAGTCGCTTGACTTCTGGGAGCGGCGCCTCACCGGCAGCGGCGTTGTCTCGCAGCGGACGGGCGACACCCTGCGCTTCTCAGACCCCGAGGGTCTGGACCACGAGCTGGAGGTCGCGAGTGTGGATGACGAGCCGCTGGTCGCCGAGCATCCCGAGATACCGGTCGAGCTGGCCCTGCAGGGGTTCCACGCGGTGCGTGCCTACAGCAGTTCCCCGGAGGTCAGCCGGCGCCTGCTCGAGACACTCGAGTTCGAGCGGGCAGACCCGGGGACGTGGGAGGCGCGCGGGGAGAGGCGCGGTGGTCTCTACCTCTACGACGAGCCGCCGCCGGTGCGGCCGCTGCAGGGCGCCGGCAGCGTCCACCACGTCGCCTGGGCCTCGACGCCGGAGGAGCACGAGGCGTGGCGGGAGCGGGCGATCTCGGGCGGCGCCCAGCCGACCCCGGTGATCGACCGCTTCTACTTCCGCTCGATCTACTTCCGGGAGCCGAGCGGCGTGCTGTTCGAGATCGCGACCCTGGGGCCCGGCTTCACGGTGGACGAGCCGGCGGAGCACCTCGGCGAGAAGCTCTCGCTGCCGCCCGACTACGAGCACCTGCGTCCCGAGGTCGAACCGAGCCTGCAGCCCATCTCCAACCCGCGGGCTGCCGGGACCGGGTGACCGAGAGCTTCGTCTGGAGGGACGCTGGACGCGTCGTCGTCTTCCGCCGGGCTGGCGTTGAGCAGGCGCCGCAGCTGCTCCGGGAGCACGGGTTCGAGCCGTTCGAGCTGCTGACCACCGCGCGGGCGCTGCTCGGAGCGGGACCCCTGGCGAAGGCCGCGGAGACGGTGCATGAGGTCGCGTCCGGCCAGGTGCCCGAGCTCGCCGCGGCACTGCTCGAGCAGGTCAGCTCTCAGCAGCTGGTCGCCCTTGGCGGCGGCCGGACGATCGATACGGCAAAGGCAATCGCCTCGGTAACCGGCGCCCGCGTCGCCGCGATCCCGACGACGCTGTCGGGGGCCGAGATGACCGGGATCCACCGCCTCCCGGCCGGGGCCGAGGACCGGGTTGGCGGCATGGTGCGCCCGCAGCTTGCGATCGCCGATCCCGAGGCGATGACGAGCCAGCCCGAGCAGCAGCTTCGCGCCAGCGCCATGAACGCCCTTGCTCATGGCGCCGACTCGCTCTACACCCCGTTCGCGAATCCGGTTTCGCAGATGACCGCGCTGCGCGGGGCGGAGCTGATCGCCACCGCGCTCGACCAGCACCCGGCCGAGCGCAACCGCGCCGGGCTCGCCCAGGGCTCGATCCTCTGCGCCTACGCCATCGACTCGGGCGCGTTCTCGGTGCACCACGTG
The DNA here is from genome assembly GCA_963729995.1 of uncultured Solirubrobacterales bacterium. Taxonomy (GTDB): domain Bacteria; phylum Actinomycetota; class Thermoleophilia; order Solirubrobacterales; family 70-9; genus VRUE01. The sequence continues at coordinate 249,335 of CAVSPF010000003.1, forward strand.
ATCTGCCAAACCCTGGTTCGGATCTGCGGCAGCCCCCACGCGGAGACCAACGCCGCCATCCTGCCGCGGGCCATGGCCTTCATGGTCCCCCGGGCTCCCGACGACCTTGCGTCGCTGTCCGCAGCCATCGCCACCGACCCCGGAGACATAGAAGCGCGCATCCTCGAGCTGGGCGGGAACCCGGCCGGCCTGGGCGATCTCGGCACCGATCGCTCGAAGCTCGGCAGGGCCCTCGACTCGATGCTGATTCGCCCTGAGCTCGCCTTCGCCCCCGAGCCTCCGACACGCGCAGAGCTGGGGGAGCTGATCGAGAGCGCCTGGTAACCGCATACCCGGCCCTGTGTAGCGCTCTGCGTGAACGCAGAGCGATTGAGTCGCTATCACGAGTACACGCGCCGCCACGGGGTCAACTGGCCCCTGTATCTGCTGGCCCGGGTGTTCATGACCCCGGTCTTCCTGGTCTACCTCCGCTGCGCGCGCAACGGTCGCGAGCATGGCCGCGTCAGGGGTGGCCTGATCGTCGCCGCCAACCACCGCAGCTTCCTCGACCCGTTTGTGATCGGCGCTGCCCTCCCCTGGCGCCGGCCGATGAACTACGTCGCCAAGATCGAGCTGTTCGAGCGCCGCTGGCAGGGCTGGCTTCTGTCGCGGCTCGGCGCCTTCCCGATCCGCCGCGGGGAGGCGGACGAGGTCTCGCTGGAGACGGCCCGCCTCGTGGTCGCCCGCGGTGGGACTGTTTGCATCTTTCCCGAGGGCACGCGAATCCGCAGCGGCACGCTCGCGACGCCGAAGCGTGGAGTCGGCAGGCTGGCGCTGCAGACTGGCGCCCCCGTCCTGCCCACGGCCGTTTACGGCACCGAGCACGTCCGGCGCGGCTGGCGGATCCGGCCGCGCAAGGTGAAGGTGCGGCTGGGACGGGGGATGACCTTCCCGCAGTTGGCGCATCCATCCCCGCCGCTTGCGGAAGCCGTGACCGCGCGGATCTGGCCAAACGTCCTGCTCCAGTGGGAAGAGATGGGCGGCCTGCCGCCGATGCGCCGTGCGGCGGTCATCGGCGCTGGCAGCTGGGGCACTGCGGTGGCTGTGCTGCTCGCGCGCGGGGGGCTCGAGGTCCAGCTGGGCGCCCGCACGGCCGAGCAGGCGGCCGAGATGGCCGAGGCGCGCGAAAACCGCCGCTACCTGGAGGGCGTGCAGCTCCCGGAGTCGCTTCAGGTCCGCCAGGCAGGCGACATCGAGCTTGCCGGCCTCGACCTCGTCTGCCTTGCGATTCCGTCCAACTCCCTGCCGCAGGCGGTCGGAGCGATCGCCGACCGGGTCAGCGACCGCTCTTCGGTGCTGCTGCTCACGAAGGGCCTGATCGCCCCGCGGGGCCAGCTTCCCGCCGAATACGTTGGCGAACGGATTCGGGCCCGCGCCCTCGCCTGCCTCGGCGGCCCCGCCCACGCCCGCGAGGCCGTCTCCGGCTCCGCCGCGCTCGTTCTCGGCTCTGCCGACCCCGACCTCCGTGGCCAGCTCGGCGAGGTGTTCGATCGCGCCGGCCTGGTCTGTGAGCGCTCCCGCGACGTGACGGGGGTGGAGATGGCTGGCGCGGCGAAGAATGCAGCCGCCCTCGCCGCCGCGGCCACCGAGCCGTACGGCTTGAACGCTGCCGGGATTGCCGCGGCGCAGGTCTGGCGCGAGTGCATCGAGTACGCAATCTCGCGGGGCGCTGAGCTGGAGACCTTCTCCGGCCTGGCGGGCGTCGGCGACCTGACCGCGACCCTGCTCGCGCCCGGAGGCCGCAACCGCCGCGCCGGGGAGCTGCTCAGTCGAGGGACGCCGGCGGAGGAGATCCCGAAGCTGATCGGTCAGGCCTCCGAGGGGTTGGACGCGGTGCCGCTGCTGGCCGACGCGATCTCGGCCTCCGGCACCGCCGCCGAGGCGCTGAGCGGGCTTGCCGCATTGATCCGGGGCGAGATCGACAACGAGGCCTGGGTCGCAGGGTTGCGCCAGGTCGAGCGATCGCGGAGGGCGGCCGCCTGAGCTCGCACGAACAAGCGGGGCTAGGCTTGGCATGTGAGCGAGGAGCAGCAGAACGTCGAGCCGGCCAGCCTCGATCCGGCCGCCAAGGCGGAGCTGGACAGGGCGTTCGAGGAGCTGTATCGAACCCACCTGCGCGACGTCTACTCGTATGCCTACTACAGGATCGGCAACCATCACGACGCCGAAGACCTGACCGAGCAGGCCTTCCTGCAGGCCTACCGGCACTTCGACAGGGCGCGACGAGAGTCCGACGGCCGGCCGCTGCGCCCTTGGCTGATACGCATCGCCCACAACCTCGCCCTCAACTACTACCGGGACCGCTCGCGCCGGCCGCAGACACCGCTCGACAGCGCCGACCCGATCGCCACACGTCACGGAACCGAGGCGATCGCCGAGGGCCGGGAGGAGTTGAGGCAGGTGATGGACAACCTCAAGCACCTGCCAAACGACCGGCGCGATGCGCTGATCATGCGCTTCGCGTTGGGCATGGACAATCGCGAGATCGCCCGTGCGCTGGGTCGGAGCGACGGCGCCACCAAGGTGTTGATCCATCGCGCGATCAAGCAGCTTCAGGAGGAGATGAGCGATGAGTGACGCAAGCAGGCGCTTGACCGGCAGCAGCTGGGACGTCGAGCAGCTGCTCGACGACGCGTTGCGGCCGATCGAGCCGCCGGAGCGGCTGTCTGGGCGCGTGGAAGACACGCTGTCGGCGGTCACTCAGGCGGCCGCCGAGGAGCTTTCCAACTGGGCTGAAGAGCTCTCGGAGAGCGAGTTGCGCGCGCTGCGCGACCCACGCAACTGGGTGCGTCCGGTGGTTGCCGTGAGCGCCGGCAGCCTGGCCACCGGTGCCCTTCTCCTGCTCGAGGTGCGCAGGCGCGGGCGCCGGCAGGCCGACAGTCGCCTGCGTGCCCTGACGAGCCGTCTCAGGTAGCGGAGGCGGGTTGTGGCCCCGGCGCCGGTGTGGCCATCGCCGCAGCGACGCCGAGCACGCCGAGGATCAGGTGAAGGAGGTCGTCGGCGGTGCCGGCCGGGATGAGGCCGAGGATCGAGCCGCTGCCGCCGATGATGAAGCCCCAGATCCCGATTGCGACGTAGACGATCCCGAGCCAGAGCGCGTACTGGCGCGCCGCATAGCCGGCTACGAGCAGGCCGATTGCCCCCGTGACGATGTGGAGGACGTTGTGCCAGGCGTTGACGGCGAAGATCCCGAGCAAGTCGTCGACGTTGCCGGGGCTGCCGAACGAGGCGCTGTAGAAGAAGCCGACGATGCCGGCGATCACCAGCACGCCGCCAACCAGAGTCGCGTAGAGCCTCGCTGGGCTTGCGCCTTCCATTTCCCCCCTATCTCGAGTGCCGGCCTGCGGCGATTGTAGGCTCCCCGCTCTCCAGTGCCGCAAGCCTGCTACCGACATCCGAAGCGGGAGACCCGCGTCTCCTGCTCCTCCTGCGGACGGCCGATCTGCCCGGAGTGCATGACGCCGACCCCCGTCGGGATGCGATGCCCCGAGTGCATGCGGCAGCGCACACGTGTGACCAGGGGCGTGGGTGAGGCCTCGCTGTTCGCCGCCGCGCCGGCGGCCTTCATCCTGATCGGGATCAACGTCGCGGTCTTCCTCGCCGAGATCGCCTCGGGGCCCGGAGGATTGAGCCCCGGCGGCAGTCTTGTCGTCAACTACGGCTTGTTCGGCCCATCGGTGGCGGGTGGCGAGTGGTACCGGCTCCTGACCTCTGGCTTCCTGCACGCCAACGTGTTTCCCCATCTTTTCTTCAACATGCTGCTGCTCTTCCTGCTGGGTCGGCTGCTGGAGCCCGCCCTCGGGACGCCCCGGTTTGTCGCCCTCTATCTCGCATCGCTGTTCGCGGGCTCCTTCGGGGCGCTGCTGCTGAGCCCGGATGCGCTCACCTACGGTGCTTCGGGAGCGGTCTTCGGCCTTTTCGGCGCCGCCTTCGTGATCGCTCGCCTGCGCGGCATGACCGCGCTTGCGGGGGAGATCGGCTTCCTGATCGTGATCAACCTCGCCTTCACCTTCGGGGCCAGCAACATCAGCGTTGGCGGCCACCTCGGAGGTCTCGTCGGCGGCTTGCTCTGTGCCCTGGTCATCGTCGCCGGGGAGCGCGGCATGCTGGGCGCGCGGCGGCTGCCCGCCGAGCTCGTCGCGATGGCCGCCGTGGGAGTACTCGCGATCGTCGGCGCCCTCAGTATCGCCTGACCCAGGGGATGGGGGCGCGCACCTCCGCGAAGCCGATGTTGCCAGGCGCATCGACCAGGTCGGGGTGCAGCAGATGGCCGAGCAGCTCGACACCGTCGACCAGCCGCGGCCCCGGGCGGGAGAAGGTCGATGCCGCGTCGACCGCGAAGACGCGGCTGGCACCCAGGGACTGAATCTGGCTCCAGTGCTCCATCGCCTGGGCGCGCGCTTCCTCGACGTACCAGCCGCAGGGCATCGCGATCACGACGTCGGGATTGAGGCCGGAGAGCTCACCCCAGCGGACCTCCGGCGAGATCAGCCCGGGTGGCCCGGCGACGTCTTCGCCCCCCGCGATCGAGATCATCTCGGGGATCCAGTGGCCGCCCACATACGGCGGGTCGAGCCACTCCAGCGCAATCACCCGGGGAAGGCTGGCGCCCGACACGGCGGCCCCCACCGCCGCAAGCCTGCCCTCGAGCTCACCGCGCAGCTCGTGTGCCTCCGTCGCGATCCCGGTCACCTCTCCGAGGCGGACCACGTCCTCGAGCATCTCGCCAAGCGTGCGCGGATCCTGCTGGATCACCCGCGGCCGACTCGGCAGCTGCGCGGCGATGTCGAGCACATCCTCGTAGGAGACCGCGCAGACCCGACAGATGGCCTGGGTGACGATCAGGTCGGGGGAAAGCTCCGCGAGCCGTTTCCGATCGAGCTCATATAGCGCCTGGCCATCGCCGACCGTCGTCTTCACCGCGGCGTCGATCTCCTCGGCGCTGAGGCCCTCGGGAAGGACCGTCCGGGTCAGATGGGGGAGCGAGCGCGCCTCCCGCGGGTAACCGCACTCGTGCGTCACTCCGACGACACTCTCTCCCAAGCCGAGCGCAAACAGCATCTCGGTGGCGGACGGTACGAGACTCGCGATGCGCATTCCGGCTCAATATCGCACTCTCGGGTATCCGGCGGCGCAGAAAGCTATATTCCTTAACGCCGAATGGCCGAGGACGACCTCCCCCGAAGTACCGGGTCAAATAACCGATGAGCGTTCTCCTGCTCGTCCTCCTTCTCGTGCTGGTGGCCGTCAACGGCTTCTTCGTCGCGGCGGAGTTCGCGCTGGTGCGAAGCCGGCGCGGCAAGATCGAGCAGCTTGCCAAGGAAGGCGAGAGCGGCGCCGAGGCGGTTGTCGAGCAACTCGACAAGATCGACGAGTCGCTCTCCGCCTGCCAGGTCGGGATAACGATGGCATCGATCGGGATCGGGTTTCTCGGCGAGCCGTCGCTGGCGCATCTGCTCGAGCCGGTATTCGGCAGCCTTTCGCACGGTGTCGCGGTCGTCCTCTCGATCGTCATTGCCTTCGCTCTGGTGACGGCGGTCCATATCAGCATCGGTGAGCAGGTGCCGAAGATGCTCGCGATCAACAACGCGGAGCGCATTGCGCGCCGTGTCGCGCGGCCGCTCAACTGGTTCCGGGCGGCCACCGCGCCGGTGACGATGGCGCTGAGCGCGATCTCCAACGCGATCGTCCGCCTCTTCGGCGTAGACCCGACTGACATCGAGGAGAGGCACACCGCCGAGGACCTGAAGCAGATCATCGATCGCTCGAAGCTGGGCGGCACGCTCGATCCAGGCGAGGCCGGAATGCTGGGCGGCGTCTTCCACCTGCATGAGCAGGAGGCGCGTGACGTGATGACGCCGATCCCGGCGGTTGTGACGGTGGATGCCTCCGAGACCGCTGAGACGGCGCTGCGTCGCTGCGTCACCTCCGGCCACACGCGGCTGGTGGTGATCGAGGATGACAACCCCGACCGGGTCAAGGGGATCGTCCACAACAACAGCCTCGCCCGCCTCTACATGAGCGACGGCGCCGAGGCTCGCATCGAGCCGGCGGTCCGCGACGCGGTGATCGTCCCCGAGACACGACCGCTCGACGATCTCCTCCACGACCTCCAGGTGCAGCGCACGTCACTGTCGGTGGTCGTCGACGAGTATGGCCGGACGGTTGGGATCGTTGCGGTCGAGGACATCCTCGAGGAGGTGGTGGGGGAGATCGAGGATGAGACGGACCCCCGCGCCGCCGCGCTGCGCCAGCTCGCCAGCGGCGAATGGTTCGTACGGGGCCACGTCTCGCTGGGCGACCTCGCCGACGCCGGAATCGACCTGCCGGTCGACAGCGACGCGTACAACTCGGTCGGTGGCTATGTCTTCGGTGAGCTGGGGCGGTTGCCGAAGCGCGGGGACACGGTGACCGCCAACGGCTACACGATCCGGGTCGAGTCGGTGCGCGAGAACCGGATCGAGGCCGTCCGGATCAGCGGCGTCGCGAAATAGGCGATCGTCGGCCGCAATTCCGTCCGCCCGAGCGCCTAGGTTCCCTGAGCAACCCAGCTTCTGCCGAACCCTGGAGGTATCGCATGTGGGTTGTGCGTTTGAGCGACAAGCAGCTCGAGGTGCTGAGGGCGCTGCTGCATTCGGAGGAGCATCTCGGTCCGGCGCTCAGAGGGGCGGTCGAGGCCCTCGATCTTGCCCGCTGGGATGACCTGCCCGAGGCCGAGCTCCCCTGGGACGAGGTCGAGGCGATCGCCCGCCGCCAGGGCATCTCCGCCGCCGATGTCATCTGGGACCTCGCCGGCAAACGCTAGAGCTGGGTCTAGTCGTAGCTGTAGAAGCCGGCGCCGGACTTGCGGCCCAGCTTCTCTTCGCCGACCATCTCGACCATCAGGCCGGGCGGCTTGTGGGCCGGCTCGGAGGAGTCGGCGTAGAGCGCGTCGCCGATCGCCTCCGCGACGTCCAGCCCGACGAAGTCGAGCAGCGCGAGCGGCCCCATCGGATGCCCGGCTCCGAGCTTCATGCAGGCATCGACCTCGCCGGGCTCCATGCCGGTTCGCTCGATCATCCGCACCGCATCGAAGAGGTAGGGGAAGAGGAGCCGGTTGACCACGAAGCCCGCCTGGTCGGGGACCTCGACGGCGGTCTTGCCGAGCGCTGCGCACCATGCAAGCGCCTTTTCGCGCGTCGCATCGCCGATCCCGTCTGGGAAGCAGACCTCGACCAGCTTCATCCGCGGCACGGGATTGAAGACGTGGAGTCCGAAGAGCCGCCCGCCCGTTCCGCTCGCCGCGGCTATCTCGGCAATGCCGAGCGAGGACGTGGTGCTGGCGAGATCGGCGTTGGGACAGGCCTCGGCGACCGCTTTCAGCACCTCGCTCTTTGGCCCCACTTCCTCGATCACCGACTCGACGACGATGTCGCAATCCGCAAGGTCGGCCGGGTCCGTGGTGACGCGCAGTCGCGACGGCTCGGCCCCCTCGATCTTGCCGCAGGCGGCGACCACTTTCTCCTCGGCCCGCCAGGCTGAGGCCTCGCTGCGGGCGAGCAGGATCGTGTCGGCGGTCGTGGTCGAGACTGCGGCCAGCCCGGTGGCGATGGCGCCGCTGCCCGCGATCCCCGGACTCTCGTAACCCTTGCTTAGGCTCATCAGGACGGGGTTCCTATCAATCTCGTCCCGGCTTGTGCCGTGCGCCCTCCTGGCTGACTGACCAGTCGGTTGGCTATCTTGGAATGGAAAGCGGTGTTGCGCCCGACGGGAACGAGACAAACGGAGGCTTCGATGACGGAGAACGGCAAGGGAAGGTTCGGCGGGCGCGAGGTGGTGATCGTCGAGGCGGTCCGCATCCCGATCGGCCGCGGCCACGAGGAGAAGGGCTACTACAGGGACGTCCACGCCTCGAACCTGCTCGCAAAGGTCTTCTCAGAGGCGATCGAGCGGGCCGGCATCGACCCCGCTGAGGTCGAGGACGTGGTCGCCGGCTGCGTGCAGCAGTTCGGCGAGCAGGGCCTCAACATCGGGCGCAACGCCTGGCTGGAGGCGGGCCTGCCGATGGAGACCCCGGCGACGACGGTGGACCGCCAGTGCGGCTCCGCCCAGCAGGCGGTCAACTTCGCCGCGGCGCTGATCGCCTCCGGCGTCCACGACGCGATGATCGGCGGCGGCGTCGAGCACATGGGGCACATCTCCTTCGCCGACAGCTTCTCGGTCATGCAGGAGCACGGCATGGCCTTCTCGCCGCAGCTGCTGCAGCGCTACGACCTCGTCTCGCAGGGGATCTCGGCGGAGATGATCGCCGACAAGTGGGAGATCCCCCGCTCTGAGCTGGACGAGATTGCCCTGCGCTCCCACCAGCTCGCCGCCAAGGCCACCGAGGAGGGCCGTTTCGAGCGCGAGATCGTCCCCTTCAGCGTCAACGGCGACACCTACGCCACCGACCAGGGCATCCGCCCCGACACCTCGCTGGAGGTGCTCTCGCAGCTGAAGCCGGCCTTCAAGGAGGACGGCAAGGTCACCGCTGGCAACTCCTCCCAGGTCTCCGACGGCGCCGCCGCGGTGCTGCTGATGGCGCGCGAAAAGGCCGAGGCCCTGGGCCTGAAGCCGCGGGCGCGGATCTACGACCAGACCACGGTCGGCGTCGACCCGGTGATCATGCTGACCGGCCCCATCCCCGCCACCCGCAAGCTGCTGGAGCGCAACGGGATGACGATGGACGACATCGACCTGGTCGAGATCAACGAGGCCTTTGCGTCGGTCGTCGCCGCCTGGCGGCGCGAGCTGGAACCCGACATGGACCGGGTCAACGTCAACGGTGGCGCGATCGCCCTCGGCCACCCGCTCGGCTCGACCGGCGCGCGGCTGATCACCACCCTGCTGCACGAGATGGAGCGCTCCGACAAGGAGATGGGGCTAGTCACCATGTGTTGCGGCGGCGGTCTGGGGACCGGAACCCTCGTCCAACGTATCTGACCGCAGCAGGTACTCGGCCGGCTCGAACCGCCGCGTTGCCTGGCGGAAGCTCCAGGACGTCCCCGGCCAGAGGGTCCGATTGCGGCCGTGCTCGTCGAGGTACCAGCTGGCGCAGCCTCCTTCGGTCCAGACGGTCCCGGACATCGCCGCCTGCAGGGCATCGTTGAAGGCGTCCTGCGCGTTCGGGCGGGCGTCGACAACGGTGGCGCCGCGAGCGTCCATGGTGCGCAACGCGTCCATCACGTAGGCAAGCTGCGACTCGATCATGAAGACGATCGAGTTGTGGCCGAGCCCTGTGTTCGGGCCGATCAGCATGAAGAGGTTGGGAAAGCCGGGGATCGCCGTGCCCCGCAATGCCTGCAGGCCGTGCTCGCGCCAGACGTCGGCGAGCAGCCGCCCGTCGCGGCCTCGCACAAGGTCGCCAAGCGGCATTTCACTGACCCGGAATCCGGTTCCCCAGACGATCGTGTCGACCTCGTGCTCACGGCCGTCCGCCGTGACGACGCCCCGCGGACGCACTTCGACGACCGCCTCGGCCACGAGCTCGACATTGGGCTGCTGGAGCGCCGGGTAGTACTCGTTCGACAGCAGGATGCGCTTGCAGCCGATCTCGTAGTCCGGCGTCAGCTTGCGGCGAAGCTCGGGATCGGAGACCTGCTTGGCCAGATGGCGTCGTGCAACGCGCTCCGGAAAGCGGCTGAGCCGGTGATGCTTGAACGGCAGCACGTAGAGCTCGCGACCCCAGAAGACGGCGCCGCGCACCGCCCTCTGGATGGCTGGCACGCGTCGGAACATCCTCCGCTCACCGCCGCTGACAGGGCGGCCGGGGTGGGGCATGATCCAGGGCGGCGTTCGCTGGAAGACGGTGACCTTCTGTGCCTCTGACTGGATAGCAGGGACCACCTGGATTGCCGATGCGCCAGTGCCGATGACGGCGACGCGACGGCCGTTGAGGGCGTGCTCATGGTCCCAGCGTGCGGTGTGGAAGGCCACCCCCGCAAAGCTCTCGAGGCCCGGGAGGTTCGGGATCGAGGGCTGGCTGAGCCCGCCCGTCGCGGCGATCAGGACGCGCGCCGTGAGGCTGCCGTGCGACGTCTCGATACGCCAGCGCGCCGTCTCGCCCTCCCAGGCCGAGGCCGTCACCTCGCAGTTGAGTCGAAGGTGGGGACGGATTCCGAAGCCATCGGCGACCCCGCGCAGGTAGTCCCAGATCTCGGGCTGCATCGCGAAGGTCTGGCTCCAACCCGGGTTCGGCGCGAAGGAGAACGAGTAGAGGTTGGAGGGCACGTCGCACTGGCACCCCGGATAGGTATTTGCCTGCCAGGTTCCACCGACCTCGCCGGCGCGCTCCAGGACGACGAAGTCCTCGCGGCCGGCCCGCTTCAGCTTGACGGCCATGCCCAGGCCGGAGAAACCGGCGCCGATGATGGCCACGTCGACATGGGAGGGGGGCCGTCCGGGCGCCATGGCGGTTGGTCGCGTCATTTGGGATGGGCTCGAGGGTGTGGCCGGAACGCGGCGAGCCCGGAACCGTAGCGGCTGGGCCGATAGTCTCAGGGCGATGGACCTCAGCCTCTCTCCATCCGAGCGGGAGTTCCGCGACGAGGTCCGGGCCTGGCTGGAGGAGAACCACCCCGGGCCTGAGCCCGAGAGTGGCCTCGAGGAGGTGATGGCCTTCCGGCGCGAGTGGCAGCGGCAGCTGCACGAGGCGGGCTGGGCCGGGGTCTCCTGGCCGCAGGAGTACGGCGGCCGCGGCGCCACGCTGATCGAGCAGGCGATCTTCGCGCAGGAGATGACCCGCGCCGAGGCTCCCAGCCCCGCCAACGTGCTCGGCCTGGCGATGGGCGGCCCGGTGGTGATCGCGCACGGCAGCGAGGAGCAGAAGCGCCGCTACCTGGAGCCGATCCTCTCCGCGGAGGAGATCTGGTGCCAGGGCTTCTCCGAGCCGGAGTCGGGCTCCGACCTCGCCTCGCTGAAGACCCGCGCCGTCAAGGACGGCGACGAATGGGTCGTCACCGGGCAGAAGGTGTGGACGACCTTCGCCCAGTTCGCCAAGTGGTGCATGCTGGTCGCCCGCACCGACTCCGACGCCCCCAAGCACAAGGGCCTCACCTACTTCCTGATGGACATGGAGCAGGAGGGGGTCCAGGTCAGGCCGCTGGTCCAGATAACGGGCGAGGGCGAGTTCAACGAGCTCTTCATGGAGGAGGCGCGGATCCCCGACGCCAACGTCGTCGGCGGAGTCGGCAACGGCTGGGCGGTGGCGATCACGACCCTGATGAACGAGCGCGCCGGGCTGGCGTTCGGGGCGATCGCGCAGATCGCCAACAGCCTCAAGCGGCTGGGCGAGCTGGCCGCGGAGACCAGGCTGAACGGCGGCACGGCGGCCGAGGACCCCGTCTACCGGCAGCGGATCGCCCAGCTCCACATCGAGGCCGAGACGATGCGGCTCAACGCCTACCGCGGCCTGACCAAGACGATGCAGTCGGGGATGCCCGGCCCGGAGGGCTCGCTCGGCAAGTGGCAGTGGGCCGACATCAACCAGGGGATCGCCGAGCTGGCGCTCGACATCGAGGGCGCCTACGCGCCGTTGAGCCGAGGCGCCCCCCGCGCCGTTGCGAACGGTGCCTGGCAGTACGGGTTCCTGCGCTCCCGCGCCAACTCGATCGAGGGCGGCACGACCGACATCCTCAAGAACATCATCGCCGAGCGGGTGCTCGGCCTGCCGAGGCTGCGCTAGGCATGTACTTCGACCTCACCGACGAGCAGCAGGCGATCCGCTCGGCCGCACGCGACTTCCTCGCCGCCCGCTACAGCTCGGAGCGGATCCGCGAGCTGATCGAGAGCGAGCACGGCTTCGAGCAGTCCGACTGGGAGGAGATGGCCGAGCTGGGCTGGCCCGGCCTGGCGCTGCCCGAGGAGTGGGGCGGGCAGGGACTCGGGATCGTCGAGCTGGCCGTCCTCTTCGAGGAGCTGGGCTACGCGCTGGCGCCATTGCCCCTTCTCTCCACGACCGTTGCCGGGCTGGCGCTCGCCGAGCGCGGCAGCGATGAGCAGCGCGAGCGCTGGCTGCGCCCGCTGGCAAGCGGTGAGGCGCGCGCGACCGTCGCGCTCGTCGACGCCGGTGCGCCGGTGGTGATCGGCCAGTTCGCGATGGAGGCCAGGGAGGACGGCGACGGCTTCGTCTTGGATGGCGAGAAGGTCCTGGTCACGGACGCCGCCGCGGCCGACTTCCTGCTGGTCGGCACCGCGGGCGGGCGTCGCCACGTCGTCGAGCGCGGCGCCGAGGGCGTCACCGTGGGTGCGGAACCGTCGCTCGACCCGACCCGCCGCCTCTACTCGGTCCGCTTCGACGGCGTCAGGGTCGGCCCCGAGGCAACCCTGAGCGGCGGCCAGGCCGACTATCTGCCGGTGCTCTGGCGGGCCTGCGTCGCGATCGCCGCCGAGTCGACCGGAATCGCCCAGCGAACGATGGAGATGGCCGTCTCCTACGCCAAGGACCGCCAGCAGTTCGGGCGCCCGATCGGCGCCTACCAGGCCGTTTCCCACCGTTGCGCCCAGATGCTGCTCGAGACCGAGAACTCCCGCTCGGCCGTCTACGGCGCGGCTTGGGCCGCCGACGCCGAGCCCGAGTCGCTGCCGCTTGCCGCCTCGATGGCAAAGGCCTACGCCTCCGATGCCGGCTGGCGCGTCCCCGACGCGTCGATCCAGGTCCATGGCGGGATCGGCTTCACCTGGGAGCACGACCTCCACCTCTTCCTCAAGCGCGGCCGCGCCAACGCGGCGATGTTCGGCGACGCCAAGTGGCACCGCGAGCGGGTCGCCGACGCGGTCCTCGCCGGGCCTGTGACGCCGGTCTCCACCTGAGGCGCGAGGCGTGGCGGGACCGATGAGCGCGCTGGATCGCATCTCGGTCGCTGCGATCGGGACCTCGGTCGCCGATCTCGAGGCGGAGACGCTGCGCGCCGAGGCCGCTGGCGTCGAGTGCGTCTGGGCTCCGGAGCTGTTCCGCTCCTCGGTCACCCAGGCCACCTACCTGGCCGGCCGGACCGAGAGGATCGGTGTTGGCACCGGGATCGCCTGGGCCTTCACGCGCAGCCCCTTCATCCTGGCCGTTTCCGCGCTGGACATCGACGAGATGTCGGGCGGGCGCTTCCGGCTCGGCCTCGGCTCGGGCGTCAAGCGGCTCAACGAAACGTGGCACAACGCCGAGTACGGCCGCCCGGCCCCGCACCTGCGCGAGGCGATCGAGGCGACGCGGCTGATCATGCGGCAGGCCGGGGCGGGGGAGCCGATCCGCTACGAGGGTGAGTACTACGACATCGACATCAGGGGCTGGGTGCGGCCCCATCCGGCGGCGCGCGAGGCGGTGCCGATCTACACCGCCGGCGTGCAGGGCGGGATGTGCCGGATGGCGGGCGACGTCGCCGACGGCCTGATCGGGCACCCGATCCAGAGCCTGCGCTGGATCGACGAGGTGGTCGTCGACGCCTTCGAGGAGGGCCTGCGGCGCTCCGGTCGCAAGCGCGACGACTTCGACTACCTGCCGACCGTCTGCTGCGCGATCGACGACGACGAGGGCAGGGCGATCGAGATGGCCCGCCGCACCATCTCCTTCTACGCGACTGTCAGGACCTACATGCCGCTCTGGGAGATGCACGGGTTCGCCGACAACGCCGTCGCCGCCGGCGAGGCCTTCCGCCGCGGCGACCTCGCCGCCGTGCCGGCGGCGATCAGCGACGAGATGGTCGAGGCCTACTGCGCCGCCGGCCCGCTCGACAAGGTCAGGGCGAGGGTGGAGGAGACGGCCAAGCGGGGGGACGGTCTCTTCCTCACGCCGCCGACCTACTTCATCTCACCGCAGGAGCTGAGCGAGTGCCAGAACCGGATCATCGACGCCTTCGGCCCCGCCTGAGCCCCAGCTGTTGGGGCGCTTTCCTTGCGCATGGCGAAAGAAAGGCGCCCCGTTCAATGCGGGAGTTTCGAAACGAAGCGCTCGAAGGCGGCAATGTCGGTCACGGCGGGGCCGTGCCCGGGGAGGATCAGGGAGGGATTGAGGTCGGCGAGCTTGCGGATCGAGCGACGGTTCTCGGCCGGGTCGGGCGTCAGGTCGTCGGGTGGCTCGCCGAGCTTGGTGCGGAGCGCCAGATAGGTGATGTTGCGGATCACGTCGCCGCAGATCGCAACACGGTCTGACTCGCGCCAGAAGATGACCTCGCCGGGCGCATGTCCGGGAGCGTGGATCACTCGGAACCCCGCCACCTCGTCGCCCTCGCGAAGAACCCGGCTCACCTCGTGGGGTGGGCCCTGCCACAGCCACGCGAACGTCTTTGCGAGCGGGCTCTGCGACGCGGCAACCGGGCGGCGCCCCTCCATCGCGTCGACATCGGCCTCGTGGCAGGCCAGCGGGACTCCCCGCTCTTCGCAGATCGCTTTCGCCGAGCCCTGGTGGTCGGGGTGGGCGTGGGTCAGCGCCAGCAGCGAGATGTCGCGGCCCTCGAGCTCACTCAGGATCCGCCGGCGGTCCCAGCGCCGGCCGGCGTCGATCAGCACGTCCTCGGCAAGGTAGGCGTTGATGAGCGGCCTGGGGAATTCCCTCAGGCGCCAGACACCTGGGGCGAGGTTCTTCACCCGTGGTCGATGCCGACGGTCCGGCGCGGCTCGCCACTGTGCTCGGCGAGGGCTTCGAGCTCGGCGATCCTTCGCTCGCCTTCGACCCGAGCGGGATGGTCGGGCGCCAGCGGCTCGATCAGGCGGCGAATGCGGTTGCGGACCTGGAGCGCGAAGTGGGGGGTGGAGGCGCCGACCAGCACCCGGATGTCCTCCACGGTAACCTCGTGCCGGCTGGCGAGAAGCTCAGGGCTCTCCGCCTCGCTCACGGTTCTCCTCCAATCTTCACCAACTCGGCCAGCTGGTCTATTTCGGCCTGCTCTCTCACGTCGATTGCCTCCTGGTTTCCGATCACCCACACGTGGTTGTAGAAGGCGCGCGTCGGGTTGGTGGTGTAGCCCGGCTTGACGTCGAGCAGGTACCCGCGCAGCGCAGGCGGAAGGCTACCGGCGCTGTCGGTGAGGAGCATCGGCCCCCACGTCCCCGACGCCGAGAGCGGCGACGCCGCGGCCGCGTCCAGCGGCGAGTCGGAACGGGCCACGACGAAGCCGTGCCCGGGGTCGTTGACGTCCCAGCCGAAGTCGCCGTCGGCGTAACGGGCCAGCGCAATCGCGTTGGTGACCGGGTTCTCGCCGGAAACGCGCCGTACTCGTCCGTCGATCCGCACGATCTGGCGCACCACGGCGGCGGAGATCGCCGATGGGGGACCGAGCACGTAGACAGGTGTGTCGGGATGCCGGCGCAGGGCCGCGGCGGTTGCCGGCGGCAGCGCGCTCTGGCCGGCGAACAGGATCGGGTCTCCCGATCGCGCGGCCCACGCCGCCGCGGGCATCGCGAAGCCCGGTTGCCCGGCCGGCGCGACGACGATGTGCTTGGGGGGACCGCCGAACAGCCTGTCGCGCAGCACGGCGATGGCGGCCGCGATGGCGGCGGGCCCCGCGCCGGCGATCCTTCTCGTTCGCAGGGCACCCGGTGCCGCGGCGTCGCCGATCACGAAGGCCTGGGCACCGCCGGTGGCGTGGCTGCCCTGCGGATCCAGCGCCTGCAGGGCCTGCGCCGTCGCCTCGGGCACCGCGTCCGTTTCGGAGATCAGCAGCGGGGCTCCTGTCGGCCCACCTGTCGGGCCTTCGCGAACGCCGCTCGGGGATCCGAGCGGGGCGGCCATCAGCACCGCGGCGGCAATGCCGTCCTGCCAGCTGGCGGCATCGACCAGGGTGACGGCGGCTGGCCGCTGCGCAGCGTCGCTCGACGGGTACGTGGCGAGTGCCACGCCGGCCGCGTTCGAGGCCGGGTCCGCGCCACCGACCCGGGTCGTATTGCTGGTGGCGAAAGCCGGGTAGCCGAGCTGACTCGCGGTTTGCGCGGCGGGGGCGCTGGTGCCTTCGCCGACCGGCGCGGCCGCGTTGGGGGCGGGACCGCCGCCGCCCGAACCGCCGCCGACGATTGCGGCGACGATGAAGGCGATGGCGAGAGCCACCGCGGCGCCGATCAGCTTTGCCGCCAGCCGAACCGGCCGGCGCGCGCTGGCGGGGGGCGCCGGCTCCGGCTGGGGCTCGGGAGCGGGGTGGCGAACGCCCGTCGGTGCGGGCGAAATCGCGGCGGACGCCTTGGCCTCCTTCGACGGGGGGACGTCGGCGTTGATCGGTTGCTCTGCGGCCACGACTGGAACGCTACACGCGCGATCCTGGCTGGTTGGTCAGCTAACCTTTGCAGAGACTGGTTGACTGACCAGTCAATCAATGGCTTCCGAAGCGAAATAGGAGACCGAATGGATTTTGCTCTGAGCGAGGAGCAGCAGGAGTTCAAAGACCGCTGCCGGACCTTTGCCCGCGACGTGATCCGCCCCGCGGCTCGCAAGCACGACGAAGAGGAGAGCTTCCCCTGGGAGGTCGTCAAGGAGGCCCGCAAGCAGGGCCTGCAGGGCCTCGAGGCGATCCAGCGCGCGGCCGGTGACGGCGACGGCCAGATGCAGGTGATCGCCGCCGAAGAGTTTCACTGGGGATGCGCTGGCATTGCGCTGGCGATCTCGGGCTCGGGGCTGGCCGCCGCCGGCATCGCCTCCTCCGGGACGCCCGAGCAGATCGGCCGCTGGGTGCCCGAGTGCTTCGGCACCGGCGACGAGATCAAGCTGGGCGCCTACGCGGTGACCGAGCCGCAGGCCGGTTCCGACGTGAAGAGCCTGAAGACGACCGCCAAGCGCGACGGCGACGAGTGGGTCCTCAACGGCACCAAGGTCTTCATCACCAACGGCGGCATCGCCGATGTCCACGTGGTCGTTGCCACCGTCGATCCGACCCTCGGCACCCGCGGGCAGGCTTCGTTCGTCATTCCCAAGGGCACCCCGGGCCTCAGCCAGGGAAAGAAGGAGTCGAAGCTCGGCATCCGCGCCTCACACACCTCCGAGCTGATCCTCGAGGACTGCCGCATCCCGGCCGACTGCCTGCTCGGCGGCGAGGAGAAGCTGGAGCGCAAGCTGGAGCGAGGCCGCACGGGCCAGAAGTCGCGCTCCGCGGATGCGCTTGCGACCTTCGAGATCACCCGGCCGCTGGTCGGCGCCTCGGCGCTCGGCATCGCGCAGGCCGCCTACGAGTGGACCCTGGAGTACCTGGATGGACAGTCCGAAGGCGGCACGCCGATGCTGCAGATCCAGCGCATCCAGCAGACGCTTGCCGACGTGGCGACGGAGATCGAAGCCGCCCGCCTGCTGGTTCAGCGAGCGGCCTGGATGGGGCGCAACGGGGTCCCGATGAGGGGCGGCCAGGGCTCGATGTCGAAGCTGAAGGCCGGCGACGTGACGATGTGGGCGACGACGACGGTGATGGACCTGGTCGGCCCCTATGCCTGGAGCACCGAGTGCCCCCTGGAGAAGTTCTTCCGCGACGCAAAGATCTACCAGCTGTTCGAGGGAACGGCCGAGATCCAGCGGATGGTCATCTCCCGCATGCAGGCGCGCGAATACAGCGAGCGGCTCGCCTACGGCGCCGAGGTGGCGGCGAAGGCGATGGAGGAGTCGAGCAAGGCCGCGAGGGAGCCCGTCACCGCGTAGCCGCTTGGGAGTCGAGGGCGCCACCTAACCGGACTCGCGGGCTTCGCCCGCTCTGAGTATCCGCCCGGTGAGGTGGCGCCCCCGACTCCCCTCCCGACGGGCACCGCAAGGGCACTTGCAGGGCATTCGGCTCTCCGGGTGAGCTGTGGGTGGCTCCGTTAGCCTCGCCGGCCATGCTCAAGACTCGCCTTGCGGCGGCTCTTCTGGCCGCCGTCGCGGCGGTCTTCGTCCTGCTCCTGTGCAGTGTCGCTGCGCCTGCCAAGGATCTCCAGTCGAAGGTCGCCGCGAAGGAAGCGAAGCTGTCGAAGGTGCGCGAGCGCAAGGGCGTGCTCACCACGACGATCTCCGGCTACCGGGCGCGGATCGAGCGGCTCACCACCGAGGTCGCCGCGTTGCGCACCAGGGAAGCGGCGGTGCGCGTTCGTCTCGACGCCAAGCAGGCTGAGCTGGACCGGGCGGCCGCGGAGCTGGGTGTCGCGAAGGGCCACCTGGCCGCGATGAGAGCCCGTTTGAAGCGGGCGCTGGTGGTGTTGCGTGAGCGGCTTGTGGCGATCTATGAGACCGGCGCCCCCGACATCCTCAGCGTGATCGTTGGCGCTCGCGGCTTCGACCAGATGGTCGATCGCACCGAGTACCTGAACAGGGTTCACGGCTTGGACGAAGCGGTCGTCGCGCGGGTGCGGGACCTGCGCAACCAGGTCAGGCGCACCCTCGCGCGGCTGCGCCTCGCGAGGGACCAGATCGAAGCCGCCCGCGACGCAATCGCCGCCGAAGAGCAGGCTCTGGCTGGCGCGCGAACCGCCGTGCAGCGGCGCCAGGCCGCGCTTGTCGCCGCTCGCCGGCGCCGCGAGGCCGTCCTGCGAAGGGTCAACGAAGCCGAAGGCGATCTCGAGGGTTCCCTGGCCGCGATCCAGGCCAAGATCGCGGCTCAGCTCCAGTCCACGTCGTCGTCCCCGCTGCCGGCCGGGCCGATCCGCCATGGCTCGGGCCAGCTGATCTGGCCGGTCGACGGGCCGGTCGTCTCCGATTTCGGGATGCGCTGGGGCCGGATGCACACGGGAATCGACATAGCGGTTCCGGGCGGAACCCCGATTCGCGCCGCGGCGGCGGGCTCCGTGGTCCTGCTCCAGTCAGAGGCCAGCAGCGGTGGCTACGGCAACTTCACCTGTCTCGACCACGGCGGTGGCCTGCAGACCTGCTACGCACACCAATCCTCCTTTGCGGTCAGCGCGGGGCAGAGCGTCGTCCAGGGCCAGGTGATCGGCTACGTCGGATGCACCGGCCACTGCTTTGGCGATCACCTTCACTTCGAGGTGCGCGTCAACGGTGTGCCCACCGACCCGCTGGGCTACCTGTAGGCGTCACCGGCAGCCGCTCGAAAATCCTATTAATCGGTATGCCATCCGGTTTGCCCCTGCGACCCTGAAGGGGAAAGCGGAGGCGAACGGAGGCTAGGTGATTCGTCAGGCCCGCACCTATCTTGCAGGTGCCGTGTCCGGCACGGCCCTGATTGCGGTGGCCGTCGTTGGCTTTGTCCTGCTCGTCTCGCTGCAGGCTTTCGAGCGCTGGCCCCTCGCGGACCCGGTTCGCGGGCGCGAGGCGAGCCGTGGCGGGAGTCCCTCGACCACACCCCCGCGATCGGGTGCGGAGGCGGGTTCGACGACCGGCAACAGCGCGGGCGCCGCGCCCAAGCCGGGCTCGGTTGCTCGGGTGGGTGCCGGCACCGGCGTCCAGGCGGATACCGGGCCCACGTCCGCCACGCCAACCGGTCAGAGCCCGACCACCGCGCCGGCGCCGCTCGGGTCAGCCGGGGGCTCGACCGCAGGCGGAGGCGGCGGTGGGGAAAGCCACGCATCCGGAGACGGGCACGGCTCGTCCCCGTCCGGCACCGTCGCAAGTACGGCCAACGACACGGTTGCCGGGCTCGACAACGCGCTTGGCGGTGCGCTTGGCGAAAGCGGCGTCACCGGCGTCACGGGAGGCGCCGCCGACGGCGTCGCGGGGCCGAACTCGACCGCCGGTGGGACGGTCGACAGGACGGCGGAAGCGGTCGGCGGCTTGCTCGGTGGCAATAACTAGCCGGGCTTCCCCTCTTTACCGTCACAATGCCGTCCGATGCCGGAGCGTGGACAGGCAAGCGCGGTTGCCGACCCGATTGCGGGCTCTTTGGTCTATCCGATCGGGAGCCACGTCAACGATCGCGGGCACCTCGAGATCGCCGGCTGCGACGTGGTCGAGCTCGCTGCGACGTTCGGCACGCCCGCCTACATCTACGCGGAGGACGACATGCGCGCCCGGGCGCGCGCCTATCGCGAGGCGTTCGCGCGGCGAAGCGGGGACTTCGAGATTCTCTTCGCCAGCAAGGCGCTGCCCTGCACCGCGGCCTACCGGCTGTTCGCGGAGGAGGGGCTCTCGGTCGACGTCGCCTCCGGCGGTGAGCTGCACATGGCGCTGCGCGCGGGCTTCGACCCAGCCCGCATCCACATGCATGGCAACAACAAGAGCGACGAGGAGATCCTCTCCGCGGCGCGCGCCGGCGTCGGCCACCTGATCCTCGATTCGTTCGACGAGATCGAGCGCTGCGAGCGGCTGCTGGACAGTGCCCAGGACGTGCTGATTCGAGTCACCCCGGGCATCAAGCCGTCGACCCATGACTACGTGCAGACCGGTCAGCTCGACTCCAAGTTCGGCTTCGGGTTGGAGGACGGGCTGGCGGCGAGGGCGATCGAGCGGGTGCTGGCGTCCGACGTGTTGAACCTGGTCGGCTTGCACGCCCACATCGGTTCGCAGATCTTCGAGCTGGAGCCCTACCGGATGGCGATACGGGCGATCGGCGAGCTGGCGGGCGAGTGGTGCAGGATCGTCAACGTCGGCGGCGGGCTTGGGATCGCCTACACCGCCGAGGACGAGCCGCCCTCGATCGACGCCTACGTCGAAGCGAAGGCGCACGGCGTGGCCGAGGTGTTCGGCGAGGGAGTGCGGGTCCTGGTCGAGCCGGGACGCTCACTGGTCGGCAACGCCGGCGTCACCGCCTACCGCGTCGGCACGGTCAAGGAGATCCCCGGCGTTCGCACCTACGTCGCGGTCGACGGCGGCATGTCGGACAACCTGCGGCCGATGCTTTACGGCTCCCGCTACGAGGCGGTGATTGCGGATCGCGCCAGCGCTGCGCCCGACACCCTGGCGACGATCGCCGGCATGCACTGCGAGTCCGGCGACGTGCTGGTCCGCGACGCGATGCTGGCGGCGCCCACGGTCGGCGACGTCCTGGTGACGCCGGCGACGGGCGCCTATGGCCATGCGATGGCCAGCAACTACAACGGAGTACTGCGCCCGCCGGTCATCTTCTGCCGCGACGGCGATGCCCATGCGGTCGTCAGACGCGAGACCTACGAGGACCTGACCGCCCGTGATGTTCTAGCTTGACCGAGCGATGAGCGACTCGGTGCGGATAGGTCTGTTGGGGCGCGGCACCGTCGGCGGTGCCTTCGCCGATCTGCTGGCGGAGCGTGCCGGCGCCGTCGAGGCGGCGACCGGGCGAGCGCCGGAGATCTCCGGCGTGCTGACCCGCGGCGGCGGCGACTTCAGCGAGATCCTCGAGAGCTCCGACCTGGTGGTCGAGCTGATCGGCGGGACCGACCCGGCGCGCGGCTACGTCTTGGACGCGCTGCGGGCGGGGCGCCCGGTCGTCACGGCCAACAAGCAGCTCCTCGCCCAGCACGGAGAGGAACTGTTCGCCGCCGCTCGCGAGTCAGGGGTGCAACTGCGCTTCGAGGCTGCCGTGGCGGGGGCGATCCCGATCATCCGCGTGATCCACGAGAGCTTCGGCGTGACCGAGATCGAGAAGGTCTTCGGCATCGTCAACGGCACGACGAACTTCATCCTCAGCGAGATGGCGGCGACCGGCGCGGCCTACGAGGAGGTTCTGGCGCGCGCCCAGGAGCTCGGCTACGCCGAGGCCGACCCGAGTGAAGACGTCAGCGGCGCCGACGCCGCGGCGAAGATGGCGATCCTTGCGCGCCTCGCCTTCCACACCCCGGTGACGCTCGATGAGATCGTCTATGAGGGGATCGAGCAGGTGACGCCAGATGACCTCGCCTACGCCAGGGAGCTCGACCTATCGCTGAAGCTGCTCGGAGTCGCCGAACGGCGGGAGGCGGGAATCAGCGTCCGCGTCTTCCCCTGCTTCCTCTACAGCGGCCACCCGCTTGCCCCGATCGGCGGTCCCTTCAACGCGGTGATGGTCGAGGCTCCCGAGATCGCGGAGGTGACGATGTCGGGGCCGGGGGCGGGTGGCCTTCAGACGGCGTCGGCGGTGCTCGGAGACGTGGTCTCGATCCTGGCCGGAGAGGCCCCGATCCACGAAACGCGCGAGGTGCTGCCGGTGGTTTCCGACGTCGCTTCGTCCTTCTACCTGCACCTCGAGGTCGCCGACCAGCCGGGGGTGCTGGCGAAGATCGCGCGGGTGCTGGGTGAGAACGAGATTTCGGTGAAGAGCGTCGTGCAGCGTGGAATCGGCGATGACGCGCGGCTGGTGATGGTCGTCCACGAGTGCTTGGAGTCGCACTTCGCGGCGGCCGTCGAGGAGATCGCCATGCTGCCGGACCTGCGATCGGCGCCGCGGTCGATCCGGGTGATCGAGGAGGAGTTTGTATGAGCTGCCCTCTCGACCGGGCCTGCTGATGCCGGTTCCGCTGATCGAGCGCTATCGCGATCGTCTTCCGCTGGAGGAGGGGGATCCGGTGGTCAGCTTGAACGAGGGGTCGACGCCGCTGATCGAGGCGCCGCGGCTGTCGGAGCGAATCGGGGTGCGGGCGCACCTCAAGATCGAGGGGGCGAACCCGACCGGGAGCTTCAAGGACCGGGGGATGACCGTCGCCGTGTCGCGTGCGAAGGGGCGTGGGGCGGAGGCGGTGATCTGCGCCTCCACCGGCAACACGGCGGCCAGCGCCGCCGCCTACGCCGCGCGCGCCGGGCTGCGCGGGGCGGTGATCGTCCCGGAGGGGAAGATCGCGATCGGCAAGCTCGCGCAGGCGCTGATGCACGGGGCCCGCGTCGTTGCCCTTCAGGGCAACTTCGACGACGCGCTGCGGATCGTGCGCGAGCTCGCCGACAGGCACCCGATCGAGCTGGTCAACTCGATCAACCCGTTTCGGATCGAGGGGCAGAAGACGGCCGCCTTCGAGGTGGTCGAGGAGCTCGGCGAAGCGCCCGGGGCGCTGGCGATCCCGGTCGGCAACGCGGGCAACGTCACCGCCTACTGGCAGGGCTTCCAGGAGATGGGGGTGTCGCCGGTCCTCTATGGGTTCCAGGCCGAGGGGGCGGCGCCGCTCGTCCACGGCGCCCCCGTCGCCAACCCCGAGACGGTGGCCTCTGCGATCCGGATCGGCAACCCGGCTCGCTGGGAGGAGGCGATGGCGGCCTTCACGGCGTCGCGCGGCCACATCGCCGCCGTCTCCGACGAGCAGATCCTCGACGCCTATCACTGGCTCGCCGTCAACGAGGGCGTTTTCTGCGAGCCCGCCTCGGCTGCCTCGGTGGCCGGTCTCCTCGCGCACGGCATGCCGGCGCTCGAGGGGACCCCCGCGCCGGATTCCGTCGTCTGCGTCCTCACCGGCCACGGACTCAAGGACCCCGATACCGCCCTCTCCAAGGCGCCATCCGTGGTCAACTGCGAGAACGACCTCGGCGCGGTCGAGCGCGCCGTCTTCAAGTGACCGCCCGGCGCCGACTCGTTCGCGTTCCGGCCTCGTCGGCAAACCTCGGCCCCGGCTATGACGTGATGGCCGCCGCCGTCGCGATTTACCTGGAGCTGGAGGTGGAGGAGGCCGGGGAGTTCTCCCTCGACCCGGGCGGGATGGACGTGCCGACCGGGCGCGACAACCTGATCGTGCGGGCCTTCGAGAGCCTGCACACGGCCGACGGGATCGCCTTCCGCCTGCGTGGCGGGATTCCGCTTGCCCGCGGCCTCGGTTCCAGCGCGGCGGCCATCGTCGCCGGCCTCGTCGCGGCCGACCACCTCTTCGAGCTCGCGCTCTCCAGGGAGGAGATGCTCGTACGCGCCGCCGAGCTGGAGGGCCACCCCGACAACGTCGCCGCGGCGATCTACGGCGGTTTCGTGATCTGCGGCAGCGATGACGAAGGTGTCCCGACCGCCGCCCGCTTCGACCCGCCCGGCGGCCTCGAGGGCATCGCGGTCATCCCCGGCGAAGAGGTCTCGACCGAGCGCGCCCGCGAGGCGATCCCGGCACAGGTGCCGCTGAGCGACGCGGTCGCCAACATATCGGCCGCCTCGCGGCTGGTCCTGGGGCTGAAGACCGCCGACCTCGACCTGATCGCGGCGGGCCTCGCCGACCGCGTCCACCAGCCGCGCCGCCGCGACCTCTACCCCCGCTCGATGGAGCTGGTCGAGGCCGCCACCGAGCTGGGCGCCCTTGGGGCGACGATCTCCGGCGCCGGGCCCACGGTTCTGGTCTGGACCACCTGGCAGGAGACCGGCGATGTCGTCGAGGAGCTGGAGCGCCGCTGCGCCGGCTGGGCCGAGGTCCGCCGCCTGCCCTTCACCCCCCACGGCGCCGACGTGCCGGAGCTGTAGCTGGCGGGGTCGCCGGGCCGGCGTTACCATCGTGGCGTGCCGGGCAAGCTGAGATGGGAGGCGGCGACCGTGGCGGCGGTCGTGGCGCTCGCGGTGCCGAGCATGGCGCAGGCGACGCTCGTCTACGTTAAGAACCCTTCCCACCCGGCCGTATGGGCGGCGGCTGACGACGGGTCGGGAGCGCACCGCCTGGTCGCCGGCTCGAACCCGCGGGTCTCACCCGATGGTCGGGTCGTCGCCCTGCTGCACCAGGGGAAGGGGCGCAAAGCCCAACCAGAACTGGTCCTCGCACCCGCCGACGGCAGCGCGCCGGCCAGCACGCTAGCCACCGGCTGGCGCGAACCATCCGTCTTCAACTGGTCGCCCGATTCCAAGTCGGTGGTTGCGGTGCTCGGCCCCGAACTCGGGCCGAAGCGGCTGGTCTTGATCGACACCGTCACCGGCGCGCAGCGCACCGTCGCTCAGGGCTACTTCAGCGGCGTTAGCTTCTCCCCTGAACCCTCCTTGCCCCCTGGTCATGGGAGGCGCATGCCGCCGCGACTCGTCTACGCACGATCCGGAAGCGAAAGGTACCCGCCGCGCAGCGACATCTTCACCGCCTCGCTTGCCGGCGGCAAGCCGGTCCAGATCACCAAGGGCGGCAACTCGCTGGACCCGCTCTGGGGGCCGAACGGCAAGATCGTCTTCGTCAAGTTGCTCGGCGCAAAGCACCGGCGCTATGGGCCCAAGAACGAGCTTTACCTGATGGACCCGGGCGGCGAAAACGTGAGGCGACTGACGCATACCCACGTCGGCCCACTGTTGCAGGGCCTCAGCCCGACCGCCTGGTCAGCCGATGGCACCCGGCTCCTCGCCGAGTTCGGCGGCCAGGACACCAGCTACGCCGTCACCGTCGATCCGCAGACCGGCGCACAACGGCCGGTAGCGAAGGCCGCCGAGCGAGGCCTGGTCGGCACCGCCCTCTCGGCCGACGGCAGCACGATCCTCGGCGCAACCGGTGGCTTCGAACCGGGCCCGGGCCACGACGCCGTCAGCATCCCCTACGGCGGCGGTGGGACGACGGTGCTCGCCCGCAACGCCTTCGAACCCGACTGGAGCCGCTGAGCGGCGCTCGGCGGGCGGTGGCGCCTCGGTGCGCCGGGAGGTATGGTCGCTGTCACGGGTCGCGAGAGGAGGGTGCGATGGCGGACGGCTACACGATCAAGCACCGGGACGAGTTCGAGACGCTGGCGGGCTCGGGCGACTCGACCTGGAGGCTGGCGCGCAAGACGCTCGGCACCTCGGCGTTCGGTTTCAACCTCGTTGAGATCGCGCCCGGGGGGCAGATCCCCGAGCACGACGAGGCGGAGAGCGGCCAGCACGAGCTCTACGTGATCCTCGCGGGCGAGGCGACACTGCGGCTTGGGGGCGAGGACCATCCGGCGCCGGCCGGCACCTTCGCCTCGATCGAGCCGCCGATCAGCCGCACCATCCTCAACCGTTCCGACGCACCGGTCACCGCGCTGCTGATCGGCGTTCATCCCTCCGGCGACTACACGCCGCCTTCCTTCGCCTAGACGGTTGTGCCGGGTCCCTATAATGCGCCAACTCGTCAACCCGTCGCACGCCCGCTCGAAGAAGGCGTGGAAACCGGGAGGTTGGATGTCCAAGCACCAGTCAGCGCCTGACGCGGTTCCGCGCCGCTACTCCGCCGAGCGGGCTTACCGCCCCCTCGTGTCCCCGCCCAGCGTGGAGGACAAGGACGCGTGTGCCATATACGCCACGGTTCGCAGGGACGCGACCCCGAGCCGGGCGCCGATCGAGCAGGCGATCCCCGCCCTCCAGAAGATGCTGCACCGGGCCGGCAGCGTCGACGGCGAGGGTGACGGCTGCGGGTTGCTGTTGGACCTCCCGCGCAAGCTCTGGGCCGAGGAGGTGCGAACGGACGGCCATGACCCCTCGCTCACCCTCGACAACGCCTTTGCGGTGGCACACGTCTTCATCGAACGCTCGCAGGATCGCGAGCGGGTGCAGCACGATGCCCGCGAGCTGCTTGGACAGGGCGGCTTTCGCGTCCTCGCCGAGCGGATCGGCGCCGTCGACTCGACCGCGCTCGGTCCGACCGCACGCGAGGAGGAGCCGCACTTCTGGCAGGTGGCCGGCCTCGTCGCCGATGCCTCCCGCCGTGACCGAGTCCTCTTCGACCTCCAGATAGAGCTGGAGCGGCGGCTCGGTGTCCACGTGCCGTCGTTCTCGGCGACGACCTGCGTCTACAAGGTGATGGGCTCGCCGCACGTGCTTGGCGATTACTACCCGGACCTGCGCGACGAGCGCGCCGAGACGATCGGCTGCTTCGGCCACAACCGCTACTCGACCAACACCTGGCCCTCGTTCAGGCGCGTGCAGCCGTTCTCGGTGCTCGGTCATAACGGCGAGATCAACACGATCGAGCAGTTGCGCCAGGAGGCGCGCATGCTCGGCATCCCGATCGAGCCGGGCTCCTCGGACTCGCAGGACCTCAACCGCACGATCGACACGCTGGTCAGCCGGGACGGGCTCAGCCTCGCCGAGGCGATGGAGATGGTGGTTCCGCCGATCGTCGCCGAGATCCGCGCGCTCCCCGACGAGCTGCACCGCTTCTACATGTACCTGCGGCAGGCGATGGGCCCGTTCGCCCAGGGTCCGGTTGCGCTGATTGCCCGCCATGCCGACGAGTGCGTCTTCTCCGCAGATGCGCTTGGGCTGCGGCCCCTCTGGCAGATGGAAACGGCTGAGGACTTCATCTTCAGCTCCGAGCCGGGCGTCGTCTCGGTGGCCGAGATGGTCTCCGAGCCGAAGCCGCTCGCCCCCGGTGAGAAGGTGCTCGTTCAGATCGATCGCGAGCGCAAGCGCTCGACCCTGCACTCGCACGACGAGATGCTGCGGGTCGTCTGCGACCGCTGGCTTGCCCGCAACGGCGCCGAGGTGGCGGGCCCCTACGACCGGGCGCTCGAAACGGGTGGGCCATTGGAGGGTGACGACGTGCCCGGCTACTCTCATGCCGGTCCCGAAGAGCCGGTCAAGGTGGTAGACCGCATCCTGGCCGGCTTCGGCTGGCAGCGAGACGACGTCAAGCTCGTCCAGCAGATGGCCTCGAATGGCTCCGAGCCGATCGGATCGCTCGGTTACGACGGCCCCCTGGCAGCCCTCTCGCCCGAGCGCCAGAACCTGGCCGACTTCTTCAAGGAGACGGTCGCCGTGGTCACCAACCCGGCAATCGACCGTGAGCGCGAGGTCGAGCACTTCTCCACCCGCACCGTGTTTGGGCGCCGACCCTCGATTGAGGCTGTCGGCGAAACCGCCGGCACGGTCGAGACCTCCTTCCCCGTGATCCTCGGTGGCCATCACGACATGGCGCCGCTCTCGGACACGACCTACCGTCGCATTGCGCGCGAGAACCGCACCTATCTGCTCGAGGACCTCTGGGAGGAGTTCCGGGGCCGCGCGGGCGCCGTGGATATCTCGCTGCTCGAGTCGGAGACCACCCGGGGCGCGATCGAGCGGATCAAGCAGGAGGCGGTGAAGAAGGTCCGCGACGGCGCCGAGCTCCTCGTGCTGACCGACCGCACCGTTTACGACGCCGACCGCCGCTACCTCGATCCGCACCTGGCCATCTCAGCCGTCGACCAGGCCCTGAAGCAGTTCCGGGTCGAGCCCGGTGAGGAGAACTTGCGCCGCCGCTGCGGCATCGTGCTGCGTTCGGCGGCGATCCGCAACGTCCACGACGTGATGCTGGCGCTGGGACTGGGCGCCAACGGCGTCTGTCCCTACACGATGGTCGAGGTCATCTGCGTCGAGGACTACGAGACCGACATCGGCAACCTCTGCGCGGCCCTGAAGAAGGGCATCGAGAAAGTGATCTCGACGATCGGGATCCACGAGGTGCGTGGCTACGCGCGCCAGTTCTCCTCGATCGGCGTCAAGCCCGAGCTGGCGGAGATCTTTCAGACCGAGTCATTCGCGGCCTCGGAATCAGGCGGTTTCGGATTCACCGACCTGGACGAGGACACCAACGAGCGAGCGCGGATCCTGGCCGGCGACGAGGACGGAAAGCCGGCGAAGACCTTCCGCTTCTATCCCAAGGTCTACAAGGCGGCGATCGCCACTGCCAATGGCTCCGGTTCCTATGAGGAGTACTCGGAGAAGGTGCGCGATCTGGAGCGCCAGAGCCCGATCTCGATGCGTCACATCATGGGCCTGAGAGGCGATCGCGTTCCGGTCGAGCCGGCGACGGTAGATGCCGGGGTGGGCCACCACGACTACCCGATCGTGATCTCTTCGATGAGCTTCGGCTCGCAGTCCGAGCCGGCCTTTCGTGCCTACGCGGAGGCTGCGAAGGCGATCAACATCCTCTGCGTCAACGGCGAGGGTGGCGAGATCCGCGACATGTACGGCCGCTACCGCAAGTGGCGAGGCCAGCAGGTCGCCTCAGGCCGCTTCGGGGTCTCGGCGGAGATGATCAACTCGTCCTACCTGGCCGAGATCAAGATCGGCCAGGGCGCCAAGCCCGGGGAGGGCGGCCACCTGCCCGGCAAGAAGGTCTCCGAGAAGGTCGCCGCGGCGCGCAACGCCTCGGCCGGCACCGACCTGATCTCGCCCTCCAACAACCACGATCTCTACTCGATCGAGGATCTCGCCGAGCTGATCGACGAGCTGAAGACGGTCAACCCCGATGTCCGTGTCTCGGTCAAGGTCCCGGTCGTTCCCAACATCGGCACGATCGGGCTGGGGATCGCCAAGGCGGGCGCCGACATCATCACCCTCTCGGGCTTCGAGGGGGGGACCGGCGCCGCTCGCCAGCACGCGCTGCGTCACGTCGGCCTGCCGTCGGACATCGGCACGCGCGCCGTGCACCGGGCGCTGATGGAGGCGGGGATTCGCAACCGCGTCGAGATCTGGGCGGACGGTGGCTACCGCACCGGCCACGACATCGTGAAGCTGCATTGCCTGGGCGCCAACAGGGTTGGCTTCGGCACGCTCGCGATGGTCAGCCTCGGCTGCACGATCTGCCGCGGCTGCCAGCTCGACACCTGTCACGTCGGCATCGCCACCCAGATCGAGACCGTCGAGCAGGCGCAGGAACACGGGCTCAAGAAGTTCACTCCCCAGGAAGTCGACCAGGCCGCCGAGAGCTGCGCCCGCTTCTTCACCGCGATGGGTGAGGAGGTCAAGGAGGTGGTGGCATCGCTCGGTTACGACCGCGCCCAGGACCTGATCGGTCGCTACGACCTGCTCGAGCAGATCTCCCACACCGAGCGGATCGACCTCGCGCAGCTGATCACCCCGCTGGAGGAGTTCCTCGACCTGGAGCCCATTGACCTGCCGGTCGGCGAGGAGATCGCCGAGTCGAGAGCCGAGGCCGGCCTCGTGGTTGCCAGGCCGATTCGGATGGAGCCGAAGCAGGCTTCGGCCGAGATCGCCGCGCTGGCCGGCGACATCCGCCCCGGCCGCACCATGCACAGCGCGTTTCCGCGGCCAACCGATGCCCACGATCGTGTGCTGGGGACCGAGCTTGCTGGGGCAATCGCCCGCTCGCGCATTCTCGACGATGCGCCGGAGCCGGCTGACGACGTGCTGGCGAGCATCGCGTTCGATGGCGGCTCCGTCGCGGGTCAGGGTTTCGGGGCCTTCAACGCCCACGGCATCTCGATCCGGATCGAGGGGGGCGCCCAGGACGGCGTTGGCAAGGCGATGAGGGGCGGCATGATCTCGGTGCTGAAGGGCAAGGGCGTCAAGGGCAAGCGGCTCAACGGTTCGGTCGGCAAGTCCTTTGCCTACGGCGCCCAGCGTGGACGCCTCTTCGTCCAGGGATCGGCGGACTCGCGCTTCTGCATCCGTCTCTCCGGCGCCGACGTGGTGCTGGGTGGCGAGCCGGAGCATGAGATCGACGACAGCCGGGGCTGCATCGTCGACCGCGCCAACGCCAAGGGCTTTGCCTTCGAGTACATGACCTCGGGCCGGGCCGTCGTCCTCGGCGACGTCGGTCCGTGGGCCTGTGCCGGAATGACCGGTGGCCGCGTGTACGTCCGCCAGAACGCCTTCGGTATCGACCGCGAGGCGATTGAGAGGCGGCTCGGCGAGGGTGCCAAAGTGATGCTCGAGGAGCTCGATGCCGAGGGCCTCCTGGACGTGGAAGAACTCCTGACCCGCTACGCCGACGAGCTTTGCGCTACCGGCCAGGACGAGGAGGCAGACCGCGTCCTGGGTCTTGTTGCGAACGCGCCCGACAACTTCCTGATGATCGTTCCACACAAGGTCCAGGCTGACCCGAGCGTTTCGACCGAGTAGCTACCGGGTTCGGGTCAATAGATCGGCTATCGCTCGCACCTCGCGGAGCAGGCCGTCGAGCATTGCCTCGGTGTTGGTATGGATGCGCCACTCGGCGTATTTTCGGTCCTGCTCCGCCGCGTCCAGTCGGTGTTCCAGCTCGTGGGTCCGCTCGTCGAGCTTGGCGATGCGCCTGTCCAGGCGCTTCTCGCTCTTGCGCACGTGGCGTTTGACGTACCTGCGGGTTTCCTTGCGCAGGGCGTCCAGCTCGCGGCGAAGGTCGGGGTCATCGCCGCCCTCCTGCTCAGCCAGCATCTCCTCGACCCCGATGCGCACCCGCTCGATCTCTTCGTGGAGCTGCTGACGGGCACGCTCCGCCGCAGCGGAGACAGCCGGGGTGGCAGAGGGGTCGGCTGGATCGTGGGCGGCGCTCACGTACCCCATGCTAGAGCCGGCTGCGGGCGGAACCGGGCGGGCCGCTCAGCGCTCGACGGCGAAGAGGTGGTAACGGCCGATCGTCAGCTCGTCGCCGTCGCTGAGCTTTTCCCACTCGACGAGCTCCCCGTTGACGAAGACCCCGTTGAGACTGCGGTCATCGAGCACCCGCAGCGATTCGTCGGATTCGGAGACGACAAGGGCGTGACGGCGCGAGACGCTGGGGTGGTCGAGCCGTACGTCGGCGGCAACGCTGCGGCCAATGCGCGACCATCCGCGGTTGATCGGGAAGATCCGGACCTTCCCGTCGTCGTTGCGGCAGAGGAGGTAGCGGCCCGGCCTCGGCAGCTTCGCTCGCGCCTGCTCGAGCCAGCTGGGCGGCGTCGACTCGGCGGGGGCCGCAAACTCGGCCGTCGTGTCGCCGTGCTCCTGCATCGGCTCGAAGATCGAGTCGCGCCGGAAGATCGAGGCGCCGCAGCGTGGGCACTCGGGAAGGCGGTCGTTCTCGCGGAGCGAGAGCTGGGAGCCGCAGTCGAGGCAAAAGAATGTCCCCGATCCGGGAATCCTCCCGGTGGCGTACGTATCCGAAGCTGAGCTGGGGCTGAGACTGGTGGAGATGATGCTCCTTCCCGGCGCCTCCGAGAGGGGATGCTAGCGCGCGTGGTCAGCGGTCGCATCCGAAATTTGCCGTAGCCGGAAACCGGAGGGTCCGGTGACGAGACTAGATCGGGGTCCGGTGATGAGACTAGAATCGCGCGGCCGATGGGTCCGGTCAGCGCCGAGGTCGAGATCGATGTCCCGCGGGAGCGGGTCTTCGACGTGATCGGCGACCTCGCGCGTAGGCCATCGTTCACCGACCACTTCGTCTCCGACTTCCATCTGACCAGGATCCAGTCCTCGGGTCTCGGCGCCGGAGCGCGATTTCGCTTCGCCGTGCCGCCCCGTCGCCTCTGGATGGACACGGCGATCGTCGAGCTGGAGGAGCCTCGCCGGATCGTCGAGCGCGGCTGCGGCGGGCGGAGCAACCAGGTCCCGTCGACCACGGTCTGGCAGTTGCTGGAGAGCACCGGCTCGCTGACCGCGGTGCATGTCTCTCACTGGATCGAGTCGTCGCATCCGCTGGATAGGGCGCTGGAGGGTTTGGGAGGCACGTCGCTGTGGTACGAGCGTGCCTGGCGCGACGCCCTGCGGCGGCTGCGCGACCTGCTCGAGTCGGAGACAGCCCGGGAGGGACGCGTCGCGGTCGCCGGCGGCAGCCCTCATTCGACCGGCATCGCCTAATAGACTCCCGCCGCCGATGAGCCGCTATCGCAGAGTCGCCGCGCCACTTCTCGCCGTGCTGGCGCTCGCCGTCGTCGCACTCGGCGTTTCCGCATGCGGCTACTCGAGCAATTCCAAGGATGTGTCGGAGGGCGAGCCCGTGAAGCTCGGTGAGCTTCAGTACAACGTGGTGTTCTCCCGCTACCTCAACCCGAACGACAGCGAGGACGCCGCCTACCTGGTCGGCCAGCCCCCGACGCCACCGGGCGTGTCCTACTTCGGCGTTTTCGTCGAAGTCCATAACGAAGACACGGCAGGGCATCCGCTGGCTCGCTCGTTGACGATCACCGACACCGAAAATCGGATCTTCAAGGCAATTCCCAGCGCAAGCCTCTATGCGCTGCCGCTCGGCGGCACCGTCGAAGCCGAAGAACAGGTGCCGGTGGTCGACTCGACCCCGCAGCAGGGGCCGATCGAGGGCTCATTGGTCCTCTTCCGGCTGCCGGCCTCGGTATCCGATGCGCGGCCGCTGACCCTCTCCATCCCGGGTCCGGAAGGACCGGCAAAGGTCACCCTCGACCTGTAAAGGCGTTCAAAGGCCGGCCGAGAGAACCTGGGCCGCCGCCGGCGCGGCGACTTCGCCACCGGCTGCTTCGGCTTCGATCAGCAGGACGCCGATCGCCAGCTTTGGGCGTTTGGCCGGGGCGAAGGCGGCGAACCAGGCGTCCTTCCTCTGGACCGGGTTCGGCGAGCTCTGCTGGCCTGGTTTCGGTCCCAGCTCGGCTGTCCCCGTCTTGCCGGCGACCTGAGCTCCCGGAATCGCAGCCGCGGTTCCGGTGCCTTCCGTCACCACGCCGATCATCAGCTCGGTCAGCTGACCGGCGATCCTCTTCGACATCACCCGGACCGGCCTTGCGTGGGGTCGCAGCTTGCGGTTGCGGACGATCGAGGTCGGCTCGCGCACCCCGCCACTGCCGATCGCCTGGGCCACGCTGGCCATCTCCAGTGGGGTCGCCAGGACTTCCCCCTGTCCGATCGCACTGACTCCGAGGTCGAGTTCGCTGCCGATCGCGGTGGGGATGGTGGATTCATGGGGGTCTACGACCTTCAGGATGCGCGGCGCGTAGAGGGATGGCGGGGCGTTGAAGCCGAACCGCTCCGCCGTTGCAACCAGGGCTTCGTTTCCGATCTTCGGCCCAAGAGGGGCGAAGTCGGCATTGCACGACTCGGCGAACGCCTGACGGAAGGTGCCCCCGCAGTACTCACCGTTGGCGTTGTTGATGAACCGGCCTCCGACGTTGACGCCGTTCACGATCGGGAATTCATCGTCAAGTGAGACGACATGCCTCTGAAGGGCCGCGGTCGTGGTGATCATCTTGAAGGTGGAGCCGGGAGGCTGCGGGGCGGAGAAGGCCTGGCCGGCGAGCGCCAGGACGTCGCCGTTGCGCGCGTTGAGCACGACGATACCGCCGGCGCGGCCGGCCAGGGCCGATACGGCGGAGACCTGAAGGCCAGGGTCGATGGTCGTCTTCACCGGGACGCCCGGTTGGGGTTGGGACTGAGCGATGATCCTCGCCTGCCCTCCCGTGCGGGTGACGGCGAGAAGCGTGCCGCCGGGCTTGCCCGCAAGCCTCTGGTTGAAGGCCTGCTCCAGACCGCTGATTCCGACCGGCGTGTTGGGTGCGAACCCGCGCCGGGCGAGAAGCGCCATGTCTTCGCTGTCGGCCATTCCGATTTCGCCGGTCACGTCGATTGCGGCGCCGCCAAGCGAATGTTCGCGGGCGGTCGCCGGTCCTGTGGCCAGCGGAGTGCCGTCCGCCGCGAGGATCGGCGCACGCGGCGCCAGCTCGACCTGGCTCTCCAGGTGCTCGCCTCGAGCCAGCCCGGGGAACACCAGGCTCGGGTCCCAGGCGATGCCGCCTTCGGAAAAGGGGATTGCCATCTCCGCCTGCACGCGCCCGAAGGCGACGGTGCCGGCGACGATCGGAACCGGGACCGCGGGGGCTCCTTCCACTGTCATGGCGCCTTGCGGCGGGCCGGGTTCCAGCGTCCGTAGCGTCGCCACCTCCGAGGCTTTGCGGTACGCCCTGGCGAACTGGGCTCTGCCGATGGATCGCTGTGAGGCAGGGCTCAGCTCCCGGTACATGGCGGCGAAGTCCCCTCGTCCCCACGCCTCGGTGAAACGCCTGGCGGCGTCTCTTTCGGGCGATGCAGGGATGCCCGCCCTGGCACCAAAGGCAAACGCTGTGACGGCGACAATCGTGAGGGGAAGCGTTCGGGTGATGAGACGGCGCCGCCGCGCCACCTCGGGAGGAAGGATTTTCACTGTGCGGAAAGGTAGTGGGCGGGCAGGTTGGTACCACTTCGTCAGCCGGTGCAGGGACCGGTGTCGACCGGCGTGAGCGCTCCGTGTAGGGCTGAGCGGACGATGTCGTCCGGGACGGCGTAGCCGCCCGGGGGGCCGGA
This sequence comes from uncultured Solirubrobacterales bacterium, assembly GCA_963729995.1. Classification (GTDB taxonomy): domain Bacteria; phylum Actinomycetota; class Thermoleophilia; order Solirubrobacterales; family 70-9; genus VRUE01. Next base: position 284,032 of record CAVSPF010000003.1, read on the forward strand.
GGTGGTTGCCGCGAAGACCGTGCCGAGCACGCGACCCTGGGGGTCGACGATGGGGCCGCCGGAGTTGCCGCTGCGAACGCTGCCGCGCAGGAAGGTGATCGTGCGTCGGATGGGCCCCCGGCCATATGCGTCCTCGCTGAGCACGGTGCGGGTGTCGCCAAGACGAGCGGGGGCGAGGGCGTAGGGCCCATTTTCCGGATAGCCGAGAACTGCTCCGCTCTCGCCGCGGTGTGGGTCGGGGGCGATCCGCAGGGCTGGAATGTCGGCTTCGATGCGGAGCAGCGCAAGGTCGTTGTGGGGGTCGTAGTGAATCGGCACCGCGTCAAGCGATGCGCCATCCTGGGTTGTGACCGTGGTGTCGTTCTCACCGGCGACGACGTGCGCATTGGTTACGACCACCCCGGGTCGGGCCACCCATCCCGAACCCTCGACACCGAGGCCGCAGGCTGTTCCGAGCACCCTGACCACCGAGCGGCCCGCCTGCAGCACGTTGGGATCGGACGCGATTGCGGCATTGGGCGGCGCCACGGGGGTGGACGGCGCCGCGATCGAGGGCGCAGGGTCCACGCGGTTGAGCGCGTTGAGCACCGGTCCCGAAGGCGGGAGCAGGTCATTGAGGCTGCGCAGGATCAGCGAGCGCTGCACGTCGCCTCGCAGCTGGGTGGTCCCCGGGGCGTGCAGGGCCACGGCGCCGAACACCCAGGCGAGTCCGAGGGCGACCGCGGCAACCAGGGCGCCGCCGCCGGCCCCGTCGACGACGTGCAGCCACCTTCCTCGGATCAGCCGTGCCCGCAGTCCCAGCGCGACGCTCTCCAGCGTGACGGCGGCCAGCGCGCCGATGAGCAAAGCCCCAAGTGCGGCGAACAGCGGTGCGTACGGGGACCTTGGGCCCTGCGTCAGCAGCAGCGGCCCGATCCGGCTGCCGGCGAACGCTCCGGCCATGAACCCCGCCATGGTGAGGGCGCCGACGATCAGGCCCTGGCGATACCCCCAGATGGCGAGCGCCACCGTGAAGGCGACGATGCCCCAGTCGAGAACGGTCACGGGGAAATACAAGCAGGCCGGCGCATCACTTACGTTCAGTAAGCTGAATCAAGTGGAGGCCATGTCCACGACCGAGGATGCCACGGTTGTCTGTCCGCACTTCCATGCTGCGATTGAGCTGATCGGCAAGCGGTGGACCGGGGCGATTCTCTGCGCCCTGACCGAGGGGCCGCTGCGGTTCGGGGAGCTGGTGAAGGTTGTGCCGGGGCTCTCCGACCGGTTGCTCTCGCAACGGCTTCGGGAGCTGGAGGAAGAGGGCCTGGTGAAGAGAGACGTTGAACCCGGCTCGCCGGTGCGGGTGACCTACTCACTCACCGAGAGGGGCGCGGCGCTGCGGCCGGCCATAGCCGAGCTGGCGACCTGGGCGCGCCGCTGGAAGCGCGCCGGCTGACGACCGGCAACGTTTGTCAGTCACGCCATTAGCTGGTCGCGCCCGAGGTGGCGGTCGGTTCGGGTCCTGAGCAGGTGCGCCTCAGCGCCGGGCACCTCCGGCACAGCTCCCAACTGCGACGCTCGACAGCGGCAGCGGGGAACTCACCTTTGCCGATCCGCTCGATCGCCGTCGTGAGGCGGTGGCGGGAGGACTCCAGCTCGGCGGGGCCAAGGCTGTGGAAGTCTGGTTCGTCGGGACGCTCCAGGAAGACGTAGGCGACCTCGACCTCCGAGCACTGCCGCGACTCGGCCACCGCGAGGGCGTAGATCGCCCGTTGGACCTCGTAGCGAGCGGAATGCGCGCCCGTGCTCGAGCCGTCAAGACGATCCGTCTTGTAGTCGATGACCAGCGGCGCAGCGCCGTCACGCTCGACCAGCAGGTCGATTGAGCCGCGCACGACGGTGCCGGCGACGCCGAGCAACAGCGGCACCTCGGTGCGGGACGTCGCGCCGCTTGCCGTGACGCGCTCGCGCAGCAGGGCAGAGCCAAGCCAGCCGCGAATCGGCCCCAGCAGCTCCTCGCGCAGGCCCGCCGTCCCCGGATCAAGGCCCGCGGCGAGGGCGTGGCGGCTCACGAGACCGGCGGGCGGCTCCTGCCAGCCGTTGGCCTGGCTCCACTCGAGCAGGGCATGGGAGGCGCGCCCGTGGGCGGCGCCTTGCTCGCCGACCGACATCGCCGCTTCCCCGGTCCCGGTCCCGCCCGTGTCGGACCCCCTGCCGAAGCCGAAGATCCTCTCCATCTGGAACCTGTAGCTACAGGCCTCGTATTCGGAGATGGCCGAGTAGGAGAGAGGGCGGCGCGGCACCGCCCGCGCCCTTCGCTCCAGCAGGGGCGCCGGGCCGGCTCCGTTTGGTATCGCAGCGGCCGGCGACGGTCGCCTTGCGACCAGGTCGGCGATCCGCTCGGGCTGGTTGACGCGGACGGCAATCCGCGAGTGCTCGAAGGTCGCCTCCAGTCCTCGGCGCGGCTGCGGCGGGGGGATTGACACCAGCGAGTCCTTCTCGCGATCGACCCCGAGGCGCTCGACGATCCGCTCGATCACCGGAGTCGAGACCCTTGCGTCGCCTGCCCTCTCCCTCACCACACCGCTCAGGATCAGCCGGTCGCGGGCGCGGGTGGCGGCAACGTGGAAGAGCCGCAGGCCCTCCTCCGCGTCGCGCTGGTTGATCTCGTCGCGGAGCGCCGAATGGGCGTAGAGGTTGATCGAGCGGGCGCCGAGCCGGCGCAGCTGCATGCCAACCCGCCGATCGTTGCCGCGACCGAGAGTCAGCAGCGGCGACCAGGCGCCGGCCAGCAGGCTGCGGTCGAGGTGGGGGACCGCGACGACCCCGAACTCGAGGCCCTTGGCGCGGTGGATGCTCATGATCCGCACGCCGTCGTGGTCCTCGGCCGCGGTCGCCGCCGCCGACTCGTCGGCGGCCTCCTCGCGGAAGGCGAGGAAGTCGAGCAGCCCGCGCAGATCCCGTCCCTCGCGCGCCTCGAACTCCTCGGCGATCTGCATCAGCTTGCGCACATTGGCGAAGCGCGCCTCGCCGGCGGGCTTGAGCAGCACCGCCAGGTCGTAGCCGGTTGCCGTCACCGCCTGGTCGATCAGGTCGGCGAGGGGGAGGCGGGTGCCCTGCCGGCGCAGCTCCCCGATCGTCTCGGCGAAGCGCCGCAGCAGCGCCCGCTCCGGCTCGGGGATCTGCTCGAGACGCTCCGGGGCGTCGAGCTCGCTCTCCCGGATGCCCGTCGCCTGCTCGACCGCCGGCCAGGCGTGGCGGTCGTCTCCGGCGGCCGCCCGCAGCAGCCACAGCGTGTCCGGCGTGACCGCGCAGGCGGGGGATGCAAGCGCTCCGAACAGAGCTTGGTCGTCGAGCGGGTTGGCGAGGACGGCAAGCAACGCGCATACATCTGACACCTGCTGTTGGGACCAGTAGCCGCGCCCACCGACCACATAGGGCCGCAGCCCGACCCGGGTCAGTGAGTCCTCGTAGGCGTCGAGGTGGGTGAACGCACGCAGCAGCACGACCATCTCCCCGCGGGGAACGCCGGCGTCGGCGAGGTTGCGCATCCGCCTGGCCAGGAAGCGCGCCTCGGCAAGGTAGTGGCTGGGGGTGCCCGCGTCGACCGCCGGCTCGAGATCGAGGTCCTCCCAACCCTTCCTGGGGGTGAGGAGAAGCTCGACCGCCGGTCCCTCCCCGCCGGCTGCCTCCTCCTGCGGCTGGGCGCCGACTCGGAGCGGCCGGTAGCCATCGCCGAGCAGGACGGCACCGAACGCGTTGACGGCGCCGATCACCTCCGGGCGTGAGCGGAAGTTTCCGCTCAGCTCGATTGCTTCGCCGTCAGGGTCGGCGCCGATCGCCTCTCGCTGCTCGCGGAAGACGTCAAGGTCTGCGTGGCGAAACCCGTAGATCGACTGCAGCACGTCGCCGACGACCATCAGCTTCGTGTCCGGTCCCCGCAGCGACTCGACCAGCCTCAGCTGCAGGCGGTTGGTGTCCTGGAACTCGTCGACCATCAGGTGGCTGAACCGCGATCGGTAGGTCTCGCCGATCGCGGCTTGCTCGAGCAGCGCGGCGGCGGACAGCTGCAGGTCCTCGAAGTCGATCCCGCCGCGGCGCTCCTTGACCGCCTCGAAGCGTGTGGCGAAGAGCTCCAACAGCTCGGCTGCGTGCTCGTAGGCCGTTCCCCCCTCTCCGGCCTCGGCGACCCGCGCGATCGCCGCGTCCATAGCCTCCCGGTAGGCGACCATCGCCCTCGCCGAGCTGTCGGTGCGGAGCACCGCGATCTCGTCGAGCCCGATCCCCTCGCCGTGCTCGGCGAGCGTCGCCGCGGCCCGCTCGACCAAGGACCTCCCGATGCTCTTCTCGCCCAGCTCCGTGAACGTCTCCGTCGCCACCGACTGCGCCTCGCGGAGGGCTGCGGCGGCGTCCGGCTCGGGCGGCTCGGGAAGGCGTGGATTGCCGATGCCGCGGCTCCGCAGCTCCTCGTGGGCGCCGACGACCAGGTCCCGCAGGGCATCGATCCCGAACGCCGCCACGGTTTCCTCGCCCGTCTCCCCGCTATCGGCGAGGAATGCCTCCAGGGCGTCGTCAAATGCCTCGCGCGTCGCCCGGTCGGCCTCGGCCGCGTCGAGAACCCGAAAGCGGGGATCGACTCCCGCGGCGACCGGGTGGGTGGCGAGGAGCCGGTGGCAGAAGCCGTGGATCGTCGTGATCCACGCACTGCCGAGGCCTCCGAGCAACTCGCGCGCACGCTCCGAGCCGCCGTCCGCCCGCAGCGTCAACTGGGCGCGAATCCGCTGCCGCAGCTCGGCAGCGGCCTTGTCGGTGAAGGTGATCGCGAGAATCGCGTCCGGAGAGACGCCGCCGTCGCAGACCAGCCGGCAGTAGCGGCCGACCATCACGCCGGTCTTGCCGGCTCCCGCCCCCGCCTCCAGCAGCACCATCCTGGCATCAGCCTCGATCGCCGCGACCTGCTCCGGGGTCGGCTCCCGTGCGCTCATCGCTCCTCCGACTCCCGGTCTTCCTCGGCGACGGGAGTCCGGTCGCGCCGACAGATCGACGCGAATTCGCAGTAGGACGGACAGATGTCGTGGTTTCGCAGTCCCGCGCGCGGGCCGGGGTCCCGCCGGATCTCTCCGTTTCGCATCCGGGCGACGATCCGGTTGGCGCGATCCCGTGCCTCGTCGAGCAGCTGCTCGAACTCCTCACGGGAGAGGATGTCGGTCCCGACCAGGTCATAGGAGGCCAGGTCTGCGGCCGCATCGTCGACGAGCAGGCCCCGAGGGCGCCTGTCCTTGGTGGCGCGAAGGGGGTGGTAGAGGGCGCCGCTCGGTGTCGCGCCCCAGCGCTCTGTCACAACCAGCAGATACAGCTGCAGCTGCAGCCTCGCCTCCTCCTCCAGCTTCTTCGCGGCCGGCGCCCTGCTCGCCACCTTGTAGTCGTGGACCAGCGCCCGCCCGTCCGGAGCGCGATCGGCACGGTCGATCGCCCCGTGGAGTCGCCAACCGTCGATTTCGAGCGCGGGCTGCTCGCTGTCCTCGCCTTCGCCGAACTTTGCCTCGAGGAGCCAGGGCTCAAAGACACCGCCGCTACGCTTGGCCTCTTCGCTGAGGAAGCGGGCCAGCAGCCGTTCGACGCTTCGCCTGATCGTGCGCTCGGCCGGTCGCCCGCCGAGTCCCCGCTCGGCGGCCACCTCCGCGACCAGGTCACGGCCGCGTCCGATCCAGGCGCCCAGCGAGGACGGACGCGGCAGCGGTTCGCCCTCGGGCCCCTCCCGGTAGAGCCGCTCCAGCACCGCGTGCATAAGGCTGCCTTGGACGAGCGGGTCGGGCACCGGATCGAGCGGGCGTGGCCGCAGCTCGTGGTCGGCGAACCAGCGGTACGAGCAGACGTCGAATCCCTCGAGCGTCGTGCCGCCGTATGCGGAGACCGCTCGCAGGCTCTCGATCACCGCCGGATTGGTCAGCGGGCCGGGTTCCCGGGCGGCTTCCTCCGCGCGCCGCGCCGTCGCGAGGCGCGCTTCGATCCGGGCACGTGTCGCCGGCTCGGCTGCGGCGACGTCGAGCGGCCCGGTTGCGTCGGAGCCGCGCACGTGGGCGGCGACCGAGCGGGCCAGCTCGTCCTCGGACGGCGCTTCGCCGACGTGATGGACGACCTGTGTGAGGTCGCGCCCGTGGGTGATCGAATCCTCGACACGGTCGCGCGTCCCACCATCAGGCGGCGGGTCGAGCAACCGCCGCACCTCATCGAGCAGGGGCGAGCGGGCCTCCGCAACGCCGCTCTCGTCGCTGTCGCGGTAGGAGAGGAAGAGGTTCTTGCGGGGAAGAGAGAGGCAGGCATAGAAGAGGTAGCGCTCCTCCGCGTCGGTGTCGCGGCGCGGGTCGAGGCCAAGCGCGACGCGCTGTCTTTCGGAGAGAAACGGGTCGCCGCCCCCGCGGCGCGGGAACTCGCCGTCCTGCAGGGAGCCGATCACGACGTGGTCGAAGCGCCAGGCGCGCAGGCGTTGCGGATCAGCGATCCGCACCCTCCCCTCGGCCGGCCCGCTCCATGCCCGGAAGTTGAGTTCCTTCAGGAACGCGATCAGCTCGGCGGGGCCTGGGGCGATATCACCCAGCTCGGCCAGCTCAGCCAGCGCGTTCGAGATCGTCGCCGCAGCCTGCAGCTCGGTTCCGTCGCCGGGGCCCGGGGGTGGGCCGTCGCGGTCATCGTCGAGGAATCTTGCGGCCATTCGCCTCGCGGTCTCACCGACCTCGGCGCCCAGCAGGTCCGGTCCCGCCTCCCTGAGTCGGCGCAGGTCATAGGGGAGGTCCTCGTTGCGCTCCAGCCACAGCTCCAGCGCCTCGGCCGCGGTCTGGGCGCGGCGGCGGCGGATCGAGCGCTCGAGCCAATCCGTACTTCCTGTGCCGGCTCCCGCCGGACCGCGCAACCAGCGCAGGACATCGGTGGCGCGGCGGGTCCCGTGCTCGGCCTCCAGCAGGGCGAGCAGCGCCCCGCCGACCCCAGTCGAGGAGACGGGCAGCTCGGCCTCGAGCGCGACCGCGACGCCGTAGGACTCGAGCACCCTGGCCAGGAGGCGGCCGCGCCGCTCCGGGTCGCGGAGGGCGATCGCGACGTCGCCCTCGCTGGCCCCGTCGTGGAGCAGGCGAGCGACCGCGGCGGCGATCCCCTCTGCCTCGCCGCGCTCGCCGGCTGAGCGGAGCAGCGTCAGCCCCTGGCCGGGCGCCTGCGGCTCGGCTTCGGCGCCACCGAAGCCGCGCTCGAGCCCGAACAGCAGCGGGTTGTCGGTGTTGCGGGGGTCGGCCGCGGTGCGTGTCTCCGCGTCGACCCCGATCCGGTCGCGCAGCGCCTCCAGCAGCCTGGCGCGGGCGGCCAGCGCCGAGTTCCCCTCCTCGAACGGGATCGCCACGGTGACCACGGTACGAGCAGCGAGGGCCTCGATCAGCTCGAGCTGGTTGTGGGTGAGATCGTCGAACCCGTAGAGGAAGACCGGGCGCGCCGCCCAGAACTCCCCCGAGCCGCGCAGCAGGGCGATCGCTTCGCGGGCGATCCCGTGAGAGTCCGTTCGGCCCAGGCGGTCGCGCACCTCGGTGTAGCCGGCAAACAGCGTCGCGATGTCGCTCAAGTAGGCCGAGTCCTCCAGCGTCCCCGCACCGGTTTCGACCGCTGTGGGATCGAGGCCCGCCGCCTGGAGCTCGTCGAGCAGCCGCATGAGAGCCCCGGCGAAGCCGGCGCGAGCGGCCGAGCGGCGCAGGGGCCCGAGGCGGGCTTGCCGCTCCTCGATCGCGACGGAGACCGTGCGCAGCCGCTGGGTCGCCGTCAACTCGGGTCCCGGCGGCGCGCCCGCCGCGGCCGTGACCGTCCTGAACAGGCCTGCGAAGGTCATCAGCGCGCCGCCCATGGTTGCGCCCGCCTCGCAGAGCTCGCGCTCAAACGCGTAGACGTCGTCCATGGTGGGGACGATGAGCACCGGGTCGCGGTCCAGGGAGTCGGTGAACCCGCGCCGGATCAGGCCGGCGCGGCCGGAATTGGGAGGGCCGTGGATCAGATTCAGTGGCATGGGAGAAGGCGTCTCAGCATAGGTTCGCCCCCGGCGCGGGCCCGGGCGGGCTCAACAGGCGCTTTTCGGCCCGCCGCAGGCCGCAAATGGGGTGAATTGGAGTCCCGCTTTGCCGTCTTCCGCCCTCTCTAGATTGACCTTACTCATGGCCCTTTGCTTTGTAGATCCAGGCGATGCGATTCGCACGATCGCCGATTCGGTCGGTCGCGAAGCCAGGCGCCAGCTGCTTGGCGAGGCCGTTCGTGCCTGGGTCGACGAAATCCCAGACCACGAGCTCGAGATCCACTACGCGAAAGCGCTGTCGGAGCTCGACGAGCACGATCTCTCGATGCTGGCCGCCTGGCACGGCTCGATGGAGGTTGGCCATCCGCTCCCGAATCGCGACTTCCTGATGGGTGCTTTCGGCTCGCTCGGCGAGAATCGGCGCGAGGCTCTCAAGCTGGCCGCCGGCTTCCGCGGGGAGGAGGCGGTCGACGCTGGCATCACCGAGGAGGACGCGCTGGAGCTTGTCCTCGGCATGCTTTCCCCTCCGCGCCTGATGGAGCTCGCGGTCGAGGCGGTCGAGCTTTACATCTGGGACCGCGCCGGCTCAGAAAACTAGCCCGAGCGCCGCCTGGATGTCCGCGATCGCCTGCTCGTTGTCGCGGAAGTGGACGGCCGTCATTCCGGCCTTCTGCGCCCCTTCGCAGTTGACGTCCACGTCGTCGATGAAAAGGCAGGCCTCGGCCGCCAGCCCGATTCGCTCCAGGGTCAGCGCGTAGATTCTCGACTCAGGCTTGCGGCAGCCGACGAAGCCCGAGTCGACGACCGTCTCGAAGATCTCGTCGACCGGCAGCATCGAGCGCCACAGCGGCTCCCACTCGCGGACGTTGTTGGTCAGCATCCCCATCTGGAAGCCCGCCGCCTTCAGCTCGCGCATCAGCTCGATCATCGGGGGGTTCGGGTCGAGCGCCTCGAAGTAGATCTCTCTGAAGCGGTGCAGCGCCGGACGGTGGCCGAGCAGCGGTTCGAGCCCGTCGGCGAGGCGGTCCAGGAAGGTCGCCTCGCTGATCTCGCCTCGCTCCAGCTCGAAGAGCGGATTTTCGCCGTCGGCTTCGGCGATCGCCTGCATCGCCCTGCCGAGGTTCTCGGGCGAGATCCCGGTCTCGTTCTGGACGGCCATGAAGGACTGCACCAGCGGCGTTGTGAGCACCCCGCCGAAATCGGAGATCACGGCCGTGATCTGCGAGCTTCGCTCAGCCACCTTCCCGCACCACCTCGTAGTGGCCGAGACCGTCCCGTCCCTCCAGCGACCAGCGAAAGAAGGCGATCTCGGTGCTAAGGCCGGGTCGGTGCACGGAGCTGGAGCTGATCAGCGTCCCGGCGCCGCGCAGCGGCTGCCCCGCGTCGCCGTCGGTCCACAGCTCCAGCGTGGCGCGCCGCTGCACGCCGTCCGGCCCGTACTCGGTCGACAGCAGTGCCTCGGTGACCTCCACCGGGGCGCCATCGGGATCGCAGAGGACCGCCACGACCACCTCCTCGCCGTGACCTGCCGACGCCGGTGGCCGCACCGCGCTCAGCGCCAGCAGCCCGCCGTCGGAGAAGGCGATCCCGATCGATCGCCGCTGGATCTGGTCTTGCGCAGTCATCGCGCGCGAAGCCTATTGACCGCCCGAGCTCGAGGCCCGGCTACCATTGGCCGATGCCCGAGAACCAGGCAGACATAGTGACCGAGGACGACGTCCTGGAGGCGCTCGAGGAAGTCATCGACCCGGAGCTGGGGCTCGACTTCGTGTCGCTCGGCCTCGTCTACGACGTGGAGATCGAGGGTGAGGACGTCTACGTCACCTTCACGCTGACGACGCCGGCCTGCCCAATCGGCCCCCAGGTCTCCGAGCAGATGAAGGAGTTCGTCGGCGACCTCGCGGGAGTCGGCGCCGTCCACCCCAAGATGGTCTTCGACCCGCCGTGGTCACCGGAGATGATGACCGACGATGCCAAGTTCGCACTCGGGTTCTGACCGCAGGGTTTGTCAGCGAGTGATGAGTTTGTACCCCTATAGGGTCATCAACTCATCACTCGTCGTCGGTCCTCGATAGCTGGCGACTGTCGACGGGGACCTCTTCGGCGGTGGCGTCGAAGTCGTAGGAGCGGCCGTTGCCGGGTGCGGCAGGGCCTTTGCGGACGCCGACGAGGATGAAACGCCGGCCCACGTAGGCGCGCAGCAGGCGGCGGGCGATTGCGCGGGTGGGCGGGATCAGGAGGATGGCGCCGGCGACGTCGGTGATGAACCCCGGGGTCAGCAGCAGGGTGCCGCCGACGGCGATCATCAGGCCGTCGGCGACCTCGCGACCCGGAAAGCGACGTTCGGAGAGCGCGGCGTTGAAGCGGCGCCAAGCGCCGCGGCCCTGGTGGCGCAGGAGCAGCGAGCCGAGCACCGCGTCGGCGACCAGCAATGCCAGGGTCGGCAGCACCCCGATCAGCGAGCCGACCTTGATGATCACGTACAGCTCCGCGATCGGGACCGCGATGAAAAGGGCTATGAGGAGGCCCATGGCACAAGCGTAGCCCTGGGACTCGTTCGGCCTGGCCGCCCGCGCTGTCAGGCCGCGGCCACGGCCGTGGCCGCGGCCTCCAGCTCCGCCAGCGCCTCGTCGATTCCCTCGGCGATGACGTCGACGTCGCCCATCGAGTCGTAGTCCGCCAGCAGGCCGAAGCAGACACGGCCGTTGTAGCTCATGATCGCCACGGCAAGCGCGTGGTTCTGGGGCAGGAAGGCGACCGGGAAGACCTCCAGGAGCTCCCGTCCCAACAGATACAGCGGGATCTGCGGCCCGGGCACGTTGGTGACGATCAGGTTGAACAGCCGGGTCGAGAAGTTGAGTCGGGAGGCCTGGGCGAGCAGGGTCGGCGGCGCGAAGTCGTTGAAGCGGGCGATCACCTCGGCGCCGAGCGCCTGCTTGGACCGCTTCAGCCCCTCCATCTGCTCGCTGACGACCCGCAGCCGCCGCACCGGGTCCGCAAGGTAGACCGGCAGGGGGCCGCGCATCACGGCGAGGCGGTTCCCGAGCTCTCCCCGCTCGTCCTCGGTGCGGATCGAGACCGGCACCAGCGCCCGCAGCTCCAGGCCCTCGGTCCGGACCCCGCGCCCGCGCAGCCACGTTCGCAGGGCGCCCGTCACGACAGCCAGCACGACGTCGTTGACGGTGCCCCCAAGCGCGTCCTTGATCCGTTTGAAGGTTGCCAGCTCCGAGCGCGCCAGCACGAAGCGGCGATGCGGTCCGATCGCATGGTTCAGCGGCACTTTGGGCGCCGGTTCCGCGAGTGCTCCGGCCACCTCGCTGACTCCCTCCAGCGCCTCGACCATGCGCCGGGCCGCGCCCTCCGGGTGCTGCAGGGCAAGGACCGCACGCTCCGCCAGCTTCATGGGTGCCGCCGCGGCGTCGGTGAGTCCCCGGGCGACCAGCTGGGCGGTGGAGGGAGCTGGCTGGGGCTTCCAGTCGTCTTCGACTGCCGCCGGGTCCGGGATCGGCTCCAGATCGAAGAGGACGGTTGCGATGTCGACGCCGGAGATGCCGTCGACCATCGCGTGGTGGGTCTTCGTGACTATCGCGAAGCGGTCACGCTCGAGCCCCTGCACGAGCCACATCTCCCACAACGGCTTCGAGCGGTCCAGCTGTTGTGAGAAGACGCGCCCGGCGAGATGCTTCAGCTGGGTTTCGCCGCCCGGCTCGGGCAGCGCGGCGTGCCGGATGTGGTAGGTGAGGTTGAAGTTGACGTCGTCGACCCAGAGTGGGCGGCCGGCCTCCAGCGGCGGCACGGCGAGGCGCTGGCGAAAGCGCGGAACCTTGCCCAGGCGTCCCCGGACGTGCTCGACCAGGTCGACATAGAGGGGTGCGGGACCCTCGAAGATCGCGATCCCGCCCACGTGCATGTGGCTGGACGACGTCTCGTTGGTGAGGAACGAGGCGTCGGTTGCGGTCAACCGGTCGAGGTGGCCTCCTGCGGTCTGCATGGTGCAAGGCTAGCCTCGACCGGTTGCGGGGGCCATCCCGCGATCCCGTTCGCAACACCGCCACCGCTACTCTGAGTCCATGGCCTCCACCACCACCGCGACACCGAAGCGGGTCCTGCTTGCTGCCCCGCGCGGATACTGCGCCGGGGTCGACCGTGCTGTGCAGACGGTCGAGCGGGCGCTCGATCGGTACGGCGCCCCGGTCTACGTGCGCAAGGAGATCGTCCACAACAAGCACGTCGTGGAGGAGCTGTCGAAGCGCGGCGCGATCTTCGTCGAGGAGGAGACCGAGGTGCCGGAGGGGGAGTTGGTCGTCTTCTCCGCCCACGGGGTCGCGCCGGCCGTCCACGAGAACGCCGTCGCCCGTCACCTGCGCACGATCGATGCCACCTGTCCCCTGGTGACCAAGGTCCACGTCGAGGCACGTCGCTTTGCCGCCGACGGCTACACGATCGTGATGATCGGCCACGCCGGGCACGAGGAGGTGGAAGGGACGACTGGGGAGGCCCCCGGCAGCATCGTCCTGGTGCAGACCGCCGGGGAGGTCGACGAGCTGGAGGTCACCGACCCGGAGCGAGTCGCCTTCATCACCCAGACGACTCTCTCGATCGACGAGACGGCCGAGATCATCGCCGCCCTGCGCGCCCGGTTTCCGGCGATCGTCAGCCCCAAGTCCGACGACATCTGTTACGCGACCACCAACCGCCAGATCGCCGTCAAGCAGCTTGCCCGCGAGTGCGAGCTGGTGCTGGTGATCGGTTCCACCAATTCCTCCAACTCGAACCGCCTGGTCGAGGTGGCGCGCGAGCACGGGGCCGCCTCCCATCTGATCGACAATCACACTCAGGTTCGCGAGGAGTGGCTGGTGGGGGTCGAGACGGTTGGCATCACGTCCGGGGCCAGCGCCCCCGAGGAGCTGGTCGAGCGCCTTGTCGAGCTTTTCCGCGAGCGTGGCGCCGAGGAGGTCTCCGAGCTGCGCATGGTCGAGGAGGACGTGCGGTTCATGCTGCCCAAGGAGATTCGCGCGGTCACCGTCTGAGGGCTCACGCCCTCAACCCGGGATGCCGGCGGCGAAGCTGAGCGACCAGATGCGGAGGCCGGGGGAGGGGCGGAGCACGATCGTGTGGGTCTCGTGGCATGGGTGCTCGGTGAGGGTGTAGAGGGCCGGGCGATCCACCGCGACCGAGGGGAGGGTTGACCCGTCGAGCTCGATGTCGATCTCGCCCTCGCCCTCCGCGGTCGCGTAGGCGCCGCCGGCCGCGTACTCGATGGCCAGCTCCTCGCCGTCCTCGCCGGCGATCCACGGCTGCTCCCATGAACCGCCCGGAAAGAGCTCCTCGCTCGGGGGCATCACCCGGGCGCCGGGGCCATCGGTGAGGCGCAGGGGCGCCATCGGCGCGGGCAGCTGGCGCAGAGCGTCGAGCTCGCGCAGCTCGGCTTGGATCGCCTCCTCCGTGGCCCGGTACTCGCCCTCGCCGAAGTGGAACCAGGCGAGCGTCCCACCCCTCTTCCAGAGGAAGAGGCTGGGCCATCCCTCGCAGCCGTAGGCATGCCACAGCTCCCGGCCCGCGTCGATCGCCACCGGGAAGCCGGTGCCCAGTCGTCTCAACCCGGCGGCGACCGTGTCGCGGTCGGCGCCGAACGGGAAGCGCGCCGCCTGCACTCCGACCGTGGCAAGGCCGGCGTCGCGGTAGCGCCTGTCCCACTCGACGAGGTAGGGCAGCGTTCGCACGCTGTTGAGCTGGGCAAAGTCGAGGAAGTGGACGAGCACGGGCCCGCGCGCGGTCAGCGCCGGCATCGAGTGCGGCGCTTCCCCGACCCACTCGATTCGAGTGGGCAGGCCCGGCGCGGCGATGTCCTCCCGTTCGGGACGCACGCGCGCACGGTATCCGCCTGCCGGGACCGGCGAGCTCGAGGGGAATGGACTGCGGACTTCCCGCAAGCCGAAGGCATATGGTCTCCCGGGCAAACGGTGGCCTGAGGGCTGAAGGAGCAGCCGGTGAGATCGAGGGCAGGGGGTGTGGTGCTGGGCGCGGCGGTCGTCGTTGCGGCGATCGCGCTGTTCGTGGTGCTGAAGGACAACGGCAGCAGCAGCACTAACGCAAGCGGCAAGGTCCCGACCATCGTCATCAGGAACGGGAAGCCGGTCGGCGGCATCGCCGAGCTCACCTACAACGAGGGCGAACGGGTCCGCTTCAAGGTGGAGTCCGACGTCAGCGACGAGGTCCACGTGCACGGCTACGACGTCATGAAGGACGTCAAAGCGGGCGGTTCGGTCAGCTTCGACTTCCCGGCCACGATCGAAGGCCTCTTCGAGGCGGAGCTGGAGGGCCGCAAGGAGCAGATCCTGGAGCTGCGGGTCAATCCGTGACGTTCCTGCCGCTGGCCCACGCGCTGGTCGCGCGAAAAGACCTTCCGGTGCCCACCTGGCTCTTCGCCTGGGGCGCGTCGATCGTCCTGATCATCTCCTTCTTCGTGCTCTCGGTCGCCTGGCGCAGCCCCCGCTTCGAGGACGAGCGCTGGCGCCCTCTGGGAGCCCGCCTCTCGCGGATCGTGCTCGGTCTGCCCAGCCGGGTCATCTGCGGCACGATTGGCGTCCTCCTGCTGGGGGTGGCGATCTACGCGGGTCTGCACGGAACCGAAGCGCCCGACCGCAACTTCGCGCTGACCTTCCTCTTCGTCACCGTCTGGCTCGGCTTCCCGTTTCTCAGCGTGCTCTTCGGCGACGTCTTCCGTGCCTTCAACCCCTGGCGGGCGATCGGTCGCTCGGCGGGAGGCGCGTTCAAGGCGCTGGCAGGCCAGCGTCCGGCCCACCTCCGCTACCCGAGGGCGCTGGGCCGCTGGCCCGCGGCAATCGGCCTCATCGCCTTCGTCTGGCTCGAGGTGATCTACGGCGCCAGCGGCGGCGTCGCGGTTGGGCTCTCTCCGCACGCCGCGGGCCTCGCCGCCGTCCTCTACAGCGTCTACACGCTGGCGATGATGGCGCTGTTCGGAACCGAGGTCTGGTGCGGCAACGGGGAGATCTTCTCGGTCTACTTCGGGATGCTCTCCCAGCTCGGTTCCTTCGGGGTCAAGGAGGGCAGGCTCGGCGTGCGGCGGCCGCTCTCGGCCGCGACCCACTGGGCGACCGTGCCCGGCTCGGCCGCGGTGGTGATCGCCTCGATCGCCACCACCAGCTTCGACGGGGCCCAGGAGGGCGCTTTCAAGGGGGCGCTGGAAGGCACCTTCAACCGGTTGGTCGATGCCGGCGTCGGCGCGGCGTCGGCGTTACGGCTCGCCGACTCGATCTTCATCCTGCTCACCTTCGCCGGTGTCGCCCTCGTCTACATGATCGGGGTGCGCGGGATGGCGACGGTCGGCGGCGCACCCCCGCTGAGGAAGCTGCGCATCGGCTTCGCCCACACGCTGATCCCGATCGCCTTCGCCTATCTGGTCGCCCATTACTTCAGCCTCTTCGTCTTCCAGGAGCAGGCGCAGTTCACCTACCTGCTCTCCGACCCCCTGGGAACCGGCGCCGCCAACCTCTTCGGGACCGCCTCCGGGAGCATCGACTTCAAGATCCTCAGTGCCAACGCGATCTGGTACGTGCAGGTCGGCGCCCTGGTCGCCGGTCACGTGACCGGCCTCACCCTCGCCCATGACCGGGCCACCGCCTACTGGGGCGACTACCGTCAGGCCGCCCGCTCGCAGTACTGGATGCTGGCGGTGATGGTCGCATTCACCTGCTTCGGCCTCTACCTGCTCTCGGTCGCCAACGGCTGAGCTAGAGGATCTCGGCGAGACGCCGCTCCAGCGCCGTCGAGACCTCGTCGCGCAGCGGGCCCTCGGCCAGCCGCTCGACCAGCGACTCGAGGAACCCTTCGACGATCAGGCTCTTGGCCTCCGCGGCGTCGAGCCCGCGCGAGGTGAGGTAGAAGAGCTGGTCGCGGTCGATCTGGGCGATCGCCGCTGCGTGGGTGCAGCGAACGTCGTCGGCGAGGATCTCCAGGCCGGGGATCGCGTCGGCGTGTGCCTCGGTGGAGAGCAGCAGGTTGCGGCTCTCCTGGAAGGCGTCGGTTCCCTGGGCGCCGGGGTCGACGCGGATCATTCCCCGCCAGACGGCCGTCGCACCGGCGGCGAGGACGCCGCGGAAGGCGAGGTCGGAGAAGGTATTGGGGGCCGCGTGCTCCTGGGTCGTGTCGTAATCGAGGTGCTGGCCGGCGCCACCCGCGTAGCCGCCGGTGACCCGCGCCTCAGCGCCTGGCCCGGCCAGCTTCGTCTCCATCCGCACCTTGCCCCGGGCCGAGCCGAAGCCGAGCGCGGTCCATTCGAGCTTGCCATCGCGCTCCACCTGAGCACGCTGGCTGACGAAGATCCACGTCTTCTCTGAGACGTCCTGGGTGCTGACGTAGCGCAGCGTTGCCGCCTGGCCGACGTGAAGCTCGACCACGGAGTTGAGCAGGGCGTCGGTTCCGTCGTCCCGCGAGGAGCAGTGCTCCCAGACCGCCGCCTCGGCGCCCTCCTCCAGCACGACCAGGGTGCGCCAGCTCAGTGCGGCGCCATCCACGTCGAGCGGGATCTCGACCCGGATCGGCTCGGTGACCTGTGTGCCCGCGGGCACGTGGACGAGGACGCCGTCATGCCAACCCGCCTCGTTGCGGGCGACGAAAGGGTCCTCGATCGGGACCAGCGAGCCGAGCCGCTCGTGGAGCAGTGCGTCGTGCGTGTCCAGCGCCTCCCCTAGGGGCAGCACCGTGACACCCTCGGGCGCCGTGAACGTGGCGGCTGCGGGCCCTGGCGTGTAGGAGTCGATCTCCAGCCCGGAGAGGTCCGTGAATTCCCAGCCCTTCGCCTTCTGGTCGGGGAGGGGGAGACTCTGCGCGAGAGAGGCGCCTCGTTGGCGCCTCTCGGAAAGCCAGGCGGGTTCGGTCGCGACCTCAGCCAATGCTGCCCTCCATCTGCAGCTCGATCAGCCGGTTCAGCTCGACCGCGTACTCCATCGGCAACTCCTTGGTGACCGGCTCGATGAAGCCGTTGACGATCATCTTCGACGCCTCCTCCTCGTCCAGCCCGTGACTCTGCAGGTAGAAGACCTGCTCGTCGCCGATCTTCGAGACGGTCGCCTCATGGCCGACGTCGGCGTCGTTCTCGTCGATCCGGATCGTCGGGTAGGTGTCCGAGCGCGAGTCCTCGTCGAGCAGCAGCGCGTCGCAGACGACCTTGGAGCGCGATTCGCTTGCCCCGCTGGCGACCTCGAGCAGGCCGCGGTAGGTCGCCCTGCCGCCGCCCTTCGAGATCGACTTGGAGAAGATCGAGGACGACGTTCGCGGTGCGGCGTGGATGATCTTGCCACCGGCGTCCTGGTGCTGGCCGGCGCCGGCGAAGGCGATCGAGAGGATCTCGCCGTGCGCTTCGCGCCCGAGCAGGTAGATCGACGGGTACTTCATCGTCAATTTCGAGCCGAGGTTGCAGTCGACCCACTCCATCGTCGCCTTCTCCTGGGCGACGGCCCGCTTGGTGACCAGGTTGTAGACGTTCTGGGACCAGTTCTGGACGGTCGTGTAACGGACCCGCGAGCTCGGCTTGCAGATGATCTCGACCACGGCTGAGTGCAGCGAGTCGGTCGAGTAGACCGGTGCCGTGCAGCCCTCGATGTAGTGGACGTCGGAGCCCTCCTCGGCGATGATCAGCGTCCGCTCGAACTGGCCCATGTTCTCGGTGTTGATCCGGAAGTAGGCCTGCAACGGCATCTCGACCTTGACCCCCGCCGGCACGTAGACGAAGGAGCCGCCGGACCAGACGGCGGAGTTGAGCGCCGCCAGTTTGTTGTCGTTCGGCGGGATCACGGTGGCCCAGTACTCGCGGATCAGGTCCTCGTGCTCGCGCAGCGCCGTGTCCATGTCGGTGAAGATCACGCCCTGTGCCTCGAGCTTCTCGTTGACCTGGTGGTAGACGACCTCCGACTCGTACTGGGCGCCGACGCCGGAGAGGAATTTGCGCTCGGCCTCGGGGATGCCGAGCCGGTCGAAGGTGTTCTTGATGTCCTCGGGCACCTCGCTCCAGTCGCGGCTGTTCTTCTCCGAGGCGCGGACGAAGTAGTGGATGTCGTCGAAGTCGATCTGGCCGAGGTTGCCGCCCCAGCTCGGGGTCGGGCGGGATTCGAAGTGCTCCAACGCCTTGAGGCGGAACTCACGCATCCACTGTGGCTCGTCCTTGTAGGAGGAGATCGATTCGACCACCTCGCGGGAGAGTCCCTTCGGCGCCTTGTAGGCATAGCCGCTCTCGGGATCGTGGAAGCCGAACTTCTCCTTGTAGTCGGCGTTGATCCCGGCAAGCTCTCTTTTCTCTGCGACAGCCTCGGGCGTTGCCATGGCTAATCGACCTCCAGAGTGATGGTGTCGTCCACGACGGCTGTCGCGAACGTCCGCACCGGAGCATAGGCGGGGAGGGTCTTCGGCCTGCCGGTGGTCAGGTCGAAGAGCGAGCCGTGGCGGGGGCACTCGACGGTGCACGTCGAGGGGTCGAACTCGCCCTCGGCCAGCGGCCCGTCGTCGTGCGAGCAGCGGTCCTCGATCGCGTACAGCGTGCCGTCGCAGTTGAAGACCCCGATCTTCTGTCCCTCGTGCTCGACCAAGCGCCTGGCGCCGGGCGGCAGCTCGGCGAGGGAGCAGACGGGGATGGATGTGCCGGTTGTCTCTGTCATGGCTTTGCTCTGGACCGCTTCCGCACCCTACCCGTGCGGATCGAAGGCTTAATCCTACCTCTCCAGTCGGATTTTAGCGATCGTACGAGATCGGGTAGGGCACGTAACAACTCCTTGACCAGCGACTCCTCCAGAGTGAGAGGATCGCCGCAAACCTTCGACGAGAGGATGCAGAATGAGCGAGAGGACGAGCTACGAGCCTGGGATTCCGTGCTGGATCGATCTCGCGTCACCCGACCTCGACGCCACGGTCGCCTTCTACGCGGAGCTGTTCGGCTGGGACGTGCCCGAGTCCGAGAACCCGGAGCAGACCGGCGGCTACCGACTGGCGCTGCTGCGAGGCAAGCCAGTCGCCGGGCTGATGCCGCAGATGCAAGCGGGCCAGCCGGTTGCCTGGAGCACCTATGTCTCGGTCGAGGACGCCGACGCGACCGCCGCCAAGGCGACCGCCGCCGGCGCCGCTGCCGTCGCCCCGCCGATGGACGTGCTCGACCTCGGCAGGATGGCGGTTTTCACGGATCCGGCCGGCGCCTTCTTCGGCATCTGGCAGCCGCGCTCGTTCATCGGCGCCGAACTGGTCAACGAGGCGGGCGCCTTCACCTGGAGCGAGCTGGGCACCCGAGACCCGGAGGCCTCGAAGGAGTTCTATGCAGCCGTCTTCGGCTGGTCCTTCGATGACCAGGAGTTCGAGGGAATGGGCACCTACACCACGATCGGCGCCGGAGACGGCACGGCCGGCGGCATCTTCGACATGCGCGGCCGCGTCCCGGACGAGGTGCCGGCCAACTGGCTCACCTACTTCGCGGTCGACGACACCGACGCCGCCGTCGCCAAGATCGAGGGGCTGGGTGGCGGCGTGAACATGGGCCCGGTCGACATCAGCGTCGGGCGCTTCGCCGTCGTCCACGATCCCCAGGGCGGGGTGTTCGCGATCATCACCCCCAACGTCGAATCGCAGGACGCCGCGTAAAGGCGGGCGCTCAGGGCGAGCCGAGGTCGGCGGCCGCCTCGGAGGGGTCGCCGGTTTCGCCCTCGTCCTCCCAGTCGGCGGGCTTGCCGAGGCCGGCGCTCTTGACGACCTTCAGGCCCAGCATCGCGCACTTCATCCGCGTCGCCGAGATGTCGATGCCGAGCAGATCGAGGACGAAGTCTTTGGGCAGGTGGAGCAGCTCCTCGCGGCTCTTGCCGACCAGCTCGTCGGTGAGCAGCGAGGTCGCCGCGGTGGAGATCGCGCAGCCCCTCCCCTCGAAGGCGATCTCTGCGACGCGCCCCTCCTCGTCGAGGCGCATCGTCACGTGCTGCTCGTCGCCGCAGAAGGGGTTCGTGTCCTCGAACTCCAGGTCGGGGTTCTCGAGCCGGCCGAAGTTGTGCGGCCGCTTGTAATGCTCGAGGATCTGGTCGCGGTAAAGCTCGTCCATCAGAGGTTGAAGACCTTGCGGGCGTCGTGGAGGGCCTCGATCAGGCGGTCGATCTCCTCCGGCGTGGTGTAGACGCCGAAGCTGGCGCGGGCGGTGGCGGCGACGCCAAGGCGGTCCATCAGCGGCTGGGCGCAGTGGTGGCCGGCCCGGACGGCGACACCGTGGCGGTCGAGGATCTCGGAGACGTCGTGCGCATGGATGCCCTCCAGCTCGAAGGAGACCGGGCCGACCCGCTCGGAGCCGGGCCGGGGGCCGAAGACCCGTAGGCCAGGGATCTCGGCGAGCCGCTCCAGTGCGTAGCCGGCGATCGCGCGCTCGTGGGCCAGCACCGCCTCCATGCCGAGCCCGTCTAGCCAGCGCAGAGCCGACGCCATCCCGATCGCCTGCGTGATCGCCGGCGTGCCCGCCTCGAAGCGGGCGGGCGGGTCGGCGTAGGTCGTGCCCTCCTTGGTGACCCTGCGGATCATCGAACCGCCACCGAGGAAGGGCGGCATCTCACGCAGCAGGTCGAGCCTGCCCCAGAGGGCGCCGATCCCGGTCGGCGCGTAGAGCTTGTGGCCGGTCAGCGCGTAGAAGTCGACCCCGAGCTCACCGACGTCGAGCGGCAGCTTCGGCGCCGCCTGGGCCCCGTCGGCAAGCACCAGAGCGCCGGCCTCGTGGGCGAGGCGCGCGATCTTCGCGATCTGGTTCTCGCTGCCGAGGACATTCGAGACGTGGGTTACCGCGACCAGCCTTGGCCCCCGCTCGAGCAGCGCCACAAGGGCGTCCATGTCGAGCAGCCCGTCGGCTGTGATCGGAACCCAATCGATCTCTGCGCCGGCCCGCTCGGCAAGCTGCTGCCAGGGAACGATGTTCGAGTGGTGCTCCATCTCGGTGAGGACGATCCGGTCGCCCTTCCCGACGTTGGCGTCGCCCCAGGCGCGCGCCACGAGGTTGATCGCCTCGGTCGCGTTGCGCACGAAGACGACCTCGCGGCGGTCCGCGGCGCCGAGGTGGTCGGCGACCGTCGCCCGCGCTCCCTCATAGGCCGCGGTCGCCTCCGCCGAGAGGGTGTGGGAGCCGCGGTGGACGTTGGAGTGATGGGCGCGCTCGTAGCGGTCGACGGCCTGGATCGAGGCCAGCACCCGCTGAGCGCTGGCGCCGCTGTCCAGGTAGGCGACGGGGCGGCCATGCACCTCGCGCTCCAACGCGGGGAAGGCGGCGCGGACCTTCTCGATCGGGAACGCCGGCGCCGGAGCGGAGGGCTTGGTCGTCGTCGGCTCCATGCTCGCGGGCTAGGCGGACGCGCCCGCCTCCACCTCCTCGCGGATCCAGCCGTAGCCCTTCTCCTCGAGCTGCTCGACGAGCTCCGGCCCACCCTCCTTGACGATTCGGCCCTCGAACATCACGTGGACGAAATCGGGCTTGACCAGGTGCAGGATGCGCTGGTAGTGGGTGATGATCAGGACGCCCATGTCGGGCCCCGCGAACTTGTTGACCCCGTCGGCGACCGTGCGCAGCGCGTCGATGTCGAGACCTGAGTCGGTCTCGTCGAGGATCGCGATCTGCGGACGCAGCAGCGCCAGCTGCAACAGCTCCATCCGCTTCTTCTCGCCGCCCGAGAAGCCGTCGTTCAGGTAGCGGCTCGAGAAGGCCTTGGGGATGCTCGCCAGCTCCATCGCATCCTGGGCGATCCTGGCGAAGTCCTTGATCTTGACCTCGTCTTCGCCGCGCGCCTCGCGATGTGCGTTGAGGATCATTCGCAGGTACTTGCTGACCGAAACGCCGGGGATCGCAACCGGGTACTGGAAGGCCATGAAGAGACCGGCGCGGGAGCGCTCGTCCGGGTCGGACTCGGTGATGTCGGTGCCCTTGAAGGTGATCGTCCCATCGGTCACATCCAGCGACGGGTGGCCCATGATCGCGTTGGCCAGCGTCGACTTGCCCGACCCGTTCGGGCCCATCAGGGCGTGAACCTTGCCCTTCTCCACGTCGAGGTCGAGGCCACGGAGGATCTCCTTGCCCTCCGCGCTCACGTGCAGGTTGCGGATTTCCAGCTCAGCCATTCGTCTCCGTTTCTGGTTTCAGGGTTAGGCGGCGGTGCCGACGGGCGCGACCTTCTCGTCGCTGCCGCCGGAGAACTCCACCAGCTCGGCGAGGGTCGTGCCGGCCAGCGCCTTGCTGACGCCGCCCTGCACCCTCATCCACAGCAGCTTCGTCGAGCAGCCGTGGTCGTCGCTCTCGTGCGAGCAGAGCACCTTGCCCTCCGGGCTTTCGTGGAAGCACTCCATCGGCGCGATCTGGCCTTCCAGCGCCTCGACCACCACGTCCAGGGTGATCTCGTCGGCGGGCATCGCGAGGCGGTAGCCGCCGTGGGCGCCCCGGGTCGAGGTCACCAACCCTGCGTTGCGCAGCTTGGCGACCAGGTGCTCGAGATAGGACAGCGGCAGCCGCTCCGCATCGGCGACGGCGCTGAGAGACACCGGGGCCGAGCCGGGCTTCCGCCCCAACTCGACCATCAAGCGCACTCCGTACTCGGCTTTTGTCGAAAACAGCATGCTTAAATCCTACTGAACCAGTCGGTTATGGCGCTGCGCCATAATTATCCGACAAACCGACTGAGGAGCCGAGCAGCATGAGCACAACCAAGCAGTCGAACCTCGGGGCCACCCTGCGCACGACGATCCTGCTGGCGACGCTTTCGGGTCTGTTCGTCGCGATTGGCTTCCTGATCGGCGGCTCCTCGACCGCCCTGCTGTTCCTCGGGATGGCGGCCCTGATGAACATGGGCTCCTACTTCTTCAGCGACAAGATGGCGCTGGCGATGAGCGGCGCCAAGCCGATCTCGGAATCCGAAGCGCCGAAGCTCTACCAGATCGTTCGCGAACTGACCACGCGCGCCGGCCTGCCGATGCCGCGCCTCTACGTGATCCCCCAGGACCAGCCCAACGCCTTCGCCACCGGTCGCAATCCCGAGCACTCGGCCGTCGCGGTGACACGGGGGATCCTCAGCCTCCTCTCCGAAGGCGAGCTGCGCGGGGTGCTCTCGCACGAGCTCGCCCACGTCAAGCACCGGGACATCCTGATCCAGTCGGTGGCGGCGACGATCGGCGCCGCGATCACCTACCTCGGCTACATGCTGCTCTGGTTCGGCGGCGACGAAGAAAACTCGCCGGTCGGCCTGATCGCCTCGCTGGCGCTGGTCCTGCTGGCGCCGCTGGCTGCAACGATCATCCAGCTCTCGATCTCGCGCCAGCGCGAGTACGCCGCCGATGCCGGCGGGGCCGAAATCTGCGGCGACCCCGAGTCGCTCGCCAGCGCGCTGCTGCGCCTCGAGCAGGGGGCCCAGCAGATGCCGATGCAGGTCAACCAGGCCGCGGAGCCCCTCTACATCGTCAAGCCCTTCTCCAGCAAGGGCATGGCAGGCCTTTTCTCGACGCACCCGCCGATCGATGAGCGGGTGAAGCGCCTGCGTCAGATGCGTCCCAGTCTCGGCTAGGCGGGCTGTTCGGAATCGCCAGTCAAGCCTCGGGCGATGATTTCGCAGCGTCGCTATACTTTATGAAGTGAACTCGGATCGGATTTCAGGTATTTAGGAGAACCATGGCCAGTGGCGCGCCGACCAGGCAGCAGATCGAGGAGATCGAACCATTTGAGGCTGCGCAGGAGATCGAGGCCGGCGACGTCGTCCTGATCGACACTCGCGAGCCGCACGAGTTCCAGGAGGCCCACATCGAGGGCGGCAGGCTGGTGCCGCCCGGCCTGCTTGGCGACGAGATCGCCTCGGCGGCTCCCGACAAGGCCGCGCGGACGATCCTCTACTGCCGCAGCGGCAGCCGCTCGGCGAAGGCGGCCGAGCAGATGCAGGAGCTCGGCTACGAGGACGTTGCTTCGATGGCCGGCGGCATCATCGCCTGGCAGGAGCAGGGAATGCCGGTCGTCGCGGCGGAGGGGATGACCGCGGAGCAGCGCGACCGCTATTCGCGCCACACGCTTCTTCCCGAGGTTGGTGTCGAGGGGCAGCTGAAGCTGCTCGGCGCGAGGGTCCTGTTGGTCGGCGCCGGCGGGCTTGGCGCTCCGGCGGCGCTGTACCTGGCGGCCGCCGGGGTGGGCACGCTCGGCCTCGTCGACGACGACGCGGTCGATGCCTCCAACCTGCAGCGCCAGGTGATTCACAACACCGAGCGGGTCGGCATGCCCAAGACCGAATCCGCGCGGCTGACGATCGAGGCGCTCAACCCCGACGTCGATGTCGTCGAGCACCGCGCCCGCCTCGACGCATCCAACGTCATCGAGACCATCGAGGGCTACGACGTGATCGTCGACGGCGCCGACAACTTCCCGACCCGCTACCTGCTCAACGATGCCTCGGTGCGGCTGCGCAAGCCGGTCGTCTCGGCCTCGATCCTCAGCTTCGACGGGCAGATCTCGACCTTCGTCCCCTACGAGGGCCCCTGCTATCGCTGCCTCTTCCCGACCCCGCCGCCCGCCGAGCTGGCGCCGAGCTGCTCGGCCAACGGGGTGCTCGGCGTGATGGCCGGGACGATGGGCCTGCTCCAGGCCAACGAGGTGATCAAGCTCGTGCTTGGCATTGGCGAGCCGCTGGTCGGCCGCCTTCTGCTCTTCGAGGCGCTCGGCACCAGGTTCACCGAGCTGAAGGTTCGCCGCGATCCTAGCTGCCCGATCTGCGGCGACGAGGCGACGGAGACCCCGGAGGCCGAGCTGGGCAAGTTTCCCGACTATGAGCTCTTCTGCGCTGGGTAGCCGGTAGGTTTGCGCTGTGGCAACCGTTCGCATTCCGCCTGTGCTGCGCGCCCAGACCGGGGGGGAATCCGAGGTCGAGGTCACGGGCTCCACGGTGGCGGAGGTCCTGCGTGCGCTGACCACGGCTCATCCCGATACCGAGTCGCAGCTGTTCGGTGCCGACGGGGACCTCAATCGCTACGTCAACGTCTACCTCAATGACGAGGACGTGCGGGTGCTGAGCGGGCTCGAGACTGCCGTGTCCAACGGCGACACGGTCGTGATCCTGCCCGCGATGGCCGGCGGCTGAGCTGCTGCGGACCCATGGCTATACTTTCTGAAGTAACGGGATATTCGTGATGCTTCGCGACGAGCTAGTCAACCGACCCTGCGGGGGACGCTTCGGCAATATCGTCGAGTCGATCGGCAACACGCCGCTGGTTGAGCTGTCGCGCCTATCGCCCAAGCCCGAGGTGAAGATCTACGCGAAGCTCGAGGGCCGCAACCCGACCGGCTCAGTCAAGGACCGCGTCGCCAAGGCGATGATCGAGGCCGCTGAGGCCGAGGGGGCGATCGAACCCGGGCAGACCATCCTGGAGCCGACCTCGGGCAACACCGGCATCTCGCTGGCGATGATCTGCCGGCGCAGGGGGTACCCGCTGAAGGTCGTGATGCCGGACAACGTCACCGCGGAGCGCACTCAGCTGCTCGGGATGTACGGGGCGGAGATCGTCTACTCCGAGGGGGCCAAGGGCTCGAACGGCGCGGTCGAGGTGGCGCGCGAGATGGCGAAGGACTCGCGCTACTACATGCCCTACCAGTACGGCAACGAGGCCAACCCTCGTGCCCACTACGAGGGGACCGCGGTGGAGATCCTCGAAGAGCTCGACGAGGTGGCGGCGTTCGTCGGCGGCCTCGGAACGGGCGGCACGCTGATGGGCAACGGCCGGCGGCTGAAGGAGCGCAACCCCGAGACCCTGGTCGTCGCCGCCGAGCCGATGCAGGGAGAGATGGTGCACGGCCTGCGCTCGCTCGAGGACGGCTTCATCCCACCGATCATCGACCTCTCGCTCCTCGATCGCAAGATCATGGTCTCCAGCCGCGACGCGGTCGTCTGGACCAGGCGGCTGCTGGATGAGGAGGGGATCTTTGCCGGAGTCTCCGCCGGCGCGATCGCTGCGATTGCGGTTCGTATCGCGGGCGAGCTCGAGAGCGGCAACGTCGTCTTCCTGATCCCCGACGACGGCTGGAAGTACCTGTCGTCGGGTGTCTACACGAAGCCGATCGACGAGATCGAGAACTTGGATTCCACCGTCTGGTGGTAGCTGGGGACGTGCGGATTTCGCAGCGGCTGGTCGAAGAGCTCGTCGCCCACGCGCGCGAGGATCTCCCGAACGAGTGCTGCGGCATGGTCGGTGGCAGAGACGGCGTTGCGACCACGATCTACCGGGCGGAGAACGCCGAGGCAAGCCCGCTGCGCTACTCGATCGACGCAGCCGAGCAGTTCCGCCTGATGCGCGCAATCGAAGACGCCGGCGAGGATCTGTCTGCGATCTACCATTCCCACACGAAGAGCGCCTCCTACCCCTCGCAGACCGACGTCAACCTGGCGGGCTGGCCCGACGCCGTCTACCTGATCATCTCCCTCGCCGATCCCGAGGAGCCGGACCTGAAGGGCTTCTGGATCCGCGACGGTGGGATCGCCGAGGCGGAGCTTGTCGTCGAATAGCGGCGAGCGGCTGGTCAAGGTCGCCTACGCCCAGAACCAGGCGGAGGCGGAAATGATCCAGGGCCTGCTCTCCGAGCACGGTATCCCGAGCATGCTGAAGCGAGCGCCTGGCTTCGACGTCCCCGACTTCCTTGCCGCCGGTCCGCGCCAGGTTTTCGTCGCGGAGGCGACCGCGGAGATCGCCCGCGAGGTGCTGACAGGCATTCCGGGGGCCGGCTAACCGGCGCTTGGGCGGACGATCGCCCGCAGGTGGTCGCGCCAGGCGGCCTCGATTTCGCCGATGCGGTCTTCGAAGGCGGCTTCGAGCGTCGGGGCGGCGCCGCCAGGCAGCAGCCGCAAGGCGAGTTGCCGGCAGGCGTCGGGGCCACGCTCGGTCTCCAGCAGGTCGAAGATCGTGCCTCCCAGGATCACCGCGTCGCGCCGCGAGGGCGGGAAAGAGGGGCGGGCGCTCTCGCGCAGACGGCGGATCACGGCGGCCCGGTAAAGGCCGACCTGACGCGCGAAGTACTGAGCCCCTCCCTCCGCCAGCCAGGCCCAGCTGAGGTAGCGGGCGAAGCGGCGTGGCGTCCAGGACGGCGGAAGGTCGGGGTTGTTGGCGGCGATCACGAGTTGCGCGTAGAGCCGCTCGGCGGTGCCACGCAGCGCCTCGCGTGAGTCGTCGCCGGCGGCGCGACGCTCCATGTGGAGGTCGTTGAGCACGTGCAGCTCCGTCGCCATCGCCCAGCCGGCGAGGTAGCGGCGCCCGGCCGGCGCCGCCGACCAGCGCGCTGCCGGCAGGAAGGGGTGGGCCATCGCCAGCAGGGCGGGATTCGTGTGGACGACGACGGTGACCTCCCCAGGCACGTTCTCGAAGAGATCCTCGAGGCGCAACCGGAGATCCTCCATGCGGTCGAGGGTGCGCTCGGCATACGCGGTATCGCCGCTGTCATGGCGCGCCGTGAAGCTGAGGGAATTGGTCTCTACCCACGGCATCAGCCGAGACTACTGTTTCTGTGGGCGGGTTCTGAGGCTGGCCTCAGACCAACACGGGTTCGGCGTCGCTGCAGAGGGAGTAGATCTCCTGGCGGGCGCGGTCGAACTCCTCGTCCGCCATCACCGGGGTGCCCTCGAAGGCGAGGTCGCGGTCGATCTCGACCCACGAACGGCAGCCCTGATACTCGTCGCGAACTCGCACGGTGACCGGGCGGGGGATGCGGTGGACCCGCAGCAGAAGGATGTGCAGGGGGTGCCGCCGCTTCCAGTTGAGCCGCTTCTCGGCATAGTCGGGGGTCCAGACGTAGAACGGCGAAAGTCCGTCGACGACACGGGGATGGGTGATCGTGAGGTGGTCGGTCACCTCGGCCCAGCAGCGCAGTCGCACGCGATCGGGCTGCGGAATGCCGCCATCCTGGATCAGCGCCCTGGGAGGTGGCTCCTCATCGGGCCAGACGCCCTCCTCGAGGGCGCGGCGCAGCTCCGGGTGGTGGGACTCGCGAACCAGGTTGTTGCGCTGGTGGTCGAAGGTCGGGTAGAGGAAGAACCGCTCGTGCTCGAGCTCGAAGTGCCTGTTCTCCTCGCGGATTCCTCCCTTGCGGAGAGTGAGCAGCTGCTCACCCTCGGCAAGGGCACGCACCGTCACGGCCCATTCCTTTAAAGCGATCGGCATTTGAAAGCTGTACCTGAGAAGTAAGGTTGTGAAACTGTGGCTGGCGGGGAGGTTGCGCTTCGGACCCCATCCAGGCGGAGAACCCGCCAAGGCCGGGCATTTTAGACGAGGGCAGCCGAATCACCAAATTAACGACTCTAAAAGGTTTTGTCGTCCCCGGCCGTTTCGCTTCCGCCACCGCCTGGCGTTTCGATTCTGAGGGTGTCGGCTGGGCGCAGGTTACCCTCGGCCTTGCTCGCCAGGGGCTCGCCGTTCAAGAGGTTTCTGCCGGTGTCGCCGTCGCCGCCCCCGTCGCGGCCACGGGGAGGGTGCCGGCGGCGCTCCGTGATCAGCGTATAGCGCATCGGGGCGAGCGCTTCGATCTCCCGCACGGTCCCGTCTCCACCGCGATGGCGCCCGTCGCCTCCGCTTCCCCGTCGCAGCGACAGCTGCCGCACGCGCAGCGGGAACTCGGTCTCCAGCGCCTCGACCGGTGTGCTGAGGGTGTTTGACATCGCGACGTGGATTGCACTGGGGCCATCCGCGTCGGGACACGCCCCCTGGCCGCCGCCGAGCGTCTCGTAGTAGGTGAACTCCTCGTTGGCGAGGGTGAGATTGTTCATCGTCCCCTGGCCCTGGGCGGGGACGGGCCGGGTGCCGCCCAGGGCTGCGATCACGAGGTCGGCAACCCGGCTGGAGGTCTCGACGTTGCCCGCCGCGACCGCCGCCGGGAAGCGGGCGTTCAGCAGGCACCCCGGGGGTGCGATCACCTCGATCGGCCGGTAGGCGCCGGCGGAGGGGGGCGCGTCAGGGTCGGTCAGCACTCGCACGGCGAAGAATGCCGCCGACTTGGTGACCGAAAGGGGGCAGTTGAGGTTGCCCTCTATCTGCGGGTCGGTGCCGCTGAAGTCGAGGCTGAGCCGGTCGCCGGAGATCGTCGCCTCGAGCCGCAGCGCGACGTCGTGCGGCTCCCCGCCCGCGTCGTCTTCGACCACGTCCTCGGCGACGTAGGCGCCATCGGGAAGCGCCGCCAGCGCGGCCCGGGCGCGACGCTCGGCGTAGGCGAGGATCTCGTCCATGCCGGCGCGGAGCCGGTCGAGCCCGTGGCGCTCGGCCAGCTCGGCCAGGCGCAGCTCGCCGACGCGGTTCGCGGCGCCCTGCGCACGCAGGTCGGCGAGGCGCTGGTGAGGAGCGCGCATCTGAGCGGCGAGCTGCTCCAGCTTGCCCGCCCGTACCCGCGTGGGCGGGATCACGATCCCCTCTTCGTCGAGCGTCCTGGAGCTGGCCGGCATTCCGGCCGGAGTCGGTCCCCCAATGTCGGCGTGGTGTGCACGGCAGGCGGCAAACCCGAGCTGCTCGTCGCCGACGAAGACGGGCGAGATCAGGGTCACGTCGGGAAGGTGGGTGCCGCCCCGGTAGGGATCGTTGAGGATCCAGGCCACCCCCGGACGGTGCTCCTCGTCCAGCACGGCGGCGACCGCGTCGGGCATCGAGCCGAGGTGGACGGGGATGTGCTCGGCCTGCATCACCAGCTCCCCGCCGGCGTCGAAAAGCGCGGTCGAGCAGTCGTGGCGCTCCTTGATGTTGGCGGAGTAGGCGGAGCGAATCAGGGTCGCACCCATCTCTTCGCAGACGGCCCGCAGGCCGCCGATCATCACCTGGAGCGTCACCGGGTCGAGGGTCACGGCGACCTCCCTGGCACGTTGTTCGGGTATGCGTCGAAAAAGGCGCCGGCCGCGGTCATCTCCCAGCTCCCGCGACAATCGTGCCGGTCTCGTCGATCTCCGCCGCCCATCCTGGGGGTAGGACGAAGGTCGCCTCGGGGAGCTCGAAGATGACCGGCCCTTCGGCTCTGAGCCCCGCCGGCGGCTCGCCGCGCAGGATCGCCGTCTCCACCCACCCGCCTCCGAAACGCACCCGGCGAGCCGTCTCTTCGAGGCGGGTCCCGGAAGCTGCGGTTGGCCGTGGCTGCGGGCGTGGCGCGACCATCCCCAGGCGGATATGGACGAGGACGACCTCGCCTTCGGGGTCGCGGTGGCCGTAGCGCTCCTCGTGCGCTCGCTCGAAGCGCGCCGCCAGGTCGGCCGGTTCGGGACGCATCGACCCTGCCACGGGCAGCTCGAAGGCCTGGCCCGCATAGCGCATCTCATAGACGACCTCGGGCGTGGCGCCCTCGAGGTCGTCGCCGAGCCGGGCGGCCAGCTCCTCGACCTCGGCGGCGATTCGCTCGGCGCTGAGGTCGGCACCGCTCAGCATCACGGTGCGCGTTGTGTCGCGACGGCGGTCGGACGCGCAGAGCCCGAGTGCCGAGAGGACACCGCTCGCTCGGGGGCAGAGGATGCGGTCGATGCCGAGCTCGGCGGCGATTGCCGCAGCGTGCATCGGCCCGGCGCCGCCGAAGGGGAGCAGGGCGAAGCGGCGCGGGTCCACGCCGCGCTCGACGGTGACGACGCGCAGCGCCCGCACCATCTCCTGGTTGGCCACCCGGACGATTCCCTCGGCTGTCTCCAGCTCGTCGAGGCCAAGCGACTCCGCCAGGGCCCGGATCGCGGCGCGAGACGCATCGGTGTCGAGGCCGACGCCCCCTGCGAGCTTCGAGTCGCCGGCGAGCCTGCCGAGCAGGAGGTTGGCGTCCGTGACGGTCGCCTCGACTCCGCCGCGTCCGTAGCAGGCGGGGCCCGGCTCGGCGCCGGCCGAGCGCGGCCCCACCCGCAGCGCCCCGCCCGGGTCCCGCCATCCGATCGAGCCGCCGCCCGCACCGACGGTGTGGACGTCGATCATCGGCAGCTGGATCACGCGGCCGCCGATCCGTCGCGAGTCGGTCCGCCTCACCTTCCCGTCCTCGACCACGCAGACGTCGCACGAGGTGCCGCCCATGTCGAGGCCGAGGGCGTTGCCGTCACCGCAGGCGCGGGCCAGGAGACCGGCGCCGACCGCTCCGCCGGTGGGCCCCGAGAGGACGCTCCAGGCGCCTGTCCGCGCCGCCTCCTCGGCGCCGGTGACCCCGCCGGAGGACCGCATCACGACAGGCTGGGGAAGCCCCGCCGCTGCGGCGGCATCGCCGAGACGTTCCAGATAGCGGCCGAGCAGGGGGGAGAGGTATGCGTCGATCGTCGTGGTGGAGCAGCGCTCGTACTCGCGGAAGCGCGGCAGAACCTCGTGCGAGACGGAGACGTGGACGCCGGGCAGCTCGCGGCGAATGCGATCGGCGATCAATCGCTCATGCGACGGGTCGAGGTAGGAGAAGAGCAGGCAGACAGCGACTGATTCAGCGTCGCTCTCGCGCACCAGCTCCGCCAGCCGCTGCGGCTCGCCGGGCTCGAGCGGGTCGATGACCCCGTGGGGGCCGGTCCGCTCCGCGGCCTCGAAGCGCAGCTCCGGCTCGACCAGCGGTGTCGGCTTCGGGGTGCACAGGCGGTAGAGATCGGGGCGGTCCTGGCGACCGATCTCGAGCACGTCGCCGAAGCCGCGGGTCGCAATCAGGGCCGTGCGGGCGCCGCGCTCCTCGAGCAGGGCGTTGGTGCCGACGGTCATCCCGTGCGCGAAGGCCTCGACCTCGCCGGGCTCGGCGCCGGCCTGCCGCAGCACCTCCTCGACAGCGCCGACCACCGCCACCGACTGGTCCTCCGGGGTGGTCGGCAGCTTCGCCGTGTGGACCCGCTCCCCATCGAAGAGGACGGCGTCGGTGAAGGTCCCGCCTACGTCGACTCCAAGCAGCACGGCATAGTCACTGACCGCAGGCGGCGTTCCGCTCAGCTCCATTCCTCGCGGCGAGTGGCGCCGTCGGGGCCGAGGACGATGTGAATGCCGTCCAGCTCCGGGTCTAGGCCGGGGAAGTCGACGCGCACGTGCCCACCGCGCGACTCGCGGCGCTCCAGGGAGTTGACGGCGATCGCGGCGGCGAGCGGATAGGGGTCGGCGAGCAGCTCGCGCAGCTGCTCGGGGCGCCGCACCGGCCCCGCGAGGCGCCAGACGGCGTCGCGGGTCGCTTCGGTCGGCGGCACGAAGCGCCACTCCGGCGGCGCCGGCGGCGCGGCGGACACGGCGCCCTCACGCAGTGCGGCCGCGGCGGCGCGATCGCCGAAGACGAAGCACTCGATCAGCGAGTTGGAGGCGAGCCGGTTGGCGCCGTGCAGGCCGGTGCAGGAGCACTCGCCGACCGCGTAGAGCCCGGGCAGCGACGAGCGGCCGTCGAGGTCCACCGCTATCCCGCCCACCGTGAAGTGCGCGGTGGGAGCGACGGGGACGGGCGCCGAGCCGGGGTCCAGGCCGGCTTCGGCAAGGGAGTCGAAGACGTTTGGGAAGCGGCCCGGGTCGATCCCGCGCAGGTCGAGGTGCACGCTGTCTGTGCCGTCGGCCCGCATGCGATCGAGGATCGCCCTGGAGACGGCGTCGCGAGGCGCCAGCTCGTCCGTGAAGCGCCGTCCCGAGGCGTCGAGCAGGGTGGCCCCCTCGCCGCGCACCGCCTCGGTGATCAGCCGCCCGTCGAACGGAGTGCGCGGCAGGGCCAGGGCGGTGGGGTGGAACTGGCAGAACTCGAGGTCGGCGAGGTCGGCGCCGGCCGCGGCGGCCAGCACCGGCCCGGCTCCGATCGCACCCCAGGGGTTGGTGGTCCGTCGCCATAGCGCCGCGGCGCCTCCGGTCGCCAGCACGGTTGCGCCGGCCAGGATCGGCCCCTCATCGGTGAGCACGCCATGGCAGCGCTCGCCGTCGCTCCAGAGGGCGGTCGCCGAGGCGCGCTCGCGCAACTCGATTCGCGCCTCGGCGGCGACCATCGCCGCCAGCTTGGCGGTCACCTCGCGACCGGTCTGGCTGCCCCCCGAGTGGGCGATGCGGCGCCGGGTGTGCCCGCCCTCGAGGCTGAGCTCCAGCTCGCCGTTCGGCTCCAGGTCGAAGGCGACCCCGCGCGATTGCAGCTCGCGCACCGCGACCGGTGCTCCCTCGACGAGTGTCTCGACGGCGGAGGGCCGGCAGAGACCGCGGCCGGCGGCGATCGTGTCGGCGGCGTGCTGGGCGGGAGAGTCGCCCGGCTCGAGCGCCGCGGCGAGCCCACCCTGAGCCCAGAAGCTGGCGCTCTCGGAGAGGGGCTTGCGGGACACCAGGCAGACGGCGCCTCCGGCCTCCGCCGTGCGCAGCGCCGTCCAGAGGCCGGCCGCGCCGCCGCCGACGACGGCGAGGTCGAATTCAGTCGTTGCGGCTATCGCTGCCCCGCCTCTCGGCGGATCGTCTCGATCTGGCCCCGCAGCCAGGCGGCGGCGGACTCGCGGACGAGCGCATCGGCGTCGGCAGTCGCGCCCTCGGCCTCGACGGCGCGGTGTTCGGCCGCCTCCACACGCTTCTCGGCCGCCTCTGCCTGGGCCTCGATCTCGGCCAGGCGGCCCTCGGCGGCGGCGATGGCCCTCTCTCTCGCATCCCGCTCGCGCTGCAGCTCCTGCTCGTGGCCGCTGCGCAGGCTCTCGAGCTGCTCCGCCGCTTGCAGGCGCTCCTTCTCCAGGTCGGCTTCGAGGGCTCTGATCTCCGCGATGGCGCGCTGTTCGGCGGCGTTCGCCGAATCTGTCGCCTCCCGCAGCTTGCGTTCGGCCTGCTCGACCTGCACGCTGAGGTCGTCGTTGCCCGGGTCGCGCTTCTCCTCGCTCATCGACGACTCAATCTATTACGCGGTGCCAAGAACGTCACGGTAGGCCTCGATCGTCCGTTCGGCCATTCGTGCCGCGGACAGCGAGGCGGCCCGGGTGACGCCTCCGACTCGGGGGTCGGGCGTCTCCAGGTGAGGACGAGCTGCGTCGGTCCAGACGGCGAGGTCGAAGGGAGCGCAGAGAGTTCCCGCCACTCCGGTGAGCGCGAAGGGCGCGATTCCGACCGGAGTCGAGAGAACGGGCACTTCGCAGGCAAGCGCCTCGAGACAGGCGAGGCCGAATCCCTCGTAGGCCGAGGTGACGAGGACGGCGTTGGCGGCATTGACCCAGAGCGGCATCTCATCCGGGTCGATCGCCCCCCCGGTCAGCAGCTCGCCGCCTGCCGCCGCGGCCAGCTGGGTCGCCCGGTCGAATCGCTTCTCCGGCCGGCTGGGGTTTGCGGGGAAGAGCAGGTAGCGGCCATCGGGATCGAGCCCGAGTGCCCGCCGCACCTCGGAGCGCGGCAGCGGGCGGAAGCGGTCCAGGTCCGGCCCGCAGGGAAGAACCGCCGCAGCGGGAGCCCGCGGCAGGCCCGGCCTCCCGGCCTCCGGCGCAAACAGGGCCCGCGAAACCGCCGCCACCAGGTCGACATGCCCGACGAGGCGGCGGGACAGCGGCCCGACCACGCGGTGCCGAACGTCGGTGCCATGGAAGCTGACGACCAGCGGCCTCGCGCCGGCCAGCAGTGCGCACCAGCCCGGCAGCCCGTAGTGGGCATGGACGAGGTCGAAGCGCTCCCGGCGCAGCAGGCGGCGCAGGCGCCAGGTCGCGGGGATGTACTGGCGCGATCCGGGCGGGAAGCCAAACACCTCGACCTCGACGCCACGCTGGCGGATCTCTTCGACCTGGTCGCGGACCCACCGTCCGCGCTGGGGCGCGGAGGCATCGGGTTCGAAGTTGGTGACGACCAGCACCCGCATCGAGTTGAGGGTATCCGCAGCGGCCCGGCAGCTCACCGTGTCGGAGTTTTCACAGCCGGGTCGGAAAGTTGGCACACGGGCGTCTGGATCGGTGACGCACGGAGACCGAGCATCCGCTGCAAACCAGAAAGGGGGCTTCAATGATCTATGCGCTGATGGGCTATGTGCACGCCGCGATCGCGCAGCGGGTGGTGGCGATTCGCGCTTTCGCGGAAGGGGAGCGGGGCCAGGGGACGGTCGAGTACGTCGGCCTGATCCTGCTGGTCTCGCTGCTGATGGTCGGGATGGTGGCGGCGATGAAGGGGTTCAACGGAAAGCAGGGGACGGAGCTCGCCGGGGTGATCGTCAACAAGATCAAGGAGGCGGTCGACAAGGTGACGTTCAAGTGAATGTCGAGGGCGGGGCGGCTCGCGATGCGAGCCGCCCCGCCGCCCTCGCTCATGACAGACTCGCGGCATGCCAGCGTCGCGTAGCTACGACCGAGCGCCGGCCGACATCCGGCCGGTGACGATCGACCCCGGGTTCGTCGCCACCGCCGACGGTTCGGCGCTGATATCGCTCGGCAGGACCCGGGTGATCTGCACCGCGTCGGTCAGCGATTCGGTGCCCCAGTGGATGAGGGGACGCGGCAAGGGATGGGTGACGGCCGAGTACGCGATGCTGCCGGCGTCGACCGGGGCGCGCAAGCCGCGGGACGTCGCGAAGGGTCGCCAGGATGGACGCGGGGTGGAGATCCAGCGGCTGATCGGGCGCTCGCTGCGGGTCGTCGTCGATTTCCAGGCACTCGGCGAGCGCAGCGTCTATGTCGACTGCGATGTGCTCCAGGCCGACGGTGGCACACGCTGCGCGGCGATCACCGGCGGCTATGTGGCGCTGCGCCTGGCGCTGCAGAAGCTGCTCGACGCCGGATCGATCGAGACGATGCCGCTCACCGATTCGGTCGCGGCGGTCAGCGTCGGCGTCGTCGATGGACGCGCGGTCTGCGATCTCGATTACGTCGAGGACTCCTCAGCCGATGTGGACGCGAACGTGGTGATGACCGGCGACGGCGGCCTGGTCGAGGTCCAGCTGACGGCGGAGCGCAAGCCTCTTTCGCGCGCTTCGCT
This sequence comes from uncultured Solirubrobacterales bacterium, assembly GCA_963729995.1. GTDB lineage: Bacteria > Actinomycetota > Thermoleophilia > Solirubrobacterales > 70-9 > VRUE01. Next base: position 319,922 of record CAVSPF010000003.1, read on the forward strand.
GGACGAGCTGCTCGGTCTTGCCGAGATGGGGATCTCCCGCTTGCGGCAGGTCCAGCAGCGGGTAACCGCAAGTTGATCTTCGCCTCGCAGAACAGGCACAAGCTGCGCGAGATGCGCGAACTGCTGCCCGGGGTGGTGCTGGAGGCGCTGCCAGACGGTGTCGAGCTGCCGCCCGAGACGGGCGAGTCGTTCGCCGAGATAGCGCTCGGCAAGGCGCGCGCGGCGCACGCCGCCACGGGTGAGGCGGCGCTGGCCGACGACTCCGGGATCGAGGTGGCGGCTCTGGGCGGGCGTCCGGGGATCAACTCCGCTCGCTATGGCGGCGAGAGCGCCAGCGACGAGGAGAATCTCGCGAAGCTCCTGCGCGAGGTCGCGGCCGCCGGCGGGGAGAGGGGGGCGGCGTACGTCTGCGCGCTGGCCCTGGTCGAGCCGGGCGGCGCCGAGCGCGTCGTGGAAGCCCGCTGCGATGGGCAGCTGATCGAGGCGCCGAGGGGCGAGGGGGGTTTCGGCTACGACCCCGCCTTCGTCCCCGACGCCACCGGCTCCGAGGACCAGCGCACGATGTCGGAGCTGAGCCAGGCCGAGAAGAACGAGATCAGTCATCGCGGTCGTGCGGCGCGGCTGCTGGCCAGGCAGCTCGGCGCCGGTGGGGAGGCGCGGACTGGATGACGGCCCGCGACAGCAAGAGCGCCGCGGCGGCCCTGTCGATCGCCTCCAACCTGACGCTGATCGCGATCAAGCTGGCGGCGGGGGCGATCACCGGCTCGATCGCGATCGTCACCGAGGCGATCCACTCGCTGATCGACCTCGTCGCCTCGGTCATCGCCTTCGTCTCGGTGCGCAAGGCCGACGAGCCCGCCGACCTCGAGCACCCCTACGGCCACGAGAAGGTCGAAAGCCTGGCGGCGACGATCGAGGGGATGCTGATCCTGGTCGGGGCGGGGATCATCGTCTACGAGGCGACCCGCCGGCTGGTCGTCGGCGCCGAGGTGCAGACGCTCGCGGTCGGGATTGCGGTGATGGCCTTCTCGCTGCTCGCCAACGTCCTCGTCTCCACGGTCCTCTCGCGCCAGGCGAAGGCGCACGACTCCCCAGCCCTGGCGGGCGACGCGGCGCACCTTCGCACCGACGCACTCACCTCGGGGGGCGTCCTCGTCGGCCTCGCGGTGGTCCAGTTCACCGGCATCGCGGCATTCGACTCGATCACCGCGCTCGTGGTGGCCGTGGCGATCGTTGGCGCCGGCCTGCGGATCATCAGGCGCTCCTCCGGTGTCCTCGTCGACGAAGCGCTCCCCGCCGCCGAGATGGACCGGATCGAGGCGGCGATCGCCGCCGCTCGCACCGCGGAGGTCGCCGGCTACCACAAGCTGCGCGCCCGCCGGGCGGGCAGCCGCCGCCACATCGACCTCCACGTCCAGTACCGGTCGGGCACCAGCCTCGAGCGCGCCCACGAGCTGGCCCACGAGATGCGCGAGTCGATCGAGGCGGCTGTCCCCGGGGCCGAAGTCCTGATCCACGCCGAGCCCGAGACCTCGCTGCGAGACCCGAGGCGGGCGCGCTCGGGGCCGTTCCGGGCGGGTTGAAACGCCTACGGGCTCGGCAGCAGGTTGACCGCGGCGGCGAGGCCGACGGCGCCGACCGTGATCGCGTAGCCGGTGTAGTCGCCGACGAAGAACAGGACCGTTGCGATTATGCAGACGACCACCACGGTGATCCAGGAGGCGCGCACAAGGGACATGCCCGGTATTTTCACCTAGATGGACGACAGCGAGACGAGCGAGGCGATCTCGGGCGAGGCCGCCGACGGTGCGCTCCGCTATCTCGCCGAGCTGTCGCCCGATCTTCGCGGCGCCGCGATCCTTGGGCCCGACGGCTCGGTTTTGGCGGCGAGCGGCGACCCGGAGCGCTGGCACGAGGACGCAGGCGCGCTGTTCTCGGTCGCCGACCGGGCCGGCGGGGAGCCCGTCGAGCAGGTCCACATCGGGACCGAGCAGGGCGAGGTTTTCGCGTTGCGCCAAGCCGATCTCGCCGCTGTGGCGGTCACCGACCGCTTTGCCCTGGCCTCGCTGACGTTCTTCGACCTGCGTTCGGTGCTCAGGGATCTGGCCGCCGGCGGCAGCGGAAGGCCGGAATGAGCCCCAAGCCGCATCGGGTCCTGCTGGAGCACGTTTCCGGGTATGCCGACGAGGCCGCCGCCTACATGCGCCGGCGCCGCGCCTCGCGCCGTCCCTTCGCCCGCCTCTATTACCCGGGCGGCAGGGCCGCCGATCATGCCGCCGACTCGGCCGCTGGTGGCGAGCTGTTCGTTGCCGCAGGGAGGCTGATCGAGGTCGCTGGGCGGAAGCGGGCGCGGTGACGGCGTCTCCGTCTTCCATGTCGACCCTCGTGGAGCCGGCCGTCGCCGAGCGCGTCCTTGCTCGCGCGCTTGCCTCCGGCGGCGAGTTCGCCGAGGTCTTCGTGGAACGGCGCAGCGGTCTGACGATGCGGATCGACGAGTCGAGGGTAGAGGCGGTGCAGTCGGGCGCCGAGGAGGGGGCCGGCGTCCGCGTGCTGAGCGGCGGCACCACCTATTTTGCGCACGTCGACGGTCTCGACCACGCCGATCTCGAGCGCGCCGGCGCTGAGGCGGCGGCGGCATTGCGGGCCGATCGGGCCGAGCCGCGGCCGTTGCGGGCGGTTGCCGCGACGCCGCAGCCGATCGAGCGGCGCCCGGAGGACGTCCCGGCCGACCGCAAGGCTGGATTGCTGCGCGGACTTGACGAGCGTGGTCGCGCAGAGGGCGGCGAGGTGGTGCAGTTCACAGCCTCCTACGCGGAGGCTCGCCGCGAGGTCGCGGTCGCCAACTCCGACGGCCTCTTCACCGGCGACGACCGCACCCGTGTCCGCATCGGCGCCCAGGCGGTTGCCCGTCGCGGCGACCGGGTCGAGACGGGCGCCGAGACGCTCGGTGGGCACCGCGGCTTCGAGCTGTTCGACGAGGACCCGGGCGCGATCGCGGCGAGCGCCGCGCGCAAGGCCCTGACCCTGCTCGACGCCGGTCCCGCCCCCGCGGGCTCGATGCCGGTCGTGGTCGGCGGTGGGTTCGGCGGCGTCCTCTTCCACGAGATGACCGGGCACGGGCTGGAGGCCGACCACGTCCAGAGGGGCGCCAGCGTTTACGCGGGAAAGCTCGGCGAGAGGGTCGCCCGCCCGCTGCTCAGCGCCTACGACGATGGCCGCCTCCCCGGCGAGTGGGGGACCGATGCGATTGACGACGAGGGCGCGCCCACGCAGAAGACCCTGGTGATCGAGGACGGCGACCTCACCTCCTTCCTCTACGACCGACAGCGGGCCGTGCACGACGGCGTCGCCTCGACCGGCAACGGTCGCCGCGAGAGCTTTCGCCACCTTCCCATCCCACGGATGACCAACACCTACATCGCCCCCGGCGAGGCCACGCCCGAGGCGATGATCAGCGAGGTGAAGAAGGGCTTCTACGCGGTTTCATTCGCGGGCGGCCAGGTCGATCCGGCAACCGGCGATTTCGTCTTCGGCGTGTCCGAGGGCTACCTGATCGAGGCTGGCAGGGTGACGAGGCCATGCCGGGGGGCGACGCTGATCGGGAACTGCCTGGACGTCCTGGTCGCAATCGACGCGGTCGGCAGCGACTTCGAGATGAAGAGCGGCATCTGTGGCAAGGGTGGGCAGCAGGTCCCCGTCGGGACCGGCCAGGGCCACGTCCGGATCGCGGCGATGACGGTCGGCGGGACCGAGCTGTGAGCGCGGGGACGCCGAGCGCCAGCGTCGACCTCGATCTGGCGAGCCGGGCTGTCGAGGCGGCAATCGCCGCCGGCGCCGGCGGCGCCGAGGCGTATGCAAGCGAGGCCAGCAGGCGGGAGGTCCGCGTCTACGCAGGAGAGGTGGAAAGCTTCACTGCGGCGATCCAGTGTGGAGTCGGTGTGCGCGCCTGGATCGGTGGGCGGGTCGGCTACGGCTTTGGCACAGACCTGTCGGAGACCGGGATCGCCGCGACCGCCGCCCGCGCCGCGGGAGCGGCCGGGGTTGCCGACGAGGACGAGTTCGCAGGGCCTCCTGAGCCTGCGGGCGAAGTGCCGGCGCTGCCGGCGCTGGCCGATCCCACGGTTGGCGAATGGTCCGGCGCGGAGCTCGCGACGCTCACTCTCGAGGTCGAGCGAGCCGCGCTGGCCGATCCGCGAATCGTCGGGGTCGAGCAGGCCGTCTACGCCGACAGCGTCGATCGGGTCGCGGTTGCCGCCTCGACCGGGCTCTCCGGTGAGTTTGCAGCGTCCAGCTGCTTCGCCTACCTGCAGGCGCTGGCAGGCGCCGAGAGCAGCCGGCAGACGGGGCTGGGCTTCGGCTTGGCGCGCGGGCCCGGTGGCCTCGAGCCCGCGGCGATCGGACGGGAGGCCGCCGAGCGAGCGGCGGGGATGATCGGTGCGCGCAAGCCAACCTCCCGCGCCTGCCCCATCGTCTTGGACCCGACGGTCGCCGCCAGCTTCGTCGCACTTCTCGGCGGCGTATTGGGTGCGGACGCCGTGCAGCGGGGCCGCTCCCCTTTCGCCGACCGCATCGGTGAGGTGGTTGCCGGCAGGGCCTTCGTCCTGCACGACGATGGGCTCGATCCGGAGGGCTTCGCCTCCTCGCCGATCGACGACGAGGGCCTGCCGCGCCGCCGGACGGCGCTGATCGAGGATGGAGCCCTGCGCACGTACCTCTACGACACCTACACCGCGCGGCGCGGCGGCACGGCCTCGACTGGCAATGCGGGCCGCGCCGGTTACCGCGCCCAGCCTTCGGTGTCCGCGTCCAACCTGCTCGTCGCCCGCGGCGAGCTGACCTTCGCGGAGCTGCTGAGGGAGGCGGACGAGGGAATCTGCATCACCGAGGTGGCGGGCCTTCACTCCGGCGTCAACCCGGTCTCGGGGGTGTTCTCGGTTGGCGCCTCGGGGCGGGAGATCAGGGGCGGCGAGCTGGCGGAGCCGGTGCGTGAGTTCACGATTGCCAGCGACCTCGTTTCGATGCTGCTGGCGGTGCGAGGGGCGGGCACGGAGGCGCGATGGGTCCCGTTCGGCGGCTCGGTCAGCACGCCGCCGTTGCTGATCGGCGAGATGACGGTCAGCGGGTCCTGATGCTTACGCCCGAGCCCGCTGTTAGATTGCGCGCGACCTCAACCACGATGGAGGAGCTTCGACGTGACAAAGGCTGAATTTCTGGACCGACTGGCAGCTGACGAGAGGGTAGGCAGCAAGAAGGCCGCGGGCGACGCGGTCGACGCGGTGCTCGATGTGATCACCGACACCCTGAGCAATGGCGGTGAGGTCAGCTTCACCGGCTTCGGCAAGTTCCATGTTGCCGAGCGTGGGCCTCGGCAGGGCGTCAATCCCCGCACCGGCGAGCGGATCACGATCCCGGGCGGCAAGGTTCCCCGCTTCTCCGCCGGCTCGGCGCTTAAGGCCAAGGTCAAGGGCTGAGCACCCCCCCGTTCGCAGACCGGCTTGCGGCGCTCGTTGAGGAGCGTCGCAGCCAGATCTGCCTCGGTCTCGACCCCGACCCGGCAAAGCTGGTCGGGGCCGAGCCCGCTCGGGCCGCTGCCACGGCAGCGGCGGCCGAGCAGGCCGCGGCGGCTGTCGCGGATCATTGCCGGGCCCTGATCGACCAGGCCGGTCCGGCCTGCGTCGCCGTCAAGCCACAGCTCGCCTGCTTCGAGCGCCTCGGCGCGCCGGGCTGGACGGCGCTGACCGAGGTGTGCGAGGCAGCTCGCGAGGCGGGCCTGCTGACCATCGCCGACGGAAAGCGCGGCGATGTGCCGGTCACCGCCGCGGCCTACGCGCAGGCGCTGGTCGGCGAGACGCCAACTCCCTGGGGACCGGTGGCGGGCCTGGGCGTCGACGCCTTCACGGCCAACCCCCTGCTCGGCGGCGACGCGCTCGAGCCGCTCGTCGCCGCCGCCGAGGCGACCGGAGCAGGCGTCTTTGCCCTGGTGCGGACCAGCAATCCCGGCGCCGCCGACATCGAGGACGTTCCGGCCCCCGAGCGGCCGCTGCACGAGCGGCTCGCGGCCCTCGTCGAGGGGTTCGCGGAGCGGCTGGCGGGAGGGGGCGGCCTCAGCGGGATGGGCGCCGTGGTCGGCGCCACGGCGCCCGAGCACATCGCCCGGCTGCGGGAGCTGATGCCGCGCTCCATCTTTCTCATGCCGGGCATCGGCCCCCAGGGCGGGCGGCCGGAGCTGCTGGGGCCCGCGTTTGCCCCGGGCCCCGGCTCGGGGCTGATCGCCGCCTCGCGCGGAATTGCCGCCGACCCCGACCCCGCCCTCGCCGCCGAGCGCCTGCGCGCGACCGTTTGGGCCGTTTCGGCCGCGTAGGGTCGCGGCGGCCAGCAAAGCAAGATCGTGGGCACAGCGAACCCACACGGGCAGGTGCGGAAGCCACCATCTACGATCTTCGGCGGCCATCCGATCTTCGCGCTCTACCTATGACCAAGCGCTCGTCATCCTCCGCCCGGGTCCTTGCCGCGACAGCCGTGGCCTGCGGCTTCCTCGTGCTGATCGTCGTGATTGCCAGCTCGCTTGGTGGCGGAGGGAACGGCCGCTCCCGAAGTCACCCCCCGGCGGGGCGGGTCACGTCGCATGGTGGCGCTGGCAATGGCCGGATCCCTGCGGTCTACGTCGTCCAGAACGGAGACACCCTGACCTCGATCGCCCACAGGACCGGCGTTTCGGTCATCCGCCTCCAGGCCCTGAACCCGGGTGTCGACCCGCAGATCCTGATCTCGGGCGAGAAGCTGAAGCTGCGATGAGCGCGAGCCTGCACCGTTCGTGATACTGATTGGTGCGGGTCTCCCAGGGTGCCTGCTGCGTCATGGGTAGGAGAGGATGAGTCGGTGAGTCGCGAGGAGAGGCAAGCCATGGGCCATCAGGCCACGAGGGGCACTTAGGTGATCATCACCGTCACGCTCAACGCTGCGATAGACCGCACCGTTGCGGTCCCGAACTTCCGCCTCGGCCACCGGCACCGGTCGGTGGAGAGCCGAACGGTCGCGGGAGGCAAGGGCATCAACGTGGCGCGCGCGCTCAGCCTGCTGGGCCACCCGGTGATCGCAACCGGCTTCGCGGGAGGACCAACCGGGAACCGGGTGGTCGAGCAGCTGCGCCAGGAGTCGGTGCTGACCGACTTCACCCGAATCGCCGGTGAAACGCGGATCAACCTGGCGGTCGTCGACCCGACCTCCGGCGAGCAGACCGAGATCAACGAGCGCGGCCCGGCGGTCAGCCCGGAGGAGGTTGAGCGATTCGTCGAGCGGCTCGACTACCTGGCCCGCGGCGCCGGTATCTGCGTGCTGGCCGGCAGCCTTCCCCCCGGCGCCGGTGACGATCTCTACGCGCGCCTGGTCAGGGACCTGTGCGAGCGCGGGGTGACCGTGGTCCTGGATGCCGAGGGTGAGGCGATGGTTGCGGGGTTGCGGGCCGGCGCCTCCGTGGTCGCCCCCAACGAGCGCGAGGCCGAGGAGCTCGTGGGCCAGGAGTTCGCGGATCGCGGCGACCTGGCGCACGGGCTCTCCGAGCTGGTCAGGCTGGGCGCCGGCGAGGCTGTGATAACCCGGCCCGACGGGTGCGTGGCGGTGGTCGGCGAGGGCCTGGAGCGGCGTTTCCTCGAGGTCCGGACGAGGTCGCTGGAGCCGGTTTCCACGGTTGGCTCCGGAGATGCTTTCCTCGCCGGCTACGTCGCCGGCCGCTACAACGGCCGCCCCCCTGAGGAGTGCCTCGCCTACGGCGTGGCCTGTGGAGCGGAGTCGACGCAGCATTTCGGCGCGGGCACCGTCGACCGCAACCAGGTCGAGCAGCTGCTGACCGGGGTTGAGGTGCACGATCTGGAGGTCCACGCAGAAGTGTAGGCTGGCGAGAGAACGCCACCCTGGAGGATCAATGGAGATCGACATCGGTCGAGGCAAGAAGGGGAGGCGCGCCTACGGATTCGACGACATCGCGATCGTTCCGTCGCGCCGCACCCGCGATCCCGACGACATAGACATCAGCTGGACCCTCGGCCCGTATCGCTTCGAGCTGCCGCTGGTCGCTTCGGCAATGGACGGGGTCGTCAGTCCGGAGACGGCCGCGCTCGTGAACGAGCTGGGCGGCCTCGGAGTGCTCAACCTGGAGGGGATCTGGACCCGTTTCGAGAACGCCGAGGAGCAGCTGGAGAAGATCGCCGCCGCCCCCAAGCACCTCGCGACTCGGGTCATGCAGGAGATCTACGCCGAGCCGGTCAAGCCGGAGTTGATTGGGCGGCGGATCGCCGAGGTCAAGGAGCGCGGCGCTGTCGCCTGCGGCTCGCTGACCCCGCAGAAGGTGCGCGAGCACTACGAGATCGCGGTCGAAGCGGGGATCGACATCCTCGTCATCCAGGGCACTGTGATCTCGGCCGAACACGTCTCGACGACGGTCGAGCCGCTCAACCTGAAGGAGTTCATCGCCGAAGTGCCGGTGCCGACGGTGGTGGGCGGCTGCGCCTCCTACTCGACCGGCCTGCACCTGATGCGGACGGGGGCGGTTGGCGTCCTGGTCGGGGTCGGCCCCGGGGCGGCGTGCACGACGCGCGGCGTGCTCGGGATCGGCGTCCCGCAGGCGACCGCGATCGCCGATGTCGCCGCTGCGCGCGCCCAGCACATGCTGGAGACCGGCGAGTACGTCAACGTGATCGCCGACGGAGGCATGCGGACCGGCGGCGACCTCTCCAAGGCGATCGCCTGTGGGGCGGACGCGGTGATGGTCGGCTCGCCGCTGGCCCGCGCCAAGGAGGCGCCGGGACGGGGCTTCCACTGGGGAATGGCGACGTTCCATCCCTCGCTGCCACGGGGCACCCGCGTCTCCACCAGGCAGGACGGCACGATGGAGGAGATCCTGCTCGGGCCCGCCCAGGAGAACGACGGCACCTTCAACCTGATCGGGGCGTTGAGGACGTCGATGGCGACCTGCGGCTACGAGGACATCCGCTCCTTCCAGCGAGCCGAGGTGATGGTCGCTCCGGCGCTGCAGAGCGAGGGTAAGCAGCTGCAGAGGGAACAGGCCGTGGGCATGGGCTCGAACGGGCGCGCCGCCGTGGCGACGGGAGTTGCCGTTTCGGATGATTGACGACCCCAGCGCGATCGGGCCGGCGGGTCCTGTCGCCGCAGGGGACCCACCGCCCCCTGCGGTAGCTGAAGCTTCCTCGGGGGCGGTCCCCCCTGCGGCGCCACCCGCCGGCAGCAGCGCTGTGGAGGAGGTTCTGGTCCTCGACTTCGGCGGCCAGTACTCGCAGCTCATCGCCCGACGAATTCGCGAATGCGGCGTGTTCGCGGAGCTGATGCCCGCGCACGCCTCGGTGGAGAAGATCCGCGAGCGGGCGCCGAAGGCGTTGGTCCTCTCCGGGGGCCCCGCCTCTGTCTACGAGCCGGGGGCGCCGTCGTTCCCGACCGGGCTTCTCGACCTCGAGATCCCCATGCTGGGCATCTGTTACGGCATGCAGGCGATGGTCCAGGCGCTCGGCGGCAAGGTCGAAGGGGCCGAGTCGGGGGAGTTCGGGCGCGCCGAGCTGACCCTGAGAAACGGCGGCGGCCGCCTATTGGGCGGCCTGCCGGAGACGCAAAGCTGCTGGATGAGCCACCGCGACACGGTCTTCGAGCCCCCGCAGGGCTTTGTCGCGCTTGCCTCCACGCCCGGATCGCCGGTGGCGGCCTGCGAGTCACCGGAGCGCGGCCTGTATGGCATCCAGTTTCACCCCGAGGTCGTCCACACGCCCTATGGAACCGAGGTGCTGACGCGGTTCCTGCGCGACATCGCCGGCTGTGAGCAGCAGTGGTCGCCGCAGTCGGTGATCGCCGAGCAGGTGGCCAAGATCCAGGCGCAGATTGGCGAGGGCCGCGTCATCTGCGGCCTCTCGGGCGGCGTCGACTCCTCCGTCGCGGCGCTGCTCGTCCATCGCGCGGTGGGGGAGCAGCTCACCTGCGTGTTCGTCGACCACGGCCTGATGCGGCTCAACGAGGCCGAGCAGGTGGTCGAGGCGTTCGAGCAGTTCGGCATCCCGCTGGTCCATGTCGAGGCGGAGGAGCGCTTCCTCGCCAGGCTCGCCGGCGTCGAGGAGCCCGAGCGCAAGCGCAAGATCATCGGCGAGGAGTTCATCCGCGTCTTCGAGGAGGAGGCGGCGAAGCTGGAGGACGCCCGCTACCTGGTCCAGGGCACGCTCTACTCGGACGTGATCGAGTCGGGCGGCAGCGACGGCGCCGCGACGATCAAGTCGCACCACAACGTGGGTGGCCTGCCCGAGGACCTCGAGTTCGAGCTGGTCGAGCCGCTGCGGATGCTGTTCAAGGACGAGGTTCGCGCGGTCGGCGCCGAGCTTGGCCTGCCGGAGAGGATGGTCTGGCGCCAGCCCTTCCCCGGGCCCGGCCTGGCGATCCGCATCGTCGGCGGCGAGGTGACCAGGGAGCGGCTCGACATCCTGCGCGCCGCCGACGCGATCCTCCAAGAGGAGGTCCGTGCCGCCGAGCTCTACCGGCAGCTCTGGCAGTCCTTCTGCGTGCTGCCCGTCGTCCGCTCGGTCGGCGTCCAGGGCGACGGCCGCACGTACGCCTACCCGATCGTGATCCGTGCCGTCACCTCGGACGATGCGATGACCGCCGACTGGGCCCGGCTGCCCTATGACCTGCTGGAGCGCGTCTCGAACCGGATCATCAACGAGATCCGCGACGTCAACCGCGTCGCCCTCGATATCTCCTCCAAGCCCCCGGCGACCATAGAGTGGGAGTGAGTGGCGACCCCGGCTAGGGTCCGGGCGCGCCAATGTCGTTCGCGGTTTCCATCTCCGTCCTGAGCCTGTTGCAGGCGGTGGCGGTCGCGCTGCCGCGGCCGCGTCGCTTGGAGCGGCTCGACGCCTTTCGCAGCCCCTGGTGGGCGCTGGTGCCGGCGCTCTCGATCGTTGTCGTGATCGGGATCGTCGCCCTGGAGGGCGAATCGGCGACCGCGCTCGCCTGGCTGGCGCTGGTTGCGGTGCCGCCCCTTGCGGCGCTGGCCCTGGGCGTGCTGCTGCATGGCTCGCGGCCAGCCTGGGCGTTGGTGGCGCTGCCCCTGTTCGGGCTGGCCTGGGCGTCGCAGGGATCGCTTGCCGGCGAGGTCGCGGCGACCGCGCTCACCGCCCTGGGCTGCATCGCCCTCGGCTGGCTGCTGGTCTCGGTCGTGCCAGCGGGCTGGCTGAAGCTCGGCATCTACGCGATGGCCGCGGTCGACACCTGGCTCGTCGTCTCAAACCTCCTGCAGGGCCCCAACGCGGTGCTCAGCGCCGCCGCTCCGGGCGGCCTTCCCCGCCTCCAGGTCGTCCACTTCGGCTCTGCCCAGATGGGCTTCGGCGACTTCTTCGTCGCCGCCACCCTGGGCTGCCTGCTCGCCGGCGCCCGGCCCCGCCAGCGTCGCGCGGCCGTCCTCGTCGCGATCCTGGCGCTCTGCTTCGACCTTCTCTTCTTCGCGGTCGACGAGCTGCCGGCGACCGTTCCGGTGGCGCTGGCCCTGGCGCTGCTGGAGCTGCGTGATCGAGACGGCCGTGCGGCGGTCAGACGCCGGCGGCGCGCGTGATCGCGAAGATCAGGGCAAAGCCCGAGGCGGTCAGGGCGACCCGCGGCCAGGAGGCGTGGGCGTGGGCCTCGGGAAGCAGGTCGGTGGCGCCCATGTAGAGGAAGAAGCCGCTGTAGATGCAGAGGACGTAGCCCAGGGTGTAGTCCGAGACGCTGGCCAGCGAGCCGACGATCGCACCCAGCAGCGGCGCGATCGCGTCGATCTGCAGCCATCTGGTCGCCTGCCGGCGGTCGCCCGACTGGCTCAGGACGAAGCTCACGGTGTTGAGACCGTCGGCGAAGTCGTGGCTGATGACGGCGGTGAAGACGAGGAACCCCGTGGTCGAGTCAAGGCCGAAGGCCAGGCCGATCCCCAGCCCGTCGATGAAGCTGTGGATCGAGAGGCCGAGCGCCCCGAAGATGCCCACCCGCCGGTGGGCGCGCGCCTCTGACGGGTCGTCGCGATGGTGGAGCACCAGGGCCCGCTCGGCGAAGAAGAAGGTGAGGAAGCCGACGGCAACCAGCGCCGTGGCCTTGCGCGGGTCTCCGACCCCCGAGATCCCCTGCGGCAGCACGTCATCCGCACACGCGGGTTTTCGGACCGTCACTATTGCGGCGCGGCAGTATATGAGCGGGGACGGCTATCATCCTGCGGCCGCGCTGGGTTGCCCGCGCGGTTTTTGCACGATGAAGACCTACGTAGCCACACCCGCAGACCGCCAGCGCGACTGGTATGTCGTCGACGCCGATGGCGAGACCCTTGGGCGCCTGGCGACCCGGGTCGCCGACGCGCTGCGCGGCAAGCGCAAGCCCGTGTACACGCCGCACATCGACACCGGCGACTTCGTCGTCGTGGTCAACGCCGAGAAGATCCGCGTCACCGGCAATAAGCTCGAGCAGAAGATCTACTGGCGCCACAGCGGCTATCCGGGCGGGATCAAGTCCCGCACCCTCGCGGAGATGCTCGACCGTCGCCCTGAGGAGGTAATTCGCAAGGCGGTGAAGGGGATGCTGCCTCGCAACCGCCTCGCCCGTCGCCAGCTGACCAAGTTGAAGGTGTACGCCGGTCCGGACCACCCCCACGCCGCACAGAGCCCCAAACCGATGGAGATCGAGAGATGACGGACGAGCAGGGCAAAGAGACTTCAGAGCAGCCCGAGCAGCCGCAGGAGCCGGATCAGGACCAGGCGGAGTCCGCCGCGGGTCCTGTCGCCGCAGGGGACCCACCGCCCCCTGCGGTAGCTGAAGCCCCCTCGGGGGCGGTCCCCCCTGCGGCGCCACCCGCGGCAGATGCGGCTGAGGCAGACGAGGGCCCCGCCGCCGAGGAGGCAGCCGAGGAGCCTGAGGGCGGTGCCGAGGAGCCTCGGGGCGGTGCGGAGAAGCCGGAGCGGAAGAAGGACGAGGCGAAGAAGGACGTCATCCCCGGGGCCGATCTGGAGCCGATCTCGGTCGCGCCCGAGGAGAGGCCGCTCAGTGCCGAGGAGCGCGCGCGACGGGACGCCGAGGCGGAGGAGCGGGCGCGCCGCGAAGCGGCGCTGGCCGGTGACTCCGACGAGGCGGAGTCGCACGCCGCGAGCCGCGCTCCCGCCAAGATCGAGGGCGATGCTCGCTTCCTCGCCACGGGCAAGCGCAAGCGCGCGATCGCGCGTGTGACCCTGCTTCAGGGCAGCGGCAAGATCGAGATCAACAAGCGCCCCCTCGAGGAGTTCTTTCCGCGCCCCCTGCATCAGACGATGGCCCGCCAGCCGTTGGCAACGACCGGGTACGAGGGCAGCGTCGACGTGCGCATCCGTGTTCACGGCGGTGGGATCAGCGGCCAGGCCGGCGCCGTGCGGCACGGGATCGCGCGGGCGCTCACCGAGGTCGACCCCGAGCTGCGCGGCGAGCTGAAGCGCCGCGGCTTCCTGACTCGCGACGCGCGGGTCAAGGAGCGCCGCAAGGCGGGCTTGAAGAAGGCGCGTAAGCGTCCTCAGTTCAGCAAGCGCTGACGGGGGCCGTGTGACGCCGGGGCGCAGGCTCTTCGGAACCGACGGGGTCCGAGGAGAGGCTGGGACGTTCCTCACCGCGGAGCTGGCCACCTCGCTGGGGCGGGCGGCGGCCGCCTCGTTGGAGGCGGAGCGCCCACAGGTGCTGATCGTCCGCGACACCCGCGAGTCCGGCCCGATGCTGGAAGCGGCGCTGGCCGCCGGGATCGCCGCGGCGGGAGGGGATGCATTGCTTGGGGCCGTGCTTCCAACCCCGGCCGCCGCGATCCTCGTCCGGCGCTTCGGCCTCGACCTGGCCGCGGTCGTCTCCGCTTCGCACAACCCCTACCGGGACAATGGCATCAAGTTCTTCAGCCAGGCGGGGACGAAGCTGGATGACGAGGCCGAGGCGAAGATCGAGTCCCTGATCGGGGCCGGCTCCACCTCGATGGCTCCGGGCCACGTGCGAGAGTTGAACGGCGGGCTCGAGGATTACCTGCGCGCCCTCGAGTCGGCCTTTCCGCTCGACCTCTCGGGCGTGAGGGTCGCCCTCGACTGCGCCAACGGCGCGACCCACCGGGCCGCTCCGGCGATCTTCGAACGGCTCGGCGCCGACGTGCAGCCAATCGCCGCGGAGCCGGACGGCCGCAACATCAACGACGGCTGCGGCTCCACCAATCTCGACAACCTGGTGGCCCACGTCGCCGCTTCCGGGGCGACGATCGGCTTTGCCTTCGACGGAGACGGCGACCGGGTGCTCGCCGTCGACGGGGCGGGCCGTGCCCATGACGGGGACGAGCTGATTGCCCTCATCGCGCGCGGCATGGCCGCCCGCGACGAGCTCGACGGCGGCGTTGCGGTGACCGTCATGAGCAACTACGGCTTTCACCGGGCGATGGAGGAGGCCGGGATCGAGGTGGCCGTCGCCGGCGTCGGCGATCGCTACGTCCTCGACGAGCTGCGGCGCCGCGGGTGGGCGCTGGGCGGCGAGCAATCGGGACACATCATCGACAGGCGCTTCGTCGCGACGGGCGACGGGATCGCCGCGGCGCTGATGACGATGCGCGAGCTGGGCGGTCGCGACCTCGCCGACGTCGCGACGATGACGAAGCTGCCGCAGACCCTGGTCAACGTCGAGGTCGCCGACCGCGAGGCGCTGTCCGGCGCCACCATGGTGTGGGATGCGGTTGAGCGTGAGGGGGCAGAGCTCGATGGGCGCGGCCGCGTCCTGCTGCGCCCCTCGGGAACCGAGCCGCTGGTCCGGGTGATGGTCGAGGCACCCACCGCCGAGGAGGCCGGGGCCGTCTGTGAGCGCCTTGCCGGGATCGTGAGGCGGGAGCTCGGCTGAGTCCCGCCGTCTACCCTTAACGCCTTCCATGTGCGGAATAGTCGGATACGTCGGGGCGCGCCCCTGCCGCGAGATACTGGTCCGCGGCCTGGAGAAGCTCGAATACCGCGGCTACGACTCGGCCGGGGTTTCGGTGATCTCCGACGGCCGGATCGACAGCGTGCGGGCGGTCGGCAACCTCGCCAACCTGCGTGCGGCGGTCGAGGAGCACGCGATCGGCGGCGGCGTCGCCGTTGCGGCGCCCCCCGCCACCACCGGCGTCGCCCACACGCGTTGGGCCACCCACGGGCGGGTCACCGAGGAGAACGCGCATCCACACGGCGACTGCACCGACCGCATCCACATCGTCCTCAACGGGATCGTCGAGAACCATGCCAGCCTGCGGCGCGACCTCGCCGCCGAGGGCCACAGCTTCAAATCCGAAACCGACGCCGAGATCGTCGCTCATCTCATCGAGCGCAACTACGACGGCGACCTCACCGCGGCGGTGCGGACGTCCTTCGCCGAGCTGCGCGGCCACTACGCGCTGGTCGCCATGCATGCCGACGAGCCGGGCCTGCTGGTTGGCGCGCGCAAGGAGTGCCCGCTGGTGGCGGGCCTGGGTGACGGCGAGACGTTCCTCGCCTCGGCGATCCCGGCCTTCCTCGCGGAGACCAGGCGGGCGATGACGATCGAAAACGGCGAGATCGTCACGATTGACGCCTCGGGCGTGCGGATCGCCGATGCCGACGGCAACCCCGTGCAACGCGACGCCGAGCAGGTCACATGGGACGCCGCCGCCGCCGAGAAGGGCGGCTATGAGACCTTCATGCTGAAGGAGATCCACGAGCAGGCCGACGCCGTCGCCGAGACGATCGCCGACCGCCTCCCGACCGACGACGGGGTCGACCTCGACGTCGACCTCGAGGACTCCTTCCTGACTGGCCTGCGGCGGATCGTGATCGTCGCCTGCGGCACCTCCTACCACGCCGGCTTGGTCGGGCGCTACGCAATCGAGGAATGGGCGCGGGTGCCGGTGGAGATGGACATCGCCTCCGAGTTCCGCTATCGCAACCCGGTGATCGGGCCCAGCGACCTGGTGATCGGAATCACGCAGTCTGGAGAGACGGCCGACACCCTGGCCGCGATGCGGCTGGCGCGTGAGCATGGCGCCAAGGTCCTCGCGGTCACCAACATCATGGGCAGCCAGGCGACCCGCGACGCCGACGCCGTCCTATACACCCGCGCCGGGCTGGAGATCGGCGTGGCCGCCACCAAGACGTTTGTCGCGCAGATGGCGGCGATGTACCTGATCGGCCTGCGCTTGGCGGAGCTGCACGGAACGCTGGCTGCGGCGCGCCTCGCCGAGCTCGTCGCCGAGATGAAGGCGCTCCCGTCGAAGATCGAAGCGACCCTCGCCAGCGTGGAGGACCAGGTGCAAGCGGTGGCCGCGACCCATTTGGAGCAGCAGTTCTTCCTCTACCTCGGCCGCCACATCGGCCTGCCGGTGTGCCTGGAGGGGGCGCTGAAGCTGAAGGAGATCTCCTACATCCCGACGGACGCCTATGCGGCGGGAGAGATGAAGCACGGTCCGATCGCGCTGCTCGACGAATCCACCCCGGTCATCTGCGTCGCGACCGAGAGCCCCGTCCTCGGCAAGGTTCTCTCCAACATCGAAGAGGTGCGCGCCCGCGGCGCCCAGACGATCGCGATCGCGACCGAGGGGTGCGAGCGGGTCGGCGAGGTCGCCGACCAGACGATTGCGGTGGCCCGCACCGATTGGATGCTGCAGCCGGTCGTCGCGATCGTGCCGCTGCAGCTCCTCGCTTACGACATCGCCCGCGCTCGCGGCCTCAACGTGGACCAGCCCCGCAACCTGGCGAAGACCGTAACGGTCGAGTGATCACGGGTAGGATGCCGTCGGGATGAAGGCCCGTCTCGTCCCCCCGGTCATCGGCGCGCTGGTCGCGCTCCTCGCCGGCTGCGGCGGCGGATCGTCCAACTCCGGCCCGGCCAGCATCGCTCCGCCCGGCTCGCTTGTCTTCGTGGAAGGGACGGTGCGGCCGTCGGGAGAGCTGAAGTCGAACGTCGACGCGGTCGCCCAGAAGGTCGCCGGGATCGAAAACCTGGGCGACTTCATCGTTTCGAAGCTCGAAAGCAAGGCGCGGGAAGAAGGCGAACCGTTCGACTTCGAAAAGGAAGTCGAGCCTTGGCTGGGCGACAAGGCGGCCGTGTCGTTCGAGAGCATCCGCAACGGCAATCTCTCCGACGCCGTCATCGCCGTGCAGACCACCGATGCGAAGGCCACGCAGGACTTCATCGACAAGCAGGTCGCGGCAAGCAAGCACCGCACCAGCGGCGGCTCCTACAAGGGGGTCGAATACTCGATCGATCGCTCGGACGGAAGCTACGTCGGGGTCGTCGGCGACTTCCTCGTCTCGGCCGAAGGCGAACGTGCCTTCAAGGACGCGGTCGACGCTTCGCAGGGGGAATCCCTTGCCGGTGAGGACCGCTACAAGAGCATCGCCTCGGCCCAGCCGGAAGGCAGTCTCGCCGACGTTTACGTGGACATCGGTGGCCTCATCCGAAAGTCGGGGACCGAAGTCAGCCCGCAGGCCGCGCAGATCCTGAAGGGCGCTGGCCTCGATCCCAGCGAAGCGACAGCGCTGGCCAGCGTCGTGCCCAGCTCCGACCAGGTGGAGGTCGACCTCAGCAGCAACCTCGGTGGGGAGAAGGCGCCCACGGGCGACGCCACCGGGCTGCTGGGCTCACTGCCAGCCGACTCGTTCGCCGCATTCGCCGTCTCCGGCTTCGGCGACCAGCTCAGGGAAGCGATCGACAGCCTCGACGCCTCCGGCATTCCGCCGGAAGTGCCGCCGCACAAGCTGAAGGCCGGCCTCATGGAAGCCGGCATCAATCTCGATCAGATTGCGGCTTCGCTCGCCGACGCGGGTGTCTTCGCGGAAGGCGACAGCAGGGCGAGCCTCGGCGGGGCGCTCGTGCTCACCACCAAGGACGCCAGCAGGGCCACCAACACGGTTTCCAACATCGGCTTGCTGCTGCGGGCTTCCCATACCCCCGGCGTGACGGCCGTGACCGGCAAGGCCAGTGGCTTCTCGATCCGCAGCCCCGAACTGGGCAGCAAGCCACTCGTCGTTGCCGCCGAGGGCGAGAGGATCGGGATCGGCTATGGCCTGCCGGCGACGCTGCGGGGGCTGACGCCGGCGGAAGGCGGGAGCCTCGCCAGCACCCCGGCTTACAGGGCGGCGGTCTCGTCGCTCGGTGACACGCCGATCAGCGGCTTCGTGGACGGGCCGGCGGCACTGCGCCTCGCCGAATCGCTCGTTCCTCCCTCAAACGTGGGCTTTCAGGCCGCGAAGCGCTATTTGAGAAGCATTCGATTCATCGGCTTGGGCGCTGGGAGCGAAGGCGACTTGGCGACCGCGAAGCTGATCGTCGGTTTCAACAGGTAGCCGGGATCGATGCCGGCCGGCGTAGGCATCGACCTGCTGGAGATCAATCGGCTGGAGCGTGCCCTGGATCGACACCCCCGCCTCGGCGATCGCGTCTTCACCGGGGCCGAGCGCGAGTACGCCGCGGCGCGCGCCCGCCCCGGCCGCCACCTGGCGGCGCGCTTCGCCGCCAAGGAGGCCGTGGTCAAGGCGCTGGGCCTCTCCGGCGGCTTCGGCCTGCGCGACATCGAGATCGTCGCCGGCGAGCCGCCGGCGGTCCGCCTCTCGGGCCGCGCCGCGGAGGCCGCCGCCGGCAAGAGCATCGCCATCTCCTTGACGCACTCCAAGGACTTCGCTGCCGCGGTGGCCGTGACAGGCGCAAAGCGATAGGGGGCGGCGGGGTTCGCCTCGCCGGACGCCTACCACCCGCCTGCGGCGGGTGGAATCGAGTGCCCCTTCGGGGCAAGAAGCACTCCGCGGTGCCGAGGGAGGCGCCGGGCGAGGCGAACCCCGCCGCCTCGCCCTCTACACCCTCTACGCTACCCGCCCGTGCTGCGGGGTTAGGCTGCGTCGGACATGGAGAGCTGGTTGATACCGCTGTATGACGCTGAGGGGATGCGGGCGGTCGATCGCTGGGCGATCGAGGAGCGGGGGGTGCCGTCGCTGGAGCTGATGGAGGCCGCCGGGAGGGCGGTTGCCGAGGCGGTCGGTGAGCTGGCGCCCGCGGGGCCGGTCCGCGTGGTCTGCGGCAAGGGGAACAATGCCGGGGACGGGCTGGTGGCCGCTCGCTATCTGGCGGAGGCAGGATATGAGGTCGAGCCGCTGCTGCTCTGGCCCGCCGCCGAGCTGAGCGGCGACGCAGCCGCCAACCTGGAGCGGTTCCACGCCGAGCAGGCGAGCGGCGACCTCGCCGCGCTGCTCACCGAGTCCGGGGCGGTGGTGGACGCGATCTTCGGCACCGGCTTCTCCGGCGCGCCCCGGGAGCCGGCCGCGGCTGCGATCGAGGCGATCAACCGCTGCGGGGCGCCGGTCGTCGCCTGCGACATCGCCTCCGGGGTCGACGCCTCGACCGGAGAGGTGGAGGGCGTCGCCGTCGAGGCTCGCCTCACGGTCAGCTTCCATGCCGCCAAGCTCGGGCACCGAATTGCCCCTGGCAAGTGGCACACGGGCGAGCTGCGGACGGTTGCGATCGGGATCCCCGACGGGGCGCCTGGGGAGCCCGCGGGCGGGGAGATCGATGCCTCGGTCCTTGACCTGGCGCCGCGCCGCGGGCCCCGGTCCACCAAGTTCAGCTCGGGTCAGGTGGTCATCGCGGGTGGCTCACGAGGCCTGACCGGGGCTGTGCGGCTGTCCTCACAGGCCGCGATCCGAGCCGGGGCGGGCTATGCAACCGTTGCCGTGCCGGCTGACCTCGAGCCGATCTTCGAGGGGGCGCAGCCTGAGGTGATGTCGGTCGGCTGCCCGGGGGGCGACGGTTGCCTCGCGCCAACCTCCGCCAGGCCCCTGCTGCGCGCCTTCGAGCGCGCCGCCGCTGGTGTTCTCGGCCCGGGCCTGGGCCGGGACCCGGGCTCGGTGGAGCTCGCACGCGAGGTGGTCACCGCCATCGAGGCCCCCCTTGTTCTCGACGCGGACGGGCTGAACGCGTTCGCGGGGCGGACCGAGCTGATCGCCAGCCGCAGGGCTCCGACCATCCTCACGCCGCACGCGGGTGAGCTGGGCCGGCTGCTCGAGCGGCCTGCGGAGCAGATCTCGGATCACCGGCTCGCCGCCGCGCGCGAAGCTGCGCGTGCCGCCGGCGCCATCGTCGTGCTGAAGGGCGACGACACGATCGTCACCGACGGCGAGCGGGTGGCCGTCAACGCCCTTTCCGCGCCGGCGCTGGCCACGGCCGGCACGGGCGACGTGCTCGCGGGCATCGCCGCCGCCCTGCTCGCCCGCGGCCTCGACCCGTTCGCCGCCGCCTGCGCCGCCGTAATCGCCCACGCCCGGGCGGGCCGCGACGCCGCGGCTCGGGTCGGCGCCGCCGAGTCGGTGATCGCAACCGACGTGATCGACTCGATCCCAGCCGGGATGGGCCCCGAGGCGTGACGCGCGCAAGGTTGACCCCACCCGGGTGGGGTCAAATCGCCAAGCGGCGCGTCGTCCCGGTCGAATAACCTCGCTGGTGCCGGATGAAGACCGCCGCCGACATCATGGACACCGACGTGCCCGCCGTCTCCCCCGATGCGGACGCCCGCAGCGCGATCGAGCTGCTCGCGAGGACCGACAAGGGGGCAATCCCCGTGGTCGACGAGGATCGGCATGTGGTCGGGATCGTCAGCGAGTCGGACCTGGTCCTCAGCGACGAGCAGGCGGACCTGCACCTCCCGCACTACCTCAACATCATGGGCGGCGTCATCTTCGTCGGCTCGATGAAGGGGTTCGAGGAGCGGCTCAACAAGGCCTTCGCCACGAAGGTCTCGGAGCTGATGACGTCCGACCCGGTTGTCGTCGGCGTCGACGACGACGCGGAGGTCGTGGCGAAGAGGATCGCCGAGAAGCACCACAACCACCTACCCGTGGTCGACGGCGAGGGTCGACTCGCTGGCTTGGTGACGCGGGCCGACGCGCTGGCGGCGCTCGTCGACGGCTGACCATGGAGCGGGCAGTCGCCCGGATCGACCTCGGCGCGGTGCAGCGCAACTGCGCGCGGCTCAAGTCGGAGCTGAGCGAGGGGACGGAGCTGTGCGCCGTGGTCAAGGCCGATGGCTATGGCCACGGGGCCGACGCCTGCGCCGAAGCGGCGCTGGCGGGCGGCGCGAGCAGGCTGGCGGTGGCGACGGCGTCCGAGGCCGAGCGGATCGGTCGCGGCTTTCCCCACATCCACCTCCTGACGATGGGAGCGCTCATGCCGGAGGAGCTGGACGCGGTGCTCTCGGCCGGCTCGGAGCTCGCGGTCTGGCGCCCGGAGTTCCTCAACCTGGTGGCCGACCGGGCCCGGGCGCACGGCCGCCCGGCCCGGGTCCATGTCAAGCACGACAGCGGCATGGGGCGGCTCGGCAACCGTGACCCTGTCGAGGTGATGGCCCTCGTCCGTGCCTGCGCCGAGGATCCCGACCTCGTGCTGGCGGGAGTTTGGACTCACCTCGCGACCGCCGACGAACCCGAGTCCGCGTTCTTCGACGAGCAGCTCAACCGATTCGGCGCGGTTGTGGAGGCTGCGAGGGCCGAATTCCCGCAGATCACCATCCACGCCGCGAACAGCGCCGCTGTCTTCCGCGACCGGCGCTCGCATTTCGACATGGCCCGCTGCGGGGTCGCCGTCTACGGGCTCGACCCGTTTCAGGAAGACCCAGCCGAGCGCGGGCTGCACCCGGCGCTTTCGCTGCACTCCTACGTGGCGGACGTGAAGCACTTCGAGTCGGGCGACAGCGCCGGCTACGGGCGGACCTGGCGGGCCGGTGCGGAGACCTGCGTGGGCGTGCTGCCGTTGGGTTACGGCGACGGCGTGCGGCGTGGCCTGTCCAACAACGCCGAGGTGCTCGTGCGCGGGCGCCGTCATCCTCTCGTCGGCACCGTGTCGATGGACAACCTGACGGTCGATCTCGGGCCGGAGACCGACGTCGAACCGGGCGAGGAAGCGGTGCTGATCGGTTCGCAGGGGGAGGAGACGATCCTCGCCGAGGAGGTGGCGGCCCGGCTCGGGACCATCAACTACGAGATCACCTGCGGTATCTCGGCCAGGGTGCCGCGGGCGGCGGAGTGAGCTTCAGCGAGCGCCTCTTCGCCTCGCCGCTCGTCGCCCTGGCGCGGCGCGTGCTGGATGGGGGAGAGGCTTGGATAGCCGGGGGTGCGGTGCGTGACGCGGTGCAGGGGCGGGACGTGACGGACCTCGATCTCGCCGTCAGCGGGGATCCCGCGGCGGTGGCAACGGCTGTCGCGCGGGAGGCGGGCGGATACGCCTTCGAGCTCTCCGCCGAGTTCGCGACCTGGCGGGCGGTGGCGCCCGATCGCTCCTGGCAGCTCGATGCCACGGCGCTGCGCGGCGACACGATCGAGGCTGACCTGGCAGCGCGTGACTTCACGCTCGGGGCCGTTGCGGTTCCGCTGGCCGGTGGAGAGCCGATCGATCCATACGGCGGCCTCGCCGATCTCGGGCAGGGGGTGCTTCGCGTGGTGGGGGAGCACAGCTTCGCGGACGACCCGCTGCGGCTGGTGCGCGCCGCCCGCCTGGCGACCGAGCTGGAGCTGGAGATCGAGCCCCGCACCCTCGCTCTCGCCCGCCGCGAAGCCGCGCGTGCCGCCGAGGCAGCGGGGGAGCGCCAGCTGGCCGAGCTTCGCCAGCTGCTCGCCGGCGCCGACCCGCTGCGCGGCATCGAGCTGCTCGACGAGCTGGCCCTGACGCCGGTGATCCTGCCGGAGCTGGAGGCGTTGCGGGGAGTCGAGCAGGGGCCCAATCACCACCTCGACGTCCACGCGCACACGCTGGCGGTGCTCGAGCAGACGCTCGAGATCGAGGCTGACGTCGAACGGTTCGCCGGCGAGCGCGCCGCGGAGGTGCGGGAGCTGCTCGCCGAGCCGCTCGCCGATGAGATGACCCACGGCACGGCCCTGCGCTTCGGCGCCCTCCTGCATGACATCGGCAAGCCGATGACGCGCGAGGAACACGAGGGCTATGTGACGTTCATCGGCCATGACCGCAGCGGGGTGGAGATCGTCGGCGCGATATGCGCACGGCTTCACGCGAGCCGCGGGTTGACCCGGCACCTTCAGGCGCTGACGCTGCACCACCTGCGGCTGGGCTTCATGGTCCGCGAGGCGCCGCTCGCGCCACGCCGCATCCACGAGTACCTGCGAGCGACCGAACCCGTCTGCGCCGACGTCACGTTGCTGAGCATGGCTGACCGTCTCGCCGCCCGTGGCACCGGGCCCTTCGCAACGGGGGAGGCAATCGATGCCCACCTCCGGTTGGCCCGCGAAATGCTCGCCGCGGCCTTCGATTGGCGCCGCAACGGGCCGCCCGAGCCGCTGCTGCGTGGCGACGATCTGGCCGCCGAGCTCGGGATGCCGCCCGGGCCGGAGCTTGGGGCGCTGCTTGCCGAGCTGGAGGCGGCTCAGTACGCGGGTGAGATCGCCACGCGCGGGGAGGCGGTGGAGCATGCCCGCCGAACCCGCGGATGAGCGCCGGTCAGGTACGCTGCCCGCCGCATGGGAAAAGAGGAGAAGATCGAGATGGAGGGCGAGATCACCGAGGCCCTCCCCAACACGATGTTCCGGGTGACGCTCGATAACGGGCACGAGGTGCTCGGGCACATCTCGGGCAAGATGCGCCGCCACTACATTCGCATCCTCCCGGGCGACCGGGTGAAGATCGAGCTCTCGCCCTACGACTTGGACCGCGGCCGCATCACCTACCGCTACAAATAGCGGGCGGACGCTGCAAACCGGCGCATCTCGGGGTCCTCGGTCGCTCGGATCGGGTCACGCACTGGAAAGTGCGCTCCCCTCACCTCGCTCCCTGCGTCCCCCGATCTGCTTGGTTTTCGCGCCCGCCTTGGAACTCGCAGACCAGGGCGGACCAGGCGAAGTCCTTCGCTCCGAGCCCGGTCCCGTCGCGAGGGTCGTAGTACTCGCGCAGGCCCTCGCGCTCGACCGCGCCGATCAGGCCCTGCGCGATTCGCTTCGCCTCGGCGTCGTAACCGAGCCGGCGCAGCCCCAGCCAGACCAACCACCCCGAGTTGACCCAGGTCGGGCCGCGCCAGTAGCGGCGGACCGGGCCGCGACTGCCACCGGGCGCGTAGCTCGGCTCCGAGACGGCCACAGACGGTGGCCCGACCGGGGTCCGGAACTCCCCCGGCGCGAGCAGGTGCTCCTCGACCAGCCGCCGCCCGATCTCCTCCGGCAGGTCCGGAAGCGCAAGGGGGGCGAGGGCCGCCCAGGTGAGGACGCCGGGCCTGGCCCCGCCCGGCTGGGCCTCGTCGAGGAAGAGGCCGCGCCGCTCGTCCCAGAGGCGCTCCACCAGAGCCGGGGTCGCAGAGGGGCGTCCCAGCGCCTGCAGCGAGAGGGACCACATCGTGTTGACGAGAACCTCGCAGAGGACCGGCCCGCCGTTGTCGCGCACCCGCCGCGCGTCGAAGCCAAGCCGGCGGTTGCGCCGCACCAGGCAGGGGAAGCCGATCCGCGCGTTTGCCCGAAGGCCCCAGACGGGGTCGAACTTGGGCGAGGCGTCCAGGCCCGACTCGTCGGGCTGCACGATCCACAGCAGGCCGTCGCCGTCGAGGTCGCGATTCCCGGCGAGCCAGTCGGCCTGGGCGCCGATCCGCGGCTCCTCGGCGGGGTCGCCGATCGCGATCCGCCAGGCCCAGGCCAGCAGCGGCGGCTGGATCGTCTCGGTCTGAAGGGAGTGGCGCGAGAAGACGTTGTAGAAGGGCAGCCTGGCGAGGGAGACCGGCCGGTTCCAGAAGATCGTGTGGCCGATGAAGCCGTCGTCGCGCTGGGCGGCGAGCAGGCTGCTCAGCTCGGCCCTGGATCGCTCCGGGTCGAAGCGTCGCCAGGCGATCGCCGCAAAGCAGGAGTCCCAGTACCACTGCCACGGGTAGCGCCCGGGGCTCGGTTGCGTATAGCGGTAGGGGACACCCGCGCGTTCTCCCTCCAGCCAGTTCTGCCGCAGGACACGCTCGGAGATCTCGAGTGCCGGCGGGCCGCTCACACGGACATACGGCGCATTTCGCGCAGTGAGAGCGCCCCGAGGATTGCCAGCATCGCGGTCAGCGCCACGATCCCGGGCCAGGTTTCCGCCCAGTTGACACCGCCGACGAAGCCCTGACGAGCGGCGTCGACGACCTGGGTGACCGGATTGATCCGGGCGATGTCCTGAAGCCAGCCCTGCAGGAGGGCGAGCGGGGCGTAGGCCGTGGTCGTGAGGATCACCGCCAGCGTTCCCGCCTGCATCAGCGGCGCCGCCGACTGGCTCTTGAAACGGAGGGCCAGCATCATTCCCCAGCAGGCGGCCACCGCTCCCATTGCCACGACCATCGAATAGACGACGATCAAGCCGTCGAAGCCCGGCCATTGCGCTCCCAGCGCCAGGGCCACGGCGAGCACGGCGGTGGCCGGGATCAGCGAGCGGGCGCTTGCCGCCAGGACCGCGCCGGCGAGGAGCACCCAGCGAGGGGCGGGGGAGACGAGCAGCCGGTCGATCCAGCCCTGCTCGATGTCGCGGGCCAGGTTGACCCCTGTCGCCGCTCCGGTGAAGCCGGCGCCCTGCAGCATGCTGACGGGGACGATGAAGCTCACGTAGCTGCCCGTGGTGAAGCCCCGCAGCTCGGTCAGCGCGCCGAACACGCCGTTCAGCCCGAGGAAGAAGATGGTCGGAGCCAGGACTCCCGGAATCGCAGCCGCCGGCACCCGCACCAACTCGTTCTTGGCCCGCGCCATCAGGGCTCCGATCATGGCCAGGTTCGCGCGCCAGGTGGGCCCCCCCGACGGCGGTGGCCGCCGCTCTGCCCGCCCGCCGGTCATCCGACCTCCAGCCTGTGCCGCAGGGCGCGCGCGCTCAGCACCAGGCCGAGGGCGACGATGCCGGCGATCGCCAGGACCGCGTCGAGCATGTCGGAGCCGCTGATCCCCGAGATCATCGGGTTGCGGATTCCGTTGACGATGAAGCTGAGCGGGTTGTAGGCGGCGATCGTCTTTGCGGGCTCGATCATCAGCCCCTGCGGGAAGAAGGCGGTGGAGAGGAAGAGGACGACGAAGACGATCGGGAAGAGGCCCTGCACGACGCTCGCCGTGCCGGTCCGCAGGGCGATCGCGGCGCCGATGCCGCCGATCGCCAGCGCCGAGACGGTGACGAAGGCGATCGCGATCAGCGCCCCGGGGACGCCGCTCTCGATTTCCGCGCCGAAGACAAGCCCGATCGCCAGGAACCAGACCGCCGAGAAGAGGCCGAGCGCCGCCGTTCCCGCCAGCCGCCCGAGAACGATCGTGAAGCGGGAGATCGGCGCCGCGAAGAGGCGGTCGGTGAAGCCCATCTCGATGTCGACCGCGAGCGCGATCCCGCCGCTGTTCCCGGCCAGCATCAGCGACTGCATCATCGCCCCGGCCAGCATGAACTGGAGGAAGCTCTGGACGGGCGGGAAGCCCGGCAGGTGGACGGCGCTGCCGGCGCCACCCGTCTGGATCGCCAGCAGCAGGGTCGGGAAGACGACGATCGGCGCGATCAGCTGGGGGCGGCGGAAGGTCTGGCGGATCGAGCGCATGCCGAGCGCTCGCACGACTCGGAGGTCCATGGCGAAGCGGCTCACTCCTCGGCCGCCTTCTGCTCGTCGCCCGCCTCGTCCTTGCGCTCCAGGTGGTGGCCGGTCTTGGCGACGAAGACGTCGTCGAGCGTGGGCTGGACCAGCTCCAGCGAGCCGACCCCGATGCCCGCCTCGTCGAGCGCCCGCACGACCCGCGGAATGTCCGCGGCTCCGCGCTCCACCTCGAGCAGGATCGTCCTGCCGTCCATCGGGGGCAGCAGCCTCCCGATCTCGGCGCAGATCCGCTCGGCGGCCGCGATCGCGCCAGCCTCGAGCTGGAGCTTGATGTGCGGGTTGCCGATGTCCGCCTTGAGCGCCTCCGGCGTTCCCGCGGCGACGATCTTGCCGCCGTCGATGATCCCGACGCGGTCGGCGAGCTGGTCGGCCTCCTCGAGGTACTGGGTGGTGAGGAAGACCGTGGTGCCCTCGTCGTTCAGCAGCCGCACCTCCTCCCAGATCGTCTTGCGGCTGACCGGGTCGAGGCCCGTGGTCGGCTCGTCGAGGAAGAGCACGCGCGGCTCGTGGACCAGCGCCGCCGCCAGGTCGAGGCGGCGCTGCATGCCGCCCGAGTAGGTGCCCACCCGGCGGTCGGCGGCGTCGGCGAGGTCGACCCGCTCCAGCAGGTCGTCGGCGCGCCGCTTGCCCTCCGCGCCGGGGATTCCCTGCAGCGTCGCCTGCAGGCGGATCAGCTCGCGGCCCGTCATCAGCGGGTCGAGCGCCGCCTCCTGCAGGGCCACGCCGATCGCGGCGCGAACCGCCCGCGCTTCGCGGACCACGTCGTGGCCCGCCACGGTCGCCCGCCCGCTCGTCGGCATCAGGAGCGTGGTCAGCACCCGCACGGTCGTCGTCTTGCCGGCGCCGTTGGGGCCAAGGAAGGCGTAGATCTCCCCCTCGTCGATGCTGAGGTCTATCCCCTGCACCGCCGGCACCTCGCCAAAGGTGCGCTCCAGCCGCTCCACCGCTATCGCGGGCATCAGGCCTCCGTCGGCTCGGCTCTTGCGAGCGGTGGCAGCGACTCCACCCAGCGCCGCCCGCTGGCCCGCTCCAGCGCCTCCGCCGCATCGAGCAGAAGCTCGTCGCGGCCCCAGGCCGCCTGAAGCTGCAGGCCGATCGGCAGCCCGTCGGAGCTGAGCCCGACCGGGACGCTGATCGCCGGGATGCCGGTCAGGTTGGCGAGCCCGGCGCCGCGGACGTTGGCCTGGTCGGCGGTGAGGGTGCCGGAGGGAAGCTCGACCAGCGGCGCCTCGAGGGGCGGCGCGGGGGCGGGAACCGTCGGCCAGGCGATCGCGTCGACCTCCTCGAAGAGGGCGGCGAGGCGCCGGCGCATCAGGGTGCGGACGCGCTTCGCCTGCACGAGCGCGACGGCCGGCAGCAGTGCCCGGTACTTGACGAAGCCGCGGTTGATCGGGCTCAGCTCCGGGTCGATCTGGTTGAGCCGCTCGGGCGTCACCCCGTTGAGCATCTCGGCGTTGATGATCAGGATCGCGGACAGGGCCGCCGCCGCGAGGTCGGGCAGCACGACCTCGCGGATCTCGCCGCCGGTCTCGGCGCGCAGCGCCTCCACCGCCGCGTCGCAGGCCTCGCGAACCTCGGGGGCGACATCCTCGGAGACGGTGTCCCGCACCACTCCGATCCGCAACCCGGACGCCTCGCCGGCAGCCAGCGCTGCGCCGAACAGCGCCGAGCCCAACAGCCGGCAGTCACCGGCATCCGCGCAGAGCGGGCCGGAGACGATCGTCTCGGTGACCGGCGCCACGTGGTGTCCCTCCATCGCCGAGCGCCCGAATGTCGGCTTCAGCCCGGTCAGACCGCAGTAGGCGGCCGGGAAGCGGAGCGAGCCGACGCCGTCGGCGCCAACCGCTCCCGCGACAAGCCGCGCCGAAACGGCGGACGCCGGCCCGCTGGAGGAGCCACCGGGGCAGCGCTCGAGGTTCCACGGGTTGTGGGCGGGACCGTAGACGGAGGCGTTGCCGGTGCTGCTGGAGCCCAGCTCGTGCATGTTCCCGACCCCGACGATCACGGCGCCGGCATCGCGCAGGGCCCGGTAGGGGCCGGACTCGCCCGGCGCCACCGCGACGAGCATGTCCGCGGCGCCGAAGCGCTGGGCGCGCCAGGGCAGCGGCCACTCGTCCTTGATCACGACTGGAACGCCGCGCAGGGGGCCGCGGGGGGCCGCGGCGAGCATCTCGCGCGAGCGCTCGGGGAAGGTCTCGACCACCGCGTTCAGCTCCGGGTTGCGCTCCTCGATCCGGGCCAGGGTGGCGTCGAGCAGCTCGCCGGCGTCGGCGTCGCCGGCGGCGATCGCCGCAGCCTGCTCGCGGAGCGGGAGGTCGAGCGTCATGGCGCCTGCGAGAGGTCCGGATGTCGCTCCGGCTCGACACCGCTGGTGTCGAGCGAGAGCAGGTCGAGGACCGCGGGCCAGAGCATCGCGTGGGCGGCGCCCGCCACCGCGAGGTCCACCTCGTCGGCCTCGATTCCCTGTGCGGCGAGGCCGGCGGCGATGAAATCGTCTGCCCGGTTCGGGTTCCCCATCTCGGCCGGCAACCCTACTGGGAGCGGTTGGCGGGGATCGTGCAGCGACCCGGGGGAGACCGCATTCCACCGCCGCCGGCGGCAGAATCCCAGCCGCAACCCTGGCGTCAGGGCCGGGTTGCAGGTTGAGCCTTGGTTGAAGCAGCCGAAAATCGATCCCATCGGGCCCGTGCGCTGACCGCAGCGGGCCTGGCCTGCATGCTTGCTGTGCTGGTCGCCGCCGCATGGCCGGGGGCCGCGAGCTCGGCGCCGGCCCCGGTCGTGGTCCTCGGCCATACCGAATCGACCCCGTCACCGTCATGCCCCGGCAAGATCGTCAACAACGTCGAGATCGTGCCGTGCCGGGTTGAGGGGCACGTCACCGGCTTCCAGGCAATCGCCGGCGGCGTCACACGCCCGTACGAAGCACCGTTCGACGGCGCAATCGTCGCTTGGTCGATCACACTCTCGCGCCCGTCTTCCAAGAGCACCGGGAAAACGACCGACGAGATCAGCTTCTTCAACGAATTCCTCGGCAGCCCGTCCGAGGCGCGGATCGGCGTGCTGAAGCAGGTCAAAGAATCAAAGCCGCCTCAGTACACGCTCGTCCGCCAGAGCCCGCTGGAGGTTTTGAACCCCTTCTTCGGCAGCACCGTGATCTTCGCTCTGGACCACCCGCTCAACGTCCTGCGCGGCCAGGTGGTCGCCCTCACGGTCCCGACCTGGGCGCCGATGTTCGCCTTCAACGTCGCCGAAAACAACACCTGGCGCGGCAGTCGCCTGTCCAAGCACTGCACCTCCAAGCAGGACATCCAGGGCGGCCACCCCCAGCAGGTCGTCGGCAAGACCAAGACCTACGGCTGCTACTACGCCAGCGCCCGCCTGCTCTACACAGCAACCCTGGTCAAGAAACCCTAGGGCAGTTGGCGTAATCCGCAGTAAGGGCAGTCGCTTACGTCGAGGCCGATCAACTGGTCGCAGCGGCGGCAGGCGCGGAGGTTCTCCGGCGTGCGCGGGAGGGCCGAGGCAGACGGGGCGAGCGGCAGCACCATCGCCACCGGCTCCATCTCCTCGCCGGTCTCGCGGTCGACGTAAACGGTGCCGGGCTCGGCGTGGGCCAGCGCCTCCCGGCCTGAGGCGGGAGCGCGCATTCGGTAGAGCTGCTTGAGGTTCACGGCGGCGAAGACTAATAGCTTCCCCGGAACCGATGCGAGTTCTCGTCTTCCACGGCTACATGCTGCGCGGGACCGGCAGCAACATCTACACCGCCAATCTCGCCAGGGCGCTTGCCGGGCTTGGGCACGAGGTCCACCTGCTCTGCCAGGACCGCGAGGTCGAGCTGCCGGGCGTCGAGATCCACAACCCCGACATCGGCGGGCTTCTGCCCGTCTACGTGAAGGACCCCTACGAGGGGTTTGCGGTCAAGGCCTTCCCGGAGCTGAGCGAGGAGGAGCTCAGCCATTACATCGAGGCCAACGTCGCGGCTGTCCGCGAAGTCGCGGCAGCCGCCGGGGGCTTCGACGCCGCCCTCGCCGGACACCTCGTCATGGGGCCGGCGATCCTCGCTCGCGCCGGCGTCGGCCCCTTCGCGGCAAAGATCCATGGCTCCGCGCTCGAGTACACGGTCAAGCCTCACCCGCGCTTCCTCCCCTACGCCCGCGAGGGCATGGAAGCAGCCACCTGTGTCCTCGTCGGCTCCCGCCACACCGCCGAATCCCTCTGGGCAGCCCTCCCAGACATCGAGAATCTAAGAGAGAAGACGCGCCTTGGTCCCCCCGGCGTGGACACCGAAGAGTTCAGCCCCGCGACGACGACCCGGCCCCCCGCCCCCCTGGTCGTCTTCGTCGGCAAGCTGATCGTCTCCAAGGGCGTCGACCTGCTGCTGGCTGCCTGGCCGCTGGTGCGGGCCGAGCATCCAGAGGCAAGGCTGGAGATCGCCGGGTATGGGGAGTACGAGGATGGCCTACGCAGATTGCTGGCGGCGCTCGAGCGAGGCGATCTGGACGATGCCCGCGAGGTCGCGCGGTTGGGCTGGGCGCTGGAGGGTGGCACCGGGCGGTCGCTGCCGATCCTCAGCGCCTTTCTGGCCGACCCGCCGGCCGGCTACGTCGAGGCGGCGCGGTCGGCGGCGGGCTCGGTCGAGCTGATCGGTCGCCTCGAGCACCACGAGGTGGCGGAGCTGCTGCCACGCGCCGAGGCCCTGGTGATGCCCAGCACGTTCCCGGAGGCCTTTGGGATGGTCGCGGCGGAGGCGGCGGCCTGCGGGGCGTTGCCGGTCTCCGCGGGCCACTCGGGAATGCTGGAGGTCTCACGCCGGCTCGCGGCGGCGCTGCCGCCCGAGGTCGGCGAGCTCACGTCCTTCCCGCTGGAGGAGGGGGCTGTGGAGGCGATTGCCGCGAGGTTGAACGGGTGGCTGGCCCTGCCCGAGGCAGAGCGGGCTGCGGCCCGCGAGACGCTCGTTGCCACCGCGCGCCGCCTCTGGAGCTGGGAGGGAGTGGCCCGTGGGGCGATCGCCGCCTCCCGAGGTGAGATCGACCGTCTGCCGCTTGCGTAGAATGCTCCACCCCGATGAGTGCGGAGCGAGAGACATCCAGCTCTTCGCGCGTGAGCGAAGCACCATTCCCGATCCTGTGACGAGCCGTCTCCCCATAGCGAAGATGCTTGCCGCGACCGTTGCGCTGGGCGCGGCCATCGCGGCCGTGATGCTGTCGATCAACTGGACCGGCCAGGAGGCCTCCACCGCGGCGCCGAAGATCGACGGCCTGCTCAACGTGATGATCGTCATCTCGTCCTTCGTCTTCTCGCTGGTCGTGGTGATGCTCTTCTACGCGCTCTGGAAGTTCAAAGCCAAGCCCGGGGACGAGTCCGACGGCGAGCCGATCCACGGCAACACGCGGCTGGAGGTTGCCTGGACGCTGATCCCGACCGTGATCGTGCTCTTCGGCGCCGGCTACAGCTGGTCGGTGCTGAATGAAATCGAACAGAGGACCAAGGACCCGATGACCGTCGATGTCTTTGCCCAGCAGTACGCCTGGAGCTTCGGCTACCCGGGGAAGGGCAATGTCTGGTCGCAGGGGGTGCTGCACGTGCCGGTCGACCGCCAGATCCAGTTCAAGATGCACGCGCAGGACGTGATCCACTCGTTCTGGGTGCCCGAGTGGCGGATCAAGAAAGACGCCGTGCCGGGGATCACGACGACCGCGATCGTCACGCCCGACAGGGTCGGCACCTATCAGCTGGTCTGCTCTGAGCTCTGCGGCTACGGACACGCGGCGATGCGCGCCACGGTCGTGGTCGAACCAGCGGGAAAGTTCCGCGAATGGGTTGCCGGCCTGACTGAACAGGTGCCCGCGCCGCTCGCCGCGTCGATCACGCAGGACACGGAAGCCAACCCGACGCCCGTCGGAGCGGGCGGGGCATAATGGAGGCGATCTGATGATGGCTTCGATCAAGCGACCGGGGTGGGTCAGAGGAGCGCTCGGCCTGCTGCTGGGCGCGGGGTTCGGCTTCGGCCTGGTGGTCGCCCTGCGCGCCGCCTCCGGCCTGCCGGTGTTTCAGACCGCGCAGACCGGCTACCCGCACGTTGTCGTGCCGCTGATCACCGGCCCGCTCGGCTTCCTGGCCGGCTTTGGCTGCTTCGACTACTGGCTGCGCTGGGCTGCGGGGATGCCGACGATCCCCGAGGACCATTCCCAGCACGGCGCCCGCAGCTGGCGCGACTACCTTCGCTTCAACACCGATCACAAGGTGATCGGCATCCAGTACATCTGCACCACCTTCTTCTTCTTCTTCGTGGGCGGCCTGATGGCGATGCTGATCCGGGCCGAGCTCGCCCAGCCGGGCACCCAGATCGTCGACGCCTCCACCTACAACAGCCTCTTCTCCACCCACGCGGTGCTGATGATCTTCGTCTTCGTGATCCCGGTCTTCGCCGGGATCGCCAACTACGTGCTGCCGCTGATGATCGGCGCGCCGGACATGGCCTTCCCACGGCTCAACGCGCTCAGCTTCTGGATGCTGCCGATCGCCGGCCTCCTGTTCATCGGCAGCTTCCTGGCGCCTGGTGGGGCCTTCGACGCCGGCTGGACCGGTTACGCGCCGCTCTCGACCGGGGCGCCACTCGGGCAGTCGTTCTTCAACCTGGGGGTCCAGTTCGCCGGCGCGTCCTCGATTGCCACCGCGCTCAACTTCCTGGTCACGATCATCACCATGCGGGCGCCGGGGATGACCTTCTGGCGGATGCCGCTGCTGGTCTGGGCGAACCTCTCCACCTCGCTGCTGGTCGTCGCCGCGACTCCCTTCATCGCGGGCGCCCAGTTCATGGTCCTCCTGGACCGCCTCCTCGGCACCCAGTTCTTCCAGTTTGCCGGCGGCGGCGACGTGATCAGCTACCAGCACATCTTCTGGTTCTACTCGCACCCAGCCGTCTACATCATGATGCTGCCCGGCTTCGGGATCATCTCCGAGGTCATCTCCACCCACTCCCGCAAGCCGATCTTCGGCTACCGGCTGATGGCGCTGGCGCTGCTCGGGATCGTCGTGCTGAGCTACTCGGTCTGGGCCCACCACATGTTCGTGGCGGGGATGTTCAGCTGGCTGCGGGTGCCGATGATGATCACGACGCTGCTGATCGCGGTGCCGACCGGGATCAAGATCTTCTCCTGGCTGGGCACCCTCTACTTCGGCAAGATCCACACCTACTCGACCTCGATGATGTTTGCCCTCGCCTTCATCGTCACCTTCACGATCGGGGGGATCAGCGGCGTGATGCTGGGCATGGTGCCGATCGACATCCACGTCTCCGACACCTACTTCATCGTCGCCCACATCCACTTCGTGCTGTTCGGCGGCTCCGTCTTCACGATCTTCGCCGGCATCTACCACTGGTTCCCGAAGATGACCGGGCGGATGTACGACGAGAAGCTGGGCCGTGTCCACTTCTGGGGGACGCTGCTCGGCACCTGGGGGACCTTCCTCCCCATGCACTGGATCGGCCTGGACGGGATGCCGCGGCGGGTGGCCGACTACGCCGCCCAGTTCGGCAACTGGAACCTGCTGATCAGCTGCTTTGCCTTCCTGCTCGGCGCCGTGCAGCTCGTCTTCCTCTACAACATGATCGTCAGCTGGCGCTTCGGCCCGCGCGCCGTGGGCAACCCGTGGAGGGCGAAGACGATCGAGTGGCAGGTCTCCTCGCCGCCGCCGATCTTCAACTTCGCCGAGGTCCCGCGCGTGGTCGGCGGGCCATACGAGTACGGGGTGCCGGGCGCTCGCCACGCGATCATGGCCGGCGAAGGCGCCGAGGTCGAGAAGCCCGAGCCTTCCGTGGTGGGCTCGACGTGAGTGCCACGTCCAGGCCGCTGCTGGTCTTCCTCAACGAGGTCGCCGGTGGCCGCAAGCTCCTGCAGGCGGTCCGTGAGCGGGTCGAGCAGGTTCCCTTCGTCGCCGTCGTGGCGCCGCAGAACCAGCCGGCCGCCGGTCAGCTGATCGATTCGGGCCAGCTCCGAGATGCTGCCCGTGCCCGTGTCGAGGTGACGATGTCGGTCCTCTCGGAGTTCGGGGTCGAGGCGGTGGGCGAGGTCATGGATCCCGACCCCGCCCTGGCGCTCGACGACGCGGTGCGCGCCCATGAACCCGGCGAGGTGCTGCTCTCCTGCCTGCATGAGACGCGCTTCGGCCTGACTCGCAAGGACCTCGTGGAGTGGGCCAAGAGCCGCTTCGAACCCGCCGTCGCGATCACCCACATCCCGGTTCGGATCCAGGAGGACTCGATCCGCTGGGACGTGATCCACACCCTCGTCGTGGCCACCAAGACCGTGGCCACGCCCGACCTCGTAAGCCGGCTCAAGGAACGCGCCGGCGAGCGCCCCCACCGCTACACGATCATCTGCCCTCGGGCGGAGGACGTTTCGGAGGTTGAAGTCGTCCGCGACCTCGCCTCGACGCTCGCGGAGCTCTACCGAGCCGATGTGGATGCGACAGGCCAGCCGATGAGCCCCGATCCCTTTCGCGCAGTGCAGAACGCCATCGAGCACTACCGGATCGACGAGGTCCTGATCTCCACCTTTGCCGGCGAGACGTCGCGCTGGCTGGAGGAGGACCTGGTCGGCCGGGTCCGCGAGATCACCGAGAAGCCCGTCGAGCACATCGAGGTCGGCCGCCCGGCCACGGCGGTCGCC
The DNA here is from genome assembly GCA_963729995.1 of uncultured Solirubrobacterales bacterium. Taxonomy (GTDB): domain Bacteria; phylum Actinomycetota; class Thermoleophilia; order Solirubrobacterales; family 70-9; genus VRUE01. The sequence continues at coordinate 355,205 of CAVSPF010000003.1, forward strand.
GCCGCGGTCGCGGAGGGGGGGGAGTCCTGATGGAGAGCGCGACGGTCGCCCTCGGTCACGCCCATGAGGAGCCGCACGGCCCGCCCGAGGCCCACCACAGCTCACGGATCGATCGCCAGACGCTGGGAATCCTGCTCTTCATCGTCTCCGAGGTGATGCTGTTCGGCGCCTTCTTCGCCTCCTACTTCTTCCTCCGCGTCGTCGTCAATCCGCCTGCCTGGCCGCCGCATCCGTACACGCTTCCGGTGGCGGTTGCCGGCGTCAACACCGCGATCCTCGTCTCCTCGAGCTTCACGATCCACTACGCGTTGGAGTCGATCCGGCGCGGCAACCGGACCGGGCTCAAGCTGGGACTGGTGCTGACCTGGCTGCTCGGCGCCACCTTCCTCTTCATCCAGATCAACGAGTACGCCCACATCGGCTTCAGCGCCCGCGACCTCGCCTTCGGCTCGATCTTCTACGGTCTCACCGGCCTCCACGGCGTCCACGTCTTCATCGGCCTGATGCTGCTCAGCTTCGCCACGATTCGCGCCTTCCGCGGTCACTTCGGCCCCGAGGCGAAGAACCACCTGGGGGTCGAGGTGCCGGGCATCTACTGGCACTTCGTCGACATTATGTGGCTGATCGTCTACACAACCGTGTACATCCTTTAGCGCGGCCGCCGCAAACCGGCGCATCTCGCGGTCCTCGGTCGGCTGGATCGGGTCACGCACGAACAGTGCGCTCCCCTCACCAGCCTCCCTGCGTCCCGCGACCTGCTTGGTTTTCACGGCCGTTCGTGGGATAAGGAATTGAGATGAGGATTTCTGAGCAGGCCGTCTTTCGGTGGGTCGTGATCGTCGGGGGTGCCGCGGCCTCGGTGATCGTGCTGACCCTGCTGACCCGGCCGCTCGTGGGGGCTGTCTGGGCCGCGGCGCTGGTGGGGTTCGGCGCGGGGGTTGTCTATCGCAGCGCGCGTGGATCGCTGCCGCGCAGCGTCGCGGTGGGGCGAGGAGGCGGGGCCGGGTTCAGGTTGCTGGTGGTCGCCAACGAGACCGTCGGGGGCGAGGCGCTGCTGGCGGAGATTCGCAACCGCTGTCGCGGGCGGGACAGCGAGATCCTGCTCGTCACGCCCGCCCTGGTGGACTCGCGTGCTGCGCACCGGACCTCCGACGTCGACGAGGCGATCGAGCTTGCGCGCCAGCGGATGGAGCTCTCGCTGATCGAGATCGGGAGGCTGGGCATCAAGGCCAAGGGGCAGGTCGGCGACTCGGATCCCCGCGTGGCGATCGAGGATGCGCTTCGCGTCTTCCCGGCCGACGAGATCGTCATCTCCACCCACCCGCCGCAGCGCTCACCGTGGCTAGAGCAGGGGGTCGTCGAGCGTGCCCGCGAGGAGATCGACCTGCCGGTCACCCATGTGGTAATCGACCTGGCGGCGGAGCGCGCCTCTCCCTAGGACCGGAGATCTCAACCGCTTTGGACTTTTACCCGGTGGGAGCAGGGTCAAAGTCCAAAGCGCGGGTGGATGATGCGCCGTGCGCGCCGTGCTCCCACGGCTCGAGGCGGCCTGCGGTGGCCACGGTCCAGAGCATTGCCAGCCAGGTGACGGTGGCGAGGGCGACGTGGAGCCAGACAAGCTCCGCGGGGAGCTTGAGCGCCCACTGGACGCCGCCGAGGGCCCCCTGCAGCGCCAGGAGGCCGATCACAACGGTCAGGGGCCGCAGGGCGCGCCTGTCGCCCCCAGGGCGCCGCAGGAGGAGCCAGACCGCGATCGTCGCCAGCCCGAACGCGGTCGCGATCGCCGCGTGGCGCTGGACGACCCATTCCAGGGTCCCGGTCCCCTCGAACGTGAAGCGGTGGACGAGCTGACCCTGGTGGGCGCCGGCGTGGGGGCCGGAGGCGGTCGCGATCGTCCCGGCGAGGATCGTGAGCTGCCCTAGCGGGATCAGGCCGCGGACCGCCCAGACTCCCAGCCGGTCGGACGAGCGACGCCGCTCCCAGGGCTCATACCGCGAGCACCAGGCGAGGGCGAAGGCGGCGTCGAGCAGCAGCATGGAGAGCATGAAGTGGGCCATTACCAGGCCAGGTGCCAGGTGGAGCTCGACCACCAGCGCACCGAGAATTGCCTGGCCGAGGACTCCCAGAGGCAGCAGCGCCCCAAACAGCGCCAAATGCCAGCGGAAGGGCCACCGGAACCAGGCGAGTGCGCTGGCCGCGATCACGACCATGCCCACGACGCCGGTGAAGACGCGGTTGCCGTACTCGATCACGGCGTGGATGTTCAGCGGCGGCACCGCCTGGCCGTAGCACCTGGGCCAGTCGGGACAGCCGAGGCCGGAGCCCGTGAGGCGGACGGCCGCTCCGGTGAGGACGATCAACGAGAGCGCCACGAGGGCGACCAGGCTCACCCTGGCGTAGAGTCGCGGCCCGATCTTCAGACGCTCACGCATTCAGGCGCTCATGGGAGGTGTGGGGCGCGGCATCGCTCGCTCAAATCATGCCAACGGCCGGTGCCGCCGCTTGCGCTCCGGGCTTCGGTCCTACTTCTTCTTGGCGCCCGCGGAGGTCGATTCGATCAGGTATTCGACCAGCTGTTCGAGTTCGGTTGGGGAGAGCATTGTGCCGAAGCTCGCCGGCATGACGTTGGCGGGATATCCCTTCGCGATCTTGGCGTTGGGATTCACGATCGATTCCTTGATCATCGCGGCGCTCTGCCCCGGCAGCACTTTGTCCAGGCTCGGGCCGGTCACGCCGCCCGCCCCGGCCGCGGCGAGCGTGTGGCAGCCGCCACAGCCGTTGCTGGCGAAGACCTGGGCGCCGGCCCCACCCTTCGCCTTCGGTGGCGCTGCGCTCGGGACCCCGGCGTAGCGCCCCACGTAGGCTGCGACGTCCTCGACGTCCCTGCCGGTGACCACATCGGCCGGCATCGAGACGGCCGGGTTGCCGTTGTTTGGGCGCGGGTATTCCACCTGGGCTTTGACGATCCCTTCGATTGTGCTGCCGGTCTCGCCAGCGGCCCGAGCCGCGGCGAAGGCATCGTCGAGATTTGGTCCGATCTGGGCCGTTGTCCCAGCCTGGGCCAGGGTGTGGCAGACACCGCATTTCTGCGTGAAGAGGACCCGGCCACGGGTCACGTCCGCGGTGCTGGCGCCGCAGCCGGAGGCGGACAGCGCAACCGTCGCCAGCATGGCGAGGGCGAGCAGAAGGCGAGTGAGCTTTGGTGGCTTCGGCATGTCCGTGGGGCGCGAAGGGCGCTGGAGTCTATACGGCGACGTTCCCGTCAAAGTGGCTTGGCCGGCGTGGACTGTCGAGTAAGCTTGAGACGATTCACACGATCTCCTGACCACGCGGAAAGAGAGGCAGAGATGCAGGTACGGGAGGGGATGTCGGAGGTGGTTCTGACCGTTGGTCCCTCGCACACACTCCGCGAGGCAGCCGAAAAGATGGTCGAGAAGGGGACCGGGGCCGCACTGGTCAGCGATGACGAGACGCCGCTGCCGTGCATCGTCACGGAGCGCGACGTTCTGATCTCGGTCGGGCGCGGCGAGGACCCGGACGCGGAGCTGGTCTCCGACCACATGAGCGGCAGCGTCATCACGGCCTCGCCGGACTGGAGCCTCGAGCGGGCTGCCGCTGAGATGTCAAAGCGCGGCATCCGCCATCTCGTCGTCGTCGACGAGGCGGACCTGGTCGGGGTCCTGTCGATTCGCGACATCGTCCGCGTCTGGACCAGCGAGGGAGCCACATCGGGGATGACCCCGGACTGACGCCGGTTCCTCAGGGGCGGGGTGGCGCGGCGATCGTCTCGACCGGCAGGACTGCGCCGCGGGCCCTCTGCCTGCGCGGCAGCTTGAAATAGTCACGGATCGCTCCACGCACCATCTTCCGGAGGGCGGCGAGAAGGACGATTGCGCCGATGGTGGCGTAGACCCAGCCGGGGAGCATGTACCCCGCGGAGAACATTCCCCAGATTGCGAGGGCGGCGGCGAAGGCGAAGAAGGCGGGCGCCCAGGAGGGCCGTGGCGCGTGGACCAGCTCGCTGGGTGGGGGGATGTTCCCGTGCGTCGTCACGATGCGATGTAGAGGGTCGCGGCTATGAAGCAGAGGGCGAAGATCGTCGCGGCGAAACCCGCCGCCACCAGGCCCGTCGCCATATTGCGCCTTGCGGTCTCGCGATCCACGGTCGGATTTCTACTAGACCAGACGGTCGATGGGCATGGCGACGAACAGCAGCGCCAGGTAGGCGAGCGAGAAGAGGTAGGTGCGCAACGCCCAGCGGCGATCGGCGCTGCGCAGCAGCCGCACGGCGCAGTAGATGAAGGTGGCGCCCAGCGCCATCGAGGCGATCAGGTACTCGACCCCGAACCCGCCGGCGCAGAACGGCAGCTGGGTCACCGCGTAGAGCAGGATCGTGTAGAGGAGGATTTGGCGGCGGGTCTCCGTCTCCCCGCGTACGACCGGCAGCATCGGCACCCCGGCCCTCGCGTAGTCATCCTTCATCAGCAGCGACAGGGCCCAGAAATGAGGCGGCGTCCAGAAGAAGACGATCGCGAAGAGGTAGAAGGCGGTGCCGTCGAGGCCACCCGTTGCCGCCGCCCAGGCGACCAGCGGGGGAACTGCCCCGGCTGCGCCCCCGACCACGATGTTCTGAGGAGTCAGTCGCTTCAGCCACAGCGTGTAGACGAAGACGTAACCCAGCAGCCCAGACAGGGACAGCCCGGCGGCGAGCGGATTCACGGTCAGTGAGAGCAGCAGGAAGGAGCCGACCCCGAGCGTGGCGCCGAAGGCGATTGCCGCAGCCGGGGAAATGCGGCCGCTGGCCACCGGGCGGGTCGCGGTCCGGGTCATCGCCCGGTCGATGTCGCGGTCGATTGCGTGGTTGATCGCCCCGGCGCCGCCCGCCGAGAGGGCGCCACCCAGGCAGGTGAGGAAGACGAGGCCGATCGAGGGATCGCCCGCCACGTACAGCGTGGTGGCGGTCGTGAGCAGCAGCAGCGACTGCACCTTGGGCTTGGTCAGCGTGACGTAGTCGCGCAGAACCGCCAGGGCCGCAGGTCGCCGCGAGACCGCCGCTGCCGTCGCTTCCATCGCCACCGACTCAGGCTACCGGCTGCGATTCACGTGCCCGCCGCTCAGCGAGGTGCGGGCGGTGCTCCAGCGATTCGCGGATGTCGCGCATCGGTCGCGGGCTGCGCACGTCGGGAAGCACGTCGAAGTTGTGCGGGTCCGGAGGGGACAGGGCAAACCACTCGAGCGAATCGCCGCCCCACGGGTCGTGCCCGGCCTCGGGTCCGCCGTTGCGACTGAGGATCGCGTTGACGAGCGTCAGCAGGATGCCGCCGGCGAGGACGAACGCGCCGATCGAGGCGATCAGGTTGTAGGTCGTCACGCCGGTTCCGTCGAAGAACTTGTAGGCGTCGACCACCTCGCCTTCGAGGCCGCCGGCGAGGAAGAGCGGCACGAAGGTGAGGAGCGTGCCGAGCGCCATCGTCCAGAAGGAGATTCGCGCCAGGCTCTCTCCCATCGTGCGGCCGGTCATCTTGGGGAACCACCAGTGCAGCGCCGCGAAGCCGCCGAAGACGGCACCCCCCACCAGCGCGAAGTGCGTCGCCGCGGTGGCGTCGGTCGTGTTCTTCAGCTGCCAGGCCGCTGCGACCATCGACTGCTCGATCTCGGCGGCGAGCCCGATCGAGATCGCCGAGATCGCCCCGGCGGCGAAGAGCAGCGGCGCCCGCATTCGCACCGCACCGCCGACGAGGGTGGCGATCAGGTTGAAGATCACGAGACCGAAGGGCACGATCAGCGCCAGCGCCATGATCATCGCGAAGTACATCCAGCCGAGGCCGATCGGCGCGGTCAGCATGTTCTGCATCCAGGCGAGGGTGCCGACCACGGCGATCGCCACCAGCGAGCCGACGGTGACCCCGCGGTTGAAGAGGGGCTTGCCCGCAAGGGGCGGCACGATCTCGGCGATCGCCGCCAGGGCGGCGATCAGGATCAACATGTAGGCGCCGGTGTAGAAGATCCAGCTGAGGTGCTGCCAGAGCAGCGGCGCACCGCCGGCGCCGTCGGCGAAGAAGGTCCCGTTGAAGTTGCGGTCGATCAGCAGCATCGTCAGCGCGGCCAGCATCACCGGGCCGATGAACAGCAGCAGCCATGCGCAGGTCGCCGCCGCCCAGGAGAAGACCGGCAGCCGCCGCCAGGCCATCCCGGGCGCGCGCAGGTTACGCACGGTCGTCACGAGGTCGATCCCGATCAGGACGAAGCCGAGGGTCGCCAGGCCGGTCGCGGTGACCCATGCGTTGACCCCGTTGTTGGGCAGGAAGGGCAGCTCCGAGAGCGGCGCCAGCGGGTTGACGCCCGCCTCGGAGGGAGTGAAGAGGAAGCCGGCGTAGAGCACCGTCGCCCCTGCCACGAAGAGCCAGAGGCCGGTTTGGCCAAGGCGCGGGAGAGCTGTCCCGCGGGCGCCGATCTGCAGGGGTACGACGTAGTAGAAGAATCCCAGCGCGAGCGGGATCGCGAAGAGGAAGATCGCCGTCGCCCCGTACAGCGAGAGAATCCGGTTGAAGGTGACCGGGCTGAGGAACGTGTTCTCGGGCACCGCCAGCTGCAGGCGCATCAGCAGCAGCTCGACGAGGGCGATGAGGAGGAAGCCGAGGGAGGCCGTGATCAGGACGCGGCCGATGTCCTTGTGGTTGGCGCTGGTTGCGATCTCAACCCAGCGTGGCCGGCGCCGCGGGAGGCCGTCGACGACCAGCTCCGGTCGCTTGCGCGGGTCGCTCACGGTGTCTTCCCGCTTTCGATCAGGCCTACGACGCGATCCTGGGCGGCCTGGATGCCGTTCTTCTGGTTTTCGACGAAGGCTTCGTATTCTTCGGGCGAGACGACGTCGACTTCGGTTCGCATTGCCGCATAGGCCTGTCCGGAGAAGGTCGCGGCCTGGCCGAAGTACGTTCCCTTTTCGTCGGCGCGGAAGACGACGCTGCTCACCTTGCCCGGCACGGCGTCGCGCTTCCCGGCCAGGGCGGGGACGTCCCAGGTGTGGACGACGTCGGTGGAGACGAGGTTGAGGACGACCGCCGTATCGACGGGCACCACGAGCTTGTAGTAGGAGAACGTTTTATTGGGGTAGTCGTAGCGCCAGAGCCACTGCTGGCCGGTGGCCGTGATCTTCAGCGGCTCTGAGTGTGCCAGCTGAAGCCCAGCCGGACCGGTCGTGGGGGTCTGGCGCGCCTTCTCTGTGTAGACGATGCTGAGAACGAGGATCGCGACGGCGAAGAGCGTCAGCGCTCCGCCGACTCGCAACTGGATCCGCCGCCCGCCCGTGGTCTGGCGCGGCTCCGCGCCCCGCTTGGCCCGGTAGCGGCGCAGGGCATAGACCAATCCGGCGTTGACCAGCACGACGGCGAGCGCCGCGGCGACGAAGCCAATCCAGAGCAACGTGTCGATCTGGTCAGTGCCAGGGGAGTGGGGCGCCAAAGCGGGCGCATTGTAATCACGCCGGGCGGCGTGCCGCCGCTCCCGGCATCGCCTGCGGACCTATACTCGCCGCCCTTATGAGGCTGGCGAACAGGCCATCTCCGGCGCTTCGCATGGTCGTGCGCGCCGGGGCGGCGGGCGCGATCGCGGCGGCGGTGGCCGTGCCGCTGCTGCGGCGCAGGGGCCGGATCCGGATTTCCGCCCCGGTCACCGTTGCCGTCTGCGCGGGAGGCCCGCTGGCGCTTGCCGTGCTTCGTCCCCGCTCCCACAAGCGGGACATCGCGCTGTTCGCGCTGCAGATGTGGGGCTTCACGATTGCCCATGAGCTTCCCTATGACGACCCGGAGCGGTTGCGTCGTCGCCTCCTCACCGGATACCCGATCTCGATTGACCGCGCGATCGGTCGCGGCAGGCTGCCCACGGTCCGCCTGCAGCGATCGCTTGCTCGCGTGCCCGGCATCAGAGTTGCCGATCGCTTCCTCACCTGGGTCCACTGGGTGTGGTTCCTGGAGCCCTACCTGGCGCTGCTCTTCATCCTCGTTCGCCATCCGCAGCACTTCCCACGCGCCGCTCGCCAGCTGGCCGCCGTCTTCGACATCGGCTGTGCCGTTTACTTTGCCGCACCGACCGCTCCCCCTTGGTGGTCCTCCGAGCGGGGCCTCACCGGCGAAGAGGTGCGCCGGATCATGCTTGGGATCGGCGAAGAGACCTGGGGGGCGGCCTGGCCGGCGATGTACGGGACCCTGGGGAGCAATCCCTGGGCGGCGATGCCCTCGCTTCACTTTGCCGCCTCGACGATGGCGGCGATCTCACTGGCGGAAGTGGGGCGCGTCCCGGGGGCGTTCGGATGGGGATATGCGCTGACTCTCGGTTTCGCCCTGGTCTACCTCGGCGAGCACTACGTCACCGACCTTGCCGCCGGCGGCACACTGGTGGCTGCCGTGCGGCGCGGCGAGCCTCTTGCCGAACCGGTGATCCTGGCGATCAACCGGGGTCTGCGCCGCCTCGAGCGCCTCGCGAGCGGGTAGCGTCTCTGGGGTGTCTCCCGACGATCCGGCGAATGGCAACGGCACCCTCGAACTGCCGCTGTTCACGCCACGACGGCTGATCCAAACCGTCCTGCTCGTCCTCGCGCTGCTGATCGGGATCTACTTCCTCTTCCCGAAGCTGGTCGGTCTCGGCGATGCGCTGAGCAGGCTCGGCGAAGCCGACCCGGTCTGGATCGCAATTGCGATCGGCTTCAACGTGGTCGCGATCGCCACCTACATCGCGCTGTTCAAGGCGGTTGTCGGGGGAGATGCGCTGCAGCTCACCTGGAGTGAGACGTACGAGATCAACATGGCGGGCGTTGCCGCGACGCTGATCTTCTCGGCCGCCGGCGCCGGCGGCATCGTCCTCACGTACTGGGCGCTGCGCAAGGCCGGCATGCTCCGACGGGACGTGGCGCGGCGGATGGTCGCGTTCCTCGCTCTCCACTATGCCTTCTACCCGTTCGCCCTGATCCTCTTCGGAGTCCTGCTGCGAACCGGCGTCTTGCCTGGCAAGGCCTCGGTTGAGCTGACGATCGTCCCGGCGGCTGTGGCGGGATTGGTCCTCGTCTTCGGGGCGCTGGCGGCGCTGATACCGGTGGATCTGGGATCCCGGGTGGCGCGTTTCGCGCGCGGCGCCCGGGCGCGCGCGATCGCCGCCAGCCTCGGCAAGGTTCCCGCCACCCTCGGTGAGGGGCTCAGGTTCGCGCTCGGCCTCTTCGCCCATCCCTCGCGCGGCGGACTCGCGGTGCTCGGTGCCGCCGGCTTCTGGGCCGCGAACATCGGCATCCTCTGGGCCTCCTTTCACGCCCTCGGCGTCGAGGTGCCGCTTGCCGTCGTGGTTCAGGGCTTCTTCCTCGGAATGGTCGCCAACCTCTTTCCGCTTGCGCCGGCGGGCGTGGGGGCGGTCGACGCCGGGATGATCGGCGCCTTCGTCCTCTTCGGCCTGCCCGAGGAAGCCATCTTCCCCGCGGTCCTGATCTACCGGCTGATTGCCTTCTGGATGCCGATTCCACCGGGGATCGTCGCCTTCTTCCAGCTCCGCTCGCGCGTCCAGCGGTGGGAAGAGGAGGGACTGCCGATCGAACGGCGCCGACGCGGCGCGCCTCAGCTCGATGGAGTCGCGAATTGACCCCCACATGTTCCGGTGCTCCTTTTGTACGTCATATGTACAAAAGGAGCACCGCGAAAGCGTTCCGGATACGCACGTGAGCCCCATATGCGGGCTCTGGAGCGGTTGACCGTCGCAGTACTATAAAAAGTGAAGTATTAGACTTGTGGCCAGATAAGGGGCTCTGGATGGCAGGCGCAAAGAAGATCGAGAACGTGATCATCATCGGCGGCGGGCCCGCCGGGTACACCGCCGCCCTCTACACGGCGCGCGCCAATCTGGAGCCGCTCGTGTTCGAGGGCTTTCAGTGGGGCGGTCAGCTCCAGAACACCACCGACGTCGAGAACTACCCCGGCTATCCCGAGGGGATCATGGGGCCGGAGATGATGAGCCAGTTTCGCGCCCAGGCGGAGCGCTTCGGCACCCGCTTCGTGACCGACGACGTCGATCGCGTCGAGCTTTCCGACGGCGGCGTCCAGAGGGTCTACCTCGGCGACGAGGAGCATCTGGCCAAGACCGTGATCCTGGCGATGGGAGCGGAGCCGAGACGGCTCGGGGTTCCCGGCGAGATGGAGCTAGGCGGCCGCGGCGTTTCCACCTGCGGCGTCTGCGACGGCGCTTTCTTCAAGGACCAGAGGGTGGTCGTTATCGGCGGCGGCGACTCGGCGATGGAGGACTCGATCTTCATCTCCAAGTACGCCGGCGAGCTGACCGTGGTCAACCGGCGCGATGAGCTCCGCGCATCGAAGATCATGCTGGAGCGGGTCAGGGAGCGGCCCAACATCTCCTTCAAGACCCCCTATGTCGCGGAGGAGTTCGTCGCCGGCGAGGACGGCAAGCTCGGCCACGTGCGCCTGCGCAACGTCGAGACCGGCGAGACCGAGGACTTCGCCACCGACGGCGCCTTCGTCGCGATCGGCCACATCCCCAAGTCGGAGATCGTCACGGGCATGGTCGACACCGACGAGAACGGCTACGTCGTCACCCAGCCCGGCTCGACCAGGACCAACCTTGCGGGCGTTTTCGCGATCGGCGACCTCGTCGACCACACCTACCGCCAGGCGGTCACCGCGGCGGGCACGGGCTGCATGGGCGCGCTCGACGCCGAGTGGTACCTGCGCGACACCCCGCCGTCGCCCGAGGCCCACTGGATGCCGGGCGGCGAGCCCGCCGAGATCGCTCCGACGCCGGGCGCCTGACGGCGGCCCTGCGGCCGAGTCAAGCGGCTCACCCGTCGTGTGTGGCGGGAGTCGCCGGGTCGCGCCCGGCGCTCGCCGGCGGCTTCGAAGCGACCTGCTCGATGAAGACCTCGACCAGCCGGGGGTCGAACTGGGTGCCCGCCGAGCGCTGCAGCTCCTCGAGCGCCTCCTCGCTCGTCATCGCCCGCTCGTAAGCGCGCTCTGACGTCATCGCGTTGTAGGCGTCGCAGATCAGGATCATGCGCGCCCCCAGGGGAATCTCCTCACCGGCCAGCCCGTCCGGATAGCCGCCACCGTCCCAATGCTCATGGGTCGAGCGGACGACGGTCGCCACCTCCCGGAGCGCCGGCGCGGCAGCCAGCACCCGTTCGCCGATCAGGGTGTGCTTGCGCATCAGAGCCCGCTCGGCGTCGGTGAGCGGGCCTTCCTTGTGGAGGATCTCGTCCGGGATCGCCACCTTGCCGATGTCGTGCATCTCCGCGGCCCGGATCAGGACGTCCAGGTCCTCGGCTTCGAGGTTCAGCGCCCGCCCCAGGGCGGAGGCGAGGCCCGCCACGCCGTCGAGGTGGCGGTTCAACTCGGGCTCGCGCTCCCGGAGCAGGCCGAGCAGCACGTTGCGCGTCTGGCTCAACACCGAGTCGGCGCGTCGCCCCTTTGCCGTGTACATGCGGCGGTCCGCGAGCCGCAGGGCGTCGGTTGCGGTTGCGGCCTCGGCGGGCAGTCGCACCATTCCCCAGGAGGCTTCGATCGAGAAGCCGGGGCCCTGCTCGAAAAGGGCCGTCTCGGCCGCTCGGACGATCGCATCCGGCGTCGCCTCGCCGATCGAGGCGAGGATGCAGAACTCGTCCCCGCCCAGGCGGTAGGCCTTGCCCCAGGGCTTCATGGCGGTCGCCAGGTTGGCGGCGAGCCGCTTGAGGAGGCCGTCTCCGGCCGTGTGCCCGAAGCTGTCGTTGTAGGACTTGAAGCCGTTCAGGTCGAAGAGCACCAGGAGGCTCGGCTCATCCGGCGGGCCCTCGACGGCACGGGTCAGATCGGCCGTCAGACTGCGCCGGTTGGCGAGCCCGGTGAGGGAATCGGTGATTGCCTCCCGCCGGCTGGAGGCGAGGATTCGGGTGTTCATGCTGAAGGTCGCGGCCAGCCGGGCGAGGACCGCCAGCAACGATGCGACGCCCAGCCCAACGGCGGCGGTGCCGACCGGGACGAAGCTCGCGACGGCAAGCAGGCCGATGACGACGGTCGCGAAGGCGACCGGCAGGACGATCGAGCCGGCGCCGCGATCTTGGGTTGGCTCCACCGCCCCGCCTGGAAGCCAGGCCGCCCAGCCAAGCAGGAGGAAGGCCAGGGGCCAGCCTACGCTGGCCGCGTCGAGGGCCGCGGTCGCCTGACCACCGACCGAGAGATAGACGACGTCCGAGATCCCGAAGAGGACCAGCGCCGCAGCGATCAGCAGCCAGGTTCTCTGCCTGCGCCAGCCGCAGGTCGTGATGGCCGCGGCCACGAGGCCGAGCAGCACGAGGTCTGCACACGGGTAGGCGAGGTTGACCGTGTCTCCAAGCGTGCTGCCGCCCAGCGCGTTGAGGACCGGCGGCAAGACCAGCGCCGCAGCGACGGCCGCGACTGCCAGTGCCACGATCAGGGCGTCGACCCAGGCGAAGGGGCCCACCCGCTTCGCGCGCGCCCTGAGCAGCAGCGCCAGTGCCAGGTAGCTCGCCGGGTAGAAGGCGAGGAAGAACGCATCGGACGGCGAGGGGACCGGCGCCGGTTCGGCGTAGTAGAGAAAGATCGAGTAGTAGGTCTGTCCGAGGGCCCACAACAGGAGCCCCACGCCTAGGCTCAGCCAGGCGGCCCTCTCGGTTGGCACGAGGGCGGCTCGCAGGAGAACGGCGCCCGCCGCTCCGATGACGATGGAGTCGTATCCCCAGCGCCCGAATGCGTCTTGCAGGCCGGCCGACCCGACCGACCCGAACGTGATCACGGCATAGCCCGCGAGCAGAGCTGCGAGCCCGCCAAGCAGCATGACCACTCCCTTCGCGGGCGGCGATCGGTGCGTGCTCAGCGGCTCCACGCATTCGCCATCGGCGCAGGAGGCGCGCGGCTTGAGTTAGGGGGTCACGATCGCGAAGCCCTGGTCCGGGCGGTCGCCGGCTTGGGCGCGGCGCTCACCCGTCGCTCTCTCCGGCGGCGGCCGCCAGCTTCGGGGCGGCGCGGTAGGCGTCGCCAAGGTCCTGCCGCAACCCTTCCAGCAGTTCCACTGCGCGCTTCGCGCCGATCAGGTCGGCGAACTCGAGCGGGCCGAGCGGCCAGTTGAAGCCGAGGCGCATAGCCGTGTCCATGTCCGCCGCCGAGCCAACCTCCTCTTCCAGGGCGAACGCTGCCTCGTTGGCGACTTGGGCGATCAGGCGGGGCAGGATCTGCGCGGCGCACGGGTCGATCCGGGCCAGCTCGCCGGGATCGAGCGTCGGCGCCTCGATTCCCAGCTCGGGGTCCGGCTCACGGCGGCGACCTCCTTCGTAGCTGTAGAAGCCGCGACCGCTCTTGCGACCGAGACGGCCTTCCTCGACCATCCGTTCCTGGATCGGGCGCGGTCGCCAGCGCTCCGGCTTCCCGCCCTGCTCGAAGAAGGAGCGGGCGACGCTGAGGTTGACGTCGAGCCCGATCAGGTCGAGCAGCTCGAACGGGCCCATCCGGAAGCCGCCGCCGAGCCGGCAGGCGCGGTCGATCGTCGGGGCGTCGGCGACCCCGTCTTCGAGCATTCGCAGCGACTCCAGGGAGAAGGGACGGGCGAGCCGGTTGGCGATGAAGCCGGGGCTGTCCTTGGCGCGAATCGGCGTTCGTCCCATCCGCTCGCCGACCTGCGTGACGGCGTCGAGGGCGTCTGCCGTCGAGTCCTCGGTCGCGACGACCTCGACAAGCTTCATCAGCTGCGGCGGGTTGAAGAAGTGCATGCCGACAACCCGCTCGGGGTGCGGGGTGTCGGCCGCGATGTCGGTGACCCGCAGCGAGGAGGTGTTGCTGGCGAGGATCGCGTCCGGCCCGCAGGCTTCGGCCAGCGCCGCGAACAGCTCCCGCTTCAGCTCCAGCATCTCGGGCGCCGCCTCGACCACGAGGTCGCAGCCGGCGAGGTCGGCGAGGCTCGAGGCCGGTTCGAGCCGGCTCGCGGCGCCATCCGCGTCGGCCTGGCTCCAGCGCTCCCGCTCGACGCCTTTGACCAGCGCCTCGCGCAACCTCTCGATCCCCCCCGCCAGAGCGTCGGGCAGGGGGTCGTGCAATCTCGTCTCGTAGCCGCCCAGGCAGGCGAGCTGCGCGATGCCGGCGCCCATCGTGCCGGCGCCGACAACCCCGATCCGCTCGACGCTCACCGGCCCTGGAACTTCGGCTCGCGCTTCTCGAGGAAGGCTCGCATGCCCTCGACCCGGTCCTCGGTGGCCATCGCAAGCTCGTAGAGGCGGCGCTCGTTCTCGAGCCCCGCCGCCAGCGCCGTTTCCTCCGCCACGAGCACGGCCTGCTTGGCGAGCCGCGCCGCGATCGGCGGCCGCGCGGCGACCGTCTGCGCCAGCTCCATCGCCTCCTCGAGCCAGCGCCCCTTCGCGGCGATCCTGTTGACCAGCCCCATCTCCAGCGCCGCGGCGGCGTCGAAGCGACGCCCGGTCAGCACGTACTCCATCGCCCGCTGCTTGCCGAGCACCCGCGCCAGGCGCTGGGTGCCGCCGCCGCCGGGGATGATCCCCAGGTTGATCTCCGGCTGCCCGAACCTGGCGGTCTCGGAGGCGACGATCATGTCGCAGGCCAGCGCCAGCTCGCAGCCTCCGCCCAGCGCCCAGCCGGAGACGGCGGCGACGAGCGGCGTCTTCACGGCCGCCACGCGCCGCCAGAAGGAGGCGGCCGGATGATGGAGCGCCTCGGCGAAGCTGCGCTCACTCAGCGCTTTGATGTCGGCGCCCGCGGCGAAGACCTCGTCGGAGCCGGCGATCACGATGCAGCCCACCTCGGGGTCGGGGTCGAGTCGCTCCAGCTCCGAGGCGAGCAGCTCCATCACCTCCGGCGAGAGCGCGTTGCGCGCCTCGGGCCTGTTCAGGCGCAGCAGGGCGACGCGCCCGTCGAGCGAGCTCTCGACCAGCTCGCCCACGCGCCTACTCCGCCTCCATCGGCGTCATCGCGTTGATCCCCGTCGCGAGCCGCCCGATGATCAGCTTCTGGATCTGTGAGGTCCCCTCGTAGAGGGTCGTCACGCGGGCGTCGCGCAGGTAGCGCTCGACCGGGTAGTCGTCGACGTAACCGGCGCCGCCGTGGACCTGGATCGCCAGGTTCGCGCACTCGACCGCGGACTCGGTCGCGTACAGCTTTGCCACCGAGGTCTCCATCGTGTTGGGTTTCTTTTCGTCCTTCAGCACGCCCGCCCGGTAGACCAGCATCCGCGAGGCGTCGCGCTTGAGGATCATGTCGGCGATCATCTCCTGGACCAGCTGGAAGCGGGCCAGCGGGACGCCGAACTGCTTGCGCTCCGTGGCGTAGGCGACCGAGGCGTCGACGCAGCCGTCGCAGATGCCGACGCAGCCGGCGGCGACGCTGTAGCGGCCGTTGTCGAGGGCGCTCATCGCCACTTTGAAGCCGTCGCCGATCTCACCCAGCATCGCATCGTCGCCGACCTCGACCTGGTCGAGCGAGAGCTCCGCCGTGTCGGAGGAGCGCAGCCCGAGCTTGCCGTGGATCTCCTGCGTGGTGAAGCCGTCGCTGGCTGTCGGGACCAGGAAGCAGGCGAGCCCGCGGTGCTTCTTCGCGGGGTCGGTCTGGGCGAAGATCAGCGCCACCTCGGAGAAGTTGCCGAGCGAGATCCACATCTTCTGGCCGCTGATCGACCAGCCCGAGTCGGTCTTGGTCGCGCGGGTGCGCAGGTTGGCGGCGTCGGAGCCGGTGTCGGGCTCGGTCAGGCCGAAGCAGCCGAGCGCCTCACCGGAGCAGAGTCGCGGCAGCCACTTCTGTTTCTGCTCCTCGGTCCCCCAGCGCTCGATCGAGCCGGCGACCAGCGAGGTCTGCACCGAGACGACCGTGCGAGCGGAGGAGTCCGCGCGGCCGACCTGCTCGACGATCAGCGCGTAGCCGATGTAGTCGAGGCCGCGGCCGCCGTACTCCTCGGCGACCGGCGCGCCGAGGTAGCCGACCTCGCCCAGCTTGCGCGCCAGCTCGAGGTCGAAGCGGGCGGCGCGGTCGTTGTCGCGCACCCGCGGCGCGATCTCGCGGTCGGCGAACTCGCGTGCCGTTTCGGAGATCAGCCGCTGCTCGTCGGTCAACTGGAAGTCCATCTCACCCCTGCTTTCTCAGGTCTGTCCTCCTGCATCGAATTCGCCCTCTGGCAGGTGGCGAATTCGATGCAGTCCGGGTTTCTGTTCACGGAAGTTCGCGTCCCAGCGTGGCGGCGAACGCCTCCTGCGCTTCGCGGGTGCGGGGGCCGGGCGTCTGGGGAAGCTCGTTGCCGTCGATCGCGGCAACCGCCTGGATCTCACGGGTCGTCGAGGCGAGGAAGGCCTCGTGCGCGGCGCGCAGGTCGGCAACCGGCCAGGCGCCCTCCTCGACGTGCAGCGCCTTGACGAGGCGGTCGCGCGTGATCGACTCCAGCACGCCGTTGTCGAGTGCGGGGGTGCGCAGCGCACCCTGCGGGGAGACCCAGAAGATCGAGGACGTCGGCGGCTCCAGCACGGTGCCGTCTGGCTGCACGAGGACGGCCTCGTCTGCGCCCTGCGCCTGAGCGAGCCGGGTGGCCTGCATGTTGGCGGCGTAGGAGAGTGACTTGACGCCGTTGAGGACCACGCTGGGGCTGTAGGTGACGGTGGCGAGGCGCAGCGTCTCGGCGTGGTCCGGTAGCGGCTCGGTCGCCGCGATGCGCCGCCCGCCGCGGGTGACGATCAGGCGCAGCTGTCCATCGATCTCGCCAGCCGCCGCGAGGAGGGCATCGATCTCGTCCTCCAGCGCGGCGCGGTCGAAGCCGAGCTGGATCGCAGCGGAGGAGCGGTCGAGGCGGTCGAGGTGGTCGGCGAGCGCGAACGCGCGCCCCGCGTAAAGGCGGATCACCTCGAAGGCGCCGTCGCCGCGGTAGAGGCCGTCGTCGCGGAGGGGGATGATTGCTTCGCGGGTGGGGGTGATTCGCCCGTCGACGCTGGCCAACTCCGTAACCGTCGTTGTCATCGCCGCGCGAGGCTACCGGTCTATCCCCCACGGGGGCGTGCCGTTGGTTAAGGACCTATATGGACCGCTAACCAGCGGCACGTCAGGCCGCGGCTACGGCGCCTCGAACACCGTTGCCAGGCCCTGGCCGACGCCGACGCAGAGGGTCGCGATGCCGTAGCGGCCACCGCGGCGGCGCAGCTCGTGCGCCAGCGTCGTCGTGAGGCGGGCGCCCGAGCAGCCGAGCGGGTGGCCGAGCGCGATTGCGCCGCCGTTGACGTTGACGCGCTCCTCGTCGATTCCCAGCTTGCGAACACAGGCGAGCGCCTGCGAGGCGAAGGCCTCGTTCAGCTCGATCAGGTCGATGTCGTCGAGGCTGAGCCCGGCCGCGGCAAGGGCGCGCGGCACGGCCTCGGAGGGGGCGATGCCCATGTAAGCGGGATCGACCCCGGCGACGCCGAAGGAGACGATCCGGCCGAGCGGCTCGGCGCCGAGCCGCTCCACGCCGGCCTCCGATGCGATCAGCGTGCAGGCGGCGCCGTCGTTGAGCGTCGAGGAGTTGCCGGCGGTCACCGTGCCGCCCTCGCGGAAGACCGGCCGCAGGCGAGCCAGCTTCTCCGCCGAGGTGTCGGGGCGCGGGCCCTCGTCGGCGCTCACCGTGACCGTCTCGCGCCCCTGCGGGGCGTCGATCGGGGCGATCTCCTCCGCGAACAGCCCTCCCTCTGCGGCAGCCACAGCCCGGCGGTGGCTGCGCAGCGCAAAGGCGTCCTGGTCCTCGCGGCTCACCCCGTAGCGTTCGGCGACGTTCTCGCCGGTCTCGCCCATCGACTCGGTGGAGACGCCCAGCTCGGCCATGCGTGGGTTGATGAGGCGCCAGCCCAGCGTTGTGTCATGCATCGTCTGCTCGCCCCGCGGCAGGCCGCGTTCCGGCTTGGCGACCACCCAGGGCGCCCGGCTCATCGACTCGACGCCGCCCGCCAGGTAGTAGTCGCCCTCGCCGAGCTTGACCGCGCGGGCCGCGGCGTTGACCGCCTCCAGCCCGGACGCGCAGAGCCGGTTGATGGTTGCCCCCGGCACGCTTGCCGGCAGGCCCGCCAGCAGCGCCGACATCCGCGCCACGTCGCGGTTGTCCTCGCCCGCCTGGTTGGCTGCGCCGAGGTAGACATCGGTGATCCGCTCGGGATCGACGCCGGTTCGCTCCACCGTGGCGCGGATGACGTGGGCCGCAAGGTCATCCGGGCGCACGCCGGAAAGCGCGCCACGGTAGGCGCCCATCGGGGTGCGGATCGCGTCGACGAGGTAAGCCTCAGCCATCGGCTGGAACCGTATCCTTGTTACGTGGCTTTCGTCTTGGCAACGGTCGTCATGGTGCTGTTCATGGTCGGGGTGCTGGTCGTGGTCGGCCACTTCTATCCGGGCAGCAGCACGGACCTCCTCGACTGGAAGCCGACCCGCTCTCCGGAAGTCGAGGCACAGAACGAAATCGACGATGTGCGGCAGATGGTGGAGGCCCAGAACGCGATGCGCCGCCGCCGCGGCGCCCCGGAGATCGACGAGGGCAAGCTGCGCGCGGAGGTCGAAGAAGAGGAACTGGAGCGCCTGCGCCGCCGCAAGCCGTTCGAGGCGACGTAGGCGAGGGCGGCTGGCGTGGCGCGAGCACTGATAGTCGGCTGCGGCTGCCGTGGGCGGTCGCTGGGGGAGCGGCTGCTCGCCGCGGGCTGGGAGGTGCGCGGGACCAGCCGGCGCGAGGAGGGACTGGCGGCGATCGAGGCGGCTGGGATCGAGCCCGCTCTCGCTGACCCCGATCGCCCCGGCACCCTGCTCGACCTGATCGATGGCGTCACCGTCGTCCACTGGCTGCTCGGCTCGGCCCAGGCCGAGCCGGAGGTGATCGCGGCGATCCATGGTCCGCGGCTGGAGCACATGCTCGAAAGGCTCGTCGACACGCCGGTGCGTGGCTTCGTCTACGAGGCGGCCGGCCGCGTCCAGCGCCACCACCGGGAGCGGGGCGAGGCAGCGGTGCGCGCCGCGGGCGAGCGCTGGCGCATCCCGGTCGCGATCGTCGCCGCCGACCCGGCCGACCCGGTCGCCTGGACCGAGGAGATGCTGGCGGCGACGCTGGATCTGGTCGGCTGAGTGGCGCTTTGTTGTCGCATAGCGACACCAAGGCGCCACCGAAGCGCCTTGGCGCCGAATCCATACCTCTAAACTCGGATTGGGATTGGGCAGATTCACGACGAGCCACTGAGTTGGAGGGTTGCCGATGAGCTACGCGAAGGATGTCCTTGTCGAGACCGACTGGGTCGCCGAGCATCTCGACGACGACTCGATCCGCATCGTCGAGGTCGACGAGAACCCGGCGCTCTACGCCGAGGCCCACATCCCGGGCGCGATCGGCTTCGACTGGAGGGTGGACCTCCAGGACCCGGTGAGGCGCGACTTCCTCGGGCCGGAGGACTTCGGCGCCCTGATGGGCAGCCGCGGGATCTCCAACGACCACACCGTCGTCCTCTACGGCGATCGCAACAACTGGTTCGCCGCCTACACCTACTGGTACTTCCGCTACTACGGCCACGACAGGGTGAAGCTGGTCAACGGGCCGCGGGACAAG
Organism: uncultured Solirubrobacterales bacterium; assembly: GCA_963729995.1. GTDB lineage: Bacteria > Actinomycetota > Thermoleophilia > Solirubrobacterales > 70-9 > VRUE01. The sequence continues at coordinate 374,774 of CAVSPF010000003.1, forward strand.
TGGATCGCCGAGGACCGGGAGACGAGCGCCGAGATGCCCGATTACCCGGCGGCGACCTTCACCGCCCGGCCCGGCGACGCCTCGATCCGCGCCTTCCGCGACGAGGTCCGCGAGGCGATCGACTCAGCCACCAACCTGGTCGACGTCCGCGGTCCCCAGGAGTACTCGGGCGAGCTGATCGCGCCGCCCGGCTACGAGCAGGAGGGCGCCCAGCGCGCCGGCCACATTCCCGGCGCCGCGTCGGTGCCCTGGGCCCAGGCGGTCGACGAGGACGGCACCTTCAAGTCGGCCGAGGAGCTGCGCGACCTGTACACGTCGAAGGGCGTGATCGACGGCGATGCGCCGATAATCGCCTACTGCCGGATCGGCGAGCGCTCGGCCCACACCTGGTTCGTCCTGCACGAGCTGCTCGGCCAGGGTGACGTGAAGAACTACGACGGGTCCTGGACCGAGTGGGGCAATCTGGTCGGCATGCCGATCGAGAAGGACGTCTGAGGCGACGAGACCGGCGTCTGGCGTCGTCCTCGGTCGCTCGCGTGCAGAGCACGCCACGCTCCCTGCGTCCTAGCCAGTCTTGGTCTCGTCGCCTCAGACCCGACTGAGGAAATCGCCGAGGATGCGCGCGGTGGCGCCCCAGATGAGGTGGCCTTCGACCTCGTAGGTCGGGGTGTGGATGGGAATGCCGCGCCGGATCAGGCGGCGCATCTCGTAGCCGTCGCGCAGCGCCTCGAGCGAGAAGGTGAGCACCGTCTCCACCTCCGCCGGGTTGGCCTCTAGCCCCAGCTCGCCCGGATTGGGGATGAGGCCGACGTAGGGATGGATCCGGTAGCCGGTGACGAAGGTCGCGGTCGGGGGCAGGGCGCCGGCCAGCTCCACCGCGGCGGGCTCCAACCCGATCTCCTCGCCAGCCTCGCGCAGCGCCGTCGCCGCGAGGTCGGCGTCGCCCTCGTCCTGGCGGCCGCCGGGAAATGAGATCTCACCGGCATGGCGGCGCAGGTCTGCGCGCCGCTCGGTGAAGACGAGGCCGGGCCTGTCCGGCCAGCCATAGAGCGGCAGCAGAACCGCCGCTTTGGTGCCGCCGCGCGCAGCCATCGCAGCCGCTTCCGCGGGGCGGAGCAGGAGATCCGCGAGATGGGGCGACCTGTTCGTCATATGGCCGAAGAGCACCCGGCCGTCAGATGATGACCTGAACCGTGCCGCCGTCCACCGACCAGGCGGCGCCGCTCACATAGGAGGCTCGCGCCGAGCAGAGGAAGACGATCGCGGCCGCGATCTCGCCGACCTCGGCCAGCCGGCCGATCGGCCGCTTGGCGCCGGCGGCCGCCAGCGCCTCCTCGCGGCTCGCCGCGCCGGACATCCGCTTGGACTGGTCGAGCAGGCCGCCCGGCTCCATCCACAGCTCGGCTTCGACCGGTCCGGGGCAGATCGCGTTGACGAGAACGCCCCTCTTCGCGTAGCGGTCGGCGAAGAGGCGCGACAGCGAGAGCTCGGCCGCCTTCGCCACCGAGTACGCGGGCATTGCCGCCGAAGGGCGCTTGCCCGCGGTGGAGCAGACGTTGACTATTCGCCCCCAGCCACGCGCCGCCATCGCCGGTGCGGCGGCCCGCATCGCCCGCAGCGGCGCCATGACGTTCAGCTCGTACTGGGCGCGCCAGTCCTCGTCGGGGACCTCGTCGAGGTCGCGCCAGCTGGCGGAACCGGCGTTGTTTACCACGACGTCGAGCGTGCCGAAGCGCTTGGTCGCCTCGGCCAGCATCCGCTCGCCCGCGTCATCCGCCGTGACGTCCAGCGCCGTGGCCGCCGCCAGCCCACCCGCCTCGGCGCCCGCTGTTGCCGCCTCCTCGGCCGCGGCGGCGAGCCGGTCCTCGCCGCGAGCGACCAGCAGCACGCTTGCCCCCTCGGCGCAGAGCAGCCGCGCGGTCTCCCGGCCGATGCCGCGGCTGGCGCCGGTGACCACGCAGCCGCGTCCTTTCAGTCCGAGGTCCATCTCATTCCGACGTCCGTTGCGGTCGGGAGCCCATCTAGTCGAGCGGCTCGACCAGGTCCGAGACGGTGACCGGTATCTCGTTGGCGATTACCTTGTGGACCGGGCATTTGCCGGCGATCGTGCGGAGGCGCTCCCGCTGCTCGTCGCTCAGCCCGTCCGGCAGGTGGACCGTGACGGCGAAGGACGTGGGAGCCGCGCCGGCGTACTCGACGTCGACCTCCACCTCGACCCGGCCGATGTCCCAACCCTTGCGCTCCGCGTACATCTCCATCGTGATCGCGGTGCACGCTGCGAGGCCGGCCGCGACGAGGCGGGTTGGGGTGGGGCCGATGTCGGTTCCGCCCGCCTCCACGGGCTCGTCGACGACGACGGTGTGACCGCCGTCGATCTCCACGTCGTGGACGAACCCCTCTCGCCGGCGCGCGACGACCCTCACGGCGGGGTCAGCCCTTTCGCCTGCCCTCGAAGAGGGCAGGGTCGTCGGCGTCGGCGAAGCGGGCCATCGCGTAGGCGAGGTCGGAGGCGCGATTGACGAAGTGGATGACGGTCTCGCCTGCCAGCTCGCCCTTCTCCTGCAGCGCCGTGATGTGACGCTCGGCGCGGCGAATCGCGGTGCGGGCGACGTCGAGCTGCGCGGAGAGCTGCGTGCCGCCCGGGATCACGAACTTCGGCGGCAGCTCGACGTGGCTCATGTAGTGGTCGATTCGCTCCTCGAGCGCCGAGACCATCTCTTCGGTCGTACGGCTCACTCCGTCTTCGAGTCGCTCCGCCGCCTCCGGTGCGGTCGCCAGCTCGGCGCCGGCGACGAAGATTGCGTTCTGGAGGCTGAGGATGTCGGCGGCCAGCTCGGCATCGTCGGGGCCACAGAGCGCCCGTGCGACACCGAGCTCCGCGCAGGCCTCGTCGAGCGTCCCGTAGGCCTCCGTGCGGCCATGATGCTTGGGGACGCGACCCCCGTACCAGAGCGACGTCGAGCCGTCGTCACCCTTTCGCGTATAGATCTTCACCACGCACCCATCCTACGGCGCGCGGCCGTTAGCCGACCGGGTTGAAAACGAGCCCGGTCAGCACCTTGGGGAAGAAATAGGTCGACTTGGGGGGCATGTTCTCGTCGCTCTCGCAGATCGCCCGGACCTGCTCCACCGGAATCGGCCGCAGGATGAAGGCGACGTCGTAGGAGCCGTTCTCGATCTGGGTGAGCGAGTCCTCGACGCTCTTCGCGTAGCCGATCCCCCGCTTGGCGAGAATGTCGTCTTCGCTCATCCCCACGATCCCCTTCAGCACCAGGGTCTCGAGGATGGCCGCGTCGAGGTGGCGATATGCCTCCGGCTTGCCCGCGAGACGGCTGTCGAGCCCGGCCGCGTCCTTCAGCCGCAGCCGAAAGCCCTGCTTGTGGTGGGAGTCGTAGAGGCCGAAGACGCCGACGCCCTCCTCGCCGAGCGGGTCGAGATCCTCGGTTGGCACCTCGGTTATCTCGAACAGCTCGCGCAGCCCCTCGCCGAGGCGTCGCTGGCGCTCCGGTTCGGCGGCGAAGCCGGCGAGCAGCCGGTGCGTGGGGAAGACGGTGAGGCCCGGGTCGTCCAGCCCGGTCAGCGCCATCAGCGTGTAGCTGTGGTCGCCCTCGCCGCCGACCTCGTCGCGGTAGGCGATTGCGGTCTCGTAGCGGTGGTGCCCGTCGGCGATCAGCAGCTGGGCGCCGGCGAGCAGCTCGGTGACCCGCTGGTGGACCCCCGGGTCGCCGACCCGCCAGACCCGCGTCACGGTGCCGCCGGCGTCGGTCGCTTCACCCCACGGATCGGTCGACTCGGTCGCCGCGGCCACCAGCGGCCAGGGGTCCCTGGTGCTGAGCGAGAAGATCGGCGAGAGGTTGTGGCGGGTGGCGCGGGTCAGGGCGAGCCGGTCCTTCTTCGGTCCCGGAAGCGTGCGCTCATGGGGCAGGACCTGGCCCGTCGCGAAGTCCTCGACGCGGACGCGCGCCAGGATGCCGTGGCGGGTGCGCGCCGAGCCGTCGGGCCCGGTGTAGTCCTGCGTCATTGCCCAGATCGCCGGCTCGGCGTCCGTGACCAGGACGCCAGCGGCGCGCCAGGCCTGCATCGTTTCGGCCGCCCCGGCGTAGGGGTCTTCGCCGGGAGCCTGCGCCTCTGCGTCAAACGGTTTCGGCAGGTCGATCGCAACCGCGTTGTAGGGCGATCGCTCCAGCAGCTCGGCCCGCTGCGTCGCATCGATCACGTCGTAGGGGGGCGCCGCCACGTCCTCCAGCGACCCGACCTTCGCCAGGTCGTAGTGGGTCGCGTAGAGAGGGCGAACGTCGGCCATCGGGCCGAACGCTAACGCTTGCCCCCTAGAATCGGCCGGTCGGGGCGTGGCGCAGCCTGGTAGCGCGCGGCCTTTGGGTGGCCGAGGTCCCCGGTTCGAATCCGGGCGCCCCGATTAGAGCCTTGATGGGTGCGGGTTGCGCCGCTGCCCACTTTGACCTCAGCCTGGGGTGGCTGAAGTCGGCAGCGGCGGACTCCCTGGCTGCGATCGCCGCACTGGGCAAATCGCGAGGCTGGACGTTTGTTGGGTCGCGTTCGCACGCAAGGCTGTCGATACGGCGTCGGCATGGAGGGACGCATAGGCACCGAACGAGTTGTGTTCGAAACCGACCGCCAGCGGATAGTGGGTGACATCACGCTGCCCCAGGAGGGCTATCAGAGCCGCCTCTCCGATGCGATCAACCGTCCCGATGTCGCGTTCATCCCTGTCGTGAACGTCGAGATCGCCCCGCTGGACGGAGGGGACGCCGAGGTGCACGATTTCATCGTCCTGGCCAAGTCCTCCATCAGGCTGGCCTACCCGATTGGCGAGCGGACCTAGGCTCTTCGCGCTTCCCGCCGCCGCGAGCTTCCGGCGAAGGCGCCGAGATCGACCAAGAAGGCGAGGACGACGATGAACCACTCGAAGCCGTTGACGCCGTTCGACGAGCTCCACCACATCACCGCGTAGGCCAGCGTCGTCCAGGGCAGCAGGAAGAAGCCGAGCAACGGCAGGAGCCAGCTGTCGAATGCGCGACTGAGCAGGTTGGTGAAGAGCCACAGCACGAACAGCGCCAGCCGCGGCGAGATCAGCGCAAATAGAAGGACGAGGCAGCCGATGTTGGAACGCTACCCGCTGAGGCCGGCTGGAATCAACAGCCGGCTGACGGGCCTCGCTAACGTCAACGGTGATGGAGCGCCACGCCGTGCTCGGCACCCCGCTGAAGCCACCCTTCCCCAAGGGCGTCGAGGTCGCCCACTTCGCGCTTGGCTGCTTCTGGGGGGCGGAGCGGCTGTTTTGGGGGCTCGACGGCGTCTACACGACGGCGGTCGGCTACATGAACGGAGTCACGCCGCATCCGACCTACGAGGAGGTCTGCAGCGGGCGGACGGGTCACGCGGAGGCCGTGCTGGTCGCATTCGACCCGGCCAGGATTGGATACGCGGATCTGCTCAAGGTCTTCTTCGAGGAGCACGATCCGACCCAGGGCATGCGGCAGGGGAACGACGTCGGCGCCCAGTACCGCTCCGGCATCTTCTTCACCAACGACACGCAGAGAGCGACGGCGGAAATGGCGCTGCGCTCCTACGACGAGGCGCTGCGGGTCGCGGGTCGTGGGCCGATCACCACGGGGATCGAGCCCGCCGGTCCCTTCCACTACGCCGAGGACTACCACCAGCAGTACCTGCACAAGGTGCCGAACGGCTACTGCGGCCTGGCGGGCACCGGCGTCTCCTGCCGCATCCCGGCCTGACCGGGCATAACCGGGCCGTCGGGGCGCGTTTGTCAGGCAGAACCCGACAAACGCGCCGCGAGCGCAGGCCGGGCCCGCTTGCACACCCGGCGCGCCGACTAGCATCCCGCGCCGGTGACCCCATCCTTCGGCTCCTACATCGGTGGCTGCCTGGCCGTGATCGGCGTCGTTTCGGCGGTCGGGCTTGGCGGCTACTGGCTGCGGCGCTGGATCGTGCCCGAGTTCTCAGGGGCGCTCGCCCGTCTCGCCGATGCGACGATCGCGGTCGCCCTGCTGGTCATCTCGCTGCAGCTGCTCGGCACGCTCAGCATCCTGCGGACGGGCTGGATCGTCGTCGTCTGCATCGGCGTCGGCCTGCTCGCCGCCCTGATCGGCTGGCGCAGGGCGCCCCGCGACGGCCACCAGATCACAGCGCCGCCGGTGCAGACGATCGCGCTGCTGATCGCGCTGGGCGTCGCCTCCTTCACGGTCGCCGAGTGGACGTTCCCGTCGCAGCTCAGCCTCGACCAGGGGATGTTCGGCGGCGACACGACCTGGTACCACATGCCCTTCGCGGCGCGGATCGCGCAGGAACACTCGATCGTGCACCTGCACTTCACGGATCCGCTGCGGCTCGCCGCCTGGTTCTACCCGCAGAGCTCCGAGCTGATTCACGGCACCGCGATCGTCCTCTTCAAGAGCGACTGGCTCTCGCCTCTGGTCAACCTCATCTGGCTTGCGATCGCGCTGCTGGCCGCCTGGTGCGTGGGACGCCCCTACAAGGTCGGGCCAGCGACGCTGGTCGCTGCGGCGCTGGTGCTGGACTCCGGTGTGATGATCGAAACACAGCCCGGCGAGGGCCGCAACGACATCATGGGCCTCGCCTTCCTACTTGCCTTCGCGGCCCTCCTAATCAACGGCCACCAGAGGCGCGCACCCGTAGCCGGCGCGGTCCAGGACACGCCGGAGCGGGATGCACCGTTGCTCGACAAGGGCCCCTTGGTCGTCGCCGGCATTGCCGCCGGCCTTGCGGCTTCGGTCAAGCTCACCTTCCTGATTCCAGTCGTGGCGATCGCCGTTGGCGTGTTCTTCTTCAGCGGCAGGGGGCGACGCCTCACCACCGCCTGGGTGCTCGGTCTCTCCGCCTTTGTTGCGGGCGGCTACTGGTATGTCCGCGCGGCGATCAAGACAGGCGGCAACCCGATTCCGCAGATCGGCTGGGGCCCCCTGCACCTGCCACGGCCCGAACAGATGCCACTCGACCCGCGGCCCCGCTTCGCCGTCTCCCACTACCTGACCGACGCGACCGTCTATCGCCGCTGGTTCTTCCCCCGGCTTGACGATGCCCTCGGCCCGCTCTGGCCACTGATACTGATCGTCGCCGTCGCCGCGGTGGTGTTCATCGCCGTGCGGTCGCGCAACCGGATCCTGCAGGTGCTCGCCGCCGCGGCGCTGCTGACCGCGATCGTCTACATCTTCACGCCGCTCACCGCGGCTGGTCAGGAGGGTTCGCCGACCGGCTTCTTCACCAATACGCGCTACCTGATGCCGGGCCTCGTCCTGGCGCTGGCGCTGCTGCCGATTGCGCGCCCGCTCCGCGCCCCCGAGAGTCGCGCCCGGCAGACGCTGCTCTTCCTCACGGCGGTCTACGCGATCACGGTCCTGACGACGCCGAAATGGCACCCGGGCTACATCGTCGGCACCGTCTTCCTCACCCTCGCCCTTGTCTGGGCGCCGGCGGGGCTGGGGTTGTTGCGGGCTCGCCGCCGGGTCAGCCGCGGCATGGTTGCGATGGCGACGGCCATGGTCGTGTTGCTGGCGGTGGTGCTGGGCCGGGCGCAGGAGGTCCAGTACGTCGACCACCACTACACGAACACGTCGCTCTTCCTCGGGGACGGGGGGCCGCGCCAGGCCTATGCGTTCGCGCGGCGCCAACACGGCAAGCGGATCGGCATCGCCGGCTCGGGCGAGATCTACTTCGGCCAGTACGGCTTCTATGGCGCCGACCTCAGCAACTACGTCCAGTACATCGGGGTGCCTGGGCCGGACGGCGCCTACCGGCTGGCGACGAGCTGCGGCCAGTTCCGCCGCCGGATCAACGCTGGCAACTATGACTACCTGATCGTCAGCCGCTACACGGTGGACTCTCGGGATTCCCCCTACTGGTATCCGATCTACGCCTGGCTGAAAACCGCTCCCCAGCTGGAACAGGTGATCGAAGAGCCCACGGTCACCCCCGAGCCCGACTACGTCTTCAGGGTCAAGGGCAAGCTCGATCCGGCCGGCTGCGCCAAGCTCGGCAAGGGCTGACGAGCCGCCGCCCGGCGGCGGCTCAGACCGGCGCCAGGGCGTGGTCGCAGATCAGCGCCGCAGAGCGCCCCGGCTGCTCCCACCAGAACATGTGGCCGACGCCGTCCAGCAGCTCGAGCCGAGCTGAGAGCAGGGCTGCGATCTGCCGCCCGTTCGATGCGCCCAGCATGCGGTCCTCGCTGCCGTGGACGATCAGCGCCGGCGTGGCGATCTCGCCGAGGCGGGAGCTGGTGTCGTGGGCGGCGCAGGCCCGCATCTGCTGCAGGATCACCGGCAGCGGGGCGGGCAGCGCCATCGCCATCTCCCGGAACGCCGCGTAGCGGGAATCGTCCTCGCGGAAGCCGGGGGAGAGATTGATCTCCCACATCGCGCGGAACACCCGTTCGCGGTCGCCGGAGGCCATTGCGGCGCCGAGCATCTGCACGTCCTCTGGGTCCATCAGCGTCCCATCCGGGCCGCCACAGTAGGTGGCGCCAAGGGCCAGCGTGCGGAGGCGCTCGGGGTGGGCGAGGGCAAGCTCCTGCGCGACCATCCCGCCCATCGAGATGCCGACCACATGGGCGCGCTCGATGCCCAACGCGTCGAGCAGCCCAACCGCGTCGGCGGCGAGGTCGGCGGTCGTGAACGGCAGCTCCGCCGGCCCCGAGCGTCCCATCCCGCGATGGTCGAAGGCGATGCAGTCGAAGCTCCGCCCGAGCCCGGTGAGGAAGGTGTCGCCCCAGGTGAGGTGCGTCGCGCTCATCCCCTGGATCAGCAGCATCGGCTCGCCCTCGCCCGCCCGCACGTAATGCAGCTCGGTTCCCGCCACCTCGATGATCGGCATCGCGGCGATCGTATGCGAATCGGCTTCTCAGGGCCGTAATCTAGGCACACCCGCCCCCGTAGCTCAGCGGACAGAGCGTCGGACTTCTAATCCGAGGGTCGCTGGTTCGAATCCAGCCGGGGGTGTTCGGCCCTTCGGGACCATAGACTGAAGAGATGGTCAAGCAGCGCACAGCGGATCCGTGGCGGGACACCGATGTGATCGATGCGCGGGCGCCGCGCTTCAACCAGCTCGTGGTCGGGATCGTGGCGCTCCTGGGCGTTCTATTCGGCTGGCCGCTGGCCTGGGCGCTGATGGGTGCGCAGCTGCTGATCGGGTTGACGCTGGGTCGCCGCTTCTGCATCACCTGCGTTGCCTATTTCGTGCTGCTGCAGCCTCGCGTCGGTGAGGGGTCGCTCGAGGACTCCCGGCCGCCTCGCCTCGCCAACATGATGGGCTTCGTCTTTCTGACCGCCGCGGCGCTGGCCTGGTGGCTGGGCTCGCCGGCCGCCGGAGTCGTTCTCGGCTCGATCGTCGTCGTCCTGGCGCTCGTAGCCGCCGCGAGTGGCTTTTGCACCGGCTGCGAGATCTACAGGCTGGGCGCACGGTTGCGCGGCATCTCGCCGCGTCACCACAGCCACATCGAGCCCGCGGACCTCGGGATGCTCGACGGGCACCCGCGCGCCGTCGTCGAGTTCACCCACCCGCTCTGCTCGGAGTGCCATGAGTGGGAGCAGCGACTTGCCGCCGGGCCCGACCCGCTCATCACCTTCGACGTGCGCGAGCGTCCCGACCTCGCCCACAAGTATGGAATCGCGGTCGTGCCCACCGTCCTCACGGTGGCGGCGGACGGCACGGTGCTGGAGCGCCTCGCCCCCTGACGGTTCGCTGACCTTCCTGCGCGGGCAGCCTTGGACGATCGCGCTCAGCGCCTGGCAGTCTTAGAGCGATGGTGCCATGGAAGCTGCCCCTGATCGTCGCTGCGATCGCCGTCCCGATCACCGCCGGGTTCATGATCGGCGGCCCCGGTATCGGGGTTGCCGTCGGGGCGCTGGCGGCTGTGGCAGTCCTCGTGATCGCGGCGCGCCAGCGGCCACGCGACCCAATCGTGCCCGCATCGCCACACGACGAGCGCCGCCACGTTCTCGTGGTCGTCACCTGCGCGGCCGACGAGCCGGCGGCTGTGCGCGAGATCGCCGCCGCAGCGCGTCTCGACGGCTCCGAGGACTGCGAGCAATCCGCCGTGCTCGTTCTTGCGCCGGCCAGGATCGGCTTTCTCGACCGCTGGGCCTCCGATGTCGAGGGAGCCCGGCACGCAGCCCAGCAGAGGCTGGTCGCGACCGTCGCGGCGCTCGCGAAGGCTGGCATCGTGGCGGAGGCGCGGGTCGGCGACGAGGACGTCGTGCAGGCGGTTGAGGACCAGCTGCAGAGCTTTCCGGCGAGCGAGGTGGTGCTAGTGACCGGGGGCCCCGAGGAGGGCGAGGCAGGTGACGCGGCTGCGGCCGAGCTGAGATCTCGGCTGCGGGCCGACTTCCATCACGTCGTGCTCAGCTCTCGCGGCCGCTGAGAACCACGTTCCGGCTCTGCGTCAGGTCGCGACAGGGCCGGGCTGCGCGGCTGCCCCCGCTCGGCCGACCCGGTCAGTTTTCCCGCCAGCAGGATCAGCGCTGGGATGGCCGGCCCCACCGCCACAAGCAGGAGCCACAGCTGTTCCCCGTCAGTGCCGGCGCCGATCGAGTGGGCAATCCCGAACGCCCAGAAGACGGCGGTGAAGCGGTGCAGCGACCGCCAGCGAGACCCCCCGATCCAGTTACGGGCGTAATAGGTGAGGCCGAGCAGTGCGAGGCCCCAACCGCCGACGATTCCAATCCCGGTCCAGAATGGGCGGTACCCGCCGGTGAAGGGGATCGAGATGTCGAGCACGGTGGGGTGGAGGAAGTGATCGCCAAGCAGAGCGACGCCGTGGACCGCCAGGGCGACGAGGGTGGCCAGGGCGAGCGCCTCGTGCAGCGCTTTTGCATCGCCTCCCAGCACCTTGCGCGACTCGCCGCGGCCACGGATCAGCAGCCCGGCTCCCACCGAGGCGCTGGAGAGAACCAGCGCCAGCGTCCCAGCGGCCCGGCTCGTGATCCAGAAGAGATGCGGCCCGGCGGCCGTCACGACGCCGACGTGACGATCGGGGGCGACGGTGCTGGTTCGGCTTCTTCCCTAGCGCCTTCTTCCTTGGGCGGCGATTCGAATTCTCCTTCGGGCGCCGATTCAACTCTTTCTCCGGGTTCCAGTTGGAGTCCCCGTTCGCGTTCCAGTTCCCGTTCGAGTTGGGATTCCGGTTGCGGTTCGGGCGGAGCGGTGCCGGCCGAAGTGCCGACTGACGCCCGGGCCGAGCTGGTCTTGGCCCCGCCCGTCGCCGTGAGCTGTCCGTGACCGTTCTTCCTGATGCGACTGAGCGCCGGGTCGTTGCCCGTTACGAGCTGGCCGAAGATGACTGCCCAGAAGATCGCGAACAGCGCCAACGAGCCGCGGATCGTGCGGCGCCGGATCATTGACACGCGGCGACGCTGTGACCGGATCTTGGCGCGCGCCAGTCCCTTGGCCTCGAGACGGTGGAGGTCATCCATCAGCGTCATTCTCAGTCGGGTTCCCTAAGCCGAGGCCAACCTTCCCTTAAGACTGTCTGAAGCATCTCAGCAGGCGTGGACGCCCGCGGCGCTCTGGATCACCTCGAAGGCGCCGCCCGGGATGCGCTTCAGCTGATCCAGGTTCTGGTCGTTCCAGCGCCGGTCGCTGCTCCCGCCGAAGAACCAGTTCGAGCCGTTGTCGGCGACGACCAGCCCGTAGCGCTTCAGCGCCGTGGCAATCACCTTCGCGGCGCCGGTGAGGCCGGCGACGTCGTAGCCCGGCTTCAGTCGCAGTCGCAGCCCCATCGGCGGGGCGTTTGGGTTGGCGGTGGCGCCGGCGCAGTGGGAGGCGGGGTGGATCCAGGCGTTTCGGGTGATGTCGAAGGTGACGCGGATCGCGTGGTCGAGGTGGCCCGCCGCGACTTCGTCGTAGCGAATCAGCCCGGGGAAGATCGGCAGCCCCGCGGCGTCGGCCGACGTCCAGGAGTCGGGGCGCAGCGCGGTGGAGCGGAGGTTCCAGCGGGCGCCGGCGTCGGCGTTCCAGTGGGGCCGCGGCCGCCGCTTGAAGAAGGCGCGGGACAGCTCGTAAAGGGTGCAGCGCGAGCGATCGACGACGAGCACATGGCGATCGCCGTCGCTGCGCTGCCCGTTCTCGACGGGCGCGTTCGGCGGAATGGGGAACGGCCCGGGGTCGCTTTCGGTGCCCCAGGCGGTGTAGTGGACCGGCAGCTCGCGCTGGCCGGCGCCGACCACCGCGTAGGGGATTCCATAGGCGCGGGGCGAACCGAAATCTGGGTGAAGGTGGTCGCCGCCGTGAGCGTCTATGTAGGCGATGATCGCCGCCGAGTTACGGGCGACCGGGGCCTGAGAGATGTCCTGGTTCCAGGCGGCCTGGTCGGGGAGCGACGGGGCGCTGGGGGACAGCGAGGGCGGAGGGCCGGGGAAGACGGGACAGTTGCCGAGGCTCGGATAGGGGCCCAGCGTGCTTGCGCTCGCCGACGCCGGATGGCCCCCGGCCGAGGTCCCGCCGAGCGTCGCACCGGCCGCGAGCGCAACGGCGGCCAGCGCCGCGATTGCGCGCAGGGCGGGCTGTCCCGCCCCCTTGCCTCCCGATCTCCTCATGCCTGTGAGGCATCCTCGTGGACCCGCAGCACGCGGACATCGAGCTCCTCGACCTCCAACCTGCCGATCGAGGCGCGCTTGATCGACAGGCGGCCGACGCTGAGCCGCCCGATCGCAAAGCCCCCAATCGCCGCCGCGCCGACCGCCAATGCCGCGATCGCGACTGCGCCGTGTGCCCCCGCGCCGGTTGCCGCGGCGGCATGAGCCTGGGGGTGAAGGAGCCGTGTCCGGTGTCGCCTGGTCACCGCGCCAACGGTAGCGCGGTTCCCCCGATCGCACGCTACGCGTGGACGCAGCTCAGCTCCATTTTCCAGGCGAGCTACTCCGCGCTGCGAATCGCCGCCGCCCGGCCGCGAGCCACGGTGCGAGCGGGGCGCAGGCAAAGGCGACCAGAGGGAATCGAACCCTCATCGACGCGACCACAACGCGTAGTTCTACCGTTGAACTATGGCCGCCACGCTGCTGGGGCAGCTTAGCGAGCGACGAGTCGTCGGCGCCTGAGCGACCGCGCCGGACTCGCCGTCGCCTCCGGGACGGTGGTTGGCCGCCAGAGCGGCCCGATTGCACTAGTGACCTGAGTCGTTAGTTCACAGGCATATCTCCATCGCCGTCGAAGTCGTCGCCATCGCAAGCGACGATGGGAGGCCTCATGCCCCGACGTGTGGATGTCGAGCTCAGCGAGGAGGAGCGAGAGGTGCTCGAGCGCTGGGCCAGGCGCCCGAAGAGCGCCCAGGCTCTGGCGCTGCGCTGCCGGATCGTGTTGGCGGCGGCCGACGGCGAGCAAAGCAAGGAGATCGCGGCTCGGCTGGGCTGCAGCACACAGACGGTGGGGCGCTGGAGAGGACGCTTCGCCAAGCGCGGCCTCGACGGCCTGCACGACGAGCCGCGCCCGGGCAAGCCACGGCAGATCACCGACGAGGACGTCGAGCGAGTGATCGTCAAGACGCTGGAGGAGCAGCCCTCCAACGCGACCCACTGGTCGACCCGCCAAATGGCAGCCGCCACCGGGATGAGCCAGACCGCGATCAGCCGGATCTGGCGCGCCTTCGGGCTGAAGCCCCACCGCGCCGAGCACTTCAAGCTCTCGCCCGACCCGCAGTTCGTCGACAAGGTGAGAGACATCGTCGGGCTCTACCTCAACCCGCCCGAGGCGGCGGTGGTGCTCTGCGTCGATGAGAAGTCCCAGATCCAGGCCCTCGAGCGCTCCTCGCCGATCCTGCCACTGATGCCGGGCGTGCCCGAGCGCCACACCCACGACTACGTGCGCAACGGCACCACGAACCTCTACGCCGCGCTCGACCTCGCCTCCGGTCAGGTGATCGCCGAGATGACTCCCAGGCATCGCGCCGATGAGTTCCGCCGGTTCCTCAACCTGATCGAGCACTCGGTGCCAGAGGGCCTCGACGTCCATGTCGTGCTCGACAACTCCTCGACCCATAAGACGCCCTCGATCCAGCGCTGGCTGCAGCGCCACCCGCGCTTCACCTTGCACTTCACACCCACCTACAGCTCCTGGCTGAACCTCGTCGAGCGCTGGTTCGCCGAGCTGACCACGAAGTGGATCAAGCGCGGCTCCCATCGCTCGGTCCGCGACCTCGTCGCCTCGATCCGCACCTGGATCGCCAACTGGAACGACGAACCCAAGCCCTATGTCTGGCACAAGAGCGCAGACGAGATCCTCGACAGCCTCGCCTCCTACTGCCAGCGGATCAACGACTCAGGTCACTAGGTTGGGCAGATCGCGGCTGGCCACTCGGTTTCGACTCGACCTGGTGCGGCGGCGATCGGTGAGAGGGGGGCAGAGCTTCCCTCCAAAATCGCTCGAATCGGATGACCACGATGAAGCGTTCGTACCCATCGCCGGCATTGGTCGTCGCCTGCCTGGCGCTGTTCGTCGCCATGGGCGGGACCGGCTACGCCGCCACCCAACTCCCATCCGGCAATAGTCAGGCTGCCGTGAGCAAGAGCAAACGCGGCCCGCGCGGCCCGCGCGGCTTGCAGGGGCCACAGGGCCTGCAGGGTCTACAAGGGCCACAGGGGGCGCCGGGTAGCGACGCCTTCGGCACGCTTGTCTTATGTTGCCGGTGCAGTTGTCGGCAACCCCTCCGGAGAACAAAGCGGCGCGACAGCGACATGCGGACCCGGATTCCACGCGGTTGGCGGCGGCGATATTGCGTCCTCTGAAGGGGTCGGACAGCAGGTGAACTCGTCCTATCCGTCCAATGGCGAAGGCGAACCAGGGAATACAGCCTGGACGGTGTTCGTCGACAACCAGACAAGCACAGCCCAGACGATCAGGGCATACGTGATCTGCGCCAAAGCGGGCACGGTCACCGATCCCTAGGGGAGCCCACTTCGCGCCGCCCTCGCTCGCTCGTCTCGGGCGGGGGCGCGCCGGGCAGGCACATTGACAGGGGGCCCGTCGGGCGCAACGATGCGCGCGTGCCGGAGCCGACCACACTGGGCACC
Source organism: uncultured Solirubrobacterales bacterium (assembly GCA_963729995.1). Lineage (GTDB taxonomy): Bacteria > Actinomycetota > Thermoleophilia > Solirubrobacterales > 70-9 > VRUE01. The sequence goes on from CAVSPF010000003.1 coordinate 389,830, forward strand.
GAATTCGCACGGGCCCTCGCCGTCAAGGATTTCAGCCAGATCCTCGATCTGCTGCATCCCGAAATCGACTTCCGCGGTCTGACCCCGAAGCGCAACTGGGAGGCGAGCGACCCCGCTGCTGTGATCTCGGGGGTGCTCCGCGTGTGGTTCGAAGACTCCGACGAGATCCAGGCGCTCGAGAAGCTCGAGAGCGACTCCTTCGCCGACCGTGAGCGGGTCGGCTACCGGTTCAGCGTCCGCAATCCCGAAGGCCGGTTCCTCATCGAACAGCAGGCATATCTGTCGGCCCGCGACGGCAAGATCGGGTGGATGCGGGTGCTGTGCTCGGGCTATCGCCCGGACACCCGGGACTGATGCGAGGCGCCGCCATCATGGGCGCCACTTGATCGAACAGCCGATCGGCTCGGTTTCGGCCGGGTCGGGATCGGAGCCGGTGAGGATCGCCTCCAGGGCCGAGCGCAGCCAGGCGGCTCCCTGCGAGGGGTCCCGGTGGTCGGCATCGGGGGCGCCGCGGTAGCGCAGCAGCAGATCGGAATCGAAGGCGAAGACGTCGGGGGTGGTGCGGGCGCCGAAGGCCCTGGCGACCTCCTGCGTCGCGTCGTGCAGGTAGGGCATTCCCCACTCACTGGCGTCATAGCGCTCGGCCATCGCCTGCGGTGAGTCCGCCGGGTAGCGCTCGGCGTCGTTGGAGTTGACCGCCAGGAAGCGGACGCCGCGATCGGCGTACTCGCGCGCAGCCGCCGTGAGGCGGTCGTGCCAGGCGAGCGCGTAGGGGCAGTGGTTGCAGGTCCACACCACCACCGTCGCCTGCGCCTCTCCAGGCGCCGGCAGGCTAGTGGCGTGGCCCTCGGTGTCGGGCAGTGTCAGGGCCGGCGCGGCATCCCCGATCCCGATCCCACCCGCGCTCACCCCTCTGTCTCCTGCTTTGCTCCACCGCGGGGCTCCGCGCCGGGAGCGAGCACCGGGGCCCGCAGGGCGTCGCGCACGTCGGCGGGATCGGGGAGGGCGGAGATCCGCCCGTCGCGCAGCCGGTAGACGCGGCAGCTGAGGCCAATCGGCTCCTCGCCCGGGTCCTGGACATCGCGCCCCTCGATGCGGACCGTCGGCGAGCCGGGGAAGCGCTCCCGCTCGGCCTCCTCGTCGGTGCGCAGCTCGCGCACCTCGAGCTCGTCCGGGTCAAGGCCTGCGGCTGTCATCTCCTCGCGGACGAGCCCGACCGTCTCCTCCCAGCTCGGGCAGCCGGCCCACCAGAGCAATTCGACGCGGGGGTTCGGTGACGGCACGACTCAAGGGTAAGACACGGTGCGCGAGCGCTTCAGGGTCACGGCCAGGGCGGCGGCTGCCAGCACGACCAGGCCGCACAGCACGTAGGCGTCGCCGGCCAGCAGCCGTCCCAGGTCCGGGTCCCGGCCGGGCGACGGCAGCGAGATGGTCGCGGAAAAGACGTAGCCAATCGCCGCCGCAGCCACGGCGTACCAGAGCGAGCGCCGCCGCCACGCCGCCACGCCCAGTGCCACCAGCAATGGCACCACCCAAATCCAGTGGTGCGTCCAGGAGATCGGGGAGACCAGCAGGGCAGTTATGCCGCAGTACACCGCGCCGGCCAGCCGGTGGCTGCGCCGGTGCGCCCACGCCGCCACCGCGAGCCCGGCCAGTCCCGTCAGCACCGCCGCCGCGAGCCACCAGGGCATGGCCGTGCCAAGTCCGCCGGCGAGTCGGGCCACTGCCCCGGCCAGCGACTGGTTGTCCGGGCTGATCGGGTTCCCGACCCGCCTCGAGTGCAGGAACACACCGTTCAGCCAGAACGTCCGGGAGTCCGACGGCAGCAGCATGAAACCCGCGGTGACCGTCGCCGCGAAGGTACCGGCCGCCACGGCTGCCGCCCTGATCCTTCGGGTGAGCAGCAGGTAGGCCACGAAGATCAGCGGGGTGAGCTTGATCCCGGCCGCCAGCCCGGTGCCGATCCCCTGCCAGCGGCCGCCGTCCTGGCGCCGCAGCAGGTCGGCGCCGACCAGCGCCGTCACGATCAGGTCTGTCTCCCCGAGGCGCAGGGTGTCGACCACCGGCACCGTCAGAAGCGCGAGCGCCACCGCCGCGAACACGAACTCCGGTCGCCGCCGCACCCCGGCCGCGCCGAGCGTCATCCAGGACAGGGTGGCCAGCGCGCACACGCTCGCGGCGCTGATGGCGACCTTCAGGTATGCCTCCGGCGCGATCGCGCCGATCCCGAAGAGCGCAGCGGCAAAGGGTGGGTAGGTGAAGTGATACGGCGCCGCCCTGGCGTAGATCGCCGCACCATGCAGGGCCTGTGCTCCGCCCCACCAGTAGACGTTGACGTCCCACAGTGGCCAGTGGGCAGGTGGATTTGGGAGCCTCGGCACCAGGTACACAGCCAGCGCTGCCAGGCCTGCGAGCGCCGCGGCCACCCGCAGCCAGGACTCGTTCCGCACCGCGAGTGCGGTGGGGAGTCTCAACCGGCGAGGGCTCCCGTTCGAGTGGGCCAAATGCCGACATCCTGTGGGCGCGACCTGAAAATCTTCTGAGTGGGATCGAAGCCGGCCTTCCCGATGAATCCCGCGGCGCGCGACGGTCATAGTTTGGAAACCCGACCCGAAGGAGGACAGGATGGGAAGGATCGTCGTAACCGAGTTCGTCTCGCTGGACGGCGTGATGGAGGATCCCGGCGGAGCGGAGAAGTTCGAGCACGGAGGCTGGACCTTCGAGGTCGACCGCGGCAAGGAGGGCGACAGGTTCAAGCTCGACGAGATCTTCGAGGCCGACGCCCAGCTGCTGGGGCGGGTGACCTACGAGGCGTTCGCCGCCGCCTGGCCGACGATGACCGACGAGGCCGGCTTCGCCGACAAGATGAACGCGATGCCCAAGTACGTCGTCTCCTCGACCCTGCGGGACGCCGGTTGGAGCAACTCGACCGTGCTGCGGGGGGACGTCGCGGAGGAGGTCGCGAAGCTGAAGCGCGAGGTCGAGGGGACGATCCTGGTCGCCGGCAGCGCTCAGCTGGTGCAGGCGCTGGTCGAGCACGACCTCGTCGACGAGCTGCGGCTGATGGTCTTCCCGGTCGTGCTGGGAAAGGGCAAGCGTCTCTTCGGTGAGACGAGCGGGAAGAAGCGCCTGCGGCTGACCGGCTCGAAGACCGTGGGCGACGGCATCGTCATCCTCGTCTATGAGCCGGGCGAATAGCCGGGCCGCGTGGATGGACCGATGAGTTCCGTCGGGCTCGCCGGTCTCAACTTGCGGAACCAACCACCAGCAGGAGGATCGAGATGACCGAGACAACCAAGACCGGAACCAACATCGGCCAGGTGAGCACGGTGATGGTCCCCGTCAGCGACCAGGACCGGGCGGTCGAGTTCTACCTCGACATGCTCGGATTCGAGAAGCGCACCGACGTTCCCTTCGGCGACGGCAATCGCTGGGTGGAAGTGGCGCCGTCCGGCGCCACGACCACGATCGCCCTCGTCCAGCCGCGCGAAGGGGAATCGGCCGGGGTCGAGACGCGCGTCGCCCTCGCCACCAACGACATCGATGCCGACCACGCGAGCCTGCGGGAGCGGGGGGTCGACGTCGACGCGGAGGTGATGCGCATGGGAGGCCCGGTGCCGCCGATGTTCTTCCTCCGCGACCAGGACGGCAACAGGCTGCTGATCGTCGAGCAGGACTGACGCCGGCTCAGCCGGACAAGTGCGGCAGTGCAGAGCTCGCCCCGTCTAACCTGACGGGGTGAGCTCTGCCTCCACAGCAGGGTCCGCCGCGGGCGAGCCGGAGCTGCTCGCGGCCGCGCGCGAGGGCGACGAGGACGCCTACCGCCGCCTCGTCGAGCCCCACCGGCGAGAGCTCCACGCGCACTGCTACCGGATGCTCGGCTCGGTCCACGACACCGAGGACGCGCTTCAGGAGACGCTGCTGCGGGCCTGGCGGGGGCTGGGCGGGTTCGAGGGCCGCAGCTCGCTTCGCTCCTGGCTCTACAGGATCGCCACCAACGCCTGCCTCGATGCGATCGAGCGGCGCCCAAAGCGGGTCCTCCCGGTCGATTACCCGCCGGCCGATCCCCACGCCGGCCCGGGCGAACCCCTGGTCGAGTCGGTGTGGATCGAGCCCTATCCGGACGAGGCGCTGGGCCTGGAGGACGGCTTCGCCGCGCCCGAGGCCAGCTACGAGCGGCGCGAGAGCGTCGAGCTGGCCTTCATCGCGGCGCTGCAGCACCTTCCCGCCACGCAGCGGGCGGTGCTGATCCTGCGCGAGGTGCTCGGCTTCACCGCCCGCGAGGTCGCGGAGACGCTCGAGACGACCACCGTCTCGGTCAACAGCGCCCTGCAGCGAGCCCGCGCGGCGGTCGAGCAGCGCCTGCCCGAGCGCAGCCAGCAGGCGACCCTGCGCGCGCTCGGCGACGAGGGCGTCCGCGAGGTCGTCGAGAGCTACCTGGACGCCTGGGAACGCCACGACGTCGAGGCGGTCGTCTCGATGCTCACCGCGGATGCGGCCTTCGCGATGCCGCCGCTGCGAAGCTGGTTCCAGGGCCACGAGGCGATCGCCACCTTCCTCGCCGGCTGGCCCCTCTCGGGCCAGTGGGGCTGGCGCGCCTTGCGCGTTCGCGCCAGCGGCCAGGAGGCGCTCGCCTTCTACAGCTGGGACCCGGAGACGGAGACCTATCAACGCTTCGCCCTCAACGTGCTGACCCTCCGCGGCGCCCAGATCGCCGCGGTCGACGCCTTCCTCACCCGCACCACGGAGGACCCCGACCGCCGCGTCCTGGCCCGCCTGCCCGAGCAGCGTTTCGACCCGCGCCGGCTCGACGTTGCCTTCGAGCGCCTCGGTTTGCCGGAGGAGCTTCCGGCCCGCTGACGCAGGTGGCCCGAACCCTACCCGCGCAGGTCCCGCCGTCGGATGCCCACAATGGCAATCGCCGTGAGGGTCAGGGCGAACAGCCCCAGCACGGCGAGATCGCCGACATCGACACCGTTGGTCAGCGGGTCGTGGGCCGTGTAGTAATGGAAGGGGGAGAGGTACTTGAGCCAGGCGATCGAATCGACCAGCGGAGCGAAGCCGTTGATCAAGAAGCCGAAGACCGCGAAGGCTGCCGCGCCGCCGCTGGCAAGCGCCCGGCGACCGGTGCCGGCGCCAAGGGCCAGCGCCACCGCGCCCGTCGCGACGCCGAAGAAGGCCAGGTGCAGGGAAAGGGCCCCCATGTCCCCAACGCTGATCCCGCCGCCGGCCACCGCCACGCCGGCGATCAGCCCAACCCAGGTGGCCAAGGCGAGGATCAGCACGCAAACGGCGATCGCCGCGGCCTTGGCCGCGACCAGGCTCGAGCGTTTCACCGGGTGGGCGAGGACCAGGGCGAGGATCCGGTTCTCCTCCTCGCCGGCGGTGGCGCCAGTCGCGCCGGTGATTGCCAGGGCTCCGAACACGAGGGGGCCGTAGACCGAGGCGATCTCGCCTTTCAGCCACCCGGTGAGCGTCCCGTAGTCGGCGCCACCCAGCAATTCGGAGACCCCCTTCGGGAGGTTCAGCTTTCCGATCGTGTGCCCGACGGCCGGGAACAGAGCCCCGACGACGAGCAGCACCGCAACCAAGCCGAGCCCCGCGAGCCCGGTCGTCAGCAGGCGCAGGCGCAGCGCCATCTTGAACACCGCGCTGCTCACGAGGCCTCCTCGGTCCGGTAGTAACGCAGGAAGATCTCCTCGAGGTCGTCCTCGCGAGCTCGAATCGCCCGCACCTCGTGGGCGGCCGCGGCCTTGACGATGGCGTCCGCCGAGCCCTCGAAGGCCACGATCAGGTGCCTGCCCTCCGTCCTCGCCTCCCTCACCCCGGGAAGGGCCCGGAACTGCTCCGCGGCGACGGGCGCGGTGAATTCGATCTCCAGGCGCTGAATCGCGACCTGACGCAGGTTCTCGAGCGAGTCGACGACGACGAGGCGACCCTCGCGCAGGACCGCGACGCGATGGGTGACGCGCTCGACCTCGGAGAGGGTGTGGGAGGAGAGGAACACGGTGCGCCCCTGCGCGCTCACCTCCGCCAGCAGCGCGTGGAAGCTGTGCTGCACCAGCGGGTCGAGGCCGGCGATCGGCTCGTCCAGGATCAACAGCTCGGGCTCGTGCATGAAGGCCTGGATCAGGCCGATCTTCTGGCGGTTGCCGCTCGAGAGCTCGCGGACCGGCCGGTCGAGCTCGGCGTCGAAGCGCTCGGCGAGCGATTGGCGGAGCGACCGGTCCACGCCTCCGCGGAGCTCGGCCAGGTAGTCGAGCGCCTCCGCTCCGGTCAGATTCGGGTAGAGGGCGAAGTCGCCGGGCAGGAAGCCGACCCTGCCGCGGATCTCGAGGCTCGCGTCGCGGGTGTCGAGCCCGAGCATCGACGCCGAGCCCGCTGTCGGCTGGATCAGGTCCAGCAGCAGGCGCATCGTCGTCGACTTGCCGGCGCCGTTCGGGCCGAGGAAGCCGAAGACCTCCCCGCGCTCGATCTCCAGGTCGAGGTCGAAGAGCCCGTGCCCGGAGCCATAGTCCTTCGAAAGGCCCTCGGTTCTTATGGCGGGGTGCGCGCTCAATGGCTCAACTTTGGCGAGTCGCTCTCGACGGGTTGAAGGACTGCGTGCGGAGCCGCTCAGGCGCCACATCGGGCCTCTAATATCTCAGGCGCTTGGCGAGCTGACCCCTCGGCGCCGGGCGGGACGACGCAATGGGGACGCCAAGACACCTCCTGAATAGATCGCTGGCCGCGCTTTTGGCGTGCCTGCTCCCGGCTGCTGCAACCGCGCCCGCCCAGGCGGCGCCGGGGCGCGTGGGGACCTCCATCCACACGTCGCTTCGCCAAGCTCGCCACTTCTGGACCCCGGCTCGCATGAGCCACGCCCGGCCGCTGTCGCTGCAGCTGCCCGGTGCTCCCCGATTGACACGCTCCGCCGGCCACGGTGCCCCCGAAACCCCGCACCGTTACCCGCCGCGCGCTCCTTCTCACGGCGCCCTCCTGAGCTCCATCGCCGAAACGGTCTCCGACCCGACCGTCTCGGGCACCAGCCAGAACGGTGCGGTCTTCATCGTCGAAGGCAACGGGGAACTCGATCGCTGTTCGGGCACATCGGTCAACGCACCCAACTTCAGCCTCGTCATCACGGCCGGCCACTGTGTTTACGACGAAGGCCACTGGCTCGGCCGAAAGTGGGTCTTCGTCCCCGGCTACCGCTTCGGTGAACGCCCCTTCGGCACCTTCGTGGCCAAGTGGCTTGGCACCACGCCGCAGTGGCTCGCCCATGGCAACGAAAACTTCGACGTCGGCGCCGCCGTCGTCTCGCGCAACGAACGCGGTCAGCGACTGGCCGATGCCGTTGGCGCTGACGGTATCGCCTGGGGGCTCTCCCCCAGCCAGGTCTTCGACGTCTACGGCTACCCGGTGGCACAGCCGTTCAACGGCGCGACACTGCAGCTATGCCCTCAGACTCCCTTCGAGGGTCACGACTTCTCCTCGTTCTTTCACCCCGGACCCCTCGACCTCGCCGTGAAGTGCGATGTGACCGGCGGATCCTCGGGGGGTGGCTGGATCATCGCCGGCGGCCTGCTCAACGGTGTCACCAGCAACGGCTACCCCGATGACCCGACGACCAAGTTCGGCCCCTATTTCGGCAGGGCCGTCGGCAAGCTGTTCGCCATGGCGTCGAGGGTCAGATGAGACCGCTGGCGCGCCTGCGGGGCGCCTTCGGCCTCGCCGTCGCACTTGCGGCCCTGCTGGCGGCGCCGGCGGCGGCGTGGGGCGGGGAAGGGTTCGACCTCGTCTTCCACCTCGCCGGCACCAACGGCTACAGGATCACCGTCGGCGGCCGCGACGTAACCGCGTTCATCAGCACCTCCCAACCAAGCTCCCCATCCAGTCGCAGTGCGGCATGGAGCACCTACTTCGCGCGCGGAAGGGTGAGCCCAACCGCCATCCATGCCACCTTCGGCAATCTCGGCAGCGTCGCTATGCGCTTCCATCCCTCCGGCCGGGACACCCACAGCAGGCCCCAGCGCGGCTGCAGGGGGCCCGATCGCTACACGATCCGCTTCGGCGTCTTCGTCGGATCGGTCCGCTTCCGCGGCGAGGACGGCTACACCTCCGTCGAAGTTCACCGGGTCAAGGGGAGGGTCGTCACGCCGCCTTCGCTGGACTGCTCCGGCCTGCCCCTCGAAGCTCGGCGTCGACAGGGGGCCCGCGCCGCCGCGGAGCGCCCGAGCGCCAAGCTCACCCGGCTGGACGCCGCTTGGCGCTCGGGCCTGACAGCGACGTATTTCAGCGCAGCCACGAACCAGGGCAAGGCCCGCTTCCTCGCCGCGACCGAGCAGAGCGAGGGGTCGCTCGCCGTCTATCGCGCGGCGTTTGCGCTTGCCTCACCCCTCACCTTCGCCTCCGACGACGCTCTCAGCTTCGCCAGCGTCACGCCTCCCGCGCCGTTCAGTGGGACCGGTTCCCTCCAGCGCAGCCCCGACGGCACGAAGGTCTGGACCGGCTCTCTGGCGGTCTCCTTCCCGGGCGCGCCGAACGTCCCGTTGACCGGGCCGCAGTTCCTCACCCGGCTGTCGAGGCAGTGGTAGGTCAGCTCGATGCGCGAGCGCGGTAGCCGGCGAAGTCGGGCTCGCGTTTCTCGTTGAATGCCTGCACGCCCTCGCGCGCCTCGTCGGAGTCCACGAACAGCTCGAGGCCGGTGAAGGCGACGTGCTGGAGGCCCGCCATGTGCTCCGTGTCGGCGTTGAACGACTGCTTGAGGAAGCGCAGGGCGGTTGGGGAGAGGGCGAGGATCTCCTCGGCCCAGCGCCGCACCTCGGCCCGCAGCTCCCCGGCCGGCACCACCCTGTTGACCAGGCCCCAGCGCTCGGCCGTCTCGGCGTCGTAGCGCCGGCATAGGAACCAGATCTCGCGGGCTCGCTTCTCGCCGACCACGCGGGCCAGGTAGTTGGAGCCGAAGCCCGCATCGAAGGAGCCGACCCGGGGCCCGTTCTGGCCGAAGATCGCGCCCTCGGCGGCGATCGTCAGGTCGCAGAGGACGTGCAGCACATGGCCGCCGCCGATCGCGAAGCCGTTGACCGCGGCGATCACCGGCTTCGGCACCTCGCGGATCAGCCGGTGCAGGTACTCGACCTCGAACAGGCCGTTCTCGGAGGCGCCGTAGTCGCCCGACTCGGCGCGCTGCTTCTGGTCGCCGCCAGCGCAGAAGGCGCGCTCGCCCGCCCCGGTGAGGCAGATGACGCCGACGTCCTCGCTTGCCCATGCCCGCTTGAAGCAGCGGATCAGCTCGCCGACGGTGCGGGCGCGGAACGAGTTCATTCGCTCGGGTCGGTTGATCGTGATCCAGGCAAGGCCGTCCTCGACCTCGTAGATGACGTCGGTCAGCTCGTCCATGCGCTTCTCCTCTGTGGGGGTTGACACCGCTAGGCTAGTCGCGCTTTGACGGAGCGGATTGCCCTGGTGAGCGGTGGTGGCGGCGGCATCGGTCGCGGCATCTCGCTTGCGCTGGCGGCGGACGGCCGTGCCGTCGCGGTGGCAGACGTGCGCCCCGACGCCGCCGCGGAGACGGTCGTGGCCGTCGAGCAGGCGGGGGGCCACGGGCTTGCGGTGGAGCTGGATGTCACCGACGGCGCTTCGGTTGCAGCAGCCGTCGCGGAGACCACGTCGACGCTGGGACCCATCGACATCCTGGTCAACAACGCCGGCTGGGACGAGCTCGTCCCCTTCCTGGAGACAGACGAGGCCTTCTGGGACCGGGTGATCGAGATCAACTTCAAGGGGTGCCTGCGCCTCACCGGCGCCGCGCTCGGGGGGATGGTCGAGCGGGGCTGGGGACGGGTGGTCAACATCGGCTCGGACGCCGGCCGGGTCGGCTCCTCGCTCGAGTCGGTCTACGCCGGCGCCAAAGGTGGGGTGATCGCGTTCACGAAGACGATCGCCCGCGAAGTCGCCGTCTCGGGGGTGAGTGCGAACACGGTCTGCCCCGGCCCCACCCGCACGCCGCTGCTCGAGGGGATGGCCGCGACGAGCCCGGCCGGCGAGAGGCTGGTCGGCTCGCTCGAGCGAGCCGTCCCGATGCGCCGCCTCGGCGAGCCCGAGGATGTCGCCGCCGCCGTCGCCTTCCTCGCCTCCGAGCGGGCCGGCTACATCACCGGCCAGACGCTCTCGGTGAGCGGCGGCCTGACGATGGCCTGAGCGGCCGCTGGTGGTAGGAATAGCCGATGGCGCATTCGCGCGCAGGCGACGGCGAGGGCAGGGCAGCGGCTCGCCGCCACATCGAGGAGCACGTCCTCGAGGAGGCGTCGCGGATCGAGCGGCTCTCCCGGGTCAGGGAGTTCGTCCTCGGCGCCCAGGATGGCCTGCTGGTCCCGCTCGGAGTCGTGACGGGGATGGCGGCGGCAAACCCGGGCCGCGCGGCGATCCTGGTTGCCGGCCTTGCCGAGGCGGTGGCCGGGTGCATCGCGATGGGCGGTGGCTCCTATCTGGCCAGCGAGGCCGAGGAGGCTCTCTACGCGGCGGAGATCGCCGACGAGCGTCGCGAGGTTGAGGATGAGCCCGAGCGCGAGGTCCTCGAGCTCGCCCTGGTGCTCGAGGACGAAGGCCTGCCACGCGAGGAGGCCGAGCGAGTCGCCGACGGGCTGGCGCAGAACCCCGACGTCTTCCTGCGTACGAAGGTCCAGAAGGAGCTCGGGCTCTCTCCCGACGTCGGCGGCGCCGCCCTGGGGGACGCGCTGGTCGTCGGCCTGACCTACCTCGGCGCGGCGATCATTCCGCTCTGGCCCTACGCGGTCCTGCCGCTGATCGCTCCCGCTCTGGTGGTGAGCCTCGCCTGCACGCTGGTCGCCCTCTTCGTTCTCGGCGTCGTCAAGGGCACCATTGCCAGCCAGCGGCTCCTGGTCGCCGGCCTGCAGGTCCTCGCCATCGGCTCGGTCAGCGCTGCCGTCGGCTTCGGCATCGGCCATCTGGTGACCGCGATCGTCGGTTCGTGAGCCGCTGACGCTTGCTCGCCCGGCGAGCAAGTACGACCGGCCGGGATGGGAGTCGGTCTCTGAGCGGCGGCCTAGACTGGCGGCCTCATGCCGATCCTAGAGCGTCTTGGGGCAACCTCGCCCGTCGTCCAGGCAGGGCTGGGCGGCGGGCTGAGCCGCCACGAGCTGGCGGCTGCCGTTTCGGAGGCGGGCGGCCTGGGGACGATCGCGGTCAACGGGGCGAACGCGATCCGGCGTGAGCTGGCGGCTGCCCGGTCTCTGACCGATCGGCCTCTCGCGGTGAACGTCCTGCTGCCCCTTGCACGGCGGGACTGGTTCGCCGCCGCAGCAGCCGCCGACGCGGTGGTGACGTTCTGGGGCCGGCCGAAGCGACGCACGCCCGGCGCCTGGATCCACCAGTGTGGCTCGGTTTCCGAGGCCCAGGCGGCGCACGCGGCCGGCGCCGACGCGGTGATCGTCCAGGGCATCGAGGCAGGCGGTCACGTGCGCGGGACGACGTCCGCGCTGGAGCTGCTCGAGCAGGTTCGCGCGGAGCTCCCGGCGGGCTATCCCCTGCTGCTTGCGGGTGGGATCGCCGAGCGCGCCGATGTCCTGCGGGCGCTGGAGGGCGGCGCGAGCGGCGCTGTCGCGGGAACCCGCTTTCTGCTCTCAGAGGAGAGCCGGGCGCACCCCGGCTACAGGCGGCGCCTGCTGGACGCGGACCACACCATCCTCACCGAGCTGTTTGGCACCGGCTGGCCGGCTCCCCACCGCGTCGTCCCCAATGCGGCCACCGAGCGGTGGCTGGGCGAGGACGAGCGCGTGCCGACCCTCAACCGGGTGCTCAACCGGCTCGCGGCGCCGGGTGCGCGCTATCTCCCCGAGACCGTGCGGCGACATGTCGTCAGCGCGCAGCGGCGGGGCAGCCGCCTGCTCTCGCCGCAGGGGCCCACCGACGACGGGCCGGACACGCTGCTCGATGCCGGGCCGCTCTACGCGGGACAGACGGTGGCGCGCATCGCCGACGTCCGGCCCGCCGCGGACCTGGTCCGGGCGATGACGCCCTGAGGCCGAGCTCAGCCGCCGAGCAGCTCGTCGAAGCGAAGGGCGGCGCGGCTGGGAATGACGAAGTCCTCGTTGCGGTGCAGGAGGCCGACCGCGGCGAGGTCGCGCACCGCGCGCTCGACCGCGTCGCGCTGGACGAAGTCCTCGGGCTCGTCGGCGACCTCGCGCAGCAGCTCATGGAAGGTGAGCTGGACCGGGTGAAGGGTCAGCAGCTGGCGCAGGACCGCGGCCTCGATCGCCGTGTCCTCCTCAGCGGGACTGCGGATGTCGTCGATCTCGTCCACGGCCTCTGCTGGATAAAGGGAGTCGCCGCCCGATCTCTCCCCTCAGGCGTCGCCGCCTGGCGACTGACCGTCGGGCTCTTGCAGCAGCGATCGCGCCCATTCGACCGTCACCGACGAGCGGTAGAAGTGCTGCGTCGTTCCCCTCACCGGCCTCTCGCCGACCAGCTTCAGCGCCCCGCACTCGGCAAGGACTCGTACGTGATAGCTGAGGTTTCCCAGCGGTTGGTCGAGCCTTTCGGCCAGCTCTCGCGGGCTGGTCGCCTCGTCGCCGGACATCGCCCGCAGGATCTGTCGTCGCATCGGATGCCCGAGCGCAGCGAGAAGGAGGTGGCTGTCGGCGTGCTCGGAGGTGGCCACGTTGAGCGGTCAATATAGAACGCTGCGCAGTCTTTTGTCTGTAGGTGCGTTGTCTGCGAGCATCAGGCGTCCTCGCGGACGCCGCCCATCTCGCTGAAGACCGCCGTGATGCCACCGTCTTCACGCTGCTCGTCGGCGATCACGTGAGAGACGGCGTTGATCAGGGCCAGGTGCGTGAATGCCTGCGGGAAGTTGCCGAGGTGCTGGCCGCTGTGCGCGTCGAACTCCTCGGCGTAGAGGTCGAGCCAGCCAGAGGACTCCAGCAGCCGTTCGCAGAGCGTCCGCGCCCGCTTCGCCTCGCCGATCTCCGACAGCGCCGAAACCAGCCAGAAGGAGCAGATCAGGAAGGTTCCCTCCTCGCCGCTGAGGCCATCGTCGGTCTCGTCCACGTTGTAGCGGCGGACGAGCCCATGGTCGGTCAGGCGGTCGGCGATCGCCTCGACCGTGTCGTGCACGCGGGGATCGTCGGGGGGAAGGAAGCGGACCAGCGGAACCAGCAGGGTGGAGGCGTCCAGGGCGTCGGTGTCGTAGTGCTGACGGAAGATGCCGTCGCGCACCCCCCGCTCGAGGATCTCCGCGCGAATCCGCTCGGCTGTCTTCTCCCACTCCTCGGCGACCTCGTCGAAGCCGTTTCCGCGGGCTAGGCGCGCGCCCCGATCGACCGCCACCCAGACCATCAACTTCGAGGAGACGTAGTGCTGGGGCTTGCCCCGCGTCTCCCAGATCCCCTGGTCCGGGTGCGGCCAGGCATCGATCGCCGCCTCGACCTGCTCGCGGATCATCGTCCTGTCGGCGGGCGTGCCGGTCCTGCCCAGCGCTTTTTCGTGCAGGTAGATCGAGTCCAGCAGCGCCCCCCAAACATCGTTCTGGCGCTGGTCGAAGGCGCCGTTGCCGATCCGGACCGGTCGTGCTCCCGCATAACCGCCAAGGTGGTCGAGCGTGTGCTCGGTGAGATCCTTCTCCCCCGTGATTCCGTACATGATCTGCAGCTGCGGGTCCTTGCGGCAGACCGCGAGGATGAAGCTCATGAAGTCCCGCGCCTCCTGGTCGAAGCCGAGCGTGTGCAGCGCCCAGAGGCTGAAGGTCGAGTCGCGGATCCAGCTGAACCGGTAGTCCCAGTTGCGTTCCCCGCCTGGCGTCTCCGGCAGCGAGGTGGTCGGCGCCGCGACGATCGCGCCGGTCGGCGCGTAGGTGAGTCCCTTCAGCACCAGGGCCGAGCGCTGCAGGTGGATGCGCCAGGGGTGGTCGGGGAAGTTGCCGTCGCGCAGCCACGCCCGCCAGAACTCCGTCGTCGACTCCATCCGCTCGGCCGCCTCCGGGGCGCTGCGCGGGCCGCCCAGCTCACCGTCGTCCCAGGTGAGCGCGCAGAAGCTGGTCTCGTCCTCGCGCAACCGCACCCGACCGCGTGCGGTGTCGCCGTCCAGCGCCAGCTCCATGTCGCTGGTCAGGTGGAGCCGTGCGTCGCCTCCGCGCGCGACCGCCTCGCCCAGCTCGCCGCCGCTCCACTCGGCGGCGGTCGTCCCGTAGGCGAAGCGCGGCACGCACTCCATCTCCAGCTCGACGTGGCCGTCCACGCAGGTCGCCATCCTCAGCAGGGAGCGATCGGATTCGTGCGCCGTCTCCGGGCGGGAGCCCGGTCCTTCCTGCTCTGCCCACCTGCCGATCGTCAGGGCGTCGTGGATCACTACCCAGCCGGTGTCGGTCACCCACGTCGTCTCGATCACCAGGGTTCCCGGCTGGTAGCGGCGGCTGATCGGCACGATGACACCGCGGGGAGCCAGCCTGAAATGGCCGGCGCCGCGGTCGAGCAGCGAGGCGAAGGCGCTGGCAGAGTCGAAGCGCGGCAGGCAGAGCCACTCGACCGCGCCTTCGAACGAGACCAGGGCGCTGGTGTGGCAGTCGGAGAGGAAGCCGTAGCTGCCGATCGGCGGGAAGCGGTTGTCACCAGCGTTCAAGGCGGGGCCAAGCTAGCAGCCGCCGCGGAGCGCTGGGGCGATCCTCTGCGACGTGCCGATGCGGTCGGGGACGATCCCGAGTCCGAGCGGACCTGAAAGGCTGCCGTCACCTGTGTCGAGGAGGGCGAAGGCGTGGCTTGTGACCGGGCCCGTGGGACGGGGGCTCTCCTTCGCCATCGACTTCGCCGTTGCGCTGCGCCGCGGCCTGGCCCGGCACCGGTAGCTCCAGGTGGCAATCGTCTAGGGTCAGGCGCTCGATGAAGACCACCGTCTCAGAGCTGTCCGGCTCGCGTGTGCGCGTCGAGGTGGAGGTTTCCGCCGCCGACGTGGATCGCAGTGCGCAGCGCGCCGCCCGAGCCCTGGCGCGGGAGATGCGGATGCCCGGGTTTCGCAAGGGCAAGGCGCCACCGTCGCTGGTGATTCAGCGCGTTGGCTACGGCGCCGTGCTGGAGGAGGCGATTCGGGACTCGCTGCCCGAGTGGTACGAGCGGGCCCTGCTCAGCTCTGGGATCAGCACGGTCGGAGACCCAAGCATCGAGATCGTCGCGGCTCCGCAGGCCCAGGGCGAGCCGCTCGCGTTCAAATTTGAGGTTGGGGTCAGGCCGAAGGCCAAGCTTGGCGACTACAAAGGCCTCGAGGTGGGTCGCGCGGAGCCCGAGGCGCCTGAGGAGATCGTCGATCGCGAGATCGAGAGGATCCGTGAGGGCTTCGCCAGGCTCGAGCTGGTCGAGCGGGCTGCCGCTGAGGGCGATGTCCTGCTGATCGACTTCGAGGGCTTGATCGACGGCAAGGCCTTCGAGGGCGGCAAGGCGAGCGACTACCTGCTGGAGCTGGGCGGCGACCAGCTCGTCGAGGGCTTCGAGGAGCAGCTTGCCGGGGCGAGCGCCGGCGACACGCGGGAGGTCGAGGTCAGCTTCCCGGGCGACTATCGCGCCGAGGAGCTTGCGGGCAGGGAGGCGGTCTTCTCGGTCGCCGTCAAGGAGGTGCGGGAGAAGGTCCTGCCCGACCTCGACGACGACTTCGCGTCCGAGGCGTCCGAGTTCGACACGCTGGAAGAGCTTCGCGACGACATCCGTGCGCGCCTTTCCGAGGCGGTGGGCAAGCGGATAGAGCAGGACTTCCGGGTGGCTGCGGTCGATGCCGCGGCGGAGGCGGCGACGGTGGAGCTGCCGGACGAGCTCGTCGCCGATCGCTCCGCGGAGCGTTGGACGAGGGTCGAACGCCAGCTCGCCGCCGGCGGCATGAACGCGGACGCCTACCTGCGCGTGCAGGGCAAGACGCGCGAGGAGGCGATCGACGAGTCCAAGCCCGATGCCGCGCGGGAGTTGAAGCGCGAGGCCGTGCTTGCGGCGATCGTCGAGGCGGAGGAGATCGACGTCACCGAGGAGGAGATGCTGGAGGCGCTGGCCCACACCGCGGAGCACGAGCGCATGACCCCCGAGAAGCTGCTGAAGCGCCTGCGCGAGACCGGCCGCGACGCAATGGTCCGCGAGGACATCCAGATCCGCAAGGCGATCGACCTGGTCGCCGAGGCGGCGAAGCCGATCCCGATGGAGCAGGCCGAGGCGCGCGAGAAGCTGTGGACTCCAGATATGGAGCGCGGCGCCGAACGGCGCCGCGAGGAGCAGATGGGGGGTGGTGGCGAGCGCGAGGCCGCCGGCTCGCTCTGGACACCGGGCTCCGACTGAGTCGCGAGCACGCGCCTTCTATAAAGTGCCCACGATGAGCCCTCTGGTTCCAATGGTGGTCGAGCAGACCTCGCGCGGCGAGCGCGCCTTCGACATCTACTCGCGTCTGCTGAACGAGCGGATCGTCTTCCTCGGCACCCCGATCAACGACGACATCGCCAACCTGATCGTGGCCCAGCTCCTGCACCTGGAGTCCGAGGACCCCGACAAGGACATCAGCCTCTACATCAACTCGCCGGGCGGCGCGGTCTACGCCGGCCTGGCGATCTACGACACGATGCAGTTCATCAAGCCCGACGTGCAGACGATCTGCGTCGGCATCGCGATGAGCATGGGAGCGCTGCTGCTGGCGGGTGGCGCCCACGGGAAGCGAATGGCGCTGCCCAACTCCAAAATCCTCATCCACCAGGTGTCATCCGGGTTTGAAGGCCAGGCGACCGACATCGAGATCCACGCCAAAGAGATCATCGACGTCCGCCGCCGCCTCGACGAGATCCTCGCCAAGCACACCGACCAGCCCTTCGAGAAGATCACGAAAGACACCGATCGCGACTACTTCATGAGCGCGGAGGAGGCGAAGGCGTACAACCTCGTCGACCGCGTCATCGAGCATCACTAGTCGCCGCGCTCTGCGCCGGCTTGCTTCTCGCCGGCCCGGCCAGGGCTGACACCGGCGGCACCCGGTATTACGACCATGTCTTCCCGGTGCCGGGCCCGCACTGGACGCGGGGAGCGATCGGAGAGTTCGGGGCGCCGCGCAGCGGCGGGCGGACCCACGAAGGATTCGACATCGTCGCCCCCTGCGGGGCGCGCCTGGTGGCCGTGCGGGGCGGCAGGGTGCTGCGCAGCGGCTACGACCCGGTCCTCTACGGCAACTACGTGCTGATTCACGGCGCCGGCGAGCGCCGCAGCTACTTCTACGCCCATTTGCGCCGCCCGGCCTCGGTGCATCGCGGTGAGCTGGCGTTCACCGGCGAGCGAGTTGGCGCGGTGGGGGAGACCGGCAATGCCCGCACCGTCGGCTGCCATCTTCACTTCGAGATCCACGTGCGCGGCCATCCGATCGACCCGGCCCCCCTCCTGCGCAGCTGGGACCGCTACAGCTGACTTTCCCCGCAAGCGGGCAGTCAGAGGAAGGGACCGCGCCGCCTGCGAAGTAAACGACGGGACCGACCATGGCCGGCTTGTTGCTCCGTCTAAGCTTTGGGGCCGCGACGCCGGTAGGCAACTACCGCCCCGCAAGGAGGGATTCCGCTGGCACGTCCCACAGACTCGAACGAGCAGCTCCTCTGCAGTTTCTGCGGCAAGTCGCAGCGCCAGGTCAAGAAGCTGATTGCCGGGCCCGGCGTCTACATCTGCGACGAGTGCATCGACCTCTGCAACGAGATCATCGATGAGGAGCTGGCGCCGCCGGCCGCGATCGAGCTGGAGAACCTGCCGAAGCCGCGCGAGATCCACGAGGTCCTGCAGGACTACGTGGTCGGTCAGGAGGCCGCCAAGCGAGCTCTATCGGTTGCCGTCTACAACCATTACAAGCGCGTCCAGATCGCCCAGGCCGAGGACCCCGAGGTCGAGCTGCAGAAGTCCAACATCCTCCTGCTCGGGCCGACCGGCTGCGGCAAGACGCTGCTCGCCCAGACCCTGGCGCGCATCCTCAACGTCCCCTTTGCGATCGCCGACGCGACCGCGCTGACCGAGGCCGGCTACGTCGGCGAGGACGTCGAGAACATCCTCCTCAAGCTGATCCAGGCCGCCGACTACGACGTCAAAAAAGCGGAGACCGGGATCATCTACATCGACGAGATCGACAAGATCGCGCGCAAAGCCGACAACCCGTCGATCACGCGGGACGTTTCCGGCGAAGGCGTGCAGCAGGCTCTGCTGAAGATCCTCGAGGGGACCACGGCCTCCGTACCGCCGCAGGGAGGCCGCAAGCATCCCCACCAGGAGTTCCTGACGATCGACACGACCAACATCCTCTTCGTCTGCGGCGGCTCCTTCGCCGAGCTGGACAAGGTAATCGAGCGGCGGGTTGGGGAGCACGGGATCGGCTTCGGCGCCGCCATCTCCTCGCGCGAGAACAAGGACACCGGCGAGTGGTTCGAGCAGGTGCTGCCCGAGGACCTGATGGAGTACGGGCTGATTCCGGAGTTCATCGGCCGCCTGCCGGTCGTTGCCGCCATCCACCAGCTCTCCCGCGACGACCTGGTCCGGATCCTGACCGAGCCGCGCCACGCGCTGACGCGCCAGTTCCAGCGCTTCTTCGAGTTCGACGACATCGAGCTGGTCTTCGCGGAGGACAGCCTGGAGGCGATTGCCGACAAAGCGCTCGAGCGCGAAACCGGTGCGCGTGGGCTGCGTTCGATCCTCGAGGAGACGCTGCTCGACGTCCAGTTCGAGCTGCCCTCGCGCCGCGACGTCACGAAGTGCGTCGTCACCAGGGAGACGATCGCCCAGGGGCGCCGGCCGACGCTGGTGACCGAGGCTGCGCCGCAGGACATCGGCGAGGCCGACGACGAGCTGAGCGAGGAATCCGCCTAGACTCGGGCGCTTCCGTGATGGAGCGCCTAGGAGAGTTACAGCAGAAGACGCGGTACGACCCAACCGAGGTCGAGCGGCGCGTGTTCGCCGAGTGGATCGAGGGCGGCTACTTCCACCCGCCCGCCGCGGGAACGCCGGCGGAGAGCTTCTCCGTCGCGATCCCCCCGCCGAACGTCACCGGCGCTCTCCACATAGGGCACGCGCTGAACGGCTCGATGCAGGACGTGCTGGTTCGCATGAACCGCATGCGCGGTCGCAACACGCTCTGGCTGCTCGGCACCGATCACGCCAGCATCGCCGTCCACGCTGTGCTGGAGAAGGAGCTGCGTGCCGAGGGCACCTCTCGCCACGAGCTGGGGCGCGAGGCATTTCTGGAGCGCGCCTGGGCCTGGAAGGAGGAGTACGGCTCGCGGATCGTCGAGCAGCTGAAACGGCTCGGCGCCTCCTGCGACTACGAGCGCGAGCGCTTCACCCTCGACGAGGGCTACGTGCGCGCCGTCCACCGAGTCTTCAAGCGGCTCTTCGACAAGGGCTACATCTACCGAGACAACTACATGGTCAACTGGGACCCGGGCTCGCGCTCGGTGATCTCCGACCTGGAGGTCGAGAACCGCGAGGTCGAGGACACGCTCTACTCGATCGACTACCCGATCGAGGGGTCCGGCCGGGTGCTGACAGTTGCGACGGTGCGGCCGGAGACGATGCTCGCCGACACCGCTGTCGCGGTCAATCCAGGCGACGAGCGCTACAAGCACCTGGTCGGCGAGCACTGCGTTCTGCCGCTCGTCGGACGGCGGTTGCCGATCGTCGCGGACGAGCACGTCGACCCAGGGTTCGGCACCGGGGCGCTGAAGATCACGCCGGGTCACGATCCCAACGACTTCGAGATCGGCCGCAAGCATGGCCTCGACGAGATCAGCGTGATCGGCGCCGACGGGCGGATGAGCGAGGAGGCGGGGGAGAGGTTCGCCGGGATGACCGCCGCCGAGGCGCAGGAGGCGGTCGTTGCCGCCCTGCGCGAGGAGGGGCTGCTGCGCGCCGAGGAGCCCTACCTGCACTCGGTCCCCTTCTCGCATCGCTCCGGGGAGCGGATCGAGCCGCTGATATCGCTGCAGTGGTTCTGCCGCATGGACGAGCTGGCGAAGCCGGCGATCGAGGTTGTCGAGCGGGACGAAGTGCGGATAACGCCGGAGCAGTGGAAACGGGTCTACCTCGACTGGATGAACAACATTCGGCCCTGGTGCATCTCGCGCCAGCTCTGGTGGGGGCACCGGATCCCGGTCTGGTACTGCGATGCCTGCGAGGAGACGTTCGTGGCAGAGCGGGCGCCGGAGCGCTGCGGTGCCTGCGACGGCGAGCTGCGCCAGGAGGAGGACGTGCTCGACACCTGGTTCAGCTCGGCGCTCTGGCCCTTCGCGACCCTGGGCTGGCCCGAGGACACGCCGGAGCTGCGCGCCTTCTACCCGACCGATTTTCTCACCACCGCTCGTGACATCCTCTTCCTCTGGGTGGCGCGGATGGTGATGAGCGCGCTCGAGTTCACCGGCGACGTCCCCTTTCGCGACGTCTACGTGCACTCGGTGATCCAGGCCCGCGACGGTCGCCGGATGTCGAAGAGCCTCGGCACCGGCATCGACCCGCTGGAGGAAATCGACAAGCACGGGGCCGATGCGCTGCGCTTCGGGCTGCTGGCGATGTCCTCGACCCAGGACGTGCGCTACTCCGACGCCAAGGTCCAGCAGGGGGCCGATCTCGCCAACAAGGTTTGGAACGCAGGGCGACTGATTCTGCTGAATTGCAAATTCGAGCAGAATCAGTCGCTCATAAATGCGCCGCAGGACCAAGTTCCTGCGGCGGTTGTTCCCAGGACGGTCGAGGATCGGTGGATCCTCTCGCGGCTGGAGGCGACGATCGCCTCGGTCACGGCGATGCTCGACGAATACGACTTCGCCCATGCCGCTCACGAGGCCTACACGTTCTTCTGGTCGGAGCTGTGCGACTGGTACCTGGAGATCGTCAAGCCGCGCCTATACGACGGTGAGGCGGAGGCCTCGGCGACGCTGCTCTGGGCGTTGGAGCGGGTGCTCGCGCTGCTGCATCCGATCATGCCCTTCGTGACCGAGGAGATCTGGTCCTACCACCCCGCCCGCCGCGGGCACCTGGCCGTCCATCCGTTTCCGCAGGCGGACGAGTCCCTGATCGATGCGGAGGCGGAGGCGGAGGTGCGGGCGGGGATCGAGCTGACGCGCCGGCTGCGTGCCTGGCGCGAGCTGGTCGAGGCGCCGGTTGCGACCGTCCTGCCGGCGCGCGCCGAGGGGATCGAGCCGCAGGAGTTCGTCGGCCGCCTTGCCCGCTTCGAGTTCGCCGCGGACGGGGGCGAGCCGGTCGCCTCGGTGGGGCCGGTCAGGGTGCTCGCCTCCGCGGAGATCGATGGCGGCGCGGTGCGCGCTCGGCTCGAGGCACGGCGCGGGGAGCTGCGCGGCGAGGTGGCGCGCGCGGAGGGCAAGCTCGCCAACGAGAGGTTCGTTGCCAAGGCCCCAGCCGAGGTCGTCCAGGAGGAGCGCGAAAAGCTCGAGCGCTACCGCGCCGAGCTGGAGGAGCTGTCGGAATAGACCCCAGGGATCCCGAGGCGTACCTCGAGTCGCTTGAGCCGATCGGCTGGAAGCTGGGGCTGGAGCGGATGCACAGGCTGAGCACGCTGCTCGGCTTCCCGCAGCACCGGTTCGCCTCGATCCATGTCGTCGGCACGAACGGCAAGTCGTCGGTGACGCGGATGACCGCGGCGCTGCTGGAGGCGCACGGCGTCAGCGCCGGCGCCTGCGTGTCCCCGCACGCCTCACGCTGGGCCGAACGGGTGCTGGTCGGGGGCGAGGAGATCGGTGCCGCGGAGTTCGCCGCGGCGGTGGAGCGAACCGCCCAGGCGGCTGAGGTCGTGAACCGCACCCTGGAGGAGGGGGAGGCGATCACGCAGTTCGAGCTGGCCACCGCCGCTGCCTTCGTGGCGCTGGCAGCGGCAGGTGTGCAGGCGGTCGTGGTCGAGGCGGGGCTCGGCGGCAGGCTCGACGCAACCAACACCATCCCCTCGCGCGTCACCGTTCTCACCTCGATCGGGCTCGATCACACGCAGTGGCTCGGCACCACCGAGGTGGAGATCGCCGCCGAGAAGCTGGCGGTGCTCCGCGACCACTCGACCCTGGTGCTGGGCCGTGTCTCGCCCCCGGTCGCCGACCTGGCGACGCGGGCGGCGCAGGCGCGAGGAGCGAGGCTCGTCGTCGCGCCCGAGGACCCGGGACCGCGGGTGCGCCTGCGGGTTGCGGGTCGCTTCCAGCGGCGGAACTTTGCGCTGGCCTGCGCCGCCGCCGAGGCATTCCTCGGAGAGCTCGACCCAGACCGTGTCCTCGACGTCGGCGCCGGCCTCGCGATTCCCGGTCGGCTCGAGCGCCTTGCCGGCGACCCTCCAACCTATGTCGATGCCGCCCACAACCCCGACGGCGCCGCGGCCCTGGCCGAGGCGCTGCCCGAGGTGGCCGCCGGCCGGCCCGTCGTCGCCTGCCTGGCGATCCTTCGCGACAAGGACGCTGCGGCGACCGTTGCCGCCCTGGCGCCGGCTCTGGACCGGGCGGTCTGCGCTGAGCTTCCCGCCGCCGCGCTCGAGAGGCGCGGTCTTCCCGGGGCCGGGTCACATCCCGCGGGTGAGCTGGCACAAGCCTGCGAGGCCGCCGGGCTTGCCGCCGAGGCCGAGCCCGACTTCGCTGCTGCGGTGCGCCGCGGCCGGCAGCTCGCTGCGGCTGCGCCCGGCGGGATCCTGCTCATAACCGGCTCGCATTACGTGCTCGCGCCGGCCCGTGCGGTGCTGGGACTATGCGAGGATTGAAACATGGATCGCGGCGCCGGGTCTGAACTCCTGTCGATGATGGCTCTGGTCGCTGCGGTCGTCGCGGCGGTGATCCTCGTCTTCTTCGGACTGGGCTACCTGTTCGGAAGGCTCTTCCTCTGACAGGGTTCGCGAGCGAGGCGGCGAAAAGTAGACTCCTCGCCCCTCCCCCGGTGGGCTCACAGCCATGGCAATAGCGATCTTCGGCATCAGCAACAGCGGCCTCAACCTGGTCGTCAGCCTCGTCATCCTCATGTTCGTGGCGATCTGGCTGGCGCTGATCGTCTACACCTACCTCGACGCGAAGCGCCGCCTCTCCGATCCATTCCTGGTCGGCTGCGCGACCATCGCCTCGTTCATTCCCTATCTCGGCACCGCGCTCTACACGATCGTTCGCCCACCGGAGTTCCTCGAGGATGCGCATGAACGAGAGCTGGAGATAAAGGCAGCCGAGTTGCGGGTGCGCCAGCTCCGCGAGGTTTCCTGCCCGGGCTGCTCGTATCCAATCGAGAAAAGCTACCTGCGTTGCCCCCGCTGCAAACGCCGACTCAAGGACCCCTGCCCCAGCTGCGGCAAACCGGTCGATCCCCGCTGGGCGCTCTGCCCTTACTGCGAGTCGATCCTGCCCGAGCGCCAGCGGGCGCCGCGCCGGAAAACGGAGCCCGGCAGCCAGGGGCCGCCACGGGGCCAGGCGCCGCCCAAGCAGACGCAGAGCCCAAAACGAATGAAAAGGAGTCAAAGCCGTGAGCCGGACCCTGATCCTCGTAAAGCCTGACGCATTCGAGCGTGCCCTCACCGGCGAGGTCATTGCACGCTTCGAGCGCAAGGGGCTCCGGATATCCGCGCTGAAGACGATGGTTGCCGGTCAGGAGATCGCCCACGAGCACTACGCCGAGCACACGGAGAAGCCCTTCTTCGGCGAGCTGGTCGAGTTCATCACCGGGGGGACGCTGGTCGCGATGGTCCTCGAGGGCCACGAAGCCGTCGCGGCGGCGCGCCAGGCGATCGGCGCCACCAACCCGGTCGAGGCGGCTCCCGGCTCGATCCGCGGCGACTACGCGCTCGAGGTGACCTTCAACATGGTCCACGGCTCCGACTCCGATGAGTCGGCCACGCGCGAGATCGGCATCTGGTTCCCAGAGTTGGGTTAGCGGGCCGGGGACGGTTGTGTGGGTGGGGTCTCCACTTAACTTTTTTTGAAGACAGGCGGCGGCCGTCCGACGACGTCACCGCAAAAAAAGTACAAGACGTTCCGACCCCACCCACACAACCGTGACCACCTCGAATGTCATCCTGGCATCCGGATCGCTGCAGAGGGCTGAGATTCTGCGGAAGCTGGGGGTTGGGTTCGAGGTGGTGGTATCCGGGGTGGAGGAGCTGATCGGGGGAGACCCCGAGACTGAGGTGCTTGAGAACGCCCGGCGCAAGGCACATGCGGTAGCCGATGCCGCTTCTCGCGCGGGTGGCGCCGCAGGGGGGACCGCCCCCGAGGAAGCTTCAGCTACCGCAGGGGGCGGTGGGTCCCCTGCGGCGACAGGACCCGCGCGCCAGCAACGCTTCGTCATCGCGTGCGACACCGACGTGGTGCTCGATGGTCGGGCGCTTGGGAAGCCGGGCGATGAGGCGGAGGCGCGGGAGTACCTGGACAGGCTGGCGGGACGGGCGCACGAGGTGCTGAGTGGATTGGTGGTGCTCGCCGGAGGGGAGGAGCGGAGTGGGCTGGAACGGACGACCGTCGTCTTCAAGCAGCTGGACGAGGTCGTCAAGGAGCGATACGTGCGGTTCGGAGAGTGGCGGGGCCGGTCCGGCGGTTATGCGATCCAGACGCTCGGCTCGACGCTGGTGGCGCGGATCGAGGGAAGCGTGTCGAACGTCGTCGGGCTGCCCGTCGGATTGCTGGTGGAGCTGGCGCCCGATCTCTTCCAGCCGGGCTCAGCCGCGTGAGCGAACGGCTCGGCGAGGTCAATTGAGCCATTTGGAGCTTCTGGGATGATTCGACCCCCAGTTGACCGTACTGACGCATGGGCTTATTCAGCTATCTCACAAGACTCGGCGGCCGCGACATGGCGGTGGACCTCGGCACCGCCAACACGCTCGTCTACGTTCGCGGTAAGGGCATCGTTCTCTCCGAGCCCTCGGTGGTGGCGATCGACTCGCGCAACGGCCAGGTTCACGCGGTCGGCGTCGAAGCGAAGCGGATGCTCGGGCGCACGCCGGGCACGATCACCGCAATCCGTCCGCTCAAGGACGGCGTGATCGCCGACTTCGACGTCACCGAGCAGATGCTCCGCCACTTCATCAAGCGCGTGCACTCCAATCGCTTCGCTCACCCGCGGGTGGTCGTCTGCGTGCCGTCGGGCGTGACCGGGGTGGAGAAGCGGGCCGTCGAGGAGGCCTGCCTGTCGGCCGGCGCCCGCAAGGCCTATCTGATCGAGGAGCCGATGGCGGCGGCGATCGGAGCCGGCCTCCCCGTCGCCGAGCCGACCGGCTCGCTGATCGTGGACGTGGGCGGCGGCACCACGGAGGTGGCGGTGATCTCGCTGGGCGGGATCGTCGTCTCGCAGTCGATCAGGGTCGGTGGCGACGAGCTCGACGAGGCGATCGTCAACTACTGCAAACACGAGTACAAACTGGCCATCGGCACACAGACGGCGGAGGAAGTCAAGCTGGAGGCCGGCTCGGCCTCGCCGCTGCCCGAGGAGGTGGAGGTCGAGATCCGTGGCCGCGATCTGGTCTCCGGACTGCCCAAAACGATCACGCTCGGATCGGCCGAGGTTCGCGGGGCGCTCGACGAACCGATCGGGCACATCATCGACGCGGTCAAGGACACCCTCGACCGCACTCCGCCCGAGCTGGCCGGAGACATCATGGATCGGGGAATCACCCTGGCGGGGGGAGGAGCCCTTCTGCAAGGACTCGAACAGCGCCTCCGCGACGAGTGCCAGATGCCGTGCCAACTGGCAGAGTCACCACTGACATGCGTGGCGGTTGGTTCCGGCATCTCGCTTGAGGAGTTCGAGACGATCCACCGCGCCAGCAAGATGAACTCGGGAGCGACGCGCATTGTTTAGCCGTCGCTCATGTAAAGCGCCAAACTTAGGTCCCTGCCGTGTACCGCAAGCAAGTACGCCGCCGTAGAGCGGTTCTAACCCTTCTGATCATCGGCTCGTTCCTGCTGCTGACGATCACCTACGGGCACAGCCCCGGAGGCCTGCAGCGGGGCGTCAGCACGGTCTTCAGCCCCCTGCAGACGGTCGCCGACCGGGCGTTGAAGCCCGCGCGTGACTTTGTCGGCTGGTTCGACAAGACGTTTGACGCGCGCGGCGAAAACAGCCGGCTCAAATCCGAGCTGGTGAAGGCGCGGACGCAGGCGGTCGCCGGCCAGGAGGCGTTGCAGGAGAACGCGCAGCTGCGCAAGCTGGTCAGGCTGGACCGCGGTCCCGCGCTCGCCTCCTCCCCCTATAAGCCGGTGACCGGTCGTGTGATCACGCGCTCGCCCACGGTCTGGCACTCGGCGGTGACGATCGACGTCGGCAGTGGCGATGGCGTCCGCGTCAACGACCCGGTGGTCAGCGGCGATGGCCTGGTCGGGCGGATCGCGTCGGTGGAGCCGGGGTCGTCCCAGGTGAGCCTGCTCACCGACCATGCCAGCGCGGTCTCGGGGAAGGTCCTCCCGGGGGGCGTTCAGGGTGTGATCAGACCCGACGTCGGCAACCCCGAAGACCTGATCCTCGAATTCATCGACTCGACCAAGATCGTCCACCAGGGACAGGCCGTCGTCACCGCCGGCTGGCGCGCCCAGGGCCTTGCCTCGCTGTTCCCGCCGGGGCTTCCGGTCGGCGAAGTCACCCACGCCTCGCTCACCGAACTGGAGGCAAGTCAGCAGGCTCACCTGCGACCCTACGCCGACCTCGCCAACCTCGACCTCGTCCAGGTGCTGACCGGAGGGTCGCGCGGATGATCGTCACCCCGAAGATCTTTCTCCGCCTTGCCGCGATCACGATCCTGGGCGTGCTGCTGCAGCTTTCCTTCTTCTCCCGAATCGAGGTCTTCCACACCAGCCCCGACGTGCTGCCGGCCCTGGTCGTCTCCCTCGGCCTGCTCGGCGGCAGCATGACCGGAGCGGTGATGGGTTTCTCGATCGGCCTGCTTTCCGACTGCCTCGTGGCGGAGGCCCTCGGCGCCTCCTCGCTGGTGCTGCTCGGCATCGGCTATCTCGCCGGGCTGTTCCGAGAGCGCTTCGAGATCCACAGCTCGCTTGTCCCGCCGCTGCTCTGCATGGGGCTGACCGTGGTTGCCGAGATCGGCTTCGCCCTGTTGCAGGTGATGTTGGGGGTGAACGCGCCGGTCAGCGTGCTGGTCGTCCGCGACATGCTCCTGAAAGGCATATTCGCCTTCTTCCTCGGCTGGCCGATCTACCTCGGGGTGCGGCGAGCGCTGCGCCCGGCCCTGGTCGAGGAGCCGAAGGTGAACCGTCGCAAGCAGCCGACCGTGCTGGGAGCCTAGGCGATGTACCTTCGCTCCGACGAGCGTGGACCCGGGATGAACAACAGGCTGACCCTGCGGATCGCCGTCGCCGGTGGCCTGGCGCTGGCCCTGTTTGCGGTGCTCTTCTTTCGCCTCTGGTTTCTGCAGGTCCTCAACGGGCAGACGTATCTGGCCGAAGCGAACAACAACCGCACCCGCTCCTACCGGGTCAGCGCCCCGCGCGGCTACATCCTCGACCGCAACGGCAAGCGGCTGGTCGAAAACCGCACCAGCCTGGCCTTGCAGGTCAACCCGCGCAAGCTGCCGCAGAGCCCCGTCAAGCGGCGGGCCGAGCTGACACAGCTGGCCGCTCTCATCCACAGCTCCCAGCACCAGGTGCGCAAGCTCATGCATGAACAGCTGAAGCTGGCGCCGAGCGCGCCGGTGACCCTGCGCCGCGATGTCGGCTACTACCTCGTCTACTACCTGCAGGAAAACCAGGCTCGCTTCCCGGGCGTTGCGGCGCAACGGGTCTTCGTCCGTCGCTACCCACATGGCAGCCTTGCCGCCCATCTGCTCGGCTACGTCGGGGAGATCAGCGAAAAACAGCTGAAGGAACGGCGCTACCGCGGCCTCGTGCCGGGCGACGAGATCGGGCAGGAAGGGGTCGAGCACACCTACGACCGCTACCTTCGCGGCCGGCCCGGCATCACCAGGATCCAGGTCGACGCTATGGGGCAGCCGACCCGGCGCGGGCAGTTGGTCTCCCAACCTCCAGTTCCCGGGGACAACCTGAAGCTCTCGGTCGACTCCGGCGTGCAGGCCGCCGGGGAAGCGGCGCTTGCCAGCCGCGGCCTCCCCGGTGGGTTCATCACGATGAACGTCCACAACGGCGAAATCATCGCCCTCGGCTCCTTCCCGACCTTTGAACCTGCGGTCTTCACGAAACCGCTGACCCAGACGCAGGTCAACCTGCTCTACCGCAACTCGCTGGCGCCGCTCACCGACCGGGCGATCGCCGGGCTCTACCCGACCGGCTCCACGTTCAAGCTGATCACCGCGATGGCCTCGCTCAACAGCGGCGTGAGCACGCCGGAAACCGTGATCGAAGACCCCGGCTCGATCACGATCGGCGGGGAGAAGTTCGAAGACTCCGAAGGCGTCGGCCATGGCGCGGTCGACTTGGTCGAAGCGTTGAAGGTCTCCTCCGACGTCTACTTCTACACGCTGGGCTGGAAGATGTGGAACACGGGTGCGCTGCAGCACTGGGCGCACCTGCTCGGAATCGGCAGACCGACCGGGATCGACCTGCCGGGCTCCGCAATCGGGACCCTGCCGGGCAAGAAGTGGGCCGAAGAAGAAATTGCGAAGGGCGCAGAACTCGAACCATGGGGGCCGGGCCAGAACGTCCAGCTGGCCACCGGGCAGGGCTACCTGCAGACCAATCCGCTGCAGATGGCGGTCGCCTACGCGACCGTCGCCAACGGCGGCACGGTTGTGACGCCGCATGTCGGCCTGCAGATCGACGATGCGGCCGGACGCGTGCTGCGCGAATTCAGCCCGCGGCCGCGACGCCACGTCCACGTCGACCCCGAATACCGGGCGGTGATCCTGGAGGGCCTGCACGAGGCGGCTCAGACGTCTGGCGGGACCTCCTGCTCGAGCTTCTGCGGCTTCCGGGTCCAGGTTGCGGGCAAGACCGGTAC
Organism: uncultured Solirubrobacterales bacterium; assembly: GCA_963729995.1. Taxonomy (GTDB): domain Bacteria; phylum Actinomycetota; class Thermoleophilia; order Solirubrobacterales; family 70-9; genus VRUE01. The sequence continues at coordinate 418,722 of CAVSPF010000003.1, forward strand.
CGCGGAACGCGGTCCCGGTCATCCGAACCAGTCGTGGTACGTCGTGCTCGCTCCCTACCCGAATCCCCGTATCGTGACGGCGGTGACGATTGAGGAAGGCGGCTTCGGGGCCGAATCGGCGGCGCCGGCCGCGAAACAGATCCTCGAAGCCTATTTCGGCAAGCACGGCCCCGGCGCCGCCTACGCAGGCAGGCGAGGTTGATGTACGCGACGCGAACGCGCCGGACGCGCCCCGAGCCCTTTGCCGTACGACCCGGGGTCGCCGAGCGCCTCGGCCTGCCCTACCTCGACACCGGGCTCGGCCTGTCCACGATCGCCCTGGCGGCGTTCGGCGTCTTCACCCTGAGCCAGGCGACGCTGCACGACGTGCCCGGCAACCCCCATTACTACGTCGATCGCCAGGTGATCTACGCCGTGCTCGGCCTGGTTGGGATGTACCTGCTCGCCCGCATCGACTACTCGCGCTTCCGCGAGCTGCGGGTCGGCGTCTACACCTTCCTCTGCGTCAGCGTCGCACTCGTCTTCGTCTTCGGCGTCGCGGCGCGTGGGTCGCGGCGCGCCTTCGAACTTCCCTTCTTCAGCTTTCAGCCATCTGAGGTCGGCAAGCTCCTGCTGGTGCTTGCGCTTGCCGGCTTCGTCATCGATGGCGCCCGGCGTGGCTCGGCTCGGCAGCGCACTGTGCGCTACCTCTGCCTTGGCCTCGCCCCGGCTGCGCTTGTCTTCCTGCAGCCCGACCTCGGCACCTCCCTGGTGTTCGGGGTCATCACACTCGCCGTGATGTACGTGGGGGGCGTCCGCTGGACGCACCTCGCGGCAATCGGCGCGGCCCTCGTCGCAATCACCGCGATGGTCCTCGTGGTCGCTCCCACAGTTGGGACGCCGGTCCTCAAGGGCTACCAGGAGCAGAGGCTGACCTCGTTCCTGCATCCAAGCGCGGAACCCAGCGACGCGGGCTACCAGCAGAACCAGGCCATGATCGCCATCGGCTCCGGGGGCAAGACCGGGCGGGGCAATCAGGCAACTCAGACGCGGCTCGATTTCGTCCCTGAGCGGCACACCGACTTCATCTTCGCGGTGATCGGTGAGCGCTATGGATTCCTTGGAGCCGCGTTCGTCCTATCCCTTTACGCCCTGCTCATCTGGCGGGCGCTGCGGATCGTGACGCTCTCGAAGAACTCATACGGGACCATCGTGGCGGGCGGAATTGGCGCCATGCTGCTTTTCCAGGTCTTCGTCAACGTGGGGATGAACCTCGGGATCATGCCGATCACGGGAATCCCCCTGCCGCTGCTGAGCTACGGGGGTTCCTCCGTGCTCGCGACGTTTCTCGCGGTGGGAGTTCTTCAGAGCATCCACGTGCAAGCGCGCCTCAGCCAGGAGGGCAGGTTCGTCCGGTGATACTTGAATGACGCCGGGCTGTGCGTACCTACCTGAACTGAGCTGAATCGATGAAAAAAGCAATTCTGGTGTCCGCCGATCGCGGCGAGACCCGCGTCGCCGTCCTCGAGTCGAAGACGAAAGGCGGCAAGCGCGACGTTGCGGAGCTCTACATCGAGCGCCGCGGTCGCCGCTCGATCGTTGGCAACATCTACATTGGCAAGGTCGACAACGTCCTTCCCGGAATGGAGGCTGCCTTCGTCGACATCGGCCTCGAGCGCAACGGCTTCCTGCACGTCGACGAGATCGTCCTGCCGAACGGCGAACAGGCGCCGAGACGGGGTCGCGGCAGCGGCCCCCGCATCAACGAGCTGATCAAACCCGGTCAGGAGATCGTCGTGCAGGTCGTAAAGGACCCGCTGAAGTCGAAGGGTGCACGGCTTTCGATGAACGTCTCGATCGCCGGTCGCTATCTCGTCTACGCACCGCAGGGCGGCGGCGTCGGCGTCAGCCGGCGGCTCTCCGAATCGGAGCGCGACCGCCTGCGAAAGATGGTCGACCGAACCTACAAGGGGCCGGGCGGGCTGATCGTCCGCACCGCCGCGCACGGCGCCAAGAAATCGGACTTCGTGCGGGAGGTCGGCTACCTGCACAGGCTCAACGAGGTGCTGCAGCGGCGCATCGAGCAGACCAAGGCTCCCGGGCTCGTCTTCCAGGAGGCCGACCTCCCGGTGCGGGTCCTGCGCGACGTCTTCCTCATCGACTTCGAAACGGCGATCATCGATTCGCCGAAGCAGTTCGAGCGGGTCACCGGCTTCTTCCAGCGCACGGCGCCCGAGCTGGTGGACAAGGTCGAGCTCTACAAGGGCAAGAAGCCGCTGCTTGAGAAATGGGGGATCGACAAGGAGATCGAGGCGACCCTGGTGCGGCGCGTCGACCTGGCCTCGGGCGGCTACCTGATCATCGACTACACCGAGGCGCTCACCGTGATCGACGTGAACAGCGGCAGCTTCACCGGCCGCGGCAAAGGGGGGCTGGAGGAGACGATCACGCGCGTCAACACCGAGGCGGCCGACGAGGTCGTGAGGCAGCTCCGCCTGCGCGACATCGGCGGGATCATCGTCATCGACTTCATCGACATGGCCCGCGCCAAAAACCGGGACAAAGTCCTGAAAACCCTCCGCAAAGCGCTCGATGCCGACAAGTCGAAGAGCTACGTGGTCGAGGTCTCGCCGCTCGGGCTGGTCGAGATGACCCGCCAGAACATCACCGACGGGGTGCGCGAGATCCTCACCGAGCCCTGCCCGACCTGCGCTGGCGAGGGTGTTGTGCTCTCCGCCGAGACGGTGGCGCTGGAGGGCCTGCGCAAGATGCGCGATCTGGCCGGGGAGGAGGCGGAGGCGTTCCTGCTGCGCGTCAACCCAAAGGCTGCGGCGAAGCTGATCGAGCCAGACAGCGGTCTTGCCGAGCTGGAGAGCGAAACCGGCAAGCAGTTCCACTTCGAGGGCGGCGATGCGCTCGCGATCGACACGTTCGAGGTCGTGGAGTCAGGCAGTCGTCAGGCGATCGAGGAGCGCGCGCTGCCGTTCAAGGTCGGCGAGGAGGTGCTGGTCACCGTCGAGGAGCCCCATATGTACAACCCCGATGACGCGGTCGCCCGCATCGACTCCTACATCATCAGCATCGTCGGTGGCGGGCCTTACGTCGGCGAGCGGAAGCTGGTGCGAATCGAGCGAGCCGAGCGAGCCGCCGCGGTGGCCTCGCTGCCCGGCGTGGAAGCGGCCAGCACCGCCGCTGGCGGCGATGGGGACGGTTCCCAGCTAGAATCCGCCGCCTCGCGCAGTCACCGTCGGGGCCGCAGGGGCGGTCCCGATCGGTCGCGCTCAACCCAGAGCGGCAAGGACGAATGAGCACGTACGCGGTCATAGAGAGCGGAGGGAAGCAGTACCGGGTCGAGAAAGGCAGCTCGCTGCTGGTCGACAGGCTCAGCGCCAAGCAGGGCGACAAGGTCAACCTGCGGCCTGTGATGTACCGCGACAAGGAGATTGTCGCCGCGCCCAAGGAGCTGGAGAAGGTGAAGGTCGAGGCGACCGTCGCCGAGCACCTGCGTGGGCCGAAGATCAAGGTCTTCAAATACAAGCCGAAGAAGGGCTACCGACGGCGTGCCGGCCATCGCTCCGAGCTGACCAGGCTGGAGGTGACGGAGCTGAAGCTGCTGACCCGCAAAGCGGCGGCGCCGAAAGCGGAGCCGAAGACGAAAGAGCCGGTCGCCGAGCCGACGGCGAAAGCGGTGAAGAAAGCCGCGACCGCGAAAGCGAAAGCGGTGAAACCTGCCGCGAAGAAACCGGCTGCTAAAAAGGACTCCGATGGCTCATAAGAAGGGACTTGGCTCAAGCCGCAACGGACGCGAATCCAACCCCAAGATGCTCGGGGTCAAGGTGTTCGCAGGCCAGAAGGTCTCCGGTGGCGAGATCATCGTGCGCCAGCGCGGCACCCGCTTCTGGCCCGGCGACGGGACCGGCCTCGGCCGCGATCACACGATCTTCGCGACGCGGGCGGGTACGGTCGAGTTCAAACCGGCTCGCAAGGGTCGCACGATTTCGGTTCTTCAGGACTAAGACACGGCACCGAGTCCCGGCGTCAAGTCACGTCCTTTCGGTGAATTAACGTTCACGCGCTTTGATTTCCGCCGATGACCAAGAGCGCCTGGTCGCGGTGGTCCAGCGAGACTGGGAAGTCGAGGTCGAGTCGAGCCGGTTCGGCGAAATCTGCACCGGGAAGGAGCGGGGACACCGGGTCGCTGACTATGCGGAGGAGCGTACGCTGGCCTTCCTAGCGGAGGATGGCTTTCCCGTCGCCTTCGAGCGGGATAAGGACGGCGCACCGCGCATCCGCAGCATGGGGGATGTCTGGCTGGAGTCCGGCAATCCGCCGATCTTCAATCCCGTCAACGTCAAGGCTGGCATCGCGGGCACTGGAGGGCAGCCGAACATGGTCTCGCTTACCAAGCTCACCGAAGCGGTGCTCTCTCACCTGATCGACTCCTACTGGCTGCTGCTGATTCGCTTCGAGGAGCGAGTTCCCGGATTCGTCCCGCATGTGATGCTCGTGAACATCCTCGACTACCTCGACTTTATGCACTTCGACTCGGGCCCCGGCCAGGTCATGCTAAGGAGCGATGCCTTCTACAGGCGTGTTGCCGAAGGGCGCCGGCCGGAGACGCTGGACGTTGACGAGGTGGTGGATCGACTGCTGCAGATGCGCCGCGACGGCGACAAGCGTCTTGCCGAGAACCGCGCGAACCGTCTCCTGATCCTTGAGGTACGCGCAGAAGCTTTCGACCCTTCGCTCCCCGTGAGTCAGGGAGAGCTGAAGCTCACGCAGGCACTCCGGTGAAGCGCAGCGCAAAGAGAGCACGACCCGTGAGGCAGCAGCGCGGCCAGTTCATGACGCCTCCCGAGCTCGCGAAGCGCCTGGTCGACGAGCTGGAGCTGGGGCCGGGCGTGAAGGCCCTAGAGCCGTCGTTCGGTCACGGCAGCTTTCTCATCCCCCTGATAGAGCGGATGATGTCCGAGCAGCCGGGGTCGGCTCGCGCGCGGTTCGAGCGGGTCATGACGGATTGCCTCTTCGGCGTCGAGCTCGACCCAGGCTTCTATCGGCAGGCGGTCGAGACGATCGAAGCGCGCTGGGGGCCGCTGCCCGAGGGACATCATCTGCACCTCGGCGACTACTTTCGCTTCACGCCGGAGCCCATCTTCGGGGGTTTCGACCTGATCGTCGGCAATCCGCCCTTCGGCGGGACCTTCGACGCCGATATCGAGGACTCGCTCGATTGCAGATACGGGAGTTATCGTGGCCACAAGCTGAAGAAGGAGACGTATTCGTTCTTCGTGGCGAAGGGAATCGAGGAGCTCACGCCGGGCGGTCGCCTGAGGCTGATCTGCAGCGACACGTTCCTGACGATCAAGACCATGCGCGGCCTTCGCGAGCTGTTGCTCGACTCCGGCAGCGTTCATGTCGAAGACGTGCCAGAGGTGTTCGAGGAGACGAAGCAGCCGATGGTCGTCTTGGACCTCGTTTCGGGACCGCCCGCCGAGGTCGCTGACATTCGCGGCGAGACGGTTCCGCGTCTGGCGATGGAACGGACCAAGAACCTCTCTTGGGGTATCAGGACGGAGCAGCTTCGGTACTTCGACGGGCCGACAGTGGGTGATCGCATGGTCGCGTCGGGCGGCATGACCATTGGCAAGAACGAGTGGTTCGTTCGTCAGATCGAGCCCGATGGAACGATTCTCGAGCCGTATGCCTTCGAGTTCTTCGACCGCCCGATCACGCTCGAGGGCGAAATCGAGCGGGCAAGGCTGAACCAACTTTCGCAGCGGCGTCGTGAGCAGGCGATCGACCGCGAGCGAAGGGGCGAGACGAGGCGGGCGGTGCGAGCTGTCCGGCGAGCGAGGCCACGCAGGCTCGAACTGCCGCACGCCGCCTACAGGCCTTACAACAAGGCGAATTCGGGGCGGCTCTACGCCGAGCCGACCCACGTCGTCTACTGGAAGGACGACGGCGATGCGGTGCTGACGTTCAAGCGGGATGGTCCCTGGTACCTCCACGGAGTCGGTGGGAAGCCGTTCTTCGGTCGCGAGGGGATCACCTGGCAGCTCGTCGCCCCGAGGGTCAATGCCCGCTATCTACCGCCGGGGTTCATCCTCGACAGCGGGGCGCCGTGCGCATTCCTGCGGGACGGCGTTCCCCGCAACGAGCTCTTCCTGATCTTGGGCTGGCTTCAGACCGACCTGGCGACGGAGCTCCTGAAGACGGTCATCAACCACACGCGAAACATCCAGGGCAAGGACATCGAGCGGCTCCCGTACCCCCACTGGATCGCGGATTCCCGGCGCTCGGAGATCGCCGTGCTGGTCGAGCGATCGCTGACGGAGGTGATGAACGGCCAGCCGGTTCGAGACAACCTGATGGTGCGCTTGAACGAGATGTTCGCTCCTTCCGAGATGGCTCGGGCGGCATAACCGCGATTGCCGGTGTGTGCGACCCTCCGGCCCTTGTATGACAGGGCGAAGATCTGGGTTGAGGGTGGGGCTGGCGGCAATGGGTGCATCTCGTTCCGGCGGGAGGCGCATGTGCCGCGGGGCGGGCCCAACGGCGGCGACGGTGGGCATGGGGGAGACGTCGTGCTCGTCTGCGATTCGTCGCGGCGCGATCTTGGGGCCCTGAGGGGGAGCAAGCACTTCCGGGCCGGGCGCGGGAGGCACGGGGAAGGATCCAACCGCCATGGTGCTCAGGGGGAGGACCAGCTGATTCCGGTGCCGGCGGGAACGCAGGCGAGCGCGGTGGACGGCAGCCGGGTCGACCTGGTGGAGGCCGGCCAGCGGGCGGTTGTCGCTCACGGAGGGCGTGGGGGCCATGGGAACAGCCGCTTCACCACCTCCACGCGCCAGGCCCCCAGGTTTGCCGAGAAGGGGACCGCGGGCGAGGCCGGCTGGATCGACGTGCGCCTCAAGCTCCTGGCCGACGCCGGCCTGGTCGGGCTGCCAAATGCCGGCAAGTCGTCTCTGCTGGCGCGGCTGACCCGGGCGGACCCGAAGGTCGCCGGGTATCCCTTCACGACCCTCTCGCCCGTGCTTGGGACGATCGAGGGGGAGGACCGGCAAGCGGTTCTGGCCGACATCCCCGGCCTGATCGAGGGCGCTGCCGACGGGGCCGGCCTCGGACACGAGTTCCTTGCCCATGTAGAGCGCTGCGCGATGCTGGTCCACGTGGTCGACCTGGCGCCGCTCGATGGCGACCCGGCGGCCGACTACGAGGCGGTGCGGGCCGAGCTGTCCGCCTACGGCGCGGGGTTGGAGCGGCTGCCTGAGCTGGTCGTCCTCTCGAAGCGCGACCTGCTTCCGCTCGAGCAGGTGGAGGAGGCGGTTTCCGCATGCCGGCAACGGCTCGGAAACCGTGTGCGGGGTGTGCTGGCCGTGTCGGCGGTGACTGGCGAAGGTCTCGAGGAGCTGCGCGGTCGCATTCTCGCCGAGCTGCCCAAGGAGTCCGCCGCCCCCGGTGGGGATGGCGGGCGATCCGCGGCGGTTGGTGGACTCGAGGCGGGAGCCGCTGAGTTCGAGGCCGAGCACCGCACCTACCGGCCCGCCGGTGAGGGCGGCTTCTGGGTCGAGCGGGAGGACGATGGCGGCTTCCGGGTACTGGGTCGGGGCGTCGAGCTGCTCTTCGAGCGCCATGACCTCGCGAATGAGGAGGCGCTCGCCTACCTGGAGCAGCGCCTCAACGAGATCGGCGTCATCGCCGCCCTGCGGGCTGCGGGCTTCGAGCCCGGTGACGACGTGCGGGTCGGCGAGCACGAGTTCGAGCTGCACCCTCGATAATCGAGAGCATGAGCTCTGCGGCGGAATCCATGGAAGGGGCGGGGGTCAGCCACTCCTACGCAGATGTCAACGGGGTTCGCCTGCACTACGTCGAGGCGGGCGAGGGTCCGCTGGTGGTGCTGCTCCATGGCTTCCCCGAGTTCTGGTACTCCTGGCGCCATCAGATCCCCGCCCTGGCGGACGCCGGGTACCACGTGGTCGCCCCGGACATGCGCGGCTACAACCTCTCGGAGAAGCCCGCCGGTTGGCGGGCGTATGGCGCCGAGCAGCTCGCCGGCGACATCGCTGCTCTGATCCGCCATCTCGGTGTCGAGAAAGCTCATCTCGTCGGCCACGACTGGGGCGCGGCCGTCGCCTACTTCACGGCGATGGATCATCCCGATGTCGTCGAGCGGCTGGCAATTCTCAACGTGCCCCATCCGGCACGCCTGCTGGACGGGTTCCGGACCGTCAGGCAGCTGCGCAAGAGCTGGTACATGTTCTTCTTCCAGATCCCCTTCCTGCCGGAGAGGCTGCTGGCGCGAAACGGGTTCTCCTTCGCCAAGCGATCGCTGCGCGCCGATTCGCCCGGATCGTTCAGTGACGCGGACCTCGAGCGCTATGTGGAGGCCTGGTCTCAGCCGGGGGCGTTGAAGGGAATGATCGACTACTACAGGGCCGCGCTGCGCCAGTCCCCGCGCAAGGCGCTCGGGCGGATGAGCCCGATCAACTGCCCCGTGCTCGTCATCTGGGGCGAGCGCGATCGCCACCTGGGCCGCGAGCTCGCACAGCCGGGCCCAACGTGGGTGCCCAACGTGCGTGTCGAGCGATTGCCGGAGGCGACCCACTGGGTCCAGCACGACGCTCCGGAGCGCGTCAACGAGCTGCTCACAGAATTCCTCGGAGCCGCTGCCTCCTAGCCGGCGCCTTGTTCCTACACTGCGGGAGTCATGACTCTCGTGGTCAAGCTCGGCTCCTCGATCGTCGCCGCGGACGACGGCGAGCTGCGCGTCGACGTGCTCGACTCGGTCTGCGAGCAGGTTGCGGCGCTGGAGCAGGGCGGAGAGCGGGTCGTGATGGTCACCTCCGGCGCGATCGCGCGCGGCATGCGCCTGATGGACCTGACTGTCCGACCGCGGGCGATGGACGAGCTGCAGGCCGCCTCGGCGATAGGCCAGGGCGACCTCTTCCGCGCCTACGAGAGCCGGCTGGCCGCGCGGGGGACCCGGGCTGCGCAGGTGCTGCTGACCGCGGCCGACATCGCCGCCCGCACCAACTACCTCAATGCGCGCCAGACGCTGTGGCGGCTGATCGAGTGGGGGGTGGTGCCGGTCGTCAACGAGAACGACACGACGGCGACCGACGAGATCACCTTCGGCGACAACGACTTCCTCGCCGCCCAGGTCGCGATCCTGCTCGACGCGCGGCTGCTGGTTCTGCTGACCGACATCGACGGCCTCCACAGGGTTGACCCGCGGATCGACCCGGACGCCGAGCTGATCGCCGAGGTGAGCGACTTCGCCGAGCTGGAGGGGATGGAGATCGGTGACCGCACCTCGGCCTTCGGCTCCGGCGGGATGCGCAGCAAGGTCGCCGCCGCCGAGATGGCGAGCGAGGCGGGCGCCCCGACCGTGATCTGCGATGGCACCAGCGCCGGCACGCTGGCAAGCGCCGCGGCGGGCTCAGCGGTCGGCACGCGCTTCGCCGCCAAGCCGGGCAAGGCGTCCAGCTTCAAGCTCTGGCTCAAGTACGCGAAGCCGGCCCACGGTCGCCTCGCAGTCGACGAGGGGGCGGCGCGTGTCCTGCGCGAGAGCGGCTCGAGCCTGCTGCCGGTCGGGATCGTCGGCGTCGAGGGTGACTTTACCGCCGGCGACGCGGTCGAGGTGGCTGCGAACGGCGCGGTGATCGGCAAGGGGATCGTCGACTACGCCTCGCACGAGCTGGCTCAGGTGATCGGCATGAAGAGCGGTGCGGTGCGCGAGCTGCTGCCGCATGCAGCGGACGAGGTGATCCACAGGGACCGGTTTGTGCTGGTCTGACTTGTAGCGGCGAGGGAGGGCCGGGGTGTCCCTCCCGCTTGCTGGGTTTTTCGCCAGGGGAGCTCGCGGCTGTCCGCGGGCGTGGGTGGGGCGAAAAAGATGACGCCGCTGTGCGGGAAGGACACCCCGGCCCTCCTTATCGGGACGTTTCGCCCTCATTACCCGTCTGGCCGTCCCAGTTGCCTCAGTACCCTGTGACGGAATGGCCGTGACTACGACCACAGTTGCCGAGATGTGTGCCGCGGCCAAGCGGGCTGCGCGGGTGATGGCGAGTGCCCCCACCGAGGTCAAGGATGCGGCGCTTGAGGCTACGGCGCGGCTGCTGGGCGAGCGGGTGGGGGAGGTGCTCGAGGCGAACGCCGGCGACCTCGGCGACGAGCGCGCCGCCGGGCTGAGCGAGGCGCTGCGAGACAGGCTCACCCTGAGCGAGGCGCGCGTTGCCGCCATGGCCGACGGAGTGCGGGCGGTCGCCGGACTGGACGACCCGATTGGCGAGGAGCTGGAACGCAGGACACTGGCCAGCGGGCTCGACCTGAGGAAGGTCCGCGTGCCGCTTGGCGTGGTCGCGGTCGTCTACGAGGCGCGTCCCAACGTGACGATCGACTGCGCCGCGCTGACGATCAAGAGCGGCAACGCGATCGTCCTGCGCGGCTCCCACTACGCGGAGCGCTCGAACGGGGCGCTGGCGGCGATCGTCCGTGAGGCGCTGGGCGAGGTGGGCCTGCCGCAGGACGCGGCGCTGCTGCTGGCCGGCGGTGGCCACGCGGAGCTGGCGGAGCTGGCCACCCGGGACGACACGGTCGACCTGCTGATCCCGCGCGGCGGCGAAGGGCTGAAGGCGGCGCTGAAGGAGGTGGCCACGGTGCCCGTCATATACGCGGCCGCCGGCAACTGCCATGTCTACGTGCACGCCGACGCCGATCTCGAGATGGCGCGGCGGATCGTCCTCAACGCGAAGGTGCAGCGACCGGGCGTCTGCAACGCGGCCGAGACGCTGCTCGTCGACGCTGCGGTGGCCGCGGACTTCCTGCCCGCCGCGCTGGCCGACCTCGATGCGGCGGGGGTCGAGCTGGTCGGCGACGGGCGAGCGCGGGCGAGCGCGGGCGGCGTCGAGGTCGGCGTCGCCGGCGAGTTGGACTGGGACACCGAGTACCTCGCCCTGAAGATGGCCGTCGGGGTGGTCGACTCGCTCGAGGAGGCGATCGAGCACGTCAACCGCCACGGCACGCGCCACTCGGAGTCGATCGTCACCCGCTCCGAGGAGGCCGCCGAGCGCTTCTCCGAGGGGGTCGACGCGGCCGTCGTCTACACGAACGCCTCGACCCGCTTCACCGACGGCTTCGAGTTCGGGATGGGGGCGGAGATCGGCAACTCGACCCAGAAGCTGCACGCGCGCGGCCCGATCGGCCTGCGCGAGCTGACCACCTACAAGTACCTGGCGCGCGGCGACGGCCAGATCCGTGAGTAGCTTGCCCGCGGCCGGCATCGGCGTCCTCGGGTCGGCGTTCAACCCGCCCCACCTGGGCCACCTGGCGCTCGCCCAGGAGGCGCTCTGGCAGCTCGACCTCGACGAGGTGGTGCTGGTGCCGACCGGCGAGGCGCCGCACAAGCGAATCGTCGACGACCCGGGCCGTGAGCTGCGGCTGGCGATGACCCGGCTCGCGGCCGCCGACGACCCGCGCTTCTCCGTCTCCACCCTCGAGGTGGAGCGGGAGGGGCCGTCCTATACCCACGAGACGCTGGAGCTGCTCGCTCGCGAACGGGGGAACGCGGAGCTGGTCTTCGTGATGGGCGCCGATGCCGCCATCGGCCTGGAGAGCTGGCGCCGGCCGGAGCGGGTGGTCGAGCTGGCGCGGCTGGCGGTGGCACGGCGGGCCGGCGTCTCCGACGCCGATCTGACCGCGGTGCTGCGCAGCCTCGGTGCCGAGGGCCGGGCCACGATGCTGGAGATGCCCGAGTTCGGCGTCTCGTCCTCGGTGGTGCGGGAGCGGGCCGCGGCGGGCCGGCCCCTGCGCTACCTGGTACCGGAGCCGGTGGCGCGCTTCATCGAAGAGAAGGGGATATACGCATGACCGGGGTCGGGTCGGAGGCGCTGGCGCGGCGGCTGGCTCAGCTGGCCGACTCCAAAGGGGCGAGCGACGTCGTCGCCCTCGACATGCGCGAGCTGGTCTCCTACACCGACTTCCTGGTGATCTGCACGGCACGCAACGAGCGCCAGGCGCGGGCGATCGTCGACGAGGTGAGGCTTCGTCTCAAGCAGGAGCAGGAGCTGCTGCCGGGCAGGGTCGATGGGGAGGGCGCGGCCGGCTGGATCGTCGCCGACTATCTCGACGCGGTCCTGCACGTATTCACGGCCGAGGCCCGGGACCGCTACCAGCTCGAGGACCTCTGGCGCGAGGCGCCGCGGCTCGAGCTGGACCTGCAGGGGGCTCCCTCGGCGGCGAGCGCCTGAGGCTCCACCGCCGAGCTGGTCGAACACCTGTTCGTCAGCGTGAATTACCGTCCGAAGGCTCTTCTACGGTGCCTCGCATGGGTAGCTTCAAGAGGGCGCTCCTCGGCTACCGCCGCCACGATGTGGATGCGGCAATCGCGGCACGGGACACGCGGATCTGGGCGCTTGAGCGCGACACGGAGGAGGCCGTCGCGGGATGGCGAGGCGCAGCCGACGTGGCGGCACGAGCCGAGCGCGAGCTGGCCGGCCTCTCGGGGATGGTGATCGAGCGCGAGCGCGAGATCCGCATCCTGGGGGAGCGGCTGCGCGAAGCGAATGAACGGCACGATCGCGACATCGCCTCGCTGGGGTCGGTTGCCGCAAGGCTGGAGGAGATCCACGCGCAGGCGCGCGGCCAGGCGACGCGGATCCGGATGAAAGCGCTGCGCGAGGCGGTCGAGGTGAGCCGCAGGGCGGACGAGCTGGCCGAGGTTCAGGCCCAGGCCGGGGCGACAAACGGCGCGGTGACAAACGGCGCGGCGACGAGCTCCCGCAACGACACCGGACTCGATCCGAAAGAGCTCTTCGAAGGGCTGGTCAGGGTCGAGATCGGCCCGCTCGGCGACTTTTCCCAGCTCGTCGGCTTCGAGGACGCGATTGGGCGGCTCGGCGCTTCGGAGATCTCCGTTGAGCGTTTCTCCGAGGGTCGCGCGACCCTCTCGATGCGCCTTGATGAGCCGGTCGATCTCCTGCGCGAGCTGGAGGAGCGGTCCCCGCTCGAGTTCCACGTCCGCCGCACCGCCTCCGGCGACCTGATCCTCGACGTCGAAGAGGACCAGGGGCCCGAGCAGCAGGCCGCGTAGCAACGCCGCCGCGAGGCGCCCAAAGCGCACGCGTTTTGGACTTTGACCCTGCTCCGGCAGGGGGAAAGTTCGCAGCGCCCTCGGCGGCGCGGAACAATCAGCGGGCGGCGTTAAACTGGGCCGCCGATTACGAGCTTGGGGCTATAGCTCAGCTGGAAGAGCGCCTGACTGGCAGTCAGGAGGTCGTGGGTTCAAGTCCCACTAGCTCCATCCCCAGTACGTCCGCCGGGCGGAGGCGGGCGAGGAGGTGCACATCACTCGCTGGGGCCGTCCGTAGCGACGCTTGGGCCGTGTGACGTCGTCGCCCTCAAATCGCCGGGGTGCGCTGCCGATGAGTGAGCGATGGATGCCGTGAACGAGCACGTCTTCTCGCATGGGATGCAGGACACGCGGGAGGCGTTCGAGGCGTGGAACGGGCGGCCGTGGGCGGTGTTGCGCGGGTGGCTGGCGCTCAGCCTGGCGATCGCGCTGACGCTGCTCACTGCGGTGTGGGTCGCCTCGGGGATGCTGACGCCCGACATCACGCCGATTCACCTGGCCGGCCTGACCGAATCGGCCGGGCCCGCCGACCTGCTGCCGATCCTCTGGCGCAACTCGCTGGTGCTGGCGCTGCATGCGACGGCCTGCGTCGCCGGCTTCATCGCCGGCGCCTCGATGCCGATCGCCGCCGCGCAGCGCACCGGCCTCTCTCGCTGGATCCACGTCAAGGCGGGCCAGTTCGCGATCCTCTTCGTCTGCGCCGTAACCCTCTTCTCCCTGTCCACCCAGGTGCTCTACCTCGGTTTCCAGGGGGCGACGCTCGCCTTCCAGCTCCACGTCCCCCGGGCCGAGCTCCTCCTCAGCGTCCTGCCCCACGCGATCCCCGAGCTGACCGCCCTCTTTCTGCCGCTTGCCGCCTGGCTGATCGCCAGCCGTCGCGGCGAGTGGAACCGGTTGCTCGCCGCCACCTTCATCACCGTCGCGCTCGCCGTCCCAACCCTGGTGGTGGCTGCCACCATCGAGGTGTACGTCTGGCCTCACATCCTCGAGGCACTCTCGCCCGTCTTCTAAAGCCACCCTCCCCACCGTAAGATCGCGGTCGATGAGCGGGTACGACCCAAAGGCGATCGAGGCGAGGTGGCAGCAGGTTTGGGCTGAGGAGCGGACCTGGGAGGTCGCCAATCCGGGACAGCCCGGCTTCGACGGCTCGAAGCCGAAGTCCTACGTGCTGGAGATGCTGCCCTACCCATCCGGTGAGCCTCACGTCGGCCACCTCAAGGTCTATTCGGTCGGCGATGCGATTGCCCACTTCCGCCGCCGCCACGGCTTCGAGGTGATTCACCCGATGGGCTATGACTCGTTTGGCCTGCCGGCCGAGAACAACGCGATCAAGACGGGCGAGCCTCCGCGCCAGGCGACCGAGCGCTCCATCGACACCTTCCGCCGCCAGTTCGGCGAGTGGGGGATCTCGATCGACTGGTCTCGCGGGCTGGCCACCCACACGCCGGAGTACTACCGCTGGACGCAGTGGATCTTCCTGCAGCTCTTCGAGCACGGTCTCGCCTACCGCGCCGAGGCTCCAGTCCAATGGTGCCCGCTGGACGCGACCGTGCTCGCCAACGAGCAGGTCGTCGACGGTCGCTGCGAGCGCTGTGGGACTCCGGTCGAGCAACGCAAGCTCGAGCAGTGGTTCTTCAGGATCACCGAGTACGCGGAGCGGCTGCTTGCGGACTTCGACCGGCTCGAGTCCTGGCCCGAGCACGTGGTGACCATGCAGCGCAACTGGATCGGCCGCTCCGAGGGGGCGGAGGTCGTCTTCCGCTGCGAGGAGCTCGGCCTCGACTTCCCGGTCTTCACCACCCGCCCCGACACGCTCTTCGGCGCCACCTTCTTCGTCCTCGCCCCCGAGCACCCCGAGCTGGAGCGCTTGGTCGCCGGCACGCCGGCTGAGGAGGCGGTGCGCGAGTACGTCAACCGGGTCGCCCGCGAGTCGGTCGAGGAGCGCGGCGACGAGGACCGCCCCAAGACCGGCGTGCCGCTGGGTCGCACGGTCGTCAACCCCGTCAACGGCGAGGAGATCCCGATGTTCGTCGCCGACTACGTGCTGATGGAGTACGGCACGGGGGCGATCATGGCGGTGCCCGCCCACGACAGCCGCGACTACGAGTTCGCCAAGGCTTTCGATCTGCCGATCAAGCGGGTGATCGAGGGGGTTGACCCCGAGCTGGCGAGTGACGACGAGGGCCTTCCCTACGCCGGCCACGGGCCGATGACGGGCTCCGGCCGCTTCGACGGCAAGGGCAACCGGGACGCGTATGAGGAGATCGTCGCGTGGCTTGCCTCGGAGGGACGCGGTCACCCCTCCGTCAACTACCGGCTGCGCGACTGGCTGGTGTCGCGGCAGCGCTATTGGGGCGCGCCGATCCCGGTCGTCTACTGCGATGCGTGCGGGATCGTCCCCGTCCCCGACGATCAGCTCCCGGTCGAGCTGCCAGAGGTCGAGGACTACGCGCCGCAGGGCCGCAGCCCGCTGGCCGCCGCCGAGGACTGGGTTGCGACGGAGTGCCCGCGCTGCGGCGGCCCGGCCCGCCGCGAGACCGACACGATGGACACCTTCGTCGACTCCTCCTGGTACTTCATCCGCTACCTCGACCCGCGCAACTCCGAGGCCGCCTGGGATCGCTCCGCGGCGGACCACTGGCTCCCGGTCGACCAGTACATCGGCGGGGTGGAGCACGCGATCCTGCACCTGATGTACGCCCGTTTCCTCACCAAGGCGCTGGCAGACCTGGGGCACCTCTCCGTGCAGGAGCCGTTTGCCAACCTCTTCACGCAGGGGATGATCACCCGCGACGGGGCGAAGATGTCGAAGTCGAAGGGCAACGCCGTCAGCCCCGCCGAGTACGTCGAGCGCTACGGTGCCGACACGGCCCGCACCTACGTCTGCTTCATGGGCCCGCCGGAGCGCGGCGGCGACTGGGCCGACGAGGGCGTGGAGGGCGTCAACCGATTCCTCTCGCGCCTCTGGAGGCTCTGCGCGGAGGTCGAGGGACGGGAGGCGGCCGAGGTCGACGCCGCTGCGGCCGAGGGCGACGCCCGCGACCTGCTCGCCAAGGCCCACTGGGCGATCGACAAGGTGACGCGGGACTTCCAGCGCGGCTTCCAGTTCAACACCGCGATCGCTGCGGTGATGGAGCTGGTCAACGAGGCCTATCGCGTCAAGGATTCTCTCTACGGCGACCCTGCGGGCGCCGCCACGGTCCGCTTCGCAGCCGCCACGGCCGCCTCGCTGATCTTCCCGTTCGCACCGCACCTGGGGGCGGAGGTCTGGGAGCGCTTGCGGGGCGGGCGCGTCTGGGAGCAGCCGTGGCCGCTGGCCGACCCAGAGCTGCTGACCAGCGACACGGTGACGCTGGTGGTGCAGGTGAACGGCAAGCTGCGCGACCGGATCGAGGCCGCCGCGGACGCGCCCGAAGCGGAGCTTCTGGCCCTCGCCCGTGAGAGCGAGAAGGTGCGACGCCATCTAGACGGCAAGGAGGTCGTCAAGGAGGTCGTCGTGCCCGGCAAGCTGGTCAACCTGGTCGTCCGCTGAGCCGGGCTGCATGGTTCTCGGGGCCTCAGTCTGGTACAAAGCGCGCCGATGCTAGTCAGACGGCTCGCAGAGGCTCCCGTCGAGGAGTGGCACCGGCTCCGATCCCACGTTCTGATGGACGCCGGGGAACTGGGCGCCCGCAACATGTCCGTGACCTGGCTGGAGATACCCGCCGGGACCGAGGAGACGCTGCGCTCGCACGAGGAGGCTGAGCAGGTATACGTCGTGGTGGGGGGCGCGGGAACGATGTCGGTGGCCGGCGACACGCAGGACGTGGGGAACGGCGACCTGATCCTGGTCCCGCCCGCCACCGACCACTCGATTGCAAACCACGGCGACAGCCCGCTGACCTGTGTCTCGGTTCAGTCGCCGCCGGTCGCGGTCACCGAGCTCTATGGCGGGCAGATGGCCGAGGTCAGTGGTTACGACGACGACGAGGACTTGTAGCCGAATTGTTTGATTGCGCGCGCCACGCGCGCGCCCGGGCCGGGGACCGTTCGGTTCGTGCCCGATCTATCCCGCTCCCAGGTCGTTGTCTATGGAGCTGTCGCGGTTGCGCTGCTGCTGGTTGGGGCGCGGGCGATCCGGGCTGAGGGGAGTGGCGCACCGCCCGCCCGGTCGCCTGTCCAGGGCGGTCCGCCCGCCGGCGGTCTCAGCCTCAGCGGCAATGGGGGCGACATCGTCGTTGACGTGGTCGGGGCTGTCCGGCAGCCCGGGGTGTACCGGCTGCCGGCCGGCGCGCGAGTGGTCGACGCGATCGGCCGCGCCGGCGGCCCGGCCGCCGGCGCACTGCTGGAGGCGGTCAACCGTGCCGCCCGCCTCACCGATGGACAGCAGGTCGCCGTGCCGGAGCGGGGGGCGGGAGAAGCCGCGACAAGCGCAACCGGCGCGGCTGCCGAGAGCGGGCCCATCGGCCTCGGCACCGCCACCGTGGAGCAGCTCGACACGATCGACGGGATCGGCCCGGTGACCGCGCAGAAGATCGTCGAATACCGCGACGAACACGGCGGCCTGGCCTCCGTGGACCAACTCGACGAGGTGAGCGGGATCGGGCCGGCGACGATGGAGTCGCTGCGCGCCCGCCTTCAGCCCTGAGACGGCCAGATGCGCGAGCGGCGACTGCCCGCCCCTCTGCTGGCCGGCATGGCGGCGGTCGTCGTCCTGGCGCTCACTCACACCGGCGCCATCCGCTCGCGCGCTGAGTCCGCGCTGGCGACGGGAATGCCGGCCCGGGAGGCCGAGCTGGCCCGCGGCTTCGTGCTTGGCGAGGACGATCGGATCGACTCCCGCACGGTCGAAGACTTCCGTCGCTCCGGCCTCAGCCACCTGCTTGCGGTCTCCGGGCAGAACGTGGCGCTGCTCGCCCTGCTGGCAATGCCGCTCCTGGCGGCGTTCGGCATCCCGCTCCGTGCTCGCCTCGCCTGGGTGCTGGGCCTGATCGTCGTATACGTCCCCCTCGCCGGCGCCGGCCCCTCCATCCAGCGGGCGGGGGTGATGGGTGCGCTGGCGGTGCTGGCCACCCTGTCGGGCCGACGAGCCTCTCGCCTCTATGCACTGGTGGTGGCCGCGATCGTCACGCTGGCGGTCGACCAGCGAATCGCCGCTGACGTCGGTTGGCAGCTCAGCTTCGCCGCGGTGCTGGGGATCCTCCTGCTTGCCGGTCGCCTGCGAGCGCTGATCGCGGTGCGGATCGGAACCCAGGGCTGGCGCCGTGCCCTGGCGGACGGCGTGGCGATGACGACCGCCGCGACGCTCGCGACGGCGCCGCTCATCGCCTTCCACTTCGGCGCCCTGTCGACGACGACGCTGCTGGCCAACCTGCTGGCGCTCCCGGCGGTGGCGCCGGCGATGTGGCTGGGGATGCTCGCGGCGGCTGGCGGTCAGGTTCCCGGCTTTCCGGTCGAGGTCTTCAACATCCTCAACGCCCTTCTGCTCGGCTACATCGCGCAGGTGGCCGCTTGGTGCGGACGGCCAAGCTGGGCCTACCTGCACGTGCGGCTGGGGGGTGCCGAGCTGGTGTGGTCCTACCTCGCAATGGCGGCGACCCTCATGCTCGTGTCGCGGTTGCTGCGGATGCGGCGGATCGCGGCGCTGCGCAGGAGACGCGAGCTGAGGCGACGGCGGCCGCCGCGGATCGCCCCCGCGACCGCCGGCCTCGCGCTGGTCGGGCTCGCGTGGGCACTCGCCGGGCCGAGCGGCGGCGGGCGGGCTGAAAGCCCCTCGGATGGCCTGCGGGTTTCGGTCCTCGATGTGGGCCAGGGCGACGCGATCCTGCTGCAGCCCGCCCGGGCCCCGGCGGTCCTGGTCGACGGCGGGCCCTCCGGTGACGATCTCGCCGCCAAGCTGCGCGACGCGGGGGTCGAACGGCTCGGCGCCGCTGTGGTCACCCACGATCAGGCCGACCACGTAGGCGGGATCGCAGACCTGCTCGGGCAGGTCCCGGTCGACCGGCTCGTCTACGCGGTGTTGGAGCGGCGCGTCCTTGGCGCGGCCCGGGCCGCCGGCGCAGCACCCGATCGCGTCTCGAGAGGGAGTGAGCTGCGCTCCGGCCAGCTGCGCCTCGATGTGCTCTGGCCGCCGCCTGAGCTGCTTGCGGGCCTCCACCCCGGCGAAGACTCCAATCGCCTCTCGCTCGTGATGCTCGTCCGCTGGCACGGCTTCTCGATGCTGCTCACGGCCGACGCCGAGGCGGAGGCGACTCCGGTCGAGCCTGGCCCGATCGACGTGCTCAAGGTCGCGCACCACGGCAGCGACGATTCCGGGCTCGGCGACCTCCTCGACCGGACCGGCCCAAGCCTCGCGGTCATCTCGGTCGGTGCGGACAACCCATTCGGCCACCCAACCGCCGGTACCCTGGCGACTCTCGCCTCGCACGGAGTCCGCATCCTGCGCACCGATCGTGATGGGACGGTCCTGCTCGATGTGCGGCGCGGCTCGATGACGGTGACCGCTGGCGACTGACCAAATAGACCGGCTCAACGGATTGCCCAATCGAAATTGGGGTTTTCCGCCCTTCGCGCTACTGCTCCTCGGATCCCCGGCCGATGGCCGTATAGGTGGCCCACAAGCGTGGAGAGCTGCGGTTTCGACGCCTCACGTTGCCCAGCGTGCTCGGCAACGGGATGCTGGAGCGGGCTCGAAGCACCTCTCTCGCGCTGCTTGGGGTGACGACCGCGGTTGGTCTTGGGCTGGTCGCCTTCGCGGTCCACCAGGGCTGGCCTCTTCTCCCGGGCAGCCCGATCCCGGGCCCGCCGGTTGCGCACGGCCCCGTTCATGGCGCGGCGGCTGGCCCGGGCCAGGCGACGCCGAAGGGTGTCGCTTTCGCGCAGCGCAGCGCTGCTCGCGGGGGAGGATCGAGTGCCGCCCATCCCTCCACGCCGCGGAGCGGCGGCCGGCCCACGCTCGCGGATTCGAAGAGCTTTGGGCCACACAACCTCGTCGTGTCGCCCGCGGTCCCGACGGGCCGTGGCGCTGAGCGGTCACCCGGCCACGGAGCTCCCGCGTCACCGCCCGTCGCTCAGACTCCCGCCTCGACACCCGCGCCCACGCCCAGCCCCAGCTCGGCCCCGGACTCCGCACCGGCCGCTCCGGAATCGGTTCTTGCCTCGGACAACGGCAACGGAAGGGGCAACAGCGGCAAGGGCCAAGGCAATGGCGGCGGTCACGGTGAGGGCCAGGGCAACGGCAATGGCGGCGGTAACGGCAAGGGAATCAGCATGAGCAATGGCCATGGCAGGGGCGGTTCGTTCTCGCACGCGTCACCCCCGACGCCGGAGGCGCCCGTCGAGGCGACTGCATCCGAAGCCCCGGGCACCTCCGCGGGGGCGTCCGGCAGCGTTGAAGACGCGGGTTCCTCCCATGGCAACGGCAACGGCCATGGCCACGCTCACGGACAGGGTGGAGACTAGCCGCGTCGAGCTGCCGAGTCGGCATCTATAGTCGGCCCGTGGCCGATGAGATGCATTCGCTCTACCTGATCGCCGGTACGGATCAGGCGAAGATCGATGCGACGCGTGCGCGCCTGCGAGCGCGGGCCGAACGCGAGGGGGGCGCCGGCTCGCTGCTGGTGTTCGACCCGAGCGACGGTCGCGGGGCCCCCGACCACGAGGCCCTGCTGGGTGCGATCCCGGCGATGACGCTGACCGAGTCGCGTCGCTACCTGCTGGCGGACGGCGTGGAGCGCTGGGGCGCCCGCCAGCTGGAGGCGGTTGCCGCGGCGCTCGGCAACCTTCCGCCGGACCTCACCATCGTCCTGATTGCCCGGGGCAAGGGGCCGGTGAAGCTGGTTCGCGCCGTGAAGGCCGCGAACGGCGAGGTTCGCGAGTTCGCGGCACCGAGGGCCCAGGACATGCCCCGCCTCTTGATCGCCGACGCCAAGCGCCTCGGCTTCCGGCTAGAGCCGGAAGCCGCTCGCGTGCTGGTCGACCGGATGGGGGCCAACTCGCTGCGCCTCCACAACGAGGTGCAGCGCCTCGCCGTCTGGGCGGGGAGTGGGGGAACGGTCAGCGCCGCCGACCTCGAGGCGATGATCGCCGACACCTCCGAAGTGGCCGTCTGGTCGCTTGCCGACGCCCTGCTCGAACGGGACCCAGCCAGGGCGCTCGGCGTCGCCGAGCGGCTGATCTCCCAGAGCGAGAACGTCACCGGCCTCATCTACGGCCTGGCATCCCGGCTGCGCAAGGCATGCGCGGCTGTCGCCCGGATCGAGGGGGGCGTGCCGCCCAAGCAGGTCGAGTCCTCCCTCGGAATGCACCCCTACGCTGCCCGCCAACTGGTCTCTCGCCTCCGGGAGACGAGTCTCGACGATCTTCGCGAGGCGACCGTCGCCCTCGCCGACCTCGAGGTCTGGTGCCGGGGCGGCGCCGATTACGGCGACGACCTCGCCCTAACGCTTGCGCTTCGGTCGGCGTCGGGGCTCTAAGAGCCTTGCGCGATGCGCGCGGCTTTGGACTTCTTGCGAGCGCCCGTGTTCCTGTGCAGCGCGCCTCTCTGCACCGCCTTGTCGATGCGCGAGACGAGCGCCCGGTGCTCGGCTTCGATCACCGCGGCGTCGCCCGACTCGACCGCGCTCTGCAGGCGGCGGAAGTAGGTCTTCACCGTGCTGGTCAGCAGCCGGTTCTCGGTTCGCTCCCGCTCGCTGCGTAGGATGCGCTTCTTCTGTGAGGCGATGTTGGCCATGTGTCGTGTGCCTCGGGCAGGCGCCGAGCCGGCTCCGGGCGGCCGCCGACTATAGCGACTGAGGCCCAGCTTGGAGAGACCCACCGACACCCACGACCGCGAGGACGCCGCGATACGCGCCGACGCCGCCGTGCGGACGGCGGAAGCGTTCGAGCCGGGCGAGGAGCCGACGACGGAGTCCACCCCAGGTCGCCAGGGCGGCCGCATCGCCCGCTCGACCGCCTTCTTCTCGATCGCCACCGCGGCCTCGCGGATCGCCGGCCTGGCGCGCGAGATACTCGCCGCCGGCTACTACGGCGTGAGCGGGCCGATGTCGGCCTTCACGATCGCCTTCCAGGTCCCCAACCTGGTTCGCAGCCTCTTCGCCGACGCGGCGCTCCAGCCCGCCTTCATCCCGATCTTCACCGAGCAGCTGGAGAAAAAGGACTACCGCGAGGCATTCCGCCTCGCCTCGACACTGCTGCTGATGGTCACGCTCGTGCTCGGCGCGATCACGGCGCTGTTCGTCATCGCCGCGCCGGTCCTGATGCCGCTCTTCGCGCCTGGCTTCCACCCGGTGCTCCTCGACCTCACCGTCGCCCTTTCCCGGATCCTCTTCCCGATCCTGATCATGCTCGGGCTCAGCGGCGTCGTGGTCGGCATCCTCAACAGCTACGACCGCTTCGGCGCCTTCGCGATCGCGCCGCTGTTCTGGAACCTGACGATCATGCTGCTGCTGGTCGTGCTGGCGCCCGCTTTCCACGGCCAGAACCGCATCTACGCCTACGCGATCGGCATCCTCGCCGGCACCCTGGTCCAGCTCGTGATCCCCGTCTTCGACCTGCGCAACACCCCGTTCAGGTTCAACTGGAGCTTCGACTGGCGCAACCGCGACGTGCGGCGCGTGCTGGTCCTGATGCTGCCGGTGACGATCAGCCTCGGGCTGATCAACTTCAACCTGCTGATCAACAGCCTCTTCGGCAGCCTGGTCAGCGACCAAGCCCCGGCGGCGATCGACAAAGCGTTCCGGATCTACCAGCTGCCGCAGGGGATCTTCTCGGTGGCGATCGCCACCGTCCTCTTCCCGACGCTCGCCCGTTTCGCGTCGCGCGGCGAGCACGACAACCTGCGCGCGACGATGGCCAACGGGATGCGGCAGATCCTCTTCGTCCTCCTGCCCGCCGCCGCCGCCGTCCTCGTCCTTTCCGAACCGATGATCCGCCTCGTCTACCAGCACGGCAAATTCACCCCGGCGCAGACGACGCTGGTGGCGACGGCGCTCTTCTGGTTCGCCTTCTCGCTGCCGACCAACGGCCTCTTCCTGCTCTTGACGCGCACCTTCTTCGGCCTGCAGCGGCCGTGGCTGCCGACGACGATCGCCGCCGCCAACCTGGCGGTGACCGCATTGGCGGCGCTCGGCCTCTACCACCTCGGCGTCGGGGGGATCGTCGCCTCGACGGCGATCGCCACCACGGTCAGCGTCTTCGCCCAATGCATGATCCTGCGCCGCCTGCTGGGCGGCCTCGAGCTGGGCCGCTTCATCGACACCGGCGCCCGGATCGCCCTCGCCTCGGCGGCGCTGGCCGCCGTGAGCTTCGGCATCTGGCACGTCCTCGACGCCTCCCTGGGCCGCGGCCTCGGTGGCCAGATAGTCTCGCTCGGCACGGCCCTGGGCGCTGGCGGGCTCGTCTACATCGCCCTCGCCAAGCTCCTCCGGGTGGCCGAGCTGGAGCAGATGACCCGCCTCCTGCGGCGCCGCTGAGCGATGCTGAGCGCCTCGCGCTATCTGCTGGGCGTCGCCGAGGTCGGCCTGCTCGCCGGCTTCGCCACCCTCGGCGCCGCCCAGCTTCGCCGCCGTCTCCTGCCGGACCTCCCAGGCGCTCCAGCTCACCTCGCCACAGCCGTCCTCGCGCTCGCCCTCCTCATCTGGACCGCCGAGCTGCTCGGCAGCTTCAGCCTCTTCGAGCCCGCGCCCTATCTCCTTGCCATCGCGGTCATCGGAGTTGCCTCGAGAGTGCTCGGTCCCGGAAGGTTCGCCACCTCCGCCCCTCCCGCGGGTGGCGCCGCAGGGGGGACCGCCCCCGAGGACGCTTCAGCGACCGCAGGGGGCGGTGGGTCCCCTGCGGCGACAGGACCCGCGGGCAGAAGCCCCGGTCCCTCATGGGCGACCCTGACTGCGCTGCTCATCGCCGCTGCGGCCGTGGCCCACTTCGCCGCCGGGGTTCGTCTGCGTCTAGGCACCGGGATGACCGGGTTCGACTCGACCTGGTACCACGGGCCGCTCGCGGCCGGCTTCTTCCAGACCGGGAACACGTTCGACCTGCACTTCATCGCGCCCCAGTACCTGGCGTGGTTCTACCCGGCCAATGCGGAGCTCTTCCACGCGATCGGGATGGCGGCCTTCAGCCGCGACATCCTGTCTCCGCTGCTCAATCTCGGTTGGCTCCTGGGGTGCCTGGTCGCTGCCTGGTGCATCGGGCGGCCATTCCGGGTCGCGCCGGTGTCGCTTGCATTGGGGGCGATCGCGCTGAGCATCCCGGCGCTGGCCGATCAAGCCGGGGAGGCGCGGAACGATCTCGCCGCGACCTTCTTCCTGCTCGCTTCCGTGGCGATCGCCGTCAATGCGTGGCAGGCGCGATCGGGCCGGAGGCTGTCAACGGGGACGCTCGCGATCGTCGGGCTGGCGGCGGGGCTGGCGGCCGGCACCAAGCTCAACTTCCTGGCGCCGGCGACGGCGCTTGTGATCGGGCTCGTCGCGATCTCCCCGCGGGGATCCAGGTGGCGCGCCCTGCTTGCGGCGGGCCTGCCCGCCCTGGCGGGGGGTGGCTACTGGTACCTGCGGAATCTGGTCCACGCCGGCAATCCGCTTCCCTGGGTGCGCCATCTGGGGCCGATCTCGCTCCCTGCCCCCCAGCAGCCGCTGGGAGGCCGTGAGGGGCACAGCGTCTTCGAATACCTGACCGACGGCTCGGTCTGGTCGCACTGGTTCCTGCCGGGGCTGCACGATGGGTTCGGGCTCGCCTGGCCGCTCCTCGCCGGGCTGACGCTCGCCGGGTTGCTGCTTTGCATCGGGCGCGGGGCGAGCCCGTTGCTGCGGGTGCTCGGGGTGGTCGGGCTCGTCGCGGCGCTGGCCTGGCTGTTCGCGCCCACCTCGGCCGAGGGCCCGGCGGGGATGCCACGCGGGTTCGAGTCCGGACTGCGCTACTTGACACCGACCCTGGTCCTCGGGATGGCGCTGCTGCCGCTGACGCCCCTCCTGAGGCAGCGGATCAGCCGCTGGGCGTCGCTGGGCCCCCGCCGGCGGTGGTCGATTCCCACGCGGGTGGTGGCCGTGCTCGGAGCGTTGCTCGCAGTGGCGGCGGTCGCCCTCGGCTACCGCGAGCAGCGCGTCTACCTGGAGCACCGGTACGCCAAGCCGGACTTCACGACCCAGGGCCTCGATGCCGTCTTCCGCTGGGCGCGCTCGGTCTCGGGCGCCCGCATCGCCACGACCAGCACCCGCCAGTACCCGCTGTTCGGCACCGACCTCTCCAACCATGTCCAGTTCGTCGGCATCGCACGCCCTCACGGGGGCTTTGTCGCGCCCGCCTCCTGCCGGGCTTGGCGTCGCGCCCTGAACGCCGGCAGCTACGACTACGTGGTGGCCACCCGCGACCGCATCGAACCCGGCAAGCCCACCTACCCGCCAACAGCCCGCTGGACCGAAGCCCCCGGCGCAACGGCAATCCTCCGCAAACCCCCCACAGTCGTCTTCAAGCTAACGGCCCCCCTGGATCCATCGACCTGCCCCTGATCGACACAGAAGCGCTCAGGTAGCAGGGGATTGGGGCTGCCTTGACGGCGCCTCCCCCCGGCACCGCGGAGTGGTTCCTGCCCCGAAGGGGCACCAAATTCGTCCGCCGAAGGCGGACGTAGGCGCCGTCAAGGCAGCCCCAGTCCCCTGCCAAGCCCCGCTCGCCATACTCCGCGGGCCGATGGAGCACATCCGCAACTTCTCGATCATCGCCCACATCGACCACGGCAAGTCGACCCTGGCCGACCGCATCCTGGAGATCACCGGTGCGATCGACCCGAAGAAGATGCGCGCCCAGGTGCTGGACTCGATGGACCTCGAGCGCGAGCGGGGGATCACGATCAAGGCGCAGGCGGTGCGGGTCGAGTACCGCGCCGCCGACGGCCAGACCTACCACCTGCACCTGATCGACACGCCCGGCCACGTCGACTTCTCCTACGAGGTCTCACGCAGCCTCGCCGCCTGCGAGGGGGCGCTGCTGGTCGTCGATGCCGCCCAGGGGGTCGAGGCCCAGACCGTCGCCAACACCTACCTCGCGATCGAGAACGGGCTGGAGCTGATCCCGGTCATCAACAAGGTCGACCTGCCCGGCGCCGAGCCGGAGCGGGTTGCCGGTGAGATTGCCGACCTGCTGGGCAGCGATCCCGGCGATGCGCTGCGGATCTCGGCGAAGACCGGAGAGGGGGTGGTCGAGGTGCTGGAGGCGATCGTCGCCCGAGTCCCGGCTCCCAAGGGCGATCCGGCAGCGCCGCCGCGGGCCCTCATCTTCGACTCGGAGTTCGACCAGTACCGCGGCGTGATCGCCTACGTGCGGATGGTCGACGGCGTCTTTCGCAAGCGCGAGCGGATCCTGGCGATGCAGGCCGGAACCGAGGCCGACATCGACGACATCGGCTTCTTCCGCCCCCAGATGACAGCGGCCGGGGGAATGGCGGCGGGCGAGGTGGGCTACGTGATAACCGGGCTCAAGGACGTCGCCAAGCTGCGGGTCGGCGACACGCTGACCGCGAAGGAGCGGCCTGCCTCGAAACCCCTCGAGGGCTATCGGGAGGTGAGACCGATGGTCTTCTGCGGCCTCTTTCCGATCGACACCGATCGCTACGAAGACCTGCGCGACGCGCTCGACAAGCTGGCGCTCAACGACGCGGCGCTCTCCTACGAGCCGGAGACCTCCGACGCGCTCGGCTTCGGATTCCGCTGCGGCTTCCTCGGCCTCCTGCACATGGAGATCGTCCGCGAGCGGCTGGAGCGCGAGTACGGGCTGGAGCTGCTGGCGACGACGCCCAACGTGCGCTACGAGGTCCACCGGATCGGCGGCGAGAGGGTGGACGTCCACAGCCCCACCCATATGCCCGATCCCGGCTCGATCGAGACGATCGAAGAGCCCTACATACGGGCCACGGTCATCGCTCCGTCGGAGTACGTCGGCGCGGTGATGGAGCTCTGCCAGGCGCGTCGCGGGACCCACGTCGACATGCACTACCTGAGCCCGCAGCGGGTGCAGATCCGCTACGACCTGCCGCTGGCCGAGATCGTCCTCGACTTCTTCGACCTGCTGAAGTCATCCACCCGGGGCTACGCGTCGCTCGACTACGAGCCGATCGGCAACCGCCCGTCGGACCTGGTCAAGCTCGACATCCTGCTCGCCGGCGGCAAGGTGGACGCGCTTTCTGTGATCGTCCACCGGGACTTCGCCTACGAGCGGGGGACGCAGCTGGTCGAGCGGCTGCGGAAGACGATTCCCCGCCAGCTCTTCGACATTCCCGTACAGGCGGCGATCGGCTCCCGCGTCCTTGCTCGGGAGACCGTCAAGGCGCTGCGCAAGGACGTCACCGCGAAGCTCTACGGCGGCGACGTCACCCGCAAGCAGAAGCTGCTGAAGAAGCAGAAAGCCGGCAAGAAGCGGATGAAGCAGGTGGGGAGGGTCGAGGTTCCGCAGGAGGCGTTCCTGGCGGTCCTCGAGATCGACGAGTAGATAGGGTCTCCGCCCATGGCGATCAAGACCGATGCAGTTGGCAAGGAGTGGCCCGCCACGACGTACGAGGTGGGCAAGGAGAAGATCAGGGAGTACGCGGCGGTGATCGGGCTCGATAACCCGGTCCACTTCGACCGCGACGCCGCCAGGGCGGCCGGCTACCGCGACGTCGTCGCGCCGCCGATGTTCTGCGTCGTCTACAGCGCCCCGGGGGTCGCGCCGGCGATGCTCGACCCCGAGGTCGGGATGAACTTCGCCGCGATGGTGCACGGCAGCCAGGAGTTCGAGTGGGGCGAGCCGGCCTGCTCCGGCGACGAGATCACGACGAGCGCGAAGTGCCTCGAGATCTACGAGAAGGACGGCAAGGGCTTCTACGTCTTCGAGTCCAACTCGGTCAACCAGGACGGCACCCAGGTCGTGCGGGGCGTCTGGACCAACATCGTCAGGGGGGTGTGAGGATGAGCGAGCTCAAGGTCGGCGACCAGGTTCCGGAGCTGCGGGTGACCCCTGACAAGTACCTGCCGCACCGCTACGCGGGCGCCTCGGGCGACTTCAACCCGATCCACATCGATCCCGAGTTCGCCAAGGTGGTCGGCCTGCCGGGCACGATCCTCCACGGCCTCTACATGATGGGCCTCGTCGCCCGCGCCAACACCGAGCTCGCGGGCGGCGATCCGCGCGCGCTGAAGCGCCTCTCGGTCCAGTTCCGCGGCATGGGGGCGCCCGAGCAGGAGATCGTCGTCACCGGCACGGTCAAGTCGGTGGAGGGCGACCGGGTCGTCGTCGACACCGTCGCCGCTCAGGGTGACAACCAGACGATCCGCAACGCGGAGGCCGAGGTCCAGCTCTAGGCGTGAAGCGGGCCGGGCACCCGGCCCCGCTTCTACACTGCAGAGGGCATGCTTTCCCAGAGACAGGAGCTGATTCTGAGGTTGGTCGTCGACGCTTACCTGGCGTCGGGCAGGCCCGTCGCTTCGAAGCCGATCGCTGAGAATCCCGACGTCGAATGGAGGGCCTCGACCGTTCGCGCGGAGCTGGCGGCGCTGGAGGCCGCCGGATACCTGACTCATCCGCATACCTCGGCGGGGAGGATCCCGACGGATTCCGGTTATCGATGCTACGTCGATCTGCTGCTGGCGTCGGGACTGCCGCAGGCGGACGCCGGGGTCGAGCTGCAGCTGTCGCGGCTGCGGCGGGAGATCGACGACGCGATGCGGGAGACGATCACGGCGCTGGCCCAGGTCACCGACCTGATGGCCCTGGCCACGGCGCCGGCGCCCAACTTGGCGGCGACGATTCACAGCGTCGAGGTGCTGCGCCTGAGCCCGACCAAGCTGATGGTGATCGCGATCGCGTCGACCGGCGCCGTAGCCAAGCGGGTGTTCGACTTCGACGAGCCGGTCGATCCCGGCTTGGTCGAGTGGGCCTCGAGCTACCTGAACGAGTCACTGGCGGGAATGGGCGTGGGAGCGCGGATGATCTCCAACCGCCTTGCGGACCCTGAGCTGGGGCGGGTGGAGACCGGCTTCGTCGAAACCCTGGGTGCCGCATTCACGGAGCTCGAGCACGAGGCGGGGGACACCCTCTATATGGAGGGAGCGTCGCGCCTGCTCTCCGAGGAGCACGTCGACGACCTGCCCAGAGCCGACAAGCTGATGACCGCGCTGGAGCGACGCGCAAGCGTGTTGGGGATGCTGCGCTCCGCGCTCGACGAGCGCTCGGTCTTCCTTTGGATCGGAGGCGAGAACCCCCAGCCGGAGCTCCGCTCGGTCAGCGTGGTCGGCGCCAACTACGGCCTCGCCCACCGCAACCTCGGCTCGGTCGGCGTTGTCGGACCGCTGCGGATGGACTATGCGACGGCGATCGCCTCGGTGCGCGGCGCGGCCCGCGAGCTGTCGCGCTACTGCGAGACCGTCTACGGCAGCTGAGTCATGCCACGGGACTACTACGAGATCCTCGGTGTGGGCCGGGATGCCTCCGCGACGGAGGTGAAGAGGGCCTTCCGCGGCCTCGCCCGGGAGCTGCACCCTGACGTCAACGACCACGATCCCCAGGCGGAGGAGAAGTTCAAGGCGGCGGCGGAAGCCTACGAGGTGCTCTCCGATCCCGAGCGGCGCCGTACCTACGATGCCTACGGCCACCAGGGCCTGCGCTCGGGAGGCTTCCCACCGGGAGGCGGCTTTGGCTCGGTTGAGGAGATCTTCCAGGCCTTCTTCGGGGGGAGCGGCTTCGGCTTCGAGGTGAGACGGGGGCCGATGCGCGGCCAGGACCTGATCCATACGGTCGAGATCTCGGCGGTCGAGGCGATGCTGGGAACCAAGATCCTCGTCCCCAGCCACGAGGGCGAGCGCGAGGTCGAGCTGCCGCCGGGAACCCAGCATGGAGCGCATTACGCCCTGCGGGGAAACGGGATGCCGGGTTCCGGCGGCGGACCGCCCGGTGATCTGGTGATCGCCGTCCAGGTCATCGTCCCCACCGACCTCTCCGAGGAGCAGCGCGAGCTGGCGCGGAAGCTCGGCGAGACGCTCGAGCCCCGCAACCTCCGTTCCCAGCGCGGCCACGAGAACTTCTTCTCTCGCGTTCGCCGGGCGTTCGGTTGATTCGCCTCGCGGTCCGCTGCACACCCGAGCAGGCGGAGCTGGTGCTTGCCGAGCTGACGGTGCTGGTGCCCAACGGGGTCGAGGAGGAACAGGGCCCCGGCTACGTCGAGTACGCGATCTACGGCGGTGAGGGGGAGCTGCCCGAGCTCGGCGAGATCGAGGCGGCGGCGGGGGACGGCCTCGTCGAGGTCGTCGCCACGGAGGTTCCCGACGACTGGGCCGATCGCTGGCAGGACTTCCACAAGCCGTTCCTGGTCGGCGAGCGCCTCTGGGTGCGTCCCTCCTGGGAGGAGCCGCGCGACGGCGCCATCGACCTGGTCATCGATCCAGGCCGCGCCTTTGGAACCGGCGCCCACCCGACGACCCGCCTCTCCCTTGAGCTGTTGCTCGAGCTGGGCGAGGCCGGGAGCGCCGGCGGCCCGCTGACGGATCTGGGCACCGGCTCCGGCGTCCTCGCGATTGCCGCCGCCAAGCTCGGCTGGGGCCCGGTGCGCGGTTACGACCACGAGGCGGTCGCCCTGGAAGTCGCGGCGGAAAACGCCGAGGCCAACGGCGTCGACGTCGCGCTCGAGCGCGTCAACCTCCGCGAGCGCCTGCCATCCCTGGCCCCAACCGTCGTCGCCAACATGACCGCCCCAGTGCTCACCGCAGTGGCATCTCAGCTTGCGGCCGATCGGGCCCCCGCGACGCTGATCTGCTCCGGCCTGCTCCCCGCCGAGGTCGACGAGATCGCCGCCGCATTCGCCCCCGCCGGCCTCACCGAGGCCGGCCGCCGCCGCGACGGCGACTGGGCCGCCCTGCTGCTCAGAGCCTAGTGACCTGAGTCGTTAGTTCACAGGCATATCTCCATCGCCGTCGAAGTCGTCGCCATCGCAAGCGACGATGGGAGGCCTCATGCCCCGACGTGTGGATGTCGAGCTCAGCGAGGAGGAGCGAGAGGTGCTCGAGCGCTGGGCCAGGCGCCCGAAGAGCGCCCAGGCTCTGGCGCTGCGCTGCCGGATCGTGTTGGCGGCGGCCGACGGCGAGCAAAGCAAGGAGATCGCGGCTCGGCTGGGCTGCAGCACACAGACGGTGGGGCGCTGGAGAGGACGCTTCGCCAAGCGCGGCCTCGACGGCCTGCACGACGAGCCGCGCCCGGGCAAGCCACGGCAGATCACCGACGAGGACGTCGAGCGAGTGATCGTCAAGACGCTGGAGGAGCAGCCCTCCAACGCGACCCACTGGTCGACCCGCCAAATGGCAGCCGCCACCGGGATGAGCCAGACCGCGATCAGCCGGATCTGGCGCGCCTTCGGGCTGAAGCCCCACCGCGCCGAGCACTTCAAGCTCTCGCCCGACCCGCAGTTCGTCGACAAGGTGAGAGACATCGTCGGGCTCTACCTCAACCCGCCCGAGGCGGCGGTGGTGCTCTGCGTCGATGAGAAGTCCCAGATCCAGGCCCTCGAGCGCTCCTCGCCGATCCTGCCACTGATGCCGGGCGTGCCCGAGCGCCACACCCACGACTACGTGCGCAACGGCACCACGAACCTCTACGCCGCGCTCGACCTCGCCTCCGGTCAGGTGATCGCCGAGATGACTCCCAGGCATCGCGCCGATGAGTTCCGCCGGTTCCTCAACCTGATCGAGCACTCGGTGCCAGAGGGCCTCGACGTCCATGTCGTGCTCGACAACTCCTCGACCCATAAGACGCCCTCGATCCAGCGCTGGCTGCAGCGCCACCCGCGCTTCACCTTGCACTTCACACCCACCTACAGCTCCTGGCTGAACCTCGTCGAGCGCTGGTTCGCCGAGCTGACCACGAAGTGGATCAAGCGCG
Organism: uncultured Solirubrobacterales bacterium; assembly: GCA_963729995.1. Lineage (GTDB taxonomy): Bacteria > Actinomycetota > Thermoleophilia > Solirubrobacterales > 70-9 > VRUE01. The sequence continues at coordinate 450,703 of CAVSPF010000003.1, forward strand.
GCTCCCATCGCTCGGTCCGCGACCTCGTCGCCTCGATCCGCACCTGGATCGCCAACTGGAACGACGAACCCAAGCCCTATGTCTGGCACAAGAGCGCAGACGAGATCCTCGACAGCCTCGCCTCCTACTGCCAGCGGATCAACGACTCAGGTCACTAGTAGACCTATCCGCAAGTTCGCTCAGGCAGCCAGCCTCAGTTCCGACTCTCGATCGGCGACCCTGGCCAACACTCGCTCCAGGTCGGAGCGTGTGAACGTCCACTCGAACGGTCGGGCGATCTCGGCGTAGCGCCCCTGAAAGGTGAGCAGCCGCTCGCTGAGTTCCTCCAGGGAGTCGAAGTCGTTGGGGGTGAGCGCCTTGCGCTGCACGATCGAGAAGTAGAGCTCGATTTGGTTGAGCCAGGAGGCGTGAATCGGCAGGTGGATCAGGCGCAGGTTTTCGTAGGCGCCCTGCAGGCGATCGATTGAGGCCTGGCCGGCGTGGGAGGAGCCGTTGTCGACAACCCAGAACACCCGGCGGGCCGAGGCATAGGGCTCGGCGCTCATCACCTCCTCGACGAGGCGGCCGAAGGGCTCGATCCCGGTCTTCTCCTCGACCCGGCCGAAGAGGTTGGCGTGGTGGACGTCCCAGGCGGCGAGATAGGCCAGGGTGCCGCCTCGGCGGTACTCGAACTCGACCAGGGATGGGCGCCCCGGCGCCGGGGGCAGGGTCCGGTGGCGGCGGCCCAACGCCTGCAACTGGGACTTCTCGTCGGCGGAGATCACGTACTCGTCGGGGCGCAGGCGGCGGCCTTCGAAGCGCCGCTGGTAGAGATCGAGCACCGGCGCGGCCTTGGCGGCAAAGTCGGGGTCGCGGGGAAAGAGCCAGGAACGCACCTGCCAGGGCTTGATCGCTGCATCGTGCAACCAGCGCCAGATCGTCGTCGCCGAGGCCTCGGTGACGCCGCGCTCGATCACCAGCTGGTGCAGCTCAGTGCGCGTGAAGCGGCCGAGCGGCAAGCCGTGGACGGCGGGCAGCTCGCAGGCGATCGCCTTGACCTCGGCGACCTGCTCCGGGGGGAAAACGGCGCGGGCGTCCCGCGCGTTGGAGATCGGTGAGTCCCTCGAGCCGCTGGGCGCTGAATCTTCGTCGCCACTTGCCGACGCACTCCGGGGTGCAGTCCAGCCGCTCGGCGATCCACCCGTCGGTCTCACCGGCCGCGGAGTAGAGGATCATCCGCGCTCGCTGGACCTCGCGGAAGGGACGGGTCTCCGAGCGAGCGAAGCGCTCCAGCTCACTGCGCTCCTCCTCGCTCAGCTCGATCTCGATCTTCGGGGCCACTGCGGTGAGGTTCATCGCCCGCTGCCGAGATCCTGCTGATCCGCCTGAACGTATTTTCGGGCGGGTCTACTAGTGACCTGAGTCGTTAGTTCACAGGCATATCTCCATCGCCGTCGAAGTCGTCGCCATCGCAAGCGACGATGGGAGGCCTCATGCCCCGACGTGTGGATGTCGAGCTCAGCGAGGAGGAGCGAGAGGTGCTCGAGCGCTGGGCCAGGCGCCCGAAGAGCGCCCAGGCTCTGGCGCTGCGCTGCCGGATCGTGTTGGCGGCGGCCGACGGCGAGCAAAGCAAGGAGATCGCGGCTCGGCTGGGCTGCAGCACACAGACGGTGGGGCGCTGGAGAGGACGCTTCGCCAAGCGCGGCCTCGACGGCCTGCACGACGAGCCGCGCCCGGGCAAGCCACGGCAGATCACCGACGAGGACGTCGAGCGAGTGATCGTCAAGACGCTGGAGGAGCAGCCCTCCAACGCGACCCACTGGTCGACCCGCCAAATGGCAGCCGCCACCGGGATGAGCCAGACCGCGATCAGCCGGATCTGGCGCGCCTTCGGGCTGAAGCCCCACCGCGCCGAGCACTTCAAGCTCTCGCCCGACCCGCAGTTCGTCGACAAGGTGAGAGACATCGTCGGGCTCTACCTCAACCCGCCCGAGGCGGCGGTGGTGCTCTGCGTCGATGAGAAGTCCCAGATCCAGGCCCTCGAGCGCTCCTCGCCGATCCTGCCACTGATGCCGGGCGTGCCCGAGCGCCACACCCACGACTACGTGCGCAACGGCACCACGAACCTCTACGCCGCGCTCGACCTCGCCTCCGGTCAGGTGATCGCCGAGATGACTCCCAGGCATCGCGCCGATGAGTTCCGCCGGTTCCTCAACCTGATCGAGCACTCGGTGCCAGAGGGCCTCGACGTCCATGTCGTGCTCGACAACTCCTCGACCCATAAGACGCCCTCGATCCAGCGCTGGCTGCAGCGCCACCCGCGCTTCACCTTGCACTTCACACCCACCTACAGCTCCTGGCTGAACCTCGTCGAGCGCTGGTTCGCCGAGCTGACCACGAAGTGGATCAAGCGCGGCTCCCATCGCTCGGTCCGCGACCTCGTCGCCTCGATCCGCACCTGGATCGCCAACTGGAACGACGAACCCAAGCCCTATGTCTGGCACAAGAGCGCAGACGAGATCCTCGACAGCCTCGCCTCCTACTGCCAGCGGATCAACGACTCAGGTCACTAGTCGCCGTGGGCATCTGTATGTTTCCCGCTCCGTGGTCGCCGGGATCATCACGTTCTATTGGACCGTAGTCTTCGTCCACGTCCTTGCCGTCGTCGCCGGATTCGGGCCGACCTTCGTCTATCCGCTCCTCTTGCGGGCGGCGCGCAACCGCTATCCGCGCAGCCTGCCGTACACGCTTCGCACCATGGAGAAGATCGGCAAGGCGGTGATCGCGCCGGCTGCCTTCCTGATCCTGCTCACCGGCGTCTATCTCATCTCCGAAGGTCCCTACGAATTCGGCGCGAACTTCGTGCAGGCCCCCTTCACGATCCTGATCGTCCTGATCCCGCTTGTCCCGCTCTACTTCGGCCGCACCGAGACGAAGCTCGCCGGGCTCGCCGAGCGCGACATCGCCGCCTCCGGCCATGGCGACGTCACCCTCAGCCCGGAGTTCGACTCGCTCCTCAGGCAGCTCAAGATCGTGATCCGGCTGGCGAACGTGGCGATCCTCGTTGCCCTCTTCTTCATGATCGTCAAACCCTGACGGCCACGCGCGCGCCAACCCCTCAGCTCAACGCGTCTCTCCCAATCGCCATGTTCGACTCCGGCGTCGGTGGGCTCACCGTGCTGCACGAGTGCCTTGTCTCCCTGCCCGAGGAGGATTTCGTCTATCTCGGCGACACCGCGATGTTCCCCTACGGGACGCGCGACCCGGAGCGCCTGCGAGAGCGGATCGGTGCGATCGCCGAGCTGCTGCTGGGCGACGGCGCCAAGCTCCTGGTGATCGCCTGCAACACCGCCACCTCGATCGGCGAGGACGTGGTGCGCGCGGTTGCCGGCGAGCGCGACGTGGAGGTTGTCCCCGTGGTCGAGCCTCAGGCCGAGATCGCCGCCGCGATCACCGACAGCGGCCGGGTCGGCGTGCTGGCGACCCCCAACACGGTCGAGAGCGGCGCCTATCGCCGCTCCCTCGAACGGCAGGGCCGGGCGCTGGAGGTGACCGAGGTTGAGGCCCCCGACCTGGCGGCCTTCATCCAGGACGGCTCGCCGTTCGACGAGGGCGTGGTGGAGATGGCGCGCTCCTACTGCGCGCCGCTGATGCGGGCCGAGGTCGACACGCTGATCCTCGGCTGCACCCACTATCCGCTCGTGGCCCCGATGCTGCAGCGCATCCTTGGCCGGGACGTGCGCCTGGTCAGCGGCGGCCACGCGGTCGCGGCCGCCGTCCAGCGAGTCCTGGAGTCCCGTCGCCTCAACCGGCGGCGGGATCGAGAGGGCGACTATCGCTTCCTCTGCACCGGCGACGCCGATTCCTTCCGGGAGCTGGGAACCCGCTTCCTCCAGATGCCCCTGGGCGCGGTCGAGCGGATCGACGTGCCCGCCGGCGGCTGAGGCCCTACCCTTAGTGCCATGAGCGTCCTCGAGCAGGTTCAGGCAGACGTCCGCACCGCGATGAAAGCGCGCGACCGCGAGCGAGCCGCGGCGCTGCGGATGATCGTCGACTCCCTGCAGCAGGACGCAAAGCTCGGCAAGGGCGACGAGACCGCGGTGCTGCAGCGGGAGCGCAAGAAGCGACTGGAGGCGGCGGAGGCCTACCGCGAGGCAGGCCGCGCCGAGCAGGAGGCGGCCGAGCGTTTCGAGGCGGAGCTGGTCGAGGGCTACCTGCCGCAGCAGCTCTCCGACGGGGAGCTGACCGAGCTCGTCGAGGCGGCGGTCGCCGAGACCGGCGCCGCCGAGCAGCGGCAGATGGGACAGGTGATGTCGGCGCTGATGCCAAAGGTGGGCGGGCGCGCCGACGGCAAGCGGGTGAGCGCGGCGGTGCGGGAGCGGCTTGGCGCGTAAGCAGCTGACGCTCGACAACACGGTGGCCGCGGAGCTCGCGGGCTCCGAGGACGCGGTGCTGCGGGCGCTGCGCGGCCGTCTCGACTGCGATCTCCACCTGCGCGGCAACGTGCTCACCCTCGACGGCGACTCCGACGACGTGCAGACGGCCGCCACCGTGGTCGACGAGCTGGTCGACCTGATCGAGCAGGGGCACGAAGTCGCACCGGGGACGATCGAAGCGGTGGCCGGGGCCCTCAACGCGCAGGAAAGCCCGGCGCAGATCCTCGAGGACGTCGTCTGGCGTCACCGCAACACCAAGGTGGCGCCGAAGACGCTCAACCAGAAACGCTACGTGGACTCGATCCGCCGCCACACGATCACCTTCGGGATTGGGCCTGCGGGCACGGGAAAGACGTTTCTCGCCGTCGCGATGGCGGCTGCGGCCCTGGCCGAGCGCGAGGTCCAGCGGATCATCCTCACCCGACCCGCCGTCGAGGCGGGCGAGCGGCTCGGCTTCCTGCCCGGCGACATCCAGGCCAAGGTCGATCCCTACCTGCGGCCGCTCTTCGACGCGCTCTACGACATGCTCGATCCCGATCGGGTCAACGGCTACTTCGAGCGCGGGGTGATCGAGGTGGCGCCGCTCGCCTTCATGCGCGGCCGCACCCTCAACGACTCCTTTGTGATCCTCGACGAGGCGCAGAACACGAGCCCCGAGCAGATGAAGATGTTCCTGACGCGGCTTGGCTTCAACTCACGAATGGTGGTGACCGGCGACATCACCCAGATCGACCTGCCCGCCGACCAGCGCTCTGGCCTGGTCGTCGTTCGCGACATCCTCAGCGAGGTCCAGGACATCTCCTTCATCCGCTTCGGGGGTGAGGACGTGGTCCGCCACAAGCTCGTCCAGCGGATCGTCGCGGCCTACGGCGAGTACGGGAGCAGGGAGCGGGAGAGGCAGGGGCGTCCGCCCGCTGAACCGACGTGACGGTGGGCCTCTCCGATGTGCCGCCCGACCTGCGGCGCGCGGTCGCGGCGGCGTTGGACGCCGCGGGGGTTCGCGACGGGCACCTGGCGGTCGAGTTGGTCGATGCAACCCGCATCCGCGAGCTGAACCGCGATCATCGCGGCGTGGACGCGCCCACCGATGTCCTCGCCTTTCCCGTCGACGGCGTGGGCCCAACCCCGGGCCCGCGCGAGCTGGGCGATGTCGCCATCTGCCCCGAGCACTGCGCGGACGTCACCGAGGTTGCGGTCCATGGCGTCCTTCACCTCTGCGGCTATGACCATGAGACCGACGCCGGCGAGATGCTCGCCCTACAGGCGCGCGTGATCGCGGGGCTGCGATGACACGCGCCGGCTTCATCGGCCTGGCGGGCAGGCCCAACGTCGGCAAGTCGACGCTCGTCAACGCCATCGTCGGCAGCCGCGTTGCGATCGTCTCGATGCGTCCGCAGACGACGCGGCGGGCGATTCGCGGCATCGCCACCGACGAGGCCGCCGGCCGCCAGCTCGTCCTCGTCGACCTGCCGGGTGTGCAGCGCCCGCGCGACGTCCTTACCGAGCGGATGCAGCGCCGGGTCGAGCGTGAGCTGGCCGACTCCGACGTTGCTCTCCTGGTCGTCAACGGCGAGGAGGGAGTCGGCGCCGGCGATCGCTTCATCGCCCGCGCGCTGCGCGCCGCCGGCCCCGATACCCCGACGATCTGCGCTGTCAACAAGGTCGATCGCACCGGTCCCAACGAGCTGGTGCCGGTCCTGGCCAAGGCCGCGGAGCTGGAGGGCGTCGACGAGGTGTTCCCGATCAGCGCCCGCAGTCGCGAGGGCCTCGACGCCCTGGTGCAGCGGTTGGGCGAGCTGGTTCCCGAGGGGCCCTACCTCTACCCGCCCGAGGACCACAGCGACCAGTCGAGCGAGGTGATGTTGGCCGAGCTGGTCCGCGAACAGGTTCTCAACCGGACCCGCGATGAGATACCCCACTCGGTCGAGGTCTCGGTGAAGGAGATCTCCGAGCGGGCCGACGGTCTGGTCACCATCCGCGCCGAGATCTGGGTGGAGACCGAGTCCCAGAAGGGCGTCCTGATCGGCAAGGGAGGCTCGAAGGTGGAGGAGATCGGCCGCGGCGCCCGACGCTCGCTCGAAGAGGAGGTGGGCGCCAAGGTGCACCTCGACCTCCGGGTCCGCCTCCGCCGCCGCTGGCGCCGCGACGAGGGGCTGCTGGATCGGCTGGGGATCGAGTGAGTGGCGCGAAAGTGTCGGTATGCGACAGGAAAGCGCCATGCGGCCTGACCCTGACTACGATTGCCTGATGTTCGAGCAGGTGGAATTCGATGAGCGCGGCCTGGCGCCGTGCGTGGCGCAGGACTTCGCCAGCGGCGAGGTGCTGACGCTCGCCTACGTCAACGAGGAGTCGCTGCGGCTGACCGTCGAGACCGGCGAGGTCCACTTCTACAGCCGCTCGCGGGGGGAGATCTGGCGCAAGGGGGAAACATCGGGCAACGTGCTGCGGCTGCGCCAGCTCCGCTACGACTGCGACGGCGACGCGATCGTCGCCCTGGTCGAGCCGGCCGGCCCCGCCTGTCACACGGGCGAGCGCAGCTGCTTCCACCGTGAGTTGGGCGACGGTGGCGAGCCGGCGCCGCCGGCCCACGAAGCGCTGGCGGCGCTGGAGCGCACGCTGCGCAGCCGTGCCGCCGAGCGGCCCGAGGGCAGCTACACGGTGAAGCTGCTCGACGACCAAGAGCTGATCGGTGCGAAGGTCGAGGAGGAGGCTGAGGAGGTCGTCCGGGCCGCGCGGGAAGAGTCCGATGAGCGCGTCGCCGAAGAGGCCGCCGACCTGCTCTACCACCTCAGCGTGCTGCTCGCCTCCCGCGAGGTCCCGCGATCCGCGGTGATGGAAGTGCTCAATGGCCGTCGCCGCTGATTCGGAGCTGCGCCTCGAGCCGAGCCTCGAGGAGGCGCGCGCGCTGGCCGGGCAGGGCAACGTGGTGCCCGTGCGCGCCCGCTTCGTCGACGACTGCGAGACGCCCGTCTCCGCCTTCCTCAAGCTGCGGGCGGGCGAGCCCGAGGGAGCGCCCTGCTTCCTGCTGGAGTCGGCCGAGCAGGGGCAGGTCGGCCGCTACTCCTTCGTCGGTATCCGTCCCCGCTCGGTGTTGCGCTGGAGCGACGGGGCTCTCTCCGAGTCCGGCCAGGCGCCTCGGGACGCCCCTGATCCCTACGCCGCCGTCGCCGAGCACTTCGATCGCTTCAGGCTCGCTCCCGTCGAGGGCCTCCCGCCCTTCGCCGGCGGGGCGGTCGGGTTCTTCGGCTACGACCTGGTGCGCACGGTCGAGCCGCTGGGCGAGCCCAGCCCCGACCCGCTCGGGCTGCCCGACATGGCGCTGATGGTCACCGACGTGCTGTTGGCCTTCGACCACCTCCGCCACGAGCTGACGATCATGGCCTGTGCCTTCAGCGATGACGATGGCGGCATCGACGCCGCCTACGAGCGCGCCGCCGCGGCGATTGCGGACGTGCGAAGCCGCCTCCGGAGTGCCGTGCCCGTCCCCGAGCGCCCGACGGTCGTCGAGCCGCCCCGCTTCGCCTCGAACGTGGAGCGCGAGGAGTTCGAAGCCGCGGTTGAGCGGATCGTCGAGTACATCCACGCCGGGGATGCCTTCCAGGTTGTGCCCTCGCAGCGCTTCTCGGCCCCCGCGCCGGTCGAGGCGTTCTCGATCTACCGCGGCCTGCGCGCGATCAACCCGTCTCCCTACATGTACTTCCTCGAGTTCGGCGACTTTCAGATCGCGGGTGCCTCGCCGGAGCCACTGGTCAAGGTGCACGGCCGGCGGGTCGAGACGCGGCCGATCGCCGGCACGTACCCGCGTGGCGCCAACGAGGAGGAGGACCGCCGCCTCGCCGAGCGCCTCGTCAACGATCCCAAGGAGCGGGCCGAGCACGTGATGCTCGTCGATCTCGGCCGCAACGATCTCGGCCGCGTCTGCGAGTACGGGACCGTGAAGGTGGATGAGCTGATGGTGGTCGAGACCTACTCCCACGTCCTCCACATCGTCAGCCAGGTCTCGGGGACGCTGCGTGAGGGGGTCAGCGCGATGGACGTGCTGCGCGCGGCCCTCCCCGCCGGCACCCTCTCCGGCGCCCCCAAGGTGCGCGCGATGCAGATCATCGACGAGCTGGAGCGGGTCAAGCGCTGTTCCTACGGCGGCGCGATCGGCTACCTCTCGTGGAACGGCGACCTCGACACGGCGATCCATATCCGCACGGTGGTCGTCAAGGACGGTCAGGTGCACGTGCAGGCCGGCGGCGGGACGGTGGCCGACGCGAAGCCGGCCTACGAGTACAACGAGTCGGTCAACAAGGCCAAGGCCGTCTTCCGCGCCGTCGAGCTGGCCTGCGAGCAGCCGGATTGGCCATGAAGGTACTCATCGTCGACAACTACGACAGCTTCACGTACAACCTCGTCCAGCACCTGGGCGAGCTTGGGGCGGAGATCGAGGTGGTTCGCAACGACAGGGCGACGGTCGGCGAGCTTCTGAAGCGGCGCGCCGATCGCCTTGTGGTTTCGCCGGGGCCCTGCACCCCCGCCGAGGCCGGGGTCTCGGTCGAGGCCATTCGCGCCTTTGCCGAGGCAGGCATCCCGGTGCTGGGTGTGTGCCTCGGCCACCAGTCGCTGGTCGAGGCGTTTGGCGGGCGCACCGTGCAGGGCGAGCCGGTGCACGGCAAGGAGGCGGAGATATCGCATGACGGTCGCACGGTCTATGCGGGCCTCTCGAACCCCCTCGTCGCCGGCCGCTACCACTCGCTCGTCGCCGACCCCGACCTGCCTGACGAGCTGGAGCTGAGCGCCAGCCTCGGCGACATCGTCATGGGGGCCCGCCACCGGGAGCTGCCGGCCGAGGGGGTCCAGTTCCATCCCGAGTCGGTGCTCACGCCGCAGGGGAAGCACCTGCTGAAGAACTTCCTGGGGGTGAGTTCGCCTTTTGTCTCGCCCAGCGCGACAAAAGGCGAACTCGACTAGCGATGCCGAACGAAATCGTCACCAGGGCGATCGACGCCGTTTGCGCGGGCGATCACCTCACCACGGACCACGCCGCCGCGGTGCTGGCCGAGATCATGGAGGGCCGCTCCAGCGACGTGCAGACCGGGGCCTTCCTGATCGCGCTGCGCGCAAAGGGGGAGACGGTCCCCGAGCTTGTCGGCCTGGCGCGAACGATGCGCAGGCTCGCCACCCCGGTGGAGACAGCTCGGGACGACCTGGTCGACACCGCGGGGACGGGCGGTGGCCCCTCGACGTTCAACGTGTCGACCACGGCGGCGCTGGTCGCCGCGGGTGCCGGCTGTGCGGTCGCCAAGCACGGCAACCGGTCCAACACCAGCAGGTGCGGCTCCGCCGACCTGCTCGAGGCGCTCGGCGTCAACATCGCGCTCGATCCCCAGCAGGTGGGGCGCTGTATCGACGAGGTCGGCTTCGGCTTCATGTTCGCCCCCCGCCACCACGCGGCGATGGCTCACGTCGTGCCCGTCCGCAAGGAGCTCGGGGTGCGGACGATCTTCAACTTCCTCGGCCCGCTGACCAATCCGGCCGGCGCCAAGCGCCAGCTGCTCGGCGTCTCCGACCGCCATTACCAGGAGACGATCGCCGAGGCCCTGGTCGGGCTGGGCAGCGTGCGGGCGATGGTCGTCGCTGCCGACGACGGTGTCGACGAGCTGTCGATCTCCGCGCGCACCAGGGTGATCGAGGTCTCCGACGGCGGCACGGAGGAGTGGTTCGTCGAGCCGGCCGACCTCGGGCTCGACGAGGCGGAGCTGGATGAGGTGGCGGGCGGCAGTCCCGAGCAGAACGCCGTCGCGACGCGCGCCGTCCTCGAGGGCAAGAGGGGTCCGCACCGCGATCTCGTCCTGATCAACGCCGCCGCAGCCATCTACGTCGGGGGACGCGCCGAGAGCCTCGCGGAGGGGGTCGACAAGGCCGCCGGCTCAATCGACAGCGGCAAGGCCGGCGAGCTGCTCGACCGGCTGATTGCGACAACCGCCAAGCTGGGCGACTAGGCTTTCGTCTCTCACGTGGGAATGATCGAGGAGCTAATTGCCGCTGCGCGGGAGGGGGTGGAGGACCGCCGCCAGCAGACCTCTCAGGCCGAGCTCGAGTCCAGGCTTCCGGGGCGCGGCGAGGATCGGCCCTTCCGGGAGGCGCTGGTGCGACCAGGCCTCTCCGTGATTGCGGAGTTCAAGCGACGCTCGCCGAGCGCCGGCGAGATCTCGGCAGCCGCCACCGTGGCCGAGCAGGTGAGTGCGTACGAGCGCGGCGGCGCGGCCGCTCTCTCGGTGCTGACCGACGAACGCCATTTCGGCGGCTCGCTCGAGGACCTGCGCGCTGCTCGCGCCGCCTGTGACCTGCCGATCCTGCGCAAGGATTTCATCGTCGATCCCTACCAGCTGTATGAGGCGGCGGTGAACGGGGCCGATGCCGTGCTCTTGATCGTTCGCATCCTGGACGACCGCGAGCTGCGGGCGATGTTCGAGGAGGCGCGTGGCCTCGATCTCGATTGCCTCGTGGAGGTTCACGACGCGAGCGAGCTGGAGCGGGCCCTTCAACTTGACGCCGACGTGATCGGGATAAACAACCGCAACCTCGACGAGGGCACCGTTGACGTCCAGACGACGTACGAGCTGATGCCCGACGTGCCGGCCGGAAAGACGGTGGTTGCCGAGAGCGGAATCTCGGCTCGGGCTGAGCTGGAAGAGCTCGAGCGGGTCGGCGTCGATGCGGTCCTGATCGGCCAGGCATTGATGAGCGCGACCGATCCCGAGACCCTGACCCGCGAGCTGACCCGGGCCGACGAGGGCACCCGCGAGCACCATCTCCCCTGATCGGTTGCCCGTTTAGGAGATCTTTGGGGACCGTTAAACCACGGCTCAGCGCTGCCGGGCAACATCGCCCGCGATGAGAAGCCCAAAAGGCCTCCTTCGAACCCCGTTCGCGTCCGCGCTGGCCGGCGGCGCCGTGGTTGCTGTCTTTGGCTGGATTGCGATCGCAGCCGGATGGGTTCATGCGCAGGGCGGGAGCTCGACGGTCACCTCGGCCGCACCGCTGACCGCCCCGGTCGTCAGCAGGGAAGGCGGCACGAATGTCGTCAACCAGATCTACCGCCACGACGGGCAGGGTGTCGCCTTCATCGAAGCGGACCAGCCCGCTGAAGCCTCGTCCGGCAACCCGTTTGGCGAATCCGAAGGCGGAGGTACGGCGACCGGTTCGGGCTTAGTCATCGACAACGAAGGCCACATCCTCACCAATAGCCACGTCGTTGCCGGGGCCAATCGGATCCGAGTCAAGCTCGGCGCCTCCAATACCACCTATAACGCCACCGTGGTCGGCATCGATCCGGCCACCGACATCGCCCTGCTCAAGGTCGGCGCTTCATCCAGCAGCCTCCGGCCGCTGCCGCTGGGGGACTCGTCGAAGGTGCGCGTCGGCGACCCGGTTGTCGCGATCGGTAACCCGTTCGGGCTCGACCGCACCGTGACCAGCGGCATCGTCTCGGCGCTGCAGCGCCAGATCCAGGCTCCGAATGGCTTTTCAATCTCGCACGTGATCCAGACCGACGCAGCGATCAACCCGGGAAACTCGGGAGGGCCGCTGATCGACGCCTCAGGCAGGGTGATCGGGATCAACTCGCAGATCGAGACGGGCGGCGGCGGCCGGGGCAACGTCGGCATCGGCTTTGCGATCCCGATCAACACGGCGCGGGAAGTCGTCAAGCAGATCGAGGAACACGGCAAGGTCGAGCACGCGTTCCTCGGCATCAGCGGTACCAGCATCACCCCTGATCTGGCGCGCGCCCTGAACCTGCCCGTCCAGAAGGGCGTCCTGATTCAGGAAGTCGTCAAGGGCGGTCCGGCCGACCAGGCGGGAATCGAAGGCGGCTCGGCCTCGGCGACGATCAACGGGGCGAACATCGTGCTCGGCGGAGACATCATCAACATGGTCAATGGCAGGAAGATCTCCGGGATGGACGAAGTGATCAACACCGTCAACGGGGACAAGCCGGGCGACAAGCTGCGGGTGACGGTCCTTCGCCACGGCTCGACCAAGACGCTGACCGCGACGCTCGGCGTTCGCCCCGCCTCCGTGCGGGATTCGCAGGCGGGCCCGGTCGAACCACCCCCCAGGTAGGGCCAGGGGGCGGATCCCCGGCCTCACGTACCCTGGGGTCTGTGAGGGTCAAGATCTGTGGGATCACGAATCTGGACGACGCGGCGGAGGCCGTGAGGCTTGGGGCTTGGGCGGTCGGGCTCATTCACTACGCGGCGAGCCCGCGTTTCTGCGAGCCAGGCGAGGCCGCGCGGATCGGTGCTGCCTTCCGGCGTAAGTGCGAGGTGGTCGGGGTCTTCGTCAACCCCGAGTTGGAGGAGGTTGGCAAGGCGGTCGAGAATGTCGGCCTGACGATGGTGCAGCTGAATGGCGAAGAGGGTCCCTCGTTCTGCGCGGAGACGGCGCGCCGGACCGGGGTCAAGGTGATCAAGGCGATCCACGTCTCCAGCGCTGCCGACATCCACGCTGCCGAGGCCTTCCGCACCGATTACCACCTCTTCGATCGCCGCGGCGACGGCCTCTGGGGCGGCACCGGCGTGAGCTTTGACTGGGGCCTGCTGCGGGAGCGGCGTTCCGAGGTGCCGGCGATCGTGGCCGGCGGGCTGCGGCCCGACAACGTCGAGGAGGCGATCGCCGTCACGCATCCTTTCGCGGTCGACGTCGCCAGCGGGGTCGAGGCCGAGCCGGGCCGCAAGGATCATGCCGCCATGACCGCATTCTTCGATACGGTTCGGGTTCCCGCCCCATGAGCGCGGTCGAGGAGAGGTTTGGCCCGTATGGCGGGCGCTATGTCCCCGAGACGCTGATAGCCGCGCTCGACGAGCTGACCGCCGCCTGGGAGGAGGCACGCGAGGACGAGGCGTTCGGCGAGCGACTCGCCTCTCTCCACCGCGACTTCATCGGCCGTCCGACGCCGCTCTACCTGGCCGAGCGGCTCTGCGAGCGGGTGGGGCGCAGGGTCTACCTGAAGCGGGAGGACCTCGCCCACACCGGTGCCCACAAGATCAACAACGCGATCGGGCAGGCGCTGCTTGCGCAGCGGATGGGCAAGCCGCGGGTCATTGCCGAGACGGGTGCTGGGCAGCACGGCGTCGCGATCGCGACCGCATGTGCGCTGCTGGGCCTCGAGTGCATGGTCTACATGGGCACCGAGGACATCCGCCGTCAGGCGCCGAACGTCGACCGGATGCGTCTGCTGGGCGCCGAGGTGGCGCCGGTCGACGCGGGTGCCCGCACACTGAAGGAGGCGGTCAGCGCGGCGATCCGGGACTGGGTCGCCAACGTCGAGACAACTCACTACGCGATCGGCTCGGCGGTTGGGCCCGCGCCCTTTCCGGCGCTGGTACGCGATCTGCAGCGGGTGATCGGTGACGAGGCGCGTGAGCAGGCGCTGGCAGCCGAGGGAGCGCTGCCCGCCCGGGTGATCGCCTGCGTTGGCGGCGGCTCCAACGCGATCGGCATCTTCACGCCGTTCATCGACGATTCCGGCGTCGCGCTGATCGGGGTCGAGGCGGCCGGCGAGGGGCTTCAGAGCCGTCGCCACGGCGCCTCGCTGCAGGCTGGCGTGACCGGCGTCCTGCACGGATCGCTTTCCTCGATCCTCGCCGACGAGGAGGGGCAGATACTCGAGGCGCACTCGGTCTCGGCCGGGCTCGACTATCCCGGCGTAGGCCCCGAGCACGCCCACCTGCGCGACACCGGCCGCGCCCGCTACGTCGGCGTCACCGACGAGCAGGCGCTGGCGGCCTTCCGCGAGCTGTCGCGCCTGGAGGGCATCGTCCCGGCGCTGGAGTCGGCGCACGCAGTCGCCTGGCTGCTCGCCGATGCCGATCGTCGTGAGCGAGGTGCTGACCACCCCGCGGGCTTTGACGTCCTCTGCCTCTCGGGTCGCGGCGACAAGGACCTGGCGGAGGTCATCGAGCACAGCGGCGGGCGGGGAGCCGGAGGGTGACTCGGCGGAGCAACAGCGGGGAGGCTCCGGCGAGTCACCCCCCGCCCCCCGGCACGAGCGAGCTGAGCGGGGTGGAGCTGATCGCCGGCGCCTTCGAGGCCGCTCGCGACGAGGGGCGGGCGGCGCTGATGCCGTACATGATGGCCGGCTTCCCCGACCGCGATACCTCCCTTGCCGTCGCCGCCGCCTACGCCGACTCCGGCGCGGACCTGATCGAGCTGGGCGTGCCGTTCTCGGACCCACTTGCCGACGGCCCGGTCATCCATGCCGCCGCGACCGCAGCGCTGACGGCGGGCGCGACGCTGGCCAGTGCGCTCGAGGTGTGCCGCTCGGTCTCCGAGCGGCTCCCCGTCGTCTTCATGGTCTACGCGAACATGGTCCTCGCACACGGCGGCGCGGCGGAGTTCGCACGCCTCGCCGCCGCGGCCGGAGCCGCCGGTGTGATCGTCCCCGACCTGCCACTGGACGAGGCCGGCGAGGCGCGCGAGGCCTTCGCGGCCGCCGGGCTGGCGCTCGTGCCCCTGGTGGCGCCGACCACGCCCCCAGGGCGGCGGGCCCGGATCTGCGCCGCCGCTGGGGGCTTCGTCTACGTCGTCTCCACGGTTGGCACCACGGGGGAGCGGAAGGAGGTGCCGAGCGGTCTCGCGGATCTGGTTGCCGCGGTGAAGGTCGAGGCCGAGGTTCCCGTCGCGGTCGGCTTCGGGATCGGCACGCCTGCGCAGGCGGCGGAGGTGGGACGGCTCGCCGACGGGGTGATCATCGGCAGCCGGCTCGTCCGGGCCGTCGGCGAGGCTGGGTCTCCGCGGGCCGCGGCGGAGGCTGTCGCGGCTTTTTTGGGCGAAACGCGCGACGCCTTCGCAGGATAGGATCGGCGCCGCATGGGAATGGTCGTGACACTCTTCCTGGCGCTCGCCGCGATGACGATCTCGTACGCCCTCGGCCAGGGCGGTCCGGTGGCGGGCCTCGTCTTCCTCACCGTGCTTCTGATCGGCGCCGCGATCCGCATCGTCCAGCCGAGGTCGTAGCCCTCGCGCAAGTCCCCACGCCTCTAAGCTGAGGCCCGTGAGGATCGGCGTATTGACCGGCGGAGGTGACTGCCCCGGGCTCAATGCGGTGATCCGGGCGATCGTCCGCAAGGGGGTCGAACATTGCGGGCACGAGTTCGTCGGCTACCGCGATGGCTGGCACGGGCCGCTCGAGAGGGACGTCAGCCCGCTCGGCGTGCCGCAGGTGCGCGGCATCCTGCCCCGTGGCGGCACGATCCTCGGCGCCTCCCGCACCAACCCGTTCGCCAAGGACGGCGGCGCGGAGCGGATCGTCGAGAACCTGAAGGCGGCGGAAGTCGACGGCCTGATCGCGATCGGGGGGGAGGACACGCTCGGCGTCGCCTCGCGCCTCCATGAGCAGCATGGCGTCCGGGTCGTCGGCGTGCCCAAGACGATCGACAACGACCTCGGCGCCACCGATTACACCTTCGGCTTCGACACGGCGGTCAACATCGCGATGGAGGCGATCGACCGCCTCCACACGACCGCTGACAGCCACCACCGGGTGCTGATCGTCGAGGTGATGGGACGCCACGCTGGCTGGATCGCCCTGCACGCCGGGCTTGCCGGTGGCGCCAACGTGATCCTCATCCCCGAGAGGCAGTTCGACCTGGACCGGGTTTGCGAGCTCGTCGGGCGTCGCCTGGAGGCGCGCTTCGCGCCGATCGTCGTCGTCTCGGAGGGCGCCCAGCCATTGGGTGGCATGCCCGAGGTCCAGGACGAGAAGCTCGACGCGTTCGGCCATGTGCGCCTCGGCGGCATCGCCCACTGGCTGGAGGGCGAGATCGAGCGGCGCACCGGCAAGGAGACGCGGGCGACCGTGCTCGGCCACGTGCAGCGGGGCGGCACCCCCACGGCCTTCGACCGGGTGCTGGCGACCCGGTTCGGCCTGCATGCGATCGACGCCGTCGACGCGCATCGCTGGGGAACGATGACGGCGCTGCGTGGCACGGACATCCAACTCGTCGAGCTGAGCGAGGCGACCGCCGAGCTGAAGGTCGTTCCCGAGTCTCTCTACGCCGAGGCGGAGGTCTTCTTTGGCTAGCGGCAGGGCAGGGGAGCAACGGGTGCCCCCTCCCAAAACGAGCGGCCGGAGCCGCTCTTGAGTGTTTTGGGAGGGGGCACCCGTTGCTCCTGCGTCCCGCGCAAGCCTGCAGTCGCCGCAGTCAGCTGGATCGTGCTTGCCGCGTTGGTTGGCTGCGGCGGGGGGGAAGGGGTCGCCGCAGGCGCGACCGTGACGGTTTACGTCAGCGTGCCATTGCACGGCGATCGAGCGGCGGCGGGGAGGGCGGCCTGCGCCGCGGCACAGCGGCGAGCCGGGCCTGTCGGGGATGTGCGGGTGCGCGTCGTCTGTCTCGATGACACCGGTGGCGGTGAACGCTGGACGCTCGCGGCGGTCGGGGCAAACGCCCGCCGGGCCACGGAAGACTCGAGCACCATCGCCTATATCGGCGAGCCGGATCCCGCCGCTGCACGCTTCTCCCAGCCGATCCTAGAAGAAGCAGGAATAGCCCAGCTCTCCAACAGCTCCGGCGCCACCACGATGGCGCGACTGCTTCAGGCGATCCGCGCGGCAAGCGGCTCCGAATCCCTTCGCGAAGCCGTGAATAGCAGCCTCGGCGCTGGATGAGAGGGACGGAGAGTCCCCTCCACCAACACTCAAGAGCAGCCCGCAGGGCTGCTCGTTGGGGGAGGGGACTCTCCGTCCCTTCCCACCCTCACCCTCTACAGCAGGTTGCGAAGTGCTCTGTCGAGGTCGGGGTAGCGGAACTCGTAGCCGAGGTCGAGCGCCCGGCGCGGCATCACCCGCTGCCCTCCCTTCAGCACGGCGCCGAACTCGCCACCGAAGGCAAGGTCGAGGGCGAAGCCCGGAACGGGGAGGACCGCAGGGCGGCGCAGGGCACGGCCGAGCGCCTGTGACAGCTCCCGGTTGGTCACCGGGTTTGGCGCGGTCGCGTTGACGACGCCGCTCACCCGGTCGTTGTCGAGCGCCCAGAGCAGGATCCCGACCTCGTCGTCGATGTGGATCCAGGACATGTATTGGCTGCCGCCGGCAATCGGTCCGCCGAGGCCGAGCTTGAAGGGGGGCAGCATCCTGCCCAGCAGGCCGCCTCGCGGGTCGAGCACGTGGCCGGTGCGCACGACCGCGAGCCGCACGCCGCTGGCCTCCACCTCACGTGCCGCGCTCTCCCACGCGCGTGCCACGTCGGCATCGAATCCCTCGCCAAGCTGAGTGGACTCGTCGACGATCGCCTCGCCCCGGTCTCCATAGATGCCGATCGCCGACTGGCTGACCAGGACCGCGGGCTTCCTGCCCAACCCGGCGATCGCCTGCACGAGGTTGTGGGTGCCGGCGCGCCGGCTCCCCATGATCCGGCGCTTGGCGTCGCCGGTCCAACGCTGGTCGATGCTCTCCCCCAGCAGGTTGACCACGCCGTCCACTCCCTCGAATGCCTCGTCCGGCGGGCGTTCGAGGGTTGGCTCCCAGGCATGCCAGGCAATGCCCGGGTTGACGCGGCGCGCCTGCTGCGGCTCGCGTGTCAGGGCCGCCACCGAATCACCACGGGTCAACAGCGCGTCGCAGAGCGCCGATCCGATGAACCCGCTCGCCCCGGTGACGAGAACCTTCACCGCGTCAGGTCACCTCGACCGTCGAGAAGGTCCCCGTTCCCTGGTTGAAGCGGGCGATCCCCTCCCGCTTGGCCTCCTCGATGAGCACCCGAGCCACCTGCGGCGCCACGTCGCGATTGAAGACGCTGGGGATGATGTAGTCCTCGGAGAGGTCGTCGTCGGTGACGACCGCGGCGATCCCCTTGGCCGCCGCAAGCTTCATCTCCTCTGTGATCCGCGGCGCGCCGGCATCGAGGGCGCCGCGGAAGATTCCGGGGAAGCAGAGCACGTTGTTGATCTGGTTCGGATAGTCCGAGCGCCCGGTCGCCATGATCCGCACATAGGGCGCCGCGTCCTCAGGCATCACCTCGGGGTTCGGATTTGCCATCGCGAAGACGATCGCGTCCTCGTTCATCTTGCCGAGCGCCTCGGGGGGGATGATGCCGGGACCGGACAGGCCCACGAACAGGTCCATGCCCTCGATCACGTCGCCGGGCGGCCCCTCCAGCTTGTCCGGGTTCGAGCTCTCCGCATACCAGCGCTTGATCTCGGTCATCTCACCTGCCTGGTAGTCCTCTCGCGCGGTTGAGACAGCCCCTCGCCGGTCGCAGCCGATGACGTGGGTGACGCCGGAGGCGAGCATCATCTTGGTCACCGCTACCCCCGCAGCGCCGAGTCCAACCACGAGCACCCGCAGCTCCTCGATCGGCTTGCCGACGATCTTCAGGGCGTTGAAGAGTGCCGCCATCACCACCACCGCGGTGCCGTGCTGGTCGTCGTGGAAGACCGGGATGTCGAGCGACGCCTTCAGCCGTTCCTCGATCTCGAAGCAGCGCGGCGCGGAGATGTCCTCGAGGTTGATGCCACCGAAGGTGGGGGAGATCAGCTCGACCGCCTTGACGATCTCGTCCGGGTCCTGGGTGTCGAGGCAGATCGGGAAGGCGTCGACGTTGGCGAACTCCTTGAACAGCATCGCCTTGCCCTCCATCACCGGCATCGCCGCCTCCGGCCCGATGTTTCCAAGGCCGAGGACCGCGCTGCCATCGGAGACCACCGCGACCATGTTCTTCTTGATGGTGTACTCGAATGCCTTTGCGCGATCGGCGTGAATGTCCTCGCAGACCCGCGCGACGCCCGGGGTATAGGCCATCGAGAGATCGTCGCGAGTCTTCAGCGGATACTTGTTGTGCATCTCGATCTTGCCGCCCCGGTGCATCTGCATCGTGCGGTCCACGTAGTCGAGAACCTTGGCCCCCCTGGTTGAGCCGATCGCTCGCAGGATCCGCTCCCAGTGGGCCTCATCCTGGGCATCGATGGTGAACTCCCGCACCCGCTTTCCCTCGCCGCCCGCGCCGGGCACCAGATCCACGCCCTGAAGCTGGCCCCCCGCCTCGGCGATCGCGGCGGTCAGCTTGCCCAGGGGCTCCTGCCGCGCGTCCAGCTCGACGCGGATCGTGACGCTGTATTGGGCGCTGACAGCCATGGCGGCCATCATAAGCTTGCGCGTGTGGCCCACGACGAGCGGCTGGCCGACCGCGTCCGCGACGCGCTGCCACCGAAGCAGAAGCGCTAGATCCGCAGCCCAGCCGCGCGGTGCGCGGTGCGCGATACGAGGTGTGGAGACGGGCGGTGTGGCGAGATGGCACGTCAACGCGACTGACTATCGTGATCCGATGGCAGAGAACGACGTCGGCGACGTCGGCGCGCAAGCACATTGGGAGCGCGTCTACGCGCGGCGAGATCCGCGGCAGGTGAGCTGGTATGAGCCGGCGCCGAAGATCTCGCTTGCGTTGATCGAGCAGGCCGAGCCCGCCCGCAACGCCGCGATCCTCGACGTTGGCGGCGGCGCCTCCGGCCTCGCCGCAGCGCTGCTGCGCGACGGCTACAGCGACATCACCGTCGCCGACATCTCAGCAACCTCAATCCAGCGGGCCAAGACGCAGCTCGGCGACGACGCCGAACGCGTCCAATGGATCCAGGCCGATGTCCGCCGCCACGACTTCCGACGTCGCTATGACCTCTGGCACGACCGCGCCGTCCTTCACTTCATGGTCAATCCGGCTGATCGGGACGGCTACCTCGAGGTGCTCCGCCGGACACTCCGCCCAGGTGGCCACGCGATATTCGCCACGTTCGGACCCGATGGGCCCACCCACTGCAGCGGCCTTCCGATTCATCGCTACGACGCTCCCGAGCTCACGCGACTACTCGGTGACGAATTCCACACGCTCGCGTGTCGACTCCACGAACACCACACACCCAGCGGCGCCACGCAGCAATTCCTCTACCTGCTTGCGCAACGCAGAGCGGACCCGTGACACCCAGCTTCGGTGGCGGCTGGGTCCCACGGCACCCGCCCGCGACCCCGGGGCGCGATTGCGCGGTCGCGCTCAGGCGCCGATACTGCAACCCTGTTCACTGGCTCGCACTGCGTCACCGAATTCAGAGGAGGAGATCATGGCCGGGAAAGTGCTGATCAACTTGGCGACGGGGCTCGAGGACCCTGAGCGCGTGACGGTGGCGTTCCTGGTGGGCGGAGCGGCCCTTGAGCGAGGTGAGGCTGTCGCGATGTGGCTGACAAAGGAGGCGGTCCGGCTCGCGCTTCCCGGTCATGCGTTGGGTGTCGCGTGCGATGGGTGCCCCCCGTTGTCGCAGCTGTTCGAGCAGTACGCAGACGGTGGAGGTGAGCTGCTTGCCTGCCCGATCTGCTTTAACGCGCGCGAGCTCGATCAAGGTGCGTTGGTACCCAACGCGAGGCTGGCGGGCGCGACCCCGATGTTCGAGTGGATCGGGGATGGCGCAATCGTCTTCAGCTACTGAGCACACTCAGCCGTCGCGAAAGGGCAGGCATCGAGCGCCGTACCCGGCACGTGCTGCTCGTCCTGAGCGAAAGCAAGTTGTGCGCTTGAGGAGACGCCCGCATTGAGATCCTTGCGGAAGACGACGTTGCACACGTTGTCGGCGCGAGGGTAGGCTGCGGAGCGTGAAAAGGGTGTTGACGCACGACAAGCGCTGGATCGCGCGGCGGACGGATGCGATGAACTCGAACGACTGCGCGGTCTGACGTGGCGCTTGGTGAGCGCGGGCGCAATCCGCTGGCTCCGCGCAGCACCGCCGAGACTGCCTGTGCGATGCGGGCCGCCGGCGCGCTCGAGGACGACCCTGCGGTGCGCTGCCCCGATGACATGGCCGCGGGTTTCCTCGGTGGCCTGAACGTCACCACGCTCGCCAAGCACCGCGCGACACGGGGGCTGGTGGTGCGTGCGGTCAACCGGCGGATCCCCGGCGCTTACACCTATGAGATCGCCCGAGCCAAGTTCATCGACGAGATCGTGCTCAGCGCGGCTGCCGCTGGGCTGGACGAGCTGATCCTCCTTGGCGCCGGGCTCGACTCGCGCCCCTACCGGCTGGCCGAGCAGCTGCGCGGTGTGCGTGTGGTCGAGGTCGATCATCCCGCCAGCCTGGCGTCAAAGCGCGCTCGTGTGCGCCGGCTGCTCGGGCGCGAGCCCGATCACGTGACCTTCGTGGAGATCGATTTCACACGCGACGATCTCGGTGGCGCGCTCGACGCTGCCGGGCACGAGCGCTCGGCGAAAACGCTGTTCATCTGGTCGGGTGTGAGCCCCTACCTGCCAGAGGAAGCGGTCGCGGAGGTGCTCTCGTGGGTCGGTGCGCACGGCAGTCCCCGCACGTCGATCGTGTTCGACGCCCTCTGGGCGGAGGCGATCGACGGGTCACGCGAGTACTACGGCGCGGCCGAGCTGCGCAAGGCTACCGCGGAAACGGGCGAGCCGCTGCGCTGGGGCATCCCAGAGGGCCGTGTTCAGGAGACGCTGTCGCGCTTCGGGCTGCAAGCCGAGCGAACACTCAACAGCGAGGAAGGACGCGTCGCCTACCTCAAACGCTCAGACGGCACCCTGCACGACCCCCCATACGGGTTCGGCGTACTCGTGCACGCCCGCGCCAGCTGACAGGCCAGTCCACAGTGAGAGGCTCCGGTGGGGCTGACAGCAAAAGGGGGCGCTGCTGCTTTGTCCCGATCCAAGCGTCTCCGTTGCGCCCAGCTCACGCATGGAGAGGTTCTCCTATGAGCATCATCGCCACGGTGTCCCCGCGACCGATGCCCCGGGCGGCCAGCCCGCAGGCCAGCCCGCGCAGTCGCTCCGCGTACTCGGCCCAGGTGATCTGGAACGCCGCACCCGGCGTTCGCAGGGCATCCTGGGCGGCGTAGCGGCCCGCGGTCCGCTGAAACGCCTCGCACAGAGTCTGAGCGTCCAACGCCAAACCCTCGCGAGTCTTCAATCCCGTGATTGCAGTCTCCATAGTCCGCTCCTCGTGCGCCAAGCGCGTCTGGATGTCAGGCCTGGCCTCGGGGGGCGGCGGCCTCCGCGGGGACGCCCCCGACCAGCCCGTGCCTACGCAGGAATTCGATCTGGTCCGCCACCACGCGTTCGAAATCCTCACCCAGGAAACCGCCGAAGTGGTCGATCGGATAATGGCCCATCTCGCCACGTGGCGCACGCTCGACGGTCCGCTCGGCAGCCCGACGCGGCGCCATGTGGTCGCGTTCGCCAATGCAGACGAACAGCGGACAGCGCACGCGGTGGGCCACACGGACCGGTCGGTAGGTGGGCTTCGCAAACGAAAGTGTCAAGAACTCGTTGCGCCACAGGGAGTGATCGCCACAGACCGAATCGAAACCGGGGAGCGCCTCGGGCTGCGTGAAGAAGGCATAGGAGCCCGGCCGCCCCACAACCGGGATATGCACCTGCCGTCGGCCTACCACGTTGCGCAACGTATCGACGTTCGCCCGGAGCACGTTACGCGCCGGCATTTTACGCACGAAGGCGATCACGTCCGTCATCGGGCACAGGGCGATGGCAGCCGCGATCTTCTCATCACCAGCCGCCGTGTAAATGGCGTGGCCGCCGCCCGCCGAGAAGCCCCAGACGGCCACCGCATCACCGTCGACACCCTCCAGTTCGCGAGCGAACGACACGGCCGCCCGGAAGTCGGCGAGCTGGCGGTCGAGGTCGACCAGCTGCCGCGGCTCGCCGCGGCTGGCGCCGAAATGGCGGAAGTCGAACGCGACTGCCGTCACCCCGATGGCTGCAAACCGCTCGGCAAACGCGGGCAGGCCGTCCTCGCGCGTAAGGCTAAAACCGTTAGCCATGACGACGCACGGCGTGGGTTCCCCAGGCGCAACGTCCGGCCGGTAGACCTGGGCCGCGCAGTCCACCCCGTTGGAGCGGAACATCATCTCCTCAACCCTCACCGCCGCGATCATAGTCCGCCGGAGCCGGTCAAGTCGAATGGGAGGGTTGGTCGTTTGAATAGCGACGGAAGCAGCAAAGCGGATACCGCCGCGGCAGAAATGCACGTCAGCAGGACACCGCTGCACCAAAGAGCAAGAGCCTGTACAGCGCAACCGCTGACGCTTGCAATGGACGAAGAGGAGGCGCAGGCAGGCACTCTCACATCCGGGCTACGATCTCCCAGTGAGGGTTGCGAGAGGAAGGCGGGTCGCGCTGAGAAGCGCATATCTGGCGTTGCTCGTGCTTCTCTCTGGGCTCTCGATGATCTTCGCGGCACCTGCCCAGGGAACGTTTCCCGGCACTCCTGGCCTTATTGCCCTACAGCGCTCCGCCGACCCCAACGCTTCCAATATCTGGCTCTTGGATTGGCAGACCGGTGCGGCACGCCAGCTGACCCACGGCGACTACGACGCCGAGCCCACCTTTTCGCCGAGCGGAGAATGGATCGCCTTTCGCAGCGACGCTTCCTGGCACGGCTACCTGAACATCTGGGCGATTCGAACTGACGGCACCGGGCTACACCGATTGACCAGGGGCAAGGGCGACCTGGACGCCGAGTCGCCGACCTTCAGCGCCAACGGTCGCTGGGTCGCCTTCTTCGCCGAACCGCTGGGCGACGACCGCACCCAGATAGACCGCGTCCCCCTCAATGGCGGCCATCGCCAGGTTCTTATTTCTCCTGGCCGCAAGGGATACGCGCTGAGCCCCAGCTACTCTCCCGACGGCCGTCACCTCGCCTGGGTGCAGGGAGTAGAGGCGCCGAAGGCCGAGCCTCATATCTACATCGGCAACACTCTCGGACGGCAAGCACGGCGCTTGACGACCGGAACCGAGCCGCAATTCTCCCCCGACGGCCGCAGCATCGTCTTCTTGCGAGGCTTTTCCTGCGGCAACGGTCTGCCCGGCTCCGAGATCGACGTCCTCTCTCTCGATTCAGGCCAACTCACCCCCGTGAAGGAGTCTTGTGGGCCTCTCTTGCGTAGCCCCACCTTCTCCCCAGACGGAACATGGATCGCCTACGAGATCGATTCGGACGAAAAGTCTGTGCTCGGCTTCCTCCCAAGGCCGGGAACCACGCCCAGCTTCACGCCGCTGACCGGACTGGGGACAGACCTTTCCGTCGACGCAGCGCCGGCCTGGCAGCCGGTTCCATAGACCGAGAGCCTTCAGCTCACCTCGCCGGTCCATACCCTCCGGGCTGAGCGTCATGCAATCCGGGCAAGCCCTGGGCAAGCCCGCATCTCAACAGTCCTGCGCTGCGCAACGGCGAGACTTCTCAATTGGGACTTGCGAGCGCGTCGACTCCGATCTGTAAACGACCGCTCTGGACGAAAAGCGATAGGGGCGAGAGGCCGCCAGCTCAGGTAAGGGTGTTGTACCCCGGAACCCGGCTTCGTCTGAACTCCCGGCTTTGACGGTGCGTCCGTTGAGATCCTGCGTTGTATGCGCCGCCTGGCTACCGGACGAATGCGCTGAAGGCTGTGCTCACCTCCGCCGCGCTCATGGGGCCGAAGCGAAGGGTCCAGCCGTCACCGAGCTCCTGGCGGAATGAATGAGGAACGTCCTTTTCCTGCAGGCCCCGCACGTGTTTCTCGGCCCGCTCGTAGCCGCTGGCGCCCTGGAACGTTGCATCGAGCCCGTAACGGCCGTCATCCATCGGCCAGATCGTCATCCGGTCTGGCACGGGGCCCGCTTGCGTGGGCAGGTTGCGTGCCTCCACGTCCCCGGCATCGGCGCCTGGCAATCGCGGCTTGAGCTGGCTATCCGTCCACGCGTACCGTGCTCAGGTCGCTCATGTCACGTCGACCACCACGCCGCTGGCGTACCAGCTCAGCCACAGCATGAGGACGGTGACGAGGGCGACGGCCAGGGGTGCGGCGGCAGCGATCGCCCGCAGGCCGCTGTGCGCGTGGTTGCGCACGATGGAGACGCCGATCACGATGCTCCATACAAAGCCGACCGTGAGCAGAACGACCGCTGCCGGTTGGGCGATGCCGAAGAACGCAAGCGAATCGTCGCCGAAGGCGATCACCGCGGTGGCGACCTCCAGCGGCAGGAACAGGTAGCCGAACGTCGTCAGCGCCGTGCGCAGGGGTATGCCGGCGAGCCTTCCGGCGAGTGCGCAGGCACCCACGTAGACAAGCATCGCGACAGTGACGAAGCCGGTGAAGAGGACCGGCCAGGGAAGTTCGGCCAGCGCCGGCGAGCGGTGTCCGACCGCCATGTACATGCCAAGCAGGCTTGCGACGAATAGCGACTCCCACAGATCGGGGGCGCGGGGCTCGAGCAGCTCGGCTCCGGGAACGCGCCAGCCGAGCCTCAGGGAAGAGCGGTCGGCGGGGCAGTTGACGACGCAGTCGGCACACCGGACGCAGGAGCGGTTGGTCTCGAGTTGGAGTGGGTTGAGGTAGGAGGGGCAGCGGCCTGCCAGCTCACTGCCCTTCAGGCACGGCTTCTCCACGCAGGTTGCGCAGAGATCCCGGTCCGCCTGGAGGGCGAGCGGGCTGAGCCGTGTCGCGCGCGCGAGCCAGCCGCCCACCGGGCAGAAGTAGCGGCACCAGGCGCCACGCCGCGAGAAGAAGCCGACCGCCGTTGCGAGGGCGAAGACAGCCAGGAACAGCAGGGCGCCGTCGCGCGCGGGGCCCTGAACGTTCAGCCACGTGACCACGAACGTGATCAGCAGGAAGCTGCTTGGGAGCAGCCACCCGAGTCGCAACGGCGCCGCCACCCGCCCACCGCCCCTGCCGAGCCTCCTCCCAAGCCGGTGCGCCCACTCTGTCGTGATCCGCAGCGGGCACAGGAAGCCGCACCAGAAGCGACCCAGGCCAACGGTGACCAGGGTGAGCAGCGGAAGCCAGACGATCCACATCAGGAAGTTGAAGAGGTTGTTCTGTGTCTCGGCGCTGCTGAAAGACCCCAGCCGCAGCGCTCCCCGGTTGTCGAAGGGGCCGATATCCAGGGGGAGCAGGGCCACGGTGAGGATGCCCAGGAACAGGACGAGCATCGCCGCCGGGGCGATCCGCCTGACACGGGCATTTCGCAGCACCCGGTAGAGGGGGTGACGGTAGCTCCTCCCTATGGCCCGGAAGCGGTCGGCCGCCGGGGCGGCGCGCTGTCCCGTCTCGCGGCGCAGCGCGAGGACCAGCGCCACGTAGCCGAGCACGAAGATCACCTGGAGTACCGACGGGGTCGCCGTGTAGCCGACCAGCGCCTGCAGCCCACGCCCGACGCCGTGCGTCTCCGGAAGCAGCGCGCTGGTGTCCCAGGCCCTGATCGTGCCGGGGAAGATGCCCGCGGCCTGAAAGGCAAGTGTCGCGCGCCCCACCATGCCGGCGGCGAAGATCAGCAGCATGGCGGAGGTCACCGAGAAGAAACGCTGCGCGCTCAGCAGCCGCGTTCCTCCGCGGTAGATCACGTTGGCGATCAGGACGGCGAAGGCGAATCCCAGGGAGGCGCCCAGCGCGATCCCCTGCCAGGGAGAGTTGGAGGCTGCCGCGCCGAGATAGAGGACTGCCTCGGCGCCCTCGCGGAAGACGGCAAAGAAGGCAAGCGTCCCCAGGGCGAGGACGGACCCTCTCCCGAGCCCGGCCTGCGCCTCGGCGCGCATGGCGCCGGCCATCGTGGCGCCCTGCCGGCGCATCCACCAGAGGACGTACGTCAGCATCGCGGCGGCCACCCACATGACGACTCCCTCGAAGGCCGCCTCGGAGACGCCCGTGAGGCTGCCGAGCGTCACGAAGAGCGTTATGCCGAGCAGGATGCTCACGAATATCCCAGCGGCGACGCCGATCCAGACGCCGGCGAAATAACGACGGTGCGCTGACCGCTCGAGGGAGGCGAAGAGGATCCCGATCAGCAGGCTGGCCTCGACCGTCTCGCGCATCACCAGCAGCAACGACGCTGACATGTGCGCTCAGTGGCCGGCCTGGCCCGGAGCGATCGTTCGCGAAACCCGACGGTGGAGGTCGGACATGGTAGGGCACCCTAACACGAGGCCCGCGTGAGGCAGTGTGATCTTGAGCACCGTCCGCCGCGCCTTAGAGTTGGCGCCCATGGTGCAGGAGAAGCCCACCCCTCCAGACGACAATCGGCAGGAGCTCTTCCTGATCGACGGGAACTCGCTCGCCTACCGGGCGTTCTTTGCGCTGCCGGAGTCGATCGGGACCAGCGACGGACGGCCGACGAACGCGATCTACGGGCTCGCCTCGATGTTGACGAAAATCATCGTCGAGCTCCGGCCGGCAGGGGTCGTGGTGGCCTGGGATGCGGGGATGTCGGGGCGGGAGGAGACGTATGAGCTCTACAAGGCGCAGCGACCGCCGCGGCCGGGCCTGCTCGCCGAGCAGTGGCCCAACCTGATGCCGCTGGTCGAGGCGTTCGGCTACACGAACGTCAGGGTCGAGGGCTACGAGGCTGACGACGTCATCGGCTCGCTGGCTCGCAGGGCACAGGAACAGGGCATCCCGGTGATGGTGGTCTCCGGCGACCGCGACGTCTACCAGCTGGTGGGCGACGGGGTCAAGGTGATGAGCACCTCACGCGGCGTCACCGACACCAAGGTCTACGACCGCGAGGCGGTGATCGAGCGCTACGGGGTGCCGCCTGAGCTGGTCACAGACCTGATCGGCCTCAAGGGGGACACGTCGGACAACATCCCGGGCGTCCCGGGGATCGGCGACAAGACCGCGGCACAGCTGCTGCAGGAATTCGGGTCGCTGGAGGGGGTCCTCGCAAACGTCGACAAGGTCTCCGGCCCCAAGCGCAAGCAGAATCTGCTGGAGCACGCGGAGGACGCCCGCATCTCCAAGCAGCTGGCGACCGTTCAGTGCGACATCGAAACGGGGATCGACCTGGACGCGGTGATGGCCGCGCAGCCCGACCGTGGTGCGCTGCGGGACTTCATGCGGGAGTTCGAGCTGCGGGCGGTCCTGGAGCGGCTGGAGGAAGGCCTGCCCGACGGCGAGGCGGTACCGGGCCGCAGTGTCGAGACCAAGCTGCAGGTCGAGGCGATTGAGGGGACTCCGGCCGACCTCGGCGATGGGCCGGTTGTGCTGGCGATCGCTGGCGAGCGCTGGGCGGCCGCCGGGCAGGGGCGCATCGTCTACGGCGTCTCGACCCTCGACGAGCTCGCCGTTGCCATCGCGGGCAGACCGCTGATCGCCCACGACGCCAAGTCGCTGGGCGGTGGTCGCCACGGGCTGCTCGCCGCCGCCGCCCGCGAGGGGGTGGACCTGGAGCTCGCCCACGACACGATGCTGGCCGCCTACCTGCTGGAGCCGCAGCGCCGTGGCTACGAGCTGACAGAGCTCGCCGCAGACGCCGGCATCGGTCTCGCCGACTCCACAGCCGAGGTCAGCTTGGCTGACGATGGCCAGCTCTCGCTTGGGGCAGAGGCGGGGGCCGCGCTCGACCCCGCCGACGAGGTGTCCCTCGTCCTTGCCCTTGCCGACGCTCAGCGCCCGCGTCTCGAGGGGCTGGCTCTGGAGAGGCTGCTGCAGGACGTCGAGCTGCCGCTTGTCGAGGTCCTTGCCGCGATGGAGCGGGAGGGGCTGAAGCTCGACGCAAAGCGCCTCGCTGAGGTCGGTGCCGGTTTTGGCGAGCGAATCGCCAAGCTGGAGGAGGAGATCCACGAGCTGGCCGATGAGACGTTCACGATCGGTTCGCCGCAGCAGGTTGGCCGCATCCTGTTCGAGAAGCTCGGCCTGACGCGCAAGCGCCGTGGCAAAACGGGCTTCTCGACCGACGCCCGCGTCCTCGCCCAGATCCGCGATGAGCACCCGATCGTGGAGAAGATCGAAACCTGGCGCGAGCTGACCAAGCTGAAGAGCACCTACCTGGACTCCCTCCCTGACCTGATCGACCCCGCGACCGGTCGCGTCCACACCACCTTCAATCAGGCGGCGACGGCGACGGGCCGTCTCACCAGCACCAACCCCAACCTCCAGAACATCCCGATCCGAACGGAGATTGGCCGGCCTGTTCGCGCCTGCTTCGTGGCGGAGGAAGGTGCGCGGCTGCTCTCCGCCGACTACAGCCAGGTTGAGCTCCGGGTCCTCGCCCATGTCGCCGAGGAGGAGGTGTTGAAGGACATCTTCCGCGCGGGCGACGACGTCCACGCCGCCACCGCGGCGGAGGTGTTCGGGATCTCGCGCGGCGAAGTCAGCCTCGACCAGCGCTCGAAGGCGAAGATGGTCAACTTCGGGATCGTCTACGGCTTGACCGGGTTTGGCCTCGCCGACCGGCTCAACATCCCCCGTGAGGAGGGCGAGGAGTTCGTCGCTCGCTATCTGGAGCGCTTCCCCGCGGTGAGCGCCTTCCGCGAAGAGGTGATCGAGCGGGCCAAGCACGACGGCTACGTAACGACGCTGATGGGTCGCCGCCGCTCAATTCCCGAGCTGCGCTCCGGTAACCCGAACACCTGCCGGCTGGGAGAGCGACTTGCCGTCAACACCGTGATCCAGGGCACCGCCGCCGACATCATCAAGGTTGCGATGGTGCGATGTCACCGAGAGCTGGCGAGAGAGGCAATGACGACCCGCCTGGTCCTGCAGATCCACGACGAGCTGCTGTTCGAGGGCCCACCGGGCGAGATGGACGACGCGGCCGAGCTGGTGCGGCGCGAGATGTGCGCCGCCTACCAGCTCGACCCGCCGCTCGAGGTGGACATCGGCATCGGCAGCGACTGGCTCGACGCGAAGTAGGAAACGAAAGAGGGGCGGCCGGTCGGCCGCCCCTCCCACGCATCCCACTCTCCTTGCCACGCTAGTGACCTGAGTCGTTGATCCGCTGGCAGTAGGAGGCGAGGCTGTCGAGGATCTCGTCTGCGCTCTTGTGCCAGACATAGGGCTTGGGTTCGTCGTTCCAGTTGGCGATCCAGGTGCGGATCGAGGCGACGAGGTCGCGGACCGAGCGATGGGAGCCGCGCTTGATCCACTTCGTGGTCAGCTCGGCGAACCAGCGCTCGACGAGGTTCAGCCAGGAGCTGTAGGTGGGTGTGAAGTGCAAGGTGAAGCGCGGGTGGCGCTGCAGCCAGCGCTGGATCGAGGGCGTCTTATGGGTCGAGGAGTTGTCGAGCACGACATGGACGTCGAGGCCCTCTGGCACCGAGTGCTCGATCAGGTTGAGGAACCGGCGGAACTCATCGGCGCGATGCCTGGGAGTCATCTCGGCGATCACCTGACCGGAGGCGAGGTCGAGCGCGGCGTAGAGGTTCGTGGTGCCGTTGCGCACGTAGTCGTGGGTGTGGCGCTCGGGCACGCCCGGCATCAGTGGCAGGATCGGCGAGGAGCGCTCGAGGGCCTGGATCTGGGACTTCTCATCGACGCAGAGCACCACCGCCGCCTCGGGCGGGTTGAGGTAGAGCCCGACGATGTCTCTCACCTTGTCGACGAACTGCGGGTCGGGCGAGAGCTTGAAGTGCTCGGCGCGGTGGGGCTTCAGCCCGAAGGCGCGCCAGATCCGGCTGATCGCGGTCTGGCTCATCCCGGTGGCGGCTGCCATTTGGCGGGTCGACCAGTGGGTCGCGTTGGAGGGCTGCTCCTCCAGCGTCTTGACGATCACTCGCTCGACGTCCTCGTCGGTGATCTGCCGTGGCTTGCCCGGGCGCGGCTCGTCGTGCAGGCCGTCGAGGCCGCGCTTGGCGAAGCGTCCTCTCCAGCGCCCCACCGTCTGTGTGCTGCAGCCCAGCCGAGCCGCGATCTCCTTGCTTTGCTCGCCGTCGGCCGCCGCCAACACGATCCGGCAGCGCAGCGCCAGAGCCTGGGCGCTCTTCGGGCGCCTGGCCCAGCGCTCGAGCACCTCTCGCTCCTCCTCGCTGAGCTCGACATCCACACGTCGGGGCATGAGGCCTCCCATCGTCGCTTGCGATGGCGACGACTTCGACGGCGATGGAGATATGCCTGTGAACTAACGACTCAGGTCACTAGCTCGCCAGGTCCACCGACTGGAAGACCGCGCCGCCGGAGGTCACGTCCAGCTCGGCCTCGTGCACGATGGCGCCCGGCACGAGGGCGGCAGTTCCGCAGCTGCTGCTGCTGCTCTGGTCCTCCGTGTCGGAGGAGTCCCCTTGATCGCCGGACTGCTGGGACTGGTCACTGGACTGCTGGGACTGATCGCCGGACTGCTGGTCCTCGCCCTGGTTGTTCTGACTTTCCTGACCGTCCTCGGAGGCCTGCGCTTCGGTGCTCTGGTGTTCGCACTCGATCTCCGTCGATTCGGTCACCTTGCCGCTGACCGTGCCCCCTGCGAACAGTTTGATCGTCAGCGTCGTGCCGTCGAAGGATTCAACTTCACCCGCGTTTTCCTGCCCTGTGCCTGCGGGGCTGCCGGGGGAGTTGCTGGCGGTGCCGTGAATCAAGACCATCCGGCCGTGTGCCCGGGTTATCAGGTGGTGCCTCGCGTGGCGATTGGCATGGTGGTGGCCCCTCGCCCTGGCGGCTGCGAAGCTTGGCAAGGCAAGCATTGCAAGGGTGGCGCCGAGAGCGGCGACAAATAGGAGCCTGGGGCTGTGGAAGCGGTGCATGTGTCCTCCTCGGTTCAGGGGGCTGTCTGCTGGATCAACCCGCTGCTGCTCGAAAGATCACTCGAATCGCCAGACCCGGACCCGCTGGTGCTTGATTCGGCGCTCCCTCCGCCGGAGCCCCCGTCGTTCGATTCGCCGCTTCCCGAGCCGGACGTGCCACTTGACCCTGAGCTGCCAGTGGATTCCGAGCTGTCACTCGACCCCGAGCCGCCACCGGACCCCGAGCCACCAGGGCTCGAGCCTTCTCCGCCGGGCCCCGAGCCGCCGCCAGAGCCCGAGCCGCTGTCGGGCCCCGAGTGAGTGCTCCCCGATCCAGAGTCGTTCCCGGGGCCCCCGTTGTGGACGGGTGCGTTTGTGGGTGTGGAAGTCGAGCTGTGGTCGCCTCCCCCTTGCCCGGTGCCCCCGCCGTTCTGGCCGGACGATCCACGCCGGGTTGTCCCGCTGCCGTTCCCCGCGCCTTTTGGTTGGCTCTCGGTGCGATGGTGGGCGCCGTCGCTCACGGCGTTGCCACCGGGGCGATCCTGGGTGGCCGCTGCGGCCGGTCCCCCTCCTGCTGTGAGCGCGCGGGAGGCATCCAGCATCCTCTTCGAGGCCCGGGCGGTCCCCCCGGCCCTCCCCGCATGCTGGGCGTCCTGCACCGCCACTCCGGCTCCGACCGTCCCCGCGAGGAGGACCGTGGTCATCGTTGCCTTCAACGCCATGCCGGCGCCAGCCGCGCCGGCTGTCCCAGTCGCGGCCTCGGCCGGGCCCGTGACGCCCGCGGCCGCGGCCAGTGCGGTCTTCAGCAGCGGCAGGGGCACCAGCATCCCGAGCCCGTCGCGCAGCGCACATCGGGCCCGGTAAATCGCCTGGCGGGCGGCCCCGCCACTCAGCCCCAGAGCCGCGGCGATCTGCTCGTGGCTGAGGCCCTCGAGCTCGCGCATCACGATCGCCGCGCGCTGTGGCTCCGGAAGCGCCTGCAACCGCTTCATCAGCTCCGCGAGCTCTTCGCGCTGCTCAACCTCCTCCGCCGGGGTGCGTCCACCCGCAATCGCCTCGGCCAGCACCTCCGGTGTGGGTGGCCGGTCACGCAGGTGGTTGAGCGCGGTGTTGCGGACGATCCGGAAGAGCCAGGGACGCAATTCGATCTCGGCGTCGTTGCGGCGCAGCGCCAGGTGGGCCTTGGAGAAAGCGTCCTGCGTCACGTCCTCGGACCCACCTCCGACCATCGCTGCGGCGTAGCGGGACAGTGGCCTGCCGTAACGGCGAACGATCTCCTCGAAGGCGGTCTCGTAACCCGCTCGAACGAGCGCCACCAGCCGGCCGTCCGACTGAGTCCGAAGGGTGGGGCCGACGATGAGGCGGGAGGCAAGTCCCTCTGCTGGTGGGGGCATATTCCGTTCGATGGTCCTTCGAGTTACTGATATGACAGCAGGGCGGCTCACCGACCTGGACCGACATTCGATGCAACACGCGCGCGAGGCGAAGATCACGAGCTTGGCGGGCCCCCGCTATGGATAGGGGCCTGGCGGTCCTGCTGACCGCCGTCGCCGGTGGGCTGATCGCTCTGCAGGCCCCGCTCAATGCGGGGCTGGGCAGGGCCACGGGCAGCCTGCCGGCCGCCCTCGTCTCGTTCCTCGTCGGCACGGTCGCCCTCGCCGCGATCGTCCTTCTCAGCGGGCAGGCGAGCGGACTGGGCTCCGCCTTCGACGTCAGCTGGTACTACCTCGTCGGTGGCCTGCTCGGCGCGATCTACGTGGCCAATGCGCTGATCGCAGTTGCCGCGATTGGGGCGGGCGGCGTGGCAGCGGCCACGATTACGGGACAGCTGGTCGCCTCGGTGGCGATCGATCGCCTAGGTTTGTTCGGCCTCGACCAGGTTCCGCTCAGCCCGGAGCGGATCATCGGCATCGTGCTGCTTCTCGCCGGGACCCTGCTGGTGCTGCGCTGAGCTTTCCGCGAGCTCCGGTGGCGCGATCTTCAGGTAGTGGCCAAAGGACCAGTCGACGCCGCGCTGTGCGCCGAGCAGGCGGATCATCGGCCCGAGCAGTCGCGGCGGGATCCTCGGGACGAGCTTCTGAGCGCGCAGCATCCAGCGGAACTTCCACTCGTGGGAGTCGTGGAACTCGGCGTAGCGGGCGGCGGCCTGCTCGCGGCTTTGCCGGCCTTCGACGACCCCGCGCAGCTCCCGTCCCAGGGCGATCCCGAAGTAGAGCGCCGTCCTGATTCCCTCGGCCGTGAGTGGCAGGCAGTGGCCGGCGGAGTCGCCGGCGAAGAATACGCCGCCCTCGGTCGCGGCTCGCAGCCTGTGGGGGATCCAGTTCCCCTGGTAGCCGGCCCGGTCCTGGCCCAGGTCCTCGGCCAGCAGCTCGGTCGTCTCGCGGACGTGGAAGCTCGGGTCAAAGGAGCCGACGCCGATTCGCAGCTCGTCGCGAGCGGGAAAGGACCAGCCGTATCCGGAGGGGACATAGCGGCGGTCGATCCAGATTTCGAGATCATCGCCGGCGCCGGCCGGGTGGACCTCCAGGCCACGCGAGAGCGGTGCATCCGGGGGCTGGAAGCCGTCGTTGGAGGCGAGCACCCGCCGCCATCCGAGCGAATCGACAACGAGCTGCGACGAGAGGACGCCGCGGTCGGTATCGACCGCGATCGCGCCGTCGCCGTTGCCCGGCATGGCGCGCCCGTTCACCTTCGCCGTCTCAAAACGCGCGTCGCAGTCGCGCCAGAGCAGATCGCATAGCGCGCGATAGTCGAAGGTCGAGAAGGTCCAGGGAAGGCGGTAGCGAGCGCTGCCGTGAGGCGTGTGGATCACGAGCGAGTCGAAACGCTGGCGCTCGGCGTCCATCAGGCCCATCGCTCGCAGCCAGTCCGTGGGGATCCCGCAGGCGGAGGTCTGCCGGTCGCCGATCTCGTAGCGATCGAGCACCATGACGTCGGCACCCGAGCCCGACAGCTCTCGCGCGATGGCGAGCCCTGCGAAGCTCGCGCCGCAGATCAGCACGTCGCAACTGCGGTCGAGCGGCGTCCGCTCTTCGCCGCGTTTGGTCGCCCGCATCGGCATCGAACACGATTCTGCCATTATTCGGCGCCGTGTCCGCCACCGACACACTGATTCCGCCTGCGCCCGTCGGCACGCCCGTCGAGGGCTCCAACGGCTTGCTGCTGGAAATCGACGGCAGGGTCGTCCCCAACTACGCGGCGACGATGGTCGCCTTCGACGAGGGGGATGTGGTCAAGGGCAAGGTGGTCCGGATCGACAAGGACGAGGTCCTGGTTGACATCGGCTACAAGTCGGAGGGGGTCATCCCGTCGACGGAGCTCTCGATCCGGAAGTCGATCGACCCGGCTGAAGAGGTCGAGCTGGGCGAGGAGATCGATGCGCTCGTTCTCACCAAAGAGGACGCCGAGGGCCGGCTCGTCCTCTCCAAGAAACGAGCTCGCTTCGAGAAGGCCTGGCGCCGCATCGAGGCCGCTGCCGAGTCCGGCGAACCGGTCGAGGGGAACGTGATCGAGGTCGTCAAGGGCGGGCTCATCCTCGACCTCGGGGTGCGCGGCTTCCTGCCCGCCTCGCTGGTCGACATTCGTCGCGTGCACAACCTCGACGAGTTCCTGGGACAGACGCTCGAGTGCAAAGTGATCGAGCTCAACCGCAGTCGCAACAACGTGGTGCTCTCACGGCGCGCCGTGCTGGAGGAAGAGCGGAAAGAGGTTCGCGAGCAGATCCTCGGACGTCTCCAGCCGGGCCAGGTGGTCGACGGCAAGATCTCGAACATCGTCGACTTCGGCGCCTTCGTCGACCTCGACGGGATCGACGGGCTCATCCACATCTCCGAGCTTTCCTGGAGTCACGTCAACCATCCCTCCGAGGTCGTTTCGATAGGCGACACGGTGCGAATCAAGGTGCTTGACATCGACCGCGAGCGCCAACGCATCTCGCTCGGTCTCAAGCAGACCCAGGAGGACCCGTGGCAGCGTGTCATCAGCACCCACCGTCCAGGCGACGTGCTGGAGGGGACCGTCACCAAGGTGGTCGCCTTCGGCGCTTTCGTCGAGATCCTGCCGGGGGTGGAGGGGCTGGTTCACATCTCCGAGCTGGCCGACCACCATGTTGAGAGCCCAAGCGAGGTGGTCGAGCAGGGCACCAAGCTGAACGTCAAGATCCTGGAGATCGACGAAGATCGACGCCGCCTCTCGCTCAGCATCAAGCGGGTCGAGGGCCAGAACATGCCGATGGGCGACCTTGGCGCGCAGATCGCCGAGGCTGAGGGCTCAAACGAATCGGCCGTCGAGGAGCCCACCGCTGAGGTTGAGGAGCCAGCCGAGGAGCCGGCTGCTGAGGCCGAGGAGCCCGCCGAGGAGCCCGACGCCTCTGAGCAGCCGCAGGATGAGCCCGCTGCCGAGGAGGAGCCTGAGGCCGAAGCGGAGGTACCCGAGGCTGAGGCGGCTGAGGGCGAGGCGCTGGAGGCTGACGCACCCGAGGCTGCCGAGTCACCCGAGCCCTAAGCGGTGCGGTGGGCCGGCCGCTGACCATCGGTCTCACCGGCGGCATCGCGGCCGGAAAGTCCGAGGCGCTGGCCGCATTTGAGCGGCTCGGGGCGGCAACGATCTCCAGCGACGCGGTGGTTCACGAGCTGCTCGATTCCGAGCCGCTGTCGGGTCGCCTCGTCGAGCGCTGGGGCGCCGATGTCGTTCAGGGGGGCGGCGTCGACCGCACCAGGGTGGGCGAGATCGTCTTCGCGGATCCGGGGGAGCTGAGCTGGCTGGAGTCGCAGATTCACCCGCTTGTCGGCGAGAGGATCGGCGCTTGGTTGGCGTCGCTGCCGGGGGGCACCGAGATCGCCGTCGTCGAGGTGCCGTTGCTGTTCGAGTCCGAGATGGAGGACGTATTTGACGTCACCGTGGCCGTGGTCGCCTCCGAGCCGGTCCGCCGCACCCGAGCTGAGGCCCGTGGTCACGCGCTGGTGGGCGAGCGCGAGGCGCGACAGCTCTCTCAGGAGGAGAAGGCGTCCCGCGCGGACCACGTGATCGAGAACGACGGCAGCGTCGAAGACCTCGAGCGGGAGCTGTCCGGGCTTGTCGAGAAGCTGCGGAAATGAGGCGCAACGTGGGGCGGCGACGCCTGCTCGCAGCCGCCGCAGCAGCCGCCGCCGTCGTGGTGGTGGCGCTGGGCTTGGTCGGCAAGTTCGGACACGTCATCCAGGAACTGGCCCTTCCCCTGCGCCATGAGGACATCATCCGGCAGCAGGCGGCTGACAAGGGCGTCGACGCCTCGCTCATCGCAGCCGTCATCTACGCCGAGTCCCGTTTCCGCGATCAGACATCGCATGCGGGGGCGCGTGGGTTGATGCAGATCACTCCGGCGACGGCGAAGGCGATCGAGCATCTCAGCGGCGGCACCACGTTCAGGCTCGCCGATCTCTCGAACCCTGAAATAAACATCCGCTACGGGACCTTCTATCTGCACGAACTCCTCAATCGCTACGGCGGCAACGAGGTAGCGGCGCTGGCGGCCTACAACGCCGGCCCCACGCGGGTCGAAAGGTGGGGCGGTTCGAAGCTGACGCTCGATCAGATCCCGCTCGAAGAGACACGCAGCTACGTCGCCGAGGTCCTCGACAAGCAGCGCGCCTACCGCGACGAATACGCGAAGGAACTGGGCTATTGACCGCGCCCCCACGACCGCGTGTTGCCGCCCTGGCCCTTGCGGTCGGCCTGGTGCTGGCCGACTCCTCGATCGTCGTCCTGGCCCTGCCCCAGATCTACCGCGAGCTGAACACCAGCGTGGCCGGCGTGACCTGGGTATTGATCTCCTTCAACCTGGTGATGGCGCTCGTCGCGGTTCCTGCCGCTCATCTCGCGCGGCGGGTTGGCCCGGGCCGCGCCGCGGCCGTCGGGTTGGCCGTCTTCGCGGGCGCGGGCCTGGCTTGCGCTGCCTCCTCGCAGCTGAGCACGCTGATCGCCGCCCGCTGCGTGCAGGCGCTGGGAGGCGCCGTGGCGGTGACCGCGGTGCTGGAGCTGCTTCCCGCGACGGTCGGATCGGAGCGCCGTGCGGTCACCGTCTGGGCGGTTGCAGGGGCGACCGGGGCCGCGCTGGGGCCGGCGGTCGGGGGCCTGCTGACAGAGCTGGTCTCCTGGCAGTCGATCTTCTTCCTGCAGGCGCCGCTGGCGATTGCCGCCGGCGTCCCCCTCCTCGCGGTGGCCAGGCACGAGGCCGCAACCGGGGTCATGCCGGCCGAGCTGCGCCGCACCGGTCGCCCGCACCTGCTCGCCAACGTGGCGCTGACGCTGGTCTCATCGGCAATCGCCGCCGCCCTCTTCCTGCTCGTCCTCCTTCTGATCGAGGGTTGGCGGCTGACTCCGATCGGTGCTGCCGTGGTCGTCACTGCGATGCCGCTCGCGGCGTTGCTCGGCGCCCGGATCAGCCCGTCTGTGCCCAGTGCCCGTGCCCGCGCTGCGGGCGGCGCGATCCTCGTCTCGGGTGGGCTCGGCGGCTTGGCGCTGCTGCCGAAGGCCGAGGTGGTGCTGACGCTGCCACCCCAGATCCTGGTCGGGCTGGGGATCTCACTCGTCCTCTCGGCCCTGACCGAGACGGCGCTGGCGGGGAAAGCGCCGCAGGCGATCCATGGTGGCTGGACCATCTCGGCGCGCCACGCTGGTGTGGCGCTCGGGCTGCTGGCGCTCACGCCGGTCTTCGTCAGTGACATCGCTCAGCAGCGTCGCGACGCGATCAACGCCGGAACCGCGGTGGTTCTCGACTCCCGCGTCAGCCCGCTGTTGAAGCTGGAGCTGTCGCAGCGGATAGGGGAACGCCTGGAAGCGGAGCGGGGGAAAGTGCCGACGATCGGGCCGGCCTTCGAACCGCTCCCCGCAGATCCCATCCAAAGGGCGGCCGTTGTCCAGCTCCGTGGCGAACTTCAGGACCAGCTCGACCGTGGGGCCACGCACGCCTTCAGCCTTTCATTCGGGATCGGTGCGCTGCTCGGGCTGCTGGCGCTGATTCCGATCGGCCTGGCGCGGAGGGTCGACCTTTGAAGCTCGAGGCGCCGATGAGCGCGGCAGAGCGAGGCACGGTCCTGGTCGTCTCCGCAATCGCTGCATCCGTGGCACTGGTCGGTATCTATCTGGCCGCGGGTGGTGCCTCCTATGCGCCCGCCAAGACCCAGAACCCCTGCAAGCACCGGCCCTGGCGAAACCCGGAAGGCATCGCGCAGATCGCCGAACAGTTCTCGCTCTCGGCGCTTGACGGCGCCGCTTGTGAGCTTGGAGTGAGCCGTGAGAGGCTTGCGCGCGCACTCGCCACCCCGGCGTCACGCGAACGCTTCATGCGTCGCTACGGGATCGGTGACGCCCAGCTTGCCAGGGCGATTCGCTCCGGCCTGCTGCGGGCGGTCGGCGACGCGGAGAAGGCGGGGGCGTTGAGCCCGTTCCTTGCCGAACCGCTGCGCGAGACGCTGAGGCACATCCCAATCGACCAGGCGATCGAACTCATCCGGGACGCCCGCTCGCTGCTGAGCAGCGTTCAGACCTTCCTCGGGCCTGCGCGGGGCCTGCTGGAACAGGCCCTTCCCTGACAGCTAGCCCTTGACCTGGAAGCGACCCGACCCTGGCAGCCAGCGAATGCCGGCGCACAGCTCTTCCGGGCTCGTGTCGAGAGCGCTGGCGAGCTTGACGATCGTCCCCAGCCGCGGCTCGCGGCCGGCGCGCTCGAGCAGCGAGATCTCGGTCCGGTGAAGGTCGCAGAGGAAGCCCAGCTCCTCCTGTGAGATTTCCCTCTTCTGTCGCGCCTTGCGCAGGTTGATTGCGAAACGATCGCGTGGCTTCATGCCGGGATTCTCTGCACCTGACGACAGAAGCTCTACAGACAAAACATCTCCGTCATTTTAGCAGCGCGCTTTGGACCTCCCCCTGATCGGGCAGATCGATCGAGGCGCCGCTACCGGTCCTTGCGGCCCGGCCCGAACCCCCCGCTAAGGTGGCTTTGTGCCTGAGTTCAAGCTGAACTCCGCCTACACCGCGACCGCCGACCAGCCGCAGGCGATCGCCGCGCTGGCCGAGGGGCTGGGCGCGGGCGAACGATTCCAGACCCTCCTCGGGGCGACCGGAACAGGTAAGACCTTCACGATGGCCGGGACGATCGCCGCCATGCAGCGGCCCGCGCTGGTGATAGCCCACAACAAGACGCTGGCTGCGCAGCTCTGCAACGAGTTCCGCGAGTTCTTCCCCGACAACGCGGTCGAGTACTTCGTCTCCTACTACGACTACTACCAGCCGGAGGCCTACGTGCCGGCGCAGGACCTCTATATCGAGAAGGACTCCTCGATCAACGACGAGATCGATCGCCTCCGGCATGCCGCCACCGCGGCGCTGTTCGCGCGCCGGGACGTGATCATCGTTGCCTCGGTCTCCTGCATCTACGGCATCGGCTCGCCGCAGGTCTACAACGAACGGATGCAGCTGTTCAAGGTCGGCGAGGAGATCGACCGCGACGACGTGCTGCGCAAGCTGGTCAGGATGCAGTACCAGCGCAATGATTCGACCCTCGGACGCGGCACGTTCCGGGTGAGGGGTGAGGTGCTGGAGATCATGCCCTCCTACGCCGACTCCGCCTACCGGGTCTCGCTGTTCGGCGACGCGATCGAGGGCATCCAGCACTTCGACCCGCTGACCGGAGAGGTCTTCGACACGGTCGACCACGTTTCCGTCTGGCCGGCCTCCCACTACGTGACCAGGGACGAGACGCTGGAGCGGGCGGTCGAGGAGATCCGGTCGGAGCTGAACGCGCGCACCGCCGAGCTCGAGGCCGAGGGCAAGCAGCTGGAGGCGCACCGGCTGCGCCAGCGCACCGCCTACGACATCGAGATGCTCAAGGAGCTGGGCTTCACGTCGGGGATCGAGAACTACTCGCGAATCCTCGACGGGCGCCCGCCGGGCAGCCCGCCACACACGCTGATCGACTACTTCCCAGACGACTTCGTCTGCTTCGTCGACGAGTCCCACCAGACGATTCCGCAGATCGGCGGCATGTACGAGGGGGACCGCTCACGCAAGCAGACGCTGATCGACTACGGCTTCCGGCTGCCCTCGGCAATCGACAACCGGCCGCTCAAGTTCAACGAGTTCCTGGAGCGGGTCGAGCGCCTGGTGATGGTCTCGGCGACGCCGGGCCCCTTCGAGCGGGCTGAATCGTCCCGGGTCGTCGAGCAGATCGTCCGCCCGACCGGGATCGTCGACCCGGAGATCGAGGTGCGTGAGACCAGGAACCAGATCGACGACCTGATGAACGAGGTCCGGGCCCGGGCCGAGGCGAGTGAGCGGGTGCTGGTGACGACCCTGACGAAGAAGATGGCGGAGGACCTGACCGGCTACCTGCTCGAGTACGGGATCAAGGTGCGCTACCTGCACTCGGAGATCGACACGCTGGAGCGGATCCAGATCGTCCGCGAGCTGCGGCTCGGCGAGTACGACGTGCTGGTCGGGGTGAACCTGCTGCGCGAGGGGCTGGACCTGCCCGAGGTTTCGCTGGTCGCGATCCTCGATGCCGACAAGGAGGGCTTCCTGCGCGGCGAAACCAGCCTTGTGCAGACGATCGGTCGCGCCGCCCGCAACGTCAACGGCCGGGTGCTGATGTATGCGGACAGGGAGACCGACTCGATGCGCGCGGCGATCCGCGAGACCGATCGCCGCCGTGCGATCCAGGTCGCCTATAACGCCGAGCACGGGATCACCCCGGAGACCGTTCGCAAGGGAATCTCCGAGATGGCCGAGTTCCTGGCGATGGAGGACCGGGCGCCGCGCAGGCGGCGTCGCAGGCGCAGCGAGGACTTTGTCGACGCAGCCGAGCTGGAGCGCACGATCGTCTCCCTCGAGGAGGAGATGCTGGCTGCGGCCGACGACCTCCGCTTCGAGGAGGCGGCGCGCATTCGCGACGAGCTGAAGGAGCTGCGCCGGGACCTCGACGGGATGCGGGCGGGCGCCTAGGCAGGGCCCATCCCGGCAGGGGTTCCACTTAACTTTTTCGGTGCGGCGGATTCCGCCGTCCGAGAGCGAATTGCCGAAAAAGTACAAGACGTTCCACCCCTACCGGGATGGGCCCTTTTCTATTCGTGAGAGCATCCGGCCCGTGACGATCTGCGTCGAGATCGCAGAGTGGGCGACATCGCTGCGCTTGGCCGATGTCCCGGAGGCGGCGCGCGAGCGAGCCCAGTTGCAGGCCGACAGCATCCGGGCGGCGCGCGTGGCCGGCGAGGAGGCCGCCGCCGCATTTGCAGCCGTGGCGCCCGACGGCCCGGTGGGGGAGGTCTACCGCTCGGCGGCTGCGTCGATCGCCCACGACTGGGACGACTACCTGTTCATGGGGCACACCGGGCACTCCGCGGTCCCGGCAGCCGCCGCCTTCTGCGCAGACTCCGACCGCGTCCTGCTCGCCCAGATCGCCGCCAACGAGGTCGCGGGCCGGCTCGGGGCGGCGCTTTTCCTCGGCCCTCACAACGGCCAGTTCTGGGCCTCGATCCACTGCGCGTCGGCGGCGGTCGCCGCAGCGCTTGGCCTCGGCCTCGACACATCGCGCACGGCGCACGCGCTCGCGGTTGCCCTCTACCAGCCCCCGTTTGGGATGTGGCCCGGGTTCATGGGGCCGAAGAGCAAGCTGCTCACAGCTGCCGAGCCGGCGGCCGCCGGGGCGCGGGCGGCGTTGCTGGCGGCCGAAGGCGTGACAGGAGCGCTCGACGTGATCGAGCATCCGCGCGGCGTCCTCGCCAACCTCTCCTTCGCACCGCGGCCCTCGATGCTCGGGGCGCTGGGACAGGTTTGGCTGACCGAAACGCTTGCCTTCAAGCGCTTGCCCGGATGCGCCTATCTGCAGGCGGCCGCCGAGGCGGCATGCGCGGCCTCCGTCGATCCCGACGAGATCGTCGAGGTCGAGGTGCGCGGCGGCTGGCTCACCTGTGGGATGGAGGAGCTGGGCCGCGGCCCTGAGATCTCGCCAGTGCGAGTCAACTTCTCGACCGCGCTGAGCGTTGCGATCGCGTTGCTTGCCGGTCGCCTCACCCCGGCGGAGCTGAGGCCAGCCTGGTTGGCCGAGAACGAGTCGCGGATCCGCGCGCTTGCGGCACGCGTGCGAGTGCGCCACGAGCCCACGCTGACCGCGCGGACGCTGCGTGGAACGCTCGACGCCGGCGCATCGCTGCGGGATCTGTCACCGCGCGACTGGCTGCGAGTGCGGCGGCGG
Source organism: uncultured Solirubrobacterales bacterium (assembly GCA_963729995.1). Taxonomy (GTDB): domain Bacteria; phylum Actinomycetota; class Thermoleophilia; order Solirubrobacterales; family 70-9; genus VRUE01. Next base: position 493,798 of record CAVSPF010000003.1, read on the forward strand.
ATTGGCGAAGTGGGGATGGAGGGCGTGAACCCCGGTCCGGCGCTGCTCCGCGTCCTCGCCGCCGACCGCGGCGCCCGCGCCTCCCTGCTCCGCTCGCTGCGTGGGCGCCGCGGGGGCATCGACCGCCTCAACACCGCGATGTTGAGGATGACGTTCCCCTGCCGCCTGCGGATCGTCCTTCGCGACGGAACGGTGCGGGGGCTCGACGGCGACGAGCCCGGCTCCTGCGGCCGCCCGCTCGCCGAGCAGCGCGCAGTCGTCGAGGAGAAGCTGCGGATCGCGGGCGTCACCGCGACCCGCTGATCTCAGTCTCCTGTCTAACCTCACGGCATGGCAATCGATGTGAGCGAAGCCACCTTCGAGCGCGATGTGATCGCGCGCTCCCGCGCGACCCCGGTGGTGGTCGATTTCTGGGCCGAGTGGTGCGGCCCCTGCCGGACGCTCAGCCCAGCGCTCGAGGCTGCGGAGGGCGCCCGCGGCGGCAAGGTCGTGCTCGCGAAGGTGGATGTGGACGGCAACCAGGCGCTCGCCGCCCGTTACGAGGTCCAGGGGATCCCCGCGGTGAAGGCGTTCCGCGACGGCGCGGTGGTGAGCGAGTTCGTCGGGGCGGTGCCACCGGCGAAGGTGGAGGCGTTCTTCGACTCGCTCGTGCCCTCGCGCGCCGACGAGCTGCTCGCAGCGGGCGACGAGCTGTCGCTGCGCGAGGCGGCCGAGCTGGAGCCGCGGCGTGCCGACATCGCCGTGGCGCTGGCCCGCAGGAGGCTGGCGCGGGGCGCGCAGGATGAGGCGCTCGAGGCGGTCGAGCCCCACGCCGGCGACTTCGCGGCGGAGGGGATTGCGGCGCGAATCCGGCTCACGAAGAGCGGTGTGGGCACGGAGGCGTTCAACGCGCTCGACCGGGGCGAGCGCGACAGGGCGCTTGACGGCCTGCTGGATGAGATTCCCGCTGCCGACGAGGAGACGCGCGAGAGCCTGCGCCAGGCGATCATCGGCATCCTCGACGACGGCGACCAGGCTGACCCCGCCGCCCGCGATTACCGCCGCCGCCTCTCCGCCGCCCTCAGCTGAGCGGCCGCCCACCGACCGCCAGCGACCGAGTTCGCGTTTTGTCTCGGTATGCGAGACAAAACTCGAACTCGACGGTGGGAGGACGGTGGCTGGCTATGCGGGGCGGTTTAGGTCGCGATGGCGCTGGGCGAGGAGCCTCCGCAGGCGGTCTGTCACGGCCTTTGGGTCTTGGGCGATGCGGGCGCCGGTGACCCGGGTCATCTCGATGCCGGCCAGCTTCAGGTCCTCTTGTCGCAAACGGTCGGTCTCGAAGGCGGCATGGCCGCCGTGATAGTCGTAGGTGTCGAGTTCGACGGCAAATCGCTGGGCCGGCCAGTACGCGTCCAGCTCGTAGCCCTCGATGAACAGGTTGGTGGAAGGCCGTGGCAGACCGGCATCGCGGACCAGCTCGAGAAAGCGCCGCTCCAGGCCCGAGCGGGTGAACCCGGGGATACGATAGATCTCAAGCGCCTGACGGAGTCGACCGACCCCACGGAGGCCGCCGCTTCGTGCCATCAGCGCCTCGATGGCGAGGAGATCGAGCATGCCGAGGCGCTCGGTGCCATCCAGGGCGCGACCGAGGAAGCCGGGATCGACCGCGGCGAAGTCCAGAAGCGTCCGGGGAACAGCGGTGACGGGGATGCCCTCCGACGACACCATGTCCTCGGGCAGGAGCAGCCGCGCGCTATGGACCCGAATTGCCGCGCGAGTGTGCCGTGGAGCGGTCGCCGTGACTTCGACGCGTGGCTGCCACCTGGCTGTGAGACCCCAGAGCCAGGCGGCTGATCGGTGGCTCAGCAGGGCGCCGTCACCGCAACTGAGCACCGCGGCGAGGCACTTCGCCTGCTGGGAGAGAGCCGCATGGCCGACCGCATAGACCCCGCGATGGACCAGATGCAGGCGTCCGCCGACGGCTTCTCGTGAGATCCTGGCCTTCGAATAGCCAAGCCCGGCAAGTTGCCGGGCCGACACAACTCCATGCTGGTCGGCCGCGAGCTCGGCGACCGAGTGGTGACTTCGCGTTTTGTCTCGCATACCGAGACAAGGCGCGAACTCATCCGGGTTGTCCCCCCGGGAACGCCTGTTCGCCTGCGTAGAATCGACAGCGGTGGCTGCCTCGGAGCGAATCGTCATCTCGGGTGCCCGCGAGCACAACCTCAAGGGCATCGACGTCGAGCTGCCGCGAGACGCGCTGATCGTGATCACGGGGCTGTCCGGCTCGGGCAAGTCGAGTCTCGCCTTCGACACGATCTACGCCGAGGGGCAGCGCCGCTACGTCGAGTCGCTCTCCGCCTACGCGCGCCAGTTCCTGGGTGTGATGGAGAAGCCGGACGTCGATTCGATCGAGGGCCTCTCGCCGGCGATCTCGATCGACCAGAAGACCACCTCGCGCAACCCCCGCTCGACGGTCGGCACCGTGACCGAGATCTACGACTACCTGCGGCTCCTGTGGGCGCGGATCGGCGTGCCGCATTGCCCGACCTGCGGCGAGCCGATCGCCGGCCAGTCCCAGGAGCAGATCGTCGATCGGCTGATGACCTTGGACGAGGGCACCAAATTCATGGTGATGGCCCCGGTGGTGAGGGGGCGGAAAGGCGAGTACGGAAAGCTGCTCGAGCAGTTGCGGCTGGAGGGCTACTCGCGGGTGAAGGTGAGCGGGGAGCTGCGCCGTCTCGACGAGGAGATCGTGCTCGACAAGAAGTTCAAACACGACATCTCGGTCGTCGTCGACCGCCTCGTGATGAAGCCAGACCTGCGCCGCCGCCTCTCCGAGTCGGTTGAGGCGGCCGCCGGCCTCGCCGGCGGCCTGGTCGAAATCGAGATGCTGGCCGCAGGAGACGACCAGGGCGGGACCCTGCTGTTCAGCGAGCGGTTTGCCTGTCTCAACTGCGGCACGTCGATCCCCGAGCTGGAGCCGCGGATCTTCTCCTTCAACTCGCCACACGGCGCCTGCGAGCGCTGCCACGGGCTCGGCTTCCAGCGGGTGATCGACCCCGAGCTGGTCGTCCCCGATCCGACCCTGTCGCTTGCGGAGGGGGCCCTGCAGCCCTGGAACCGTGGCGTCACCGCCTACTGGCGGCGGCTGATCGCCGCCGTTGCCGGGGACTACGGCGTCGATGTCGACAGGCCCTGGTCGAAGCTGAAGAAGTCAGATCGCGAGATCTTCCTCTACGGAACCGGCGGCGAGCGCCACCAGGTCACCTACACCAACCGCTTCGGCCGCCGCCGCTCCTACCGCGTTCGTTTCGAGGGGATCGTCAACCAGCTGCAACGCCGCTACGAAGAGACCGACTCCGAGACCAACCGCGAGCGGATCGAGGGCTATATGGCGGAGCAGCCCTGCCCGGCGTGCGAGGGCGCGCGGCTGCGCCCGGAGAGCCTTGCGGTCAAGGTGGGGGGGATCAGCATCGCCGAGCTGACCGACATGTCCGCGCGGGCGGCCCGCGAGTGGATCGGAGCGCTGGCGATGAACGAGACCGAGCGGGCGATCGCGCGGCTGATAGTGCGCGAGATCTCCGAACGGCTCGCGTTCCTCGAGAACGTCGGGATCGGCTACCTGTCGCTGGCCCGCTCGGCGCGCTCGCTGTCGGGCGGCGAGGCGCAGCGGATCCGCCTCGCGACCCAGATCGGCTCCAGCCTGGTCGGCGTCATGTACGTGCTCGACGAGCCCTCGATCGGGCTGCACCAGCGCGACAACGAGAAGCTGATCGCGACGCTCGACCGCCTGCGCGACCTCGGCAACACGGTGATCGTGGTCGAGCACGACGAGGGGACGATGTGGGCGGCTGATCACATCGTCGACCTTGGCCCGGGCGCCGGCGAGCACGGCGGGCAGGTGATCGCCGAGGGGTCGCCCGCCAGGGTTGCGAAGAACCCGGCCTCGCTGACCGGCCAGTACCTCTCGGGCAAGCGCAGGATCGACGTCCCTGCGCAGCGGCGCCGTCCGCGTGGGGCGCTTGTGATCCGCGGCGCCCGCCAGCACAATCTGAAGGGGATCGACGTTGCCGTGCCGCTCGGCGTCTTCTGCTGCGTCACCGGCGTTTCCGGCTCGGGCAAGTCGACCCTGGTGAACGAGACCCTGCACCACGCGGTGGCCAACCGCCTTCACCAGGCGAAGCTGCGGCCGGGCGCCCACGATGGGATCGACGGACTCAGCCAGATCGACAAGATCATCAACATCGACCAGTCGCCGATCGGGCGCACCCCACGCTCCAATCCCGCCACCTACACCGGCGTCTTCGACCACATCCGCCAGCTCTTCGCCCAGACCCAGGAGGCGCGGGTGCGCGGCTACAAACCGGGGCGGTTCAGCTTCAACGTCAGGGGTGGGCGCTGCGAGGTCTGCCGCGGCGACGGTCAGATCAAGATCGAGATGCACTTCCTGCCCGACGTCTACGTGCCCTGCGAGCAGTGCCACGGCAAGCGCTACAACCGCGAGACGCTCGAGGTCCGCTTCAAGGGCAAGACCATCGCCGACGTGCTGGAGATGTCGGTCGAGGAGGGAGTCTCCTTCTTCGAGAACGTGCCGAAGATCGCTCGCCGGCTGCGCACTCTCCACGATGTCGGGCTCGACTACATCCGCCTCGGCCAGCCGGCGACGACGCTCTCGGGCGGCGAGGCGCAGCGGGTGAAGCTGGCGACCGAGCTCTCCAAGGTCGCAACCGGCGACACCCTCTACATCCTCGACGAGCCCACCACGGGACTTCACTTCGCCGACGTGCAGCGCCTGCTAGACGTGCTCGGGCGGCTGGTCGACGCCGGCAACACCGTGGTCGTGATCGAGCACAACCTGGACGTCATCAAGACCGCCGACCTCCTCGTCGACCTCGGCCCCGAGGGCGGCGACGAGGGGGGAGAGGTGGTCGCGACCGGCACCCCGGAGGAGGTGGCCGCAGTCGAGGGCTCCTACACCGGTCGCTTCCTCGCCGGGCTGGTCGAGCCGGTTGGGCGGAGGCCCGCCTCCCGCAAGCGGCGCGAGCCGGTCGCCGCCTAGCGCGCGAAGAGGAGCGAGGCCCCGATCGCTCCGCCGAGGTCTCCGAGGGAGACGACCCGCACGATGGGCGGGCGCTCGTCGACGAAGAGATGCCTGCCCATCTCATCCGTCAGCTGCTCCATGTAGCGCTCGCCGAAGCGAACGCCGAGGCCCCCGCCGAGGATCACCGCTTCGGGATCGATCAGGTTGCAGGCTGAGGCCACGCCGGTGCCCAGCGCCTCGACCGCGCGATCGATCAGCTTCTCGGCGAGCTTGTCGCCGTGGTCGAGGGCACGCTCCCAGATGCCGCTCGTCAGGCGGTCGCGTTCATGCTTGTGCATCAACTTGAAGAGGTCGGTCCTGACGCCGTCGGAGTGCTGGCGCCGTGCCTCGGCTTCCATCGCAGCCCGGCCCGCGTAGGCCTCCATGCAGCCCCTGCGCCCGCAGGGGCACTCGGCGCCCCCGTGGTTGATGACGACGTGGCCGATCTCTCCGGCGGCTCCGCGCCCCAGCCACGGCTTGCCGTCGAGGATGAGGCCGCCGCCGACGCCGGTTCCCCAGAAGACCCCGATCAGGCTGGAGAACCCGCGTCCTGCCCCGAAGTGGAACTCCGCTTCGGTCGCGACCTGCACGTCGTTGCCCACGCGGACCTCCGCGCCGAGCGCCTCCGACAGCGTTTCGGCCAGCGGGAAGCTGCCCTCCCAGCCGGGCAGGTTGCGGGCGGCCGAGACCACGCCGGTCTTCTCGTCGGCGTCGCCGGGAGAGCCAACGCCGATTCCCTCCAGCTGCCCGGGGTCGACGCCGGCCGCCGAGGCCGCATCTCGCAGCGCCTTCTCCATCGCCCTGGCGACGTCGGCGGGCCCACCAGAGGTTGGGGTCGGATGCCGCGCCTCGCCGAGCACCTTGCCTCGGGGATCGACGATTGCCGTCTGGATCTTCGTCCCGCCGAGGTCTATTCCACCGCGCAGGTCAGCCACGCGGAGCAGTCTACGTCCGCCTGTCTGGAAAGCTTCTCGCGTGAGCAGGTTGCGGGCATGGCGGTTGTGGTTGGCGAAGCGGCGCTGGTACGAGCGCAATCGCCGCTTCCGGCGGCGCTGGCTGATCAACCGTCACGCCGCCCGCGGCGGTTTCTTCATCCGCCACCCGGTCGAGGGCGAGGTTCTGGAGGCGCTCGACGAGGGGCGGCTCACGATCGGCCAGGGCACCCTGCTCGAGCCGGGTTGCTGGCTGACCCTGGCCCCCGAGGCCCGGATGACGATCGGCGAGGGCTGCTTCCTAAATCGCAACACGATGTTCGCCGCATACCGGGAGATCGTTGTCGGCGATCACGTCATGTTCGCCAACGGCTGCTTCGTCGGCGATGCCGACCATCGCTTCGACGATCCCGATCTCCCCGTCACCTGGCAGGGGTTCACGACGAGGGGTCCCGTAAGGATCGGCTCCAACTGCTGGTTCGGCGTCAACTGCGTCGTCACCAGCGGCGTCACGATCGGCGAGCGCTGTGTGATCGGAGCCAACTCGGTGGTGACCAGGGATCTGCCCGCTGGCACGATCGCCGCCGGCGCGCCCGCCAATGTGATCAAGGCCATCGAGTTCCGTCGCTGAGCCCCTATAATCGGGCGCGGCCGTGACCGAAGGGCATGGACCCTATGAGCCTCCTATTGATGGATCCCGCACAGGCAAGGTGTGGCGTGATGTTCGTTCGCGCCAAGGATGAGCTGCGCGCCGCGCTGGCTGACCTGCGCCGAGACGGGCGCTCGGTCGGCCTCGTTCCGACGATGGGCTGCCTGCACGACGGCCACCTCTCGCTCTTGCGCGCCGCCCGCGCCGAGTGCGATGTCGTCGTGATGAGCCTCTTCGTGAACCCAATGCAGTTCGGTCCCGGGGAGGACCTGGAGCACTACCCGCGCGACGAGGGGCACGACGCGAAGCTCGCCGCCGCAGCTGGCGTCGACCTGATCTACGCCCCGCCGGTCGAGGAGGTCTACCCGGATGGCTTCTCCACCCACGTCGAGGTGGAGGGCCTCACCGAGGTTCTCTGCGGTGACGCCGGGCGGCGCGGCGCCGGCCACTTTCGTGGCGTCACCACGGTGGTCGCCAAGCTCTTCAACACGGTCGACCCCGACGTCGCCTACTTCGGCCAGAAGGATGCCCAGCAGGTGGCCGTGATCCGTCGCATGGTCCGCGACCTCGACTTCCGGGCTCGGATCGAGGCGCTGCCGATCGTGCGCGAGCCCAATGGCCTGGCGATGAGCTCCCGCAACGCCTATCTCAGCCCCGAGGACCGCGAGCGGGCGACCGCGCTCTCGCGGGCGCTTCGCGCGGTCGAGCAGGGCGCTTCGGCCGGCTCGCTCGGCGACGGCCTCGAGGCGGGTCGCCGTGAGCTGGCGGCGGCGGGCATCGAGCCCGAGTACCTGGAGGCGCGCGACGCCGAGGATCTGACGCCGGTGAGCGAGCCGAATGACCGCCCGGTGCTGGTCGCGGTCGCCGCCCGGGTCGGGGGCGCGCGGCTGATCGACAACGTGCTGGTCGAACCCCAAGCGACGGCCTGCTGATCCCCTTCTGAAACGACTTGAATCGCGGCAACGGCGACACGGAGGCCACATGCAGAGGCACATGTTGAAGTCCAAGATCCACCGGGCGACGGTGACCGCCTGCGATGTCGAGTACGTCGGCAGCATCACCGTCGACACCGAGCTGATGGCCGGTGCGGACCTGATCACGAACGAGCAGGTTCACGTCTGGGACATCGACAACGGCGCCCGCTTCGTCACCTATGTGATCGACGGAGAGCCCGGCTCGGGCACGATTCAGGTGAACGGGGCCGCCGCCCACCTCACCAGGCCTGGCCATAAGGTCATCGTCGCCTCCTTTGGCGCCTACGACGAGCAGGACCTCGAGGCCTATTCGCCGGTTGTCGTCCACGTCGACGACGACAACTCGGTCATCGCGGTCGACAGCAGGCCGGAGGTGCTCCTGTCATGAGCTCCGGCGCCCGCTCCCATACCGCGCCCCCTCCCTCGGGCGCCGATCGCGCGCCTGTGACCCTCCCGCGCCTGGCCGAGATGAAGGCGGCGGGAGAGCCGATCGCGATGGTCACCGCCTACGACTACCCCTCGGCGAAGGTGGCCGAGGAGGCCGGCGTCGACGTCGTCCTGGTCGGCGACTCGGCCGCGATGGTGGTGCTCGGCTACCCCGGAACGGAGCCGGTCTCGATGGACGAGATGGTGATGCTCGGCCGGGCTGTGCGCCGCGGCCTGAAGACGCCGCTGATGGTCGGCGACATGCCGATGGGCAGCTATGAGGCAAGCAACGAGCTCGCGATCCAAAACGCCCAGCGGCTGGTCAAGGAGACCGGTTGCCAGGTGGTGAAGCTGGAGGCCGGAGGGACCTCGGTCGAGCGGGCGAGGGCGATCGTCCGCGCCGGCATCCCGGTGATGGGCCATATCGGCCTCACCCCGCAGACCGCCACCGCGCTGGGCGGCTACAAGGCGCAGGGCAAGACCGCCCGCGGCGCGATCCAGCTCTGCGAGGACGCGCTGGCGCTGCAGTCGGTCGGCTGCTTCGCGATCGTCTTCGAGGCCGTCCCCGCCGCGATAACCGAGGCGATCGTCGAGCGGCTCGAGGTGCCGACGATCGGGATCGGCGCCGGCCCCGCAACCGCGGGCCAGGTGCTCGTCTTCCACGACCTGCTCGGCATAACGACCGGCCGGATGGCGAAGTTCGTCAAGCGCTACGCGAACACGCACGAGACGATGGTCGCCGCGATGCGCGAGTACACGGACGAGGTGCGCTCGCGCCACTTCCCCGAACCCGACCACGTCTACGGCGTCGAGCCGGCCGAGCTGGACGAGTTCAGGCGCTACCTCGACCAGGAGAGCCTCACGTCGCAGAAGGCCTGGGACTGGGAGCCGCTTCCCTAGCACCCTGGTCGTGCTTACCATTCCTCGGCGATGCCGATCTATGAGTTCGAGTGCGAGGAGTGCGGGAACCGCTTCGAGGAGCTTGTGACCGGCGAGGCGAGCGTCCCCTGTCCCCGCTGCGAGTCAGGCCGCACTCGCCGCCGCCTCTCGGCGGTTGCCCCGCAGTCTCGCCAGCCGCGCGGGGCGAAGGTGAGGGAAGGCGAGGCGAAGCGCCGGGAGCGCGAGGCGGCACGCGGCGAGCGACTTGCCGAGACGAAGCGCAAGCGGGCAGCCGGGGAGCTGTGATGGCCCTGTCCGCCGAGGAGCGTCGCGCCAAGCTGGTCGAGCTCTACAAGGAGGTGCAGGGCTGCACGAGGTGCCCCCTGCACGAGACCCGCACGAAGGCCGTGTTCGGAGCAGGCGACGCCGACGCCGACCTGATGTTCGTGGGCGAGGCGCCTGGCGCGGACGAGGACCGTCAGGGACTGCCGTTCGTCGGCCGTGCAGGCCAGCTCCTCAACGAGCTGCTGGGGGAGATCGGGATGACGCGCGAGGGCGTCTTCATCGCCAACGTGCTGAAGAGCCGCCCGCCCGGCAACCGCGATCCCCTGCCGCTGGAGATCGAGGCCTGCCGGCCCTACCTGTTCGAGCAGGTGCGGCTGATCGAGCCGAAGGTGGTTTGCACGCTGGGCAACTTCTCGACCAAGCTGCTGAGCGGCAACCCCGCCGGCATAACGCGGGTCCGGGGTGTGCCGCAGGTTCACGAGCTGGGCGGTCGCGCCGTCTTCCTGCTGCCCCTCTTCCACCCCGCGGCGGCGCTGCGGACGCCCGCCGTCAAGGAGACGCTGCGTAGCGATTTCGAGCTGCTGCCGAAACTGCTCGCCGGCCCATCGCCGGCCTTGCCGGAGCTGGAGGAGGACATCGATGACGCGCCGGTCCCCGGCCCGCCACAGCCCCCCGTCGACCAGCTCGACCTCTTCGGTTGAGGCGCGTTGTCACCGCTTCGGCGGCGGAGACGGAAGCGGTCGGCGCCGGGATCGCGGCTGGGTTGAACCCCGGCGACGTGGTCGTCGTGGGCGGCGAGGTGGGGGCCGGGAAGACCACGCTGATCCGCGGAGCCTGCCGGGCACTGGGGTTCGAGGGACCGGTCACGTCGCCCACCTTCACCATCGGACACCGCTACCGCGGCCGGCTTCCCATCTCACATCTCGACCTCTACCGGCTGCAGGACCTCGAGCGCGAGGATCCGGCGCTGCTCGACGACTACCTGGAGCCCGACCTCGTCACCTTCGTCGAGTGGCCGGCTGTGGCGGAGCTGCGCCTTGCTGGGCGCAAGGCGCTGGAGGTTCGCCTCGTCCACGGCGGCGGCGACCGCCGGACAATCGAGGTCGTTGCCGCATCCAGCCGCAAATAGGGGTGTTTTCGTCGGTGAACGCCCTGTAGCATCGCCCATGTGACTCGGATCGAAGGAGGAAGGCGCCCAATGAAGCGACTGACCACGCTGGCAGCCGCAGTGCTTGGAATCGCGCTGCTGGCGAGCGTGGCGCCCGTCTCCGCGCAGAATCCTGCCCCCTACAGGTACTACGTCGCGTGCGGCCTTTCGCAGCACGCGAAGCCCGCGCACACCTGCCCGAAGAAGCGCGACAAGGGCGCGTTCTTCCGCAGCAACGACGCCGATGTCTTCTACTCGGTCTGCGTCAGCTTCCCGAGCAAAAAGCACATCTGCGCTTCCAAGCAGGAAGCGATCCACGGGACGCTCTACGTGAACAAGATCACCTCCACCATCCCGGGGGAGCACAGGGTGACCTGGTTCGTGGGGGGCAAGCGGGTCGGGGCTTTCAACTTCTCAGTTGTCGGTTGAGGTCGATGGCAAGCTGGTCGTAGTCGGCTTCGACACCGCAACCGATGACACAGCCGTCTGCGCTACCCGCAACGGCGAGCTCCTGCATGAGTCGCTGCGGGGCGTCTCCGACAGGGGTGGCCCCCTGCACACGACGGCGCTGCTCGGGGAGGTCGACACGGCGGCTGCGGCGGCTGGCGGCTGGGGGGAGGTCGGGTCGATCGCCGTGGGGCTCGGGCCCGGCTCCTTCACCGGCCTGAGGATTGGGGTCGCCACCGCTCGGGCACTGGGGTTGAGCTGCGGGTTGCCTGTGATGGGGGTCTGCACGCTTGATGCGTTGGGCCGGGCCCTGGGCGAGATCGCCCCCGGGTCACCCGGCCTGGCGGTCATCGATGCGCGGCGCGGCGAGGTGTTTGCCGCGCTCTACGGGGCGCGCGGCGAGCGGCTCTGGGAGCCGCTGGTCATCCCCCCAGCCGAGCTTGCCGAGCGGGTGGTGACGCTCGCCAGGCCTCCAATGGGCGCCGGATCTGGAGCGGTACGATTTCGCCAAGAGCTGGCGAGTCGGGGCGTCGCGGTGCCGGACGACGCCGACCCTGTGCACCGGATCGCCGCGCGGCATATCTGCGCCCTCGCGGTAACTGGGGCGAGCGGGGACGGAACCGGTCCCGTCGCTCCGATCTATTTGAGGCCCCCCGATGCGGAACGGTGGCGTGAGCGAAACACTTCCCAAGCAGCCGAGTGAGGCGACCCGCGAGCCGGTTGTGCGGCGGCTTGCCTACAGCGACCTGCCTGCGGTGATCTCGATCGAGCGGCGCTCCTTCTCGACTCCATGGTCGCTGGCGATGTTCGTGCTCGAGCTCTCGAAGCCGTCCGGGATCTGCCTGGCGGCGACCAACGGGGACGAGCTGCTCGGCTACCTCGTCTGCTCCCGCTACGACCGGGTCCGCCACCTGATGAACGTTGCGGTTGCACCGGAGCGGCGGCGTACGGGTGTTGCCACCAGGCTGATCCGGCGACTCCTGGAGGAGGCTGGGCGCGAGCTTCCGCTGACGCTCGAGGTGCGGGTCTCCAATCGCGATGCAATCGCGATGTACGAGGGCCTTGGCTTTCGCTCCGCGGGGGTGCGCCCCCGCTACTACCAGGACAACGGCGAGGACGCGCTGATCATGTGGCTCGATTGATCCTGGCGATAGAGACGTCCTGCGACGACACCTGCGCGGCCGTGGTCGACGGCCCGCACATCCTCGCCAACACGATCTCCTCGCAGGCCGCGATGCACGCGCGCTTCGGGGGGATCGTGCCCGAGGTTGCCTCGCGCCACCACCTCGAGCTGACGGTTCCCGTTGTCGAGGCTGCGCTCGCCGAGGCCGGTGCGTCGCTCGATGACATGGACGCGGTTGCGGTCACGGCTGGCCCCGGGCTGATAGGGGCGCTCCTGGTCGGGGTCAGCACCGCCAAGGCGATCGCCGCGCCGCGGCGGCTGCCGCTGATCCCGGTCGACCACCTGCAGGGTCATGTGGCCGCCAACTTCCTCGCGCCCGAACCGCTCGATCCCCCTTTCCTCTGCCTCGTGGCGAGCGGCGGCCACACGCTGCTGGCCGCGGTCCGCGAGCACACGGGTCACGAGGTCCTCGGGCAGACCCTCGACGACGCCGCCGGAGAGGCGTTCGACAAGGTCGCCCGCCTGCTCGGCCTCGGCTACCCGGGCGGGCCGGCCCTGGAGCGGCTCGCGGCAGAGGGCAACCCGGAGGCCTTCGGGCTGCCGGTCGCGATGAGCCGGGGACCTGGTCTCGACTTCAGCTTCAGCGGGTTGAAGACGGCGCTGGTCTATCTGTGCCGCGACCTGGGCCCGGATGTGGTTCGGGAGCGCCGCGCGGATCTCGCGGCCAGCTTCCAGGCGGCGGCGGTCGGGCAGCTGATCGCGAAGCTCGAGCGGGCGCTGAAGCAGGGCGAGTGGCAGGCCGTGGCGCTGGGGGGCGGGGTCGCCGCCAACGGGACGCTGCGCGAGGCGGTTGCGGCGCTGTGCGAGCGTCGTGGCCTGCGCCTGAAGCTGGTTCCGGCGGAGCTGTGCACCGACAACGCCGCAATGATCGGGTCCGCCGCTCGCTTCGCGCCGCGGCTGCCCCACCCCGACTACCTCTCCTACGACGCCTTTCCCAGCGGCAGCCCCACGCCGGTCCCATGATCGAGGTCGTTGTCTACTCGCGCCCGGGCTGTCACCTCTGCGACGACGCGCTGGAGGCGATCGCCGCGCTCAACGGGGAGGGTTACCGGTTCGAGCTGCGGGAGGTCGACATCGAGAGCGACGAGCTGTTGCTGCGACGCCTCCTCGAGCGCATCCCGGTGGTGGAGGTGGACGGCGAGATCGTGTCCGAGCTGATCCTCGACGAAGCCGCCGTGCGGGCGCGGCTCGATACTGTGGGGACCGAAGATGATCGAGCAGGCGGTTGAGGGAGTTGAGGTGTCAGACGGGCTGGCCGCCGACGGCGAGCGCCTCTCGCTTGGCGTCGCGGCGCGCCTCTCGCGTTATCTCCAGGTCCTCACGCAGGCGCGCAAGATGGGTCGGGAGACGATCTCCTCGCAGGAACTGTCCAACTACACCCACATCAACCCGACCCAGATCCGTCGCGACCTCTCGGGGTTCGGCAAGTTCGGCAAGCGCGGCGTGGGCTACAACGTCGACTCGCTGGTGGGGGAGATCCGCAAGATCCTCCGCACCTCCGGCCAACACAACATCGCCCTGTTCGGAGCCGGCAACCTCGGCCAGGCGATCGCCAGCTCCGACATCTTCGCCGACCACGGCTTCCAGGTGGTCGCCGTGTTCGACGTCGACCCTGACCTGGTCGGGGGCGAAGTCGGCGGCGTGCGCGTGCGTGACTTCGCCGAGCTGGCGGAGGTCGTCGCCGCGCAGGAGATCGTGGTGGGCGTCCTGGCCGTTCCGGCCGCCGCGGCGCAGGCCGTCGCCGATCGGCTGGTCGACGCAGGCGTCAAGATCATCTTCAACTACTCCGAGCAGCTGCTGCGGGTGCCGCCAGAGGTGACGGTGCACGCCTCCAGCCCGGCGGTCGACCTGCTCTACGCCCTGTACTTCTACCTGACCTGATTCCTTGTCCCTGGACCTCGACCTCGCTCGGGAGAGATTCGAGACCTCAACCGATTTCACAATCGGGCTGGAGGAGGAGTTCGCGATCATCGACCCGGGGACGCTCGAGCTGGAGCACCGCTTCGAGGACGTCTACGCGGCGTGCCAGAGGGACGAGGTGCTGGCCCCCTCTGCGGCCGGGGAGCTGATTGCCGCCGAGATCGAGATCCGCTCCGGCCGGGCGGTGAGCTTCGGGGAGGCGGTCGCCAGGCAGCGCGAGCGACGCAGCCGTCTCTTCGAGCTGGTCGAGGGCATGGGCCTCGGGTTGGGCGCGATGGGCACCCATCCCTGGGCGAACTACCTCGACCAGCGGATCATCGACACCCCCCACTACACGAGGCTCAGACACGAACTTGGCTGGGTCGCCCAGCGCAACAACACCTGGAGCATGCATGTCCACATGGGCGTGCGCGGCGCCGACCGGGCGATTGCCGTCTGCGACTGGATGCGGGAGCTGCTGCCGTTGCTGCTGGCCGCCTCCGCCAACTCACCCTTCCTCGACCGCCGCGACACCGGCCTGCACACGGTGCGCACCGAGATCTTCACCCGCACCTTCCCGCGCTGTGGCGTGCCCGGCCCGTTTCGGAGCTGGGACCGCTACGCCGAGTTCGTCGGGATGCTGGAGAAGACGGGCACGGTCGTCGAGTCGACCCAGCTCTGGTGGAGCGTCCGTCCCCACCACCAGTTCGGCACCGTCGAGGTGCGGATCTGCGACGCGCAGACGCGCGGCGACGAGTCGTTCGCCCTTGCCGGGCTGATCGCCGCCTGCATCGGGCAGATGGCGCTCGATTACGACGAGCGCGGCTACGACCGCGATGGGCCTCCACTCGCCGACCGCGAGATCGAGGAGAACCTGTGGCGGGCTATCCGCTACGGGATGGGAGGGAAGATGATCGACTTTCGCCACGGCATCGAGGTCGAGGCGCGGGCCGCGCTCGACGAGCTGCTCGCCTGGACCGGTCCGGCTCGCTCGCGGCTGGGGATCGAGGCCGTCCTCCCGGAGCGCAACGGCGCCCAGCGGGCCCGCGAGGCGCTGGACGCCGGAGTCGCGATCGAGGACATCTACCGCGACGCCGTCAGCGAGACCCGGCGCACCTACGCCGGGGCGAAACAGGCGGCGTAGAGGCGTTTGCGGGGAGTCGCGGGACGCGTGCGCCGCATGCGTATATAGACTCCGCCGCCGCTAAAGCCAGCCGGAGGAACCTAACTTGACCAGCTTCTTGACCGATTACGGAGTCGTTGTCGCGCTTGTCTGCGCAGGGGCGGCAATTGTCTACGGACTTGTGATTACCCAGCGCCTGCTCTCCCGCTCGCCCGGGAACGAGCGGATGCGCGAAATCTCGGCCGCCGTGCAGGAAGGCGCCGGCGCCTACCTGAAGCGCCAGTACACGATCATCGCCGCGGTTGCGGTCCCGGTCGCGATCCTCCTCTGGATCCTTCAGGACTACAAGACGGCGATCGGCTTCGTCTTCGGCGGCGCCCTTTCGGGCTCGGCCGGCTTCATCGGGATGAACCTCTCGGTGCGCGCCAACGCCCGCGTCGCCGAGGCGGCGCGCGGCGGCGTCCCACCGGCGCTCGACGTCGCCTTCAAGGGCGGCTCCGTCACCGGCCTGCTCGTCGTCGGGCTGGCGCTGGTCGGCGTCGCCGGCTACTTCGGCATCCTGGTGATCACCGGCAGCACCGACAAGGAGGCGGTCGACGCCCTTGTCGGCCTCGGCTTCGGCGGCTCGCTGATCTCCGTCTTCGCCCGGCTGGGCGGCGGCATCTTCACCAAGGCCGCCGACGTCGGCGCCGACCTGGTCGGCAAGGTGGAGGCGGGGATTCCCGAGGACGACCCCCGCAACCCGGCGGTGATCGCCGACAACGTCGGCGACAACGTCGGCGACTGCGCCGGCATGGCGGCCGACCTCTTCGAGACCTACGCCGTCACCTCGGTCGCCGTGATGCTGCTCGGCGTCCTCACCTTCACCGGCGCGGGCGGCACCTTCTCGCGCGAGGTGGCGATCTACCCGCTGGTCATCGGTGGCGTCGCGATCATCGCCTCGATCATCGGGGCGCTCTCGGTGCGGACGAAGTCCGACCGGGTCGAGGGGGCGCTGTACACGGGGATGATCGTCTCCGGCGTGCTCTCGATCGCCGCTTTCTACCCGATCACCAAGTGGCTGATGGCGGACCCGGTTCGGCTCGGCCTCAGCACCGCGGCCAAGGCGGTCACCACCACCGACCTCTGGCTCTGCGCCGTGATCGGCGTGGCTGTCACCGCGCTGCTGTTCGTGATCACCGACTACTACACCTCGACGCGGTTCAGGCCGGTGAGGACGATCGCCGACGCCTCCGTGACCGGTCACGCGACCAACATCATCCAGGGGCTCGCGCAGGGGTTCCAGTCGACGGCCGCGCCGGCGCTGGTGATCGCCCTGGCGATCCTCGGCGCCAACGAGCTGGCGGGGATCTACGGGATCGGCATCGCGGTGATGGCACAGCTCTCGCTCTGCGGCCTGATCGTCGCCCTCGACGCCTTCGGTCCGATCACCGACAACGCCGGTGGGATCGCCGAGATGGCCGACCTCCCCGAGGAGGTGCGCAACGTCACCGACCCGCTCGACGCCGTAGGCAACACGACCAAGGCCGTCACCAAGGGATACGCGATCGGCTCCGCGGCGCTCGCCGCCCTGGTGCTGTTCTCGGCGTTCAAGAGCGAGCTGAGCGAAAAAGCACCGGCCGGCTACGACCTGGGCCACCTCTTCAACCTGACCAGCCCGGCCGTCCTGGTCGGCCTGCTGATCGGCGGCATGATGGTCTACCTGTTCGCGGCGCTGGCGATCGAGGCGGTCGGCCGCGCCGGCGGCCAGGTGGTCGAGGAGGTGCGCAAGCAGTTCCGCGAGCACCCCGGGATCATGGAGGGGACCGAGAAGCCCGAGTACGGCAAAACGGTCGCGATCGTCACCGCGGCGGCCCAGAAGGAGATGATCCTGCCGTCGCTGATCCCGATCGTCGTGCCGGTCATCGTCGGGCTGCTCAGCGTCGACGCGCTCGGCGGCCTGCTGATCGGCGTCATCGTCGTCGGCCTCTTCATGGCGATCTCGATGACCGCCGGCGGCGGCGCCTGGGACAACGCCAAGAAGCTGATCGAGGACGGCGCCCTCGGCGGCAAGGGCTCCCCGGCCCACGCCGCCTCGGTGACCGGCGACACGGTCGGCGACCCCTACAAGGACACGGCCGGCCCGGCGATCAACCCGATGATCAAGGTCGCCAACATCGTCGCCATCCTGATCATCCCGATAGTCCACTTCTGAGGCTTGGCAGGGGGGAGGGGCACCCTGCCCCTCCCCGACGGCGGCGCCCTCTTCAGGCGAGAGCCCGCAAGGCATCGGCAACGCGGTCGGGTTCGTCGACCAGCTGCCGGTGGGTGAGGCGAAGAACCTCATAGCCGAGCGTCCGAAGCCTGAGGTCGCGATCTCGGTCGTCCTCGAACGCGACCCGGCCGCGGTGGTATCTGTAGCCGTCGGTTTCGACGATCAGGCCCCGGTCTCGCCAGAGGAAGTCGACCTCCAGGGAGTCGATCAGGACGTTGACCTCGGGGGGTGGGAAGCCCTGCCGGCGACAGAGCTGCAGGAAGGCCAGCTCTAGGTCGCTGCGACTGCGTTCATTTATGGCCTCGGCCCCGGTCGGTAGCCCGAGCACGTCGGCCTGGCGTATAGCTCGTCGCAACTCCCGGGTCGAAACCGCGCTGTACCGGCCTCTGGCCAAGGTGGCTCGGCGAAGGTCCGCGATGGTGCGCGCCGGTGTGGTGACCGGAAAGCCACGCTGGGACGTCACATAGGCAGGTAGGAGATTTGGGCACCGATGCATCCGGATTCCGCGGCGTTTTCGTCGTCCTCCCTTGCCAGGTACCGAGATGTCGACTGGGCCGCCGGTTGGGGGCAGCAGCTGCCATAGGGCGGCGGCACTCCGGTGGCTGAGAGCAGCACCCCAGTGGTGAAGGACGGTGTTTGGATGGTCCCGGGCTGCATCGTTCCCGCAGGCGAGAATCGCCGCCATCCACAGACCCTCGTGGGCCAACGCCACATGACCCACCGCGTAGACGCCCCGATGGATCCGGTGCAGGCGGCCCGCGCGTGCCCGCCGTGCTATCGCGCTCTCGGACCATCCGGCTGATCGGAGCTGGGCGAATGACACCACCCCGTGCTGACGGGCGGCAATCTTCGCCACTGCCAGGTCCGTAGTGGCGCGTTGTTGTCGCATGCCGACACTAAGGCGCCATTGGCGTGGATCCTCCCCCCGTGCCGGGTAATCGTCGTATCGGACCCGGCGGCGCAGCAGCGCGCCGAAGCAGCGCCGGTCCTCGCCTAGAATCGCCAGGATGGCCTCGCCTCAGCGGATCTACAGTGGTTCCGTCCGTGCCTTCTCCGTCGCCTTCATCGCCTTTGGCCTGGCGATCCTCGTGATCACCCTCGCCAACGGAGGCGGTCCGCTCTCAGTGGGTGTGCTGATGGGGATCGCCTTCGTGGGGGTCGGCGCGGCGCGGCTCTGGCTGTCGTTTCGGATGAGCCGGTGAGCACCCCCGAGCGTCCCCGGCGGGGCTCGCGCCTGGAGCCGCTGCTGCGGCGTGGGGTCGGGGTTCCCGGGCTCTTCGTGGCGGTGTACTCGGCCATCGGCTTCTCGATCTACTTCTCGCTCGGGGTCGTCGCCGACCGCGGCCTCGGCCTCACCCCGCTCATCTTCCTCGCCGCCGGCCTGATGTTCGCCTTGACCACGCTCAGCTATGTCGAGGGCGGCGCGATGTTTCGCGAGCGCGGCGGCTCGTCCAGCTTCGCCCGCCACGCCTTCAACGAGCTGATCGCCTTCATCGCCGGTTGGGCGATCCTGATCGATTATTTGATCGTCGCTGCGCTGGCGGCGATCTCCGTCCCCCACTACCTGGAGCCGATCTCGGTCCACCTGTCCGAAGCCGGCTGGGAGATCGGCATCGCCAGCCTCGTCATCGTCGTGGCATGCGTGCTCAACGTCTTCAACGTGACCGGGAAGGGGCGGGAGCGCATGCTCGCCCTGCTCGCCTTCGCCGACATCGCCCTGCAGCTCGCGGTGATAGTGGTCGGCGTCCTCACGGTGATGCACCCCGACCGCCTCACCGCCCAGCTCAACCTCTTCACCGACCCCAGCGTCAAGAGCATCGTCTACGCGGCGGTCGTCGCGATGCTCGCCTACGCGGGCATCGAGGCCGCCGCCGACCTCGCCCCCGACATCGACGTCGCGCCGCGCGACCTGAAACGGATCGTGTCGATCGGGGCGGTAGCGGTGCCGCTCGCCTACGCCGGCATGGCGGCGATCGCGCTGATGGCGCTGCCCGTCGTCTCGGGGCCGCACGGCCCCGAAACCGCGCTCGGCGGCAGGTTCGTCGAGAACCCGCTGCTGGGCGTCGTCTCCTCCTACCACCCCGTCTGGGTCGCGCACGTGATGCGCTGGCTCGTCGCGCTGATCGCGACGCCCGTCCTCTTCTGGGCGGCGACGACCTCGATGCTGGGCGTCTCCCGCCACATCTACACGCTGGCGATCAACCGCCAGATTCCCAGCTGGCTCGGCAAGCTGGGCAGTCGCCACGCGACGCCGCACGTGGCGATCGCGATCTCCGGCGTGGTCGCGATCGGCCTGGTCGCCCCGACCGACGTGAAGCTGCTGGCGAGCATCTACGCCTTCGGCGCGACGCTGGCGATCACCATCGCCCAGCTCTCGATCCTGCGGCTCCGCATCACCGAACCGGACCGCCCACGGCCGTTCCGGGTGCCCTGGAACGTCTCCTGGCGCGGCGCCCGCCTCCCGATCCCGGCGATCCTCGCCGCGATCCTCAGCGGTCTCGCGTTCCTCAGCGTGCTGGCATTCCACGAAAAGGCGCGCCTGGTCGGCGGCGCCTGGATGGCCTTCGGCCTCGTCTCCTACGTCGTCTACCGCAAGCTCATCGAGGGGACGTCGCTGACCCGCCGCGTCTCGGTCACCGAGAAGGCGCTCACCAAGCAGGTCCCGGAGGTCGCCTTCTGCAACATCCTCGTGCCGGTGTTCGGGACCGAGCTCGACGACGATATCGTCGCCACCGCCGGGCGGCTTGCCGCAGCCGAGCAGGAGCAGGGGGACGGCCACTTCGACGGCGCTCGCCTGACGGTCGTCTACGTCGTCGAGGTGCGGCTGGCGGTGCCGTTGGACGTGGAGCTGCCGCCTGAGCGCGAGAGCGAGGCGCGTCACGCGCTGGAGCGCGCCAGGCAGGTTGGCGAGGAGTACGAGGACGTGGCGGTCAGCACCGAGGTGATCCGCGCTCGAGACGTTGGCGCCGGGATCGTCGAGGCGGCGCGGCGCAGCGGCGCCGAGGCGATCGTGATCGGCGGCGAGCCGCCGACGAAGATCCGGGGCGGGGCGACGCTGGGCGGGATCGGCGCCGCCAAGCCGGCCGAGATCGGCGCCGCCACCGAGTACGTGCTCAAGAAGGCGCCCTGCCGGGTGCTGCTGACGGCTCCCCCCGAGACCCCGCCCGAGCCGGCCATCTAGACTCCAACCGGTGGTGATGACGTGTTCATCCTGATCGTCGGCTGCGGCCGCGTCGGCTCCTCCGTGGCCCGGTCGATGCTGCGCGAGGGCCACCAGGTCTCCTGTCTCGACGAGGACCCCGAGTCCCACGCACGGCTCGAGGTCGGCCTCGAGAAGGGGTGGGAGGACCTGGGCGGCCAGTTCACGGTCGGCACCGGCCTGGAGACCGATGCGCTGGAGGCGGCCGGCGTCGAAGAGGCGGATGCATTCATCGCGTCCACCGACGGCGACAACACCAACATCGTGATCGCACAGATCGCGCAGCGTCGCTACCAGGTGCCAACGGTGATCGCCCGCATCCTCGATCCACTGCGGGCCGAGTGGTACCAGCGTCAGGGACTGCATACGATCTGCCCGACCAGGGTCGCAATCGACATGCTGGAGAGTGCTGTTCGCGAGGGTGGCCCACGGGGCAGCGAGCGGCCGGACGGTTCGGTCGAAGCCGCGTAACGCAGACGAAGGACCGAGGAAGCGTGTACATCATCATCGTCGGAGCGGGGAAGGTCGGTTGGAACCTGGCCCGCGAGCTGCTCGAAAAGAAGCACGAGGTGACGCTGATCGAGCGCGATCGGCGCCGCTACCTCACGGTCGAGCAGGAGCTCGAGCACAACGTCTCCTACGGCGATGCCTCCGAGCTGTGGGTGCTGGAGCGGGCGGGGGTCCAGCGCGCCGACATGGTGATCGCGGTGACCGGCGACGACGAGGACAACATGCTGATCTGCCAGGTGGCGCGGGAGAAGTACGACGTGGAGCGGATCATTGCCCGTGTCAACAACCCGCGCAACCGTCAGCACTTCGACCTTCTGGGGGTCAAGCCGGTTGTTTCCGCGACCGACCTGATCCTGCGCCTGCTCGAGCACGAGGTGCCCGAGTACGGGCTCGTCCACCTGCTCGACCTACAGGAGGAGCAGCTCGAGATCATCGAGATGCTGCTCGGCGGCGACTCGCCCGTGACGGGGCGACGGGTCAGCGATCTCTCGATGCCTGCGGGCAGCCTGCTGATTTCGGTCCTTCGCGACGGCAAGGGATTCGTGCCCGGTCCCGACACGGTGCTGGAGGCCGGCGACGAGGTGCTGGCGGTGCTCGACCCCGGTTGCGAGGAAGACCTGAAAACGCTCTTCGGCCCGGCCGGAGGCAACGGGGCGGGCTGATGCCCAGCCGGAAGGTCGACTTCCTCTTGATCGGCGGCGGCATGGCCTCCGCCCACTGTGCGGCCGAGCTGCGCCGCCGCGGGGCGGAGGGGTCGATCCTGCTTGCCGGCCGCGAGCCTGAACCGCCCTACGAACGACCGCCCCTCTCCAAGGAGTACCTGCGGGGCGAGGCGGCTCGCGAGGACGCCTTCGTCAACCCGGTTGGCTGGTACGAGGAGAACGAGGTGGAGCTGCTGACCGGCGTCAGCGTGATGTCGCTGGACCCGGCGGCGCGGAGCGCGAAGCTGCAGGGCGGGGAGGAGATCTCCTTCGACAGGGCACTGCTCGCCACCGGGGCAATGGTCAACATCCTGCGGGTCGAGGGCGCCGAGAACGAGGGAATCCACTACCTGCGTGCCTTCGGCAACTCCGACGCAATCCGCGCCGACGCCGAGGCGGCCGAGCACGTGGTGTTGATCGGCGGCAGCTACATCGGCACCGAGGTTGCCGCGTCGCTCACCGCGAAGGGTGTCAAGTGCTCCATCTTGATGATGGAGGACGTGGCGCTTTCGCGGACCTTTGGCGCCGACGCCGGGCGCTGGTTCCAGGAGAAGCTCGAAGCGAACGGCGTCGCCGTTCACGGCGGGCAGGAGCTGGAGGCCTTCGAGGGGGACGGCCGTGTCGGGGCCGTGGTGACCAAGAGCGGCTTGGCGATCGAGTGCGATGCGGTGGTCGTCGGGGCCGGCGTGCGCCCCGACGCAATGCTTGCCGAGCGCGCCAAGCTCGAGGTCGACAACGGCATCGTCTGCAATTCGAAGTTGCAGACCTCGGCGGCCGGCATCTACGCCGCCGGCGACTGTTGCTCCTACGAGAGCGTCATCCACGGCCGCCGCCTGCGGGTCGAGCACTGGGACGTGGCGATGCAGCACGGCATGCACGCCGCCGGCAACATGCTTGGCGACGATCTCGACTACGAAGTCGTCCCCTACTTCTTCAGCGATCTTGCCGACTGGGCGGGCCTCGAGTACGTGGGGCCGGCCTACGACTGGGACGAGGAGATCTGGCGAGGCGACCGTGACGCGGGCGAGTTCTCCGTCTGGTACCTGAAGGACGGCAGGGTGGCTGGCGCCCTCAGCGTCGATCGCTCGGAAGACCTGGCCGAGGCCCGGCGCCTGCTGGCGGAGGGTGTCGACGTTTCCGCCGCGCGGGACCGGATCGTCGATCCCGGCAGCGATCTCGCCGAGATCGAGTAGCGGCACCCACCGGCCGGCGGGCCGAAAACGGGCTGCAGGTCCCGAAATCGGCCCATCGGCGGCAGCGCTCTCCCTGACAGGCAGCGACTGTATCCTCCGATTCCCTCCCTTGCGGCCTGGTGTAATGGCAGCACGCCTCGCTCTGGACGAGGTAGTCGGGGTTCGAGTCCCTGGGCCGCAGCTTCAGATTTTGGCTTAGCAGAGCCAAGATAACCGCAGATACAGGTCCTGTGCGCCAGCCCGTGCGCCAGCCCGACTGGCCCGAGGCACACCCGCTGCGGCTCGTAAGGGCTATTCGCGGTCACGCCCGGAGGCAAAAAATCTCGCTCGGAGACCTAGAGGAGACCAGGCCGCATGGTGTACGCCTTCCTTAATGCAGCAACCTGTGACCCTTTCTCGCCCGCCGCGTTTACCGCTTGCGGTCCGTCGCTTCGAAGCGGGGCTCAGCCAGGCTGAGCTGGCCAAGCTCGCAGGCGGCGGCCTTGCTCGCGAGACGATTTCCCGCGCGGAGACTGGCCGCGTTATTAAGCCCCGTGCTCGCACCCAGCGCGCATTGGCCGACGCCCTCGCCGTCCCCATTGCGGTCCTATTCCCCAATAGCGACAACGGCGCCTCCGAGGGCGCCGCCGTCAAAGCGCCGGCCGCTGGAGGCCGACATGGGAAAGCCTACTAGAGCCCCGAGCGGCGCCAAGCCGCCGACGGTCCGGATCAGGCGCCGGCTCTGCTGGGCTCGGGGAGTGGGCCGATGAGTGCGGCGATCGACAACGTGCTCGGGCGGCTCGACGCGAAGGCGACCGGCCGCGATTCGTGGCTCGCCCGCTGCCCGGCCCATGAGGATCGGAACCCCTCGCTCTCAGTCGGGGTCGGTGACGACGGCCGCGTGCTGCTGAACTGCCACGCGGGCTGCTCAACCGGGGAGATCGTCGTCGCTCTCGGGCTCGGGCTGGCCGATCTGTTTGCTGGCCGATCGAACGGTTCCGAACCGGGCACTGGGAAGCCAAAAAAGCGCAGCAGTACCAAGCGCCCACCTGATTCGCTGCCCACCGAGGTCGAGGTCGCCGAATGGCAGCAAGCTCTTCTGAGCAATGAGGGCGCGCTGGAGAAGGCTCGAAGCCTCAAGGGTTGGAATCGAGCTGCACTGGAGAAGCTGGGCGTCGGTGCTCACGATGGTCACGTTCGCTTCCCGATCCGCGACGCGGGTGGTCAGCTCGTCAACGTCATCAAGTACACGCCCGCCCCCAAGGACGGAGAGGCCAAATCCATCGCGCTACGAGGGCGACCCCGCGGGCTGTTCCCGGCGCCGGAGAGCGTGGATGCCTCCGAGGTCTGGCTGACGGAGGGAGAGCCCGACGCCGTGAGTGCTGCGACGCTCGGCATCCCAGCCGTAGGGGTTCCGGGCGCAAACGGCTGGCGTCCCGAGTACGCCGCCCGGTTCGAGGGGAAGCGGGTGGCGATCTGCTTCGACTGTGACGAGCCGGGCCGCAAGCTGGCCGAGCGCGTCAGCGCTGACCTGACGGCAGCCGAAGTTGCGCACCGCGTCCTAGACCTCGACCCTAGCCGAACAGACGGCTTCGACCTCACCGACCATCTCTGCGCCGCAGGGACAGTCGGAGAGGCCCGCGATGCGCTCCTGGAGCTCGCGGGCGAGGCACCCGCACAGCGGCCCGAGTCGTCACCCGACACCGCCGGCCTGCTCGACGCGATTGCGGCCACTATTCGTAAGTACGTCGTACTCTCCGACGAGCAAGCGGTGGCCGTAAGTCTCTGGGTGTTGCACGCACACACGATCGGTGCGGCCGATTCGACCCCATATCTGAACTTCGCGAGCGCCGAGAAAAGGAGCGGCAAGACAAGAGCGATCGAGGTGCTTCGAGAGCTTGTCCCGCGCCCCATCTCGACGGCCAACGCATCGCCAGCCGCGCTCTTCCGGGCGCTGGATTCCGACGACGGACCGGCAACGCTTTTCTTCGACGAGTGTGACACCATTTTTTGCCGCAACGCGCCGCAGAGCGCCGAAGATTTGCGCGGCATTCTCGACGAGGGCTATCGGCGCGGCGGCGGAGCGCTGCGCTGCGTCGGCGAAGGCAGCAACCAACGGCCAACGGTGTTTCCCACTTTCGGCGCGAAGGTGCTCGCCGGGCTCGGCGATCTTCCCGACACGCTGGCCGACCGCACGCTGCCGATTCGGTTGCGTCGGCGCCGACCGGACGAGAAGGTCGCGCGCGGCCGGTTGCGCCATATCAGCGCCGACTGCGAACCGCTGAAGGCGGATACCGAACGCTGGGCGGAAGCGCACCTCGACGAGCTGAGGAACGCGGAGCCCGAGCTGCCAGCGGCCCTCTCCGACCGCGAGCAGGACTGCATCGACTCGCTGGCCGCAATTGCCGACCTGGCCGGCGCAGGGTGGCCAGAGAAAGCGCGCGCCGCATTCGTGGCGCTTTACGGTGGCCGGGAGGCGGACGAGGATTCGTGGGGTGTCCAGTTGCTTGCGGCCGTGCGGACCGCTTTCGATGGCGACGAGCAACTTCCGACGACGGAGCTGATCGAACGCTTGCACGCCGACGAGCTGGCGCCGTGGCGGACGTGGGGGAAGGGCGACGCCGGGCTGACTCCGCGCGGGCTGGCGGGGTTGCTGAGGCCCTACCGAGTGCGTTCGGGCGACATCCATGTCGAGGAATCCGGGGGGCGGAAAACGCTTAAGGGCTACGCTGCCGAGGACTTCGCCGACGCATGGGGTCGCTACCTCACTCGCCCCGATCCGCCTCCCAAACGCGCCAAACGCGCCAATGGCTCTACAGAGCCAAAAACTGAGGGTTTCTATCCGCGCCAAGACCCCGAGCTGGCGCGGATAGAAAATGGCCGCAAACCGCATGGGAAAGCCGATGGCGCGGATGGCGCGGATGGGGAGCACAACGGGGGACCCGAGGCGGCCACGGCGCCCCAGGAAGCCGAAGCGAAGCGCATCGCGGCGAAGATGGGGGTGGCGCTGTGACGCACACCCGCGGCCGAGGCCATGTAGGAGGCCCGCAATGGTGAACGGCACGCTGAGCGTGAGCCTCGGACCCGAGGCGGTCGAGGCAGTTGCCCGGCGCCTGGCCGAGCTGCTGGGCGAGTCGAGGGCGCCGTCCGAGCCGCTGCTGACTCGGCAGCTCGCGGTGGGTGTTGCCGAGGCAGCCGGGCTGCTCTCGATAAGCCCCGACCACTTCCGCCGGCACGTCCTTCCGGATCTGCACGTCATCCGCTCCGGACGGCTACGGCTGATCGCCGTGACCGAGTTGGAACGCTGGCTTGCCGATTCGGCGTCGCGAGTGCTCGCTGACGAGCTGCGGACTGGCGCACCACTGGCGCATGACCCCGCAATGCCGCATTCCAGAGCGGTTTTAAGCAGCGCCCAAGGTAGGAGACCCCGCGCAACTGACCGAGCCAAGGCTGCCTGATGGTGCTCCCTGGCGGGCTTGAACGCGCGGCTCGAACCGATTTCGCGCTGGCGCGTGCGTGCGCGTGACTGCTCCACGCAAAATGGAGCCCCCGAAACCCCCAGGTCTGACCCATCCGTGAGTAGTACGAGAGGCGGCCGCGACTCAGGGAGTGAAGCCAGCTTCGCCCGAGCAGGTTGACACCGGAGCGCTTGTCGGAGACTGTGCAGCGATGCGAGGTGCCGCAGTATTGCTGGTGAGTGGAGCAGCCATCGTTCTCGCCGCAGCCAATTCCCTTGCCGCCAACGGTCCCACGATCGACGGGAAGCCGTGTCCCACGGCTTCACAGCTGAGTCGCATTGCTCGCCTTCGGGAAGCGGTGCCGGCGGTCAAGCGCATTGTGCACCTGGCTGGTCGGCGCGGAGTCGTGCGCAAACTGACTCGCGGCAATCAATCCGAATACGCGCCCTCTGCACGGCGCGTCTGCGGCGCCGCGGTGGTCAAGCTGTCGGTCTACGTCGACGTGCATCCACACGGTCAGGTCTGCTCGGCCTGCGACGTGCACGCATTCGTTGTGCGCTACCGCGCGGGTCGCTACCGGGTGTGGGAGGCCTACTGAGAGATCGGTAGTGCCTTGATCTTGCGCTGACCCGCTGCGCGCCTTCGCGACCGTCGCCGGGCCAAAGGGGCGCCGGACCTAGACCCCGCGCAGCAGCTCGCAGGCTTCGATGTCGAGACCGCGCGCGATTTTCGCGATGGTCGAGACGCGCATGTCCCGCACGCCGCGCTCGGCACGTCCCAGCTCGACTGGATGCAGGCCGCTTCGATGCGCGAGCGCTTCCTGCGTGAGACCGAGCCTACGCCGGTTCTCCTTGATGTTCGCACCGACGCGTAGCTTGGGCTCCACGGAGGGGATGCTCTAGCTCCAAGCCAAAAGCGTCCAGAACCGATAGCGTTATATCCTGCGTTCCCTCCCAACCGAAGGAGCCACGATGGGCCTGATCCGCAAGGCGCTGTTCATCACGACGCCGGGGCTGGTGTCCCCCTACAGCAAGAAGCAGTGGGCGGCCAAAAAGACCAACAAGCTGCTCAAGGAGCAGAACAAGCTCCTGCGGGAACAGGCCAAACGGCGCTGAGGAGCAGAACGGCGGGTCAAAAGAAGGGGAGGCGTCAATGCGGAAGCTCGTAATCGGGATGATCCTCGGGGCAGCGGTGCTTGTAGCGGGGTGCGGTGCGTCTAAGGCCGAAGAAGCTGCGAAGACAGCGAAGAGCCAGTTCGCAGCGGGCGAAGTTTGTGCTGCCGCGCACCTTGAGCCGACCGAAACGAGCTACAAGACCGCATGCGAAGCGAAACTACGGAAAGAAAAATCGGAACGGGAAGCGGAAGAAAAACACGAAGCGGCCGAACGAAAGAAGGAAGCCGCTGAACTAAAAGCAGCAGAAGCCAAGTTCAGACAGAAACAGGAAGAAAAGAAGCGGGAAGCCGCAGCTCCGCATGAACAGAACACGCCGGAATCCACGCAACAAACCGTCCCGAGTAACCTCGTTGGCAAGTCTCTCCCCGCAGCAGAAAAGGAGCTTGAAAACATGGGGGTTCCGTACACCTACCAGACGAACAACGGTGATGCAGTGATCCTCTCCGTTGATTGGGGAGTGTGCTCGACAACGCCGGCGGCAGGCGAATCCGTGAATGGAGAAGTCGTCCTTCATCTCGGTCACTTCCAGTGCGGCGCGTAGTGGCACGAGGCACCCGCTCGGCCTCGGCCGAGCGGGTGCCTCGTGACGACAGCGCTGATCTGCGCCTGTCTGGCGCCGATCCTCGTCGGGGGGGTCTGGCGATCATCTGGGGACTCGCGCAAATGTCGCCCGCCCCTCGTCAATGAGCAAGCTATCTCAAGCGCTGGCAGTCGTGATCGTCGTCCTTGGCGCCGGAATGGCACTCGGAGCATCGTTCAGTCGCGCCGAAGGACCGGCGTCCTACGAAGCTCCAACGTTCTACGACGGCTGCGAAACCCAGGAAGTCGAGCCGGAATACTTCGACGCGAGCAATTGCCTCGGAGATACGGTCTTCCACGCGACGACCTGGCAGTACTACGGCCTTCAGGGTGCCGAGGCAGAAGGCACCCTCGAATACTACGAAGGTAAGCGGCTATCGCAGCCGGCGACGATGACGCTGAGCGATACGACGTGGTGCCCAACCATTGAACATCGGGCGTTTCTCGAATTCAAGATCGACTCGCCCACTGCTCCACCTGGATACCGCGAAATGGTCCGTCTTCTGACGTGTGGCGAATACGGAGAATGGCGGCACACGGAATATCCCGAACTGGAAGAACGGGAACGGACGCACCATCATCGTCCCCGACATCACCGTTACCGCCCGATCCACCGTTGCGGCGCCGTGGCTTTCGCGCCTGATTCGAGCTTCGGGGCGTTCCGGGTCAGGGCTCAGGGAGTCGGCTGCCGTAAGGCGCGCAAGGTGGCGGCTGGATCACGAGCCAGACGGTTTGGTCCAGAAGGAAGCGGCTACAGCTATCGCAAGGCCGGCTTTGCTTGCTCGGGGAGAGAACGCGGCGGTCCCGGCTATGTCGGCATGGCCATGAGGATCTGGGAATGCTTTGCCGGCAACGCGACGATTCACTTCGTGCGATCCGGCTGAGCGCTGCCTCGCCGTTGGCAGCCTCTAGGTTTGTTTTACTCGCTACGCCGCCCCCGCCCTGGCGAGAGTGCAGGAGAGTTTGGCGAGAATCGTCACGTCCGACGGACAAAACGCGAATCGTGCCGCGCAGGAGGCCGTCTCAGGCCCGCGGGGGCCGACATGGCCTCAGGGCAGGGTCCGAACACCATGCATGGCCGCGAGAGCGCGCCTGGCGGCCTGAGCGGCCATCCCTGGAGCGTCCCCGGACCGCCGACGGTCTCCCGGTTTGCATCCTCGCCGATGCCGGTGCTTTTCGCGCCCGTTCGCTGGCCCCGCTCCGGCACATTGGTGTAGGAGTGCGTAGGTCGCCGGGGGCGTCTCCGAGGCGCGGGGGGTTAGCGAGCCATGGCTGTTGCCGGGTTTCGGCGTTCGGCCCTCTGATTCGTGAAAAGCGCGCATAGGGGGCCGCGGCCACCCTGCATTACTACTTCCTACACACTTCGGTACTACACGTCCGTCGCCGCGCACTCGATCGGCGTGCCCGGCGTCCAGAGCTGGTGCAAGGAGTGGGCGCCGCGGTTCAAGGGGGCGGCGCGTTTGCATCTGCATGGACTGCGACGAGGGGGGGCCGGGGCGCCGCTCGTCGGATCGCTCACGACCTCGGCGGCGACGCCGCCGAGGTCCGCGTCCTCGACCTGGACCCCGAGGGGGGCGATGCCAGCGCCGTCGCTGCCAACGAACAACCCCAGGGCTGCGCCACTCCTCAAGACCCGGAACCCGCTTCCCGGTAGCGCGCCTGGTATCATGCGACGTAACGTATCAAGCAACGTCAGGAGGAACGTCGTGCCCGATGGGAAGCAGCAGGAAAAGGTCCGCGAGGTCCGCCTGCGCCGGATGGCCGAGCGTCAGGGCCTCCGAATCCACAAATCGCGCCGACGCGATCCAAAAGCCCTCAGCTACGGATGCTGGATGATCGTCGATCCCTACAGCAACGCCGTCGTCGCCGGAGCAGGGCTGACCGGCGAGCCCGATCTCGGCCTGGACGACGTGGAGCTGTATCTCACCAGAGGCCCGGAGGCGTTTTTTACCGCAAGCGAAGAGGAGGGCTGATGGCCACCGGCATCCGACGCAGACACTCCAAGGGCTGTACGGCCCGCGATGGCGCTGGCCGCTGCAACTGCAAGGCCGGCTTCGAGGCGAGCGTCTATCTCGCCCGCGAGGGCCGCAAGGTTCGCAAGACGTTCGAGCGCGAGTCCGAAGCGAAGGCATGGCGCGCCGAAGCGACCACGGCGGCGAGGAACGGCAAGCTGCGCACCGCGTCACGGCTCACCGTGAGCGAGGCCGCTTGGCTATGGCTTGAGGCGGCTCATACGGGCGCGGTGCGCGACCGCTCCGGCAGCACCTACAAGCCCGGCACGCTGCGTTCCTACGAGCAGGCCCTCCGTCTACGGGTGTTGGATGAGTTCGGCGCTATCCGACTGTCTGAGTTGCGCCGGCCCGACCTACAGGCATTCGTGGATCGGGTGCTCGGTGAGGGCCTGTCGCCGTCGACGATCGCCAACACACTCAATCCCCTACAAGCCATCTACCGGCACGCGCTGCGGCGGGAGTTGGTCGCCGTCAACCCAACACATGACTTGGAGTTGCCAGCGGCCAACGGCAGTCGTGATCGGATTGCCTCGGCAGTCGAGGCCGTGAGGCTGTTGGAGGCCATCCCGCGTCAGGACCGGCCGCTATGGGCGACTGCTTTCTACGCAGGACTGCGCCGCGGCGAGCTGCAAGCGCTGCGCTGGGTCGATGTAGACCTTGGCCGATCCGAGCTTCGCGTCGCGCGCTCGTGGGACGAAAAGCACGGACCGATCGCGCCGAAGTCCCAGGCCGGGTCGCGTACCGTCCCGATCCTCGCCGTGCTGCGCGACTATCTCGACACGCTCAAAATCGACAAGGGGCGCGAGGGCGAAGACCTCGTGTTTGGGCGCACCGCCTGCGTTCCCTTCGCCCCCTCCAGCCTCACCCGGCGCGCTCGCTCTGCGTTCAGCGCCGCGAAGGTGCAGCCGATCAGCCTCCACGAGTGCCGCCATACCTTCGCCTCGCTGCTGATTGACGCGGGGGTCAACGCGAAGGCGATCCAGACGTTCCTCGGCCACGCGACGATCCAGATGACGTTCGACCGCTACGGACACCTGATGCCAGGCTCGCGCGACCAGGCTCGCGAGCTGGTCGATGCCTACCTCGATGCGGCGGTCAACGAGGCCCGCGTGGAGGCCGCCGCAGCCGATCCGTGCGCCAGTGGTGCGCCAGTGAACAGCGTCACCGAGCGGTTTCCTGCGGTTGACGGGGACGAGGCAGAGTCCGCAAACTCGCGCTCCTAGGCGCAGGAAGACGCTGGAGGCCGCTGGGGCTAAACCACGTCTCAGTTTCGAGTCCCTGGGCCGCAGCTTCGAGTTCGCTGGGACGTCTAGCCACTCTGCTACCTTCGCCATCGCATGGGGATCCGAAGTAGTCGCCTGCTCCTGACGCTGCCGCTGGTCGCCTTCGCGGTCGTCGGCTGCGGGGGTGGGAGCGGCAGCAGCTCGACCGCCGCGGCGCCTGTGACGACGACAACCACGCCGCGCCTCAGCAGGGAAGAGCTGATCTCTCAGGGAGACGCGATCTGTGCCGAGGTGAACGCAGCGGTTGGGACGGTCTCCTCGACGAAGACAGGGCCCGCGAGCCAGCTTGCCCAAGAGGCTGCTCTCTATGGCGGAATGGTCCAGCGGCTCAAGGGTCTCGGGGCCCCGGACAACACCGCGGGCTATCCGCAGCTCATCGCCGCCGCCGAAGCCCTTGCCCAGGCCGAGAGCAATGCAAAACTTGCGGCCGAGCGCGGCGAAGAAGGCGCTCTCACCGAAGCCGAATCCAAGGCCTCGTCGGCGCTTGCCTCCTTCCAGACCGCGGCGCGGTCCTACGGCTTCAAGGATTGCGGAAAAGCGCCGCGCGCCCCGTCGACAGGCTCGGCCTCTGAAAAACCTGCGGAACGATCCCCTGAAGGCACGGTGGAAGAAGCCGCTCCGGAAGAAGCAGCGCCGGCGCCTGAAACAGGTGGTGCCGGAGCGGCTGAAGGCGGGGGCGCCCCGGAAGGTGGCAGCGAAAGCTCCGGCGGCTCCAGCTCCGGCGGCATCGGCCCCGGCTGAGCGGGCCGATTTGGTTCTCGGCCAGCTCAGGCAGCTGAGCTCTGCGCCCAGGTGCCGTATAGGCGCGAGTACGGGCCTTCGGCGGAGACCAGCTCGTCGTGGGTGCCGGCCTCGACCATGCGCCCGCCCTCCAGGACGACGATCTTGCCGGCGCGACGGATCGTCGAGAGGCGATGCGCGATGACGATCGCGGTGCGCCCGGCCAGCAGCCGCTCGAGCCCCCGCTCTATCGTCTTCTCGGTTCGCACGTCGACGTTCGAGGTTGCCTCGTCGAGGATCAGGATCCGCGGCTCCGCCAGCAGCGCTCGCGCGAAGGCGACTAGCTGGCGCTGGCCGGCCGACAGCTGGATGCCGCGCTCGCCGACCTGGGTGTCGATCCGCTGCGGCAGCGCCGCGATGAACTCGGTCGCGCCGACCGCCGCCACCGCGTCCTCGATCTCCTCGAGCGTCGCATCGGGCCGCCCGAAGGCGATGTTCTCGCGCACGCTGCCCGAGAAGAGGAAGCCTTCCTGGGGGACGATGCCGAGCTGGCGCCGCAGCGCCCGCTGGCGCAGGTCGCGCAGGTCGTGCCCGTCGACCAGCACGCGCCCCCGCTGCGGGTCGTAGAAGCGCGCCACCAGCTTGGCGAAGGTCGACTTGCCGGCCCCGGTCGCGCCGACCAGCGCCAGCGTCTGGCCAGGCGGCACGTGGAGGTTCACGTCGCGCAGCGCCCAGTCGCTCGCGGGCCGCTTCCCTTCCTCGTAGGAGAACCACACTCCGTCCATCTCGATCTCGCCGCGCAGCGTGCCCGGGTCGATTGCCTCTGGCGCGTCGACCATGTCGGGCTCGGTGTCGAGCAGGTCGAAGATCTTGTCCAGCGCCGCCATCCCCTGCTGGTAGGTGGTGTAGAGCTGGGAGAGTTCCTGGATCGGGTTGAAGAAGATCCGTAGGTAGCCGACGAAGGCGACGATGACGCCGATCTGGATCGCGCCGTCGATCGCCTGGATCCCCCCGTAGAGCAGGATCACCGCCGTGCCGACGGCGGAGAGCAGCTCGACCGCCGGGAAGTAGGCGGCGTTGAGGTAGACGGTCCGCATGTTCACCTCGCGGTTGGCCTCGTTCAGCTCGGTCATCGCCGCCGCGTGGCGGGGCTCCTGGCCAAAGCTGCGCACCACCCGCACCCCGCTCAGCGTCTCCTGGAGATAGGCGGTGATCGCCGCAATCCGCTCCCGGGTGGCGCGGTAGGCGCCCTGTGAGGCGATCCGGAAGGCGACGCTGGCCGCGGCGATCAGGGGGAAGGTGAGGAACGTGACCAGCGCCAGCTTCAGGTCGAGCGCCAGCATGATCGCGACGGCGCCGAGCAGCGTCAGCGTGCTCGAGAACATCGTCACGACGCCGCCGCTGACGAGCTGGTTGAGCGCCTCGATGTCGTTGGTCATGCGGCTGATCAGCACCCCCGGGCTGCGCCGCGTGAAGAAGCCGATCGACATCGCCTGCAGGTGGCCGAAGATCCGCTCGCGCAGATCCTGCAGGGCGCGCGTCCCGACCCAGCCGACGAGGTAGGTCTGCATGTAGGCCGCCGCGGCGTAGAGCGCCGCGACGGCGACGAAGGCGGCGACGATCAGGTCGAGCGCGGAGATGTCACGGGTGTGGATGCCCGCGTCGATCGCCTTGCCGGCCAGGTAGGGAGGGGCGAGGCCGGTGGCGGTGGTGGCAAGCAGCGCCGCGAACATCAGCGCGACCCTGCCGCGGTAGGGTCGCAGCAGGCCGATCATCCAGCGCACCTTGCGGGCCCGCTGGTCCTCGCCGCGGACCAACCGCCAGAGCTCTCTCACAGTCGCGCCACCTCCTCTCGCCCCTCCAGGTCGCGCTGCAGGAAGACCGTGTCGGCGAGGCCGTGCTCGGCGATCTCGCGATAGAAGCCGCAGCGCTCGAGCAGCTCCTCGTGCGTGCCGCGGTCGACGATACGGCCGAGGTCCAGGACCACGACCTCGTCGGCGAGCGAGACCGTCGAGAGGCGGTGGGCGATGACGAAGGTGGTGCGGCCCGCCATCGCCTCGCGCAGGCCGGACTTGATCTCCGCCTCCGTGGTCGCGTCCACCGAGGAGGTGGCGTCGTCGAGGATGAGGATGCGGGGGTCGGCGAGCAGGGCGCGGGCGATCGCGATCCGCTGGCGCTGCCCACCCGAGAGGGTCAGCCCGCGCTCCCCGACGACCGTGTCGTAACCCCCGGGCAGGTCGCGGATGAACTCGTCGGCGCGGGCGCGCCGCGCCGCCGCCTCGATCTCGGCGCGGCTTGCCTCCGGCCGCGCGTAGGCGATGTTCTCCGCGACGCTGGCGCTGAACAGGAAGCTGTCGTCGGCGACGAAGGCGACCTCGGAGCGCAGCGAGCCGACGTCGACCGCTCGCACGTCGGCGCCGTCCACCAGCACGGCCCCCTCGCTCGGGTCGTAGAGGCGGGCGATCAGCGCAACCAGGCTGGTCTTCCCCGATCCGGACGGCCCGACGAGCGCCACGGTGCGCCCCGCCTCGACCTCGAGGTCGACCTCGCTCAGCGCCGGCCCGGCGCCGTCGTAGCGCAGCGTCACCCCGCGCAGCTCGACCCGGCCGCCGCCGGCCGGCAGCGGCGGCGCACCGGGCGGGCTCTCGATCCGCGGCTCGCGGTCGAGGATCTCGAAGAGGCGGTTGCCGGAGGCGATCGCCCGCTGCGCCATCCCCATCGCCATCCCCAGCATCCGCGTCGGCATCGCCAGCATTTCGAGGTAGGTGTAAAAGGCGATCAGGCTACCGAGGCTCAAAGTGCCCGCGATCACCTCGCGGCCGCCGATCAGCAGCACCAGCGCGATCCCGAACTGGGGCAGCAACCCGATCAGCGGCGAGAAGAAGGCCTGCAGGCGGGTCGAGTAGATGCTCTGGTCGAAGACGCGGCCGACGGCGCGCCGGAAGCGCCGCAGCTGGTGCTCTTCGCGCGCGAACGCCTTCACTATGCGGATCCCCGAGATGCCCTCCTCGGCCTCCGCGGTCAGCTCGGCGATCCGCTGCTGAACCTCCTGCAGGGCTGGCCGCGAGACGCGGTTGTAGCGGCGCGCGGTGAGGACGACGAGCGGCGCGGGGGCGAGAGCGATCAGCGCCAGCAGCGGGTCGATCGCCAGCATCACCGCTGCGGCGAGGACGATCGTCACCAGGCTCTGGGTGATGAAGACAAGGCCGTAGCCGAGGAAGAAGCGGATCGACTGCAGGTCGACCGTCGCCCGCGACATCAGCTGCCCCGTCTGCTGGCTGTCGAAGAAGCCCAGCTCGAGCCGCTGCAGGTGCGCGTAGAAGCGCTGGCGCAGGTCGAATTCGACCGCCAGCGAAACCTTGCCCGCCACCAGCCGCCGCACCACGGTCAGCCCCAGGCGCAGGATCCCCGCGGCGGAGATCGCCAGCGCCAGCGGCAGCAGGCCGGGCCTATTGCCGCTCTTGATCGCGTTGACGGCCTGGCCGATCAGCCACGGGATCAGCACCGTCATCCCAGTCGCGCCCCAGGCGAAGACGAGCGATCCCCAGAGCTGGCGGCGGTAGGGGCGGAGGAAGCCCATGAGGCGGCGGTAGGTCCGCATCGAACCGACTATACAAAGTGAAGTATTGGTTGCCGCTCAGGGAGCGGGAACGCCCGCCTGCGCCGCGACCTCTTTATTCGAGCACGTTCGCCGCTGCCCCCAGGGAGGGCACTTCGCCGTGCCTGCACGGTTTCTGCTTCTGGCCTGGGTCGGGAAGGACCTGGAAGTTCGCGACCGCGTGGAAGGGGGTCATCGCGCCGTTGTTCTGCGCCAGGGCGACGATCAGCCGGTAGAAGCCGGGCGGCAGTTCGTGGTAGAAGATCACCGGTCTGTTAGCGGGTGAGTAGCTGCCCGCGGAGCCGATCCGCTCGGCCAGCACCCCGTTCGGCCCGGAGTACTGCGGGTAGTCGACTGAGACGCCACCCACCCGGCCGTTGCCGAGCGGGCCCTGCGAGGCGCGCTTCAGCACCTTCGGCGGCACGCAGTTGGGGATGCGGTTGAGCTTGAAGCGGATGTAGCCCTCGCCCAGCAGCGGTTCGCGACCCATTTGGCTGGGGGCGAGGCGGAAGTTGCGGATCGCGACCGTGACGACGACCGCGTGGGCGGCCTGGCGCTCCCCGTTGCGGGGGGAGACGATGTGGACGCTCGGTTCGCCCGGCGCCGGCCCGGGCGCCTGCGAGGTCGTGTTGCCGCCGCCTCTGGCGATGAGCACCACGCCGACTGCAATGGCCGCTGCCGCAACGGCCGCGAGGACTGCGATTCTTCCGCGCATTCGATCGAAGCCTAAGTCACGCGGGCTCCAAAGCCGTCGGCGCTGCCCGTAACGTGTACGGCTCGATGCGAGGAGCCATGGCTGTTGCAGAGCGCAGGGGCGGGCAGGCGTTTGCCCTCGCCCTGCTGCTCGCCGTCACTTTGCTGTCGGCCCTCTCCGCTCCGGATTCCTCCGCGGCTGGCCTGGCCGACAGCGTGGACGTCTTCGCCGGCACCCGGCCCGGCCCGGGCACCTTCGGCGGCGGCCACGACTTCCCCGGCGCCACCGTCCCCTTCGGGATGGTCCAGTGGAGCCCCGACACGATCCCGAACGGCGGCGGCTACGACTATCGCGACAACCACATCAAGGGCTTCAGCCTCACCCAGCTGAGCGGCGCCGGCTGCCCGTTGTACGGCGACTTCCCCTTCCTGCCAACGACCGAAGCTCTGACCTCCTCGCCGGTGCAGCCAGGCACGAGCTCCCTCGCCGGCCAGTTCCAGCCCGGCTTCTCCCATGCGCACGAGCAGGGCCGGCCGGGCTACTACTCGGTGCTGCTCAACCCGTCCGACGGCGGCGCGATCAATACCGAGTTGACGGCGACCAACCGCACCGGCATGGCCCGCTTCACCTTCCCGTCCGTTCCGAGCTCCAGCGTCCTGATCGACGCCGGCGGCAGCGCCCAGCCGAACGACTTCTCCAGCGTTCACGTGAACCCGGAAGCGCACGAAATCGACGGCTCTGCCTCCAGCGGCCTCTTCTGCCGGCAGCGGCCCCGCTACAGGGTCTACTTCGCGGCCGTCTTCGACCGTCCCTTCTCGGCCTACGGCACCTGGTCCGGCGAAACGCTCGAACCCGGATCGACCGAAGCCGCCGCCAGCCAGGCCCCGCCTTCGAATCCACCGATCACGGCGGCGTCGGGCGCCTACGCGACCTTCGACACCCAGGCGAGCCAGACGGTCCTGGTCCGGGTTGGCGTCTCCTTCGTCAGCGTCGAAGGCGCACGCGCCAACCTTGCTGCGGAAGACCCGGAACTCGCCTTCGGCACGATCGCCGCCCAGGCGCGGCGTGCCTGGAACGGGGCGCTGAGCCGGATCCGCGTCAGCGGCGGTTCCGCCCGCGACGTCGGCACCTTCTACACGGCGCTCTACCACGCCCTTCTGGCGCCGCGCACCTTCAGCGACGTCAACGGCGCCTACATCGGCATGGACGGGCTGGTCCATCAGACAGGCGGGCGGATCCAGTACGCGGACTTCTCGGGCTGGGACATCTATCGCACAGAGATCCAGCTCCTCGCGATGATCGCCCCGGACCGGGCGAGCGACATGATCCGCTCGCTGCTCGCCGACGCTGCCGAGAGCGGCTGCCTGCCACGCTGGTCCTACGCCAACGGGCAGAGCATGACGATGATCGGCGACTCCGCCGACCCGATAATCGCCTCGGCCGCCGCCTTCGGCGTCGGTGGCTTCGACAGCCAGGCGGCTCTGGCGGCGATGGTCAAGGGGGCGACCCAGCCCTGCCAGAGCGCCAACGGCGAATACCTCGAGCGCCAGGGCCTCGAACAGTATCTGGCGCTCGGCTACGTCCCCTACGACATCGACGCCAAAACAGCCAACGCGAACTCGATCTACGGCAGCCCCGAAGCCGTCTGGGGCTCGGCGGCGACGACGCTCGAGTACAACGTCGACGACTTCGCGATCGCCCAGTTCGCGGCGCGCGCCCTGCACGACAGCTCGACCTACGGCGCCTTCATGGGCCGCTCCGCCACCTGGCGCCGCCTCTACGACCCGGCCAGCGGTCTGATCGAGCCGCGCTACGCCAGCGGCGCCTTCCCCAGCCCCTACGACGCCTCCGAAGGGAGCGGCTTCGTCGAGGGCGACGCCTACCAGTACACCTGGATGGTGCCCCAGGACCCAGTCGGCCTCTTCCACGAGATGGGAAGCCCGGCCAAGGCCGCCTCGAGGCTCGACTACTTCCTGCGCGACCTGAACGGCAGCACCCACACCGACCACGCCCTGCTCGGCAACGAGCCCAACCTGAACGTGCCCTGGCTCTACGACTGGGCGCGGCAGCCATTCAAGACCCAGGCGACGGTGAGGCGGGCGCTGCGCGAGCTCTTCGACACCTCGCCCGCCGGCTACCCCGGCAACGACGACCTCGGCACGCTCTCCGCCTGGTACGTGTTCGGCGCGCTCGGCCTCTACCCCGAGGTGCCCGGGGTGGGAGTGCTGGCGATCGGCAGCCCCCTGTTCGGCCGCGCCTCGATCGCCCTGCCGCACGGCAGGCGAGCGCTGATTGTCGCCACCGCCTACGCCTTCAGGAAGCCGAAGGCGGGAAGAGGGCGGCACGGTCGGCGGCGTAAGCCGCGCAAGGTCGCGCTAAGCCCAGCCGCGGCGCCCTACGTGAGGTCGATGCAGCTCGACGGCCGGCCCTACGGCCGTCCCTGGACCACATGGTGCGCGCTCGCCCGCGGCGGGCGCCTCGAATTCCAGCTCGGCCCGAGTCCCAGCCACGAGTGGGGCAGCTCCGCCGCCGACGCGCCGCCGTCCTTCGGGCCCCACCGGCGGATGCCGAATACCCCCTGCGTGCCCTGATTCGGCCGTCCTCATCGCAGCGTTTGCGCTTCCACCATCCGCATACCGGGCGGACCTGCGAACGCAACACGCTTTATCGTCGCTTTAGCTCGCCTTGAAGGGCACCTGGGCAACACCGTCGAATCTTCAGCCGCCGTGCACTCCTCCACAGCCACGTTTCAAGCCCCCGACGTCGAGGTGGGCGCCGATGAGAGCCGCTTGGGCGGCCGCAAGGCGGCCGCCCTCTGGGCTCTCGCTGGCCTGACCGCGCTCGGGTTCGCCATCCGCTTTGCGAGCCTTGGCGTGCAGAGCTATCACCACGACGAGGTGATCACCGCGGCGCGGGTGCTTCCCGGCAGCTTCATCCACATGCTGAGGGAGGTGAAGGCGAGCGAGTCGAATCCGCCCCTCTACTACGTGCTCGGCTGGGGGTGGGCGAAGGCCTTTGGCACGGGGGAAGTGGGCCTGCGCTCGCTTTCGGCGCTGTTCGGCGTGGCCACCATCCCGGTGGCCTTCTTCGCCGGTCGCGAGCTGGTCGGCAGGCGCGCCGGCCTGATCGCGGCGGCCATCGTCGCGGTCAACCCGATGCTGATCTGGTATTCGCAGGAGGCCCGCTCCTACGCGGTGCTGGTCTTCTTCGGGGCGCTCTCGCTGTTCTTCTTCGCGCGGGCGCTGCGCACCCGCAAGGGACGCGACCTGGCCCTCTGGGCGCTGGCCTCGGCGCTGGCGCTGTGCAGCCACTACTTCGCCTTCTTCGCGGTGGGGATCGAGGCGGCCTGGCTGCTGATCGCGCTGCGCTCGAGCTGGCGGCGCGTCGCCCTGGCGGTGGGGGGGATAGCCGTGGTGGGGCTGGCGCTGGTGCCGCTGATCGCCGCGCAGGTCAACCCGCACCACATCGGCTGGATCGAACACGACCCGCTGTCCACGCGCCTCTGGGAAACCATGATCAGCTTCCTGGTGGGGGAGACCGGCCATGTGATCGCCGAGCCGCCGCGCGCACGCTTCGCTCTGATACCGGCGGTGCTGATCGGCGTCGCGCTGCTCCTCATGGCCGTGCGCGGGACGCGCCAGGAGAAAAGAGGGGCGGCAATCGGCGGGGTGATCGGGCTCGGGGTCATGGCTCTGGCGGTCGCGGCGGCGGTGGTCGGCAAGGACTACATCGAGGAGCGCAACCTGCTGCCGGCCCTCGTCCCGCTCGGCGTCGCCGCGTCGGTTGGCTTCGCGGCGAGCGGTGCGCGCCGGCTGGGCCTGTTCTGCGTGATCGCTCTATGCACCTACTGGCTGGCATTCGACGTCTACGTCACACAGACGCCCAACCTGCAGCGCCCCGACCTACGCACGCCGACGGAACGGCTCGGCCCGCCGCGGGGGCCGCGAGCGATCGTTGCCTGGAAGCTCGCTGCCGACTCGGTCATCTTCTACCTGGCGGATGGAGCGCAGCGGTTCTCCGAAGGCAGTCTGCGGCTGAAGGAAATCGACGTCATCAGCAAGCCGCTCGTGGAAGGACGCCCCCCACATCTTCCCCCCGCCTTTCGGGCGGTAGAGCGCGTGCGGTTCCAGAGGCTTACTCTTGTCCGCTACGTGTCAAGGCGCCCGCACACAGTCTGGTTTCACACCCTGCACGCCGTGCCGACCGGCTTCGGTGCAAACGGGGTCGTGGTCGACGGCCTGCCGTCACAGGCATCGATGTCACCGCGTGCTGGGCTGAGCGAAAGCGGGCTGGCGACGGCGCATCTCGATCAGCCTCGTCCGGTGGTGCTGAGATGAGCGCCGCCGAATTTGCCTCCCGCCTGAGCGTGGCGGCTCGCCAGCCCGCGAACTGGGTTCAGCTGCTCAAGTTCGGCGTGGTCGGCGGCCTCGGCTATCTGATCAACCTGGCCATCTTTGCCCTGCTTACCAACGGCTTTGGCGTTCATCACACGCTTGCCGCGGTTGGCGCCTTCTGCGTCGCGGTCTTCAACAACTTCCTGTGGAACCGATACTGGACCTTCGGTCCGGGCGATGGCCATCCGGCTTTTCAGGCGGCTCGCTTCTTCACCGTCAGCTTCGGGTCCCTGCTGATCAACCTGGTGATCCTCGAGGCCCTCGTGGCGGGCACCTCCATGGGCGCTCTCACCGCCCAGGCGATTGCCGTCGCGGTGGCGATGCCCTTCAACTTCATCGGCAACAAGCTCTGGACCTTCGCCTGAGGCTCACCCGCGAAGCAGCGTGTCGTGTACCCTGCCGTTGGTGATCCGGCGGCAGCACGGAAAGCGCAGGAGGAGGTTCGCGAAGGCCGGTGGTCTGGCTTCGCTATGCGGGGGTGAGGAGGGGCGATGAGCCTCTCGGCGGACCAGCGCACACGTTCCTGCGCGACCGAGCTGGTCTGCCGTGACTGCGGGCTTCGCCTGCCGCTCGACGACACGACCTTCAAGTGCCTGGGCTGCGGGCAGGTCCTCGACATCGACTACGACTACGAGCTGGCGGCAGCGCGCCTCCAGGAGCTGCCGACCACCGACCGCCCGCGCAACATTTGGCGCTTCGAGGAGCTGCTGCCGATCGTCGATGCGCGCGCCCAGGGACGGGTCGGCGTCAACAGCGGCCGCACGCCGCTGATCCACGCCGACCGGCTCGGCGCCGAGCTCGGCCTCCGCAAGCTCTACCTCAAGGACGACAGCACCACCCGTCCCAGCCTTTCCTACAAGGACCGGGTCGTCTCGATGGCGATTGCCCGCCTGCTCGAGCTGGGCGGTAAGGAGGTCGGCTGCGTCTCGACCGGCAACGTCGGCACCGCGGTGGCCGCGCTGGCTGCCAAGGCGGGCGTCGTTCCCTACGTCTTCTACCCGAGCAACCTGGAGCGCGGCAAGGCACGCGCCTGCCGGGCGCTGGGCGCCGCCGTGATCCAGCTCGACGGCAACTACGACGAGGCCAACCGCGCCTGCCGCGAGCTGGCCCTGGCCAGCGGCATCCAGTTCGCCAACATCACGCTGCGACCCTTCTACGCGGAGGGGGCGAAGACGGTCGCCTTCGAGGTGGTCGAGCAGCTCGACTGGGTCGCGCCCGACCACATCGTGATGCCGGCGGCGGGGGGGACCCTCTCCTCGCGCGTCCACAAGGGCCTCGCTGAGCTGGAGACGGTGGGCCTGGCGCAGACCGCCCAGACCAAGATCCACGTGGCGCAGGCGGAGGGCTGCGCGCCGATCGCCACCGCGATCCTCGACGGCAGCGGCAAGATCGAGCCGCAGCGGCCCGACACGCTCGCCCACTCGCTGGCGATCGGCGCCCCGGGTGACGGCCAGCTCGTCCTCGACGCGGTCTCCTCGCGCGACGGCTGGGCCGCGACCGCCACCGACCGCGAGATCTTCGAGGCGATCGACCTGCTCGGCGCCACCGAGGGCATCCTCACCGAGCCCGCCGGCGGCACCACCGTGGCGGGGACGATGAAGCTTGCCGCCGAGGGCAGGCTCGGCCCCGACGACGTCGTCGTCGCCGTGATCAGCGGCAACGGCTACAAGACCCTCGACGAGCACCCGGACAAGCCCTGGCCGGAGATGGTCGCCTGCGACGTCGAGTCGATGGAACGCGTGCTGGCGGACTTCCGCCAGGCCGGCCTCGGCGCCCCGCTTTCCTAGGCATCTCCTCCAAGCTGGCTGCCGGTGGGCTCCGCGAACGCCTCGTTGCCCCCCTTGACGCATCTCGCTCGTCCTGGTCGAATCTACGCATGTGTTTGCGCAAGCTCGTCCCGGCGGCGCTGCTCGCCGCCTTCGCGATCGCGCCCACGTCGGTGAGCGCGACGACCTTCGGCGCGAACCTGAACCGCGAAGCGAACAGCCCCTACACCTGCGTCACCGCGCAGACCTTCCCCACCTACTTGTCGGACTGCTCGGCCGAGTCGATCGACCCGACCACCGGCGAGTCGAGCTTTCCGCCCGCGGGCGAAGGGATCGTCACGATGGTGAGGGTCAAGGTTGGGCCGACCACCGGGCCGATGCAGATCGTCGAGGAGGAAGCGCTGCGCCAGGACAACCCCGCCGACCCCGGGCACCCGACCTACGCCTGCTGCAAGGCGATCGCCCTGAGCCCGGTCTTCACCCCGGGGGCGAACTCGATCACCGCGGTCCCTGTCAACTTCCACGTCAAGCAGGATCTCGCGCCGGAGGCAAGCGGCTACTACGTCGACCAACACCTTTCGCTTTCGGTGCTCGACCCGAATGTGCCGATCCCGGCCAGCATCGATCCCAACGCCAGCGACGGCCTCTGGTTTCCCGCCTGGAACCTCGGGGAAGAGCGGGCGGGAAGCTACGGGACGGCCGACGCGATGATCCTCTTCAACGCCGACTGGGAATCGGCGGGTGGAGGAGGCGGCGGTGGAGGCGGTGGCAAAGCGCCGCTGACACTCGTCAAGCCAACGGCCCCGGTCCATGACGGCAAGGCGCTACTTGAACTGCTCTGCAACCAGGCGACGCCATGCGTCGGCCAGGCACAGCTTCAGAACCAGGAGGCGGCCCCCGTCAGGCTGGCGGCCTTCGACCGCGCCAAGGCGAAGACGGTCACCTACGCGAGCGCCCCGTTCAAGATCCTCGCCGGCAAGAAGACGACTGTCAAGGCGGCACTCAAGGCTGCTGGCAAGCGGCTCCTGGCGCATCGTGGCAAGGCCAGGGTCTGGTTGAACGTCAGCCTCAAGGGCTCTGCCGCAACGGTTCCCTCGACCAAGGTCACGTTCAAGAGATAGGCCCGCAGCAGCCTGTCGACCTTCTCTGCAACGAGTGAGCCCGCCACCCAAAGAGGTCGAGAACCCCGTCACGGGCGAGCGCATCGTCTTCCTTCGCACGGCGGAAGAAACGGATGGGGCGCTCCTGGAAATGGACGACTTCTGGGCTCAAGCCGATCATCAGACGCCCGCGCACATCCA
The DNA here is from genome assembly GCA_963729995.1 of uncultured Solirubrobacterales bacterium. Lineage (GTDB taxonomy): Bacteria > Actinomycetota > Thermoleophilia > Solirubrobacterales > 70-9 > VRUE01. The sequence goes on from CAVSPF010000003.1 coordinate 537,620, forward strand.
CCCGGCGATGGAGGAGCGATGGGAGGTGATTGCCGGAAGCGTGCGGTTTGAGATCGGCGAGGTGGAGCGAACGGCGGGACCGGGGGACACGGTCGTGGCACCTGCCGGCACACCGCACACCGCCCGCAACATCGGCGAGCAGCCGGCGCATTTACGAATCCAGATGCGACCCGCGCTGCGCTGGCAGGAGTTCGTCGAAAGGCTGTTTGCCTTGGCCGGCAGTGGCCAGGGCGACGAGCGGGGAATGCCCGAGCCCCTCACAGCCTTGATGCAGGAGTTCAGCCGCGAGATCGTCCCAGGGCGCCGAGCCCCCGATGCACCCTGAGTGGCTCACCGACCACCTCTGTGCTCGGCCTCCACTGCACTCCGACGAGCCGGCCTACCTGGACCTCTTCCTCAACCCGGAGGTGGGTGCGTGGCTACGGCCAGAGCCGCTGCCCGCCTTCACGATCTCCCAGGTGCGGGAAATGCTGAGAGACGACATCCGGCATTGGAAAATGCATCCGTTCGGCCCCTGGGCGCTCATCGGCAGGGAGAGCGGAGCGCTCGTGGGTCGCGGTGGGCTGCAAAGCACGGTCGTCAAAGGCGAACCGGTCGTCGAGTTGCCCTGGACCATCGCCCCGGATCGCTGGGGCGGTGGCCTTGCGACCGAGGCTGCGCAGGCGGCTGTCGAGTGGGCGCTATCGCTGGAGCTCGACGAGGTCGTCGCCATGACGCTGCCCGACAACTGCGCCTCCCGCCGCGTGGCTGAGAAAGCCGGGCTCCTGTTGGCTGGAGAGATCGAGCACGCCGGCCTCGCGCACGTGCTCTACCGGCTGCCGCTCACAGAGTTGCTTCCCGTTCGGTGAGTGCGGGGCTTCTCTTCCGCTCAGGCGCGTTGGAAAGCTTTTAGGAATGCCATGGGCCAGCTGAAGAAAGTCCGGGTAGCGTCCTATTCATGATCAATACCAAGTCATATGAGCGGGTCCTTGGAGCATTCGTCGCCGAGGCCCGGGTCGGTCGCATCGGTCGGGTAGTCACCGGCAGCCGGGCAGACGCGAGCTGGGACAAGTCGCGCGGTGCGCGGGCGTGGATCAACGGCCATGAGGTCGGCGACCCGAACCCACGTTTCGCGCACCTCGGGGTCGGCCACGACTAGAACCTTTACCTAGTCTTTTGCTTCAGTTTTCCAAAGGTTTCAGCCGCGCCAGCGACCCTTCTCCATGTGCTGCAACAGCGGAAGACCATTGAGAGGGGCTGCACCCACCGGAACCCCTGGGGGTTCCGACTGATCGCCTACACGCGCTACGGCGCAATGGTCGGCTGCCTGCAGTGCGGCACCTCATGGCTGATCCGCACCACCAGCAGCCGTCCGCTTCCCCATTCGAGCAAGGGGAAACCGTAAGCGTTCAGCCCCACTGACGCCTGAGATTCCCGCCCTCCCGCTCAAACAAGCGAAGGAGCAGGGCTCGCCCGGGCGCCCGCCGTGAGTGCCTCGACGAGGAAGTCGAACAGAGATCGCCCCTGCAGCCGGCAGGTCTGGGAGACCGAAAGCATCCGCTCGGCGAAGCGCTCACCGGCCTCCGACTGGCTGCCGAGGGAGACCTTGCGGTAGATCACCGCGGAGCGAAGCCCCCTCTCGGCCCGGTTGTTGGTCGGCTCCACCCCCTCGACTTCGGTGAAGGTCCAAAGCGCCGGCCAGAGCTTCAGGAGGTTGCGGGCGAAGGTGCGGAACTGACGGTTGCGGGTGCTCTTGACCCGGTGGGGCTCAAGCAGCGCCTGCAGGCGCTGCTTGAGCGGAGCGATCTCACGAGCCAGGCGCTCCCGATCGCCGTGGGTGGCGAAGGCGTCCCAGGCCGCGAACAGCTCGCGGCAGATCTCGAGCCCTTCCTCCCCGAAGCTACCCTGCTCGGCCAAGCCTTCGGAGTGGCGGCGGAAGTCGCGCAGAAGGTGGGCCCAGCAGACCTGCCGGCGCGCCGGGTCCAGGGAGTCATAGGCCCACCAGCGATCGGAGGAGACGATCCCGGCGAAGCTCTCGCCGATCAGCTCCGGCAGCTCGCGCTCATGGCGGTCGGCGGCGATGTGGAAGGCAGCGGAGGTGTCGGTGATGGCGCCCCAGAGGGTGCGCTTTTGCCCGGCGTTGCGCCAGCCGGTCTCATCGACAAAGAGGACCGTGGCGTCTTTGACCGCCTCGCGCAGCTCGGCGTAGGGAGATGCAAGAGCGCCGGAGGCGCGCTGGCAGATCGCGTCGACCGAGCCGGTCGAAACCGCGCAGCCAAACAGCTCCCCGCAGAGCTCTGAGGCGTCGCGGCGGGAAACCCGGTTGCGCACCGACAGCAGGGCGACCGCCGCCTGCAGGCGAGGGCCGAAGGCACTTGCCCGGACACCCCCGGGCAGCGCTGCCCGGGTGCTCTTCCCGCAGCCGGGGCAGCGCAGGGCGTGGGCCCGGTGCTCGGTGACATGCACCGCGATCGGCGGCAGCTCCGTGACCTGGTGGCGGCGGGGCTCGCCGGCGGGATCCCGGTCGCCGAAACCGAAGTCCTGCCCGCAGCCCGAGCAGCGCTCGGGCCAGTGATCGACGACTTCATCCAGCTCCGAGGCGGCCGCGAGCTTGCGTGTTGTGCCTTCGTGCCCGGGCTGCCCACCCTGCTTGCGTGTGCTCGAACCGCGTTGGGGCTGAGACTTTCCCGGCGGGTCGGCCGACGGTGGGCGCGAGGAGTTCTGGGAGTTCTCGCGCAGCTTCTCCTCGAGACGCTCGATTCGTGCCTCCAGGCGGGTGACCTGGCGCTCATAGCGTGCCGTCAGCTCGACGAGGAACTCGACGCAGGCCTCGCGACCGGCGTCATAGACCGCTTCGGCCTCGGCGCGCTCCACGCCTGAGGAGTTCGCCGGGCGGCGGTTATGTCCCCCTACCAGGCTGAACGCTTACGGGAAACCGCCAATTTCCAGGCAGAACGCGATGCCGGAGGAGGGACTCGAACCCCCGACACGCGGATTATGATCGGCGTCAGACGCTTCTAGTTTGGCTTGTGGAGTGGGATTGAGTCCAGTTGGTTCGGTCCCGTAGGGCACGTTTTTGCCTATTTGGGGACACATTTCGGGACACATTTTTCGGTCCGACCGGCGGCCTACTCTCGGGACATGAGTTCGTCCTCGGTCTTCTTCCGCGAAGCGCCGATCAGCGGTCACGTCTTCCGCCGGAAACGGAAGTCGGGGGACCGCTGGATGGCGAAGTGGCGCGACGCCGAGGGCCAACACCAGGTTGTCCTCGGCAAGGCGTGGACGAGGCGCGGTAAGCCCGCCGAGGGCTACCTGACCAAGCAGGGCGCGCAGCGCGAGCTTGACGCGATCCTCGCCGATGCCAGGCGCAACCGCCTGACCAGTCAGCCGCGCCGCTCCAGCACCGTCGCATTTGCCGAGGCGGCGCGCGAGTGGCTGCGCTACGTCGAGCATGACCGGAAGCGGAGGCCGTCGACCATCAACGACTACCGCTGGATCGTGGAGCGGCGGTTGTTACCGGACTTCGGCGAGTTCGCGCTGGAGTCGATCACAACGCAGCGAATCGACAACTGGCGGGTCGAGCTGGTCGCGGCCGGTGGGATCGCCGACGGCGAGGGCCTTTCGGCTCGCACGATCAACAAGTACCTCGGGGTGATGCACAGCATCCTCAAGCGGGCGCAGCGCGTCTACGGCCTCGCGGCGAACGCCGCCGCTTGGGCCGAGCGCCAGCCCGTGACCCGCTCCGGCGACTTCGACGTGCTCTCGGCGGCGGAGATCGAGGCCCTCGCCCGAGTGGCCCGCGAGGGGCGCCACCGCAAACCGCCCAAGCATCCAACTGGCCTTGAGTGGCGAGCGAAGCTGCGTCAGCAAGATCAACAGGACGCCGCGGCCTTCCTCACTGCGGCCTACGCCGGCCTGCGTCTTGGCGAGTTGCGCAGCCTGCGCTGGCGCGACCTCGACTTCGGTAAGCGCCTGATCCACGTCCGCCACTCCTACGTGCTGCGCAACGAGGACGCGCCGAAGTCTGGCCGCGTCCGCAGCGTGCCGATGATCGACCAGGTGGCGACGGCGCTCGACCAGCTCAGCCGCCGCAACGGCTGGACCGGGGAGGAAGACCTCGTCTTCGTCAGTCCGACCGGCGAGCACATCGAGGACAGCGCCCTCCGTCGCCGTTTCTACGCCGCCCTCGAAGCGGCTGGCCTCAAGCACATCCGCTTCCACGACCTCCGCCACAGCTTCGGCACCCTCGCCGTCCAGGTCTTCCCACTCTCCGACGTGAAGGCCTACATGGGCCACGCCGACATAGCGACGACGATGATCTACGTCCACCACGTCCCGCAGGTGGACGCAGCCGAAAAGCTGTCGGCGGCCCTCCGCGAGGCTTCGACCATCGCTCCGGCATCGGCAGTCGCCGCGTGAGCCACTTCCAGGCCGTCTACTACCGCGCTGCCGACGGCGGTGAACCCGTCTGGAAGTTCTTGGTCGGACTCGACGCTAAGCCTCGCGCTGCGGTGAAACGCCAGATTGACTGGCTGAATGAACTCTCGGACGCCGTGCCTCATCTACCGTTTCCGCACAGCTCGCAGGTGGCCGGAGAGTTACGAGAGCTGCGCTGCCACATGGGATCAGAGCACTACCGGGTCCTGTATCGCCGCTCGGAGCGGCTACTTGTACTCCTGCACATATTCCCGAAGCGAACCGGGAAGCTGCCGCCCGGCGAGATCAAGGTCGCCGAAGCACGCTGGGAGGATTTCAAGTCGCGGATGGATGCCAGGCCGCGTAAACGACCGCGTGCCCTCGGTCGCGATGCCCCGTGACGCCCCTGGTGGTTGTTAGCAGCGCTGCTATTATCCTCTGCAGAATGTCAAGGGCTTTTGCGATATGAGCAAGCAGATCAGTCCTATTGGAAAGTCCGTCTCGGATGACATCAAGGAGTCGTTGAAGGACCCCGAGTTCCGGGCTGAGTACGAACGCTTGGCGCCCTACGACGAGTTGGCGCGGATCGTCATCATGCGCCGCGCTGCTCTCGGCATCACCCAGGCCGAGCTTGCGGCGCGGATGGGGACGACTGCATCGGCGGTCTCTCGGATCGAGAGCGGCCAGCACGCCACTAACCTCGATCCACCGTTTTCACCCCGCGGGGTGTGATCGGCCGACTTGAGGTAGGTAACAGCGCCAGGCCGGTTCCGCGGAACCGGCCTGGCGCTCTTTCGAGGTCGGTCGCTGGCAAATCGGAGCGTTTGGCGGGCGCTCGCGGGCAGGCCGGGATCGGCAGGTGCGGCGAGGGGAGTTGAGGCTGGGGAGCGGGCCCTGTGGCTATGGGCTGGATGGGGCCGGCAGCGCCCGCAATCGCACGAAGGCTGCCACCAGCGCCTCGGCCCACGGCCAGGAGCGCGGCAGCCGCAGCGCCACCCGCCGCCCCGAGCGCACGATCCGCCCGGCGACGTGCAGCAGGCGCTGGCGAACCCGCTTGGGCTCGGCGAGCGCGAGCTCTCCCTCGAGGCAGAGCGATGCTGTCCAGCGCAGCAGGGCCTGCGCCAGAAGCGAGATCTCCAGCCAGGCCTGGTTGTGGGCGAAGGCGGCGAAGGGCATCTTGCGCATCCCGGTCTCCTTGCCGACGCGGATCGCGTCCTCAACGCGAGCGCGGCGGCGGTGGCGCAGCTCCAGGGCGGCGATGTCCTCATCGGCCTGATCGGTGATGAAGGCGGTGTGGCGGTAGCCCGCCTCGCAGTCGAAGACCGAGAGCTGGGCGCCGGGGTGAGGTCGCTCGCGGCGACAGATCAGCCGCGTGCCCTCGGGCCAGCTCGAGAGGTCGAGGCGGTCGGTGAGCTCTGTGACCTGGGCACCCTCGCGCTCGCTTCCGTCGCCGTCGATCGCCTTCTGCCATGCCGAGGCCCGAAGGGCGCCGATCGCCTCGCGAACCCGCTCGTCGACCTCGTAGCCGACCGAGAAGCGGATTCCCGCCTCGCGGCAGTCCCGCGTGAAGGCGTGGGTGCGCCCGCCGATGTCGCAGCGGACCAGGATCTCTCGGTCGAGGTCGGCGGAGGGCAGCTGCTCCAAGGCCAGCTGCAGGACCTCGAAGTGGTCCGTGGCGGTGTTGGCGCCGGCGTTGCCGGGGCGCAGGATCCCGGCCAGGGGCTCGCCCGTCTCGGCCAGATAGCAGAGCAGGGGGAAGAAGCCGAAGCCGCCCTTGTAGGTGCCGGCGGCCTCCTCCTTCTCGGAGTGGGCGCCCAGCAGCGAGGCGTCGATGTCGAGGGTGATCGTCTGCGGCCGAGCGCCGGCGTCCCAGGCGCGCTCCAGCGCCTTTGCCCGAGCACCGCGGAGCGCTTCGAGCCGCTCGGCGTCGATCGACTTGAGTACCCGGTGAGCGGTGCTCTCGGAGGCGATCTGCCCGAACAGAGCCTCTTGGCCGCGCAAGACGCCGAGGTCGGAGACGTGATCGCCGCCGTCGGCGATCGCGACGGCGAGGTCGCGCACGACGACGCCGGGGTCGTGCGCGGAGCGGCGCTCCCGGCTCGGCGCCATCGCCTCCGAGAGCGCTGCGGTGAGACCCAGCCCGTCGGCCAGCTCGACCAGGAGATAGGCCCCGGCGTGGGAGACGAGCCCCTCGCCGTCCGCCCTGACTTCTACGGTTTGCGCCGTCGTTTGTGTCTTCACCTTCCGGGTGTCCTCCTGGGTCGTTGGGAGTGGGTCGGCAAACCGCATTCTCAAGACCCAAGAGGACGTTCCCGGAGGTGTTACTCAGGTCGCTACTGGTGGATCGAGGCTAACGCGCAGACCCTCAAGAAGCTCGCCGACGCATTCGGCGTCCGGGCGGTGATTGGCTTCGAGTCCGGGCCTGCCAAGAAGCCCGAGCGTGAGCTGGTCGTCCTCTAACCTGCGTTCTCGGCTATGCCGGTGAAATTCGGACTCTGGCGGGTTGACGGCGAGTCGGTCGAACAGGTTCCGACGAGCGGCATCGCCAGCGAGGAGCGCCTGGAGGACATCCTCGAGGCGCGCATCGACATTCTCGGCTTGGGCAACCTGTTCCAGATCGGCCGCCAGGTCGTCACCGATTTCGGCAAACGCATCGACCTGTTGGCCATCGACAGCCAGGGCGACCTCCACGTCATCGAGCTGAAGAAGGACCGAACGCCGCGTGAGGTCGTCGCGCAGGCCCTGGAGTACGGCTTCTGGGTCCAGAGCCTGTCCTTCGAGGCCATTCGCGAGCTTTACGCGAAGCATCATGAGGGCGAGGACTTCGACTCCGCGTTCACCAGCCACTTCGAGGCGGAAATCCCCGAGGCGGTCAACACGAGCCATCAGCTCGTAGTCGTCGCGACCGGCATGGACACGAGTACCGAGCAGATCGTGGAGTATGTGCGCGGTTACGGCGTGCCGATCAACGTCCTGTTCTTCGAGTACCTCGACGATGGTGGTCGCGAGTACCTGGCGCGTTCGTGGCTCACCGATCCCGAGTTTGAGGCGGCGGGCAAAAGCGGCGGCAAGAAGCAGGCACCCTGGAACGGCGTCGACTTTTTCGTCGCCGTGGGTGAGAACGACGAGCGCAATTGGGGCGACATGGTCCGCTACGGATTCGTGTCCGCCGGGCACGGGGACAAATACCGCAAGGCGATGGACACCCTCTTCAAGGGCGCGCGCGTCTGGGCCGCGATTCCGAGCAGCTACGCAGCGGGAGGTGCCCACGGCTATGTCGGGGTGGGCCGAGTGACGGCGCCGGCGGTCGGCGTGAGCGACTTCGACGTGGAGGTCGAGGGCGTGACCGTGAACATCCTCCAGGCTCCCTTGGAGGCCACCAACATGGGCTGGGAGGCCGACGACCCCGAGCGGTGCGAGTATCTCGTCAGGGTCGAGTGGCTCGACACCCGCCCGCGGGAGAAGGCCGTATGGGAGAAGGGCATGTTCGCCAACCAGAATGTCGTGGCCAAGCTGCGGCAGCCGCTCACCTTGCAGCGGCTCAATGAAGTCTTCGATCTCGACGACGGTTCGTCGAGCATGGAAACTGTGCCATCGGGGCAAAGCGAAACGTTGTCCACATAGCCCCTGTACCGATAGAGAAGCCGACCTATCGGCGCGCAAGCTCGGGCGGGGGCTCGGCATCGGCCGATGACGCCCCGTGCCTACGCCCTTGCGGCGGTCATCGGCCGGCGAGCGGGAATTGTTGCGATTCTGTTCCCCTATTTGCGACTCTGCGCGCCACACGTGTCCGCGGACGCCCCTAGAGTGGGCACGGTGGATGCGGCAGAGCAACGTCGTGAGGAAGCACACTTCCGCAAGGTGGAGGGCGCGATGCTGCATGTCGAAGACGCCGCCCGCCGCCTCGACGAAGCGGCCAAGGAGCTGAAGAAGGACGGCGCCGCGCCGTATCTGATCGCCGCCCTGGAAACTGCCGCCGGCGCGCTTCGGGCCGACCACTCCCGTCTGGTGAAGTCCGTCTACTGGGGCGCTCCAACCAGCGACCAAGGCGAGCTGATCGCGGCTGGCGACGAACAGCAGCGCCTCGCGTCCTAGCCGGCGCCGGATGCCTCTCAGCGCCGAGGAGATCAGGGCAAACCTGACGCGGTTCGTCGCACGCTGGAGCGTGCGGGACGGCTACGAGCGCGGCGAGGCCCAAACCTTCCTCACCGAGCTCTTCGATTGCAAAGCGACATCGGGCGAGATCCGTCCCATCGCGGGTACGAGCGCTTTCGTGTCATCTGCAAGCGAACTCAAGGCCATCGGATTCAGCAGCTGCGCTACGTCTGGGGCTAAAGCTGAGCAGCAACTGGAGCCAGGCCTTCTCCTTTGTCCCGAATGCACTCACGCACGAAAGTTCGGGACATATTTGGGACACATTTTGCTAATCGTGCGCTTCGTCACTTGTAAAACATGACAATTTCCAGGGCAGAAGGCGATGCCGGAGGAGGGACTCGAACCCCCGACACGCGGATTATGATTCCGCTGCTCTAACCAGCTGAGCTACTCCGGCCGGAGGGGGATGGTAGCGGCGACGCGGCTTGTGGCGAGAGCCGCGGCAAACGCATAGCCTTGATGGCGTGACCACCGAAGCGCTGGACAGAGCCGTTCGCACGGTGATCCGGGATTGCCTCGGCGTGCAACCCGCCGAGGAGGTGCTCATCATCTGCAACCCGGCCACCGAAGAGATCGGCTCCCTGCTGCGGATCGAGGCCCAGGCAGAGGAGGCGGAGGCGACGCTGGCGGTCATCTCCGAGCGGGACTCGCATGCGGCAGAGCCGCCCGCGACGATCGCCGCGGCGATGCTTGCGGCTGACGTCGTCGTCGCGCCCACGATTCAGTCGCTCTCCCACACCGCCGCCCGCAAGGCGGCCACCGAGGCCGGCGTGAGGGTCGCCTCGATGCCCGGCGTAAACGAGGAGATGCTGGCACGCGTGATGGGGGCCGACATGCGGAAGCTCCGGGAGCGGGGTGAGCGCGTCAGCGACGCGCTCAGCGACGGTGCAGAGGTGCGGATCACGTGTCCGTATGGGACCGATCTCCGGCTTGGGCTCGAGGGGCGCACCGCGATCTCCGACGCCGGTGTCCTGACCGAGCGAGGCGCCTTCGGGAACCTGCCCTGCGGCGAGGGCTTCATCTCCCCGGTCGAGGGAACCGCAGAGGGCACACTCGTGGTCGACGGCTCGATTGCCGGCGTCGGGGCGGTCGAAACGCCCGTCTCGCTCACCGTCAGGGGGGGCCACCTGATCGAGGCAACCGGCGCCGAGGGCGCCCGGCTGCTGGAGCTTCTCACCGAGCACGGCCCTGACGGCACCAACGTCGCCGAGCTGGGGATCGGCACCAACGAGGAGGCGACGCTGACGGGCAACATCCTCGAGGACGAGAAGATCCTCGGCAGCGCTCACGTGGCGTTCGGCGCCTCGGCGGCAATTGGCGGGACGATCCAGGTCCCAGTCCACCTCGACTGCGTCGTCCTCGAGCCAACCGTGGAGATCGACGGCAGGCCGATCGTTCGGGCCGGCGAGTTGATCGCCTGAGCGTGGCGCTGCCGCTCCTTGCCGTTCCGAACGTCTCCGAGGGGCGCGACTCGGCTCGGATCACCGCATTGGAGAAGGCTTTCTCGACAGCAGTCTCGCTGCTCGACCGCCACTCCGACGCCGACCACAACCGGACCGTCTTCACGCTCGCCGGCGAGCGACCGGCGCTGGGGAAGGCCCTGGCCCGGGGGGCCGAAGAGGCGATCGGGGCGATCGACATGACCACGCACGAGGGCGTGCATCCGGCAATAGGCGCGCTCGACGTCTGCCCACTCGTCTGGCTTGGGCCTGCCGACCGGGACGCGGCCAGCGCGGCGGCGATCGAGGTGGCCGGACGGATCGGCGCGCTCGGCGTTCCCGTCTTCCTCTACGGGGCCCTGGCGAGCGGACCCGAGCGTGCCGAGCGAGCCTACTTCCGCAACGGCGGGCTCGCCGAGCTTTGGTTGCGGATGGAGGCAGGGGAGCTGTCGCCCGACTACGGGCCGGACCTGCCTCACCGCACCGCCGGGGTGACCCTGGTGACCGCCCGCCCGCCGCTCGCGGCGTTCAACGTGGAGCTCGACAGCGGTGACCTCGACGCCGCGCGCAGCGTGGCGGCGGGGCTGCGCGAGTCCGGAGGTGGTTTGCCGGGAGTGCGGGCGATCGGCCTGCCACTTGCAGGCGGTCGCACCCAGGTCTCGACCAACGTCCACGATCCGCTCGCGGTGCCCTTGGGAGAGGTCGTTGAGCGTGTACGCGCGCTTGCCGCGCCACTCGGTGTCCAGCCGCTCGAGGCGGAGCTGGTGGGCCTCGTTCCGGAGGGTGCGCTCGCCGGCTACCCGGACGACGTGCCGATTCGTGGCTTCGATCCCGCCCTGCACACGATCGAGCGCCGTCTCCCGGCGGCCGCCTGAACGGCGTGAACGCTAGATTCACGGCGATGGCCCAAACGAGGAAGAAGCGCCAGCGCAAGCACCGGGGCACGCAGGGAGGTCGCGTCGATCCCAACCGCCGCCCCGGCCGTCCCCGCAGCCGGGAGGAGGCCAAGGCCCGCGCTCGAGCCAGCCGCAAGCGCCCGCCGCGCGTCGACGCCCCTCCGACCTGGCGCAGCGCGATCACACGTGGCGCGGTCGCCGCGGCCATCTTCACCGTCCTGCTTGTGGCGCTCTTCCACCAGGCGCTCGGTGCCGCGCTCGGGCTGGGCGCGTTCATGCTCGTCTTCTACATCCCAGTTGGCTATTACATCGACACGATGATGTGGCGGCGGCGCGAGCGGGCCAGGATCCGCGCAGCCGAGAGAAAGTGAGCCTCGAGGTCCAGACACTCACGGTCGGGCCGATCGGCGAGAACTGCTTCCTGCTGCGCCGGGCCGGCGCCGACCGCGGGCTGATCGTCGATCCGGGAGAGGAGCCCGACCGGATCCTCGCCGCCGTCGAGCAGGCGGGGGTGAAGGTCGACGCGATCCTCATCACCCACTGCCACTTCGATCACATTGGCGCCGTCTCCCCGGTCGCGTCGGGCACCGGCGCCCCCGTCTACTGCCCAGAGCTGGAAACGCAGGTCCTCGCCAACGTCATGGCCTATGTCCCGATTCCGGGGATCGGGCCCTACGAGAGCTACGAGGCCGACGAGACCGTGAGGGGAGGGGAGGCGCTCGAGCTGGCCGGCCTGACGCTGGACGTGATCGCCACACCCGGCCACAGCCCGGGCCACGTCACCTATTCGGTGCGCGACGAGGAGGCGATCTTCTCCGGCGACGTCCTCTTCCAGGGGTCGGTTGGGAGGGTCGACCTGCCGGGGGGTGACGGGCCGACACTGCTGCGCTCGATCCGCACGCTGTTCGAGACCCATTCGCCCCAGACCCGTGTCCACCCCGGGCACATGGGGGTGACCACACTGGGCGCCGAGCGCGCCAGCAACCCGTTCCTAGCCGAGCTGGCGCGCTGACCGCCGCTCCGCGCAGGTAAGGTCGCAGCCACTGTGGCCAGCAAGTTCCAGGCACCCCGAGGCACCTTCGATGTCCTGCCGGACGCAGCCCGCGCCAGGGCGCGGATCGAGCGCGCCGCGACGGGCATCTTCACCCGGGCGGGATATGAGTCGATCGCCACCCCCGCCTTCGAGGACACCGAGCTGTTCGAGCGCGGCGTCGGCCGCTCCACCGACATCGTGCGCAAGGAGATGTTCACCTTCGAGGACAAGGGCGGGCGAAGCATCACCCTGCGCCCCGAGGGCACGGCGCCGATCTGCCGCGCCTACCTGGAGCACGGCATGCACAAGCTCGCCCAGCCGGTGAAGCTCTCCTACGCCGGCCCGTTCTTCCGCCACGAGCGGCCGCAGGCTGGCCGCTACCGGCAGTTCCACCAGATCGGCGTGGAGGCGATCGGCACCGACTCGCCCCTCGCCGACGCGGAGGTGATCATGCTGCTCGCCGACCTGCTCGCCGAGCTCGGCGTCCCGGGGGTCGAGCTGCGGTTGGGCAGCCTTGGATCGCCGGACTCCCGCCGGTCCTACCTGGAGGAGCTGAAGGCGTACCTGCGCGCCAACGAGGAGCAGCTCTCAAAGGAGGTGAGTGAGCGAATCGACCTCAATCCGCTGCGCGCCTTCGACTCAGACGACGAGGGGACGCAGGCGGTGATGGCGGGCGCCCCGACGATCGTCGAGCGCCTCGAGGGAGAGGACTCCGAGCACTTCGCCGCGGTGCGCGGCCTCCTCGACGCGGCTGGGATCGCCTACAGGATCGACCCGACCCTGGTGCGCGGCCTCGACTACTACACGCGCACGATCTTCTCCTTCGTCTGCGAGGAGCTCGGGGCGCAGTCGGAGGTTGGGGGCGGCGGCCGCTACGACGGCCTGATCGAGCAGCTCGGCGGCCCCTCCACACCGGCGGTCGGCTGGGCGGCTGGGATCGAGCGGATCATGCTGGCGCTGGGTGAGGACGAGCGGGCCGCCGGGCGCGATGCGTTCATCGCCGTTGCCGATGAGGGCCAGTCCCCGCGGGCACTGGCCCTGGCGAGCGAGTTGCGCCACGCGGGTCTCTCGGCCGAGGTCGACCTCGCTGGGCGCGGTCTCAAGGGCCAGCTCAAGCACGCCGACCGGGTGGGGGCTCGCCACGTGCTGATCCTCGAGGCCGACGGCTCAGCCCAGCTTCGCGACATGGGAACCGGCGAGCAGCGTGGGATCGATCCGGCGAAGCTCATCGAGGAGTTGACCCGGTGATGAGCGATGGGAGCTTCCCGCCGCTGCGGCCCAACCACTACCGCGACACCTGGTGCGGGCAGGTGCTCGGCGATCGCGTCGACTCGGAGGTGCGGGTGGCTGGCTGGGTGCACCGCCGCCGCGACCACGGCGGCCTCATCTTCATCGACCTGCGCGACCGCACCGGCATCGTCCAGCTCGTCTTCCACCCGGATAGCTCGAGCGGGTCATTCGACCTCGCCCACGGGCTGCGGGCCGAGGATGTGGTGACGGCGGTTGGGACCGTTGTCCGCCGCAGCGAGGACACGGTCAACCCGGAGCTTCCGACCGGGGAGGTGGAGCTGCGGGTGAGTGGCGCCGAGCTGATCGCGGACGCCGAAACCCCCCCCTTCCAGATCGAGGGCTTCTCCGGCGAGGTCGGCGAGGACGCGCGCCTCCGCCACCGTTACCTCGACCTCCGTCGCGAGCAGATGCGCGGCGCGCTGGAGCTCCGCCACCGGGTGTCCGCCGCGATGCGCGAGTTCCTCGACCGGGAGGGCTTCCTCGACATCGAAACCCCCGTGCTGACTCGCTCCACCCCCGAGGGCGCTCGCGATTTTCTCGTCCCCAGCCGTCTCCAGCGAGGCTCCTTCTACGCACTGCCGCAGTCGCCCCAGCTCTTCAAGCAGCTGCTGATGATCGCCGGCTTCGAGCGCTACTACCAGATCGCCCGTTGTTTCCGCGATGAGGACCTGCGTGCCGACCGCCAGCCCGACTTCACCCAGCTCGACATCGAGATGTCCTTCGTTGACGTCGATGACGTGATCGACGTCAACGAGCGCCTGCTCGCCCATGTCTTCGACCGGACGGGCGGCCCGGCTATCGAGTTGCCGATCGAGCGGCTTCCCTACGGCGAGGCGATGGACCGCTTCGGCACCGACCGCCCGGACCTGCGCTTCGGGTTGGAGCTGGTCGACCTCGCCGACGCTCTCGCCGGCACCGGGTTCAAGGTCTTCCGGTCGGTGATCGACTCCGGCGGTGCGGTGCGGGGACTGAACGCCGGCCGCCGCGAGCTGCCTCGCTCGGAGCTCGACGGCCTCATCACTCGCGCCCAGGAGCTCGGAGCGAAGGGCCTCGTCTGGGCGTTCCGCGAGGGCGACGGCTGGCGCTCACCGACCGCCAAGTTCCTCTCGCCGGAGGAGTTGCGCGACCTCAACGAGCGCCTCGGCGCGGAGGAGGGCGACCTGCTGCTGCTCGTCGCCGACGAGCGCGGTGTCACCGATGCTGTCCTGGGGCAGCTGCGCGTCGAGCTGGCCGGGCGCTTTGGCCTGGTTCCCGCCGGGGAGGACCGGTTGGTCTGGATCGTTGACTGGCCGCTGATGGAGTGGAACGCGGGGGAGCGCCGCTGGGACTCGCTGCACCATCCCTTCACCGCGCCGGCCGGGGAGTTCGACCCGGGCGACCCCGGCGCGGCGCGGGCGCTTGCCTACGACCTCGTCTGGAACGGGCAGGAGATGGGCGGCGGCTCGATCCGCATCAGCCGTGCCGATGTCCAAGAGAAGGTCTTCGCGGCGCTGGGGATTGATGCGGAGGAGGCCGAGGCGCGCTTCGGCTTCCTGCTCGAGGCGCTGCGCTACGGCGCTCCGCCCCACGGCGGCATTGCGTACGGGCTCGACCGCGTCGTGCAGCGGCTCGTCGGGGCAGAGTCGATCCGGGACGTGATCGCCTTCCCGAAGACCGCCTCCGGCGCCGACCTGCTGACGGGGGCGCCGGCCCCTGTCGAGGATCTGCAGCTGAAGGAGCTGGGGATCTCCCTCCACCGGGGTGGCCTCGCCGGCCACTGACCGACCTCGCGCCGGGCGCCGCTCACCGCACCGGCGCGCCCGGCGCGGTATCTATGTGCCACACATGAGCCTCTTCGATCGCCTGCGACGGGCCTTTCAGGAGCGCCCACCCGGGCCCGGTGCAACCCCGATCCACGTCGGTGACCCAGGCTTCGACAGCTGGGAGGTCGTGCGTGACTTCGCAGACGTGAGGACGGCCCGAACCTGGTACCAGGCGCTGAACGAGGCCGGTATCGAAGCGGCTCTCACGGCGGACTGGCCGATCGATCGCTTCGGGCATGGGGACATCGCCCTGCGGGTGCGGCCGGAGGACTGGAGCGAGGCCGAGCTCCTGCTGTCCAACCTCGATTGACGAGACCCAAGCTGGCCGCTCCCTCTGACCGCATTGGGTCCGGTCGCGGGGCGATCTTGCTCACCTCTGCATCCGCTCGGTGCTACCGTTGCACCGAGGCTCGAACCCGTTCGTGAGCCGTCTCACCGTTTGACCCAACATAAACGGCTAGGGGGCCGATCTCTCTCGGTCTCGCGGGATCGCGAGGAGGCGCCCACCCTTCTTTTCAAGGGATCAAAGCCAGGGGCGGTAACGGCGGGTTGGAGCCTCTTTTTCGAACCTGAGACTCGATCGAGCGGGGCCTCGCCAGCCGCGCATGCGCCCCTCGACGGGTGGTGACTACGCGGGTTGCGGGGAGCCGCTGTCCTGCGGGGCGCCCGCGCCGTAGTCCTCGCCGGAGCCGATGGGGCGCTCCTCCTCGACGTTCCACTCCTGGCTGAAGCCGTAGAAGGCCGCGGCGATCAGAAGGATCTGGAGCAGGATGAGGATCACCACGAGCAAGCCGATCAGCGTCACCGGGATAAGCGCTTCCTCAAACCCGGTCTTGTCACGCGCGAACCAGCTGTTGGTACCGGCGGCGCAGAAGATCGCCAGGATCATCGAGAGCGAGGCTGCGACCGGCAGAACGCCGCGGCTCCAGCGGAAGACGCGGTAGGCGAAGAGCGCGTAGAGGGCGGCGTAGACGAGGCAGGCGATCCCCATCGTCGACCCGCCGCTGAGCAGCGAGAAGCCAGTGATCGTCACCAGTGCGGCGATCACCCCCGTCGACAGCATCAAGAGGATGATCACGAACTTGGTGGCCATCGCCTCGGGCTTCTCCCGGTTGGGATGCCAGAGTTCGTAGCCCGGCCTCACCTCTCCCACGCTCACAGGATCGATCATAGAATCTGTGGGCGACGACGCGGCGTTGGCCGCGTGTTAAGTCCAGTGGCCGATCGCGCGGGCGTGGTGAAATGGCAAACACGCCGGCTTTAGGTGCCGGTGCTCGAGAGAGCTTGGGGGTTCGAGTCCCTCCGCCCGCATTATGCTCGCGTCGTCGGCCCGCGGTCGTAAACTTCGATCCCGCCCGGGGCAGTGGCCCAACTGGCTAAGGCACCGGTCTCCAAAACCGGCGATTCCAGGTTCGAGTCCTGGCTGCCCCGCTCTCAATTCCTTTTCTGAAGCCAGAAATTTGGCTTCTCTAGGGGAATGCCGGGCTGGCAAGCTAAACGGCAAGGTGCGATGGGCGATCTCAACGAGATAGAGCTTGTGCTCGAGCTGCAGAAAGATGGGGGCTACCACATCTACGCCCCGATCTCCCGGGCTTGCATACCCAGGGCAGCGACTTCAACGACGCGATGGCCAACGCCAGCGAGGCGATAGGCCTTTACGTCGAGGGACTCCGGGAAAATGGGAGGTCGATCGACATGGGCGTCGTTCGTCGCAGGGTTTCGCTGCCGGCATGGGACCCCCGGGCGGTGACGGATCCGCCGACGGCTAACGTAGGGTCAGCGCTAGAAGACGGTCATAAGGAGATCCGGATGAAAAATACGCGCTACGTGAAGAAGGCAACCAGCGGAAGAGGCTGGGATGTGGTCAGAGAGGGCCATCGGCGTGCGACCGCGCACGGCGCCACGAAGGCTGACGCCGTCAAAACCGCACGAGAGCTGATCCGCCAGGAAGGCGGAGGCGAGATACGGATCCTGAATCGCACCGGCAAGGTCGTCGACGCGAGCAAGGTTTCGCGGCCAAGAAAGCGGGCCGCGGCGTAGCCCTAAGGATTCCCCGCAACCGCCAGGGCGGGATTGCCTAGCGGGTGCGAAGTCGCATCGAAGAAGAGCAGAGAATTCGCCTCAAGGCGCCCCGAGATGTCGACTTGCTTCGCCAGGAGCTCTTTCTTGGACGCAGGAAGCATCGAGATCGCAACTGGTCGGTCGGGATTCTCGCTCAAAGCCTCGGCTAGATGAGAGTCGTGCTCGCTCAGACTGCTACCGAACACGACAAGGGGGAGGGCCCGTCCTCTCAGTCGCTCGAGAGCATGTGAGAGGTAGACATTGTCCTCGATGGCGGCGAGCTTGTCGGCGGCAGAGCCCTCGGTGACGAGTAGCGGCCGCGCCTCAGGATCGCCCGTGATCGGCTTTCCAAATTGGTCGAGGATGGTGTCGAGGTCGGTTTGTCTCAACTTCCAGGTGGCGCCTGAACTGCCCACGACGAGATGAAGTGCCCCGTGGAGGAAGTAGACCGGAATCCGGTTGGAAGGGACCGTGGCCCTGGTGGGGTCGAACTCACACCGGCCCCGATAGCGGAAGTGATCCATAAACGGCTCGAAGCCCGCCGCCGCCATCGCCCAGTAGGCGAGCAGGTCGTAGCTCGTCGTGAAGACCCACTCGAACTGCTTCATCGTGTCGCTGATGGTTTCGCGGGTTGCGCAGGGGACGCGATTGAGCTTGAGATGGACCTCTCGCACCGCGTGGACAAGTGCCAGCTGGATGTTGCGATATCGCTCAAGCAAGGGCTTTGTGTCGAGGCCGACCGCGTCGTTGACCCTGATTGCAGTTAGAAGGTCGGCGAGCACCCGCTCGAAGTTCTGGGTCGAAGAAAACAGCTTTCGATCCCGTGCCGAGAGATCGCCGAACTTCGCACGGTCGTACAGCTTTCGATACCCAAACGGCTCCCATATGTTGATGCTCATCCCGTTGCCGAGCAGCAGGGTGTCCCACTTGTGCGAAGTGGCGATGTCTCTCCAGTCGAAGAGCGTCCCGTCGGGCTCCCCTGCCATGGAGAGTATTTAGCAGTCCCAACGGCGTCTGGTTCGACCCCACGGAGCCGTTTGCGCTGATGCCAAGTCAAGGTGGCTGGTTCGTCGGCGAGCAGCAGTCCATTTTCCGGCGCGCTGATCGAGATCCAAAACCGGCGATTCCAGGTTCGAGTCCTGGCTGCCCCGCTCTCCGCTGTCTCGCCGCAAGATTCGCCAGCGGATGCGATCACGAGCCAGCCTGTGGGATGATCATCCGCCTCGGGTATGCCTGCACGGTCTCGCGCCACGCACCTGCTGTCCACGCGGGCGGCGGCGAGCCTCATCGCCGCCGTCGTCGTGCTGGCGAGCATCGGGCCGCTGGGAGCCGGCGCCCGGAGCGCGCTGGGCGCTTCGCGCGCATCGAGTGCCGCCACCGGGGCGCCGGCGGCGGGCGAGCAGCGGGCGCTCGTGGACGTCTCGGTGGCGACGCTTTGGATGCGACCGGCCCGCACGCGGCCGCTCGATAAGCCCTCGCTCGCCAACCCCGTGCGGCTGGGCGCCTGGCTCAGAGCGATGGGCACCGCGCAGCGGCTCTGGCTGGTGGGTCGCCTGGTCACCCAAGCCCTCTACGGACAGGAAGTCGTGGTTCGGGCTCGCCGTGGCTCGTGGGTTGAGGTCTCCCTCACCGGCCAGCCAACGCCTGACCACCTGAGCTATCCGGGTTGGCTGCCCGCGCGCCAGCTCGTGACGGCGCCAAGCGCCCCTCCGCCTGCGGCGCCGATCGCGGCCCCGGAACCATCCACCTCGTCCGAAACCTCCTCCGGCTTGACCCCGACGCTGCTGGCGGTCGTCACCAAGCCAGCGGTCTGGCTCTTCGGACGGACGGCCGGGGGCAGCGCTGGCCCTCGCCTCCTGCGCTTGAGCTTCAACTCCAGGCTGCCGGTGCTCGGACAGCGGGGGCGCTTCACCGTCGTGCAGACGCCCACCGGGGCCTCGGCTCTGATTCCAAGCTCGGCCGTCGCTGTGCCGGGGCAGGTCACAACTCCGCCTCCCAGCGGCCGCGAGCTCGTTCGCGCCGCGGAGCAGTTCCTGGGAGTGCGCTACCTGTGGGCCGGCACCTCGGCCTTCGGCTTTGACTGCTCGGGTCTGACCTACACCGTCTACGACGCCTTCGGCGTGCTGCTGCCACGCACGGCCGCCCTGCAAGCCCAGGTGGGCCGACCGGTTGCCCAGCAGGCGCTGCGGCCCGGTGATTTGGTCTTCTTTGCCACCGAACCGCCCTCGCGGGCCATCACCCACGTCGGCATGTACGTCGGCGGCGGGCGCCTCGTCCAGTCCCCGAGCTCGGCCGGGGCCGTGGACATCGTCCCGTTGTCGGCTTTCGGCGATGAGTACGTCACCGCACGCCGCTATCTCCCCGCGGAGTAGGACCAGCAGATTTGGAGCCTCCCCGGAGTGGGGGGTGCAGGACCATCTGATCGAGCAGCCGAAATCCCCTTGGTTCTGGTGTTGTGCGGCTGGGGCCGCCCTTCGACAATCGGCTACTCATGGAGATCGTGGGTCCGCAGCCGCAGGGAGGACCTCGATGAAGGTCCTGCTCGCCGACGACCACGCGCTCTTCCGGGCCGGCATAGCGAGCCTGCTGCAGGCCGCCGGCCATGAGGTCGTGGGGCAGGCGGGGAACGGAATCGAGGCGCTGGAACGCACCCGCGAGCTGCACCCGGACCTGGTGCTCATGGACATAACGATGCCGCGCTGCGGCGGGTTGGAGGCGACGCGGCTGATCAAGGCGGAGATGCCGGAGGTGAAGATCGTGATCCTCACCGCCTCCCAGGACGACGCCGATCTCTCGGAGGCGGCCAAGAGCGGCGCCGAGGGCTACCTGCTCAAGGACATGTCCGACGGGGAGCTCGAGCGCACCCTGAGCGCCTGAAGTTGTCCCGACCTGTTGGTTCCTACAGGTGGGGACTATCCGATCGAGGGGGGTGGAGGGCTCTGTCCCCCCTGGATTAGGGAGCCCTAAAACCCCCCTATCTGGCATCGAAAAACCCCTGCTCCTGTGGTTGTGGGGCTTGCGCTGCACCCAGACAATCACCTCGTCATGGCAAAGGAGCCGACAAGATCGTCATCTCCACCGCCGTGGTCACCCTGGACGCACAGGGCACATCCCACGATTCCCCGTGAACGGGGCATAGGAGGAAGCGAAGAATGAGAAAGGCAAGGAGCGAGATCGGTGCCGGGGTCGCATCGCGGCGCTGGCTGGTGCTTCTGGCACTCGGCGTGCTCGGCACCCTGGCAATGGCCCTGAGCGCCTGCGGGGGCGGTGGCGACAGCGGCAAGGCGTCGGCCAGCGCCGGATCTGGATCACAGTCGTCCCCGGCGGCCGAAAACGTGAAGCTCGTCGTCAAAACGGATGAAGAGCACGCCAAGAAGGGGCCCGAAGGGACGTGGCACGACGCCTACCTGCCCGCCGACTTCTCGGTCAAGGCCGGAGCGACCGTGCACGTGACCGTCTCCAACTACGACGAAGCGCCGCACAGCTTCAACGCCGCCGACCTGGGGGCCAACGCGATGATCGCGGCCGGCAGCAAGAGCAAGCCGAGCACGACCACGTTCACGTTCCACGCGCCGAAGAAGGCGGGCCGCTACGCCTGGTTCTGCGCGATGCCCTGCGACCCGTGGGCGATGGCCCATGACGGGTTCATGAAAGGCTACGTAACCGTCACCTGAGGCCGTTCCCGGTGTGACGCAGGCGACACAACGCCTTCCTCCAGAGACACAGCCGGCCGCCCCCGCGGCCGGCTGTGTGCTGGTAATTGAGTCGCGATCGGAAGTGACGACGACCTGCGTCGTACAATCGGAGCAGGTTTGAGCGTAGGTGACTGCCGTGAAAGGTGAGGAGAGCGGCTCCGGCGATCAGCGTCCGCGCCAGGGAGTCACGCGGCGCGGCGCCCTGGCAGGCGCCGCCATGCTCGGGATCGGCGCCGGCCTGGATCGCGTCCTGGTCGGAGTGGGCGGGGGCACGGCGACCGGCGGCGCCGCTGTCCCCTTCCACGGCGCCCACCAGGCCGGGATCGCGACCCCCGCCCAGGAGTCCCTCCACTTCGCGGCCTTCGACCTCACGAGCGGCGCGCCCGAAGACCTTCGCGACCTCCTCCAGGAGTGGACGAGGGCGGCGGTCGCGTTGACGCGCGGCCGCCCCTACCGCTCCCTCACCGCTGAACCGGCGCAGGCGCCGGCCGACACCGGCGAGGCGGTCGGGCTCGGACCGGCGCGGCTGACGGTCACGATCGGCTTCGGGCCGAGCCTCTTCGGGTCACCCGGCCGGGATCGCTTCGGCCTTGCGCGCCGCAGGCCGGCGGCCCTGCGTCGTCTTCCCTCCTTCAGGGGAGAGAGCCTCGACCCCGGCCGCTCCGGCGGCGACCTCTGCGTCCAGGCCTGCGCCGACGATCCCCAGGTCGCCTTCCACGCGGTCCACGTCCTCACCAGGATCGCCGGCCCGGTCGCGACCCTGCGCTGGTCCCAGCAGGGCTTCGGCCGCACCTCCTCGACGAGCCGAGCCCAGACGACGCCCCGCAACCTGATCGGCTTCAAGGACGGCACCGAGAACATCCGGGCCGAGGAGACCGGCGCGATGGAGAGGTTCGTCTGGGCCCAGCGCGCCGACGGCCCGCGCTGGATGGTGGGTGGCAGCTACCTGGTGGCGCGCCGCATCAGGATCCTCTTCGAGCGCTGGGACGCCACCAGCCTCGAGGACCAGCAGCGCGTCATCGGCCGCGACAAGCTCAGCGGCGCCCCGCTCGGAGGTCGCCACGAGTACGACCCCGTCGACCTCGCGGCCCACACGAACGGCGAGCCGACGATCCCGGTCGACGCCCATGTCCGGGTCGCCAGCCCCGCCTACAACGACGGGCAGCGCATCCTGCGCCGCGGCTACTCCTTCGCCGAACCCACGGAACCCGGCTCGGGGGAGATCGACGCCGGCCTCTTCTTCATCTGCTTCCAGCGCGATCCGCGTCGCCAGTTCGCCCCGATCCAGCGCCGCCTCGCCGACTCCGACGCCCTCAGCCGCCACACGCTGCACACCGCCAGCGCCATCTTCGCCTGCCCACCGGGAGCCCGGCCCGGCGGCTTTGTCGGCGAAGGGCTGCTCTCCTGACGGGGAGATCCCGATCGGCCAGAGCGGCGGACGGGAATCGAACCCGCGTCATCAGCTTGGAAGGCTGAGGCTCTACCGTTGAGCTACCGCCGCGCGCCCCGGACCGGCCCATGCGGGCGGTCCGCGGTCCGACGACAGTTTGCCCGAAACCAGGGACGCGGGCCGGATCGCCCGGCCCGTGCGGGGCTGGCGCTCGCCATCGCGGCGTGGATTCGTCAGAATGGAGGCACCCACGGGGCGTGGCGCAGTCTGGTAGCGCACTCGGCTGGGGGCCGAGCGGTCGCTGGTTCAAATCCAGTCGCCCCGATTCTCGAAGCCCGTTCGCATGATGTCGACGACCGGAGGACAACGACCATGTCGAGTTGTCTTCCACGAGCGTCGCTGAAGCCGTACGTCGCAGCGGTGCACTTGACGTGCTGCCAAGGAAAATCGCAAGTCACGGGGCGCGCTGAAATTCGCCGCCGTCCACGCTAGACTTTCGCGCGTTCATAACCGGTATGCCGAATCCGAGGCTGATCAAGCTCGGAGCGGGGGAACCAATACCGGGGCGAGCCCACGATATGTGGGGGCGCAGGCTCCTTCAGCGCTAGCCCGACAGCTAACCCCGTAGGCCGACAGAGGAGACTGGTTTGCGGCTCGCGGGAGAAAAGGCGAAGGCTGGCATCGTGGCTCTGGCGGTTGGGGTCGCCTCGCTTGCGGGCTCGTCTGCTGCGCTGGCCGCCTCCGGCGGC
This sequence comes from uncultured Solirubrobacterales bacterium, assembly GCA_963729995.1. Taxonomy (GTDB): domain Bacteria; phylum Actinomycetota; class Thermoleophilia; order Solirubrobacterales; family 70-9; genus VRUE01. The sequence goes on from CAVSPF010000003.1 coordinate 560,525, forward strand.
GGCCTCACACCGGCTCCCGCCCAGGGCTCGGACTCGCCGCCTGCGGCGGCCGCCCCCACGGCGACCTGCGCCCCCGGGGTGGGGGGCGTCCCGAACTCGGCTGGTGCCTGCGCCCCCGTGCGCAGGGCCCGCCTTGTCGCCGGCACCGCAATCCCTCCGCCCGACGCCCCCCCGGCGGTGGACGCGGCGATCTCCGCTGCCAACACGATTCGCACCAGGCCCTACATCTGGGGCGGTGGCCACGCGCGCTGGTGGTCTCGCGGCTATGACTGCTCCGGCGCGGTCAGCTTCGCCCTGCACGGCGGAGGCTTCCTGGAATCGCCACTTGTCTCGGGCGCGATGATGCACTGGGAAATGCCGGGCAAAGGGCGCTGGGTAACGGTTTACGCGAACGCCGGCCACGCCTTCGCGGTGATCGACGGCCTTCGCTGGGATACGGTCGGGGACTCTCAGGGCACCGGGCCGCGCTGGCACACGAACATGGTCTCGACGGCGGGCTACGTCGCCCGCCATCCACTCGGCTACTGAGCACCCAGCAGCCGGCTCACATCTAGGCCCGAGCCGGCGAGACTGGAATCGCGGTCTGGAGCGCCCTCCAGACTCGCCGGCGGTTGCGGGGACTCAGCGGTCTGCCGCGACGTCCTTGTGCTCGATTTCGTCGGCGTCCACGACGGCCCAACCAACCCGCTCGACCAGCTGAGCGGAGAAGTGGTCGGATTCGAGGTCACTGGGGGCGATCCACTCCCGATACACCACCGTGCTCGTGGACTGCTCCGGGTTGTCGGCTGCTACGAATATCTGGGGCATTTTCCCCTCCTCTGTCGATTGCTCGGCAAGGAGGTTGGCTGGCGCAGCTTTCCGGGTCGTCAATATCCGGTAAAGATTCGGTCAGCTATGCGAGAGAGCGCGGGGATCCTCCTGTTTCGCTTCGCCGGCGAGGCGCCCGAGGTGCTGCTCGTCCATCCCGGCGGTCCGTTCTGGGCGAAGAAGGACCTCGGAGCGTGGTCCATCCCGAAGGGGGAGTGCGAGGATGGCGAGCGCCCGCGAGCGTGCGCGCTCCGCGAGTTGGAGGAGGAGCTGGGTACAGCGCATGAGCTGGTTGAGGAGGAGCTGATCGAGCTGGGATCGGTGCGCCAGAAGGGCGGCAAGGTGGTTCACGCCTGGGCCGCCGAGGGCGATTTCGATCCCGCGATGCTGCGCGGCAACACGTTTGTGATCGAGTGGCCGCCACGCTCCGGCAGCGAGCGCGAGTTTCCGGAGGTCGATCGAGCCCAGTGGTTCACCCCCGTCGAGGCAAGGCGGAGGATCCTCTCGGCACAGGCTGCCTTCGTCGACCGGTTGCTGGATCGCCTGGCCCAAGGGCCGGTTTGAACCCTGAGAGGTGGTTTTGGACCGTGCCGATCTTGGTATAGGAGGGACGGTGAAGAGCTGGAGCATGAGGGATGTCGAGGTCGAGGCGCACGAGCCGCAGATCCTTTCCTCCGACGGCGATGCCAGGACCGTCGTCCTGCAGTTGCCCCAGGGGGAGGAACTGCAGGAGCACGAGGTCCACGAGCGGGCCCGTCTCGTCGTCGTCGACGGGCAGGTCAGCGTCACGACGCCCGCCGGTGAAACGGTGGAGGCGGCGGTCGGCCACCTGTTCGAGTTCGAGCCGGGCGAGCGCCGCACGGTGATCGCCCGTTCGGATGCCAGGCTGCTCCTCGTGCTCACCCCATGGCCCGGCGACGGCCATCCCGGTGCGCTGACGCTCGAGCAGAAGGCGGAGGTCCGCGAGCGCGCCGCCGAGCACGCACCGCGCTGAACCCGAACGCCCATAGGCGCTGAACGTATACTCGCCTGGCGATGGGAGACGATCCCGCTCCGCAGGCATTCCCCTCGGGCGAGGGGCCCTTGGGAAGGCCGCTGCCGCTCTCGGTGCGCCTGCTTGGCGCCGGTGTTCGCGGGGCGCGCACGGTCGGCAAGGCGGCGGGGATCGACCGTGCCGTTCAGAGCGCCGCCGAGGAGGCGATGGTCGCGGCCGTCGAAAGCGAGGCGGTCGAGCGGGCGCTCGTGCGGGTGCTGCAGGGCCCGCTGGTCGAAGAGACCACGCGTGGCGTGCTCGAAAGCGAGGCGGTGAAGCGGGCGCTCGTCGAGGCACTTGACAGCGAGCTCGTCGACGAGGTTTGGCGACGACTGCTGGCCAGCGACGAGGCGCAGCGGCTGGTCGAGCGGATCGCGGAGGCGCCGGAGCTGCGCGCCGCGATCAGCGCCCAGAGCGTCGGATTCGTCGAGGACGTCGGCCACACGGTCGGCAACGCGACCCGTCGCCTCGATGGCGTTATCGAGGGAGCTGCGCGGCGGGTTCTCTTCCGGCCACGACGGTTCGAGCCGACCGAGCGGGCCGGCGCGGTGACCCGGGCGCTGGCCTTCGGGCTGGACATGCTGATCGTCAACCTGGTCTTCTCGGGCCTGGCGGCGATCGCGGCGCTGATCGGCTCGGCCCTCTCTGGTGGAGGCAGTGTGTCGGAACTTGCCCTGGCGCTTGGCAGCGGTGCCTGGCTGCTTCTGGGCGCTGTCTACCTGGTTGGCTTCTGGTCGCTGATCGGCCAGACGCCGGGCATGCGCTTCCTTGGGATCAGGCTCGGCGTCGACGGGCGCGGTCTGCCCGTTCGCCGATCGCTCAAGCGCCTGATCGGGCTCGTCCTCGCATCGATCCCGTTCTGGCTTGGCTTCCTCGGCATCCTCCTCGACGAGCGAAGGCGCGCCTGGCAGGACCGCCTCGCGGGCGTCGACGTCCTCTACGCGGAGTGGGAGCCGGCAGCGGCGCCATGGTCGAGGCTGGACGTTCCTGCGCCCGCCCCACAGGTCGGCTCAGAGACGGCGAAGGCCCCGGAAACCCGTGGCCTTCAGCCACGGCAAGTAGCCGGAACACACTGAAGCTCCTTCGCGAACGTTTAGACGATGATGATTGGCTTTCGCGGGTGTTCCTGCGATGCGACATGAAGGGGGCTTCGGGGACGTTTGGCGGGCGATGGGCGCTTGGCGTTGCCCTGCCGCTCATGCTGCTCCTGCCAGGAGCCGCCCAGGCTGCCGCGCCGATCGTCCACGACCCGGGAGGAGCGCGCCTCCCGATTCCCGCGGGTCCACCGGTGAAGGTCCCCGGCCGCGCGCCGCTGCGTCGGTTCCGCCGCCGCGCGCGGGCGGTTATTAGCAGCCTCCGCGTCACCAACTCCGCTGCGATCGAAACGCGGACCAACGGGAGGATCTTCGCCGTCGACCCCCATGAAGGGGCCTACTCCTGCTCGGGCACGGCGCTCAACACACCCAGCCGCTCGATCGTGCTCACAGCGGGCCACTGCGTGGTCGAACACGGAAGCGTCGGCAGGCACATCGTCTTCGTTCCCGCCTACAACCACAAGGAACGGCCATTCGGAACCTTCACCGTGGAATCGGTCTATGTGATGCCCCAGTGGCGGCACGGTGAAAACCCCGACTACGACATCGCCGCGCTGCGGGTGAGGCCGAACCAGCTCGGCTACCTCACCGACGTGGTGGGAGCGCGGGGCTACGCGACGTCCCAGTCCCGATTCTCCCCCTTCCAGATCTTCGGCTATCCAGCCGCTGCCCTGGCCGGCGAAGTGCTGCGCAGTTGCAGCGCCCACGGCCTGGGCAGCGATTTCCTCACCAACCGCTTCGCCGGGCCGCCGACCCTGCCGATCTCCTGCGACATGGCGGCGGGTTCGAGCGGTGGCGCCTGGATCGTGGACGGCCAGTACATCGACGGCGTCACCAGCTACAGCTACGCAGGCCGCCCGACACGCCTCTACTCGTCCTACTTCGGCCCGGAGATCGGCACTTTCCTGAGCCAGCTGCCTTAGACAGCTGCAGAAACCTCCGCGTCGCCGCTGAAGCTCTTGATCTCACCGGCTCGGAGGTGAACGATCTGGCCCTCGCGCAACTCCAGCCGCTGGAGCTCGGCCCGGGTCAGCTGGGACCAGACATCGGTCCCGTCGCCGAGGACGACCTCGACTCGGACCTCAAAGCCGAGCGGCACGATGCGGCGGATCATCGCCTCCACTGTGCCGTCGCCGGGGTCGAGCACCACCTGCATATCGTGGGGCCGGACGAAGTGCTCGCCGAGCCGGTTGACCTCGCCGACGAAGCTCATCACGAACTCGTTGGCCGGGTGCTCGTAGAGGTCGGTGGCGGAGCCCGACTGCTCGACCCGGCCCTCGTTCATGACGACCAGCTGCTCGGCGACGTCCATCGCCTCCTCCTGGTCGTGGGTGACGAAGATGGTCGTCACCCTCGTCTCGTCGTGGAGGCGGCGCAGCCAGCCGCGCAAGTCCTTGCGGACCTTTGCGTCGAGGGCGCCGAAGGGCTCATCGAGCAGCAGGACCTGCGGCTCAACCGCGAGCGCCCGCGCCAGCGCCATGCGCTGGCGCTGCCCGCCGGAGAGCTGGGAGGGAAGGCGATCGGCGAGCCCCTCGAGCTGGACCAGCTCCAGCAGCTCATGGACCCGCGGCTCGATCTGAGCCCTCTTCTGCTTGCGGATCTCCAAGCCGAAGGCGACGTTGCCGAACACGGTCATGTGCTTGAAGGCGGCGTAGTGCTGGAAGACGAAGCCAACGCCGCGCTTCTGGGCCGGCCGCGTGGAGACGTCCTCACCGCCGATCAGGACCCGGCCGGCGTCCAGCGTCTCCAGCCCGGCGATCGCGCGCAAAAGCGTCGACTTGCCGCTGCCGCTGGGACCGAGCAGCGCTGTGAGCGAGCCGTCCGGCACGTCGATCGATACGTCGTCAAGCGCCTGAAAGTCACCGAAGCGCTTGCACGCTCCCTCGACTGCGATAGCCATCAGGCGTCCTCCTTTCCTTTCAAGAGGTTCATTGCCAGCAGGGTGGAGAGGGCGAGCAGAGCGAGCAGGATCGAGGCGGCGTAGGCGGCCGGGTACTGGAACTGCTCGAACTGCTTGGAGACGAAGATCGGCAGCGTTTCCGTCTGGCCGGAGATCTTCCCGGAGACGATCGAGACGGCGCCGAACTCGCCAAGCACGCGGGCCGTGCTCAGCACGACTCCGTAGGCGACCCCCCAGCGGATCGCGGGCAAAGTGATCCGCCAGAACGTCTGCCAGGCGTTGGCGCCGAGTGTGGAGGCGGCCTGCTCCTGCTCGGTGCCGATCTCCTGCAGCACCGGCACGGTCTCCCGGACCACGAACGGAACCGAGACGAAGACGCTGGCGAGGACCATGCCCGGCACCGCGAAGAGGATCTTGAAGCCGGCTTCGCCTATCCCCGCGAACCAGCCGCCGAGGCCGTAGAGCAGGAACAGCGAGAGGCCGATCACGACGGGGGAGATCGCGAAGGGCAGGTTGATCACGGAGTCGATCAGGACGTTGCCGCGCCAGCGGTGGCGGACGAGCAGGATCGCGCAGGCGACGCCGAAGATCGTGTTGAGCGGGACCGCGATCGCGACCATCGACAGGGTCAGCTCGAGCGCGTGGACGGCGTTGGGAGTGGTGATTGCTTCCAGCGGCGCGGCCAGTCCGTGCTGGAAGGTCTTGTAGAAGATGATCCCCACCGGGGCGAGCAGGAGCGCCAGCAGGTAGCCGAGCGCCAGCGTGCGCAGGCCCCAGCGGCTCTTGGTGGAGGCGGTCATCGCCGCCCGCCCCAGCGCTGGACCAGGCTGACGACCGCGAGCAGCGCCAGCGAGACGCCGAGCAGGACGATCGAGACCGCCGCCGCGCCGGTGGTGTTGCCCGATTCGATCTGGTTGAAGATGAAGACCGAGGAGACTTCGGTCTTGAAGGGGATGTTGCCGGTGATCAGGACCAGCGAGCCGTACTCGCCGAGCGCGCGGGCGAAGGCGAGCGCGACGCCCGCCGCGATCCCGGGCAGCAGGTTGGGGAAGATGATGCGGCGGAAGATCGTCAGCCCGCCGGCGCCGAGCGAGGCCGCCGCTTCCTCCATCTCACGGTCCATCTCCAGCAGCAGTGGCTGGACCGCGCGGACCACGAAGGGCAGCGTCACGAACAGCAGCGCGAAGGCGACCGCGGTGCGGGTGAAGGCGACGTCGAGGCCGATTGGGCTGTCCTTGCCGTAGAGAGTCAGCAGCGTCAGGCCGGCGACGATCGTGGGAAGCGCGAAGGGCAAGTCGATGAAGGCGTTGACCATCTTCTTGCCCGGGAGCTCATCGCGGACCAGGACCCAGGCGATGATCGTGCCGAAGACGGCATTGATCGCGACGACGATCAGCGAGGCGACTACCGTCAGTCTCAGCGCCGCCACCGACTGGGCGCCGCTGACCGTGTGCCAGAAGCCCGAGAGGCCGCCGTCCAGCGACTTCGAGAGGACGGCTGCCAACGGCAGCAGGACGATGACGCTCAGGTAGAGCGTGACCAGGCCACGGCCGGCCCAGACCCCCGCCCCGCCGGGGTGCCCGGACCGCTCGGACGCAGCGACACCGCCCCCGGGCGGCAGGGGAAACCCTGGACCGGGGGCGGTGAGGGCGCCGCTGTCGAGCTCAACCGGCAGTTGAGACCCCCAGCCCTTCCTCGATCTTGGTGATCGAGCCCGTGCCTTCTTCGAAGAACTGGTCCTTCACCTTTTCCCAGCCGCCGAACTTGGCGATCGTGAAGAGGCCCTTCGGCGTCGGGAACCGCTTCGGGTCGACGAGCCTCTTGTTGACCGGGCGGTAGCCGTTCTCGGCCCACAGCTTCTGCCCGGCGTCCGACCAGAGGTAGTCGAGGAACTTCTGCGCGGCGGGTGAGCCCCCCTTGGTCACCGCGATTGGCGTTTCGATCAGGATCGTGTTGTCGGGGACGACGTATTCGACGTCTTCGCCCGCTTTTTCGGCGTTGATCGCCTCGTTCTCGTAGGAGAGCAGGACGTCGCCCTGTCCCTGGGTGAAGGCGGTGAGCGCGTCGCGGCCGCTGGCCGGCTGCACCTGGGTCTTGGAGAGCACGGTCTTCACCGCGTCCAGCGCCTGCACGGGCGATTTGCCCTCCTGGATCTGCGAGCCGTAGACGGCCATGATGTTCCAGCGGGCCGAGCCGGAGCTGAACGGGTTCGGGGTGACGACGCTGACGTCCCTGCTGAGCAGGTCGTCGAAGGAGTGGACGCCCTTCGGGTTGCCCTTGCGGACGACGAGCACGACCACCGACTCCTCGCCGATGCCGTGGTAGGGCTGCTTGTCCCAGCTCGCGGCGACCTGGCCTCCTTCGACCAGTCTGGTCATGTCGCTGCCGACCGAGAAGTGGACGATGTCGGCGGACTGGCCTGCCGCGACGGCGCGGCTCTGGTCACCAGAGGCGCCGAAGGAGTTGCTGAAGCTGACCCCGGAGCCGGCGGAGGTCGCCTGGAAGCCGGGCTCGAGCGCTTTTTCGTAGACCGACTGCGGGGTGGAGTAGCCGACCACGGCGATCTTTCCGCCTCCCGAAGAGCCGGAACCGGAGCTGCTGCCGCAACCGCTCGCGATCAGCCCGGCGATCAGGAGCACAGCAGCCAAGCTCACACTCTTCCTACCTTTGCCATCGTCCGTCATCTAGCGCCCTTTCCCTCTTTTTTGATGAAGTAGATAGAGAATGAAGCGCGGCACCCTAGCACAATGTCAATCAGGAAAGTCAGGAACTGGGGGCGGGAGAGACAATAGACTCGACAGATGCGAGTGGTGAGGACGCCGGAGGAGCGCCTTGAGGGACTGCCCGACTTCCCCTTCGAGTCGAGCTACAGCGAGATCGACGGGCTGCGGCTCGCCCACCTCGACGAGGGGGAGGGGCCGCCCGTCGTCTTCTTCCACGGCGAGCCGACCTGGTCGTTCCTGTGGCGCAAGGTGATCCCGCCGGTTCGCGATGCCGGCCATCGCTGCATCGCTCCCGACTACGCCGGCTTCGGCCGTTCCGACAAGCCAACCGATGTCAGCTGGTACACCTACGATCGCCATGTCGAGCTGATGGCGAAGCTGTTGGAGGAGCTGGACGTGCGCGACGCCACCGCGGTGGTGCACGACTGGGGCGGGCCAATCGGGCTGCGGCTGGCGGTCGATTACCCTGAGCGGTTCTCGCGTCTTGTGATCATGGAGACCGGCCCGTTCACCGGCCACCAGCGGATGAGCGAGGCCTGGCTCAATTTCCGCGAGTTCGTGCGCAACAACGAGGACGTTCCCATCGGGGTACTGGTGCGGGGAGGCTGCAAGAGCGACCCGGGCGACGAGGTGATCGCGGCCTACGATGCGCCCTATCCCAACCCGGAGTCGAAGGCCGGTGCCCGAGCTTTTCCGCTGATCCTGCCGACCGAGCCGGATGCCCCGGGGGCGGCGGAGGGCAAACGGGTCGCCGAGGCGCTGCGCGCCGACAGCCGGCCGGCGCTCGTGCTCTGGGCCGACTCCGACCCCGTGCTTCCCTTCTCCCTTGGCGAGCGGGTCTCCGAGCAGCTCAACTTCCCGCCGCCGCAGCCGATCGAGAACGCCTCCCACTTCCTCCAGGAGGACGCCGGGGAGAGGATCGGGCGGTTGATCGCCGCGTGGCTAGCCGACTGAGCGGCTGACCGTCGCCTTCAACTCATCGCGCGCGTGCTCGTGCAGCAGTCGCACGCGGCGCGGCGGCCCGTCGTCTCCGACCCAGGTGACGGTGCCGGGCCAGTAGGGGCCGGGGGGCCTCCCCGGATGATGGAAGGCCGATGCGAAGACCCAGCTGCCGGTGTTGTGAAGGCGGCCGCCACCCGACAGCCTCCACTCAGCTTCGTCTGCGTTGGGCCCAGCGCGGTGCGTGTGGCCCATGACCACGTGGGCGTTGTCGACCCGCAACCGCTGCGCCAGCTCGGTCGCGGCGGCGACGCCGCTCTGCGTGATCGCGGCTGGCGAGAGGTCGGCTTCGAAGCCGGCGCGGAGCAGCCGGTTCAAGCCCCAGACGCCGGCGGGAATGCCGGCGCCGACGGCGGCTCGAAGCGCCGTGCGCCGAGCACGGCCACGGACCCGATCCCTGGCTGAGATCGCGCGCCAGGCGCGCTCCGAAGGTCGGGTTGCCCGTTGCGCGAGGCTGGACTGGGCAAGGGCGAAGGCGAGATCGTAGACGGGGCGCAGGACCCGCTCGTAGTCGCCGGGCTCGGTGGGGTTGGGCAGCGGTCCGAAGGCGCGCATCACCACCGCTGCCGCAACACACTCCAGCCTGGGCAGCCTCATATGGCAGTCCATGTAATGGCCGTGGGTGGCATAGACGTCGTCTCGGAGCCAGGCCCCCGGATAGGTGATCTCCAGCTCTGCCCGGTTCAGCCAGCCGGCGATCCTTGTCGCCGCCTCGCCGGCCGCGGGGGCGCGTTGCTCGAGTCCCAGCCGCTGCCCTGCGAGGGCGGTCCGTTCCAGCAATGGCTCGGCGAGCCGGTGGTCATGGTTTCCGGGGACGAGAACCACCTGGCGGCCGGCAACGGCATCGCCGAGCTCCTCGAAGAAAGGCCTGGCGACCTCCAGCACGGTCGCAAGCGGCAGTTCGCGCAGCTCGAGGACGTCGCCGAGCAGGACGAGGCGGTCGGCCGTCGCGATCTCCGTCAACAGCAGCCGCCTAATCTCCGTGTCGCGCAGCAGGTCCTCACCGAAGGCGTTACCCAGGTGGAGGTCCGACACGATCACCGTGCGCATCCGGCCAACTTATACGTCGGGGCTAAGATCGCCCTTATCTGTCGGGACTAAGATCGCCCGATGAGCGGTCTCAGCGAAGAGCGCCTGGCACCTGCCAACGGGATCGAGATCGCCTACCAGGAGATCGGCGACCCGGGGGGCGAACCGCTGCTGCTGATCATGGGGCTGGCGGTCCAGATGCTCGGCTGGGACGAGGCCTTCTGCGCGATGCTGGCGGAGCGTGGCTTTCGCGTCGTCCGCTTCGACAACCGCGACGTCGGCCACTCGACCGAGCTCGCCGCCGCGGGACTGCCGAAGCGGACCGACATGCTGCTGGGTCGCCGCCGCACGGCGCCCTACCTGCTGCGCGACATGGCCGACGACACAACCGGCTTGATGGACCACCTGGGAATCGAGGCGGCGCACCTGGTCGGCGCCTCGATGGGAGGGATGGTCGCCCAGACCGTTGCGATCCGCCGGCCGGAGCGAGTGCGGTCACTGGTCTCGATCATGTCGACGACCGGCAACCGCTGGCTCGGAACGCCGACCTGGAAGGCCTTCGGGACGTTGTTCGCCCAGCCTGGCGCTGGGCGCGAGGCTGCGATCGAGCACGCGGTGAAGATCTTCCGCATCATTGGCTCACCCGGGTACCCGATGGACGAGACGCGTATCCGCGAGGTTGCGGGGGCCTCCTACGACCGCTCGCACAATCGCGCCGGCATCGCGCGCCAGCTCCACGCGATCACCGCCTCTGGGGACCGCACGCGTGCCCTGCGCACTGTCCACGTCCCGACCACCGTCATCCACGGTGCCAGCGACCCTCTCGTCCGCCCGGTCGCCGCCCGGGCCATGGCTCGGGCGATCCCCCGTGCCCGCCTGCGGACGATCGAGGGCATGGGACACGACCTTCCTCGCGAGCTGTGGCCGACCTTAGTCGAGGAGATCGCCGCCACCGCCGCCCGTGCCGGCGTGGGCGGGAGGGCGGAGCAGCCGGCCTGACCCGAATCCGGCCAGCGTATCGATGCGGCTGAGAGGAGTCGAACCTCCACGGAGTTTCCTCCACACGGACCTGAACCGTGCGCGTCTACCAGTTCCGCCACAGCCGCGGGAAGCAGGCAATCTACCGGTTGGCGGCCCTCGTCCGAGCCGACAACGGTGACGCGGGCCACCTCCGGCGGCCGCTAGAATCGCGCTCCACGCCGCTATCGTCTAGGGGACTAGGACGCCGGATTCTCAGTCCGGAAACCGGGGTTCGAATCCCCGTAGCGGTACTCCAGATATAGAGCCAAATGTGCCGCCAAACGAGCGGCGCTTTTGCTTCCGGGTCAAGGCCTGGGTCAAGGTGTTGCAGGCGTGATGCACACCCAAGGGTTTCGGTCGGGGCCTTTCAAGGTGGCGGAACCAGTTCAGTCGGCCGGGGCGGTTATCCTCGTAGGGATGCCTCTCCTTCCAAGGATGAAGTCGGGTCGGGTCCAAGACAAGCTGCGTCGGCTCGAAGAGCAGATGCAGAAGATGAACTCGAAGATCGACTCGATGGCCGAAGCGTTCGAGGCTCGCCGCGCCGACGACGAAGCCGCCGCCATCGCCGCCGAGCGCATCCGCAGCGGCGCCGCTGATCACAAGGAAGACGGCGCCGAGGCGCTGGCGAAACTCGGCATTAAGCTCCCCGAGGGATGACCGACAACGCGCCGGGGAAGGTGCCCGTCACCTTCGCCAAGGGCGTCTTCGATGACGTTGCCGAGTTAACGGCAACCGCCACCGATGACGACCAGGCCCGCAAGGACGAGGCCGAGGCCCTGAAACGCCGCATCGCCGAGCTGCTGGTCGAATGCAAGGGCAACCCCTTCATCGGGGAGCTGATGGGACGCGGCCTCCATCCCGAGCTTGCCAACTGCCGCAGGGTCCGGTTCGACATCCCCACCCAGAAAGGGAAGCCCCGGTTTCGCCTGATTTACCGCAACGAGCCCGCCGATGGCGCTCCAGCTGAGTGCCACTGGCTGACCGTCGCGCCCCGGGCTGGCCTGCGGGCGCACCGCAAGGCGCAACAGCGCCTTCGGTTGGACTGACCCCGTGGTGGACGCTCACCCACCCGCCACGAGCTACCCACGGCAGCCAGCTTCGATCCGCACCGCGAAGGTGCTCTGCTACCCGCGCAGCAGCGGAATGTCGGGTGCCAGCGACTTGCGCAGCTGGCAGGCTCATCGAAGAGACCTGGGTCGTCGGTGATACGCAAGAGCTGTGGCGGGGGCTGGGATTGCTCGACTTCCCAGGAGCCATTGCGATGCGCAACGCTCCGTAGGATCACTACGGTGCGGCTCAATCACGTCACCATCCCAGCGAGCGACGTCGAGTTGTCGGCGGGCTTCTACGTGCGGCTGGGGCTGATCCAGGTCGTCGCCAACTATCCTGACTACGCGCGCTTCGTCTCTCCGGAGGGAGATACGACGCTCTCGCTTCATCGCGCCAAGCCGGTGCCGGTGCCGGTGCGGGCGAGCATTCACTTCGAGGTGGAGGATGTCGACCAGATCGTCGCCGGCCTTAAGAAGGCGGGCTTTGAGTTCGAGTGCGAGCCCGTCGATCAGTCCTATCTCTGGCGCGAGGCAACCCTGCTCGATCCCGGCGGGAACCGGATCTTCATCTACCACGCCGGAGAGATGCGGCTGAATCCTCCTTGGCGCCTGGGGAGGGGCTCGGAGGAGTCATGAACTACTTACCGTAAGAGCGAAGAGCGCTCCGCCTCCCACACGATCACGGCCGGAATGCCAGCAAGCGCATCCTCGAAGGCCTTGAGCCGGTGCTTCTTGGCTCGCTCCCTCGCCTGCTCGCCGCTCAGGGTTGGCTCGATGCACTGACGGACGACGAGACCGGCGTCGTTGAACGCGGCGATGTAATCGCCGTGCAGGTGCGGGTACTCGGGGATCATCGAGCGCCGCCCCGCGAGATCGACGAACACCGCGCGCCAACCGAGGATCGCTGTGGCGAAGGGGTGCGGGTTCGAGACGACCAGCCGGCCGCCGGGCCGAAGCACGCGGGCGAGCTCCGTGATCGCGGGTCCGAGTTCGGGCAGGTGGCTGAGCGCGAGCGCGCAGATAACCGCCGCCACCTCGCGGTCGGCCAGCGGTAGCTCGGTGAGATCGCCGCTACGGAAGTCAGCGGCGGGGAGCTTGGCCCTCGCGCGTGCGAGCATCGCCTCGTTCGCGTCGACGCCGATTACGTCGCGGCCGAGTTGAGCCAGGTAGGCGGCGTGGCGCCCGGTGCCGCAGGCGGCGTCGAGAACAGGTCCCGCTGGCAGCTGGTCGAGCAGGCGATGCACCACCGGCTCCTCGAGGGCGATGGTGTCGTTGCCGGGGTCGTCGTAGTCCTCTGCCCACTGGGCATAGCCTGCGGCGGCCTCGACCTCGGGCAGATCGCGCCGCTCGGCATACGGCGGCTCGCCGAACCGGGAGAGGATCTCGCGGACCTCGTTGACGCGCGCGTCGACATCGTCGAAGGACCGCCGTGCTCCGGCCCGCAACAGCGCCAGACCCTCGATCCCAAGGATGTAGTGCCCTTGTCGGAACCCATTTCCCATGGCGGAGCACGGTACCGGGTCCCGGCGTGCCGCTCAGCGGGCCAGCATCCGTACGAAGCGGCTCTGCTCCGCCTGGTACTGATAGCCGACCGCTTCCCAGAGCGCCGTGGCGATGCGCTCATTCCGATCGACGATCGCGGTCAGCCTCACGGCGCCCAAACTCCGCAGTTGCTCCTCGCCGGCGCGAACGAGCGCTGTGGCGATGCCCTGGCGGCGCCATGCGGGATGAACCGCTAGCCGGTAGAAGCTGCCGCGCCATCCATCCCAGGCAACGATCAGCGTGCCGATGACCGTCTCGCCGGCAAGTGCCAGGAGCAATGCCTCCGGGTCCCGTTTGAGCAGCTGCCCGAGGGCCTGCTCTGAATCCGTCGCAGAGGGGAGAGTCTCGGCCACGTTCCACAGCGTGAGCGTCGCCGCGATGTCGGCGGCGGTGGCGCTGCGAATCGCCCAGCGGCTCGGACCATGAGCTTCTACGTTGCTCATCTGTCCATCCTGGCGACCACTAGACGCAGCCCCACATCCAGCTCCGGCGCGGTGCGCAGGTCCCCATAGCGCTCGTCCCAGCAGCCGCTCTCCAGGTCGGAGCGCGGCGCTGAGAGTCCCGCTTCGGCCTCCTCGGGACTGAGCAGGTGCCAGACGGAGCTGGCGCGACGCACGCCCGGATCGAGGTGCATCTCCGGCCTGTCCCAGAGCGCGCAGAAGAAGCCGTCTTGGCAGAGGCGGGGAACCGGGACGGGTTCTACGGAAGCGTTGGGCAGCAACGACGCCAGTTCCTCGATCGGCGGCATCGCATCGCCATGGATCTCCAGGGTGCGCGGGAAGTAGTCGCGCAGCCAGAGATCGGCTGGTGGCTCCGGGTCGAGGGTGAGGATCACGACCTGCCGCCGCGCTACCCGCGCCATCTCGGCCAAGCCCGCCTCCAGATTGGGCCAGTGCTGGACGGTGATGATCGCCATTGCCGCGTCGAAGCTGTTGTCTTCGAAGGGCAGCGATTCGGCGGTCGCCTGCACAACCGGGGCCGCGCCCGGCGGCCGCTGGGCGATCATCTCCGCTGAAGGCTCCACTGCCGTCACCTCGCGGTCGGCCGGCTCATAAGAGCCGCTGCCGGCACCGACGTTGAGGACGGTTCGTGCATCGCCCAAGGCGTCCTCAATTCGTGCCGCGATCCTGGGGTCGGGCCGGCGGATGTCGCTGTAGCCAATGCCGATCCGGTCGTAGGCGGCTTCGCTCAAGGACCGTCTCCTTCGCTCTTCGGGCTGAAGGCGAGCAGGGGCAGCGCTTCGACCAGCCTCTCGCGTGCCTCGGGCGACCCGTCATAGCGGAAGCCCGCGAGGCGGGAAAGCACCCCGCGCACGATGTGACGGATGAGCCGACTTCGCTGCTCGTAGCGGGCTACTGCGGCGGCAGCCTCCACCGGCTCCAGTGATCGCACGAGCGGCTCGAAGCGAAGCCCCGCGATTTGCACCTGGGTCGCGCCGTCGGCGAGGACGTTGAGCCGCCAGTTCGCGTTGGGCCCGAAGCCCGACATCACGACTGCCTCGCACTTGTCGGGGTCCCAGTGGACGACCTCGAGCATCGTGCGGTGCAGGCGGCCGCTGCGGCGACCACGGTGGGTTAGAAGCAGGAAGCGGTGGCCGAGCAGCCGCCCCGCACCGATGTCGTAGAGGCCGATCGGGAGCCGAAGCGCCCGGCGAAGAATCGTGCCAGGTCGTGCCATCGCGTCAGGCTACGCGAACCGGCGCCGATTGCCGATGCCCTTTTTTCTGGAAGAGCCAGCCGAGGAGAGCTGAGGCTGGCGGAGCCGAAGAGACGGGCAGTGCGGCGGTCCTGCCTACCCGGAGGGGCAGGGGCCCCGTAGCGGTATGGCCTTATCGGAGAGAGAGGGCTCGTCGGCGTCTCCGAGGTCGGTTAGGTCTTTGGCTCCGCCGAAGGCACTCGACACAAGCGCTTTCAGGCGAATCTGGCCGGCGTTACGATCGATCTCGACCCGCAGGCGGAAGGCCTCGAAGACCGCGCGGCGAAGCTCGGGGTCGGCCGCCGCCAGCCGCTTGCCGAGGTCGGGCAGGGCGCCGAGAACCGCACAGGCGTCCTCGACATCGACGGCGCTGCTGTCGCGCCGTGAGCCTTCGAGCTGGGCGAGTGCCGCCGCGGCTTGCTCGCGCTCGGTCTTGAGTATGCGGATGCGCTTGCCGACCACGAGCGGGTCGACCCCGGCCTCGATCGCGGCGAGCTGGCGCTCGATCCGCTGGTCGACCTCGCCGAGCTGCCGCGCGACGCGCTTGCGCTTGTCGCCGTCGCGGTTGCGCAGCTCGCTCGTCAGGGTTGAGCTCTGTTTGCGGAAATGGGCAAGCCGCTCGGACCCGAAGATCCGGCTGGCGAAGAAGCTGTCGATCAGCGTCGTGAGGCTGTCCTCGCGGACGTACTGCCACTTGCCGTGTCCGACCGCCTCGGCGGCCCGGTCGCCGTAGGAGGTGCGGTAGCCGCAGGTGTAGTAGGTCGGCTCGCCTTTGCGAGCGCGGCCCTGCATCCGCAGCGGGTTGTGGCCGGTTGCGCAGTGGACGATGCCCCGCAGCTCGTAGGAGCGCTGTTGGGGGCGACGGCGGCGGTTGCCGCCCTGGCCCGTGCTGCGCCGCTGCATCTCGGCTTGAGCCCGCTCGAACTGATCGTCTGAGATCAGCGCCTCGTGGCGCTCGTCAGCTTCGACCCATTCGTCCCGCTCGCGCCGAACCACCGGCCCGGCGCCCTGCTTGTGGGCGCGCGAGTCGAGCCGGTTCCAGTAGAGGCGGCCGGTGTAGGTGGGGTTTTCGAGCATCGAGCGGATCGTCGTCTTCGCCCACTTGCCGGCGGTGTTTCGCTTGGAGTCGACGTGGCTGGGCGGCGGCGGGCCGCCGGGCCGGTTCAGGTGGTTGGCGATCTCCTTGTAGCCGGCGCCGGCGAGGAAGCGCTCGAAGATCTCGACGATCACCGGCGAGCGCTCGGGGTCGGGGATGAGCCGCGACTTCTGATCGCCGGTCTTGGCCCGCGCCGGGTCGGGGTGGGGCTCGTGGCGCAGACGGTAGCCGTAGGGAGCGCGACCGCCGTTGCGGTAGCCCTGCCGCGTGTTCTCCTTCTGCCCTCGCCGCACTTCGCGGCCCAGCTTCTCGACCTCGAACTGGTCGAGCGCCTGGAACATGTGGCGGATCAGCCGCCCCTCGGGGCTGGTCTGATCGCCGGCGCTGAGCGCGTAGAAGACCTCGACCCCGGCCCGCGTCATCTCGCGCTCGTAGGTGAGCGCATGGAACAGATCGCGGCTGAGGCGCGAGGTGGCATAGATGATCACCGCATCGAAGCGCCTGGCGTCGCGCTCCTTGGCCTCGCGCAGCAGCTCTGCCCAGCCGGCCCGGTCATCGCGCCGGCCCGCCTCCTGGTCGGTGAACTCGCAGACGATCTCTCCGCCCAGCTCCGCGGCTTTGGAGGCGCATTCGGAGCGCTGGGAGGGGAAGGAGAGGGTCGGGTCCTGCTTGTCCTTGCTGGAGAGGCACCCGTACCAGGCGAAGCGGCGCATCAGGTGCTCCTTCCCGTAGTCGAGTTATCTGCGACCCAGCGTCGCTGGGCTGAATCCCATCTCCCCGCAGCGATCTCGCTGCTCAAGACGGGGTCGAGGAGAGCGGCCGCGTCACGGTGTCCCTCGTGCTCCTCGCTCGCGTGGCGAGGCGCAGGTCGAGCGCAAAGCCGCCCTTCAGCAGCCATTGCCCGGGGGCGACGGCGAGGAGCCGAGCAAGCAGGCGATCGAAGGCGACGCGCTCGCGGTCGCGGGCGAGGCGCGCGCCGTCACCGCCGGCGCGGTCCTTGAGGCGCTGCTCGAGCGCCTGGCGAAACGCGGCTGCGTCCCGATACCTCACGCCGGCGCCCCCTCCAGGCTTCGCTCGATGAATCTGCGAACCCGCGCCGAGCTGTGCGAGGCCGCGCCCCGCAGCCGCCGCGGCGTGGTGAGCCCGCGCTGCAGGGCTTGGCGCACGGCGAGATCGATCTGCTCGGGCTGCGCGCCCGCCTCCAGCGCGTCGACGATGGTACGCTCCGGGCCCGTCACCGGCAGGCCGGCGATGCTTTGGACTTCCGCCTTGCCGGGCGGCCGGTTCAGCGTGTGCAGCCGCACGCCCGCGCGGCGGCGCTGGCCGCGCTCTGCGCGCGGCAGCGAGAGGTGAACGACCGCGGGGATCACGTCGGAGAGGTCGTGGAGCTCGAGGGCGCTCTCGTGCGAGACCACCGCTCCCGCGTCGCGCAGCGGCAGCCAGGCCGCCATCACGTGCTCGTGGGGGCTGGAGGGGAAGTGCCGCAACCGGTAGAGCCCCCGGCGCGTGCGCTCGTAGCGGCCTCCGGGCCGGGCGTGGTGGCGCAGCGTGCTGCGGTCCATGCCGGCGCTCACCGCCTGTTGGGCGGTGAAGTACCCGGCCTGTGCCTCCGCCATGTTGTAGAGGCCATCGTGATCTATGTCAGACACATTGATGATTATATCACCCAAGTATCTGACTAGCTGTACTCCGCCGCTCGGCGGCGATGGGGCGCCGAGCGACTCGGCTTCGCGGCGGCGCCGGTCGAGGCGCGAGGCAGCGCATGCGCCGATCATCGGTCGCTGCCTTCGGCGGCGTGGCCGCGCTGAGCGGCGAGCAGCAGGTCGAAGATCGCCTTGGCCTGCTCGCGGCGGAGCTGGTCGTCCAGCGCCGATCCGGGTTTCGTCTGCTCGATCGACATCGTGGCTTCGAGGTTGCCATCTTGGCGAGCCCCGCGGCGGCCGTTTCGATGTGCCGGTCGCCGCCGTGGCGGTCCTCCCCCGACATGCCCAGCCCCATGATCGCCGGATCTCAAGCCAAATCCCCCGCAGGCTCGATCTCGGCGAGCGTTTCGCCCGCGCAGAAGTGGCAGCGGAAGGCGACGTGGTAGCGCTTGCGCTCGTAGCGCGCCCGCTCGGGGTCGGGGTAGGCGATCTCGCCGCAGGCGCGGCAGCGGCGCAGCGCGCGGCGGTCGATCTCGGAGAGGAAGCTCTCGGGGCCGCTGCGAAGGCGGGCCGGGAGGCGCCGCGCCTTGTGGCGCCGCCGCGCCTCCCCCTCGCGCCAGGCAAGGTAGTCGGCGCGCAGGCGCTCCTGCCCGGCGCGCGAGCGGCCGTCGTCGGCGGCTTTCTGCTCGAGGAGCCAGGAGGCATCGGCGCCGCTCAGCAGCTCGCCGGCTTGCAGGCGCCCGCGCGCCGCGCGCAGCGCCGGCCCCTCGCCGAAGCGCTCGGCGAGGCGATCGAGCTGGCCGAGCTGCGCGGAGCGGCAGTGCTCGGCAAGGCGCTCGAAGGCAAGGCGCTCCGCGGCGGCAGGCTCGCGCTCGGCGAGCCGCAGGTGCAGGGGGTCGGCGAACATTCCGCCGAGCGCCAGCAGGGCGCGGCGCTCGGCCTCCGCCAGCGGCCCGTCCCGCTCCACGGTGTGTTCGAGCGCTGTCGCCGCGCGCTCGCCGAGGCGCTCGATCCCCCAGTCTCGGTGGCGCCAGGAGCGCAGGCGGTCCCGCAGCGCCGCGGGGTCGGCGCGCAGCCGCTCGCGCTCGGCTTCCTCCTGGCGGCGCTCGGCCTCTCGCCGGGCCAGGTCTTCGTCGTGGGGGCGGCGCGCCTCGCGGAGCGCGGCGAGCAGGTCGACGGGCTGCTCGCCCTCCTCGCAACTGAGCAGCCAGCCCGGCTCGCTGGCGGTCTGCTCTAGCCTCCTCGCCAGGTCGCAGGCGCAGGTCAAGAGCCGCGCGTCGCGCCCCAGCTCCTTGACCATCGCGGCGAGGAAGGAGCGGGCGCGGCGCTCGGTGGTGGTGATGAACAGCAGCGCCGGGCAGAATGCGTGGCGCTCGCGCCAGGCTTCCGCTCTTGCGTACTCGGCGTAGCCGCCCGCCTTCTGCTTGAGGCGGCGGTGCGACATCGTCCCCCTGTCCAGCTCGACGAAGGCGAGCAGGCTGCGCCCATCGGCGTCGGCGATATCGACGAAGGCGTCGGGGGCGATGGCGCGCTGCTCGCGCTTCGCCCAGGTCGAGAACGGCTCGCGGGCCTCGCCCTCGCGCTCGAAGCGGGCCAGCTCGATCCCCTCCGGCAGCGTCCTCGCCAGGGCCACGTAGAGGTCGCTGAGCGCGGCGGCGTGGGCGAGGAAGAGCGGGTGGGGCTCGCGGCGCTCGCCGCCGCGCGGCGCCGGGCCGCCCGTGAGGAGCGCCTCGCCCCTGCGCGTCGGCCAGAGGTGGTGGGGAGCCGAGCCGCGTTCGCGGTAGGGGCGGCTGCGCCCGGCGAGGCCGGACCGGGCGAGCCGGGCGCAGCGGTAGCGCAGGGTCCGCGCGGGGGTCTCGGCGAGGATCGCCGCGAGCTGGTTCTGGGTCAGCACCCGGTGGCGGTGAAGCAGCGAGAGGATGCGCAGGTCCAGATCGGAGAGCGGCACGGTCGGCTCGTGCGAGCGCGAGCGGCGTCGCCGCGGCGTAGGCGCTGAGGATCGAGTCACCGTCGCTCGCCTCCCGGCCGCGCGGGGATCGTCCTCGCCACCACAACGCCGCCGCCTCCGATGGTGGCGATCTGAGCGCGCCGGCACGGCGCCGAGGCGCTGCCTCCAGCGCGGAGGAGGGGAGCCGCTGTGTCGCCAGCGCCGAGGCGATCGCGGTCGCGCCGAGTGCGATAGAGGCCGCCGAGGCGGCGAAGCGCTGCGGAGCCGGCGCGGAGGCGATAGCGGGGTCGCCGAGCGAGTGAGGTGCGAGCCGGGGCGCGGCGAGTGGCGCCCGATGAGGAGGACGAGGACCGACCCGGCGTCAATGGATGTGCATCGGGGTGAGTGAATAGTCGGGTGCGGGCGAGGAGCCGCGATCGGCGCCGCGATGCGGAATCCTCGCGCCCCGGGCTTGCCAGTCGGAGCCTCGGCGACCGGCAAGCTCGCGGCTGCATGCGGCTGCCGTCCACAAACGCGCGAACGCGCGTCTGTGGCCTGGCGGGGCAGCCGGCCCCTCGCCCCCCTGCGCGGGTGAGGGGGCGGGGGGGCGGCTGCGGGGCTGGAGTCCAAAGGTACCATCGACACTGTTGTCCAGCGCGGGCGGCGTTTGCATCGGACAGCCAAGCGGGGGCGACCTTCCGCTCGCCACGGTTCGCCTCGCCTTTCACGCTGCGCCTCGCTGCATCTCTACAACTACAGAGCCACGAAGCCCGAAAGTGGGTCACTGCGCGCGGCGCTCCGCTGCCCGTCATCGTGCCCCGCTGCGTTGCATCCTCACCCACTGCGCCACCCCCATCGTCGGCCGCTTCGCGCAATGGCCCAGCGCGCCTGGACTGGGGCAGGGGCCGCCGCCCGCCCGCCGCGGCTCGCCTCCGATGGATGCGCTTCGCTGCATCTACAAGAACAGGAGAGCGAACCCCGAAAGTGGTCCCCCCCAGCGGGACGGAGACCGGTCCGGCTCCGTCGTCTGCTTGGCCTGCGAAATCGCGCATAGCTCTCACAACTACGGAGCAGGCAGCCGCAAAAGTGGTCCCCCCCAAAGGGATGGCTCGACTCGCTCCCGTTCGTCTGCTTGGCCTGGAAATCGCTCATCGCCCTCACCACTACGGAGGAGGCAGCCGCGAAAGTGGACACCTCGGGAGGACGGATCACGTAGGGAACCCAAGGCCGACCGCCGAGCGCCATCGCATTTGTTGTCCATGCGGCGGGCCGTTTGCATCGGCTCGGCGTCGGACGGGGCGAGTGCAGAGCCAGGGCGGGCGATGGCGCTGGGCCGCCCCCGTTTCGGGCGACACTCGATCGCCCTGGTCGGCTTCGGGGCCGACAGCGTGGTCGAGGGTTTGGCGGCAGTTGTCGTGCTCTGGCGCTTTGCCGCTTCCAGGTCGGGCTCTGAGGCAGCGGAGACACGCGCCCAGAAGCTGATCGGAGCGGGCTTCTTGCTGATTGCGGCCTACGTCGGTGTGGAGGCGGCGCGGACGCTGATCGGCGCAGATCACCCCGACCCGAGCTGGGTCGGGATCGGCTTGGCGGCCGTGGCCCTCGTGACGATGCCGCCGCTGGCGCGGGCCAAGTCCCGCG
Organism: uncultured Solirubrobacterales bacterium; assembly: GCA_963729995.1. Classification (GTDB taxonomy): domain Bacteria; phylum Actinomycetota; class Thermoleophilia; order Solirubrobacterales; family 70-9; genus VRUE01. The sequence goes on from CAVSPF010000003.1 coordinate 581,720, forward strand.
TCGCCCATCGGCTCGGCTCCTCGGCGACCCACAGCGAGGGCCGCCAGAACCTCCTCTGCGCCTACCTGTCGGCCGGACTGCTCCTCGGACTTGGGGCAAACGCCCTGCTCGGATGGTGGTGGGCCGATCCGATCACCGCGCTCGCCATCGCTGGGGTCGCCCTCTATGAGGGGCGCGAAGCCTGGCGTGGCAACGCCTGCTGCGAGGCCTGCTGATCCGGCCCCGCGGCGCTCAGCCCACGAAGAGCTGCTGGTAGAGCAGGAAGACGTTCAGGGCGCTGATGACGGCGGCGACGCTCCAGGCGAGGATCGTCGTGGCGCGGCGGTTGACGTGGACGCCCATGACGTCGCGGCGGCCGGTAAGCATGACCAGCGGCACGAGCGCGAACGGGATGCCGAAGGAGAGCACGACCTGGCTGAGGACGAGCGCGCTGGTGGGGTCGATGCCGGCCGCCAGGACCGCGATCGCCGGGACCATCGTGACCGCCCGGCGCAGCAGTATGGGGATCCGGACGTCGATGAAGCCGGTCATCACGACCTGGCCCGAGTAGGTGCCGACGCTGGAGGAGGAGGCGCCGGAGGCGAGCAGCGCGACGGCGAAGGCGAGCGCCGCGCCGCCGCCCACCAGCTGCCCGAACTGGGCATGGGCTTCCTGGATCGTGGTGAGGCCCGAGAGGGCCGGGGTGTGGAAGAGCTTGGCGGCGACCGCGAGCATCGCCATGTTGACGAGCCCGGCGAGGCCCAGCGCGACGATCACGTCGAGGCGCTCGAAGCGAAGCACGCGGCTGCGCTCGCGGTCGTCGCGGCAGGGCATGCGGCCGCTGGTCAGCGCCGAGTGCAGGTAGATCACGTGCGGCATCACGGTCGCGCCGATGATGCCCATCGCGAGGTAGAGCGAGGCCGACCCCTGCAGGCCGGGCAAGAGGCCGCGCAGCGAGCCCTGTGCGGAGGGCCCGATCCGCAGCGCCTCATAGAGAAAGCCGGCGAAGATGATGCCGAGCAGCGCGCTGATCGCGAGCTCGAAGCGGCGAAAGCCGCGCGTCTGCAGCTCGAGGATGGCGAAGGCGATCACGCCCGTGATCAGGCCGGCCGGCAGCAGCGGCACGCCGAACAAGAGGTTCAGCCCGAGCGCCGCGCCGAGGAACTCGGCGATGTCGGTCGACATCGCCATCAGCTCGGCCTGCACCCACATGCCCCAGGTGAGCGCGCGGGGGAAGCGCTGGCGCACCACCTCCGGCAGGTTGCGGTCGGTGACGATGCCGAGCTTGGCCGAGAGGTACTGGATCAGCATCGCCATCAGGTTCGCCGCCATCACGACCCACAGCAGCAGGTAGCCGAACTGCGCCCCGCCCTGCACGTTGGTCGCGAAGTTGCCGGGGTCGACGTAGGCGATCGAGGCGACGAAGGCGGGACCGAGCATCGCCAGCGTCGCGCGCACCCGCCCCCGCGCCAGCAGGCGCTCGAGTGCGCTGGCCTCGAGCGCCTCGGCCAGCGGCAGGGTCTGGCCGGCGGCGGCACCCCCCAGCGCCGGAACCGGCTCGCCCGGCGGCCTCACCGCTCGTGCTTTTCGGGCTCGATCCGCATCGCGCCCGCCAGCTCGCCGCCGATCGGGTGCTCGCGCTCGCCGAAGCGCACGAACACCGGCCCCCCGAACGGCTGGCGATCTGTGACCTCCAGGCGAGTTCCGAGCGCGATGCCGTGCTCGGCCAGGTAGCGCAGCATCTCGGGGTCGGAGTCCGATACCCGCACGAAGCGCCCCGCCCCGCCCACCGCCAGCTCGTCCAGGCTGCGAGTCTGGCCCTCCTCGATCTCGAGCTGGGCCGTGGGGATCGGATCGCCGTGGGGGTCGAGCGCCGGGTTGCCCAGGCGCGCCGCGATCAGCTCCTCGAGCTCCTCGGAGAGCACGTGCTCGAGCACCTCGGCCTCGGCATCGACGCGATCCCAGGGCACCCCGAGCTCCTGGGCTAAGAACAGCTCGAGCAGGCGGTGATGGCGCATCACCTCCAGGGCCACCCGCCTCCCTTTCTCGGTCAGCCGCACGCCGCGGTAGCGCTCATGCTCGACCAGCCCCTCCGCGGCGAGCTTGCGCACCATGCTCGACACCGAGCCCGGCGTCACCCCCAGGCGCTCGGCGAGGTCGTTCGTCGAGACCGCCAAGCCGGCGCGGGTCTCGAGCGCATACACCGCCTTGGCGTAGTCCTGCACCGATGCCGAAAGCAGCTCTGGGGTCGACATACCCTGAGATTATGGCATGCCAAATTCACCTGTGATGTTCGGCGAAACTTAGTCCGTGCCGTGCCTCAAAGTTCCCGGTGCGCTCCCGCGCGCCGGCGCTTGGTCCGCAGGCCCTCGACATCGACTCGCAGCCACCCCTGCATGGCGCGATTGCAATACTTGCCAGGTGGCTGACGGTGAAGGCCATCGCGCGGCCGATCAAGCCCTCCAGGGGCGCGAGGGGGACGCCGCCGGGGAACGACGGAAGGCGCCGCCGGCTCCCGAGTGGATCTCAGCCTCCCCCTTGCTGAGCGACGCCTTCGCGCTGGCGGCAACGGCTCACCGGGCCCAGCGCCGCCCCTCCGACGGCCGCCTCTTCCTCGAACACGTCACCGAGGTGGCGGGGCTTTTGCAGCGGCTGGATTTCGACGAGGAGCTCGTCGCGGTTGGGCTCATGCACGACTCGGTGGAGCGCGGCACGCTCAGCGAGTCGGAATTGCGAAGCGAGATGGGGGATGAGATCTGCGCGCTGGTGATGGCGCTCAGCGAGGACCCCACGATCGAGTCCTTCGAGGGGCGAAAGGCCGCGCTTCGCGATCAGGTCGCAGCGGCCGGCGGCCGTGCGGTGACGGTGTTCGCCGCCGACAAGCTCTCCGACATCGCCGGGCTTCGCCGCGGCGTCGAGGTCTCGCGCGAAGAGCTCGACGCGCGGATGGGCACCAGCGCGGCGAGCATGGCCGCCCATTACCGCGACTCGGTGCAGATGATCGCTTCGGTCAGGCCCGGCTCGGCATTCCTCTCGGCCCTGCGGCGGGAGCTCGGGCGGCTCGAGGCCGCGTCGTAGTCGCTCAGCCAACGCCGGAGTCGGCTGGACAGCGGCCCGCGGGGACCCCGCGCCGCGTCAGGAGGTCGACTGAAGGGCGCTGCGCAGGCTGGCCTCGGTTTGCGGGCCCCGCAGAGTTCTCACGATCCGGCCGCGGGCATCGAGGATGAAGGTCGTCGGCAGCCCGACGACACCGTAGCGCTCTCCAACCGTGCCGCCCGAGTCGCGCAGAACCGGAAAGCTCCAGCCGTACTCACGGATGAAGGAGCGGGCGCTGGCCAGCCCGTCGCTCCAATCGACGCCGACCAGCTGCGCTCGTCCCTGTAACGATCGGGCAAGCCGCTCCAGTTCGGGCGCCTCGTGCCGGCAGGGCTCGCACCAGCTCGCCCAGAAGTTGACCGCGGCCGGCTTGCCGCGCAGCGTCGCAAGGGTCGCCTTCGGAGGCTGCAAGACCGCGGCGGGGAGCGGTGGGGCGGGCTTGGTCGCATTGCCGCTGGAGCCGCCCAGCAGCTCCGCCGCGACGAGGGCGCCGACCAGGGCGAGGGCGCCGAGCAGGCCGCGCCTCCTGCGGACCACGCCCATCACGCGACGCCGGATCATCGCGGCCCTGGGCGTGTCTCAGCCCGCTTCGCGGATCGCCGTTTCAAGCGCTTCGGCGGAGCCCGGCGTCCCCAGTGTCTTCAGACCTTTGGTGCGCGGGCCTTCGACCGCGAAGGACGGCGTGCCGGTGAAGCCGAGGCTTTCCGCCTGGGCGGTCGTGCTCGACACCCTTTCCTTGATGTGCTTGCTCTTGCGGTCGGTGTTCCACTTGGCGATGTCCTTGACCCCGGCGCCCTTGGCGATCGAGGTCAGGAAGGAGCCGGTGACGTAGCCCGAGCCCTCTGGGCCCTGGTTTCGGTAGAAGAGCTCGATGAAGTTCCAGCCCCGGCCCTGCTTGCCGGCGGCGAGCGCCGCGGCGCCAGCGGGGGGAGACTGCGTGCCGATGATCGTGAAGTTGCGGAATTCGACCTTGGCCTCGCCGCTGCGGACCGGGCCTGAGATGAGCTGTGGCAGCACCTGTTCGGAGTACTCCTTGCAGATCGGGCACTGGAGGTCGCCGAACTCATAGAGGGTGACCTTGGCCTTGGGGTCGCCGAGCATCGTGCCTTCCTGCGGGATGCCCTTCAGCAGGCTGTCCACCTGGCCGACTTCCGCCAGGTTGGTGCTCCCCCCGCCGCCCTGGTTCTGGCTGATGACGACCGCCACCACCACCGCGATGACCGCCGCAAACACCGCGACGCTGCCGAGCTGGAGCAACCGCCTGCGGCGCGCGTTGGCCTCCGACTGGGATGCCTCGCGTTCGAGCCGGTAGCCGCGAAGTCTCTCCCTCTCCTGTTCCCGCTTGTTGCTCACCCATCCTCCGGTTCGATTGACATTCGCACGCGACCGACGCCGGGCGGGGAACCATCCTCGATGCCCCCGTAGGCGAGGACACGGATTCTTACCTCACTTGGCTGCACGGCCCTGAATCTCGATTCCCTCTCCACGAGAGACCAGTCGGCGGCGCAGTTCATCCCCCCGCCCGGCGGCGACAGCACGGCCCGCTCTGCTCCAATCCAGCGCAACCCCTCGCTCTCGCGCCAGGTCGAGCAACTCCTGGCGCTCCGTGTCCTCCCGCGCCCAGCGCAGCACCAGCCAGGCAAAGATGCCCAGCATCATCATCAAGCTCTGGACCATGAGCACGGCGCCGGCGACGCTCTGGTCGGTGATCGGGGCAATGCCGTGCGCCCGGTCGCTGGCGACGTAGATGGGATAGAGCACCGTTCCCGACCACATCAGGATGTTCGCCAGACCCATGCTGGAGAAGTGAATGGCCCCCGCGTAGATTGCCCTGGCACCGTTGCCGAACCATTCCGGCTTCGGGAAGGGGCCAAGCAACGCCAACCACATGCCGACCCCCGCCGCGACGAAGCAGGCGTGCTCGCAGAGGTGGACCAGCGGGTGTTCCTCGGCGGCCTGGTAGAGCGGCGGGGCGTGCCAGCCGTACATGACCACCAGCCAGAGGACGACGGCCACCACGGGATGCATGAGGATCTGGAGATGCTTGATCCCCGGCTTGGTCAGGATCGGCGCCAGGACCGGGCCGGTAAGGCCGATCGCCAGCAGCAGCGCGGACTCGTCGAGCAGAATCGTGTGCTGGATCATGTGGCCGAAGGCGTAGTCATCGGCCAGATGGTCGACCGGGCCGACCGTGGCGATCACGATCAGCGCCATGCCGCAGGCAAAGCTCGCCTGGCGCAGGGTGCTCGGCTGGCGGCTCTGCTCGCGCAGGTGGCCGACCCGCACGAAGTACGCCACGCCGATCAGCAGCGGCAGCACAATCGAGGACACGGTGCTCCAGTCGAGCGTCAGGTCCAGGCTCATCGGAACCGAGTTCTAGCAAGCCGATGCAAGCGGGCCGGCCAGCGGCCGGCCCGCGCCCCCTACTTCGCGGCCAGCAGCGGCACGTCGTGGGCGGCTTCGCTCGGCTTGAAGAGCTGGTCGTAGAGCGCCAGCTCCTTGCCGGAGCCGGTGATGCCGTAGATCAGAGCCGTGTGGGAGACCAGCCGAGTTTCGGGGTTCTCTCGCTGTTCAGGAGTGCCGCCGACGGATACGTCGTAGGCCTTCCAGACCGGCGCCAGCTGCTTCTTGGACCCGATCAGGTAGTCCATGCGCCCCAGCATCTGGTGCTCGGCCAGGAACCTCTTGACCGTCTTCGGGGTGTCGCCTATCGGGTCGACGGAGACCGCGACGACCTGCACCTCGCTCGCCTTCGATCCCAGTTCGACCAGCGTCTGGTGGAGCTTGGAGACGATCAGGGGACAGGTGTCGGGGCAGTGGTCGTAGATGAAGGTCAAGAGCACCGCCTTGCCCCGGTACTGGGAGAGCCGCACCGGGCGGCCGGTCCAGTCGCGGAGGGCGATTTCGGGCGCCGGCTTGGGTGGGCTGATCGTGCCCTGGGCGTCCAGCCTGGCGCTCGAGGCGCTGCCGCCGCCGCTGCCTCCGCAGCCCACGACCGCCATCGCCACGATCGCCACCGCAAATATGGCCGCAGCTGACCGCCCTAGCGCTGAACGCCTCATCGTCTGCTCCATTCGTTCGTTTGCGGCTCCATTATCGACAACCCGTCGTCCCGCCCACCTCGAGTCCGCACCCACACAGCCGGCCGCTGACGCGGCCGGCTGTGCCTTTGGAGGAAGGTGCTGTCGCTGTGTCGCTGCAATGCCGCTCCTCAGGTAACCGTCACGTAGCCTTTCATGTAGCCGCTCTGGGCCATCGCCCAGGGGTCACAGGGCATCGCGCAGAACCAGGCGTAGTGGCCGGCCTTCTTCGGCGCGTGGAAGGTGAAGGTGGTCTTCGTCGGCTTGCTTGCGCTGCCGGGCGCGACCATCGCGTTGGTCCCCAGGTCGGGGGCGTTGAAGCTGTGCGGCGCTTCGTCGTAGTTGGAGACCGTCACGTGCACGGTGGCCCCTGCCTTGACCGAGAAGTCGGCTGGCAGGTAGGCGTCGTGCCACTTCCCTTCGGGTCCCTTCTTGGCGTGCTCTTCGTCCGTTTTGACGACCAGGCTCACGTTTTCGACCGCCGGCGAGGACTGCGACCCCGAGCCAGCGCTCGCCGAAGCCTTGCCGCTGTTGCCGCCACCTCCGCAGGCGCTCAGCGCAAGCGCCATCGCGGCCAGCGCGCCGAGGCCGAGAAGCGCCGACCAGCGGAGACGCCCGAGTGAGCCGAATCTGCTGTTTGCCTTCCTCATCGTTGCTTCCTCCTAAGGCTGCCCCGTTTGGCGGGGCTCGTGGGATATGACAGGGGCATTCTCTGGTCGCAGACACGCCCGCCACAACCTCAGGAGCAGGGGTTTTCCGATGCCCGATAGGGGAGTCTTAGGGCTCCCTAATCCGAGGGGCGGCTACCTGTGGGAACTGACAGGTGAGGAGCCTGGCGAGGTGATCGCAACCTGGCCGGAGCGCAACCCGTACCCGACCGCACCGGCGCGGTCGCCCAGGTGCGCGTCAGGGTGTGTTCAGGATTGCCTATATCTCGGCGAGACCCGCACGAACTCCTCGAGGATCTTGGTGGCAAGGCCATTGGAAAGGGGAGCCTTGCCCTCGGCGATCCCGTTCAGGGTGCGCTCGAACTCCTCGTCGGACATGTCCTTGAGCAGGTAGCCCTCGGCGCCGCTCTCGACCGCCTCGAAGAGGTCGGCGTCGTCCTGGGAGACGGTGACGATCACGATCTTCGTCTCCGGCATCTCGGCCTTGATCAACCTCGTCGCCTCGAGCCCCCCGCAGCGAGGCATCGAGATGTCCATCAGGACCAGGTCGGGATGAAGCTCGCGCGTGCGTTCGAGCGCCTCGAGCCCGTCTTCGGCCTCGCCGACCACCTCGTGGCCGGCGGCCGACAGCAGGCTCGCGATGCCGGCCCGAAAGAGCGCGTGGTCGTCGACCAGCAGGACCCTCATCCGCCGATTGTCGGGGCGCGCCTCGGTCCCCACAACCCCAGAACCGTGGGGTTCTCACCTGCCCGACGGGATGGGTTGCGTCCCCTAACCTGGGGAGGTCAGCGACGCTTCCCGTGCCGGAGCCGCGCTGCGCACCATTCCCCTTCCATCCAACGCCGAGCGATCCGGTATTCGGTGCTGAAGGAACGGCAGGGCACGATGCTCGTACTGAGACGATCATGGCTACAGTCCACCCATGTGCATGCAGTGCATGGCGAGCGCGATGACCGCGGGAGCGGCCGCGACCGGGATGCGTGCCTGGATCGCCACCCACTCTCCCAGCTGGATGACCCAGCGCCGTCTGAAGCTGACCACCGCCGCGATCCTCGCTGCCGGGGTCCTCGCATCTGGCAGCCATCTCGCGCCGAACGCTTCCGCGCCGACTGCGGCCCAGGCTGCCACTCACGCAACCGCGACTCGTTAGCCGAGCCCTCAGTCCGCGCAGCGCTCGCAGCGGCCGCGGATCGTCACCTCGTGCTCGGCGGCGTCGAAGCTCATCCGCCCACTGACCTTGTCGATCGCTCGCTCCAGCGAGGCGTCCTCGAAGGGGATCATCCGGCCACAGTCGCGGCAGATCGCGTGGTGGTGGTGCTCGCCGTCGGGCTCGATCCGCTCATAGCCGGCGATTCCCCGCGAGACTTCGAGGCGGCGGAGCAGACTGAGCTGCTCGAGCTGCTCGAGGGCGCGGTAGATGCTCGCGCGGCCGACCGCCGGCTTGCGACGGCGCAGCTCGTCGTCGAGCTCCAAGGCGGTGACCGCGCAATCGCGGCGCGCGAGCGCTTCTACGACAGCCGTGCGGGCGCCGCCGCGGCGGTAGCCGGCCGCCGCCAGCCTGCCCAGCGCGTGCTCTGCCCAGCCTGTTTTCGTGGCGGTGCTCACCCTTGCGATCCTAGAGATCGCTGCGGCTCCGCCTCCAGGGCAGCTCCGCCTCCAGGGCGCCGCTTGCCGCGCAGCACCTCGCGCAGACTGGCGAGCCCGAAGGCGAGCGCCGCGACGCCGATCACAGCGGTGCTGGCCGGCAACGAGGCAACCTCGTAGCTCAGCACCAGCCCCGCCCACATCGAGGCGACGGCGATCGCGCCCGAGAGCGCCAGTCCGCGCCAGGGCCGATCGGTGAGAAGGCGCGCAGCGCCGCCCGGAGCGGCAAGCAGGCCGAGGAGGAGCAGCGCGCCGACGGCCTGGGTCGCCTCTGCGGCGACCAGCCCGATCAGGATGAGAAACGTGACCCCGATTGCCCGCACCGGCACCCCGACGCTCCGGGCGACCTCGGTATCGAGCGAGGAGAAGAGGAGCGGCCGGGCGAGGAGGAGCAGGCCGAGGATGGCGAGGATGGCGAGCGCCACCGCCAGGTGAGCCTCGCCGGCGGAGAGGCCGAGGATCGAGCCGAAGAGGACCCGCACCGCGGCGGTGCTGTTGGAACCGCTGGAGCTGGCGATGAAGATCGAGAGAAAGAGCGCCCCGAGGCCGAGCACCCAGGCGAAGGCCGAGCCGATCACGACGTCGTCGGGCTGGGCGCGGCGGCCCAACAGCCCCATGCCGGCGGCGACGGCGAGCGTCGCGGCGAAGAGCCCGAGCTTGATGTCGATCCCCGCCGCCGCGGCAGCCAGGGCGCCGGTGAAGGCGACGTGGCTCAGCGCGTCGCTGGCGAAGACCTGGCTGCGCAGGACGACGAAGTAGCCGACCAGGCCACAGGCCAGCGCGACGAAGGTGCCGGCGAGGAACGCGTGCCGCATGAATTCGTGGGCGAACATCAGGCGGGCTCCGGGTCGCCCGGCGCGACGGCGGCTCGCAGCGCAAGCCGATCGGCGGCCGTGGCCACGAGGCGGACGAGGACGTAGAGACCGAAGGAGAGCGTCGTCACCCAGAATCCCACCGGGTAGGGCGAGAAGAAGGCGATCGTCAGGCCCACCCACGTGACGAGCAGGGCGAGCAGCACCGAGAGCAGCAGGCTGGGGCCGGGGCGGGCGGTGATCCACTGCGCCGTCGCCGCCGGGGTGACCAGCAGCGAGAAGACGAGCAGCGCGCCGGTGATCTCGGCGGTCGCCGCGACCGCGAGCCCGAGCAGCAGCAGGAAGGCGAGGTCGAGGAGGCGCGTGGGCACGCCGGCGGCGCGGGCGACGGCCGAGTCGACCGAGGCAAACAGCAGCGGCCTGCCGATCGCCGCCAGGACCGCCAGCGCCGCCAGCGCGATCCAGGCCAGGGTCTGCACCTGGCCGGTCGTGATCCCGAGGAAGGTGCCGAAGAGGAGCGCCTCCAGGCTCGAGAGCTGGCCGCCGTAGAGGACGACGAAGAGGTAGCCCAGGGCGAGGCCGAAAGCCTGCACGGTGCCGATCGCCGCCGACTCGTTGACCCCGGCGCGGCGGCCATCGCGACCGACCGCGGCAAGCAGCGCCGCCGCGATCCCACAGGCGCCGAAGTACCCGAGGGCGAGCGGCAGCCCGGCCAGCGTCGCGGCGGCGGCGCCGGGAAAGGCGATCACCGCGAGTGTATGACCGGCGAAGGTCTGACGGCGCAGGACCATGAACCAGCCGATCGCCCCGGCCATCACGGCGACGATCGTCCCCGCCCACAGCGCGTTGACCATGAACGGGTATTCGCTCATCTGCCTCAGGTCGCTTGCCGGGTTGAGCGAGAGGGCCCCGAGGATCGCGACCGCGCCGGTCATCAAAGATCTCCTTGTGGGTGTGGATGGCGCGAGTGATGGTGGGCCGGCGGCTCGGGCGTGCCGACCACCACCAGCCTCCCATCGGATGCTTCCAGCACCTCGATCGGCGCTCCGTAGAGGTCGCTCAGGGTCGCCCCCTCGATCACCTCGCGCGGCACCCCCTCGACCCCTCGGCCGTTGGCGAAGTAGACGACCCGGTCGAGATAGGGCAGGATCGGGTTGACATCGTGGGCGACGAGCAGCACCGTCACCCCCTCGCGCTCGCAGATTCGCTGGACCAGGCCGGCGATCGCGCCCTGGTTTGAGAGGTCGAGGCTGTCCAGCGGCTCGTCGAGGAGCAGCAGCCGCGGCCGGCGGACCAGCGCCTGGGCGATCAAAAGCCGCTGCTGCTCGCCGCCCGAGAGCGAGCCGATCGGGCGATCCGCGTAGGCGCCGGCCCCGACCAGCTCGATCATCTCCTCGACGCTGCGGCGCGCGAGGCGGCCGGAGCGGCCGAGCGGCGCCGGCAAGGGCACGCCCCAGCGACTGCCGTCGAGCCCAAGCCGCACGACCTCGCGGCCCCGGATCCTGGTCGCCAAGTCGAAGCTGCGGCGCTGCGGCAAATAGCCGATCCGCGCGCGGGCGCCGCCGGGTCGCTCGCCGAGCACGCTCGCCGAGCCCTCGCTCAGCGGCAAGAGGCCGAGGACGACGTCGAGCAGGGTCGACTTGCCGGCGCCGTTTGGGCCGAGCACGGCGACGAACTCGCCCGCTCCGATCCGCAGGTCGACTCCCGACCAGATGAGGCTGGAGCCGCGGCGGACCGCGGCTCCCGCGAGCTCGATCGCCGCCGCGCCCCCGCGCTCGGGAGCCGGCGCGAGGCCGGCTGTCTCGGTCGAGGCCGTCTCAGCTCCCTTCTGCCTTCGCCAGGGCGGCCTTGATCCCCTTCAGCTCGCGCACCATCCACTGCTGGAAGCTGGCGCCTTCCGGGGTCATCGTCTCGGTCACCGTCGCGATCGGGATCCCCGCCGCTTCGGCCGCTTCGTTCAGACGCTTGACGTCGGGGGTCGCGTTCTGGCTGTTGTAGACCCAGAGCTTGATCTGCTTGTCCTTGATCTGTTCGTCGGCGCCCGCCTTCTCTGTGGGCGTCGGTTCGGTGCCCTCGGCGATCGCGTCCATGAAGCCCTTGGGGGTGATCAGCTTCAGCCCGAGCGAGGGCGCCAGCGGTTCGAAGATCGACTCCGAAGCTCCGACCGGGGTGCCGGAGTACTTGGCCTTGATGGTGGAGATCAGTTGGTTGTATTCGGCCAGGTCTTCGGTTTCGAAGGCTTCCCGCTGCTGGTCGAAGTAGGAGTCGTTTCCGGGCAGGGCTTGCTTGTAGTCGGCGACGATCTGATCGATCACTTTGTGGACCGAGATCGGCGAGTACCACTGGTGGGGGTTGTCGCCCTCCTTCAGCCCGAGGACGTCGCCGACGGTGAGCTTGGTGCGGCTCGATTCAGGGCTGGCGGCGAGCAGCTTGGAGGCCCATTCGTCATAGCCGATCCCGTTGACGATCGCCATCTGAGCCCCGGCCATCGTGCGCGCGTCTTCTGAGGTCGGTTCGTAGTCGTGGGGGTCGGCGGCGGGGTTGGTGATGATGCTCGTCACTTCGACTCGATCGCCGCCAAGCTGTTTGGCGATGCTGCCCCAGAAGTCCTCGGCGGCGACGACATCGAGCTTGCCGGAGGAACTGGTGGAGCCTGAACTCGACCCCCCGCAGCCGGCGAGCAGGACCACCAGCAGCGCGGCGAGGATAAGGAGGGTGGCGGCAGCGCGGGCGCTCGATCGGGGCATCTCGGTCTCCTTGCGAACGGGGGGGGAATGGAAGTCTCGGCGGCTGGTCTTCGCCATGCCGGACGCGATCACCCTAACATAAGAGTGAGACTCGTTCTCTGTAGACGCCAGGCTCGCCGTCGAAGATCGACCGCGCCCGCGCCGTCTCTCCTACCCAGGCGGCAGGGAAACGGGCAGGCTCCGGTGCAGCACGTATCCCAGCGCCTTCAGGGCGTCCGCAGGAGTTCAATCGGGCTGGTGCGTACCGGGCTGATTCCAGCGCACCGGATGTCGCTCCTTGCGCAGCCGTTCGGACGGGGATCTCGCCAAGAGCGGCTACAGAGGCCGCGAGCGCGCCTGTGTCACCCCCTCCGTGGCAACAGACCGCGCGACGTCGGGTTCCATCGGATGGACTGGCCCGGTACGCACCATCGGGCTTGGCCGGGCGCTTGAGGTGGTAGCGACCCAAGCCGTTGAGGGAAACGGTAGAGCTTGGGATTGAGATGCCCGTGGAAGTCCGGCGCTGTCGCAGGTCTGGCCTTGGCCGCCTGGACTGGGGTCGCAGGTCCGGACTGGGCTTCAGAATGCAGATCTCAGCCGCGAGGGCCCGCACCCGATCTATTCGAGGTGAGACGCAGCGACGGAGCCAGCGGGCGGCAAAGGCAGCGCCACAGGGTGGCGGGCCTGGGGGCGATCGAGCGATCCGCTCCGATCGCCGCGCTCGCACTGGCGCTCGCGGTTGCGGCGCTCGCGGGATCCTCCCCGAGCGCCGCCCAGGGGTCCGCGGGCGGCGTCTCGCCGACGATCGAAACCGGCGCTGAAGAAAGCGAAGCCCCGACACAGGAACCGCCGCGAGGACTTCCGCGCCAAGCCGCCACCTCGATCCTGCGCGGCGAAAGGGCCCTCGCGCCGCGGGGCGCGCCGCTGGCGGTCAAGCGGGTGATCGCAGCCGCGAACCGGATCCGCACCAGGCCCTACGTCTGGGGCGGCGGCCACCGCCGCTGGCTGGCCCGGGGTTACGACTGCTCGGGCTCGGTCAGCTTCGTGCTCCACGCCGGCGGCCTGCTCGATACGTCGATGGTGTCGGGAACGTTCATGAAGTGGGGTGCTCCCGGCCCGGGTCGCTGGATCACGATCTACGCCAACCGCACCCACGTCTACGCGGTGATCGCCGGGTTGCGCTGGGACACCGTCGGCGACCCCGCCGGCACCAGCGGGCCGCGCTGGCACGCCGAACCGCCCTATCCGAAGGGCTTTATCGTCCGCCATCCCGTCGGGTATTGAGCACCACGGCGGCTACGGGGATGCGCTGAGGTCTGCCGCCAGCCCTTCGACGCCCTGGCCGCCCTCGATCTCGTAGCGGTTCAGCTCATAGGGGCGCTCGCGGCTCGCGTAGCCGGGTTCCTCGGTGACCGCGCCGACGTAGCCGGCCGCCTTGACGGCGGCGATCGTCGAGTTGTCGTAGAGGCTCGAGGGGTAGCAGAAGTTGTTGGAGGGAACGCCGTAGGTGCGCTGCAGGAAGCGACTCGATCTACGATCGCCGGGGGCGTGCAGGCGATCGACGCGCTCGCGGCGCCATCGAGGCGCACGGCACCGTCCCAGACTCGGCTACATCGAGCGCCGCTTTCCCGTTTGTGAAGGGAAATTCACGGCGCATTCGACCGGCACGATGATCGCTCCGTTAGGGACGAAACGGTGTAGCGGTATTTCAGGACAGAGCCCAATGCGCCGCTCCCGCGGCGGCCCTTTTCTTCTGGGCCAAGGAGGCGCAGATGCGAGGTAGGCGATGAGGCGTTCAGCAGCACGGCGTTCATCTGCGGTCATGTTTACCGCGGCGATCGCGGCGATGGCGCTCGCCGGCTGCGGAGGCGGCACTGTGGCGAGCACGAAGCTGGATGCCCCCGGAGAAATTCAGCCGCCCAAGCAAGCACCGGAAATCGCCCTTCGCGACTGGACCGGCCGCCAGGTCCACCTCGCGCAGTATCACGGCAAGGCGGTACTGCTGACCTTCATCTACGACCACTGCCCCGATACCTGCCCCCTGATCGTCTCCAAGCTCCACCAGGCGCTGATCGAGCTCGGTCCGAAGGCAAGTGAGGTGCAGATCGTCGCGGTGTCGGTCGACCCGATAGGCGACACGCCCAAGACGGTCAAGGCATTCTTGGACGAGCATCAGATGCTGGGCCGAATGGACTACCTGATTGGGTCCAGGAAGCAGCTCACGCCGGTATGGAAGGCGTACGACGTCGAGGTCGGGGGCAGCCCCGAACGTCGCGAGAGTCCTGCACATCGCGCGGTCTCCCACACGGCGATCATCTACGGGATCACCGGCAAGGGAAAGCAGCTCGCGCTCTATGACCAGCTGCTCAAGCCGAGTGAAATCGCCCACGACGTCCCCCTGCTCGCGTCGATGTAGTGGCGGTGGGCACGGCGAGCCCTGGCGTGGCGGCAGTCCCCTTGCGGTAGAACGAGATGCGATGAGCCACGACCTGACGCTCAACTGGAGCACCGTCAGCGCCATCGCGGTGCCCCTTCTGATCGCGGCCGCCTACTTCGTGCGAGTCGCCCATCTGCGCGAGCAGGGCCGCCAGCCCTCCACGCTGCGTCGGGTGAGCTTTTCCTGTGGCATGGCGCTGATCGTGATCGCCACCGTCGGCCCCGTCGACCACCTGGCCGACGAGTTCGTCGTCGGTCACATGGTCCAGCACACGATCCTCCTTGACGAGGCCGCGCTCCTGGTGGCGATCGGCCTCACCGGCCCCGTCCTGGCGCCGATCCTGACCAGGCCGGGGATCAAGCGCCTCCAGATCCTGATGCATCCCGTGGTGGCTGGCGTCCTGTGGCTGGTGGTCATGTATGGCTGGCACCTCCCGCCGCTCTACCAGGCCGCCGAGGAACACGAGCTGGTCCACTTCTGCGAGCACGGGTGCTTCATCGCAGCCGGGGTTGGCATGTGGCTGGCGCTGCTCGGCCCGTTCCCGAAGCCCGAATGGTTCGGCAACGGTGCCAAGGCGGTCTATGCGGGAGCCATTCACTTCTCCAGCATGGGCCTGGCGAACATCCTCATGTGGTCGGGCACGGTGCTTTACCCGTTTTACGTTGCCAGCGACCGGGCGCACGGCATTGCCCCGATCACCGACCAGAGCGTCGCCGGCGTCGTACTCATGGTCCAGAGTGTGGCGATGATGCTGGGCATCTTTGCCTGGCTGGTGTTGCGCTGGGCAAGAGAGGACACGGAACGCCAAGAGCTGCTGGACTTGGCGCACGAGCGAGGCATCGCACTGGATGGCAGAAGAGCAGGGCGGGCGGTGGCTGCCGGCAGGGGAGAGGAGTTGCGGCGCCGGCTAGTGTCATGACTTCGCCGCAAGACCACAGGATGACGAATGCAAAGGGCCTGACACGAAGGAGGCGCGGTTTGCTCGGCGCCCTCGCCTTGGTCGCCGCCCTCGTCGCGGCAGAGCTGCTGGGCGGCTCCAGCGGCGATGCAAATCGGCCGGCTCCGAAGCTGCCGGGCGCCGTTCTCGTCCCTCCCAGGGTGACCGTATCCGGGCTGCGCGGAAGGCCGGCCGCGATCAACTTCTGGGCAAGCTGGTGCGAGCCGTGCCGGCACGAGGCGCCCGAACTCGAGCGGCTTGCCCGATCGTTGGGCGGCCAAGCGCGACTGGTCGGCGTCGACTGGAGCGACGGGCTCGCCAGCGCCCGCTCGTTCGTGCGTGAGTACGGCTGGAGCTTTCCGGTACTGCGCGACTCGAGCGGGACGGTTGGGGAGCGCTACGGCGTGGTCGGCCTGCCGACGACCTTCATCCTCGATTCTCGCGGCCGGATAGTGAGGACCCTGCAGGGCCCGCAGACAAAGGCCAGCCTGCGCAGCGCCCTTGCGCGCGGGTAGGGGGAGCTACGGGAGTCGGTTGGAAGGGAAGGGGGCCTCGGGCTGTCGTGCCGCTTGCGCGATCGCTTCGGCCATGAGCTCAGGGCGCTGCTGGGGCAGCATGTGACCGGCGCGGTCGGCGGAGACGAGTTGAGCGTTCGGCAGGGCGCGGGCGAGCCGGCGCGCGTGAGCGGGCGTCGAGATCCAGTCGCGCGTGCCGTAGAGAATGGTCGTGCGCTTGTCCACCGAGCCCAGGTCCGGCGCGAGCGAGGGGAGCTCGTCCACGAGGGCGCGCTGCTCGGCGTAGAAGCTCCTCCAGGCACCGTCCGCCCGCCACTGGGCGGCGGTGGTCGCGACCTGGTCCGGCGGCAGGGCCGGCACGGTGGTGCGGGCGAGCCTCCGCACCGGTGGGAGGGCAAGCCCCAACCCGGCGACCTTGAATCCGAGCCACGTGACCGGGGCGCCGACGAGGGGATGCGCAAGCACGCGATCAGCAGGGCCGGCTGGAATGCCTGGGACCACCGGAGCCGCCAGCACGAGCGCCTGGACTCGCTCCGGGAACCGGATGGCCGCGGCCAGCGCCACACCGGTGGCCCAGCTATGGCCGGCCACCACGGCAGACTCGATGCCCAGCCGGTCAAGCAGTGCGATCACCGCGGCCGCGTTGTCGCGGAAGCCGGCGGCTCGGCCACCGGTGCGGCCGTACCCGGGGCGGTCGGGCGCAATGACGCGCATCCGCTCGCGCAGCCGGATCGTCACCGGTTCCCAGTCGCCGGCGTTGCCCGGCTGGCCGTGCAGAAGCACGGCAGGCGGCCCGTCACCGATGTCGATTGCCGCGAGCTTCACCCGGCGATCTTGGCACGGCGGCTTGGAACTGCCGGGCCCCACGCACGGTTTACGAGATCGGCCAAGGCAGCTGGCCCTCGGCCCACATCGCCGCGAGGCCGGTGCGGGTAAAGCCGAGCGGGCGACGCTCGTAGAGCAGGTAGCGCGGCTGCCAGCGCGGCGAGAACTTGGCGTTGAAGCGGTAGAGGCTCTCGATCTGGAAGTACGGATTGGCAAGCGTCACCAACCTGCCGAGCGCCCGCTCCCCGAGCCCACTGGGACTGCGGAGCAGGCGCGCGAAGGCTGCGAAGTTGAGCGACATCTCCTCGATCCCGCACTCGCGCAGCATCTCGATAGCGCTGACGACGAGATACTCCGTCAGGCCGTTGACGCTGTCGCGGTCGCGCCGCATGAGCCCCAGCGACATCGCCGGCCGTCCGCAGCACGGAGCGAAGTGCAGGAAGCCCCGCGCGGTCCCCTCGGCGTCTCGCGCGACCACCACCACGCTCTCGGACAGATGCTCCCCGCGCAGGCTGTCGATTGCCATCGAGAAGCCGCGCTCCGGCTCGTCACCACGCCAGCGATCGGAAAGCTCTTCGAGCTCGTGCAGCTCGGTTTCGGAGAGCTCGTCGATGCGCCGCAGCGCAGCCGTGAAGCCTGCCTTCCGTGCCCGTGTCACGGCCTGGCGCACCTTGCGGATGGGCCGCCCCTCGAGGGAGAAGGCGGCGAGGTCGACGATCGCCTCGTCGCCTATGTAGAAGGAATTGAGCCCCGCGCCGGCCGCCAGCGCGGCGAACTCCTCGCTGGCGCCCACCGCGCCGATCGCCAGCCCACGCGCTTCGGCGAAGCCACAGAGCTCCTTCAGAAGACCGGGCAGCGCGGCTCGCGGCCCAACCGGATCGCCGGATATGAGCAGCACGCCGGCCTCGATGCGGTAGCCCAGGAACGCCCGTCGCGAGCTGTCGAAGAAGTGATGCTTGTCGGCGCGCAGCTTGAAGGAGCTGAGCGTGTCGCTTCCGTGACGCTCCACTATCGCTCGCGCGAGCGGCCGCAGCTCCGCCGCCGGGCGCCCGCGCGGCGCCGCAAGCGGCCGGAAGAGCAGCCAGGCAACGGTGAGTGCGGCGCCGATCCAGAGTAGGTCGAGGGTGACCGGCACCCAGCCGAAGGGATGGCGGTAGTGAATTGGGCCCGTCGACAGCGTCAGCGATGCCTCGAGCTCCGCCATTACCCGGCCCGGATTGAGCGAAGGAGTGCCCCAGTGGGAGGCGGCCACCAGGGTGACGGCACTCGTGGCGAGCACGCTGGCCACCACAGTCACGCTGCTCGCCAGGGGCCCGCGCCAGCCGGCGTCTCCATGCACCACATGGAACGCATCGCGTCCCCAAACGAGCAGCGCGGCCAGCCCCCAGCATGCGAGCGCCTCCTCGATGTCCAACCCCTTGAGGAGGTTGAGCGCACCGGCGATCACGAGGATCCCTACGGTGAGCGCCCACGCGCGGCGACGGCGGCGCACGAGGTAGAGACCCAGAATCGTCAGTGAGATTCCCGCGGACAGCGCAAGCGCATGTGCCGCCACCGGAACCTCCCGCGGCACGAGCTGCAGAAGCAGGTACATCCTGGAGTGCAGGCCCGGTGTCAGCGCCGAGGCGACGTTGACGAGGCCCATTGCGGCGGTGCAGGCGCCGGCAAGGGGAGCGAGCCCGCGCGCGCGGCCCCGGCTGCGGAAGGGCGTGGGCACGCGATGCAGGCCCGTGCTCCATGCCGTGGTGTCGCGCAGCCGTGGGAACAGGTCACGCCAGTCCTTCCACAGGAGCCACGCCCCGATCGCCAGTGATGCAAGCACCAGCGGGGCCGGCAAGGGCCAGCCGGCGATCAGGATCAGCGCAGCGGCGCCGGCGAGCCCGATCCCTGCGTGACACTCGTGGACCCTGCGTCCGAGGACGTAGAGCCGCGGACCGAGCTCGTGGCGGTCGACCTTGAACAAGGAGGAAAGCATGGATCCCATCTCTAAACGGCCTCTAACGAGCGCCGTGGAGGAGGTTCAATTCGGGCGTCGCGCTGCCTGGTCAAGCCGGAAGGGCTGCGCCGGCCTTCCGTGCCGGCAGTAGGAGTGCTGAGCAGCAGACCATTGCGAAGGCCGCCACCTGCAGGGAGAGACCGAGCGGGCTGGGGGAGAGCGGGTCTCCGAAGACCAGTACGCCCCCGGCAATCTGCGCTGCGTTTGCGACGAGGCCCATCAAACCGATCGTCTCGATCGCGCCGCCGCGCTGAAGCGCTGCGACGGCGGCGTATTGGGCAAGCGCCCCTGCGAGCACGATGAGCAGGACCCAGGGAGCGAGCACTGCAAACGACGTGGCTCCCGCCCCTATGAGGCCCTTGGTCGCGATGCCCGCGAGGGCGAAGAGGATGCCCGCGATCACGGCGAGCAGGATGCTGCCGTGGCTGTCGAGGCGCTTGGAACGGTGACCTGAGACGAGGCCGGCGGCAAGCAGTGCGAGACCTCCCTCGAAGCCAAGGATGCCGGCGGTCGAGAAGCTGGAGTGGCTTCCTCGGAAGTGCGGGACGGTGAGGAGGAGGAGGGCAAGGCCGGTGCCGCCGAATACAAGCGCCCACCACTGGCGTCGTTCGACAGGGGCGCCGAAGAAACGTTGCGCCATGACCGCGAGGGATACCGCACCACCGGCCAGCACCGCCTGAACGAGGGAGATCGGCGCCATCGAAAGGGCGGCGACGTGGACCAGCCAGGCCATTGCGGCGAGGCCCCAGCCTGCGACGAACCATGGGGAGGCGGCAAGCTCGCGTGCGCCTCGGAGCGGTCGCCGGATGTGGACGGGCTCGGCGAGCTGGCAGCCGCGGTGCTTGAGCAGCCCCGCGAGGTTCGTCATCAGCGCCGCAGCGACCGCCAGCCCAATTCCTATCTGCACGCGAATCTCATCCTGGTCCTACTATCGGCCTGCGACTCCGCGAGCCGTAGCCCGCCTGCCTGGGGTGGGTGGAGGCGGATCCGGTAGCTGAAGGCGGTGACGCGCCGCCGCAACTGCAGATGCCGAGGAACGGCACGCTCTGGCAATCACACCGTTGGCCTGGTCGGGCGTGCGGCGCACCTCGAACTCGATCAGGGCAGCGCGACGAAGCCGTGCTCGAACCGCAACGGGGCTGCCACTCGGCGCGGACTCCAGCGCCGCGCTCGCCGCGCGCTCCCGCCTGCACACCAGGCAGAAGTGGCCCTCTGTCGAGCTTGTCCAGGTATCGGGGAGGGTGGTGCGCTCGCCGTCGATCTGGCTGACCGATACCTGGCATCGGTCGCACGTCCACTTCGTCGCGGTGATCGGCTGCATGCTCATCGGGCCGACTTGCTTTTCCGCCGGCGACGACTTGCGGGCGGGGTCGGCGATCGCGTTTCCCCGCCCTGGGGCGCCCGCCCCTGATCGAACTCGCGGGCGAGCCCGAGGTCACGGGCGATGCGCCGCATGTCAGCGGCTTGGTCGGCGAGCACGAAGCTGATCCCGGCGCCAGGGCGACCGGCCCGGCCGGTGCGGCCGACCCGGTGCACATAGGCGTCGCGGTCTCCGGGAGCGTCGAAGTTGACCACGTGGGTGATGTCCGCTACGTCGATGCCGCGAGCGGCGACATCGGTGGCGATCAGCGTGTCGACATCGCCGTTCTCGAAGCGAGCCAGCGCCCGTTCGCGCTGCCCCTGGCTCTTGTCGCCGTGCATCGCAACCGCCTCCAGCTCGCGGCTGCGAAGCCGTTTGACGAGCCGGTCGGCGCCTCGCTTTGTGCGGACGAAGACCAGCGTCCGGCCACGCTCGCCGTTGCGCAGCAGCTGGCCGGCCAGGTGGTCGAGCTTTGCGCTCTGGGAGTCGACGTGGACGAAGCGGTGCTCGATGTCGGCCTCGCTGTGATTGGCTGCCGCCTGGGTGTGGGTGCGCGCGCTGCGTGTGTAGGCCGCCGCAAGCTTGCCGGTGGCACCCTCCAGGGTGGCCGAGAAGAAGAGCGTCTGGCGCTCCACCGGCGTCTGGGAGACGATTCGGCTCACCGCCGGTTTGAATCCCATGTCAAGCATGCGGTCGGCCTCGTCGAGGACGAGGATGCGAATGCGGTCCAGGGAGATGACGCCGCGTCCCAGCAGGTCCTCGAGCCGTCCCGGAGTGGCGACGATGATGTCGGCGCGGCGGGCGGCGGCGCTCTGCGGGCCGAAGCCGACACCGCCATAGACGGCTGCAATTCGCAGTTGGCGTGCCCGCGCGACGGATTGAAGCTCGTCGACGATCTGGCTGGCCAGCTCGCGAGTGGGCGCTAGGACGAGCGCCGTGAGATGTCCCTTGCCGGGTTCGACGCGATCCACGATTGGGATGCCGAAGGCAAGGGTCTTGCCAGAGCCGGTGGGCGACTGGACGAGCAGATCGTGACCCGAAAGTGCATCGCGGACGACCATCTGCTGAACGGGGAAGGGCTGTGTGATGCCGCGCGCAGCGAGGGCTGCCACGACAGGTTTAGAGATGCCGAGATCGGCAAACGACATGATGTTGTGAGCTCCTTTTGAGCGATTCAGGGGAGATCCAGCGACCCCTAAACGCCAAACAGCGCACGGAGGAAACGGAACCTCTCGGGGGGCGATTGGCCCAGCCCGATGCACACACGCTAGCAGCCTTCACGCAATCTGCGGCCGGCAGCCGGCGGTGCATCCGTTGTAGCTACGGTCCCCGTCTGCGGCCGACTACCGATCGAAGGGACGCAGTTGGCCCCAGTGGGGGAACGTCGTTTCTACGGTCAACTTGGCGTTTGCCGGCGCCTACAGTCATCCCTGTGCGATCGCGGCTGAAGCGCTGGTTGAGCTCGGATCTGGTCGGGATCCCGGCAACCATCTACACGTTTGGCGTTCTCGTGGTGAGTCTGGCGGTGTTTCGCTACGGCGCGCCGATCGCTGGGGTGATCGTCGCCGTGGGTCTCTGGGTGCCGATGTTCATCTTCGCGATTCGGGAGAGGGGATATCCACCCGCTCCGCTGCACATCGCCCCGGAGGCCGCCGGGCCTCTGCACCGCGTGCTGGTGATCGCCAATCAGGGGCTTGAGGACCCCGCGCTCTGCGAGGAGGTCTGCCGCCAGATGGGTCGCACCGGCACTGAGGTGATGATCTTCGCGCCGGTCTTCGCTTCCTCGCGGCTGCACGGCCTCGCCAATGACATCGACAAGGAGCTTGACCTGGCGGGCCGCCGGGTATCCGTGGCGCTCCAGGCACTGCAGGAGGCGGGGGTTCGCGCAGAGGGCCGGGCGGATATCGCGGAGCCGATGGAGTCGCTGCTCGACGGACTGCGCGAGTTTCCAGCCAACGAGATCGTGATGCTGCCCGGCCGCGCCGGGGACTGGGAGGCGGCCAGTGCCCTTGCAGAGCGGGTTAGGTCGGAGGCCGGACTGCCGGTGACCGAGGTCAACCACGGGTGAGGCCCCGCCCTTGGGGTCGCGCCGCGTGATTTGATCTCGGCGTGAGTGACGTAGCGCTCTTCTTCCACCTGCTCGGCGCCCTGTTGTTCGTCGCTGGGATCGTGCTCGCGGGGGTCGCCTTCGAGGTTGCGCGGCGCCGGGAGCGGCCCGACGAGATCGCGCTGCTGCTCGGCCTGACACGGATCGGCGTGCTGCTGGTTGCCCCGGGTGGCCTGCTGCTGCTCGGCTTCGGCCTGTGGCTCGTCGACCTCGAGGGCTTCGGCTACGGCGCCGGCTGGATCGACGCCGCAATCGTCCTGTTCGTGGTCGCTCTGGTCCTCGGTGGCATCGGCGGGCAGCGCCCCAAGCAGGCTCGCCTGCTCGCGACGCGGCTCGCGAGCGAGGGAGCACCGGTCAACGCCGAGCTGCGCGCCCTGCTCGACGACCCACTCTCACTCGCCACCAACTACGTCTCCGCCGTGCTCGTGCTGGCGGTCCTTGCGCTGATGGTCTTCAAGCCGTAGAGGCGCGAGCACGCGAATGTGAGGGGAAAAGCCCTCGCACGGTGCGGGGCTTGCGCGGTTTGCCGGCGAATCGGCGCTGCTTAGGTTTACATTCGCCATGACCCCTGTGCGCCTTGGCGCCTAACGAAACCCTTCGGCGCTTTCGCCGACTCGTCACGGCGACCGTCGTGGCGACGTTCCTGCTGGTCGTCGTGGGCGGGGTGGTTCGCGTCGGGGACTCCGGCCTCGGCTGCGGGCCCGCCGGCAGCGGCCTGCGCGGATGGCCCCTGTGCCAGGGGGGACTCGTGCCGGGCGATCACCCGCATGCCGTCGTCGAGTACACGCACCGCTTCCTGGCGGCGCTGGTCGTCGTCCTGCTGGCCGCGATCCTCTGGCAGGCGCTGCGCCGCTTCCGCGGCGAGCGCCCGATCGTTCTCGGCGCGGTGGCCGCGATGGTGCTGGTCCTCGTGCAGGCCGTGCTCGGTGGGCTCACGGTGGAGCACGGCCTTCGCACCGCCTTGGTGGCCGCGCATCTCGGCGCGGCGATGCTGCTGCTCGGGATCCTGATCGGCCTGCTCGCTATCACGCGGCCGTCGCCGGCGCCCGCCACTGCGCCAAGGTCGCTGCTTGCGCTTGCGGGTGTGGCCTGTGCCCTGCTCCTGGCGACGATCGTCGCCGGTGGGGTGATCGCCGGCACGGAGCAGCACGGAACCCCGGCGGAAGCGTCCGTCAGGGGCGCGCACCTTGCCTGTGGACGGGAGTTCCCGGCCTGCAACGGCGCCTTCCTGCCCTATGGCAGCGGGGAAATGGTCGACATCCAGCTCGTGCACCGCACGCTGATGTTCCTGGCGGTGCTGGCGATCGCGGCTCTCGCCTTCCTCCTGTCTCGTCGCCGCAGCCTCGGCGAGCTGCCATTCGCGATCGGGCTGGTGCTCGCGACTCAGGTTCTGCTTGGCGCGGCCAACGTGTGGCTCGGGGAATACGCCCTTCTCGTTGTGGCTCACCTCGCACTCGGGACCCTGCTCTGGGTGTTGGTGGCCAGCGCGGCGGCGGCCCTCGCACTCCGGTCGGATCGCCTCGCCCCCGACCAGCGCCGCCTGCTGACGTCCTGATACCCTAGGGGGGTATCTACATTTGGCGCTGTCGGGGCCTGGCGCCGCCGCACCCGAAACGCGGTCGCTGGCGACGAGGGGCCTCCCGGGCGTGAGGAAAAGAGAAGGAGGAGGAAGTGGCAGAGACCGTCACCTACACCGTTCCCGACATGAGCTGTGAGCATTGCAAGGGTGCCGTGACCGAAGGCTTGAGCCGCACCGCAGGCGTCGAGTCGGTAGCCGTCGACCTCGACGCGAAGCTCGTGACGGTGACCGGCGAGAAGCTGGACGATGCAGCGATGCGTGCCGCGATAGCCAAGGCGGGCTACGAGGCGAGCTGATGGCCGTCGCGACCGCCCAGCGGCGCCAGCGCACCGACCTGGCGATCCAGGGAATGACGTGCGCGTCGTGTGCGGCGCGGGTCGAGAAGCGACTCAACGGCCTCGGCGGCGTCGAGGCGTCGGTCAACTTCGGCACCGAGCAGGCGGCCGTCGCATTCGATCCCGCGCAGGTGTCGGTCGACGAGCTGATCGAGGCGGTCGAGGCGGCCGGCTACCACGCTGCCCTGCCGCAGGACGCGCCGGCTGGCGAGGATCCGACGCGGCCTTACCGGGCACGGCTCCTGGTGGCCGCAATCCTGTCGGTGCCGCTGGCGGTGCTCGCGATGGCGCCGGCGGCCCAGTTCAACGGCTGGGAGTGGGTGGGACTTGCGCTTGCGACCCCGGTCGTGTTCTGGTGTGGCTGGCCATTCCACCGGGCCGCGGCGAAAAACGCACGCCACGCGGTCGCGACGATGGACACGCTGATCTCCATCGGAACGCTGGCGGCATGGGGATGGTCGACGGTCGTGCTCGTCGGCGGGATCGATGCCGCCACCTACTTCGAGGTGGCGGCCCTGATCACCGCGCTGATCCTGCTCGGCCGCTTCTTCGAGGCGCGGGCGAAGCGCCGCTCGGGAGAGGCGATCCGCAAGCTGCTCGAGCTGGGTGCCAAGGAGGCCCGTGTGCTGCGCGACGGCGAGGAGGTGCTTGTCCCGATCGAGGCGCTGCGCGTGGGCGATCGCTTCGTGGTGCGGCCCGGGGAGAAGATCGCCACCGACGGAACGGTCGAGGAGGGCGACTCCGCGGTCGACCAATCGGTGCTGACCGGCGAGTCGGTTCCCGTCGAGGTCGGGCCCGGCGACGACGTCGCAGGCGCGACGATCAACAGCTCGGGGCGGCTCGTGGTGCGCGCGACCCGCGTCGGATCCGAAACGGCCCTGGCGCAGATTGCCCGCCTGGTCGCCGAGGCGCAGGCGGGCAAGGCGCAGGTGCAGCGGCTCGCCGACCGCGTCTCCGCGGTTTTCGTCCCGGTCGTGCTCAGCCTCTCGCTGCTGACGCTGGCCGGTTGGCTGCTCCTCAACGGCGACGCTGGCGCCGCCTTCACCGCCGCGGTCGCGGTCGTGATCATCGCCTGTCCGTGCGCTCTCGGCCTCGCCACCCCGACCGCGCTGATGGTCGGCACCGGCCGCGGCGCGCAGCTCGGGATCCTGATCAAGGGGCCGGAGACGCTCGAGCAGACGCGCGAGGTCACGACGATCGTGCTCGACAAGACCGGCACCGTCACGGAGGGCCGCATGCGGGTGGCAAGCGTTCTTCCCGCCGCCGGCGTCGACGCCACCCAGCTACTGCGACTTGCCGCCGCCGCAGAGGCCGCCAGTGAGCACCCGATCGCCCGTGCGATCGCCGATCGCGGTCGCGCTGAGGTGGGCTCGCTGCCAGCGGTCGAGCGCTTCGCCAGTCGCGCGGGACTCGGTGTCGAGGCGGTCGTCGAGGGTTGCGAGGTGACGGTTGGCCGCGTCACCTTCCTCGCCGAGCGTGGCATCGAGATGCCGGTCGCGCTCGGGGCGGAGGCGGAGCGACTTGCGGGCACCGGCAACACGGTGGTTGCGGTTGCCTGGGATGGAGCAGGGCGCGGCCTGGTCGCCCTTGCCGACACGATCAGGCCGACGAGCGCCGAGGCGATCGCCGAGCTGAGACGGTTGGGATTGAAACCCGCCCTGCTCACCGGTGACAACGAGCGAACCGCCGCCGCCGTGGCAGCGCAGGTCGGTATCGAGCGCGTGCTCGCGAACGTGCTGCCTGACGAGAAGGTTGCCGAGATAGAGCGGCTGCAGGCCGAGGGGGAGACGGTTGCGATGGTTGGCGACGGCGTCAACGACGCGCCGGCGCTCGCCCGGGCCGATCTCGGGCTTGCGATCGGAACTGGGACCGACATCGCGATCGAGGCGTCCGACCTGACGCTGGTTTCCGGTGACCTTCGCGCGGCGGGTGACGCGATTCGCCTCGCGCGCCGCACCCTGGGGACCATCAAGGGCAACCTGTTCTGGGCGTTCGCCTACAACGTCGCGGCGATACCGCTTGCGATCGCCGGCCTGCTCAACCCGATCGTCGCCGCTGCGGCGATGTCCTTCTCGAGCCTCTTCGTCGTCGGCAACTCGCTGCGCCTGCGTCGCTTCCGCAGCGCCCGCGAGGACGCGACCGCCTGACTACGGCTGCTGCCAGAGGATGATCGACGACTCAGGTCACGCGACGGCGGCGGCCAGGACGCGCTCCCGCGCCGCCAGCACCCGTTTGGCGTCCGCGGGCTGGAGCTCCATGGCCTCGCAGGCGGCATCGCAGCTCTTGACGGACGCGCGCGCCGCGCGCACGAGCCGGCGCGCCTCCGCCGCTCGAGCCTTATTGAAAGGGCCGGAGTCGGCGATCGTCTCGAGTTGGTTCAGCGTGGCGATCGTGTCGTCTTGGTCGACGTATAGCTGCTCGACGCTCTCCGGGCCGAGGACGCCGGCGAGCTGCGGGAAGAGCGATCGCTGCTCGTAGCGGAAGTGCGGCTCGGCGACCGCCCGCAGCTCCCGGACCAGCCACACGATGCGGTCGGCGTCTCGCTCCTCGCTGGCGGTGTCGAGCGCAGCCAGCAGGTCGAGCATCTCCTTGTGCTCCGCCTGAGACACGGCCTCGAACTCCTCGATCGCGGAGATGTCGTGCGTTGCGAGAGCGCGGGGCTTCGCCTGGGTCCCGATTGGGATCGCGGCCTCGCCGTGGTCGATATGAGGCAGTCGCCGGTCGAGCCACTTCGGGAGCCACCACGCCCGTGGGCCCATGATGCGCATGATCGCCGGCAGCAGCACCACGCGGATCACGGTCGCATCGAGCACCACCGCGAAGGTGAGGCCGGCGCCGAACTGCTGCAGCGAGGCGATGTCAGTCGTGGCGAAGGCGAGGAAGACAGAGCTCATGATCACCGCCGCCCCGGTGATTATTCCGGCGGTGTGCTGCAGGCCGTGTTCGATCGCGTAGATGTGGTCTTCTTTCTGCAGCCAGGCCTCCCGCATGCGGGTGAGCAGGAACACCTCGTAGTCGATCGAGAGGACGAACATGATCGTCAGCACCCCGGCGGCCGAGATCGCGTCGATGTAGCGGGGCCCCACCAGCAGGTTGAGTCCGAAGAGGAGCTGCAGGGCGCCGAACGCCGCCGCGATCGTCAGCAGGTTGAGGGCGACCGCGACGATCGGCAGCAGCAGTGAGCGCACCACCATGATCAGCATCAGGATGCAGACAATCGAGAGGGCGCCGACGAGCCAGGGGATACGGGTCATGGTGGCGTTGGTGTAGTCGGCAAGGGCCTGCGCGCCCTCGCCGATCCCCACGCTGGTGTCGCTGGCGCGAGCCAGGCCCGGCAGCTCCTTCTGCAGGCGTTGGGTGAGGTGCCCGGTGGCTTCGGAGCTCGGACCCGATTTCGGCACGACCAGCATGCGAACCGTCTGGCCGCCGCTGTCGACGTTGACGACCTGCTCGATCTGTTCGCGCGTCGACGGCACGGTCCCGTCGAGGGCGGTCAACATCAGGTAGCCGGAGTCGATAGCCCGCGGCGAGCGCGACTGCAGTTCCTGGTAGCCGTGCTGGTAGCCGTGCAGCACCACCGCGTAGTGGCTCAGCGGCCCCTGCGGCTTGGCGAGCCCGTCGGCCAGCTGCCCGCTTTGTGCTTGCCCGCTGCGCAGCTTGCTGGACAGGCGATCTGCCCCGGAGGCGATGTTGCCGAGTCCGCCGGCGAGGCGGCCGCTGCCGCCCTGGGCGGTTTCGATGCCACGGTCGAGGCTGTGGCCGCCGCGCGCCAGCTGGCGCAGCGCCGCGCGAAGTTCGCGCCCGCCACGTTCGGACGCCCGCGCACCGGCAGCCACCTGGTTGGCGCCGGCCCGTAGCCGGCTGACGCCCGCGGCGAGCTGGTTGAGCTGATCGGGCATGGAGCCCAGCGAGTCCACGGAGCGGGCGAGCTGCTCCTCGATTTCGACGATCGCTGCCGCCAGCGAGCTGGGGACGCCGCTCGGCAGCGCCGATTCGCCTTCCGCCGGGGCGGCGATCGGAGCGCCGACCAGCGCCGATGCTTCGCGGATGGCGTCTACCAGCTGGGCATAGCGCGGATCTTCTTTGCCCACCGTCATCCCTTCGGCTTCCCGCGCGGCGCGTTCCAGCCGGCTCGCCGCCATCTCGGTGGGAACGCGCAGGGACCTGATCCAGCTGGACCAGGTACGCAGGCGGGCTGCCACAGCCTGCAGCTGACCAAGCGAGGCTCGCAGCGAGTTGTCGAGCCTGCGCACGCCATGCGCCAGCCGTTCCGCGCCGGCACCGAGGCGGCGCTGGCCCGCCACTAGGTGGTTGGCGCCGCGCACGGCGCTATCGAGGCCGGCCGACAGCTGTTGCGCCCCTGCTCCCGCCCGGCCCAGCCCGGCGTCGAGGCGATTCGCCCCGTCCTG
Source organism: uncultured Solirubrobacterales bacterium (assembly GCA_963729995.1). Lineage (GTDB taxonomy): Bacteria > Actinomycetota > Thermoleophilia > Solirubrobacterales > 70-9 > VRUE01. The sequence continues at coordinate 610,225 of CAVSPF010000003.1, forward strand.
CGCTTCGCGGGTCCCACCGGCGATCTTCGCCGCTCCGTCCGCGGCCGAGCCGAGCCCGGTGCGCAGCGCGGCAACCCCGTCGCTGGCGCGGCGCAGGCCCGAGCGCAGCGCGGCGATCCCACGCTGGGCGCCTGCCAGCCGCTCGGGCACCGTCGGGTAGGCCTTGCGCGCAGTGCGAAGCGGACCTTCCGCTTCCTGCAGTGAGGCTGGCCCGATCACCGCTGCGACGCCGGGTTGGTGGGCGATGCGATCCTGCCAGCGCGAGATCGCCGCCAGCCTTCCGGGGTCGGAGATCACGCCCTTGCGTGCCGTGGCAACGATGGCGACCGGCGCAGCCCAGCCCGGGCCGATCACGCGTCGCATCGCCTCGAAGCCCTGGCGGGTTGGATCGGAGGGGGGGAGCTGGCGCGGGTCGGGGGGACCGATGGTGAGCGCGCCCGCCGGCGCCGCGATGGCGAGCATCGGCAGCAGGATCAGCGGGATAGCGATCCAGGGCCGGGCGATCAGCCGCGCAGCCAGGCCGAGCAGGCCACTCCCGCGGCCCGGGCTGGGCATGCGCCAACGGTCGAGGTGCGCCGACAGAACCCGGAGCAGCGCCGGCATCAGGGAGATGGCCAGGAGCACGCTGAGCAGGGCGGAGACCATGACGCCGGCGGCCACCGAGCCCAGCAGGTTGCCCGGCGCGACCATCGCGGCCGTGAGCATGGCCATCGCCAGGGTGACCCCGGCGAAGACGATGGTTCGTCCTGCGGCGCGCGCAGCTGTCCCGATCGCCGTGTCGACGTCGGCTCCCCCATCGCGCTCCTGGCGGAAGCGGGAGACCATCAGCAGCGCGTAGTCGACTCCCAGCGCCAGGCCCATCATCGAGGCCATCGCGACGGCCAGCGAGTTGATCGGCATCACGTAGGTGCTGAGCAGCAGCAGCCCGCGCCCCGCGAGCACGGTGGCGGCGCCCATGAGCAGCGGAACCGCGGCCGCCACCGGGGTGCGAAAGACGAGCAGAAGGACGATGATCAGGATCGGAACGACCAGCAGCTCGGCGTGCTTGGTTGCCTCGAGCGCGTTTTTCTGGAGCGCCGTGGCGATCGCCGCGACCCCTCCCAGGTGGGCGCGGAGCGGCGGTCGCACGTTTTCATCGACGACTTTCTGCGCGTCGGGCACGATCTTGCTCATCGCTTCGGATTGCGGTCTCTGGAAGCTGGCGACGATCAGCGCTGCGGTGGGCCGCGGCCGCAGAGCACCCAGCTGCGTGTTGGACTCCCACGGCGACATCACCTTCACCTGACCCTGGTGACGCAGGGCGGCGGCCAGATCGGGCCCCTGCCGGTCGATCGCCCCGGCCGGGCCCTGGAGCAGGATCGTGACCGACACCGATTCGCCGAACTGGCTCTTCAGCATCGCCTCGGCGTGGGCGGACGGGGACCCGGGCACCTGCAGAGAGGTGGGGGCCAGCCGATCGACGATGCCCGTGCCGAGTGCCGCCAGCCCCGCCACGACAACCAGCCAGCAGCCCAGCGTCAGCCAGGGATGCGTCGCTGTGCGGCGGAGGCGGGCCATCGCCGGCTCGTCGCTCCTATCGGTGCTGCGACGTCGCCGTGGTACCTCGGGTGCGCAGGCGCTGGACTTCCGCCTCGAGGCTGCGGGCATGCTGCTTTGCCAGGGTCAGCTGGCTGGTGAGCCGCTTGACGTCGCGCGAGAGCCCGCCGGCACTGTCGCCCGACTGACGCAGGAGGGTGCTGTCTCCGGCAAGTTCACGTTCGAGACCCAGGTATTCCGGGTTGATCGCCGTCCTGGTCAGCGGGTCCTGGCCGCTGACCGCGATGAACGCACGTCCCACCGCGACCAGTGCCGGGGTGTAGTGGGGGTCGACGATGAGGGTGCTCATCTTCTGCATTTCGCCAAGTGCCACGCTCAGCTGTTCTTGGGCGGTGGTCGCCGGTTCGCGCAGGCGGTCGAGACGGCTGGCATCGGCGGGCAGGGCCTGCGCCAGCTGTTGCGATGGCGGCTGCAGGCGGCGGTTGACCAGCGTCGTCATGCGGACGAGGGTGGAGTGCAGCCGTTCAGCCTCGGCCTTGCCGCTGGGCATCGCTGACACGGGGATCGTGGCGGCCACCAACAGGCCGAGAACGAGGACGGCGACCGCGAGCGGCAAGCGATGCGCTGATCGCGGCCGGCGATCGAGGCCGCGGTTTGCCTGACGGGTGTCGGTGGTCATCGTGAACCTCCCATTGCGTATGTGTATACATACGTCCGTATAGATCTATACGGGTGTAAAGTAGCGCTCGCGATGGCTGGAAAAAGTGACGGCGGTCACAGAGAGCGGCTCCTGGAGGCGGCGATCACCTGCCTGCGGGACAAGGGATATGCCCGCACCACCTCCCGAGACCTGGTCGCGGTGTCGGACACCAACCTCGCATCAATTGGCTACCACTTCGGCTCCAAGGAGCGGCTCCTCAACATCGCCGTCGCCGAGGCGTTCCAGCGTTGGCTAAAGCCATTGGTGGCGTTGGCAGCCGAGCCGGGGCCGGCGACCCCGCTGGAGCGCCTGGCGCGCAGCTTGGCGGGGGTCCTCGACACGCTGGAGGAGAATCGATCGCTGGTTGCCGCGTCCCTGGAGGCGTGGGCGCAGATGTCCCGCTCAGATGAGCTGCACGCGGAGATGATGGCGACCTACGACGACTTCCACCGGGTGATCGCTGCGACCACCCGCGAGGCGTTCGCGGAGGTGGGGGCGACGGACGTCGACGCGGATGCCCTGGCGGCGCTGATCATCGCCCTGTTCGACGGGCTCCTGGTGCAGTGGCAACTCGATCCCGGGCACATGCTGAGCGCCGAGCGCATGACCAACGCGGCGCAGGGTGCTCTCGCTGCCTTGGTAGGCCTGCCTTTAGCCCCCTGACTGTCAGCCGAGCGCTGGGCGCAGGTCCTCGGGCAGAATGCTGCGAATGTCATCGATCTCGCCCGCGGAGACGTGGCGCCGCAGCACCGCAGCGGCTGCGCTTACCGCGAGTGAGGCCTGGGTCTCGCCGTCGAGCACCGCGTCCGACGCGATCCGGTCGAGGAAGTCGGTAAAGCCCCGGTACTTGACGGGGGTTGAGCTCGGGTTCCAGCCCTCGTAGTAGATCCCGCGGATCAGGTCCGGCAGCTGCGCGGCGAGCTGCGCCGCCTCGTCGACCGGAAGTCGGTCGCGCAGCGCGTGTAGGTAAGCCCGCAGCACGCGGTAGGCGTGCTGCTGATCGTCAGTGCCCAGCTGGCCGGCCATCTCGTTGATCCAGATGTGGGCCTTCTCGACGCTGCGCTCGATGATGCTCGGTTCGGCCATGCACTCAAGAACCTACGGGCGTCATGGCGGCATGTCATCGGGGAAAACCCGAAATCGAACCGGAGGGTTCACAACGATGATTCGATCGCCCTCATTGGGGGAGAATCGTCGCATGCTGACCGTCGCCGTCACCGGGCCCACAGGGGAGATCGGCAAGCCGTTCGTCGGCGCGCTGGAACGGGCCCCCGAGGTGGAGCGGGTGATCGGGATGGCGCGGCGCCGCTTCGATCCAACGGAGCACCACTGGGGCGAGAAGGTCGAATACCGGCGCGGCGACGTCCTCGATCGCGAGTCGGTCGAGGCGCTGGTCGAGGGCGCCGACGTCGTCGTCCACCTTGCCTTCGCGATCGTCGCGGGGCGGGGCGAGAGCCGCGAGATCAACCTGACCGGCTCCCGCAACGTCTTCGAGGCCGCCGGCGCCGCTGGCGCCAAGCGCCTTGTCTACACGTCATCCGTTGCCGCATACGGCTTCCACCGCGACCTGCCCGAGCTGCTCACCGAGGACCTGCCGGTGCGGGGAGCCGTGCGTCACCCCTATTCGGCTCACAAGGCCGAGGTCGAGGCCGAGCTGACTCAGGCATTGGCCGGCTCGGACACCGACGCCTACGTCTTCCGTCCCTGCATCGTCGCGGGGCCGGAAGCGACGCTGCTGCTCGACCTGATCCCGCTGCTTGCAATCGGGCAGCGGATCCCGGGCCCGCTGCGCTGGGCGCTCGGCAAGGTGCCCGAGCTGCGGCCGGTGTTGCCGGACCCGGGCGTGCCGTTCCAGCTCGTCCACCACGACGACGTCGCCGCGGCCCTCTGCGCGGCCGTGATCGGCGAGGGCGAACCGGGTGTCTACAACCTCGCCGGGCCGGGGGAGCTGACGGTCTCCGACATCGCTCACGAGCTGGGCTGGCACGCCGTGCCAGCACCGCATCTCGCGGTTGGGGCCACCGCTGAGCTGATCGCGCACCTGCCTTTCCTGCCGGACGAGGCCGCCTGGATCGAGGCCGTTCGCCGCCCGGTGCTGATGGACAGCGCCCGGGCCCGCAAGCAGCTGCACTGGATGCCCCACCACGATGCCCACGAGACCCTGCGGGAGACGATCGCGTCCGTCCGGTCCAGATAGGCGTTGGTCCCCGTAGTTCTCCGTGGGGAGCGCGCGGGGTAGGGCGGATGGCAGGGCGGACTGGGCGGCCTAGGTTGCGTATATGGAGATACCGCTGCTCATACGGAGTCACCGGATTGGACGGACGAACCCCAGGTCAGTGCTAAGGCGCAACGCTTACCTCACGGACGAGTCCCGGCTGTTCCGCTGCCTTGGCTGGGATGGCTCGCTGGTTCTCCTCGAGGACTGCCTGACCCTGGAGGCTTTTGCCTACCCCGCGGACGAGCTGACGGCCACCGAGATGCGGCTGGTCAAGCCGGCTCGCTGAGGGGCTCCTCCTCCGTGCTCTCGGGCGTCACGCCGACCTGTGCGAGTGTCTGCTCGTCGCTCAGGAAGGCATGCACCTCGACAATCTCTTTCGCCTCGCTGAGTCGGACCAGGATCGTGAGGGGAGAAACCGGCTCGTCGTCGATCAATACGTCGGAGAGGACGAGGAAATGGCTCTCGTCTAGCGTGCGCACGTCGCGCAGCCGAACGCGGTGCCCGATGCCGGACGCTCCGATCTCCTCTAGCCAGCGCCGCAGCCCATCATGGCCGTGATATTTGCTGTGGGCGTGGACGAGCGGGGTGGGGTGAAACTCGATCTCGGGGTCCGCCAGCGCGACGAGACTCTCCGCGTCACGTCGATTGAATGCCTCGATGAAGCTCTGCGCGATGGCCTCCATCGAGCGCCTCACTTTGGGCATCGAGCGATTGTAGGTCCGCAACGGCACTGCGTCCATCGTCGGTGACAGCCTTCTATCCGCCGTCGGAAGGTGGCCTGGCCCCGGGCGTCTACGCCCGGTGCAGGAGCACCTTTTCCCCGGGAGCCAGGCACGGCACCTTCTGCATTTCGTGGGGATGCCGGAGGACTATGGTCTTCCCGCCGGCAAGGCGAACGACGTTTCGACAGTGGGAGATCCCCTGTTGGTCGGGCATGCAGTCTTCGTCCGTGAGGACCGTGCCCACCACCGGCCCCTCCGGGAGCGTCCCCTTCTCCAGGCCGGCATGGAGATTGGTGGGAGATGGGGAGGGCGCCGGCACGTGGTTGAAGACGAGAACCGTTTTCATCCCCTCGGCGGCGGTCGTCTCTTCGCCCGTCGGCGAGGAGGATGCGGAGGAGGAAGAGGACGCGCCGCCTCCGCAACCCGCAAAAAGCGCCACGGCGAGGATCGTGGCGGCGCAGGCTCCGATCAGGCTGATCCTGTAGGCGTTGCGAAGCATCGGTTCCTCCTTGTTCATTGAGTTCACGTTCCGAAGAGATCTCGCGCGGCCTGCGCGAGCTGGCCGCTGTCGTCCGAGTTGAGCGCCGACCGCGGCGCGTGCAGGATGTCCGCGACGAGCCGGTTGCTCATCTGCTCGATCAGCGAGCGCTCCTTCTCGGCGAGGCCGGGCAGGCGGCGGAAGAGCCACGCCAGCTCGTCGCGACGCTGCTCGTCGGCCGCCTCGCCGATCGCCCGGATCGCCGGTAGCGAGTTGCGCGAGCGCAGCCAGTGGGAGTACGCGTCGCCGGACTCGGCGACGAGCTGCTCGAGTCGCTCGCGGAGCCTCCCGTGCGGCTCGAACCCCGACTCCCAGGCGAGATCGTCGGTCGAGACGAAGCGGTCGCCGAGCCGGTTCTGGAGGGCGTCCGCGACGGCTGCCGGCGAGGACATGTCGACGACCATCGCGCCACCCTCGGCGAGCCGCTGCGAATCCCGCTCGCCGATCGGCCAGGCGCCGGTGAGCGCGACCAGGGCCCCGTCGACCTCCGGCACGACACCCTCGCCTTCGAAGGGGATCGTCTGCCCGCCGACCTCGTGGGCCAGGGCGGTCGCCCGCGCCTCCGTGCGGCTGGTGACGATCACCTGCGCCCCGCGGCGAGCCGCCGCGAAGGCGGCGAGGCGGCCCATCGCGCCAGCCCCGACGACGAGCAGCGGCCGCCCCTCGGGCGGGCCGACCCGCTGCGCGATCCGCTCCAGCGCGACGTCGGCCAGCGACAGGCGCGTGCCGCTGAGCCAGCTCCGGGCCCGCCGGCCGGCGTGGAGCGAGGTCTGGAAGAGCCGGTCCAGGGCCGGGTCGAGCGGGCGCTCGGCGCGACGCTGCTTGAGGGTCTCGCGAACCTGGTGGAGGACCTGGTTCTCGCCGAGCACGGCGCTGTCCAGGCCGCAGGCGACGGCGATGAGGTGGCGTGCCGCGTCGATCCCCTCGAAGCGCCGCGTTCCCGGCGGCGGCTCGGGGAGCCGCGGCTCCCCGGACCCGTCGAGGGCGACGTAGAGCTCGACCCGGTGGCAGGTGTGGACGACGATCGTCGCCTTGTCCGGCTCCAGCGCGCCGAGCTCCGCCGCGAAGGTCTCGCGAGTCGCGCTCGGGACCCGGCGCGCGTGGGTGGCCAGCGCGAGCAGGCCGGCCAGCGCCCGGTCGCCCTGGTCCTGGCGATCGCCGTCGCCGGCCGGATCGGATGCGAGGGCCGAGCCGGCGCCGGAGTCGGCGGTCGGCTCCGGCAGCAGCCCGAGGATCGCCGACCTCGCGAAGCGGCGGTGGCCGCCGGGCGTCGTGAACGTCCTCACGTCGCCGTTGTCGCTCCAGCGGCGCAGGGTGGCGGGGGAGACGCCGACCAGCGCGCAAGCTTCGCCCAGGGTCAGCCACTGCTCACGGGCCGGTGTCTGCGTCGCGTCCGTCATTCTCGGCGCTGGAGGTCGGCCTTGCTGTGGTTGTAGGACTGCCCCGAGCTCAGCACGGGCTTCTTGTGGCAGCGGGCGCAGAAGACCTCCTGGTGGCAGTAGGCGCACGCCCGGATGCCCGCCGTGGCGATCGCCTGGGGGTGGCGGTAGAGCATTTCGTCGTGGTTCACCTTCGCCGCGCCGCTGCTGTGGCAGTTCGCGCAGAAGCTGCTGTTCGTGGCGGAAGGTTCGAGGCTCTTGGGGTCGTACTTGTGGTTGAAGACCCAGAGCTTGGACCTGTGGTCGGGAGGCTCGCCGAGCAGCGACACGCTGGACAGCGTTCGGCCCGCCTGCGGGAACGTGTGGCACGTCGTGCATGCCCATGGGATCACCTTGTTGAGGAGGCGACCCTTGGGCCCCACCTCGAAATGGGCGCCATCGTGGCAACGGAAGCAGCCCGGGCCCGACTGGTGGCCGAAGTCATTCGGGTAGTCGGCGGCGACCGACTTCATTTCCGGCGTCGCGACGAGCTGGTAGACCAGCTTCAGCTGGTCGACCGCCCGGTCGACCAGGCGGCGGTGTGTCCGCCACACGAGCGGGTATCGCGCCGCATAGACGCTGCGCAGGGCTTCGATCGCGCGATCTGCTTCCCCGGTCGACTTGTAGCTCTTGCCGATCCGCGCCACCCCTTCGCGCTTGATGTAAGGGAGGGACTGGCTGATCTTGCCTTCGGCGAGCGAGTTGTCGAGCGCCTGGTTGGGGGTGGGGATTTCGTGGCCGACGCGGTTGTGGCAGTCGATGCAGGTCATCTGCCGCGTCGCCTCGTTTCGCGTCAGGCGCCCGATGTCCGGGCGCACGTCGCTGGAGACGCCCACCTGCTTGCGGGCGATGAACTGCTCGGTGCGGCCGTTTCTCAGCCTGACGCGGACCAGGTCGATTTTCTGGGAGTCCTCGTTCGGGCTCGTGAATTCGATCTTCTGCTGGACGTGCCAGTGGCCGCCGATGCCCTTGCTGCCGTCGCTGAGGCCGGACGGGCGAACCACGACGGCGACCGTTTCCTTCGTGTTGGCCCTGTCTTCGCGGTAGCGGGGGTGCATGATGAGCTTCGTCTGGTTGCTGTCGGTGGCGATCTCGCTCATGGGATGGCACTTCATGCAGGTGTCCGTGGGGGAGGGGAGCTCGTCATGGTTCGGTGGGCGGACCGGTTCCGGGTAGGTCCCGAGCAGCACTTCGAGGGTCTGCTTCGCCCCGTTCAGTTTCGCTTTGACCAAGCCGCCGATGCCCGGGCCGACGTGGCACTCGCCGCAGGCCACGTCGCGGTGGGGCGAGAGCTTGTAGGCCTTCGCCTCCGGGGTCATGGTGTGGCATTTCGAGCAGAAGCCCACCGTCTCGGTCCACTTCTGCGCGGTGAGCCCGCCGACGGCTACGAGGGAGCCGAGCCCGCCGACGACGAGCAGCGCCACGACGAAGCCGAAGGTGCTGCGCGGCGGTCGCACGATGCGCGCGGCGAATTCGCCTGGGCGGCTGTAGCGGGCGGCGCCGAGGATGCCGCCGAGGCGGCCGAATCGCCTCGGTGCAGGCTCACCCTGGGTGGCATCCCAGTCATCGGGTCGATCGGCCAACGTCAACTCCAATCTCCGCGAGGTTTTCGTCCATGGTCGCTGGGTCGAGGGACGAGATCCGGATCTCCCGCAGGACCCCGGAGCTGTCGATGAAGAAGTGGGACGGAATGCCGACGATCCGGTAGCTGGACGCGATGGCGCTGCCGGAGTCGTCGATCTTCGGATAGGTGAGGCCGGCCCGCTTTGCGTAGCTTTCGATGTCTGACCTGTTGTCCTGGATGAACACCGCGACGACCTTCAGGCCCGTGCCGCGGTACTTCTCGTAGGTGGCCTCGATGTCCGGGTTCTCCGCTCGGCAGGGCTGGCACCAGGAGGCGCCGACGGTCAGCCACACCGGATGGCCACGCAGCTTGCTCAGGGTGATCTTCTGCCCTTCGATCGTCGTCGCGGTGAGGTCGGGCGCCGGTTTTCCGATTTCCGGCGCCGGGCCGGAGGCGGTGGCGCCGGTGAGGACGACCGACGTGAAGCTGCCTCCCGACGCCGGCTTGTTCGCCAGGTAGGAGACGGTGAGGATGACGGCCGCGGTCACGGCCATCACGGTCACCGTCCAGGTCCGGCTGCCGCGAAGCGTCGACCATTTACCCCTGCCCATAGCTGTGCAGCCCTCCGAAGAAGAGGTTTCCGAAGTAGGTGAAGAGCGATGCCGCGAAGACCAGCATCAGCAGCATCGCCGCCCGCTGTCCGCGCCAGCCGCGAGCCGAGCGCGCGTGGAGGTAGGCGCCGCAGACGATCCAGGTGACGAGCGAGGCGGTCTCCTTGGGGTCCCAGCTCCAGTACCTGCCCCACGCGATGTCGGCCCAGACGGCTCCGAGGACGATCGTCAGGGTCAGGAACGGGAAGCCGATCAGCGTTGCCCTGTAGGAGAGGTCGTCGAGCAGCTCGCGCGCCGGCAGGAACCAGCGCGAGCCGCCGGACTGGACCAGATACAGGATCGCGGCGGCGAAGCCGACCGCGAAGGCGCCGTAGGCGACGACCGCCGTCGCCACGTGCACCGTCAGCAGCAGGTTGTTCTGGAGCGCCGGGACGAGCGGCTCAGCCGTGGCGGGGACCGTCGTGGCGTAGAGGAGCAGCGCCAGCGCGACCGGCAGCACGATCACGCCGGTGGCCCACTGGCGGTAGCGCTGCAGGAAGTAGACGTGGACGACCAGCGCGCCCCAGGCGAAGGCGATCGAGAACTCGTACATGTTCGAGAACGGGCCATGCCCGGTGGCGAATGAGCGGAAGACGAGCGCCGCCGACAGGAAGCCGAGCGCGAGCCATGTGGTGAGCGTGGCGAAGCCGGCGATACCCCTCGGAGCGTCGGCAAAGCCGACCGTCTCGGTTCCGCCGCCCGAGCCTTCCGCCGCGAGCACCCGGGCACGGGCGACGCGGACGGACGCGAAGGCCAGGACGTAGCAGAACAGCGCCAGGATCACCGCGACGATGCCGGTGAAGACGAAGTACTCGGACAGTCTAAGCATGGGCCCTGCCTCCTCTCTCGGGTTGCGCGCCTCCACCGACGGCGCGCCGTATGTCCTCGACGAGACGCTCGAACTGGGCCTCGAACGCTGTGTGGTGGCGCTCGATTGCGCCAACGCCGATCTCGCTGCCCGTCGCTCCGCGGCGGATTACCGCTCTGACCCGCCGGTGCTGGAAGTAGAAGACGGCGAACATGCCGAGCACCAGCAGAGTCGAGCCGATCCAGACGAGGGTCGATCCGGGGTCGCGGGCGACGATCAGCCCGGTGAACTCGCGTTCGCGGAGGAAGGTGAAGTCGACGCCGCCGATCATCGTCTGCTTGCCCTGCGAGAGGACCCGCAACGCCACCGGCGTGTCTGTAGCGGTTCTGTAGACCTCGAGCTGCGTCTCACCGGCGCCGATGCGCGGGTCGACTTCTCCGGAGTTGGGTGAGACCACGAAGACCGTCAGGCCCTGCTTGGGGAGCAGGAAGCGGCCGACGCGGTGCTTTTCGTCCTTGGACCCGTAGAGCAGCGGCACGCCCCGGTTGAAGACGACCTGGCCGTCGTTCGCCTTCGCCCGCAACACCACGGTGGGGCCGAAGAACGACTGGTAGAAGGTGACGCCGTCGTAGCGCAGCGGGTGGTTGACGCGGATTTCCTGCGCCTTCACCCGGGAGCCGTCCTTGTAGAGGACGACTTTGCTCGCGTAGTCGCTCGGCTCACCGCTCGTGTAGTAGGAGTCGGCGAACGATGTCGCCTTGACCGCCAGGCCGGTTCCGTGCCCAACGTCGGTCTTGTTGCCGACAGGAACGGCGAACGCTTCGTCCCGGAAGCCGTCCGTCGCCGTGACCACGGCGCCGGCGAGGATGATGACGAAGCTGAGGTGGACGACGATCCTCCCGAACGGGCCCCAGCGGAAACGGTCCGCGCAGACGTGGACGTCGTCGCCGTTGCGCTCGGTGACGGTGCGGAATCCGTTCTTGCGGAAGGTGGCCCGCAGCTTGGCGAGGGCGGCGCCCGGATCGTCCTCGGAGGCGATTGTGGCCCTGTGGGGGGCCCGTTCGAAGAACGCCTCGGTCATCACCATCCGCGGTTGCGTCGCCGTCCTCCAGAGACTTGGGAGCCGGCGCATCGAGCAGGTGATCAGGCTCGCCGAGAGGAGCAGCAGCGTTCCCTTGAACCAGATCGACGAGAACACGGCGAAGAGCCCGAGCGTGTCCAGGATCCCAGTCCAGCCCCCGTACTTCGGGCGCACGGAGTCGAGCCATTCGGCGTAGGCAGCCGAGTTGCCCTTGACGGTTTCCGGAGCCTGGGCGAGGAGAGTGCCGGCCAGGGTCAGCAGGGCGAAGACGAAGAGCAGCATCAGCGCCACCCTCATCGAGGTGAGCTGGCGGTAGATCCAGAGGTGGGGGGGCGTGGTCCGGCGGCGATGCTCGCCAGCCGGCCTGCGGGATGCAGCGGGGCGGGGGGGTGCGCTGATCGTTTGGCTCATGCTTGCTTCCTCAGACTTCGATCAGGGGCAGGGAGCCGGATAGGCGCGCGAAGGTGTTGGTGATCATCAGGAAGCCGATCGCGGCGAGCATGGTCCCCGTCACGGCGTTGACCGCGGCCTGGTGGCGACGGAGCCAGCTGAGCCGCTCGCTGACCGCAGTGGCGCCCAGCGCGACGAGGATGAAGGGGACGCCCAGGCCGATCGCATAGACGAGCAGCAGGAGGGTGCCCTGGCCAACGCTCGCGCTGACCGAGGCGAGGCCGATGATGCCGCCGAGGATCGGGCCGATGCACGGCGTCCAGCCGGCGGAGAAGATGACGCCGACCATTGCCGAGCGCGCGTAGCTCGGCTCGCCCCGGGTGTCGTTGCCCCCCGCCTGTGAGGCGCTGCTGCCCGGGCCGATCGGCAGCCGCTTCTCGCGATAGAGCGCCGGGATGTTGATCAGGCCGGCGACGTGGAGGCCCATGAAGACGAGGACCGCGCCGCCGAGCTGGCGCAGCAGGCCGACGTAGTCTCGGAAGAGGTAGCCGATCAGCCCGACCGAGGCCCAGATGGCGATGAAGACGACCGTGAAGCCGGCGACGAAGGAGAGCGAATGGAGGAGGGCGGTGCGGCGCGAAGCGGCCGAGCCGTCGGGGTTGGTGGCGACCATGTAGCTGACGTAGCCGGGAACGAGCGGCAGGCAGCAGGGCGACGCGAACGAGACGATCCCGGCGAGGAAGGCAACCGGGATGCCGACCTCGTTCATCAGCTCACCCCTTGCCGCCGGGCGAGGTCGCGGCGGCGGAAGCCGCCTTTTCCAGGCCCTTGAGGTGCGTGGCAACCGTCTTGGCCACAGCGGAGCCGGGGTCCAGCGCGACGACCTTGCCCCACATCTTCTTCGCCTCCGCCATGTCGGGCTGCTTCTTGCTCACGTACAGGAAGCCGAGGTCGTAGTAGGCCTCGACGTTCTTCGGGTCGAGTGCGATGACACGGCTCCAGTCCCGCCGGGCGTCAGAGGCGTCGCCCAGGTTGAACTCCGACGCGCCGAGCGCCAGGCGCGCTTTCACGTTCTTGGGATCGAGCGCGACGGCCTGCTTCATCCAGCCGCCGGCGTTGTTGTAGTCGCGGGCTTCGAAGAAGATGTTGCCGAGCTGGACGAGAGTGGCGACGTCCTTCGGCTTCGCTTTGAGCCTCTTCATCAACTGCGAGACGCGCACCTGATCGCCGGGGCTGAGGACCGGCGCTTCGGCCGCCCCGCCGTTCTGGGAGCTCGCCTTCTCCTGGCCTCCCCCGCTGTCGTAGACGCCGACGACGACGGCGACGGTCGCGGCGAGGGCGACGATCGCGACCGCAATTCGCCTCCGGGGGGAGCGGCGGCGAGCCCTTCTCGCGCTCGCCGGATCGGAGATCGCCGCGTACGCGTCGTCAGCCGCGGCGATCTCGCCCTTGGCCCAGCGGCGCAGGCCGTCCGGCGCACCCTCGAGGAAGCCGACCAGCTCCCTGTGGGCTCGCTTGACATCCTCGGCGCTCGCCTGCGAGTTGAGGCCAAGCCGGGCATGAGGGCTGCGGTGTCTTTTATTGCGCGTCATGGTGTCTCCAATGATCAGCTTTGAGTAGTTTCGAGCGCAATCCGTCACCTGGCACGTTTTGGATAGAAATGACAACCGGTCGATCGCGCCCGATGGTCCAGGAGGTACAGCGGCGCCTATACCTCCCGGATGCCAGCGCGGACATGCTGGAGTCGGTTGGAGACCAGGCGCCATACCAAGGGACGACGCCTGACCGAGCCGTGGCAAGTCGAAAAGGCTCAAAGAGAAACGCCCCCGGTGGCCGTTGCCGGCCACCGGGGGCGATCTCCAAGTCGACGGTTACTTGTTGTGACAGGTCTGGCAGACGCCCCTGTTGTCGAGCCTCAGGAGGCGGCTGTCGGCGCCGGCGCTGCTGCCGTCGGGCCAGGTGACCGACTGCGAGTTCGTGCCCATGCTCGCGTTGGAGCCGTGCGAGACGTGGCACTGGATGCAGTTCGGCCGGGCCTTGACAGGAGATTCCGCTTCATAGCTTTCGTATTCCGCCTGCGTGTAGCTGCTGCGGTGGCGGTAGTTGTAGATCGCGTCGCCGTTGGGGGTTTTCCAGCTGCCGCTGCCGGCGAGGTAGCGCGTGTGGCAGGTGGTGCACCATTCGGCGATCTGGTATTTGAAGGATTTGTCGTTGGTGTCCCAGGAGTGCCAGTAGTTTTCGGTCGTGTAGACCTTGGTCGTGGCGTCGGGGATGTTCACTTCGGTGACTGTGGGGCCGCCTTTGGTTTCCGCTTCGTCGGGCTTGCCCTTGAGGATCCGGAAGTTGCCGTTGCCGTGCGGATCGTGGCAGGAGCCGCAGGTCAATTTTATGCTCTTGCCGGCGCCGCTTTCGAGCGCGCCATTACCCCAGGCGGTCACTTCTTCGTTCGGGTTGATCGAGTGGGTCGAGGTGACTGTCTGGCCCGATGCGAGCGGTTTGATCGTCGCGTCGATGAGTTTCCCTGTTCCCGAGCGTTCGACTTCGGGTGCGGAGGTATTGAGCAGGGCGTATTCGAAGCCGCCGCCGCGCAGCGCGCCCTCCGTGCCGGTGCGTTTGGCTCCGGACCAGCCGACGCCCTCCTGGACGTCCTCGCTGGAGCCGGTGCCGCCGGCGCCGTGACAGGTGAAGCAGAGGCTGCTCTGGGATTCTTTCAACAGGTAGGGAGCCTTTGCGGTGTGGGCCCGGTGGCAGGCCGCGCAGGTGTCCGGGGTGTACCCGGCGCCTTTTATGTGCGGCCCGTTGTCCGCCGCAGCGGGAGCAACGCCAATGAACAGCGGTAAAGCGCATCCAACTACGAATAGCGCCGTCCTTCTCATTCTTTGACCTCCTGAGCCAAACGCCGACTTCGACTTTTCATTGCCGATATCGATTAACGCGCTTCGAGCGACCGGGCACAATCCGTCGGGGGGCACGTTTTGGGTAGAAGAGCCCCGGTGCAGCCCCCCGCAACATGGCCCGGGGGATACAGTGGCTCTATACCGCTTGGTCTTCGGGCGAACGCACGAAGCTAGCTCGAGCTCGACGTCATTTGTGGCACATTTGGCAGGTGCCTTTGCCGTCGATCCGCAGTAGGTAGCCACCGGCTGGGGCGGGGACCCCTTCGAGGCTGTGTACCCCGCCGGTGCTCGCTTCGGCGACGCTGGCGTTCGAGCCATGCGCGACGTGGCACTGGATGCAGCTTGCCGAGCCCTGGGTCGTCTGGTTGGAGATGTGGCGCTGGGTGAAGACGGCATCGCCGCTTTCGGTGTAAGACGTGGGGCTGAGGTAGCGCGTGTGGCAGGTCGCGCACCATTCCGAGATCTTGGCGATGAAGCTCGGGTCGTTGGGATCGGCCACCTGCCAGTAATTGGTCGTCGTGTAGACCTTGGTTGCCGTGTCGGGGATCGTCACGCCGCTCGCTCCGGATTCTTTCGGGATCGGCCGCAGGATCCGGTACGTTCCGTCACCGTGCGGGTCGTGGCAGGAGCCGCAGCGCAGCGAGACGGTCTTGCCGTAGTTGACTTCGGCGCTGATTTCGCCGTTGCCCCAGGCTCTCTGGCTCGATTCGTCGATCGAGTGGGTCGAGGTGACGTCGGCACGGCTGGAAAGCACCGGGACGACGCCGTTGGGGTCCGAGTGGCCGGTTTCCTGGCCGGAGGGGTTGGCCGAGTCGATCAGGGCGTATTCGAAGCCGCCGCCACGCAGCGCGCCTTTCGTGCCGGTGTGCCCAGCTCCCGAATAGCCGACGCCGTCCTCGACGTCGGTGCTGGCTCCCGTCCCCGAGGAGCCGTGGCAGGTGTAGCAGAGCGCTGTCTGCCGCTCCTCGAGCAGCGGGGCGGCCTTGGACGTGTGGAGGCGGTGGCAGACGGCGCAGCTGTCGGCCGTACCGCCCTGGCCCATCACGTGCGGGCCGCTGTCGGCCGGGGCGGCGGCGGCTCCGGCGAGCAGCGACACAGCGCAGCCCAGCACCAGGAGCGCCAGCCTTTCCGCCCGGTCCTTTGCTCTTGTGCTGGCCAAGATGACTGTCGTCGCCTCCTCCGCGGCGCCGCTAGGCCGCGATCACTTGTTGTGACACATCTGACAGACGCCTCTGTTGTCGATCCGCAGCAAACGGCTGTCCGCGCCCGCGAGGGTGCCTTCGGCAGCACTGCCGTCGGGGTTGGTGACGGCGGCCGAGTAAGTTCCCATGCTGGCGTTCGAGCCGTGCGCGACGTGGCACTGGATGCAGGTCGGCGTGCCCTGCGACGTCTGGTCCGTGCGGTGGCGATAGGCGTAGACGGCATCGCCGCTGTCAGTCGTGGCGCTTTCTTCGCCGGCGAGGTAGCGCGTGTGGCAGGTGGCGCACCAGGCCGAGATGTTGGCGATGAAGCCCGGTGCGTTGCCGTCCTCGACCCGCCAGTAGTTTTTGGTCGTGTAGACCTTGGTGGCGGCGTCGGGGATCGTGACGCCGCTTGTCGCCCCGGATTCCACCGGGATCGGCCTCAGGATCCGGTAGTTGCCGTTGCCGTGCGGGTCGTGGCAGGAGCCGCAGGTGAGGTTGATCGTCGTGCCGTAGTTGACTTTGGAGCTGATCGGGCCGTTGCCCCAGGCCATCTGCGCGGATTCGTTCACCGAGTGGGTCGAGGTGGCGGGCGCGCCGCTGCCCCTGACCGGGATTTCGCCGACGTAACCGTTGCCGGAGGGATGGGCGGAGTCGATCAGGGCGTATTCGAAGCCGCCGCCCCGCAGGGCTCCTTTCGTGCCGGTTCGGCCCGCTCCCGAGTAGCCGACGCCGTCGACGACGTCCTCGCTGGAGCCGGTGCCGGAGCTGCCGTGGCAGGTGTAGCAGAGAGCCGTCTGCGATTCCTTCAGCAGGAAGGGAGCCTTCGCGGTGTGGGCACGGTGACAGGACGCGCAGCTGTCCGGAGTGAGCCCGGCCCCTTTCATGTGAGGGCCGTTGTCGGCGAGGGTGGGAACGGCGGCGAGCAGCGAGGCGGCGCAGGCCATGAGGGCAGCTGTCATTCCCCTCGTCCTCCGCGTCTCCAGCATCGTCGCCCCTCTCTCAGTAGGACCAGACCTGGACCCGGTCGTTTTCACGGTCGGTGACGTAGATCCGGCCGTTGCCGTCGATCGCGATCCCGTTCGGGTACTGGAACTGCCCGTTGCCTATCCCCTCGACGCCGAACGAGCCGACGTACCTGGGAACTTCGGTCACCTGGCCGGGGAGGCGGTAGACCTTGACGGTGTGGGCGGTGGTGTCGACCACGAAGAGGCGGTCGCCGCTGATCGCCACGCCGCGCGGCAGGCCGAGGTCGCCTTCGCCGACCCCGCGTTCGATCGAGCTGGAGAGCTTCCCTTCCGGGTTGAAGATCTCCAGGCGGCCGTTGTCGCTGTCGGCGACGTAGAGGTCCCGCTTCGCGTCGAGCACCAGCCCGTTCGGGAACCAGAACGCGCCGCGGGAGCCGATCTTGCGCAGCGGCTTCGAGCCCTGGCCGCCGAAGACGAGGATCCGCTGGTGCTTGCGGCTGCCGCTGACGTCGGTTACGTAGAGGTCGCCTTCGGGGCCGAAGGCCAGGCCGAGCGGGTTGGCGCCCTTGCCGAAGCCGGTGGGCCGCAGGGAGCGCAGGTACTTGCCGTTCGGGTTGTAGACGTCGACGACTTCGCGCAGGCGGTCGCTGACGTAGACGTCTTCTGTCTTGGGATTGACCGCGACGTAGACGGGCAGGCGCTCTTTGCCGGCGCGGCCAGGCGGCTTCAGGGTGTCGATCTGGTTGCCCGAGCCGTCGTAGACGTGCACCAGGCGCCGCCCGGCGCTTTCGGTGACGTAGACACGGTTGCCGGAGGGGTTGACCGCGACGTCCATCGGCTGGCTTGTCCCGTAGATGTCGGAGACGTGGTGGGGCAGCGTCGAGGGAATGCCCGGCAGCGGGTTGCTGCCGGTCGCGGCGCGGAGGATGAGGATGACGGCGATCGCGATCAGCGCCGCGACGATCGCCGCGAGCGTGGCGAGCTTGCGCCGCCGCCGCTTGAGCTCCGCTTCCGTGAGCTCACCCGCCGCGGCGCCTTCTCCGCCCGCGCTGTCCAGCAGCAGGTCGCGTGCGGCCGAGGAAGTCTCGTCCTCAGGTGCCATCTCACTTGCCTCCTATCGGAACGCCGAGCCGAGTCAGGCCGCCGCGGGCGTTGAAGTTTTCGTGGTCGACCGCGACGACCTTGTGATACCAGTGGATCGCGCTTGCCCGCTGCGACTGGGCCTCGGCCGCCATCCCGAGCCCGAGCATGGCGTCGACCGCGACCGGCCCCGTGGTGAGTGGCTTCAACCGCCGCATTGCCCCGGCCGGGTTCTTCTTGCAGAGTTCGGCCATCGCGACGGCGTATTCCTGCTGCGGCTTGCGATGCTGCGCTTTGTAGGCCTTCGCGAGCTCTTCGTAGGGTTCGGACCATTCGGTGGGCACGAAGAGGACGGCCTGGCGCAGCGCCTTGATGCCGGGTCCGTAGGCGCCGGCTTCGACCGCCGCGGTTCCCAGCAGGTAGAGGGCGTCGGCGTCGGTCGGTTCGATCTTGACCGCCTTCTTTGCCTCCTGCATGGCGGTCTTCGCGCGGTGCTGCTTCAGCATCACCGAGCCGAGGTTGTAGTAGGCGGCCTCGAGCTGCGGGTCGACCCCGGCGAACTCTTCGCCCTTTGTCTTCCCGATGATCTTCTTATAGGACTGCGTCGCCCCTGGGAATTCGCCCTTTTCGGCGAGGATTTCGCCGCGTCCCAGCAACGCCGCGCTCTGATTCGATTCGACTTTGAGCACGGCGTCGTATTGGGCGAGGGCGTCGTCCGGTCGCTTCGCGGCCCGGTAGACGTCGGCGAGGCGCAGGCGCAGCCCGGTCGCTTCCGGCTTCTGGCGGACCGCCGCTTCCCCGGCCGTGATCTGCCTTTCCACCAGCGTGGGGGTGGTGTCGCGCTGGTCGAGGTAATAGACGACGGCCACGGCGACGATGCCGACGGCCAGGGCTTTGAGCCCGAGACGGATCAAACGATCCAGGGTTTGCTCACGCATACCGGGATTGTCGCGGCGTGAATCGCACGACTCAATCCGTCGGGGGGTAGATTTGGGGTACAGGCCGGCGTCGCTCGACGCTGTTGTTTCTGGGAGGTATCAGTCGGGCTCGGCACTTCGCCCCAGGCCCTGGCGGACGATGTAGGCGGCGGCCTGCGTGCGGTTCTCGAGCTGGAGCTTCTCGAGCGCGTTGTGAACGTGGTTCTTCACGGTCCCCTCCGTGATGAAGAGGCTCGTCGCGATCTCCTTGTTGCTGAGGCCGTCCGCCACGAGCTGCAGGACCTCGAGCTCGCGCCGGGTCAGAGCCGGTGTCTCCGCCGATTCGGCCGGCGCAAGGGAGACCGTGGTCCCATCGCGGATCTGGCCGAGCAGCCGTCCCGCGATGGTCGGTGAGAGGGGAGGTTCGTTGCGCATCACCGCCCTGACCAGGTCGTAGAGCTCCGCCGGGCGGAGGTTCTTCAGCAGGTAGCCCTGGGCGCCGTAGCGGATCGCGTCGAACAGATGGTCGTCCGACTCGGACACCGTGAGCATGACGACCTTGACGCTCGGCATCTGTTCCCGGATCAGGCGCGTCGCCTGCACCCCGTCCATCACCGGCATCTCGACGTCCATGATGACGACGTCCGGTTTCAGCGCGCGCGCTTTCTCGACCGCCTCCAGGCCATTCTCGGCTTCTCCCACGACCTCGAGGCCATCCTGCCCGTCGACGAGCTCCGCGATGGCTGTACGGAAGAGGGCCGTATCGTCAACGAGCAGGATACGGATCGGCTCAGTCGACTCCGGCATCTAGAACGAGTGGATCGGCGCTCGGGCGGGGATGTCGGGAACCGTCGCGACGACGCGCGTGCCCCGGCCAGACGCGGAGTCGGTCAGCAGGGTGCCGCCGATCAGCTCCATGCGCTGGCGCATCGCATGCAGCCCGAACCCGTCTCGATCGAGCAGCCCGTCGCTTGGGTCGAAGCCACGCCCGTTGTCCTCGACGGCGAAGGTGACCGTGCCATTCGCCTGCGTGATACGGACGGCCGCCGACGCCGCCCCGGAGTGCTTGCGCACGTTGGTGAGAGCCTCCTGGATGACCCTGATGATCTGGATCTCGCTGTTCGGAGGGAGAACCAGATCGCGCTCCAGGGTGGTATCCAGCGATATCGCGATCCCGCACTGTTGGCTGTACTTGTGCAGGTAGGCGCGGAGGCCGTCGAGGAGATCGCGGTCGGTTCGGCTCGAATGGTGGAGATCGAGAATCGCCCCACGGGCGTCCTTGTAACCCTCCTCGCAGATGTCCGCGAGCTCGGTCAGGTCGAGCGCGATAGTCGGCCTGACCTCGACGTCCTCACGCGAGGCGAGCGCACGCAGCCGGAGATGGACCGCTCCAAGCACCTGCGCGAGGCTGTCGTGCAGCTCACGGGCGATCCGCTCTCGCTCGGCGAGGATCGCGCCCTGCCGTTCGCTCTCGCGCATCCGGGCGCTGGTGACGGCGATCGAGGCGAAGTCGGAGAGGGTCGCGAGGAACTGCTTGTCGCGCTCGCTGAAGGGGACCGCCGCCCTGCGGCCGATCCAGAGGTCGCCGAGCACTCTGTCTGGGCTCTGGATCTGGACCTGCAGGCTCTCGCTGAACCCCGAAGACGACCGCAGGGAGCGGACGTCCTTGAGATCGTGGAAGCCGAAGGACCCATCGGCGTCGGGCAATATGCAGAGCCCCTCCTGGAGGGAGGCCGCCCCCAACAGCGTCGGGTCGAGCTGGAGGGATCGGGTCGTGGCGTCGTTGAGGCACACGGCGGCGTCATCGCTCGCCAGCAGGTCACGGGCGTGCCGGGCGACGCCCGCGAGGATGTCCGCGAGAGCGTCCTGGTTCGAGATCCGGAGCAGCACGTCGTAGATGCCGTGACCCTCTCGCTGCCTGCGCCGGAGGTCGGTGACGACCTGGGCCGTCTCGGCATGCGCCCGGTTGATGAAATGGAACATGAAGAACGAGAAGGCGACGACCGCGACGACGGTCGACACCGCGAGGATGATGTGGGGGCTGTAGTCGGCGAAGCCCCGCTCTATCAGCGTGAGGCGGATCAGCTCGAGCGTGAGGATGAAGAGGACCGGCAGGACGACGCCGACGACCTTCAGCCGGCGAAGGTCACGGGCCCCGTGCCGGTCGGGATCTCCTGTTGCCTCGTACCGTGGGGGGCTTCCACTCCCGGACCTTCTGTGAAGGTCCACGTGCGCTCCTTCGGTTGGCATGGGCATCATCGGCACCCGAGATGCTGGTTGGGGACGGCTATTCCGTCCGGCACAGAAAGTTTAGGCCCTTCAGCGGCCAGAACCATCGGGGTGTCACACCTGAAACTGTGACATTCGTTCACGTTTAGTGCGGCTGCGGCGCCCCGGGGCTGTAGGGGCAGCTTGGGTCCTCCGCGAGGTGATCGCCACTGACGGCGTAGGCCCGTGCGCGGCTGCCGCCGCAGACCTCGCGGAACTCGCAGCGCCCGCACTTCCCGCCCAGCGCGTCGGGGTCGCGCAGCTCACGGAAGAGCGGTGCGTCGCGGTAGATGCCGACGGCGCTTTCGTTGCGGGCGTTCCCCGCCGACAGCGGTAGGAAGCCAGAGGGCATCACCTCGCCGAGCCGCGAGACGAACATGAACCCGCGCCCGTCGTTGACCCCCTTGGCGGGCCGTCGCAGCCCGTCGGCGAAGCGGTAGCCGGCCCCGGCGAGCTCGCCGCCTCCGGTGCGCTGCGCGACGATCCGCCGGTGCTGGGGCGCCGCGGTAATCTTCAGGTCGAAGGGCAGCTCGGGGGAGAGGCGATCCAGCCGTTCGATGAGGCGCTCGTGGCCCTCGGCGGAGAGCATCGTGAGGCGCCGTCCGCGGCCCGTCGGGACGAGGAAGAAGACCGACCACTGGACGACGCCGAGCCGTTCGAGCAGCGGCACCATGTCCTCGACGACCCCGGCGTTCAGCGTGCACACCGTGGTGTTGACCTGCAGCGGCAGCTCGGCGCCCGCGGCGGCCTCGACGCCGCGCAGGGTGCGCTCGAACGAGCCGGCGAAGCCGCGGAAGCGGTCGTGCAGCGCCGCGTCCGGCGCGTCGATGCTGAAGGCGACCCGGCGCACACCCGCCTCGCGGGCCTCATCCATGCGGGCGGGCGTGACGAGCGCCGTCGCCGTTGGCGTCAGCGCCACGCGCAGGCCGCGCTCGGTCGCGTACGCCGCGATCTCGAAGACATCGCGGCGCATCAGCGGATCGCCGCCGGTGAGGACGAGGATCGGCCGCGTGCCGAAGCCGGCGAGGTCGTCGATCAGCGCCAGCGCCTCCTTCGTCTCGAGCTCGCGGGGGTCCCGGCGCGGCTCCGCCTCGGCGCGGCAGTGGGCGCAGGCGTAGGCGCAGGCCCGCGTCACCTCCCAGGCGATCGTAAACGGGGCCCGGTCGAAGTCGAGCCCGGCGAGACGCTGGTCGCGCTCGGCGCGGGCCGCGCGGGCCTCGTCCTTCACGCCGCGATCTCCTCCTCCGTCAGGTAACAGGCGGGGTCGGGCGCCCGCACATCGCCGGTCCCGGACTCGGCCCGCACGCGCAGGCCCCCGTTGCAAAGCTCCAGGAAGCGGCACTCGACGCAGCGCCCCGTGAGGTCGCGCGGGCGCTTCCGGTAGGGCGCCAGGACGGGGTTGTCATTGGTCCAGATCTCGGAGAAGGGCGTCTCCTTCACGTTCCCCGCGGTGACGTGCCAGGAGAACTGGTCGGGGTGGACGTTGCCCTCCGGGTCGATGCAGGAGATCGCGATGCCGGACTGGTTGCCGCCGTTCCAGCGCAGCATCGTCTCGATTTCGTCGGCGCGCTCCGCGTCAGAGCGGCGCATCCGTTCCAGCAGCAGCACGTGGTCGACCGGGTTGTCGACGGTGAGCACCTCGAGCTCGACGCCGCGGCGGCCGAGGTCTTCGGTGCGATCGAAGACCTCCTCGACGACGGCGCGCGTCTCCTCCGGGGTGAGGTCGTGGCTCTTCATCTTGTCGCCGCGACCCGAGTAGGCCAGGTGGTAGACGCAGAGGCGGTCCACCTTCTCGATCTCGGCAAGTGAGAAGACCGCGCCGAGCTGGGGCCTGTTGAGAGCGTGGACGGTGAAGCGGATGCCGGTGCGCAAGCCGGCGGACTGTGCGGCCCGGATGCCCGCGAGGGCTTCGTCGAATGCCCCCTTCTTGCCGCGAATCTTGTCGTTGAGCGCCCCAATCCCGTCGAAGCTGATGCCGACGTAGGAGAGGCCCGCCGCGGCGATCTCCTTCGCCTTCGCCGCGTCGATCTTCGTCCCGTTGGTCGAGAGGACCGTGCGCATCCCCAGCTCGCCCGCCCTCGTCGCCAGCTCGAGCACGTCCGGGCGGGTCAGTGGCTCGCCGCCCGAGAAGAGGACGGTGGGAACGCCGAAGGCGGCCAGGTCCTCGAGCAGGCGGTAACCCTCCTCGGTGGTCAGCTCGCCGGGGTAGTCGCGGTCGTGGGAGTCGGCGTAGCAGTGACCGCAGTGCAGGTTGCAGCGCCGCGTCGCGTTCCAGACCACGATCGGCGTCTTGTCCTTCGAGTAGTGGAGGAGGTGCGCCGGCCCGGCGCTCGTCTGGCGCCCGTAGCGAAGGGCTTCCTGGGGACCGACCTGTCCGTTGAGTAGGCGGCTTGCGCTGAGCACAGCTGAATCGTGATGCGGCAGGGTTCCGGCTGCATCGGGAACCCCCCCGTGTGGCTAGCGCAATGCCACCGCTCGGCGCGCGGGATTTGCCGCACCTGCGCCTGGCTCATGACGCCTGCGCGGTGCGTGAAGCGATGCTCAGCGGCGCACGAGGCGGCCGACCGCTCCCATCAGCTCCCCGATCCGCTCGTCCGGGTCGGCTGGCGCCGCCCCCTTGCCGAGCAGGCAGTGATGGGCGTGGTCGTCGAGCAGGCCGAGGGCGATCCTGTCGAGTGCGGCCTGCGCGGCGGATATCTGGGTGAGGACGTCGATGCAGTAGCGGTCCTCCTCGACCATGCGGGAGATGCCGCGGATCTGCCCCTCCGCCCGCGCCAGCCGCTTCAGCAGCTGCTCCTTGCTTGCGGTGTAACCGTGGGTCGGCGTTGTTTTCTCCATCGCGTAACGATACCCCTCTGGGGTATTGACCTCAAACGTCGTCCAGCGAGGCGTCCAGCTCCAGGGCGACGGCGTCGGGTGGAGCTCCGGCCGGGGCACCGTGAAGCGCGAGGAATGGCCCCAGCCGCCGGCCGGCGATCTTCGCCGGCGGCCACCAGGTCGGCTCCTCGCGGGCCGAGGAGCGGGTCACGCGGCCGCGCACGACCTCCGCCCGCAGGTAGCGGGGCGCGCGGCCGGTGAGCAGCAGGCCGCGCAGGACCGGGCGGAACGGCTGCGGGTCGATGTCCTGGCCGAGATCGGCTGCGATGACCTCCGCCGCGGCGTCGGCTTGCTGGGCCGCCAGCCCGCCCTGCTTCAGCG
Source organism: uncultured Solirubrobacterales bacterium (assembly GCA_963729995.1). GTDB lineage: Bacteria > Actinomycetota > Thermoleophilia > Solirubrobacterales > 70-9 > VRUE01. Next base: position 634,359 of record CAVSPF010000003.1, read on the forward strand.
GGGTGCTCGTCACGTCGCCGGCGGCGTAGACGCGTGGCAGGCCCTCGACGCGTCCGTGCCGATCGACGGGAATGAAGCCGAGCTCGTCCCCGGGCAGGCCGGCCAGCCGGGGTGCGGTCAGCTGCGGCAGCGCCACCACCGCATCGGCGGGAAGTGGGTCGCCGTCCTCGATCAGGAGACGTCCCTCCTCGACCCGCAGGGGGACGGCGCTGTGAAAGGCGATGCGGCGGAGACGGAGCATCTCCTCGACCGCCTTGCAGGCGAGGCGGCCAAAGGTGGTCACGGGCCTTGGTTCCGGTGTGACGATGGCGACCTCGGTCGCAACCCCACGCTCCTCGAAGTGGGCGCTCGCCATCAGGGCCATCTCGTAGGCGGGCAGCGCCCAGGTGACCCCCGGGGGCACGGCAACCACGAGGCGCCCGATGCGGCCGGCTTCGGCGTCCCGCAGGAGGCGCCGAATGTCGTCGGTCGCCCTCGAGCCCGAGAAGGTGAGGGCACCGGCAAGGGCGTCGCGCCGCCGTGCCCCCACGGCGACGAGGAGCGCGTCGTAAGCAAGCGTCCGCGAGCCGGCTGTACGTACCTCGTGGCGTTCGACATCCACCGCCTCCAGCGCGTCGACGATGGTCTCCACGCTGCGGCCGTGGAGGAGATCCGCCAGCTCGAAGCGATGCGCCCTGCCGAGACCGAAGGGCTCCGCCACCGAGAGTGGGCTGTACTCGAAGCGGGGGTTGGAGGCCAGCAGCACCAGGTCGAGAGGCACCTCGCTGATCTCTTCGAGCGCGAGGACCGCCTCCAGCGCGGCGACGCCCCCGCCGGCTATCAGGATGCGGGGGCGCTCAGCGGCCTGCACCGTCGGTCTCCCGGCCCTTCTTCGCCGAGGCATTGGTCAGCGCTGCGGGTGCGGGACTGCCCCGGACCGGCCGCTCAGCGCTCCCGCGACAAGCTCGCGTCCCACCCAGTTTGGCTCCGGCCAGAGCTGCAGGCACTTGGCATCGCGCATCAGCTTCTCGACACCGGTCTCGTGCATGTAGCCGGTGCCGCCGAAGACCTGGACGGCGTCGGTGGTCGTGGCCACCGCCGCGTCGGTGGTCGCCACCTTTACGGCCACGACGTTTGCCGCGACCGCGTCGACCGCGGCGGGTGGGCACGGAGCAGCGGCGAGCCGGATCGCCATGCCGGCGAGCATCTCGCGCACGGCGTCGTGCTCGATGATCGGCACCCCTCCCTGAATGCGGGTCTCCGCGTAGGCGAGCGCCACCTCCTGCGCCCGGCGGGCGACCCCTCGGGCAATCGCGGCGGCGCCGCTCCGCAGCAGCGCCAGCGACTGGGCCGCCGCAACGACCGCCTCGGCGGATGGGAGTGCGATCTCAGCCTCCGCCCCGGAGAACGAGACACTGGCGGCGGCCGCCGCCCGCAGCCCGAGCTGGGACTCGGAGGGCGCCAGCTCCACGCCGGCGGTGTCCAGTGGGAAGGCGAGCACGGTGGGCTCGGGCTCGCGCGTCACCACGACCAGCCCGTCGGCGCCCAGCGCGCCGAGCGCCGGGCAGAGCCGGCCGCTCACGGTCGTTACCCCCGAGCGCTCCTCGACGCCGATGCGGGCGCCGGTCGGCAGCTGCTCCGGGGGGGCCGGGACGAGCGCCCAGCGCTTGCCGGCGGGAGCCGCGGCGAGCAGCTCGGGAGGGAGCACGGCCAGGGCGGCGTTGGAGAGCAGGGTGAGCAGCGCGACGCCACCGTCGCCGGTGGCGATCTCCTCCAGGCAGAGGAGCAGCGTTTCCGCGTCGAACCCGGCGCCACCGTCCTCCGCGGCGACCAGGGCCCGGTCGAAGCCGACCTCGACCACCCGCGCCCATGCGGCCTCCAGCGCCCCGGGACGGCGCTCGTCAAGCTCCAGGGCGTGGGGCGCCAACTCGCGGCGTCCCAGCTCACGGGCCAGCGCGACGACCTCCTGGCGCTCGGCCGCTCCCTCGCTCGTCGTCGTCGGGACCGCGCTCATGCTGGAACCCCGGCGGCGTCCACGCGGCGCTTCACGGGGGGCAGCGCCGGCATCGTCTCTTGGGCCACGAGAGCCCTGTAGACCTCGATCCGGTTGAGCTGGATCGTGCCCTCGTAGATCTGGCAGAGCTTGGCGTCGCGCCACAGCTTCTCCAGCTCGGGACGGACCGCCGCGTCGGTCAGCCCGGCGATCTCGAGGGCGGAGTGGGTGACGCTCATCGCCACGTCGGCGCCCTGCGCTTTGGCGAGCGAGGAGAGGCCCAGCGAGCGGGTGATCGCAGCATCGCTCGTGCTGCGGCTGAGGAACCTGGCGAGGGCGTCGCGGGTCCGGGGCGAGGTCATCAGCCGCCGCACCGCCGGCTGCCGGTACATCCGGTTCGGCACCACCCTCAGGCTCCTCAGCAGCGGGCTCCTCGTCGCGCCGCCGAGCGCCGCGACGTCGAGCTCCACGGCAGCGTCCATGTAGGCCTGGCGGGCGAGGTGGATCTGCTCGGCCATGCCGGCAAGTCGCAGCTGCACGCTCTGGCGCTCGAGCATCCCCTTTGCGTCGGGGTCCTCGCGCAGCCAGGTCAGCAGCCGTTCGTAGGCGCCGCGGGCGATGCCGGTTGCGATGGCGCCGACCGGCGGCCGCGAGGCGGCGAGCACGATCAGGGTCGCCCCGGCGCCGTCGCCGACCCGCGCGACGACGCGGTCATCGGGGACGAAGACCTCGTCGAAGACGAGTTCCGAGGCCGGGCAGGCGCGCTGGCCCATCTTGTGCTCGTTGCGCGCCACCGAGAATCCCTTGCTCTCGGCGTCGACCAGGAAGCAGGTCCACGTCGCGGCGGCCCGGCGCGGGTCGACCGGCATCAGGACCGTGAGCCAGCGGGCGACGCCGCCGTTGGAGATGAAGCGCTTGACACCGCTCAACGAGTAGCCGCCGGGCACCCGCCGGGCGTGGCTGGAGATCCGCGCCTTCTCGATCAGGTCGACGTCCTCGACATCGGTGCCCGCGTCGGGCTCGGTGAGGGCGCAGGCCATCAGCATCGGCTCCCCGCGCTGGACGGACTCGGCAACTTCGCTCATCACGTCCCAGTGGAGGGGGCCGTCGAGCAGCAGCGGCGAGATCCCCAGCCCGTGGGCACCGAAGATCAGGGCGAGTCCGGGGCAGGCGGCGCAGAGCTCCTCCATGACGATCGCGCACTGCGCCGTGAGACAGCCGCCCCCGCCGACCTGAGCGGGGATGAGGAAGTCGAGCATGCCGTACGGGGCGCCGCTTCGCACCAGGTCCCAGTCGAAGTAAGAGGGGTCCTCGTCGGTGCGCCGGTCGATCTCCAGCGCCGCTGGGCGCAGGTGCAGGTCGGCGAATCCCCGCGCCTTCAGCTGCAGATTCTCCAACCGGCGGACGTATCCCCGGTCCAGCTCCTCGAGTTGACGCAGGCGCGGGAAGGCCTCGCGCAGCGACGGAGCCGTGCTGCGGGGCTCGGCCGCCATGGTCAGCGGACGACGGGCTCGCCGGGCTCGACCAGCGCCATCGCGCGGTGGATCAGCGGCAGCGACAGGTGCTCCGGCCCGTAGAGAATCCCCTCGAACGGCGCCATCAGCTCGTAATAGATCGAGCGCCGTGAGACCAGCACGCTCGCAAGCTCGCGGGCGATCGGGTGCCGCTTGCCGAGCTCCAGCCGCGCCGCGCCGGTGCGCAGCGAGCGGCCACCGGCCAGCACGTTGAGCTTGAACTCCGATTCCTGCGGCTGGCGGTCCATCCAGAGGTGGCTGAAGAGCTGGATCTGCCCGGAGCGGGGCGTGTCGATCAGCGGCCCGTCAAGCGTCAGGATGTGCTCGTCGCCCTCGCCCAGGCGGCAGGTGCGGCGTGACCCATCCTCAGCGAAGTCGATCGAGCCGACGAACTTCGGGTAGTTGTACAGCTCGACGCCCCCGGCGCGGGCGATCTCCGTGGTGACCGGCAGGTGATGGACCCACGCGTGGAGCTGCTTGTTGCGCAGGCCGGCCAGCAGTGCCCGGCCCGGCAGGTTGGAGGCGAACGGCGACTCGCTGAGGACGATCGAGATCGCCAGCTCGTTGTAGGGGTCGATGTCCGTGTCGCGGTACTCGAAGCAGGTGACGGCGACGGCGCCCAGCCCGGGAGCGAGGCGGGCCGGTACGAAGCGCGGGTCCGGAAGCAGCTTGCGCAGAGCGCCTAGACGGGCCGGGAAGACAGCCGTCTGGGCGGTGCCGTCGTAGTAGAAGATCGGCACTTTGGCCGACTGCCCAACCAGGGTTGCGTCAACCTGCGCAACCCCCTCGAAGAACGCGGACTGCCGTGACATGAGCCGAAGCGTCTCGTTGCACGGCGCCCTATACATCCGTATATGACCCGTTGGGTCCGCGGGGGCCGCCCGCGTGGCCTTCCTCGACCCCCAGTCGAGGATCGCTCAGATCAGCTTGTGCTCGAGCGCGTAGCGGATCAGCTCGGGACGTGTCGTGAGGCCGAGCTTCTGCTGGACGTGCTTGCGATGGCTCTCCACGGTGCGGACGCTGAGCGAAAGCTCCGCCGCGATCTCGGCGTTCGTATGGCCGAGGGCGATCATGCGCAGCACCTCCGCCTCGCGTTCGGTCAGGCCGTCGGGCGGGCCGGCATGGTCGCGCGGTTTCTTGAGCGCAGTGGCGACGGCGGTGCTCACATGCGTGCCGCCGTCGGCCACCGCAAGGATGGCCGCCACCAGCTCCTCGTCGATCGCCTCCTTCAGGACGTAACCCCGCGCGCCCAGCTCGAGCGCGCGACGGGCGAAGGCGGGGTCTCGCTCCATCGTCAGCACCACCACGGCGACGCCGGGGGCCCGGTTTGCGATCTCGGCAAGCACCTCCAGCGGCGGGCGGCCCGGCATGTTGAGATCGAGCACGAGGATGTCGGCCCGCTCGCTGGCGGAGATCTCGAGAGCAGCACCGGCGTCCCCGGCCTCGCCGACGACGGTGAGCCCGGGGGCCTGCTCGAGCAACATGCGCAGCCCGTGCCGTACGACGACATGGTCATCGGCAAGCACGACAGAGACCAGCCGCTTCGCCTCCATACGCTGCGACCATAGACGGCGCCTGTGTCGGATCGGGGGGTCGCCCGTTGCGATACGGGGACGAGCACGGATGACGAAGGAACCCCCAGCGGCCAGGATGGGCGGATGGCATCTGCAGCTGGCAGCGGAAGGCCCGCTACGTCTAGCCTCTCCCCGATGCAGTCAGGCGAGCACGCTGGCGGTGGGAAGGGGACCGAGCGGTCCGGCGCCGAAAAGCCGATCACGGTGGTGATCGCCGACGACCATGGGGTTGTGCGGGCGGGGCTGCGGCTGCTGCTCGAGGCCGAGGGCGGCTTCGAGGTGGTGGCGGAGGCGAGCGACGTTCCCAGCACGCAGCGTTACGTGCGCGCTCGCCGGCCGAGCGTGCTGGTGCTCGATCTCAACATGCCGGGGGGATCGAGCCTGGCGTCGATTCCAACGCTTCGGGAGCAGGCGCCGGAGACGCAGATCGTGGTGCTGACGATGCAGGACGATCCGGCGTTCGCACGCGAGGCGCTGAAGGCGGGTGCGCTCGGGTTCGTGCTGAAGCGCTCGGCCGAGGACGAGCTGATCGAGGCGGTGCGGCTGGCGGCTCGCGGCGAGCCGTACATCAACCCGCAGCTTGGGGTCCGCCTGGCCGTCGAGCCGCCTCCGGGCCTGCCGGACGGGCTGAGCGAGGAGGAGGTCGAGATCCTCCGGCTGGTGGCGCTCGGGCATACGAACGCCGAGATCGGTGAGCGGCTCTTCCTCAGCGGGCGGACCGTCGAGACCCACCGCATCAGGCTGCAGCGGAAGCTCGACCTCGGCACGCGCGCCGACCTGGTGCGCTACGTGCTGGACCGCGGGTTGCTCGAGCGCTGACGGGCGCCCCGCGGCGGATCCAGGGGGATGCTGGCGGAGACGGTGGTTCCACGCCCCGGTGCGGCGTCGATCTGCAGCTCGCCGCCGGCAAGCATGACCCGCTCGCGCATGCCGATCAACCCGAACCCCCCGTTCACCGCGGCAGGCTCGAAGCCGCAGCCGTCGTCGCGGACGGTGACCTCGACCATGTCGTCGCTCCACTCGACCAGCGCCTCGGCGCGTGAGGCGCCCGAATGCTTCGCGACGTTGTTCAGCGCCTCCTGCACGAGCCGGTAGAGGGTGCTCTCGGTCTCGTGCGGCAGTCGCGCGTCATCCCCGTCGCGCAGCCGCACGAGGACGTCGATCTCGAGCTCGCCTTCGCGGCTCTTGCGTTCCGCCAGCGTGCGCAGGGCGGGCGCCAGCCCGATCTCGTCCAGGGCCGCCGGGCGCAGCTCGGCGATCAGCCCCGAGAGGTTGTCGATCTCGACGTCGATCAATTTGGTCGCTTCGTGGAGCACCTTGCGCAGCTCGCTGCCGCTGGCGTCGGCGCGCAGCGCCGCCGAGTGCAGCATGCGCAGCCCGCCCAGCGCCTGCAGGGTCTCATCGTGAAGCTCCCGCGCCCAGCGCTTGCGCTCCTGCTCGGCCGCTTCGAGACTGTTGCGCAGCCGCTCGGCCTCGACCGACTGCGCGGTCGCGACGGCGGTTGCCGCGCTTGCCGCGAACGAACGCAGCAGGCGTTCGTCCTCGGGCCCGAATCCGGGTCCCTCGACGACGCGGTCGAGCGCGGTGAGCACGCCGGAGGAGGTACCGCGGAAGGTCAGCGGCACGAGCATCGCCGCCTCGGCGGAGACGCCGAGCTCGTTGAGCTCGGCGTCGAGGCTGTCCTCTCCGGTCAGGCGTTCGGCGCGGCCGCTGCGCAGGACGTGACCGTGAAAGGTGCCCTCGATCGGGACCCGGGCGCCGTGCAGGTTGGCCTCGAGCTCCCCCGCCGTGGTCGCCACGACAAGCTCCTCGCCGTCAGCCAGCAGGATCAGCAGGGCCCGGGCATCCACCAGCGCCCGTCCGCGGTTGACGATCAGCTCGAGGATGCGGTCGATGTCGGTCTCGCCGCCTACCGAGCGGGCGATGTCCGTCATCACGGCCAGCGCTTTCACTGAACGTGTCGCGTTGTCCCGCTGCTGCGCGACCTCGTCGCGGCGGCGGGCAAGATCCTCGTAGAGGCGGGCGTTCTCGATCGCGATCGCAGCCCAGTCGGCGAGGACGATCGCGGCAGCTTCGTCGGTCTCGTTGAAGTCCTCGCCGCTCTCCTTCTCGGTCAGGTAGAGGTTGCCCCATGCCTCACCGCGGATCAGGATCGGCACGCCGAGGAACGTGCGCATCGGCGGATGGCCGGGTGGGAAGCCATACGAACGTGGGTGGGCGGACACGTCTGAGAGGCGCAGCGGCTCGGCGTGCCGGATCAGCTCGCCGAGCACACCGCGGCCGCGCGGCAGGCCGCCGATCGATGCGTGCGTCGCATCGTCCACTCCCAGCGTGAGGAAGCGCTCGAGCTCGCGCTTGCGCTCGTCGAGGATGCCGAGCGCCGCGTAGCGGGCGCTCGTCAGCTCGCGCGCCGCATCGAGGACCAGGTCGAGGATGCCCTCCAGGTCGAGCCTCGAGACGAGCGATCGGCCAACCGCGATCAGGCGCTGCAGCCTGCGATTGTCAAGTGCTGGAGACTCCACTCGGCCAACCGTAGCGCCCCTAGACTTGAGTCGATGAGCTTCGAAGCCGATCGCGATTCGACCCTCACCCTCTACCGGCGTGGGATCGAGCTGCTCGCCGACGAGGACTTCGAGCAGGCCGCCGTGCCGCTGGAGGCGGCCGCGCGGCGGGCGCCTGAGAAGTCGTCGGTCCGCGAGGCGCTGGGACGCGCCTACTTCCGCTCGGGCCGGTTCGCGGCTGCCGCCGCCGAGTTCGAGGCGGTGGTCGACACGCACCCGGTGAACGACTACGCCCACTTCTGCCTCGGCCGGGCGCTGGCCAAGACGGGCCAGACGGAGCGCGCACGCCACCACCTGGCGCTCGCCTCCAACCTGCGGCCCGAGCGGCGCGACTACCGCTTCTACCGCAACCTGCTCAGCGCCTGACCGGGAGACGTTCTTAGTCTCAGGGCCTATCCCTGACTACAGGCCGGCGACGAGGTTGCCGACGTTCTGCTGGCCGAAGTAGGGGCCGAAGCTGTGGATGCGATCGCCGCGTTTGCCGTAGGTGGTCAACCCGTCGATCGTCGTTCCTCCGTTGATCAGCCAGCCGCCGCCGCTCGCGCCGGGGGCCCAGTGGCAGCCGATCGCGATCGTCGGCGGCCCGGGGATCTGGTAGGTGGCGCTGTCGTCCCCCGCATAGGGTGATTCGCATCCCTGCATCGAGCCGTCCATGCCCGGGTAGCCGAAGGTCTGGAACTGCTGGTGACGGCTGAGGCCGGTGGCGAGCGCAACACCGCCGCCCACCGCGTCGGCGACGTTCACCCCTTCGGCGTTGGGCGAGGTGAGCAGGGCGCCGACGTCGTAGTTGGGGTCGGCCGAGCTGACCCACTGGCGTGGGGCGTAGACATACGGCCGGCGGGCGATGAAGGCGCCGAATGGCGCGACCCCGTTGCTGTAGGCGGGCACGAACTCGAGATAGCGCGACCAGACGGAGTTGCCCTGGAGGCTGCGGGGGCCGGAGTTGACGCAGTGCCCGGCGGTCAGCACGAGCCGCCGTGTGGGGCTGTTGATGGCGGTCCCCGAGCAGTAGCCCAGGAAGCGTCCCTGGCGGACGAAGAGCCGGCCGTTGACGGCGAAGGGGAGCGTGGCAGGTTCGGCGATCGGCGCGAAGCTGGCGCTTGCGGTGAGGGAGGACCCCTGCGGCGCGTCGAGCGGCGGGGTGCTGCGCATCCGGGCGGGGGTCCAGTAGCGCGCCACCCGTGCCGCTTCGCCGGCGGCTGACGCTGTGGGGTGCGCCCGGGCGGCCGCGCTGGTCGGGCCCGCGAGTGCGCCCAAGGCCAAGCAGGCGAGCGTCGCAAGCGAGCCCGCGATTCGCCTGGCGCTGTGCGGGCGCGATCGCATCCGGACCGAGGATAGAGGGCGGCCCGGGTGGGCGGAGGCCAATGCGGCAGCGGTGCGCCCCAGCGTCAGCTGACGAGGGGAATGACGCAGCGGTACTTCCTGGGTTCGCTTGACAGTGTGGCAGCCACACCCGCGGCAGCTGAAACGGTGACAGCGTCATAGACCCCGGCACCCGAGACATTCGTGATGTCGCTCGACCACTCATCGCCGGGGGCGAGGTTCACTTCAGGCTGCTTGGCGAAGGCGGCAAGTTCGAGCGCCCCGGGCAGCGTCCCGCCGTGCGAGGCGCAGTCGGCGGCCGCGTCGGGGGCGGTGGCGGTTGCGTTCGGCGAGGCCTGCCAGCAGGCGCCCGCGAACGGCCGTGTGCCGACCAGGCAGCCCACGCTGTGGCCGTTGACCGTCTTCGCATCGATCGCGTTGACGGCGTTGAGCGCCGTCTGGGCGTCGACGGCGCTCTGCGCGCTGTCGGCCGTTTCGGCGTGGGCGGCGCTCGGGACCTGGCCGAGCGTCAGCTCGTTGATGTCGGCGCCCGTGAGCGGGGTCGGGAGGGAGGCGCCGCTGAGGACGCCGGGCTTGAGGCGGTTGGCAGGCACCGAGTGGGGCAGCAGGCGGTTGCCCGGCAGCGACTTCATCTTGATCGCCTTGCCGCTGATCTTGGATGCCGCGTAGACGCTGCTCCCGAGCGCTACGAACAGGGCGATCACGGAGATCGTCAACGCCGGCGCATGGAGCCGAATCCCCTCACTCATTCTCTCCCCCAACTGTTGGACTGCGTGGGCGCCGAGCGTACCCCGCCACCACACAGCAATCCAAGACCGGTGGACGAACGTTCAGCGCTCAGGAAATCGAAAGGGCTCGCGGGCGCCCGCTCGGGCCCCGACCGGGGCCCGGAGACCTGGACGAAAGTACGGCGTCAGCCGGTGAAGGGGTGGGTGGGGGTGGTGCCGTTCGGGGCCAGCAGGTCGAAGCCGTCGGGAGTGTGGAGGAAGTCGGGGCCGCGTCCGGGCTGGCCGGTGTGGCCGTACTGCCAGACGATCCGCCTCGTGTGGGGGTCGATCAGCACCACCCGGTCGCGGTAGTCGTCGACGACCGCGATCAGGCCGTTCGGCAGCCGCTCGGCGAGGCTCGGGTGGTTGAGCATCCCCGGGCCGGAGGTGGGGCGGTAGGACCAGAGGATGTGGCCGTGGCGGTCGAATTCGTAGAGGCCGCCGGGTTCGGCATAGTCGGCGACCAGGTAGCGGTTGGGGCCGACCTGCTGGGCGTCGGAGGGATAGGCGATCGGCAGCTTGACGCTCCAGACGAGCCTGCCGCCGGGGGTGACCTCGTCGATGTAGGAGCCGGTCACCTCGGAGACGAGGATGTTGCCGTCGGCGAGCGGCGTGTCGCCGTTGGGCGAGCCGAAGGCGCGCGGCGGTTCGTGGGCGCAGTTCGAGGGGCTGCCGAGTTCGTGCTGCACCTTCTTCTGCGGCGAGATGAGCAGGATGCGGCAGTTCTGGGCGTCGGCGACCGAGACCGCGCCGTTGCTCAGCAGGTAGGCGTCGTCGGGCTCGTGCAGGTAGCCGGGTTCGGAACCGGCGGTCCCGGGGTGGCCGTAGGACCAGAGCAGCTTGCCGGACGGGAAGGCGAGCTGGACGATCCGCTCGTTCTGCTCCTCGTTGGTGATGATCTGGGTGCCGCCGTGGGTGAAGAAGGCGTCGTCGGGGAAGTAGAAGCCGCCCGGCGGCGCCGGGCGCGTGCGGGAGGGGAAGCTCCAGAGGATCTGCTTCTGCGCGTTGACGACGATCAGCCGGTTGTTGCCGCGGTCGGCGATCATCAGGCGGCCGCTGAACGGGGCCGAGGCCGAGGAGCGTTCGGGCGCGGCCTGAGCCGGCTGCGGCGCCGGAGACCGCCGCTCGAGGCGCACGGTGACGATCGAGCGCAGGGCGGCGCCGCCGGCGCCCGTGCCGCCGATCAGGTAGGCGGTGCGACCGACCACCGCGGCGGCGCCGCCGGCGACCGCGGTCGGCAGGCGCCCCGCCGCCACCGCGCCGCCGGCCGGGTCGAAGCGCCAGATGCGGTTGCTGGGCGAGCCGCCCGCTTCGCCGCCGAGGACGTAGATCGAGCCGCCGAGGGTCACCGCCGCGGCGTGTGAGAGCGCTTCCGGCAGCCGGCCGACGACGTGCGCGGCGCCGCTTCGCGGGTCGACTTCGCGGATCGCGTCGGTGGCGGCGCCGCTCGCCGTCTCGCCGCCGAAGGCGTAGATCCTGCCGCCGAGCGACGCCGCGGCGACGTAGCGGGCGGGGACCGGGAGGGAGGCGATCTGGCTGAAGCTCTTGCCGTCGCCGGTCGCCAGCACCGAGCTGATCGGCGCCTTCCCGTCGTAGCCGCCGAGCACGTAGGCGCGGCCCCCGATCGTCACCGCGCTGAGGTCGGAGCGCAGGGTGGGGAGCCGCCCGACGACGCTTGCCGTCGCGCCGGAGGCGACGCTGCCGCCCGGCGCGGCCAGCGCCTGCACCTGGTCGGTGCTGGTTTCCGTGCCGCCGCCGAAGACGAGGACCTGCCCGGGCAGCGCCACCGCCGCGGCGTCGTGCAGCGGCCCGCTCAGCGATCCGGCCGGGCTGAGCCGTCCGCTTGCCGCGTCGAGCCGGAAGACGCCGCTGACCGAGGCGGAGGAGGAGTCGAGGCCGCCGAGGATCAGCACCCCGCCGCGGACCGCGACCGCCGACTCGCCGGAGATCGGCGCCGGCAGGGGCGGCGAGGCGAGGCGGGCGACGGCGACCGTCTGCGCGGCGGCGCTCGTCCCGGACGTCGCTCCGCCGCCCCCGGAGCCGGAGCGCCCGAGCGCGAGCAGGATGGCGACGAGCACCGCAGCCGCTGCCGCCAGCGGGATGAGCCGGCGCCGGCGCCGGCTTCGCTCCCAGGCGGCCCGCTCTGCCCTACGCGGTCGATGGGACTGGGGCTCGTCCACGAATACAGGATTATCGCAATGCGTAAACGGGCTCTAAAACGGATCCGGAGCGGGGCCTCACGACAGCGGCGGCGGGAGGGCCACCGGTCAGCCCTCGACCTCGCGGTAATGGTCGCGCCAGATCGCCCGGTAGAGACGGAGGTGGCGCGGGAGCGTCCTCAGGCCCGGGATGAACGGGATGCAGACGAAGGCGAGGCTGAGAAGTCCGACCAGGGCCATGACCAGCGCGTCGCCGTTTTCGGAGCTCTTGAACGGTTCGATCTGGTACCAGAGGGTGCTGAGCCAAAGCCAAACCTGGCCGGGGTAGCTGCCCGTCTCGTTCATCATTCCCCACTGGGTGCCGAGCAGGTGCTGGCCGGAGGCGCGTTCCTCGAAGTAGCTGCCGGCGGCGAGGAAGAGCAGTGGCTTGACGTAGTTGGTCTGGTAGAAGCGGTGGTCGCCGGCCAGCAGGTCGCCGTCGAGCCCACCGCTCTTGGCCAGCCCGAGCAGCGACGTCATCATCGTCGGCACCGGTCCGTAGCGGCCGGCGGGGAGGACCACCGCGGCACCGCGGAAGCGGGCCCCTTCGAGCCCGGATTCGTAGGCGGCCGTCCACGCCTTCTGCGATCTCGGCGGCGCCGCTTGATAGGCGGCAAGCGCGGCCTTGAGGCGCGGGTCGCCCGGAACCGAGCGCAGCGGGTCGATCACGAATTCCGTGGCGGTGTCGATCGGGATGTGGACGCCGGCTGCTTCCTGGAGCGAGATCGGTCCGAGCTTCTGGGCCGCGTCGGGCGTGTGGTTGTAGGGCGGGCCGTAGGTCGCGATCTCGCTGGTCCGGTCCAGCTCGGTGACCGCGGTGGTGACGAAGTCGCCGGGGTTGGCGCGCGCCCAGCTCTGGATCGTCGTCGGCTGGAGGTCGGGAGAGGAGAAGAGGACGGTGAGGACCACCGTCAGCGCCGCGATTGCTCCCAGCGCCACGACGAGCTCCTTGACGAGGTCATAGCGGACGTATCGCCCCGGCCAGGGAGCGGCGGGGTCGGGAGCGGCGGGCGTGGAGGGCGCGGCGCTCACGGCTGCGCCGCCTCGCCAGCGCCGGGCCCCGGAGCCGGCGCGGGCCGCAGCTTCGCCGGGTAGGGGGGCACCACCCCGTGGCGGCGCACGAGCAGCACGTGCCAGATCACCAGCGCCGTCACCGCCACCGGCAGCAGGATGACGTGGAACGTGTACATCTGGCCGAAGTCGGCGACGTTGAAGAAGGCCCCGATGCCCATCGCGTTGAGCCCGTCCTTGCCCTCGCTGGCGATCCACTGCGAGTCGAAGTTCTGCTGGGAGAGGTAGCCGGTGAACGCGGCGCCGATCGCGACCAGGAAGGTGACGGCGCCGGTCACCCAGGTGCGCCCCCGCCCGCCGCGCCAGGCGCCCATGAAGAACTTCCCCCAGAGGTGGACGACCATCGTGAAGAAGAACAGCTCCACGCTCCAGAGGTGGGTCCCGTTGAGGAACCGGCCGACGGCGGAGACGTGCCACCAGGCGGGCCCCTTCAGGCTGAGGAGGACCCCGGAGACGACGACGACGATCAGCGAGGCGATTGCGGCGACGCCGAAGACGTAGACCCACGACGAGACGTAGGAGGGCTGGCGGTCCGGCAGCAGCTTCTCCGGCGGCAGCGCTCCGACCGCCCGCTCGCGCACCCAGGTGGTCCACATGCGACGCTCCGCGGCGGACGGGCGCTCTGTCTCGGCGCTCACGAGGAGTGCTTCCGGTTCGGGTGGGGGATCAGGATCGCGGCGGCGAAGACGACGATCATCAGCCCGATCACGACGACGTTCGCCACCGACATCTGGAAGAAGTGCCAGTGCAGGTAATGCGCCGGGTGGCTCAGGTCGAACAGCGCTGCAAGGGGCGGCACAGACGACGGCATCGGCTCTCCTCCGCTCGGGGACTGGTCGCGCGCGGCCATTTACCCATCTCGTGGCCCCCCCTGTCAAGGCCTTTCCCATGAATGCCGGACAAACGCCAGCTCTCGACGAAGGCTCGTGAACGTGGCTGGGGCGGTCAGAGGACCGCCAGGACCCCGAGTGCGCAGACCGAGACGGCGATCGCGGCAAGGGCGATACCGGTGGCCAACCGCCCGCCGCGACCCAGGGCGTGGGCCCCCATCAGCTCACGGTCGCGGCCGAGCGAGCGCATGAAAGGGAGGAGCACGAGCAGGAGGGCCGCGTTCAAGGCCTGCGAGAGGAAGAGGATCGGGATCAATGGGGCGCCGGGGATGAGGACGAGGACGGCGGCGAGCGCCACGACGGCGCCGTAGCTGACATAGAAGGAGCGCGCTTCCTCGAAGCTGTCGTTGAGGTCCGCCTTGCGGCCCAGCGTCTCCGACACCGAGTAGGCGGTGGAGAGGGGGACGATCGCGGCGGCGAGCAGAGCGGCGCCGAGGAAGCCGAGGCCGAAGAGGGTCGCTGCCGTGTTCCCCGCCAGCGGTTCGAGCGCGCGCGCCGCGTCGCTTGCGTTGTTGACGTCTATGCCCTGCACGTGCAGGGTCGCGGCGCAGGCGATGACGACGAAGAAGCCGATCACGCCGGTCAGGACGGCGCCGACGATCACGTCGATTCGCTCGTAGACGATGTCCTTGACGTGCAGCCGCTTGTCCACCGCGTAGGACTGGATGAACGCCAGCCCCCAGGGCGCCAGCGTCGTCCCGACCGTGGCCACGGCGACGAGCAGCGCCTCCCGGTTGAGCGGCAGGCTCGGCACGACCAGGCCCTTGGCCGCAGCACCCCAGTCGGGGTGGGCGAGCACGCCCGAGATCACGTAGGCGACGAAGACCGAGCTGAGCGCCAGCAGGAAGTGCTCGACGTGGCGGAAGCTCTCGCGCAGGACCAGGGCCGAGACCCCGATCGCCGCCAGCGGCACGCTGATGTAGCGGCTCATGCCGCCGAGCAGTTCCATCCCGGCCGCCACGCCGGCGAACTCGGCGCAGAGTGTGCCGGTGTTGGCGAGAACGAGGGCGGAGAGCACGACCGCCGCCGCCCGCCCGCCGTAGCGCTCGCGGACAAGGGTCAGCAGCCCCTTGCCGGTGACGATCCCCAGTCGCACCCCCAGCTCGTGGAAGACGACCAGCGCCGCGGTGGAGAGGGCGAGGACCCAGAGCAGCTCGTAGCCGTATTTGGCGCCGAGGATCGAGTAGGTGGTGATCCCGGCGGGGTCGTCGTCGGAGAGGCCCGCGAGCAGGCCCGGCCCGACCACCGCCAGCAGCGTTGCCGCAACGCCGCCGCGCAACAGCAGATGGCGCCGCCTGGCGAGGCGCCAGTGAGTGTGGCGACCGGGGGTGCGGTGAGCGCGATCGGGCAAGGGGATTCAGCCGGATAGCTTGACCGCCGCTCCCGATGCGACGGTGGCGGCACGGCCGGCGCACCGCCGCTCCGGCGGGATAGACTCACCCCCGTACATACGGTCGGTGGTCAAGGGAAGTCCGGTGAGAAACCGGCGCGGTCCCGCCACTGTGACCGGGTCAAGGAGGCCGTGGACGCTTGAGCGTCAGCCACTGGGGACGACACCGAGTCCCCGGGAAGGCGCGGCCGACCACCCCGGAAGCCAGGAGACCTGTCCCCGGCCAGCCATGACAACCCTCGAGGAAAGGGTGGCTTAGATGCCAACACTCATTCCATTCCGGCTGGCGGCCGCGTGCGCGCTGGCTTTCGCCCTCGTCCTTGCCGTCGCCGCAGTCGCGGCGGCCAAGGGGACTCCCGCCGAGCTGCGCGTCGTCGGCGCCGGTGGCAAGGTCCTCGCCGAAGAGGCCCTGGCGACCGGCACCACGACCGTCCCGACCAGCCCAAAGGCGACCTGCCTGGGCTCCGGGACCGGCGGCAGCGGCAAGCCGGCGACGATCAAGGGCGCGACCGCGCTCGGCCTGCTCGGCCAGGCCGCGAAGTCGGACCGGGCGCTGCGCCCGCTGCTGATCACCGATCACTTCGACTTCGGCCTCGGGCTGTGCGGGGTGGGCGGTTTCCTCGGCAGCGAAAAGACGGGACTCTCCTGGTACCTCAAGGTCAATCACAAGAACCCGGAACTCGGCGGCGACTCGGTCAAGCTGCACGCCGGTGACGAAGTGCTCTGGGCGCTGGCGCCCTATCCCTACCCGAACGAGCTGGGCCTGCTGGCACCGCACCGGGCGACGGCCGGCAAGCCGTTCACGGTGCGCGTCTTCTCCTACGCCGACGACGGCACGCGCACGCCGGCGGCCGGGGTGAAGGTGACCGGCGCCAGCGGCCCGACCGCCGCCGACGGTCGCGCCACAGTGACACTCGACAGGCCGAAGAGGCTGATCGCCCGGCACGGCAAGGACATCCCGTCCAACGGCGTCGCGGTCTGCATCGGCGGGAAGTGCCCGCGCGGATGACGCCATGAGGCCTCGCCGTGGCACGGCGGTCGCGAGCGCGCTGCTCCTGGCGGCGCTCGCGGCCGCCGGCTGCGGCATCGGCCCCGGCAGGGGGCTGGGCGAGGCCGAGCTGACGGTGACCCGCGACTACGGCGCGCGGCGCGTCGTCGCCCCCGTGCGGGAAGAGGTCACCGAGGCCGACACCGTGATGCGACTGCTCGAACGCAACGCGAAGATCGCGACCCGCTACGGGGGTGGCTTCGTGCAGTCGATCGACGGGCTCGAAGGGTCGGAACGGGGCGGCCGGCGCTACGACTGGTTCTTCTACGTGAACGGGGTCGAATCGGCGGTTGGGGCGGCCGACTACCCGCTGCACGGCGGCGAGGCGGTCTGGTGGGACTTCCGCGCCTGGTCGGCGGCGATGGGCGTGCCGGCGGTGGTCGGCTCCTTCCCGCAGCCCTTCGTCGACGGCTATGACGGCAGGCGGCGACCGGTGGCGGTGGAATGCCGCGGCGGCGGCGCGGCATGCGCCGTGGTGCGAGCCAGGTTGGAGCAAGCGGGGGCCCGAGTTCGCGTTTTGTCGCGCTATGCGAGACAAAACGCGAACTCGGGCGGGGACGGGGGTGCGCCGGGGGCGATTCGGGTGTTGGTTGGGCCCTGGGGGCGGCTGCGGGGGGACCCGGTTGCGGCGCAGATCGAAGCCGGCCCGCAGGCGAGCGGCGTCTTCGCGGAGTTCCGGCGCGCCGGCGGGTCATACCGGCTCTGGGGCCTTGACGAAGGCGGCCGAGCGGCACGGCGCTTCGGTGGGGACGCCGGCCTGGTGGCGGCGACGCGGCGCTATGAAGCGCCACCCGTCTGGGTCGTGACCGGCGCCGGCGCGCAGGGCGTCCGGGCCGCGGCCGGCCTGCTCGACTCGCGCGGCCTGCGCGACCATTACGCGGTGGCAGCCGAAGGTGGGGGGGAGACAGCGCTGCCGCTGCCATGAGATCGCCATTCGCATACACGCCGAGGCCCGGCCCGCTCCAGGCGGCGTCGCCGGGGGCCGCGGTCAGCTATCTCGGCTCGCTGGTCGCCGTCGCCTTCCTCTACTCGAACCCGATCGTGCTGGCGGCGGCGGGGGTCGCGGCGGTCCTCGCGGGGCGCGCCGCGGGCGCGCGCGACGCCGTACGCTCCGCGCTCCGCATGGGCCTCGCCTTCGGCGTGCTGATCGTCGCCGTCAACGGTCTCGTCACGCATCGCGGCGAAACGGTGCTGCTGCGACTTGGCGAATGGCCGCTGCTGGGCCGGGTCGACGTCACCGCCGAGGCGCTGACGGCCGGCGCGGCGATTGCGCTGCGCGCCGCGGTGACGATGGTCGCCTTCGCCGTCTACTCGGCCTGCGTCGACCCCGACCGGGTGCTGCGCGCCCTGCGGCCGTTTGCGGGGCGCTCGGCGCTGACCGCCTCGCTCGTCTCTCGCCTCGTCCCGGTCGCCGCCGCGGATGCCGTCCGCCTGCGCGACGCCGCCCGCCTGCGGGGCCCGGGCGCCGCCCCGCTCGGCCGCGGCGCCCTCGCCCGCCGCCTCCTGGCCGGTTCGCTCGACCGAGCCGTCGATGTCGCGGCCACGCTCGAGTTGCGCGGCTATGCCCTATCGCGTGCGCGCCCGGCGGGCGCCAGGCATGTGCGCCCAAGGTCACGCCACGACGGTCGCTTCTACGCGGTCGGGCTGGCGGTGCTCATCGCCGCTGTCGCCGGAAAGCTCGTGGGCGCGGACGAGTTCAGTGCCTATCCCGCCGTCGGGATCGGCACCGACCACGCAACCATCGCCCTCTCGTTGCTGCTGTGCTTCAGTGGATTTGCCCCCCTGCGGCGCAAGCCGCGCCGTGGCGCCCGGGTGCGCATGGCCATCCCCGTGCCGCCGCCAGCCGCCGCCGGCTCGTTGGAGGCGCCGCGTGCAACCTGAGGTCGCGACTCCGACCCGCGCAGCCCCAGTTCTCGCGATCGCGGGGCTCACCTACAGCTATCCGCAGGCTGGACGACCGGCCCTGGGCGAGGTCTCGCTGGAGCTGGGCACGGGAGAGTTCGCGCTCCTCGTGGGCCGTTCGGCCAGCGGCAAGACGACCCTGCTGCGCGCCGCCTGCGGCCTCGCCCCGCACTTCCATGGCGGCGAGATCGCCGGCAGCGTCAGTGTCGCCGGCATGGACGCGATTGCCTCGGGCCCGGGCGAGCTGGCCAGCGCGATCGGCTACGTCGCGCAGGATCCCGAGACCCAGGTCGTCTCGACCACCGTCGCGGCAGAGCTGGAGCTGCCGCTGGAGATGCGCGGCGAGTCGTCTGCCGGCCGCGCCCGCGCTGTCGAGGAGGTCGCCCTTGCCCTCGCGATGCCGCACCTCCTCAGCCGTACGGTCGACACGCTCTCCGGCGGCGAGCTGCAGCGCGTCGCCCTCGCCGCGGCCCTCGTAACCCGGCCAAAGCTGGTCCTGCTCGACGAGCCGACCTCCCAGCTCGATCCCGTCGCCGGCGACGAGCTGATCTGGCTGCTGCGCCGCCTCAACGAGGAGTGGGGGGTGACCATCCTCCTCGCCGAGCACCGGCTCGAGCGCTGCCTCGCCGCCGCCGACCGGGTGATCGCCATGGACGCCGGCGCGATCTCCTTCGACGGCCGGCCCAGTGACTTCCTCACCTGGGCACACGACTTCGACCCCGCTCTGAGCACCCCCGCCGCACGTCTCTTCTCCCTCGCCGGCATCGAGCCGCTGCCAACCGGCGTCCGCCAGGCCCGCCAGATCCTCACGTCGACCAAAGGTGGAGGCGAGGGAGCCGGACCCCCTCCTCACTCAACTTGCTCCGGTGGTTCGTGGTCGGTCGTCCGCGATCGGATTGCCGGAGAAGTACAAGCCGTTCGGAGGGGGTCCGACTCCCTTGCGAACCCGGCGGTCGAGGTGCGGGACCTGTGGGTGGAGCTGGAGAGCGGTGATGCGATGCGGGACGTCATCCGAGGAATCGACCTGAAGGTGCAGCGGGGAGAACGGGTTGCGCTGATGGGGCGCAACGGCGCTGGGAAGAGCACGCTGCTGCGGACGTTGGCGGGACTCGTGGAGCCGGTGAGGGGGAGGGTCGAGGTGCCCGATGGGATTGCGCTGCTGACGCAGAATCCCAGCGACTACCTAGTTCGCGAGCGGGTGGGGGAGGAGCTGCCCGGGGAGGCCGGCATGGCGGCGCTGCGCGTGGTTGGGCTCGAGCACGCGGTTGACGCCGACCCACGCGACCTCTCGGGAGGGGAGCGGCAGAGGCTGGCGCTGGCGATCGCCCTGGCCGGGCGAATGGAGGGTGAGGAGCTGCCCGGAATGGTGGCGCTCGATGAGCCGACTCGGGGCATGGACCGTGCTCGCAAGAACGACCTGGTGGGCCTGATCGAGCGGCTCGCATCGCGCGGAGCCGGCGTCGTCGTCGCCACCCACGACGTCGAGTTTGCGGCCGCGTTCGCGCAGCGCGTGGTGCTGCTTGGCGACGGGGTCGCGATCGCCGACGCCGACACGACCGAGGTCCTCTCGGGGGGCTGGTACTTCGCCACCGAGGTTGCCCGCGTCCTCGATCGGCCCGGGATCGTGACGCCCGAGCAGGGCGCCGCCGTCCTGACCGGGGAGGGCTGATGTCCTGGCAGGTGGCCAGCTTCCTGATCCTCGGCGCCGTCCTGCTCGGCGGCTTCGCCTGGTACGAGCGTTCGCGCCCGCCGTCGCAGGTGGTCGCCCTGGTGGCGGCGCTGGCGGCGCTGGCGATCGCCGGCCGGCTCGCCTTCGCGGCGCTGCCCAACGTGAAGCCGACGACCGACATCGTCATCTTCGCCGGTTACGCGCTGGGGCCGGCGCCCGGCTTCGCGGTGGGTGCGCTCACCGGCCTCGTCTCCAACTTCTGGTTTGGCCAGGGCCCCTGGACCCCGTGGCAGATGGTGGCCTGGGGGCTGTGCGGGGTGCTGGGCGCGGCGCTGGCGCTCGGGGGGCGCAGGCCCGGCCGCCTCACCCTCGCCGCTGTCTGCGGCCTGGCTGGCATCGGCTTCGGCGCTCTGATGAACTTCTACGAAATGTCCTATGGAGGAGACCTATCGCTGCAGCGTTTCCTGGCCTTGGAGTCGCGCGCGATTCCCTTCGATGCCGCCCACGCGATCGGCAACATAACCCTCGCCCTGGTCGCCGGACCGGCGATGGTGCGGATGCTGGTTCGCTTCCGCGAACGGTTCGAGTGGCGCGCCGCGACGGTCGCGACGACCCTGCTGCTGGGCCTCGCGCTGGCGACGGCCCTGCCCGCGGGGGCGAGGGCCTCCGACACGTCCCCGGCGGTCAGCTGGCTGGTCTCGGCTCAGAACAGCGACGGAGGCTGGGGCTCGACGCCGGGCAGCGGGTCGACCGCCGCCACCAGCTGCTGGGCGATGCTGGGCCTGGAGGCCGCCGGCCGCAACCCGCTCGACGTCTCGCGCGGGGGGCACACGCCAGTCGACTTCCTGCGCGAACAGGTCAGCAAGCTGAGCAGCAGCGGCGACTTCGCCCGCACGATCCTCGCCCTGGAGGGGGCGGGCGTGGATCCCCGCTCGTTCGGCGGCCGCGACCTCGTCGCCGCGCTGGTCAAGCGCCGTGGGGCCGACGGTTCGTTCGAAGGCTGGCCGACCTCGACCGCGTTTGCCGTCATGGCCCTGCGGCAAGCTGGAGTGAGCGGCCTGCAGCGCTCGCTGGACTGGCTGGTCTCGGTGGAGAACCCCGATGGCGGCTGGGGGGACGTGCCCGGCGCTCCCAGCTCGGCTGACGTGACCGGTGCGGTGATGCAGGCGATGCCCAGTACGAACGCCGCCCAGCGCGGCCTGGCGTACCTGCGCAAGGTCCAGCGCCCAAGCGGTGGCTTTGCGCTTGGCGGCTCGGGCGCGGTGAACTCGCAATCCACCGCCTGGGCGGTGCAGGGGATGCTTGCGGTCGGCGCCAACCCCAACTCACC
The DNA here is from genome assembly GCA_963729995.1 of uncultured Solirubrobacterales bacterium. GTDB lineage: Bacteria > Actinomycetota > Thermoleophilia > Solirubrobacterales > 70-9 > VRUE01. Next base: position 655,568 of record CAVSPF010000003.1, read on the forward strand.
TGCCAGGGGCGGCAAGAGCGCTCTCGACTATCTCTCCAGGCGCCAGGCGGGCGACGGCCACTACACCTATTCGGACTCCAGCGACCAGACCCCCGTCTGGGTGACCGGCCAGGTCCTGGTTGCCGTCGCCGGCCAATCCTTCCCACTCAGTCCACCGCCGCGCAGCGCCAAGCCCGCTCCCGCCCAGCCGACGTTGCCTGGCGGTGGCCACCTGCCGTCGTCGGGCTCGACGGGGACCCTGCCCGGCTCGCCTCTGAGCGGTGGCCCGCCGTCTTCGTCGAACCCGACCGGAGCCGGATCGCCCTCCTCGGCGGAAGGGCTCCTGAAATCGCTGCGGGCAGGCGCCGGGGGCGCCGCGCCCGGGAGCGGGCCGCACTCGACCAAATCGTTCCCGGTGAAGCCGTCCGCGGCAGGCGGTCTCCCCCTCCTGCCCACGGCACCGGGGGCGAAAGCGCCAGGTGGGGAACCAGGTTCGAGCCAGGCGAGCCCGCCCGCACCGGCGATCGAACCGTTCACGGTAAGCGACGGGTCGGGCCCGCAGCCCTGGACGCCGCTTGGGATCGGACTCGCCGCCGGCGGTCTCGCGCTTGGCAGCGTCATCTTCCTCGGCCGCCGCTTCGGCTGGTAGCCCCCAACCCGCCGACGGCCGAAAACCCACGCACATCGTGGGAAATCGGACCATCGGCAGGAGGGGAGGGGTTGGCGGCCTATACCCTCGGGGTCATGGAGGTTGAGACCGCGATCCGGACTCGCCGCACTCATAAGGCGTTCGGCTCCGAGCCGCTCACGCGGGAGGAGATCGAGGAGCTGCTGGAGCTGGCGCGCTGGGCACCCAACCATCACCTGACCGCGCCCTGGCGCTTCCGCGTGGTCGGGCCGGAGGCGCTGCAGCGGCTGAAGCAGGCGGCGGGGCCCGAGGGCGCCGCCAAGCTCGACCGCGCTCCGACGATGGTCGTGGTCTCCTGCGCGCTCGGCGGTGAGCCTGTCCAGGACGAGGAGGACCTGCATGCAACCGCGGTGGCCTCATACATCGTCCTGCTCGCGGCGCACGCCCGCGGGCTGGCCGGCTACTGGCGGACGCCGGCGGTGCTGCGCAGCGAGGCGGGACGGCGCGCGGTGGCGCTTCCCGACGGAGAGCGCTTCGTCGGTCTCCTGCATCTCGGCAGGGGGCGCCAGGGGAGGGAGGCGCCGTCGCGCCCCCCCGTCGAGCAGACGACGGTCTTCCTCGCCTGATGCTCTCCCGTGTCGCAGCGCTGGAGGCGATCGCCGGGCAGCGCTTCGAGGTGGTCGTGATCGGCGGCGGAATCACCGGCGCCGGCGTGGCCCTCGACGCCGCCTCGCGCGGTTACTCGGTGGCGCTGCTCGAGCGCGACGATTACGCCGCCGGCACCTCCAGCCGCTCCTCGAAGATGGTCCACGGCGGCCTGCGCTACCTGCAGAACTTCGACCTGGGCCTGGTTCGCGAGGCCCTGCTGGAGCGCCAGCTGATGGTCCAGCTGGCTCCGCACCTCGTCTATCCGACCCCGTTCCTCGTCCCCTCGCTGGGAGAGGAGCGCCGCGACCGCCGCGTCGGCATCGGCCTCAACATGTACGACGTGATGGCTACGACCCGCGTCGGGCGCAGCCGCCGTGAGATGCGCAGCGCCAGGGAGGACGACGAGGACTCCTACTGGTCGCCGGACCGCCACCGGACGATCGATCGCGACGAGGTGGTGGAGATGGTCCCGTCGCTGGCCCCGCGCGATCCCAAGGACGCCTACCTCTTCTATGACTGTCAGACCGACGATGTTCGCCTTGTCCTCACCGTCCTGGGGGAGGCGGAGCGCTTCGGCGCGGTGATGCTGAACGGCGCCGAGGTGACCGAGGTGATCTCCAGCGGCGGCCTCGCCCGCGGCGTCGCCTTCGTGGAGGCCGAGTCCGGCGAGCGCTTCGAGGTCGAGGCTGACAACGTCGTCAACGCGACCGGCGTCTGGGCCGACCGTGTCCGCCCGGAGGAGGTGCTCGAGGAGGAGGACGTGCCACGCATCGCTCCCAGTCGCGGCACCCACGTCCTCCTCGACCGGGCCGACCTCTCGACCGGCAGCGCCGCCTGCATCGTGCCGGCGGGCGAGAGCCGCGCGATCTTCGCCCTGCCCTGGTACGGCCGCACCCTGGTTGGCACCACCGACAACGACTTCGACGGGGATATCGACAACCCCCGTCCCGGCGACGAGGAAATCGCCTACCTGCTCGATGCGGTCAATGCCTTCTTCGGGGTCTCGCTGACGCAATCCGATCTCGTCGGCGCCTACGCCGGGGTGCGCCCGCTGATCTCGACGGGCGACCCGAAGAAGTCGGTCGACATATCCCGCAAAGCGGAGCTGTACGAGACGTCGTCGGGAATGCTGACGATCACCGGCGGCAAGCTGACCACCTGGCGGCGGATGGCGAAGCAGACCGTCGATCGGCTGGTCGAGCGGGAGGGGCGCGAGGCTCCCTGCCACACGGCCGAGATTCCGCTGGGGATGGAGGCGCGCCCCGAGGACCTGGAGGCGCCGGACGGGCTGGGTGCCGAGTCGGTTTCCCAGCTCGCCTTTCGCTACGGGCACGCGGCGCGGGCGGTGCTGGATCTCGCCCGGAAGGACCCGCAGCTTGCGGCGCCGATCGTGGCGGGCCGTCCCGACCTCCTGGCGGAGGCCGTGATCGCGGCCCGCCACGAGCAGGCGCGTTGCGTCGCCGACGTCCTGCTGCGTCGCACCCGATTGGGGATCCTCGCGGCGCCGCAGCTGCGCACCGCGGAGGCAGCGCGCCCAGTCGCCGAGGCGATGGGCTCTGAGCTGGGCTGGTCGCGACGCCGCGTCAAGCGCGAGGCGGAGGCCTGGCCGCCCGCCGCGGCCACGGCGGGCATCGACCCCGCGGGGTCTGCCGCCTCAGCCTCGACTACGCTTGCGCCATGAGACTTTTCATCGACACCGGAAGCGTTGCCGAGGTTGAGGAGATCGCCGGCTGGGGGGTGCTCTCCGGAGCCACCACCAATCCCTCCCTGCTCGCCAAGGAGGACGGCGATCCCGGCCAGATCGTGCAGAGGATCTGCGACCTGGTGGGGGGGCCGGTTTCCGCCGAGGTCGTTTCCCAGGACGTGCAGGGGATGGTCGACGAGGGCCGGGCCCTGCACGAGCTGCACCGGCACGTCACGGTCAAGGTCCCCTTTTGCAGTGAGGGACTGGCCGCGGCTAAGGCGCTGACCGGCGAGGGCATCCCGGTCAATATGACGCTCGTCTTCTCGCCCAGCCAGGCGCTGCTGGCGGCGGCGGCTGGCGCGACCTACGTCTCCTGCTTCCTGGGCCGGCTCGACGACATCTCAGTCGACTCGACGGTCGTCCTGACGGAGATCGCCGACGCGCTGCGCATCGGGGGGATGACGTCGGAGATCATCGCCGCTTCGATCCGCCACCCCGAGCACGTCGTCGCGGCGGCGCGGGTCGGCTGCGAGATCGCCACCGTCCCGGCCAAGGTGCTGCGGCAGATGCTCAATCACCCGCTGACCGAGGCCGGCGCCGAGAAGTTCCGCCAGGACTGGCAGTCGCGACCCGAGTTCGGCGAATGGCTCAGCGAGCTGACGCGCAAGCGCCTGGCTGCGGCCGGTTGAATAACCTGCGGCGGCGATGACGAAAGCGGAGCTGGAATCCAAGCACCTCGCCGAGCTGCACTCACTGGCGGCGGAGGTGGGAGTGCCGGGCTATCGGATGCTGGTTCGCGCCGAGCTGATCGAGAAGCTGCTAGCGCAGCAGCCGAAGAGCGAGCCGAAGCCGAAGCCGAAGCCCGAGCCTCGGCGCGAGCCGGCACGGCGCCGGCCGCGCGGTCGCGAGGAGAGGCCGCAGGAGCGCCGGGAGCGCCCGCGGTCGCCCGAGACTGCCGAGGCTGCGCCGCCCACGCCCGCCGGCGAGGCCGCACCGGCGCGCCCCAGGCGCAGGCGTCGCCGCCGCTTCCGCCGCCGCAGGGGTGTGCGCGTCCACGACCTGCTGCTGCCTCCGACGCCGGGCCGTCAAACGATCGTCTACGCCGAGAGTCGCGCGGCCTGCACGGCGCTTCTGCGCGAGGTGGCGGCGGAGCTGTCCGACGCCTCCAAGGGCCCCGACCCGGTTGCGTTGCTCGTCGATCCCAGTCCCGAGGAGCTGGCGGACTGGAAGCGCGAGGCGCCCCAGGTCGAGATCGTCGCCGCGGGCCAGGCCCGCCATGTCGACGACGCCCTGGCGCAGGCCACCCTGCGCGCCAACGGAGGTGAGGACGTGATCGTCTTGGTCGACTCGTTGAGCCGCTTCGTCGAGGCCTACGGAGACGCTGACGCGGCGAGGGAGCTGTTCGAGGCCGGGCGCGATGCCGGCCGCGCGGGCAATGGCTCGCTGACCGTGGTCGTCGCGGTCGAGCGCCCCAGCTGATCGGCTACCGGCGGTAGGCGATGCGGCGCCAGGACGGCTCTTTGGAGAGCTCGATCAACTCTGAGCTGCGGTCCGGCTGGACGTAGCCGAAGGTCTGGGTGCGCCCGTCGAAGACGATGTCCAGCTCGCCCTCTTTGACCCGCTGATCGAGCCAGGCGCCGCGGAAGACGAGCCGGCGCAGCCAATGGACGAGGCTGCGGTTTGCGGGCCCGACCAGGTCGTCCCAGTTTTCGTTGATGTGCTCGCCGAGGTGGGAGGTGGGCTCCGCGATCTCGCCGTTCACGGCCAGGTCGAGCAGGTCGTCCAGCTCCTCCTGGCTGAGCCCCTGCTGGACGAAGCCAAGCTTCACCGCCGCCTGCTCGACGCGCTGGGCGAAGTCCTCCTCGTTGAAGGCGAAGCGAAGCTCGCCGTACTCGAGCACGTAGTCGGAGCCCGACTCGTAGTTGCCTCTTCGGGTCGTCTTCTTATTCACAGTTGAAGCCCATCAGCTCCCACAAGCCCAGCGGGAGCAGGTGCTGGATCATGCCTGTCATCGTAGCCCCGTGCTTCTGCGTGGCCACGCCTGAACGATGGTTTGCACCTGAGGCCTGTCCCTTGATCGATTTGCACTGCCACATCCTGCCCGGCGTCGACGACGGAGCGCTCGACCTTCGAGACAGCGCGGGGATGGCGCGCCAGGCGGCCGCCGACGGCATCGGGGCAATCTGCGCCACACCCCACATCCGCCATGACCACGACGTCCGCATACACGAGGTGGCCGACCGCGTCGCCGCCCTCAACAGGCACCTGCGCGAGGAGGGAGTGCCGGTTGCCGTCCTCGAGGGCGGTGAGGTCGCGGAGACCGCGGTGGAGGACCTGACCGAGGAGGAGCTGTCCCGCGTCGCGCTTGGGAGGGGGCGGTGGGTGCTGCTGGAGCCGGCCCCCGGCCCGCTCGGCGACAGCCTGGCGCGCCGTGTCGAGCACCTCGCCGGGCGCGGCCACCGCACGCTGATCGCCCACCCGGAGCGCCATCTCTCCGCCGACATGTTCGACCGCATCGCCGGACTGGTTGCCGATGGCGCGCTGGTTCAGGCGACGGCCGACTTCTTCCTGCGCCAGCAAACCGCGGCCGGCATGCTGGGCCTGGCCGAAGCCGGCCTCGTCCACGTCCTCGCCAGCGACGCGCACTCGTCTCACGGCGGCAGGCCGGTCCATCTGACCGCGGCCTTCGCGAAGCTGCGTCAGGTCGAGTTGCTGGCGCCGCACCTGGAATGGATCGTCGAGACGGCGCCGCGGGCGATCGTCGAGGGGGCGACGCTCGAGGCGCCGTTCGGCCCGGCAATCTAATCGATCCGGCGCAGCTCGACCCGCCGCGCCAGGTCGTCGACCACGTCGCGATCGGCGCTGCCAAGACCATGGCGCAGGAAGTTTGCGGCGCCGGCCGCCGCGCCGACCCGCAACGTCTCCTCCCAGTCCCGGCCGCTCGCCATGCAGGCCGCGAGCGCGCCCATCATCGAGTCCCCGCAGCCCTCGCGGGCGCCGCGCTCGAAGCGGGGCGGGGTGAGCGTCCAGGCCTCGTCGCCGCGCAGGACCAGCGCCGGCTGCTCGGCGCGGGTGACGATCGCTGCCGCGGCGCCAGCCTCGAGCAGCCGCTCCGCCGCGGCCCGGAACCTGGCGTCGGTGTCGACCGGTCCGGAGATGAACTTGGCCAGCTCCCAGTCGTTGATCTTGACCAGGTCGGGCTTGCCCTCCAGCGCGCTGTCGAGCCGGGGCGGCGAAAGGTCGACGATGACGGGCGTGCCGTTCACCCGCACATCGGCCACCAGGTTGCCGTAGATCTCCAGCGGCAGCGCCTCGCCCGGGTACGGCCCGCAGAGCGCAAGCACGCCGGCGTCGAGCGCCGCGGCGCAGGAGATCGAGAAGAGGTCGTCGACCTCATGCCGGGAGGGGGGAAAGCTGGCGCTCTGGGCGATCGGCACGCGCTCGCCGCTGCGACGGTCGTGGATGTAGCAGCCGCTCGCCTGGGCGGTCTCCACCAGCCTCAGCTCGATTGGGAGCTGCTCGAGCAGCGGGCGGAGCGCGGTTCCCGGCTCGCCGCCGATGAAGCCGCAGAGGACCGCATGGGCGCCAAGCTCAGCCGCCATCCGCGCCACCCACACGCCCTGGCCGGCCGCGTGGACGTGGATGTCGTCGCCGCCGTCCGCCGTGAGCCGCTCAATCGTGATCGAGAGCATCGGATGGGGGCCGAATATCGCGACCCTGGCCTTCGGGCTCATCGCGATCTCGGCTTGCGCGACTTCGATGCGGCTGGCGGCGCCCATCAACGGCAAAGCGTATGTCCTCCAGCATCGTCCACGGCTCTGCCGGGAGGGCGACGGGGGAGAGTTTGCGCGGCTCGCGACTTAAGAGGGCGAATGCTGCCCCAGAGACGAGAGATCGCGAGCGTCGTCGTTTGCGAGGACGACACGGTGACGCTGGAGCTGCTCTGCGACCACCTCGTTGCCGATCGCTTCGGAGTGCTGCCGGCGCCCAGCGCCTCCGATGCACTGCGCCTCTGCCGCTACAAGCAACCCGACCTGATGCTGCTCGACTTAACGCTTCCCGACGCCGCGGGCCTCGACGTGCTGCGCGAAATCCGCGAGGCCGACGGGGTCAGCTCCCGCTTCGACCCGCGGCTGCCGGTGATCGTCCTGACCGGCCGCAGCGCCGACGCCGATCGCGTTCGCGGCCTCGAGTTCGGCGCGGACGACTACGTCGTGAAGCCCTTCCACTACCCGGAGCTGCGGGCGCGGATCGGCGCCGTGCTGCGACGCGGGACGGAGCAGCGCGAGGGCCCGTGCAGGGTGGGCGAGATCGTCGTCGATCCGGCGCGGCGGAAAACGTGGGTCGGGCAACGGGAGGTCCCGCTCTCCAACAAGGAGTTCTCGCTGCTGCGGATGCTCGCCTCCGACCCCCACCGGGTCTTCGCGAAGCAGGAATTGCTGGAGGAGATCTGGGGCTACCGCACGGCTGCTCGAACCCGGACGCTCGACTCGCATGCGAGTCGGTTGCGGCGCAAACTCGACCCCGAGCACGGGCGTTACATCATCAACTGCTGGGGCGTCGGATACAGGCTGGTGGATGGATGACGACCCTGCCCGGGATACTTGCCGGCTGGCCGCTCGCCGCCTCGATGGCGGCCGTGGTCACGGTCCGGGGACTGCGTGCGGGGCGGCGGCGCGAGGCCCTGAACGAGGCGCTGCACGAGGTGCGGCGGCCGCTGCAGGCGATCGCCCTGGCGACGGGCCGCGGGACCGTCCCCGCCCACAGCGTCGAAAGCTCCGTGCGGCTGGCGGCAGCCGCGCTGGAGGAGCTCGATCGCGAGATCAACGGCGGGGCCCTGCAGAGGGTCCCGGAGGCCATCCCCGTGCAGCCGCTGCTCGAATCCGCGGTGGGGCGCTGGAAGGCGCGCGCGAACCTGATCGGGGGCTCGCTGGTGCTGCGCTGGAGAGCCGGGAGTGCGGTGGTCGACGGGGATCGCTCCGGGCTCTCGCAGGCCCTCGACAACCTGATCGTCAACGCGATCGAGCACGGCGGCCCGTCGATTGTCGTCGACGCGCAGCTGCAGGGCCACCGCCTCCGCGTCTCCGTGGGCGACTCGGGCTGCGCAGCGCGCCCGGAGTCGCGGCGCGATGCGCCGGCCGACGTGATCGCGCGACTCTCGGGCAGGCGGCGCCACGGCCACGGGCTCGCGGTGGTGAGGCGGGTCGCGGCCGCCCACCACGGGCGCTTCGCGCTGCGCTGCTCCGAGTCGGGCTCGCTGGCCGTCCTCGAGCTGCCCGTGGCCGCCAACGGCGCTGAGCTGGCTGCATGACCAGGCGCGGGCGCGCTCTCGCATTCCTCCTCCTGGCCCTGGTTGCGGCTGGGGCGGCGGCCGCGATCGCCGACAGGTACGGCTCGAACGTCGCCCGCGGCTATGGGCAGCTGCGCCCTGTCGTGGTCGTCAGCGCTGGCCTCCCCGGTGGCGAGCGGATCGGACCGGGAAAGATCGCGTCGGCGCTGGCGGTGCGGAGGGTTCCGGAGCGGTTTGTGCCTCCCGGTGCGCTGGCGTCCCCGGCGGAAGCCTTGGGGCTTGTCCCCGACGCCGTCCTCCCGGCGGGTTCCTACCTGCTCGCCGAGCAGCTGCACCTGCCCAGGCAGCGCGTCCCGGCCCCCGGCCTGGGCGGCGATCGCCACCCGGTCGAGATCGCGGTCAGCGGCGCGACCGCGCTGCTCGCCGCCGGCCCCCTGCCGGCCGGGTCGAGGGTTGACGTTGTGGTGACGAGCGAGCCGCGCGGCCCGGGCCCGGGTCGCACCTACGTCGCCGCCGCGGGCGTGCCGCTGCTGGCGCTGACGCCGGGCGAAGGCGGAACCGGCTCGGGCGAGGGCGCCGCCGCGACGCTGGGCCTGACGAGGGAGCAGGCACTGCGGCTGATCGAGGCGGAGAGCTTCGCCCGCAGGGTGACCCTGTTGCCGGAGCGTTGAGTTGGCGGCGCGGCAGCGACATGTGGAGGAGCTCGCCGACTCGCTTCGGGCTCGGTTGATCGAGCGCCGCCGCACCAGCGCCGCCGCCGGCGTCCCGCCCAGCGGCGAGCTGACCAGCGAGGTGCGGGATCTGGTCGCCGAGGAGGCCGGGCTGCTGCGCGCCGAGGACCGCGAGGAGGTGGCGGTTCGGATCCTTCGCGACACCGTCGGCCTCGGTCCGCTCGAGGATCTGCTCGCGGACCCGACCGTCGAGGAGGTGATGGTCAACGGGCCCAGACGGGTATACGTCGAGCGGGGCGGGCGGATCGAGCCGACTGCCGTCGCATTTGCCGGCGAGGACGAGCTGCGAAACGCGATCGACCGGATCCTCGCCCCGCTTGGACGGCGCATCGATGAGCTGAGCCCGATGGTCGATGCCCGCCTTGCCGACGGATCGCGGGTGAACGTGGTGATCCCGCCGCTGGCGGTCGACGGCCCGGTTCTCTCGATCCGTCGCTTTGGCGCCCGGCGCCCGGACCCGCGGCAGCTGGTCGAGCTGGGCACGCTGACCGAGGCACAGCGCAGGGTCCTGGAGGGCGCCGTGGCAGGGCGGCGCAGCGTTCTGGTCAGCGGCGGCACCGGCTCCGGCAAGACGACGCTGCTCAACGCGCTCGCCAGCTTCATCTCGGCCGCGGAAAGGGTTGTGACGATCGAGGACGCGGCTGAGCTGCGCCTGCAGCAACCGCACGTGGTGCGGCTGGAGAGCCGCCCGGCCAGCATCGAGGGCAGCGGAGAGGTGACGATTCGCGACCTGCTGCGCAACGCGCTGCGGATGCGGCCCGACCGAATCGTGATCGGCGAGGTGCGCGGCGCCGAGGCCCTGGACCTCCTCACCGCTCTCAACACCGGTCACGACGGAGCGCTGTCCACGGTCCACGCCAACTCCACCGCCGACGCCCTGAGCAGGCTCGAGGCCCTGGCCCTGATGGCGGGCGTGGGCCTGCCGCATGACGCCATCGCCGAGCAGCTGCAGCGGGGCATCGACATCGTCGTTCACCTGGAGCGCGGCTTCGACGGCGCCCGGCGCGTCACGGAGATCGCGGAAGTGGTGAGGGCAGCCGGAGCGACCGCGGTGCGGCCGGTCCTCGACCCCGCGGCAGGGCGTTGAGCGGCGATCCCGGGCTCCTCCTCGCTGTGGCGGGTGCCGCAGCCGGCGCTCTTGCTGCCCTGGCGGCACGCGAGGCGATGCTGGCGACGCCCGCCGTGGCGCGCTGGATGCGACTGGCGCTGGAGCCGCTTCGGCGCGCGGGGCGCGAGGGATACGCGCCCTCAGCGCTGGAGCGCCGCCGCCTTGCGCTGCTTGGGGCCGGCGCCGCCCTGCTGGCGGGCTGGTTCCTGGCCGGCACGTCGGCCGCCCTGGCGCTGGCGATCGCCGGCCCGGCGCTGGCGGCGTGGGCGATATCGAGCCGCCACAGGCGTTACCGATCTGCTGTGGAGCGGGCCCTGCCGGACGTTGCCGCCGCGATTGCCGACTCCCTCACGGCGGGACGCTCGCTGCGCGCTTCGCTGGTGGCTGCGACGGCGTCCCTCGACGGCCCGGCCGCGGTTGAGCTGGCTCGTCTCGGCGCCGAGCTGGACCTGGGCGCGCCGACCGCGCATGCGATCGAGGAGTGGCAGCGGCGCATGCGCTCGGTGCGAGTCGACGCTTTCGCCGCGGCGCTGCTCAGCCAACGGCTGGCCGGGGGTGACCTCGCCGGCCTGCTGCGCAGCTTTGCCGAGGGGGCGGCGGAGCACGACCGGGTGGTCGAGGACGCGAGGACAGCGACCGCTCAGGCCCGCTTCACCGGGCTGCTGGTGGTCGCGATGCCCAGTGGCGGCGCCCTCTTCGCCGAGCTGGTCCAGCCCGGCTTCCTCACCAAGGTGCTGGGCGCGCCAGCCTCAGCCGCGCTCCTCGCCCTCGCCGCCGTTCTCCAGCTGGCCGGCTTCGTGGCGATTCGTCGCCTCGCGAAGGTGGTCGGGTGAGCGCCGCGCCGCTTGCGGCGATCGCGGTCCTCCTCGCCTTTGCCGCCGCTCGCGAGCTGCTGGCGGGTCGCGGTGGAGGCTCCACCAGCTCGCGATCGGCGTTTGGCGTCCGTGGCCGCTCGGCGGTCGCCGCGCTCAGGCTCGGGCTTCCCCGGCGCCTTGCCCGCTCCGGGCTCGATTCGCGCATCCCGCTGGCGGCGGTGCTGCTTGCGAAGCTGTTCGGCGCCGCCGCCGGGGGAATCGCCGCCTGGATCGCCGTCCCCGCCGCTCCGGGACGGATCTCGCTGCTGGTCGCCATCGGGATGCCGGCGGCGGGGTTTGTGGTCCCCGACGCGTTGCTGGAGCGGGAGGCGCGCAGGCGCCGCCGGCGCCTGGTCGGTGCGCTGCCCGATGCCCTCGACCTGCTCGCGGTCAGCTCGGCCGCGGGCCGCAGCCCGGCCGCTGGCTTCGCAGAGATCGCGCGGGCTGGCAACGGCCCGCTCGCCGACGAGCTGCGGATGACCGTCGCCGAGCTCTCCTGCGGCCAGCCGCTTCCGGATGCGCTGCAGGCCCTGCGGGTTCGCGTGCCGGGCAGCGAGGTGGCGAAGCTCTGCGCTTCGGTCGAGCGCTCCCGCCGCTTCGGCTCGCCACTTGCCGACCAGCTCCGGCGCCAGGCGAGCGCCCTGCGCCGAGACCAGCGCCGCGGCGTGGAGGAGCGAGCCGCCCGCGCGGCGCCGAAGATCCAGCTCGTTGTCGCTCTGATCCTCGTCCCCTCGGTCCTGCTGATGATCGCCGCCGGCCTGATCGCCAACGCCGACGCCCTGCTCAGCGGTTTCTAAGAAACCCGATGAAGGTGGGGGAGAAGAGCTGGCGCAGCCAGAAGCCGCGCAGGTCGTTGGCGTCGTCCGGCTGGTTCATCGCGTCCCGTCTCGGGCATGCAAGGCGACTTGCGCAGGGGACGTTTGAACGAGATGGTGTTGCAAAGTGGGAGAAAGTGGGTTAGGGTGGCCGCGAGTTGAAGCCCAAGGACCGGGGTGGTGAGGCTCCTCCCACCTCATCACTCCGGTCCTAACTCCTTCCAGGCCGGCGCAGAAAGGAACCCACGGGATGGCATTTCGGGGTCTCTACGAGCACAGTCTCGACTCCAAGGACCGGCTCACCGTTCCGTCCCGGTTCCGCGCGGCCCTCTCTGACGGGATAGTTCTCTCCAAGGGCTTCGACCCCTGCGTCTGGGTGCATACGACCGAGGAGTTCGAGCATCTCTCGGACCGCTTCCTCTCCCCGCACAGCCCTTTCGGCAGCGACGCGCGGCGCCTTCGCCGGCGCGTTCACGGCGGTTCCTTCGACGAGAAGCTCGATTCGGCCGGCCGCATCCGCATCCCAAAGCCCCTGATCCAGCATGCCGGCCTGCTGGGGCCGTGCGTGGTGATCGGCGCGGGGGAGTACCTGGAGATCTGGAGTGCGGAGGCCTGGGCGAAGCAGGAGGAGGAGCTCGATGTCGCCGCGCCCGAAATCGCCGAGGGCCTCGCCGGAAATGGAGCTTCTGCGTGACATGCGAGCCCAGGCGGAACGAGTGTCCATATCCGATCCCCGCCAGCGCAGCGGGGGCGGCCGCGTTGTGAATGCCGCAACCCTTGTCTATATGCCTACCGAGCACCAACCCGTCCTTGCATCTGAGCTGACCGACCTGCTCGCCCCGGAATCGGGGCAGACCGCGGTTGACTGCACCTTCGGCGCCGGCGGGCACGCACGGCGAATCGCAGCCGCAATCGGGCCGGCCGGAACGCTGCTCTGCATCGACCGCGATCCGGCGGCTGCCGTGCGCTTCGACCGCTTTGCCGCGGAGGTTCCCTGCCGCACGCGGTTGATCGGCGACGACTACGCGGCAGGGCTTCGCACCCTGCGCGGCGAAGGCACCAACCCAGACATGGTCTACATGGACCTCGGAATGTCGTCGATGCAGGTCGATGCATGGGAGCGGGGCTTTTCCTATTCCTACGACGCGCCGCTCGACATGAGGATGGACACGCGCCAGGAGTTCAGCGCCGCCCACCTCCTCAACGAGTGGCCGGAGTCCCGGATTGCGCAGGTGCTGCGTCGCTTCGGTGAGGAGCGTTACGCCGGCGGGATCGCCCGCGAGATAGTGCGGCGGCGGCCGCTGCAAAGCACCTCCGAGCTGGTTGCGGCGGTCAAGGCTGGGATCCCGGCCTCGGCCCGATTCGGCGGCGGCCACCCCGCCAAGCGAACCTTCCAGGCGGTCCGAATTGCCGTCAACGGCGAGCTGGACGCGCTCGACGAAGCATTGCCCACGGCCTGGGCCATGCTGCCGGTCGGTGGCAGGTTCGCCGCGATCTCCTTCCATTCGCTGGAGGACCGGCGCGTCAAGCGCTTCCTGGCCGAGCGCGCACGCGGCTGCATCTGCCCGCCGGAGCTTCCCATCTGCACCTGTGGCCGCGAGCCCGAAGCGGAGCTGCTGACTCGCCGTGCGGTGGTCCCGGCGGCGGAGGAGGTCGCGGCCAATCCGCGCTCCAAGTCGGCCCACCTGCGTGCCGCCGTGAAGATCGGCGAGAACGCCGCGGCGGGGGGAGAGGCCTGATGGCCGCGACTGCGACCGCCCGCAAGGCCGCCCCGGTCCGTGCGCCGCGCCGCAAGCCGACGCCGGGCCTCAAGGCGGTGCCCGCGCGTACGGCTCCGGCGCGCCACAGGACGCCGACGCGCCGCCCCGGCGGCCAGCTGATCCCGCTCGCCGTGGGAACCGCCACCGCCGTCGGCCGGCTGCCGGACTCCGGCTTGGTGGTGCGGATGACCCGCGGCCGTGCCTGGATCGCGGTCTTGGGCGTGCTGCTGGCCGGGATCGTGGCGCTCAATGTGATCACGCTCAGCGTCGCCGCCACGGCGGGCCGGATCGATCAGAGCATCCAAGCTCTCGAACAGGAGAACTCGATCCTTCGCAGCCGCGACGCGCAGCGGTCCGGGGCGGCGCGGGTAAGCCGTGACGCGACAGCGCTCGGCCTGGCGGCTCCCATGGTGAACAAGGTGGATTACCTGCACGCGAGCCCGCGGGACATACAGACGGCGGCGCGGCGCCTCGCCGCCGCCCACTAGGAGGCATTGCGCTCATGAGGACGATCGAGCGAAGGATCGGGCTTCTCTTCGCCGGATTCCTCCTCTGCGTTCTGGCCATCTCCGGTCGTGCGTTTTGGCTGCAGGGCGTGCAGGGCGCAATGCTCGCGTCGGAGGCGGCCTCCCAGCAGACAGAGGTGGTGACCGTTCCCGCCCTGCGCGGCAGCGTGCTCGATCGCTACGGGAAGCCGCTGGCCGCCTCCGAGAGTGCGGCGACGATCTATGCGACTCCCTACCAGGTGAAGGACCGGAATCGGACCGCCGGGAAGCTCGCGTCGGTCCTCGGGGTGAAAAGGGACGAAGTCCTGCACAGCCTCACGCAGAGCTCGGGCTTCTCGTACGTAGCCCACAAGGTGGATCTGCCCACGGCGGCGCGGATCGCTCGGCTCAACCTGCCCGGGATCGGGCAGCTTCCGGACAGCAGGCGGACCTATCCCCAGGGCCAGTTGGCAACGCAGGTGATCGGTGCGGTCGGCACCGAAAACCAGGGCCTGACCGGGCTGGAGGCGGACGAGGACTCCGTCCTGCGCGGCAGCGACGGGGAACGGCGGGTCGTCAAGGATGCGCTTGGCCAGCCGATTCGGCTGGAGACGATCAGCGAAGCCAGGAACGGGCAGGACATTCGGCTCACGCTCGACCCCGCGATCGAGCAGAAGACGGAGCAGGTTCTGGCCGAAGTCGGGAAGACCTACTCGCCGAAGGGCGCCACGGCGATCGTGATGAACCCGCGCAACTCGCAGGTGCTGGCGATGGCGAACTGGCCGCCGGTGGACCCGGCCAACCTCTCGGGCTCGAGTCCCGAAGACCTGATGAACCGCGCCACCGGGTTCACCTACGAGCCGGGCTCGACCTTCAAGGCCTTCACGGTGTCGGCGGCGCTCGAGGAGGGGCTGGTGACGCCGGAAACCTCCTTCACGCTGCCTCCCCAGCTCCACGTCGCCGACCGCACGATCGAAGATGCGGAGCCGCGCCCGACCGTGACGCTGAGCGTGGCGCAGATCCTCGCCCAGTCCTCCAACGTGGGGGCGGTGACGATCGGCCTGCGGCTCGGAGGCGAACGCTTCAGCCGTTGGATCGGCCGCTTCGGCTTCGGCCGCCCGACCGGCGTCCAGTTCCCCGCCGAGGAGCGCGGCATCGTGCCGGCGCTGAGCCAATACTCGGGCTCGACGATGGGCAACCTGCCGATGGGCCAGGGGCTCTCGGTGACCCCGATGCAGATGGCCGCGGGCTACGCGGCGATCGCCGACGGCGGCATCCTGCGGCGGCCACAGCTGATCGAGAAGATCGGCGGCGAGCGGGTGCGCGAGCCGCGCGGGCGCCGGGTGATCCAGTCCTCCGTCGCCTCCCAGGTGCGGACGATGCTGGAGGGAGTGCTTGCCCCGGGCGGCACCGCGTCGGAGGTCAGCGTCCCCGGCTACACGCTGGCGGGCAAGACCGGGACGGCGCAGGTTGCCGAAAACGGCGCCTACTCGACAACCAAGTACGTGGCCTCGTTCATCGGCTTCGCCCCTGCGCAGGATCCCCAGCTGCTGGTCGCGGTGATCGTCGACCAGCCGCAGGGGGAAATCTACGGCGGCTCCGTCGCCGCGCCGGCCTTCGGCAAGATCGCGGCCTTCGCTCTTCCATATCTCGGCGTGCCTCCCCAGTAGGGACCACATGCGGGCGACTGCGTGTCCGGCGTTGGGACGGGGCCCTGGATGGGACCGGCCGTGCCGTCGCTTGGCTCCAAACCTAGAATCGACCCGATGAGATTGGATGAGCTCGTCGCGGGAGCTGAGGTGGAGGGGGTCCGCGGGGATCTGCGGGTTGAGATCGCCGGCCTTGCGTACGACAGCAGGAGGGTCGGGCCGGGGACGCTCTTCTTCTGCGTGCGGGGAGAGAAGGCGGACGGGCACGAGTTCGCTGCGGCGGCCGTCGACGCCGGGGCGGTCGGGTTGGTGGTCGGGCAGGAGCTGGATTTGGACGTCGCACAGGTCGTCGTCGACGATCCGCGGGCGGCCATGGCGCCGCTGGCGGCGCGCTTCTGGGGAGATCCCAGTGGCGAGCTGAGGGTCGTCGGGGTCACCGGGACCAACGGCAAGACGACCACGGCCTTCCTCATCCGGGAAACCCTGGAGGCGGCGGGGGTGCAGTGCGGCCTGCTGGGAACCGTGAAGCAGGTGGTCGCTGGGGTCGAGGAGGAGGTCGAGCGCACGACGCCGGAGGCGATCGACCTGCAGGCGACCTTCCGGCGCATGCTGGAGGGCGGGGACCGCGCCTGCGCGATGGAGGTCTCCTCCCACGCTTTGGCGCTGCACCGGGCCGACGCGATCCACTTCGAGGTCGCCCTCTTCACGAACCTGACCCGGGACCACCTCGACT
Organism: uncultured Solirubrobacterales bacterium; assembly: GCA_963729995.1. Lineage (GTDB taxonomy): Bacteria > Actinomycetota > Thermoleophilia > Solirubrobacterales > 70-9 > VRUE01. The sequence goes on from CAVSPF010000003.1 coordinate 671,932, forward strand.
TCCATGCCGGGATGGAGGATTACTTCCAGGCGAAGCGGCTGCTTTTCGAGACGGAGCCGAGCAGCGCGATCGTCAACGTCGACGACGGCTACGGCCGCCGCCTCGCCGCCGAATTTCCCTGCACGACGTTCTCGGCCGGGGACGCCGCCGCCGATTACATCGCCCGGGACGTTTCCCGGGACGCCGCTGGCTCTTCCTTCACGGCTTTCGGTCCGCACGGGGAGACGGAGGTCCACACCGGGCTCCCGGGCCGCTTCAACGTCGCCAACGCCCTCGGTGCATTCGCCGCCGCGGTGGCGCTTGGGGTCGAGCCCTCCGCCGTGGCCGCCGGGCTGGCGCGCGCCCCGCGCGCGCCCGGGCGCTTCGAGCCGATCGACGAGGGGCAGCCGTTTGCGGTGCTGGTCGACTACGCCCACACCCCGGACTCGCTGGAGAACGTGCTGAGGGAGGCGCGGCGCCTGACCGAGGGCAGGGTGATCTCCGTTTTCGGCGCCGGCGGCGATCGCGACCGCGGCAAGCGCCCGAAGATGGGGCGGGTGGGCGCCGAGCTGTCCGACCTCGCGATCGTCACCTCCGACAACCCGCGCTCAGAGGAGCCTGGGGCGATCGTCGCCGAGATCCTTGCCGGAATCGAGGGGCGCGGAGGAGTGGAGGTCGAGCCCGACCGGCGTGCCGCCATCGCGCTTGCCCTTGCCCGTGCGCGTGCCGGCGACACGGTCGTCATCGCCGGCAAGGGGCACGAGCAGGGCCAGGAGCTCGAGAGCGGCCGCAAGCTTCCCTTCGACGACCGCGAGGTGGCGCGGGAGGAGCTGCGCAAGCTGTGAACCTCGATCCGGAGCGGATTGCCGCGGCGATGGGGGCGGAGATCGTCGCCGACGGGAAGGCCGGTTCCCCGGCGCGCGCCGTGATCGACTCGCGCGAGGCGCGAGCCGGTGACCTCTTCTTCGGCCTGCCTGGAGCGAGCGTGGATGGCGGCCGCTTCGCGCCCGAGGCGATTGCCGCCGGCGCCTGGGGAGTCGTCGTACGGAAGACCGTCGAGATGTCGCAGCTCCCTCCGCTGTCCGGGAAGGAGCGCGACCGCCCGGACGGGGTTTCGGGGGCGTGGGTTTTCACCGTCGCCGACCCGCTGGCAGCGCTGCAGTCCCTTGCAGGCGCCTGGCGCAAGGAGCTCGGAGCGAGGGTCGTCGGCGTAACCGGATCGGTTGGCAAGACGTCGGTCAAGGACATACTGCGCGCGCTCCTGCCGGGGCAGGTTCACGCGAACCGCGAGAACCTCAACACCGAGATCGGTTTGCCCCTGACCGTCCTGGAGGCCCCCGCCGGCACCGACGTGATGGTGCTGGAGATGGCGATGCGCGGCCGTGGCCAGATCGCGGAGCTGGCGGCGATCGCCAAGCCCGACGTGGCGGTGATCACCAATGTCGGTCCCGTTCACGTCGAGCTGCTCGGCTCGGTTGAGGCGGTCGCGGCGGCGAAGGCGGAGATCCTGGCGGCGCTGCCCGCGGACGGCACGGCGGTGGTCCCAGTCGAGGCCGCCGAGCTGGAGCCCCACCTGTCGCGCGCTCTTCGTCTGATCCGCTTCGGGACCGGCGGTGACGTCGATGCCGTCGAGCAGCGCGTCGACGACGGCGTGACGGAGGCGCTGGTCGCGACGCCGGCGGGGCGGCAGCGCTTCCACTTCCCCTTCACGGAGAGCCACAACCTGGTCAACGCGCTCGCCGCCGTAGGTGCCGGGGTGGCGCTGGGCGCTCCGCTCGACGAGATGGCCGATCGCGCTGCGAACATTGGCTTCTCCCGCTTCCGGGGCGAGCGCCTCGAGCTGGGTGACGGGATCGTCCTGGTGAACGACTGCTACAACGCCAACCCGGTGTCGATGCGTGCGGCGCTGGACCACCTCGCCTCGCTGGAGGGGTCGCGGCGGATCGCCGTGCTCGGCGAGATGGCCGAGCTCGGGCCCGAGGCGCCGCGCCACCACCGCGACGTCGGCGCCCACGCACGGGCCGCGGGAGTCGACCTGTTGATCGGCGTCGGGGAGCCGGCCCGCGACTATGAACCGGACGAGCTCGTCGGGGACCCCGAGGAAGCCGCCGCGCTGCTCGCCCCCCAGCTGGAGCCCGGCGACGCCGTGATGGTCAAGGGCTCCCGCTCCGCCGGCCTGGAGGCCGTCGCCGAGGCGCTGGCGGAGCTGCTCTGATGGGCGAGGTCCTGATCGCCGGGATGGCCGCGATGCTGATCTGCATCTTCCTCGGCCCGAAGTTCATCGAGCTGCTGCGGGTGAGGGAGTTCGGACAGCACATCCGCGAGGACGGCCCCCGGGAGCATCTCGCCAAGGCGGGCACGCCGACGATGGGTGGGCTGATCGTCTTCGCGTCGATCTGCGTTCCCTACCTCGTGCTCTCCGACCGCGACGCCCAGAGCCTGGCGGTGTTCGGTGTCGCGCTCGGCTGCGCGGCGCTTGGCTTCGTCGACGACTTCATCAAGATCGTCAAACGCCGTTCGCTTGGGCTCTCGGCCCGCTACAAGCTGCTCTTCCAGCTCTTCATGGCGTTTGGCCTCTGGTGGGTGGCGCGCCACTATGTCGGCCTCGATCCGATCCTCTACCTGCGGATCGGCGACGCCAGCGTCGATCTCGGGCCGGTCCTCTACTTCGTCCTCATCTTCCTGGTCATCGCCGGCACCTCCAACGGGGTCAACCTCACCGACGGCCTCGACGGCCTTGCCGCCGGCGCCTGCGCGATCGTCCTGCTCGCCTACACGGCGATCGCCTTCGTCACCAACGGTCAGCAGAGCCTGGCGCTGCTCTCCGCCTGCCTGGTCGGCGCCTGCGTCGGCTTCCTCTGGTTCAACTCCTTCCCGGCGTCGATCTTCATGGGGGACACCGGGTCGCTGGGCCTGGGCGGGGCGATCGGGGCGCTCGCCGTGATGACCCAGACCGAGGTGCTGCTGATCGTCATCGGCGGCATCTTCGTGATCGAGGCGCTCTCGGTCGCGGTCCAGGTCTTCTCGTTCAAGGTCTTCCGTCGCCGGGTCCTGCTGATGGCGCCCCTGCACCACCACTTCGAGATGATGGCCTGGTCGGAGACCAAGATCATGCTCCGCTTCTGGATCATCGCCGCCGTCTGCTCGGGCATCGGCTTCACCCTGTACCAGCAGAGCATTGGGAGCTAGGCGCGGGGGAGGGTCGCCCGACCCTCCTGGCGAGTAGCGCACAGGGTCTACCCGCTGGAGCGCGAAACCATGTCTGAGATGAATGTGCCGCCGCCCAGGAAGCCTCGTCCGGAGCTGCCGGGAGGGCCGTTCCTCGTGGTCGGGCTGGCGCGATCGGGGTGTGCGGTGGCGCGGCTTCTGGCTGCCAGGGGGGAGGTCGTGCGCGGGGTCGATGCGGGGCATCCGCAGAAGGCGGCAGGGCTTGGGGAGGCCGGCGTCGAAGTCGTCCTGGATGCGGACGGACTGGCGCTTCTGGATGGCACGCGGACCGTGGTCAAGAGCCCGGGCGTGCCCCGGGAGGCGGCGGTGATCGCGGCTGCGCTGGAGCGTGGAATCGACGTGGTGGGCGAGCTGGAGCTGGCCTGGCGGGCAATCCCCAATCGCTTCGTCGCGGTCACCGGCACGAACGGCAAGACGACCACGGTTGAGCTGCTCGGGCACCTCTACCGGACGGCCGGAGAGCCGGTCGCGGTCGCCGGCAACGTCGGCACGCCCCTCTCCGCGCTGGTCGGCAGGATGGACCCGGGAGCCACGGTCGTCTGTGAGGCGTCCAGCTTCCAGCTGGAGGACAGCACCGCCTTCGCCCCCGAGTGCGCGGTATTCCTCAACCTCGCCCCGGACCACCTCGATCGCCATCGGGACCTCGACTCATACCTGGCGGCGAAGCTGCGCATCTTCGCCAACCAGGGCAACGACGACGTCGCCGTCTACAACGCCGACGAGCCGGCGTTGGCCGGCGTGGACCTCGGCGGCTGTGCCCGCCGGGTGGGCTTCTGCCACGGAGCCGCTCCGGACTGTGAGGTGGCGCTGGCCGAGGGCACGATCTTCCACGACGGCGAGCCGCTGCTGGCGGTGGAGGAGCTGGGCATGTTCGGTGAGCACAACGTCGCCAACGCGATGGCGGCCGCCACTGCGGCGCTGGCGATGGGGATCGACTGCGATGCGGTCCGCGAGGGCCTGCGCAGCTTCGCCGGCGTCCCGCACCGCCTGGAGCAGGTAGCCGAGATCGGCGCCGTGCGCTTCGTCAACGACTCCAAGGCGACCAACGTTGCCTCGGCGGCGGTCGGGCTGCGCGCGTTCGAGGCGCCCGTCCACGCGATCCTCGGTGGCAGCGAGAAGGGCGAGCCCTTCGCCCCACTCGCCGATCCCATTCGGGAGGCCTGTGTCGCCTGCTACCTGATCGGCGCCTCCGCCGACCGGCTGGCCGCCGAGCTGGCCCCGGTCGTGGAGGCGGGTGTTCCCCTGCACCGCTGCGTGGATCTCGAAGAGGCGGTGCGCAGCGCCGCCGCCGCCGCCCGCCCGGGGGAGGTCGTGCTGCTGTCGCCCGCCTGCGCGAGCTTCGATGCCTTCGAGAGCTTCGAGCGGCGTGGCGAGCGCTTTCGGGAGATCGTCGAGGGGATGCGATGAGCTCCCGCGCCATCGGCCGCGCCCGCCCCGCAAAGAAGCGAAAGCCCGCCAGGAAGAGGCGCCCCCGCGCCACCAGCCTTCCGGCCGAATACAACATGCTTCTCACCGCCACCCTCTGCCTGCTTGCCTTCGGTGCGGTGATGGTCTTCTCCGCCAGCTCGACCACGAAAGTGCTCAGCAACGGCGGCCTCTCCGACAGCGCCTACTACCTGAAGCGCACGCTGATGTTCGGCGCCGTCGGGCTGCTGGTCATGCACGCGACGGCCCGCCACGGGTTGGGCCTGATCCGCCGGCTGACGCCGGCGATCCTGGCCGGCTCGCTCTTCCTGCTCGTCGCCGCGCTCGCGATCGGCACCAGCGTCAACGGCTCCAGCCGCTGGATCGGCTCGGGCTTCCTGCAGCTGCAGCCCTCCGAGCTGGCCAAGGTGGCGCTGATCCTCTACGGCGCCGACCTGCTGGCGAGGAAGCCGAAGCGGGCGCAAACCCTGGCCGGCCTGATGCCGTTCCTACTCGTCGTTGGCGCCGCTTCCCTGCTGATCGTGGTCGAGCCGGACCTGGGAACGGCGCTGGTCATCGCCTTCGCGGTCGCCGCCACCCTTGTCGCCGCTGGGGCACGGTTGCGCGATCTGGCCCTGATCGGGCTCGCACTCGCCTTCTTTGCGCTGCTGATGACCGTGATCGAGCCCTACCGGATGGCGCGCCTCACGGCGTTCCTCAACCCGGGTGCCGACTCCACCGGCGCCGGCTTCCAGGCGACGCAGGCGAAGATCGCCCTGGGCTCGGGCGGTATCTTCGGGGTTGGGATCGGCAACGGGGTGCAGAAGGCCTTCTACCTGCCCGAGGCCCACACCGACATGATCTCCGCCGTGATCGGCGAGGAGCTGGGCCTGGTCGGGATCCTCGGCGTCGTCGGTCTCTTCTCGGTGTTTGGCTACGCGGGGCTGCAGATCGCGAAGAAAGCAAAGGACAACTACGGCAAGCTGCTCGTTGCCGGGCTCACCTCGCTGGTCCTCGTTCAGGCCACGATCAACCTCTTTGCGGTGATGGGCCTCGCGCCCATGACCGGCGTGCCGCTCCCGTTCGTCTCCTACGGCAACAGCAGCCTGCTGGCGACGCTCTTCGCGGTGGGCCTGATCCTCAACGTAGCTCGCGGGGGGACCGCTCGCGCTGGCAAACTGCGCATCGTCGAAGGCGGGCGCTCGCCCGCCCGTGGAAGGAGCCGATCGAGCGGTGCCAGCAGTCGCAAGAGTGGTGATCGCAGCCGGGGGAACCGCGGGGCACGTCGTGCCGGCCATGGCGGTCGCCGCCGAGCTTTGGGCTAGCGGTGCCGAGGTCTCCTTCCTCGGCACGCGCGAGAGAATCGAGGCCGAGCTGGTGCCGGCCGCCGGTTACGAGATCGATTTCATCAGGGTGCGCGGAATCGACCGGGGCAACCCGCTGCGGGCCGCCGGCGCGGCGGTCGAGGCGGTCGCCGCAGTCGGCACCGCGCTGCGGGCGATCAGGCGCCGCGACGCCGACGTCGTGATGGGCGGCGGGGGCTTCGTCGCCGGGCCGGCCGGCCTGGCGGCGATCGTCGGCGGTACGCCGCTGGTCCTCACCGAGGCCGACAGCCACCTCGGCCTCGCCAACCGCCTCCTTGCGGGCCGGGCGCGGCGCGTTTGCCTCGCCTTCCCGATCGCTCGCCGAACCGGCAGGCGCTACCTGGTGACGGGAAGGCCGGTGCCGGCGGCTGTGCTGGAGGCCGATCGTGTGGCTGCTCGCCGGCGGTTCGGAATCGCCCCCGACGCACGTTGCCTGCTGGTGATGGGCGGCAGCCAGGGGGCGCGCTCGATCAACGAGTGCGCGATCGCGGCCCTCGCCGAGCGCGGCGGGCGCGACTTCCACGTCGTCCACGTGGCGGGCCATCGCGACTTCGAGGCGCTCGAGCGCCGCCTCCTGGCAGCCTCCCACGGGGATCGCTACACGCTTCTCGCCTACGAGCCCGACCTGGGCGACTGCCTCGCCGCCTGTGACCTCGTGCTCGGCCGTTCGGGGGGCTCGATCTTCGAGCTGACCGCGACCGGCCGCCCGGCCATCCTCGTCCCCTACCCGCACGCCGCGGCCGGCCACCAGAGCGCCAACGCCGCCTGGATGGAGGAGGCGGGGGCGGCGATCGTGATTCACGACGAGGAGCTGACCCCCGCGCGTCTCGCCACCGAGGTGGTCGGGCTGCTCGGCGACGAGGTGCGGCTGGGCGCGATGTCCTCCGCATCCGCTGCGCTGGCGAAGCCCGACGCGGCACGGCGGATCGCCGACGAGGTGCTCGGAGCGGCGCGATGAGCTTGCGGTGCTCCTTTTGTCCGCTATGTGTTCATAAAGAGCACCGGGAGGCCTTCCGGTGGCGGTGAAGCGGGATTGGGCGTCGCGCCGCCTCCACTTCATCGGGATCGGCGGTGCCGGGATGAGCGGCCTGGCGCTGGTCTGCCATCGGCTGGGGGCGACGGTGACCGGCAGCGACCGCGCCGGCTCCTCTTATATGGAGCGGTTGCGCGCCGCCGGCCTCGACCCGGCGGTCGGCCACGACGCCGCCAACGTCCCGGACGGTGCCGAGGTGGTCGTCTCCACCGCGATCGCCGTCGACAACCCGGAGCTGCAGCTGGCCGGCGAGCGAGGTCTCACCGTCCGTCATCGCGGCGAGGTGCTCGCCGAGCTGTGCAATGAAAAGGGCAGGAGGCTGATTGCCGTCGCCGGAACACATGGCAAGACGACGACCACCGCGATGCTGGTGTGGGCATTGAAGGCGCTCGATGCCGACCCCTCCTTCTTCGTAGGTGGAGAGGTGCCCGGGTTGGGGCCAGGGGGCTCGACGGCAAACGCCGGCTGGGGCGAGGGGGAGTGGGTCGTTGCCGAGGCGGACGAGAGCGACGCCAGCTTCCTCGAGCTGAAGCCGGAGATCGCCATCGTGACCAACGTCGAGATGGACCACCACTCGCGCTGGGGTTCGCTGGCCGAGCTGCGCACGGCGTTCGCTGAGTTTGCCGCGCAGGCCGGTGGCGTTGCCGTGCCGGCGGACGGCAGCCTCGACGCGCTGGTGGCCGGCAAGCGCAGGATCGGCTTCGACGCTGTCTCTCCGGGTGCGTCCACGCTGCGGCTCGCGGTTCCCGGTCGCCACAACCTTCTCAATGCGAGGGCGGCGCTGGCCGGCGTCGAGCTGGCCGGCCTGGACGCCGACGCCGCGGCCGCCGCGCTCGCCGAGTTCCCGGGGGTGCGCCGCCGCCTCGAGCTGAAGGGCGAACGCAACGGCGCCCGCATCTACGACGACTACGCACACCACCCCACGGAGGTCCGCGCGGCGCTCTCGGCGCTGCGGGAGCTCGGGCCGGAGCGCCTGGTCGCCGTCTTCCAGCCACACCTCTACTCCCGCACCAAGGCACTGGCCGAGGGGTTCGGCGCGGCGCTGGCGCTGGCCGACGAGCTGGTGGTGCTCGATGTCTATCCGGCTCGCGAGGAGCCGGTCGGCGAGCTGGCCGGCGTCAGCGGCCTCTGGGTGGCGCGCGCCGCCGCCGACCGGATGGGCGGGCGGCGTGTCCTCTGGGCGCCCACGGTGGAGCGGGCGCGAGCGGCGCTCGATTCGCGACTGGAGCCCGGACAGGTGCTCGTTACGATCGGCGCGGGTGACGTCTTCAGGCTCGCGGAGGCGCTGGCAGAGAAGGGGGTGGAGGCATGACCGCTCCTCCCGCAGGGGTCGAGCGCGGCTTCTCCCTCGCCCGGCTGACCACCGTCCGCACCGGTGGAGTCGCGGATTGGTTTGCGCGACCCGGCGACGAGACGGCGCTCACGGGGCTGCTGGCCTGGGCGGGAGGCGAGGGAGTGCCGGTTGCGGTGGTCGGCTCAGGCTCGAACCTGCTGATCGCCGACGAGGGGTTCCGGGGGCTGGCGATCAAGCTCAGTGGGGCGCTTGTGGCGATCGAGCGCGAGGGCGAGCGCCTTCTCTGCGGCGGTGGCGCCCGTCTCCCGGCGGCGGCGGCGAAGGCTGCCGGCTGGGGGTGGTCGGGCCTCGAGTTCGGCGTCAACATCCCCGGCACGGTGGGCGGCGCGGTGAAGATGAACGCCAACGCCTACGGCGGCGAGCTCGCGCGGGTGCTGGAGTGGGTCGACGTCTGCGCCTCCGCGGGGTGTGACCGTCGCCTGCCCGCACAGCTCGGTTTCGCCTACCGCACCTCCAACCTCGGCCCGGAGGAGATCGTCGCGCGGGCCTCGTTTCGGCTGGCTGCCGGCGAGCCCGAGGCGATCAGGGCAACGATGGCCGCGATGCGAGAGAGGCGCCACGAGGCCCAGCCCTCCGGGATCAAGACCTTCGGCTCGACCTTCAAGAACCCCGACGACGAGAGGGCCGAAGGGCGCACGGCGGGGCAGCTCCTGGAGGCGGCCGGCTGCCGGGGGCTGGGAGTCGGCGGCGCCCGCTTCTCCGAGAAGCACGCCAACTTCGTCGAGAACAGAGGCGGCGCGACCACAGCAGACGTCCTCGAGCTGATGGCCGAGGGACGTCGCCGCGTCCACGAGCGCTTCGGGGTCGAGCTGGAGCCGGAGGTGCAGCTGCTGGGCGACCTACGTTGGCCCGGTGGCTGGGAGCTATGAAGCGACGCCTGCTGGCAGCCGTGCTGCTCGTCGCGGCGGTGGCCGCGATCTACGAGCTCGTTCTCCGCGATACGACGATCGAGCCAAGGCTGACGCTGCCGCGGCCGACGGCAACGATCGGGACCGGATCCAGCGCGGTGGGCGTTGGGCCCGATGGCACGATCCTCGGCTGGATGCCCCTGCCGGAAGGGGCATCGCTGCCGCGGCTCCCGCTGTCGTCGGTGCCGCCGGGAACGTCACGCTTGGGTGGGTCGATGCTCCAGCAGGCCCGCGTGCTCGGCGCTGCGCCGGCGGCCCTGCGTCCGTATGTCGGGAGCAGCTCCTACGGCAAGAGCGGGGTGGACGTCGTGCTCCGCTCGGGGATCGAACTGCGCTTCGGCGACGCCTCGAATGCGGGTGAGAAGTGGCGGGCGGCGGCCACGGTCCTTGCAGATCCGTCGATCACGGCGCTCGATTATGTAGACCTGCATGCGCCCCACCGTCCGGCGTTCGCGGGGGCCGGACATCCGCTGCCTCCCCTTCCATGAGCCATCGCGGACTGCCTGAAGGACACCTCTCGAAGCGGCATATAGAGCCACAAGCCCCCGCTGGGGAGTGCGGCCAGCGTCTCGTGACCGAACCCTCGACCTAAGGCTTAGGAACGACGAACCCTCAAGTATGGGTTGAGGAAATCGCCTTGCAGGATGGCTCCCGGACGTTTGACAGTGGGCCGTGAATGCCCTACGTTGAGCCCAATTTCCGAGGTTCGGACGGAAGCTTGAACCCTTAAGCCTTGCTGAAGCCTCGGACGGAAACAAGGCTCAACTCAAACGCCAGCCCTCTGTGGCCGGCGAGCTGGAGAAATCGGGAGATGGAATCCACATACCTGGCCGTGATCAAGGTCGTTGGAGCCGGTGGCGGCGGAACCAATGCCGTCAGTCGCATGGTCGATGCCGGAATTCGCGGCGTCGAGTTCGTTGCGGTCAACACCGACGCGCAGGCGCTTCAGGCCTGCGACGCGGACATCAAGCTCTCGATCGGCCAGGAGCTGACCCGCGGTCTCGGCGCCGGGGGCAACCCCGAGGTCGGCGCGGGCGCCGCCGCGGAGAGCCGCGACGAGATCAAGGAGGCGCTCAAGGGCGCCGACATGGTCTTCGTCACCGCGGGCGAGGGAGGTGGCACGGGAACCGGCTCGGCGCCGATCATCGCCGAGATCGCCAAGGAGGAGATCGGCGCGCTCACCGTCGGCGCCGTCACGAAGCCCTTCGAGTTCGAGGGGAAACGGCGGATGCAGCAGGCGCTCGAGGGCATCGAGAAGCTGCGCAACAACGTCGACACCCTGATCATCGTCCCCAACGAGAAGCTCCTGCAGGCGGTCGAGCGCCGCACCAGCGTCCTGGAGGCCTTCCGGCAGGCGGATGACATCCTGCGCCAGGGCGTCCAGGGCATCACCGACCTGATCACGATTCCGGGGCTGATCAACCTCGACTTCGCCGACGTCCGCACGATCATGCGCGACGCCGGCTCGGCGTTGATGGGCGTTGGCGCCGCCTCCGGTGAGTCTCGGGCGGTGGACGCCGCCAAGGCGGCGATCACCTCGCCGCTGATCGAGGAGTCGATCAAGGGGGCGACCGGGATGCTGCTCAACATCACCGGTCCCGAGGACCTCGGCCTGTTCGAGGTCAACGAGGCGGCGCAGCTGGTTCAGGCCGAGGCCGACGACAACGCCAACATCATCTTCGGCTCGGTCGTCGACCAGGCGATGCGGGACGAGGTTCGCGTCACTGTGATCGCCACGGGCTTTGAAGGGTTCGAGCTGCTGGCACGCTCCCCCCAGCGGGTGCGCCGTCGCTACGAGAGCCGCCCGCGGATCTCCGCCGACGACACCGACATCCGCAAGCTTCGGGTCAGCGACGACGAAATCGACGTGCCGGGCTTCCTCAAGGATTAGTGGGCGGGGGCGGGGCTGTCAGGGGGACCCTCCTCAGGCCGCTTCGCGGGAGTTCCTGAGGAGGGTCCCCCTGACAGCCCCACGGCACGCCTTGGGAGCAGCCGGTCCAGGCCGCTTCGCGGGAGTTCGTGAGGAGGGACTCCCGATGGTCCCTTGGTGAATAGCCTTGGGCGCAGTGACCGACCTTCCTCGCCGCACGCCTCTCTACGAACAGCACGTTGACCTTGGGGCCAAGATCGTGCCGTTCGCGGGGTGGGAGATGCCGGTTTCCTATGAGGGCATCCGCGAGGAGCACTCCGCGGTGCGGAGGCATGCCGGGATGTTCGACGTCTCCCACATGGGGGAGATCGAGGTCGAGGGGCCGGCGGCGCTTGCCTTTCTGCAGCGGGTCCTCTCCAACGACGTTGCGGCGATCGACCTCGGCGGCGCCCAGTACTCCTGCCTCTGCGACGAGGAGGGTGGCGTCCTCGACGATCTCTTCGCCTACAGGCTCGGCGGCGACCGCTACCTGATCGTCACCAACGCGGCCAACCACGAGGCCGATCTCGCCTGGCTGGGTCGCTGGAGCCGCGGCTTCGACGTCGCCGTGCGCGACGTCGCCGACCGCTACGCGATGCTGGCGGTGCAGGGGCCACACGCGCGCGAGCTCGTTGCCCGCACGCTCGAGATCGGGCTGCCCTCCCGGATGCGGGCCGTCGCCGCGCGGGTCGGCGACCGGCCGGCACTGGTTTGCGGCACCGGTTACACCGGCGAGGACGGGGTGGAGCTGCTGCTCGACCCCGACGTGGCGCCGGCGATTTGGACCGAGCTGCTCGATGCCGGCGCGGTCCCCTGCGGGCTCGGCGCCCGCGACACGCTGCGCCTCGAGGTCTGCTTCCACCTGCACGGCAATGACCTGACTCCCGACCGCAACCCGATCGAAGCGGGGCTCGGCTGGTGCTGCCGGGAGGAGACGGGCTTCGTCGGCGCGGTGGCGGTTGCGCGGGCGCGAGCCGAGGGCACGGCGGAGAGGCTGGCGCCCTTCCGGATCGAGGGAGCCGGCATCCCGCGCCAGGGCAACCCGGTCCTGGCCGGCGGCGAGCCGGTGGGCATCGTCACCAGCGGCACCTTCTCACCCTCGCTCGAGGCTGGGATCGGGATGGCCTACGTTCGCTCGGATCTCGCCGCGCCGGGCACCGAGGTGGAGATCGACGTGCGCGGCAAGCGGCGCTCTGCCCGGATAGCTTCCAAGCCCCTGTATGCGAGTCCCTCGCGAAAGGAGATCTGAATTGACTGACGCGTCCTATCCCGAGGATCTGCTCTACCACCCTGAGCACGACTGGGCTCGGATGGAAGGGGATTCCGCAACGTTTGGGATCACCTGGTATGCCCAGGACAGCCTTGGCGAGGTCGTCTTCTACGACCCGCCGGAGGTGGGCGCGACGGTGACCAAGGACGCCCCGTATGCGGAGGTCGAGTCGGTGAAGGCGGTATCCGACGTGATCGCGCCGCTCTCCGGCGAGATCGTCGAGGTGAATCGGGATCTGGCCGATGCCCCGGAGCGGATCAACGAGGACCCCTACGGTGAGGGTTGGCTGGTCAGGGTGAAGCTGAGCGACCCCGCCCAGGGCGAGGCGCTGCTGAGCGGCGCCGATTACCGCAAATTGCTGGAGAGTCATTGACGCGGCCACGCCCCCTGCTTGCGTAGCCTTAGCCCGTGAGCCGCTACACCTCCGCCACGCCTGCCGACCGGGCCGAGATGCTGGCCGCGATCGGCGTCGAAACGGCGGCTGAGCTGTTCGAGCAGGTCCCGGAGCCGTTGCGTCTCGGCCGCCCGCTGGAGCTGCCGCAGGGGATGAGCGAGGCCGAGGTCTTCGAGCGGTTGGCCGCGCTGGCCGGCCGCAACGCCGACGCCGAGCGGCAGATCTGCTTTCTCGGCGCGGGGATGTACGACCACTACGTGCCGGCGATCGTCGACGCGATAACCCAGCGCTCGGAGTTCCTCACCCCCTACACGCCCTACCAGCCCGAGATCTCGCAGGGGGGCCTGCAGGCGATGTTCGAGTTCCAGACGGCGATGTCGGAGCTGACCGCGTTGCCGGTCTCCACGGCGGGGCTCTACGAGGGCCCCTCCTCTGTCGCCGCGGCCGCCTACCTGGCGATCGGCGCGACCGGGCGGCGGCGTTTCGTCGTCTCGCGCGGCGTCCACCCGCACAGCCGCGAGACGCTCGCCACCTATTCCGTCGGCTATGGCGCCGAGGTCGTCGAGGTCGGCCTGGAGGGCGGCGTCACCGACGCCGCGGCGCTGGCCGAGGCGGTCGACGCGGAGACCGCCGCCGTCTTCCTCCAGAGCCCCAACTTCCTGGGCGCGGTCGAGGACGTCGAGGCCCTGGGCGCCGCGGCGAAGCGGCACGGCGCGCTGCTTGTCGTCGCGGTCGACCCGATGACGCTCGGCGTGCTCAAGCCGCCGGGCGAGTGCGGCGCCGACGTCGCGCTCGGCGAGGGCCAGCCGCTCGGCAACCGGCTCGACTTCGGCGGCCCCTCCTTCGGCTTCTTCTGCGGGACGGACGAGCTGCTGCGCCGCATGCCGGGGCGGATCGCCGGCGAGACCGAGGACGTCGACGGGCGGCGTGGCTTCGTGCTGGCCCTGCAGACGCGCGAGCAGCACATCCGCCGCGAGAAGGCGACCCACAACATCTGCACGGCGCAGGCGCTCAACGCGCTGGCGGCGGTCGTCCACCTCGCCTGGCTGGGCCGCGAGGGCTTCCGCGAGCTGGGCGAGCTGCTGGCTCGGCGCACCGCCTACGCGCGGGAGAGGCTGGCGGCAGTCGACGGGGTCGAGCTCCTGCACGAGGCGCCGGTCGCGCGCGAGTTCGCCGTCCGCCTCGACGCCCCGGTCGACGCCGTGCTCGAGCGCTGCGCAGAGCGCGGCATCGCCGCCGGCTACCCGCTCGGGCGCGACTACCCCGAGCACGAGGACGGCCTGCTGGTCGCGATCACCGAGCGCCGCAGCCGCGAGCAGATCGACGCCCTCGCCGAGGCGCTCGGCGCTGCGATCGCGGCCGAGCGTGGCGCCGGTGGCGCCTTGTTGTCGGATAGCGGCACCAAAGCGCCACTCGCCCGGGGGAATCGCTGATGCCGGCGTCCGAGACCCCGATGCAGCGCGAACGCGCGCAGACGATCTTCGAGAAGTCGAAGCCGGGCCGGCGCGCGGCGGTGTTGCCCGAGGCCGGCGTGCCGGAGCGCCCGCTCGAGGAGCTGATCCCGGCGAGGCTGCTGCGCGCCGCGCCGCCGCGCCTGCCGGAGGTCGCCGAGCCGGAGATCGTCCGCCACTACAACCGCCTCTCGCGCCGCAACTTCGACCTCGACACGGGCTTCTATCCGCTCGGCTCCTGCACGATGAAGCACAACCCACGGGTCAACGAGCGGGTCGCGGCGCTGCCCGGCCACGCCCGTCTCCACCCGGCGCAGGACCCGCGCCGCGCCCAGGGCGCCCTGGAGCTGATGTGGCTGCTGCAGCGCTCGCTGGCCGAGATCTGCGGCCTGCCCCACGTCAGCCTCCAGCCCTCCGCCGGCTCGCACGGCGAGCTGGCCGGGCTGCTGCTCACCCGCGCCTTCCACGCCGATCGCGGCGAGCAGCGGAGCACGGTGCTGATCCCCGACACGGCACACGGCACCAACCCGGCCTCGGTGACGATGGCCGGCTTCGAGGTCGTCAAGGTCGCCACGAACGAGCGCGGCGGGGTCGATGTGGACGACCTGCGCGCCAAGGTCTCCGACGACGTTGCCTGCCTGATGCTGACCAATCCCAACACGCTGGGGCTGTTCGACGAGAACATCGCCGAGATCGCGGCGACGATCCACGCGGCCGGTGGCACGCTCTACTACGACGGGGCGAACCTCAACGCGGTGATGGGGCACTCGCGCCCGGGCGACATGGGCTTCGACATCGTCCACGTCAACCTGCACAAGTCGTTCAGCCAGCCCCATGGTGGGGGTGGTCCCGGAGCCGGCCCGATCGCTGTCTCGGAGCGGATCGAGCCCTTCCTGCCGCGGCCGCACGTGGTCAAGCGCGAGGGCGGCAACGGCAGCGGCCCGTTCTACGACCTTGACTTCGAGCGCCCCAAGTCGATTGGCCGCCTGCGCGGTTTCCAGGGCAATTTCGGCGTTTTCGTTCGCGCTTACACCTACATCCTCAGTCTCGGCGCCGACGGGCTCGCCGAGGCCTCCGAGATCGCCGTGCTGAACGCCAACTACCTGAAGGCGCGGCTGGCCCAGGGCCGCGCCGGCAAGCACCTGCCGGTCGCCTTCGACCGCCACTGCATGCACGAGTTCGTCCTCTCCGGCAAGCCGATGAAGCGCGAGCTCGGCCTCACCACCCTCGATCTCGCCAAGCGGCTGCTGGACTTCGGCTTCCACCCACCGACGGTCTACTTCCCGCTGCTGGTCGAGGAGGCGCTGATGGTCGAGCCGACCGAGACCGAGACCAAGGAGAGTCTCGACGCCTTCGCCGACGCGATCGAGGAGATCCTCGCCGAGGCTGAGCGCGACCCGGAGATGGCAAGGCAGGCCCCCTACACGACCCCGGTTCGCCGCCTCGACGAGGTCAGGGCGACCCGCCACCCGGTCATCCGCCAGCCGCTCGGCTAGAGGTCCGGGAGCTTTTGCTTCAGCTCTAGCACGGGGGCGAAGAGGTCACCGTGGCGGTCGATGCGCGTGAGGACGTCGCCGGCCTCGAAGACGAGCGAGCTGGCGTCGTCGCGCTCGATCGCTCCCTCGACCTCGTCCCAGCCGACGGGGGTCGAGACGGTGGGGCGCTCGCGGGCCCGCAGGGAGTAGACGGCGATCGTCGTCTTGCGGCGGTGGTTCTGGGACCAGTCGACGAAGACCTTGCCGCGGCGCTCGGCCTTCTTCATCTTCGAGACCACGCGGTCCGGCGTCTGCTTCTCGAGCAGCTGCGCGATGGCCCGTGCGAACGGTTTGGTCCTCTCGTAGCTGACCCTGGTGTTGAGCGGTACGTAGACCTGGAGGCCCTTCGAGCCCGAGGTCTTTGGCAGGCACTCCAGCCCGAAATGGTCGAACAGATCACGCAGGCGCAGGCCGACGCGGCAGCAGTCGAGGATGTCGGCCGGCGGGCCCGGGTCGAGGTCGAAGACGAGGACCGTCGGCAGGTTGGGCGTTTTCGCCAGTGAGAGCGAGGGGTGCAGCTCCAGGGCCGCGAGCTGCGCCATCCAGACCAGGGTCGGCAGGTCCTCACAGACGCAGAAGTCGATCTTGCCCGCCCGCGGCCCGGCTTCCACGGTTGCCGTCCTCACCCACTCGGGCCGGTGCTTCGGGCAGCGCTTCTCGAAGAAGGCGGCCTCGCTGTCGTCGACGCCCTCCGGGAAGCGGCGCAGGGTCAGCGCCCGCCCGGCCAGGTGAGGGACGAGCGCCGGGGCGACCTTCGCGTAGTAGTCGACCACCTCGCCCTTGGTGAAGCCCGCCTTCGGGTAGAGGACCTTGTCGAGGTTGGTGAGCTTCAGCTCACGGCCGTCGACCTCGACCTGGCGGTCCTCACCCACTCAGGCCCGATCCCGGCAGGGGTTCCACTTAACTTTTTCGACGGCGGTTGCGGCCTTCCGAGGGCGAGCGGCGCCGAAAAAGTACAAGACGTTCCACCCCTACCGGGATCGGGCCTTGGAGCGCGGAGCCGAGGGTTTCTTGCCGGCCGCAGGCGCGCGGCGCTTTTTCGCTGCTTTGGGGCGTTTGCCCTGCACGGCGGCGATGCTCTCCTCCAGCGCCGCCATCAGGTCCGGCGCCCTGGTCGGCGCCGGGGCCTCGGGCGCCGGCGCGGTGAGGACCTCCTTGCCCTCCGCCTTGCGTTCGATCAGCGACAGCAGCTCCTCGCGGTACTCGTCGCGGTAGGCGGTCGGGTCGAACTCCCGGGTCAGCGAGTCGATCAGCTTCTCGGCCATCTCGAGCTCGCGTTTGGCGACTTTCGGCTGCTCCTTGGGGAGGGCGTCCTCCAGCTCCGAGGGAGGCACCACCTCGTCGGCGAAGCGCATCGTGGTCAGGGTCAGCACCCCGCCGGCCGGGCGAATCGCGGCCAGGTGCCCCTTGTTGCGGAAGACGAAGCGGGCGATCGCCACCCTGCCCGACTCCTCCAAGGCGCGGCCGAGCAGCGAGTAGGCCTTCTCCGAGCCCGCCGCCGGCCCGAGGTAGTAGGGGCTGTCGAAATAGATCGGATCGATCTCGCCGAGGTCGACGAAGTCGAGGACCTCGATTGCCCGTGTCCTCTCCGGAGCCAGCGCCGCCAGCTCGTCTTTGCTGAGCGGCACGTAGCGGTCGGGGGAGATCTCGAAGGCCTTGACGATCCCCTCGTAGGGGACCTCTTCGTCGGTCCCCTCGGCGACACGCCGGTGCCGGATGCGCGCCCCGTCGGCCTCGCGGATCTCGCGTAGCGAGATGCCACGGCGGGCAACCGCGCTGTAGAGCTTGACGGGCACGTTGAGGAGCCCGAAGCTGATCGTGCCACTCCAGATCGCTCTCGCCATCAGCGAATCACCTACCCGTAATTCTCGCAGCCGACCCTCACCCGCCCCACCTTCGCAGCCTCGCGGGAGGCTTCTTGCGCGGTGCGGGATCATGCCGAGGTGCTGTTCGAGCTTCGCGACGTCAGCCTCTCCCGCGGTGGTCGCCGGGTCCTCGACTCGGCCAGCGCCGAGGTCCCGGCCGGGGCGACGGCGATCGTCGGTCCCTCGGGCAGCGGCAAGTCGACCCTGCTGAGGCTGCTCAACCGCCTCGCCGATCCCGACTCCGGGACGATCTCCTACGGGGGCCGCCCGCTTGTCGAGTGCGACCCGCTGGCGCTGCGGCGGGAGGTCTCGCTGGTCCCGCAGCTGCCGGCGCTGCTGGAGGGGACGGTGGAGTCGAACCTGCGCTACGCCGCGGGTCTCGCCGGCAGGGAGCTCGACGCCGAGCGCTGCCTGCGCCTCGCCGGCCTCGATGCCAGCTTCGCCGAGCGCGACGTCTCCAAGCTCTCGGTGGGGGAGCAGCAGCGGGCAATGCTGGCGCGGTCGCTGGTCCAGGAGCCGCGCGTGCTGCTGCTCGACGAGCCGACCTCGGCGCTCGACGAGGCCTCCCGCGACGCGGTCGAGGCGACCCTGGCGGAGCTGCGTCACGAGCTGGATATCTCGCTGGTCCTCGTCAGCCATGACCCCAAGCAGGCGCGGCGGTTGAGCGACTGGGTGGTGCGGCTGGAGGGTGGACGGGCGGTCGCCGCCGGCCCACTGGAGACGGTGCTGGCGTGACGACCTCGATCCACGTCTCGATCGGGCAGGTCGCGGCGAGCCTCGCCCTGGTGGCGCTCGCCGCCGCCGTCTCCCGCTGGCGCAGGGCGGACCTCGAGCGCGACATCGTGGTCGCGACGATCCGCTCCTTCGTCCAGCTCACCGCGATCGGCTACGCGATCAAGCTGATCTTCGAGGCGAACACGATCTGGCTCGTGCTGGCGCTGCTCTCGGTGATGGTCCTGTTCGGCGCGCTCACCGCCCGCGGCCGCGCCAGGAAGGTGCCGGGCGCCTTCTGGCCCCTGCTCATCGCCCTGGCGACGGCCGGGGCGAGCACCCTGGGGCTGGTCGTCGCGCTCGGCGTATTCGAAGCGACTCCCCGCTACCTGGTTCCCGTGGGTGGGATGGTGATCGGCAACGCGATGACCGCCTCGGCGGTGGCCCTGAATCGGCTCGGCGACGAGGTTGCCGACTCGCGCGCCCGGATCGAGGCGACGCTGGCACTCGGGGCGACCGGGCAGGAAGCCGCGGCGCCGATCGTGCGCCGCGCCCTGCGCTCCGGGATGATCACCCTCATCGACTCGACCAAGACGACCGGGCTGATCTTCTTCCCGGGGACGATGGTGGGGATGCTGCTGGCCGGCGCCAACCCGACCGACGCGGTTCGCCTGCAGCTGATCCTCCTCTACGCGCTGCTCGGCAGCGTCGCAATCGCCGCCCTGGTCGCGACGACCCTCGCCTACCGCAACTTCTTCACCCCCGCGCAGCAGCTGCGCGAGCTGGAGGATGAGGCGCCGGCCTAGGTGTAGTTCCTAAGCACGTTGTTCATCCGGACCTCCTTGGAGGCTGGGGGTGTCGAGCCACCCAGACCCAAGGAGGAAACCGGATGAAGCTGCACGCTAACGCGCCCCTCGGCCCGAAGGGCAGGGCAGTTATGGCCCGCCGCGTCGTCGAGGACGGGCTCACGCTCACGGAGGCGGCCGAGGCCGCCGGAGTGAGCGTGAGGACGGCGGGCAAGTGGTCCCGCCGCTACCGCGCCGAAGGAAGGCGGGCCTGCTCGATCGCAGCTCGGCTCCCCGCACCGTCCACAACGCCACCCCGCCCGATCGCATCGAGGCGATCGCGGCCCTGCGCCGGCTGCGGCTCACCGGCCCCGAGATCGCCGAGGCCCTGGAGATGGCGACCTCGACCGTCTCGACGGTCTTGAAGAGGATCGGCCTGGGCAAGCTCTCCCGCCTGGAGCCCCCCGAGCCGATCCGCCGCTACGAGCGCTCCCGCCCCGGCGAGCTGATCCACATCGACGTCAAGAAGCTGGGCCGGATCGGCCCCCACGGCGCCGGTCACCAGGCGCTTGGTCGCAACTGGGCCAAGGTCGGGCGATCGAGCACCGACGCAGCCGGGGTGCGACGGATGCAGACCGGCTGGGAGCGGGTGCACGTCTGCGTCGACGACGCCACCCGCCTCGCCTACGTCGAGGTTCTCCCCGACGAGAAGGCGATCACCGCGATCGGCTTCCTGAAGCGGGCGATCGGCTTCTACCGCTCTCACGGGATCACCGTCGAGCAGCTGATGACCGACAACGGCTCCGCCTATCGCTCCGCTGCTCACGCCCTTGCCTGCCGGCGGTTGGGGATCAAGCACATCCGCACCCGGCCCTACAGGCCCCAGACCAACGGCAAGGCAGAGCGCTTCATTCGCACGATGCTGCGCGAGTGGGCCTACGCCGCCGTCTACGGCAGCTCGCCCGATAGGGCCGCGGCCCTATCGGGCTGGTTGGAGCGCTACAACTTCAGGCGAAGACATGGCGCCCTCGGTCACCGGCCGCCGATTGCTCGGCTGCGGGAGCTGAACGGGAACAACGTGGCTGGCATCTACACCTAGGAGCGCTGACCACCGGCTTACACTCGGTTTGGTGTCTCGGCGGCAGCGCCTTACGCTGGTTGCGACGATCCTCGGCTCGACGGTCGTCTTCCTCGACTCGACCGTGGTCAACGTGGCGCTGCCGGCGATCGGCGAAGGGCTCGACGTCGGCCTCGCCGGGCAGCAGTGGGTGGTCGAGGCCTACATGCTCTCGTTGGTCTCGCTGCTCCTGGTCGGCGGCTCGCTCGGCGACCAGTTCGGGCGCCGCCGGATGTTCGTCGCCGGCCTGGTTGGCTTCGGCGTCACCTCGATCCTCTGCGCCGTCGCCCCCTCGGCCGGGCTGCTCGTCGGCGCTCGCGCCCTGCAGGGGATCGCCGGCGCGCTGCTCGTGCCCGGCTCGCTGGCGATCGTCGCCGCCAGCTTCGAGGGCGAGTCGAGAGGGAAGGCGGTCGGCACCTGGACAGCCTGGACCGGCATCGCGACAGTGATCGGCCCGGCCGGAGGGGGCGCCCTGATTGGGGCCCTGTCGTGGCGGGCGATCTTCTGGGTCAACATCCCGCTGATCGCGCTCACCGCGGCGCTCACCCTGCACTCGGTGCGGGAGAGCCGCGACCCCGACGCCTTCCGCGGCATCGATTGGCTCGGTGCCGCTCTCTCCGCGGCAGGGCTCGGGGGCCCGGTCTTCGCCTTGATCGAGCAGCCCACCCATGGCTGGGGCGACCCGCTCGTCTGGGCGCCGCTGAGCGCCGGTGTCGGCTGCTTCGCCCTCTTCGTCGCCCACGAGGCCCGTGCCCGCCACCCGATGCTCGACCTCGCTCTGTTCAGGATCCGCAACTTCGCGGTCGCCAACCTGACCACGCTCGCCGCCTATGCCGGGCTGATCGGCGGCCTCTTCTTCATCGGCCTCTTCCTGCAGCAGATCGCCGGCTACTCGCCGCTGGAGGCCGGGCTGGCGACGACCCCGGTCTCGGTCATCCTCTTCGTCCTCTCGCCGCGCTGGGGCAAGCTGGCGTCGGGGACCGGCCCCAGGCTGCCGATGACGGTCGGGCCTATCGTCGGCGGGATCGGCCTGCTGGCGCTCCTGCGAGTCGGCGGCGGCGCCAGCTACGTCACCGACGTGCTGCCGGCGATCCTCGTCTTCGGACTAGGCCTCTCGGCGACGGTGGCGCCGCTGACGGCGACCGTCCTCGACTCGGTGCAAGAGCGCCATGTCGGCATCGCCTCCGGCGTCAACAACGGCGTTGCCCGGGTCGCCGGCCTGTTGGCGATTGCCGTCCTCGGCGCGGTCATCTCCGCGCACTTCGGCGCCGCTCTCGACTCCGAGCTGGGGCCTCGCCCACTCAGCCCGGCGGCTCAGCGGGCGGTCTCCGACGCCAAGCAGCAGCCGCTGGGCAGACCGAAGACGGCCGACCTCGCCGCCGTCGAGGCGGCCCGGGTGGGCGCCGCCGCCGCCGGCGCCTCGACCTCCGCCTTCCACCTCGGGGTCGGCATCGCCGGCCTGCTGATGATCGCCGGAGGGGCCGTCGCCGGCCTCGGCATCGTCAACCCGCGCCACCGTTTCGAGGCGGTCCCGGCGGGTGGGGCGGCCGCCGCCGGCGAGTGCGGCCACGGCGCCGATTGCGACTCCCCCCAGCTCAACCCAGCGCCCGCGGGCGACGCCGCCTGAGTGACAGGGATGAGGCGCCCCTCGAACGGGCGGATACTCAAATCGCCGGTCCAATCGGACCGGCGATTGTCCGGGCGAGGGGCGCCTCATTCCTGTCACCTGAATAGGCTCCGCCCGTGAGCGCCCCTATCATCTTCTCCGGCATCCAGCCGACCGGTCGCAAGCACCTCGGCAACTACATCGGGGCGATCCGCCAGTACGTCGAGGGGCAGGAGCGGGGCGACCCGGCGATCTACTGCATCGTCGACCTGCACGCGGTCTCGGTCGCGTTCGATCCGCATGAGCTGCGTGAGCGGCTCTACGACACGACAGCGCTTCTCCTCGCCGCCGGCCTCGACCCGACCCGCTGCATCCTCTTCCGCCAGTCCGACGTGCGCGAGCACACCGAGCTGACCTGGCTGCTCTCCGCCGTCACCTCGCACGGCGATCTCAACCGCATGCACCAGTTCAAGGACAAGTCGGCCAAGCAGCGCGAGCTGGTCTCGGCGGCGCTGTTCTTCTACCCGGTCCTGATGGCGGCCGACGTGCTCGCCTACCGCGCCACCGAGGTCCCGGTCGGGGACGACCAGCGCCAGCACGTCGAGCTGATGCGCGAGATCGCGCGCCGCTTCAACGAGCGCTTCGGCGGCGAGGCGCTGGTCGTGCCAGAGCTGCTGATCCCCGAGGTCGGCGCCCGGATCATGGACCTGCAGGAGCCGGAGAGCAAGATGTCGACCTCCAACGCAAGCGAGGCGGGCACCGTCTACGTCCTCGACGAGCCCGAGGCGATCCGCAAGAAGCTCGGCAGCGCCGTCACCGACTCCGGCCGCGAGGTCCGCCGCGCCCCCGACAAGGCCGGGGTCACCAACCTGATCGACATCCTCGCCGCCGCCCGCGGCATCGACCAGGCGCAGGTCGAGGCCGAGTTCGAGGGCGCCGGCTACGGCGACTTCAAGCAGGCGGTTGCCGACGCCGTGGTCGAGCTGCTGGCGCCTGTGCGCGAGGGCTACGCGGAGCTGCGGCCCGACGAGGCTGCCCTGGAGGAGGTCCTCGCCGCCGGCGCCGAGAAGGCGCGCTCGATCGCCTCGCGCACCGTCGCCGAGGTCCGCGACCGCATGGGCATCGGCGCGCCGCGTTAACTTGGGCTCGTGACCGTCGCGGTGCTGGATCTCGAGCTCGACGTCTTCGCCGGGCCCTTCGACCTCTTGATGGCGGTCGTGCTGCGCGAGGAGGTCGACCTGCTGGAGGTCGAGCTGGGTGAGGTGGTCGTCGCCTACGTCGAGCATCTGGAGCGCGAGGGCGAGCTGGAGCTGGACGTCGCGACCGAGTTCCTCGTCCTGATCGCGGCGCTGCTGGAGCTGAAGTCGCGGCTGTTGCTGCCGGGTGCGGAGGATGAGCTGGAGGAGCTCGGTCCCGAGGAGGCGGTCGAGGAGCTGCTGGCGCGGCTGCTCGAGTACCGCCGCTACCGCGACGCGGCGGCGATGCTGACGGCGCGCTTCGAAGCTGAGCGCGGCTACCTGTACCGGTCTGCGCCGCTGCCTCCCGAGCTGCGCCGCATTGCCCTCGATGCCGCCAAAGCCGCCTACGAGCCGGAGCAGCTCGGCGCGGCGCTGGGGGACCTGCTCACGGCCCCGCCGCCTCTCGACATCAGTCACATCCGGCCGACGGTCTCGCTGGAAAAGCGGCTGCGCGCTCTGCGCGATGCCCTCGCGGGCCGTTCCAGCATCGATTTCGACGAGCAGTTTGGCGGCGAGGACCGGCTCACCCAGGCGGTTACCCTGTTTGCCCTCCTGGAGCTGTACAGAAAGGGCGAGGTGACCTGGAGGCAGCGCAAGCCGCTCGGCCCGATCGAGATTCTCAGACGGGAGGGAGGATGACCTTGCGGTGCTCCTTTTGTCCCCTATTCGTACATAAAGAGCACCGGAGGGTGGAGGGATGAGCGATCTCGCGCGCACGATCGAGGCCCTGCTGTTTCTGTCGCCGCAGCCGGTGAGCGTCGCCGATCTCGCCGAGGCCACGGAGGCCACCGAAGGCCAGGTCGCGGAGGCGATCGACGTGCTGCGCGAAGATCTCGCCGAGGGCAGCCGTGGGATCGTGCTGCGCGAGGTCGCCGGCGGCCTGGCGCTGGCGAGCGACCCCGACAGCGAGGCGGCGGCGCGGCGGCTGCTCGCCAAGCCGCGGACGCCGCCGCTCACCCAGGCGCAGGCTGAGACCCTCGCGATCGTCGCCTACCTGCAGCCGGTGTCGCGGCCGGAGGTGGCGCGCATCCGCGGCGTCTCCTCGGAGTCCGCGGTGCAGACGCTGGCCGAGCGGGGCCTGGTGGAGGAGTCGGGCCGCTCGCGCTTCGGCGCCGCCCTCTTCAAGACGACGGAGCTGTTCGAGAGGCTGTTCGGCCTCTCGAGCCTCGACCAGCTGCCGGACCCGTCGCGCTTCGACCCGACCCCGGAGGACGAGCGCGAGCTGCGCGAGCGGCTCGTGAAGGCGGGGGAGCAGCGGGCCGAGCCGTGATGGGGAGGAGAGGGGGCCAGCCCCGGCTACGCCTAGGCCCCGCCTGCGGCGGGGCCGATCTCGAGCGCCCTGCGGGCGCAGGAACCACTCCGCGGTGCCGGGGGGAGGCTAGGCCGGGGCTGGCCCCCTCTCCTCCTGCGTCGTGAGGCTCGCCAAGTTTCTTGCCCACGGCGGAGTCGCCTCGCGGCGGAAAGCCGAGCTGATCATCGCCAGGGGGAGGGTCACGGTGGGCGGCGAGGTCGTCACCGACCCGGCGCTGGATGTCAGCGACGAAGACGACGTGCGGATCGACGGCAGCCCCGTCGCGTCGGAGCCGCGCGAGGTCTGGGCGGTCAACAAGCCGGCCGGGGTCGTCTCCACCGCGCGTGAGCCCGGCAGGCGCCCGGCCGTCGTCAGCCTGGTGCGCACCAACGCCCGCCTCTACCCGGTTGGCCGGCTGGACGCCGACTCGACCGGCCTGCTGCTGCTCACCAACGACGGCGAGCTGGCGAACCGGCTCACGCATCCTCGTTACGAAGTCGCGAAGACCTACCGTGCCGTGCTGCGCCGCGCGCCCTCCGAGGACGACCTGCGGCGGCTGGCGCGGGGGGTGGAGCTGGACGACGGCCCGACCGCGCCGGCCGGCGTGCGGCGCCTGGGCGCCCGGGAGATCGAGCTCGTGCTGCGCGAGGGGCGCAACCGCCAGATTCGCCGCATGGCCGAGGCCGTGGGCAACGAGGTGGTCGCACTGCGCCGCGTGCGCTTCGGCTCGATCGGGCTGGGGAGCCTGGCGGAGGGGGAGGCCCGCCGCCTCGGCGACGACGAGGTCGCCGTCCTCTGGGAAGATGCCCAGCGGTGAGCGGGAACGCGGGCGAACAGACTGCCGGGCAGCGGCTCTTCGCGGTGCGGGGCGCCGCTCAGGCAGAGGCCAACGACGCGGCTGCGATCCTCGCCGCGACGACCGAGCTGATGCGTGAGCTGCTCGAGCGCAACGGCCTCGCGCCGGAGTCGCTGGTCAGCTGCCTGTTCACGACCACAGACGACCTCGACGCCGAGTTCCCGGCGGTCGCCGCCCGCAGCCTCGGGCTCGAGTCTGTGCCGCTGCTCTGCTGCCGGGAGATCCCGGTGCCCGGCTCGATGGAGCGGGTGATCCGGGCGATGGTCCACTACTACGCGCCGGTCGGTCACAGCCCGGCCCATGCCTACCTGGGCGCCACTCAGAAGCTGCGCTCCGACCTCCACGCCGCGCAGTAGCTGCCCTTCCCGGGCCGCGTCGGCGACAATGGGCCCCATGACCGTCACCTTCGCGGAGAAGCTCGCCCGTATGCCGGGCTACCAGGCCGGCGTGCCGGCCGGGCAGACGCCCGAGGCTGTTGCAGCCGGCGGCATCGCGCAGCTCGCCTCCAACGAGTCGCCGTTCCCGCCGCACCCGAAGGTCGTCGAGGCGATCGAGCGGGTAGCGGGGGCGATGAACCGCTACCCGGACCCCGGCGCGACCCTGCTGCGCCGTCGCATCGCGGAGCGCTACGAGACCGAGCCGGGGCGGATCGCGGTGGGCAACGGCTCCTGCGAGATCCTGCTCGCCGCCGCCGAGGCGCTCTGCGAGCCGGGCGCCGAGATCGTCTACGCCTGGCCGGCCTTCTCGATGTACCCGCACCTGGCGGCGCTGACGGGGGCGCGCGAGGTCCGCGTGCCGCTCGGCGAGGGCGAGGCCCACGACCTCGACGCGATGGCGGCCGAGGTCACCGCTGCGACCCAGCTCGTCCTTGTCTGCAACCCGAACAACCCGACCGGCACCCACCTGCCGGTGGCGGAGATCGCCGCCTTCTGCGAGCGGCTGCCGGCCCACGTGACGATCGCCCTCGACGAGGCCTACGTCGAGTTCCAGACGAACGACGACCCCGACGCGACCGTCGACCTGCTGGCCGAGTTTCCCAACCTGGTCGTCCTGCGCACCTTCAGCAAGGTCTACGGGCTGGCCGGGCTGCGGGTCGGCTTCGCGATCGGCTCGGCCGGGTTCCGCGCCGCCGTCGATGCGGTGCGCCAGCCGTTCAGCGTCAACGCTCTTGCCCAGGCCGCCGCGGCCGAGGCGATCCTGCACTCCGACGACGTGACGCGAAGGGTCGAGAGCACTGTCGTGGAGCGGATCCGAGTCGAGGAGGCGCTGGGCGAGATGGGCCTGGCAACCGCCGAGACGCAGGCCAACTTCTCCTGGATCGACCTCGGAGAGGCTGACGAGGAGACGGTCGTGGCGGGCCTTGCCGAGCGCTTGATCGCGGTCCGCCCGGGTGCCGCCCTCGGCGATCCCGGCCACATCCGCGTGACCTACGGCGCGCCCGCCGAGAACGACCGCTTCCTGGCCGCCCTCGCCGAGCTGCGCAGTTGACTTTCCCGAGGGGTTCGGTGGGCCGCTGAGAGGGGTCGTGCGTGTTGCCGGCGGCTTGCGCGAGCTGGTGCCGCCTGCTACAACCCATTGGAGTGAAGCGAACGGGCGACACCGCGAGCGGCACCCGCGCCTCCGGCGCCGCGCTTGCCCCTGTCCGCCTCTCCTATCTCTGGCGATTTAGCTAGGCGTCCGGTCTCGCGGCATCGAGCCGCACCCATAGACGTTTGGCCGGGCGCCGGTCCCATCGGTTCGCGTGGTTCGCGATGCGCGTGCTCGCATGGCGAGGCCCGTTTGGAAATAGGGTTTTGATTGTGGAGAAAGGCGACGGCAAGATGATGATCGGAATGCAGGGCGAGATACGAGACCGGGTCCGCGACCAGCGGATCGAGCGGATCGTGGAGCTGGCCTCACCCGCCAGCCTGCTCGACGACCTGCCGCTTGGCGAGGAGCGCGAGAGGGCCGTGGTGCGCGGGAGGGAGGAGGTCGGCAGCATCCTCGGCCGCAGCGACGACCGTCTCCTGGTCGTGGTCGGCCCGTGCAGCGTCCACGACGTCGAGGCGGCGCTCGACTACGCGGGCAGGCTCGGCGAGACGGCGCGGGATCTCAACGAGGACCTGCTGATAGCGATGCGGGTCTACTTCGAGAAGCCGCGCACCACGACCGGCTGGAAGGGCCTGATCAACGACCCCCACCTGGACGGGTCCTGCGACGTCAACGCCGGCCTGCGCATGGCGCGCACGCTGCTGCTCCAGGTGCTCGACCTGGGCCTGTCGATTGGCTGCGAGTTCCTCGATCCGATCACACCGCAGTACATCTCGGACACGGTCGCCTGGGGGGCGATCGGCGCCCGCACGACCGAGAGCCAGATCCACCGCCAGCTCGGCTCGGGACTCTCGATGCCGATCGGCTTCAAGAACCGCACCGACGGCAACGTCCAGGTCGCCGTCGACGCGGTCCGCGCGGCCGCGGTCGGGCACGCCTTCGCCGGCATCGACGACAGTGGGGCGCCGGCCATCCTCCACACCAGGGGCAACCCCGATGGCCACGTCATCCTCCGTGGCGGAAAAGGCGCTCCCAACTACGACGCCGAGGGGGTGGCCCAGGCGCTCGAGCTCCTCCGGGCCGCCGGCCTGCCCGAGCGGGTCGTGGTCGACGCCTCCCACGGCAACAGCGCAAAGGACCCGGTGCAGCAGGCGATCGTGGCCCGCCGGATCGCGGACCAGGTTGCGTCGGGGAACGGGGCGATCGTCGGCGTGATGCTGGAGTCCTTCCTGGTCGCGGGCCGTCAGGACCTCGACAGCGGCGAGCCGCTCACGTACGGGCAGTCGGTCACCGATCCCTGCATCGACTGGGACGAAACGGTTTCGCTGCTCGGCGAGCTGGCGGCCGCCGTGCGGGCGCGGCGCGGCGAATGAAGGTGGCCGTTCTCGGCGTGGGCCTGATCGGGGGCTCGATTGGGCTTGCCGCAAAGGGGCGGCTCCAGGGGATGGAGGTCGTCGGCTGGGGGCGAACCCGCACGACCCTGGACCGCGCGGTCGAGCTGGGAGCGATCGATCGTGCCGCCGATTCGCTCGCGGAGGCCTGCGAGGGCGCCGAGGTCGTCTTCTGCGCCGCCCCGGTGGCCGCGCTCCCAGAGCAGGTCGCGGCAGCGCTCGCCGCCAGCGGCCCGGAGACGGTCGTCACCGATGCCGGCTCGACCAAGCGCGAGCTGGTCGCGAAGTTCGGCGACGACGAGCGCTTCATCGGCGGCCACCCGCTGGCCGGTGCGGAGACCGCCGGCGTGGAGAACGCCCGTGCCGACCTCTTCGAGGGCGCCCGCTGGTATCTGACTCCCACCGAGCGCTCCGGCGGCATCCTCTACGACCGCCTGCAGCGAATCGTCGCCGGCCTGGGTGCCCGGCCGCAGGCGATCGACGCCGGGACCCACGATCGGCTGATGGCAACGGTGAGCCACCTTCCTCACGTGCTCGCCAACGTCCTAGTCGAAGAGGCCGCGGCGGAGCTGACCCGGGATTCCGAGCGGATGCCGGAGATCGGCCCCAGCTTCCGCGACTCGACCCGGGTCGCCGGCTCCAACCCGGAGGTCTGGGGCGACATCTTCTCCAGCAATCGAGAGGCCGTCGCCGATGCGGTCGAGGCCGTGGGGAGCCGGCTGCGGAAGGCGGCCGAGCTGATCCGCACCGGCGAGCGTGGGGCCGTCGCGGCCTGGCACGCCGGCGCCGGCGAGGACCGTCGCCGCCTGCTGGAGGCCGAGCTTGCCGGTGGCCCGCTGCGCGAGCTGCGCGTCGTCGTAGCCAACCGGCCGGGGACGATCGCCGAGCTCGCGCTGGCGCTCGGCGAGGTGGGCGTCAACATCGAGGACATGGCCCTGCACCCGGCGCCCGACATGACCTCCGGCGCCGTCTCGCTCTGGGTCTCCGGCGAGAAGCAGGCGGAGCGGGCAGTCGGCCGGATCGAGAGCCTCGGTCATGCGGTCACGGTGCTGAACGGAGGCTGAGCATGGTGGCTCGATTCGCTCCCTCCGGGCCCCTGCGCGGCTCGCTGCGACCCCCTTCCGACAAGTCGATCTCGCACCGGGCGGCGCTGATAGCCGCGATGGGTGAGGGCGTGACGGCGATTTCGGGCTACCTCGACTCGGGCGACACTCGCTCGACCCTTGCCGCGATCGGGGCGCTCGGCGCCGAGGTCGAGGGCGCCGGCCGCGCCGCAATCGAGCCGGTCATCCGTGTCCACGGCGTCGGCATGCGCGGCCCCGGCGAGGCCGCGCTCGACGTCGGCAACGCGGGCACCCTGTTGCGGTTGCTGCCCGGTTGGCTCGCTGGGCAGGAGGCGGGGACCTGGAGCCTCGACGGCGACGAGTCGATCCGCCTCCGCCCGGTCGATCGAATCGCCGAGCCGCTGCGGCTGATGGGGGCCCATCTGAGCTGCCGCGACGAACGCCTGCCGCCACTGCGGATCGAGGGGGCCCCGCTGCACGGCATCTCCTACGAGCTGCCGGTCGCGAGCGCGCAGGTCAAGTCCTGCCTCCTGTTCGCCGGCCTCATGGCCGAGGGTGAGACGCGCATCGTCGAGCCGCTGTCCAGCCGCGATCACAGCGAGCGGATGCTCGCCGCCGCCGGTGCCGAGATCGAGCGAGGCGAGGGAGCGGTGTCGGTGCGCCCCGCCGCGCGCCTGGAGCCGAGCGAGCTCGTCGTGCCCGCCGACTTCTCGTCTGCCGCCTTCCTCATCGTCGCGGCCCTGCTCGTCCCCGGCAGCGACATCGCGCTCGTCGACGTTGGGCTCAACCCGACCCGCACCGGCCTGCTCGCGATCCTGAGGCGGATGGGGGCCGACATCGAGGTGGAGCAGACGGGAGAGCGGGGCGGCGAGCCCAGCGGCCTGATCCGTGTTCGTCCCTCCCAGCTGCGTGGAACCGAGGTGGGCGGGGCCGAGGTTCCGCTGGCGATCGACGAGCTGCCGCTCGTCGCGCTTGCCGCCTGCTTCGCCGAGGGGGAGACGACGATCCGCGAGGCGGCAGAGCTGCGCCGCAAGGAGACCGACCGGATTGCCACCGTGAGCGAGGCGCTGAGCGCGCTCGGCGCCAGGGTGGAGCCGAGCGAGGACGGAATGCGGATCGCGGGCGATGGCGGCCTGCGTGGTGGGACGATCGACTCCCACGGCGATCACCGGATCGCGATGCTGGGGGCGGTCGCCGGCCTCGCTTCTCGCGAGGGCGTCGAGGTGACTGGCATGGGCGCCGCCGCCGTCAGCTACCCGGGCTTCGAGGCCGACCTCGCCTCGCTGCTCGAGCCCTGAGCCCCGTACCCTGCCGCTTCATGGTGATCGCGATCGACGGGCCCGCCGGGGCCGGGAAGTCCTCTGTGGCCCGCGCCGTCGCGGATGCGCTTGGCCTCACCTACCTCGACTCGGGGGCGATGTACCGCTGCGTGGCGCTGGCCGCGATCGAGCGCGGCGCCGACCTCGATGACGACGGCGCGATGGGGCGGCTGGCGCGCTCGCTGGCGATCGCCTTCACCGGCGACCGGGTGGAGCTCGACGGGCGGGACGTCAGCGCCGCGATCCGCGAGTCGCCGGTGACCGAAGCCTCCTCGCGCGTATCCGTCCACCCGCAGGTGCGCGAGGCGATGGTCGCCCGCCAGCGGCAGATGATCGCCGCCGGCTCCTACGTGGCCGAGGGGCGTGACATCGGCACCGTGGTCAGCCCCGGGGCGCCGCTCAAGGTCTTCCTCACCGCCTCCGCGGAGGAGCGGGCCCGCCGCCGCGCCGCGCAGACCGGCGAGGACGAGGCGGCGGTGCTGGCGGCGCAGCGCGAGCGCGACGCGCGCGACGAGACCCGCGAGCACAGCGCCCTGCGCGCGGCCGCCGACGCGGTTGAGATCGACACCACGGCGCTCAGCCTCGACCAGGTCGCTGACCGCGTCGTCGCCCTGGCCCGCGAGCGGGGCCTGGCATGACCGGCAGTGGCGCTTTAGCGCCGCTATGCGACAACAAAGCGCCACTCGGCCTGGATCTCCGGTGAACCGCCTGCCCAAAGTCGCGGTCGTCGGCTTCCCCAACGTCGGCAAGAGCACGTTGGTCAACAGGCTCGCGGGTGGCCGCGAGGCGGTCACCCACGCCGAGCCCGGCGTCACCCGCGACCGCAAGCGGGTCCCATGCGAGTGGAACGGCGTGGCCTTCGAGCTGCTCGACACCGGCGGGATCGACGTCGAGGACGCGGGCGAGCTTGCGGCCGACGTCCAGCGTCAGGCCCGCCTCGGGATCGCAGAGGCCGACGTCGTGCTGCTCGTCGTCGACGTTCGCGCCGGGGTCCGCGCCGGCGACGCGGAGCTGGCGAAGACGCTGCGCGGTGGCGACGTGCCGGTCCTCGTCGTCGCCAACAAGATCGACCGTCCCGGTGACGAGCACCTCACGGCCGAGTTCCACAGGCTCGGTCTCGGCGAGCCGCTGGCAATCTCGGCCACGCATGGCCTGGGAAGCGGCGACCTGCTCGACCGCATCGTGGCGCTGTTCGGCGAGCGCCCGCGGCGCGAGGGAGAGAACGACGCGACCCGGGTTGCGGTGATCGGCCGCCCGAACGTCGGCAAGTCGTCGCTTGTCAATGCCTTCCTCGGCTCCGAGCGGGTGATCGTCTCCGAGCGGGCGGGAACGACCCGCGACGCAATCGACACGGCGCTCGAGGTGAACGGGCGTCCCGTCGTCCTGGTCGACACGGCCGGGCTGCGGCGTCGCTCCAAGGTTGCCGGCACGATTGACTACTACGCCCAGCTTCGCTCTGAGCGAGCGGTCGAGCGCGCCGACGTCGCGATCGTCGTCTGCGACGCCTCGGAGGGCGTCACCGCGGAGGACCTGCGCGTCGCCGAGCTCGCGATGCGGGCCGGCTGCGCGACGCTGCTGGCGCTCAACAAGTGGGACGTCACGTCCACCGACATCGACGATGCCCGC
Organism: uncultured Solirubrobacterales bacterium; assembly: GCA_963729995.1. Lineage (GTDB taxonomy): Bacteria > Actinomycetota > Thermoleophilia > Solirubrobacterales > 70-9 > VRUE01. The sequence goes on from CAVSPF010000003.1 coordinate 704,160, forward strand.
GCTCGCGTCAGGCGCAAGCTTCGCCTCCGCCCGGCGGCCATCACCTGCTCGGCGACGCGGGGCCGCAACGTCGACAAGCTGCTGCCGAAGGCGCTGGAGCTGGCCGATCGCGCCGCCGAGCGGATCCCGACCCCGGAGCTGAACCGCTTCGTTGCCGCCGTCGTTGCGGAGACCCCGCCGCCGGCCCGTCGCGGTCGTCGCCTGCGGCTCTACTACGCCGCGCAGGTGGGCGAGCGCCCGATCCGGATCGCGATCCAGGTGAACGACCGCCGCCTGATCAAACGCGACTGGGCATACCACCTCGAGAACAGGATGCGGGAGCGCTACGCGCTGGAGGGCGTTCCCCTGGTCATCGACTTCGTCCCCCATTCGGGTCGGCGGCGCTGAAAGACGATCATCTAGGCTTCACGCATGTCAGACAGCCAGCCGCTCGCCGAGGGCGAGTACCTCTTCACGTCCGAGTCCGTCACAGAGGGCCATCCCGACAAGGTCTGCGACCAGATCTCCGACGCGATTCTCGACGCCGTGATGGCGGGCGACCCTGAGGGCCGCGTCGCCTGCGAGACCCTGGTCAGCACGGGGATGGCGGTCGTCGCCGGCGAGATCTCGACCAAGGTCCACCTCGACGTGCCCGAGATCGTCCGCGAGACGATCCGCCAGATCGGCTACGACCACGGCGACTACGGCTACAACTGCGACCACATCTCGGTCCTCGTCTCGCTCGACAAGCAGTCGCCCGACATCGCCCAGGGCGTCAACGCCGCCTACGAGACGCGGGTTGGAGGCGCGATCGACGACGAGCTGCTGCTCGCCGGCGCCGGCGACCAGGGAATGATGTTCGGCTACGCGACGGCGGAGACCGAGGCGCTGATGCCGATGCCGATCCACATCGCCCACCGGCTGGCCGAACGCCTCACCGCAGCCCGCAAGGACGGCACGCTCGGCTATCTCGGCCCCGACGGCAAGACCCAGGTCACGGTCCGCTACGCCGGCGGCCGACCGGTGCGCGTCGAGAAGCTTCTGATCTCCACCCAGCACGCGCCGCACGTCGATTCCGAGGAGACGATCAAGCCGGACCTCTGGGAGCACGTGGTGCTGCCGCTGCTCGCCGCCGAGGTGCCCGGCATGTACGACGAGGCCGAGCTGCGCGACGGCTTCCTCGTCAACCCGACCGGCAAGTTCGTGATCGGCGGCCCGGTCGGCGACGCCGGCCTCACCGGCCGCAAGATCATCGTCGACACCTACGGCGGGATGGCGCGCCACGGCGGCGGCGCCTTCTCCGGCAAGGACCCCTCCAAGGTCGACCGCTCGGCCGCCTACGCCGCCCGCCATGTCGCCAAGAACGTCGTCGCGGCGGGACTGGCGGAGCGCTGCGAGGTCCAGGTGGCATACGCGATCGGCGTCGCCCATCCGATCTCGCTGATGGTCGAGACCTTCGGCACCGGGACGCTCCCGGACGCGGAGATCTCCCGCCTCGTCGAAGCCGAGTTCGACATGCGGCCCGGCGCCTTCCGCCGCTACCTCGACCTGCACCGCCCGATCTTCCAGAAGACCGCGGCCTACGGCCACTTCGGCCGCGAGGACCCGGACTTCACCTGGGAGAGGACGGACCGCGCCGACGCGCTGCGCGAGGCCGCCGGCTCGGCGACGCCAGCTGCGACGCCGGCCTAGGCGCCGGTCTTTCGCCAGGCGCTACGCCGTGCTCGGGCGCGGCGCGCGGGTCAAGAGGAAACCTGAAATCGCACTCGGGCGCGCCGAAAGCGATCCAGCTGCCCGGTGCCAAGCGCCGTCGCCGGTGTCAGGCAGCCCGCCCGCTCCGGCGTTGCGCCGTCCTCCGCAAGCAGCAGGCCGACCTCGCCGAGCATCCTTGCCGTCGCGAGGTATCCCGGGTGCCCGTCGGCGTCGACATCGACGCGGACGTAGTGGCCACCGGCGGTGCGGGCGTCGACGGCAACCTGCCACGCCCACTCGTCGAGGCGACTTCCCGAGGGGCCGAAGCCCGACGAGGGAAAGACCTTGCGCAGGAGCCCGGCGGCGCGCCGCCTGGTGGTCGGGCCGGTGCGGGTCAGCGCGCGAAAGGCGGCCTGGTTTGCGCCGAGTGCCGCTGCGGCCATGTAGCGCAGCGGCAGGGTGACGGGCCCGCCGCCGATCGCGACCCCCTCGCGATAGCGAATGGGCACAGCCGGCCGGCCCCGCTCGGCGCCGATCAGCGCCGCGGTCCGCTGGATCACAGCCGGGTTGATGAACGCAGCAGGGGTCATTGGGGCGATCACGTCTCCACGGCCGTTGAGCCGAGGGGCAAGTGAGATCGGGCTGCGCCGGCGGACCTCGGCCGCGGCACCGGGATCTGTGATCAGCACGGCCGGGTCCGCGATCTGCTCAGCTCCCTCTCCGCCAAGCACCTCGGCCGTGCCCTGCATGGTCCCGCCGGAGACCACGTCGGCCAGCCCGAGACGGCCTGCGGGCTGCTGCATGGTGACCTCGAGGTCGACCTCGGCCAGGTCCTCCTGCCAGCGCTCCTGCGCGGTCTCGGCCGCGAGCAGCACCGCCAGGTCCGGCGGCAGCGCCTCGAAGCCGCTGGCCTGGACCACCTTCAGGCCGTTGGCGACCGCACGGTCGTGGTAGGTGTCGATCATCCGCCGCGCGAACGGCATCTCGCCCGTGAGGTCGGCGTAGTGGGCGCCGTTGGCGACGCAGGCCTCGATCACCGGCTGGCTGTAGAGGGTGTAGGGGCCGACGAGATTGAGGACGACCCGGGTTCGCGATGCCATTGCCGCCAGCGACTCGGGGTCGGAGACGTCGGCGACGATCGTCGCCGGTGCGGTGACGCCGACCTCGCCGAGGATGCGCTCGAGCTTGGCGGCGTCGCGCCCGGCCACCGCCCAGCTGGCCCCGGTCTCCGGCGCCCGCTCCGCGAGGTAGGCGGCGGCGCGGCGACCGGTGACGCCGGTCGCGCCGAAGACGACGACCGAGAGGTCCCTGCCGCTCACGCGAGCGGGCCCTGGGGCTCCCCGAGGCCGTGGGTGCCGGCCGATGCGGCGCCGGTCGCCTGGTCGACTCGATGCACGACCTCGGCGGGGTCGGCGACCCCGGCGAAGACGAAGTTGTAGTCGTCGGTCGCGGCGGTGTCGAAGTCGACGTCGCCGATCTGCATGACTCGCTGGTAGATCGACTGGCGGTAGTTGACGTTCTGCACGCGCTCGAGGCGGGTCTCCTGGATCTCGCGCGAGACGATGCCGCGCTTGATGTTGAGGCGGCGGTTGGTGATCGTGTAGGTGGTGGCCACGCGCTTGACGAAGCCGGTCAGGACGCTGAGGATCACCACGGCCAGCACGATGCCGAAGACGCCGGCCCCGCTGGCGCCGAGGACCTTGGCGATCACGCCGGCGATCGCCGCGATCAGGATCCCCTTCAGGTAAAAGCCGAGGATCGCCCGCCAGGATGGGTGTCCCTGGAAGATCACCTGCTCACCGGGGCTGAGGTGGATGCTCACTGGTCGGCAGCATATCTGCGGTGTCCGCCTCTCTCCATACCGTCATCCGATGGCCATCGCGAAGGTTGAGCCGCTGACGACCGCCCGTGCCCTGCGCGGGCCGTTCGACTATCGCGTGCCGCCTGAGATGACCGATATCGAGGTCGGCAGCGTCGTGCGGGTCCCGTTCGGCAGGCGCCGCCTGCTCGGCGTCGTCATCGAGCTGGCAGAGACCTCGGAGCTGCCGCCGGAGCGCCTCGCCGAGCCGTTCGGGGCCCTGGACGTCGGGATTCCGGCCGAGCTGGTCCGGCTCGGCCTCTGGATAGCCCGGGAGTACTGCTCGACGCCGTCTCGCGGCCTGCAGCTGGTGCTGCCGCCGGGGACCGGCGCCGGGGGGCAGCGGGTCCGCTCGTTGACCGAGCTGCGGGCGGAGATCGCCACCGCTGGCGAGCGCGCGCTGCTGGCGGGCACACGGCTCGGCGCCCGCCAGCGGGCGGCCCTGGAGGCGCTGCGGGCGGGGGAGATGTCGGCGCCGGAGCTTGCCGTGGCGGCCGCAGCCAACCGCCAGGTGCTGCGCAGGCTCGAGGAGCGGGGACTGATCGTCACCCGCGTCTCCGCCGTGCGGCGGCAGCCCGGTCACCTCGACGTGGGGGCTGTCGGGGGCCGGCCCGAGCTGCTGGACGAGCAGGTGCGCGCGGTCGCGAAGATCGTCGCCGCGCTCGACGGCGAGCCCGGCACGGCCCGCAACCTGCTCCTGCACGGCGTCACGGGCTCGGGGAAGACCGAGGTCTACCTGGCGGCCGTGGAGGCAGCGCTCGCCCGGGGACGGGGGGCGATCGTCCTCGTGCCGGAGATTGGGCTCGCGCCGCAGGCGGTGGCGCGCTTTCGGGCGCGCCTCGGCGATCGCTTCGCCGTCCTGCATTCGGCGCTGTCGCCCGGCGAGCGCTACGACGAGTGGCGGCGGCTGCGCGACGGTGAGGCGAGCGTTTGCGTCGGGCCCCGCTCGGCCGTCCTCGCACCCGTTCGGGACCTGGGCCTGATCGTCATCGACGAGGAGCACGACCCTTCCTACAAGCAGGAGGGGGATCCCTGCTACGACGCCCGGGCGGTTGCACGGCAACGGGCCCGCGAGTGTGAAGCGGCGCTGGTCGCCGGTACGGCGACGCCGCGGCCGGAGGCATGGTTGGAGCTGCCGCGCGTGGAGCTGCCGCGCCGCGTCGACGGGCGCCGCATGCCGCCGGTCGAGGTGGTCGACATGCGGGCCGCGGACCCGCGCTCGGGGCCGCTGCATCGGACGACCTGGGAGGCGCTCGGAGCAGTGCGCGCGGCGGGTGCCAAGGCGATCGTGATGGTCAACCGCCGCGGCTTCGCCCCCTGGCTCACCTGCCGCTCCTGCGGGCGCCACTGGGGTTGCCCAAACTGCGACGTCTCGCTGATCGTCCACCGCGGCGCCGGTCGCCTCGTCTGCCATCACTGCGCCTGTTCGGAGCCGCTGCCGAGGACCTGCTCGAGCTGTGGCTCGACGACGCTCTCGCAGGTGGGGGCGGGGACCGAGCAGGTGGAGGCGCTGCTGACCGAGCGTCTCGCCCCGATGCCCATCTTCCGCCTCGACTCCGACGTCGCGTCCGGCAAGGACGCGCACGCACGCATCCTCGCGGGCTTCGGAGCCTCAAAGAGCGGCGTCCTGGTGGGGACTCAAATGGTTGCCAAGGGCCACGACTTCCCCGAGGTGACGTTGAGCGCGATCCTGGATGCCGACGCGACACTCCGCTTTCCCGACTTCCGCGCCGGCGAGCGGACCTTCGCGATGGTGGCGCAGCTCGCCGGGCGCAGCGGCCGCGGGGGCGCCGGGGGAGAGGTGATCGTTCAGACCCTTGCGCCCGAGGCGCCGAGCATCGCCCATGCTGCCCGCCATGACGCGGGGGGATTCCTAGCCGAGGAGATCGAGCGCCGCCGCCTGCTGCGCTACCCACCGTTCTCGCATCTGGTTCGCATTGTCCTCAAGGCGGAGTCCGAGCAGCGGGTGGAGGGGGCCGCCACGAAGCTCGCCGCCGCCCTTGCCGAGGCGCTGCCGGCGGACACCGATCTGCTCGGCCCGGCGCCGATGTTCCGGGTCCGCAACCGGCATCGTCGCCGGCTCCTGATGAAGGCGTCTGAGCGGGAGGGAACCGTCACCGCCGTGCGAGAGGTCGTCGAGGGCCTTGCCGCCGACCGCTCCCTTCGCCACATTGCCATCGGGGTCGACGTCGACCCGCAGTGACCGGACCACCGCCCGAGCGCCGCGCTCGAGCCGGACCGGGTCGGGCGCTAGCCATACAATCGATCTCGTGAGCGATAAGGAGGCTGTCAGGGCCGGCGAGGTCGGGCGTGAGGGGCTCGAAGCGGAGAGCCTGGAGCGGCGTGAGGCCGCGCTCTCACAGGTCGTCAAGTTTGGCGATCCCGTTCTGAAGAGCAAGGCGTCGCCGGTCAGCGAGCTCGGCCCGGAGCTGCGGGCCGAGGTCGAGCGGATGATCGGGGTCATGCGCGACGGGATGGGAGTCGGCCTCGCCGCCACCCAGCTCGGAATCCTGCGACGCATGCTGGTATTCCAGGCGGGGCCGGACTGCGAGCCGACGGCGCTGGTCAACCCCGTGGTCGAGTGGCTGTCCGAGGAGACGGCCGTGGCCGAAGAGGGCTGCCTCAGCCTGCCGCGGGTGTCGATGGACGTCGAGCGATCCGTGCATGCCCGAGTCGGCGGTCTCGACGTCGATGGCGAGGCGGTGACCGTCGAGGCGTCGGGGCTCGAGGCGCGCGTGCTCCAGCATGAGATCGATCATCTCGACGGGGTGCTGATCCTCGACCGGGCGCCGCGCGATCAGCGCAAGGGCGCGCTGCGGGCGCTGCGCGAAGGCGGCAGCTACAGCCCGCCCACCGAGGACGGGGACGAGGCACGGGACGCGGACGAGCATCGCGAGCCCCGCACCGACGCGTGAGGACCGTCTACCTCGGAACGTCGGACTTCGCCGCGGTTGTTCTCCATCGCCTCGCCGACTCTCGCCACCGCCCGCTGCTCGTCGTGACGCCACCCGACCGCCGCAGGGGGCGCGGCCTCAAGGCCGGGGCACCGCCCGCTGCGCTGGCGGCGAGCGAGTTGGGAATCGACCTGTTGCAGACCGAGAACGTCAACGAGGAGGGCGCACTGGAGCGAATTCGCGCGACGCAGCCCGAGGCGGTGGCCGTCTGCGCCTTCGGCCAGCTGATCCGGGAGCCGCTCCTCTCCGAGCTGCCGCTTCTCAACGTCCATCCCTCGCTGCTGCCGCGCTGGCGCGGCGCGGCGCCGATCGAGCGGGCGATCATGGCTGGCGACGAGCGCACCGGTGTCAGCGTGATGCGGGTCACGGCCGGTCTCGACTCCGGCCCGGTCGCCCTGCGGGAAGAGGTCGCGATCGATCCCGAAGACGACTTCGAGAGCCTGTCCGCCAGGCTTGCGGCGCTCGGCGGCGAGCTGCTGGTCGACGCGTTGGACCTGCAGGCCGAGGGACGCCTGGAGCTCACCGAGCAGAACGAGGACGAGGCGACCTATGCCGCGAAGGTCGATCCCGCCGAGCGTCGCCTCGACCCGGCGCGGCCGGCGCCCGAGCTGGAGCTGGCCGTGCGCGCCATGACGCCCCACATCGGCGCCTACCTCGAGACCGGGAATGACGAGAGGCTCGGCGTGCGGCGCGCGCGCGCGGTCGACGTCGGCGTCAAGGCCGGCGAGGTTCGCGCCGAGTGGGGCGCGCTGCTGCTCGGTTGCGGCCGGGGGGCCCTGCGGCTGGAGGTGGTCCAGCCCGCCGGGGGCAAGCCGATGGCAGCGGACGCCTACCTGCGTGGTCATCCCCTGCCGGCGCTGTGAGCGCGGGGCAGGCCGCCGCCGTCTCACCCCCTCGGGCGCTTGCCTTCGAGGTGATCCGGGCGACGTTCGAGAACGGTTCCTTCACCGAGCGAACATTCCGCGAGGCGGCAGACAAACGCGGCCTGGCCGGGCGGGAGCGCGCCCAGGCGCAGCGCCTCGCATACGGCGCCGTTCAGCGCCGCGGCACCGCCGACGCGGCCATCTCGCGCCTCGCGGAACGTTCGCTGCGCCTGCTCGACCCAGCCGTGCTCGCCGCCCTTCGACTTGGCCTCTACGAGCTTCTCTTCGCCGACGCCACGCCGGACCACGCGGCCGTCCATCAGGCGGTCGAGCTTGTCAAGCAGGCTGGCGCTGGGCATGCGGCAGGGCTGGTGAACGCGGTGCTGCGCCGCGCGGCTCGCGAGCGCGCGGAGCTGGCGACGTCGCTATGCGGTGACGACTCGACCCCGGAGAGCGCCGCCGTGGCGCATTCGGCGCCGCTCTGGCTGGCGCGGATGTGGTGGGAGGAGCTGGGTGTCGCCGTCGCCCGCCCGCTGCTCGCCGCCTGCAACGAGCCGGCGGAGGTCGCGCTCAGGGTCAACACGCTCCGCGGCAATCGTGAGGAGGCGCTGGCGAAGCTGCGCGAGGCCGGCGTGGACGCCGACGTCGCACGGGGTGGATGGCCGTTGGACGCACCGGAGTCGATCGTCGTCGCGGGGCGCACCGGGGACACCGTTGCCAAGCTGGTTGCCGCTGGAGAGCTGACGCCGCAGAGCCGCGGGTCCGCAGCCGTGGTCGCCGTGCTCGACCCTCGGCCCGGAGAGCATGTGTTGGATCTCTGCGCCGGGCCGGGGATCAAGACAGGGCAGATCGTTGCGCGGATGGGCGACCGCGGCGAGACGATCTCGGTCGAGTCGGACCCGGCCCGGGCGGCCGAGGTGGCGGAGCAGGCAAGGCGGCTGGGGTTGCGGAGCGTCACCGTGGTCGAGGCCGACGCGACGGAGATGGAGATCGCCTCCGGCTTCGACCGGGTGCTGGTCGACGCTCCGTGCTCGGACCTCGGTGCGCTGGCTGCGCGCCCGGATGCCCGCTGGCGCAAGTCGCCGAAGGCGATCGAGCGCCTGGTCGCGGTCCAGGACCGGGTTCTCGCCAACGCGGCTGCGTCCCTTCGCCCCGGGGGGGTTCTGGTCTACGCAACCTGCACGATCTCCCGCCGCGAGAACGAGGACCGGGTTGCCGCACTGCTCGACGCGGCCGCCGCCGACGGGCCGCCGCTCAGCATCGACGATCTTGGCGCTTGCTCTCCGGAGCTGGCCGCCCCGCACGATTCGCGCTGCCTGCAGTTTCGCCCCGATCGGGACCGCACGACCGGCTTCTTCGTCTGCCGGCTGAGAAAGGATGATTGAGAGCAATCAAGCGAGGGGAGGAAGGAAAGCATGTTGCGGCGAGCCATCTGTCCAGGGTGCGGGGAGCCGTGGCTGCGGCCGACGCAGCTTCCGGGCCGCTTCCGCTGCGTGTACTGTCTGCGCCGCTTTGAGCTGGTTTCGCAATGCCCCAACTGCGGCGAACACCAGACGATCGCTCGAATGAGCAGCAGCGAGGACATGACCTGTCAGCTTTGTGGAGATTCGATGCTGAGGCCGATATGAGCGCACCGATGATGGAGCTGCTGGCCGAGCGTCGCGTCGCGCCGTCGATCCTCTCCGCCGATTTCTCCCGGCTTGGCTCCCAGGTCGAAGAGGTGATGGAGGCGGGCGCGCGGGTGATCCACGTCGACGTGATGGATGGGCACTTCGTGCCGCCGATCACGATTGGGCCGCTGGTCGCGGCCTCGATCTCCGACCGGGTCCACGCGGCCGGCGGTGCGGTCGACGTCCACCTGATGATCGAGGCGCCGGAGCGCCAGATCGAGGCCTTCGCCAAGGCCGGCGCCGACTCGATCACCTTCCACGCGGAGGCGACCGCCCACGCCAACCGGACCCTGGAGGCGATCCGCGAACTCGGCTGCCTGGCGGGCGTCGCGATCAACCCGGGCACCCCGGTGGAGGCGGTTGCCGAGCTGGGCGGGCTCGCCGATATCGTGCTCTGCATGACGGTCAACCCGGGCTGGGGTGGACAGGCGTTCATCGACGGCTCGCCCGGCAAGGTCGCCCGCCTCCTGCCACTGGTGGGCGAGGCCCGGATCGAGGTCGACGGTGGCATCGACGCCACCACCGCGGGTTCGGTGGCCGCCGCCGGCGCCTCGCTGTTCGTGGCGGGCTCGGCCGTCTTCGGCTCCGACGAGCCGGCCGCCGCCTATACCGAGATCGCCCGCGCCGCCGGGGCGGTCTGACCCAGGGGACTGCGGATGAGTGACCAGGGCCGGCTGCCGGGGCTGTCCCTGAGGCGATCGAGGCTGCGCGAGATCGCGGACCATCCCGGTCTCGGCGGCACGCGAGCGATGCTGCGGCGCCAGCTCCTCGAGTTCCTCGAGCGGCTGGGCATGCTCGTGCTGGCGATCTGCCTGCTGCTCGCCGCCGGCACGGCCGGTTATGCCCTGACGGAAGGGACCTCGGTCGGCTATGGGTTTGTCTGGGCGCTGGACACGGTGGCCACCGTGGGGTCGATCCCCGGCCCCGTCAGCGTCGGTGGCCAGATCGTCAAGGTGGCGCTGATCGTCTTCGGTGTGGGTACGCTCTTCTATGCGCTGGTAACCGTCACCGAGTTCTTCGTGTCAGGCCACCTCTCGGGCCTGCTCGAGGAGAGAAGGGCCCTGAGGAAGATCGACTCGCTCCAAGACCACATCCTCATCTGCGGCTTCGGCCGCGTCGGGCGCCAGGCCGCTCGCGATCTGCAGGCGGCGGGTCGCGACTTCGTCGTCATCGACAGCAACCCGGCGGAAACCCGCGAGCGCGCCGAAGAGATGGGCGCGCCGTTCATCGAGGGGCCGCCCTCCGACGACGAGGTGCTGCGCAGCGCCGGGATCATGCGCGCCGTCGGCGTGATGGCCTGCGTCGACTCCGATGCCGAGAACATCTTCATCACCCTCACCGCGCGCGAGCTGCGCACGGACATCACGATCGTCGCGCGCGCAAGCGTCGAAGACTCCGAGAGCAAGCTGCGCCGCGCCGGCGCGGACCGGATCGTCTCCCCCTACAAGACCAGCGGCTCGGAGATGGTCCGCCTCACCGTCCAGCCGCAGGTCACGGGCGTCGTCGAGGTGGCTCCCGAATACCGGATGGAGGAGATCGAGGTGACGGTCGGCTGCGAGGCGGCGGGGCGGACGTTGGAGGAGATCCGGGGCTCGTCGACGATTGTCGCCTTGCGCGGCAGCGACGGCGCCGTTGAGCCCCATCCACCCGCCGACACGGTGCTGCGCAACGGCGACGTGCTGGTCGCGATGGGGGAGACCAAGGCCTTGGAACGTTTGGAGTCCCTGATGGCGCCCGCCGCCGCCTGACCGGCGTCAGACGTTCTCGTCGAGGGACGCGAGGCGGACTTCCAGCTCCTCGGGGGAACCGACCTCTGGCACGTCCTCGGCCCGCTCGTGCGGGTGGCGGTAGATCACGTAGAGCAGCGCCAGCAGCACGCCGGCGGCCAGGGTGAAGCCGACCTCGACGCGGCGAAACTCGTCGCCGACCAGCGGCAGGAAGTTCCAGGCGACGAACAGCGCCGCGCAGCCGATCCAGCGCAGCGCGGCCCGGCGGACCTGGCCCTGCGCGATGCAGGCCTGGTTGACCGTCACCGAGGAGAGGTAGAGGCCCATGCCGACCGCCACGAGCAACAGGCCCGCCCGGTCGTAGCTGAACTTCTTGCTGAAGGCCAGCTGCATCATCTGCGGGCCGGCGATCAAGAAGGCGATTGCCGCCAGCGCGGTGAAGGCGGCGACTGCGACCAGCACCATCCGCACGGAGCGGTGGAACTCGCGCTCGCTTTCGGGCCCGGCGCTGGTGTGGAGGCTGGTGAGGTGGGGGAGGATGCTGGTGGAGACCGCCTGGAAGAGCTGCAGCGGGGCGCGGGCGATCATCAACACGTTGAAGATGAAGCCGGCGGCGGCAGCGCCCTGGAGGCCACGCACGATCAGCGGGCCGGCATTGAGGAAGGCCTGTTCGCTGAACATGATCAGCAGCACCGCCGCGGCAAAGCCGGTGCCGTGGGCGAGCGAGAAGCTGGAGGACGGCCTGTCCGCGGTCGGGGCCGGTGCGGCGGTCTGGGCGCGGCGGGCAAAGGCGAGCGGCACGACCATCAGGCTCAGCGAGGGAGCGGCGACGATGCCGATCGCGACGGCCGACTGGCCGCTCAGCAGGCCGACCGCGACCAGCACCGCGAAGGAGGTCCGGAAGACCGACTCCGAGAGGATCAGGGCGGTGAAGAGGCCGAAGCGGCGGTTGCCGGCGAGGAAGCCGCGCGCGAAGTAGCTCGCCGCGTAGAACAGGATCGCCGAGAAGAAGACCCAGTAGAGGGTTTCGTTGCCCTCCAGCAGGTTGTCCTGGAGGGGGCCGCGCAGGGCCAGCGCCAGCACCGCGAAGACCATCCCCAGCCCGAGCTGGATCGTCACGGCCACCCGCATCGCCTGGCCGATCGGCTCGCCCTTGACCCGGTGTTCGGAGATGTGCCTGGAGAGCAGCTGTTCGATCGGCCGGTAGAGGGTCGAGATCGTGATGAAGACCGCCGACCAGAGCACCGTGATCTGCCCGTAGTCGGGCTTGGAGAGCACGTGCGAGGCGATGAAGAAGTAGACGTAGGTGATGACGCCGGTCAGCCCGACGCCGATCGCGAGGAAGCTCGCCATCCTGCCGTAGTCGGCCGAGCTGATGCTGCCGCTGGTCGCGGCGGGCTGTGTCTCCCCGGCTGCCATCAGTCGCGCTTGGGGCCGGGCTCGTAGTGCGACGGCTCGACGCCGAGGATCAGCTCCACCCGGCGAACCCGCTCGAAGACCCGCTGTGTCATCACCCGCTGCCCGGCGAGCAGGTCGCCGATCACGCCCAGGGCAAACAGCTGCACCGCGGCGATGAAGAGGACGGCGCCGAGGATCAGCGACTGGACGTGTCCCGTGCTGTCGCCGTTGACGATCCAGTCGAGGAGAAACGGCATCCAGGCGGCGAGCGCGAGAATTGCGACGATCAGGCCGGCGGTCGCGAACACCCGCAGCGGCTCGTAGCGGGCGTAGATGCGCAGGATCGCGAGGGCGTTGCGCCTCACGTAGCCGCCGGTCGAGGTGAAGAGGCGCGACTCGCGGGTCTGCGGATTGGTGGCGATGTCGACCTGGCCGACGGCGACCAGCATCTTGCCGGCCTGGATCAGGCTCTCGAGGGTGTAGGTGAAGCTGTCGACCACGAGTAGGCCCAGCGCCGCCGAGCGGTTGTAGGCGCGGAAACCGGACGTCGTGTCGGCGATCTCGGTCCCCGAGAGCCTGCGCACGACCCAGCTGCCGATCCGCTGCAGCAGCTTCTTTCGCTTGGAGAAGTGCTCGATCTTGGCGACCTGGCGGTTGCCCACGACCATGTCGGCCTCGCCGGCGAGGATCGGCCCCACCAGCCTTGCGACGTCCGCGCCCCGGTATTGGTTGTCGGCATCGGTGTTGACGATGATGTCGGCGCCGAGCTTCAGGCACGCGTCGAGCCCGGCCTGGAAGGCCGCCGCCAGGCCCTTGTTGTTGGTGAGGCGAACGACGTGCTCGACTCCGTTGTCGCGCGCCACCTCGATCGTGCGGTCGCTCGAGCCGTCGTCGATCACTAGCAGCTCGACCTCGTCGATGCCGTCGATCTGACGTGGGAGGTCGGCGATCGTCGCCGCCAGCGTCGCCTCCTCGTTCAGGCATGGGATCTGGATGATCAGCTTCAAGGGCGGTCAGAGTATCCAGGGACCACGTCGGCCCGGGAGTAGAATCAAACTGATTGACTCGTCAATCGGTCCGTGGCCGCACAGCTGACAGATACCGACCGACCCCACCTTAGGCTGGCGCTGGAGCTTGCCGAGGGGGGCCGTGGCCGGGTCAGCCCCAATCCATTGGTCGGGGCGGTGATCGTGCGGGACGGCGAGGTCATTGGCGAAGGTTTCCACGCGGAGTTGGGCGGGCCCCATGCGGAGCGGGCGGCGCTGGACGACTGTCGCCGCCGGAGCGAGGACCCCGCCGGGGCGACGATGTACGTGACGCTCGAGCCATGCGCCCACCAGGGTCGCCAACCTCCCTGTGCGGAGGCGATCCTCGAGGCGGGGATCGGGCGCTTGGTGATCGGCTCCGAGGACCCCAGCGACAAGGCGGCCGGTCGCGGCCCGGGCATCCTCCGCGACGGTGGGGTCGACGTCGCTTTCGCGGCCGGAGAGGAGGCCACCGCGGCGCGCCTGCTCAACCAGCCGTTCCGCAAGCACGCTCGCACCGGGCTGCCGCTGGTCACCCTGAAGCTGGCGATGTCCCTCGACGGCCGTACGGAGACGGCCCCGGGCGACTCGCCGTGGATCTCCGGCAGGCGGAGCCGGGCGCTCGTGCACCGCTGGCGCGCCGAATCCGACGCTGTTGCGGTCGGAATCGGCACCGTTCTGGCCGACGACCCCCTGCTCACGGCCCGCCCCGACGCTTCCAGTGCTCTTTATGTACCCATATCGGACAAAAGGAGCACCGGAAGCGGTTTCCGGCAGCCGTTGCGCATCGTCTTCGACTCGGAGGCACGGCTGCCGCTCGACGCGCAGCTGCTGCGCACTCTCGACGAGTCAGCCGTGATCGTCGTCACGGCCCCCGGGGCGGACCCGCCGCGCCTGGCCGCGCTTCGCGACGCCGGCGCCGAGGTGATGATCGCCGGCGGCGACACCCGGGGAGATCGGATCGCGTCGGCGCTGTCGGAGCTCGGTCGGCGCAACATCACCAGCCTCTTCCTCGAGGGCGGTGCGACGCTTGCAGCAGCCTTTGCAGAAGCCGACCAGGTCGACGAGTCGCGAATCTTCATTGCCCCGGTCCTGCTCGGCGGATTCGCGCCGCGAGGGAGGCCGGGTGGGGGTGGAGCGTCTTGTACTTTTTCGGCAACTCCCTCCGGGCTGGCTGACCACGAATCTCCGAAAAAGTTAAGCGGAACCCCCACCCGGCCTCCCTCCCCCCCGACGGTGCCCGTGCGCCGGAGCGCCCTGGATTCAAAGGTCGAAAGAATCGGCGACGACGTGCTGATCACGGCCAGATTCAAGGAGTGGTGATGTTCACGGGGCTGATCCAGGACATCGGGAGCGTGGAGTCGGTCGAGACCGGAGGCGATGGAGCGCGGCTGCGCATCTCCACGTCCCTGGGGGGTGAGATCGCGCCCGGCGACTCGGTGGCGGTGGACGGTGTCTGCCTCACGGCCACGAGCGCCGACGCCGGCGGCTTCGAGACCGAGGCGATGAACCAGACGCTTTCGGTTACGGCCTTGGGTGAGCTCGAGCGCGGCAGCCGCGCGAACCTGGAGCTGGCGATGAGAGCGTCGGACCGGCTCGGGGGACACATCGTGCAGGGTCACGCCGACGGGGTCGGCGAGGTCGTGTCGGTCGAGGAGGACGGATTTGCCAAGCGGTTGCGGGTCGCGCTTGGGCCGGAGCTGATCCGCTACGTGATCGAGAGGGGATCGATCGCGCTTGACGGTGTCAGCCTCACCGTGGTGGCGGTGGGGAAGGAGTGGACGGAGGTCTCGCTGATCCCCGAGACGCTGGAGCGGACGACCCTCGGGGACGCGGCGCCGGGACGCAAGCTGAACGTCGAGTGCGACCTCGTGGCCAAGTACATCGAGCGGTTGGTGACACCATTCGCTGGAAAGGAGCGAGCGTGAGCCATATGACGGAGTCCCCGAAGACAGAGGCAATTGAGCAGGCGGCGGGAGTGAGCCCGTTCGCGACGATCGAGGAAGCGATCGAGGAGATTCGCCGCGGCCGGATGGTGGTCGTCTGCGATGGGGAGGATCGTGAGAACGAGGGCGACCTGGTGATGGCTGCGCAGTTCGCCACCCCCGAGGCGGTCAACTTCATGGCCAAGGAGGCTCGCGGCCTGATCTGCCTGGCGCTGACCGCCGAACGCTGCGAGCGGCTCGGCCTCAACCTGATGGCGGCCAAGAACGAAGCGCCGCTGCAGACCGCCTTCACGGTGACGATCGAGGCGGCCGGAGGGGTCAGCACGGGGATCTCGGCGCACGATCGCGCCCACACGATCCAGGTGGCGATCGATCCCAAGTCCGGCCCGGGCGACATCGTCGTACCCGGCCACATGTTCCCGCTGCGCGCCAAAGCCGGCGGCGTGCTGGAGCGAACGGGCCATACCGAGGCCAGCGTCGACCTCGCTCGCCTGGCCGACCTTGCGCCCGCCGGCGTCATCTGCGAGGTGATGAACGACGACGGCACCATGGCCCGCGTCCCCGACCTCGTGCCCTACTGCGAGCGGCACGGCCTCAAGATGGTCACCGTCGCCGACCTGGTCGCCTACCGCCGCCGCACCGAGAAGCTGGTCGAGCGGGTCGTGGCGACCGCTCTGCCGACCGCGTTTGGCGACTTCACGGCAATCGGCTACCGCTCGCTGGTCGACGACAAACACCACGTGGCGATGGTCAAGGGCGACGTCGACGGCGCCAGGGACGTGCTGGTCCGCGTCCACAGCGAGTGCCTGACGGGCGACGTCTTCCACAGCCTGCGCTGCGACTGCGGCGAGCAGCTCGCGGCGGCGCTGGCGATGATCGAGCGCGAGGGTCGCGGCGTGCTGCTCTACCTCTCTCAGGAGGGACGGGGCATCGGCCTGCTCAACAAGCTGCGGGCCTACAAGCTGCAGGAAGAGGGCGCGGACACGGTCGAGGCGAACCTGAAGCTCGGCCTGCCGGCGGACCTGCGCGATTACGGGATCGGCGCCCAGATCCTCGGTGACCTCGGCCTGACCAGCATCCGCATCCTCACCAACAACCCGAAAAAGATCGTCGGCCTGGAGGGCTACGGGCTCTCGGTCAGCGAGCAGGTGCCGATCGAAGGCGTCCCCAACGTCCACAACGAGGAATACCTGCGGGCGAAGCGGGACAAGCTCGGCCACACGCTGCACCACCAGGGCCTCGCGCTCGACGAGGAGATGATCCACGACGAGGAGGAGCGGGACGCGGAGACCGGGGACGGGAAGGCGGATGGCTGAGTCGACCGCCTTCCTCGAGAGCTTCGACGCGGAGGAGCGCGCGAAGCTCGGGAAGCTCGAGTTCGCGGTCTGCGTCGGTCGCTTCTACGAGGAGCTGGCCGAGCGCCTGCTGAGCGGCGCTCGCGAGGGCTTCGAGCTGGCGGGCGTGCCGTTCAGCTCCGTGAGCGAGGTGTCCGTTCCCGGCGCCTACGAGCTGCCGTATGCAGCCAGCCAGCTGATCGGCAGCGGCCGCTTCGCCGGCGTCGCCTGCCTCGGCGTCGTCATCCGCGGCGAGACCGACCACTACGACTTCGTCTGCGCTGCGGCGGCCCGCGGCATACAGCAGGTGCAGCTGGAGACCGGCGTGCCCTGCGCCTTCGGCGTGATCACCTGCGACACGATGGAGCAGGCCCTCGCCCGGGCGGGCGGAGACAAGCGAGACCAGGGCCGCAACGCCGCCCTCACCGTCGCCCGTATGGCGCTGCTCAAACGTCAGGTGGGCTGACGGGTTACCATCCACGATCCCGATGGCCAAGGTATGTCACAGCTGCGGCAAGGGACCGGCGTTCGGCCAGTCCCGCAGCCACTCGATGGTCGCCACCAAGCGGCGCTTCGATCCCAACCTGCAGAAGGTCCGGATCCAGGAGGGCGGCCGCAAGCTTCGCGCCTACGTCTGCACGCGCTGCCTGAAGGCGAACAAGGTCACCAAGGCGGCCTGAGCCCGGGAGGCTCGCATCCGCACATGCGGATGACGCGCCTGGCACGGCGCCATACGGCACCCCGCTCCTCACGAATAGCGCTGCTATTCGCTCGTCGCCGTGCACCGTCTGGCTTGGCCAGACGCGCCCCCGCATGCACGCCTGCTCACCTCCCGGGCTCAGTCCGCCCGAGGCATTCTTAGAATCCCGCTGTGGCCGATCCTTCAATCGAGCGCTTTCGCCGGGTTGTCACATCCGCGTACGCCTACCTCGAGGAGCGGCGTCAGGAGGTCAACGACCTGAATGTGTTCCCGGTGGCCGACGGCGACACCGGCGACAACATGGCGATGACGATGCGTGCGGTGATGGAGGAGCTGGACCGGCTCGACGGGCTCGAGGTCGACGAGATCGGCCGCACCCAGCTCGTGCAGGCGCTCGCTCGGGCGGCGTTGATGGGGGCGCGGGGCAACTCCGGCGTCATTCTCAGCCAGATCGTCCGCGGCGCCGCCGAGGAACTGGCAAGCCGGCCCGGGGAGCTGATCGACCCGGTTCTCGTTGCCTCTGCGTTCGTCGGCGCCGCCGACGCCGCCTACGCGTCGGTGCGCGACCCGGCGGAGGGGACGATGCTGACCGTCTTCCGCGAGATGGCGCACTCGGTCGCGCGCCAGCTCGCCCACCTGGACGCCGATAAGCAGCGCCTGAACAGGGGCGCCACCGAGGAGCAGCAGGACGCGATTCTGGCCGAGGTGCTCGAGAAGGCCCTTGCCGCCGGCCAGCGGGCCGTCGAGCGGACGCCGGAGCAGCTCGACATCCTTCGCGAGTCCGGGGTCGTCGACGCCGGCGGCTACGGCTTGGTGCTGATCCTCGCCGGAGTCGTTGCCGGCCTGCGGGGCGATGGCGCCGAGCTGCCGCAGGTCTCCCACCACGAGGCGCCGCGAGTCAGCCGGCCGCACCATGTGGACAGCCGGTACAGGTACTGCACCAACTTCATCGTCTCCGGCGCCGGCCTGGCGGCGCGCGATTTCCTCCCCCGGCTCGAGGGGCTCGGCGACTCGGTCCTCGTCGTGGGGGACGAGGTGACGCTCAAGGTCCATGTCCACACCGACGAGCCCGAGGCCGCGGCCGCCCTCTTCGAGGGAGTCGCTCGGGTCACCAACCTCGACGTCGCCGACATGCGCGAGCAGATCGCAGAGCGCAGCGCGCGCCTGGCCGCGGGGCGTACGGGGGCACTTGCGGTCGCCGCGGGGATGGGCCTGGAGAAGCTGTTCTCCGAGCTGGGGGCACATGTCGTCCCGGGCGGCGAGACGCTGAATCCGTCGACCTATGAGCTGCTGGCGGGGATCCACGAGGTGCCGGCGGAGGAAGTGCTGGTGCTGCCCAGCTCCTCCAACGTGGTCATGGCCGCAGAGCGTGCCTGCGAGCTTTCGGAGAAGCCGGCGCGGGTGGTGATGGCGACCTCGCAGCAGGCGAGCCTGCTGGCCCTCGTGGAGCTCGACCCCGCCGCCTCGGTGGCGGAGAACGCGAAGCGCCTGGAGTCCGCCCTGGAGGGAATCGCCAACGGTGGAGTCGCTCCGGCCGCCCGCGACGATGCGCAGGGACGCTTCAGGCAGGGCGACGCCGTCGGCTTCGTCGGCGAGGAGATCGTCGCCTGGGGGGGCGCCGGCTCAACCCTGGCGGCGACGATCGAGCGGCTCGCGCAGGGGGCCGAGATCGTCACGGTGCTGGCCGGCGACGGCGCTCCAATCCCGCTCTCGGAGGTCGACACCCACGTCCCGGACGGGGTCGAGATCGAGAGCCACGAGGGCGGTCAGCCGAGCTGGTGGTGGCTGCTCGCCGCCCAGTAGCGGGTCCCGTGCGCTCCTTCGCCGGCGCCTCCGACTTGACAGGCGAGCAGCTGCGCGGGGCGCCGGTCCACTGGCCCCGTCCGAGTGTCCTCGAGGCTCCAGTGACGATCCTCTCGGGCGTCGGCCCGAAGCTCGCCGACGCCGCTGCCGAGGCCGGCATCAACACGATCGGCGACCTCCTCTTTCGCATTCCCCACACCCACCGGGATCGGACCGTCAAGCCGCTGGCGGAGGTCGAGACCGGCCGCCAGGCAACCGTTCGGGTCGAAGTGTTGGACTCCGAGCCTCGCCCGTTCCGCCGCCGCGGCCTGTCCATCGTCTCGGTCAAGGTGGGGGACGGCTCTGGATCGATTCGCGCGACCTGGTTCAACCAACCCTGGGTGGCGCAGAGCCTGGCGAAGGGGACGCCGCTTCTGCTGACGGGCTCGCTGGACAAGCGCGGCTTCCGGGTGTCGGAATATGAGCTCGTGGCTTCTGGCCCGCGGGTCCTGGCATGGGATGAGGGGGGCCTAGCGGTCGAGGACGACCGAGACCCCCCTCATCCCATGCCACCCACGGGAGAGGCCGCGAGATTGATTCCCGTCCACCCGGCGACCGAGCAGCTCAAGGCACAGCGAATCCGGCAGTGGATGGAGCAAGCTGTGCGGTGGGTGGGGAATGTGCTGGAGCCGCTGCCGGCGGAGCTGCGTGTTCGGAGGGGGTTGGCGGGGGCAGCCGATGCGATCAGGGCTGTGCATTGCCCCGCGAGCGAGGGGGATGTGGACGCGGCGCGGGAGCGGCTGGCGTTCGAAGAGCTGTTCCTGTACCAGGCGGTGCTGACCGCCCGCAAGCGCGCGCACCGGGTCGCGCGCCCAGCGCCGCGGCTGGGGAAGCCGGGGGGGCTGGTGGGGCGCTGGGTCGAGTCGCTGCCGTTTGAGTTGACGGGGGACCAGCTCGCGGCATTCGACGAGGTTGACGCCGACCTCGATTCGGGAGCGCCGATGCAGCGGCTGCTGATGGGGGAGGTTGGTTCGGGGAAGACCGTGGTGGCCCTGTACGCGATGTTGCGAGCGCTGGAGGCGGGCTTCCAGGCGGCGCTGATGGCGCCGACCGAGACGCTGGCCGAGCAGCACGCGGCGACCCTGGACCGGCTGCTCAGGCACGAGCCACTGTCCTTCGCGCTGCTGACCGGGGCCACGCCGGCGGCCCGGCGGAGAGAGGCGCTGGAGCGGCTGGCGACCGGCGAGCTGGGCCTGGTGGTCGGAACGCACGCGCTGATCGGGCCGGACGTCAAGCTCGCCCGCCTCGGTGTCTGCGTGGTCGACGAGCAGCATCGCTTCGGGGTCGAGCAGCGGCGCGCGCTGGACGCGAAGGGGGTCGAGGGAATGGCGCCCCACGTCCTCCATATGACCGCGACGCCGATTCCGCGGACGCTCTCGCTGACCGCCTACGGAGACCTGGACACGACCGCCCTGCACGAGCTGCCCGCGGGGCGGCGGCCGGTGGAGACGCGCCTGGTCGGGGAGGACGAGCGGGCTGCGGCCTACGACTTCGTCCGCGGGCAGCTGCGGCAGGGTCGCCAGGCCTATGTCGTCTGCCCGCTGGTCAGCGAGTCCGAGAAGCTGCGTGGCAAGGCGGCCGAGGAAGAGGCGGCGCTGCTGGCGGCTGGTGAGCTGCGCGGCTTTGAGCTCGGCGTCATCCACGGGCAGATGCCCTCGGCGCGCAAGGCCGAGGCGATGGAGGCGTTCGCTTCCGGGGCGCTCGACGTGCTCGTCGCCACGACGGTGATCGAGGTCGGGATCGACATCCCCAACGCCACCGTGATGCTGATCGAGGGGGCGGAGCGCTACGGCGTGTCCCAGCTGCACCAGCTGCGGGGGCGCGTGGGGCGAGGAGAGCACCAGTCGCACTGCCTGCTCTTCGCCGATGCCGCAGGCGGCATGGCGCGGCGCCGCCTGGCCGCGGTTGCGGCGGAGCGCGACGGCTTCAAGCTCGCCGAGATCGACCTCAGCCTGCGGGGGGAGGGGGAGATGCTGGGGACCCGCCAGCACGGCCTGCCGCGCTTTGCGGTCGCGGAGCTGCCCGAGCAGACGCCGGTCCTGATCGCGGCCCGCGACGAGGTGCTGGCGCTGCTGCGGCGCCACGGCTCGCTGGACGCCGCCGAGCTGGGGCCGCTGCTCGAGACGGCCCGCCGGCGCTTCGGCGCCGGCGCAACCGACCCGATACCACTCTGAGACGTGCCGGGACTTAGCGGCCCATATTGGTACCTAACTCGCGGCACGTCTCCGGGGGCGACCCGGTGAGGGTGATCGCCGGAGAGCTGAAGGGCCGGCGCCTCGTGGCGCCGCGGGGCTGGCAGGTCCGCCCGACGTCGGACCGCGTACGCGAGGCGATCTTCTCCGCGCTTGGCGAGATCGGCGGCGCGCACGTGCTCGACCTGTACTGCGGCACCGGGGCGCTGGCGATCGAGTCCCTGTCGCGTGGCGCGACCCGAGCTGTGCTCGTCGACCGCGACACCCGTCCCGCGCTCGGCAACGTCGAGCGGCTGGGCCTCGGCGACCGCGCGGAGCTGGTCCGCTCCGACGTCTCCCGTTGGCTGGTGGGGCGTTTGGAGGACGCCGGCGCCCCGCGCTTCGACCTCGTCTTCGTCGACGCCCCGTATAAACTCGCCGATCGCGTGGGGAAGGAACTGGACACCCATCTGCCGGGTCTTCTAGCAAGCGGGGGCCGGGCGATCGTCGAGAGCGGCGCCCGTCGGCCATTGCGAATCGAGTCGCTCGACTGCCTGCGCCGGCGGCGCTACGGGGCAGCCGACGTGTCCTTCTACGGGTGGTCCGAGTGATGCCGGATCGCAACGGAACGGTGGTCTGCCCCGGCAGCTACGACCCGGTCACCAACGGGCACCTCGACATCATCACCCGCACGTCTCAGGTCTTCGAGCGGGTGGTCGTGGGGGTCGTCAACAACCCGCTCCGCAAGGACAAGACACTCTTCACACCGGAGGAGCGCAAGGCGTTCATCGAGGAGGCCATCGCCGGCCTGCCCAACGTGGAGGCCCGCATCTTCTCCAACCTGCTCGTCGCGTTCGCGCGCGAAGTGGGCGCGAAGGCGATCGTCAAGGGCCTGCGCGCGATCTCCGACTTCGAGTACGAGTTCGAGATGGCGCAGCTCAACCGCAAGCTCGATCCCGAGATGGAGAGCATCTACGTGATCGCCTCGCCGAATTACAGCTTCCTCTCCTCGACCGGTGTGAAGGAAATGGCGACCTTCGGCGGCGACGTTTCCGACCTGGTCCCGCACCCGGTTGCGGCCGCGATGGCGGAGCGCCTGAGCGACAGGTAGGCTTCCCGGGGCGATTCCGCTTGGGCGAGAGTTTGCAGAAAGCCGAGGAAATCACGGCTTCTTCACCGAAAATGCCTCTGACACGTAGGCTTACGACCTGCCAATGGACGTTCTGGTCCTCATAGACAAGCTGGACGACGTCGTCCACAACGCCCGGCCCGTGCCGCTGACGGACCAGGTGCGTGTCGATCGCGAGGAGATCTATGACCTTCTCGACCAGATGCGCGCGACGATTCCCGAGGAGATCAAGCAGGCACGCTGGATCGTCAAGGAGCGGCAGGAGATGCTTGCCGAGGCCAAACGCGAGGCGGAGCGGATCGTGCGCGAGGCGCGGGAGCAGCAGGCTCGCCTGATCTCCGACGAGGAGGTTACGAAGCAGGCCGAGCGGGCCGCCGACGAGATAGTCGAGGACGCCCGCACGCGGGAGCGCGAGATTCGCCTCGGGGCCGAGGACTACGCCGACGAGATCCTCAACACGCTCGAGGTCAACCTGCAGAAGTTCCTCGCGGCCGTGCAGCGCGGGCGCGACCGCCTCGCCGGGCGCGACGAAGAGCCCGCCGAGCTCGAGCAGCAGTAGCCCCGACCCTCAGTACACGGCGCGGATTACGGCCAGATCGTCGACCTGCCAGGTGACTTCGCCCCCGGACCAGTCCAGCAGGTCCTGAAGCTGCTCTCCCTCGACGACGTCGCCGATGACGAGGGAGCGTGAGTGGTCTTTCACCCGGCGGAAGAGGGTCTTCTTCTGGTCGTCCGTGAGGTCGTTGACGGAGAGCACCGAGATCACCAGGTCCCAGGGCCCGTCGGGAAGCGGGTCCTCCATGCGGGCGAGCTGAACGTCATCGTAGGTTTGACGGGCGCGGAAGACCATGTCGGGGCTCGAGTCGAGCCCGACGACCCAGGCGTCGGGGTAGGACTCGATCAGACGACGCGTCGTCTCGCCGGTGCCCATTCCCAGCTCCAGCACCCGCTCGGGCGGGAACGGGATCGCCTTGACCGCCTCCTCCTGCAGCTCGTCGTAGCGCGGGATCTTGCCGCGGATGCGCTCCAGATACTCGTCCGGTGTCCAGTCGAATTTGCCCATCTCGTAATCTCGTCTGCGGTCATCGTAAGTCTCGATCCCCATGGAGGAGCGCCCCATGGCCAAACCGCACACGACGATCATCGAGCTTGGGCGCCTTGCGCTCTCCTATGGGGGGGCGACGCGCTTGGACTTTCGCATTCGCCTCGACCCCCTGGAGCTCGGCGGGCAGACCTACGTCCCGTCGCCGGAATCGCTGAATGCCAGGCTCGATGTCTCGCGTCCCAGCAACGGATACGCCTTTCGCCTGCGCTTTCCCCTCCGCGCCGAGGGGCCATGCATGCGCTGCCTCGAGACGGCCGCCCTGGAGACCGAGGTCGACGCCCGCGAGGTCGACCAGCGGGACACCGACGACGAGGAGCTGCGCAGCCCCTATGTCGTCGACGACGAGCTGGACGTGGGGCGCTGGGCCCACGACGCGGCGGTTCTGGCGATCCCGACCCGCATCCTCTGCCGTCCCGATTGCGCCGGCCTCTGCCCGGTCTGCGGCGAGTCGCTCAACGACGCCGACCCCGCAGCCCACGAGCACGAGAGCCCGCCGGACCCGCGTTGGGCCAAGCTCAACGAGCTGAGGCGGGAGTAGCGGCCCTCGGCTCACTCTCACTCGCTACCATGCTGCGACTCATGGCTGTTCCAAAGAAGCGAACCTCCAGCACTCGGCGTGACAAGCGTCGTGCGACCCACAAGGCGGCGAAGGCACGGCTCAACCGCTGCCCGCGCTGCCACAGCCCGCGCCTGCCGCACCGAGTCTGTCCCACCTGCGGCACCTACGCCGGCCGTGAGGTCATCAAGCACACGATGGCCGAGCCCTCGGCGAGCGCTGACACCGAGGAGTGATGCCCGCCGGGCGCGGCGTGACCGTCGCCCTGGACGGTTTCGGGGCGGAGCAGGGTTTCGCCGCCCTGGCGGAGGGCGCCCGGCTGGCTGCGGCGGACGGGATCGGGCTGCGGGTGTTCGGCCCCGTGGACGAGCTGGGCTTGGAGGGGGTCGACGGAATCGAGGTCGTTGCGACCTCGGAGTGGATCGCCAACGAGGAGGACCCGGTTCCCGCCGTCCGCGCCAAGCAGGATGCCTCGGTGGTTCGGGCCGCCCGCGAGGTCGCCGAGGGGGGCGCTGACGCGATGGTGAGCCCCGGCTCGACCGGGGCCACGATGGCTGCCGCCACCTTCGGCCTGCGCCGCCTGCCGGGCGTCCAGCGACCCGCCCTCGCCGTGCAGCTGCCGGTCCCGGGCAAACGAGTGCTCTTCCTCGACGCCGGTGCCAACGTCGAGGCTCGCGCCCAGCACCTCGTCCAGTTCGCCTTCCTCGGCGCCGCCTTCAGCGGCGCCGTGCTCGGAGTCGCGCGGCCCCGGGTCGGGTTGCTCTCGGTCGGCGAGGAGGCCGGCAAGGGGAGGGAGGAGGTTGTCGCCGCCCACGCGATGCTGGCGGAGGCCGACGGCATCGAGTTCATCGGCAACGTCGAGGGACGCGACCTGCCGGCCGGCGTCGCGGATGTGGTTGTCACCGACGGCTTCACCGGCAACGTCTCGTTGAAGCTGATGGAGGGGACGGCGCGGGCGGTCACCACTGGAATCCGGGATGCGGTGCGCTCCAATCCGCTCGCCGCCCTGGGCGGGCTGCTGATCCGCCCGGCCCTGGGCAGCCTGCGGCGCGAGCTGCATCCGGACACGACCGGCGGCGCGATCCTGCTTGGGCTGCGGGGCGTCGCCGTCGTGGGTCACGGCAGCGCCGGGGCGGCGGGGATCGCGAACGCCGTGAGAATGGCGGCACGCTGCGCCGAGGTCGACGCGGTGGGACGTACCGCGGCGCTGCTGCGCGAGGGGAACGCCAGCCGCGGTTCGCTCGCCAGGAGCGGGGCGCATGATAGGAAGCAGCCCGAATGACTCGCGATGAGGTCTTCAACCTGGTCCGTGACCACCTTGCCGAGGAGCTGGAGGTCGATGCCGCCGAGATCGGCGATAGCACCCGCTTCAAAGAGGATCTCGACGCCGATTCTCTCGATCTCTACGAGCTGGTGATGGAGCTCGAGGACCGCTACGGCATCACGGTTTCCGAGGAGCAGGCGGCGCGGATCAAGACCGTCGGGGATGCGGTCTCCTTTGTCCTGGAGCACGCCCCGGCGTGAGCGTCGCGGGGCTCACGGCCCTTGTTGGGGATCTCCCCGACGACCTGCGGGCCCGTGCCCTCACCCATTCCTCCTGGGCGGAGGAGCGGTCAGAGTCCTACGAGCGCCTGGCCTACCTCGGCGACAGCGTGCTCGCTCTCGCGGTTGCCGGGGATCTGTACGAGCGCTTCCCTGGAATCGACGCGGGTGGCCTCACCAAGATCCACAACCAGGCGGTCAGCGGTGTCTCCTGCGCAGACGTCGGCCGTGCGCTTGGCGTTCCGGAGATGCTCACGGCGGCGCAGCCGGACGGTGAGGACGCAATACCCTCGGCGGTGCTGCTCGCCGGGTCGCGGCCGCTGCCGGAGGTGACCGAGGCCCTGATCGGCGCCTGCTTCGTGGCGTTCGGCTTCGAGCGCACCGCGAGGGCTGTGGCCTCCGCCTTCGAGCCGCAGATCGAACACGCCACCGAGGCTCGGATCGATTTCAAGTCCGCCCTGCAGGAGCTGCTTGCCCGGCGCGGGGCGCGCGTGGGCTACGAGGTGATCGGCGAATCCGGTCCCGCGCACCGGCGAACGTTCGAGGTGGCCGCGATCGTCGATTCCGAGCGAGCCGGACGGGGAGCGGGGCGAAGCAAGAAGGCGGCCGAGCAGGCGGCGGCCGAGCAGGCGCTGAAGCGGCTCGGCGGGTAGGTGCCGCGTCGCGTCCGACTCAAACGCGAGCCTAGGCCCCCCAGCGACCGAAGACCGAGGACGAGAGCGATGTATCTGAGATCGATCGAGATGAAGGGGTTCAAGTCGTTCCCCGAGCGCACGAGGCTGGAGTTCGCGCCCGGCGTCAGCGTGATCGTCGGGCCCAACGGCTCTGGGAAGTCGAACATCACCGACGCGGTGCTGTGGGCGCTCGGTGAGCAGAGTCCTGGGGTGGTTCGGGGCGCGTCGATGCAGGACGTGATCTCGGCCGGCGGAAAGGGCATCGGACAGCGCCGCGCCGCCGAAGTTGAGGTTGTGATCGACAACTCCGAGGGCCGCGCCGCGACCGATCTGTCGGAGATCGGCATCCAGCGCCGCCTCGACCGCTCCGGTGAGGGCACCTACCGTTTGAACGGCGCCCGTTGCCGGCTCGTCGATGTGGTCGAGATCCTCTCCGACACCAACATGGGGCGCGAGATGCACTCGGTGATCAGCCAGGGGCGGGTCGAGGCGATCGTCCACTCCAAGCCGCGTGAGCGAAGGCTGCTGGTGGAGGAGGCCGCCGGGCTCGGCAAGCACCGCAAGCGCCGCCGCCGGGCCGAGCTGAAGCTGCGCTCGGCGCGGGACAACCTCGACCGAGCCTTCGACCTGGAGCGCGAGGCGCGCGCGCGGCTGCGACCGCTGAAGCGCCAGGCGCAGGCGGCGGAGCTGGGCGCGCGGATAGGGCGCGAGGAACTGGAGCTCCGTGGCCGCCTGGTTGCCGAGGAGCTGCGCTTTGGCGAGGGTCGGGCGCTTGCGGCCGAGAAGGCGGCGGAGCAGGCGCGTTCCGCGCGGGCGGGGATCGAGGAGCAGCTGACCGAGGTGAGCGAGCGGCGGCGAGCCGCCGAGGAGCGCTTTGCGGCTCGCGACCGAGAGCGCACCCAGGCCTGGGGCATGCTGACCAAGCTGCGCGGCGAGCAGCAGCGGATCGCGGTGCGGGCCGCCAGCCTCGCCGATCGCGAGGCGGGGGTTGCCGCGGGCCTGGAGGTGCTGCGTGCGGAGCTCGGGCCGCTCACGCTCGACCTCAGCGCAAGCGAGAGCGTCCCGGCCGAGCGGGCTCGCAAGCTGGAGGAGGAGCTGAGCAAGGTCGAGGCGGGCCTGTCGGGCGCCGCGGAGGCTCTCACCCGCGCCCGTTCTGCCGCTGCGCCGGAGTCCGAGCGCGAGGCCGCTTTGAGCGCGGTTCAGAGCGAGGCCGAACGGGCGTCACGACATGCGCGCCGCGCCGAGGGCCTGCTCGGCGAGCGGCATCGGGAGGCATTGCGAAGGCGGGTCGCCAGTCGTGAGGAGCTGCTCGACGACGTTTGCTCCGCCGCCGCTGCGGTGGCCGTGGCGGAGGCGGCGATACGCGCTCGGGTTGGGCGGATCGAGGGAAGGGTCGTGGGCGAGGAGGGGGATGGCGACGAGATCGCCGAGGAGATGCGGGCCTGCTCGCAGCGCGAGTACGAGCTGCAGGCCCAGATGAAGGCCGCGTCGGACAGGCTGACGGCGACCGAGGTCGAGGCGGCCCATCTCGGTGACCGGCGCGCCGAGGCGGCAAAGGAGCTGGCGACGATCTCCGAGCGGCTTGGTGAGGAGGTTCATCCGGCCGGGGAGCCGCTCAGCGAGGAGGCGCGGACCGAGATCGACCGCCGGCTGGGGCGGCTGGAGCGCCGGCGCGCCCAGATCGGGCCCGTCAACCCACTCGCCGAGCGCGAGTACGAGGAGGCTCGCGAGCACGTCGAGTCGCTGCAGCGCCAGCGTGAGGACACCGAGCGGGGCATGCGCGAGCTGGAGGCGTTGATCCGCGACATCGACCGGGAGATCGAGCGCGCCTTCGAGCAGACGTTCGAGGCGACAGCCAAGAACTTCGAGGAGATGGTCGAACACCTATTCCCCGGCGGGCGAGGGCGGCTGCGACGGGTCAACCTGCGCCCCGTTGGCGAGGCGGATGTGGCCGCTGGTGAAGGGGTGGAGGGGGAGGATCCGGAGCGGGAGCGGGAGGAGCTGGGAGTCGAGATCGAGGTCACCCCAGCCGGCAAGTCGACCCGCAAGCTCTCGCTGCTGTCCGGAGGCGAGAAGTCGCTGGTCGCGCTGGCATTCGTCTTTGCGGTCTTCCTCGCCCGCCCTTGCCCGTTCTACATCCTCGACGAGGTCGAGGCCGCTCTGGACGACAGCAACATCGATCGCTTCCTGCAGCTGATCCGCCGCTTCTCGAACCGGGCCCAGTTCGTGATCGTCACCCACCAGAAACGGACGATGGACGCTGCCGACGTGCTCTACGGAGTCAGCATGGGCGGCGACGGGATCACCAAGGTCGTCTCCCGCCGGCTGCCGCGTGCGGCGGAGGCTGAGGCAGGGGATGAGGCGGCTGCCTCATCCAGTCCGCCGCCCTTCGCCGGGGTCGCCACAGCGGGGGAGAAGGAGCCGGCCGCCGGCCTGCTGGGTGAGGCCCCCGCCGCGGAGCGACCTGCGCCCGGCAAGGCCGAGGCCGCCTGAGCCTGTCTCGATAGCTCCCGGGCCAAGCCTGGAAAAAGCCAGGCATTGCACCGGAAGCGCTGCGCTACGCTGACGGCGGGATTGCGAGAGGAGGGCCATGGCGCAGCGCCACATGGACAGGTTGACATCGTTCGACACGTCGTTCCTGTCCAACGAGAAGCGCAATGGGCATATGGCGATCGGCGCTGTGATGACCTGCGAGGGCTCGGCGCCCAGCTACGAGGACTTCGTCACCCACATCCGCAGTCGCCTGCATCTGCTGCCCCGCTTTCGCCAGCGCCTCGTCTTTCCGCCGCTGCAGCTCGGCAGGCCCTTCTGGGTTGACTTCCCCGAGTTCGACATCTCCGCCCATGTGCGCCACGTGACCCTGCCCGCGCCGGGGACCGAGGAGCAGTTCCACGAGCTGATCGGGGCCTGCCTCTCGCCGCCGCTCGATCGCTCCAAGCCGCTCTGGGAGCTGTGGCTCGTCGAGGGGTTCGAGGACGACCGCTTCGGAATCGTCTACAAGACCCATCATGCGCTGGCCGACGGGGTCTCCGCCGTCGACATCGGCGTCCTGCTGTTCGATGTCGAGCCCAAATTCGAGCCGGTCCGCGAAGAGGCGCCCTGGAACCCGCGGACTCCGCCATCGCGGGCGGGCCTGGTGGGCCGGGCGTTCACCGGTCTTGCGGCCACGATCGCTCGTATGGCGCGCTGGGTGGGAAACGCGATCCGCCACCCACGGCGGGCGAGGAAGCGGGCCGCCGACGGCTTGGTGGGGCTCTGGGAGGTGACCTGGGCGCTGACCAAGCCGGCGCCGAAGGTTCCCTTCAACGTCGAGATCGGCCCCCACCGCTGCTTCTGCTGGACGCGCTCCAGCCTCGACGACTTCAGACGGATCAAGAACGCGCTTGGCGGGACGGTCAACGACGTTTCGCTGGCGGTCACCGCGGGGGCGCTGCGGCGCTGGCTCCACAGCCGCGACGTCAGGACCGACGGTCTCGAGTTGCGGGCCCTGGTCCCGGTCTCGGTTCGAGCCGAGGACGAGCACGGAGAGCTGGGCAACCGGTTGACGGCGATGCGCGGGCCGCTGCCCGTCGACGTGGCCGACCCGGTCGAGCGGTTGCACGCGGTCGCCGCGGGAATGGACGCCCTCAAGGCCTCCAGGCAGCCGCTCGGGGCGGAAGCGATCTGGGGGCTCAACGACTGGTTCCGCAACTTCGCGCCGCCGGTCCTGCTTGCCCCGACCGCCGCGATCAATTTCTCCACCCGTCTCTTCAACCTCCTGGTGACCAACTTCCCCGGTCCCCAGATTCCGTTCTACGTGCTGGGGCGCGAGTTGCGCGGCGTCTACCCGGTCGGCTTCCTGGCCAGGCGTCATGCGCTGGCGGTGGCGATCATCAGCTACAACGGCTCGATCAACTTCGGGCTGCTTGCCGACCGTGAAGCGATCGACGACCTGGAGTCGATCGCCGACTACATCGACGACTCCGTCCGCGAGCTGCTCGCCGTCGTCGAGGGGAGCGCCTCGGAGGAGACGGCGCGGGTCGCGTAGCCCCACCGCCTGGCGCCGGGTAGCCTGCCCGCGACCATGGCGACCGGGTGGCAGGAGATCTTCGACCTTGGAGCGCGCCAGCCCACCCAGCCTGTGCGGGAGGCGGCCGCAGCGGCGCAGCGGCGCGGCGCCCTTCGGCGCCTGCGAGACAGCCTTTCGGCGAGTCGCCGGGCGCTTGTCGAGGAGATCTCAGCCAGCCTTTTCGATCGAATCGATGACGAAACCTGGGAACGGCTCGAGGAGGCGCTGATCCTCGCCGACGCCGGCGTTCCGACCACCGCGGCGGTGGTCGAGCGGCTGGAGAGCGAGGTTGAGGCGGGCACGGTCCCCGCCGACGGCGAGGCGATGCGCGAGCGGCTCGTCGAGATCCTCGCCGAGGTTGCGTCGACCGGCCGCGCGCCGATCGACCTCAGCGGCGAGCCCGCGGTGCTGCTGATGGTCGGTGTCAACGGCACCGGCAAGACGACGACGATCGGCAAGATCGCCTGGCATCTCTCGAAGGAGTTCGGCCTCTCGGTGGTGCTTGCAGCGGCCGACACCTACCGCGCCGCCGCAGGAGAGCAGCTCGCCGAGTGGGCGGATCGGGCCGGTGCGGAACTGGTTCGCTCGGCGCCGGGCGCGGATCCTGGGGCGGTCGCCTTCGACGCCATCGCGGCCGCTCGCGCTCGCGGCGCCGACATCGTGATCGTCGACACGGCGGGTCGTCTGCATACGCAGGGCAACCTGATGGATGAGTTGGCAAAGGTGAGGCGTGTGATCGCCAAGCAGCTGCCTGGGGCCCCTCACGAGACGCTGATCTCGATCGACGCGACCACGGGCCAGAACGGGCTGCGGCAGGCGAAGGTCTTCTCCGAGGCGGTCGCTCTGGATGGCGTCGTCCTCACCAAGCTGGACGGAACCGCCAAGGGTGGGATCGTGCTGGCGATCGCCAGCGAGGTGGGCATACCGGTGAAGCTGATAGGCACCGGCGAGTCGCTGGAGGACCTGAGCCCGTTCGACCCCGAGGACTTCGCCCGCGCCCTCCTAACCGACTGACGGCGGCCGAGTTCGCGTTTTGTCTCGCTGAGCGAGACAAAACGCGAACTCACCGCCCCACCGACTGCCCTAATCTGCGCGCACGGTGTTCGACCAGCTTTCAAACCGCCTCCAGGCGACGCTTTCCGAGGTTCGCTCGCGCGGCAAGCTGAGCGAGGCCGATGTCGACAGCGCGATGCGGGAGATCCGCCTCGCGCTGCTCGAGGCCGACGTCAACTTCAAGGTCGTCAAAGGCTTCACCGTGGCGTTGAAGGAGCGGTGCCTGGGCGCCGAGGTGCTGGAGAGCCTCGATCCGGGCCAGCAGGTCGTCAAGATCGTCAACGCGGAGCTGACCTCGCTGATGGGGGGAACGGCGCGGGACCTGGCGTTCGCCTCCACCGGTCCCACCGTGATCCTGATGGCCGGCCTGCAGGGCTCCGGCAAGACGACGGCCTGCGCGAAGTTGGCCCGATACCTCGGCGAATCGGGCAAGGACGTCGCCCTGGCCGCATGTGACGTCTATCGGCCGGCCGCAGTCGATCAGCTCGTCACCGTCGGCGGGCGTGCGAACGCGCACGTGTACGAGCAGGGGACCGATCTCGACCCGGTCGAGATCGCCGCCTGGGCGCTCGACCGCGCCCGCGAAGAGGAACGCGACGCGCTGATCGTCGACACCGCCGGTCGCCTCCACGTCGACGAGGGGCTGATGGCCGAGCTGGCGCGTATCCGCAAGCGGACCAAGCCTCACGACGTACTGCTGGTCGTCGACGCGATGACCGGCCAGGACGCGGTCGGCGTCGCCGAGGCCTTCGCCGACGTGGCCGAGTTCGACGGCGTCGTGATGACCAAGCTCGACGGTGACGCTCGCGGCGGCGCAGCTCTCTCGGTCAAGGCGGTGACCGGTAAGCCGATCCTCTTCGTCTCGACGGGGGAGAAGCTGGACGCCTTCGAGCGCTTCCACCCCGACCGGATGGCTTCGCGGATCCTCGGCATGGGTGACGTGCTGAGCTTGATCGAAAGGGCCGAGCAGCAGGTTGACGAGCGACAGGCGCTGGACCTCCAGAAGAAGCTCGAGCGCGACCAGTTCACGCTCGAGGACTTCCTCCAGCAGATGCGGCAGGTGCGGAAGATGGGGCCGCTCAGCGGCCTGATCGGGATGCTGCCGGGGATGGGGGCGCTCAAACAGCTGAAGGGAGCGGAGGTCAACGAGTCCGAGCTGGACAGGATCGAGGCGATCATCCTTTCCATGACCCCGGGGGAGCGCGCCAATCCCGCGACGATCAAGGGCTCGCGTCGCAAGCGGATCGCGACGGGCTCCGGAACGAAGGTTCAGCACGTCAACCAGCTCGTCAAGCAGTTCGACCAGATGCGCGCGCTGATGCGCCAGATGGCCTCCGGCAAGATGCCGGATCCGCAGCAGCTCGCCCAGATGAGCGGCGGAGCACCGCGCCCGAAGGTCCGTAGGCGCTAACCTGCCGCAGTTCAATGGCTGTGCGGATCAGACTCAGAAGGGTGGGTTCGAGAAAGAACCCGGTGTGGCGCATCGTCGTCGCCGACAAGCGTTCGCCGCGCGACGGGCGGACGATCGAGACGATCGGCCGTTACAACCCGCAAACCGAGCCCTCGACGATCGAGCTCGACGAGGGGCGCGCTCGCCACTGGCTCGAGCACGGCGCCCAGCCGTCGGAGACCGTCGCCACCCTGCTGCACACCAAGGGCATCGCCGCCTCCGGAAGCTGAGGGAGATGACCGAGCTGCTGGAGTTCCTCGTCAGGGCGCTTGTCGAGGACCCGGAGGCGGTGGTGGTGGAGGAGCTCGAAGAGGATGGCAATCTCGTCTACGAGATCACCGTCGGCGACGACGATCTTGGGCGCGTGATCGGCAAGGGCGGCCGGGTGGCCAACGCGATCCGCACGATCGCCAAGGCGGCCGCCGTGCGCCTCGACCGCCGCGTGATCGTCGACATCCTTGACTGAGCACGGTGTCGAGATGCGGGTTGGGGACCCCGCTTAGGCAGCTTATGAGGCTGGACATATTCACCCTGTTTCCGGGGGCGTTTGACTGGTTCCAGTCGCAGCGTTCGGTCCAGAACGCGTTGAGCAAGGGCAATGAGCTGCGGTTGTTCAACTATCGCGACACGACGCCGCTCAACGCCGGCCAGGTGGACGACGCTCCCTACGGGGGCGGGGCGGGGATGGTCCTGCGCGTGGACGTGGTGGATGCCGCGCTGCAGGCTGCCTACGGAGATGTGGGAAGGCCGCGGGTGGTTCTGCTCTCCCCGACCGGCAGGCTGCTCGACGACGAGCTGGCCGACGAGCTGACGGCGGAGCCGCAGCTCACCCTGCTCTGCGGGCGGTATGAGGGATTCGACGAGCGCGTGCACGAGCATCTCGCCGACGACGAGGTTTCGATCGGCCGTTACGTGCTGGCCGGTGGAGAGCTGCCGGCGATGGTGCTGGCCGATGTTGTGATGCGAAAGCTGCCGGGGGCGCTGGGGCACGAGCGGAGTGCGGTCGAGGAGTCGTTCAGCCGTGTGCTGGAGGGGGCTCCCGAGTACCCCCACTACACCCGACCGGCGTCCTACCGGGGCTGGAAGGTGCCCGACGTCCTGTTCTCTGGCGACCATGAGCGAGTCCGCCGTTGGCGGGCCGAGCAGAGCCAGGAACGAGCCGCACAGCTCGAACGTGGCCCGGAGTAGCTACCATTCCGCCACCGCGCGGGGCCCGCATTCGGCTCCGGCGGTTTTTTCTCGCCAATGAGCAGCATTATCGACAGCATCGAGCGTCGCCAGCAAAGGCAGGG
Source organism: uncultured Solirubrobacterales bacterium (assembly GCA_963729995.1). Lineage (GTDB taxonomy): Bacteria > Actinomycetota > Thermoleophilia > Solirubrobacterales > 70-9 > VRUE01. Next base: position 738,168 of record CAVSPF010000003.1, read on the forward strand.
CTTGCCCCGCTTTGCACCGGGCGATCGCGTGCGCGTTCACTTTCAGGTGATCGAGGGCACTCGCCGCCGCACCCAGGTGTTCGAGGGAATCGTCCTGCGACGGCAGGGCTCCGGCGCACGTGAGACGTTCACGGTGCGCAAGCAGTCTTTCGGTGTCGGTGTAGAGCGGACGTTCCCGCTGCACTCACCGAAGATCGAGAAGCTCGAGATTGCGGCGCGCGGCGATGTGCGGCGCGCGAAGCTCTACTACCTGCGGGGGCGGATCGGCAAGGCGGCGCGTGTTGCCGAGCGGCGCTGGGGGATCGACGAGGAGTTGATCTCGACGCCGGTGGCAGCGGCCGAGCCTGAGGCGGTTGACGCCGAGGGCGTCACGGCCGAGGCGGCGGAGGCCGTCGAAGCGCCTCAGGGCGCGGAGTCCGAGGCGGCGGTGGAGACAGGGGCAGAGTCGGACGCGGAGACGCCCAAGGCAGGGGAGACCGAGGAGACCGCCGCGGCGGAGGATGCTGAGAATGAGGCGCCGGATGAGGCGTCCGGCGAGGCCCCGGCCTGAAACCGCGGATCCCAAAGCCAACGAGCCGCGCCGGCGGGTTCGTCGAGCTCGTCGTCATCGTCGCGCTTGCGCTCGGTCTGGCGCTGGCGATCCAGGCCTGGCTGGTCAAGCCGTATCAGATCCCCTCGGGCTCGATGGAACCGACCCTCGACGTGGGACAGCGAGTGCTGGTCAACCGCTTCGTCTACCACTTCACCGACCCGGCGATCGGCGACATCGTCGTCTTCCACCCCCCGGCCGGCGCGGACAACGGCACCGAATGCGGGGTCACGGTCAACGGCCGCCAGCCCATCGAAGTCGGCAAGCCCTGTCCCAAGTCGACCGCGGGCGAGTCGAGTCAGAACTTCATCAAGCGGATCGTCGCCGGGCCGGGCGACACGCTCAGCGTCCGCGACGGGCATCCGGTCGTGAACGGAGTCGAGAAGACCAACGAGCCCTATGCCGCCCCCTGCGGCGGCAGCACTGCCTGCAGCCTGCCGAAGCAGATCACCATTCCACCCGGCCACTACTTCATGATGGGCGACAACCGTGGGGCGAGCGACGACAGCCGGTTCTGGGGCCCCGTCCCCCGTCAGTGGATCATCGGCGAGGCCTTCGCCACCTACTGGCCGCCCGACCGGATCGGGCTCCTCTAGATCGAGGCCGGCCCACCGGCGCAGGCTGGCGCGCACGCGGCGTCTCTTCGCCTTCGACCGTGGGCTCGGCTGCCGCCTCGTCGCCGGCGCCGACGAGGCGGGCCGCGGCTGCCTCGCCGGGCCGCTGGTCGCCGCCGCCGTACTGATCGACTACGAGGCGCTTGCGCACGGGGACCGTCGCGCCCTGGCCGGCCTGCACGACTCCAAGCAGATGAGCGCCGAGCAGCGCGAGGAGCTGTACCCGGCCGTGCTCCGCGCCGCGGCGCGGGTCAGCGTCGTCGCGCGCTGCGTGCGTGGGATCGACGCGCGCGGTCTCCACGTCACCAACCTCGAGGCGCTGGCCAGCGCCCTGGAGCGACTCGCACCCGGCGACGGCGCGACCTGCCTGGTCGACGGTTTTCCGCTGCGCGACTGCACGGTGTCGCACCGGGCCGTGGTGGAAGGCGATGGGACGAGTGCTGCGATCGCCGCCGCCTCGGTTGTCGCCAAGGTCACCCGCGACCGCTACATGCACGGTGCCGCCCATGACCATCCAGGCTGGGGATTCGAGGAGCACGTCGGCTACTCGACCCCAGAGCACCGCGCAGCGATCGAGCGGATCGGGATCTCGCCGCTCCACCGCCGCTCCTTTCAGTCGGTGGCTTACTCGCAGCTGGAACTGTGACGCGCGCGCCACGCACACCGCAAGGCGTTAGAACGCCCCTTCTATGTGCTCGTACTCGGTGACGCGACCGGCGCGGTCGAAGGTGATGCCGACCGCGTCGAAGCGGATCTCGCTGTAGGGGCGGGTTTCGCGCCGCTCGGCCATCCAGGCGGTGGCGAGGCGGCGGATGCGCTGCTGCTTGCGCGCATTGACCGCGAGCACCGGCCGCTCCGGCCCGAAGGCGGCGCCGGCACGGCCGGCCTTGACCTCGACGAAGACCAGCGCCCGCCCGTCGAGCGCGACGATGTCCAGCTCGCCGAAGCGGGTGCGCGCGTTGCGCTCGACGATCTCCCAGCTCGCGGCGGTGAGTCGCGCGGCGGCGAGCTCCTCGGCCGTCCTGCCGAGCCTTTGGCGCGTTTCGGTCATCGCCGCGAGCCTAGGACGATGGCGCGCACCTGTGGCGCGCGAGAAGTGGAAAATCTGAAACGGCCGCCGCGACAGGCGGCTGTGATTCTTCCGGCACGCAGACGGCCCCGATATTTCACATGCTGCGCGCCATAGGCGAAACGCGGCCGCCTAGCGTCGTCGCAGTGCTTGCAACCGTGCGGACATTCACGCTCGATGGCATCGCGGCGCGCCCGGTCCGGGTCGAGGTCGACGTCCACCGCGGCCTTCCGGCCTTTTCGGTCGTCGGCCTGCCCGACGCGGCCGTCAAGGAGGCGCGGGAGCGGGTGCGGGCGGCGCTTGTCAACTGTGGCTTCGACTTCCCGCTGCGGCGGATCGTCGCCAATCTGGCCCCCGCCAGCCTGCGCAAGGCGGGGCCGGGTCTGGACCTGCCGATTGCGGCCGCGCTGCTGACTGCCTCCGACCAGTTGCGCTGGGAGAAGCTGCCGCGCCTGGCGATGGTCGGAGAGCTGGCGCTGGATGGGTCCATCCGTCCCGTCCCGGGCGTGCTGGCGATTGCCGAGGCCGCACGCGAGCTCGGGGCCGAGGCGATCGTGGTGCCAGCCGAGAACGGCCCCGAGGCGGCGCTCGTCGGGGGGGTCGAGGTGCTCGCGCTCGAGGCCCTTGGACAGCTCCCCGGTCTGGCGGCGGGGGAGTGGACGCCCGAGCAGCCGAAGCCGATGCGCCTACCGCTGGCACCGTCCCCTGGCGGGCCTGACCTGGCCGACCTGCGCGGCCAGGCGCATCTGCGCTACGCGTTGGAGGTCGCCGCCGCCGGCGGTCACAGCTTGCTGATGATCGGGCCGCCGGGGGCCGGCAAGTCGCTCGCGGCGAGCCGGCTGCCTTCGATCCTGCCGCCACTGGCGCTCGAGGAGGCGCTGGAGGTGGCGCGGATAGCCAGCGCCTGCGGGCGCCTGAGCTCCAGCCCCGTCGCCGGCCGCCCATTTCGCGCTCCCCACCACACGGTGAGCCCAGCGGGCCTGGTTGGCGGCGGCAACCCACCCAGCGCCGGCGAGGCGACGCAGGCCCACCGCAATGTCGCGCTAGGTCCCTTGGCTACAACTGCCGAGTCCCGACCTGCGGCCGAATCGCCCCGCCAGGCTCCCCGTGCGCCCGCTGAGGACGCTACCGGCGCCCGCTCGGCGTCCTGCACCCCGGCGACTCTGCGGCGCTCTCACGGCCTCTCAGCGCGCCGGCATCGGGGCGAGTCCCGATGAGCGTAAGCCGCCGACAGCACCGACCGGGACTCCCTGACGAGCTGGCGGCGAAGGCTCGACGGTGTGAAGGAAAGCTCCGCCGGGAACGGCCCGGTAAGGCACAGCTCCGGGCGATCCGCAAAGCCGAGCGACAGTTTGGCCTCAAACCGCTCTGGGTGCGCAATGCCGCCGAGGCACGGGTCTATCGACGTCACTTGAGCAGGGAGCGAACGCGCCTGGCGGCCGAGCAGGAGCGCAAGCGGCACCCCGACCAGTGGGGCTTGCCGGCGGCCAGCGTGCAGAAGTTTCAACTCCGCCAGCGGGGCATCGAGTTCGACCCCGAGCTGACGCGGCGCGAGGCACACGACCTCCTCGAAGGGAGCCAGCCGTGACCGACCAGCTCACGCAACTCAACGACGACTTCACCGGCAAGACCTCGGCGGCGCCGACCGAGCCGCCGTATGAGCGATCGGTCACCTGCCGGCGTTGCGGGTCCGACCTGGCCGGCCGGCTCGAGCGTCGGTACGTGCGCCGGCCGACAACCTGGCCGTATGAGCCCCAGACGGTCGAAATCTACATCTGCCCTTGCCGCACCCGCCGCCGAGTCGAACGCGCGACCAAGGAGGCGAGCTGATGGCGCGCCAGCCCCGTCGCCAGCCCCGTCGCTCACCTACGGCCAAGCAGCTCGACCGGCTCGCCTTCCTCACCCGCAAGCTGCGCCGGCTGTCGGGGATGAGCGACTACCAGCCCGGCTTGCCCGACACTCGCGAGGGAGCCCAGCGGTTGATCGCGAGGCTGGAACAGCGCCGCGACGAGCTTCAACCCGAACCCCCGGCGACGCTGCACGGGAAACCCACCTAAGCACGCGCAGTAGTCAGCCGCGCAGCCCGGTGGGGCCTCATAGCGCGGAGGGAACCCCGAACTCCCCCGATGGGGAGGGACGGCGGCGCCGGTCATGGCTTCATGGGCAGGCCAGCGACGAACCCCGGTGACGCACCCTCGCTACCCAAGGCCCGGCGAGGAATTGCGCTGAGAGAAAAACTCAGATTGTCACCCGGCCCAGACACCGAATGGCGCATCCCGCATGGGCCTTTGGGTCAGCTATGCCCAAAACGGAGCGTCTCTCAGTGGGGGGCCTCATGGCCGGCCCCCCAAACCCCCTGGCCTAGGCCGCCACTGCGCGGCGACCGTGTGTCTAACAGACGACAAGCAGGTGGAAGTGGAAGTCTGGGAGGTCGTGCAGGGCGCCAGCGTGGGCGCGTCTCGAAGACGTCGACAGCACCATTCCCGACGCACTGAGTCAACTTTTCACCGGACCCGCGACCGCGCCCCAGGGCTTCCCCGCGAACGTCCGAGCTCCGACTCCCTACCTGCCGCTGTTTCAGAAGTACGCGTACGCCGATCCGCCGGGGACGTTGGAACCTTCAACCCGCATCGAGAGCCGGGTCGAGGATCGCCACACAATCAGTGCGCAATGTAGGGAATTGTGTCGCCAATCTGCGAGCCTGACGGGGATGATTTCCACTCTGCGCGTTGACCGGTCGGCGTCCTTCTTTGGTGTGGCGCTGATCGGTCGCGCGCGGCTTGTTCCGGCGCCGGCCCTGAAACGTTCTGTCGGTCCTGCCCGCCGGACTAGAACCGCGCCCCCCAGCCTCGACCCGGAAGGATCGCGATGAAGCAGCCCGACCCCATCCTCGCCCACAAGTTGAAGCTGACCAGCCCGAAGTTCAAGAACTCGCTCGTCGGCTGGATTCGGCGTTTTGTCGAGGGCCTCCCGCGCGGCAGCAACGCCCGCCAGATCGAGGGAGAAAACTTCACGAAGAAATCGGCCGCGCTCGACGCCCTGGCCGGGTTCATTGGCGAGTTGCCGATCGAGGACCCCCGCCTTTTCGCGCTCGCCAAGGTGGCTGCCAACCAGCCCGACAAACCCGGCTGGAGCGGTCGCCAGGACTTCGAGCCGACCCTCAGCCAGCGGCGCCTCTTCTACCAGCAGGGCCTCGGCGCACCGATCGCCCCGGAGACGACGCTCATGCACCTCGTGCTCGCCGGCCTTCACGACACCCTCGCCGCCCACACGAGGGCTCGCCAGCAGCTCGAGAACGAGAGCAAGCAAGCCGACGTCGCCCGCACGGCAGCCGAGGCAAAGGTCGAGCCGCTGGCCGAAGTCGAGGCCGAGCGCACCCGCCTTACCGGCAAGCTCGACGCGGCCCAGCAGCAGATCGCGAAGCTCCAAGAGCGCGCCGTAGACCTCGAGGGATTCCTCGTCGCCAGCGGCGACAATGGCGCTGCGCGCCGTCAGAAGGTCGAGGGCCAGACGGGGATCTACCAGGCTCTCTCCCGCGAGTACGGCCTCGTCTACGAGATCGGCTACAACGACGCCGAGGGCAAGCAGCGCTGGCGCCGCCTTGACCCCGACGCCTCGATTGAGGCGGCCCGCCGGCTGCGCAGGCAGCTCGCCGGCCAGCCCCACGAGCCCGATCCCGCCGACGTCGACGGCAGTGGCGACGATGCTGCCGAGGACGTTCTGAGCGGCGACGCCGACCCAGCCGAGGCGTCGCAGGACGCCGGCGACCAAGAGACGACACCCGAGCCCGTTGCGGCCGGAGGGGAGTAGCCGATGTTCACCGATGCAGCCGACCTGATCGACGCGATCGAAGGCAACCAAGGCGAGGAGGTGCAGCAGGAGGCGCTCGACTTCGCCGAGGAGGCTGGCTTGCTCGACCAGTGGCAGGCCGAAGCGGCCGAAGGCGACGACGACCAGTACACCGCAGCGATGCTGGAGGAGTTCGCTCGCGTCGAGCAACAGATCGGCCGGCAGCTGACGCAGGGCGAGATCAACGGGATGTTGGCGACCCTCAGCACCGAAGACCTGAACCAGAACGTCGTGCCAGACTTCCATGCCGAGTTCGGCCAGCAGCTCTCCTCGGCCCGCAACCATGAGGACGGCAGGCTGCACCTGGGCGAAGAAGCGGCCCGGCGCACCTTTGAGGAGCAGGGTCGCGGCCCCGAGGGCCAGGATGCCGGCCCCCAGCCGCAGTTCCAACGGCCCGAGTACGACGACGACGTCCAAGGCGACTGACATGCCGCAGCCGCTCGACGTTCCCCGCAACCCCGAGAAGGCCGTCACCCTCGACGCCCCGGTGCACCTGATCGAGGTGCAGATCGGCTCTCTCACCGCCACCGGCCGAGATGGGTACAAGGCCAAGGGCAAGGCCGGCAAGACGATCGCTGGCGCCAAGCTGCACGTGCCGATCACCCTGATCGCCACCGAGAGCCCCTGCCGGGTCCGCGTCGTCTACGACTCCGAGGCCGTCGCCTACGAGCGTCAGCGCGCCGCAGAGCGCAAGGCCGCGATCCACTAGGCCGGCATGAACACGACCCTGCTCACATCCGAGGCCCGCGAAGCAACCGCGACCAGCGACCAGCAACGGGCCGCACAGGGAGAGGCCGGCGTCCTCTTGACCCTCGACGTCACCGCAGCCCCCAACACGGCCGAGACGCTGACCGTCTCAATCCAGGCCAAGGACCCCGCCAGCGGCAAGTGGGTGACGATCACCGCCTTTGCCGCAACCAAGAAGGGCGAAGAAATCCAGGCAGGCGCGACCCTGGCCTACACGCTCTACCCGGCCGCGGTCGAGACGACAGCAACCGCCGATCACGAAGTCCAGGCCCTTCCCCTGCCCCGAGTCTGGCGCGCGATCGTGACCCACTCCGCCGGTGGAAGCTGGACCTACAGCCTCGGCGCCTCACCGCTCAAGTAGGCCCCCGGTGAACAGGTGCCGCAGATCCTCGACCTGCACCGCGGCCACCCCGAGAGCTTCGACGGTGCCCCCATCGGTGCCCTGGCGGTAGAGCGAGGCGCGATCACCGCCACCTACCCGGACGGCTACACCCTCGAAGCCACCGCGCCAGCGCGGATCGACGCCGAGGCATCCCCGCTCAGCCTCGAAGCCACTACGGAGCCCTGCCGCGTGCGAGTCGTCCTCGACAGCGAGGCGCGTGTCTACGAGCCGGGCGAGCAGCGGCGCTGAGTACACACGTCCGGCGGCTTACCTTCCGTAAGTGCTTACCAAGCGTAAGCGCGGCGAGCGGGAGGGGCGCGATCCCCGGCTACAGAGCGGTTCCCGGCGCTGTCGAGGGGTAGGCGGCGTGGGCTCTCTGCGTGGCGGCTTCCCCCACGCGCCATGCCTGGGGGGGCGCTCCGGCTCTACCCGCGCCCCAGCAAATGTGCGCGCGAGGGCCGAATCCGGGCCTCTCAGAGCCCGTCTGGCGCCCTCCCAGCGATCCCCGCGTGTGTTCGCACCCCCGCGCTCAGGCGTCGTCGCGTCTACCTGGCAGGGGCGACGCTCGCCCTCAGCTCGACGGTGAGCGTCCGTACACCTGGCCCCGTCCGTACAGCTTGAGCGTACGTACAGGGCGCTATCGTCCGTACATGGCCGAGACGAGAGTCGAGCTTCGAGTCAGCGCCGAGCAGAAGGCCCAGATCGCCGAGCGCGCGGCAGCGGCCGGGCTCACCCTCAGCGACTTCATCCGCAGCGCCGCCCTCGGAGACTCGACGGCTCCCCCAGCGTCCATCGTCCACGGCGACGGACCTGTCGCAGAGCACCACGGCGACGACACGGCAGCGCCCAGCTCGAAGCCCGAGCCGTCACCGCCAGCACCCGACGACGACCTGCAGCACGAGATCGCTGCCAGGGCGAAGGTGCTCGAACGGCGGATGGGTAAGCGGACGGCGTGGGCGCAGGCCCGCCGCGAGCTGGCTTAGCGCTCGACGCGATCCAACACGGCCTTGACGGTCGACGGGTGCCACTGCGCGCCGCCGTGAGCGGTCGGCACGTCGTCGGCGTTCAACCGCTCCGCGATCTTCGCCAGCGAGTGCCCGCGGGAGTGCAGGTTGCGGATCCGCGCGACGACCTTCGCCGGGAGCTGTCGCGGTCGGCCGACCTTCGCGCGTTGCTCCGGCGGAAGTGCCGCCAGGGCCTCGCGGGTGCGCTCCCCGATCCGGCGCCGCTCGTACTGAGCGAAGCCGATCCACTGCGTCGCCATCATCTCGCCCGCCGCGGTGCTTGTGTCGATGCCGAGGTCGAGCAGGATCAGCGCCCAGCCCTGCTTCTCGCTCAGCTTCAGCAGGGCCGCGAAGTCGCCCACGTCACGAGAGAGCCGGTTGGCCCTGGCGACGACCAGCGCGTCCGCGTCGCCGGCCTTCAACCTCACCAGGACGCCTTCGATGCCTTCGCGCTTCATCGACTTGCCGCTCGCCACGTCGTCCACCATCTCGACCAGCTCCCAGCCTTCGCGCTTCGCGGCCTCGCGGATCGTCGCGCGCTGCTCAGGGGGGCTGACCCCGGCCTTGTCCTGCTCGGCGGTGCTCACCCGCGTGTAGCCGATCACTCGCTGTACGTCCTGCGTCGTCATCGCTGCCCCTTCGGTCGGTCGGTTGCGGAAGCCGCCGGCCGGGAGTCGAACCCGGCCAAGCTCCAAGCGGCGGCGGGCTCAGTCGGTCGCAATCGTGCGGCCACTGAGGCGGCAGGCCATCGCCGCGACTTCGCACACGTCGCCGCCGTTCCACTGGCCGGGCTCGTTGAGCTTGGCGGCGATCATGTCCAGCGCCTCCCGGTCGGTGAGGTCGCCGCTCCGTGGGACGGCCTCCGCCTCGTGAACCTCCAACAGCGCGCACAGGCGGCCGTATTCCTCGCTGTCGAACGTCTCGGCCGCGCGGTCGCGCACGGTGTCAACGTCGAGCCCGTCGCGCAGGTCCGCTGCGACGCTCGGCCATTCCCTCTCGATGATCGGTAGGGCGATCATGCCGCCATCTCCGCGACCATCACCCGCGGGAGCCAGGTCGGGTTGAAGCCCTCGACCTGGACCTCAACCTCAGAGCCGCACTCTGTTTCGTCGCTGACGACGCCCTCGAACTGGTCGGGTGTGCCGTCCTGCCAGTTGCCGGTGAAGTGGACGCTGCGCCCAATCAGGGTCGCGTCGCTACTGTGCTTACTGGTCATCGGAACCACCTTCCGTTGGCTCTGCCCCGGTGCCGTGTAGAGCGGTGCCGGGGCGCTTTCAGTCCGGGCAACGTACAGCAACCGACTCGGTTTGTGTACGACATTGGCCGAATGTGCGAGGGTCGAGGCTGCGATGCAGGCCCACGTTGAGTCCATCGACCAGGTGCCCGAGCCCGCGACGCCCGCTCCGATCCGAGCCAGCGTCGGCAGTCGGTTCCCCTTGCCGACCTCGCCGCCTTCGCCTGGTCGAGACGTGCTCGTCTCGAGTGATTGAGTCGAGCCCGAAGGCGCGGAACTTCGGCGTCGCCTGCGTGCGCACGTAGGGGGGGAGGGGTGTGCCTGAACTTGCCGCCGCTGCTCTATGTATATCTCCCCCCCGCTCTACAAGATTTGGCCTAAAGGGGCCTTAGGTGTACACAAACATCCCTGACCAGTCCGGCCCCCGTCCGATAATCCCGGTCATGGCCCGCACCCCGAGTTGCCGATACCACTGCCGCCGCTGCGGCTCGCACTTCACCTCCTTGGTCGCCTTCGACGCGCACCACCAGAGCTCCGGCGGCGATCTCATTCCTTGCGCCTTCCCCGGCGAGGAGGCCCTGGTCGAGGTCGCCGGCGGCGAGTGCCGCATCTCCGGCGCCGTCCCTCAGATCGGCGTGACGCTCTACGAGCACAAGAGCGCCGCCCTCATGCGTCAACGGGTCGCAGACGGCGATTTGCGCTTTGAGCAAGCTGCCTGAGGCCGATCTAGCCCTCGCCCGTACCAAGAGGCCCGCAGGGCTCCCAGGGCCGCAAATCGGCGTCTAGCGCTACGACGTTCGTCCAGCCCATGTTCGCCGTCGATCCGGGGGAAGGTGCCCGCATAGCCGACCGGCGCTCAGACGGGCTTCCAGCGACCCGGCGAGCGATAGGGTCCGCACAATGCCCGACGCTGGCTCCGAGCGGTTTTCTGCCGAGCAGCGGCTCTACGTCCAAGCGAGGCTCGCCGCGGATCGGTGGACGGTCGAGCTGGAAGCCGGCAGGCGCCGGATCGAAGCCGACCCGGATCGAAGCGAGGCCGACAAGACCGCCGCCCTGTCGAAGCTGAGCGAGGCCGCCCGCGAGCACGACGCGGCGCTGGCGCAGATCGAGGAGGCGATCCTGAGCGGCGGGGAGACGCTGCCGACCGGCGAGCTGTTCGATCGCGTGGCGGCCGTAGTCGAAGCTGAGGAGGCCGAAGGCGTGGACGTGCCGGCGCAAACATCCGACCAGCTTCGCGAGCGCCGAGGTGAGGCTGGTAAGAAACTGGCGGAAGCGGAGGAGCGACTCCGAGAGATCGAAGCCGCCGGCATCGTGGGGGCCTGCGTGCGCTGCCTCGAGCCCGATTGTGGGACCGCCTTCGCACTTGCCTTCTACGAGCTCGACTGGCTGCGCACGACGTTGCTCGAGCTCGTAGACGTGCCAAGGGTGAGGGCGACGTCGATGCTCAAGCCGCTCCGAGAGGAGCTGCGGGCGATCAGCGATGGGTCTCTGGACCCCGAGGAGGGCTCGCTTCCGACGGCCAAGTTCGGCGAAGAGTCCTCGCGCGTCCTATTACCGCTGTTTCTCTGCCGAGTTTGCGCGCAGGAGCGGGGCCTGTCGGTCGGCGAGCCGCCGGAGCTGCCCTGCTACGTCCAGGAGGAGTGGGGCAGCCGCGAGGTGCGCCGCCCTTCTGGCTGATCTCGTTCTGACCGCCCCTCCTCCCGGCGTGTCGGTTGCGTTGACCAGCTCGATACAGCCGCCCCCGGCCGGTCTGCGTTGTCGATTCGTCCACTCGCCCGGTTGCAGGACTCAGGCCCTCGGCGGCTTCGCCCGGTACCGCCCTGGTGATGGTAGCCGCGAGCACCGAGCCCGAGCCGCAATGGCTGGATGAAGTGGACGCCCGCGACCGCCCCGAGCTGGAACGGCTGCGCGACCTGTCTCAGCTCGAGCCCGGTTGGCGCGTTGCCGCTGCCTGCGAAGCCGCCGCCGCGAAAGCCGAGCTGGCCGGGCTTCCCGAGCACCGCTGGATGCGATTCGTGCAACTCTCATTCGGCGCCCGCGTGATCCTCCGCTGCGAAGGCCAAGGCCTGATCCCACTCACCCGCGCGGCTCGCTCGATGGCGACCCGGCGCTGGACTGGCTCTGAGGCTCCGCAACTTGTCGCCCTGGAAGCGGTCTATAGAGCGGAGGGTCCCGAAAAGTGGATAGGCTCGCCCGGCTGCGTGGCTAAGCTGGTAAATCAGAAGTCCGCGATCAAGCTCTTGGAGCGGCATGGCTGGACGAAGACTGTGGGCGGCAAGCACGTGAAGATGACCAAGGACGGCCACGCAATCACGTTGCCCCCCCACAAGGGCCAGGACTACAGCAGGGGCCTGACATCGGCGATCCTGAAGCAGGCGGGTATAGACCGGAGCGAGCTATGAGCAACCGCGAGTTTGTCGTACGCGTCCACGAAGAGGACGATTCCATGTGGGCTGAGGTTCTAGACCTTCCCGGCTGCTTCGCCAGTGGTGACAACCTGGACGAGCTGTTCAAGTCGCTGGAAGAGGCAATCTCGCTGTACCTGCACGACAGGCCCGGCGCGGAGAAGTTCAAGCGGATGAAGGCCGCCCCGAAGCCGGCGCATATGCAGGTGGACGAGCTGCGGGTCAAAGTCCCCGCCTGATCCCCGCGGCGGCTGTCCGCCGGCCGCAGGATGATTCGACCATGCGAGAAGGCCCCTTGCCGCGGTTATGCATCCGCTGCACGCGCCGGACCCAGACGGCGATCCGCATCGTCGGTGGCGAGCGCTTTGTGGCCGCGCGACTTACCGCCCTCGGTCTGCCGAAGGCCCGCGCCGCGAAGATCGCCCGCTCTGCTACCGGGACCGATCGGCGCGACCTGAACGTCTCTATCTGCCGGAGCTGCGCTCGAGGCGTCGGCTTGAAGGCGGGGAACCCTGCGCCGACGATCGCCGAGCAGGCCGCTCCGCCCGCAATCGGTCCGAAGCCAGGTAGGAAGGCGCGGGCTTTCCGTGCCGCCCTGAGCGATAACGACGTCGGCGGCAGCGCCTAGGCTTTCCGCATGGCAACCGGCGTGTATGAGCGTCTTGCTACGCGACCCCAGCCGGTCCCCGTGAGTTTCTCCGGCCTCGTCACGCAGGCCAAGGCAGTCGGGGAGGCCCGCCGAGCAAAGGCTGCCGCCATCGAGGGCGGCAGTGCATCGCTGCGCGACGCCCTTCTTACCCTCTCCGAGGTCGCGGGCCGGCTCGCCGATCGGGGCGCGGAGGCGTAGATGCCGGCCACCGCGACACCGCCCGCACCCGCGTCGACCGCCACCGATGCCGTTTCCTTCGAGGGACTGAGCGAGGCCTTGCGCGAGGTCGCCGAGGCCCGGGTCACCGCTCTGCGCGGAACCCTCGCCGCCGAGCACCGGGTGCGCGATGGGCTGCATCGTGTCGCTGCAACCGCCGCAGCCCTGGCCGACACCGACGCTGAGTAGCTTCCGGCTTCTCCGCCGCCAGCGGGTGTAGGGTTCCTTGTGCTTGGTCTGTAGTCCTTGAGCGCGGAGATCACACTTTCGCTCTAGCAGCACGAGACGGCCCCGCTTCGGCGGGGCTTTCTTGTGTCCGGTCCGGTCCGTCCGGAGCGGGGGGTAGCTTCAGCGACGTGATCCCCGTAGTCAGACTTCAAGGATCGGTCCATGCCCTCCGAGCCGCGTAGCTCCCGCTCGCGCGCCGACGACGTGTGGATCCCCGGCGACAAGGTGCCGCCCGCCGACGGGCCCGGAGTTGCCGCCCTCAAGCGTCTCGACGAACTTCGCGGACCGGATGCACTCGACCGCGCCGCCGCTGCCCTCAACCAGTCGAAAGCGAAGCGCGAGGAGGACCAGGGAGAAGGCGAGGACGAATGAGCACCCTTGGACCTCGCCGCCAGCTCGAAGCGAACGTCCTCGACGGCCTGCGAGCCGCGTTCGGTTGCGAGGACTGCGCGTCGAAGGCAGCGCGCGGGCTCGCCGGCTTCGACGCGCACGATCTGGTCGCTGCCTCGAATGCGGCCATCGACCTTTGCCTCGTGGCCGAGGGTGCAGACGGATACGAGGCGATGTTCGGCGCCGGGGGGGCGCAGCGCGCGCTCGAGGAGGCGCGGGTGACTCTGTCCCGCGTGCTTGACGCTGGCCGCCGTCGATGCGAGGAACGGCGCGAAGGCGTCGCGCCCCAGACACGCATCCGGCAGGACCAGCTCGGCCGGTGGACGATCAGCAGAAGGCCAGCGGCCCGGCCCGATCGACTCGCCAGGCCTCGCGCTCGGCGATCGTCTCCGGCGCATCGCCGCGGCTCCCGACGAGCGACCGGCAGCGGCGACCGCGCAGGGCCTGGAGGCGACCAACCTCCAGGTGAATCCAACCCCGGCGATGTAGGCCCTTCCCACCATCGTCGGGGAGTAGCGGAGGGCACGACGGCATGACGGTGCCGGTCGGACTGCCCCTGGACCCCGTGGGCTTGGCCGCGCTCGCGCCCGTCGACCGAGCGATCGCCCTCGCCAATCTCGGCTTGGACGCCGACCAGCTCTCGGCGGCGGCAGAGGCGCTCCGCCTGGTCGACGCCGACATCTACCCGCCGGGGGGGGGCGGCCAATGAGCGGCCACGGGAAGCCCCGGCGCAAGCTGCGCCCGATGGACGTCGGCTCGAAGAGAGGCCCGAGCGTGCCGCCCTGTGCCTGGTGCGGAATTGCCGGCGGTCGATCGACTCGCGACGTGAACGGCCGCCTCGTTCCGCTCTGCCCGACCTGCATTGAGCGGCTGGGAAGCGGGGAGCATCCCTGCGTCCTCAGGGCCCTGGAAAAGCGCTTCCCGGCCGAGGGGGGCGAGTCGTGAAGCGTCGCGAGCGGCCGGTCGAGCCGAACTACGCGAGTGGCGCCGCGAAGGCCCTCTGCCGTGAGAGGCAAATCGAGAGGGCCGAAGCGCAGGCCCCGCCGCCGCGTGAGCGGAAGGCTGGACGCGGGCGGCCTCAAGGGAGGATCGCGTGAGCGCCCCCGTGAAGCTCAGGGCCGCGGTCTTGCCGGTGAACGCGAACACGTTGCCCTACCAATTCGGCTCGCCGGTCCGCGAGGCTGCCGAGCCGCTCCGCGAAGCCCTGCGCCGCCAGCTCGACGTCGACTCGCCGCTGCTCGAGGCGCCGGTGCTCGAGGCGATCGTCGAGCTCGCGTTCGGCGATCGACGGGACCGCAACCCGCGTAACTACGAAATCGTCGCCCGCGAGGCGATCGAGCGCGCTCTCGAGGACGTCGGGATCAAGGCCGAGCTTCGCCGCGTCGACATGCGGCTGCTGAAGGACCGCAAGCGCCGGCGGTCGACGACGGTCGAGCTGAGGAGTGCCCCGTGAGCGCCGCGAGGCCGACCACCGCTGGCGAGCACTGGCTGAGTCGCCAGCTCGACGACCTTCGGGCCGACCTTCGAGCCGGGATGGCGGCGCTACAGGCCGAGGTCGCGGATCTCCGTGCCGACCTCCAGATTGAGAGCGACCGCCGGCAGCTCGGCCCGATTACCCCCGAGCAGATCGACCAGGCGCGCGAGTTCATCGAGGGCCACCCCGAGCTGGTCCGGCGCTCGAAACTTCTCCGGTCGTTGGGCGAACGGCGACAGCCGCGCTGGAGCACGATTGAAAAGGATCTGCGCGGGCACCCAGATGCGCTGCGGGCGGTGCTGGACGGGGAGGGCGGCGTGTCCGGCGGCCGGACGGAGGAGAACTCGTGAGCCCCGACGCCCTCAGAAAAGCGGCCCAGCGCCTCGCCGCCAGCTCTTGCGAGGCTCAGGGCCTCGACGTGCAGATCACCGATCCGGTCCTGATCGGCAAGGTCGCCGCGACGCTGAAGGCCGGCTCAGGCCGTCCAAGTGGGCTCGACCCGATCGGGGTCGAAGGCGTTGCGGCCACGAACGGCGGGGCCGATCGCGACGTACTCGAGGACGGAGGCCAGGATCGTCCGTTGGCGACTGAGCCCCAACCCACTCCACGAATCGCGGAGGGCTGAGCCGTGGCCGGCAAACTCGGCTATCGCGGTCGTCCCGTTGCTTCGCCTCAGGTCGCGTTCGCCCTGGCGCAGTCGCGCTTCGATCGGCTCCCGCGCCGCCATCCACTCGGTGACCCCGATCCTTTGGTCGGCGTAGACCTTCGCCAGCTCCTCGAGCTGCTCGTTGGCTCCGTCGATCGTCCGCTGATGGATGTCCTCCCGATCCCCCTCGCGAGCGGCAAGAGCGCGGGAGAGCGCCGGGCCTTCGAGCCGTTGCAGCACTGTCTCCACCACCAGAGCCTCGAGGTCGTCGGAGAGGATCGCGATCTTGCCGCAGCTCTTTTCGGACCCCGGCCGGTGGACGCAGACATAGCGGCGGCGCTTGTCGGACCGTGGGCGCGAAGTCAGCGGCTCCCCGCAACGGCCGCAGACGAGCATCCCGGCGAGCAGGTAGCGCCGGACCCGCTCGTTTTTGCGCCGGGTCGGGTCGGAGAGAACGGCCCGCAGCCGGTCGCTCTTGTTGGCCTCGATGATCGCCGGCCACTCGGCGTCAGCGACGATCGCGCCCCGGTGTTCACGGCGACCGCTGATCCGAGCCGACTTGAGCATTCGGGTCAGCACCCGCGGCTGCCAGGTCCGGCCAGTCGTCGTCTTGACGCCCCGCTTGTTGAGGTCGAGACAGAGCGACCGCACGCTCTCGCCCGCAAGCACCCGGTCGGCGAGTTCGATCACCACGGCAGCCTCGGCGGCGCGGATGGTCTTGAAATCCTTCTCAAAGCCGAAGGGCCGCGTTCCGCCCCCGGCGATCTTGCCCTTCTCGGCGAGTTCGAGATGCTTGCGCTTGATCCGGCGGCTCTTGTCCCCCGACTCCTTGAGCGCGACGGTGGCCTTGATTTCCAGCATCATGCGCCCGTCGGTACTGCTCAGGTCGACGTCGCCCGTGATTTGCGCGAACGTGGTCACCGCTGCCCGCTCGCAGACGTCCAGGAACTCCTGAAGGTCGCGCGGCTGGCGGTAGAAGCGGTCGGAGTCGTAGACGACAACGGCGTCGATCGCGCCGCTCGCGATGTCGTCGAGCAAGCGCCGGAAATCTTTGCGGACGACGGTGTGCTTCCAGGCGCTCTTGTCGTTGTCGTTGTACTCGGCGGCTGCCGGCCAGCCCCGACTCTTGACCAGCTTCCGGCAGTCCGCGAGCTGGCGCTTGACCCCCTTCGCCTCCTCCTCGCGATCGTCGCTGATCCGGACGTAGATCCCCGGGTTCTTCGGCTTCACGTCAAGGAACCTAGCAGGACACTGAGACACCGCGGTGTCCTCTTCCTCGACGAGCTCTGTGAGTTCCGCCGCGACACGCTGGAGGCGCTGCGAGCCCCACTCGAGAACGGCTGGGTCTCCATCGCCCGCGCCGGCGGGGGGCGGAGGCTGCCCTGCCGCTTCATGCTCGTCGCAGCGTCCAACCCCTGCCCCTGCGGGCGTGGGGAGGCCGACTCGGAGTGCAGCTGCGCGCCGCTCGCGGTGCGTCGCTACCAGGGACGTTTGAGCGGGGCGCTGGCCGACCGGATCGACATCCTGGTGGCGATTCGGCAGCCGAGCGCCGAGGAGATCGGAGGCGCGCCCGGCGAGCCCTCGGTGGCGGTGCGTGCGCGGGTGACGGCGGCACGGGAACGGCAGGAGCACCGCCTTGGCCGGGGCAGGTGCAACGCCGAGATGACGCCGGCTGAGGCGCGCGAGGGCGTGCTCAGCGAGCATGCGGCGGTTCTTCTTGCCGAGTCCTACGCGCGACGGCGCCTGAGCGGCCGCGCCCATGATCGGGTGCTGCGCCTCGCTCGCACCGTGGCCGACCTGGCCGGCGACGAAACGATCGAACGCGACCAGATGGCGCAGGCGCTTCAGCTGCGGATGCGGGATCCATGAGCGCCGAGCCGCAGGCCTGCCCGGACTGCCTGCGCCGCTCGCGGCTGCTGGCCCAGCTGGCTCCCTACATCGAGAAAGTCGCCACCGGCAGCCCCGGGTCCCGCTCGCCGGAACTGCTGCGCCTCCCCAACGAGGACCTGGCGGCGGTGACGGCGCCAAAGGTTGCGGCGACGATTCTGGGGCAGGTGGCGGCCGTGCCGGACCGGCTCCTCCGGGACGAGCTGGTCGCCGCGGGGTGCTGGGGATGCTGCCGCCACGATCCCCTCTATCCGGCCGCGTTGTGCGACGCTCCGGACGCGCCCTGGGCGCTGATCGGCAGGGGGGACGCGGGGCTTCTCGTGGATCTTCGGCCCGAGAGCGCCGTCACCGTGGTGGGCGCGCGGCGCGCAAGCGCCTATGGCCGCGAGGTGGCTCGCACGCTGGGGCGCGAGCTGGCGGGGGCGGGGCTGGTCGTGGTGAGCGGCCTCGCGTTCGGCATCGACGCGTCCGCGCATCGCGGCGCGCTGGAGACCGGCCTCACCTTTGCCGTGCTCGGCTGCGGCGCCGATGTCGCCTATCCGGCGTCGCACCGGTCCCTGTGGCGGCGGATCTGCGAGCGCGGCCTCGTCCTCTCCGAGCTGCCGCCCGGGACCGGCGCCTGGCGCTGGACCTTCCCCGCCCGGAACCGCATCATGGCGGCGCTTGCCGGGATGACGGTCGTGGTCGAGGCGGCCGGGCGCTCGGGCTCGCTGATCACCGCCGACCTGGCGGCCGACCTGGGCCGCGACCTCGGGGCGGTTCCGGGGCCGGTCGACTCGCGCTGCTCGGTAGGACCCAACAACCTTCTTGCCGGTGGCGCCTGCGTGGTGCGCGACGCGCAGGACGTGCTCGACGCGATGCTCGGCCCCGGCGCGCAGCGAATCGAGCGAGCTGGCCCGCGGCTCGAGCCGGATCAGCACAGCGTCCTGGCGGCGCTGGAGCGAGGCGCGGCGACGTGCGATGCGATTGCTGCCGGCGTCGGCCTCTCCGGCGCCGAGGTCGCCGCGGCGCTCGCCGGCCTCGAGGCGCTCGGCTATGTCTCCTGCTCGATGATGGGCGTCTACTCCCGCACTCTCCTCCAGCCTCCGTCGTGCGACGCCTTTCGCGTGCGTGGATGACCCGAATCAAGTCTCTAGTGTCAGGACACTAGGCTGCGGGTCGTGAGTCGCCAGCGAATTCCAGCCGTCCTCTCGATTGCCGGATCCGACTCCGGCGGTGGAGCCGGAATTCAGGCAGACCTGAAGGCCTTCGCCCGCTGCGGGGTGCACGGGATGACCGCGATCACCGCGATCACCGCGCAGAACACGGTTGGCGTGAGCGCCGTCGAGGCGGTTTCGCCGGCGACGATCGTGGCCCAGGTGCGGGCGGTCGCCGAGGACATCGGCGTCGACGCGGTCAAGGTCGGGATGCTGGGGACGGTGGAGGCCGTCGACGCCGTGGTCGAGGCTCTGGGGCTGGTCGGCGAGGCCCCGGTCGTCGTCGATCCGGTGATGGTTGCCGAGAGCGGCGCGTCCCTGCTCGACGCCGGGGCGCAGGAAGCGCTGGTCGTGCGGCTGCTGCCGCTGGCCACCGTGGTTACCCCGAACATCCCCGAGGCGCGGGCGCTGACCGGAGCGGGGGAGGGGCACTCGCAGGAGGACCTCGCGCGTGAGGTGCTGGCCCTGGGGTCGAAAGCAGTCGTCGTCACCGGTGGCCACAGCGACGCCGTGGTCGATGTCTTTTTCGACGGACGCGAAATGGTCGCGATCGAGGGCGAGCGCCATCCCGACGGCGCTTCCCACGGCTCCGGCTGCACCCACTCCTCGGCGCTCGCCGCCTTCCTCGCCCGCGGCGAAACGCCGCTGGAGGCGGCTCGCAAGGCACGCGAGGTCGCCTCTGCTGCCGTCGCCGCCGGGCTGCGCGAGGTCGGGGTGGGCCCGGGCCCCGTTGACGTCTTCGACCTTGGCGGCGAGGCGCGCGCCGACGCCGGGCACTAGATTCAGGCCATGAGCACTAACGGTACGACCACCAGCCTCCCTCGTCCCCGCTCCAGCGGCGTCTTCGACGGCGCCGAGCGAGCCGCCGCGCGCGCCTACATGAAGGGGATCGGCTTCGACGACGACGCCCTCAGCCGTCCGACGATCGGAATTGCCAATACCTGGATCGAGGCGATGCCCTGCAACTTCCACCTGCGCGGCCTCGCCGAGCACATCAAGGAGGGCGTCCGTGCGGCCGGCGGCACCCCGATGGAGTTCAACACGATCGCGATCTCCGACGGGATCACAATGGGAACCGAGGGGATGAAGACCTCGCTGGTCAGCCGCGAGGTGATCGCCGACTCGATCGAGCTGACCGCCCGCGGCTACCAGTTCGACGCGGTCGTCGCGCTCTCCGCCTGCGACAAGACGATTCCGGGATGCGTGATGGCGCTGTCCCGTCTCGACATCCCCTCGCTGATGCTCTACGGCGGCTCGATCGCCCCCGGCCGCTGGCACGGCCGCGACGTCACGATCCTCGACGTCTTCGAGGCGGTGGGCGAACACGCGGCAGGCAAGATGAGCGATGAGGAACTGCATGAGCTGGAGGGCGTCGCCAGCCCGGGCGCCGGGGCCTGCGGCGGCCAGTTCACCGCGAACACGATGGCGTGCGCCTTCGAGGCGCTGGGGATCAGCCCCGGCGGCTCGGCAATGGTGCCGGCGGAAGACGACGAGAAGGCGACCGTCGCCGAGAAGATCGGCGAGCTGGTGATGAAGGTCCTCGCCGAGGACCTGCGGCCGAGCCGGGTGATCACCCGCGAGTCGCTGGAGAACGCGATCGCCTGCGTCTGCGCGTCCGGCGGCTCGACCAACGGCGTCCTGCACCTGCTGGCGGTGGCCCGCGAAATGGGAATCGAGCTGAGCATCGACGACTTCGAGCGGATCTCCCGCGCGACGCCGCTGCTCGCCGACCTCAAGCCCGGCGGCCGCTTCGTCGCCACCGACCTCTACCGCGCCGGCGGCGTGCCGCTGGTGCTCAAGCGGCTCGACGAAGCGGGCATCCTGCACAGCGACGCGATGACGGTCACCGGTCGCACGATCGGCGAGGAGGCCGCGGCGGCGAGCGAGGCGGAGGGGCAGGAGGTGGTGCGGCCGCTGTCGGACCCGTTGAAGGCCGCGGGCGGCCTGGCGATCTTGCGCGGCAACCTCGCCCCCGAGGGCGCCGTGGTGAAGCTCGCCGGCACGGAGCGCACCAAGCAGGTCGGCCCTGCGCGGGTCTTCGAGTCCGAGGAGGAGTGCTTCCGCGCGGTCAAGGAGCAGCAGCTCCGTCCGGGTGACATCGTCGTCATCCGCAACGAGGGACCGGCCGGCGGCCCCGGGATGCGGGAGATGCTGCAGGTGACCGCGGCGATCGTCGGTGAGGGCCTGGGCGAGCAGGTCGCCCTGCTCACGGACGGTCGCTTCTCGGGCGCCACCCGCGGCCTGATGGCCGGGCATGTAGCCCCCGAGGCCGTCAAGGGCGGTCCTATCGCCGCGGTCCGGGAGGGCGACGAGATCACCATCGACGTCGACTCGCGCCGCCTCGACGTGGCCCTCTCCGACGAGGAGATCGCCAAGCGCGTCGCCGAGTACGAGAGGCCCGAGCCGGCCTACCGCAGCGGCGTGATGGCCAAGTACGCGGCGACGGTCTCGTCGGCCTCGATCGGCGCCGTCACCGGTTAACCGGCGAGGAAGTCGTCCAGTATCGCGTTGAAGCGGCTCGGCCGCTCGAGCTGGGGCACGTGCCCGGTGCGCTCGAAGATCTCCAGCCGCGAGCGCGGGATGCGGCGGTGATAGCTGACCGCGGCCCTGACCGGAACGATAGGGTCGTCAAAGCCCCAGAGGATCAGGGTGGGGATCTCGATGTCGGCAAGGCGATCGCGGATGTCGTGATGGATGACCGCGTTCAGGGCGACGCCGAACCCGGGGCAGATAGGCCCGCTGGCAATCTGCTCCCAGAGCAGCTCGGGCCGCAGTGCGGCGGGGTAGCGGACAAACCGGCCGAAGACGGCCTGGCGCAACCGGGGGCGGTTGACGATCTCCTTGCCGTGAGAAGCGAAGGTGGGTCCGAAGGTCTTCCAGGCGAAGGCGAGCGCGACCGCACGCTCGTCCGGGTTCCAGGTGTTGATCAGGCCCGCGGCGGAGATCAGGCCGAGCCGCTCGAAGCGTCCCGGCGCCGCGGTGGCCGCCTCCAGGGCGACGAAGCCGCCCATCGAGTTGCCGACCAGCGCCGCCCCGCGGTCGATTCCGAGCTTCTCGCAGAAGTCGTGCACCAGCTGGCCGTAGGCTGGGATGTCGATTGGCCACGAGGGCATCGGGCTTGCCCCGAAGCCGGGAAGGTCGAGCGCGATTGCGCGGTGGGTGCGGCCGAAGTGGGGGAGGGTTTCCAGCCAGTTCTGCCATGAGCCCGAGAGACCGTGGACGAAGAGGATCGGCTCGCCCTCGCCGATCTCGACGTAGTTGACGTCGGCCCCCGGCAACTCGACCCGGTGCAGATGCCGGCGCCAGTCGACCTTCAGCCAGTCGGGGTCGGGGTTGCCGTAGTCGGATGCCGGGAAGGCGGCCGCGCCGCCCCTCACCGGCTCAGGCATACCCCATCCGTTCCAGGATCGGGATCTCCCGAATCTGGGGCGGCTGCAGGTGGTCCCAGAGGATGCCCCGCGGCCGGTCGTACTGGCACTCGACGTCGATCACCGCTCGCGGCGTGGCGATCAGGTCGACCGGCAGGTCGTGTGCGGTCACCATCAGGTGGCGGCGGACGATCTGGATCGGGTGGACGGTTGTCGCGACCGTGGTGTGGCCGTCGATCTTGCCCGCGTCGATCAGGATCCCGTACTCGAGGTCGGAATAGCCACCGCCCTTGCCGATCCGCGCTCCGCTCAGGTTCACCGCCACCGATCCGCAGAGGACGAAGTCGATCTCGGGCAGGTCGTCGAGCGCGACCACCCGCCCGTGCTTGAGGGCGCCCTTGATCGTCGCCGCCTCTTTGACGGCGCTCTTCGAAAGCCGCTTCGGGTCGAGGACGCGGAACGGATGTGGGTCCCGCAGCCGCGGCACCGCCATGATCAGCGTCTTGCCTTCTTCCAGCGCGAGGCGGCGGGCGTGCGTCTGTGGCGAGTCGGGGTTTGCCTTGATTGCCCGCGCCCGCTTCCAGAGCCGGTGGCCGGCCAGCTTCTCGGCGGCGAGCTTCGCTCCGGCGAAGTTGGGGATGCGTCCCTCGGCGCCCGGGAAGCGCGACACACCCTCACGGTCCATCGCTTTCCAGACTGCCTTGCGGACATCCTCCTTGGAGCGCACGCGCCGAAAGATATCCGCAGGTGGGCCCTCGAAGCCGCACGCGGAATTGCAGGGGGGACGGACAGCTGCCCGAACGAATGCTCCAGCCTGCCAAACTTTTCGCGAGTCGACTCGAGATCAGACCGATGGTGAGCCTGGGAAGAGTGTGATGGGGCGCAAGACGAAAATCGTGATCGTCACCGTGGTCGTGGTCTTCGCCCTGGGCGCGGTGGTGGGTTACGCCTATGACAGCGCCCAGAAGGGGACGATCGCCGACGGGGTGACGATCGGCGGGGTCGATGTCGGCGGGCTCGGTGCGAAGGAAGCCAGCCAGGCCGTCCGCCGGCAGCTGCTGGCGCCGCTGCGCCACTCCCTCGAGGTCAGCTTCGGAGGGCGTCGCTGGGAGCTGCCGGGCCGGGCCCTGAAGCTGAGGGCGAACATCGGCGGCGCGGTCGAAGCGGCGATCGCGGCAAGCCGCGAAGGCGGGCTGCCCGGCCGCCTCCTCCGCGACGTCACCGGCGGCAGCGTCGAAAGGCGGATATCGGCGCGCGTCGCCTACTCGCGGCCAGCGGTCGACCGCTTCGTCCGCAGGGTCGCGCACGCGGTCGACCGCGAAGCCCGGGACGCGACGGTCGGTCCCAGCGCGAGCTCACTCGAAGTGGTGCGGGCGAAGAACGGCCGCAGGCTCCGCGACCGGTTGCTCACCGAGCAGCTGGACGCGGCGATCCTCGATGCGAATGCGGAGCACCATCTCGTCGCCCGCACCCGCCCCCTCAAGCCGAAGGTGACGACGAGCGAGGTCGCCAAGCGGTACCCCAGCTACCTGACGCTCGACCGGTCGACCTTCACCCTGCGCCTCTGGAAGCACCTGAAGCTGGTCAAGAGCTACACGGTGGCGGTCGGCCAGGAAGGGCTCGAAACCCCTGCCGGGATCTACCACATCCAGGACAAGGAAGTGAACCCGTCCTGGCACGTTCCAAACTCCGCCTGGGCGGGCAGCCTCGCCGGGAAGGTGATCCCGCCCGGCCCCGAAGACCCGATCAAGGCGCGCTGGATGGGGATCTTCGAAGGCGCCGGCATCCACGGCACCGAAGAGACCTGGTCGCTCGGGCATGCTGCCTCGCACGGCTGCGTGCGGATGTCGATCCCCGATGTGATCGATCTCTACAACCGCGTCGAAGTCGGAACGCCGATCTATATCGGGGGGTAGCGAAGGCTCCAGGCGCCGCATGGCGAATCTCAGCTCATGACCTGGGACGAGGCGCTGGCCGGCTATGACCGCGACCTGCGAGGCCGGGGCGCTGCCGAGCGGACGCGACGCGCCTACGGGGTCGATCTGGGCCAGTTTGCGGCCTGGGCGAAGCAGCGTGGCCTCGAGGCGGCGGAGGTGCGCCACCGGGACGTGCGTCGCTACGGAGCGGCGCTGTCAACCGAGGGTGCCGCGCCGGCGACGGTGGCTCGCAAGCTCGCCGCGATCCGCGGTCTCTTCGGCTTCCTGGTTCGCACCGAGCGGCTTGGACACAACCCCGCCGATCTCGTCGCCAGCCCGAAGCGCAAGGAGAAGCTGCCGCGGGTGCTCAGCGTCGAGCAGGCGCGCTCGATGCTCGAGCAGATCCCGGCCCACACGCCGCTGGAGTTGCGCGACCGCGCGATGCTGGAGCTGGCCTACTCCTGTGGCCTGCGCTGCGAGGAGATCGTCAGCTTGGACGTGGGAGCACTGGACTTCGAGACCGAGCAGCTGCGGGTGCTCGGAAAGGGATCGAAGGAACGGCTGCTCCCGGTCGGCGAGCCGGCGCAGCGGGCGCTGCGACGCTACGGCGAGCAGGGTCGCCACGCCCTGCTCGCCGACCCGAGCGAGCCGGCGCTGTTCCTGTCGAAGAACGGCCGCCGCCTCTCCAACTCCGACGTGACGCGGCGGCTCAGCCTCTGGGTGCGCGAGGCGGCGCTTGCGGGGGGCATCTCACCCCATTCGCTGCGGCACAGCTTCGCAACGCACCTTTTGGAAGGGGGCGCTGACCTGCGCACGATTCAGGAGCTGCTCGGTCACGTATCGATCTCCACCACGCAGGTCTACACTCGCGTTGACGCCACTCGCTTGCGGGATGCATACGCTGCGCACCCACGTGCGTGACGCGCGGTAAGCCGCCGAGTGACCAGCGCCATAGAATCGAGCGAATTACATGGAGACCGGCGTAAAAGAGGTGGAGCTGCGCGACCTGTGGCGCCGCTACAAAGGGGAGGGCGACGCGGGGGCTCGTGAGCGCCTGGTGGTTGCCTATTCACCGCTGGTCAAGTTCGTCGCCGGTCGCCTTGGCGCCGGCCTTCCGTCCCACGTCGAGGACGCCGACCTCATCTCCTACGGCTTGATGGGCTTGATCGGGTCGATTGAGCGCTTCGAGCCGGAGCGGGGGATCAAGTTCGAGACCTTCGCCATGACCCGGATCCGCGGCGCAATCATCGATGAGCTGCGCTCCCTCGACTGGGTGCCGCGATCGGTCCGCTCGCGCGCGCGGGAAATCGAGGCTGCCCAGTCCAAGCTCGAGCACGAGCTGCAGCGCGCGCCGAGCGAGGCGGAGCTGGCTGCGCAGCTCGGCTTCACCGAAGAGGAATTGCAGGCTGCGCTGCTGGAGATCGCGAACTCCTCCGTCTACGCGCTGGACGAGCTCTGGACGATCTCCGATTCCTCTGGCGATCAGGTGTCGCTTCTGGACACGATCTCCGACCCGCGCGCCGACGATCCGCAGGAATCTCTCGCCACCAGTGAGATCAAGGACCGCCTTACGGAGGCTGTGGCGTCGTTGCCAGAGCGGGAGCAGCTGGTCGTCGCGCTGTATTACTACGAGAACCTCACCCTGCGTGAGATCGGCGAGGTGCTCGGGGTCACGGAGTCGCGCGTGTCCCAGCTGCACACCAAGGCGGTGATGCGTTTGAAGTCCGCCTTGCAGGGCGTGTAGTAGCTTCTCCGGTGTGCCGCACCAGGCCGCAGACCGGATTCGCAATGTCGCCCTGATCGGGCACCGGGGCAGCGGTAAGACGAGCCTGCACGAGGCGATGCTGTTCGAGGCGGGGGTGGCCAGCCGCCTCGGGACCGTGGCCGACGGGACGACCGTTTCCGACCACGAGCCGGACGAGCAGGAGAGGGAGATGTCGATTGGCGCCTCCGTTGCGAGCTTCGAGTACGGCGGCCGCAAGATCAACCTGATCGACACCCCGGGTGAGCCGAGCTTCGTCGCCGATGCCGCCGCGGCGTTGCGAGTTGCCGATGCCGCCGTCGTCGTCGTCAACGGTGTGACGGGGGTTGAGGTGCATACCGAACGACTCTGGCAGCGTGCCAACGCCGAGGGCCTGGCGCGTCTCGTCTTCGTCAACATGCTCGACCGCGAGAGGGCCGACTTCTTCGCCGCCCTCGAGTCGCTGAAGGGGGCATTCGGCCCCCACGTCGTGGCGACCGAGATCCCGATCGGCGCCGAGCAGGAGATACGCGGCGTGATCGACCTGATCGACCTGAAGGCGTTCGTCTACGACGGGTCCGGGCGGGCCAACGCCGTCGAGGCGGAGATTCCAGAGGAGCTGCGCGCCCAGGCGGAGGAGTACCGCGAAAAGCTGATGGACGAGGTGGCGGAGAACTCCGACCAGCTGATGGAGCGCTACCTCGACGGCGAGGAGATCGACCATGCCGAGATCGTCGACGTCCTGAAGCAGGGTGTGACGGCGGGACGCATCTTCCCGGTCACCTGCGGGGTGGCCACCAGGAACCTCGGCACGAACCGGCTGCTGAGCGCCCTGGTCGAGGATCTGCCCTCGCCGGCGATGCGCGGCCCGGTGGCCGCCGCTGGGCCCGGGGGTGAGGAGATCGAGATCGAGCCCGACGAGGGCGGCGCGCTTGTCGCCTATGCGTTCAAGACGCTCGCCGACCCGTACACGGGACGGATCAACCTCTTCCGTGTCTACCGCGGCACCCTGCGCTCGGACTCCCAGGTCGTCAACGTGACGAGGCGGCAGAAGGAGCGAGTTGGCCAGCTCGGGCGGCCGCTCGGCAAGGAGCTGGCGCCCGTGCCGGAGCTGGGGGCGGGGGACATCGGCGCCGTCGCCAAACTGAAGGAAACCCAGGCGGGGGACGTGCTCTGCGAGAGCCAGGAGGAGATCGCCTTTCCACCCCTGAGCCTGCCCGCTCCGGTGATGGCCTTCGCCTACGAGCCGAGGTCGAAGGGCGACGAGGAGAAGGCCGCGGCGGCGGTGCGCAGGCTGAGCGAGGAGGACCCGACGCTCGACGTGCACCGCGATGCGCAAACCGGCGAGCAGATCATCGCTGGCCTAACCCAGGTGCACGTCGAGGTGATCGTCGCGCGCATGAAACGTCGCTTCGGCGTGGAGATCGAGCTGCACCCGCCGCGGGTCCCCTACCAGGAGACGATCCGCCAGGCGGCCAAGGCACATGCTCGCTACAAGAAGCAGACCGGCGGTCGCGGCCAGTTCGCCGACTGTCAAATCGAGATCGAACCCGCCGAGGATGGCACCGGGTTGGACTTCGTCAACCAGATCAAGGGGGCTTCGATACCGGGCAGCTTCATCCCGGCGGTGGAGAAAGGCGTGGTGGAAGCGATGCAGCACGGCACGGTCGCCGGATATCCGGTCAAGGACGTGAGGGTGCGGCTCGTCGATGGCAAACACCACGATGTCGACTCCTCCGAGATGGCCTTCAAGATCGCCGGTTCGATGGCCTTCAAAGAGGCGATGGAAGAAGCGGATCCTGCTCTGCTGGAGCCGATTGTCCACCTCACCGTGAGCTGCCCCGACGATGTCGTCGGCGACGTGATCGGCGACCTCAACTCACGCCGCGGGCAACCGCTGGGGATGGAGCCCAAGGGCTCCATGACCGAGGTGAAGGCGGAGGTTCCGATGGCCGAGGTGCTCGATTACGCGCCCGACCTTCGCTCGATCAGCGGCGGCCGCGCTGATTTCGCGATGGAGTTCGAGCGCTACGAAGAGGTGCCGGCGCACCTGGCTGACAGGGTTGTTGCAGTGGCGCGAGAGTCCGCCGAGGTGACGGCATAGATCTGCGGGGCCGCTGGTAACTTGGCGGCGTGAGCCCCGACGAGACCTGCGCGGTATGCGGCCGCACGATCCTGGCCGGAGAGCGGACCCGGACCTACATCAGCCCAAAGGACGGCCCCGGGCTCGTCTGCGATCTCTGCCGCGGTCGCGCCGAGCGGCTCGGGTGGGTCGATCCGGCGGCCCCTGGGGCCAATGTCGGCAGGCGGGCTGAGCCTGAGATTGCGGGGTCGCCGCTGGGGCGGCTGGACCGAGCGGCGGCTCGCTTCAACGCAAGCGAGGCGGCACGGACGGTGAGCGGCCTGATGCGCACGCTTGGCGAGCCGTGGGTCTCGATCGGCTCGGCAGCGGGTTCGCCGAGCGAGGCACGGGTCACGGTCGCCTGGGAATTGGGCTGGTACCAGTGGGGGGTTGACCTCGGCGACGAGCTGCGTCCCGTCCTCCAGCTGGACAAGGGCGACGAGATCGACCAGCTGGACGGGTCCGCTCGCCAATGGAACGCAAGCGTTGGCCCCGACGGGCGGATTGTGCTCAGAGCGCCGGCGCTGGAGTCGGTTCCTGACGGCGAGCCGGTTGGCTGAGGCCTTGAAGAAGCTCGTGGTCAACGTCGACGGCGGTGCCAGGGGCAACCCCGGTCCGGCGGCGATAGCGGCGGTCGTGCAGAGTCCTGACGGGGAGGTGCTGGAGGAGCACGGCGAACGGATTGGCAGGGCGACCAACAATGTCGCCGAGTACCGCGCGCTCCTGCTCGGGATCGAACGGGCGGCGGCGCTGGGGGCAGGCGAGCTGGAGCTCGTCGGCGACTCCGAGCTCGTCGTCCGCCAGGTGAAGGGCGAGTACAAGGTCAAACAGCCGGCCCTGCGTGAGCTGCACGCCGAGGTGAAGCGTGCCCTCGAGCCCTTCGGGCGCTGGTCGATCCGCCATGTGCGCCGCGAGCACAACGAAAGCGCCGATCGCCTTGTCAACGAGGCGTTGGACGGCGGCTGAGCGCGAGGCGAGGCGCTAAGGTCGGCCTGTGCCCGATCGCAACGCCGAGCCGATCGACCCGGGCGTCGACATCGGCCACGTCCATCTCAAAGTGGCCGACATCGACCGCGCGCTGGAGTTCTACTGCGGGGTGCTCGGCTTCGAGCTGCAGCAGCGTCTCGGCGACGAAGCCGCCTTCGTCTCCGCCGGCGGCTACCACCATCACATCGGCCTCAACACCTGGTACTCCAAGGGCGGCTCGCCACCGCCGCCGCACAGCACCGGCCTCTTCCACGTCGCGATCCGTTACCCGAGCCGTCGCGCGCTCGCCGGCGCCCTGCGGCGCCTCTCCGCGGCCGGGGTCGCGCTCAGCGGCGCCTCGGATCACGGCGTCAGCGAGGCGCTTTACCTGCAGGACCCCGACGGCAACGGCATCGAGTTCTACTGGGACCGCCCGCGCGAGGAGTGGCCCCGCCCGGCGGGAGGCGAAGGGGTCGCGATGGTGACGCGACCCCTCGACCTCCCAGACCTCCTCGCCGAGCTCGACCGGTAGCCATCTCCCGGCGCGATCTCCGGCTCTGGCGGCGCTCGCCTCCTACGAGCCGAGGATTGCCCCGGCGAGATCCGCATTGAAAGGCACCGTCCCGGGGACGAGCTGCATTTCTGCGAACGGCGGTGCCTTCCTGGAAGAGCCAGGAATCATCCTACCGAATAGTGGGTAGCAAGCTGCCGATCGACTGGAGGACAAGTCAGACCGGGACCGGGGGGGAGGACGACACCCACACCGGGGATGCCAACCCCCACCTATAATCCCGCCCGATGCGGCTGTAGCTCAGTTGGCTAGAGCGTCTGCTTGCCATGCAGAAGGTCGAGGGTTCGAGTCCCTTCAGCCGCTTTTTTCCCTGCAAATCGATGCTTTCCGCTCCGGCGGGAATCTCGAGCCGCTGCTCATTCCGCTTGACCCTTGGGCACGGTTTGCCCGAACCACCCTCTCTTTTTCCGCCCTTTTCAGGCACGAGTGCCTGAGTTCGAGTCGTCAGTCGCTCCGGGACGGGTAGGCGCTTCGCTTCGCTTGCCGGGCGCCCCGCTGGAGATATCGTCGGCCGGCAAGCGAAAAGGGGCCGGGGCGGCGGGTGCAACGCCGACCTGTCATTTGCCCCGCCTTTGCTTGCGGCTCGCGAAGCGGAAAGAGCTGAGCGAGCCGCACTTGCCGCCCAAGTCTCAGAACCGCGCACTTCGCCAAGCCGCGAAAAACAAAGGTCCAGCCGCTGCGTCTTCCCGTCGAGACGCCCCAGCTCGCCCTGTACGATTCTGCGAGTTGGCCTCCAAACACGAGGACAAGCTCGCCCCGAAGTTCCGCAGGCGCCTCAGCCTCGGTAGGCGCTGCCGCCTGCTCGCCCTGACCGCTGTGGTCCTTGCGACCCAGGCGACGCTCGCAACCGGCTCGGCCCTCGCCGCCGACAGCGTCTACTGGGGCACCGAGGGCGAAAACACGATCTCCTTCGCCCACCTCGACGGCTCCGGCGGTGGCGACCTCGCGACCACCGGGGCGACCGCGAACAACACCATCGGGGTCGCGATCGACGCGACGGCGGGGAAGATCTACTGGGCCAACAACAGCGCCACGAAAATCTCCTTCGCCAACCTTGACGGCTCCGGCGGCGGTGACCTCAACACGGGAACCGCCACGGTGAACGAACCCTTCGGGCTCGCGATCGACCCCGGCGCCGGCAAGATCTATTGGGCAAACAGCGGCAACAACACGATCTCCTACGCGAACTTGAATGGAACGGGGGGCGGCAACCTCTCAACCGCGGGAGCGACCGTCAGCTCCCCGGCAGGCATCGCGATCGACCCCGCCACGAACAGGATCTACTGGGCCAACTACAGCTTCAGCGGGGGTACGATCTCCTACGCCAACCTCGACGGCTCAGGCGGCGGCGGCTTGCTCTCGACGACCGGGGCGACGATGGAAGGGCCCGAGGGCGTGGCGATCGAACCGGTCATGGGCAGGATCTACTGGGCGAACTACCACGGCGCCGTTATCTCCTACGCGAACCTGAATGGAACGGGCGGTGGAAATCTCTCGACCGGGGTCGCAACCGTCAGCTCGCCATCAGGGGTCGCGATCGATCCGGTTGCGGAAAAGATCTACTGGGCCAACTCGACCAACCCGAATGGCGGCATCTCCTACGCGAACCTGAACGGAACCGGCGGCGGCAACCTCCCGACCACGGGTGCGATGGTGATCGACCCCGCCTTCCCGGCCCTGCTGGAGTCCCCGAGCGGGACGGGCGCACCGACGATCACTCCGACGACCACCGCCGGCCTGAGGGCGGGCTCGATGCAGACCTGCACGCAGGGATCCTGGGCACCCGATGTCCTCAGCGAGTTCTTCTACCGCGCCCCGCAGACCTACTCCTTCTCCTGGCAGCTGAGCGGCACGGAAATCACCGGCGCGAACGCGGAGACGTTCACCCCAACCCAGCCCGGCCTCTACACCTGCCGCGTGACCGCCACAAACCACGCCGGCTCCAGCACCCAGACGAGCGCAGCGGTGCAGATCAGCTCTGCACCGCCGATTGTGTCGGGCGCGGCCGAGACGCATCGGGTTTGGCGGAGGGGCCGCAAGCTCGCCCAGATCAGCGCGAGCAAGGGCAAGAAGAAGCCGCCGGTCGGGACCACCTTCTCCTTCTCGCTCAACGAGCGGGCCAGTGTGAAATTCAGCTTTTTCAGGGGCGCACACGTGAGAAAGTGCGGAAGGAAGCTTGGCGCTGCTAAGGCCAGGGGGTGCCTGCCCCTACGAGCTGCCGGCGCGCTCTCCTTTACCGGCCACAGCGGCACGAACAGGGTCGTCTTCCAGGGGCGCATCTCGCGCTCCAAGGCGCTCAAGCCAGGGCGCTACACGCTCATCATCACAGCGACCAATGCCGCTGGGCAGCAGTCCAACCGACAGTCGCTCAGGTTTACCATCGCGTTGCCATGAGGGAATCGAGCCCAGGGGGCAGAACGCGCAAGCGCATTCGGGGCGTCGAAGATAGCGCTGGTCGGTGGGCGGCTCGCTTGACGCGGCTGGGTGCGCTCGTCCTGGCGGCCCTGTCGGTGTCGGTGACTGGGCTGACGCCCAGCGCGGCCGACGCCGCTGCCGGATTCTACGTCACGAACCTCAACGAAGGGACGGTCTCCCAGTACGCCGTCGGAGTGGACGGGGCGCTTGCGCCCCTCTCGCCCCCGACCGTGCCCGCCGGGACCCATCCCGTCCATATCGCCATCAGCCCCGACGGCAAGAGCGCCTACGTCGCCAATCTCGTGAGTGACAACGTGTCCCAGTACGACGTCGGGCCGGGTGGCGCGCTTTCGCCGAAGTCACCAGCGACCGTGCCCGCCGGGACGGAGCCGCTGGGAATCGCCATCAGCCCCGACGGCAAGAGCGTCTACGTCACCGATGCCGGAATCAACTCCGTCTCCCAGTACGACGTGGGATCCGGCGGGTTGCTCACTCCCAAGTCACCCCCGACTGCGCCCGCCGGCAGCCATCCGACCTTCGTCGCCATCAGCCCCGACGGCAAGAGCGTCTACGTCGCCAACGGCGCTGAAAACGACGTCTCCCAGTACGACGTCGGCTCCGGCGGTGCGCTCGCCCCCAAGCTCGCCCGCCACCGTTCCCGCCGGCGAATTCCCGGAAGGGATGGCCATCAGCCCCGATGGCAAGAACCTCTACGTAGGCAACTACACCAGCAACGACGTCTCCCAGTACGACGTCGGCTCCGGCGGTGCGCTCGCCCCCAAAGTCGCCCCCGACCGTCCCCGCCGGGAACGGCGCGAGCGGGATCGCCGTTAGCCCCGACGGCAAGAGCGTCTACGTCGCCAACGACAACACCGAGTTCGTTCCAGGACGATCGCGACACCGGGCTGGGAGGGGGCACCGACGGTGATCTAGCGGAAGTCTGCTTTGGCGACGTCATTGAGCAGTTGGGCGTCTCGCCGTAGGCAAGCCGGAACTGGCGGCTGAAGTGCCCGGTCGACATGTGCGCGCCGCGGGCGAGCGTCTCGACGTCCAGCGGCTGCGCGCTCTCGTTATGGCATTCGGCGGCGCATATCCGCAGCAGAGGGCGCGGCTGCCGAGTTGACCACCCGCGAGGCAAGGTGGGCCGCATAGCCGATAATCGTGCCCGCAGGGGCGGCGATCCCCGCCCGCCTCGATGACGTCAGGACCCAGCGTTCGCCCAGCAGGGTCGAGGTCTTCGGATCGAAGATCAGCTCGAGCCGCTCACCGTGTGGGGGGTCCGTGTATGGGACGCCTTCCCATTGGGGCGGATTAATGGGACCGGGCGGGGTTTCACGCCGGGCAGTTCTGAGGCGACTCGGTACAGGGCCGCGCGCAACGCCGGGCGCGCGAACGTCTCGCCAAGCAGGAAGCCAACGTCGGCGAAGACCGGGGCGTGACCCGATCGAAGGGGCGTCAACCCGGTGGAGGTGGTACCCGCGGTGGACACGCTCCCCGGGATCTGGTCCTGGTGAGCTTCGATCCACTCCCTCAGCCTTCGGGGATCGGTCGGCAGCTGCGCCAGATGCGAGAAGTCGATTACGCTGAGACCGTGCCCGAGGCCACCCCTGTCGAACCTCTTTGTTACGACTCGCCCGGCCCGGGGTAGCGGCGGCGACCCGGCGGCGGCCCAGGCGGCCCGTTGCCGGGTCGAGAGGAAGCTCGCCCTGC
Source organism: uncultured Solirubrobacterales bacterium (assembly GCA_963729995.1). Taxonomy (GTDB): domain Bacteria; phylum Actinomycetota; class Thermoleophilia; order Solirubrobacterales; family 70-9; genus VRUE01. Next base: position 771,556 of record CAVSPF010000003.1, read on the forward strand.
CGGTGGTTTCCCTCACCAGCCCCGAGCCGTGCCGGGCTAGCCAAATCTCTCGTTCCTTTGGCATGAAGTACCACCAGGTGGGCAGCTTCACTCCCCTTGAGTGGGTGTGCCAGATCTGCATGAACCTGCGCCGTATCCGGGCCGCCACCCGCGGCCCCTCGGCGAGGGAACGTTCGAGGTAGTCGATCGTCCAGATCGCGTCGACCGCGTTGCTCGGCAGGTAGGGTTCGACCGAGTTCGACGATGCTCGAGGGGAGCAGGCCGACGATCGGCGGCAGGACGAACACGATCCCGGCAGGGCGGCGATGCCGCCGGCGGTGTTGCGGAGATCGCGCCGATCCGAGGCCGAAGACCCCCATCACGGTGAGAAACAGGGCGGCGCCGAACGGCGCGCGCAGACTCCCGGATGCGAGAAGGCGATCTGGATGTGCCGGCCGGAGAGGATCGACTGGCCGGCGAAGAAGACGATGAGCACGGCCGGGAGGCTGACGGCAGCGCGACGGCGCGAAGACGAACGCCTTGGCCCAGAGGACCGGCAGGCGCTTGGGGACTGCGGAGAAGGTCGAGCGGATCATCCCGGTCGTGTACTCGGCGGTGATCGCGAGGACGCCGAGGACCCCGACCGCGACCTGGGCGAAGGACGCTGGCGAGGTCACGCGAGCGGATGGAAGCGCGCCGGTCCGCCGGCTCAGGTGCAGGCCAGCGGACTCGGCACAGTGCCGGCGAGGATGCCGATGCCGACGTCAGGAGCCAGCGTGGCGAGCAGCGACCAGCGCGTCGAGCGCAGCGAGCGGAGCTTCGTCCACTCCGAGATGGCCACGCGCGCGCTGGGTGACGCGGCCGACGGGCGCCGCGGGCGGCTGCGGCGCTCATGCCAACGCCTCTTCCGGCCGGCCGCGACATCCGGGCTGTCCGCCTGGAACTCGACCGCGTCGCCGGGTGAGCTCCATGAACGCCTCCTCGAGCGTCGCCTGCTGCGGCGTCAGCTCGTGGAGCACGATGCCGTTGGCGGCGGCGGTCGCGCCGATCTGCTCCGACGTCAAGACCGGTGATCTCGAGCACGGAGGGCTCGACGGCCTCGACCGTCACCCCGGCGCCGGCGTCGTCTCCGCCAGCCTGCCGACCTGCGGCGAGCGGACGCGCACCGAGCTCTTGGAAGCGCCGCGCACGAACTCCTCGAGCCCGTGTCGGCGATCAGCCTGCCGCGCCCGATCACGACCAGGTGCTCGGCGGTCAGCGCCATCTCGCTCATCAGGTGCGAGGAGACGAACACCGTGCGGCCTTCGGCGGCCAGCTGCTTGAGCAGGTTGCGCACCCACTGGATGCCCTCCGGGTCAAGGCCGTTGACCGGCTCGTCGAGCATCACGGTGTGGGGATCGCCGAGCAGCGCCGAGGCGATCCCGAGGCGCTGTCCCATGCCGAGCGAGAACGCGCCGGCGCGCTTGCCCGCGACCTCGTCGAGTCCGACCATCTCGATCAGCTCGCTCACCCGGGCGCGGCCGATCCCGTGCGTCTGCGCGAGCGCCAGCAGGTGGTTGTAGGCGGACCGCCCGGTGTGGACCGAGCGCGCCTCGAGCAGCGCGCCGACCTCGTGCAGGGGCGCGGCATGGTCGCGGTAGGGCTTGCCGTTGACCGAGCGTGTGCCCGGCGTCGGGGGCGTCGAGCCCCAGGATCAGCCGCATCGTGGTCGACTTGCCCGACCCGTTGGGCCCGAGGAAGCCCGTGACGATCCCCGGTCGCACCGTGAACGTGAGGTCGCGCACCGCGACCGTCTCGCCGTAGCGCTTCGTCACCGCTGCCACCTCGATCATCGGGTCTGCTCCTGTCGCAAGCCTGCGGGAACGGCAAGCAAAGCAGCGCTCTCTAAAGCGTCTCTGACGCCGCCCGGGCCGGCGGGACCGGCGCGCCACGATCGCGCACACCGAGGGCCGGTGGCGAGACCCGCCATCAGAGGATGGCTTTCGGATAGGTGCGTGTCGCCGCCGCGAGCATCGCCGCGAAGAAGCCGGCGACGACGAGGAAGTCGAGCCACAGCTCTCCGCCGCCGCCCACGCCGACGAGCATCTGGCGCAGCCCCTGGACCTCGTAGGTGAGGGGATTCAGGCGCGCGATCACGTTCAGCCAGCCGGGCATCAGGCTCAGCGGGTAGAGCGCGGAGGAGGCGAAGAAGAGCGGCATCATCACGAGCTGGCCGATGCCCATGAAGCGCTCGCGCTCCTTGACCGCCGCGGCGAGCAGCATCGACATGCAGGCGAAGGCAGCGGGGCCGAGCATGAGCATCGCCAGCGCGCCGATCATCCCCGCGAGCGTCCAGCGCAGGGCGATGCCCGCGACCGCGAGCACCGCGAGCAGCAGCAGGGCCTGCACGAGCGCGCGCACGCAGGCCCCCACGGCCTTGCCGAGCACGATCGCGGAGCGCGGCAGCGGGGTGGCGAGCAGCCGCTGCAGCTGGCCGACATCGCGCTCGCAGATGACGGCGAGCCCGAAGAAGATCGCAATGAACATCGCCGCCTGCGCCATCACCCCCGGCGCGAGGTAGGCGCGGTAGTCGAGGGTGCCGAGCGTCAACGCGCGGTTGTTGCGCAGCGCCGTTCCGAAGATGAACAGCCACAGCAGCGGCTGCACGGAGCGCGTGAACACGTCGAGATGGTCATGGCGAAGCTTGCGCATCTCCGCCTGCGCCATCGCCACCGTCCCCGCTGCCAACCTCGACAGCGGGCCGCCTGAGAGGGGGCTCGAGCCCTCAGCCGAGGCGGCGGGCGACGCGGCGCTGTGCGCGGGCATCACGCAGCCTCCCTTCGTGGTGCTCGTCGATCCGCCGGCCGGTCACGGTCATGAAAACCTCCTCCAGGCTCTCCACGCCGTGGCGCCCGCAGAGCTCCGCGGGCGTGCCCTGCTCGACCAGCCGGCCCTCGTCCATGATCGCCAGGCGCTCGCCATAGCGCTCGGCCTCCTCCATCACATGGGTGGTGAAGAGGATCGTGGTGCCGGCCTGCTCGCGCAGCTCGACGAGGCGCTCCCAGACGACCCGCCGCGCCGTCGGGTCGAGGCCCACGGTTGGCTCGTCGAGGAACAGCACGGCGGGCCGGTTGAGCAGGGCGGAGGCGATCTCCAGGCGGCGCAGCATCCCGCCCGAGAGCGTCCGCGCCAGCCGGTCGAGCATCTCCTCCAGGTCCATCTCCTCGATCGCCTGCTCGATCCGGGCGCGCCGCTCGCCTCCGGGGACGCCCGTGACGCGCGCGTAGAAATCGAGGTTCTCGCGCGCGGTCAGCGCCCCGTCCACGGAGATGGCCTGGGGGACGTAGCCGATCGAGGCGCGCACCTGGAGGCTCTGCTCGCGCACGTCGAAGCCGGCGACCCGCGCCCGGCCAGCGCTGGGCGCCAGCAGCGTCGTCAGCACCCTGATCGTCGTCGTCTTGCCGGCGCCGTTCGGCCCCAGCAGCCCGAACACCTCGCCCGGCGCCACGACAAAGGAGACACCGGCAACCGCCTCCACCTCCTCGAAGCGAACAACCAGCTCCTCGATCGACACCGCCGGCTCCGGTTGGCCGGTGGACGCGGCGTGCATCAGCTCTCCGCCAGGCGCCGCAGCAGCTCGACCGCGTCGCGCAGGACGACCTGCTCCTCTGGTGAGAGCTGCTCGGCGATCGAACTCGCCAGCCAGCCCTCGCGGCGGCGGCGATCGGCCTCGAGCACCACCCTGCCCTGCTCGGTCAGCTCGACCGGGGCGCGGCGGCGGTCGTCGGGGTCGGGGCGCCGGATGACGAGTCCGTCCGCCTCGAGGTCGCCGACCGTCTGCGCCATCGACTGCGGCCTCACGCGCTCGGCCTGCGCGAGGTCGCTGACGCTCAGCGGGCCCTCGCGGTCGAGGCGGCCAAGCACGGCGCCGTGGGAAAGGGGAAAGCGGTGCTCGGCGCGCAGGCGGCGCACCAGCCCGCCGAGCACAGACCGCAGTTCGCTGGCCACCAGGGCCGGGTCGGTTTTCGTCGCCATACCGATAATCTACAGGGAGGCTGAACAGATTGCCTGTATTATCTCGACGTTGCCTCGGTACAGGGCTGTGCCGACAATTCCCAGATGAGCCACCCGATCGAGGGGAACAGCATGCAGGTTGAGTGGTACGGCCAGTCGGCCTTCCGCCTCACCGCGAACGACAAGACGGTCTTCGTGGACCCGTTCGCAGACCTCTCGGGGCTCACCGCCCGGGGGATGCTCGCCCGCCGTCCTGTGCTCCACCGCCGGGCGCCTGGAGTCCCCGATCGGGGAGGTCGTGGCGGTGGCCTCCGAGCACGATGCCGCTGCGGGGACAAAACGCGGCCTCAACACCATCTTCGCCTTCGAGCTCGGCGGGCTGCGCGTCGCGCACCTCGGCGACTTCGGGCAGATCTCGCTGCGGGTGGAACAACAGATCGCGATCGGCAGGGTGGATCTGCTCTTCATCCCCGTGGGCGGAGGGCCGACGATCGGCGCCGATCAGGCCGTGGCCGTTGTCGAACGGCTCGACCCACGCTGGGTGATCCCGATGCACTACCGCACCGCGAGAATCGACTTCCTTGAGAGCGTCGAGCCCTTCCTCGAGCGAATGCATCGCGTCCACCGCCTCGACGCTCCCCGTTTCGAGACCGCGGAGCTGCCACCGGGCGAGGGCCCGCTGGCCGTCGTCCCCGCGGCGCCATGAGAGACCGCAGGCGGCTGCATCATGGGCTTGATCAGATCGCTGCTCGGGCTCGCTGAAGACCACGTGCGAACCGGGGTCTCGCCGACCACCCCCAGCTCGAAGGGCCGGGCACCGAGCGGCATCGGGTCACCTGCGCGAATGTCGTCCCCGTCTCGGTCATCTGAACCCAATGTCTCCATTTCGCGAACCTTTTCCCGAGTCCGTACAAGAACAAGATATGAGCGAGGATCCAATCGACGGCGAGGCGATCACCGCCTCGCTCGCGGACCCGCCTGCCTTCGGCGTCATCTTCGAGCGCCACTTCGCCGCGATCCACGGCTACCTGCGACGCCGGCTCGACCGCCAGCTCGCCGACGAGCTCGCCTCGCACACCTTCCTCGTCGCCTTTGATCGTCGCGCCGGCTTTGACCCCCGACGAGCCGATTCCCGTCCCTGGCTCTTCGGCATCGCCACCAACCTGGCCCGCAACCACCGACGACGCGAGATTCGAGAGTTGGCCGCGATCGCGGTGCTGGCGCCGGACCCCGTCATCGGGATCGACGGGGTCGAGTCCCGGATCGACGCCGAGCGGATGCGCGGCCTGCTCGCCCAAGCCTTGGCCGACCTTCCCTCCGGGGAGGCCGACGTGCTGCTGCTGCTCGTCTGGGCCGAACTCGATCAATCCGAGATCGCCGACGCGCTGTCGATCCCCGTGGGCACGGTGAAGTCGCGCCTCTCGCGCGCCCGCGGGCGCCTGCAGGCCGCCCTCGGGCTCGCACCGCCGCCGGTAAACCAACCCGCAAACCCACCCGTCCCCGGAGGGAAGAGATGGACGACCTGACCCTGCTCCGCAGCTTCCACGCCGAGCGCGCCGATGGCGACCCCCGGCCCCGCGCCGCCGCTCTGCAGGCGCTCGAGGCCAGATTCGATTTGGCCTCGACGAGCGCCCCGGCCAGCACGACCCGATCCCCGCGCCGCGTCCTTCTGGTCCTCTCCGGCGCCACCGCGATCGCCGCTGCGGTCGCGGGCATCCTCGTCCTCTCCTCCGGCCCGACCGCTCAGCCCGCTGCCGCCGAAATCCTCCACCAGGCCGCCGCGGCCGCCTCCGACGCGCCCGCGACCTCGGTCCCCGGCCCCGGGCAGTTCCTCTTCCGCAAGGAACAGCAGTTCGAAATCGAGGGCTGGCGCCACCCGCTGCCGCCGGAAGGCGCCAACGTCCCGGCCGCCGGGAGGGGCGGGACGATGAGCGGGCCGCATGCGTTCAACGCGCTGATGCCGCGGACGGTCGAGTCGTGGACCGGCCAAAACGGAGGCGGACGCTCGCGCGAAGTCGCGGGGACGCCCCAGTTCTGGAGCTCCGAAGAAGAAGCACGCTGGAAGGCGGCGGGGTCGCCGCTGCCCCCACCCTTCGACGCCGAATACCAGCAGCGCTATAAGGCCGTCTTCCGCGGCGCGCTCGAACTTGGCCCGCGCGTGGTCGACATGGGCACGAGGGGATGGGGCAACTTCAACTTCCCCGACACCTCAAAGCTGCCGACCGAACCGAAAGCGCTTCGGCACGCCGTCGAAGGCAACGAGATTGAAGTGAGCGGCTTCAACCTGATGTACGGCAAGGCCAAGCGCCTCGACACCGAACAGACGATGGAAGAGCTAATCAACGTCCTGCTGGAAGGAGAGCCGACGCCACAGCTGCAGGCGGCAATCTTCAACGCCCTCGCCGAACTGCCAGGGATGGCGGTCGACACCGGAGCCACCGATGGCCTCGGGCGCCACGGCGACGCGATCCAGCTCCGCGTCAAGAAGGGGATCCGCGAGGAATACATCTTCGACCCGACGAGTGGGGAAGTGCTCGCCTCGCGCGGGGTGCTGGTCGACCCGGCGGCGGTGGCTCCCTCCAGCATCGATGAACTGCCCGCCGGGACGACGATCAGCGAGCGGGACTACATCGAAGAGGCGACCGTCGACTCAACCAGCGAAACGGGCGGCGAAGCCAAAGGCAAGGGGCCAGTCGCTACGACCGGCCCCATCTATCGCAGGTAGGGCGCGGCAGCTGAAAGCCGTCGAGGTTCGAGTGCGGCAGAGTACGCAGGCGCACTCCGGGTCGAGCACCCTTGAACCCCGGCCGTGCGGCAGCGACACTTCACCGGATGGCCGGCACCGTCACGAGCGAGGTGATCCCGGATGTCGGCGCCGCCGCAGCGCCGCGCCCGAACGTGATCGAGGTCCGCGGCCTGACGAAGCGCTTCGGCACGTTCACCGCCGTCGACGGGATCAGCTTCGACGTCCTCGAGGGCGAGGTGTTCGCGTTCCTGGGACCCAACGGCGCCGGCAAGTCGACCACGATCAACATGCTGTGCACGCTGGCGCGGCCGAGCGCCGGGCACGTCACGGTCGCCGGCATCGACGTCGCCGTGCGGCCGAAGGGAGTGCGGCGCCACATCGGCCTCGTCTTCCAGGAGCAGACGCTCGACGACCAGCTCACCGCCCAGGAGAACCTCCGTTTCCACGCTGTCCTCTACCGGGTGCCCCGTGAGGAGGTCGACGAACGCATCGCCCGCGTGCTCGATCTCGTCGACCTGAGCGAGCGGCGCCATGACCTCGTCTCGGAGTTCTCCGGCGGGATGGCCCGGCGCCTGGAGATCGCCCGCGCCCTCCTGCACGTCCCCAGGGTCCTGTTCCTCGATGAGCCGACACTCGGCCTCGACCCGCAGACGCGGGCGCTGATGTGGGAGGACGTGCTGCGGCTGCGCGACGAGGCCGGCGTCACGGTCTTCCTCACCACCCACTACATGGACGAGGCCGAGTACGCCGACCGCATCGCGATCATCGACCGCGGCGCAATCGTCGCCCTCGATACGCCCGCGGCGCTGAAGGCGACGATCGGAGCCGACACCATCGACCTGCAGACCGCCGACGATGCGGCCGCGGTCGCCGCGCTCGAGCGCGGCGGGTACCGGTTCGAGGCCGTCGCCACGGGCGTGCGCGTCTTCGTCGAGCACGGCGAGGCGGAGGTCGCGTCGCTGATCGGCGCGCTCGGCGTCCCGGTCCGCCGCGTGCACGTGCACCAGCCCACCCTCGACGACGTGTTCCTGCACTACACCGGACGCGAGATCCGCAAGTCCCACGGCGAGGCGATGTCGATGCGCGCCCGCGCCTGGCATTCGCGGCGGCGCTGAGATGAGCGCCGCCGCCCCGCCGGCGACGATCGCCGAAGGTCCCGACACCGTAATGCGCGACGAGGTGCGCACCGCCGGGATGGTGTGGCTGCGCGAGCTGATCCGCTTCGAGCGAACGCGCACCCGCATCCTCTCGGGGTTCATCCAGCCGGTGCTCTTCCTCTTCGTCCTCGGCTACGGCATGAACGGGCTGGTCGGGGCCACGGCGGGCTTCGACTTCAAGAAGTTCATGTTCCCGGGCATCGTCGCGATGAGCGTCTCCATGACCGCGATCTTCTCCGCCGTGTCGATCGTGTGGGACCGCGAATTCGGCTTCCTGCGCGAGATGCTCGTCGCGCCCACGAGCCGCGCCTCGCTGGCGCTCGGCAAGACCGCCGGCGGCGCCACCGTCGCTGCGGCGCAGGGCACGATCATGCTCGTCCTCGCTCCGCTCATCGGCCTGCGCCTGACACCGCTGCTCGTGCTCGAGATCATCGGGCTCGAGCTGCTGATGGCGGTCGCGCTGACCTCCTTCGGCGTCTTCGTCGCCAGCCGAATCGAGAAAATGGAGAGCTTCCAGGTCGTCATGCAGCTGCTGCTGTTCCCGATGATCTTCCTCTCGGGCGCGCTGTTCCCGCTGAACGGGCTGCCGGGCTGGCTGCAGGCCCTGACGCGCCTCAACCCGCTCACCTATGCGGTCGCCCCGCTGCGCCAGGTGGTGTTCGCCGCGCAGAACATGCCCGCGGCCGCCCGCGAGCGCTTCCCGGCAAGCGTCGAACTGTTCGGCCACACGCTCTCGATCGGAGCCGAGCTCGCGATCACGGCGGTCTTCGCGAGCGTCTTCCTGGCGCTTGCCGTCCGCGGGTTCTCGCGGACGGGGTGACGCCACTCAGGCCGCAACGGTGTGGCGCGAGCCATCGCAGTGGGCGAATCCGGGTTCCTCACGGATGTGGCCTCCGCCGCCTGAGGCGACGATGGAGCTCCACGGACGAAAGGACATGATGGCTCAAGCTGAGGAATCAACGTTCCACGCACACCCAGGTGATCGCCTGGTGGTCCGGGGACACCACCAAGGGGAACACCAACGTGACGGCGAGATCCTGAAGGTGCTCGGCAACCATGGTGCGCCGCCCTACCTCGTGCGTTGGGAAGACGGTCATGAGTCCGAGGTCTTCCCGGGCTCTGACATCTTCGTTCAACACTTTGAGGATTCTGAGGAGCGATAGTGCCAAACGTTGCGCTGGCTCCCTCTCCAGCACCGAAACATCGCTGAGTCTCGGAATGAGCGGACAAGCGAGGCGCAACTCGTCCGGCGGCCAGGCGGTGATGATCACCGACGCCTCCAACAAAGAACGCGACCAGATCAACGCGATGGCCCAGGATCACCGGCACCGTCGTCGACACTGCCCGCCATAGGGGCGGGGTCACGATCAGGACAAACGAGCGTGAGCTGCGCCCGCGAGCGGACCCAGGTCTACGTCTCGCGTGAGGACCTCGGCGAGGCCGGCATGGATGTCGGAGCGCTGTGGCGGCCGGGCTGGTCAGCTCGCTGCGCTCCTCCTCACTAAGCTCAATCTCGATCTTCCGGGCTACTGCGGTGAGGTTCATCGCCCGCTGCCGAGATCCTGCCGATCTGCCTGAACGTATTTTCGGGCGGGTCTACTAGTTCCCAAAACGACGTCGATGCGCGCGGATTAGCGGCGATTACGGGTGATTCCGACTCGCTTTCGCGCCACCCCTGCACCTGCATCGCGCCCGCCACCGGACGGCGGTCGCGGCGACAAGAATGACGCTTGTGGGTATCACTATTCAGTGATGCTCAGACGAATTCTCGACGAGGCAATGGATTGGACCGTACTGCCGGGCTACACCAGGCTCGGCTACCGCGCCCGCGAGAGGCTGCTACCGCGGGGACCGATCGAGCTCGCCGGGAAGTCGGTGATGGTCACCGGGGCGAGCTCGGGGATCGGCGAGGCGGCCTGCGCAGAGCTGGCCCGGGCAGGTGCGACGGTGCAGATGGTCGTGCGCAGCCGCGAGCGCGGCGAGCAGGCTCGCGGGCGGATCGCCGCCGCAGCCGGCTCCACGGCGGTCGAGCTGCATGTCTGCGACGTCTCCAGCCTCGCCTCGGTGCGCGAGTTCGCCGCCGGCTTCCTCGCCTCGGGCGGCGCCCTCGACGTGCTCGTCAACAACGCTGGGATCCTTCCCTCGCGGCGAGTTCACACCGAGGAGGGGTTCGAGCTCACCTTCGCGACCAACGTCCTCGGCCCGTTCCTGCTCACCTCGCTGCTGCTGGCGGCGCTCCGCCGGGTCGCTCCCTCGCGGGTGATCAACGTCTCCTCGGGAGGGATGTACACGGCGCGGATCGATGTCGACGACCCCCAGCTCGAGCATCGCGACTTCGACGGAGCCCGCTTCTACGCCCACGCCAAGCGGGCGGAGGTGATCCTCAGCGAGGAGTGGGGGAGGCGGCTGGCGGCCGACGGGATAACGGTGCACTCGACCCATCCGGGGTGGGTTGCGACGGCCGGGATCAAGTCCTCGCTGCCCCGCTTCAACCGCTTGATGGCCCCGCTGCTTCGCGATCCCGGGGCTGGAGCCGACACGATCGTCTGGCTCGCCGGCTCGCTGCAGGCTGCGCGGAGCACCGGGGAGTTCTGGCACGACCGTCGCCCGCGGCCCAAGCATCGCGTGCCATGGACCCGCGAGAGCCCCGAGGAGAGGACCAGGCTCTTCGAGGGGTGCGAGCGCCTCTGCGGGTTGCCGCCCGGCGGCGCGACGGCCTCCGCAAGCGAGATCGACGACGAAGGAGACTGAGATGGCCCGCTACCGCGACACGATCGTCAGCCCGAGGAGCGCCGAGGAGGTCTTCGACTACATGGCGATGTTCTCAAACGTCACCGAGTGGGACCCGACCGCGGCGGAGGCACACCCGGTCGGCGGCAACGAGCCTGGGGAGGGCTCGCGATTCCAGGTTCTGGTCAGGTGGATGGGTCGCGAGATTCCGCTCGAGTACGCGACGACCGCGTACGAGCGCCCGAAGCGGCTGGTGCTGCGGGCCGAGAGCTCGACCACGATCTCCGAAGACGCGATCACCGTCGAGCCGGCCGACTCTGGCTGCAAGATGGTCTACGACGCGCAGCTGACGCTGAAGGGCGTGATGCGGATCGTCGACCCACTCTTCGGCCTTGCCTTCAAGCGGCTGGGGAACAATGCCGCCGCCGGCCTTCGGCGTGAGCTGGGCTCGCCGGCTTGACGAAGAGCGCCTGCACGTCGCCGATCCTGCGCTCGCGGAAGCCCGCCTCCGAGGAGCTGAGGTAGAAGGTCCAAAGGCGGAGGAAGCGCTCGTCGTAACCGCGCGAGCGCAGCCGCTCCCAGGCGCCGAGGAAGCGCTCGCGCCATGCGGCGAGGGTGAGCGGATAGTGAACGGTGATGTCCTCGGCCCAGACCTGGCGCATGCTGGTGACGCGGGCGAGGCAGTCGGCGATCGTCCTCCGGGAGGGCAGGCAGCCGCCTGGGAAGACGTGGGTGTTGGCGAAGCTGCGCGCCCCCTTCTCGATCTCGTAGATGTCGTCGTCGATCGTGATCGCCTGCAGCAGCATCAGCCCGCCGGGGGCGAGCAGCTCCTCGCAGCGGCGGAAGAAGTCGTCGAAGTGCTGCCAGCCGACCGCCTCGATCATCTCGACCGAGACCAGCCGGTCGTATCTGCCGCGCAGCTCGCGGTAATCGTCGAGCAGCACCGTCACCCGGTCCGCGAGCCCGGCCTCGCGCACGCGCCGGGCCACCAGCTCGTGCTGCTCGCGGGAGATGGTCGTCGTGGTGACGCGACAGCCGTGCTCGCGGGCGGCGTGGACGGCAAGGCCGCCCCAGCCGGAGCCGATCTCCAGCAGGTGGTTGCCGGGGCCGAGGCAGAGCTGGCCGCAGATCCGCTCGAGCTTGGCGAGCTGAGCTTCCTCCAGGCTCGCTGCGGCGCGCGGGAAGTAGGCGCACGAGTACACCATCCGCTCGTCGAGGAAGGCGGCGAAGAGGTCGTTGCCGAGGTCGTAGTGAGCGGCGACGTTCCGCCGGGCGCCGGCGAGGGTGTTCTCGGGCACGAGGCGGCGGGCCCGGTGCAGCAGGCCGCGCGCCCCGGCTACGGCGCCGCGCAGCCCGTCCGGCTCGCGCAGCTCGCGGGCGGCGATACGGATCAGCGTGACCAGGTCGTCGGTCTCCCATAGCCCGTCGGCGTAGGTCTCGCCAAGCCCGACGCTGCCGCGCAGCGGGCCGCGCCAGGCCGCCGGGTCGTTGATTGTCACCGCGGCGCGCAGCTCGGCGCCGGCGGGACCGAAGGCGCGGCGCCGGCCGCCTTCGACCACCTCGATCCGGCCGGCGCGGAGGCGGCGCAGGGCCTGGCTCACCGCGGCGCGGGCGAGCGCGTCCTTCACGGCGAGAGGAACCCCTTCGGGCGGCTTCCCTCCGGGTGGGGGAAGTAGCGAGCGCCCTTCAGCTTCAGCCGCAGCGACTGCGCGTAGATCTTCGCCACCACCTGCAGCGACACCGCCGGGTAGCGGACCAGCATCCGGGTCAGCAGCGGGCCGCTCAACTCGCGGCGGCGCATCGAGAGGGTGGCGTCGAAGGTCTTGCCCCCCTCGCCGTCGCGAGGGCGTGACTCGATCTGGACGATGAGCCGGTCGCCGGGCTCGGTTGCGCGGAAGGCGTAGGTCTGGTCCATCCCCATCAGGGGGGAGACGTGGAGGGCCTTGTCCAGCTCGCCGCCCAGCACCGCTCCCTCCCGGCCTCCGCGCGCCAGGACATAGGGATGCCGCTCTCCCCAGGGAATGTTGTTGACGTCGGCGACCACCGCTTCGACTCGCTCCCCCGCCGGGTCGAAGCAGTAGTAGAGGCTGACCGGGTTGAAGACGTGTCCGAGGCAGCGCAGGTTGGCGAGGAGCCGAACCGGGCCGCCGGGGCGGCGACCGGTTTGAGCCTCGACCGCGTCGCGCGCGCACTCCGCCAGCGGCCTCCTGAGATCCCCCATGAAGTCGGAGCGGCGGAAGCGGGCGGGAGCCGCCCTCCGCGCGGACCACAACGGGTAGGGATCGAGGACGGCGGGCAGCTCCCCGAGGTCGAGGTACATGAGGAAGAGCCGGTAGCGGAAGGCGTGCTCCACCGGCTCGAAGCGGCGGTGGCGGACCCAGCCCTCGTAGACGGCGGAGGCGGTCATCCTGCCGGCGGCTCCGCCTCGGTGGCGGCGGCGCGGGAGGAGCCGATCCGCCGGCAGGCCCGCAGGGCGCTCAGCACCCCGTCCTCGTGGAAGCCCCAGCCCCAGTAGGCGCCGCAATAGTGCGTGCGCCCGGTGCCGCTGATCTCGGCATGGCGGGCCTGGGCGGCGACGCCCTCGGCCGTGTAGACGGGATGGTCGTAGGAGACGCGGTGCAGCGCCTTCTCGGGGTCGATCTCCTCGCCGCGGTTGAGCGTGACCAGGAACTCGCGGTCGGCCCGCAACCGCTGCAGGCTGTTCATCCAGTAGGTGACGGTGGCGCCCCTGGCCGGCTCCTCGGTGAGGTGGAAGTTCCAGCTGGACCAGGTGGCGCGGCGGCGCGGCATCAGCGAGGTGTCGGTGTGCAGCACAGCCTCGTTGCGCCGGTAGGGGATGGCGCCGAGGATCTCGCGCTCGGCCCCGGTCGGGTCGGCCAGCATCCTCAGCGCCTGGTCGGAGTGGGTGGCGATCACCACCTCGTCGAAGTCCTCGCTCTCGCATCCCTCCGCCGCGATCCGCACCCGGCCGGGCAGCCGCTCGATCCGTCGCACCGGCGCCCGCAAGCGGATGCGGTCGCGCCAGGGCGCCGTCATCGCCTTCACATAGCGGATCGAGCCGCCGGCGACGGTCCGCCAGCGCGGCCGGCCGCGGAGGCTGTACATGCCGTGGTTCTCGAAGAACTCGGCCATGAAGCTGGCGGGGAAGCTCCACATCTGCTCGCGGTCGGCCGACCAGACGGCGGAGATCTGGGGGACGATCAGCCGCTCGACGAAGTGCCGGGAGAAGCCCCTCTCCTCCAGCCAGTGCCCGAGCGAGGGAGCGGTCCCGCCCGTGCCGGCAAGCGCCCGTGCCTCGCAGTTGAAGCGGCGCCAGTCGCGCAGAATGGCGAGGAAGGAGGGGCTGAGCAGGTTGGCGCGGCGGGCGAAGAGGCCGCGCGGCGTCCCCGCGTACTCGAAGTCGCCGTGCCCGTCGGAGACCGAGAAGCTCATGTGCGAGGGCTGGGTGGCGACGCCCATCTCGCTCAGCAGCCGTTCGAAGTTGGGGTAGTTGCGGTCGTTGAAGACGATGAATCCGGTGTCGATCCAATGCGTCTCCTCCTCGGTGTCGACCCGGATCGTGTTCGTGTGACCGCCGACCCGATCGCCCGCCTCGTAGACGACGATCTCGTGCTCGCGGTGCAGCAGGTGAGCGGCGAGGAGCCCGGAGATGCCGGTTCCGACGATCGCGATCCTCATATGCGGGCGACTACGCGGCGAAGCGGAGATCTGCTGGCAGGCTGGCGCTCAGTCGAAGCGGTTGCAATGAAGCGATAGCCGAGTAGTCGAGTGACAGTCTCAAAGCTACAGCCCGGCGATCGCGGGGCCCCGGGTGTGAAACCGAGCGCCGCTGAGCCGCCCCGGGTGGTCCCGAGGTGACAACGTTGGAAGGATCCAGGCCAGAACCTTATTGCGCCCTATCTGTTGCCCCGGCACTCCGGCCAACGCAATACCCAGACAGCGCTGCCGCATGGTGTGGCAATGATCTGCCGCGGATGCGGCTGTGGCTCTGGTCCTAGGTGGTGGTGAAGTGGGCGGCGAGGGCGTCGCGGCGGAAGTCGAAGATCCGCTCGAGGTCGCGGCGTACGAAGAGGCTGTGGGCGAGCTCGCCGAGGGGCCCATAGGGAATGGCGTAGCGGACGCGGTCGTGGATCGTGCAAGTGTGCTCGCCGTCGGGCTCGAAGACGTGGGTGTGCTCCCAGAGCGAGTAGGGCCCGCGGGCCTGGCTGTCGCTGAATCGCAGAGGCGGCTCCCAGGTCTCGATCCGCGTCTGCCAGCGAATCGGGAAGCCGTGCAGGCGCAGCCGGTAGTCGAGCAGCGTCCCCGCGCCCATCGCGATCGGCCCCGGCGTCGTCACCCGGAAGTGGAGCCAGGGGGGCGTCATCGGCTCGAGGTTGACGGCGTCGGTGTAGAAATCGAAGGCGCGCTCGGCCGGGACGGGCACCCGCTGGCTGCGTTGCAGGATGTGCTCGCGCACGGGTGCCAGTCTCGCAGGCCGGCGCCTCCGGTCAGGTAGCGTGGACCGATCCCACAGAGCACGTTGATCGCAGGTGCGACGGGTTTCGTCGGCGGCCGGCTGGCGGCGGCGCTGGCCGGTCCGGGGCCGGTGCGGTGCCTGGTCCGCGAGCGTTCTCGAGCGGCGAAGCTAGAGGGACTGGGCGTCGAGCTGCGGGTCGGCGATGTCACCGACGCGCCCAGCCTCGTCGGAGTGGGGGAGGGAGTCGACGTCGCCTACTACCTGGTCCACGCGATGGCCGGCGGCGCCGGCTTCGAGGAGCGCGAGCGGGTCGCCGCCGGCAACTTCGCCCGGATGGCAAAGCGCGAGGGCATCGGGCGCGTCGTCTACCTCGGCGGGCTCGGCCAGGAGGCCGAGTCCAAGCACCTGCGCAGCCGTCACGAGACCGCCCGCATCCTCGCCGCCGAGGGACCGCCACTCACTTACTTCCGGGCGGCGATGGTGGTCGGCGCCGGCAGCGAGTCGTACCGCACCCTGCGCTACCTGGTCGAGCGGCTGCCGGTGATGGTGGCGCCAAGCTGGCTGCGCACCCCGACCCAGCCGATCGGGATCGACGCGACGATCGAGTACCTGCTGCGGGCGCCGGCGGTCCCCGAGTCGGTGGGCCGCGAGGTCCAGATCGGCGGACCGGACGTCCTCTCCTACGCGGACATGCTCGACAGGATGGCGCTGGCGCTCGGCAAGGCGCCGCCCCGCAAGCTGCCGGTGCCGCTGATCACGCCGTGGCTCTCGGCGCTCTGGCTGGGACTTGTCACCCCGGTCGACACCAAGGTCGCCCGGCCGCTGGTCGAGGGGCTGAGGACGGCGACCGTGGTCACCGACCCGAGCGGGGCCGAGCCGTTCGGGATCGAGCCCGAGTCGTTCGACGAGGCGCTGCGGCGGGCGCTGGCGGAGGAGGAGGCGGGCGGCGCAGGGTGAGCTTCTCCCTCTACCTCAGCCGCGGCGCGGCGTTCGCGGGAAGAAGGCGCTCGTGTGGGCGACGTAGTCCGCGTAGCCCTCGCGCCGCCGGCTCAGCGAGCGCTCGAGCAGGGCGACGCCGCTGACCGGTCGTTCACGACGTGCCCCGGCCGGGGGGCCGAGGTGCTGCTCCTCATCGATGGCCCGGGCCAGGAGCCCCGATACGCGAGCCGTTGTTGACATTGTGCTACGTTGACAACCTGAGCGAGACCGCGAACGTATCGGTGCGCATCAACCGCGAGACGGCGGCGCGCATCCGGGCTCGCGCCCAGGCCCGCGGCGAGCGGCTCTCCGACGCCCTGCGCCGCTACGCCGAGGAGGGCGATCGCGCCGAGACCCATCCGGGGATCGTCTTTCGCTCCGGGCCGGCGGGGCGCCGCGCCGGCCTGGCGGGCGGCCCCGACGTCTGGGAGATCGTCCTGGCGCTGCGCGAGTCGGGAGACGGACCGCAGGCGGCCACGCGGCTGGCGGAGGAGCTGTCGGTCACCCCGGACCGGATCGCGGCGGCGCTTCGCTACGCGGCCGAGTTCCCCGAGGAGATCGAGGCCCGGATCGAGCTCCACGAGCGCGAGACCGCCCACTACGAGTCGCTCGCGAACGGCTGAGCGGGGCACTCGGCCCGATCCGCTTCAGCGTGAGGCTGCTGCTCGACGAGATGTACCCGGCCCGCCTCGCGCAGGCGCTGCGCGAGCGGGGCCTCGACGCCGAGGGGGTCGACGAGCGCCCACCCCTGCGCGGCCTCGCCGACGAGGAGCTGCTGGCGCTCGCCGCCCGCGAGGGACGGGCGCTGATCAGCGAGAACGTGGCCGACTTCATGCGCCTCTACGGCGAGTGGGGGGCCGCCGGGCGCGCCCACGCCGGGATCGTGATCGCCCTCTCCTCGCGCTTCTCGCGCACCCCGGCCGGCTACGAGGCGCTCCTCAGCGCACTCGCCGACCTGTGCTCGCAGCGGCCCGGGTGCGAGGGGCTCGCCGACGGAGTCCACTTCCTGGCTCGCCGTTGAGGGCGCGCTCGCCGTCGCGGTCTACAGGCGTCCGGCCCTTTCCTCTTCGGCCATGAGGGCGCCGACCTCCTCAAGCGCCTCCTCGGGGCTGATACGTCGCCAGCGCTCTCGCCCTTCGCAGCCCGGGGGGTGGCGGTGGTAGGGCATCTCGGGATGGAGCTGCGGATCGAAGCAATACCGCAGCGCCAGCTCATCCACCTGCCCGTGGTAGGCGTAGCCGGCGAGCCAGTAGCCCTGCTCCTCGTGGGCGCCGTCGACCCGATCGCTTGACCAGAACTCGACGATGCTGAAGGTGATGCGGGGATCGGGCTCGGCATCGTCGCCCTCGCCGCTCAGCGCGACACCCTTCAGCCGCACCAGTCCGAGCGGCGGGTCATCGCGCCACTCGTTGGGGTCGCGGGCGCCGGGGTCGATCAGGTAACCGCGTCCGAACAGCAGCGCTTGGAGGCGCTCGAAGCGCTGGTAGGCGATCAGGATCGGCCGCTCCCGCATCGGCGCGTTCTACCAGCGCGGCTGGATATCGCGCCTCGAGGGCGCCTGAGACGAGCTATGTCGAATCTCTGGATCTAGAGGATTACTTGGATGCAGCCGATATAGCTGCAACAATGCCTCAGGCCCAAGGAGGTGGCGAAATGACCGAGCTCTCCGACCACTACATGCGCGTGCGGGACTACGCCCGCAAGTTCTCCCTCGACGAGTCGACCGTCTACAAGATGATCGACCGCGGCGAGATCAAGGCGATCCGCATCGGCAAGAAGACGCTCCGCATCCCCTCCAGCGAGCTGGAGCGCTACCTGGACCGCGAGCCCCTTACGGAGCCCGACCCCGCCGACTTGGATCGGCGCGTCGAAGCATTCCGCAAGGACAACGGGAAGGACCCCGGCTCCTTCGTCGAGGCCTGGCGCAGGGGTGAGATCGAGGACACCCCTGAGAACGCTGAGCTAGCGATCGAGGCCCTGGCGCTGCGCAGCGCCCTTGCTCGCCAGCACGTCCCTGCGTAGTCACCGCTCCTGAAAGTGGCCATTGGAACCGCATTCGGCAGTTTCGGGCACTTCTGGCCAGAAGTGCCCGAAACGCTTCATATCCGCGCGCATCGCCGCTATTTCCGGTTCGGGCTGCGGTCGGCAGGCATTGCCAAAGCGGCTGGAAATAGGCATAATCAGGCGACTGCGGCTCCCGGAGACCTGGCCAATTGCCATGCAGAAGGTCGAGGGTTCGAGTCCCTTCAGCCGCTTCCCGAGACCGTCGCCGGGGGGATTCGTCCCGGTTCTCCCACTGTGCTTCGTCCCGTCTCGGCGCCCTGGCGGAGTGGTTACGCAGCGGCCTGCAAAGCCGTTTACACCGGTTCGATTCCGGTGGGCGCCTTTGGCTCTGGCAGGTAGTTACCGGCTTGCTAGGGCCGTTTGCACGGCCTCACGGCCGCTTTCGGGAAGTCCCGATCGGGCCGTCGGTCCAAAAGTCCCGGGCGCCGGCGCGCCGGCTGCGCCACTGCTCGCCGCTGGTGATGAAGCTGGCAATGCCCGCCGCTTGGTCGGCGTCCTCCACCTGCCAGGCGCCGTTGACGGCGCCGGTAAGCCCTGCCGAGAGCGCCTCGAATCCCTGGGCGGTGTGTAGGTCGGCCTCGACCCCGTTGTTGACGATGAACTTCAGCTGCCGAACCGCCTGCTGGTTCTTGGCCAGCAAGACCTCGATCAGCGCCTCGACTTCATCGCTCAGCCGCTCGTCCTCGACCACCCGATTCCACAGCCCCAGCTCGGCCGCGCGGCTCGCCGGGTGCAGCGCCCCGAGCAGGTTGACCTCCTTGGTCATCCGCCGTCCGATGAGCCGTGCCATCCGCGTCGTTCCGCCCCAACCGGGGGTGATGCCGACATCGACCTCGGGCATCCCCCAGATTGCGCGCCGAGTGGCGATCACGAAATCGCAAGCCATCGTGATCTCAAGACCGCCGCCGACCGCGTATCCGTCCACTGCCGCGATCGTCACCTTGTCCAGCTCCTCCAGCGTGTCGGCCATCCGCTGGTAGCCGCGCACGCGCCGCATGATCTGGTTGGCGTTGCCCCACAGCCCCATCTCGGTGATGTCGTCGCCGGCGCAGAAGGTTTCGCCGGCTCCGCCGACAACCAGAACCTTGACCGTCTCGGAGATCTGCACTTGCTCCAGTGCCGCGGTCAGCTCGTCGGAGAGCCGCATCGATAGCGCGTTGCGCCGCTCGGGGCGATTCAGCGTGATGCGGGCGACCGGCCCATCCTCCTCGTAGATCAGCTGCTCGAAGGCCGCCGACCCTTCCGTCTTCGCCTTGCCTTGCGGCGCCGGCGTCTGCACCCCGGGCAGGGCCGGGGGGCGGAGTGCCGCCGAGGCGGGGTCGTCGATCGCATAGCGCCAGCTCCCGTCGGCCTGGCGACGGGCCACCTCGGTGCTGGTTCCCTCAAAGCCGGTCTGCCCGCCACCCTCGCCCAGGGCGAAGGTCATCCGCCAGCGATTCGAGAGCAGCGCGATGTCACCCGCGAGGAGCGCCCGGCTCTCGCCGGCCTCGACCTGCGGCATCATCGACAGCAGGCCCTCGAGCTGCGCGCGGATCGACTTGCCGCCAGCCCTTGCCTCCCCGTCGGGGCCGACCAACGCAGCTCCCTCCTCATACAGCTCCAGCAGGCCGTCCAGGTCGCCGGCGCTGGCCCGCTCGGCGAAGAGACGGCTGAGGTCTTCGGGATTGTGTGCTGACATGAACGCCCTTCTCTCTACTTGACGGATATATCGGAACAGTATACCGTACCGATATATGGAACTGAGCGGAACTGCATGCGTGATCCTCGGGATGCTGCGGATCGAACCGATGTCCGGCTACGAGATCAAACAGGCCGTCGACCAGTCGACCCGCTTCTTCTGGGCGGCGAGCTACGGGCAGATCTACCCAGAGCTGCGGCGCCTGGAGCGCGAAGGGCTGATCGAGGGCGAACAGGCCCCGCGCGGTGCGCGACGGCGGACCGTCTACACGCTCACCCGCAAGGGTGAGGATGTGTTCGGGGCCTGGCTCGAGGAGCCGCCGGCGCCGCCAGAGCTGCGATTCGAGGGTCTGCTGAAGCTCTTCTTCCTGCGTGACGAGGAGCGCGAGACGGCGCGGCGCCAACTTCAGAGCATGAGGCGCCAGAACAGCGCTGCGCTGCGACGGCTGGTGGAGATCGAAGCGGCGGCGCGCGAGTCGCCGCAGGGCTCCCAGCTGCTCGTGTTGCGATCGGGCATCGCCGCGCTCGAGGCGGTCGAGGGGTGGCTGGAGCAAGCCGAGCGTCGACTCACCGAGGCGCCCACGGAGGCCCGCCAGCGCCGACCCAAGAGCACCCCACACGCCAAGGACTGACCGAAGTGACGCGGCGCCTCAGCGTTCTGTTCGTTCAGACCGACTGCGGCGGCGGCGTGGGGCCGGCGATAGCAATTGTGCACCGGCTGCGGGAACAGGGCCACGCGGTGAGGTTTCTCGCTGCGCGCTCACTGGAGAGCCAACTGAGGCGAGAAGGCTTCGCCTATGGGGCATTCCAGCTGGCGCCCGACTTCGGATCGGCCCGGCCAGAGACCGACCAGCTGCGTGACTGGGAGGCACGCACGCCGATCGGCGCCGTGCACGCGCTCCTCAACGTCATGTGCGGTCCGGCGGCTGCTCACGCAGCCGATGTGGTCGCCAACCTCGAAGCCACGCCCACCGACGTGGTCGCCTGCGACTTCATGCTGCTCGGTGCTTTCGTGGGCGCCGAGGCATGCCGCATTCCAAGCGTTGGGCTGGTCCACACCGTGGCGGTCCTGCCGCTTGCTGGGCTGCCGCCGATCCCCTTCGGCCTGCGGCCGTCGCACGGCTCAGCCGGGCGCTGGCGGGACAGGTTCCTACGACGCGCGCGGAACTGGGTCCTGCGCCGCTGGCTTCGCGCCCTGAACGAGGCGCGCGCCCGCTACCAGCTCGCCCCCCTCTCGACTGTCTATGAGCAGTGGTTTCGCGCGCAGCGGCTGCTGATCCTGTCGAGTCCCACCTTCGACTTCCCCGCGAGCCATCTCCCCGAGAACGTCCGCTACGTCGGGCCCGCCCTCTGGGAAGCCCCCGCCGCTGTCCCGCCGGACCTGCCCGAGCCCACGCAGGCCCCGCTCGTCCTGGCCTCGCTCAGCACCACATACCAGGCCGAAGGGGGCTATCTCCGAGTGCTGATCGAGGCGCTCGGCAGCCTGCCGATCGACGCTGTCGTAACGACAGGAGCCGGATATGACGCTGCCGACTTCGCTCCCCTGCCGGACAACGTCGTCGTCCGCCCTTACGTTCCGCATGGCCCGCTGCTCGATCGCGCGGCGCTCATGGTCACGCACGGCGGTCACGGCAGCGTCATATCGGCACTCGCCCACGGCGTGCCGCTCGTTTGCGTGCCGTTCGCTCGCGACCAGCGCGACATCGCGCTCCGCGCGGTGGCCGCCGGTGCCGCGGTCAAGCTGCGACCGAGCGGCTTGACCGCGCGGAAGCTCTCGCGGGCAGTAGAAGGGGTCCTCGAGCGGCCGAGCTACCGGGAAGCAGCCCGAAGGATGCAGGCAAGCCTTGCCACCGAGGACGGCGCCGGCCAGGCGGCGACCGAAATCACGGAGATGGCGCTGCGTAGTGCGTGAGCGCGACCTGGCCAGGTTTCTGAGACCCTCTGGAGTGTGGCGACGGTCCCGTCCCCGCGCAAGCAGCACGCGCTCCACCTGTTCGAGGAGCTGCCGGCGCGCTATGACGAGCTGGGGGCGGCGCTGAGCCTCTTCCAGGACCCGCGCTGGCGGCGCGCGATGGTAACTGGGGTTGCGGCGGAGCCCGGCGAGCGGGTGCTGGACGTCGCCACCGGGACCGGCCTCGTTGCCCAGGCGCTGGTCAAGCGCTACCGCTGCCGGGTGGTCGGGCTGGATCAGAGCCCCCCGATGCTGGCCCGCGCCCGCGACAAGCTCGCGGTCGACCCAGCGCTGGCCGATCGGGTCGAGCTGATCGAGGCGGAGGCGGAGTCGTTGCCGTTCGCCGACGGCGAGTTCGACCATCTCACCTTCACCTACCTGCTGCGGTACGTCGACGACCCGGCTGCGACGCTGCGCGAGCTGGCCCGGGTGGTGCGGCCGGGAGGACGGCTCGCCTGCCTGGAGTTCTGCGTGCCGCGCGGGTTCTGGCTATGGCCCTGGCGGCTCTACACCCGGGTTGGGCTGCCGGCGCTCGGCCGGCTCGTCTCGCGGCAGTGGTTCGAGGTTGGGCGCTTCCTGGGTCCCAGCATCGAGGGCTTCTACCGGAGCTATCCACTGGAGCGCCAGCTGGAGATGTGGGAGGAGGCTGGGATCGGCGCCGTCACGGCGCGACGCATGAGCCTCGGCGGCGGCGTCGTGATCTGGGGCACGGTTGGTGCCTGAGGCCGAGCAGCGCCCCGCCTTCTACGCGCTGCGGCCGGGCGGCTGGCGCGACCTCGTCACCCTCCTGCACCCTCCCTACACCCTGTGGCACATCAGCTACGTGGCGATCGGGGCTGCTGCTGCGCCACAGGTCCACGCCGGTCGCCTCGGGGCCGCGCTCGCGGCCTTCTTCCTGGCCGTGGGGATTGGCGCCCATTCCCTCGACGAGCTGCACGGGCGCCCGCTCGGCACCAGCCTCTCGCGGCGGGCTCTACTGGCTCTCGCCGCCGGGGGCCTGGCAGGCGCACTGGCGATCGGCGTCGTCGGGACGATCGTCGTCTCCGCGACGCTGGCGCCCCTGGTGGTTGCCGGCGGCTTCATGGTCCTCGCCTACAACCTGGAGCTGTTCGGCGGACGCTTCCACACCGACTTCTGGTTCGCCGCCGCCTGGGGCGCCTTCCCAGCGCTGACCGGCTGGTGGTCCAACGCTCTTGCGGTGCACTCGGCCGGGCAGGCGATCGCTGCGGCCGCAGCGATCCTCGGCTGCTTCTGGCTGAGCGCCGCCCAGCGACGGCTCTCGACGCCGGTGCGGGAGCTGCGGCGCCGGACCAGGGCGGTGAGCGGAGAGCAGCGGCTCGCGGACGGGACAACTCGGCAGCTCGACCGGGCCGGACTGGCGGCGCCGCTCGACGGCGCGCTGCGGGCCCTCTCGGTGGCGGTGCCGCTGCTGGCGATCGCCGCGGTTGCGTTGCGGATATAGGCCTTCGGGCTCACTGCGGCCCCGTCGCCCGCGCGAGAGGCCGACAACGGAAAAGGGCCCCGGGAGGGGCCCTTAGCTTCCGAAGGACGTGCCACCAGATAGATCAGGCTCTGGCTCGTCGGTCCTTAAGCTTCGAAGTTGTCTGCTGCGCCGCGGCTTGTATAGAGAAACACTGCGTTCGCCGGAAAGTTGCACTTGTTGCATCGGCTCTTGCAGGCGCTGACTTGAATCGCCGGCAGGAGCTTGGCTGTTCCTCGATGGCGCTATCGGTGGGGCGAGGCCTACGGCACGCCCGCTGCTAGATTCAGATGTCCCGGGCGCATAGCTCAGTTGGGAGAGCGCCGCCTCGACAAGGCGGAGGTCGCTGGTTCGAGCCCAGCTGTGCCCATCTCGGAGACCCGGCGTTTCCGGTGGCCCCGTCCCGTGAGGTGCTCTAGGCTCGCCGCCTTGTGACCGGGACCTACGCAGCCGTGCTGGCGGTGGGCGGCGCTTCGCTGGCGATCGGGCAGGCGGCGCTCGTGCTCTGCGGGACGCGGCGGTGGTCCTGGCTTGCGCCGGCCGTTGGACTGGCGCTGCTGTCAGCGATCTGTTGGGGGACGGTGCGGCTGCCGGGGGACGGGGCAGTTTCGGCTGTCGTCGTCCTGGCTCTGACGGTCATGGCGGTGCTCTTCCTGCGCGGGCGAGTCGCGGGAGGAGGGGAGGCGCTGCGGGTTGGAGTCCCCGTCGGCGTGGCGGCCCTTGCAGCCGCGTCGCTGCCCTTCCTCGTCGAAGGCCATTTCGGCATCCTCGGCACTGGCTTCAACCCGGACATGTCGCAGCATCTGCTGGCCACGGAAAGGCTCGCGCATGGAGCCGGCTCGCAGCTGCTGCACCAGGGCTACCCGCTCGGGCCACACGCGATCGTCGTCGCGCTGGGAGGGGGCCTTGGGATTGCCCCGGTCCAGGGCTTCAGCGGCCTCGCCGTCGCCGTCGCCGTCCTCGCCGTGCTCACCGCCCTCACGGTCTTCGCGGGCCTGCCGTCGCTGTGGCGCACGGCGGCCGCCCTACTCGTCGCCTTTCCGTATCTGGTCGCCTCCTACTTCGCCCAGGGCGCCTTCAAGGAGACGATGCAGGCACTCCTAGTCCTCGCCTTCGCCCTTTCCCTGCGAGAGGCCTCGCGCAACTCCGTCTGGCGCCCGCTGCCCCTCCGCTTCGTCCCTGCGGCGCTGATCGCAATCGGATCGGTCTACGTCTACAGCTTCCCCGGCCTCGTCTGGCTTGTGGTTACGGCAGCGCTCTGGGTTGCGCTCGAATACGCCTCGGGCAAATACGCAGCTCCTGCGGGTGGCGCGGCAGGGGGGGCCATCCCCGAGGAAGCTTCAGCTACCGCAGGGGGTGGTGGGTCCCCTGCGGCGACAGGACCCGCGGGCCTGGCCGCAATGTCCCTTGCCGTGATCGTCTTTGCGGTCGGCGCCCTGCCGGAGCTGGGGCGGATGATCGACTTCCGCGGCTTCGAGACCTTCGCACCCCACGGCACTGGCCTCGGCAACCTGTTCGGACAGATCTCACCCTTCGAGGCACTTGGGATCTGGCCTTCGGGCGACTTCCGCATCGCGCCCGGTGACGGCGCGATGCCGGCCCTTGGCTACTACCTGGGCGCCGCCTTCGCGACCGCGCTGCTCCTGCGCGGGCTCATTTGGTGCTGGCGTCGTCGGGAGACCGCGGTCATCGGCGGGTTTCTTGCCGCCACCGCCGTCTACGTTGCCGCCCGCGTGGGCGGAACTCCCTACACGGCCGCCAAGGCGATCGAGGCCGCAGCGCCACTCGCCACCCTGGTCATCCTGCTGCCGCTGCTCGATTTGCGATTCGCCAGGAAGCCAGGGCGGCTCCGCGGGGTCGCCTCGGCGGGCCTTGCCGCGGCGATCTACGCCCTCGCCGCGGGCGGCTGCTCGCTGCTCGCCCTGGCCAACGCACCAGTCGGGCCGACGTCCTATTCGCCTGCGCTGACTGAAGTGCGACCGCTGCTCGCCTCCGGCTCGACGCTCGTGCTGGCCTCCCAGCGGCTGCTGGACGACGAACATGGCGCTCGCTACATCGCTTGGGAGCTGCGCGGCGGCCGCGTCTGCATCGAGGCTGCGGAGCGCGCGGGCACCGTGCTGCCCCCTGGTGTGCGCTTCGTGATCGCGGAAGGCTCGTCCGAGCGCTCGCCGTTTCCCAACCTGCGCCGGCGCCGCCTCGCCTCTCCATACCTGCTCTGGGAACGAGCCGGCCCGGTCCGCGGCCACAGCCCCTGCCCCCTGATCGCCATACGCCAGGCGCGCCAGGGCCCGGCCCGGTGACCGACTTCGCGTTTTGTCTCGCTATGCGCGACAAAGCGCGAACTCACTTCTGCGACAACGGACGCCCCGGGCGCCGCGGGTAGCATGGGCCGCATCGAGGCGACGACGAAAATCACCGTGACACTGCCCGATGGCAAGCCGCTGGGGCTGCCCGACGGCGCCACCGGGGCCGACGCCGCCGCAGCTATCGGGCCCGGCCTGGCGAAGGCCGCACTGGCGATCCGCGTCGACGGTGAGCTGCGCGACCTCGGTGCGTCCCTGCCCGACGGTGCCGAGATCGCGATCCTCACCGACCGCGACCCCGAGGCGCTGGCGCTGATCCGCCATGACGCCGCCCACGTGATGGCCGAGGCTGTGACGGAGCTGTATCCGGGTACGAAGGTGACGATCGGCCCGCCGATCGAGCAGGGCTTCTACTACGACTTCGAGTTCCCGCCCGACGTCAAGGTCACAGAGGCCGACCTGGAGCGGATCGAGGCGAAGGTGCGCGAGCACATCGACGCCGATGAGCCCTTCGAGCGCCGCGACCTGCCGGCCGCGGACGCGGTCGAGGTCTTTCGCGCCCAGGGTCAGGACTACAAGGTCGAGCTGATCGAGGACCTCGTGCGCGACGAAGGCGTCGAGACCGTCTCGCTCTACCGCAACGGCCCCTTCGAGGACCTCTGCCGCGGCCCGCATGCTCCCGCGACCGGGCGGATCAAGGCGATCAAGCTCGAATCGGTTGCCGGCGCCTACTGGCGGGGCGACGAGACCCGGCAGATGCTGACCCGGATCTACGGCACCGCCTTCTTCTCGAAGAAGGAGCTCGACGCCCACCTGGAGCGGATAGAGCAGGCGAGGGCCCGGGACCACCGCCGCCTCGGTCCCCAGCTTGGCCTTTTCATGCTGCGTGAGGAGGCGCCCGGGATGCCCTTCTGGCTCTCCAACGGGACAACGCTGCTGCGGCTGATCGAGGCCAAGGTGCAGGCACAGCTGCACAAGCGGGGCTACGAGGAGATCAAGACGCCGCACGTCATGGACGTCGACCTCTGGCACCGCTCCGGCCACTGGGACAACTACCGCGAGAACATGTACTTCACGAAATCGGGTGAGCGGGAGTATGCGATTCGGCCGATGAACTGCCCCGGCGCCTGCCTGGTCTTCGGCTCGGAGCGTCATTCCTACCGAGAGCTGCCACTGCGGCTCGCCGAGTTCGGCCAGGTCTCCCGGGCGGAGCGGGAGGGCGTCCTGCATGGGCTGCTGCGTGTGCGCGCCTTCACGCAGGACGATGCCCACATCTACTGCACGCCGGAGCAGATCGTCAACGAGGTCACCGATATCTGCGTTGCGATCGACGAGCTGTATGAGCGCTTTGGCTTCGACGACGTTCGGGTCGAGCTGTCGACGCGCCCCGATAAGTCGATCGGGACCGACGAGCAGTGGGAGCAGGGAGAAGACGCGCTGCGAAAGGCTCTGGAGAGCCAGGGGCGCGAGTACAAGCTCAATCCCGGCGATGGTGCCTTCTACGGCCCGAAGATCGACTTCCACGTCACCGATGCGCTTGGCCGCTCATGGCAATGCGGCACTTGCCAGGTCGACTTCTTCATGCCCGAACGGTTCGAGCTCACCTATACGGACGCCGACGACGCGCAGCGCCGCCCCGTGATGATCCACCGCGCGCTGCTCGGCTCGATGGAGCGCTTCGCTGGGATCCTGATCGAGCACCACGCCGGTCGCTTCCCGGTTTGGCTGGCCCCGGTGCAGGCGATTGCGCTGCCCGTCTCCGACCGCCACCGGGACTACGCCAGCCGCGTCGTCGCCGAGCTGCGCGAGGCCGGCGTGCGGGTCTCGCTCGACGAGCGGTCCGAGTCGGTCGGCAAGAAGATCCGTGACGCCGAGCTCGGCCACTACCCCTACATGCTCGTGATCGGCGATCGTGAGGAAGAGGTCGGCACGGTCGCCGTGCGCTCCCACGAGGAGGGGGAGTTGGGGGCGATGCAGGTGGCGGAGTTCGCCTCCCGCATCCGGCGGGAAACGTCTTCTTGAGCTCTTGGCGCTCGGCGAGGCGGCCCTGCCTCTATACTGCGCGCACTTGACTGCAGGCACGCCGAACACTCCGCGCCGCTGAGCATCCCGTGGCCGCGTTCCAATCCCTCGTCCGCTTGAAGCTCCAGCGCTCACCTCGATAGTGCCGGTCCCGCGAAGGTTTGATCGGCGCCCACCAGAGCGCGACACGACGAAGATCAACGAGCGGATCCGTGCTCCGCAGGTGCGCTTGATCGGCGCCGGCGGGGAGCAGCTCGGGATCGTCGACACCCCGGAGGCGCTGAAGCGCGCCCAGGACGCCGACCTCGATCTGGTGGAAGTCGCTCCGAACTCCAAGCCGCCGGTTACCCGCCTGCTCGATTACTCCAAGTACAAGTACGAGCAGGAGCAGAAGCAGAAGGCGGCGCGCAAGCACCAGCAGCAGGTCAACGTTCGCGAGATCAAGCTGCGGCCGAAGATCGCCAAGCACGACTACGAGACCAAGAAGGGCCACGTCGAGCGCTTCCTGCGGCAGCAGAACAAGGTGAAGATCACGATCATGTTCCGTGGCCGCGAGCAGACACATCCCGAGCGGGGGAGAGCACTGCTGCAGCGACTCTTCGAGGACCTCGACGGCCTCGCCGTGATCGAGTCCGCGCCGCTCCAGGAAGGGCGAAACATGAGCATGCTGCTCGCCCCGGGGAAAGGGATCGTCAAGCAGGACAAACCGGCTGAGGAGGCATCAGCCCCTGCGGCCGAGGACAAACCGGCTGAGGAGGCTCCGGCCCCCGCGGCCGAGGCAAAGCCGGTCGACGAGGCTGCAGGCGACGCCGCCTAGAGAGCGGCGAGGACATCCGCGATCCGCTCTGCGGCGTGGCCGTCCCAGAGCGGCGGCGGATCGGGTCGTGCGGCAGGCCGTTCCGCCAGCGCCGCCGGGATTTGCCCAATCGCGGCCGGGTCCAGCCCGAGCAGGGAATTGGTCCCCGCGCGGATGGTCACCGGCCGCTCGGTGTTGTCGCGCAGCGTGAAGCAGGGGATGCCGAGGTAGGTCGTCTCCTCCTGAATCCCGCCGGAGTCGGTGAGCACGGCTCCGGCATCGGCGAGCAGCGACAGGAAGTCGATGTACCCGAGTGGCTCTGAGAGCAGCAGTCCCGGGTGATCGGAGTCGACGTGCTCCATCATCTTCCGGGTTCGCGGGTGGACCGGAAAGACGACGGGCATCCCCTGCGCGAGCGTCGCGAGCTGCCTGACGGTCTCGGGCAGCAGTGCGCCGTCGACGAGAGCCGGGCGGTGCAGGGTGACGAGCAGGAAGCCACCCGGCTCGAGCCCGAGACGACGCGCCGTTCCCGTCGCGCGGAAGCGATCCTCCAGCGCGACGAGGGTGTCGATCATCGTGTTGCCGACGAAATGCATGCGGTCATCGGGGATGCCCTCGGCGCGCAGGTTCTCAACCGCCTCGTCGCAGTGCAGGAACAGGTGCTCGGAGAGCTCGTCGGCCACGATCCGGTTTATCTCCTCCGGCATCGTGCGGTCGAAGCTGCGCAGCCCGGACTCGATGTGGGCGACCGGGATCTGCATCTTCGCCGCCGTCAGCGTCGCCGCGAGGGTGGAGTTGACGTCGCCGGGGACCATCACGAGGTCGGGTCGCGCGTCGATCAGCACCGGCTCGAGCCGTTCCATCGTTCGCGCGGTCTGCTGCGCGTGGCTGCCGGAGCCGACCTCGAGCATGTGGTCTGGCGCGGGGACTCCCAGCTCCTCGAGGAACACCTGCGACATCATCCGGTCGTAGTGCTGGCCGGTGTGAACGATCGTGTGCTGACCCCGCGGGAGGCGGGCCCGCAGCGCCGAGATCACCGGCGCCGTCTTGACGAAATTAGGTCGTGTCCCGACCACGTAGACGATGCGCATCAGCGCGCCAGCGTACCTGCGCCGCACGCCGTCGGGACGGGTGCAGGCGACTGTTTGCTTCAATACCCCTCCCAATGCCGAAGATGAAAACCCATTCAGGCGCCAAGAAGCGGTTCCGCAAGACCGCGACGGGCAAGCTGCGCGGACGGCGCGCCTACTCGAGCCACATCCTCGAGAAGAAGTCACCGAAGCGCAAGCGTCAGATGGCGCGGCCGGTTGAGATCGCTCCCGCCGACAGCAAGCGGGTGCGCACGCTGCTGGGGGGTGCGAAGTGAGCCGCGTCAAGCGCTCGGTCCACGCCCGCAAGAAGCGGCGCAAGGTGCTGAAGGAAGCCAAGGGCTACTTCGGCCGCAAGCATTCCTCCTACCGCTTTGCCAAAGAGCAGGTGCAGCGGTCGGGGATGTACGCGTACCGCGACCGGCGCAACCGCAAGCGGGACTTTCGCCGGCTCTGGATCACCCGGATCAACGCAGCGGCGAGGCTCGAGGGCATGAGCTACTCCGAGCTGATCCACGGCCTTGACGTGGCCGGCGTCGAGGTCAACCGCAAGATGCTCGCCGAGATCGCGGTCAGCGACCGCGATGCCTTCCGCCGATTCGTGGAGCTTGCCCGGGAGGGTGCGGCCGCCTAGCCGCAACCGACACTCCACTTTCCCGGGCGGGCCGTCTTCACGGCCCGCTTTTTCGTTCAAGGAGAAGATGCAGACAACCCCGAAGCGAAGACGATGATCTCCAGCCCCCACAACGACAAGCTGAAGCTGGTCCGCAAGCTGCGCGAGCGCAGGCACCGCGATCGCGAGGGCCTGTTCGCGACCGAGGGCGAGGACCTGGTTTCCGCCGGGCTCGCCGCCGGCGCCGAGCCATGCTTCCTGCTGACCGCCGCGGGCAGCGGGCTGGGCGGCGAGGAGGTCGAGACCGCGCTGCTGGAGGCTGTCTCGACGCTCGGGTCTGGAAGTCGGGCGATCGCCGTTTGGCCACAGCGCTGGTCCGATTCGCCGCAGGCGGTCTGCATCTACCTGCATGGCGTCGCCGACCCGGGGAACATCGGCACGATCGTGCGCACCGCGCACGCTCTGACTGGCGGCAGCGTCGTTCTGGGCCCTGGCTGCGCTGACCCCTACGGCCCGAAGGCCGTGCGTGCGAGCATGGGATCGATCTTCGGCCAGCCGCTCGTGCGGGCGGGGATCGAGGCAACACCGAGGCCGCGGGCGGCGCTGATCGCTCACGGGGGGAGGGGGCTGGATTCACTCGGCGCTGCGGCAACGCTCTGCCTTGGGGCGGAGCGGGTGGGGTTGCCGGCCGAGGTGCTGGCGGCATGCGATCTCAAGGTCACGATTCCCACCAGGCCAGGGGCCGTGGAGTCGCTCAACGTCGCCGCCGCGGCGGCAATCGGGTGCGAGCGGATATCGTCGCCCGCCATGCCGGGGGTTGAGCCAGATGCTTGAGCGGATCGAGAAGATCACGAGTGAGGCTGTCACGGCGATCGAGGCGGCGAAGGGAACCGCGGCCCTCGAGGAGCTGCGTGTTCGCTATCTCGGTCGCAAGGCGGAGCTGACGACGATCCTGCGCGGCATCGCCGACCTGCCGCAGGAGGAGCGCGGCAGCGTGGGGCAGGCGGCAAACGCCGCTCGCAAGGAGCTCGAGCAGCTGCTCGAGCGGCGTACCGCCGGGCTCGACGCCGCTGAGCTCGACGCGAGGCTCGCGCAGGATCGGGTGGACGTCACGCTGCCCGGGGCGCCCGCGCGCCCGCCTGGGCACATCCACCTGGTCACGCGCACGACGCGGCAGATCGAGGACGTGATGATCGGTCTCGGCTACCGGGTGGTGGAGGGGCCGGAGGTCGAGCACGACTACTACAACTTCACGGCGCTCAACCACCCGCCTGGACACCCGGCGCGGATGCTCCAGGACACCTTCTACGTGCAGTCGCACCCCGACGTGCTGTTGCGCACCCACACCTCGCCGGTCCAGATTCGCGCGATGGAGGCGCAGCCACCGCCGATCTTCGTGATCGTCCCGGGCAAGGTCTACCGGCGCGACTCCGACGCCACCCACAGCCCGATGTTCCATCAGGTGGAGGGGTTGGCGATCGGCCAGGGCATCACGCTCGCCGACCTGCAGGGCACGCTCGAGGAGATGCTGCGGGCGATCTTCGGCGAGGGGCGCGAGGCGCGGATGCGTCCCCACTTCTTCCCGTTCACGGAGCCGAGCGTCGAGTTCGACGTCTCCTGCTTCCAGTGCGAGGGCAGTGGCGAGCTGGCGAAGGGAGAGCGCTGCAACCTGTGCAAGGGGATCGGCTGGATCGAGGTCGGCGGGGCGGGGATGGTCGACCCGAACGTGCTCAGCTTCGTCGAGCGCAACGGCTATGACCCCGAGCGCGTGCAGGGATTCGCCTTCGGCATGGGAGTCGAGCGGATCGCGATGTTGCGCCACGGGGTCCCCGACCTGCGCCGCTTCTTCGACAACGACGCACGTGTGCTGGAGCAGTTCCGGTGAGGGTTCCCTACACATGGCTGCGCGAGCACTGCGACCCGGGCGTCGGGGCGGAGGAGCTGGCCGAGCGGCTGGCGATGACCGGCACAGAGGTGGAGCGGGTCGGGACCGTCGGGCCGCCATCGAGCGAGGGATTCGTGGTCGGCAGGGTCCTGGCCTGTGAGGCGCATCCCAACGCGGACCGGCTCAGCGTCTGCACGGTCGACACCGGAGACGGCGATGGGCGGACGATCGTCTGCGGCGCGCCCAACGTCGCGGCCGGGCAGACCGTGGCGGTGGCGCTGCCAGGGGCCACGATGCCAGGCGGCGAGAAGCTCGGCGAGGCCAAGCTGCGCGGGGTCAGGTCCTCGGGGATGATCCTCTCGGCCGCGGAGCTGGAGGTCGGCGAGGATTCGGGCGGGATCCTCGTGCTCGACGACGGCACCGTTCCGGGCTCGCCGCTCTCCGATGCGCTGCCGCTGGCGGAGCCGGTGCTGGAGCTGGAGGTGACTCCGAACCGCGTCGACTGCCTCGGCGTCTACGGCGTGGCACGCGAGGTGCACGCGATCACCGCGGCGCCGCTGGGGCCGGAGCCATGGGCCGAGGACGCGCCGGCCGAAGGCGGCGGCGAAGCCAGCGGCTACGCCTCGGTGTCCGTCGAGGTGCCCGAGCTCTGCCCGCGTTTCACGGCCCGCGTCTTCACGGACGTCGAGATCGGCCCCTCGCCGCCCTGGCTGCAGGCACGGCTGGCCGCCGCCGGGCAGCGGCCGATCAACAACGTCGTCGACATCACCAACTACGTGATGCTGCTGACGGCGCAGCCGCTGCACGCCTTCGACCTCGACAGGGTCCCGGAGGGGGCGCTGATCGTCCGCACCGCCGCCGAGGGGGAGACGATGACGACGCTCGACGGGGTGTCGCGCAGCTTCGACGCCGAGACGGTGCTGGTCTGCGATCGCAACGGTCCCGCGGGCATCGCGGGGATCATGGGGGGGCAGGTTTCGGAGGTATCCGACGAGACGACGCGGGTCCTGCTCGAGGTCGCCAACTGGAACGGGACCAACATCCTCCGCACTTCGCGCCTGCTCGGACTGCGCTCGGAAGCCTCCTCCCGCTTCGAGAAGCAGCTCCACCCGGACCTCTGCCTGCGGGGGCAGAGGATCGCCTCGCGGCTGATGGTCGAGCTGTGCGGGGCGAAGCTGGTGCCGGGCATGATCGACGTCGCCGCCGAGATCCCCGCGCCGCAGCGGATCCGGCTGCGTGGCGCCCGGGTCGAGGGCCTGCTCGGGATGCGGATCGAGCAGTCAGACCAGGCCGCCTATCTGGAGCGGCTCGGCTTCGGGGTCGAGTCCGACGGCGATGACCTCGTCGTCGAGGTTCCCGCCGATCGCCATCACGACGTCACCCGCGAGGCGGACCTGATCGAGGAGGTCGCGCGCGTCCACGGCCTCGACGAGCACCTGCCTTCCACCTTGCCGAGCTCCGCGGTTCAAGCAGGCGGGCTCACGCGCGAGCAGCGGCTGCGCCGCCGCGCGGAGGATGCGATGCGCGACTTCGGATTCCACGAGGTCGTGGGCTGGAGCTTCACCGACCCGGGCGAGGCCGAGCGGCTGCGGATCCCTGTCGAGGACCCTCGTGCGGGTGGCGTCGCGATCTCCAATCCGCTGTCCGAGGAGCAGTCCGTGATGAGGACGACGCTGCTCGGTTCGCTGCTCGACGTCGCGCGTCACAACTTGGCCCACGACGTGGAGCGTGTCGCGCTGTTCGAGTCCGGTCGGGTCTATCTGCGGTCCAACGCCGTCACGGACGGCCCGCTCGCCGGCGGCTTCCCCGGCGAGCGCCCCGCGCCCGTCGCCGAGCCGCATCGCCTCGGCTGCCTGGCCAGCGGTCCGCTCGTGCCCAAGTCGTGGCGGGGCGGGGGAGAGCCTGCCGACCTCTTCGCGCTGAAGGGCGTGCTGGAAGGGCTGGCTGCGCGGCTTGGCGTCGCGCTCGGCTTCGAGGAGTCCGTGGAGCCGTTCCTTCACCCCGGCCGCTCCGCGCGCGTCGGTGTCGGCGGAGCGCCCGCCGGCTGGGTCGGCGAGCTGCACCCGCTTGTCTGCCGCGACTGGGATCTTGCTGGGGCGGCGGCGTTCGAAGTCGACCTGGCGGCCCTGGTCGGGGCGGCGCACGCCGGGGAGGAGACCTTCGAGGATGTCACGACTTTCCCGGCGATCCTCCAGGACCTCGCGGTGGTCGTGCCGGATGAGGTCCCAGCCGCCCGCGTGCGCGAGGCGGTGCTCGCCGGTGGCGGCGAGCTGCTGCGCTCGGCCGAGGTCTTCGACCTCTACGAAGGTCACCAGCTCGGCGAGGGCCGGAAGAGCCTCGCGCTGCGCCTCGAGTTTCGCGCCGGCGACCGCACCCTCACCGACGAGGAGGTGGCTGGGCTGCGGAAGTCGATAGCAGCAGAGCTGAGCACGATCGGGGGCGCGATCCGTGAGTGACGCGCGCCCGCAACCGCTGAACGGCGATCCCGCCGCCCGGGTCCTGGTGGCCGGTGCCTCCGGCTTTACCGGCGCCCTCGCGGCGCAGCTCGTCTGGCGCCATCCCCGCCTGGAGCTGGTCACCGCAACCTCGCGCAGCGACGCGGGGACCAGGCTCGATCGCCTTTACCCGCGCTACCGGGTACCGCTGGAGCTGACCGAGCTCGACCTCGATTCGCTCGAGGGCGTCGACGCGGCGATCGTCGCTTACCCCCACGGTGCGTCGGCTCCCACCGTGGCTGCCCTGCGCGGGTTGGGCGTGCTGGTGGTCGACCTTTCGGCCGACTTCCGGCTGCGCGACCTCCCCACCTACGAGCGCTGGTACGGCCCGCACGGCGCGCCGGAGCTGCTGGAGGGAGCGGTGTATGGCCTCACCGAGCTCTACCGCGACGAGCTGCGCGAGGCGGAGCTGGTGGCGACGCCGGGCTGCTACCCGACCGCGAGCGTGCTCGCCCTCGCGCCGCTGGCGGAGCGCGGGCTGCTCGCCGACGTGGTGATCGACGCCAAGCAGGGCGTCTCAGGCGCCGGTCGCGGCGGCGGGGACGCGATGCACTACGTGACGATGGACGAGAACGCCTTCGCCTACAAGACCGAGGGGCACCGTCACCGCCCCGAGATCGAGCAGGAGCTGGCGGCGCTGGGCAGCGAGGCTCCGGTGACCTTCGTCCCGCACCTGCTCCCCCTCGACCAGGGCGAGCTGACCAGCTGCTATGTCCAGACGACGGAGGCGGTTTCCAAGGACGAGGTGCAGGCCCTCTATGCGGAGCGCTATGCAGGAGAGCCGTTCGTCCAGGCCGTCGAGCGGGCCCCCGGCCTGCGCGACGTCCGCGACACGAACGAATGCCACGTCTACGTCACGGTGGAGGAGCGGGGCCGCGTGCTCGCCTTCTCGGCGATCGACAACCTCTGGAAGGGGGCCTCCGGGCAGGCGGTGCAGAACCTCAACCTGATGCTGGGGCTGGACGAGACGGAGGGGTTGGAATGACGCCCGGCGACCCGCCCGTGAGCGCTGCCGGCGAGGGACTGGCCAGCGAGCCGTTCTTCCGCTCGCGCTGGGTCGAGCCACCGGCCGGGGTCGAAGAGCTGAGCGCCGCCCAGCTTGCGCCGGGGTTTGCCGCCGGGGCGGTCGCTTGCGGGCTGAAGGTGAGCGGCAAGACCGACGCGGCGGTTGTCGTCGCGCGGTCCGCGCGCTGTGACTCCTCGCTGCTGCTCACCCGCAGCGCCGCCGCGGCGGCCCCGGTGAGGCTCTGCCGCAAGGTATGCGACTTTGGCCATATCCGCGCTGCCGCGGTCAAGGCGGGTAACGCCAACGCCGCCACGGGCGAGCAGGGGATGCGCGACGCGGTCGCAATCCAGAGCGCGGCGGCCGAGGAGCTGGGTCTCGATCCGTCGCTCGTTGCGATTGCCGCCACCGGCAAAATCGGCGAGGCGCTGCCGATGGACAAGGTCCTCGACGGAATCCGGCGCGCCGCCTCCGTGGTGCGAGCCGACGGCGGCGAGGAGTTTGCCCGGGCGATCATGACCACCGACGCCTTCCCGAAGCGCTGCACCGTGCGCTGCGACGGCGTGACCGTATCGGCGCAGGCGAAGGGCGCCGGGATGATCCAGCCCGGCTTCGCAACCATGCTCTGCTTCATCCAGACCGATGCTGTGGTCGATGACCCCGATCGCGCCCTGCGCCCCGCGGTCGCCTCCTCCTTCGAGAGGATCACCGTCGATGGGCAGATGAGCACGAACGACACCGTCCTCCTGCAGGCCAGCGGCGAGTCGGGCCGGCCCTTGCCCACGGGCCTTCTCGATGCGGTGCTGCTGCAGCTCGCGCTCGAGATAGTCGCGGACGGGGAGGGCGCCACCCGCGTCGGCCGTGTGCAGGTGCTCGAGGCCGCCAGCCAGGACGAGGCGGAGGCGGCGGCACGGGCGATAGCCAACTCACCGCTCGTCAAGACGGCCCTCTTCGGCCATGACCCCAACTGGGGCCGGATCGCCCAGGCAGCCGGCATGGCGCTGGCCGGCGAGGAGCTCGAAGAGCTGGGGCTCGAGCACATCGACGCGGACGAGCTCGGCACCGACCTGCGGGAGGCGGAGGCATCGGTGCGCCTGCGGCGGGGCGAGCATTCCGCTCACGTCTACTTCTCCGACCTCTCCTATCGCTATGTCGAGGTCAACGCGGAGTACACAACATGAGCTGCGAGGGAAGGGGAGGCGGATGACCGAGCGGGCGTCAAGGCCGGGGGTGAGCGGGGCCAGCATCGAGACCCTGCTTGAGGCCCTTCCCTACATCAGGGAGTTCCATGGCCGCACCGTGGTGATCAAGTACGGCGGCTCGGCGATGCGCGAGGAGGAGCTGCGGGAGGCGTTCGCGACTGACGTCGTGCTCCTCAAGTACGTGGGTCTCAACCCGGTGGTCGTGCACGGCGGCGGGCCCGAGATCACCGAGTACATGGAACGGCTCGGCCTCGAGGTTCGCTTCCACGAGGGCCTGCGCGTTTCCGACCCCGAGACCGTCGAGGTTGCGCGAATGGTGCTGCTGGGCAAGCTCAACTCGGACATCGTGCAGCGGCTCAACCGGCATGGCCAGCCGGCGGTCGGCCTCTCCGGCCAGGACGGCTCGCTGTTCGAGGTGGCGCCGGTCCCCAACGCCGAGCAGGTCGGCTTCGTCGGTTCGATAGAGCGGGTCGACGTCGACGTGCTCAACCACATAGCGGAGGACTACATTCCGGTCGTCGCCTCCTCGGCCTCCGACCGCGACGGACACGCCTACAACATCAACGCCGACGAGGCGGCGGGCAAGGTCGCCGCGGCGTTAGGCGCCTACAAGGCGGTTTTCCTCACCGACGTCGTCGGCTGGCTCGACGACTACGCCAACGAGGAATCGCTGATCTCCCGCGCCACCGTTGGCGAGGTCAAGGAGAGGCTGGCGTCGGTTGAGGGTGGCATGCGGCCGAAGCTGGCGGCCTGCGTAGACGCGATCCAGGGAGGCGCCCAGTCGGCGCACATCATCGACGGGCGCCGCCCCCACAGCCTGCTGCTCGAGCTCTTCACCGACGCTGGCATCGGCACGATGGTGACGCCTTGAAGCTCGCCGACCTGCAGGCGCTCGAGCAGCGTTACGTGATGCAGACGTACTGGCGGGCGCCGATCGAGTTCGTGCGCGGGCAGGGGGCGGTGCTCTGGGACTCCGAGGGCGGGGAGTACCTGGACTTCCTCGCCGGGATCTCCGTCTGCTCGGTTGGCCACTGCCATCCAGCCGTGGTCGAGGCGGTGTGCAAGCAGGCGGGCCGGCTGATGCATGTCTCCAACCTCTTCTACACGGAGCCGATGGTGCGCCTGGCCGAGCGGCTTTCGGAGTCGAGCCTCGGCGGTCGCGTCTTCCTCTCCAACTCGGGCGCGGAGGCGAACGAGTGCGCGATCAAGGTTGCCCGCAAGCATGCTTACCGGCGGGGCATCGAGGCTGCCGAGATCGTCAGCTTCGAGCGTGACTTCCACGGTCGCACCTACGGGGCCCTGGCGGCGACGCCGAAGCTGGCCGAGGACGTGGCGCTCGGCCCGATGCTGCCGGGCTTCCGCTCGGTTCCGTTCAACGACGCCGAAGCGCTGCGCCACGCCATCGGTCCGAATACGGCCGCGGTGCTGATCGAGGTGATCCAGGGCGAGGCCGGGGTGTACCCGGCCTCCGACGAGGTCCTTCTCACCGCGCGCGAGGCCTGCGACGAGGTCGGCGCGCTGCTGATCCTCGACGAGATCCAGACCGGGCTAGGCAGGACCGGCTCCCTGTGGGCGTATGAGCAGACGCCTGTGCGGCCCGACCTGCTGACCACCGCCAAGGCGTTGGGAGGCGGCCTGCCGATCGGGGCCTGCGTGGCGACGCCGGAGGCCGGGGCGGTGCTCGAGGTCGGGGATCACGGCTCGACCTTCGCCGGTGGAGCCGTTACCGCCGCCGCGGCCCTCGCGGTGCTGGACCTGATTGACGATCCGTCGCTGTTGCGAGGAGTCCGCGAGCTCGGTGGCGCACTGCGCGATGGGCTCGCTGCCCTCGAAGGGGTCGCCGAGGTTCGGGGCCGGGGCCTGATGGTCGGGGTCGGCCTCGACCCCGCGATCGATGCCGCGGCCGTCCAGGCAGACCTGCTGGAGCGCGGCCTGATCGTCAATGTCCCGGAGCCCGCAACGCTGCGGCTGCTGCCGCCCCTGATGGTCGATTCGACCCAGATCGGGAGAGCCGTTGCGATGATCGGGGATTCGCTCCTAAGCTACGCGGCAAGATGAGTTCGAAGAAGCTCCCGCCCGAACGCCGACCGCCCACATCGACCGCCGACGCCGCGGAGCGGCTGGCGGTGATCGTCGACGCAGCCGAGCGGGCGGCGTCGAGCGTGATCGACGACGCCGAGGAGCAGGCACGCCGTCACCTCGGCGAAGCGCGGGTTCGCGCCGACCGAATCGTTGCGGAGCGCCTGCGTGAGCTTGCCGACGAGCTCGACCCTCCCGGCTCCGGCGACGGTCGCACATCCCACCTGAAGCCTGTCGAGCTCGTCCCAGAGAGCAGTGAGGAGCCCCTGGCACTGCCGCGCACCGGTTCCGCGGGCGCGCGACTGCTGGCTACGCAGATGGCCGTCTCGGGCGCCAGCCGGCAGGAGATCGAGGCGCGACTGCGAAGCGGCTTCGACATCCATGACACCAGCGAGATCCTCGATGCGATACTCGGACGGGAGGAGTAGGGGCGATGCACGATGACCGGACGCGCACGATGCGGCAACCGGGCGATGGCGGCTCGAGCGGGAACCTGCGCCTGCTCGTCGCCGGTCTGATCGCGGTCATCATCGGCCTGATCGTGGCGATCGTCGTGATCGCCAGCGACAACAGCACCACCGGCACGGTGTCGACTCCGCCCGAAATTACCACCGCTTCGACGACGACCGCGCCGACCAGCACGAAAACCACCACGGGCACGACGACCGCGCCGACGACAACCCAGACCACGACTTCGAGCACGACCACAACGACGACGCCCACGACCACCGAAGAACCGGGCAGCGGCGGAGTTCCCGCCCCCTAGGCCCCGGCCCGATGGCCGAACAGCCTTCTGAACACACCCGCACTGCGGGCTACGAGGCCGACCCGGCCGAGGTGCGGCGCGTCCTGCTGCTCTACTCGGGCGGGCTGGACACCAGCGTCATGCTGAGGTGGATCCAGGATCGCTACGAGGCCGAGGTCGTCTGCCTCACCGTCAACCTGGGACAGCCCGGTGAGGACTACGCCGTGATCGAAGACAAGGCGAAACGGTTGGGAGCCGTCGAGTGTCACGTGGTCGACGCGCGAGATCGGTTCGCGCGCGAGTTCGTCGCCCCGGCAATCAAGGCAAACGCCGTCTACGGGGACGGCTACCCACTCTTCACCGCTCTCGGCCGGCCGCTGATCGCGCAGCTGGCCGTGGATCACGCGCGGCGGGCGGGCTGCGACACGATCGCCCACGGCTGCACGGGCAAGGGCAACGACCAGGTGCGGATCGAGGCGACCGTTGCGACGCTGGCCCCGGAGTTGAGGACGATCGCCCCGGTGCGCTCCTGGCAGATGGGGCGGGAGGAGGAGGTCGCCTACGCTCGCGAGCACGGCATCCCCGTCAAGGGCGGGACCGAGGTCGCCCCGTACTCGATCGACGACAACCTCTGGGGCCGCTCCTCGGAGGGCCGCTGGATCGAGGACCTCGAGCGCGCGCCCGAGGACGACGTCTTCCAGCTGGTCACCCGCCCCGAGCTGGCGCCCGACGAGCCCGAGGTGGTCACGGTCGAGTTCGAGGCGGGCGTACCGGTCGGGCTGAACGGCGAGCGGCTCGAGCTGGTCGAGCTGCTGGAACGGGTCGCCACGATCGGCGCTCGCCACGGGGTCGGCATCGTCGACCACATCGAGGACCGAATCGTCGGGTTGAAGGTCCGCGACATCTACGAGGTGCCGGCGGCGGCGATCCTGCTCCCCGCGCACCGCGAGCTGGAGAGGCTGGTTGGGACGATCCACCAGAATCAGCTCAAGCCCAGCCTCGACCAGAAGTGGGGCTACCTGGTCTACGCGGGGCTCTGGTGGGAGCCGCTGCGGTCCGACCTCGACGCCTACATGGATGCGGTCAACGCGCAGGTGACAGGCACGATCGGCCTCAAGCTCTACAAGGGAGCCGCGCGGGTCGTCACCCGCTCGTCCCCCAACGCGGTCTACGACGCAGCCCTTGCCTCGTTTGCCGAGTCAGGGGGCCTCTTCTCCCAGGCCGCTTCGCCCGGCTTCATCGAGCTGTGGTCGCTGCAATCGCGGATGGCGCATCGGATCAGGCAGCGTCAGGCGGGGAAGGACTGATGTACGACACGCTGGGGAAGGCGGCCATACGGTTCGCGGTGACGTACCTCCGGCGGCGCTTCCGTCGCCAGATCCGGATCGGAGCGGGGATCGCGCTGGTGGCGGCCGCGGTTGCCGCCTTTCTGGCGAGTCGCAACGTTCGCGAGGGTTGAGCTCGGCCGGCGATCCGCAAGTTTCGTTGCGGATTATTGGCAACTTATGAGGGTTTATTAACAATGTCCGCTAGTCTCGCGCGCTTCGTGCCGCGATCGATCGCGACAGAGGCAGGCAGGCGGTGGCTGGGCGCCCTCGTGGCGGCGACCCTGGCCTGCGCACTGTTGCCGGCGGCGCCGTCTGGCGCCGCCGGCGTCGGCGCACTGCAGCTCAAGCTCGACAGGGCACGCAGCCAGGCGGGCGCGCTGGCGGCGCACCTCCAGGCCACCCAGGCCCAGCTGGGGACCGCCGAACAGCAGGCCGCGGCAGCTTCCGCACGCGAACGGCAGCTCAGCGGACTGCTGGCGACGGGGCAGCGGCAGGCCACAAGGCTGGCGGTCTCGGTGGCGCATGCGCAGCGCCAGCTGACGCTCGAGCAGGGACGCCTGACCCGCGCCCGGCGAGCTCTGGCGGGGAGGCTGGTCGCGATCTACGAGAGCGGCTCGCCGAGCACGGCCAGCGTGATCCTTGCCGCCGGCAACCTCGACGAGCTCACGGTCCGCGCCGAATACCTGCAGCGGATCCACGAATCCGATCGAGAGCTGGCGGAACGGGTCGAGCAGGTGCGGAACGCGGTGCACCGGAAGCTGGGTCGGGTCGTGGAGCTGAAGACACGGGTCGACAGCCACAACGAACGCCTCGCCGCCGCTCGGTCGCAGATGGTCGCCGTGAGAGGCGCCGCCGAAACCGCCGCCTCGCGGCTGCAGTCGCTCGCCGCGGCCCGCCGGGCATCCCTCTCGAGCCTCAAATCGCAGATCGGCGGCTGGGTCCGCGAGATCGAAGCGGCCGAACGGGCAAGCCGATCCACGGCGGAAGCGACCGTTGGCCGTTGGCTGGGCGGTCCCTACTCGATCCCCACCTACATCGTGATGTGCGAGTCCGGTGGGAACTACGCGGCCGTCAACCCGTCCAGCGGAGCCGGTGGCGCCTACCAGATCCTGCCCTCGACGTGGCGGCTCTACGGTGGAAGCGGCAATCCACAGGACGCCCCGAAAGCCGAACAGGACAGGATCGCCGCCCAGATCTGGGCGGCCTCCGGTCCCAGCGCCTGGGCCTGCGGATAGGGGTTCAGGGCCCGCTTACCGCAGAGATACAGACGGAAGGTGCGCGGAATACACCCGCAATCGGGCCCGCTCCATCTGGTCCGATTGACATGATCGCGCGCAGTCGTGAGCCCGTCCACCGCCGTCCATCTGCACACCCACAGCGAGTACTCGCTGCTCGACGGCGCCTGCAAGATCGACGCGATGGCGACGCGCGCCGCCGAGCTCGGCCAGCCGGCGCTGGGACTGACCGACCACGGCGTGATGAACGGCGCAGTCGACCTCTACAAGGCCTGCAGGAAGCACGGGATCAAGCCGATCGTCGGCCTCGAGGCATACCTCGTCAACGACCGCCGCGCGATCAAGGAGCAGACGCGCTACGAGCGCAACCACCTGACCCTCCTCGCCGAGAACGACCGCGGCTTCGCCAACCTCGTCCAGCTCACCTCGGCCGGCTTCCTGGAGGGCTTCTCGCGCGGCAAGGCGAACGTCGACATGGAGCTCCTCGAGCGGCACTCCGAGGGGGTCATCGCCCTCACCGGCTGCCTGCAGTCGCGCTTCTGCCGCCGGCTCGTCGAAGAGCGCCCGGAGGACGCCCGCGCCCACCTCGACGACCTGATCCAGGCCTTCGGGCCCGACCAGGTCTACTTCGAGGTGCAGAAGAACGGGATCGCCGAGCAGGACAAGGCGAACGAGGGGATCGTGCGCTACGCCCGCGAGCTGAATCGCCCGCTCGTCGCCACCGCCGACGTCCACTACCTGCGGCGCGAGGACTTCGACAACCACGCAGCGTTGCTCTGCGTGCAGACGAAGTCGACCCTGGAAGCGCCGAAGATGAGGTTCGACACCAATGAGTTCTACATCAAGAGCTCCGAGGAAATGGCCGAGTCCTTCGCCGAGTGGCCGGAGGCGGTGCCGACCTCGCTGGAGATCGCCGAGCGCTGCTCCCTGGAGATCGAGCTGGGCAGCCTGCTGCTGCCGCGCTACCCGACCCCCGACGGCGAGGAGCCGGAGGCGATGCTGCGGCGGATCGCGGCCGAAGGTCTCCTCGCCCGCTACGGCGACCCGCCGCCCGCGGAGGCAGTCGAGCGGCTCGAGTTCGAGCTCGGGGTGATCGAGGAGATGGGCTTCTCCT
Source organism: uncultured Solirubrobacterales bacterium (assembly GCA_963729995.1). Taxonomy (GTDB): domain Bacteria; phylum Actinomycetota; class Thermoleophilia; order Solirubrobacterales; family 70-9; genus VRUE01. The sequence continues at coordinate 814,675 of CAVSPF010000003.1, forward strand.
CTTACTTCCTGATCGTCTGGGACTTCGTTCGCTACGCGAAGGAAAACGGCGTCGCGGTCGGCCCGGGACGTGGCTCCGCGGCCGGCTCGATCGTCTCCTACATCCTCAAGATCACCGATCTCGACCCGCTCGCCGAAGGCCTGATCTTCGAGCGCTTCCTCAACCCCGGCCGCAAATCGATGCCCGACATCGACATCGACTTCTCGGTCCGCGGGCGCGAGCGGATGATCCGCTACGTCGCCGACAAATACGGCCGCGAATCGGTCGCTCAGATCATCACCTTCGGCACGATGGCGCCCCGCGCGGCCACCCGCGACGCCGCCCGCGTGCTCGGCTTCGACTACGCGACCGGTGACCGCCTCGCCAAGCAGATCCCCGAGCCGATCATGGGTCGCAGCCCGTCCTTCGCGGAGTGCCTCAAGTCGGGCCAGGAGCTGCGCAAGACCTACGACGCCGAGCCCGACGCGAAACGGATCATCGACGTCGCCCAGGGGCTCGAGGGCATCATCCGCAACAACTCGATCCACGCCGCTGCGGTGGTGATCGCCGACCGCCCGCTGCAGGAGGTCGTCCCGCTGCAGCTGGCCGAGGATCGCAGCGCCCCCGCGGCAGCGGGCGGCAACGGCAACGGCTCCACCAAGTCCGAGCGCCAGTACAAGATCGTCACCCAGTACTCGATGGGGCCGATCGAGGAGATCGGGCTGCTGAAGATGGATTTCCTCGGGCTTCGCAACCTCGACGTGATCGAGGACGCGATCGACATCATCCAACGCTCGCGCGGCGAGACGATCGACATGGAAGAGATCCCGCTCGACGACGCCAAGACCTATGCGATGCTCGCCGCCGGCGACTCGACCGGCGTCTTCCAGTTCGAGTCCGAGGGGATGCGAGAGGCGCTGCGCAGGGTCGGGCCGACCGAGTTCGCCGACCTGGTCGCGCTAGGCGCCCTGTACAGGCCGGGGGCGATGGCCTACATCCCCGCCTACGCCAAGGGCAAGAAGGACCCCTCGACCGTGCGCTATCCGGATCCCCGGCTGCAGGAGATCACCCGGGAGACCCATGGCTGCGTCGTCTATCAGGAGCAGCTGATGCAGATCGCCCGCTCGATGGCGGGCTTCTCCGGCGCCGAGGCGGATGACCTGCGCAAGGCGATCGGCAAGAAGAAGCGCGACCTGATGGCGACGATGAAGGACAAATTCATGCAGGGCCTGAAGGAATCCGGCACCGCGGCCGACGTCGCCAGGGACCTCTGGAAGCTGAACGAAGCCGCCGCGGACTACTCCTTCAACAAGTCCCACGCCGCCTGTTACGGGCTGATCTCCTACCGCACGGCCTACCTGAAGGCGAACTACCCCGCCGAGTACATGGCCGCGGTGATCTCCTCGGTGATGAACACCAAAGACAAGGTGCCCTTCTTCGTCAACCGCTGCGCGGAGATGGGGATCGAAGTGCTGCCGCCGGACGTCAACAGCTCCGACCACAGCTTCGTCGTCTCCGAGAACGCGATCCGCTTCGGCCTCGACGCGGTCAAGAACGTCGGTCACTCGGCGGTGGAGGCGATTCTGCGGGCGCGCGAGGACGGGCCGATCGCCTCGATCTGGGACTTCTGCGAGCGCGTTGACTCGCGAGCGGTCAACAAGCGGGCGATCGAATGCCTGGTCAAGTGCGGAGCGCTCGACTCGACCGGCGCCAGCCGCAAGGGAATGCTCGAAGCCCTGCCGGCGGCGCAGTCGGCTGGGCAGAAGGCCCAGGAGGACGCCCAGATGGGCCAGGGCTCGATCTTCGACTTCGGGAATGACGCCGGCGGTGGGGCGACGCAGTCCCAGTCGCATCACCGGCCGCCGATCTCCACCGCCGAGTTCGACCGCGCCGAGCTGCTGGCAATGGAGAAGGAGACGTTGGGAACCTACCTGTCGTCTCACCCGCTCTCCGAGGTGCGTGACGCGCTGAGTGCGCGGGTCGACTGCACCCTGGCCGAGTTGGCCCGCAAGCCGGACGGGGCCTGGGTGACGGTGGGTGGGATCGTCGTGGACTGCAAGAAGATCCGCACCAAGAGCGGCTCGCAGATGCTGTTCGCAACGCTCGACGACGTTGAGGGCCAGGTTGAGATGCTGGTCTTCAAGGCCGACCAGGCCGACAGCGCCGCCACCATCGTCCCCGACGCCGTCGTCCTGGTCCGTGGCCGGATCGACCACAAAGATCGCGGTGAGACCAAGCTGGTGGTGCAGGAGGCGGAACGTTTCGAACCGGGGAGCGAGGAGCTTGCCCGCGCAAGCGCCATGGCGAATGCGCCGTCGGAGCCGCTGCGGCTGACGCTCGATGAGACCCTGTTGAGACGGCCCGGGCTTGTCGACCAGCTGAAGGAAGTCTTCGAGCATCACAAGGGCGAGGCCGACGTGCACCTGGCCATCGACCACGGCGACGGGGCGCCCACCGCGATGAGGCTCGGCGACGGTTACCGGGTGCGTCCCTCGAGCACGCTGCGTGCCGAGCTGGGGCAGCTGCTCGGCTCCGACTCGCTGGCCGCCTGAGACGCCGCCACCTGTCCCTAGACTTTGACCATGCCGGCAACGCGTGAGAAGACTGGTGAGTGCCGCCGGTGCCGCTCGTTCTGCGACAAGATGATCGAGCCTCGCGGCTGCGTCGAGATGCGCTGCCGCTATCTCTACAGCTTTGTCGATGCCCTGACCGGTGTGCAGTACGTGGGCTGCGTACACGGGGTCTTCGGGGCCACGGTGGGGTTGGAGGCGGTGCTGCAGCCCGGTGGCTTCGGCGGCGTCAAGATGACCGGCGAGGCGCTGCCGCACTGCCCCTTCTCGGTCGAGCAGGCCTACGAGGGAGCGGGCTTCGGCTACGACTGCGTCAACCGGCGCTTCTTCGATTGTGCCGACGATGGGCCGGAGGGCCTCAAGGCCTTCGACCTGCGCGACGTCTGAACCGCCCCAAGGCCCTTTGGGCGAGCTCGACCTTCGGGTTGCCTAAGCACGACACGTTTCTCTGTAGTATCGAGTCATGACCGACACTTCCGCAGTGGCAGAGGCAGAGCAGGCTTTGGCAGAGGCAACCGGAAACGACGGCGCAGTCTCCGAGGGGCCGAAGTTCACCCTGGAGCTGAACCAGGACCAGAAGGACATCCGCGATTGGGTGCACGGCTTCGCCGAGCAGGTGGTGCGGCCCGCCGCCGCCGAATGGGACGAGCGCGAGGAAACCCCCTGGCCCATCATCCAGGAGGCCGCCAAGATCGGCCTCTACGGGTTCGAATCGTTGGGCCAGTTCTGGGCGGATGAGACCGGCCTCACCCTCCCGATCGCCAACGAGGAGCTCTTCTGGGGCGACGCCGGCATCGGCATGGCGATCATGGGCACCTCGCTCGCCGTCGCGGCGATCTTCGGACAGGGGACCCCGGAGCAGATGGGCGAGTGGATTCCCCAGTGCTTCGGCACGCCGGAGGACCCGAAGGTGGCCTCCTTCTGCGCTTCCGAGCCGGACGCGGGCTCTGACGTCTCGGCGATCCGGACCAGCGCCAAGTACGACGAGGCCAAGGACGAATGGGTGCTGAACGGCCAGAAGGCCTGGGCGACCAACGGCGGCATCGCCGACATCCACGTGATCGTCGCCTCGGTCGATCGCGAGCTGCGCTCTCGTGGCCACGCGGCCTTCGTGATCCCACCGGGCACGAAGGGTTGCGAGCAGGGCGCCAAGGTCAAGAAGCACGGCCTGCGCGCCTCCCACACTGCCGACGTTCACCTCGACGACTGCCGCATCCCCGGTGCCTGTCTGCTGGGCGGCAAAGAGAAGCTCGACGAGCGGCTGGCGCGGGTCCGCGAGGGCAAGCGCTCCAAGTCGCAGGCGGCGATGCAGACCTTCGAGGCGAGCAGGCCGACGGTCGGCGCCCAGGCGCTCGGCATCGCCCGCGCCGCCTACGAGTTCGCGCTCGACTACGCCAAAGAGCGGCAGCAGTTCGGCCGCGCGATCGTCGACAACCAGGCGATCGCCTTCGCCCTCGCCGACATGAAACTGGAGATCGACGCCGCCCGGCTGCTGGTCTGGCGCGCCGCCTGGATGGGCCGCACCGGCCAGAGGTTCGAGAACGCCGAGGGCTCGATGTCGAAGCTGAAGGCGGGCGAGGTCGCAGTCTGGGCCACCGAGCGGGCGATCCAGATCCTCGGCGGCAACGGCTACACCCGCGAGTACCCGGTCGAGCGGATGCACCGCGACGCGAAGATCTACACGATCTTCGAGGGAACCTCCGAGATCCAGCGCCTGGTCATCTCACGCGCGATCTCCGGCGTCCACGTTCGATAGGGCTCAGGCCGGCGGTTGAGGAGCCCGGTGGGTCGCCGGGCGAATTGATGTCGCACGCGCTTCGCGCTTAGCGACTATGGCTGAGCGCGGCTGTCGCCGCGCAATGGACAGATTGCATATCGCCGCCTTCGGCGACATTCGCCCGGCGACCCACCGGGCTCCTGCATCGCGGCCTGGCTACTTGATGCCACGCGCTTTCAGACCGGCTTTGCGGAGTCGCTTGGCGGCCTCCACCTCTTTCTTGTCCGGGCCTTTCTTGTTGGGACCGGGAGTCTCCAGCGTTGCGGGGAGGCCCTCGAAGCGCGGCTCGGAGAGAAACGCCATCAAGCCTCGTTTTCCCATCTCTCCCTGGCCGACGTTGGCGTGGCGGTCGCGGTGGGAGCCGAGCGGGGCGGCGGCGTCGTTGACGTGGACGCAGCGCAGCCGCTCCAGGCCGACCTTCTCGTCGGCCTCGTCCAAGACAGCGGAAAGGCGATCGGCGTCGGTGATGTCGTAGCCCTGCACGAAGAGGTGACAGGAGTCGAGGCAGAGGCCGAGGCGCCCGTCGCCGCCGGCCCCCTCGATCAACGCCGCCGTCTGGTCGAAGTCGCGCCCCAGCAATCCCCTGTGGCCCGCGGTCTGCTCGAGCAGCAGCGGGCATCGCTCGCTGTCCTTCAGCGCCGCGGCGATCGTCCGCGCAGCGCGCTTCATCGAGGCCCCCAGCGGCTCGCCTTTCTGCGCGCCCGGGTGCAGGACGACTCCGGCGGCGCCGATCCCATCGCCGACCCGCAGTGCGTGGGTAAGCGATGCCAGCGACTTCTTGCGCAGGCCGGCGTCCGTGGTCGCGCAGTTGATCAGGTAGACGGCGTGAATGACCACCGCTTCGATCGGCGAGGCGTCCATCGCCTCGCGGAAGGCGGCGAAGTCCTCGGCGCCGTAGCGGGTCGGTCGCCACATCCGCGGGCTCTGGTTGAAGACCTGGATCGATTCGCAGCCAAGGTCCGTGCCGCGCCCGATCGCCTTCTCCAGCCCCCCAGCTGTGGAAACATGCGCGCCGATCAACATCGTGACTGAAGACTCTCCCATCCGCTTGAGGTTCGCTCCCTCGCCGACCGGCGCCCTGCACATCGGTGGAGCGAGGACGGCACTCTACAACTGGCTTGCCGCGCGCGGGACGGGCGGGGTGCTGGTGCTGCGGATCGAGGACACGGACCGTGAGCGCTCCACCGAGGCGAACGTCGAGCAGATCCTCGACGCGCTGCGCTGGCTGGAGCTCGACTGGGACGAGGGCCCCGTGTCACAGGCCTCCCGGGCCGAGCGCCACCATGTTGCGCTGCAGCACCTGCTCGACACTGGGGCCGCCTACGGCGATTCGGCCACGGCGACGGACGTCGAGGCCTGGAAGGCCGAGCACGGCGCCGACCGCGGCTACCGGGGCGAGCCCGTCGATGAGCGGGGCGCGGCAATCCGCCTTCGCGTGCCGGACGAGGGGGAGACCGTCGTCCACGATCTGATTCGCGGCCCCGTCCACTTCCCCAACCGCAGCTACGACGACTTCGTGATCGCTCGCGGTGACGGTTCGGTCCTCTACAACTTCGCCGTCGCCGTCGATGACGCCGAGATGGGGATAACCGATGTCGTTCGGGGCGACGACCATCTTTCCAACACGCCCAAGCAGCTGCTCGTCCTTGCCGCTCTCGGCCATGAGCCTCCGCGCTATGCGCACCTCCCCCTCCTTCACGGGCCCGACGGGCGCAAGCTCTCCAAGCGCCACGGCGCCGCCTCGGTCCAGGAGCTGCGTGATGCCGGGTACCTGCCTGCCGCGGTTCGCAACTACCTGGCGCTGCTTGGTTGGGGGGCCGGCGACGACACGACCCTGATGTCGACCGCTGAGCTGGTCGAGCGCTTTCGGATCGAGGACGTCGGCCGTGCCGCAGCGATCTTCGACGAGAGCAAGCTGCGCTGGATCAATGGCAGGTTCATGCGTGAGATGCCGCCTGACGAGTACACGCTGGCGGTTGCGCGCCATCTTGGCCGCGAGCCCGACGACCGACTGCGGGCCGCCTGCGAGATCGTCCAGGAGAAAGCCCAGACGCTGGACGAGGTTTGGCCGCTGATTCGCTTTCTCTTCGGGCCGCCGCACGAGGATGAGAAGGCCTGGAGCAAGGTGATGAAGGGGGAGGCTCGTGCTTTCCTGGGGGAGGCACGCGCGGCGCTGGCCGGGGCCGGTGGGTTCGACGCCGAGTCGGTGGAGGGCGTGCTGGCGCCGTTGCCCGACCGCCTCGAGGTCAAGCCGGGCCGGATCTACCAGCCGATTCGAGTCGCGATCACCGGTGGCGCGGTCTCGCCCGGAATCTTCGAATCCCTGGCCGCGCTTGGGCGCGAGGAGTCGTTGATCCGGATCGACGCCGCGATCAAGCGCCTCGGGGCCTGAGGTACGAGCGCGGAACCTCGTAGGCGACGCACTGGACAATTAATGGTGGAAGATTCCCCACTATTGGGGAGGCCAATGTTAAACCACGCGTCCCTGGTTGCCGATGAGCTTGGCGGGACCACCCGCCATGGAGTCGACCAAGTCACAAAGCAATGGAAGGGTGAAGGCGGCTCGGGTACGTGGGAAGGCGGCCAACGCCGCGCCCGCTCCTGGCGCCCGGCTCGCCGCTGCATTTGAGGCGGTGGAGCACTTTCCGGCTCTGGTCGAGTCTCGAGCTCGGGCGATGCGAGCGGCGACGGCGGAGACCGCGCGGATCGGCGAGCTCGTAGACGCGGTCGAGTCCGACGTTGCCCTGACGATCGGCGTGTTGCGCTACGCGAACCGCTCGAGCACGACAAGTGGGGTGGGGAGCATTCCCGATGCGGTTGACGTGCTGAGGCCGTCCGGAGTCCTGGCAGTCGCCGGCACTGCGCCCGTGTTCGACTTCTTCGAGCCCAATGGGGGTTGGGAGCTCAAGCCGGAGCGCTTCCGCGTGCACGCGCTCGCCACCCAGCAGGCCGCGGATCAGCTGGGCCGTGCGGTCGGCTGGCCCGATCGCGACGAACTGGCCGTTGCGGCTCTCCTCCACGACATCGGCCGGCTCGTCATCTCCAAGCTGCACCCTGGTCACCGCTCCTATTTCGATGCCTCTCACACCCCGGAGCAGAGGATCAGGGACGAGCGCGACCAGCTCGGCATCGACCACGCGCTGGTCGGTGGGGTGCTCGCGCGTCGCTGGAACGTGCCGCAGCGAATCGCGGTGGCGATCGAGCGCCACCACACGGAGGATGCTGACGAACTGGCCGCGATGGTGTCCGCCGCGAACATGATGGCCCACTACTCGCAGGGCGAGGCGGTGATGCCCGAGCGGTTGCGCGCCATGGCCGGCCGATGCGGTGTCGGTCCCGACATGCTCCGCGAACTCCTGTACGAGCTTCCCTACGCGCGCCCAGACGTACGCCGCATCAGCGAGCCCTGCCCTCTCTCGGTTCGCGAGCTGGATGTCCTCAAGTACCTGTCCGAGGGCCTGGTCTACAAGCAGATCGCCGGTGAGATGCAGCTCTCGGTCTCGACCATCCGCACGCATCTGCACAACGTCTACGGCAAGATCGGCGCCGTCGATCGCGCCCAGGCGGTGCTCACCGCGCGTGAGCGCGGCTGGATATAGAGGCCGCTACTCGATCAGCGACTCGCGGAGCGCTATCGCGACCGCGTGCGTTCGATTCCTTGCGCCCAGGCGGGCGACAGCGTTCCTGGTGTGGGTCTTGACGGTTTCCTCGCTGAGCCCCAGCTGGCGCGCCGCGACTGTGGTCGAGCCGCCATTGGCCACCAGCTGGAGGATCTCGCGCTGGCGCCGGGTGAGCCGGCCTCGGCTCCCCTTGGGGGGGACGGCGGGATCGACGAACTGCTCCTGGGCAAGCGCGGACTGTGCGGCCCGGAGCAGGTCCTCGGGGCCGGAGGTCCTGGAGACGTAGGCCGTCGCGCCGGCCTGCAGGGCGATGGCCGCGATGTGACGCTCCGCCCGCTCGCCGTGGGCGACGATCCCGAGGGCGGGCTCGGCCTTGCGCAGGGCCCGAATCGCATCGCTTCCGCTCAGCGCCCGCTCGCCGTCGGCTGCCCGCCGGCTCAGGTCGACGATTGCGACGTCGATGCTGCCAATATCGCGGACGAGGTCCAGGGCCTCCTCGCGGCTCTCGCTCTCGTGCACCTCGAAGCCACCCTTCAAGGCCTCGCGGACACCAAGCCGGACCAACGGATGGCCGTCGATCACTAGGCACTGTGGGCGCTCGCTCAGGGCTGCTTCCGATCTGGTGGGGTCCGGGGTGGCTCCGTCGCCAGCCCCGGGGCCGAGATTCGATCCTAGCCCAGCCGGGTCCGCACCGTACGGTAGAAAGAACGCATGATCTCGATTACCTCGAAGTCGCGCTACGCGGTTGTCGCGATGGCCGAGCTGGCCCGCTCCGGCGATCGCCCGGTGCCGATCAAGGAGCTGGCGGAGCGGCGCGGGATTCCCGAGCAATTCCTCGAGCAGCTCTTCTCGACCCTGCGCCGGGCGCGCCTGCTTGCGAGCCACCGCGGGGTGAAGGGCGGCTACACGCTCTCTCGCCCCGCCGACGAGATCACCGTTCTCGAGGTGGTCCAGACCCTGGACGGCAAGATCGGTCAAGAGGCCGACGAGGCGGGCGGGATCTGGGCCGAGGGCGTTAGCGCCCTGCGCAAGGTCTTCGGCCAGACCACCATCGCTGAAGTTGCCCGCCGCGAACTGGAGGACGCGGGCTCGGGGATGTACTTCATCTGAGCGCCTCGCCGCCGGCCCGCGTGGGAGGGGTACGGCGGGCCTGCGTCATCTAACTTGGGCTGACGATGGCCATCGCGACCGCCACCTCCCTCGACGTCCACGTTGGCGGCAAGCTGCTGTTCGCCGACGCCTCCTTCAAGCTCGAGCCGAGGGAGCGGATGACCCTTTCGGGGCGAAACGGCGTGGGCAAGTCGACGCTGCTGCGGATCCTAGCGGGGGAGCTGAAGCCCGACTCGGGCTCGCTGACCGTGCGGCGCGGGTCGCGGGTGGCGCTGCACGACCAGCGGCCACCGCGCGAGTCGAGAGCCACGCTGGGCGACTACGTCTTCTCCGGCCGCAGCGACATGCTGGAGGCCGAGGCGGAGCTGGAGCGCCTGGAGGGGCAGATGTCAGGCGGTGCAGACGAGGAGACCATGAAGGCCTACTCGGCCGTGCAGAACCGGCTCGAAGCGGGCGGTGGCTACCGCTGGCGCGACGGCGTCCTCGCCGTCCTGCGCGGGCTCGGCTTCGATGACGAGCAGGCCGAGCGCTCGCTCTCGACCTTCTCCGGCGGTGAGCTGACCCGGGCCTCGCTGGCGCGCGCCCTGGCCGTCAGCCCCGACCTGCTGCTGCTCGACGAGCCCACCAACCACCTCGACATCCCCTCGCTGGAGTGGCTGGAGTCCTACCTGGTCGACCTTGACGCGGCCGTCGTCCTGGTCGCCCACGACCGCTGGTTCCTGGAGGCCGTCGGCACTTCGGTGCTGGAGCTGGAGGCCCAGCGCGCCCGCTTTTTCGCCGGCCCCTGGCATGCCTGGCGCCAGGAGCAGGCGGCGCGGCAGATCGCCCTCGGCAAGGCGATCGAGCGCCAGCAGGCGGAGATCGCGCGGATGGAGCGCTTCGTCGAGCGCTTCCGCTACAAGGCAACCAAGGCGCGCCAGGCCCAGTCGCGGGTGAAGCAGATCGAGAAGGCGAAGCGGGACGGGCCGGTCGCCGAGCGTCGCGACACCCGCAGCCTGCGCTTCTCCTTCGCGCCGCCGGAGCGTCCCGGGCGGGTGGTCCTGAAGATGGTCGACGTGACGATCGAGGTGCCGGGGCGGACTCTGCTCTCCGGGGCGAGCCTCGAGATCGAGCGTGGCGAGCACGTGGCCCTGGTCGGCGCCAACGGCACCGGCAAGACGACCCTCATAGAGACCCTCGCCGGCCAGCGCAGGCCCGCCTCGGGCATCGTCCGCAGCGGCCACAACGTCAAGCTCGGCTATCTCTCCCAGCACGCCGACACCGCCGCCGGGGCGGGCACCGTGCTGGACGCGGCGCAGCGCCAGACCGGCCTCACCGGACAGAAGGCCCGCGACCTGCTCGGCGGCTTCCTCTTCTCCGGCGCCGATGCCGAGAAGCAGCTGAGCGACATCTCCGGTGGCGAGCAGCGGCGCCTGTCGCTGGCAATCCTGGTCGCCTCCGGGGCCAACGTGCTGATCCTCGACGAGCCCACCAACCACCTCGACATCGAGAGCCGCGAGGCGCTGGAGGACGCCCTGACCGAGTTCGAGGGCGCGGTGGTGCTGGTTTCCCATGACCGCGCCCTGCTGGAGGCCGTCGGCAGTCGCACCCTGGTCTGCGAGAACGGCCTCCTGACCAGCTACCCGAGCGGCTGGGCGGAATACCAGCGCCGCCGCGACGAGCGCGAGGCAGCCGCGGCGGCGGCGAAGCCGGCCGTCGCACCAGCTGGTCGTCGTCGCCGCGGCTCCGCCGCGCCGGCCCAGAGGGCGGCGCGCAAGGCCGCCCGCCTCGAGGAGAGGATCGAGCGCGCCGAGGCGGAGCTGCGTGAGGTCGAGGAGGAGCTGGCGGACCCTGCCGCCTGGTCCAGCCCCAGCCGCGCCAAGCGCGGCAACGAGCGCCACCGGGCGGCGAAGCGCGCCGTTGAGGAGCTCTTGGAGCAGTGGGAGGAGGCGCAGGTCGCGGCCGAGTCCGAGCCCGCCGCGGGCTGAGCCTCACCGGCTGGGGCGCATTACGCTTCACGGGTGCCGCCATACCTTCGCCTCTCTGACGATCGCCGCGGGCATCGACGCGAAGGTGGCTCTGGGGTGTGCTCCATCTGATGCGGATCGGTGCGGAGCCATCGGCTGTCGTGGGTGGGACGCCGCTGGTCCTGCTGCGACGGCTCGGCAGGAGGTTGGAGGCTGACCTGTGTGTGAAGCTGGAGTACCTCAACCCCGGGGGTTCCGTGAAGGATCGGATCGGGGTGGCGATGATCGATGCCGCCGAGCGGGATGGGCTGATCGCTCCGGGCCGCTCGGTGATCGTCGAGCCGACCAGCGGCAACACGGGGATAGCGCTGGCGATGGTCTGCGCGGCGCGCGGCTACGAGCTGATCTTGACCTTGCCGGAGGGGATGAGCCGGGAGCGCGCGAAGCTGCTGCGGGCCTATGGCGCCGAGGTGCGTGAGACGCCGTCCCTCGGGGGCATGGCCGAGGCGGTGGGCCTGGCGGAGGAGATTCGCGAGCAGCGCAAGGCGTTCATGCCCCAACAGTTCTCCAACCCCGCGAATCCGGAGGTGCATCGCCGCACCACGGCTGAGGAGATCTGGCGTGACACCGGCGGCCAGGTGGGGGCCTTCGTAGCTGGCGTGGGCACCGGGGGCACCATCACCGGGGTGGGGCGCATGCTCCGCGAGCGCAGCCCGGACACGCTGATCGTCGCTGTCGAGCCGGCGGCGTCGCCCGTCCTCTCCGGCGGCTTGCCGGGCCCGCACAAGATCCAGGGGATCGGAGCCGGGTTCGTCCCCGACGTGCTGGACCGCTCGGTGATCGACGAGACGATCGCGGTGTCAGACGAGGACGCGCTGGAGACGGCGCGCCTCGCGTCGCGCGAGGAGGGGATCCTGGCGGGGATCTCCGCCGGGGCCAACATCAAGGCGGCGCTCGAGGTGGCGGCGCGGCCGGAGCTCGCCGGCAAGCGGGTGGTGACGATCGTCTGCGATTCGGGCGAGCGGTACATGTCCCTACCCTTCTTCGCACCATGAGGACGCTCAGGAGAGTTCTCGATGAGGTGCGGGCTGACATCGCCGCGGCTCGCGACCGCGACCCGGCGGCGCGGAACGTTTCGGCCTTCGAGATCCTCACCAGCTGGGCTGGGGTGCAGGCCCTGCTCGCACACCGCATAGCCCACGCTCTGCTGGAGGCTGGGGTCCCCCTCGTCCCGCGCGCGATCGCCTACCTGAGCCGGGCGATCACCGGGGTGGAGATTCATCCGGCGGCGAAGATCGGGCCCGAGTTCTTCATCGACCACGGCTCCGGTGTGGTGATCGGCGAGACCGCGACGATCGGCGAGCGCGTGACCCTCTACCAGGGGGTGACGCTCGGGGGAACCGGCTTCCAGCGCGGCAAGCGCCACCCAACCCTGGGTGACAACGTCACCGTGGGCTCCGGCGCCAAGCTGCTGGGCCCGATCTCGGTCGGCGACGGCGCCAAGATCGGCGCCAACACGGTCGTCGTCGAGGACGTTCCACCCAGCTCGACGGTCGTCGGCAACCCGGGGCACCCGGTCCGGGTGGAAGGGAGGCGGGTGGAGGGGCCCGACGCAGACTGGATCCACCTGCCCGATCCGATTGCCGATGCGATCAAGGCGCTGTCAGAGCGAATCGCGAGCCTGGAACAGCGAATCGCCAACCTCGACGGCGGTGGGCAGCCCGCGGCCGAGGGGCATGAGCTTCGACCGCGCACCGGCCGCTCGTCCGCCGGTGGCTGAGCCCACCCTGCGCGGGGCTGCAGAGCGGAGCTGGCCGGCCGGGCGCGTGTTTATGCTCGGTCGGTGATGCTCCAGACTGAGTCGGAGAGTGCACGGGGCGCCGCCGAGGGCGCCCCAACCGAGCCCGGCGCCGATCGCGTCGAGCGCCTGCTGGCCGATCTCAACGAGCCCCAGCGCGAGGCGGTCCGCTACGGGGAGGGTCCGCTGCTGGTACTCGCCGGCGCCGGCTCTGGCAAGACGAGAGTGCTGACCCATCGCATCGCCTACCTGCTTGCAACCGGCGCTGCGCGGCCGGGCGAGATCCTCGCGATCACCTTCACCAACAAAGCGGCGACGGAGATGCGCGAGCGGGTGGAGGCGCTGGTCGGCCGTTCGGCGCGGGCGATGTGGCTGATGACCTTTCATTCAGCCTGCGCACGGATGCTCCGCGCGGATGCCGAGCGGCTTGGCTACTCGCATAACTTCACGATCTACGACGAGGCCGACTCCCTGCGGATGCTCAAACGCTGCATGAACGAGCTGGAGATCGATCCGAAGCGCTTCCCGCCAAAGGCCATTCGCACCCAGATCTCCGGCGCGAAGAACCAGCTGGTCGACGCCGCCGCCTATGCCGAAGCCCAGGGCGGCATCTTCGAAGAAGCGGTGGCGCAGGCCTACGCGCTCTACGAGAAGCGGATGCTCGCGGCCAACGCGATGGACTTCGACGACCTGCTCGTCCGCATGGTCAACGCGATGGAGCTCTTCGAGGAGGTGCGGGAGCGCTGGCGTCGCAGCTTCCGCCACGTCCTCGTCGACGAGTACCAGGACACGAACCACGCCCAGTACAGGCTCCTGCAGCTGCTCACCGCCGAGCACGGCAACCTGATGGTCGTCGGCGACGAGGACCAGTCGATCTACGGCTTCCGCCACGCCGACATCCGCAACATCCTCGACTTCGAGCGTGACTTTCCGGAGGCCAAGGTGGTCAAGCTCGAGCAGAACTACCGCTCGACGCAGACGATCCTCTCGGCCGCCAACGCGGTGGTCGCGCACAACCGGGAGCGACGGCCGAAGCGCCTGTGGACGGAGCTGGCGGGGGGCGAGCCGGTGCGGCTCTCCGAGCTGACCGACGAGCACCAGGAGGCGCGCTGGGTCGCGGGGGAGATCGAGCGCCTCTGCGAGGAGGAGGGGGTGAATCGCGAGGACGTCGCGGTCTTCTACCGCACCAACGCGATGAGCCGCGTGCTGGAGGACACCCTGGTCCGCTTCGAGCTGCCCTACCAGGTGATCGGCGGCACGAAGTTCTACGAGCGGGCGGAGGTGAAGGACGCCATCGCCTATCTCAGCCTGCTCGTCAACCCCGCCGACCAGGTCTCCTTTGCGCGGATCGTCAACTCGCCCCGCCGCGGTATCGGCCAAACCAGCCAGGCGCGGCTGGCCGCCCACGCGAACACGACCGGATTGCCGATCTGGGACGTCGCGGAGCGAGTCGAGGAGGTGCCGGGGCTGAGCGCGGCCGCGATCAAGGCCGTTTCGCGGTTTCACGAGACGATGGAGGGCCTGCGGGTGCGGGCCGAGTCCGCCCGAGTCGCCGAGCTGCTCGAAGCGGTGCTGCGGGAGAGCGGCTACCTGGAGGCGCTGGCGGCGGAGCGGACGGTCGAGGCCGAAAGCCGCGCGGAGAACCTCGAGGAGCTGGTGGGCGTTGCCGCCGAGTTCGACGTCAATCACGACCTCGAGGGCGAGGGGGGCGTGTCGCCGCTCGAGGCGTTCCTGCAGCAGCTCTCTCTCCACAGCGACCAGGACGGGATGCGCGACGAGTCGGTGATCACGCTGATGACGCTTCACAACGCGAAGGGCCTCGAGTACGACACGGTCTTCATCGTCGGCTGCGAGGACGGGGCCTTCCCGCACATGCGAGCGCTGGAAGAGGGCGGAGAGGAGGAGGAGCGCCGCCTCTGCTACGTCGGCATCACACGCGCTCGCCAGCGGCTCTACATGACCTGGGCGCGGGAGCGGCGGCTGTTTGGGCGGTCGGAGCGCAACCTTCCCTCGCGCTTCGTCGACGAGCTGCCCGCTGAGCTGACCGAGCGCCACTCCAGCGCTCCGAGCGTGGGGATGGGCTGGCCGGCGACGGAGCGGAGCGCTGCTCCTCCACTCGCCCCTGGCCCGGCGCTCGAGCTGCGGACGGGCGACGACATCGTCCACGCCAGCTTCGGCGATGGCGTCGTAACCGCGGTCGAGCCGGATGGAGTGGTTGTGGTCCGCTTCGCCGAGGATGGCTCCGAACGCAAGCTGATGGCCGACTACGCGCCGATCAGGAAGCGGTAGGGACTTGGCGGCGCGGATCATCGACGGCAGGTCGATCGCCGCCACGGTGCGCGAGCGCGTGGCCGCCGAAGTCGCCGCGTACGAGACGGCGACCGGCCGCGTCCCGACGCTCGCGACGGTGCTCGTTGGGGAGGATCCCGCGTCGCAGATCTACGTCCGCAACAAGCACACCGCATGCGCGGAGGCGGGAATCCGCTCCGTCCACCACGACCTTCCGGCGGGGGCGACGGAGAACGAGGTCCTGGAGCTCGTCGGCCAGCTTGGCCTGCACGAGGACGTCGACGGGATCCTGGTGCAGCTGCCGCTGCCCGAGCGGATCGATCCTGACGCGATCGTCGCCGCGATCGATCCCGGCAAGGACGTGGATGGCCTGACCCCCGCCAACGCGGGCCTGCTCGCGCACGGCATGCCCGGGCTCGTGCCCTGCACTCCGGCAGGCGTGATGGAGCTGCTCCGCCATGAGGAGGTCGAGCTGGAGGGTGCCGAGGCGGTCGTGGTGGGGCGTTCGAAGCTGGTGGGGGTACCGGTGGCCCGGCTGCTGCTGGCGGCCAACGCGACGGTGACCGTCTGTCACTCGCGCACGCGGGATCTTGCGGCGGTCTGCCGCCGGGCCGACGTGCTGGTCGCGGCCGTGGGCGTGCCGCGGCTGCTCGGCGCCGACGCGGTCAAGCCGGGGGCGGTCGTCATCGACGTCGGCATGAATCGCGCCGAGGACGGTCTCTGCGGCGACGTCGATTTCGATGCGGTCTCCGAGGTCGCCGCGGCGATCACTCCCGTGCCCGGCGGTGTCGGCCCGATGACGATCGCGATGCTGCTCGTCAATACGCTGCAGGCCGCCCGAGCCCGCGTGTCGGCGACAAAGGCCTGATGCGACCCAGCTTTCGCTCCGAATCCGCCCCGCCGAGGTGTAGTGTCGGCCCGACCCCTAATCCCATGGAGGGATACGTAGATGGATGTTGACAAGCTCAGCACGGGAGAGAAGGTCTCCGCAGTCTCCGCGATTCTGCTTTTCATATTCATGTTCTTCGATTGGTTCGGCGTCGAAGTCTCGGGTGCCGGTGCGTTCGGTGGCAGCGTGCCCGGGGCTGGTGGCAACGCCTGGGATGTGCTCGACTTCATCCCGATCATCCTGTTGATCGCGATCGTCGCCGCGATCGGCGTCGCGGTGCTTCGCGTGATCGAGGCGGACTTCGAGCCGCCGGTCTCGCTGAACGCCGTCGTCGCCGGGCTCGGCATCCTCTCGGTGCTGCTGATCCTCTTCCGGATCATCGACCCGCCGAGCTTCGGCAGCTTCGGTGGCGTCTCGGTCGACGCGACGCTCAGCGTGGGCATCTTCCTCGGCTTGATCGCAGCGGCGGGGATTGCCTACGGCGGATACCGGGCCATGCAGGAAGAGGGGACCTCCTTCGCCGACGCCGCCAGCCGTCTCTCCTCCGGAGGAAGCGGCGACGGTCCGGGTGGGTCGGCACCTCCGCCGCCCCCGTCCTCGACACCGCCGCCCCCACCCCCGCCTCCCAGCTCAGGGGTCTAGGGCTCTTTACGCCGCCGGGGTCTCAGCGATCCCGGCGGCGATCTTCTTCGCGAAGGCGATGATGGTCATCATCGGATTGACGC
The DNA here is from genome assembly GCA_963729995.1 of uncultured Solirubrobacterales bacterium. Classification (GTDB taxonomy): domain Bacteria; phylum Actinomycetota; class Thermoleophilia; order Solirubrobacterales; family 70-9; genus VRUE01. The sequence goes on from CAVSPF010000003.1 coordinate 831,378, forward strand.
CGACCGAGGTGGGGAAGAGGGACGCGTCGGCAACGTAGAGGTCCCTGGCGCCATTCACCGAGCCGTCGGTTGCGCAGACGCCCTCGCCGGGGTCGGCTGAGATACGTGCCGTGCCCATCGGGTGGAAGGCCTCGAGGCGAAGCTCGGAAGGCGCGAACGAGGTGGCTTCGAACTCCGGAAGCTGGCCGGGTCGCAGGATCGGGACTCGGCCGATGTTGGGGTAGACCTCGACTGCCCCAGCCGCGAAGTGGACCTTGGCGGCGCGCGCGATGCCGAACGTCAGGCGGCGCGCATCCTCGTCGGTCAGCCTGTAGGTAACCCGCAGCGAGCCGTCGCCGGCGATGCCGACCCGTCCGGCCGACTCGTCGGAGAGGTGCACGCCGATCGAGCCGAGATGGCCGAAGCCGAGCATCGCCTCCTGGTGCTCGCGCCCGGCGCCGAGCAGCCAGGCCCCACCGAACGGGAGTGGAGTGAAGGTCGCCTCGAGCAGGATCCGCTCCGGCTCCCACTCGTCGATGTAGTAGCTCTGCATGACCCCGTCCCAGCCACGCACCTCCTCCTCGTAGCGCGCCCCGACCCAGCAGGCGGGATGGATGTGGAGGTTGCGGCCAACCTGGCCGCCGCCGAGGCCCGAGCGCAGCAGCAGCTCCGGGGTGCCGAACGCGCCGCCGGCGACGATCGTGGCGCGGCGGGCGCGGACCGTGTAGGCACGGCGGCTGCCGTTGCCCGCACTCGCCTCTCCGGCGATGCAGCGCACGCCGGCAGCGCGTCCATCCTCGATCAGGATGCGGCGCGCCTCGGCCCCGGCGCGAACCCGGGCGCCGGCGGCGACCGCACGGGGCAGGTAGCTGACATGCATCCCGCGCTTGGCGTCGATCGTGCAGCCGTAGGGACAGGAGCTGCACTGCACGCAGTTGCCCGCGTTGCGCGAGATCGGAGCTCCGCTTGCGCCGATGGCTTCAGCCCCTTCCATTGCCAGCTGGCCGTTGCGTCCCATTCGCTCCGGGTCGAGTGGGGTGACGCGGAGGAACTCCTCCGCCGCAGCGAAGGCGGGGTCGAGGTCGCCCGCCCACTCCACCCCGTAGCGGCTGCGCCAATGGCTGAGGACCGGCTCCGGGGCGCGAAAGCAGGTGCCGGAGTTGATCACCGTGGTCCCGCCCACGGCCCTTCCCGTCGGCACGGGGATCGGCGGGCGCCCCTCGGCCATCGTCAGGCCGCCTTCGCGGTAGAGGGAGGCGATCGCATCGAGCGGGTCGCTCGGGTAGCTGTCGCGGTTGTAGTGGCCTCCGGCCTCGAGCACGATCACGTCGAGGCCCGCCTCGGCCAGCGTCGCCGCGGCGACGGCCCCGCCGGCGCCGGAGCCGACGATGACGACGTCGCACTCCTCGGAATCCCCCACAGGCGCCGTGTCGCCGAGCGATCCGGCCGCCGCCGGCAGCGAGCCGTCGCCGAGCCGGCAGGCCGTTTCGACCCCGATTCGCTCCTCGACCCTGGGGTCGATTGCATAGCCGATCGTCGTGAAGGTCTTGGCCATCAGCAGCAGCTCGTGGTGCAGCCCGAAGCGCGAGCCCTCCATCCGGCGCAGGAACTCCTCGCGGGCCGCTACGTCGAGGCGACTGAACCGCCACGGGAACGGCAGCCACTCGAAGAGGCGCAGGCCGAGCCTGATACGGGCCAGAAGGCGCGGCGACACGGCGGCGAGGAACTCGGCAACCGGGCCGGAGACGTCGACTTCACGCTCGGCGGCGGGCAGGCCGTCGGCGCTCGGCGCCATCGCCTCGCAGACCGCGCTCAGGGTGCGCTGCTCGGCGGACGAGAGCCCCGGCGTGCGCTGTCAGCCGGGCTCGGCCGGGCGACCGATCCGACCCGCGAGCGACCAGAGCCAGAACGCCGCCAGCGCCAGGAAACCGTCGACCAGGAAGTTGAGCAGGTAGATGAATACGTTGCTGTCGAAGAGGTAGAAGGCGAGCGAGCCGAGCGAAGACGCGGTCTTGCCCGCCACCAGCACCAGCAGCAGTGGGCGGTAGCGGACCACGTTGGCCTGGGTGACAAGGCAGATGCCGGTGATCACGACCATGTAGGCGAAGGCGAGGGCGAGCCAGAGCTGCTCCTGGCTGTGGGGGGCGCGCGTGAAGCTGCCGATCGAGTCGCCGAGGTCGGAGATCGTGTCGAGGACCCCGCTGGGGACGGCGATGAAGAGGATGCCGACGACGGCGAAGCTGAGCGCGAGCAGCCGCAGGTTGGCGACCACGAATCTCTCTGCTGCCCTGCCCCGCATTGCCGCGGGGACTCTAACTGGCTGGACAGCCAGACGCTTTAGGGGGAGGGCCCGCGCGGCGTTACAGGCTGCAACTTAGAATCCGGGCTGTGATCGAGCGAGATGACGTGCTCCATGTGGCGAAGCTGGCGCGGCTGCGGCTGAGTGAGGGTGAGGTGGAGAGGATGGCGGGGGAGCTGTCGGGGATTCTCAGGCACGTGGACAGGATCGGCGAGCTGGATCTGGACGGGGTCGAGCCCACGTCGCACGTGGTCGAGCTCGAGAACGTGCTGCGACCCGACGAGCCGCGGCCGAGCTGGGACAGGGACGTCGTGCTCGGGCAGGCGCCCGATCCGGCCGGCGGGGCGTTCCGGGTGCCCTCTCCGCAGGCCGAGGCTTGATGGGCGATCTGCTTCAGCTGAGCGTCCACGAGGCGCTGCGGAGAATCGACGCCGGCGAGCTCAGCGGCGACGAGTTCTTCTCGGCCTACGTCGAGGCGGCGGCGGGCGACGGGCTGAACGCCTACCTATGGCGGGCCGAGGCCGGCAAGCACGGCTGCGCTGGCAGCGGCGACGGCCCGCTGTCCGGCGTTCCGGTGGCGGTCAAGGACATCTTCTGCACCGAGGGGGTGGCGACCACGGCGGCGTCTCGAATCCTCGAGGGCTACCGCCCGCCCTACACGGCAACCGCCGTGCGGCGGCTCACCGACGCCGGGGCGCGGGTGCTCGGCAAGACCAACATGGACGAGTTCGCGATGGGGTCCTCGAGCGAGAACTCGGCCTTCGGGCCCGTCCTCAACCCCTGGGACAGGGAGAGGGTGCCGGGCGGCTCGTCGGGGGGTTCGGCGGCCGCGGTCGGCGGCGGGCTGGCGCCCTGGGCGATCGGGACCGACACCGGCGGCTCGATCCGCCAGCCCGCGGCGCTGTGTGGCATCGTCGGCCTGAAGCCCACCTACGGGGCGGTCTCGCGCTACGGGATGATCGCCTTCGCGTCTTCGCTCGACCAGTGCGGGCCGCTGACCCGCGATGTCACCGACGCGGCGTTGATGCTGGCGACGCTGCAAGGCCGCGACCCCTGCGACTCGACCTCGGTCGGGATCGTGGGTGGGGTGGAGGCGCCAAGCCGTGAGGACCTGAAGGGGCTGCGCTTCGCGGTCCCGGCCGAGCTGGGCCACGACGCGATCGAGGCCGGTGTGCGCTCCGTCTTCGAGGCGACCCTCGAGAGGATCGAGGGCCTCGGGGGGGAGGTCGCCGAGGCGCCGCTTCCGCATGCCGAGCACGGCATCTCCGCCTATTACGTGATCGCGCCGGCCGAGGCGTCTTCGAACCTCGCCCGTTACGACGGTGTCCGCTACGGGATGCGCGCGGAGGGGGCGGCCGACCTGATCGAGATGTACGAGTCGACGCGCGCCGAGGGCTTCGGGGCCGAGGTGAAGCGTCGCATCATGCTGGGCACCTACGCGCTCTCGGCGGGCTACTACGAGGCCTACTACGGGCAGGCGCAGCGGGTTCGCACCAAGATCGCCCAGGATTACGCGGCGACCTTCGCCGACTTCGACTTCGTCGTCACGCCGACCTCGCCGTCGGTCGCCTTCCGGCTCGGCGAGAAGACCGACGATCCCCTGGCGATGTACATGAACGACTTCTTCACCGTGCCGATGAGCCTCGCGGGCATCCCCGCGATCTCGATCCCGGCAGGCCTTGCCGAGCCGGACGGAGGGGGGCCGCGCCTGCCGGTCGGCTTTCAGATCGCCGCTCCGGCCTTTGCCGAGCAGCGGCTGCTCGAGGCGGCCTATGCGCTGGAGGGAGCAATCGGCTTCGACGCGAAGCCCGGGGAGAGCATCGATGGCTGAGCTCGAGGCGGTGATCGGCCTGGAGATCCACGTCCAGCTCTCGACCCGCACGAAGATGTTCTGCGGTTGCGAGCTCTCCTTCGGGGGCGAGCCGAACGTCCATACCTGCCCGGTCTGCCTCGCCCACCCGGGGATCCTCCCAGTGCCAAACGAGGAGGCGATTCGCTACGCGCTGAGGATCGCCCTGGCGCTCGGGTGCGAGGTGGCGCCGCGCTCGATATTCCACCGCAAGAACTATTTCTACCCGGACAACCCGAAGGCCTACCAGATCAGTCAGTACGACGCCCCACTTGCCACGGGGGGGCGGCTGGGAGGGGCGCGCATCCACCGTGTCCACCTCGAGGAGGACGCGGCGAAGATGATCCACGTGGGCGAGTCGGGGCGCATCCACGGGTCAGGCGCCTCGCTGGTCGACTTCAACCGAGGTGGCACCCCGCTCGTCGAGATAGTCACCGAGCCCGACCTGCACAGCGCCGCCAAGGCGGCTGCCTGGGCGCGGTTGCTGCGCACGACGGTCCGCCAGCTCGGGGTCTCGGACGTGAACATGGAGGAGGGGAGCCTGCGCTGCGACGCAAACGTCTCGCTGCGACCCGCCGGCAGCGAGCAGCTGGGGACGAAGACCGAGCTGAAGAACATGAACAGCTTTCGCTTTCTCGAACGCGGGATCGAGGCGGAGCTGGAGCGCCAGCGCGAGCTGATCGGGGCGGGGGGGACGGTCGTGCAGGAGACCCTCCACTTCCATCCGGACGACGGCACGCTGACGTCGCTGCGCTCCAAGGAGGAGGCGCACGACTACCGCTACTTCCCCGAGCCCGACCTGGTGCCGCTGGCGCCCACCGAGGAGATGCTGCGGGAGGCGCGCGAGTCGCTGCCCGAGTTGCCGGAGGCCCGCATGAAGCGCTACGAAAGCAAGCTTGGGCTTTCCCCGGGGTCGGCCGCGCTGCTCGTTGGTGATCCCGCGACTGCCGACTACTTCGAGCGAACCGCCACGGCCGCCGACGGCATCGAGCCGCGCGTCGTCGCCAACTGGGTCACTGGCGAGCTGGCCGCGGCTCTGCGCCAGGAGGACACCGGGGCGGCAGCTGCGGGCTCAAAGGTCGAGCCCGAGGCGCTTGCGGCGCTGATCGCCATGGTTCAGGAGAAGACGATCTCCCACGGGAGCGGCAAGACGGTGCTGGCGGCGCTGGTAGCCGAGGGTGGAGGCCCGGACACGATCGTCGAGCGCGAGGGCCTCGCCCAGATCTCCGACACGGGGAAGCTGGAGGCAATCGTCGCGGCCGCCGTCGACGCCAACCCGGACGCCGCCGAGCAGGTCCGCTCGGGCAACCAGAAGGCGATCGGTGCGATCGTCGGGATCGTGATGCGGGAGACCAAGGGGCGCGCCGATGGCGGCGAAGTGAACCGCTTGATCCGCGCCCGGCTCGGGCTTTAGGCGTCAACGGTCGACGGTGGGGCCGGACGCTTCCGGTGCTCCTTTTGTACCTAATACGTACATAGGGAGCACCGGGGCCGGAGCGGGGGTCTGGCGGAGCTGTGCTTCCCACTTTGTAACAGGTTGTTACAAGGTGGTAGCTTGGTGGTATGGCTTGGAATGTGGTGATCGTCGGTGGCGGGTTTGGGGGCGCGATGGCGGCGCGGGAGCTGGAGCGGGTCATGCCGCGGCAATCGGCCCGGTTGACGCTCGTCAACGACGTCAACTTCCTGCTCTACACACCGTTCCTGCCCGAGGCCGCGGCGGGGACGCTGGAGCCGCGGCACGTCGTGACGCCGCTGCGGGAGATCCTCAAGCGGACCTACCTGAGGCTCGGCGATGTGGTCGGGCACGACGCGGGAGTGCGCACGGTCGAGCTGCGGACCCGCGAGGGCGAGACCGAGCAGCTGCCATACGACCATCTGCTGCTCGCGCTCGGCTCGGTGTCGAGGGTGTTGCCGGTGCCGGGGCTCTCCCAGCACGCGATCGGCTTCAAGAGCCTGGCCGACGCGATCTGGCTGCGCAACCACGTGATCGAGACCCTCGAGGCGGCGAATGCGACCGAGGATCCGAGCCGTCGCGACGAGCTGCTCACCTACGTCTTCGTGGGTGGGGGCTACGCCGGGCTCGAGGCGCTCGCCGAGCTGCAGGACTTCGCATCTGAGGCAATCGAGAGCTATCCCCGGGCTCGCCTGCACGGCATGCGCTGGGTGCTGGTCGAGGCAACCGAGCGGGTGCTGCCGGAGATCGACGCGGGTCTCGCCGAATATGCGCTGCGCGAGCTGCGGGGCCGCGGCATCGACATCCGGCTCGGCACGACGCTGGAGGAGGTGGGAGCCGACACCGCACGGCTCTCGACCGGGGAGAGGCTGCCCACTCGCACCGTCGTCTGGACGGCCGGCGTCGCTCCGCACCCGAGCCTGCAGCGGCTCTCTGTGCCGCTTGACGAGCGGGGTCGGGTTGCGGTCGATGAGCACCTGCGGGTGCGCGGCATGGACTCGGTGTGGGCGATCGGTGACTGCGCCGCGGTGCCCAACCCGGACGGCGGCCTCTGCCCGCCCACCGCGCAGCACGCGGTCCGCCAGGGGCCGGTTGCGGCCCGCAACATCGCGGCCGAGCTCGGTGGCGGCGAGGCACGGGCGTTCGAGTACCGGGGCAGCGCCGCCTTCGTCAACCTCGGCCGCTACAAGGCGGTCGGGCGAGTCGGCGGCCGCACCGTCCGCGGCTTCCCCGCCTGGTGGATGGCGCGGACCTACCACATGAGCCAGATCCCGGGAGCCGCCCGCAAGGTGAGGGCCGTGATCGACTGGACGGCCAGCCTTCCCTTCCGGCGTGACCTCTCCGAGCTGGGCACGATCGGGCACCCACGGCCGCTGGAGGCGACAATAGCCCCGTGGGATACGAGTACCCCGTCATCGCCTTCTTCTTCGGGCTAGCGACCGCGATCATCGGCCGCGGCAAGGGCAGCCCGTTCTGGCTCTGGCTGCTGATCGGCGCCGTGCTCCCAATCCTGGGCCTGATCGCCGTCATCCTCTTCCGCTCCGAGAAGACCGAACCCGAACGCCAGTGCCCCACCTGCGGCAAGCCGCTGAAGCTCTACGTCCAGGTCTGCCCCCGCTGCGGCACCGACCTCTACCTGCCCGACCCGGCCGAGGTTCACCACCCCGGCGTGCGGTAGGACTACCGCAGCCAGGTGCGGACGATCGCGTTGGCGAAGCCGAGGCCGTAGCGGACGACGGCCGGCTTCTTGGAGTGGCCGTGGAGGCGCTGCGCGACGGTTACCGGGACCTCCCTGGCGGGGATGCCACGCTTGATCGCCTCGATCATGAACTCCGAGGTGTGGAACTGCTCCTGGCGCAGCACGAGCTGTGGCAGGACCGTCGTCCGCACGGCGCGGTAGCCATTCGAGCAGTCGGTGACGCGGGTGCGGGTTATGAAGGAGACGAGGCGGTTGAAGAAGACGATGCCCAGCTCGCGCGCGAACTGGTTGCGGTCCGCCTCGCCGAGCACGCGGGAGCCATGGGCGAGGTCGACTTCGCGCTCGAGGACGGGCTTGACGAGGCGTTCCATCTCCGACGGCAGGTGCTGCCCGTCCGCGTCGAGGGTGACGACGATCTCGGCGCCGGACTCGGCCATCAGCCGGTAACCGGTCCGCAGCGCCGCGCCGCCACCGCGGTTGATCACATGGCGAGCGACGATCGCGCCGTGCTTGGCGGCGACCTCGGCCGTACCGTCGCGCGAGCCGTCGTCGACGACGAGCACCATCGTCTCCACGCCGCAGACCTCGGGCGGCATCAGGTCCAGCACGTGGCCGATGTTCTCGGCCTCGTTGTAGGCGGGGACCAGGATCGCGATCTTGCCGCGAAAGCGGGGCGGCAGATCGGCCTGGCGGAACTCCTCCCAGGCGAGCCCCTCGAGCACGGCCGAGAGTTGGCGCGCGTTGCGCCCAGCCTGCGAGAGCGCGCGAAGGATGAGCAGGAAGAGCACGAAGATCGCGAACACGGCAAGGCCGAGGATGCGGCCCCCGTTGCCCTTTTCGAACGAGAAGGCGGAGAGCAGCCTGTCGGTCAGGTTCGTGCCCGAGACGACGGCGAGGCCGACGCCCGCGAGCAGCAAGATCAGCACGTCGGCATTGCGCAGCGAGCGGCCGCGGAGAACGGCGAAGACGACGATTGCCGCAGCAACCAGCAGCCCGGCGCTGCGGAGCGCCGTCAGCTCGGGAGGGAAGATGCTCGCCTGGGGGACCACGGAGCGTTGGAGGATATGGCCGCACCCGCCCTGACGAGCGCCATGCCGGCGAGCGGAAAGACAAGCGTCATCAGGATCTCGTTGCGCCGGGGTGTGGCCAGCGAGATCGCTCCCACCGCGGTGACGATCGCGATCGGCGTCGCCAGCGCGACCAGCTCCCACCAGCGCCGGCGCCGGGCGAGGATCGCCAGCCCGGCCAGCGCCAGCGCATCGATCAGCAGCTGCACGGCACGGCCCGCGGCGCTGCCCATCGCTTCGCCGATCCCGGCGCTCCACATTCGCCAGACCTTGCGAGCGGTCATCCCCAGGTAGCCGAGGGGGTCTTCGCCGAAGTACTTGGAGAAGTCTTCCTTGCCGATCCTGCTGAGCGCGACGTCGCGTGGAAGCTGGTGATAGCGGGCCGCAACGCGGTCGAAGAGCGGGGTTGGGTCGACCCTGTTGAGCGCTTCGGATTCCGGCGCGAGGCGGCGGTGCAGGTAGCGTTCGACCAGCAGCGCCTTGACCCGCTGGTAGTCGCCGTCGGCCGGCAGGTAGGTGCCGACGTAGAGGGCCTTGCCATCGCCGGTCGAGATCGGAACCAACCGGCCGAAGACGACTGCGTTCCGCACCGTCCAGGGGATGATCGGGACGAGAAAGGCGGCGGCGAGGACGGCCGCGCCGGCCAGCCCCGGTCGCCAGCCGCGCTGCCGGCCGACGCGGATCGCGGCGAGCAGGCCGAAGGCGACCCCGACGAACAGGTACTCGGGCCGGATCAGGGCCGTGAGGCCGAAGAGGAAGCCGGGCAGGAGCCAGGCGCGCAACCGCTTTCTTTCGCCCGCCCAGAGGAAGGCGAGAACGGCGGCGGGAAGCGTGAAGATCGCCGGCGGCTCGCTGTAGAGCGCGCCGGTCGAGTGGATGAACGACGGGTGGACGGCGACCGCGAAGGCCGCGATCAACCCCGCGGGACGGCAGCTGATCCTGCGGCCCAGCAGATAGACGGTGACGATCGCGGCGAGCCCCAGCAGCAGCTCGACGATTCGCCCCACGCCTTCGCGGGGGCCGCCGGTCACATAGAAGGACGCCGCGTAGAGCAGCGGCGCGCCGGGGGACCAGTCACTCGGATTGTGGAACCCGGGGTTGCCGTAGCTCCCTTCCTCGTAGAGGGACTTCGCGAGCGCGTAATAGGCGTGGGCGTCGTCGCCGGGCGAGCCGAGCGGTTCGACCACCCGGTACGCCCGCAGGCCGAAGCCCAGCACCAGGATCGCCGCCAGCAGGGCCAGCGTGAGGCGCCCATGCCGCTCGGGGAGAGAACGCAGCCAGCTGCTCAGCGATTCCATCGTCGCGTCAGGCTATCCCTGCAGGCCGTCGCTCCAGTGGCGGCAAGGGCGGCGAGGAGCGGCATCATCACCAGCACGCGGCGTGGCGAGGCGACGAGCAGGGCGCTGATCGCGGTGATCGAGACGAGGACCACGGCGATCACCAGCGCCTCCCAGCGCCGCCGCCTGGCGAGGAGGCCCAGACCGAGCAGGCCGAAGGCGACCAGCGCCCAGTGCAGCACCTCCCAGAGCGGCTTCCGCATCACGTCGCGAGGGCCATGCGACCAGATCCGCGCGACCTTCGCCGCGACGAAGCCGACGTAGTCGAGCGGCCGTTCGGAGATGTCGCTCCAGAGGCGTTCGCGGCCCATGCGGGCGAGCGCCCGGTCGCTTTCCAGGTGCGGATAGCGCTGCGCCGCCAGCGCCGCGAGGATCTGCTCCAACCGCACCCGCCCAAGGACCGCGTCGGTGAGTTCGCCTTTTGTCTCGCTATGCGAGACAAAAGGCGAACTCGGCCGGGGGAGGTGTTCGTTTGCCAGGCGGCGGGTGAGGCCGGGGTGGCGTTCGAGCACCTCGCGGCCCACCCGTTCCGGATCTCCGCCGGAAGGCATGTAGGAGCCGGCGAACAGGACCTGTCCGCCACCGGTCGAGATCGGCACGAAGCGGCCGAGGGCGATCGCGTCGCGCACCGTCCACGGCCCGACGACGATCGCTACGCCGGCGAGGAGCAGCAGCGCATTCAGCATCGATCGTCGCCAATCGACCCGAAATTCTTTAGCGGCCACCACGACGCTCAGCAGAGCTGCCACGCCCAGGTACTCGGGGCGCACAAGGGCCAGTGCACCGAGCAGGACGCCCGGCAGAAGCCATCTCTGACGGCTTTGGCGGGTGTCAGCTGCCCATAGCATCGAGAGGATCGCGCCGGAGAGCAGGGTTGCGGCGAGCGGCTCGCCCATCAGCATGCCCTGGTACTCGAGGAGAGCGGGGTAGGCCGCCACCGCGCCGGCAGCGATCAGGCCGGCGGCTGGGCCGGAGAGGCGACGCCCGATCAGGTAGGCGAAGAGGACCGAAAGGGCTCCGACCAGCGCCAGCACGAGGCGCGCGAACCGTTCGTGGACGCCGCCACTCAGCTTGTAGAGGCCGGCGGTGAGCAGCGGCAGACCGGGCGAGTAGTTGCTCGCCGGCTGCGTTGCGCCCTTGCCCAGCGTGAAACCGCGATCGCGGTCGAGGTTCGCGGCAATGCGGGCGTAGGCGGCCGCATCGAAGACCGGCGCCCGGCCTTCCCAGGCGTACCCGACCCGGAGGCCGAGGCCAAGGAGGAGGACCACGGCCAGCGCCGCGACCCCTGCCCGCCCACCGTTGCGCGCCGTCAGTCTCGTCATCGCGCAGATGCTATGTCGCCCCGTCCGGTACCCTGCCGCGACTGTGGTCCTCCGCATGGCGTTCGCCAGAAAATGACGAGTTCCAAGCGTCGCCAGGCAAGGACGCAGGGAGCCCGAATAGCAGCGCTATTCGGGCGACTGAGGACGCAGCATGGCGGCGATCTGGGGCCGTCATTTGCGGCGAGGCGCCGTGGGGAGGACCACTGATGCGCGTTCTCATTCTTGGGGGCGACGGCTACCTGGGCTGGCCGACGGCCCTGAGGTTCTCGGCCCGCGGGCACGAGGTCGCCCTCGTCGATAACTTCTCTCGCCGCCGCTGGCACCGCCAGCACGGAACCGATTCGCTGACCCCGATTCGTGACCTCGACGAGCGAATCGACGCCTGGCGCGCCATCTCGGCCGGCTCCCAGATCCGCCGCTACGTCGGCGCGGTCGAGGACGGCGACTTCCTCGACGAGGTGGTGGCCGAGACCCTGCCCGAGGCGGTCATCCACTACGGCGAGCAGCCCTCGGCGCCCTACTCGATGATGTCGCGCGAGCGGGCGGTGGAGACCCAGTACACCAACGTGATCGGCACCCTCAACCTGCTGTTCTCGATGCGTGACCACGTCCCCGACTGCCACCTGGTGAAGCTGGGGACGATGGGGGAGTACGGGACTCCCAACATCGACATCGAGGAGGGCTTCATCGAGATCTCCCACAAGGGCCGCACCGACACGCTGCCCTTCCCGAAACTGCCCGGCTCGCTCTATCACTGCTCCAAGGTCCACGACTCGACCAACCTGCACTTCGCCTGTCGAATATGGGGGCTGCGGGCCACCGATCTGAACCAGGGCGTCGTCTACGGGATCGAGACCGCCGAGACCGTCAAGGACGAGCGTCTCATCACCCGCTTCGATTACGACGAGATCTTCGGCACCGTGCTGAACCGCTTCTGCGTGCAGGCGGTGATCGGCCACCCGCTCACCGTCTACGGCTCAGGCGGCCAGACCCGCGGCTTCCTCAACATCCGCGACACGCTTGCCTGCGTCGAGCTGGCGGTCGAGAACCCGGCAGAGCGGGGCGAGCTCCGCATCTTCAACCAGTTCACCGAGCAGTTCTCGGTTCTCGAGCTGGCCAAGCTGGTCAAGGCGGCCGGTGAGCACCTCGGTTACACGGTCCAGATCGACCACGTCGAGAACCCGCGCGTGGAGTCGGAGGAGCACTACTACAACGCGGCCCACACCAAGCTGCTGGAGCTCGGATTGAAGCCGACCCTGCTCGGCGAGGAGCTGGTCGAGTCGATGCTGCATGCCATCGAGCGCCACAAGGGGCGCGTGATCGAGAGCTCGATCGATCCGCACACCCGCTGGAACCCGGCGAAATCCCCTGCAGGCCAGGCATAGGCCGCTGGTACCATCGCGGTCCGATGAGAGCTGCAGACGCGCTGATGCAAAGCCTCAAGGCTGAGGCTGTCGAGCATATTTTCGGCATCCCCGGTGGGGCGAACCTCCCCACCTACGATGCGCTTGTCGACGCTGATCTCCGGCACATCCAGGTGCGACACGAGCAGGGCGGTGGGCACGCTGCGGAGGGATACGCCAAGGCATCGGGCCGGGTCGGCGTCGCCTTCGCCACATCGGGCCCGGGCGCCACGAACCTCGTCACCGCGATCGCCGACGCGATGATGGACTCGGTCCCGACCGTGTTCGTCACCGGGCAGGTGCGGACCGACCTGATCGGCAGCGACGGCTTCCAGGAGGCCGACGTCCTCGGCTCGACGATGCCCTTCGTCAAGCACTCCTTCCAGGTCACCGACCCGCGCCAGATCCCCGAGTACGTGCACGAGGCGTTCCACATCGCCTCGACCGGGCGGCCGGGGCCGGTGCTGATCGACGTGCCGCAGGACCTCTCCCGCGCCGACATCGACTACGCACCGCGCACCGAGCCGGTCGAGCTGCCCGGCTACAGGCCCTCGATGGGGGGGAACATCAAGCAGGTGCGGATCGCAGCCAAAGCGCTCGCCAACGCGCGGCGCCCGGTCCTCTATACCGGCGGTGGCGTGGTCAACGCCAACGCCTCCGAGGAGCTGCGCGAGCTGGCCGGCTGCGACCGCTTCCCGGTCACCTCGACGCTGATGGGCCTGGGCGCCTTCCCGGCCTCGCACGAGCAGTGGCTGGGGATGCTTGGCATGCACGGCACCCGCACCGCCAACTACGCGATGGACGAGGCGGACCTGATCGTCGCGATCGGCGCCCGCTTCGACGACCGGATCACCGGCAAGCTCTCCGAGTTCGCGCCGCACGCCAAGTTCATCCACATCGACGTCGACCCGGCGGAGATCTCCAAGAACGTCGCCGCCCATATCCCGATCGTCGGCGACGCCAAGCGAGTGCTGTCGGAGCTGAGCCGCGAATACCGGGCGCTGCAGACCGACCCCTCCCGCCTCGACGCCTGGTGGAAGAAGATCCGCGCCTGGCAGGATGAGTACCCGCTGCGCTACGAGCCCGGCAAGGACGGCGAGATCAAGCCCCAGTTCATGATCGAGGCGATGCACAGGGCGACGCAGGGCGACGCGATCGTCACCTCCGACGTCGGCCAGCACCAGATGTGGGCGGCGCAGTACTACGGCTTCGACAGGCCGCGCCGCTGGATCAACTCCGGTGGCCTGGGGACCATGGGCTTCGGCCTCCCAGCCGCGGTTGGCGCCAAGGTCGCCTGTCCCGATGAGGCGGTTGTCTGCCTCGCCGGCGACGGCAGCCTGATCATGACCTGCCAGGAGCTGGCGACCTGCGTCACCGAAGAGATCCCGGTCAAGGTGTTCCTGATGAACAACGGCTACATGGGCATGGTCCGCCAGTGGCAGGAGCTGTTCTGGGACCGCCGTTACAGCTCCGTCGAGCTGGGACCGAGTCCCGATTGGGTGAAGCTGGCGGAGGCCTTCGGCGCGACCGGCATGCGATGCGAGGACTCGGCCGATCTCGAGGAGATGATGGCGAAGGCGCTGGAGACCGAGGGCCCGGTCCTGCTCGACGTCCGCGTCTCTCCCGAGGAGAACTGCTTCCCGATGATCCCGGCCGGCGCCGCCGCCAGGGACATGGTGGGCTGATGGAGGCGGGGACCCCCGACCTCGTGAAACTTGAGGACCTGCGGGTGCCCGGTCAGCTGAGCGGGCGCAAGCACATCCTCTCGATCCTTGTCGAGAACAAGCCGGGCGTGCTGGCGCGGATCGCCGGCCTCTTCTCGCGGCGCGGCTTCAACATCGACACGCTTGCGGTCGGGCCGACCGACGATCCCAGCGTCTCGCGGATCACGCTGACCCTCGATGGCGCGGTCCACCCGATCGACCAGGTCACCAAGCAGCTCCACAAGCTGGTCAACGTGCTGAAGATCCGCGACATGGAGCCGGACGAGACGGTTGCCCGCGAGATGGCGATGTTCAAAGTGTCCGCGGCGGTCGATAACAGGGGCGAGATCATCCAGTTCGCGGAGATCTTCCGGGCCAAGATCGTCGACGTCTCGCGCCGCACGATGACGATCGAGGTGACCGGCTCGGCCGACAAGATCGAGGCCTTCGAGCGGATGATCCGGCCCCACGGCCTGATCGAGATGGTCCGCACCGGCGAGATTGCCATCGCCCGTGGTAGCGACTGAGAACCTCCTTGCGCAGCTCCGCGAGGGGACGGCCCGGGCGGCTGGGCGTGCGCGGCGGACGCTGGTCAGCGTCACGGTGCCGGTCGAGGGGATCGACCCTTGCGCGGCGGTGTTTGCCTCGCGGCTGGCCTCGGATCGCTGGTTCTGCTGGGAGCAGCCCGACCGCGGCTTCGCGCTGGCCACGCTCGGCGTCGCCCATGAGGCGAGGTCCCGGGGCGGGGAGCGGTTCGAGGACGTGGCCCGCGAATGCCTCCGCCTCGGCGACGGCGCCGTGGTCGACGAGCCGGCGGGTCTGCCCGCCGGGGCGGGGCCGGTCTGGACAGGGGGCTTCGCCTTCGACCCGGACGGCGCGGCGTCCGCCCCCTGGTCGTCCTTCGAGCCTGCCTCCATGGTGCTGCCAGCACTTTCGCTGTGCCGCACGGGGGCGAAGGTGTTCCTCACGCTCAACCTGGTCGTCTCGCCGGGTGAGGGCCCAGCCGCCATCGACGGGCTTGTCGCGCGGGTTGCCGGCTTGCGCTCGGACCCGCTGCCGCTCCTCGACCCGCACCTGACCGATCGTCCCGAGATCCGCAGCGTCCATCCCCCCGACGACTTCGAGCAGGCGGTTGCAGCGGCCAGCGAGCGGATCGGCTCAGGCGAGCTGAGCAAGGTCGTGCTTGCCCGCGAGGTGCTGGTCACGGGGGCCTCCGCACACGAGCCGGCGGCGATCTTCGGTGCGCTCCGCGACCAGTTCCCGTCCTGCTTCTGCTTCTGCTGCGGCACCCCCGCGGCCGCCTTCTTGGGAGCCAGCCCGGAGCTTCTGGTGCGCCGCTCGGGCGCGAGCGTCTCGACCGTGGCGCTGGCCGGCTCGACACGGCGCAGCTCGGACCCGGCCGTCGACGATCATCTCGGCGAGCAGCTCCTGCGCAGCGACAAGGACCGCCGCGAGCAGCGGATCGTCGCCGAGCGGATCGTCCGCGCTCTGCGCCCGCATGCGGTCTGGGTCGAGCAGGCATCGGAGCCGGAGGTGATCAAGGTGGCCAACATCCAGCACCTGGCGACACCGGTGATCGCCCAGCTGGCGGAACCGCACTCGGCGATCGAGCTGGCCGGCATGCTGCACCCGACGCCGGCCGTCGGCGGGGAGCCCTGGCCCGCGGCTGAGGCGACGATTGGCCTGGAGCGCATGGATCGCGGCTGGTACGCGGGCCCGGTGGGCTGGATGGACGCCGCGGAAGACGGTGAATTCTGCGTCGCCCTGCGCAGCGCCCTCCTCCGGGATCGCGATGCGCATCTCTTTGCGGGGGTCGGTGTGGTTGCTGGGTCCGATCCCGCCGGGGAGCTGGCGGAGACCGAGGTCAAGCTCGGCGCGCTGCTGCCGCTACTGAGCTAGCGAGCTGGCGATGAAGGGCGGCGTTGGTCTGGCGGTCCGTCTCGACCTCGATTAGGCCGGTGCCTGCGGCGAGGGCGTCGGGAAGATCGTCGAGGGTCTCTAGGCGGCGGTGGGGGAGGCCGAAGAGGGCGGCGACCCTGGCGGCGTCGACGCCGCGCGGGGTGCCTAGCAGGGCCTCGAACTCGTCGCCGTCGAGGACGGACGCCTGGGGCAGGAAATGGAAGATGCCACCGCCGTCGTTGTCGATCACCACGATCCGGACCGGGGTCGAGACGTCGCGCAGCGCGGCGAGGCCGCCGATGTCATGCAGGAGGCCGAGGTCGCCGGTGAGGATCGTCGTCGGGCGGCCGCTGGAGTGGGCAGCACCGATTCCGGATGAGACGAGGCCGTCGATCCCGTTGGCGCCGCGGTTGCAGAGGAAGAGGGAATCGGCCTCGCCGGCGGGCAGGAAGGCCTCCTGGTCGCGGATTGGCATGCTCGAGGCCGTATAGACGATCTCGCCATCGCCGTGGACCGCGCCGAGCGCCAGCTGCAGGCCGGGCTCGGTCAGGGCATCGACGCCGGCAAGCTCCTCCTCGATTGCCCCGCGCGCCGCCGACTCGGCGTCCAGCCAGACGGCGGGCGGCTCGCGATCCTCGCCCAGGCGCGCGGCCCAGCCCGCCGCCAGCTCGGTCGGATCGGCGCGCAACAGCGCCGCGGCGCGCTGGCTCGGCTCGTGCCAGCCGGCGAGCGGGTCGATGACGATCTGGTCTGCCCCCGAGCCCGCCAGCCAGGCGCGCAGCGGCTTGCTGGTCGGCATCTCGCCAAAGCGGAGGACGAGGTCCGGCACGACGCGGGTGGCGAACCGCTCGTCCCGCAGCAACAGGTCGTACGCGGTGATGACATGGGAGCGATCGTGGGGGCCGCAGCGGACCTGCGAGGTTGGCTCGGCGAGGATCGGGAAGCCGGCGATGCGGGCGAGGCGGGTGAGCGGCTCGCGCAGCTCCGGATTGAGCTGGCGGCCGGCGACGATCACCCCGGAGAGCGCTTCGCGGATGTGCTTGGCGACCTCCTCGAGCAGGAACTCGGACGGCTCCGCGTCGAACGGCGTGACGGCGGTCAGCGGACGGTCGCCGCGTCCCCCGACGGCGAGCGGATCGGTTGCGGTGACCGCTCCGGCCTGCGGCAGTGGCGCCAGCGGCTCCCGCAGGGCGAAGTTGAGGTGGACAGGCCCCGGGCGCGGCTCGCCTCGCGCCGCCGCGAAGGCGCGGCATGCGACCGACCGGTAGTGGAGGAGGCCGTCGTCGTCGGCCTCGTGCGTGCCGACCTCGCAGAACCAGCGCACCGCGGAGCCGTAGAGCTTCAGCTGGTCGACCGTCTGGCCGGCGCCGATCCCGCGCAGCTCCGGGGGTCGGTCGGCGGTCAGTGCGAGCAGTGGCACGCCCGAATGGTCGGCCTCGCAGATCGCGGGATGGAAGTTGGCGGCGGCCGTGCCGGAGGTGCAGAGCATTGCCACCGGCGCACCGCTCGCCTGGGCGGCGCCGAGTGCGAAGAAGGCGGCGGAACGCTCGTCGACTATGACCGTGACGTCGATCTCGGGTTGCCGCCAGAGCGCCAGGGCGAGCGGGGTGGAACGGGAGCCAGGGGAGAGGACGGCGTGGCGCAAGCCGCTGCGCGCCAGCTCCTCGGCGAAAGCAGAGGCGAGGGCGGTGTTGGCGTTGGTCGGGTCCATCCGATGCTGTGTATGGCGCCCTTCTCGGCTCTATGCCGAGTAAAGCGCCCCGTCAGGCTAGAGGCGGTGGGCGTCGAGTGCCGCCTCGTCGATCTCGACCCCGAGCCCCGGGCCGTCCGGCGGGTGGAGCATGTCGCCGCGCAGCTCGCACTCAACCGAGGCAATGCTCGACGCGAAGAGGCGCTGGGTGGCGAGCCCGTGCGCGATGCCGGGGTCGTCCCGGCCGGCCGCCTCGCTCAGCGTCTCGGCCACCTGCACGGCTGCGGCGATCCCCACCGGCCCATCGAGCGCGCTGGACAGATAGGCGGGGAGGACCTCGGCGATCTCGATGGCCGGCTCCGGCCCACCCACCTTGGAGAGCTTCACGCCCGTCAGCTCGCAGGCGCCCATCGCGACGGCTCGCTCCGCGTCGGCGCGGCACTCGATGCTCTCATCGCCGGCGATCGGGATTGCGGTCGAGGGCGCCAGCTCAGCCGCCTCCTCCAGCGTCGCGACGGGCTGCTCGACCAGCTCGACGTCGAGCGTCTCCAGCTCGGCGAGCCTCCGCTTCGCGGTCTCCACGTCCCAGGCGCCGTTGGCGTCGACCCGGATGCGCGCCCGCGGCCCCACCGCCTCGCGGACGGCGCGAACCTGGCCGGCGTCGTCGCCGCCGCCGAGCTTCAGCTTGAAGGTGGAGAACCCGTCCGCCGCCCAACGCTCGGCGTCAGCCGCCACCTCGGCGGGCGTGCCCAGGACCAACGTCGCATTGCAGCGCACCGGCGGGGAGGGGGACCGGGCCTCGCCGTGCTCCGCGGCCGCGCGCCTTCCGCGCAGATCGAGCAGCGCGGACAGGACGGCGCAGCGGGCGGGAGGGGAGAGGGTCGCGGCCTCGCTGCTCACGGTCGCCTCGTCGAGCGACTCTCGCTCCCTGAGCCGCTCCAGGTCCCTGACGACCCGGGCCAGGGTCGTGCCGCCGCGCAGGGAGAGCGGCACGGCTTCGCCGAGACCGACCAGGCCCTCCTGCGAGCGCAGGCGCAGAAGCACCATCTCGCGCCGCTCGAGCCTGCCCGTGGCGGTCACGTATGGCTCGCGGAACGGGAGCGCGTAGGGAACGACCTCCACCGAGGCGATGCGCATTCGAACAGCTTCTCACTTCGGCCAGGGTAGGATGGCCCGTCCTGGTGGTGTGACCGGCAGCGCTGCCGGTCACCCCGCTAGCTTCCGATCACCAGCCCCGCCGACACGAGCAGGCTGAAGGCGCCGAGCAGGGTGCCGGTGGCGGCCAGCGCGCGGTTGAGCGCCGTGCCTCCCGTGCGGCTCGCCATCGCTCGGAGCGGGACGATCGCCAACGGCAGCGAGGCCAGGCCGATCAGCGGCAGCAGGCTGGCTTCGCCGGCGACCAGGGCGATCGGCAGCATGGCGTAAGCGCCGAGCACGAGCAGCCGGTAGAGCACAGCCGCATTGCGCCGGCCCATTCGCACAGCAAGGGTCATCTTGCCCGCGCGGCGGTCGGTCTCGATGTCGCGGACGTTGTTGACGACGAGGATCGCGGTGGCGAGGAAGCCAACCGACAGCGACAGTCCGAGCGGAAGCGCATCGAGTCGTTCCACCTGCACGTAGTAGGAGCCGTTGACCGCGACCAAGCCGAAGAAGAGGAAGACGAAGACCTCGCCCAGGCCAGCGTAGCCATACGGGCGGGGGCCGCCCGTATAGAGAACGCCGGCGGCGATCGAGACGGCGCCGACCAGGAGGATGACGATCCCGGCAACGGCCGCGAGGTAGATGCCACAGGCCACCGCGACGCCGAAGGCGACCCAGGTGGCGACCAGCACCCGCTGCGGGGTCACGAGCCCCGCCGAGGTGACGCGGACGGGGCCCAGCCGGTCAGCCGTGTCAGCTCCCCGCATCGCGTCCGAGTAGTCGTTCGCCAGGTTCGTGCCGATCTGGATGAAGATCGATCCGACCAGCGCGGCGAAGAACGCGCCGGCCCGCGGCAGCCTTCCGGCCCATTCAACGGCCGCCGCCGTTCCCACCAGCACCGGCGCAATCGCCGCCGGCAGGGTTCTGGGCCTTGCGGCCATGAGCCAGATCCTCATGGTCTCTTCGGGAACCTGGAGAAGTCCGGCCTGCGGCCCTGCTGATAGGCGTTGCGGCCCTCCTGCCCCTCCTCGGACATGTAGAACAGCAGGGTTGCGTCGTGGGACAGCTGCTGAAGCCCGGTCAGCCCGTCCTCCTCGGCGTTGAAGCTCGCCTTCAGCAGCCGCAGCGAGAGCGGCGACAGCTGGAGCATCTCCCGGCACCAGGCGACCGTCTCGCGCTCGAGCTCCTCGACCGGCACCACGGCGTTGACGAGCCCCATCCGCAGCGCCTCCTCGGCGCTGTAGAGGCGGCAGAGGAACCAGACCTCCTTGGCGCGCTTGACGCCGATGTTTCGGGCCAGCAGGCTGGCGCCGAAGCCGCCGTCGAAGCTGCCCACCCGCGGCCCGGTCTGGCCGAAGCGGGCGTTGTCGGCGGCGATCGTCATGTCGCAGACCAGGTGCAGGATGTGGCCGCCGCCGACCGCGTAGCCGGCGACCATCGCCACCACCGGCTTCGGCAGCCGCCGGATCTGCACATGGAGGTCGCCGACGTCGAGCCGCCCGACGCCCTGTTGGGCGACCTGGTCGTCGCCGATGTAGCCGTCGTCGCCGCGGATCCGCTGGTCGCCGCCGGAACAGAAGGCCTCGGTTCCTGCTCCCGTGAAGATGATCGCTCCCACCTCGAGGTCGTCGCGGGCGCGGACGAAAGCGTCGCGCAGCTCGGCCAACGTCTGCGGGCGAAAGGCGTTTCGCACCTCCGGCCGGTCGATGGTGATCCTGGCGATCCCGTCCGCCTTCTCGTAGCGGATGTCGCCGTACTCGGCGGCCGTCCGCCACTCGATCGGCGCGTATAGCTCCTGCTCGGGCGGGGCGTCCTTATGGCGTTGCGGCAAGCGATCCTCCGGGGTCTTGACGGTTGGTGACCGCGCGCTGGCTGGCGGCTCGCAAGAATGCGGAGGGCAACGATAGCCAGGGACACCTGGTGGATGTCGCTCTCCATATGAAACTCGACGACTGGCTCGCCCAGAGATCGCAGAGCTGCCCGGACCGCACGGCCCTGATCGCCGATGGAGCCGAGGTCACCTACGCGGAGCTGGAGGCGGAGGCGACCTGGGTGGCACGCCGCCTCGTCGCGCATGGGGTGCGGCGGGGCACGACGGCGGCCTTGACCATGCACCCCCGCCGCGAGCAGGTCGTGCTGGTCCACGCGTTGATGAAGGCCGGTGCGGTCGTGCTGCCGCTGAGCCCACGCTTGACGGCCGCGGAGCGGGGAGCGGTGATCGCCGCCGAGGAGCCCGCGCTCGACCTCGACGATCCGGGCCAGCTGACCCAGACCGAGGCCGACATGCCGTTGCTCGGCGAGCACGACATGGATGACCTCTGCTGCCGCATGCTGACCAGCGGCAGCACCGGCGCTCCCGATCCGGTTGGGCTCACCTACGGCAACTTCCTCTGGAGCGCGGTCGGCTCGGCCTTCAACATCGGCGTCGAGCCAGAGGACCGCTGGCTCTGCTGCCTGCCGCTGAGCCATATCGCCGGCCTCGGGGTCGTCATGCGCTCGGTGATCTACGGCACGACCGCCGTTCTCAACGACGGCTTCGATGTCGAACGCGTGGCCGCCTCCCTGGAGGAGGGCCAGATCACGGTCGTCTCGCTGGTCACGACGATGCTGACGCGCCTGCTGGAGGCGGGAGCCGACCTCTCCAGCCCGCGCGCGATCCTGATCGGCGGAGGCCCGGTTCCCAAGGAGCCACTGGAAGAGGCGATGGGGCGCGGCGCCACCGTCGTCCAGACATACGGCCTCACCGAGGCCTGCTCCCAGGTGACGACGCTTGCCCCGGCCGACGCGCGGCGCAAGCTGGGCTCGGCCGGCCGGCCGCTGCTGACCACGCACCTGCGGATCCAGGACGGGGAGATCCTCGTCCAGGGACCGACCGTGGCGCCCGGCCGGCTCGATGCCGACGGCTGGCTGCACACCGGCGACCTCGGCCGGATCGACGACGAGGGGTTCCTCTACGTCGAAGACCGTATCGACGACATGATCGTCAGCGGCGGCGAGAACGTCGTCCCGGCCGAAGTCGAGCAGGTCCTGTTGCGCCACCCCGCCGTCGCCGACGCGGCGGTGGTTGGCCGCGAGGACCCCGAGTGGCAGCAGGCGGTCACCGCGATCGTCGTGCTCGTGGACGGCGCCGAGACGACGCCCGACGAGCTGCGCCGGCACTGCGCCGACGCACTGGCCGGATTCAAGGTCCCGAAGCGGGTTGAGCTGGCCGCGGCGCTGCCGCGGACCCCATCGGGCAAGCTGCTGAGGCGCGCCCTGCGTTAGCCTGCCCGCTCATGCGGACCGACGACATCTATTACGACAAGGACGCCGACCTCTCCAAGCTCGCGGGCAAGAAGGTGGCCATCCTCGGCTACGGCTCGCAGGGCCACGCTCACGCGCTCAACCTGAAGGACTCCGGCGTCGAGGTTGTCGTCGGCCTGCGCCCCGACTCCTCGAGCCGCGCCAAGGCGCAGGAGGCCGGTCTCGAGGTGCTCGACATCGCGGACGCGGCCAGCGCCGGTGACGTCGTCATGGTCCTGCTGCCCGACGAGAAGCAGGCCGAGGTCTGGGAGGTGGAGATCGCCGACGGGATAGCCCCGGGGAACCTGCTCCTCTTCGCGCATGGCTTCGCGATCCACTTCGAGCAGATCCTGCCGCCTCCGGGCGTCGATGTTGGCATGGTCGCTCCCAAGGGCCCCGGTCACCTGGTCCGCCGCCAGTACGAGGAAGGGCAGGGAGTCCCCTGCCTGATGGCCGTCCACCAGGACGCCACCGGCAACGCGCATGACCTCGTCCTGGCCTACGCGGCCGGGATCGGCGGCGGTCGCGCGGCGATCATCGAGACGACCTTCAAGGACGAGTGCGAGACCGACCTGTTCGGCGAGCAGGCGGTGCTCTGCGGTGGCGCCAGCGAGCTCGTGCGGGCCGGCTTCGAGACCCTCGTCGAAGCCGGGTACGACCCGCGGCTTGCCTACTTCGAGTGCCTGCATGAGCTGAAGCTGATCGCCGACCTGATGTACGAGAAGGGGATCCAGGGGATGCGCTACTCGATCTCCAACACGGCCGAGTACGGCGATATGACGCGGGGCAAGCGCGTGATCGGCGAGGAGTCGCGGGCGGCGATGAAGAAGATCCTCGACGAGATCCAGTCAGGCGAGTTCGCCAGGGAGTGGATAGCCGAGAACCGTGCCGGCGGCGAGAACCTGGCCCGCATGCGCGAGGAGGGCGCGAGCCATCAGGTCGAGGAGGTCGGCAAAGACCTGCGCGACATGATGCCCTGGATCAACCAGGAGTTCTGAGCTGGTTCGGGAGTTCGGGAGAGGAACACCGGCACCCCTCCCCGTGAATTGATGTCGCACGCGCTTTGCGCTTAGCGACGATGAAGGAGCGCGGCTGACGCCGCGCAAGAATCGGATTGCATAGGCCGCCTTCGGCGACATTCCCGGGGAGGGGTGCCGGTGTTCCTCGCTCGCTGCCGTCGCAAGTTCAGCTTGTGTGTCACGGGGAGGTCGCCTGGGTTCTCAGCATCCCTGGTGCGTTTAAGCGAGAAGGCCGGGCATCCTCCGGTTGAATGTGGCCGAAGGCCGCGACATGCAATCTGTCTAGTGCGCGGCGATAGCCGCGCTCAAACTCCGTCGCTAAGCGCGAAGCGCGTGCGACATCAATTCAACCGGAGGATGCCCGGCCTTCCCCACCACTACGCGCCAGGAGGCGCGTTTGGGCCGAAGCGCGACTCCTCGCCCTCGGGCAGCTTGCCGTCGCGGCCTACGTAGCCGTCCTTGGCGCCGACGATCACGTAGACGGCGTTCTCGGAGTCGCTTAGGTTGCGCACGCCGCGCACCGTCGGGGCGTCGACCCAGGCGAGCCCGCCGGCACCCAGCTCGTGCGTCGAGCCGTCCCCGAAGCGCATCTCGATCCGGCCGCTGTGCACGAAGTACAGCTCCTCCTGCTCCTCGTGGTAGTGGCGACCGGTTTCGTAGCTCGGTGGGAGCACGATCGCATTGACCCCGAACGCGGTCACGCCCAGCGCCTTGCGGATCTTGCGGAAGCCGGGCCCCTCGCCTAGGTCATCGAGGTGGGCGACGGCGTAACCGTCGCCCTTCGTTGCCTCTGGTCCCGTTGGCTCTGCCATATCCGGAGCCTACGCCGCCGGGGCGGGGGGCGGTTGTGGCGCGGCGGGGGGCGCCTGGGCGGCGGACGGCTTCGCGGCCTCGATCCCGATCGGCGGGTAATCGTCCGTGAGGATCGCGTAATAGCCGAAGACCCGTGCGTAGAAGCCGTTGGCGAAGGTGAGCGCGCTGTTGACACCCTCCGGCAGGTAGCCGCGGAAGACGATCGTCAGCCAGGCGACGACCGCGGCGCCGAGGTGGAGGTAGTTGACGCCGTAGGAGACGATCAGCATCGGCAGGACCAGGATCAGCCGGAAGAGTGCCTTGAGGCGACTCTGGTGCGCCGCGGCTGGGGCGATCTTGACCCGGATCGGATACGCGGGGTTCTCGCCGATCCCAAAGGGTGGCCAGGCATCGGTCTGGAGGTACGCGTAGGCGTAATAGCGGACCAGATAGCGGACGACGCCGGAGTTGAACCTGTAGAGCCATTGCGGGTAGCGGCCGAGGACGATCACCGATACCCAGGCGAAGATGTGGGTGAAGAAGGCTGCGATCAGGTAGACGTACGCGACGATCAGCCAGGGGATGATGAGGATGATGCGGAAGAAGGTCGTCCAGCGGTTCGGCGCCGGGTTGAAGTCCACTTCGTAGCCAATCGGGTACATCTGCTCCCCTCCTTGGATGGCGCCTGAGTGGCGCGGCGCCAGCCTATCCCGCCGCTCAGCCGGAATCCACCCGCGAGGGTCAATAACCTGTCGCGGGCGTACAGCGTTTATCAGGCACCGAACGCCATGACCACAAGCACCGGCACGACCGAGATTCCCGCCCACCTCAAGCCCGCCGACGGGCGGTTCGGCTGCGGGCCCTCGAAGGTGCGCCCCGAGGCGCTCGAGAACCTGGCCGGGCGGGCCGACCTGATGGGCACATCGCACCGGCAGGCGCCGGTCAGGGACCTGGTTGGGCGCATCCGCGACGGCCTGGGCGAGCTGTTCGCGCTCCCCTCGGGTTACGAGGTCGCACTCGGCAATGGCGGCGCAACGGCGTTCTGGGACGCGGCCGCCGCCTGGCTGGTCCGTCGCCGGGCGCTCCACCTCAGCTACGGGGAGTTCTCGCAGAAGTTCGCCAAGGTGACCGCGTCGGCGCCCTTCCTCGAAGAGCCGATCCGCGTTGAGGCCGAGCCCGGCGATGCGCCGGCCCCGACCGCCGACGCCGATGCCGACGTGCTCGCCTGGGCCCACAACGAGACCTCGACCGGGGTCATGGTCGAGGTTCGCCGCCCGACCGGGTCCGGCGAGGCCCTGGTGCTGGTCGACGGCACCTCGGGCGCCGGCGGCCTGCCGCTCGACGCGGCCGAGGCTGACGCCTACTACTTTGCGCCGCAGAAGGCCTTCGGCGCGGACGGAGGCCTCTGGCTGGCGCTGCTCAGCCCCGCCGCCGTCGCGAGGATCGGAGAGCTCGATGGCGCGCGCGACCGCTGGCAGCCCGCCTTCCTCTCGCTGCAGACCGCCCTCGAGAACTCACGCAAGAACCAGACCTACAACACGCCGGCGCTGGCAACGCTGCTGCTGCTCGCCGACCAGCTCGAGTGGATGCTCGCCGAAGGGGGGCTCCAGTGGTGCGTGGAGCGGACCGGCGACTCCTCGACGCGCCTGTACGGCTGGGCCGAGCGCAGCGCGTTCGCGTCGCCGTTCGTCGCCGATCCCGCCAAGCGCTCCCTGGTCGTCGGCACGATCGACCTCGACGATTCGGTCGATGCGGCCGCTGTGGCAGCCACGCTTCGCGCCAACGGCGTCGTCGACATCGAGCCCTACCGCAAGCTCGGACGCAACCAGCTTCGGATCGGCATGTTTCCGGCCGTCGACCCCGCGGACGTCGAGGCGCTCACCGGCTGCATCGACTGGGTGGTCGAGAACGTCGACGAGGCAACCAGGTGAGGGTCCTCGTCAAGGAGAAGATCGCCGACAGCGGCGTCGAGCTGCTGCGGCGGAACTTCGACGTCGACCTCGGCCTCGAGATGTCGGAGGACGAGCTGCGCGAGGCGATCGGCTCCTACGACGCGGTCCTGATTCGCTCCGCGACGAAGCTGACCGCCGAGTTGATCGAACGGGCCGAGCGGCTCAAGGTGATCGGGCGCGCCGGAACCGGCGTCGACAACGTCGACATACCGGCGGCGACCCGCCGCGGCATCGTCGTCGCCAACGCGCCGGAAGCGAACTCGGTCGCCGCGGCCGAGCACACGCTGGCGCTCATGCTGGCCCTGTATCGCAACGTCCCGCAGGCGCATGCGTCACTGGTCGGCGGCGCCTGGGAGCGGTCTCGGTTCAAGGGATCGGAGCTCTACGGGAAGACGCTCGGGGTGATCGGCTTCGGCCGGATCGGGCAGCTGGTCGCGAAGCGGGCCCAGGGCTTCGAGATGGAGGTGGTCGCCTTCGACAAGTTCGTCTCAGCGGAGCGATTTCGGGAGCTCGGCGTCGAGGGCGCCTCGAGCCTGGATGAGCTGCTCGCTCGCTCCGACGTCGTCACCCTCCACGTCCCGAAGACGCCTGACACGGTCAACCTGATCGATGCGACTGCGGTCGCCGCCATGAAGAACGGGGCGCGCGTCGTCAACTGCGCCCGCGGAGAGCTGGTCGACCTCGAGGCGCTTCTCGCCGGGCTCGAATCGGGCAAGCTGGCGGGCGCTGCGCTCGACGTCTTCCCCTCCGAGCCGTTCACGGATCACCCTGTCTTCGCCCGCGACGACGTCGTCGTCACCCCTCACCTGGGTGCCTCCACAGCCGAGGCGCAGGACCGGGCGGGGATCGTCACCGCCGAGCAGGTGACGGCCGCGCTCACCGGCGGGGTGGTGACCAACGCCGTGAACATCGCAGCCGTGCGCCCCGAGGAGATGGAGGCGCTGGCGCCCTTCGTGCCGCTCTGCGAAAAGCTGGGCCGGCTGGCACAGGGGCTCGGTGTCGGCTCGGTCGACCGCGTCACAGCCGAGTTCCGCGGCCGTATCGCCTCGCACGACACCCGCCTGCTCGGCATCGCCGTGCTGGTGGGGATCCTCTCGGGCCATACGGAGGAGCCCGTCAACCTCGTCAATGCGCCGCAGATGGCGGAGGAGCGGGGAATTGAGCTGATCGAGACCAAGGACAGCGGCTCCGAGGACTTCACCGAGCTGATCAGGGTGCGGCTCGGGTCGGGAGAGGAGGCGGTCGAGGTTTCAGGGACCGGGGTCGGGCCCCGCAACGAGCCATACCTCGTCTCGGTCTGGGGTGAGAGCTTCTACCTTCCCTTCGCGGAGCACCTGGCCATCTTCCGCTACGCCGACCAGCCCGGCATGATCGGCAAGGTCGGGACGATGTTCGGCGAGGAGGGAGTGAACATCGTGTCCGCTGCGGTGGGGGCTGAGGCGGGCGGCGAGCAGGCCGTGATGGCGCTCACCACCGACGCACCGGTGCTCCAGGAGACGATCGCCAGGATCCTCCGGCTCGATGGCTTCTTCGTCGGTCGCTCAATCGATCTCTGAATCGATGGACGAGCGCCGCAACGCGGACAGGGCAATGCTGTTTCCGTAGTAGACGTCTCGACCCATCGCGGCGGGGACCGCCAAACCCATGAAGAAGGCCATTGTTTTCCTGCTCATCGCGTCTGCGCTCTCGGCGGTCCAGGCACCGGCGCTGGGAAACGCGAAGCCACAGTCCTTCAACGTGGTGCTGGCGGGGGGAGACGAAGCGAACGTGATCCACATCTGGCTCACCCCTGACGGCCGCAGCTACGTGATCGACTCGATCGGCCCGCTTGAAGGCGGCAGCTCTGTCTGCAGCAATGCGGAAGGCAATCCGAACGAGCTGATCTGCCAGGCGCCGCTGGTCAGCGGCTTCGAAGTCAACGCGGGCAGCAACGACGACGGAATCTCGATCGCGAAGAACATCTCGATCGGGGTGACGATGCGCGGCGGCGCCGGAAACGACGTCCTGATCGGCGGCGCCGGCCCAGACAAGCTGATCGGCGGCGAAGGCAACGACCGTCTTGTCGGGGGCCCCGGCAATGACGCTCTCTATGGGGGCCCCGGCAACGACACCCTGCTGGGAGGGCCAGGCGAAGACCTCTTGGTCGGCGGTCCCGGCAAGGACGTCCTTGCCGGCGGCCCGGGACGCAACAGCGTTCGGCAGGGCCGCCGCCGCTGGGAAGCCCCTCCTGGCATTCTCCGGCTTGGCGATGTGCGCGGCCTGCGCTAAGCTGCGACGGCGAATGACACACCGGCTCAACAGCTTGGCGCTTCTCCTTCTCCTCCCCCTTCGGGGGGAATAGCGCTGGGCGGCGCGACAGCCGCGAGAGACAAGGTCATTCGATTCGGTTGGAGAAGGAGGTAAGTCCAATGGGGCCCGCAACTGACGCACACCGCGTCCACATCTTTGACACAACGCTTCGCGACGGAGAGCAGTCGCCGGGCATCTCGCTCAACACCGCTGAGAAGGTCGAGATCGCGCAGCAGCTGGCACGGCTCGGCATCGACGTAATCGAGGCGGGCTTCCCCATCACCTCCCCCGGGGACTTCGAGGCGGTCGAGGCGATTTCCCGGACCGTCGAGGGCCCCGTCATCTGCGGTCTGGCGCGGACCCACAAACCCGATATCGATGCCGCCTGGGGTGCGATTCGCGACGCCGGGCGGCCGCGCATCCACACCTTCATCTCCACCTCCGACATTCACATCGAGCACCAGCTCCAGACGGATCGCGAGGACGTGAAGGGGCAGGCTCGCGCCGCCGTTGCGCTGGCCAAGTCCTACTGCGACGACGTCGAGTTCTCCCCGATGGACGCAACCCGGGCTGACGTCGAGTTCACCGCTGAAGTCTGTGCCGTTGCCGTGGAGGAGGGGGCGACGGTCGTCAACATCCCGGACACCGTCGGCTATACGACTCCCGAGGAGTATGCGGAGTACTTCCGCCGCCTCTACGACCTCGTGCCTGCCCTGCGCGAGGTTGAGATGTCGGTGCACTGCCATGACGACCTCGGCCTGGCCGTTGCCAACTCCTATGCCGGGCTGCTTGCCGGGGCTCGCCAGGTCGAGTGCGCCGTAAACGGGATCGGCGAGCGAGCGGGCAACTGCTCGCTGGAGGAGATCGTGATGCTGATCCGCACCCGGGAGGATGTGCATCACCTCACCATCGGCGTCGAAACCCGCGAGCTGGCTCGCAGCAGCCGCATGGTGTCCCGTCTCACCGGCTACCCGGTGCAGCCCAACAAGGCCGTGGTCGGGCGCAACGCCTTTGCGCACGAGTCGGGAATCCACCAGGACGGCGTCCTGAAGGAGCGCACGACGTACGAGATCATGGACGCGACCGAAGTCGGCCTGGAGTCGAACTCGATCGTGCTCGGCAAGCATTCCGGCCGCCATGCGCTGCGCGATGCGCTCCAACAGCTCGGCTTCAAGGTCGAGGGCAATGCCCTGAACGCCGCTTTCAAGCGCTTCAAGGAGATTGCCGACCGCAAGAAGCAGGTGACCGCCCTCGATCTGGAGGCGATCGTCTCGGACGAGATGCGCGAGCGCGCCGATACGCACGAGCTCGCCTGGTTCGAGGTGGAGGCGGGCTCGCGGCGCGAGCCACTGGCAAGGGTCGCCGTGAAGCTGCCCTCGGGCGAAGAGGTGGTTGCCGAGTCGAGTGGCGACGGACCGGTGGACGCGATCTTCCACGCGATCCAGAAGGCGACCGACACCGAGTGCGAGCTGCGCCAGTACGCGGTCGAGGCGGTGACCGGCGGAGAGGACGCTCTCGGTGAGGTCAGCGTGATGCTGCGTGCAGCAGGCCGCCTCGCCGCCGGTCAGGGGGTGGCCACGGACATCCTCGAGGCTTCGGCTCGGGCCTACGTTCGGGCGCTCTCCAACGCACTGGAGGGCGCCGCCATTCGCGAGGCGGAGGCGGTCACAGCAGAGGCCACCGCGGAACGCACCCCGGGCCCCTGACGATGGCGAAGACGATGTTCGACAAGGTTTGGGCGGCCCACGAGGTGGCCGAGGGCCTGATCTACATCGACCTGCACCTGGTCCACGAGGTGACCTCGCCGCAGGCCTTCGACGGACTGCGGCTGTCCGGTCGCGCGGTGCGTCGTCCCGACAAGACGCTGGCGACCGCGGACCACAACGTCCCCACCGACGGCACCAAGGCAACCCGGCTGATCGCCGACCAGCTCTCGCGCGTCCAGGTCGAAACGCTGGAGCGGAACTGCGCGGAGTTCGGCATCCCGATCTACTCGCTCGGCTCCGACCGGCAGGGGATCGTCCACGTGATCGGACCGGAGCTCGGGGTCACCCAGCCGGGGATCACGATCGTCTGCGGGGACAGTCACACCTCGACCCATGGGGCCTTTGGCGCGCTCGCCTTCGGCATCGGCACGTCCGAGGTCGAGCATGTGCTCGCGACCCAATGCCTGGTCCAGAAGCGCCCCAAGACCATGCGGATCTCCTACGCGGGCGCGCTGGCCCCCGGCGTCACCCCGAAGGACCTGATTCTGGCGACGATCGGACGCCTCGGAACGGGTGGCATGGTGGGCCATACGGTCGAGTACGCCGGGCCGGCGATCGAGGCGCTCTCGATGCCGGGCCGGATGACGGTCTGCAACATGACGATCGAGGGTGGTGGTCGCGCCGGGATGATCGCGCCCGACGAGACCACCTTCGAGTGGATGGAGGGGCGCGCCGCGGCGCCGAGTGACTTCGAGGCGGCGGTCGAGCGCTGGCGCGAGCTGCCGACCGAGGCGGGCGCGAGCTTCGACACGGAGATCGATATCGACGCCGCGGGCATCTCGCCGATGGTCACCTGGGGCACCAGCCCCGGGATGGTCGTGGAGGTGACCGACTCGGTCCCCGACCCAGCCGCGATGGACTCGCCCGCCGACCGCGAGTCGGCGGAGCGAGCGCTCGCCTACATGGCGCTGGAGCCCGGCACGCCGCTGACCGACGTGCGGCTCGATCGCGTCTTCATCGGCTCCTGCACGAACTCGCGGGTCGAGGATCTGCGCGAGGCGGCCGCGATCGTCGAGGGGCGCCATGTCGCTGACTCGCTTCGGGCGATGGTCGTCCCCGGCTCCCAGGAGGTGAAGGCGACCGCCGAGGCAGAGGGCCTCCACGAGGTCTTCCGCGCCGCGGGCTTCGAGTGGCGCGAGGCGGGCTGCTCGATGTGCCTGGGAATGAATCCGGACACCCTCGCCGAGGGGGAGCGCTGCGCCTCGACCTCCAACCGCAACTTCGAGGGGCGCCAGGGCAGGGGCGGCAGAACCCACCTGGTGAGCCCGACGATGGCGGCGGCGGCGGCGATCGAGGGGCACTTCGTCGACATCAGGGATTGGAGCTGAGATGCGACCGATCGACGTGATCGAGGGCAGGGTGTCGGTGCTGGACCGCGCCGACGTCGACACCGACCAGATCATCCCCAAGCAGTTCCTCAAGCGCGTCGACCGGACCGGCTTTGGCGAGTTCCTGTTCTACGACTGGATCCGCTCCGGGGAGATCGAGCTGGAGCCGAATCCGATCCTCGTCACCGGGCGCAACTTCGGCTGCGGCTCCTCGCGCGAGCATGCGCCCTGGGCCCTGGAGGACTTCGGCTTCGAGGCGATCGTCGCACCCTCCTTCGCCGACATCTTCTACGCCAACTGCACGAAGATCGGCCTGCTGCCGGTGATCCTCGACGAGGAGCACTGCCACGCCGTCGCGGCGGCGGGAGAGGCGCGGATCGACGTCGACGACGAGACCGTGACCTGCGCCGCAGGCGTCTTTGGGTTCGAGGTCGAGCCCGATGTCAAGCACCGGCTCCTGGGCGGCCTCGACGACATCGGCATCACCCTGGAGAGCGCCGCCGCGATCGACGCCTTCGAGGGCTCCGGCGCCGAGGACCGCGGTCCCGTCACGACAGCGCTCTGACCCCGATGCCGCGCGGGACGACCGACTGGGACGCCAAGACCTACGACCGCTTGGCAGCCCCGCAGGAGGCCTGGGCCAGGGAGACGCTGGCCCGGTTGCCGCTCGGCGGCGAGGAGACCGTGCTCGACGCCGGCTGCGGCTCGGGCCGGGTGACGAGGCTTCTCCTCGACCGCCTGCCAAATGGAAGGGTTATCGGCGTGGACGGCTCCGAGTCGATGATCGCGGAGGCGCGCGCGGCGCTGGGCGGCAACGGGGAGCGCCTCGCCCTGATCCATTCCGACCTGCTCCGCCTGGATCTGGCCGAGCCGGTCGATGCCGTCTTCTCAAACGCGGTCTTTCACTGGATCTGGGATCACGAGACCCTCTTCGGGAAGCTTCACGACGCCCTCAAGCCGGGTGGCATTCTCGCGGCTCAGTGCGGGGGCGAGGGCAACGTGGCGAACTGGGTTGCGGCGGTGAAGCGGGCGTCGGAATCGGCGCCGTTCTCGGAGTATCTGGGGGACCGCCCCGAGCCCTGGCATTACGCCTCGGTCGCCGATACGAGCCGCCGCCTGGAGGACGCCGGATTCGAGGCCGTGCGCTGCTGGCTGGAGGAGAAGGTCGTCGAACCCGACGACGCCCGCGAATACATCGCGGCGGTCGGGCTCTCGGCCCATCACGAGCGGCTGCCGGCGGAGTTGCGGGACCCGTTCACCGACGCCGTGATGGAGCATCTGGAAATGCCGCTGGTCCTGCGCTACGTTCGCCTCAACATCGAGGCGACGTGCCGGTAGCCAGATGCCCATAGGGCCCGCCGATCATCGGCGGGTCTAGAGTGGCCGCCCCATGAGCGAGATCCCGCACATAGTCCTGCTGCCCGGCGACGGGATCGGGCCGGAGATCATCGCTGCCGCCCGGCGCCTGCTGGAGGCCATGGGCGAGTTCGAGCTCGAGGAGCGCCTCATGGGCGGCTGCTCGATCGACGCCAACGGCGTCGCCCTGACCGACGAGGTGCTGGAGGACTGCCGCGCCGCCGACGCCGTCCTGCTCGGCGCGGTGGGCGGGCCGAAATGGGACACCACCGACCCCGATGCGCCCCGTCCCGAGCAGGGCCTGCTCGGGCTGCGCAAGGGAATGGGCCTCTACGCGAACCTGCGACCGGTGCGGCCGAGCCCGGCTCTGGTCGCCTCCAGCCCGCTGCGGGAGGAGCGGATCGCCGGCACCGACCTGCTGGTCGTTCGCGAGCTGACCGGCGGCATCTACTTCGGCGACAGCGGCCGAGAGGGCGACGTCGCGCATGACACCTGCGAGTACTCCGCGTTCGAGGTCGAGCGAATTGCCCGCACCGCATTCGAGGCGGCGAGACGGCGCGCCGAGAGCTCTGTCCGCAGTCCCCGGGTCACCTCGGTCGACAAGGCAAACGTCCTCGAGACCTCGCGGCTGTGGCGCGAGGTGGTGAGCCGGGTCGCCGCGGATTACCCCGACATCGAGCTCGACCACCTGCTGGTGGACAACGCCGCCATGCAGCTCGTCTCGCGGCCCGCGGACTTCGACGTGATCCTCACCGAGAATCTCTTCGGCGACATCCTCAGCGACGAGTCGGCGATGCTGACGGGCTCGCTGGGGATGATGCCGTCGGCCAGCCTCGGCGCCGCGGGCGATCCAGGCCTATTCGAGCCCGTCCACGGCTCCGCCCCCGACATCGCCGGCAGGGGGATCGCGAACCCCCTGGCCACCTTCCTCACGGTGGCGATGATGCTGCGCCACGCCCTCGACCGGCGCGACGACTCAATCCGGATCGAGGCCGCCGTCGACGCGGTGCTCGAGCGCGGCCTGCGCACGCCCGACCTGATCGGGGGCACCGTCGGCCCGCCGCCGCTGGCCGAGAACCCCACGCCCGAGGTCGAGGTCGGCACCGAGGAGATGACGGCGGCGGTGCTCGAGGCGCTCTAGCCTCGAATGGCGGCGTTGCATCGGGCATACTTCCCAGCATGGAGACGGCGGAGCTGATCTGGCAGAACGGTGAGTTCGTGCCCTGGAAGGACGCCAAGGTCCATGTGCTCAGTCACGGCCTGCACTACGGGACGGGCGTCTTCGAGGGCATCCGCTGTTACGAGACCCAGCGCGGTCCCGCGGTCTTCCGCCACCTCGAGCACCTCACCCGGCTCGAGAAGTCCGCGGAGCTCTACTACTTCACGTTGCCCTACTCCGCCGAGCAGCTGCGGCAGGCGACCAAAGAGCTGATCCGCCGCAACGGGCTGAGCTCCTGCTACATCCGGCCCCTCGCCTTCCGGGGCTACGGCGAGATGGGGTTGTACGCGCACTCGGCGCCGATCGAGGTGATCGTGGCCGTCTGGCCGTGGGGCGCCTACCTGGGCGAGGACGGCAAGGCGCACGGGATCCGCACCAAGGTCTCCTCGTGGCGGACGATCTCCGGCGACAGCCTGATTCCACACGCGAAGGCCTCTGGCCAGTACCTCAACTCGATCCTGGCCAAGACCGAGTCGGCCAATGCGGGCTATGACGAGGCGATCCTGCTCGACCAGCACGGCTGTGTCTCGGAGGGCTCCGGGGAGAACATCTTCCTGGTCCGCGACGGAGTCCTCTGCACCCCGCCACATACCGCGTCGATCCTCGACGGGATCACCCGCAACTCGGTGGTCCAGATAGCGCGCGACCTCGGCTACACGGTCGAGGAGCGTGACATCGCCCGCTCGGAGCTCTATCTCGCCGACGAGATGTTCCTGACGGGAACGGCGGCCGAGCTCGTGCCCGTGCGCGAGGTGGACGACCATCCCCTGGGGGAGCCGGGCGAGATCACCCGTGTGATCCAGGCCAAGTTCGAGGACGCGCTGCACGGCCGCGCCGAGGAGTACCTGGAGTGGCTCGATTTCATCGAGGTACCGGCCGAGGCGGACGAACCCAGTAAGGTGAGCTCCTGATGCACCGTCGTTTCGAGGCAATCGGGCGAATTACCGCGGCCGCCTAGCGGCCGGCGCGGCCCTGCCGCGCGGACGGGCCGAACGGCCCTCTCCCCGATCCCTCCACTCGAAAGGCATCACAGATGGAACAGGTAAGGCTCTATGACACCACCCTGCGTGATGGCATGCAGGGCGAGGGCATGTCGCTCTCGGCGTCCGAGAAGCTGCGCGTCGTTCAGGCCCTCGACGCGCTCGGCGTGCCGCTGATCGAGGCCGGCTTTCCCAGCTCCAACCCCAAGGAGATCGAGCTGTTCGGGCGCCTCGCCGAGCTCGAGCTGCGCCAGGCGACGATCTGCGCGTTCGGCATGACCCGACGCCGCGGGGCCGCCGCTGCGGACGATCCCGCGCTGCGCACGCTGGTCGAGTGCTTCGCACCCGTTCTGACCCTCGTCGGCAAGACCTGGGCGCTGCACCTCGAGAAGGTGACAAAGGTCTCCCGCGAGGAGAACCTGGCGATGATCGGGGACTCCGTCGCCTTCTGCCTGGCCCAGGGCAAGCGGGTGATCTACGACGCCGAGCACTTCTTCGACGGCTACCGCGACGATCGGGGCTACGCACTCGAATGCCTGCGCGTTGCCGCCGAGACCGGCGCTGAGAACGTCACCCTCTGCGATACCAACGGGTCCAGCCTGCCCGATCAGATCTCCAAGGCCACCGCCGCGGTGGTCGCGGCGGTCGGCGACCGCGTGGACGTCGGCATCCACGTTCACGACGACGCGGGGTGCGGCGTCGCCAACTCGCTGGCGGCCGTTCGTGAGGGCGCTCGCCTCGTGCAGGGCACGATCAACGGCTATGGCGAGCGCTGCGGCAACGCCAATCTGGTCTCGATCCTGCCGGCGCTGCAGCTGAAGATGGGCTTTCGCTGCGTCAGCGCCGAGCAGATGGCCGGCCTCACCGAGACCGCTCACTTCGTCGACGAGCTCTGCAACGTGACCCCCAATCCCGACCAGCCCTATGTGGGCCGCAATGCGTTCGCGCACAAGGGGGGCATGCACGTGGCTGGAGTCGAGGCCGACGCCCGCACCTTCGAGCACATCGATCCGGAGGCGGTCGGCAACCAACGTGCGATCCTGCCGTCGGAGCTCTCGGGCAAGGCCACGATTCGCAGCCAGGCCGAGCAGGCCGGCCTCGATATCGACGAGGAGGTGGCCGCGCGCGCCGTCGAGCGCCTCAAGGAGCGCGAGCACCGCGGCTACCACTACGAGGCGGCGCCGGCCTCCTTCGAGCTGCTGCTGCGGCGGGAGGCCGGGCGCTACGAGCCGCTGTTCGAGCTGGAGAGCTTCCGCGTCACCACCGAGAAGCACGCCGACGCAAAGGCTGAAACGGAGGCGACGATAGAGGTGAGGGTCGACGGCGAGCGCTACGTCCGCGTGGCCAAGGGCAACGGTCCGGTCAATGCTCTCGACAGTGCCCTGCGCGGGGCTATCGCCGACCGTTTCCCGCACCTCGGCGACATCGAGCTGACCAACTACAAGGTGCGGATCCTCGACGAGAGCCATGGCACCGGAGCGGTCACGCGGGTCCTCCTCGACTCCTCCGACGGAGAGCGGGAGTGGGGAACCATCGGGGTCTCGGAGAACATCATCGAGGCCTCCTGGGAGGCGCTCGTCGACTCGCTCGAGTACGCCTTCCAGTCACGCGACGACGATGTCGCCGGATAGGCTGGCCGCCACGATGGGCGGCTCAGGCGAAACCGACGCGATTCCCCTCGCCCAGCCTGAGATCGGAGAGCGGGAGGAGGAGCTCGTGCTTGGCGTCCTGCGCTCCGGCAGGCTCTCGCTTGGGCCGATGGGCGAGCGTTTCGAACGCGATTTCGCCGCCTGGCTCGGCGTCGACGACGCGGTCGCGGTCTCCAGCGGCACGACGGCGCTCCACCTCGGGGTGCGGGCACTCGGCTGGGGGCCGGGAGACGAGGTCCTGACCAGCCCCTTCAGCTTCGTGGCCTCGGCCAACTGCCTCCTCTACGAGGGCGTCCGGCCCGTCTTCTGCGACGTCGAGCCCGACACCCTCAACCTCGACCCGCTGGCCGCCGACGCGGCGGTGGGAGAGCGCACCGCCGGCGTCCTGCCGGTCCACATCTTCGGCTACCCGGCGGCGATGCCGGAGCTGGAGGCGATCGCCGCGGCCCACGGCCTCACAATCCTCGAGGACGCCTGCGAGGCGCTTGGCGCCGTCGACTCGGAGGGGCACAGGGTGGGAACGCGGGGCAACCTCGCCACCTTCGCCTTCTACGCCAACAAGCAGCTGACGACGGGGGAGGGCGGGATGATCGTCCCCACCGACGCCGCGGCCGCCGGGCGCCTGCGCTCGGAGCGCAACCAGGGGCGCGCGCCCGACATGGGCTGGCTCGACCACGCCGGGCTCGGCTTCAACTACCGGCTCTCCGACCTGGCCGCCGCACTCGGAGTCGCCCAGCTCGAGAAGCTGGACGCGATGCTCGAGGCCCGCGCCCGGGTCGCGGCGCTCTACGAGGAAGCCCTGGCCGGGATCGAGGGCCTGACGACGCCGATCGCGGCGCGTGGGCAGGAGCGGCGCAGCTGGTTCGTCTATGTCGTCCAGCTGCCCGGTGGGGCCGACCGCGACGCTGCGATCGCCCGCCTCGGCGAATGCGGCATCGCGGCGAAGGCCTACCTGCCCTGCATCCACCTTTTCCCGCACCTGCGCGAGCTGGGCTACCGCGAGGGCCAGTTTCCGGTCGCCGAGGGGGTCGCCGCGCGCTCCCTGGCCCTGCCCTTCTTCGCTTCGATGACCGAGTCCCAGGTGGCGCGTGTCTGCGAGGAGCTGGCGGCGGCGCTGCGCCGGCCGGCACGGCAGGGATAATCGATTCGTCCATGTCGCGCTTCAGCAAAGGCCCCGATCCGCGCTTCTGGCGGCTCAATCGCTCGATCGACTTCGATCGGCGGCTGGCGCCTTACGACATCGACCAGTCGCAGGCGCACGCGCGAGCGCTGCGGCAGGTTGGGGTGCTGACCGACGAGGAGCTGGAGCAAATCGAGGCCGGCCTCGACGGGGTTCGCGAGGGAATCGGAAAGACAGGCTTCGACTTTGCCGCCTCCGACGAGGACATCCACATGGCGATCGAGCGCCTGCTCGGCGAGGAGATCGGTCCGCTGGCGGGGAAGCTGCACACGGGCCGCTCCCGCAACGACCAGGTCGCCACCGACGTCGCGATGGTCGTGCAGGCGCACTCGCTGCGGGCAATCGAGCTTGCCGGGGCGTTGATGGAGCGCCTGCTCGAGCTCGCCGAGCGCCATCGCGACTGGCCGATGCCGGGCTACACGCACCTGCAGCGCGCCCAGCCCGTTTACCTCGGCCACCACCTGCTCGCCTACTTCTGGATGCTCGGCCGTGACGTGCTGCGCTTCGAGTTCGCGCTCGAGAGCGCCGGAGTGATGCCGCTCGGCTCCGGCGCGCTGGCGGGGGTCAACTGGGAGATCGACCGGCGGGCGGTCGCGGAGGACCTGGGTTTCGACCAGATAACTCCGAATTCGATCGATGGGGCATCCAACCGGGACTTCGTCATCGACTACCTGTCCGCAGCCTCGACCTGCGCGATGCACCTTTCGCGACTCGGCTCCGAGATCGTCCTCTGGTCGAGCAGCGAGTTCGGCTTCTGCCAGCTCGACGACTCCTTCTCCTCGGGGTCGAGCATCATGCCGCAGAAGAAGAACCCCGACTCGGCCGAGCTGCTGCGCGCCAAGAGCCCGCGAGTCGCCGCCGACTACGCGTCGCTGCTTGGAGCCATGCACGCCCTGCCGCTCACCTACGGCAAGGACATGCAGGAGGACAAGGAGCCCCTGTTCGACGCAATCGACACGGTCGAGGCCTGCCTCGAGGTGGCCGAGGGAATGCTGGAGGGGATCGAGTTCGACCGTGAGCGACTCGAGGAGGCCTCGGCCGACGAGATGCTGGCTGCCACCGAGATCGCCGACCTGCTGGTCCGCAGGGGCGTTCCCTTCCGGGAGGCGCACGGCATCGTCGGCGGGCTCGTCCGCGACGCGCTCGAGCAGGGCAAATCGCTGTCGGAGCTGACCCTGGAGGAGCTGCGGGCGCGCTCGGGCGACCTCGACGATTCGTTCTACGAGGTCCTGCGGCGAGAAAGCTGGCTGGAGTCCAAGCGGATCGAGGGGGGCACCTCCTCGGCGGCGCTGGAAAGGCAGATCGAGCTGGCCCACGAGACGCTCGCGGCGGTCAAGGAGCGGGTGCGCGCCGAACCCCAGTGAGCGCGGAGCGCACAGGCGCCCTTGAGGCGGCGTTCTTCGAGCGCCGGGTGCACCTGGTGGCGCGCGACCTGATTGGTTGTCGCCTCTTCTACGGCGGCTGTGGCGGCACCATCGTCGAGACCGAGAGCTACGAGCGCGACGACCCGGCCTGCCATGCCTATGTCGGTCTGACCAGGCGCACCGAGGTGCTCTTCGGCCCGCCGGGCCGTGCCTACGTGTACCTCTCCTACGGGATCCACAGCCTGCTCAACGCCGTCGCCGAACCCGACGGCGAGGCGGCGGCGGTGCTGATCCGGGCGTTGGAGCCGAGCACCGGCCTGGAGGCGATGCGGGCGAGGCGAGGCGAGGACCGTGCCGATACCGAGCTCTGCTCGGGCCCGGGCAAGCTCACCGCGGCACTTGGCATCGGGCTTGATGCCAATGCCACCGACCTCACCGCGGCGCCCTTCATGCTCCTGCCGCGCGAGGAGGGTTGGAGCGGGGAGGTGGTGACGAGCCCGCGGGTGGGCATCACCAAAGCCGTCGACCGGCCCTGGCGCTTCAGCCTGGCTGGCAGCCCGTTCGTCTCGCGGCCGAAACCGCGCGCCGCCTCCACGCTGCCCGCCCTGGGCTGAGGTCAGCCCGCCGTTATCCCGCCGCCACCGCTCGATCCTGGAGCAGGAGCCGGCGCGGAGGGCTTGGGAGCAGCCGGTTCCGGTTCCCGGGCCGGAGCCGCCGGTGAGGCCGATTCGTTTCCTTCCGATGGCGGCGAGGTGGATTCCGTCGAGGCCGGCGGTGGAGCGGAGGTTCCGCCCCCCGCGCTGCCCGAGCGGTGGGCGGAACTGGCCTTTTCCGCGGCGCGTTCGGCCTTGATCCGTTCCCAGGCCGA
Source organism: uncultured Solirubrobacterales bacterium (assembly GCA_963729995.1). Taxonomy (GTDB): domain Bacteria; phylum Actinomycetota; class Thermoleophilia; order Solirubrobacterales; family 70-9; genus VRUE01. The sequence continues at coordinate 871,262 of CAVSPF010000003.1, forward strand.
GACCACGCGTGCCCAGATCAGCGCCGGGAACGTCCCGCCCATCACCGGCCCCCCGTTGTAGAGGGTGGTCATCGGCGTCGTCGTGTCCGCGTAGCCAACCCAGACACAGGCCGTGACTTCCTGGGTGGCGCCGCAGAACCAGGCATCGGCGTTGTTCTCGGTCGTGCCGGTCTTTCCCCATTGGCCGGGCGCGCCGATGTTTGCATGCACTCCGGTGCCGCTGGTGACGACCGTTTCGAGGATGCTCTTGGCCTCGTGCGCGGTGCTCGGGGAGATCACCTGATCGTGAGTGACGCTGTTATCGCCGCCTTTGATCGTGTGCCCATCCTGTTCGGTGACCTTCGTATAGGCAACGGGGCTGTCGCCGGGCATTGGCGCCAGCGTGCCGCTGATCCGAGCGCCGTTATCGGCAAGGGTCAGGTAGGCGTAGGTCCAACCCAGGGGCGTCACGCCCTCCTGGAGCCCGCCCAGCACCATTGCGGGGTTGGTCGAGATGGGTTCGGAGTAGCCCATCTTGTGGATCGTGGCGGCGATCGACCGGGTTCGATCCTCGATCGTCTTCCCCTTCAGCCCCCTGAGGGCAAGCTGGGCGTAGATCGAGTTGTCCGAGTAGGTGGTCGCGCAGATGATGTCGCAGCTGCCCAGGTAGGCGTGTTCGTCGTTGTGGACGACGAAGACTTCCTTGCCGTGCTTGCCGAAGTGGAATTCCTGAGGCGCGGATTCATAGGTCGTGTAGGGGGAGATCCCCTCTTCCAGCGCGGTGACGAGGGTGAACGGCTTGAGCGAGGAACCAGGCTGTCGATGGCCCTCGGTGGCCAGGTTGAACGGCTTCTTTTCGAAGTTGGGCCCGCCGACCATTGCCATGACGCCGGCGTTGCGGTTGTCGAGCACCACCACAGAAGCGGTGGGGGGGAGCCAGCCGAGATAGGAGGTCACCGCTTCTTCAGCGGCCGCCTGAAGACGCAGGTCGAGGGTCGTCTTCACCTTCAGGCCGCCAAAGAAGGCTTTGGCGGCGCCATAGCGTTCGACCAGCAACTGCCGGAGCCAGGCGGTGAAGTAGGGGGCTTTTGATTCGAGCTTCGGCGGTGCGATGTCGGCCGGAGGTGGCAGCGCCTGCCTGATCCCTTCCCTGTATTGCGTATGGGTGATGTAGTTCTGTTCGTACATCTTCTGGAGCACCAGGTTGCGGCGGGCAAGCGCGTTTTCCGGGTAGAGCTTCGGGTCGTACGCCGACGGCGATGCAATGATCGCGGCCAGGGTCGCCGCCTCCCAGGGCTCCAGGACGGAAGCGCAGGGCTCCGCCGTCGTGCCGCATCCGGGATGTGCTTTGCTGAAGTAGGTTCGGGCGGCCGCCTCGACCCCGTACGCCCCCTCGCCGAAGTAGATCGTGTTGAGGTACTCCGTGAGGATTTTGTCCTTGCTCCAGTGGCGCTCGAGCCGATAGGCGAGGGCCGCCTCGCGAAACTTCTCGAAGATCGTCCGGCTGCCCTGAGCAGCAAGAGCGTTCTTCACGAACTGCTCGGTGATCGTGGAGGCGCCCTGCGCCGCGCTCTGGCTGAGGATGTCCTTGATCAGCGCCCTGGCAATGCCCTGGAAGTCGACCCCGTTGTGTTCGTAGAAGCGGGAATCCTCGATCGAGACCACCGCGTTCTTGATGTTCGGGGAGATCTGTCCCGAGTCGAGGAGGATTTTGTTCTGGTTGCTGGTCAGCGTTCCGATCGGATTGCCGGAAGCGTCGAAGGCCTGGCTGTTCTTCGAAGCCTTGAACTGAGCGAAGTTGTAGATGGCGGGCAGGTCCTGCGAAACCGCCATCATCATGCCGAAGACCATCGAGACCAGCGCCAAGATGCTGAGCCCCACCAGGACGAAGAGAACGCGCAGCTTCTTGAGCCGCGGCTTGGCACGCTGGGCTTGGGGGATCGCTGGCACCGAGGGCGGAACTCCGCCGCCCGGCCGGCGGGGCTTTGTTCCTAAGGCCGCCATCGAGATCTCGCGCCTAGCGGGCTCGGCCCGCCGAGCGGAGGCGGCAGTCTAGCATTGGGCCGCCCATGGACTTGATGCGCAACGCGGTCGACGTGCTGCCGGACGGGATGCTCGCCGAGCAGCTCGCCGCCGGCGGGCCACTGCGGGTCAAGCTGGGGATCGATCCGACCACGGCCGACATCCACCTCGGCCACACGGTCGTGCTGGAGAAGCTGCGCGAGTTCCAGGACACCGGCCACACGGTCGTGCTGATCGTCGGCGACTTCACGGCGCGGATCGGCGATCCCAGCGGTCGCTCCACGCAGCGGCCGGTGCCGTCCCTGGAGGAGATCGCGATCAACGCGGCCACCTACCAGGAGCAGGCCTTCAAGGTGCTCGATCGCGAGCGCACCGAGGTCCGCTGCAACAGCGAGTGGCTGCGGATGGACGCGGAGGGCCTGCTCGGCCTGCTCGCCACGACTACCGTGGCCCGCCTGCTGGAGCGCGACGACTTCCAGAAGCGGCTGGCCGCCGGCGCGCCGATCGCGGCGCTGGAGCTTCTCTACCCGCTGCTGCAGGGATACGACTCGGTCGCCGTCGAGGCGGACGTCGAGCTGGGGGGGACCGACCAGAAGTTCAACCTGCTGTTCGGCCGCGACGTCCAGAGCGCCTATGGCCAGCGGCCCCAGTCGATCATGACGATGCCGATCCTGGTCGGGATCGACGGGGCCCAGAAGATGAGCAAGTCGCTGGGCAACTACGTCGGCGTCACCGACCTCCCCGAGGAGATGTTCGGGCGGCTGATGCGGGTCCCCGACGAGGCGATGGCCGACTACTACCGGCTGCTGCTCGGCGAGGACGTGCCGAACGCCTCGCCCAACGAGGCGAAGCGGGAGCTGGCGCGGCGGATCGTCGAGCGTTTTCAAGGCGCGGCCGCGGCGGACCAGGCGGAGCAGCACTTCAACCGCCTCTTCGTCGAGCACGAGGCCCCCGACGAGATTGACGAGATCGAGCTTTCTCCGTTTGTCGGCCGGGACGGCGGCCCGGTCCACCTGCCCCTGCTGATGGCCCAGGCGTTCGATATCAGCTCGAGCGAGGCACGCCGCCTGCTCAAGCAGGGAGGGGTCAAGCTCGACGGCGAGGCGCTAGCCGCCGACGACCTCGACCTGGAGCCGAGCCGTCTGGATGGGCGCGTGCTTCAGCTGGGCAAGCGGCGCTTTCGCCGCCTCCGCGCCACCGCCTAGGCAAACCCCCCGCGCGGCGCTATACTCCCGCGTCCTTCCGGGATTGGCTCGGTGCCTGTCCCGTGCGCGAAAGGCAAAGGCGGCACCAGCCGTCGACGAGGCGCAGCGGTCTTTGAAAACTGAGCAGCGTGCACTCCGCGGGCCGAAATGGCCTGTGGATTGTTTGAGCCCGAACCGCTCGGCTCGTCAGCGTGCCGAGCGGTCTGATTTAACCGTCATGCCGGTCGTCATGTTTGTGTACCTGGCGACCAGCCAGGCATGGCAACTCTCTGTAGCAGTACCTTTCACGGAGAGTTTGATCCTGGCTCAGGACGAACGCTGGCGGCGTGCTTAACACATGCAAGTGGTGCGACGAACCAGGGCTTGCCCTGGGGCAAAGCCGCGAACGGGTGAGTAACACGTGGGTAATCTGCCCCGATGACCGGGACAACCCGAGGAAACTCGGGCTAATACCGGATGTGGCGCACAGGCATAAGCCTGTTCGCTAAAGGAAGCTTCGGCCTCCGCATTGGGAGGAGCCCGCGGCCCATTAGCTTGTTGGTGGGGTCATGGCCTACCAAGGCAACGATGGGTAGCTGGTCTGAGAGGACGATCAGCCACACTGGGACTGAGACACGGCCCAGACTCCTACGGGAGGCAGCAGTGGGGAATCTTGCGCAATGCGCGAAAGCGTGACGCAGCAACGCCGCGTGGGGGAAGACGGCTTTCGGGTTGTAAACCCCTTTCAGGAGGGACGAAGGTTCACCGGTGAATAGCCGTGTGGATTGACGGTACCTCCAGAAGAAGCTCCGGCTAACTACGTGCCAGCAGCCGCGGTAATACGTAGGGAGCAAGCGTTGTCCGGAATCATTGGGCGTAAAGCGCGCGTAGGCGGCCCTGTAAGTCCGCTGTAAAAGTCAAAGGCTCAACCTTTGAAAGCCGGTGGAAACTGCAGGGCTAGAGTCCGGAAGAGGCGAGTGGAATTCCTGGTGTAGCGGTGGAATGCGCAGATATCAGGAGGAACACCAATAGCGAAGGCAGCTCGCTGGGACGGTACTGACGCTAAGGCGCGAAAGCGTGGGGAGCGAACAGGATTAGATACCCTGGTAGTCCACGCCGTAAACGATGGGCACTAGGTGTGGGAGGTGTCGACTCCTCCCGTGCCGTCGCTAACGCACTAAGTGCCCCGCCTGGGGAGTACGGCCGCAAGGCTAAAACTCAAAGGAATTGACGGGGGCCCGCACAAGCAGCGGAGCATGTGGTTTAATTCGACGCAACGCGAAGAACCTTACCTGGGCTTGACATGTAGGTGACCGCCGTGGAAACACGGTTTTCCTTCGGGACACCTTCACAGGTGGTGCATGGCTGTCGTCAGCTCGTGTCGTGAGATGTTGGGTTAAGTCCCGCAACGAGCGCAACCCCCGTTCCATGTTGCCAGCATTCAGTTGGGGACTCATGGGAGACTGCCGGTGACAAACCGGAGGAAGGTGGGGATGACGTCAAGTCATCATGCCCCTTATGTCCAGGGCTACACACGTGCTACATTGGCGCATACAAAGGGCTGCAATACCGCGAGGTGGAGCGAATCCCAGAAAATGCGTCTCGGTTCGGATTGGAGGCTGAAACTCGCCTCCATGAAGGTGGAGTTGCTAGTAATCGCGGATCAGCAATGCCGCGGTGAATACGTTCCCGGGCCTTGTACACACCGCCCGTCACACCACGAAAGCAGGCAACACCCGAAGCCGGTGGCCTAACCTTTTGGAGGGAGCCGTCGAAGGTGGGGCTTGTGATTGGGGTGAAGTCGTAACAAGGTAGCCGTAGCGGAAGCTGCGGCTGGATCACCTCCTTTCTAGGGAGCTTTCCTAGAACGTCGACCGGGCTCACCGGCGACCTGTTGTTGCCGGTTGCGCTGCTCAGTTTTGAGAGACCGCCGACGGAAGCACTCCGTCGCGTGTGCCTCGGTGGACCTTGAAAACTGTACAAGGCCAATTAAGGCCCGTACGCTTCGGTGTGCGGGCCTGGGTAATTTAATTACGATCCACACACTTATGTGAGTGGGTCGCTCACCGTCAAGATATTAAGGGCTTACGGTGGATGCCTTGGCACCAGGAGTCGAAGAAGGACGTGGACGGCTGCGATAAGCCGCGGTGAGGCGCTGAACAGCCTTTGACCCGCGGATCTCCGAATGGGTAAACCCGGCGCCGGTAATGCGGCGTCATCCAGCGGTGAATTCATAGCCGCTGGGGGGTAACCGGGGGAACTGAAACATCTAAGTACCCCGAGGAATAGAAATCAACCGAGACTCCCTTAGTAGTGGCGAGCGAAAAGGGATCAGCCCAAACCCGGTAGGTGTAAGTGGGCACACGTTGCCTGCCGGGGGTTGTAGGACGTCATGCCCGAGCCGTGCCTGGCTCGGCGGCAGTTACAAAATCAGGTGTTAGCCGAAGCGAGTGGAACCTCGCACCACAGAGGGCAATCGTCCCGTAGGCGAAAGCGCACTGATCTGCCGATTGACGTTCCTGAGTAAGACCGCACCCGTGAAACGCGGTCTGAAACCGGGGGGACCACCCTCCAAGGCTAAGTACTACCTGGTGACCGATAGTGAACTAGTACCGTGAGGGAAAGGTGAAAAGCACCCCTGAAGGGGAGTGAAATAGTACCTGAAACCGTAAGCCTACAAGTGGTCGGAGCACCTTCGGGTGTGACGGCGTGCTTTTTGCATCACGAGCCGGCGAGTTACTCGTCGGTGGCGAGGTTAAGCGATAAGCGGAGCCGCAGCGAAAGCGAGTCTGAATAGGGCGACATAGTCACCGGCGGTAGACCCGAAACTGGGCGAGCTATCCATGGGCAGGCTGAAGCGGGGGTAAGACCTCGTGGAGGGCCGAACCGACCTAGGTTGAAAACTGGGCGGATGACCTGTGGATTGGAGTGAAAGGCTAATCAAGCCCAGAGATATCTGGTTCTCTCCGAAATATATTTAGGTATAGCCTCGAGTGATTGCGTGGCGGCCGTAGAGCACTGTTTGGACTAGGGGCCCTACCAGGTTACCGACTTCAGGCAAACTCCGAAGACCGTTACGGTTAGCTCGGGAGTCAGTGTGCGGGGGATAAACTTCGTACGCAAAAGGGGAACAACCCAGACCATCAGCTAAGGACCCTAAGTGCTAGCTAAGTGGAAAACGATGTCCGAGTGCAGAGACAACCAAGAGGTTGGCTTAGAAGCAGCCACCCTTGAAAGAGTGCGTAACAGCTCACTGGTCAAGTGTTCGGGCGCGGATAATTCAACGGGGCTCAAGCTAGCCTCCGAAGCTATGGGTGCGCAGGCCTGCGGGTTCTGCGTGCGGTAGGAGAGCGTTCCAGCTGCGTGAAGCGGGTGCGTAAGCCCCCGTGGAGCGGCTGGAAGTGAGAATGCCGGCATGAGTAACGAAAGAGGGGTGAGACTCCCCTCCACCGATTGTCCAAGGTTTCCTGAGTAAAGTTCGTCTGCTCAGGGTTAGTCGGGACCTAAGGCGAGGCCGAAAGGCGTAGCCGATGGCCAACAGGTTGATATTCCTGTACCACGTCGAATCCGTTATGACCGATGGGGGGACGGGGAAGGGTAAGGGATCCCAGGCGATGGTCGTCCTGGGGCAAGCACGTAGCCAGTCGCTGTAGGGAAATCCGCAGTGGCGTTTTGACGCGAGGTGCGATGCCAGCTGGCTTGACCGCCGGCGAGTCCCCGATCCCATGCCTCCAAGAAAATCCTCTAGGCAGGATTCGCGTGCCCGTACCGATAACCGACACAGGTGGACAAGTAGAACATACTGAGGTGAGCGAGCTAACTCTCGTTAAGGAACTCGGCAAAATCGTCCCGTAACTTCGGGATAAGGGACGCCCCGTTAGGGTGAACTCCATACGGAGGAAGCCCGAGGGGGCCGCAGTGAATTGGTCCAAGCGACTGTTTACCAAAAACACAGGCCTCTGCTAAGTCGTAAGACGACGTATAGGGGCTGACGCCTGCCCGGTGCCGGAAGGTTACGCGGACCTGTTAGCGCTTCGGCGCGAAGCAGTGAAGCTAAGCCCCGGTAAACGGCGGCCGTAACTATCAGTTGACCGAGGTAGTTGTAAAACTCGGCTATATGCTGGAACGCCTGTCCTGAAAAAGGTGCAGTATCCCGCACTACTCGTACAGCGGATGCGTGTTGGCATCCGATTGTCGCTGTAAAGTGAAAATGTGTCGGGTGCAGGCAATCAGCAGGAAAGACTCTGGATCGAAGCGATTCCGATTGAGGTCGGATTCCTTTTGTCCGGGTTTGCGCTGGGAGAGGGAAGCTTCATGGTCGTCGCTCGTCGACGCAGTGACTACACCTTGAAGTGGAAGCTCTCGGCGGCCTTCAATGTCTCGCAGAAGGATCGGGCCCCGCTCGATCTATTCAGGGAGACGCTGGGATGCGGATCCATTCGCAAGGCCGGCAACGATGGCTGGTATTGGGAGGTTAATTGCCTCCAAGACATCCAGACTCGCATCGTGCCGTTCTTCGAGCGGTTCCCGTTGATCGGCAAGAAGGCTGAGGATTTCTGTCGGTTTCGCGCGGCTGCGCGAGTCCTGTCCAGAAAGAACCTCTCATACCAGGACTACGCTGAAGTTCTAGTTCTCCGCGAAGGAATGAACGGAGGCGGAAAGAGGCGCTACACGATGCAGAGAATCCTCAGAGACTATACGCCGAGCCCACGTGCTGGAGAGCGTGTGGGATGAGATAGTCCGCTCTCACGGGCGACCGTGAGAGGTGGTCAGAAATGAGCCACCCGCTTCGGGCGTGTTGCCCGAAGTAGTAACAATCGAGGAACGGTCCTAAGGTAGCGAAATTCCTTGTCGGGTAAGTTCCGACCTGCACGAATGGCGTAACGACTTGGACGCTGTCTCAACGAGAGGCTCGGTGAAATTAAAGTCTCGGTGAAGATGCCGAGTACCCGCGGCAAGACGGAAAGACCCCGTGAACCTTTACTGCAACTTGATATTGGAGTCTGGGGTATCTCGCTCAGGATAGGTGGGAGACAGTGAACCGGCGGCTTTGGCTGCCGGGGAGTCACCCTTGAGATACCACCCTTGGTGCTCTGGGCTTCTAACACCATGCCGTGATCCGGGTGGTGAACAGTGTCAGGTGGGCAGTTTGACTGGGGCGGTCGCCTCCTAAAATGTAACGGAGGCGCCCAAAGGTTCCCTCAGCACGGTTGGAAATCGTGCGTAGAGTGTAAAGGCAACAAGGGAGCTTGACTGCGAGACCGACGGGTCGAGCAGGAACGAAAGTTGGGCTTAGTGATCCGGCGGTTGCAAGTGGAAGCGCCGTCGCTCAACGGATAAAAGGTACTCCGGGGATAACAGGCTTATCGGTTCCAAGAGTCCACATCGACGAACCGGTTTGGCACCTCGATGTCGGCTCGTCGCATCCTGGGGCTGGAGTAGGTCCCAAGGGTTGGGCTGTTCGCCCATTAAAGCGGTACGCGAGCTGGGTTCAGAACGTCGTGAGACAGTTCGGTCCCTATCTGCCGTGGGCGTTGGAGAGTTGAGAGGAGTCATCCCTAGTACGAGAGGACCGGGATGAACGTGCCTCTGGTGTATCTGTTGTCCTGCCAAGGGCATCGCAGGTTAGCTACGCACGGAACGGATAACCGCTGAAGGCATCTAAGCGGGAAGCCGTCCTCGAGATGAGCTCTCCCATCCCCTTGAGGGAGTAAGACCCCTGGTAGACCACCAGGTTGATAGGCCGGCGGTGCAAGCGCAGTAATGCGCTCAGCCGACCGGTACTAATGGGTCGAGGGCTTGACGGATGTTTATTTTATTTTCCCATTGGTCTTGTGCAGTTTTCAAGCTCCACCGGGGCCCGGTCTCGCAAGATTTCCGGTGGCGCATAGCGAGGGGGAAACACCTCTTCCCATTCCGAACAGAGCAGTTAAGCCCCTCAGCGCCGATGGTACTTGGAGGGCAACCTCCTGGGAGAGTAGGTCGCCGCCGGTTCTTTTTGAAGCACCTCAAGCAGAATGATCGCGGCCCGGGGAGGCCGATGACCGGCGCGGATTCGGCCCTCCCCGGTTCCCACGTAGCGCTGCTACGCGGGAACCGTCTCGGCACCGCCCCGCTTGGTCCTCAGCCCCCCCGACCTCGCGCTGATTCTGCTCGAGGTGCTTAGAGGCCTATTTCGGATTTCGCAAGGCTCGGGCCCAACGGGTTCGAGGCCGTACTCGCCGAGGGTGGCGAAGTCGATGATCAGGTCTATGGTGTCGGCCAGCCGGCCGCTGAAGGTCTTTCTCGTATCGAACATGAGTTCGAATTTAGGGGCGGCTTCGGACGCTTTGCCGTTTCTGCACGGCTCTTTGCACCCCGTGCCTGGGAGGCGGCCCCTTGCCGCTTTTCGCCGGCCTGTCGAAGCCGAGCACGAGGGCGGCGGTCTGTGCTGGCTTCTCGACGTTGGGGGAGTGGCCGGCACCGGCGATCAGCTTGGTCTGCGCGCCGGGCACGGTGTTGCGGTATTCGGCGAGCCGCGCCGCCGGGTCTTCGACGATCTGCTCCTCCGCGCCCATGATCACGAGCAGCGGCTTGCCGGTTTCCTTCATGCGTTGGTCGAGCGGCTCCTCCTTGGTGTAGTCGTCGGAGGCGCTGGGGGAGTCGTGATAGGAGGTGTAGGTCATCCGGTTGACGTCTTCGACGAAGGCGTCCGGCACCTTGAAACCGGGCGCAAACGCCACCTCGAGCCCCTTGCGGACGGCGAAATCCGGCTTGATGCGCCACAGGGCCTCGCCAATCACCGGCGCGAAGGCCGCGTTTGCTAGCAGGCCCAAGGACGCCTCCTTGTGGGTCGGTGGGGTGTCGATGATGACGACGCGGTCGACCAGCCGCGGGGACTGCTGCGCAAGCGCCACCGCGACGCTGCCGCCGAGCGAGTGGCCGACCACCTCGGCATCCCGAACCCCAAGTCGAGCCAGCGCTTGGGCGACCAGGCCCGCCTGATTGGGTATCGAGTAGCCGGAGGCGGGCTTTTCCGAACCGCCGTGGCCGAGCAGGTCGACCGCGATCACGCGATGCCTGCGCGTGAGCCGCGGCATCATGCCGTCCCACCAGTTGATCGAGCAGGTGAAGCAATGGATGAGGACGACTGGCGAGCCGGTCCTTGGCCCTTTGTCGACGACCTGCAGGCTGCCCCCCGGCAGGCTGAGGATCCTTCCGCCGGGCACGGTGACTTCCGCGGGCTTCGTTTCCCGGTCGGTGACGACGGTATTGAGGCCGAGCAGCACCGCAATTGCGGCCACGGCGCCGATGGCGATCTTCCAACCCCTTCGCATGACGCCCGTTACCCTAGCCGGAACCGATGGAGAAATTCGTCATACAGGGCGGCGTCCCGCTCAGCGGTGAGCTGACCGCAGCCGGCAACAAGAACGCCGCGCTGCCCGTTCTCGCCGCCTGCCTGCTCACCGAGGAGGAGCTGCTCCTGCACCGTGTCCCTCGGATCCGGGACACCGAGGCGCAGATAGCCCTCCTGGAGCAACTCGGCGTCGAGGCGGTCTGGGTGGCCGACAACAGCCTTCGCCTCAGCGCTGCCGGGGTCTCCGATGTGACGGTGGACGAGGAGCTCTCGAACAAGATCCGCGCCTCGTTCCTCCTCGCCGGGCCTCTCCTCGCTCGCTTCGGCGAGGCGCGGATTCCTCCTCCGGGCGGCGACTTCATCGGCCGCCGCCGGCTCGACGCCCATCTCGACGCCTTCCTTGACCTCGGCGCGCGGGTCGAGGGCGATCGATGGATCGAGCTGACAGCGCCTCCCGGGGGGCTCTGCCCCTGCGCGATCTTCATGGACGAGCCTTCGGTGATGGGCACGGAGAACGCACTGATGGCCGCGGCGCTCACCGCGGGGCCGACGACGATTTCCAATGCCGCCTGCGAGCCCCACGTCCAGGACCTGGCCCGCCTGCTCACCAAGATGGGCGCGAAGGTCGAGGGGATCGGCTCGAACGTGATGACGGTGCATGGGCGTGACCGGCTCGGCGGCGCCGAGCACACCATCTCACCGGATCACATCGAGGCCGGGAGCTTCATGGCGCTGGCGGCTGCGACCGGAGGAGAGGTCCGGATTCACGGCACGGAGCCCGCCGACCTGCGCATGGTCCGCCGGCAGTTTCGCCGGTTGGGGCTCGAATCGAACGTCGACGACGGCGACGTGGTGGTGCCCCCGGAACAGCGTCTGCGGATCAAGATGGACATCGGCGATGCGATCCCGAAGATCGAGGATGGTCCCTGGCCGGCGTTTCCGGCGGACCTCACCTCGATTGCGCTGGCCCTCGCCACCCAGGCCGAGGGCGAGATCCTCATCTTCGAGAAGATGTTCGAGAACCGCCTGTTCTTCGTGGACAAGCTGGTCGCGATGGGCGCTCGGATCACGCTGTGCGACCCCCACAGGGCGATCGTCAGCGGTCCGAGCCGTCTTCATGGCGAACGCGTCGACAGTCCCGACATCCGGGCCGGTATGGCCATGCTCATCGCCGCCCTCGCCGCGGACGGGGTTTCGGAGATCGGCAACATCCGTCAGATCGACCGCGGCTATGAGGCGATCGACCAGCGATTGCGCAGTCTCGGCGCGCAGATCGACCGGGTCTCGACGGAGGTCCCTGCATAGGGAGCGGGGAGCGGCAGTCGTAATGATCCACCCGATACCACCAGGCACCCGGGACATCCTCCCCGACGAGATGCGGGAGCTGCGTCGCCTGCGCCTCGCGCTGATCGAGGTGTTCGAGAGCTATGGCTACGGCGAGGTCGCCACACCCGCGATCGAGTACGACGAGGTGCTTTCCCGCGGCGACGGGCGTACAGCCGACAGCTCCTACCGCTTCTTCGACGAGCGCGGCGATCTCCTGGCGCTGCGCTCCGACATGACCGTGCCGATCGCGAGGTTGGTCGCCACCCGCTATGCGAGCGCTGAGCTGCCGCTGCGCCTCTGCTACGTCGCCAATGCCTTCCGCGCGGTGCGCCCGCAGCGCGGTCAGATGCGCGAGTTCGCCCAGGCCGGCGTGGAGCTGGTCGGTGCGCCGGCGCCGGAGGGGACTGCGGAGGTGGTGGAGGTGCTCGACGCGGCTCTCGACGCGGCGGGGTTGGACCGCGCCGTGATCGGGCTCGGAGACGCCGATCTCTACCGCCAGCTGCTGACGGAGTTTGGAGTCACGGGCGAGACAGGGGACCTGATCCTGGAGCGGCTCGCGCTGCACGACATCGTCGGCCTCGAGACCGAGCTCTCAGCGCTGGAGGGGATCAGCGACGAGCAATGCGAAACCTGCGTGACCCTGTCGCAGCTGCGCGGGGGCCGCGAGGTGCTGGACGAGGCGCGAGCGCTTGGCGGGGCGGCGGTCGAGCGGGCCACGGCGCGGATCGGCCAGACCTTCGAGGCCCTCGACGAGCGTGGCGTTGCGGAGCGCGTCCAGATCGACCTCGGCCTGCTGCGTGACCTCGGCTACTACAGCGGTGCGATCCTCGAGGTCTACGACCCGGCGCTTGGGCACGTCCTCGGTGGCGGCGGCCGCTACGACGGCCTGCTGAAGCGCTTCGGCGTCGACATCCCGGCGGCGGGCTTCGCGCTCTACCTGGAGCGGGTCCACGTCGCCCAGATGGAGGAGGAATCTCGACGGGGAGGCAACTCGTGAACGCAGAGGTTGCTGGCACGTCTCGCGCCAAGGCCGGAGGCCCGCTGAAGCTGGCGGTGCCGCGCGGCGCCCTCTTCGCGGACACGCTCGATCTGCTCGATGCGGCCGGGGTGGACACGTCCGAGGCACGCGGCGAATCGCGCTCGCTGATCTTCGAGGGCGGTGAGATCACCCTGGTCACGATGCGGCCCTCCGACGTGCCCACCTACGTCGAGGCGGGCGCTGCCGATGTCGGCATCACCGGCAAGGACGTGCTGCTCGAGCAATCCGACCGGCTCGTCTACGAGCTGCTCGACCTCGGTTACGGGCGGTGCCGGATGGTGCTTGCGGGGCGCCGGGGTGACGAGCGGTTGGGCGAGTCGGAGCGCCGCCTCGGGGTCATGCGGATCGCGACCAAGTATCCGCGGGTCACCGAGCGCCATTTCGAGACGACGGGGCGCCAGGTCGAGGTGATCGAGGTGAAGGGCTCGGTTGAGCTGGCGCCGCTGGTTGGGCTTGCGGACGGCATCGTCGACCTGGTTGCGACGGGTCGGACGTTGGAGGAGAACAACCTCGAGGTGCGTGAGGAGATCGTCGAATGCAGCGCCCGCTTCGTCGCCAACCGCGTCGCCCACAAGCTGCGGGCGCGGGAGCTCGACGATCTGACCGCAAAGCTGCGCGAGGCAGTCGCTGGATGAGGTCACGGCGCTTCGAGTGGGAGGGCCCCGTCCAGACGGCCGCTGCAATCCGCGCCTGGGCCACCGAGATGGCACCGGCGGTCGATGTCGCTGAGATCGAGCGGGAGGTCCGCGAAGGCGGCGACGAGGCTGTGCTGCGTCTCACGGCGCGCTTCGACGCCACCCGGCGGGCACGGACCTCGCTGCTGGTGGACGCCGATGCCCGGGGCCAGGCGCTTGCCGCGCTGGACGCCGGGATCCGCGAGTCCCTCGAGCTGGCTGCCGCCAATATCCGCACGGTCGCCGAGGCGCAGCTCACCTCCACGCCGCGCGAGGTGAGGCTTCCGCAGGGGCAGCTGGTGACACTGCGCGAGGTGCCGGTGCATGCCGCGGGCCTCTACGCGCCCGGCGGCGGGGCCGCCTACCCGTCAAGCGTGCTGATGTGCGCGATCCCCGCCCGTGCCGCGGGGGTCGGGCGCCTTGCGCTTGCCTCCCCGCCAGGCCCCGATGGCGAGGTCAATCCGCTGGTCCTCGCCGCCGCCGAGCTGTGCGGGGTCGACGAGGTCTACGCGATGGGCGGTGCCCAGGCCATCTTCGCTCTCGCCTACGGCACCGAGACGATTGCTCCGGTCGACGTGGTCGCCGGGCCCGGCAATGCCTGGGTGCGGGAGGCGAAGCGGGCCGTCTACGGCCGCGTGGGAATCGACTCCCTCGCGGGCCCCTCGGAGCTGATGCTCCTCGCCGGGCACGACACCGATCCCGAGTGGGCCGCGCTCGACCTCTGTGCTCAGGCAGAGCACGGCGCCGGCGGGCCACTTGTTGCGGTTGCGGTCGAGGCAGCGGTGCTGGACAGCATCGCGACTGCGGCGGAGCGCGCCGCGAGCGAGCGCGCCGGCGTCGGAAACTCGCCGCTTGCCCTGGTGCAGGTAGCCGACCTGGGCGATGCCATCGACCTCGCCAATGCGTTCGCGCCCGAGCATCTGGAGCTGCTCAGCGATGACGCGGTGCGGCTTGCCCCGCTGGTGACGACGTCCGGGTGCGTTCTCGCCGGCCGCCACAGCGCGACCGCCTTCGGCGACTACGTCGCCGGCTCCAACCACGTCCTGCCGACCGGCGGGGCGGGGCGCTTTTCCGGACCGCTGGGGCCCGGTGCCTTCCGGCGCGCAATCGCGACTGTGGAGGTCCCAGGGGGGGCGGCGGCGAAGCTGGCACCGCATGTCGACACCCTCGCCCGAGCCGAGGGCTTCCCGGTCCACGGCGAGTCGGCGATGATTAGACGATGACCAGAACGGCAACAAGGGAACGCAGCACCGCCGAGACCCAGATCCGGCTCTCGCTCGACCTCGACGGGGGAGAGGCAAGCGCAACGACCGGCGTCGGCTTTCTCGACCACATGCTCGACCTTCTCGCCCGGCACGGGCGTCTTGGCCTGAAGGTCGAGGCGAGCGGTGACCTCGAGACCGGCGCCCATCACACCGTCGAGGACGTCGGGATCGTGCTTGGCCAGGCGCTCGACGAGGCGCTTGGCGACCGGGCTGGGATCCGGCGCTACGGCTCCGCCGTGGTGCCGATGGACGAGTCGCTCGCCGAGTGCGCGATCGACATCTCCGGGCGGCCGCTGTGCGTCTTCGACGCCGAGCTGCCGGCAACTTCGATCGCCGGCTTCGACACCGAGCTGGCCGAGGAGCTCTTCCGCGCCGTGGCGAACAACGCCAAGCTGACCCTGCATGTCTCAGTTCGCTACGGCACCAACGCCCACCACATGATCGAGGCCTGCTTCAAGGCGTTCGCGCGCGCGCTGCGCGCCGCGGTGTCGCTCGACCCCGAGGAGCGCGGCGTCCCCTCGACCAAGGGGACCCTCAGTGACTGAGGCGGTGCGGATATGCATCTTCGACTACGGGATGGGCAACCTGCGCTCGGTCGAGAAGGCCCTCGAGCACGTTGGTGCAAACGCAACGATCACCAGCGACGCCGACTCCGTGCGTGCCGCGGACGGCCTGATCCTGCCCGGGGTCGGCGCCTTCCCGAGGGCGATGGAGCGCATCCGCGAGCTGGGCCTGGACGAGCTCGTCGCCGAGCGCCGTGACGCCGGCGCGCCGATCCTCGGCATCTGCCTCGGCCTCCAGCTCCTCTTCGAGTCGACGACCGAGCTGGGAGGAGCCACCGGGCTCGGTCTGATCCCGGGCGAGGTCGTGGAGCTGGAGGCGGCTGGTCTCAAGGTCCCCCACATCGGCTGGTCACCGGTGCGCTGGGAGCGCGAGTCGCGGCTGACCGATGGGATCGAGAGCGAGACGCCGTTCTACTTCGTCCACTCCTTCGCGCCTGTCCCGGTCACAGCCGACCTGCTCGGAACCGCCGCATACGGCGCCCGCTTTGCCTGTGCGGCCGAGCGCGACAACATCTTCGGCGTCCAGTTCCACCCCGAGAAGTCGAGCGCCGCCGGCCTGCGACTGCTCTCCAACTTCGTCGGGGTCTGCGCGGCCATCCCGGCCTCGGCCCGCTGACCCCGTCGGAGACCAGACGCCGTGATCCTCTACCCGGCAATCGACATCCGTGGCGGCGGGGCGGTGCGGCTGTTGCAGGGCGACTACGAGCGCGAGACGGCCTATGACGCCGATCCGGTCGACGCCGCGGTGCGCTGGGCGGAGGACGGCGCGAGCTTCCTGCATGTGGTGGACCTCGACGGTGCCAGGGACGGAGCGCCGCGAAACCTGGATGCCGTACGCCGGATTGCCGCCGCGGTTCCCTGCCCGATCCAGGTTGGCGGAGGCCTGCGCGATGCCGGGTCGGTCGCCGCGGCGCTTGACGCCGGCGCCGAGCGCGTGGTGATCGGGACCGCAGCGCTGCGGGATCCGGGGTTCCTGGACGAGATGCTGGAGCGCCACGGCGAGGGTGTGGTGGTCTCGGTCGACGCCCGCGACGGGAAGGTGGCGCTGGCCGGATGGACAGAGGCAGGTGGGAAGGGGGCTGTCGAGGCTGTTGCGGCGCTGAGCGACCGGGGTGTGGCGCGTTTCCTCTGCACGGCGATCGAGGTCGACGGGACGATGGCGGGACCGTCGCTCGGCGAGCTGGGGAGGATCGCCGCCACGACCGACGCCCGGGTGATCGCCTCGGGGGGGGTGGGGGAACTGGCGCACCTCGAAGCCCTGGCCCGCGAGGCGGCCCCCAACGTCGAAGGCGTCATCGTCGGCCGCGCCCTCTACGAGGGCCGCTTCACCGTCGCCCAGGCCATCGCAGCGCTCGCTGCGGCGGCTTAGACACCGGAATGGGCTCTACTCTCCCGCCATGGTCCTGAAGCGCGTGATCCCCTGCCTCGACGTCGACGCCGGTCGCGTCGTCAAGGGCACCAACTTCGTCGGTCTGCGTGACGCCGGCGATCCGGTCGAGCTGGCCGAGCGCTACGACGCCGAGGGGGCCGACGAGCTCGTCTTCCTGGACATCACCGCTTCGCACGAAAGGCGCGAGACGATCGTCAAGCTCGCCCGCCGGACCGCCGACAACGTGTTCATCCCGTTCACGATCGGAGGCGGCATCCGCTCGGTCGAAGACGCGCAGGCGGTGCTGGACGCCGGCGCCGACAAGGTCTCGGTCAACTCGGCGGCGCTCAACCGGCCCGAGCTGCTTACCGAGCTGGCCGACCACTTCGGCGCGCAGTGCGTCGTCATCGCAATCGACGCCAAGCGCGATGACGGCGCCTGGGATGTCTATGTGAATGGGGGCCGGCAGAAGGTCGAGGGACGCGAGGCGGTGGCCTGGGCGAGGGAGGCCGTCGAGCGCGGAGCGGGGGAGGTGCTGCTGACGAGCATGGATCGCGACGGCACCAACGACGGCTACGACATCGCCCTGACGCGGGCGGTGGCGGACGCCGTGCCGGTGCCCGTGATCGCCTCCGGGGGCGCCGGGACGCTCGCGCACCTCAGTGAGGCGATTGCCGAGGGCCATGCGGACGCCGTGCTCTGCGCGTCGATCTTCCACTACGGCACCTACCGCGTCGGCGAGGCGAAGCGTCACCTTGCCGCCGACGGCATCCCCGTCCGGCTTTAGCGTGAGGTGACCCGGGTCACCTCTGGCGAAGGTCGGCGGCGAGACCGGCGACGCCGCTTGAGCCGAGGATCTCGAAGCGGGCGAGTTCGTAGGGCTTCTCGCGGGTCGCGTAGCCGGGAATCTCGGTGGTCGCGCCGACGTACCCCGCCGCCTTCACAGCCGCGATCACGGTCGCGTCAAACCGTCCCGCCGGATAGCAGAAGTCATCGACAGGCACGCCGTATTCGCGCCGCAGCATCGCCCGCGAGCCCGCCACCTCTTCCTTCAGCTGCGCGGCGCCGAGGGTAGTCAGGTCGAGGTGGTGGATGGTGTGTGCGGCCAGCTCCCAGCCGGCGTCGATCATCGCTTCGACGTCGCTGTGGTAGAGGTCGGAGCCTTCCGCCTTCAGGTTCAGCACGCCCGCCCAGCCATGCTTGCGCAGCTCCGGCAGGGCGAACGTGAACTGCGGCCGGTAGCCATCGTCGAAGGACAGGACGATCGGCTTCGGAGGCAGGGTGCCGCCGTGGTGCCAGGCTGCCTCGACCTGTTCGAGGGTGACCGCCTCATACCCCTGCCGAGCGAGCCAGTCCATCTGGTGGCTGAAGTCCGACCTCCCCACGTACAGCTCGGGGTAGGGAGCGCCAGCCGGCGGCGCACCCAGCACGTGATACTCGAGGATCGGCACGGGTCCGGTGTGTGGGCCCCAGTCGGCCTGCGGCGTGGCGTTGCGGACTCGGCCGGAGGCATGGTTTGCCCCGCCGGCACCGGACTTGCCCGCGGACAGCGACTTTCGTGCCGCTCCACCTCCACCTCCACCGCTGCCGCCGACCAGCACGGCGCCGATGGCCAGCGCAGCAGCGACCAGAATGCCGGCCGCGAGCAGACGGTTTCTCCTCACCCGTTGCCGCTGGCGCTGCCGCCGTTCGCTCAGGCGCTCGCGCCGGTCGCCCGGCCGGCCCTCGTGCCCTGTCGGTTGCTCGACCATCCGGAACGCGATCATGGCAAGGTCGGCACCAGCGCGTGCGGCCGGTTTCGGACAGACTCTTGGCCGGGAGCCGATGCGAATGCCCGACAAGCCGACCGACGATCTGGCGCAAGCGCTGGAGAGCGCCTACCCCGAGCTCGCCATGGTGCGCAAGGCGAGCGGCGCCGAACGCGTCTACCTCGTCGGCGGCTCGGTGCGGGACATGCTGCTCGGCAGGGCGCGCTCGGACATCGACCTGGTCGTCGAGGGGGATGCCACCGCGCTTGCCGGCAGGCTGGGCGCCGAGCTCGTCGAGCATGAGCGGTTCGGCACCGCAAAGGTTCGTCTCGACGGGCACGAGGTCGATGTCGCCAGCGCGCGCGCCGAGTCGTATCCGCACCCGGGCGCCCTGCCGCAGGTGGAGCCGGCAAGCGAGATCGCCGTCGATCTCGCTCGCCGCGATTTCACGATCAACGCGATGGCCATTCCGCTGCAGGGTGCGCCGAGGCTCATCGACCCCCATGGCGGTCACGACGACCTCGTGTCGGGATTGCTCCGGGTGCTGAGCCCCCGCTCCTTCGAGGATGACCCGACCCGGGCACTCCGCGCCGCTCGCTACGCGGCGCGATTCGACTTCCGCCTGGAGCCGGAGACCGAGCACCTGCTCCGCAAGGCCGACCTGAGCACGGTCTCCGCCGATCGACGCGAAGCCGACCTGCTGCGGCTCGCCGCTGAGCCGAGCGCGGCGCGCGGCTTCGCACTGCTGGGCGAATGGGGCCTGGTCGAGCTGCGTCCGGCGGGCGCCGATCTGGCCGCGCGCGTTGTCGACCTGCTCTCGAGACCACCGTGGAAGGAGCTTGCGCCAGGCAACCGAGCGGTGCTGGCAGCGGCGCTCGGCCCCGCCGGCGCGGAGGAGGAGCTGGCCGCCGCGCGGCCGGACCGCCCCTCGGAGGCCGTGGAGCTGGCGCGTCATCGCGGCCCCGTCGAGCTCATTCTGGCCCGAGCGCTGGGCGCCGAGTGGCTGGACCGGTACCTCTCGAGCTGGCGCCTGGTCGGGCTCGAGATCGACGGGCGCGATCTGATCGCGGCGGGAATCCCGGAGGGCCCGGCGCTTGGTCGCGGGCTCGCGGAGGCACTGCGCCGCAAGCTCGATGGAGAGATCGAGGGACGTGCCGAGGAGCTGGAGGCGGCACTGGCAGCTGCGCGGGGAGCCGATGGACTGGCGTGAGGCCAACGGGGTCCGCTGGCTGGAGGCGCGCCTGCCGGGAGCCCGCGCGGCCTTCTCCACCCGCGCCGGCGGCGTCAGCGAGCAGCCGTTCGACTGCCTCAACCTCGGTGTCTTCACGGAAGACGACACCGACCGAGTGGTGGAGAACCGCCGCCGGCTCGCCGCCGCGTTGGGCTTCGCCGGCGAGCGCATCGCCCTCGGGCGACAGGTGCATGCTGCCGAGCTGCTCAGCCACTCGGCCCCCCAGCGGCCCAGCCCCTTTGCCCGGCCGGGGAGCGAGATCCCCAGGGCGGACGGGCACGTCACGGCGAAGCCGTTGCTGCCCCTGCTCGTCTTCGTGGCCGATTGTCTGCCGGTGGCCCTTTCGGGGCCGCGTGGTGTCGCGATGCTCCATTGCGGCTGGCGCGGGCTGGCGGCCGGGATCGTCGCGCGGGGCGCCGAGGCGGTGGGCGCCACGGCTGCCGCCATCGGGCCTGGGATCGGGCCCTGCTGCTACGAGGTCGGCGAGGAGGTCCTCGACGCGTTTGCGGGCCGCGGCAACGAGAGCACCGCAGCCCGCACGCTGGACCTGCCCGAGGTGGCGCGGCGCCTGCTGGAGGAGGCCGGAGTCGAGCGGATCGAGACGGCGGGGCTCTGCACGAGCTGCGAGTCGGATCTGTTCTTCTCCCACCGGCGCGACGCCGGTCGCACCGGGCGACAGGCCGGCCTCGTCTGGCGGACGGCGGCGGAGGCCTGAATGCCGGGCCTGGTCCATGGCCTCGAGCCGGCGAGGATCGCCGCCAACCTGGAGCGGGTGCGCGAGGTCAGCGGCGATGAGGTCGAGGTGCTGGCTGCGACCAAGTACGTACCGCTGGAGGAGATGGGCGCCCTCGCCGAGGCCGGCATCACCCTCGTCGGCGAGAACCGCCAGCAGGACCTTGCCGCAAAGCGGGCGCATTGGGGGGACGCATTCGAGTGGGACTTCATCGGGAACCTGCAGAGCCGCAAGGTCAAGCTGCTGCTCCCCGTCTGCCGGCTCATCCATTCCGTTGCGACGGAGTCGGCGCTGGTGCAGCTCGGTCGCTACGCGGGCCCCGAGACCGAGGTCCTCGTAGAGGTCAACGTCGCCGGCGAGATGGGGAAGGGGGGCATCGCCCCTGGCGATCTGGCCTCCTTCGTCGACCGCTGCCCGGTGCGGGTTTCAGGCCTGATGACGATGCCGCCGTTCAGTCAGGATCCCGAGGACTCACGCCCCTACTTCGCCCGCCTCACCGCGCTGGCCGGCGACCTCGGCTTGCGACGGCTTTCGATGGGCACCTCGCAGGACTGGCGCGTAGCGGTCGAGGAGGGAGCCACGATCGTTCGCCTGGGAACGGCCCTATATTTGTGACATGTGAGGCTTGCGGCCGGAGACGCCATAATCAGGTAGAGGAATCGCCGGCTCCGAGCCGAATGACCCGAAATATGGCTTTGAGAGATACGTGGCATAAAGCGCTCGTCTACTTTGGCCTCGCCGAAGACGACGAGTACGGCCCCGAATATGACGAGGCCGACGACTTCGACACCGGTTCGGAGGGGCACTCTGGCGGCGGTCGCGGATCCGGCCAGGTGAGGCGCCTGCCGACCGCGCGTCGCAGCCGCCGCGACGAGATCGACGACATCTTTGCCGACGACGAGCCGATCTCGGCCTCACGCACCCGCGTGCTGCGACCGGTCGGAAACGGCGACTCCGACGTCAAGGTGCACCTGGTCATTCCGCGCAACTTCAACGACGCACAACAGGTCGCCGACCAGTTCAAGCGATCGGTGCCGGTCATCCTCAACCTGCAGACGACCGATCATGAGCTCTCCAAGCGGATGATCGACTTCTGCTCGGGGCTCACCTATTCCCTTGACGGGGGCATGCAGCGGATTGCCGAGAAGATCTTCCTGCTGACACCGCGCAACGTAGAGGTGTCCGCCGAGGAGAAGGCACGCCTGCTCGACAAGGGCTTCTTCAACCAGTCCTGACTCCGACTAGTCTCCCGGCGGTGATTGTCGGATTCGTGGGATCGGGGAGTATGGCCGCCGCTATGGCGCGGGGATTGGCTGGCGCCGTGGACGGCATGCTTTTCACGGACTCGGGGTCGGGAAGGGCGGAGGAGCTGGCGCGGGAGGTTGGTGGGGAAGTGGTCGTGTCGAATGCCGTGCTTGCAGATGCGGCCGATCTGATCGTGCTGGCGGTGAAGCCGGCGAAGCTCGACGAGGTGGCCCCCGAGCTGGCGCAGGCCAAGCTCGTCGTTTCCCTGCTCGGCGCCACGGCGCTGGGGCGGGTCGAAGCCGCGTTTCCGGATGCCGAGGTCCTGCGGGTGATGCCGAACCTCGGAGTCGAGGTCCGCAAGGGCGTTCTCTGCGTTGCCGGCGGCCAGAGCGCTGAGGTGCGCGAAATGTTGGCGGTCCTCGGGCATGTGGTCGAGCTGCCGGACCCCGAGTTCGATGCGGCCACCGCGGTGATGGCGTGCGCTCCGGCCTATCTGGCGCTGGCTGTCGAGGCACTGGCCGATTCCGGCGCCGCCGCCGGGCTGGACGCGGACCTTGCACGCGAGCTGGTGGTCGAGACGACCGCCGGCACGGCCGAGCTGCTGCGCCTGCGCCACCCCGCCGACGTGCGCAGGGCGGTCGCCTCGCCGGGGGGGAGCACCGAGGCCGGCCTCGAGGCGCTTGACCGAGAGGGGGCGCGGGCCGCGTTCGAGGCGGCTGTGCGGGCCTCCCTGGAGAGGATGCAGCAATGATCGCCCTGGCCATCACGCGGACTGACGTCGCCGACTACGTCAGCGCGCTCTTCCTCGTCTACATCGTCCTGATCTTCGCCAACATCCTCATCTCCTGGCTGCCACGGGTTCCGTACCACCGCTGGCTGCGCGCGGTGCTCGACTTCATCACCGAGACGACCAACCCCTATCTCAACCTCTTCCGGCGCTTTCTGCCGCCCATCGGCGGCCGCGGCTTTGCGCTCGACCTCAGCCCGATGATCGGCCTCATCGTGCTGCTCGTCCTGCGCAGCGTGATCGTCGGGCTGATCGCAGGGTGAGCGGGGCCCGCGCTCGCGCCTGGCGCCTGGCCGGGGCTGTCTGCGGCGTGGTTGTCGCGCTCGATCAGGGCGCCAAGGCGGTCGTCGAGGCCAGGGTCGTGCCAGGGCAGGACGTCCACGTGCTGGGGCCCCTCAGCCTGACCCTCGTCCACAACCGGGGGGTCGCGTTCGGGCTGGCGAGCGGGGGAGGGGGAGCGCTGATAGCCCTCACGGTTGGCGCCCTCGCCTTCGTTGGCGTGCTGTTCGCCCGTCATCCCACGCGGCCCGGCATGTGGCTCGCCGTCGGGTTGCTGGCCGGTGGGGCCCTTGGCAACCTCGCGGACCGCGTCCGCGTGGACGCGGTGACGGACTACGTGGCTTTCCTCTCCTGGCCGCCCTTCAACCTTGCCGACGCCTCGATCACGGTTGGCGTGGTCCTGCTGGCGCTGGCCTACCTTCGCGAGCCGTCCCGGTGACCGCGTTGCGTGTCGTCTACCTCGACGAGGCGCTTGCCGTCGTCGACAAGCCCGCCGGCCTCGTCGTCCACCCGGCGCCCACGCACCGTGGGCCAACCTTGGTCGGCGAGCTGGGCGAGATCCTTGCCGGGGGGGAAGACCCTCAGCGACCGGGCATCGTCCACCGGCTCGACAAGGGGACAAGCGGCCTGCTGGTCGTCGCACGCAGCGACGCGGCGCTCGCGGCGCTCCAGACGCAGGTCCGGAAGCGCGAGGTCGAGCGTCTCTACCTCGCCCTCGCCCACGGTCGTGTCGCATCCCGGACGGGGACGATCGATGCTCCGATCGGCCGCGCCCATCGCCAGCGGCAGCGAATGGCCGTCTCGGGCGCCGCCTCGCGCCAGGCCCGCACGCACTTCACCGTGCTCGAGCTGCTCCGCGCCGAGACCTACCTGGAGGCACGCCTGGAAACCGGGCGCACCCATCAGATCCGTGCCCACTTCGCCGCCATCGGTCATCCGCTCGTCGGCGACACGACCTATGGCGGCAAGCAGAAGTACGGGCTGGGCAGACAGTTTCTGCATGCTCACCGTCTCGCCTTCAGGCACCCGATCAGCGGCAAGGCGATGGCGTTCTCCTCGGAGCTGCCAGCGGACCTTGCGGCGGCTCTCGAATCCGCTCGCACGGCTTAGCGCCGCCCGAACTACAATTGCCTGCCCTAAACCGACCCCCTTCGTACCGTCCCGGATCCTGACCGGCAACGAGACCGCGTCCCCGGCTAGGGCGATGGGGAATCAGCAACCTAAGGAGATTTTGACAATGGCAGAGGCGAGCCTCAAAGACCTGCTGGAGGCGGGAGTTCATTTCGGCCACCAGACGCGGCGGTGGAACCCGAAAATGCGGCCCTACATCTTCGGGGAGCTCGACGGGATCCACATCATCGACCTGATCCAAACCGAGGAGCTTCTCGAGGAGGCGCGCAGCTTCGCCGCCGACCTGGCGAGCGGGGGGGGCACAGTTCTGTTCGTCGGCACCAAGAAGCAGGCGCGCGGTCCAGTCAAGGAGTGGGCCGATCGCTGCCAGATGCCGTATGTCAACCAGCGCTGGCTCGGTGGCCTGCTGACGAACTTCAACACGATCTCGGCACGAATCGCCCGGCTGCATGAGCTGACCGCCTGGCAGGAGGAGGGCAAGCTCGACCTGCTCCCGACCAAGGAGCGCATGGGCATGCAGGCCGAGCTGGCCAAGCTCGACTACAACCTGGGCGGCGTGCGGGACATGGACCGCCTGCCCGATGCCGTCTTCGTCACCGACCTGAAAACGGAGGAGATCGCGGTGCGCGAGGCCGTTCGACTGCGGATTCCGATCATCGGCCTGGTCGACACGAACTGCGACCCGACCCAGATCGACTACGTGATCCCCGGCAACGACGACGCGATCCGCTCCTGCGAGCTCGTGGTCGGCACCATCGGCACCGCGATCGAGACAGGCGCTAGCGCCTGGCGGGTCCAGGAGGAGCGCCGCCTCGCGGAGGAGATGGAGCGTCGCCGCAAGGACGAGGAGGAGCGCAGGAAACGCGAGGAGGAAGAGAAGGCGCGCGTCGCGGCTGAGGAGGCCGCCAAAAAAGCAGAACAGGTTCAGGCCGCGGCGGCCGCGGGTCCTGTCGCCGCAGGGGACCCACCACCCCCTGCGGCAGCTGAAGCTCCCTCGGGGGCGGTCCCCCCTGGAGCGCCACCCGCGGGTGGAACGGCTAAAGCGGATTCTTCGGGCGCTGAGGCGGAGAAGCAGGCGCCCGTCCAGCCCGCCGAGGGGGAGAGCAAATGAGCATCTCCGCTGCGGATGTGAAGGCTTTGAGGGATCGCACCGGCGCCGCGATGATGGACTGCAAGACCGCCCTGACCGAGGCCGAGGGGGATGTCGATCGCGCGATAGAGATCCTCCGCATCAAGGGGCAGGCCTCGGCGGCGAAGCGCGAGGCGCGCGGCACCGAGGAGGGAGTGGTCGCCTCCTATATCCACGCCAACGACAAGGTCGGCGCAATGGTCGAAGTCCAGTGCGAGACAGACTTCGTCGCCCGCAACGAGGACTTCAAGGCGTTCGCCTACGAGGTGGCCCTGCACGTCGCCGCCACCGCGCCGCAATACGTATCGGCGGACGAAGTCCCGGCGGAGGAGCGCGAGGCGGAGCGGCGGGTCTTCGAGGAGAAGGCTCGCGAGGATGGCAAGCCGGACAACGTGGTCGAGAAGATCGTCGAGGGGCAGCTCGCCAAGTGGGCCAAGGAAATCGCGCTGCTCGACCAGCCCCACGTGAATGCAGAGAAGCACGAGTCGAAGTCGATCGAGGAGCTGCGCCAGGAGCTGGCCGCCAAGACCGGCGAGAACGTCCGCATCGCCCGCTTCGCCTACTTCCGCGTCGGCGGCTGAGACTGACGGCAGCCCCTCTCGGGGATAGGCTCTCCGCGAACGCAGCCGGTCAGCTTCGATGGACTCCAAGCCGAAATTCAGTCGCATCCTCCTGAAGCTCTCGGGCGAGGCCCTGATGGGAACGCTCGACCACGGCACGGACGCCGACGCCGTGCAGCGGATCGCGCGCCAGGTGGCCGCCGTTCGCGAGCGCGAAGTGGAGGTGGCGATCGTGGTCGGCGCCGGCAACATCTATCGGGGCCTCGAGGCTGTGGCCGCCGGGATGGACCGCGCGACCGGCGATTACATGGGGATGCTCGCGACCGTCCTCAACGCCCTGGCGCTCCAGGACGCGCTGGAGCGGGCGGGTGAGCACACCCGGGTGCTGTCGGCGATCGACGTCAAGGAGGTCGCCGAGCCCTACATCCGCCGCCGTGCGATGCGTCACCTCGAGAAGGGTCGGGTGGTGATCTTCGCGGCTGGGACCGGCAACCCGTTCTTCACGACGGACACAGCGGCAGCGCTGCGAGCATTGGAGATTCGCGCCGAAGCGATCCTGATGGCGAAGAACGGAGTCGAGGGGGTCTACGACGCGGACCCTGCAACCCACCCGGAGGCCGAGTTCATCCCAGCCATCAGCCACCGCGAAGCGATCGAGCGGGGGCTGAAGGTGATGGACTCGACCGCGCTCTCGCTGTGCATGGACAACGACCTGCCGATCTACGTCTTCAACATGGGCGATGAGCGCAACATAGATAGGATCGTGGCCGGCGAGAGCGTCGGCACGCTTGTTTCCAGCGATCCCGCCAGATGACAGGAACGAGGACCCAGTGGACCTGATCGACGAGCTGCTCAACGACGCCAAGGACCGGATGCAGAAGTCCGTCGAGGCAAGTCGCGGAGAGCTTGCCACCGTGCGGACCGGCCGCGCGTCGCCGCACCTGCTGGATCGGGTTGCGATCGACTACTACGGCTCATCCACACCGCTCAAGCAGCTTGCGAACGTTGCGGCCTCAGATGCCCGGCTGCTCACCATAACTCCCTTCGACAAGTCTTCGATCGGCGCAATCGAGAAAGCGATTCAGGAGTCCGATGTCGGGCTGACGCCGAGCAACGACGGCAACGTGATCCGGTTGCAGGTGCCCGAGCTGACCGAGGAGCGCCGCCGTGAGATGGTCAAGGTCGTCCACGGCGTCGCCGAGGAGGGGCGGGTCGCGATTCGCAATATTCGGCGTGACGTGATGCACGACCTTCGCGAGTTGAAGAAGGAGGGGGAAGCGGGCGAGGACGACGAGCGCCGCGCGGAGGCGGCGCTTCAGAAGCAGACCGACGAGGCGATCACCGAGATCGACGTGCTGCTGAAGGGCAAGGAAGAAGAGATCCTCGAGGTGTGAGGACCGCTCGGTACGTCGCCATCATCACCGACGGAAACGGACGGTGGGCCCAGCGCCAGGGCCTGCCGGTCGTGGAGGGTCATCGTGCCGGGGCCGATGTCGTCAAGGCGCGGCTGCGCGACGCGGTCGAGCTTGGAATCGAGGAGCTGACGGTCTTCTCGTTCTCAACCGAGAACTGGTCTCGCCCGGCCGCGGAGGTCAACGCGCTGATGCAGATGTTTGGCGAGCGAATCGACGCCGAGACGCCCGAGCTGCACACCGAAGGCGTCCGGATGCGCTTCATCGGCCGCCGCGAGGGTGTCCCGCCCGATCTCGTCGAGCGGATGGCATGGGCGGAAGAGACGACGGCGGGCAACGATCGCATCTCCCTCTTCATCGCGTTCAACTACGGGGGCAGGGCGGAGATCGTCGATGCGGCGCGAACCTTCGATGGGGACTCCGAGGAGGAGTTCCGCCGCAACCTCTACGCGCCTGAGATGCACGATCCCGATCTCCTGATACGCACGAGCGGCGAGCGGCGCATCTCCAACTACCTGCTGTGGCAGTGCGCCTACTCGGAGCTCGTCTTCCGCGACGAGCTGTGGCCGGACTTCACCCGCCAAGCGTTCGAGGATGCCCTGCGCGAGTTCGACACCCGCCAGCGTCGTTTCGGGGGCAGGGCCTAGGCATGGACTGGGAGCTCTTCGACGACGAGATGTTCGCGGAGGAGGCCCCGCCGAAGCCCACACCACGGCCGCCACCGCGGCGCCACCCGCTGCGAGGGGAGACGGTGCGAAGGGTCCTGGTCGCGATCCCCTGGATCGCTTTCGCGATCGCTATAACCGCCATTGGCGGGCCTCTGTTCACGGTCGCGCTGATCGCGATCGGCGCCGTCTGCCTGCGCGAGTACCTGGAGATGACGCACACGCTGCGACCGGTCGACGCCGCGGCATACGTCGCGGTCGCCGCGCTGATCGTCGCCGCCTATTTCGGCACCTCCTTCAACGTCCTGCTGATACTGGCCGCCTCCTTTCCGGTCCTCTTCGCCCTTGGAGCGGATCGGGGGCACCGCGAGGGAGCCACGACGTCGCTGGGCGTCACGCTGCTCGGGATCGTCTGGATCGGAATCCCGCTGGCACACGCCGTGCTGCTGCGCGACCTGCCCCACCATGGCGCAGGCCTGCTGATCGACGTCCTCGTCGGGACCTTCGCCACCGACACCGGCGCCTACGCAACCGGCCGCATGTTCGGCTCGCACAAGATCGCCCCGAGCCTGTCGCCGCACAAGACGCTGGAGGGGCTGGTGGGCGGCTTCCTGATCGGCACGATGGCCTTCTGGTTTGCCGGCCTCTACCAGGACTGGCTCTCCGGAGCCGACGCGCTGCTCATCGGCGCGGCCGTGGCGGCGATCGCCCCCGTGGGGGACCTCTTCGAGTCGATGGTCAAGCGCGACCTGGGCAGGAAGGACGCCGGCCGGATCTTCGGCCCCCACGGCGGCCTCCTCGACCGGCTCGACGCGGTTCTCTTCACGATCGTGGTCGGCTACTACCTCTCGGTGCAGCTCGTCTATTAAAGGAGCTGCCGCCTGCTCGTCCCTATCCTCTGTCCTCGATGAAGAAGGTGTTGATACTCGGCTCGACCGGTTCGATCGGGACGCAGGCGCTCGAGATAGTTGCCGCGTCCGAGGACCTCCGGGTCGTCGGGCTGGCGAGCGGCTCGAGCTGGAAGCCCCTGCTGGACCAGGCCGGCCGGCACGGCGTTCCAGTCGTTGCCCTCGCCGACGACGCCGCCGCCGAGCAGGCACGGTCGGCCTGGAACGGACGCGTGCTCGCCGGCGAGAACGGCATCCGCGAGCTGATCGCCGACTCCGGCGCCGATCTCGTCCTCAACGGGATGGTCGGCGCGGCGGGGCTGGGACCGACGGTCGTCGCCCTCGGCGAGGGAATCGACCTGGCGCTCGCAAACAAGGAGAGCCTGGTGATCGGCGGCGAGCTGACCATGGCCCTGGCCGAGGCCACCGGGGCGAGGCTGCTGCCCGTCGACTCCGAGCACTCGGCCCTGTTCCAGTTGATCCGTACGGAGCCGCCGGGGTCGATCGAGCGGCTTGTGCTGACCGCCTCGGGCGGGCCCTTCCGCGGTCGCACCGACCTATCGGAGGTGAGCGTCGAGGAGGCGCTTGCGCACCCGACCTGGCGGATGGGCGGACGGATCACAATCGACTCCGCAACCCTGATGAACAAGGGCTTCGAGGCGATCGAGGCCCACCACCTGTTTGGCGTTCCCTATGACCGCATCGAGATCGTCGTTCACCCGCAGTCGATTGTCCACTCGCTGGTCGATCTCAACGACGGGGCTTCGCTGGCGCACCTCGGCCATCCCGATATGCGGGTGCCGATCTCCTATGCGCTGCACTTCCCCGAGCGCGCCGACGTCGAGGTGCCGCGGCTCGACCTTGCCAGCGCTGGCGAGCTCACCTTCGAGAAGCCCGACCTGGAGACCTTCGCCTGCCTGCGCTTGGCCCTGGAGGCGGGCAGGGCCGGCGGAACGGCGCCCTGCGTGCTCAACGCCGCCGACGAGGTGGCGGTCTCCGCGTTCCGCGAAGGCCGGATCGCCTTCACCGCGATCGCCGCCGCGATCGAGCGGGTCCTGGAGGCAATGCCGGCACAGCAGGTCACGCACTTCGCCGACCTCTTCGCCGTCGATGCCGAGGCGCGGCGCCGCGCCGAAGAGCTGGTCGGGGGGCTGACAACCGTATGACGTGGGTGCTCGTCTTCCTCGGCTTCTCGCTGTTGATCGTCCTGCACGAGGCTGGCCACTTCATAGCCGCCAAGGCGGTGGGGATGCGGGTCGAGCGCTTCTTCGTCTTCTTTCCCTTCCCCAAGCTGGTCTCGGTGAAGCGCGGCGAGACCGAGTACGGGATCGGAGCCATCCCGCTGGGGGGGATGGTGAAGATCAGCGGCATGAACCCCGACGAGGAGCTGCCGCCCGACGTTGCACCGCGCGGCTACTACCGCCAGCCGGTCTGGAAGCGGATCGTGGTGATCGGCGCCGGGCCGGCGGTCAACATCGCCCTTGCCTTCCTGATCCTCTTTGCACTGGCGCTTGGCGCCAGCGACATAACGCAGTCGGTCGGCGAGAT
This sequence comes from uncultured Solirubrobacterales bacterium, assembly GCA_963729995.1. Lineage (GTDB taxonomy): Bacteria > Actinomycetota > Thermoleophilia > Solirubrobacterales > 70-9 > VRUE01. The sequence continues at coordinate 901,374 of CAVSPF010000003.1, forward strand.
CAAGGGCGGCTCACCCGCCGCCACGGCGCTGAAGCCCGGAGATCAGGTCCTCGCCGTCGACGGGAAGCGCTACGCGGGCGCCGGTCCTGCGGAAAGGGTCGAACGCTTTGCCCGGGAGATCTCTTCGCACAGGTGCCTGGGCAAGCCGGCAAATGGCTGTCGCGCGGTCACGCCCGTGAAGCTGCGGGTCTTGCGCGATGGCCAGGTCCGCACGATCGTGGTCCGTCCCGAATACGACGGCTCGATCGGGCGCACGCGGCTTGGATTCTCCTTTGGCACCGCACCCGCCAACCTCGGGATAGCGGGCGCCGCCGGTCGCGCGGCCAAGTCCGTCTGGTTTGTCACGCAGCGGACGGTGACCGTCTTCGCCAACATCTTCAATGAACGGCAGCGCAAGCAGGTTTCCGGCATCGTCGGCGTCAGCGACGTGGCGCATCAGGCGATCGCGTTCGGGGCGCGCGAGGCCCTGACCCTGCTTGCCGTGGTCAGCCTCTCGCTTGGCTTGATCAACCTCTTTCCGTTTCTGCCGCTTGACGGCGGGCACATCTTCTGGAGCCTCGTCGAGAAGGTCCGCGGCGCGCCGGTCCCCTTCCGGGTCATGGAGGGCGCCGGTGCCGTCGGCTTTGTGCTGGTGATCATGCTCTTCTTCATCGGCCTCTCGAACGACATCGGCCGGCTCACCGGCGAAGGCTTCAACCTCCGCTAGCAGCTGACGCGGCTTGGGGGTGGTTTCGAGGCTGGAGCACGCGGGGGTTAGCGCTTGTGCTTCAAAACCGTGGCCGGATGCCAGGTCCCGACGTCTTTTAGCCCATTGCCCTTGACCTGGCCGGGCTTCATGTCCTGGGCGAAGGTGTAGAGCGGGAGGCCGTGAAAGGTGACCTGCACACCGCCGTCGGGCCGCTTGACGGTGCCCAGCTTCACGGGGCCCACCAGCTTGGCGCCGTGGGGACGCAGGAGCGGGTGCCAAATGGCGAGGCAGCCACTGCTCTTCGTGCAGATGAACTTGCCCTTCTTCTCTGCGCTGAGGCTGTACAGAGCATGGCCGTTGGCCGTGGTGAGAATCGTCCGTCCCCGGTATCGCGCCTCCTTCACCCGGACCTTGCCGGATTCGGTCTGATTCTGGCCCGATTCCGGTTCGGGGCTCGGCGGCGGAGCACTGGGGTTGGCCGGAGTCGTGAATGGCTGGTCGCTGCCTTCCCTGGTTCCTGCGGAGTTGGTGGCGACGAGGCGGTAGTGGTAGGTCGTGCTCGGCTGCAGGCCGGTGACCGCTTGGGAGACGGAAACGCTGTAGCTGCCGGAGCCTGCGGCGGCGTCGGGCACTGGGACGTTGGTGCCGTAGCTGGTCGTTGGGCCATATTCGAAGTGGTAATGGGTATCCAGCCCATACGGATTAACCGTGCCCTTGAGTTCGAAGCCACCGGCAACCTGGACTGCGGGATTGGTTTCGACGATCGGGGGTCCGGTGAAGGCCGCGGCAAGGGCGGGGAGGGCCGCGAGGGCGAAGGCCGCGAGCGATGTGCAGATGACTGCGCGAACGGCCGAGCGCCGCCGGACACGGCTGGGGGAGCGCGCGTCGTCTAGGTGCGGGGTCTCCAAGTCGCTCATCGCGCCTCCTCCATGCTCGTCGGACCAGGGCTTGGACCGTTGTACGGCCGCGAATCCCGCCAGGTTCAGCGATACGCGATCGAAGCGAACCTTTCCCGGCCTGCGGCCGTAACCCGTCAAGTACAACGTCCATCGGGAGCGGCAAGGAGGAAGGATGAGCGAGAAGGGGACCCACGGCGAGAACGGAGCCGCGTCGATGCGGCCAGCCCGCCTGAAAGCGGCCAGACGCGCCGTCGTCTGCACATCCCTCGCGGCCTTCGCCCTCGCGGCCTTCCCCGCCCTTGCCTCGGCCTTTGCCCCTTACATCGTCAGCCCCTCCGCAACCCCAACCTCCAACGGGGCCACCCTGAGCGCAACCATCTACCCGTATGGCCTCGAAACCACCTATCGCTTCGAATACGGCACGACGACGAGCTACGGCACCAGCGTCCCGGTGCCCGACGGCAATGCGGGCTCCAGCAGCTACGGCACTCCCGTCTCCCAAGCCGTCACCGGTCTGACGCTCAACACGACCTATCACTACCGGGTCGTCGCGCACAACTCGGACGGCATGGCGACGGGGGAAACCGGCGACAAGACCTTCACGACGCTCGCAAACCCGCCCAGCGTCGTCGTCAACGCCGCCGGCGCGACCGCCGAAGGATTCAACCTGAGCGGCACGGTCAACCCGCACGGAGCGGATGCGGAATACCGCTTCGAATACGGCACGACGACGAGTTACGGCACCAACATTCCGGTTCCCGACGGCGATGCGGGCTCCGGGTCAACCGCCGCCCCGGTGTCCCAGGAAGTCAAGAACAGCGCCCTCCTCTCCAACACGACCTACCACTTCCGGCTCGTCGCGCATAACAGCGGTGGCTCGACGCCCAGCTCCGACCAGACCTTCACGACCCCGCCGAGCGGACCCGCCGCCCCCAGCGCCATCGCCAGCCCCCCGGAAGTGATCGCCGGTGGATACAGGTTGAAGGGCGCCATCAACCCGAACGGCCTCGCTACGACCTACCACTTCCAGTTCGGCACCACAACCGCATATGGCGCCGACCTCCCGGAACCCGACGAAAGCGCCGGCTCGGGAGAAACCGCGGTCCCCGTATCGCAGGAAGTCACCGGCCTGGCTCCAAACACGACCTATCACTACCGGGTCGTCGCGCACAATTCCGACGGCACCACCCCGAGCCTCGACCAGGCGTTCACGACCCCGCCCAATCCGCCCAGCGTCGTCGCAACTCCCTTCGCTGAAACCGCCGGCGGGTTCAGCCTGAACGGCACGGTCGACCCCAACGGGGGAGACACGACCTACCACTTCCAGTTCGGCTTCACGACCGCCTACGGGAGCAACATCCCGGCGAGCGACGCAGACGCCGGTAGCGGGAGCAGCGCCGTCCCGGTCTCCCAGCTGGTCACGGGCCTGCCGCCGAACGTCGTCTACCACTACCGCCTCGTCGCGCACAACGCCGGCGGCACGAGCACCAGCGGCGACCAGGAATTCACGACCCCGCCTGCGATGTCGATCATGCCCGAACCACCGGTACAGCCACTTCCCCCGCCGCCGCCACCACCCACGAACCAGTTCACCGTCAGGCCGCCCGTTGTGAAGGGCACGGCGGCGGTACTGCAGGTCAGCGTTCCCGGCCCGGGCAGTGTCTCAGCCTCCGGCAGGCAGCTGAAGACGGTGATTGCCGGCTCAAGTGGAGCGGGCATAGTGACCCTGAAGCTGAGATTGACCAGCGCCGGGCTCAAAGCGTTGAAGAAGGCCAAGGGCCACAAGCTCAAGGTCAGGGTCAAGATCACCTTCCAACCCGCCGGTGGCAGCCCCGGTGCCGCGAGCAAGACCGTGACCTTCAAGAAATAGGCGGCGAGCCTGGGCTCCGCTGCCGCGGCGCCCGCGTCGCTGCCCTGGGCTGCCCGGTACGCTTGGAACGTGACCTGGAGCGACCAAAATGGCTTCTAAGCGGCAGATATTCGTCGGCGGGGTGCCGATCGGCGGCGGCGCGCCGGTTGCCGTGCAGACGATGACCAAGACCGAGACCGCCAACCTGGCGGCGACGATGGAGCAGATCCGCAAGGTCGCGGATGCCGGGGCGGACCTGGTTCGCGTCGCGGTGCCGCGCGACGAGGATGCCGCGGCGCTGAGGACGATCGTCAAGGAATCGCCGATCCCGGTGATCGCCGACATCCATTTCAACCACACGCTGGCGCTCAAGGCAATCGAGGCCGGCGCCCACTGCATCCGTCTCAACCCGGGCAACATCGGCGGTCGCGAGAAGGTCGCCGAGGTGGCGGTGAGGGCAACCGCCGCCGGCGTGCCGATGCGGATCGGCGTCAACTCCGGCTCGCTGCCAAGGCACCTGCAGGCGCTGGAGCGGGAGAGCCCAGTCGAGGCGCTGGTCGCCGCCGCGGCCGAGTTCGTCGAGCTGATGGAGGGCCTCGACTTCACCAACTTCAAGGTCTCGATCAAGTCGACCAACGTGCCCAACACGATCGCCGCCAACCGCCTGCTCGCCGAGAAGATCCCGTACCCGCTGCACCTCGGCATCACCGAGGCCGGGACCAAATGGTCCGGCTCGCTGAAGTCCTCGGTCGGCCTCGGCACGCTGCTCGCCGAGGGCATCGGCGACACGATCCGGATCAGCCTCTCGACCTTCCACGCCGAGGAGGAGGTGAAGGTCGCGTGGGAGATCCTCAAGGCGCTGCAGCTGCGCGAGCGCGGCCCGGTGCTGATCGCCTGCCCGACCTGTGGCCGCCTGCAGTTCGACATGGACTCCGTCGTCGCCGAGATCGAGCAGCGGCTGGAGCGCTACACCGAGCCGATCGAGGTAGCGGTCCTGGGCTGCGCGGTCAACGGGATCGGCGAGGCGTCTCACGCCGACTTCGGGATCACCGGCGCCAAGAACGAGGGGCTGATCTTTTCCCACGGCAAGCCGCTGCGGAAGGTCCCCCAGGCACAGCTGGTCGAGGCGCTGTTCGAGGAGATAGACAGGTCGCTGGACCGCGGCAAGGTCGAGATCGACGAGGCGAAGGCGGGGGAGGGAGCCGCCTGGCTGGCGGACATCGAGGCCGAGAACGCCGGTGACCTGACGCCCGAGAAGATCGCGCAGATGGAACACGCGGCGGCGGTGGAGGGCGAGTCCGACCGCGTCCTCCTCGACGAGGAGGCCTCGCCGACCGCCGGAAGGCGCTTCACGAGGGCCTGAAGCGCAGGAGTCGCCTCGCCGGACGCCCACCACCGGCGGGCTCTGCGGATAGGTTTCCTGCGTGACGCGATTCAGCCAGACGTTTCTGCCCACCCTCAAGGATCCGCCAAGCGATGCGGAGGCGGTGTCGCACAAGCTGATGGTGCGGGCGGGACTGATCCGGCAGCTTGGGGCGGGACTGTGGACGTATCTGCCAGCCGGCTGGCGGGTGCACCGCACGGTCGAGCGGATCCTCCGCGAGGAGATGGAGGCGATCGGCTGCCAGGAGATGCTGATGCCGGTGCTCCAGCCCGCCGAGCCATGGCGGAAGACCGGTCGCTACGAGATCGAGGAGCTGTTCAAGCTCGAGGACCGCAAGGGCGCGGCGATGGTGCTCGCGATGACCCACGAGGAGTGCCTCACCCAGCACATTGCGCGGGAGGTTCGCTCCTACCGCGACCTGCCATTGATGCTCTTCCACATCCAGACCAAGGAGCGGGACGAGCCGCGCCCGCGGGCCGGGGTGCTGCGGACTCGCGAGTTCACGATGAAGGACGCCTACTCGTTCGATCGCGACGAGGAGGGCCTGGAGCGCTCCTACCAGCTCCAGAGCGCGGCCTACGCCAGGATCTTCGATCGCTGCGGGCTGCGCACCTACAGGGTCGAGTCCGACGTCGGCATGATGGGCGGCTCCGGCGCCCACGAGTACATGGCCCCGTGCCCGGCCGGCGAGAACGAGGTGGCCCTGGCGCCTGGCTACGCCGCCAACGTCGAGGTCGCCTCTGCCGACCCGCAGCCCGTCGAGCTGCCGGCGTCGCTGGATGAGCCCGAGCAGGTCTCGACGCCGGACCTGACCACCGTCGCCGAGGTCTCCGGCGCTCTCGGGGTACCGGCTGGAGCGCTGGTCAAGGCGATGCCCGTGGTGGTCGAGGGCCGCGGATTGATGCTCGCGCTCCTCCGGGGTGACCATCGTCTCAACGAGATCAAGCTTCGCAATGCCCTAGGCGCCGATTTCCGCCCCGCCCGTCATGAGGAGATCGAGGCTGAGCTGGGGCCGGTCGGCTTTGCCGGGCCGGTCGGCGCAACCGTGCCGGTGGTCAAGGACGCCGCGATCCGGGGGGAGTCCTACGTCACCGGCGCCAACCGCTCCGACGCTCACCTGCGCGGTGTACGACCGGGGCGCGATTTCGCCTTCGAGGAGATGGACATACGGACGGTGGAGATCGGCGATACCGCTCCCGGCGGCGGCGCAATCGAGATCGAGCCCGCGATCGAGGTCGGCAACATCTTCAAGCTCGGCACCCGCTACTCCGAGCCGCTCGGCGCGACCTACCTCGACGAGCAGGGCACCGAGCGTCCGATCGTGATGGGCAGCTACGGAATTGGCCCGGCGCGGATCGTCGCGGCGGCGATCGAGCAGCGCGCGGACGAGAAGGGCATCGTCTGGCCGGCCTCGATCGCCCCCTGGCAGGTCCATCTTGTGTCGCTTGCCAAGGCTGGCGAGGCCGAGCGAGAGGCCGCCGAGCGCCTCTACGACCAGCTGCGCGAGGGCGGAACCGACGTCCTCTACGACGACCGGGACGCCGGCCCAGGGGAGAAGCTGACCGATGCCGAGCTGCTCGGCTGTCCGCTGCGGCTGGTCGTCGGGCGCCGTGGGCTCGCCGAGGGGGTGATCGAGGCAACGGAGCGCTCGGCGGGCGCAGAGCACAGGCTGCCGGTCGACTCCTGTGCGGCTCGCGCAGCGGAGATCCTTCGAGCGCTGGATGGCTGAAACCGCCCCCTTTGGCCGTGGCCGGTTCCGCCGACTCCTCGGGCTCGATCGCAGCGGCCCGCCACCCCGCCAGACGCGAAAAGGGGAGCCGCTCACCCCCTGGACGGTTCCGAACCTGGTCGGCTACGCCCGCCTTGCGGCGCTGCCGCTCTTCCTCTACCTCGGCTTCGAATCCGACGACGGGCGCAGCGCCGCCGCCGCGGTCGTCTTCTGGCTGATCGCCGCCGGCGACTACCTCGACGGCCTTCTCGCCCGCGCGACCGGCCAGTACAGCCGTCTCGGGGCGCTGCTGGACCCGCTCGTCGACCGGCTCACGGTCCTCGCCGGCGCCGCCGTCTGCTGGCGCTTCGAGCTGCTGCCCCGCTGGGCGCTCGCGCTGCTCGCCGTGCGCGAGGTCGCGATGCTCGCGCTCGCCCAGTACGGGTTGCGCCACGGCGCCGACATCGCCGTCAACTGGCCGGGGCGGATCTCGGTCTTCCCGATCATGGGGGGGATCTTCCTGGCCCTGATCGTCTCCGGCTGGGTGCCCGCCGCGCTGCTGATCGTTGGCGTCCTCCTGGCCATGGTCGCGACCGTGCTGTACGCCCGGACCGGGTTGAGCGCCGCGCGGCTGAGGCGCACGCAAGCAAAGTCCCAGGCTCGATAAACCTTCAAGTTGCGGTTGAACCTTGGGGCGCGAGACCTATAATCGTCCCCAGCGGTTAACCCGAGCCCAGGATCTCCGATCAAGGAGCGAGATGGAGGACACCTTTCCCGATCTCGGTTCTCTCAGCGACGAAGAGCTGAAGGACCTGATCGACAAGCTGACGGAAGAGGAGAACGAGATCTCCTACAAACGGCGCGTCTTGCACGGCAAGATCGACATTCTTCGCGCCGAGCTCGTGACGCGACTGCGCCAGAAGCGCGAAAGCGGAGATTCGCTGATCTCCGGCGACGACGTGGCCAAGCTGACCGAGATCCTCGCCGGCAAGGCGCAGCAGTCGCCGCCGGACGACAAGCCGGCCGCCTAGACGGGAGGAGCTCACGATGCCCGGTCACTGTCCAGAGTGCGGATTCGTCAATCCAGAGGGCGCCAACTACTGCCAGAAGTGCGGCGCCTACCGTGGCGCCGCCTCGGAGGGCAGCAGTGAGGACCCGACGACGATGACCTACACGGTCGACGAGACCGGCGACATGCAGCCGATCGACATCGACCAGGTCCTCGAGCGCAGTGGCGCCGCGCTGGTGATCCGCACAGGCGGCGGCAGGGCGGGGGAGAGCTTCACGGTCACCGAGGATCGGGTCAGCATCGGGCGCAGCCCCGACGCGGGAGTCTTTCTCGACGACGTCACGGTCTCGCGCAACCACGCGCTGCTCGTCAGGCGTCGCGACGGCCTCTACATCGACGACCTCGGCTCGCTCAACGGCACCTACGTGAACCGCCGTCGCATCGAGTCTCACCGGCTGGCCGACGGCGACGAGATCCAGGTCGGCAAGTACAAGCTGAGCTACCTGGAGAAGTAAATGCCGGTCTCCGAGCAGCCGACCCGTTCCCGTGACAGCCGCCCGCGCAAGGCGTTGACGATTGGCGCCGTCTGCAAGATCCTGCAGAACGAGTTCGACGACATATCGATCTCCAAGATCCGCTACCTCGAGGACCAGAAGCTGCTCAGCCCACGACGCACGCAGGGCGGGTACCGCCTCTACAGCCAGTCCGACGTCGAACGGCTGCGCACGATCCTCCGCCTGCAGCGCGACGAGTTCCTGCCGCTGCGCGTGATCCGGCAGGAGCTCGCGGCGGGCGGTGACATCGACCTCGGTGGCGGCACGGACCGCCGTCCCGCCAGCGCGGTGCGACGGGCGATCCTCGTCAGCACGTCCACCGCCTACCTGACGCTGGACGAGGTGATCGAGGAGACCGGGGCCCGCTCCGAGCTGGTCGCCGAGCTGGAGAACTTCGGCATCGTCCAGCCGGAAAAGCGCGACGGCAGGACGGCCTACGACGAGACGGATCGCGAGATCGTGCGGGCGGCCAACGAGCTCTCCCGGGTAGGGGTCGGCGCTCGCAACCTGAGGGTCTTCCGCTCGTCCGCCGACCGCGAGGCAAACCTCCTCGAAGCGCTGCTCGGTCCCTCCCTGCGCTCGCGCAACCCGGAGCGCCGCAAGGAGGCGGTGGAGAGCCTGGAGAGCCTGGCAGCGACGGTGAGTCACCTGAAGCACCTGCTGCTGGTCCGGGACCTACGGCGTCTGGCCGGCGACTGACGCCCGCGACCAATGGCCGGGGTCACTCGCCGACGCTCGATATCGGCCTCCGTCGACGAGGTCTGGGCGCTTGTCTCGGATCCGTACAGCCTGCCGCGGTGGTGGCCACGCACAATCCGCGTCGAGAACGTCAGCGGCGGCGGCGGGCCGCCCGTCCAGTGGACGAAGGTGTTGGAAACGGCCGAGGGACGCGGGGTGCGGGCCGACTACCGCTGCACCAGCTCGACGGTGGGCGAGCGGTACGCATGGGAACAGCAGGTGGAGGGGACGCCATTCGCGCGACATCTGCGCAGCTCGACGATCGAGGTCTTGCTGCTTGCGCAGGGGGACGCGACCGAGGTCGGCCTTTCGTCGACGCAGGCTCTGCGCGGCTTGTCGCGGTTCGGCTCACCGATGATGCGGCGCGCCCAGGCCGCGATCCTCGAGGAGGCGCTGGACGGGATCGAGCGCGCACTTGGCGGGAGCCCAGAATGACCCGGCGTGACGCATCCATCGAGACAGGGGGCCCGGGGAGGGCGATGCGATGACCCAGGGACCGCGGCGCGACTCGAAGTGGTGGGGCTGGGGAGACCCGACGATCTCACCCGAGCTGGATGCCGAGGCGCTGGCGACGCTACGCGAGCGCGTCGGTGAGCTGACACCCACGCGGCGGGCCGCCGTGTCGCCCGACGGGTTGGCGCTGCCCGAGCCCGAGCCGCTGCCGGCGGCGCTCGTCGAGGCGGTCGGCGAGGAGAGCGTCTTCACATCGACGGAGGATCGCGTGCGCCACGCGACGGGCCGTGGCTACGTCGACCTGGTGCGGCTGCGCAGCGGCCGGCTGGAGGCGGCGCCAGACGCGGTCCTGTTGCCCGCCGACGCCGAGGCGGTGCGGCGCGCGCTCGAGGCCTGCGCGGCTGAGGGCGTCGCTGTCGTGCCCTTCGGCGGCGGCACCAGCGTGGTCGGCGGAGTCGAGCCACTGCGCGACTCGCACTCGCGCTTGGTCAGCCTTGACCTGGCTCGCCTCCGGCATGTGGCGGTCGACCGCCGCTCGCTGACCGCCCGTCTGGGTGCGGGCCTGCGCGGGCCCGAAGCCGAGGCGGCCCTGTCGGTCCACGGCGTCAGCCTGGGCCACTTTCCACAGTCCTTCGAGTGCGCGACGATCGGCGGCTTCGCCGCCACGCGCTCGGCCGGGCAGGCCTCCAGCGGCTATGGGCGCTTCGACGACCTCGTCACCGCGGTGCGCCTGATCGCTCCGGCGGGACAGCTTCGCAGCCTGGAGACGCCCCATACGGCCGCGGGCCCGTCGTTGCGCGAGCTGGTCATCGGCTCCGAGGGCGTCTTCGGGGTGATTCCCGAGGTGACCGTGCGGGTCCATCCCGCTGCCCGCGTGCGCCGCTACGAGGGCTGGCTGGCGGAGAGCTTCGAGGCGGCAGCGGAGATCGTGCGGGCCCTTGCGCAGGGGCCTGGCCTGCCCGACGTGATCAGGGTCTCCGACGAGGAGGAGACGCAGGTCTCGCTGGCGCTGTCGGGCCCACGCGGCCTCGCCGGCGCGTTACTGCGCACCTACGTCGGATTGCGCCGCAAGCGCGGCGGCGCTCTGGTCATCGTCGGGTTGGAGGGCGACGAGGAGTCGGTCGCGCGCCGCCGTGCCCTTGCGGTCCGCGCGCTGCGCCATGGCGGGGCCGCCTACCTGGGCGGGGCCGCGGGGCGCTCCTGGGAGCGAGGCCGCTTCGAGGGCCCATACCTGCGCGACACGCTGATGGACATGGGGGCGATCGTGGAGACGCTGGAGACCGCGCACACATGGTCGAAGCTCGGCGAGCTGCACGAGGCGGTGGGGGCAGCGATCCACGATTCGCTCGCGGCACAGGGCACGCCCGGCTTTGTCCTCTGCCACCTCTCGCACGCCTACGCCGACGGCGCCTCGCTCTACTTCACCTTCGTCGCCCGCGGCCACCCGGGCGAGGAGATCGAGCAGTGGCGGGCGGTCAAGCGCGCCGCCTCGGAGGCGATCATCGCCAGGGGCGGCACGATCACCCACCACCACGCGGTCGGCCGCGACCACGCCCCCTACATGGAGGCCGAGGTGGGGAGAACCGGGCTGGACGTGTTGGCGGCGGTCAAGGAACGCCTCGACCCAACCGGGATCATGAACCCCGGCAAGCTGCTCGGGTGACGTGACCTGCGCATCTCTGCGTCCTCGGTCGCTCGCGTGCAGAGCACGCCACGCTCCCTGCGTCCTTGACCTGCTTGGTCACGTCACCCGGGTTATTTTTTGACGATTGGGCCGGTGATTTCGCCACTGAGGACGTCGGTGCCTGTGAAGGGGGGCAGGCTCTTTTCCTTTTTCGCCTGCGCAACCTCGCGCCTGTAGGCCGCGTCCGAGGTGAGCGAGACGTGGATCTGTTTGAAGGCGCCGGCGGCGACGTAGGCGAGCAGTTCGGCGGGGAGCGGGAAGCGAACGCCGAGCCGGCCTTCCTTGGCCACCTTCGCGGCGCCGACCCGCAGGACGAGCTTCGGCGACCGGTAGAGCCAGACGGTGTAGGACTGGCCCGGCGGTGAGGGTTCCAGCCCCCGAGCGACCACCTGGAGCACAACTTCCTTGCCGAGCCGTCCGAACAGCGCCTGCCCGCTGGCGTTGCCGCCACCGACCGGCCGCAGGACGGCTTGGGTGAGCCGCTTCGAGCCCACCGTGGTACCCGAGCCGCTGGCCGGCGTGGCGCCCTTGCTGCTGGTGCTCGATCCCGAGCCGCCGCCGATGTTCACAGTGCCCGTCGCGAAGAGCACGATCAGCGCCACCACGACCACGCCGCCGATCAGTTCGTACAGCCGGCGCCGGTCCTTGGTCAGGCGGGCCCGCGGCAGCGATGGAGCCGCTGGTCTGAACGGCGGAGCAGGAGGAGGCGGTGTCTGCGGCGCGGCCTCGCGCATCCTGGGCGGCGGTGGTGGGGGTGGGGGTGGGGGAAGGGGAGCACGCTCTCCGGACTCCCCCTCCATCCGGTCCAACTCCGCCAGCGCCTCTCGCACCCTGGCGCGAACCTCATCGACGCTCAACCCCATCAGAGCGCCGATGTCCTCGTAGCCGTGCTCGCGCTGCGCCAGCAGTCTGAGCAGCGCTTTCTGGTCGTCGGTGAGCGGCACGGGCAGGGAAGCCTACGGCAGACAGGCGGTTGGCCACGCGTGCCGTCGGTCACGCGCCGATTGGCACCGCCTGTCCGGCGCCGCCCCGGATAGGGTCTGCGCCGCCATGACGGACGATCCACGCGGGCTCCAGTCCCAGTTCGACTTGCTCATCGACACCGAATGGCTGAGCGACGATCCGGAGGACGCCAGGGCGCGCCTGCGGATGCGTGACGAGCTGCGCCAGCCGGCCGGCCTCATGCACGGGGGAGTGATGTCGTCCCTGGTCGAGAGCGTCTGCTCGCGGGCCACCGCGCTGGCGGTGCTCGGCAACGGCATGATGGCCATGGGCCAGTCGATCAGCGTCAGCTTCCTGCGGCCGATCACCGAGGGCTCGGCTGAGGTGCATGCGCAGGCTCGCCACCGTGGCCGCACGACGTGGGTCTGGGACGCCGAGGTCAAAGACGCGGACGGGCGGCTTTGCGCCCTCGCCCAGATGACGATTGCCGTTAGGCCGTTGTCAAACCAAGCCTGACAAGGACACAGGGAGCGTGGCGTGCTCTGCACGCGAGCGACCGAGGACGCCGTCAGGCGCCGGTTTGAAACGGTCTAACCCCCGAAGCGGTTTGTGATTGGCAGGCGGCGGTCGCGACCGAAGGCCTTCGGGGTGATGCGGATGCCCGGGGCAGCCTGGCGGCGCTTGTACTCGGCGTGATCGACCATCTGGATCACCATGTCGACGACCTCGGCCGGCAGCCCCGCGGCGATCATCTCCTCGCGCCCTTCGTCACGCTCGACGTAGGCCTCCAGGACCCGGTCGAGCACCTCGTAGGGCGGGAGGGAGTCGGTGTCGCGCTGGTCGGGTCGCAACTCCGCCGACGGCGCTCGCTCCAGCACCGAGGCGGGGATCAGCTCGCTGCCCGCCTCCTGATTGCGGCGGCGAACCAGCTCGTATACGAGCGTCTTCGGCACGTCCTTGATCGCCGCGAAGCCACCCGCCATGTCGCCGTAGAGCGTCGCGTAGCCAACCGACATCTCGCTCTTGTTGCCGGTCGTCAGCACCAGCCAGCCGTGCTTGTTGGAGAGCGCCATCATCAGGTTGCCCCTGATCCGGGCCTGAACGTTCTCCGCGGCGAGATCGGGCTCGGAGGCCCGGGTCGGGTCACGGGGGAGCGGCTCCGCGCCGGCGCCGTTCGGGTCGGCGCGGGCGAAGGCGTCGGCGAGCGCCTCGTCGTATGCCGCCATCGCGCCGGCGATCGGGATCTCGATGCTCTCGGCACCGAGGTTGGCGGCGATGGTCCGCGCGTCCTCCTGCGTCTCGGCGCTGGAGTGGGGCGAGGGCATCACGACGCAGCTGACGTTGCCGGCGCCGATCGCGTCGGTGGCGAGCAGGGCCACCAGCGCCGAGTCGATGCCGCCCGAGAGCGCCAGGCCGACGTGACGGAAGCCGTTCTTGCGGACGTAGTCGCGAAGGCCGACGACGAGCGCGCCGTAGACCTCCGCGAGGTCTGGCAGGGGCTCCGCGAGCTGGACAGGAGCTGAGCAGGGCAGCTCGCACACGAGCAGCTCCTCCTCGAATTGCGCGGCGCGGGCGACGACCTTTCCGGTTGGGTCGACCACGAAGCTGTGGCCGTCGAAGACGAGCTCGTCCTGCCCCCCCACCAGGTTGCAGAAGGCGAGGTGTGTCCCGTACGCCCTGGCGCGTTCGGCGAACATCGCCTCCCGCTCACGCCCCTTGCCACGGTGGTAGGGGGAGCCCGACGGGTTTGCGATCAGCTCGGCGCCGCCGGCAGCCTCGGTCGAGGCCGGGGCGCCCTCCACCCAAACGTCCTCGCAGATCGTCAGTCCCACCCGCGCCCCGGCGACGTCGATCGTCGCCGGTTCGGTCCCGGGGATGAAGTAGCGCTGCTCGTCGAAGACCGCGTAGTTCGGCAGCCGGTTCTTGCGGTAGACGGCGCGGACGCCGCCGTTCGCAAGCACGGCGAGCGAGTTGTGCGCGCGGCGGAAGTCGCCGCCGCCCGCCACCGGCTCGGCGAAGCCCACCAGCACCACCATCTCGTGCACGCCGCGCGCCAGCTCCTCGACCGCCCGCCGGTTCGCCTCGACGAAGTGGCGCTTCAGGTAGAGGTCCTCGGCCGGGTAGCCGGAGACGCACAGCTCGGGAAAGATGACCAGGTCCGCGGCCTGGGCGCTGGCGCGAGCGATCCATTCGGCGATCTTCGCGGCGTTGCCGTCGATGTCACCGACGGTTGGGTCGATCTGGGCCAGCGCTAGGCGCAAGAAGGGAACCTCCGGAAGCTCACGGCCTGAAGTATCGCCGTCAGGCGTCGCTGGAAGCGTCTGGCCAGCATGTAAATTGACGCGGTGCGGGCCTACTGGCGATTGATCGGGACCGTGCTCGCATCCGTGGCCCTGTTGTCGATTGCCCCCGCCGCCGCGTTGGCGCAGGACCAGTGGACGTTCCGGGTGCCGGCGGCCCGTCCGACCGGCCAGCCCGGCCCCGGCCGTCACATCTACACGGTCCCCGAAGCGCCGCAGTCTCCCGCCTGCGCTGGAAGCTTCTGCATCCACTGGGTCGCCGAAGGGTTCAGCGCCCCCAACCTCAGCGATTCCAACGGCAACGGAATCCCGGATTTCGTCGAGCAGGTGCAGCGCGTAGCCGAGCACGTCCAGTCGGTCGAGAACGGCAAGCTCGGCTGGCGCAGGCCGAAGTCCGATGGCCGCAGGGGTGGCGGCTGGGGAAAGACGGACGTCTATCTGAAGCAGATCCGTCGCGGGCTGTTCGGCTACGCGGTTCCGGACCGGGGCCAGGCAAGGGGGTCCCACCGGCTTCCCCACAGGCTGTACGGCTACCTGGTGCTGGACAACGACTACACCCCCTTCGAGTTTCCCGGCACGACCCAGCTGAACGACCTCAAGGTCACCTTCGCCCACGAGTACAACCACATCCTCCAGATGGGCTACGACGCCTACCAGGACGACTGGTTCGCCGAGGCGACGGCCGTTTGGATGGAGGACCAGGTCTATGGCGGCATCGACGACTATCTGCGTTACGTGCGGCGCTGGGTCCACCTCTTCGCCACGCCGTTGACGGCGAGCTCCATCAAGGAGTACGGCTCCGCCGTCTGGAACGAATGGCTCTCGCACCGCTACGGGCCTGACATCGTCCGCAGCGCCTGGGCGCGTGCCATCCACACAAAGCCGGCCGGCTTCTCGGTGGCCGCCTATAACTCGGCGATCGAAGCCGCCGGCAGCTCCGACTTCGGCCACGACTTCGCGCGCTTCGCCCGCGACCTTGCCGAGTGGCGCACGGGATCGGTCTTCCGCGAGGGTCGGCTCTACCCCGACATGCCACGGCAGGGCAGCCTTCCGCGCGACGGGCGCCCCGTGCGCCGGGTCCTCAATCACGCAACGTTCCAGCTGCTGCGCGTCCAGGCCCGCGGCGGCCGCGCTGTCATCGCCAGAGCCGTCGCACCGCGGGGGATCGCCGCCGGGCTCGCCCTCGTGGGGCGGATCGGCGGCGAGCTGCACGGCCGTGCGATATCGAGGCTTAGCTTCGAGCAGCGTGGCGGTGCGATGACCGTGCGCCTTGCCCGTCCCGGTCGCTTCCAGCGCATCACCGTCGTCGTGGTCAACGCCGACACCAGGGCGGCCGGCTTCAGCGCTCGCCGCTTCGACTGGAACTACCTGACGGACGCCGTCCCGTTCCGGGTCCGTGCTCGCGTCGCTCGCTGAGCGTTCTTGCGCCGCTGCTTCGGCACCGTGTCGACGATCTCCTTGACCGACGCCTCGAGATCGAGGGCGAAGCTGTCGAGGTCCGCCATCGCGTCGTAGTCGCCAACCAGCCCGAAGTCGACCTGGCCGTTGTAGGACATCACTCCGATGCAGAGTGCCTGGCGGCGGGCCAACGGCACCATCGGGAAGATCGCCTCCATCTTCCGGCCCAGCACGTAAAGCGGGAACTGAGGCCCCGGCACATTCGTGACGACAAGATTGAAGAAGCGCTGGGCGCGTTGCAGGCGGGCGGCCTGCGAAGCGATTGTCGGGGGCGCGAAGTCCGTGAGCTTGGTGAGGATTTCGGCGCCAACCGCTTGCCCGGAGCCCTTCAGGTCACCCATGGTCTCGGTGACCACGTGCAGCCGCTCGACCGGGTCCCGGCACCAGACGGGGAGCGGGGCCATCATCGCCGAGACACGGTTGCCAAGCGCGCCGTGCTCCTCGTCGGCGCGGGTGCTCACCGGCACCATCGCCCGGATCTTGAGACCCTCGGTATCGTGGCCGCGCGCGCGCAGGTAGCTGCCGAGCGCCCCCGTGACGACCGCTAGGACGACGTCGTTGACGGTCCCGCCATGCTCGTTCTTGACTCGCTTGAAGTCGTCAAGGTCGGCGCGGACGAAGGCGAAGCGGCGGTGGGGGCCGATATCGACGTTGAATGGCGTCGGAGGGGCGGACATCCCGACCTCCAGGAGCTTCCCGGTGGCCCCGATCCCGCTCAGGACCTGGCGCGGGCCGCGCAGCACCGCCCGCACACCGCGAACGATCTCCCGCGGGCTGGTTGCGCGCTCGTGCAACGCATCGCGGAGCAGGTCCAGGTCGGTCGGTTCGGGCCGGGGCGCCCACTTCGGCGGATGCACGGGAGGCGCCACCGGCTCCTCGCTCGCATCGAAGAGGACCGTGGTGATGTCGACCCCCGAGATCCCGTCGACGAGCGCGTGATGACTCTTGCCGATGATCGCGAAGCGATCGCCCTCGAGACCCTCGACGAGCCACAGCTCCCAGAGGGGCTTGGTGCGGTCGAGCTGCTGCGAGAAGATGCGAGCCGCCAGGTTGCGCAGCTGCTCCTCGGAGCCGGGCGCCGGCAGCGCGGTGCGGCGAACGTGGTAGTTGAGGTTGAGGAAGGGATCGTCGACCCAGACCGGGCGGCCCTGGGCGAGGGGCACGAAGCGCAGCTTCTGGCGGAAGCGCGGCACGAGGTGCAGCCGTGACTCGATGTGGTCGCGAAACTCGCCATGACTGGGCGGCGAGCCCGTGAAGAGGATCGTCGAGGCGACGTGCATGTGAGCCCCGGCGCGCTCCATATGAAGGAACGAAGCGTCCAGCCCGCTCAGCCGATCCACGCTCACGACACCATCTTCGCACACCGCGACCTGAGCGCAGATCGGGCACCAAGATGGCTTGCCAGAGCCGTTTGAACCGCTTCATGCGCCGTGACACCGTGTGACGAGAGTCACTCCCGGAGACGCCCCGCGTCCCTACCGTGCGCCGTCGGCCCCAAGCAATCCATCTGCCGAGTCTCACCACGAAGCCGCCCCCAGCGGCTCGCTGCGTAGGCAGACGAGAAAGCGAGTTGACACACGATGCGATACCTCCTGCCCACAATGATGCTGGCCGCCGCCATCGCGGCCGGATCCGGGGTGGCGCTGGCACAGCAGCCGCCGCGGCGACCGCACAAGCGAATCGGCTCATACGTTTCCCTGCACATCTCCAGGCACAACGTCGTCAGCGGCCAGCGGATCGTGCTGTGGGGACGGGTTCACCCCCGCGGGTCGCACCGCCTCAAGCTCGTCGTCCGAGGCCCCCGTGGCACCGCGGTCGGCGCGACCAGCAGGCGCAGCGGAGCCTTCGCGATCCACTGGAGGCCGCGCCGGCCCGGCAGCTACAGGGTCCGCGCCTTCGGAATCCACGACAGGCGAATGCGCGGCTCGAGGAGCGCGGCGCGGCGCATCACCGCCTACCGGCATGCAGCCGCGTCCTACTACGGGCCGGGTTTCTACGGAGGGGCTCTCGCCTGCGGTGGGACCCTGCAGCCGGGAACCCTGGGTGTCGCCAACCGGACGCTTCCCTGCGGCGCCAGGGTGAAGCTGCTCTACCGGGGCCGCACCGTCACCGTTCGGGTGGTCGACCGCGGTCCCTACGTCGCGGGCCGCGAATTCGACTTGACGGCGGCGACGAAAGCGCGGCTCCACTTCCCGGACGTGGGCGTCCTGCTCTCGAACAGGTAGTCAGCCGGAGACGCCGAGTCGAAGCTGGGCCTCGCGAGCGCCCGCCTCGGGATGCGGGTCGCGCGCAAACCCCGCCACGCGGACGCCCAGCAGCCGTACGGGCCGGGGTGGGGAGTAGGCGCGCAGCAGCTCGAGCGCTACCGGAGTGACGACCGCCGGGTCGTTGGTCGCCTGCTCGACGGTGTGAGAGCGGGTGACGTTCGTCCAATCGTCGAGCCGGACCTTGATGCCGATCGTTCGCCCGCGCAGGTCGCGTGCGCGCAGGCGCCGGCACAGCTCCTCCGACAGCGACGCGACCGAGGCCGCCATCTCGGCGTGATCGACGACGTCGACGTCGAAGGTCGTCTCCGCCGATTGCGACTTTGCCTCGCGCACCACGGTGATCGGCGTGTCGTCCTCGAAGCACGCCCGGCTCTGCAGCCAGCGGCCCATCCGCTGTCCGAAGGCCTGCTCCAGCACCGCGGGGTCATGGGCGCGAAGCTGGGCCAGGCTGCGGATGCCAAGCCGCTGCAGCCTCAGCACCGTCTTCGGCCCGATTCCGGGGACGAGACCGGGGGGCTCTGCGGCGAACCGCTCCAGCGCATCCGGGCGGGAGAGCACGACGAGCCCGGCCGGCTTGCCAAGCTCGCTGGTGATCTTCGCGAGCAGGCGGTTCTCGGAGATGCCGATCGAGCAGGTCAGACCGGTCTCCTCGCGGATCTGCGCGGCGATTCGCCGCATGGTCGCCTTCGGCGCGAAGAGGCCGGTCAGGTCGATGTAGGCCTCGTCGAGCCCAACCACCTCAACCGTCTCGGCATGACGGCGCATGATGCCCATCACCTGCGTGGAGGCCTCGCGGTAGGCGGCGAAGTCGGGCTGGACGTAGATGGCCTCGGGCAGCCGGCGCCGCGCGATCGCCGCCGGCATCGCCGAGTGGATCCCAGCCAGCCTGCGCGCCTCGTAGCTCGCGGTCGTCACCACCGCCCGCGGCCCCGAACCGCAGACGACGACCGGCTTCCCCTTCAGCTCCGGCCGCCGCCGCAGCTCAACCGACGCGTAGAACGCGTCCATGTCGAGGTGCGCGATTGTCCGCTTATCCGTCACTCGCCGATCGTAGGAGCAAGCAGGGACGGCACCTGGCACGTTTGCGCTCGGCGAACCTACAATTGGAACCGTGGCGTCGGCTGAGGCAAAGAACCTCGAGGCGATCGCGCAGGCGATCGATCAGCACAACCGGAACTGCGCGTTTCCGGCCGCCGAAGTGCGGATGAACCCGTTCGAGGTCGAGCGGCTGGGCTGGGAGGAGATCCGCGGGCTGCCCATCGTGCCGGACGCCGAGATCGGAACGGGCCGCTTCCGGATCGTCTGCTCCCAGGAGCTGGACGATGGCGGCCTCGAGGAGGTCGAGGCCGTCGGCCGGGAGTTGCAGACCGTCGTCCCCACCAACAACTGACGCAGCCGCGGGCGCGCCCGTTTGACGCACGCGGCGCTCCCGGCGCGCAAAGGGCACGCGTTTCGGACTTTGACCCTGCTCCCACCTGGTAAAAGTCCACAGCGGCTGGCTAGACGTTCCAGAATTCGAGGCCGAGGCCCGAGAGCCAGCGCTGGGCTTCGATGTTGAGCTGGGTCAGCTGACCCGTCCAGATCATGATTCCCATGCCGATCAGGACCAGGCCACCGGTCGCAACGATGGCCTGGTAGTGGCGCTTGACAGCGGCAAAGGCGGTGGTCATGCGCGAGAAGGCGACCGCCGTGAGGAGGAACGGGATCGCGAGGCCCGCCGAGTAGAAGCCGAGCAGGGCCGCGCCGCGGCCGGCCGAGCCCGTCAGGGCGGCAGCCGAGTAAATCGCGCCCAGGGTCGGGCCGATGCACGGCGTCCAGGCGATCGCGAAAGCGGCGCCGGCGACGATCGGCCCGCCTCGGCCGGCGCGTTCCATGAGCGCATTGACGTGCCACTCGCGATTGAGGCGGGTCACGAACAGCGAAGCGACGAAGAGCACGCCCATCGCAATGATCAGGGCCGCCGCCACCTTGGTCAGCAACTGCCTGTGGTCCTCCAGCGCGGAGCCGAGCCCGGTCGCCGTCAATCCCAGCAGGATGAAGATCGTCGAGAAGCTGGCGACGAAGAGGAGGCTGGGGCCGAGCACGCGCCGCCAACCGGCGCTGTCCAGCTCGCCTGCCGAGATGCCGCTCACGGCCGAGAGGTAGCCCGGCACCAGCGGCAGCACGCAGGGCGAAAGGAACGACACGACGCCTGCCACGAGGGCGGCGAATATGCCGACGCCGGCCACGGGGTTGCTGCTGGCGGCTGCCACGATCAAGGTCGACTCAGGGTACCCGCGAGCCATGCTGGGCCGCAGCCGCTTGCATTGCCACGCACGCCGGGAGAGACTGCGCCGCATGGACCTCGAGGCGCTGATCCTCAACTGCACGCTGAAGAAGTCGCCGGAGCCGTCGAACACCCAGGCGCTGATCGACATCGTCGCGGGGCATTTCGACGAGCTCGGCGTCAAGCACGAGACGCTGCGGCCGGTCGACTGCAACATCCCCTTCGGCGTCGTCTCCGACATGGGGGAGGGGGACGAGTGGCCGCAGATCCTCGAGAAGGTGCTTGCCGCCGACATCCTGATCATCGGGACCGCGATCTGGTTCGGCGTCCGCAGCAGCGTCTGTCAGATGGTCATCGAGCGCCTCGACGGCACCTACGAGACGACCAACGAGGTCGGTCAGTACCCGCTCTACAACAAGGTCGGCGGCGTGATCGTGACGGGGAACGAGGACGGCGCCCACGCCTGCGCCGAGACCACGCTCTTCAACCTCACGCACCTCGGCTGCGCGATCCCGCCCAACGCCGACACCTACTGGGTGGGCGACGCCGGGCCTGGGCCCTCCTTCATCGAGGCGGGCGGCAAGGACCACGCCTACACGCAGAAGACCGCCGGCTGGATGGCCCACAACGTCACCCACCTGGCGCGGATCCTCAAGCAGCACCCGATCCCGCCCGAAGGGAATACGGTTCCCGGCTGGCAGCGCGGGGAATGAGACCCCAACGCTCCCACGCCCGCCGCTCACGGCCGTGCGCCGTGGGGGGCTCGGTGAGCCGCCGATCCCCGCAGCCCGCTACATTCCTGGCTACTCAGCCAAGCCGCGCCGCACGCGAGAGACCATAGGAGCAGAATTTTGAGCGACCGCACGTTCGTCATCGGAGTCGGGATGACCAAGTTCGAGAAGCCCGGCACCAAGGAGGGCGATTACCCGGATTGGGCCAAGGAGGCTGGGGGGAAGGCCCTCGCCGACGCCGGTATCCCCTACGAGGACGTCCGCCAGGCCTACGCCGGCTACTGCTACGGCGACTCGACCTACGGCCAACGGGCCCTCTACCAGCTCGGCCTGACCGGCATCCCCGTCGTCAACGTCAACAACAACTGCTCGACCGGTTCCTCGGCGCTGTTCCTCGCCCGCCAGGCGGTGAAGGGCGGGCTGGTCGATTGCACGCTCGCGGTCGGCTTCGAGAAGATGGAGATGGGCTCGCTGGGCCTCAAGTACACCGACCGCACCAACCCGATCGACAAGCACGCGATGCGGATGATGGAGCTGCGCGACCCCGAGCAGTCGCCCCCCGCCCCGCAGATGTTCGGCAACGCCGGCCGCGACCACATGGAGAAGTACGGCTCGACCGCAGACCACTACGCCTGGATCGGCTGGAAGAACCACAAGCACTCGGTCAACAACCCCTACGCCCAGTTCCAGGACGAGTACACGATCGAGGACATCAAGGCGGCGAAGATGATCCACGACCCGCTGACAAAGCTGCAGTGCTCGCCGACCTCGGACGGGTCGGCCTGTGCGATCGTCGCCTCGGAGCGCTACGTCGACGAGCACGGTCTCTGGGGACAGGCCGTCGAGATCGTCGGCCAGTCGATGGTCACCGACCTCTCGTCGACCTTTGCCGAGGACACCGACTGCATGAAGATCGTCGGCTCGGACATGTCGAAGCAGGCGGCGCAGCAGGCCTATGAGGAAGCTGGCGTGAGCCCCGACGAGGTCGACGTCTGCGAGCTGCACGACTGCTTCAGCGCCAACGAGCTGATCACGTACGAAGCGCTCGGCTTCGCGGCGGAGGGCGAGGCTCACAAGCTCGTCGACGAAGAAGCCACCACCTACGGCGGCAAGGTCGTCGTCAACCCATCCGGCGGGCTGATCTCCAAGGGCCACCCGCTCGGGGCGACCGGCCTCGCGCAGTGCTCGGAGCTGACCTGGCAGCTGCGCGGTCAGGCCGACAAGCGGCAGGTCGATGGCGCCAAGGTCGCCCTGCAGCACAACATCGGACTCGGCGGCGCCGCCGTGGTCACGGTCTACAAGCCGGCGGCCTAGGACCGCCGGCGCGGAGGAGGAGAGCAAGATGGCAAAGGAACGACGGCCGCTCGGCGGCAAGGTCGTGGCTATCACCGGGGCCGCCCGCGGGATCGGCAAGGCGACGGCGGCGGCGCTGATTCGCAAGGGCTGCCGGGTCGCGATCGGCGACCTCGACCTGGCCCTGGCAGAGCAGACCGCGGCGGAGCTGGGCGGCGGCACGATCGCGCTGCCCCTCGACGTCACCGACCGCGCCTCGCTGCGGAGCTTCCTCGACGAGACGGAGAAGCAGCTCGGCCCGCTCGACGTGCTGGTCAACAACGCCGGCATCATGCCGGTGACGAAGTTCGTCGAGGAGAGCGAGGAGTCGATCCGCCGCCAGGTCGACATCAACCTGTTGGGCGTCATCGCCGGCACCCAAATGGCGGTGCAGCGGATGCTCCCCCGCAACACCGGCCACATCGTCAACATCGCCTCCTCCGCCGGCAAGGCCGGGGTGCCGGGGATCGCCACCTACTCGGCCACCAAGCACGCCGTGGTGGGCCTCTCCGAGGCCGTTCGCCAGGAGCTGCGCGGCACCGACATCGAGCTCTCCTGCGTGATGCCCGTTCCGGTCAACACCGGGCTGATGGAAGGCGCATCCGACCAGCGGCTGATCAAGAAAGTCGAGCCCGAGGACGTCGCCAACGAGATCGTCGACGCGCTCGAGGTGCCGCGCTTCGACGTCTTCGTGCCACGCTGGTTGAAGGGGACGCTCGCCACAGGAAGCCTGCTGCCGCGCCGCGCTCGCGAGGCAGTGGCGCGCTTCATGGGCATCAACAAGGTGCTGACCGAGGTCAACCCTGCCGCGCGCCGCGCCTACGAGGAACGCGCCGCACAGAGCCGATCGGTCGACGCGGGGTCAGAGGCCGGCGCCGAGTCGGATGCCGAGGCCGAGCCGGTGCAGCAGGACGCCGCCTGATTCCAGGCTAGAGGCCTGATGTGGGTTAGGCGCGTGCGCGGGGGCGTCGCAGGCCAAGCTGGGCGCCGCACGCGGGCGAAGCGGGTAGTTGGAACTACCCGCGAGCCCGTGGGGGGCGATCCAGCGTCGGCATGCGGCGTCATCCGCGTGCGTGGATAACCCACATCAGGCCTCTAGTCACTCAGAACACGTTCTCAGCCGTCTGAGGCAACGGCGGAGGCGGCGATCGCTGGCTGCCCAACCCGCTTGACGTTTCCGCCACCCTCGATGATCACCCTGCACGGCCGTTTGGCGAGTATGTAGCGGGTGGTGGGGCCGAGGAGCCGCTCGCCGCTGGGGGCGTGCTCGGTGCTGATGTAGATCAGGTCCGAGCCGCGCTCCAGCGCCTCCTCGACGATTGCGCGGCCCGGGTTGCGGGTCCGGATCAGCTTGACGCGGACCCTCAGCTTCAGCGCGCGGGCCTGCAGCCGGGCCACGTCGAGCGCGCACCGCGCTTCGTATTCCTGCTCCTCGAAGCCGCCCTCGGGAAGCTGGTGCTCAGCCGGGATCGTGAGCACGTAGAGCGCCTCCACGAAGGCGTCGGGGTCGACGACCGCGGCGGCTCGCCGCATCGCGTCGGCGTTGACGTCGGTGCCGAAGATCGGCACCAGCGCCGACTTGTAGGAGACGTCGAGGAAGCCGACCGGGCGCTGCGGGCGGCGAACCTGGCTCACCTCGCGAGGATCGATCCCCAGGTGGCGCCGGTAGAGCAGGTAGCCAACCAGGCCGGCCGCGACCCAGGCCGTGCCGATGATCCGCGCCTCGGGGTGGAGAACCACCACCGAGACGAACGCGGCTCCGGTCCCAATCGCTCCGAGGACGGCGGTGAGGGGGATCTCGCTGCCTCGCCAGCGCACGTTCCACGGCGCCCGGTAGGGACGGTAGTGGCCGGGCTGGCGCCGGCGCAGGGCCACGATCGAGAGATGGGCGATCGTGAAGGAGAGCATCGCCCCGAAGCTGTAGAGGTTGCCCAGGAAGGCGGTGTTCCCGGGTACCACGAGCACGACGGCGATCGCCGCGAAGAAGACGATCGTGAACCACGGGGTGTGGTAGCGCGGGTGCAGCCTCGCGAAGACGCCGGGGAGCTGGCGGTGCTCGGCGAGCGACCAGGACAGCCTCGAGATGCCGATCATCCCGGCGTTGGTCGCGATCAGGAGGATGGTCGCCGCCAGCGCGCCGACGTAATACGTGGCGGCGGTCGCCACCGTCCCGTGCAGGCCCAGGGCGGAGACGATGCCCAGCACCGGGTCGTTGCTGTAGGTGGTGCCCAGCTGGGTTGCGTAATGACCCGCCGCGTTCTGGGTGACCGGCAGCGCCGAGAGGGCGATGACCGAGATGCCGGCGTAGATGCCGAGCACGGCGACGAGGACGAGGTTCACGGCTTTCGGGATCTGCTCGCCGGGGTCGTGCGCCTCCTCGGCCATGTTGGACACCGTCTCGATCCCGGTGTAGGCGAGCATCGAGATCGAGACGGCGAAGATCAGCTGCGAGTAGCTGGGGGCGACACCGAGGTGGATCTGGTCGATCAGCAGGGAGGGGTGGAGGACGAGCGCCGCGCCGACGATGACGAGGGCGGCCTGCGTGAAGAGGTCGAGGACCGCCAGGGCGATGTTGAGGTTCGCCGACTCGCCGAGGCCGCGGATGTTGATCAGTGCGAGGAGGACGATCACTGCGACACCACCGAACACGTCCCCGGGGGAATGGCGCAGCGCGGGGAAGAAGGCGCCGAGGTAGTGGGGGACGAAGAAGGCGCTGATCGCGATCGTCAGGATGTAGTCGAGCGAGAGCCCCCAGCCGGCGATGAAGGAGACGATCTCGTTGAAGGCGTGGCGGGCGAAGGAGGAGGAGCCGCCGGCCTCCGGGAACATCGCCGCCCCCTCGGCGTAGGTCTTGGCGGTGAGCGCGAACAGCGCTCCCGCGAACATGAAGACGAGAGGGGTGAGGCCCAGCGCGTGCGCCGCGACCAGTCCGAGCGCGTAGTAGATCGACGAGCCGACATTGCCGTAAGCGGTCGCGAACAGGCCCGGCACACCGACGGTCTTGCGAAGTCCGCGTGTCTTCAGCTCGGCCATCGGGGCTCAGTCCACGATCCTGGTCCCGCCGGTGTCAAAGGTGCGTGAGGATCGGCTCAGGGGGCGATACGGTAGCCGATCCTCCGGTCCGCACGAATCAGCCGCCCGCCCCGTTCTCGTCGAGCCCGACCCGCACATGGTGAAGCGACTGCGCCGCGGCGCAATGCTCTCCATGCTGGAGATGTAGTATCTTATAATTCCTTAAACTATGGAGCCAATCCATCAAATCGAGGCGGAGTTCTTCCGCACCCTGGGCCATCCGGCCAGGGTGCGCATCCTGGATCTGCTGAGAAGCGGTGAGATGACGGTCCGGGAGCTGCAGGCCGAGCTGGAGATCGACTCCAGCGGCGCCTCCCAGCATCTCAGCGCGATGCGCAGACAGGGACTGCTGGAGGCCCGCCGGGAGGGCACCAGCGTCTATCACCGGGTTCGCGACCCCCGCATCTTCCAGCTGCTGGGGAGCGCCCGCCAGGTGATCAGCTCCCATCTCGAGGAAGCCAGCGCCCTACTGGGGGAGCTGGAGCAAGCAGCGCCGAAGACCACCAGCGCGACCGCGAAGCCCCGGCCGCGATCGAAGACCCGGACGCGATAGGTCCCCTGAGTTGAGCGGGCTGGACTGGCTGGTCGCTGCCGGCGTTGCGCTGCTGGGAGCCGGAATCGTGGCGCCATTGCTGCGCATGCGAGCCGGCGACGCGCTCGCGCTGCAGGCCCTGGGGATCGGACTGATCGGGATCGGCGGCGCCCTCGTCCTGTTCGGCGCTTCGCCGCTGGGCGCCGAGTTTCGCGACGGCCTCAGCCCGGCGCTGGGAATCGACGGGCTCAGCGGATTCTTCCTGGCCACCGTCGCGGTCGTTGCCGTTCCCTCGCTCTTCTACGCTCGCGACTACCTGGCCGGCGTCGCCAACGACCGGGTCCAGGCCTCCCTCTGTGGGCTGTTCCTACTCTCCCTCGCCGGGGTCGTAACCGCCCGCGACCCCTCCTCCTTCCTCGCCTTCTGGGAGCTGATGACGCTCGTGCCCGCGGCAGCGATCCTCGTGCGCCGCAGCGAGGCGGGGGTGCGCCACGCCGTCTTCGTCTATCTGGCGATGACCCACCTCGGCGGCGCCGGGGTTTGGATCTGCGTCCTCACGCTCGCCCACTGCGGAGCGCTGAGCGATCCCGGGGCGCTCGCCTCCCGGGGGACCGGGGTGGAGGCGCTCGTGATGGTCGCCGCCCTCGTCGGCTTCGGCACCAAGGCGGGCCTGATGCCGATGCACTCCTGGTTGCCGCGCGCCCACCCCGTCGCACCGAGCTACGTCTCCGCCCTGATGTCGGGGGTGATGATCAAGGTCGCCCTCTACGGGCTGATCCGCGTGCTCTTCGAGTGGGCCGCCCCGGCGCCCCTGTGGGCGGGCCTGGCGGTGCTCGGGTTGGGCCTGCTGTCGGCGCTGGGCGGCGTGCTCTATGCGCTGGTGCAGCACGACCTGAAGCGGCTGCTGGCCTTTCACTCGATCGAGAACGTCGGGATCATCACGCTCGGCCTCGGCGCCTCGATCCTGTTCGCCTCCCAGGGCGAGGCGACCTGGGCGGCGATCGCGTTCGCGGCGGCGCTCCTCCACGTCCTCAACCACGCGGTGTTCAAGGCGCTGCTGTTCCTGGCCGCGGGCGCGTTCGAGCGTGCGGTGGGCTCCCTCGACCTCGACCGCATCGGCGGGCTGCTGCGGCGCATGCCGTGGACCGGCGGCGCCTTTCTGGTCGGGTCGATGGCGATCGCCGGGGTGCCGCCGCTCAACGGTTTCGCCTCGGAGTGGCTCACCCTGCAGGCGCTTGTCCACGTCGCCCTGGGGCCGTCCCTCGGCCTCGGCCTCGCCGGCGCCGTTGCGGCCGCCGGTCTCGCCGCGACGGCGGCCCTGGCCCTGTTCTGCTTCGTCAAAGCGGTCGGGCTGGTGCTGCTCGGCGCGCCCCGCCGGCCCGAGGCCGCGGCGGCGGTCGAGGCGCCCGCCGGCATGCGGCTCGGCCCGGTGTTCCTTGCCGGCTGCTGCATCGCGCTGGGCGCCATCCCCGGTCTGCTGGTCCCGTCGCTGATGGGGCTCGCTCCGCAACCGCGCGGCCTCGCCACGGCGCCGGGCCTGTTCGTCCCGGGCACCGGCTCGCTGCCCTCGCCGTGGCTGCTGCTCGGGATCGTGGTCCTGACCGGGCTGCTGTGGCGCCTGCGCGGCTCGCGGCGGGCGGCGCCGGTCCCCGTTTGGGCCTGTGGCTCGCGGGCCGAGCCGGCGCTCGCCTGGAGCTCCGCCGGGTTCACCAAGCCGCTGCGGCTCGCCCTCGAGGGCGTCCTGCGGCCGCAGCGGGAGGTCACGACGATGCGCGAGCACGGCCTGGTGCAGTCCGTCCACTACCGCGGCGAGATCCCGCACCTGTTCGACACAGCGCTGTATGGGCCGATGCGACAGGGGGCCCTCGCCGGCGCCCGGATCGTCCGCCGCCTCCAGTCCGGCAGCGTTCGCGCCTATGCCGCCTATCTGCTCGCCCTGCTGCTCGCCCTGCTCGCCCTGACGCGAACGGGAGCGATCGGATGACCGCGCTCGCCGCGGCGATCCAGGTCATCGGCGGCATCGCCCTGGCGCCGCTGCTGCCCGGCACGATCCAGGCGCTCAAGGCCCACCTGCAGGGGCGCCGCGGCCCGTCGCCATTGCAGCCCTACCGGGAGCTGCGCCGGCTCTGGGGGAAGAGCCTCGCCGATCCGCAGCCGGCCACGATCGTCTACCGGCTGGCGCCGTGCGCGATCGCCGCCGCAACCGCGCTGGCCCTGCTCCTGGTGCCGATTGCCGGGGTCGCCCCGGACTGGCCGCTGGGAAACGACGCGCTCGTCCTCGTCGGCCTGCTCGCGCTGGCTCGGTTGGCGCTGGCCGCCGCAAGCTGGGACACCGGCTCGGGCTTCGCGCTGATCGGCTCGAGCCGGGACCTGACCCTGTCCGTCTTCACCGAGGCGCTGCTGGTCCTGGTGATCGTCCTCGTCGCGCTGCCGGCGGGCAGCACCGACCTCGTCTCGATCAGCGCCGCCGTCAACGGCTCGGCGGCCTGGAGCGAGCCTGCCCACTGGTGCGCCGCGGCCGCCTTCGGCCTCGTCGCCCTGGTTGAGACGGGGCGCCAGCCGATCGACAACCCAGACACCCACCTGGAGCTGACGATGATCCACGAGGGACCGCTGCTCGAGTATGCGGGCCGTGACCTGGCGCTGCTGGAGTGGAGCGCCGCCGCGCGGCATTGGATCGTGCTCGTCCTCGGCGCGGAGCTCTTCCTGCCCCACTGGGGAGGATTCGGCGCCCGGCTCGCCTGTCTTGCCGCCGGCGTCGCGCTTCTCTGCGCGGCGCTGGCGCTGACCGAGATCGCGCAGCCGAAGATGCGGATCCTGCGTGTGCCGGCCCTCCTTGCGGGAGGATGCCTGCTGGCGCTCGTCGGGCTGGCCAGCTGGCTGCTGGGCGGGCTGGCATGAGTTCCGTGGCGCTCATGGCGCTCGTCGCCCTCGGGTTCGGCGTGATCCTCGTGCGCCGCCGCAGCCATGCCATCCTGCTGGTCGCCATCCAGGCCCTGCTGCTGGGCGGCGGGGCGCTCTCGCTCGCGGGTGACAATGGCGGCGGGCTGGCGGTGGCGGGCGTCATCCTCCTGGTCCGCGCCGTGGCGCTGCCGGCCTTGCTGACCCTCGCCCGCAGGCGCACACCGGAGCCGGGCCCCGTCGCCCCCGCGACGACCGTGGGGGCCCGCCTGCTCGTCGCCACCGTCGTCGCGCTCGTCGCGATGGCGACGGTCCCGCCGCTCGGGCTCCACGATCCCGCCGTCGAACACAGTGCCATAGCACTGCTTGCCCTCGGAATCGCGACCGTCGTCATGCGACGGCCGGCTCTCCTGCAGGTGCTCGGCACCCTCGTCGCCGAGAACGGGGTCTACCTGCTGGCGATCTCCGTGCCGGGCGGGCTCCCGTTCGTGATCGAGCTGGGCGTGCTGTTCGACCTGGCGCTGGTGGTCACCGTCGCCGCCGCCTTCACCCAGAAGATCCAGGGCGAGGTCGGCACAGGCGACACGGACATACTGCGGGGACTCCGTGACTGACGGCGTCCTTGCGATCGCCGTGCTCGCGGTGCCGCTGGGCACCGCCGCCACCGTGGCCCTGATGCCGACAGCCCGTGCCGCGGACCGCCTCAACCTCGTCGGCTGCGGTCTGACGGCGACGCTGGCGCTGGCGCTTGCCGTGCTGGCGCTGGCCGCCGCGCCGGCAGACGCCGCGCGGGGCAGCTGGTACGTGCTCGATGCGGCCAGCGGCGTATTCCTCGCGCTGGTCGCCGTCGTCGGCCTCGCCAGTGCCGCCGTTTCGCCGTCCTACCTGCGCCACGCCGGCCGCAGCTGGTTCAGCGCCCGGCGCTCCCACGCCCTGTATTACGCGGCCTTCAACGTCTTCTGGGCGGCGCTGCTGGCGCTGCCGCTCGCCGACAACCTGGCGCTGGCGTGGCTGCTGGTCGAGGCGACCACCGCCGCCTCGGCGCTGCTGGTCGCTTTCAGCGGCAAGCGCAGCGCGCTCGAGGCGGGCTGGAAGTACGTCGTGCTGACCACGCTGGGGCTGGCGATCGCCCTGCTGGGGATCGTCGTCCTCTTCGTCGCGGTCGGCAATGACGCTCCAGGCCTGACCCGGCTGGACTGGCGCGAGCTGGCCCGGGCCGCCGGCGACCTGCCACCGCGGACCACCCTCGTCGCCTTCGTCCTGATCATGGTCGGGCTGGCGAGCAAGATCGGCTGGGCGCCGGTCCACAACTGGCTGCCCGACGCGCACAGCGAGGCGCCGCCCCCGGTCAGCGCGATGCTCTCAGCGGCGCTGCTTCCGACCGTGCTGCTGATCGCATGGCGGACCAAGCTTGCGCTCGAACCGGCGCTTGGCGCCGGTCCCGTCCGGGAGCTGTTCGTCGGTTTCGGGCTTGTCTCTCTGCTGATCGCCGTCCCGTTCCTCTGGCGACCGCTGCCCTGGAAGCGCCTCCTGGCCTACTCGAGCCTCGAGCACATGGGGATCCTCGCCCTCGGAGTCGGCTTCGGCACGCCGCTGGCGATCGCCGGCGTGGTCGTCCATATCGCCGGGCACGGAATCGCCAAGGCGCTCGGCTTCTACACGGCGATCCCGCTGCTGCGGCAGGACCCGGCCAGCGCGAAGACAGCGCCGCGAGGCGTCGCCCGGGCGAGCGTCCCGATCGCCACGGCGATGACGATCAGCCTGGTCTCGCTTTCCGGGCTGCCTCCCTCGCCGCTCTTCGTCTCCGAGGTGATGATTCTGCTGGGCGGGATGAACGCCGGCCTGACCGTGGTCTCCTCGATCGCCGCCGTGCTGCTCGCGCTCGGATTCCTTGGGCTTGCGCACGCCCTGATCGAAGGACTGCTGGGGGAGGGGAAGGGGCGAGGCAACCGTCCAACCTCCCGCTCGGCCCGGGCCGTGGCCCTGCTCTCCGGAGCTGCGGCCGTGGCGTTGCTGGCACTTGTCGCGGCCGCCTACGCACTGCCCGACTCGGGTGTCGTCGAAGCGCTGATGAAGAGTGGCGCGTGAGCCCGCGGGCCGCGGTGCCGCACCAGGGCGCCAGCCGAGTCGCGGTCGAGCCGCCCGACTGGCGCGACGCCTGTCGGCGAGCGCTCGACGACGGCGCTCGCTTCTGCGGGGCCTACGCCGGCGGCTCGGGCGCCGATCGGTGCTGGAGCGCGCTGTTCGCCCGTGGCGCGGAGACGCAGGTGCTCACGACCCGGCCTGGCGGCGAGGGACCGTCGACGATCATCGACCTCGTTCCCGCGGCAGGGTGGGACGAGCGTGAGGCCCATGACCTCTACGGGATGCGGTTCTGCGGCCACGAGCCGCTGCGTCCGCTCGTGGCCCACCCGCTCGAGACGGCGAGCTGGACCGTTCCGGTCGAGGGGGAGGGGGTGCACGAGGTGGCCGTCGGACCTGTCCACGCCGGCGTGATCGAGTCCGGCCACTTTCGCTTCCACGTCGTCGGCGAGCGGATCCTCCTCGTCGACCCGCGCCTCTTCCACAAGCACCGCGGGCTGGAGCGCGCCGCCGAGGGGCGGGAGCTGCCCGAGGGGCTGGCCTTCGCCCAGAGGGCATGCGGCGCCTGCGCGGTCGCCAACTCGGTCGCCTACGCGCAAGCCTGCGAGAACCTCCTCGGCCTGACCCCTTCCCGGGAGCTGCGGCGCGCCCGCACCCTGCTGCTCGAGCTGGAGCGGCTCTACAACCACCTCAACGACATCGCCGCCGTCTGCGCGGGAGTCGGGTTCGCCACTGGGAACATGGCCTTTGCCGCTCTGAAGGAGCGCGCCATGCGTCTCAACGAGGCCCTCGCCGGTCACCGCTTCCTGTTCGGATCGGTCGAGGTCGGCGCCAGTCGCCTCTCCCTGCCGTCCCCGATCGCCGATCGTGCGCGCGGCGAGCTTCACGAGCTGGGCCTGGATGCGGCGCGGACATGGCGAGAGATCCGGTTCGCGGCGTCTGTTCAAGCTCGACTCGGTGGGGTGGGGGTCCTCGATCGCGGCGACGCCCTCGAGCTCGGTGCGGTCGGGCCCGCCGCGCGCGCCTCCGGGCTGAGCCTGGACACGCGCACTGCCAGCCCCGGCCTCTGGTACGGCTCGGCCTTTGTCGCAGCCGTCCCGCCGGTCGCCGGGGGAGACGTCGCCGCACGCCTCGAGGTGCGAGCGATCGAGCTCGAGGCGACCTTCGAGATGCTGGAGGATCTCCTCTCCAATTCGGTGAGCGGCGACGCCGCGAGCCCGGGCGGTCCCGCCAGCCCCGTGGGCGTGGCGCGCGTCGAGAGCCCGCGGGGGGAGACGGTCTGCGTGGTGGAGCCGGCGGCGTATCGGGTGCAGCGGCTTCACCTGCGCACCGGCTCCTACGCCAACTGGCCGGCGCTGGCGCACGCCACGGCGGGCAACCTCCTGGCGGACTTTCCGCTGATCAACAAGAGCTTCGAGCTCTGTTACGCCTGCGTGGATCGCTGACCGTGTTCGTCCTGCTCCGTCACCTCCAGCGCGTCCGCCGTGAAGCCGCCCTGCCGAGGCGCAGCGGCTCCCGCTCGCTGGCGATCCGCCACGTCGACGCGGGGTCCTGCAACGCGTGCGAGCACGAGCTGGCCGCGACGGCGGCCCCGCAGTACGACCTGCAGCGCTTCGGGCTCGGCATCGTCGCCTCGCCGCGCCACGCCGACGTCCTGCTCGTCACCGGCCCGGTCACGACGCGCATGGCCGGCCCGCTGCGAGCGGCGTACGAGGCGATGCCCGAGCCGCGCCTGGTCGCCGCCCTCGGCGACTGTGCGCTTGGCTGCGGCGTCCTCGGCGACCCGGCCGAGCTGGCGGGCCCACTAGAGGAGCTGCTGCCAGTGGACGTCCGCATTCCCGGCTGCCCGCCAACCCCAAAGGAGATAGCCGACGCAATCCTGGCGGTCAGCGAAGAGGGGCCTCGCTTGGCACTTTCACCCGGTGGGAACAGGGTCAAAGTCCAAAGCGAGCGCGTCCTCAACGCACGATAATGGTGGTTATGTGAACTCGTACGCTAAGAGCGCGTCTCAACTGGCCTGGGGCTCGCGCCCCCCCTCAGCCGGCTTCGGTGATTGCGGTTTCGAGCGCGCTTGCGGAGCCGGGTGTGCCCAGCGTCTTCAGGCCCGCCGTGACCGGCCCCTTGACCGCGAATGACGGCGTACCGCTGAAGCCAAGCTGCTGCGCTTCGGACGTGGTCCGCGAAACCTCGCTGAGGACCGCCTTGCTCTTGCGGTCCCTGTTCCACCTGGCGATGTCCGGCACGCCGGCGCCTTTGGCGATTTCGGTCATGAAGGAGTCGGTGACGTAGCCGGAGCCCTCTGCGCCCTGGTTGCGGTAGAAGAGCTC
Organism: uncultured Solirubrobacterales bacterium; assembly: GCA_963729995.1. Lineage (GTDB taxonomy): Bacteria > Actinomycetota > Thermoleophilia > Solirubrobacterales > 70-9 > VRUE01. Next base: position 934,550 of record CAVSPF010000003.1, read on the forward strand.
GATGTAGCTCCAACCACGCCCCTGCTTGCCGGCGGCAATCGCCGCAGCCCCGGCCGGCGTCGACTGCTGGCTGATGATCGTGAAGTTGCGGAACTCGATCTTCGCTTCGCCGCTGCGCACCTTCGATTCGATCACGCTGGGGACGATTTCCTCGGAGTAGGCCTTGCAGACCGGGCACTGGAGGTCGCCGAACTCGAACAGGGTCACCTTGGCGTTCGGCTTGCCGAGGACCAGCCCGCTCTGCGGTATCCCGCTGAGCTCGTGGCGCACGAGGGCGGCGTCTTCGACGTTGCCGCTCCCGCCGCCCTGGTTCTGGCTGACCACGACCGCAACCGCCACCGCGACGACCGCCAGGAAGGCAGCGGCGGACCCGAGCTTCAGAAGGCGCTGGCGCCTCTCCTGCCCCTCGACCTCGCTTTCCTTGCGCAGCCGTTCGTCACGGCGTTCCTCTCTAGCCTTCTTTCCGCTCACGCGGGCCTCCCGACGTAGGTGACCATTCGAGTGGCATTCAATCCGAAAAGCACGGTCATCAGCACCGCGCTCGCAACGCACCACTGGCAGATCGCATCGATCACGAAGAGCTCGAGGTAGGTCAGGTAGACGCTGAAGCCGAAGCCGCCGAGGGCGAGTGCGAACCCCGCCATGCGGGCGCCGTCGCCGCGCAGCAGGGCGGCGAGGAGCAGCAGCGCGTAGCCGGCAATCCCGAGGACGGCGACGTTCGCGCCGAACAGGTGCGAGTAGGAACTGCTCGCGACGGTCTGGCAGCCGCTTCCGCCCGCCAGGCAAACCGGTGCGCCTCCGCCTGCATCCGCGATCGTGATGTAGGTCGCGACGCCGATGCCAAAGGCCGCGACAAACGTCGCCGCCTTGCGCAATGTGGCCTCCTGGGGCGCTCTCATCGTTCGCGAAGCCTAGGGTTTTGTCGCGCGAGGCTCCCTGAGCCTCGCGGCGACCTCCGGTTCTCCGCAGAAGGCGACGATCTCGCGCGAGAGCTTTCCACCCTGCCAGGCAAGGGGCGACTCGCCCCGCGCCTCCCCGACCAGACGCCCCAGCGGAAGCCGCGCCGCATAGGCCTCGGCAACCGCACGTGGGTGGCCCGGGTCGGCCTCGTCATAACTGGCCACCACCAGCGAGGGCACCCGCAGGGACTCCAGCTCCCGCAGGCTGCCAAAGGGCCGCGAGCGTGGCACCTGGCGCAGGGCCTCGACCAGGGTCCCCAGGTCGCGGTGCAGGAGCATCCGCTCGCGCGTGAAGCGCAACACGGTGTGCCGCCAGGCGGGGTCGATCCCCTGCTGGCGGTCGATGTAGTCGAGGAAGCCATCCACCCCTCCCCGCTCAAGTGCCGCGGCGAGCCCGTCCCAATAGGCAAGCGACTCAGTGGGAATCTCCCCGCTGTACACCGGGCCGATCGCCACCAGACCGGCGACGCGGCCGGGGTGCCGCAGCGCATAGGCCACCGCGGTGTGAGCCCCCATCGAGTGCCCGGCCAGCACGAAGCTGCGGCCCTCCAGCGTGGCCGCGATCACGGATTCCAGGTCGCCGACCAGCTCCGGGTATCCATAACCCTGTCCCTCCGGCGCGGGATCGGACTCGCCGTGGCCACGGGCGTCGTAGCAGACCACCGTGTGGTGGGCCCGCTCCAGCGCCCGCGAACCGTGGACGACGTAGCGGCGGGTCGCCGTGATGCCGTGACAGAGGACGACCGGCGTCCCCTCCCCCGCCGTTTCGCCGCGGATCGCCGGCCGCTCGCCAGCCGTGAAGGGGGCCGGCGGGTGCGGCATCAACCGAGCGCGGCAACCGCGCGCTCGATATCCGCCGCCGTCTCGAAGGTCAGGCCGGCCAGGCTCACCTTGCGGTGGCGGATGACACCCTCCTCATCGATGACGAAGATCGCGCGGCGCACGAGCGGTCCGGCCACGACCCCGTAGGCCCGGCACACCGCCTTGTCCTCGTCGGCGAGCAGCGGCACGTTCAGCCTCTTCTCCTCGACGAAGCGCTCGTGCGAATCAACGGATTGCGGAGAGATGCCGACCACGTCCGCGCCGAGAGAGTCGAGGCGATCGCCTTCGTCTCGGTAGGAGCAGAACTGGCGGGTGCAGACCGGCGTGAAGTCGCCCGGGTAGAAGGCGAGGACGAGCCTGCGTCCGCGGAAGTCGGCGAGACGGTAGGTCCTGCCGCCGGTGCCCGGCAGTGCGAAATCGGGTGCCTGGTCTCCCACTCTTGCCGTCGCCATTGGATCAACCTAACCGATGGGCTGACTAGCCCGTCTCGATCGTGACCCTTTCGATCAGCACCGTCTGTTTCGGTTTTTCGAGCGGTGTGCCGAGCTTGCCGATGCGTTCGACCACGTCGAACCCCTTGCTGACCTTGCCGACGAGCGCATATTCGGGTGGAAGCCCGGCGTCCGCCGCAAGGATGACGAAGAACTGGCTCCCCGAGCGCCCCGGCGGCTCAGCCGAGCTTTTCGCCATCGCCACGACCCCTCTTGTGTAGGCGAGGTTGGATGGCGGCTTCTCGTCGACGCTGTAGCCGGGCCCGCCGGTCCCGTTGCCGAGCGGATCGCCGCCCTGAATGACGAAGCCAGGCGCCACCCGGTGGAAGGTGAGGTCGTTGTAGAAGCCCTTCTTCGCGAGGAAGACGAAGGAGTTGACGGTCTTCGGCGCGCGGGCCGTATCGAACGCGATGTCAAATGTGCCGCAGCTCGTCTGGACGACGGCGCTCAGCTTCTCCCCCCTCGTCACCGTCTGCCTTGGCGCCCCGTAGCCGACGTGCTTGGGTTTTGGCGCTGCGACCTGCCTGCAACCCGAGCTGCTGGCCGTCGTCGTCGATCCCCCGCCGCTGCCGCCGCCTCGGCCGATCAGGATGGCCGCCACCACACCCGCCGCGAGCAGCGCGAAGACGGCAAGGATCATCAAGCGACGGTCCGGCGACTGCTCCATCGACGGAGAGCCTAGAGGATCGCCGCCCCTCTTCCCCTGAGATCATCCAGGCGTGCTTCAGTCCCGCCTCGGAAGCCCACAGCGAGACCGCATCGTCGGCCGGGCCGTCAACAACCTCGTCGTCCGCACACCCTGGCTGTGGCCGCTGCTGCGAAGCCCGACCCGTCGCTTCTTCTCCGAACGGGCGGGCGGCTGGGACGAGCGGACCGGCGCCGGAGGCGTCGACCATCTCGCCACCCTTGCGGCGGCGGTCCTGCAGGCCGGCCGCACCCCCGAGCGGGTTCTCGATGTCGGCTGCGGGACCGGCGAGGGCGCGCTGTTCCTGACCCGTGAGTTCCCGCAGGCGCGGGTTCGCGGGGTTGACCTCTCCGCGGAGATGATCTCCGCGGCGGCGTCGAAGGTCGGTCTCGATCCGGAGGGACGCATCGCCTTCAAAGTCGGCGACGCAGCCGCGCTCCCCTACCTCGACGATTCCTTCGACCTCGTCACACAGCTCAACATGCCGCCCTTCTTCGACGAGCTCGTTCGGGTGCTGCGCCCTGGCGGCTACGTGATCGTCGCCTCCAGCTGGGGATCCGCAACCCCCTTCTACACCCACCCCCGCCTGCTGCGCTGGAAGTTCCTGCAGCGCGGCGTCGAGCAGGTGGCGCTCGGCGAGGCCGGCGCCGGCACGTTCTACGTCGGGCGCCTCACCAGCGGCGGCTGAGCCACCCGGCACGAATAGGCTGCAACGAATGGAGATAGAGGGCATGCCGCTGGCGCTGCTGGTGAACCCCGCTTCGGCGCACGGGCGCACCCTGAAGCTGCTGCCTCGGGTCGAGCAGGAGCTGGACGCGCGGCGCATCGCCTTCCGGGTGGAGCGCACGCAGGGGCTCGCCGACGGCGTCGAGAAGGCGCTGCGCGCTGTCGAGGCGGGTGAGGTGCCCGTCGTGATGAGCGGCGACGGCCTCATCGGCGCGGTCGGCGGCGCCCTGGCGGGCTCCGAAACGCCCCTGGGGATCGTGCCGGGCGGGCGCGGCAACGACCTCGCCCGCGTGCTCGGCATTCCCGACGATCCCGAGGGGGCCGTGGCGGTCCTCGCCGCCGGGAACACGCGCCGGATCGACGTCGGTGAGGCGAACGGCAAGCGGTTCCTGGGGATCGCCAGCACCGGGTTCGACGCGGACGCCAACACGATCGCCAACGAGACGAGCTGGTTGCGCGGCAATCTCGTCTACGCCTACGCCGGGATCCGGACGCTGATCCGCTGGAAGCCCGCCCGCTTCACGGTCCAGGTTGGCGAGGAGCGGCTGCGCTTCACGGGCTACTCGGTCTCGGCCGCCAACAGCAAGGCCTACGGCGGCGGCATGATGCTCGCCCCCGACGCCGACCTGTGCGACGGCGAGTTCGACGTGGTCATGATCGCGGAGGGCAGCAAGCTGCGTTTCCTGGGTAACCTGCCGAAGGTGTTCAAGGGCACCCACGTCGATGAGGACGAGGTCAGTGTCTTCCGGGCTCCCCGTCTCGAGTTGAGCGCCAGCCGCGCTTTCGCTGTCTACGCCGACGGCGAGCACCTCACCGACCTGCCCGTTTCCCTTCGCCTGCTGCCCCAGGCGCTGAGCATCCTCGTTCCGCCACAGGCACCGGAGTGAGCGCGAACGGGGCGCTGTTCGGCGCAAAGCGCCTGCTCGCGAAGGCGGTCGGAGTCGCCAGCCGCGCCAGCCGCCGCGGTGGCGGCACGACGCTTCCCGGCCGCCTGCTGCTGCGCCTCGCGCCTGACGCGATCGCCCGCCTCGGGTCGCGGCTGGATGGCGGTGTGACGCTGGTCAGCGCCACCAACGGCAAGACGACCACCGCGGGCATGATTGCCGCGCTGCTCGCCGCGAACGACCGGGCCCCGGTCCACAACCGGGCGGGCTCCAACATGACCTGGGGGATCGCCACCGCGCTGCTCGACCAGCATGGCCGTGAGGGCCTGTTCGAGGTGGACGAGGCATGGCTGGAAAAGGCGGCTCAGCAGCTCGACCCGTCGCTGATCGTTCTCGGCAACCTCTTTCGGGACCAGCTCGACCGCTACGGCGAGATCGAGGTGCTTGCCGATGGGTGGGCGAAGACCGTCGAGGAACGCGTCGGCCGCACTCGCTTCGCGCTCAATGCCGACGATCCCCTGGTTGCCGACCTCGGTCGCGACGCAGACGGTCGGCGCCGCGACGGGGTCACCTACTTCGGGGTCGACGACGCCTCTCAGGCCCTGCCCGAGCTTCAGCATGCCTTCGACGCGAAGCACTGCCGCCGCTGCGGCCATCCCTACGCCTACGAGCGGGCCTTCATCGCTCACCTTGGCCACTACTCATGCCCCAACTGCGGCGCGGCGCGGCCCCACCCCGATGTGGTGGCGACCAAGGTCGAGCTGCGCGGCATGCGGGGCTCGCTGGCCTCGATCCACACGCCGCGGGGCGAGCTGCAGCTGGAGCTGCCCCTGCCCGGCCTCTACAACGTGTACAACGCGCTGGCCGCCGTCGCCGCAGGGCTGGAGCTGGGGATCGAGCCGACGCGGATCGCCACCGCGCTCGAAGGGATGCGTGCCGCCTTCGGCCGGGTGGAGACGATCGCGGTCGGGTCGAAGACGGTCTCGATCCTGCTCGTCAAGAACCCTGCCGGGGCAAACGAGGTCCTGCGCACACTGAAGCTCGAGGCGGGCGGTGCGGACCTCGACCTCTGGATCGCGCTCAACGACAGGATCGCCGACGGGCGCGACGTCTCCTGGGTCTGGGATGCCGATTTCGAGCTGCTGGAAGGGGCTGTGCGGCGCGTCACCTGCTCCGGCACACGGGCGCCGGAGATGGCGCTGCGGCTCAAGTACGCCGGCTGGCCGGAGGAGTCGATCGCCGTCGAGCCCGAGATAGAGGCATCGCTCGACCGCGCCGTCGCGGCGGCGCCGTCGCGGCTCTTCGCGTTGCCGACCTACACGGCGCTGCTCGAGCTGCACCGGGAGCTGGCGGCGCGAGGGCTGACGAAGGAGTTCTGGAGATGACGGTCGTCTGGCATGACGTCGAGTGCGGCGCCTACGCAGCCGACCTGGGGCTGTGGGAAGAGCTCGCCGACGAGGCGGGGGGGCCGATTCTGGAGCTGGGCTCCGGGACTGGCCGTGTCGCGTTGCACCTGGCGCGGCGCGGGCATCGGGTGCTCGGGCTGGACCTGGACACGAACCTGGTCGCCGCAGCCAACGAACGGGGCGCCAACCTGCCCCTGACCGCCGTGGTCGGCGACGCCCGCGAGTTCGAGCTGAACCGCGAGTTCGGCCTGGTGCTGGCGCCCATGCAGCTGCTGCAGCTCTTCGCCGGCCCCGGCGAGCGGATCGCCTGCCTTTCGTCTGTCGCCTCACATCTCCGGCCGGGCGGGGTGGTGGCGGCGGCGATCGTCGAGGACGTCCTTGAAGGGGCGAGCGACGAGGCCGGCGCCGTCCTCCCCGACACTCGCGAGGTGAACGACTGGCTGTACTCGAGCCTGCCCCTCGAGACGGCGGTCGGCGCCGAGGAGATCGTCGTCCGCCGCCGGCGGACGACGGTGTCGCCGCAGGGGGCCCTGGTCGACGAGCTCGACCAGATCACGCTGCGTGTCCTCTCGGCCGGCACGCTGGAGCGCGAGGGGGACGAGGCCGGCCTGCGACCCCTCCGGCGCCGCTTCATCCCGGCCACCGAGGCGCACGTGGGCTCGACCGTGGTCCTGCTGGAGAAGGGGGTCTGATGGAGCTTCGCGTCCTTGCTCTCTATCCGGACCAGATGAACATCTACGCCGATCGCGGCAACATCCTCTTCCTGCGGCGGCGCTGCGAGTGGCGCGGGATCGGCTTCGACTACGGCGCGACGGGCCCCGGCCAGGGCCTCGACCCCAGCGCTCACGACCTCCTTTACCTCGGCGGCGGCCAGGACCGCGACCAGCGCGCGGTCGCATCCGACATGGTCGCGACCAAGCGCGATGCGGTTGCCGCGGCAGTTGACGACGGCGCCGTCCTGCTCGCCGTCTGCGGCGGCTACCAGCTGCTCGGCCACAGCTACCAGCTCGGCGACGAGAAGCTGCCGGGCCTCGGCCTTGCCGACCTGGACACGGTGCGCGAGCCGGGCCCGCGCCTGATCGGCAACATCGCGATCGAGGCGGACCTCGGCGGCGGCCCGCAGACGATCGCCGGTTTCGAGAACCACGGTGGGCGCACCTACCTCGGCAGCGACGCCCACCCCCTCGGCCGCGTCATCCAGGGCTTCGGCAACAACGGTCAGGACGGCCTGGAGGGCGTCCAGCGCGACAACCTGATCGGCACCTACCTCCACGGCCCCCTCCTCCCCAAGAACGCCTGGCTCGCCGACCACCTCATCGCGCTTGCGCTGGAACGCCGCTACGGCAGCCCGCCTCAGCTCGAGCCGCTTGACGACCGCCTCGAGCTCGGCGCGCAGCAGTGCGCCCGCGAAGCCGCCCTGCAGGGCTGAGCGTTAGCGGCCGCTCGAGCCGAAGCCGCCATCGCCGCGCGCGGACTCGGTCAGGACCTCGACCTCGACCGGCTCGAGGATGGCAACCGGCGCGATCGCCAACTGGGCGATGCGATCGCCCGGCTCGACCCGGAAGACCTCCGCCGGGTCGGTGTTCAACAGCAGCACCCGGACTTCGCCCCGGTAACCGCAGTCGATAAGGCCAGGCGCGTTGACGAGCGCGATCCCGTGCTTGTGGGCCAGGCCCGACCGCGGCAGCACCAGCCCCGCATGTCCCTCGGGGATCTCGACTGCGACCCCGGTCCCGACGCTCCACCTCTCCCCCGGCCCGAGGTGCGCCGCCTCGCACGCATACAAATCAAGCCCCGCATCCCCCGCATGCGCCCGCGTAGGCAGCACCGCCCCCTCATTCAGCTTCGCAACCCTCAACTCCACGGGTTGCTCCTATGTCAAGCCGCCACCGCGCATTGCGGTGTCAGCGTGCCTCTCTGAGAGTTCGTGGTTTTCGGGGACCTATCAATTTCAGAATCATTCAACAGCCGCCAGACCCGGCGAATGAGGTGGCGCTTCAGGCAGCGCAGCGCTTCGCGGTTTGACTTGCCCTCGGCTCGCTTGCGAGCGAGAAAGGCTTGCGCCGGGGCATGGACGCGGCTCTGGGTAATCGCGATTCGATGCAGGGCGCAGTTGAGCTGGCGGTTGCCGCCGCGATCCAAGCGCAGGCGCGTGCGGTTGCCCGAGGAGGCGGGAATCGGGGCGACGCCTGCCAGGCGGGCCAGCTTGGCGTCTGAGGCGAAGCGGGCGGCGCCGGCGGTCTCGGCGATCAGCTTGGCGGCCGTGAGCGTCCCGCAGCCGGGCAGCTCGAGCAGCTGCGGCGCCTGGGCACGGACCATGGCCCCGATCTCGCGCTCGAGCTCTGTGGCCCGCTTGGCGTGATCGCGGATTGCGCGCACGAGCTCGCGCGAGACCCGCACACGGGCGCTCTGCTCGGCGCGGGCGAGCTTGCGGGCGACCCGGTCGAGCCAGACGATGCGATCCAGGCAACCGGCCGGCAGCTCCAAGTCCGGCCAGAGATCGTGGAGGTGCCAGCGCAAGCGCTGCTGGTCTTCAGAGCGGGCCTTGACCAGGTCCTCGCGGTGGTCGAGCAGGAGCTTCAGCTCCAGTGCGGCCTCGTCCAGATGAGCGCCTGGGAGCGTCTCGGGGCCCTCCCTGAGCGCGGCGCGGGCGACGGCGAGGGCGTCGATCGGATCGGACTTGCCGCGGGTGCGCTCGCCGCGGCGGGATTCGCCCATCATCTTCGGCGGCACCCTGACGACCCGCTCGCCCGAGGCGATCAGGAAGCGCTCGAAGGAGCCTGAGACATGGCGGCAGTCCTCGATCGCCCAGATGCGCTCGGGGTCGAGCTTGCGCCCCCAGTCGAACAGCTCGGCGAAGCCGGTCTTGCGAGCCGGCGCCGTTAGCTCCCCGGCGAGCTGGCCAGTTCCCGCAGATACCGCTGCGGCGGTGTGGCTCTTCTTGTGGGTGTCCGTTCCGATCACGATCATCGCTGCGTCCCTTCGATTGGTTGTCGCCTATTCGGACGGACCGCCGGCGGACAGACCTCACTCGGGGCGAAGCCACGCTCCTATCAAGTCACGACGGCGATCCTCGGGAGGCGGCGAGCGACACAACGCGTGGAGGTCAGGCCCCCTCGGGTCGACGGCCACCCTAAGAGTCAGCTCGCCGCCTTCCCGAGAACCAACCGCCTCGGTCGGACACTGCCGCCGACCGTGGGGCCGACGTTGACAGTGAGGCCACCCTACAGCGCTCCCTCGCGACAGGACCGGTGTGCAGAGGAGGGCGGGGGTGTCCGTCCGCGCAGCGGCGTCCTCTTTTTCGCCCCGGAGGCCATTCGAGAAAATCGCGACGCCCCTGGCGAAAAACCCAGCAAGCGGAGGGACACCCCCGCCCTCCTCTACGCCGCGCTGGCAGTTCGCAGGTCGTCGAAGCGGTGCAGCTCGGCCACCGGGACCCTGGCGTGGACGAGGACACCGTCCTCGCGCTCGGTCCGCTCCAGGTCGCCGGCCAACTGATGCAGCTCGTGCAGTCGCGCGCCTTCGCTGTAGGGGATCAGCAGCTCGACCTCGGCCAGCGTGTCCTCGAAGGCCGCCTCGAGCCCGTCCCGGAGCAGGTCCAGACCCTCACCGGTCAGCGCTGAGACCAGCACGGCGCCCGGATGGCGCAGCATCGCCTCGTGGCGCTCGTCCTCGTCCAGGAGGTCTGCCTTGTTGAGAACGAGCAGGCGCGGCTTGTCTCCGGCGCCGATCTCCTCCAGCACCCCGTCCACGGCCCGCATGTCCGCCAGCCGCCGCTCCTCGGTCTCCGCGGCGTCGACCACGTGCACAACCAAATCGGCCAGCACCGTCTCCTCCAGGGTCGCCTTGAACGCCTCCACCAGCTGGTGCGGCAGCTTCTCGATGAAGCCAACCGTGTCGGTGAGCAGGAAGTCGCGGCCCGAGAGCTGGCAGCTGCGGGTGGTCGGGTCGAGGGTGTGGAAGAGGCGGTCCCCGACGCCGATGCTGGCGCCGGTCATTGCGTTGAGAAGGGTCGACTTGCCCGCATTGGTGTAGCCGGCAAGGGCAACCCGGGGCAACGAGGAGCCCTCGCGCCGCGCCCGCATCAGGCCGCGGTTGCGCTCCAGCCGCTCGAGGCGCCGTCGCAGCGCCGCGATCCGGTCGCGGGCCAGCCGGCGATCGGTCTCGATCTGGGACTCGCCGGGGCCCCTGGTGCCGATCCCGCCCCCCAGCCGCTCGAGGTGCGTCCAGAGGCCGCGCATCCGCGCCAGGTTGTACTCGAGCTGGGCCAGCTCGACCTGGAGCTTGCCCTCGGCGGAGTGGGCGTGGTCGGCGAAGATGTCGAGGATGACAGCCGTGCGGTCGATCACCGGCACGCCGAGCGCCGCCTCGAGGTTGCGCTCCTGACGCGGCGCAAGCTCGTCGTCGCAGGCAACGAGGTTTGCGTCGCAGGCGATGACCTGCTCCTTCAGCTCATCCAGCTTGCCGCGGCCGAGGTAGCGATCGGGGTCGGGTGCCGGGCGCTGCTGCACAGCCTCTCCGGCGGTCGCGACGCCCGCCGTTCGCAGCAGCTCCTTCAGCTCGGCGAGGGGATCACCATCCTGGCGCCCGTCGACGATGCCGATCGCCAGCGCTCGCTGTCGCGCGCGCGGATTCGAAACGCCGGATGCGTTCGCGCCATGGCGTGTCTGCTTCTTGCGGCCGTTCCGCGATCGATCCACTCGACCCGATTGTAGGCGCCGCGACGACCCCGGTGGTGGATAGGCTACGGGCCGTGAGGGTCTTCGTCACCGGTGGAACAGGGTTCATCGGCGGAGAGGTCGTTCGTCAGCTGCGCGCCCGCGGCGACGACGTCGTCTGCCTGGTCCGCAACCCCGGCAAGGGCAGGGCGGTGGCTGAGCTCGGCTGCGAGGTGATGTCGGGCGACCTCGGCGACGGCGATGCGCTTCGCCGGGGCATGGACGGCTGCGATGCGGTTGTCCACGCCGCCGCGATGTATGAGGTTGGCATTCCCGCCTCGCAGCGACCCCTCATGCGAGAGGCCAACGTCGCGGGTACCGAGCGGGCCCTGGGCGCCGCCCTCGTGGCGAAGGTCCCGAAGATCGTGTACGTCTCCACCGTCGGCGTCTTCGGCAATACCCACCGCAAGGTCGTCGACGAGTCCTACGAGCATCCTGGGAAGGGATTCACGTCCTACTACGAGGAGACCAAGCTGGAAGCGCACCGGATCGCCAGGCGGATGATCCTCGAGGAGGATCTGCCCTGCGTGATCGTCCAGCCCGGCGGCGTCTACGGCCCCGGCGACACCTCGTCGATCGCCGCCCTGCTCGACCAGTTCCTCTCCGGCAGGATGCCGCTGCTTCCCTTCCCCGAGCTGGGGATCTGCCTCTCCCACGTGGAGGACGTCGCAGGGGGGATCCTGCTCGCCCTCGATAGGGGAAGGGTCGGCGAGGCGTACATACTCAGCGGGCCGGTGACCACCGTGCGCGAAGCGATCGAGATCGTCGCTGGCATCACCGGCCGCAAGGCGCCCAAGCATGCCCTCCCGACACCGCTGATGAAGGCGCTGACGCCGATCGGCCCCTTGGTCGGCAGGATGATGGGCCAGCCACCAAACCTGCGCGAGCTGATCGCCTCCGCCAACGGCGTCACCTTCTGGGCCAGCCACGAGAAGGCGAGTCGCGAGCTGGGCTACGCCCCGCGCGGTATGGAGGAGGGACTGCGGCAGACGCTCGCGGCAGAGGGAAAGCTTCCGAAGGCCGCGGCGGCCTGAGCCGGAGCTGAGCTCGATGCGGGCGATCGACGTAATGCACCTCGGACGGCCGCACGTCATCGGCTGCTGGCAGGTGGATGGAGCGCTGGTTGACCCAGGGCCGGAGTCGTCGATGCCGACGTTGCTCGAGGCGCTTGGCAACGAGCGGCCCCAGGCGCTGCTGCTCACCCATATCCACCTGGACCACGCGGCGGCGACCGGCGCCCTGGTGCGGCGCTGGCCCGATCTGGAGGTCTACGTCCACGAGCGCGGCGCACCCCACCTGGTCGATCCCTCGAGGCTGCTTGCCAGCGCGGAGCGCCTCTACGGCGATCAGATGGAGCGTCTCTGGGGTGAGATCGTGCCGGTGCCGGAGGGAAACGTCAGGCCGCTGGCGGGCGGCGAGACCGTGCTGGGGATGCGCGTCGCCTACACCCCCGGCCACGCCTCCCACCACGTCTCCTACCTCCACGAGGACAGCGGCACCGCCTTCACCGGCGACGTCGCCGGTGTCCGCATTCCACCCTCGAGCTTCATCGTGCCCCCCACTCCGCCGCCGGACATCGACATCGAGGCCTGGGAGGAATCGATCGGGATCGTCGAAGGCTGGCAGCCGCAGCGCCTGGCATTGACTCACTTCGGCCAGGTCGACAACCCGGCGGAGCACCTGGCGACCCTTCGCGAGCGCCTTCGCGAGGAGGCCGAGCTGGCCCGCGATCTCTCCGAGCAGGAGTATGAACGCCGCCACCACGAGCGCCTCGCCGCAAGCGTCCCTGCCGAGACGGCGGAGGAGCTGATCCAAGCCGCCGTCCCCGAGTACCAATGGCGAGGCCTAAACCGCTACTGGACCAAGCTCAAAGAGCGACAGGAGGCGTCCGGGTAGGGCCGGAACGTCTTGTACTTTTTCCAACCATTGCCGGTAGCCACAGCCACCGCTCGAAAAAGTTAAGTGGAGGCCCTACCCGGACGCCTCCTTACGCCAGGTGCTTGCGCATCCGCTCGACCGCCTCGGCGATGCGGTCGTCGGGGGTGGTGAGCGAGATGCGGAAGAAGCCCTCGCCGCTCGGGCCGTACATCGAGCCCGGCGAGACGATCACGGCCGCCTCCTCGAGGACCAGCTCGGCGAAAGAGGTCGAGGTGTGGCCGCCGGGCACCGGCGCCCAGACGTAGATCGTCCCCCTCGGCGCGGCGACGTCGACGCCGATCTCGCGCAGCGCGCCGACCACCAGGTCGCGGCGGCGGGCGTAGGTCTCGTTCATCCGCTCAACCGGATCGCGCGGGCCGCGCAGGGCCGCGGCGCCAGCCAGCTGCACCGCCTCGAAGAGACCCGAGTCGACATTGGTCTTCAACCGCCAGTACGTCTCGATCGCCTCGGCGTTGCCGAGGATCGCCGCACAGCGCCAACCGGTCATGTTGTAGCCCTTGGAGAGCGAGAAAACCTCTACTCCCACCTCCCTGGCACCGGGTGTGGCGAGGAAGCTGGGCGCGACATAGCCGCCGTAGGTCGTCTCCGAATAGGCGTTGTCGTGGACGACGAGGATCTCGTGCTCGCGGGCGAAGGAGACGACCAGCTCGAAGAAGCCGTCGGGGACGACGGCGCCGCTTGGGTTGTTGGGGTAGTTGAGGAACATCAGCCGCGCCTTTGCGGCGGTGCCGGCGGGCACAGCGCCGAGGTCGGGGGCGAAGCCCAGCTCGGGCAGCAGCGGCAGCAGCTCCGGTTTCGCCCCGGCGAGGATCGGCCCGCCGGTGTAGACGGGGTAGCCGGGGTCGGAGGCGAGCGCGACGCCGCCGGGGTCGAGGAAGGCGAAGCAGAGGTTGTAGATGCACTCCTTGGCGCCGATCGCCGGGATCACCTCGCTCTCGGGGTCGATCTGGACCCCGAAGCGCCCGTCGTAGAACTCGGCGAGGGCCTCGCGGAACTCGGCCCGGCCGCGGTTGCTCGGATACTTCTGGTTTGCCGGGTCGGCGACCGCCTCCTGCATCGCGGAGACGATGTGGGGGAAGGTCGGCTCGTCTGGGTCGCCGATCCCGAGGCTGATCACGTCGATCCCCGCCGCCCGCTTATCGGCGACCCGCCGCTCCAGCTCGGCGAACATGTATGGAGGTATCGCCTCAAGGCGCTTCGACGGCGCCGCGATTCCGGGCTTGGGGTTCGTTTCGGCCACGGACTGGAACCCTAGAGGTCGGCCAGGGCGCTCAGCAGCTCCGGCGAGAGCTCACCCGCGTAGACCGGCTCAGCCCAGCCCGCCAATCGCACGTCCAGCTGTGTGGAGACCTCGACCTCCAGCTCACCTCCGTCCAGCTCGACCACGATCGGGCTTGGCGCCCCACGCAGGAATGCGGTGACCGCGGCGCCGCTGGCCCCCGTGCCCGAGGAGAGCGTCTCCCCCACTCCCCGCTCGAAGATCCGCGCCCTCACCCGGCTGCCGTCGATCTTCAGGAAGGAGACGTTGGTGCGGTTGGGGAACAGCTCGTGGCCTTCTATCTCGGGCCCGACCGCGACGAGGTCAAGGCCCTCGATCTCGTCACCGACCTCGATCGCGCACTGCGGGTTGCCGATCGAAACGTGCTGAAAGGCCCAATCGCGACCTGCCGCGCGCAGCGTGCCGTTGCCGTCCGGCCCACCGGAGGGGAAGTCCTTCGAGGTCTTCGACGCCCTCCCCATCTCGACCACGCAGGTCCGCTCCGAGAGGATCGTCGGCGTGATCGGGCCCGCCACCGTCTTGATCGAGAACGTGTCCGCATCTGTCCAGCCGTGCCGGCGCAGGTAGAGGACCGCCTCGCGGGCCCCATTTCCCGACAGCTCGGCCTCCGAGCCGTCGGGGTTGAAGATGCGCAGGCCAGCCACGAGCTGCGGGTCCTCGCTGCGCGACAGCAGCAGGACCCCGTCCGAGCCGATACCGAAGTGTGGGTCGCAGAGCCGCCGCACGCGAGCCGGTGTCAGCTCCCAGGGCAGCACCTCCGCCTCGACGATCAGGTAGTCGTTGCCCAGCGCCTGCCACTTCTCGAATCTCACGCGTTGCTCCTATGTCAAGCCGCCACCGCGCATTGCGGTGTCAGCGTGCCTCTCTGAGAGTTCGTGGTTTTCGGGGACCTATCAATTTCAGAATCATTCAACAGCCGCCAGACCCGGCGAATGAGGTGGCGCTTCAGGCAGCGCAGCGCTTCGCGGTTTGACTTGCCCTCGGCTCGCTTGCGAGCGAGAAAGGCTTGCGCCGGGGCATGGACGCGGCTCTGGGTAATCGCGATTCGATGCAGGGCGCAGTTGAGCTGGCGGTTGCCGCCGCGATCCAAGCGCAGGCGCGTGCGGTTGCCCGAGGAGGCGGGAATCGGGGCGACGCCTGCCAGGCGGGCCAGCTTGGCGTCTGAGGCGAAGCGGGCGGCGCCGGCGGTCTCGGCGATCAGCTTGGCGGCCGTGAGCGTCCCGCAGCCGGGCAGCTCGAGCAGCTGCGGCGCCTGGGCACGGACCATGGCCCCGATCTCGCGCTCGAGCTCTGTGGCCCGCTTGGCGTGATCGCGGATTGCGCGCACGAGCTCGCGCGAGACCCGCACACGGGCGCTCTGCTCGGCGCGGGCGAGCTTGCGGGCGACCCGGTCGAGCCAGACGATGCGATCCAGGCAACCGGCCGGCAGCTCCAAGTCCGGCCAGAGATCGTGGAGGTGCCAGCGCAAGCGCTGCTGGTCTTCAGAGCGGGCCTTGACCAGGTCCTCGCGGTGGTCGAGCAGGAGCTTCAGCTCCAGTGCGGCCTCGTCCAGATGAGCGCCTGGGAGCGTCTCGGGGCCCTCCCTGAGCGCGGCGCGGGCGACGGCGAGGGCGTCGATCGGATCGGACTTGCCGCGGGTGCGCTCGCCGCGGCGGGATTCGCCCATCATCTTCGGCGGCACCCTGACGACCCGCTCGCCCGAGGCGATCAGGAAGCGCTCGAAGGAGCCTGAGACATGGCGGCAGTCCTCGATCGCCCAGATGCGCTCGGGGTCGAGCTTGCGCCCCCAGTCGAACAGCTCGGCGAAGCCGGTCTTGCGAGCCGGCGCCGTTAGCTCCCCGGCGAGCTGGCCAGTTCCCGCAGATACCGCTGCGGCGGTGTGGCTCTTCTTGTGGGTGTCCGTTCCGATCACGATCATCGCTGCGTCCCTTCGATTGGTTGTCGCCTATTCGGACGGACCGCCGGCGGACAGACCTCACTCGGGGCGAAGCCACGCTCCTATCAAGTCACGACGGCGATCCTCGGGAGGCGGCGAGCGACACAACGCGTGGAGGTCAGGCCCCCTCGGGTCGACGGCCACCCTAAGAGTCAGCTCGCCGCCTTCCCGAGAACCAACCGCCTCGGTCGGACACTGCCGCCGACCGTGGGGCCGACGTTGACAGTGAGCGCACCCTAGTGGTCCAGCGCCACCCGGTGATCCCGCCCGGTGACTTCGCGTTTTGTCTCACCATGAGAGACAAAACGCGAAGTCACCCGATGTGGCGGGCGATTTCGGCGGCTACGTCGGCGTCGTCGCGGTCGGTTCGGTCTATGCGGTGGAGGTTTGGGACCTTCCGCATCCAGGTGAGCTGGCGGCGAGCGTAGTTGCGCGATCGCTTCTTCATCCGCTCGGTGTCGCCGTGCTGCAGCTCCTCGAAGCCGAGGGCCTTGCGCGCGGTCCGGGAGGGGCCCGCGGCTTCGGCCCGGCGCACCTCGTCCCGGGCGCCGCCGGCGACGATTGCCTCGGTGCGCACGTCGATCCGCTCGTAGAGCCGCTCGCGGTCCATGTCGAGCCCGAAGATCGTCGTCGGATGCCGGGTCTCGGGCGACCAGAGCTCCGACTCCGCGGCTCCCGACGGCACCCTGGTCAGCGACAGGTCGGCGACCGCCGCCCGCAGGTAGAGCCCGGTCCCCCCAACGACGATCGGCTGCCTGCCCGCGGCCAGGGCCGCATCAATCTCTCGGTGCGCAAGCCGCATGTAGTCGCCGACCGAGAACGGCTGCGTCACCGGCACGAACCCAACCAGTCGATGCTCCAGCCTCTCCCGCTCCTCGGGCGTAGCCATGCCCGTCAGCGTCTCCATCCCCTCGTAGACCTGCAGCGCATCGCAGGAGATGGCAACCGGCTCCTCCCCCCGCTCCCGCAGCAGCTCCGCCAGCGCAACCGCCACCCCGGTCTTCCCCACCCCCGTCGGCCCAAATATGGCGATCACGTGCATAGCCGAAACCGCAGTGACGCTCGTCGGGGGCGGTGTCGGCACTGCCCGGAACGGCTTGTACTTTTTCGGCGATTCGTCCTCGGACGGCCGCTCGCGCTCCACCGAAAAAGTTGAGTGCAGGGTAGTGCCGACACCGCCCTACGCAACGCTTCGGCTCATCAGTCTTTCGGCTCCCGCCAACGTTGTCGAGGTTGCAGCGTCGATCTCGACGTCGACGAGCTCCCCAGGATTGGCGGTGCCGTCGAAGTTGACCGTCTTGTTGTGCCGGGTACGGCCGCGCAGGCGGGTGGGGTCGGTGCGGCTCGGGCCCTCGACCAGCACCTCCACCCGCCGCCCCACGAACCGCTGCGCCCGCTCGGCGGCGCGCGCCTGCACCAGCTCGACCAGCCGCTCCATGCGCGCTCGCTTCACCGGTTGCGGCACCTGCTCGCCCATCGTCGCCGCCTCGGTCTCCCTCCTCGGCGAGAAGATGAAGGTGAAGGCGCCGTCATAGCCGACCTCGCCGACCACCGCCAGCGTCTGCTCGAAGTCCGCCTCCGTCTCGCCGGGAAAGCCGACGATGACGTCGGTGGTGATGGCGCAGTCGGGAACGTGCTCCCGGATCAGCGAGACACGGTCCATGTAGCGCTGCCGGTCGTAGGTGCGGCGCATTCGCTTGAGGACCCGGCTCGAGCCCGACTGGAGCGGCAGGTGGATGTGCTCGCACAGCGACGGCAGCTCGGCGTGAGCGCGGATCACGTCCTCCCGCATGTCCTTCGGATGGGGACTCGTGTAGCGGATGCGCTCGATCCCATCGACCCCGTCGATGCTCGCCAGCAGCTCGGCGAAGCCGATCCGCACCTGCTTCGGCAGGTCCCGGCCGTAGCTGTTGACGTTCTGCCCGAGCAGCGTCACCTCGCGCACGCCGTCGGCGGCGAGCGCCTCGGCCTCCGCGACCAGCTCAGCCGGATCGCGGCTCATCTCGCGGCCCCGGGTCGAGGGAACGATGCAGTAGGCGCAGCGGCAGTTGCAGCCCTGTGAGATCTGTAGCCAACCCTGGAACTCGCGCTCGCGGTGCGCCGGCAGGTGACCGGAGAAGTCCTCGAACTCGAAGTAGCCCTGGGCGGTCAGCGAATCCGAGTTGAGGAACTCCGCGAGCCCGCGGATCTGCCCCGGCCCAAAGGCCACGTCGACGAACGGGAAGCGCTCGAACACCTCGTCCTTGACCGACTGCGCCCAGCAGCCGCCGATCCCGACGACACGCCCGGGGTCTTCGGACTTCAGCCGCTTCGCCTCGCCGAGGTGGGCGATGAAGCGATTGTCCGCCGACTCGCGGATCGAACAGGTGTTGAAGAGGATCAGATCGGCCTGCGCGCGGCTCTCCGCCTCCTCGTAGCCGAGCGACTCGAGCATCCCGCGCATGCGCTCGGAGTCGTGCACGTTCATCTGGCAGCCGAACGTCGTTACGTGGTAGCTGGGCATCGGCTCAGCCTAGCGAGGCGCCCCGAGCCGGCCGGGTCTCGGCCCCTATTCCTTGGACTGGCTCTGTTCCGCCGCACGGGCGGCAGACTCGTCCTGCCCGTGAAAGACCGCGTAGCTAGTTGCGAAGCCGATCAGCAGGGCGAACCAGAGGAAGACGAGGGGCGCGGCGCGACCCGGAAACCGCTCGAGGCGCAGCCCCAGCAGGCTGACGGTCACCGCCGAGACGGCGAGGGCGCTTCCGAGCAGGTAGAAAATCGTTCCGTTATCCATGGGCGGCGGAATGCTACCGCTGCGCCTCCTTCGAGACAGGCCCTCAGGCCGCTTTTGCCTCGGCGACGGGCGGGGCCTCCACCTCGGCAGCCTCGCGGTCGAGGCCGAGCGCGGTGCGGATCTTGGTCTCCATCTCAGCGGCTATCTCGGGGTTGTCGGCAAGGAACTGCTTGGCGTTGTTGCGCCCCTGCCCGAGCCTCGTCTTCCCGTAGGAGAAGAAGGATCCCGATTTCTGCACCAGGTCCTGCTCGATCCCGAAGTCGAGCAGGCCGCCCTCGCGCGAGATGCCCACTCCATACTCGATGTCGAACTCGGCCTGCCGGAAAGGCGAGGCCAGCTTATTCTTGACGACCTTGACGCGGACCCGGTTGCCGACCGCCTCGGTCCCCTCCTTGAGGGTCTCGATACGGCGGATGTCGAGCCGCTGCGAGGCGTAGAACTTCAGCGCCCGGCCACCGGGCTGGGTCTCCGGCGAACCGAACTGGACCCCGATCTTTTCGCGGATCTGGTTGGTGAAGAGGCAGACCGTGTTGGTGCGGTTGAGGTTGCCGGCCAGTTTGCGCAGCGCCTGCGACATCAGACGGGCCTGGAGCCCAACCGTCTGGTCGCCGATCTGGCCATCCAACTCAGCTTTCGGGGTGAGTGCCGCAACCGAATCGATCGCCACGACGTCGATCGCGGCGGAGGCGATCAGGCGGTCGGCAATCTGCAGCGCCTGCTCGCCGTAATCGGGCTGGGAGACCAGCAGCTCGTCGGTGTCGACCCCGATCCTCTGCGCGTAGATCGGGTCGATCGCGTGCTCGGTGTCGATGAACGCACAGATCCCGCCGCGGGCCTGGGCTTCGGCGATGACGTGGTAGATCAGCGTTGTCTTACCCGACGACTCCGGGCCGAATATCTCGACCACCCGCCCGCGCGGCACGCCGCCGATGCCGAGCGCCAGGTCAAGCGACAGGGAGCCCGTGGGGATCGCCTCGACCTGGACCGTCCTGTCCCCCCCGAGGCGCATCAAGGCGCCCTGGCCAAAATCCCGCTCGATCTGTGTGACCGCCGCCTCCAGGGCCGCGTCCCTAGCCTTGGCCTCCTTCGGCGAGGTGTCCTGCAAAGCCGCTTTCTTGTCTGCCATCTCTTTCACCTCACTGCCGCCCGTCTTCGGACAGCTCGACTTGCGCCAGCGGGGTGTATCGCGCACCCTGCGGCTGGATTTCGGAACGGTAGAGCGTCACCCGGACGCCACCGAATACCTGCAACAGGGATTTCGGCAGCGCCCCCGGGAGCTTGGAAACGCGCGCCGGACGCGTCGAGCCACGTTCCTCGCGCCGCACCCGGGCAACGGTCACGTGGGGCCAGAACGGGCGCTTCTCAGGCTTGTACAGCCTCTCCGCAACAAGCCCCTCCTGCAGCTCGGCCTGCAGAGAGACGGCCCCGGGTGAATTGGCCGGGATCGCGAAGAGTCGCGGCCGGCCACGCGGAGGGAGCGGAACCGGGTCCTGCAGCTCGATCAGCGGCGCGGGGACCTCGATCTCCCCCACGATCGCCGCCAGCCGCTCGATCTCCCGCTCCGGCAGGTAGCCGAGGAAGGCGAGGGTGATATGCAGGGACTCGGGGCCGAGCCGGCGCAGCGCCGGGTCGCTCAGAGTCTCGCTGCCCCACCCCACGATCCCCGACCGCACGGAGTCGGGCAGGTCCAGGGCAATGAACAGCCGGGCTCGCGGGCTCTTCAGTCTCTCCTTCGCCATGCTTCGACGCTACGCGGCCGCGGCATACGGCACAGCACGTCTTTGCAAAAAAATGGTCGTTTTAGAGTCCCGCGCAGGTCATTCGGCCTCATCCGGGCCGCGGTCATTTTGCTCGGGACTCGTCAGAAGGATCCGCAGCAGGTGCATGCCGACCAGCGCCGAGCGCTCCCGCACGTCGCCGCGTCCTCCCGGGATGACCGGCTGGCGGGCGATGCTCGTGCCATCGGCGAGGCGCGCGTCGAGGCAAACGTAGCCGACGGGCTTCCCGTCGTTGCCCCCCTCCGGCCCGGCGATTCCGGTGATCGCCACCGCGACATCGGCCCCAAACCGCTCCAGAGCTCCCAGGGCCATTGACTCGGCAACCTCCGGCGAGACCGCCCCATGCGCCTCGATCAGGCCGGGGTCAACCCCCAGCAGCTCCGCCTTCGCCTCATTCGAGTAGGCAACGACGCCACCCGCCATGTACGCGGAGGCTCCGGGGAGGTCGGTGATCCGCGCCGCCAGCAGGCCACCGCTGCACGACTCGGCCAGCCCGAGCCTGTGTCCCGTCAGCAGCCCTGCGACCTGGGCGTCGATTGTCTTGCCATCGAGGCTGAACAGCTGGCGAGGGTGGCGCTCTGCCAGCCCCGCCCGCACGGCCTCGGCCGTCGCCGCTGCATCATCGCGGTAGCGGACGTCGATCTCGATCTCCCCCCCTCGCAGGCAGGTGGTGATCTCGACCGCGCCGAGCGCAACTCCGTCGGCCTCGATCTCCCGCAGGCTCTTGGCGATCTCGGACTCCGGGATGCCGAACATCCGCAGCGTGTAGCCGTGCAACGCCGTGACCCGCTCGAGCACCGCCCGCACGGGGGGCGTCGCGATGGCCGCCGGCCACATCGGCCGCAACTCGCGCGGGGGGCCGGGCAGGACGATCACGACGCTGCCGCCGGCGGGCACGACCAAACCTGGCGCGGTGCCAACTGGGTCGAGCGGGATCGCTCCCGCGGGGATCGTCGCCTGCTTGCGATTGGCAGCCCGGACCGCCTCCTCGTCGAAGCTGAAGCGACGGGAGAAGCCGCGCATGATCGCCGCGATCTCGCGCTCCATCCCCTCGTCCAGAACCAGCTCTCGGCCTGCGAACCGAGCGACGACCTCCGCCGTCAGGTCGTCTGCGGTCGGGCCGAGCCCACCGGAGGTGACGACCAGGTCCATGCCCTCGTCCGCCACGAAGCGCAGCGCCGACTCGAGATCGGCGGGGCGGTCGCCGACGACGAGGATGTGGGCAACCTCCACGCCCAGCTCGGCCAGCCGCTCGGAGACCCAGGGCCCGTTGCGATCGGCGATCCGCCCGGTCAGGACCTCGGTCCCGGTGACCACTATCCCGGCGCGGACCGGCGCCTGACCCGCCTGGCTCATGTGCAGCTGGGCCTTTCCGCTTCCGTCAGCTTCCTCAGCACGCCGCCAGCGCCGATCCGATAGCCGATCGGGCTGGAGGTCGCCGGAACTTCGGCCTCCTTGCCGTCGACGCGCATCGTCACTTCGCCATTCCCGAGCGAGACCGTGAAGCCGCGAGAGCGGAAGGGGCCCTCTTCGGCTCCAGCTTCGAGGACCTGGCCGTCGATCAGCCGGTGCCCGTCGGCGTCCAGCAGGCAGACCCACACTTCCGCCGTTGCCGCCAACCTCAGGGCGACACGGGTCTTGGGGGGCGTGATCTGCGGGCCATCCCCGACGGCCCGCCCATTCCGCTTCGGCGTCGGGATGGGCGTCGGCGCGCCGCCCTCGCCGCCGCCGGACAGGCCGATCACGACCAGCGCCACAATCAGGCCGGCGACGACGATCGCCGCCGTCACACGCGCCGGGATACGTGGCGCGGCGCGTATGCGCCGAGAGCCGCCGGCCGGCTCGACGCGGGGGACCCGCTCGCCCGCCGGCACCGTGCTGCGCCGGTACTCGTCGGCGAGCCGATCCCCATCGAGCCCCAGGTAGGACGCGTAGGTGCGTATGAACCCCCACGCGTAAGCGTCGCCGGGCAGCACGTCCCAGTCCTCGTTCTCGATCGCCCGCAGGTAGCGGAGACGGATCTTGGTCGTCTCCTCGACCTCGGAGAGGTCGACCTTACGGCGATTCCGCGCCTCGCGCAGGGTGGCTCCGATGCCGGTGTGCACCACCACATTGTCGCCGGTCGCGGCTATTCGGCGCGAACAGCGGTTTCCGGTTTCCTATGCCCCGTCGGCGTCGGCCGCGGTGGACGCCGCCCGCTCGCCCTCCCCAAGCACCCTCGGGAGATCGGCCTCGGTGATCAGCACCTGCCTTGGCTTCGAACCCTCATAGCCGGAGATCACGCCCCGCCGCTCGAGCATGTCGATCAGGCGACCCGCTCTGGTGTAGCCGACACGGAGGCGGCGCTGGATCATCGAGACGGACGCGGTCTCGGTTTGCACGACAAGGCGAACCGCCTCTTCGAGCAGGTCGTCGCGGTCGGGATCGAAGTCACCGTCGACGCCCTCGTCGCCAATGTCCTCGCGGGTCTCCAGCAGCTCGGTCTCGAACTCGGGCTCACCCTGCCTGGCCCAGTGGTTCGTGATCCGGGCGATCTCCTCCTCGGTCACGAACGCCCCCTGGATCCTCTCCAGCTTCGAGGTGCCGGCGCCGCGGAAGAGCATGTCGCCCTGGCCCAGCAGGGCCTCCGCCCCGCCCTGGTCGAGGATCACCCGCGAGTCGATCTGCGAGGAGACCGCAAAGGCGATCCGGGCGGGGATGTTGACCTTGATCGTGCCGGTGATGATGTCGGTCGAGGGCCGCTGCGTCGCCAGGACGAGGTGGATGCCGGTGGCGCGCGACTTCTGGGCGAGCCGGATGATCGAGTCCTCCACTTCGGCCGGCGCAATCATCATCAGGTCGGCGAGCTCGTCGATCACGCAGAGGATGTGCGGCAGCGGCGCCTCTCCGGCCTTGGCGCGCGCGCGGTTCAGCTCGCCGAGGTTGCGGCAGCGCGCCTCTCCCATGATCCCGTAGCGGCTCTCCATCTCGCCGATCAGGTTGGCGAGCACGTTGGCGGCGAGGCGCGGCGAGGTCACGACCGGGGTGAGCAGGTGCGGGACGTTCTCGTAGTGGTTCAGCTCGACCCGCTTGGGGTCGACGAGCACCAGGCGCACCTCGTTCGGCGAGGCCTGCATCAGGATCGAGGAGAGGATTGCGTTGACGCATCCCGACTTGCCCGAGCCGGTGGTCCCCGCCACGAGCACGTGCGGCATCTTCGCCAGGTCGGTCCAGACCGGGTGGCCGTCGATCCCCTTGCCGAGCCAGGCGACCAGCGGCGAGGTCTTCTCGGGGCGCCCGGCGTAGATGTCGCCGAGGCGAACGATGCGGCGGCGCGTGTTGGGCACCTCGACGCCGACCGCCTGTTTGCCAGGGATCGGCGCGAGGATGCGGATGTCGGTCGAGGCGAGCGCGTAGGCCAGGTCGTTGGCCAGCTCGCTCACCTTCTTCACCTTGGTGCCGGGCGCCAGGCGCAGTTCGTAGCGGGACACGTGGGGGCCGCTGACGATGCCGATGATCCTCGCCTCGACCCCGAAGTGACTGAGCGTTTCGATCAGCTTGTCGCCGATCGCCTCGTGATCGCGCGGGTCCGGGCCCTTGTCGCCCTTGCCCTTGTCCAGCACCTTGACGGGCGGGGGGCGGTAGTCGATCTCCTCGGAGGTGGTGACGCCGCGCTTCTGTCCCATCGGCGTCAGGGACGGGCGGGAGCCTGCCTCAGGAACCTCGGGGGCCCCGGCGGGCGAGCCCTTCGGCTCCTCGATCCCCTCCCCGTCCTCGCCTCGGTCCACGAAGGGATGATCGGTGCCCCGCTCGGTGTCGTACAGCTCACGGTCGAACGAGTCCTCTCCGAGCACGACCGTCGGCTCGAACTCGTCGGTCTCGGGGTAGGCGCTCATCACATCGGTCGGGCCGGCCCGCGTATTGAAGGCGTCCGCCCTCCCGTCGCGACGGGCCTCACGGGTCTTGACGAGCGTCTCCGCCACACCCCGCCCGCCCAGGAAGACCCCGCGCAAGCCGCGCCCCAGGCCCTGGAAGACGGACGAGATCGAGGTCCCGGTGACGAGCAGCACGCCGATCGCGAGCATCAGCACGGTCGCGATCCGCGCCCCCACCTTCCCGAACAGGTACGTGAGCCCGGTCTCCACGCCGTAGCCGACCTTGCCCCCGTTCCAGCCGAGGAAGAGAACGAAGGTCAGGTACACGCCGGCGGCAATCAGGAAAAGCCCGATCAGGTCCAGGTGCCGCTGCTCCAGTCCCAGCGCCAAACGCGGCCTCGCCAGCCGGCCGCGACCCTTCGCTTTTGGGCTACGCCGAGCCCCGCGCTTCTTCCGCACGAACATAGGCCATCCCTTCGACGCCAGCCCATCGACCCCTTTGCCCAACGAGATCCCTCCCCTCGGCAGACAAGATGCATACGGCTAAATTCGTGCTAAATCCTGACCGCCGCGCAAATCGGCGGGTTTAAGATCCCTGGCGATGCTTTCGACAGACACCGACCTGACAAGCGGTCGCGTCCTCGTCGTCGAGGACGACGAGGACATCGCCGACGTCCTCCGCCGCTCACTGCGCACCGAGGGCTACGAGGTGCGCACCTCTGCGGACGGGGTCGAGGCGCTCGACGTCGCGGCGGGCTTCGTCCCCGACCTCGTCGTCCTCGACCTCGGCCTACCCCGGCTGGATGGCGTCGAGGTCTGCCGGCGGCTGCGCGCCGACAGCGACGTTCCGATCCTGATGCTGACCGCGCGCACCGAGACCGAGGACCGGGTCGGCGGCCTCGACAGCGGCGCCGACGACTATCTCGTCAAGCCGTTCGAGCGCCAGGAGCTGCTGGCGCGAATCCGGGCGCTGCTGCGCCGCCGGCCACCGCGGGGCTCCGCGTCGCTGCAGGTGGGCGACCTGATGCTCAACCCGGACACCCGCGAGGTGCACAGAGGCGACCGGGAGATAGAGCTGACCAACCGCGAGTTCGAGCTGCTCGAATACCTGATGCGCAACGAGCGCCTCGTCGTCTCACGCGAGCGCCTGCTCGACGAGGTCTGGGGATATGACCCGATGGCCGCGACGAACACGATCGACGTCTTCATCTCGAACCTGCGCCGCAAGCTCGAGGCCGGACGCGAGTCCCGCCTCCTCCACACCAAACGTGGCGCCGGCTACGTCTTGAAGGAGTAGCGTGAATCCCCGCAACTGGCCCGTGCGCTGGCGCCTGGCGGGGGTCTCGGCGGGGCTGACCCTGGCGATCCTGGTGCTGTTCGGCGGGATCATCGGCAACCTCGCGGCGCAGCGGGTCCGCGCCGACTTCAACCGCGAGATCACGAGCGCCGTCACCACTCTCGCCTCCCAGGTTCGGATCGTCGACACGGTCACCAACACGCTGATCACCCAGGAGCCACGCCTCAGCGACTTCGTCAGCCCCAACGGCGCCAGCGTGCGGATCTTCGACTCAACCCGTGTCCAGCGCGACGCCAGCCCCGGAGCCGCCAACCTCGGGCCCCTCGTCCCCGGTGTCCACGATGTCGGCGAGATGCGGGTTGCCACCGTGGTCCTGAAAAGCCCCGAGACGGGGCGCATCGCCGGCTACGTCCAGTACGGCCGCGCCGAGGAGCACGTCGACTCGACGATCGGCCAGCTCTGGCTCTTCATCGGCGCGGGCATCCTCGGCGCCACGCTGCTCGCCAGCCTGGCCGGGCTGGCGATCGCGCGGCGCGCGATGCGGCCGATCTCCTCGCTGACAGCGACGGCGCGGGCGATCGCCGAGACCGGCGACCCCTCGCGCCACATGCCGGAACCGAAGGTCGACGACGAGGTCGGCGAGCTGGCCATGACCCTCGAGCAGATGCTGCGCTCCCTCGACGCGGCCCGCGCCGAGCGCGAAGCCGCGATGAGCAAGCAGCGCGAGTTCGTCGCCGACGCGTCGCACGAGCTGCGCACCCCCCTGACCAGCATCCTCGCCAACCTCGAGCTGCTCCAGGCCTCCCTCGAGGAGTCGGAGCACCCGGACGAGCAGGCGATGCTCAGCTCGGCGCTGCGGTCCTCGCATCGGATGAGCCGGCTGGTGTCCGACCTGCTTCTCCTCGCGCGGGCCGATGCCGGCCGCACCGGCGCACGCACGGGTTGCGATTTGGCCGAGGCCGCAGGCCACGCGGCTGCCGAGATGGCCCCGACGATGGGTGAGCGCGAGCTGCGAATCGAGAACGGTCATCCGCTCCTTGTCGACGGCAACCCCGACGAGCTGCACCGGATGGTGCTCAACCTCCTCGACAACGCCGTCCGTTACACCCCGCCCGGTTCGACGATCGAGCTGCGCCTGCGCGCAGAGGGCTCGGAGGCGGTGGTCGAGGTTGCCGACGACGGGCCGGGCATCGCGCCGGAGCTGCACAGTCAGGTGTTCGATCGCTTCGTGCGCGGCAATGGCCCGGCCGACACCGCGGTCGGTGGCGGCAGCGGG
This sequence comes from uncultured Solirubrobacterales bacterium, assembly GCA_963729995.1. Taxonomy (GTDB): domain Bacteria; phylum Actinomycetota; class Thermoleophilia; order Solirubrobacterales; family 70-9; genus VRUE01. The sequence continues at coordinate 961,372 of CAVSPF010000003.1, forward strand.
CTCGGCCTCGCCATCGTGCGCGCCGTGGCCACGGCGCACGGCGGCACAGCCGAGGTCACCAGCTCGGAGAGCGGAGGCGCGCTGTTCCGCATCCGCCTGCCCCTGGCTAGGTCTCGGTCCGAGCGAGGAATTACGGCGGCTTTAGACCACCTTTAGCGCCTCTGCTTAGGTTCCAAATGGACGAGACACACGGGTCCGCCGGGTTCTCCCCAACGCGCCCGGCGGACCCGATTTCGTTCCGGCGCTAAACCTCGACGACGACCGGCAGGATCATCGGGCGGCGGCGCAGCTTCTCGTAGACGAGCCGGCCGATCGCGTCGTGGAGGTCCTCCTGAATCAGGTGCACCTCGCGGGTCCCCGCCTCGGCGGCGTCCTCCAGCGAGTCCTCGACGACGTCCTTCAGCTCCTCGACGAGCGCGTCCGCCTCGTCGACGAAGGCGACACCCCGGAAGATCACCTCGGGGTCGGCGACGACGCTGCCGTCATCGGAGGAGATCGTCGCCACGACGATGAAGATGCCGTCGGCGGAGATCTCGCGGCGGTCGCGCAGGGCGACGTCGTCGGGCTCGCCGATGTTGACCCCGTCGACGAAGATCACCCCGGCGTGGACGTCCTCGCCGAAGCGCGCCCCGTTCTCGTCGATCTCCAGCGGCAGGCCGTTGCGGCCCTGGAAGACGTTCTCCGGATCGATCCCGACCGAGTGGGCCAGCTCCGCGTGGAGGCGCAGCCGCTTGTGGTCGCCATGCACGGGCAGCACGTAGCGCGGCTTGGTCAGGTTGATCATCAGCTTCAGCTCCTCCTGCCAACCGTGGCCGGAGGCGTGGATCGGCGCGTCCTTCGCGGTGACGACCGTGGCGCCGATCTCGTAGATGTGGTCGATCGTTTCGTTGACCGCGCGCTCGTTGCCAGGCACCGGCGTGGCCGAGAAGACGACGGTGTCGCCGGAGTGCAGCTCGACGTCGCGGTGGTCGTTGTTGGCCATCCGCCGCAGCGCCGAGAGCGGCTCGCCCTGGCTGCCGGTCGAGAGCACGACGACCTTCTCATCGGGAAAGTCCTCGATCTCGCGCGGCTGGATGAAGAGGCCGGGCGGCGCCTCGGCAACGCCGAGGTTGGAGGCGATGTTGAAGTTCTTGCGCATCGAGCGGCCGACCAGGGCAACGCGGCGGTCCAGCTTCGCCGCGGCGTCGATCACCTGCTGGACGCGGTGGATGTTGGAGGCGAACGAGGTGACGACGATGCGCCCCTCGCAGGCGGCGAAGGTCTCCAGCAGCGCCGGCCCCACGCTCGACTCCGACGGCGCGATCCCCGGCCGGTCGGCGTTCGTGGAATCGCCGCAGAGCAGCAGCAGCCCGTCGCGCCCCAGCTCCGCAAGGCGGGAGATGTCGGCGGGGCGGCCGTCGACCGGGGTCTGGTCGAACTTGTAGTCGCCGGTCATCAGCATCGAGCCCAGCTCGGTCTTGAGGATGACGCCGCGCGCGTCGGGGATCGAGTGCGAGAGGTGGACCAGCTCCAGCTCGAACGGGCCGGCCTGCACCTTCTCCCCTGCCGGCAGCTCCTGCAGCGGCGCATTGCCCAGCTTGTGCTCATCGAGCTTGGAGCGGACCATGCCGATCGTCAGCAGGCCACCGTAGATGACCGGCGGCTCGCCTATCTCGCGCAACACATAGGGCAGCGCCCCCACGTGATCCTCGTGGCCGTGGGTGAGGACGATCGCCTCGATGTCCTCGACGCGGTCGCGAAGATAGGAGAAGTCAGGAAGGACGAGGTCGATTCCGAGCATCTCCGCGGTGGGAAACATCAGGCCGGTGTCGACCACGACGATCCGACCGTCGTACTCGATCACGGTCATGTTCTTGCCGATCTCGCCCAGCCCCCCCAACGGGAGCACTCGCAGCTTGCCGCTCATCGGTTAGAGACCGACTCTCTCGAGGGCATCCCTCACGACCTCCCGCTGCGCCCGATCGGTGGGAACCAGCGGCAACCGCAGTCGCCCGGAGGGGATCAGGCCCCTCAACTCCAGGGCGGCCTTGATCGGAATTGGGTTTGTCGTGATCGCCAGCGCCTGATAGAGCGGGCGCAGGCCGGCGTCGATCTCACGCGCCCGCCGCAGGTCTCCACCCTGCGCCGCATCCCACATCTCTCGCATGCGGTCGCCGGCGACGTGGGACGCGACGAGGATGCCGCCGGCACCGCTGAACTCCAGGGTCGGCATGAAGGCATCGTCGTTGCCGGCCAGGACGGCCAGCCCCTCGACCGGCCCGAGCTCGTCGTTATTGGCCTGCTTCACCGCGACCACGTTGTCGATCGAGGAAAGCTCGCTGAGGAAGTCCGGCGGCATGTTGATCACCACCCGGGCGGGGATGTTGTAGAGGACCAGGGGCAGCTCGGGAGCCGCTTCGGCAACCGCCTCGAAGTGCGCGCGCAAGCCGGCCTGATTGGGCTTGTTGTAGTAGGGGGCGACGACAAGAGCGGCGTCGGCGCCTGCCTCTGCCGCCGCCCTGGTCAGCTCACGCGAGTGGCGGGTGTCGTTGGTGCCGGTGCCGCAGATCACCGTCGCCTTCCCGCCGATCTCCTCGACGACCGCGCGCAGCAGCGATATCTGCTCCTCGTCGGTGAGCGTCGGGCACTCACCGGTCGTTCCCGCGACGACGACCCCGTGCGAGCCGTGCTCGACCAGGTGGCTCGCGAGGCGCCGCGCCGCCGCCTCGTCCACCCCACCGCCCTCGTCGAAGGGCGTCACCATCGCCGTGATCACGCCTCGTATCGCCGTCATCATCGGCAGGGTACCCAGATTGCCTACAGCAGCTTCTCGAGACCGACCGTGAAGCGATCGGGCAGGCCGGCGACCATGCGCACGGCAAGCAGAACGCCTGGCATGAAGGAGCTTCGATCGATCGAGTCGTGGCGCAGTGAGAGCGTTTGCCCCACTCCCCCGAAGATGACTTCCTGATGGGCCACGAGCCCGGGCAGGCGCACCGAATGGATCGGCTCATGCACGCTGCCCCCCGCCTCGCGGATCAGCTCGGCAGTCCGCTTTGCGGTGCCCGACGGGGCATCCAGCTTGCGGTCGTGGTGAAGCTCGACGATCTCGCACTCGGGCATGTGGCGCGCGACAAGCTGCGCCGCCTGCATCAGCAGCACGGCGCCGATCGCGAAGTTCGGGGCGGCGAAGCACCTGGCCTCGCCGTCGGCGCTCTCGACAGCGTTGCGCAGCGCCTCGACGTCGAAGCCGGTCGTGCCGACGACCGCGTGGACGCCGGCTTCGAGGCAGGTGCGGACGTTGTCGAGAGCCGTGTCGGGCGTGGTGAAGTCGACCGCCACGTCCGCGTCGCCGAGCACTCCGTCCAGTCCCGCACCGAGCGCCGGATCGGCCTTTCCCACCAGCGTCATGCCGTCCGCGGCCTCAACGGCTTCGCAGACCGTCTCGCCCATCCTCCCGGCGGCCCCTGAAACGACGACCCTAAGCACGGTCTGCCACCAGGGCTTCGCTGACCGGCGCGACCGCGGTGCGGAAGCGGCTCTCGTCGCGACCGATGCACGCCGCCGAGAGGCGGTCGGCGCCATACAGCTCGCTGGCCAGCGCGGTCAGATCGTCCCTCGTCACGGCATCCACCTTGGCAAGCATCTCATCGAGGCTTTCTATCGGAAGTCCGAACAGGGTGGCGCGGGAGATTCGCGTCATCCGCGCCGCCGTCGACTCCGAGGACAGCACCAGGCGACCCTTGACGCTCTCCTTCGCGCGGTCCAGCTCGGCGGCCGAAACGGGCTCGGAGCGCAACCGCTCCAGCTCCGCACCGATCACCGCACACGCCTCCTCGACGTTGTCCTCACGCGTGCCGACGTAGGTCGCAATCAAACCCGAGTCCGTGTACTGCTCGTTGTAGGAGCCGACCGAGTAGGCGAGGCCGCGCTTCTCGCGCACCTCGCGAAAGAGGCGCGACGAGGTCGAACCGCCGAAGATCGAGTCGAGCACGGCAAGCGGGTAGCGGCGCTCGTCGTCACGAATGATGCCCGGAGCCCCGAAGCAGATGTGGTACTGCTCGGTGTCCTTCTCATAGAAGCGAAGCCGCACCGCTCCGTCCGGCCCGGTCGCAGAGCCGCCGCCATCCTCTCCGACCAGCGGCGAGACCAACCGGTCGGTCAGCTCGACGACCTGGTCATGCTCGAGGTGCCCGGCGGCGCCGATGACGATGTTGCGGCTCGTGTAGCGCTGCCGGTGGTAGGCATCGATCTCGGCGACCGGGATCGATGCGATCACCCCGGCCTCGCCCAGCACGCGACGCCCCAGCGGGTGCTGGCCGAAGACCGCTCCCGCGAGGATGTCGTGGACTCGATCCTGCGGCTCGTCCTCGTACATCGCGATCTCCTCGAGCACCACCTCCCGCTCGGAGTCCACCTCCGGATAGGTGGGCGCGAGCAGCATCTCGGCCAGCAGGTCGAAGACCTCCTCCGTGTGCTCGTCGAGGAAGCGGGCGTGGAGATGGGTCGTCTCCTTGCCGGTCGCGGCGTTGACCGAGGCGCCGAGCCCATCGAAGTGCTCGGAGATCTCGATCGCCGAAAAGCGCTCGGTCCCCTTGAACAGCAGGTGCTCGAGGAAGTGCGAGACGCCGGCCTGGTCAGGGCTCTCGTTCCTGGACCCGGTGCGAACCCAGAGCCCGAGCGCCACGGAGCGGACCGAGGGAACCTCCTCGGTCACGACCCGGACGCCCGAGCCCAGTTCGGTGAGCCTGGGTGCGCTCAATGGAGTGCGCTCAGTGGCGTGGCTCGCGGTCACCGGACTGGCGCCTGCGGCCGTCCCGCCCGCCGCGGCGACCCCCGCGGTCACCGCTGTCGCGGCGCGGCCCGCCGTCACCGGTGCCGACCGAGGCCAGCTCGTCGGCGCTCTTCCCGGCGACCGACGGGTCGTCGGAGAGGCGCAGGCCGATGCGGCCGCGCTCGCGGTCCACCTCGACGACCGTAACGTCGATCTCGTCGCCGGCGTTGAGCACGTCCTCAACCGTGTCGACCCGCTCGCCCGGCTTCACGTTGGAGATGTGGAGGAGGCCGTCGGTGCCCTTGACCAGCTCGACGAAGGCGCCGAACGTGGTCGTCTTGACGACCTTGGCGGAGCCGTAGCGGTCGCCGACCTCCGCCTCCTTGGTCATCGACTCGATCCGCGCCACGCAGGCTTCAACGAGATCTCCGGTCGGCGCGTAGACCCGCACCGTGCCGTCGTCTTCGACGTCGATCTCCGCTTCGAACTCCTCGCAGAGGCCGCGGATGGTTTCGCCGCCCTTGCCGATCACCGCGCCGATCTTCTCGGGGTCGATCTTGATCGCTTCGATCCGCGGCGCGTGCTGGGAGAGCATCTCGCGCGGCCCGTCGATCGCCTCCGCCATCTTGCCGAGGATGAACTGACGGCCCGCGTTGGCCTGGGCGAGCGCGTCGCGCAGGATGTCGAAGGTGACGCCGGTGATCTTGATGTCCATCTGCAGGGCGGTGATCCCCTCAGCCGTGCCGGCGACCTTGAAGTCCATGTCGCCGAGGTGGTCCTCGACGCCGGCGATGTCGGTGAGGACGATGTAGTCGTCGCCCTCCTTGATCAGCCCCATCGCGACGCCGGCAACCGGTGCGCTGACCGGCACCCCAGCCGCCTGCAGCGCCATCGAGGAGGCGCAAACCGACCCCATCGACGAGGAGCCGTTCGACTCCAGCGTCTCCGAGACGACCCGGAGCACGTAGGGAAAGTCCTCTTCGTCGGGAATCGTCGGCACCAGCGCCCGCTCGGCAAGCGCACCGTGGCCGATGTCGCGACGCTTCGGGCCGCGCATGAAGCCGGCTTCCCCAACCGAGAAGGGCGGGAAGTTGTAGTGGTGCCAGAAGCGCTTCGTGGTCGCCAGGCCGAGCGTGTCGAGGCGCATGTCCATGCGGGTCGTGCCCAGCGCGACGTTGGAGAGGATCTGCGTCTCGCCACGCGTGAAGAGCGCCGAGCCGTGCACGCGGGGAGAGATGTCAACCTCGCACTCGATCGGCCGGATCTCGTCCTGGGCGCGGCCGTCGGGACGCTTCTTGTCGACGGCGATGCGCTTGCGGATGATCTCCTTCTCCAACTTCGAGAAGATGGCCGAGACCTCGACCCTCCGCTCGGAGTCGGGCTCGCCGTCCTCGCCGGCCGGCGCATACTGCTCGATCGCCGCTGCCTTGACGGCCTCGCTCGCCTCTTGGCGCTCCAGCTTGCCCTGGACCGACGTCGCCTCGTCGATCTTGGCGCCATGCGAGGCGCGGATCTCCTCGAGCAGGTCCTCGTCGACCTGCGGCGGCTCGATCGCGACCTTCTCCTTGCCGGCCTTCTCGGCCAGCTCCTGCATCGCCCCGCAGAGCTTCTTGATCTCGCTGTGGGCGATGTCGAGCGCATCGAGGACCTCCGCCTCGGTGACGCCTTTGGCGCCCGCCTCGACCATCAGGATCGCCTCGTCGGTGCCGGCGACAATCAGGTCCAGGTCCAGTTCCTCGAGCGTCTCCTCGGGGGGGTTGACGACGAAGTCGCCGTCGAGTTTGCCGATCCGCACGGCCCCGACATGGGCGGCGACCGGAACGGGAGAGATCGCCAGCGCCGCGGAGGCGCCGTTCATCGCAAGGATGTCGTAGGGGTGGACGTGGTCCACGGAAAGTGGGGTGGCGACGATCTGCGTCTCGTGGTGCCAGCCCTTTGGGAACAGCGGCCGGATCGGCCGGTCGATCATCCGCGCCGTCAGCGTCGCCTTCTCGCCCGAGCGTCCCTCACGACGGAAGAACGAGCCCGGGATCTTGCCCGCCGCGTACATCCGCTCCTCTACGTCGACGGTGAGGGGAAGGAAGTCGACATCGCGCAGGTTGCCCATCGTCGCGGTGCAGAGCACCATCGTCTCTCCGGACTGCACCACCACGGCGCCGCTCGCCTGGCGGGCGAGCTTCCCCGTCTCGAAGGAGATCTGGCCGTCGCCGACATCCACCGAAACGTGGCTAACGTCAAACATGCTCATTTAGTTGTCCTACCTCCGGCCGCCCGGATGGCGGCCATTCGCTTTCTAGAACTGTCGTTCTCTGTCCCGAGGGAGAGTACAGGTCGGCTGCACGCGGGGTGACTACCGCGCGGCGCTACCTGCGGAGGCCAAGCTCAGCGACCAGCGCGCGGTAGCGCTCGAGGTCGGTGTGCTGGAGATAGCGCAACATGCGCCGGCGCTTGCCCACGAGCATCAGCAGCCCACGACGCGAGTGATGGTCTTTGCCGTGATCGCGAAGGTGGCCGGTCAGGTCGTTGATCCGCTCGGTCAGGAGCGCGATCTGGACCTCCGCCGACCCGGTGTCGCCGCTCGACCGACCGAACTTTCCGATCAGGTCCGCCTTTTTTTCCTTCGTGAGGCTCATCGTGCGTCGGTGAAGCTAGCACAGACCCGCCGCGCATCCTCCACATCGATCCGCATCTGGGCGATCAGGCTCTCGACCCCCGCAAAGCGCCTCTCGCCACGCAGCCGCTTGACGAAGGCGACCCGCAGCGTGGCCCCGTAGAGGTCCTCGTCGCGGTCGATCAGGTAGGTCTCGACAAGCACCCCGCGGCCGCTGTCGAAGGTCGGCCGCACCCCGACGTTGACAGCAGCCGCGACACCGTTGGCAAAGGCCGCGTAGACGCCGTGGCCGGGAATGGCAAGGCGATCGTCGGGGACGATGTTGGCCGTCGGAAAGCCCAGCTCGCGGCCGCGCTGGTCGCCCCCGACCACCGTCCCCTCCATCATGAATGGGGCGCCGAGGCAGCGCCGCGCTCCCTCCATGTCACCGGCCGCGATCAAGGCTCGGATGCGGGTCGAGGACACGGTCTCGCCGTCAACCTCGACCAACCGTACGACGCGGGTCTCGAACTCCGGGCGGGAGACGAGCATCTCGGGATCGCCCTTCGCCTTGGCGCCGAAGCGGAAGTTCTCCCCGACCGAAACCCGCTTGGCGCCGAGCCGCTCGATCAGGACCTGCTCGATGAAGCCCCTGGCGGACACCGTTGCGAACTCATCGTCGAATGGGATGACGACGAGCTCGCGGACCCCGAGCCCCTCGATCACGTCCCGCTTCACCTCGAACGGCATGATCAGTTTCGGCCGCGCGGCCGGGTGCAGGATCTCCAGGGGATGCGGGTGGAAGGTGAGCACGGTATCGGCGTCGTCGATGACCACCTGATGGCCGCGATGAACCCCGTCGAAGGTCCCAATCGCGACGTGGCGCGGACGGGGTTCCGCATCGGGCAGCGACGTGACCGTGAAGCTCACCGCAGGACCGCCTCGGGGACGAGCTGCGCGACGCGATCGAGATCGATCTCCGCGCCTGCGTCAGCGATGTCGAAGGGGCCGATCGCCGTGCGTCGCAGCTCGGAGCAATATGCGTCTCCGAGCGTCTCGATCAGGGTGCGAACGTAGGTCCCGGCTGAGCATTCGATCTCATACGTCGCGCTCTCCGCGTCGTGCCCCAGCAGATCCGCGCGGTAGACATCGACGTCCCGCTCAGGCGTCTCCACGGTTTCGCCGCGATGCGCCTTGCGGTAGAGCCGCTCGCCGCCGACGCGGACCGCCGAGGTCATTGGCACCCGCTGGCGGATCCGTCCCTCCGGCAATTGCAGGGACTTCGGCACGTTGCCGGTCCGGGTCAGCTCCCCGTCTGGGTCGCCCGTGCTCGAGCGCCAGCCGAGCCGGGCTGTCGCCGCGTACGTCTTGGGCAGGCTCGTGAGGAAGCGCTGCAGCCGCGTCGCGCGGCCCAGCAGGACCAGGAGGAGACCGGTCGCAAAGGGGTCGAGCGTCCCGGCATGCCCGGCCTTGCAGCCCCGTTCGCGTCGCACCTGGACAACCACGTCGTGCGACGTGATCCCCGCCGGCTTGTCGCAGAGCAGCACGGCGCCATCCCCCCCGCCGGACATGGTCAGCAGGGGGACTGGGAGCCGACCGCGGAGCAGAGAAAGGCGACCAGCTCGTCGAACTCCAGATCGGTGGAGAAGCCGGCGGCGCGTTTGTGCCCGCCTCCGCCGTGTATGCGAGCGATCGCCGAGACGTCGATCTCGCCGCCGCTGGAGCGCAGGCTGACCTTCCGCGCGGCCCTTCCCTTGTCGCCGAGGTCGCGGATCATGGCCGCAACCCTGGCGCCCTCCAGCGAGCGGAGGTGGTCGATGATCCCCTCCGTCATCTCCTCGCCTCCACCGCTTGCCTCGTAGTCGGCCGCGGTGATGTAGGAGACGACCAGAACGCCGTCGCAGTAACGCTGGACGCCATCCAGGGCACGTGAGAGAAGCCGCAGCTTTTCGATCGGAACGTGCTCGTAAAGGCGCCGGTAGGTGTCGTCGACCGCGACCCCGGCTTCGATCAGCTCCGCGGCGATCCGGTGGGTGCTGGCGTTGGTGTTCTCGTACATGAACTTCCCGGTGTCGGTGACGAGGCCGACGTAGAGGGCCGAGGCGATCTCCGGCGTGATCTTGGCCCCCAGCAGCACGGCCAGCTCGTAAACGATCTCGGCGGTGCAGGAGGCGGCGACGTCGACCAGGTTGACGTCGCCGAACAGCGTGTTGTCGTGGTGGTGGTCGATGTTGATCAGGAGACTGCCGTCTCGCGAGAGGAAGTCGATCGGCATCCGGTTGACGTTGCCGCAATCGAGGAAGACGACGGCGCGATCCGTAATGTCGGCGGGCGGCTCGTGAAAGACCTCCTCGAGAGGCAGGAAGCGATACTCGACCGGCAGCGGGAACTCCTTCGCCGCCATGAACATGACCGAGTCCTTGCCCAGTTGCGTGAGCAGATGGTGCATCCCCAGCAGCGAGCCGAGCGCGTCCCCGTCCGGGCCCTCGTGGGCGGTGAGCAGGAAGCGGTCCCGGGATCGAATCTCCGCGGCCACCCGCTCGATTGCAGCAACGCCGAGGTCGGTCGTCTCGGTCATCGCTCTTCGTCGAGCAGCTGGGAGATCCGCATCCCCTGCTCGACCGTTGCGTCGTAGTGGAAGGAGAGCGTCGGGGTCCGCTTCATCCGGGTCTCCGCGGCGATCTTCGCCTGGATCACGCCGTGCGAGGAGCGCAGCCCGGCCAGGGCCGCCTCCCGAGCCTCCGCGTCACCAAGCACGCTCACGTGCACCTTGGCGGCGCGGAGATCTGGGCTTGTCTCAACCGATGTCACGGTGATGAAGCCGATCCGAGGGTCACTCAAATCGGTGGCAATCGCTGTGCCGATCACCTCGCGAAGCATCTCGTTGATGCGGCGCATGCGAGGAACGGCCATCCTACTCCAGCGTCTGCTCGACCTGTTTGGTCTTGAACAGCTCGAGCATGTCGCCCTCCTTGACGTCGGCGTAGCCCTCGAGCACGATGCCGCACTCCTGCCCCTCCTCGACTTCCTGCACATTGTCTTTGAAACGTCGCAGGGAGCCGAGCTTGCCGGTCCAGATGACCGTCCCCTCGCGCACGAGGCGGACGCTGGCATCCCGGGTGACCTTTCCCTCCGTCACCACGCAACCGGCGATGCGGCCGACCTTCGAGGCCTTGAAGGTCTGTTTGATCTCAACCTCACCGGTGGCCTCCTCGACCTCGACCGCCTCCAGCATCCCCTCCATCGCGTTGCGGAGATCCTCGGTGACCTTGTAGATGACCGAGTAGGTGCGGATGTCGACGCCCTCGCGCTCCGCGGCGCGTCGAGCATCGGCCAGCGGGCGCACGTTGAAGCCGATGACGATGGCGTCGGACGCCGCCGCGAGCATCACGTCGGACTCGTTGATGCCGCCGGTCTGCGAGTGGATGATGTCGATCCCGACCCGTTCCTGCGGCACCTTGGCGATCTCGTCCTGAAGCGCCCCCAGGGAGCCGGCCACATCTGCCTTGAGCACGATGTTGAGCTCCTTGATATCGCCTTCCTGCACCCGCGAGAAGACCTCCTCGAGGGTGACCTTGCGGGCCTGGCGCCGCGCCAGCGCCTCGGTCTTGAGGCGGTTCGCCCGTTCCTGCGCAAGCTGGCGGGCACGGCGATCGTTCTCCACGGCCTGCACGTGCTCCCCCGCCTCGCAGACGCCGTCGAAGCCGAGCGCCTCGACCGGCATTCCCGGGCCTGCGCTCTCGACGCGCTGCCCGGTGAAGTCGTGCATCGCGCGCACCCGCCCCCAGCGCGGTCCGGCAACCAGCGCATCGCCGACCCTGAGGGTGCCTCGCTGGACGAGGATGCTGACAACGGGGCCGCGGCCGGGGTCCAGCTGTGACTCGATCACCGTGCCGGAGGCTGGGGCGCCGGCGTTTGCCCGCAGCTCCTCGAGCTCGGCCACCAGCAGGATCATGTCGAGCAGGTTGTCGAGCCCCTGACGCGTCTTGGCGGAGACGTCGCAGTAGACGGTCTCGCCGCCCCAGCCCTCCGGGGTGAGCCCGTCGGCAGCCAGCTCGTTGCGAACCCGCTCCGGCTGCGCGCCCTCCTTGTCGATCTTGTTCACCGCGATGAGGATCGGCACCCCGGCGGCACGGGCGTGATCGATCGCCTCTTTGGTCTGCGGCATCACACCGTCGTCGGCCGCAACCACCACCACCGCGATGTCGGTGACCCTTGCGCCGCGCGCGCGCATCGCCGTGAAAGCCGCGTGGCCTGGTGTGTCGAGGAAGGTGATCGTCCTCCCGTCGTGGTGGACCTGATAGGCGCCGATGTGCTGCGTGATCCCGCCTGCCTCACCGGCCGCAACCTCTGTCTCCCGCACGGCGTCGAGCAGCGAGGTCTTGCCGTGGTCGACATGGCCCATGATCGTGACCACGGGCGGGCGAGGCCCAAGGCTCTCCTCGGAGTCCTGGAACTCCGGCGCCTCGGGCTCCTCGTCGGCGGTGGTGACGATCTCGATCTTGCGATCGAACTCGTCGGCGATCGCCTTGACGGAATCGTCGGTCAGGGTCTGGGTGAGGGTCGCCATCTCCCCCATCGCCATCAGCTTCTTGATCACCTCGGCGCTGCCGAGACCGAGCAGCTCACCGACCTCGCGCACCGTTGCGCCCGACTTCACCTTGGTCGCCTCCGGCTCAGCCGGCGCGGCGACTCTCATGGGTGGCTCCTCGAGCAGCGGGCGGCGACGACGGCCGCCGCGCCGCCGCGGCGGGCGCTGCGGCGGCGGGCCGCCCATCTGGTCGCGACGGGCTGCCTGGGAGTCGATCACGACACGGCGTTTCTTGGTGCTGCCGCCCGGCTTCCTGGCCGTGGGTTTGGCCGCCGGCTTGGGCGCCGGTTTGGCGGTCGGGACAGCCCCGTCGGGCGCTTTCGGCTTGGCTGCCGCCGCACCGCCGTCACCCCTGGAGGCCGAAACCGCCTTCAGGGCCTCGGCCTCCTCGACGCTGGACGCCGCCGCCTTCGCATCAACCCCGGCCGAGTGCAGCGCAGCGAGGAGCTCCTTGCTGGTGAGGCCCTGCTCCTTGGCAATCTCGTGAACGCGCTTCTTGGCCACTACGCCTGCTCAGCCTCCCCGGCCACAGCCTCGGTCTCCTGCTCAGCTTCCTCAGCGCCCGCCCCATCCTCAGGCGCCGCCTCCGAACCTGACGCTTCATCCGCGGGTGGCGCGGAGGGTTGTCCCTCCGGCGGGTGAGCCGGAGGGCTGCCCTCCGCGACAGGACCCGCGGCCGCGACGCCTGCGTCGTCCTCGGCGGGCTCCTCGGGTGCCGCCTCGTCGGCCGGCTCCTCGAACTCTGCTTCGGCCCGCTCGACAACCTCGGCCACCTGCCCCTCATCCGCGTCGGGGTCGGCGAGAATCGCGATCTCGGCCTCGGCAAGGGGCGCCAGGACCGTGATCTGGTTGGTCTCGAAACGGCTCAGCGCCTGGTGCTGCGGAAGTCCGCAGTAGGAGGAGTCGCCAATCGCCGCATTCGGGCAGCGACGCCCATTCGAGAGCACCGCCAGGCAGTGGCCGCCGGCCTGCTCCTCGCCCTCGTACTCGATGTCCTCCTCCTGGGCGAACTCGCTCTCCGATTTGATGTCCACCCGCCAGCCGGTCAGGCGGGCCGCAAGCCGAGCGTTTTGCCCATCCCGCCCGATCGCCAGCGACAGCTGGTCATCCGGAACGATCACGGTCGCCTGCCGCTCCGCGTCATCGACGATCACCTCGCGCACCCTTGCCGGGGACAGCGCCTTGGCGACGAAGCGCGCCGGCTCCTCGTTGTAGGGGATGATGTCGATCTTCTCGCCCCGGAGCTCGGAGACCACCATCCGCACCCGCGAGCCGCGGGGGCCGACGCAAGCGCCGACCGGGTCCACGCCGTCGGTGTGCGAGACCACGGCGATCTTCGACCGGTAGCCCGGCTCGCGGGCCACGCCGACGATCTCGACAAGCTTGTCGGCGATCTCGGGAACCTCTATTTCGAACAGCTTCTTGATCAGTTCGGGACTGCGCCGCGAAACAACGATCGCGGGGCCCTTGGTCGAGTCCGAGACATCGGTGATCACCGCCTTGACACGCATCCCATGGTCGTAGCGCTCGTTGTAGACCTGCTCGGACTTGGGCAGCAGCGCCTCGACGCGCTCGCGCAGCTGCACGAGCGTGTAGCGCTTGTCGGACTGCTGGATGATCCCGGTGATCAGCTCGCCGACGCGGTCCTGGTACTCGTCGAACATCATCATCCGTTCCGCCTCGCGGATCCGCTGCAGGATCACCTGCTTGGCGGTTTGCGCGGCGATCCGGCCGAAATCGCCCGGGGTGACGTCGCGCGTCGTGATCTGATCCTCGTAGGGAGCGATCATCGCCGGGTCCAACTCCGGCTCTTCGGGCTCACGCATCTCGCCGGTCTCCGGATCGATCTCGCGCTCTTCCTCCTGCGCCTCAGCGGCCTCGGCCAAGAGCTTCTCCTCCAGCTCCGGGGGCAGGATGAGTTCGAAGACCCGGAAGTCGCCCGTCTCGTGGTCGAGGTCGACACGCGCGTATTTGGCCGCCCCGGGCGTCTTCTTGTAAGCGGAAAGCAGCGCGTCGGCAAGCGCGTCCATCAGCTTGTCGGCGGCGATTCCCTTTTCCTGCTCGAGCGCCTTGATTGCGTCGACGATCTCCTTGCTCACGGCTGCTCCTTGACTGTCTCGGATACTGGACTTTGACGGCGGTGCTTGGGCCCGGGCGAGGAAACCTCGAGGGAGAAGTCGGCCAGCAGGTGATCGAGGTGCTTGGTCACCCGCTCGCAGAGCGCCAGATCGACCCCACCGGGATGGTCGATGAAGAGCCGCAGCGTCTCCGATCCGGGGTGCTCGAGCGCCACCAGGTCGAGCTGGGAATCGAGCTCTCGAAGCTGCTGCTGAATGTCGTTTTGGAGGTCCTTCATGCGGGTTACGGCCGAAAAAAAAGTGGGCCAGGCCCACTTCTCGAACACGGATAGGGACGAAAAAGCTTGAGCTCAGTATAGCCCGCTCGCACTGCCTGGTCAGTGGGTGGCTCGGGGGGAGGGACGGCACTCCCCTCCTCCGACTCGCAGCCCCTGCGGGGCTGCTCTGAGTATCCGTCGGCTGAGGGGAGTGCCGTCCCTCCCCCAACCGGCCGGGTCAGCTGGTGGGCTGGCCGGTCTCCGCCCTGAGCGAGTCCACCCTGTCGAGGATCGTGTCGGCGATGCTGTCCTTAGAGGCCAGGGGAACACCGGCCTCGCCGGAGGCGTCGATCAGGGTGACGGCGTTGTCGTCGCTGTCGAAGCCGATGGACGTGTCGGAAACGTCGTTGAGGACGATCAGGTCGGCCCCCTTGCGCGAGAGCTTGGCCCGCGCGCGGTCGATACCGCCCTCGCCATGCTCCGCGGCGAAGCCGACGACGGTCTGCCCGGCGGCCCGGCCGGCGGCGAGGCCGGCCAGAATGTCCTCCGTCGGCTCGAGCCGCAAGCTGCGCGTATCCGACTTTGACCCCACCAGAGTGGGGTCAAAGTCGGCAGCGCTTCGTGGCGACAGCTCGTCCTCGCGCGTCAGCTTCTCCGTGGCGACCTCGGCGGCGCGGAAGTCGGCGGGGGCGGCGGCCATCAGGAGGACATGGCAGGCGGGGAACTCGGCGCGAACCGCGGCGGCGAGCTGGGCCGTGGTCTCGACGTCGATGCGGCGGACGGCGACGGCCTCGGGCAGGGCCACGTTGGCGGCGATCAGCGTCACATCGGCGCCGCGCCGCGCCGCGGCGGCGGCGAGGGCGAGGCCCATGCGGCCGCTGGAGCGGTTGCCGAGGAAGCGCACCGGGTCGATCGGCTCGCGCGTGCCGCCGGCGGTGACCAGCACGCGCAGCCCATCCCAGGGTCGATTGCCCGCCGGCAGCATCGCCTCGACCCGAGCCAGCAGCTGCTTCGGGTCGGGAAGCCGCCCACGGCCAAACTCGCCGCGCGAGGCGAGCCGGCCCTCGTCGGGCTCGATCACCGTGACGCCCCGCTCGCGCAGCGTCGCCAGGTTGGCCTGGGTGGCAGCGTCCGCATACATCCTGTCGTTCATCGCCGGCGCCACAAGCCGGGGCGCGGAGCAGGCGAGAAAGCAGGTGGTGAGCATCGAGTCGGCCAGCCCGGCGGCCAGCTTGGCGAGGGTGTTGGCGGTGGCAGGCGCAACGAGGTAGACGTCGCAATTGGCAGCCACCTCGAGGTGCCCGATCGGGTCGTGCTCGGGCTGGGGGTCGCCGGGGAAGGCGCCGCGCAGCGGGTCTCGCTCGAACTCCGAGGTCAGCACCGGGGCGCCGACGATCCCTTCGAAGGAGGCGGCGCCGACGAAACGGCCCGCGGCCTCGGTCATCACAACGCGCACCCCATGGCCGGCCACCGTGGCGAGGCGGGCCAGCTCCAACGACTTGTAGGCGGCAATCCCGCCGCTTACGCCGAGCAGGATTCTGGCCATCGGTTCCTCCTGGGAATCCAGCCGCAGGGCCGGCGCTCAGGCGCGGTATTCGTACTTGAGCTTGCCCTGGGCGAGCTCTTCCAGCGCCATCGTGAGGTAGTTCCTCTCGCCATGGGTCTCAACCATCGGCGGCGAGTACTCGCCGAAGCTTCCCTCACCGATGTTGTGGAAGTAGCTGTTGATCTGGCGCGCTCGCTTAGCCGAGACGACAACCGCGGCGTAGTGCGAATCGGCGTGTTCGAGGAGCTTGTCGACGCGTGGTTTGATCATTCGGCCCCGGAGTGTAGTGGCAGTTCGAGCTCAGCGCGCACGATCCCCTCCAACTCGACCGCGGCCCGCTCCAGATCGTCGTTCACAACCCGGTATGGAAACTCGTCCTGGGCGGCCAGCTCGTGCTCGGCGACTTCCAGCCGGGCATCGATCGCCTCATCGTTATCGGTGCCGCGCGACTCGAGGCGCTCACGGAGGACGGCCGGATCCGGCGGGGCGATGAAGACCTGGACCGACTCCCGCATCGCCGCGCGCACCTGACGAGCCCCCTGCACCTCGATCTCGAGCACGACGGAGCGCCCGGCGGCAAGCCGGCGGCGCACCTCGGAGCGCAGCGTCCCGTAGCGGTTGCCGCTGTAGGTGGCGAACTCCAGGAAGTCGTTCTCTTCGATCCGGCGATCGAACTCCTCGCGACCGAGGAAGTGGTAGTCACGACCGTCGAGCTCGCCGTCGCGGGGCTGGCGCGTGGTCGCCGACACCGACAGCTCGAGGTCCGGAACGCGCTCGAGCAACCGGGAGATCAACGTCCCCTTCCCCACGCCCGACGGACCCGTAATGACAAAGACTTTGGCCATCTGGCCGAGATACTGACCGGCTGCGCGGCGGTTAGCGGCGGAGCTGGGAGACCAGCTCCGCCCTCTGACGCTCTGAGAGGCCACCGATCGTCTTCGATGGCGAGATCCGGCACTGGTTGAGTATGCGATTCGTCTTCACGCGGCCGTACTTGGGCACGGCGAGAAGCATGTCGAAGACCTTCGCCGTCATCACGTAGTCCGGCGGGTCGCGCAGGAGGGTGTGAATGTTCGCCTTGCCTGCTTTGAGGTCCTTCTTCAGCCTGGCCCGGGACGTGCGAATGTCGTTGGCGCGCTTCAGCGCATCCATCCGCTGGTCCAGTGACCTCTCCGGGGCCGCGGCGGACATCTTGACTGGAGCAGGCATGTGGGCGGCGAGTATAGCCGCGGGCCGCTGCCATGCAAGGGCATTTCCGCCTTCGCGGCCAAATTCACCTTGACCTCGAGTCGAGGTTGAGACAACGCCTACTGCGAAAATTGCTCAGAAAGCTCTGCGGCAATGCGGTGACCGGCCCGCGGATCGCGGAAATTCTCGGTGCCGACAGCCACAATCGTGGCTCCCGCGCAGATCAGCTCGAAGGCGTCGGCACCGCTGCAGACGCCGCCAATGCCGACGATGGGGAGCCCGGTGGCCGCGGCGACCGCCCGCACCTGCGCGACCGCGATCGGGCGCACCGCCGGGCCCGAGAGCCCACCATTCTCCGCCGCGATTCCCGGGCGCCCCGTCCCCGGGTCGATCGCGCTCGCCTTCAGGGTGTTGATCAACGAGATCGCATCGGCACCGCCCTGCTCGGCGGCAACCGCGACCGAGGCGGGGTCGGCCACGTTGGGCGTCAGCTTGACGATCAGCGGCTTTGGCGTGAGGGGCCGAAGCACCTCCAACAGCGCTGCTGCCTCGCCGGGCCGCTCGCCGACGATCAGGCCCGAGTGGACGTTGGGGCAGGACACGTTCAGCTCGATCGCCGCGACCTCGTCGCGACTCGCCACCGCATCGACCAGGCGGGCAAACTCCTCTCGGCTGGTGCCCATCACGGAGACGATCAGCGGCACCGGCAGTTCCGCGAGCCGCGGCAGGTCCTCTGCCAGGAAACCCGCCAGGCCCCTGTTCGGCAGCCCGATCGAGTTGATCATCCCGGCCGGCGTCTCCCAGAGGCGCTGGGGCTCGTTCCCGGCCCGCGGCTCCAGCGTGATCGTCTTCGAGACGAAGGCGGAAAACGGGAACTCCTCCAGCACCACGTCGCCATACACCCGCCGAGCAGCGATCGCGTCGAACGTCCCCGACGCGTTGATCACCGGGTGCCGCAGCTCCAGTCCGCAAAAGTCGACCGCAGCGGACCGTGGAGGGAGGGCGGGGGTGTCCCTCCGCGCAGCGGCGTCCTCTTTTTCGCCCCGAGTGCTCAGCGAGCCAGAGCCGACTCCCCTGGCGAAAAACCCAGCAAGCGGAGGGACACCCCCGCCCTCCCCCGCCACCCTGCGGACCACCGGCCCGTCGACGCAGAGGCGGAGGTAGCCACCGTCGGGGGCGGGGACGGCGCAGCCGAAGCAGGCGCCGAAGCCGCAGGCCATCGGCGACTCCATCGCCAGCTCGCACGGGACGCCCTGCCGTTCGCATAGAGCTGACACGGCGTCCAGCATCGGCGGCGGGCCGCAGGCGTAGACGGCGGCGCTGGCGGCGTCGTCGCCCTGGAGCATCGCCTCGAGCAGATCGGTCACGTAGCCGCGATGGCCGATGTGGCCGTCATCGCTGGCCAGCCCCACCTCGCAGCAGGCGAAGAGGTCGTCGAGCCCTCCCGAGTGGGCCTCGTCGCGGAAGCCGAGCAGGACGCGGGCCGGAATGCCTTTGGCGGCGAAGCGGCGGCGAAGCAGGGCCAGCGGCGCGATCCCGATTCCACCGCCCACCAGAATCGCCCCGGCCGCCTCCGGGGCGAGCTCGCGGGGCTCTGAGAAGCCGTTACCGAGCGGCCCGTTGACCCAGACCCGCTCGCCCACCTCCAACCCGCAGAGGCGACTGGTCCCCGGCCCAACCTCCTCAACAAGAAAATCAAGCCGCAGTCGGTCGAGTTCGCGTTTTGTCTCGCCATGCGAGACAAAACGCGAACTCGGTGCCGGGCCCGCGTCGGCCACCGAGAGGGCGCGCGGCAGGAAGGGACGCTCCCCCCGATCGTCCCAGTGGGCCTCGGTAGACAGCATGTAGAACTGTCCGGGCTGGGGCTCGGGCCCGTCGGCGTCGAGCAGGGAGAAGGCGCGGTAGCCCCCCGAGGCGCGATTCTCCACCACCTCGCAGAGCCGCCGTCCGAACGGCGCGGTCATCGCGGCTGCTCGGCCCGCGACGGGGCGTGAATCTCCTGCAGTGAGAGCACCGCCGCCTCTCGCTGCCTCGAGGCTGCGATCGCCCGTACCGCCGCCGAAGCACCGGTCATCGTCGTCACGCAGGGGATTCCGTGGCGAACCGCCGCGGTGCGGATTGCGTGTCCGTCCGCGCGGGCCCCGGAGCCGGTCGGAGTGTTGATCACCAGGTCACAGCGCCGCTCGCGGATCAGGTCGACAACATTGGGCGAACCCTCCCCCAGCTTGCTGATCCGCGTCACCGGCACCCCCATCGACGAGATCGACTGCGCGGTGCCGCCCGTTGCGATCACCTTGAAGCCAAGGTCGTGGAAGCGCGCGGCGATCTGGGTCGCGGCCGGCTTGTCGGTGTCGGTGACCGTGATGAAAACAGAGCCCTCGACAGGCAGCGCGACCCCCGCCGCCGCCTGCGCCTTGCCAAATGCGGTCGGGAAATCGGCGGCGATCCCCATCACCTCGCCGGTGCTCTTCATCTCCGGGCCCAGCACCGAGTCGACACCGGCGAAGCGGGCAAAGGGAAGCACCGCCTCCTTGACGCTGACGTGCCCGGCGGCGGCCTCGGGCAGGTCCAGCTCGGCGAGCTTCTCCCCCAGCATCAGCCGCGCGGCGGCTTTTGCCAGCGGCACGCCGGTCGCCTTGGAGACGAAGGGCACGGTGCGCGAGGCGCGCGGATTGGCCTCGATCACGTACAGCTCGCCGCCCGCGATGCCGTACTGGATGTTGATCAGGCCGACCACCCCCAGCTCGAGCGCAATGCGCTTCGTCGTCGCCCGGATCTCCTCCAGCATCTCCTCGCCGAGGCTCATCGGCGGGATCACACAGGCGGAGTCGCCGGAGTGCACGCCCGCCTCCTCGACGTGCTGCATGATGCCGCCGATGTGGACGTCCTCACCGTCGGCGAGCGCGTCGACGTCGACCTCGATGGCGTTCTCCAGGAAACGGTCGAGCAGCAGCGGGTGCTCCTGGTCCGCTTTGACGTGGGCCTTGAGGTAGGCGGCCAGGTTCTCGGTCGAATAGCAGATCTCCATTGCCCTTCCTCCGAGCACATACGAGGGCCGGACCAGGAGCGGAAAGCCGACCTGCTCGGCGATCACCGCCGCCTCGTCGGCGGAGAGCGCGGTCCCATAGGGCGGATGCTTGACGCCGAGGCGCTGCAGCAGGGCTCCGAAGCGGCCGCGGTCCTCGGCCAGGTCGATTGCGTCAACCGGTGTCCCGAGCAGCGCCACGCCCGCTTCCTCGAGGGTACGCGCGAGCTTCAGCGGCGTCTGGCCGCCGAACTGCACGATGACCCCCTCCGGGTGCTCCTGCTCGCAGACCGCGAGCACGTCCTCCCTGGTCAGCGGCTCGAAGTAGAGGCGATCGGAGGTGTCGTAGTCGGTCGAGACCGTCTCCGGGTTGCAGTTGACCATCACCGCGTCGCGACCCATCTCGCGAACGGTCATCGCGGCGTGGACGCAGCAGTAGTCGAACTCGATGCCCTGGCCGATCCGGTTGGGCCCCGCACCGAGGATGACCACCGAGTCACGCTCGCCGCGGCGCACCTCGGACGAGACGGCGCCATCCGGGCGCGGTCGCTCGTGGGCCGAGTAGTAGTACGGCGTTGCCGCCTCGAACTCGGCCGCACACGTATCGACGGACTTATAGGTGCGAACGAGGCCCTCGGTGCCGTCCCCCTCCGTTGCGAGCAGCTTCAGCTCGCGCAGGAACCAACGGTCGACCAGGCAGCGCTCGTGGACCGCCTCGACGTCGATGCCGCGGCGGAATGCCTCCAGCACGAGGTCGAACCGTTCGGCGCTTGGCACGGCAATCGCCCCCAGCAGCTCCTCGTCGCGCTCGGCCGGTTCCGGCGCCGCGTCCAGCTCCCGCGACCGCATCGCCTTGGCGAAGGACTCGCGGAAGGTGCGGCCGATCGCCATCACCTCGCCGACGCTCTGCATGTGGGTCGAGAGACGGCCCTCGGCGCCGGGGAACTTCTCGAAGGCAAAGCGCGGGACCTTCGTCACCACGTAGTCGATCGTCGGCTCGAAGGAGGCGGGCGTGGCGCGCGTGATGTCGTTGGGTATCTCCTCCAGCGAATAGCCGACAGCGAGCTTCGCCGCGATCTTCGCGATCGGGAAGCCCGTCGCCTTCGAGGCGAGCGCCGAGGAGCGCGAGACTCGCGGGTTCATCTCGATCACCACGATCTCGCCGTTCGCCGGATTCACCGCGAACTGGATGTTGGAGCCGCCGGTCTCGACCCCAACCGCGCGGATCACCTTGATCGCCTGGTCGCGCAGCTCCTGGTAGAGCTGATCCGTCAGGGTCTGAGCAGGCGCCACGGTCACCGAGTCGCCGGTGTGGACTCCCATCGGGTCGACATTCTCGATCGAGCAGATGATCACCACGTTGTCGTTGCGGTCGCGCATCACCTCCAGCTCGAACTCGCCCCAGCCGATCACCGACTCCTCGACCAGCACCTGGTTGATCGGGCTCGCCGCAAGTCCCTCGGAGACGACCTGGCGCAGCTCGGTCCCGGTCTCCCCCACGCCGCCGCCCTCGCCGCCCAGGGTGAAAGCCGGGCGGACGATCGCCGGCAGCTCGATGCGGCCGTCGACAAGCGCCGCCTCGACCTCACCGAGGCTGCCGACGGTGATCGACCAGGGGATGCGCAGGCCCGCCTCCTCCATCGTGCGCCGGAACTCCTCCCGATCCTCCGCGCGGCGGATCGCGGCGGCATCGGCGCCGATCAGCTCCACCCCGAAGCGCTCCAGGGTGCCGTCCTCGTGCAGCGCCATCGCCAGGTTCAGCGCCGTCTGACCGCCGAGGGTCGGCAGCAGCGCCTCGGGCCGCTCCCTCTCGATGATCTTCGCCACGGGCCCGGGGAGCAATGGCTCGACGTAGGTGGCGGTGGCGAACTCGGGGTCGGTCATGATCGTCGCCGGGTTGGAGTTGACGAGGACGACCTCGTAACCCTCCTCCAGCAGCACCTTGCACGCCTGCACCCCCGAGTAGTCGAACTCGGCGGCCTGGCCGATCACGATCGGCCCCGACCCGACCAGCAGGATCTTGTGGATGTCGTCCCTACGCGGCAAGCTCGAGGAAGGTGTCGAAGAGATGGCGGGCGTCGTGGGGGCCGGGCCCGGCCTCGGGGTGGTACTGGACCGCCGCTCCAGGCACGTCCTTGAGCACGAGGCCCTCGACGGTGCGGTCGTAGAGGTTGAGATGGGACAGCTCGGCGGCGCCGAAGTCGGTCTCCCAGCGAATCGGCTCGTCGGCCTCCATTCGCGATTCGCCACCGGGGCCAAGCACGGCGAAGCCGTGGTTCTGGGACGTGATGTCGATCCGTCCCGTCACCAGGTTCTTCACCGGATGGTTGACGCCGCGGTGACCGAACGGGAGCTTGAAGGTCTCGAGGCCGACCGCGCGGCAGAGCAGCTGGTGGCCTAGGCATATGCCAAACAGGGGGCGCTTGCCGACAAGCTCGCGGACGGTGTCGACCACGTAGTCGAGCGCCCCGGGGTCGCCGGGGCCGTTGGCGAGGAATACGAGGTCGGGATTCTCGGCCAGGACCTCCTCCGCGGAGCTCGTGCAGGGCAGCAGGGAAAGGCGGCAGCCCCGCTCGCGCAGCTGGCGGACGATGTTCAGCTTCACGCCGGTGTCGATCCCGACCACGTGCGGTCCGTCGCCCTCGAAGCGGACCGGCTCGGCCGGCGTCACCGTGCGCGCCAGGTCGGCGCCGTCCATCGACGGCTCGGCAACGACCAGCTCGCGCGCCTCCTGCTGCGCCAGCTCGGCGGGGAAGATGCCACCGCGCATGGCGCCGCGGTCGCGGATGTGGCGAACGAGGGCGCGGGTGTCGATTCCGTCGATCGCGGGCACGTCCCAGTCGGTGAGCCAGTCGAGCCAGCCGCGCTCGGCGGTGGCGACGTCCTCGCCGTTCTTGGCGTCGCGCATGATCACTCCGCGGGCATGGACGCGATCGGACTCCATCGCGTCGACGGAAACGCCGTAGTTGCCGATCAGCGGGTAGGTGAAGACGATGATCTGGCCGGCGTAGGAAGGATCGGTGACCGACTCCTGATAGCCCGTCATCGCGGTGTTGAAGACCACCTCTCCCGTGACCGGCTCGGGGTGGGCGCACAACAGCCCGTCGAAGCGGGTGCCGTCCTCCAGGAGAACGTAGCCCGTGCTCGCTTCGCTCACTGTGCCACCCCCAGGGAGAAGCTGCGCAGGCGGTAGGCGACCTGGCCGCCTGCAACGGTCATCAGCACCCTTCCCGTCAGCTTGCGCCCTGCGCACCAGGAATTGAGAGAGCGGCTCTCGTAGCCCTCCTCCCCCACGGTCCATCCCGCATCGAGGTCACAGAGGACGACGTTGGCCTCGCTGCCGGGCGTCAACGTGGGCCGCTCCAGGCCGAAGGGCTCGGCACCGCCGGCCATCCGCTCGACGAGGAGGCCGAGGCCGATTACGCCGGGACGGACGAGGTAGGTGTGGAGCGCGCCGAAGGCCGTCTCCAGGCCGGTCACGCCCATCGCCGCCTGCTCGAAGGGAACCTCCTTTTCCTCGAGGGCGTGCGGCGCGTGGTCGGTGGCGATGCAGTCGATCGTGCCGTCGCGCAGCCCCTCGATCAGCGCCTGCCGGTCAGCCTCGGAGCGCAGCGGTGGGTTCATCTTGAAGCGACGCGCGTCGAGGCTCCGCACCTCCTCGTCGGTGAGGCAGAGATGGTGCGGCGTCACCTCGCAGCTGGCCTGCGCGCCAGCGGCCTTGGCGGCGCGCATGGCGTCGACCGACTCGGCGGCGGAGAGGTGTTGGACGTGGACCCGCCCGCCCTCGTAGCCCGCGAGGGCGACGTCGCGAGCGATCATCGTCGACTCCGAGACCGACGGGATCCCGGCCAGGCCAAGCGCCGCGGAGACCGGCCCCTCGTGCATCACGCCGTCCCCGGACAGCTCGGGGTCCTCCTCGTGCAGGGCAATCGTGCCACCGCAGAGCCGTTGGTACTGAAGGGCGCGCCGCAGGACGCGGGAGCTGCGGATCGGCGAGCCGTCGTCGCTGAAGCCGACCGCACCCGCATCGTGGATCTCCGCCATTTCGGTCAGCTCCTCGCCCGCCAGATCGCGGGTCACGGTGGCGAGGAAGCCCACCATGACGGAGGCCTGCTCGCGGGCGGCCTCGCGCAGGGCCTCGACGTCGGCCGCCGTGGAGACCGGCGGCTCGGTGTTCGCCATCGCAAGGACACCGCAGTAGCCGCCCGCCGCCGCCGCGCGAGATCCCGTCTCGACGTCCTCCTTGTACTCGTGACCGGGGGTGCGCAGGTGGACATGCGGGTCGAAGAAGGCCGGGAAGGCATGAAGGCCCTCGGCCTCGACGACCTCACACCCGTCCGCGCCGGCGGCCCCGGGAGCAGGCAGCTCGGCTATGCGGCCGTCGCGGATCACCACGTCGTGGACGCCCTCGATCGCGGCGACGGGATCGAGCACGGTCACTCCACGCAGGATCAGGTTCGCACCCTCTCCGGCGCGCATGTCGAGGAGCTCGGAGAGGCTCACGCGGGCTGTCCTATCGGGGTCGGCGGCTGGGACTGGTCGCCCGCGGCAGCTGCCGGTCGCCCATCTCCCACCGCCAGCAGCTCGTAGAGGATCGCCATTCGCACGACCAGGCCCGAGGCGACCTGCTCGGCGATCAGCGACTGCGGCGAGTCGATCACCTCGCCGGAGAGCTCGACGCCGCGATTGACCGGCCCCGGGTGCATCAGCAGCTGCCGCGGCCCCAGCCGCCGCGAGTCGATCTGGAAGTGCGCCGCGTACTCGCGTACGGAAGGGATGAAACTCTCCTTCATCCGCTCCCGCTGCAGGCGCAGCGCGTACACCACGTCGGCCTCGCCAAGCCGCTCAAGCGAATATGAGACCTCGCAGCCCAGCTCCTCGATCCCCCGCGGGATCAGCGCCGGGGGACCGCAGAGGGTCACCTGGGCGCCCATCGCCCGAAAGGCGACCAGGTTGGAGCGCGCGACGCGGCTGTGGAGGACGTCGCCGACGATCCAGACCCGCTTTCCCTCCAGCGCGCCCAGCCGCCGCCGCAGCGTGAAGAGATCGAGCAGCGCCTGGCTTGGATGCTCGTGCTTGCCGTCGCCCGCGTTGATCACGACTGCCTCGCTCCATTCGGCGACGAGCTGCGCCGCGCCCGCGTGGGGATGGCGGATCACGATCGCCGCCGGGTCGTAGGCGGAGAGCGTCATGATCGTGTCCTTCAGCGACTCGCCCTTGTCGACCGAGGAGCCTGCCGCCTTGATCGAAACCAGGTCGGCGGAAAGGCGCTTTGCCGCCAGCTCGAACGAGGAGCTGGTGCGGGTGCTGGACTCGTAGAAGAGGCTGACGACGGTGCGGCCACGCAGGGTTGGGACTTTCTTGATGTCCCGCCGGCCAACCTCCGCGAAGCTCTCGGCGCGGTCGAGAATCGCCTCGATCTCCTCGCGGGGAAGCTGCTCGATGGCAAGCAGGTGCTTCATGCAATCGCCTCCGCGGGCCGCGGCTCGGAGATCGTCACCTCGTCGATCTCGTCGAGCTCCTCCAGCCGCACGTTGACGCGCTCGCCGCGCGCGGTCGGCAGGTTCTTACCGACGTAGTCGGGCCGGATGGGGAGCTCGCGGTGGCCACGGTCGCAGAGGACGGCAAGCTGCACCCGCTGCGGGCGGCCGTAGTCGAAGAGCGCGTCGATCGCGGCGCGCACCGTGCGGCCGGTGAAGAGGACGTCGTCGACCAGCACGACGGTGCGGCCGCTGAGGTCGAAGTCGATATGGGATGCATGGACGACCGGCTGTGAGGCGGGCGCCTTCGCCCCGACGTCGTCCCGGTAGAACGAGATGTCGATATCGCCGATCGGCACCCCGGCAGCCCCCAGCTCGCTCAGCAGGGCGTGCAGCCGCTGAGCCAGGATTGCGCCCCGCGTGTGGATGCCGACAACCGCCAAGCCCTCGGGCTCCGGATTGCCCTCGACGACCTCGTGGGCGATCCGCCGCAGCTTCCGCCTCAGATCGTCGCGCTCAAGCACGACCTTCTCGCTCAAAACTCGCTCCTTACTGGCCTCGCTGGACCGGGTTAAAGGACGGCGCTCAGAGTAGCAGCGTGGTGGGACAGGTGGGGGTGGTCTCGGAGGTGCCTATGTTCGCTTCGCTCACGATGTTGGAGCCGCTTCGCGGCAAGAATCACTCCGCGGTGCCGGGGGGAGGCACTCCGAGACCACCCCCACCTGTCCCTTTTCGTGCAACCCCTCGCTTGGAAGATCACTCAGGACGATTCCTCGCTTCTCTCCCTGCTCCGTTTGGGACGAGCTTGGGATCGCCGTGCTCGGGGAACGGGATCTCGATCAGGTCGAAGTCTCGCGGGGCGACGGCCGGCTCGAAGACCTCTCGCGCCTCCTCCAGCACGGTGCCCACGTGGTAGCGCGACGAGATATGGACCAGGGCCAGCATCTTCACGCCGGCCTCGCGCGCCACGGTGGCGGCCTGACCGACCGTCGAGTGGCCGGTGTCGGCGGCGCGCTGCACCTCCTCCTCGGCGAAGCTCGCGTCATGGACGAGCAGCTCTGCGTCCCGTGCGGCCTCGACCGTCGCCTTGCACGGCGCCGTGTCCCCCGTGATCGCAACCGTCCGGCCGGGGCGTGCCTGGCCCATGACGTCTCCGGGGCGCACGGGACCGGGGGACCCGTCGACCTGCTCGCCGCGCTGCAGCCTTGCAAAGGCCGGGCCTTCCGCGACACCGAGCCGCTTGGCGGCCTCCGGGTCGAAGCGTCCGGGCCGCTCGTCCTCGACCAGCGCATAGCCACAGGCGCGCACCCGGTGCTCAACCTGGAAAGCGCGCACCGCGGCCCCCTCGTGGGCAACCAAGTCACCGGGCTCGAGCTCGACCAGGTCCAGCTTGAACCCAACCCTGCCGACGATCCGGCCGAGCGTCTTGAAGAGCTCACGCAGGCCGCGTGGCCCGTACACGGTCAGCGGCGTCTGGCGCCCAGTCAGGTCGTACGTTTTCAGCAGTCCCGGCAGGCCGAGGAAGTGGTCGGCATGGAAGTGGGTGAGGTAGATCTCGTCGACCTGGACCAGGCCCAGCGAGCGCTGCATCTGCCGCTGCGTCCCCTCCCCGCAATCGAACAGCAGCCGTTCCCCGCCCCGTGCCACCAGGACGCTCGCGGTCGAGCGCCGCGCCGACGGCACGGCGCCGCTCGTGCCGAGAAAAGCCACCGACAGATCCATGGGACCGCGAGCCTACGCGAACCGGCTCGATGGGCAGGCGAAGCTAGACTGACTGCCGCTGCGCCCGTAGCTCAGCTGGATAGAGCGCCGCCCTCCGGAGGCGGAGGCCACAGGTTCGAATCCTGTCGGGCGCGTGATGAAAGGGGGCAGAGAGACTCGCCCGCCGCGGGGGGCGCTTGCCGTGATCGGCGTCGGACTGGTCGCCACCCTCGCAGCGGCGCTGCTGAGCACCGAAGAACCGGTCGGCGCGATCGACCTGAGCTGGAAGGCAGCGGCGCCGCTTCCCGACTCGAAGCCGGTGGCGGTGCCGGGCGGCGCCAAGATGCGGCTCTCCGGCGTGGGAATGCGAGCCACAGAAGCGAACCCCAGCGGCTACCACCTCTACCGCGTCGCCGCGGTGCTGACGATTGACGGCGGAGCCGCCGTCAATCGGGGCCCGGTGCGCTGCGCCGTGCGGGTGCCGAGCCAGACGGCGGTCGTCGCCCGCACGCCGGAAAACCGCGCCGCCTACCCGCTGCCGAGCGCAGAACTGGCCAAGCAGCCGGTGCCATCCCGGGTGAGCGTCGAGTTCAGCTCCACCGGCGCCGAACTGGCAAGGGTCGACCTCGGCGACGCCTTCGGCACCTTCACGAACCAGCCCGGGATCACCGTCGAATGGGCACCGTTCCAGCCCGGGCGGCAGGGTTGGGAATGGAGCACTAAGAGGGCCCTCTCCGGGAAGCCGCTGCGGCTCGCCTTCGCCTCGATCTGGCGGACCACCGCCGCCGCGGCCGTGCAGATCGCCTGCACGGTGAAGACCGCCGCGGGCCCGGTCACCGTCCGCACCGCCGGCTCGCTTTCCGGCTAGCACTGCAACGCGGTTTCCACCCCTGGGACGAAAAATCCGTTGCGGCTCAGGGGACGACGAGGAGCTCCGGTCCCTCTATCCCCTTCCCAACCTTGTTCAGCTTCGGGTTGGCGGGGGTGCTGGACATGCGGGAGGCAGGCAGCGGCGCGCACATCGCGACCGCGTCCACCACGTCCAGGTCGGGCCGCAGCCAGGCCGCCTCGGCCTCTGGGTCGGGCAGGATGGCCGGCATCCGGTCGTGCACCTTGGCGACCAGCTCGTTGGGAGCGGTGGTGACGATCGTGCAGGTGTAGAGCCAGCCGTCCTCGACCCCGGGGCCCTCCTCCTCCCACTCCTTGCGGGTGCAGATCCCGGCGAAGGCAAACGGCTCTCCCCCGTCGACGGTGAACCGCCACGGCTGGCGTGGCTGCTTCGGGTCCTCGGCCTTCATCCACTCGTAGAAGCCGTCGGCGACGATCAGGCAGCGGTGACGGAACTTGTCGACCAGGGGAGCGTAGGCCCGGCTGGTCGTGAGGTTCTCCGCTTTCGCGTTGATCATCCGGTAACCGACCTTGAGGTCCTTTGCCCAGCGCGGCACCAGGCCCCAGCGCATCAACCGCGCCTCCCGCTCGCCGCTCGCCGCCTCCTCTGGATCCGGGGAGGAGCGGATCGTCAGCACCTCCTGCGTGGGCGCCACGTTGAAGCGGCCCAGCGCCGAGGCGGCTCGCTCAGCCCGCTCGCGCGGCGGCGGCGCCTCGCCGGCGGAGCTCCGCTCCAGCGCCCTCTCCAGCTCGACCTGAAAGCGATCGGCAATCTGCTTCGTGTTCTTGGCGGTGATCGTGAAGCGCCCGCACATCAGGGGCGCGCCTCCGGATGCTCGCGATACCACTCAAGCGTGCGGCGCAGGCCCTCCCGCAGATCCACCTCGGGCCGCCAGCCGGTCAACTCGCGCAGCTTTGCCGAGTCGACGAACTGGCGGTCGATCTCGCCCTCCGGATTGCCGCTGCCGCGGAAGTCCGGATCGATGCCGCAGCCGGCCGCCTCCGCGATCAGCTCGACGACCTCGCGCACCGCGTGTGGCCGATCGCCGCCCGCATTGAACGCCTCCCCGACCGCCCCATCCGCATCGAGAGCGCCGGCGATGGCCAGGTAAGCCGCGACCGCGTCGTCGACGTAGAGGAAGTCCCGCTCGGGGCTTCCGTCGGAGCGGATCACCGGCCGCCGGCCGTCGAGCAGGGCAACGACCGTCTCCGGGACCAGGCGCGAGAAGTTGAGGTCGCCGCCGCCGTAGACGTTGGCGAAGCGGGTGACGGCGAGCGGCATGCCGTAGGACCGTGCGTAGCTGCGTGCCACGATGTCGGCAGCCGCCTTGCTGGCGTCGTAGGGGTAGACGGCCCGCAGCGGGAAGTCCTCGCGGTAGGGGAGCTCGCGGCTCGGGCCATAGGCCTTGTCCGAGGAGGCGAAGACGACCCTCTCCACGGCATGGGTGCGACATGCCTCGAACACGTTCCAGGCGCCCCGGACGTTGACCTCGAGCGTCTCGACCGGCGACTCGCGGGCGACGCCGACGATCGTCTGCGCCGCCAGGTGAAAGACCTGGTCCGACCCCTCGATCGCCGCATCGACCGCGTCGGCATCGCGCAGATCGACCTCGGCCAACTCCACGTCGCCCCGGATCCCGAGCAGGTCGAGGCCCGAACGCCGCGGCCCGCCGACGTCCGCGAAACGCGGCTCCGGCCGGTCCAGCACCCGCACCGCGTCGCCACGTTCGAGCAGCGCCCACGCCAGGTGCGAAGCGACGAAGCCATGGCCGCCGGTGACGAGCGCCCGCCTCAGCTCTCCACCCCCATCGCCTCCCAAACGGTCCACGGCGGCGTGCCCCCGGCCCAAAGGTCGTTGAGGACGATCGCGTCCTTGTAGGTGTCCATGCAGTCCCAGAATCCCTCGTGCCGGTGGGCCAGGAGCTGACCGTCGGCCGCCAGGCGGGCCAGCGGCTCGCGCTCCAGCACGCTGTCCTCGTCAAGGTAGTCGAGCGCCCCGGGCTCGAAGCAGAAGAAGCCGCCGTTGATCCAACGCTCGCTGCGCGGCTTCTCGACGAAGCCTGCGACGCGCCCGTCCCCGTCCAGCTCAGCCACCCCCCACTGCAGGTGCGGCCGCACGACGGTCATCGTCGCCAGCGCACCGCGGCCGCGGTGGAAGCGGAGCAGCCCGTCGAGGTCCACGTCGGCGACGCCGTCGGCGTAGGTCGCGCAGAAACTCTCGCCGCCGAGGCGGTCGGCGAGGCGCGCGATCCGGCCGCCGGTCGGCGTGTCCAAGCCGGTGTCGACGCACTCGACCGTCGTCCCGCCAGGCCACTCTGCCGACTCGACGAACCCCTCGACCATCTCCCCCAGGTATCCGGTCGCGAGCAGGAACCGCCCGAACCCCTGCGCGGCGTAGATCCCGATCACATGCCAAAGAATCGGCATGCCGCCGATCTCCACCAGGGCCTTGGGAACAGTCTCGGTTCGCTCTCGCAACCGGGTTCCCCGACCCCCGCAGAGGATGACTACCAGCGGTTTTTTCATCTCATTCCTGACGGTGGCTGTGGCCAAGCAGCTCAAGGACGCAGGGAGCGTGGCGTGCTCTGCACGCGAGCGACCGAGGACGTCGAGATGCGCCGCGCCACAGCCACCGTCAGCCGCCGGCGACGGCCGGCAGGATCGTTACCTCGGCACCGTCGTCGATCGGCGTCTGCAGCCCGTCCTGGAAGCGGATGTCCTCACCCCCGACGTAGACGTTGACGAAACGGCGCAGGTCACCGTCCTGGGTGATCCGCTCGCGCAGGTCGCCGTGCGCCTCGAAGACCGCGTCGAGAACCTCGCCCACGGTCGAGCCGGAGACCTCGACCTCGGCGTCCCCTCCGGTCGCGGCCCGCAGCTGGGTCGGGATCTTCACGGTGACGGGCATCAGACGGTTACCTCCTCCTGCTCGAACTCAGACTCGAAGCTGGCCAGATCGGGATCGATCTCGTGCATGCGGAAACTATCGCGAGTCGCGTCGAGCGTCTTCAGCCCCTCGCCGGTGATGTAGACGACGACACGCTCGCCGGCGGCGATCTCGCCCCGTTCCGCGAGCTTGGCGAGCACCGCGACGGTCACCCCGCCGGCGGTCTCGGTGAAGATCCCCGTCGTCTCGGCAAGCAGGTGGATGCCGTCTCGAATCTCCTCGTCGCTGACCGCCTCGATCGCGCCCCCGGTGATGCGGGCCTGTTCCAGCGCATAGGGACCGTCGGCTGGATCGCCGATTGCAAGGCTC
The DNA here is from genome assembly GCA_963729995.1 of uncultured Solirubrobacterales bacterium. GTDB lineage: Bacteria > Actinomycetota > Thermoleophilia > Solirubrobacterales > 70-9 > VRUE01. The sequence continues at coordinate 992,725 of CAVSPF010000003.1, forward strand.
TTTGCGATCGTCTCGGGCTTCTGCGGCTTGCAGACCTCCCAGCCTTCGGCAAAGGCGGTCGCCACCGGGCTGCAGCCCTCCGCCTGGGCGCCGTTGAAGACGGGCTGCGCGCCGTCCACCAGGCCCAGGTCGAGCCACTCCTGGAAGCCGCGGCCGAGCTTGGTGAACAGCGACCCGGAGGCGATCGGGCAGACGATCCGATCCGGCAGCTCCCAGCCGAGCTGCTCGGCGGTCTCATAGGCGAGCGTCTTCGATCCCTCCGCGTAGTAGGGCCGCAGGTTGACGTTGACGAAGGCCCAGGGCCGGGTTTCGGCCAGCTGCGTGCAGAGCCGGTTGACGTCGTCGTAGTTGCCGCGGACGGCGACCAGGTTGGTGCCGTATACGCCCGTGGCGAGCAGCTTCTGCTCCTCCAGGTTGGCCGGGACGAAGACGTAGGACTCCAGCCCGGCGGCGGCTGCATGCGCCGCGACCGCGTTGGCGAGATTTCCGGTCGAGGCGCAGGCCACCGTCGTGAAGCCCAGCTCGCGGGCCTTGGCGACCGCCACCGCGACCACCCTGTCCTTGAAGGAGTGGGTCGGGTTGGCGGCGTCGTTCTTGACCAGGATCTCAGCGTCGACGCCAAGCCGCTCAGCGAGACGATCGACACGCAGCAGCGGGGTAAGGCCCGGCTCCAGCGGATCGCCCGGGCGCCCCTCGAAGGGCAGAAAGTCTGCGTAGCGCCAGATTCCCTGCGAGCCGGCCTGGATGCGGCGCTTCGCCTCTTCCGGCTCGAGCGAGGAATGGTCGTACGCGACCTCCAGCGGGCCAAAGCAATTCTCACAGGCAAAGAGGGCGTCCAGCTCGTACGTCGCCCCGCACTCCTTGCACCTCAAGCTCTCGATTGACATCCGATCGTCCCTTTCGCCTTCACCTCGAAAAAAACCTCTGCCTTGTGTGGGGCAGAGGTCCGATCGGACGTTCCCCACATCTTTCAGATCGCTCGCGACCTGCTGGACTTGGCACCTCCCCCCGAACCAATGGTTCGCGGTGGTTGCCGGGGCTTCACTGGGCCAGTCCCTCCACCCCTCTAGATGTGGCACTTATGTCGGTAAGAAGCCTACCAGGGGACGTTTCGCTCAGTCCAAGCGGCGGCTGGCGTCTAACCTTGTGCCAGCAATGCCCGACGAGACGATGAGCCAGAGCGATGGCGAACCTCCCGAAGCCAAGGCTGCGGCGGGCTGCCCGGCGCGGCGAGCTCATCCCCGCGGCCCCGCAGGCTGAGCCACAGAAGCCGGACGTCGAGCAGATCGACTCCTCCGGCCTGCGCTGGGTGAAGATCGAGCGGCCGGGCGCGCTGGAGCGAGCCTGGCTGGAGGAGAACTTCGACTTCCACGCCCTCGACCTCGAGGACGTCCTCTCGCGCAACCAGCGGCCGAAGATCGACGTCTACGACGACTACCTGTTCATCGTCCTCCACCTCCCCGTCTTCGACCCGGCTGCCAGGCGACTCGGCGCCGGCGAGCTCGACCTCTTCGTCGGCCCCGGCTACGTGGTGACCATCCCCAACCAGCCCCTGCAGCCGGTCGAGTACCTGTTCGAGCGCTGCCGCGCCAAGGAGGAGCTGCGCGAGCAGCTCTTCTCGCGCGGCTCCGGCTACCTGCTCTACCGGCTGGTCGACGACAGCTTCGACTACTGCTTCCCGATGCTGCGCAAGATCGGCAACAAGCTCGACGCGCTCGAGGACGACATCTTCAAGGGGCGCTCGGAGGAGGTCGTGCGCGACATCTCCAACGTCAAGCAGGAGATCATCAACTTCCGCAAGGTGATCCGCCCGCAGCGGCCCGTCCTGCGCGACCTGGAGAAGGTCAAGCAGCGCTACCTGGCAACCGACCTCGACCTCGAGATCTACTTCGACGACATCGTCGACGCCCACGAGCGGATCTGGGACATGCTGGAGAACAGCAAGGAGGTCGTGGAGGCCCTCGAGGAGACCAACGAGTCGGTGATCTCGCACCGCTTCAACGACATCCTCCGCATCCTCACCGTCTTCAGCATCGTCTTCCTGCCGGCGACGCTGATCGCCAGCATCTGGGGGATGAACGTCGGCCTCCCCGGCGGTGGCGACCCGATCGGCTCGAGCCTGACGGTCTTCTGGATCGTGATCGCCGCGATGATCGTGATGCTCGCCGGCATGCTCGCCTACTTCCGCAAGCGCGGCTGGCTTTAGCGGAGCGGACGTGCCGCGGGTCCGCGGCCCGTATGGGTACTCAACCAACGGCACGTCCCGCATAAGATCGTCCTGTGGCCAACTTCCGCATCTGGGCGCCCTGGCGCCTCGCCTACGTGAAGGACGCGTCAAAGGACATCGAGGAGGAGTGCATCTTCTGCGCCAAGCCGGCGGCGGATGGCGACGAGGCGAACCTGATCGTCCACCGCGGCGAGCGCTGCTTCGTGATCCTCAACCTCTTCCCCTACACCAACGGGCACCTGATGGTGGCTCCGTACGAGCACGTCGGCCGCCTCCAGGACCTGCCGGCCGAGACCGTGGCCGAGATGATGTCCCTGGCCCAGCGCGCGATGGGTCGCCTCGAGGAGGTCTATGACCCGCACGGCTACAACGTCGGCTTCAACCAGGGCCGCGTCGCCGGCGCCGGGATCGAGCACCACATCCACCTCCATGTCGTCCCGCGCTGGGGCGGCGACACGAACTTCATGCCGGTGATCGCCGACACCAAAGTGATGCCGCAGACCCTCGAGCAGAGCTACCAGGCGTTGCGAGGCTCATTTGACTGAGCCGGCCATCCTTGCGCCGCCCGGGATCTTCAAGGCGTATGACATTCGCGGCCTGTATGGGTCCGAGATGGACGAGACGACGGCGCGCGCGATCGGCCGGGCCTTCGCGCGGGTGCTGGCGCGCCTGCGCGGCAAGCGGCCGGACGAGCTGCAGGTCGGTCTCGGCCGTGACATGCGGTTGACCGCACCGGAGATGGCGGCGGAGCTGCGCGAGGGGCTGATCCTCGAGGGCGCCACGGTGCTGGACGCCGGCATGGTCGCGACCGAGATGCTCTACCACCTGGTCGGGTCACGGGACCTGGACGGCGGCGCGATGGTCACCGCCTCCCACAACCCGAAGGCCTACACCGGCGTCAAGCTGGTCCGCGAGGGGGCGCTGGCACTCTCCGGCGAAGCCGGGATCGGCGACGTGAAGCGCGAGATCGAAGCGGGCCTCGGCTCCGCCCCGGGGGGAGGCTCATTCGAGGAGGTCGACGTCTGGGAGGAGTACCGCGAGCACGCCATCTCCTTCGTCGATCCGGCCAGGGTGCACCCGATGAAGGTGGTCGTGGACGGCGGCAACGGGATGGCCGGGCCGATGGTCGGGCCGATCCTGCGCCGGCTTGGCCTCGACCTCGACGAGATGTACTTCGAGCCGGACGGCGAGTTCCCCGACCATGAGCCGAATCCCCTGCTCGAGGAGAACCGGCGGCTGATCATGGAGCGGGTGCAAGCGGCCGGCGCCGACCTGGGGATCGCCTGGGACGGCGACGCCGACCGTTGCTTCTTCATCGACGGCAACGGCGAGTTCTGCGACGGCGACTTCATCTGCGCACTGCTCGCCGGTGCGGCGCTTGCCAAGCATCCGGGGGCCACGATCCTCTACGACCCCCGCTCCAGCCGCGCGGTCCCCGACCTGGTCGCCGCCAGGGGCGGGCGCTCGGCCCTCTCCCGGGTCGGGCACGCCTTCTTCAAGGCGCGGATGCGTGAGGAGGCCGCGGTCTTCGGCGGCGAGGTCTCCGGCCATTACTACTTCCGCGACTTCTGGTGCGCCGACTCGGGAACGATCCCGGCCCTGCTGATGCTGGAGCTGCTTGCGGCCGAGGGGCGGCCGCTGGCCGAGCTGATGACGGAGTTCCGGTCCCGCTACTTCATCTCCGGCGAGATCAACTCCGAGGTCGACGACCAGAAGGCGAAGATGGAGGAGATCGCTTCGCGCTACTCGGACGGGCAGATCACCCGCCTCGACGGGATCTCGGTCGACTATCCCGAGTGGCACTTCAACGTCCGCCCCTCGAACACCGAGCCGCTGCTCCGGCTCAACCTCGAGTCACTCGTCTCGCGCCAGGACATGGAGGCGAAACGAGACGACGTCTTGGGGTTGATCAGGGCGTGACGCCCGAGGAAGCGCTTCAGCGGTCCGAGGCCGCCGGCATCCACCGTCTCCGCATTCCCACCCCGTTCGCCGTGGGGCGGGTCAACTGCTACCTGCTCGAGGACAAGCCGTTGACGCTGATCGACACCGGCCCCAACTCGGGCAAGGCACTCGACGAGCTTCAGCGCCAGCTCGGGGAGCACGGGCATTCGATCGACGACCTCGAGCTGGTGATCCTCACCCACCAGCACATCGACCACCTCGGCCTGGTCGAGATCATCGCCCAGCACTCCGGCGCCGAGGTGGCCGCGCTCGGCCTCGCCGCCAAGCGACTTGCCAACTTCGGCGAGGACGCCGAGCGCGAGGATGCCTTCGCGGTCGAGCTGATGCTGCGCAACGGCATCCCGGAGGAGGTCGCCGTCGCGCTGCAGAGCGTCTCGCGCAGCTTCCGCGGCTGGGGGGCGAAGGCTGACGTGACGCGGCCGCTCGCCGACGGCGAGGAGCTCATCTTCCGCGACCGCAGCCTGCAGGCGCTGCACCGGCCAGGTCACAGCCCCTCCGACACCGTCTTCTGGGACGCCGACCGCCGCATCCTGATCGCCGCCGATCACCTGATCGCCCACATCTCCTCCAACCCACTGATCACGCCCCCGCTCGACGGCTCCTCGCAGCGCACCCAGGCACTCGTCACCTACATCGAGTCGATGCGAAAGACGCGTGAGATGCCCGCCGAGATCGTTCTCTCCGGCCACGGCGACCCGATCACCGACCACGTGGCCTTGATCGACGAGCGGCTCGCCAGGCACGAGCGCCGCAAGGAGAAGATCTACAGGCTGATCGCCGAGCGGTCGCGCACCGGCTACGAGATCGCGCAGGCGATCTGGGGCAACGTCGCGGTGACGCAGGCCTTCCTCACCCTCTCCGAGGTGATCGGGCACGCCGACCTGCTGGTCAACGAAGGGCGCGTCCGCGAGGCCGGCGACGGGGAGGTGATCCGCTATGAGACGATCGGGTAGGGCGCGCGACGGCAAGAAGCGAATGCTGCTCATCGTCAACCCCTACGCGACCACGGTTTCGGATCGGCTCAAGAACCTGGTCGTGTACGCGCTGCAGGGCCGCTTCGAGGTCGAGACGGTTTCCACCGAGGGGCAGAACCACGCCACCGAGATCGGCCGTGAGGTCCGCGACCACGGCTACGACATCGTCGTCGCGTTCGGCGGCGACGGCACACTGAACGAGGTCGCCAACGGTCTGGCGGGCACCGACGTGCCGGTTTCGATGCTGCCCGGCGGCTCGACCAACGTGGTCTGCCGCACGCTGGGCATCCCCAACGACGTCGTCGATGCGACCGAGCACCTGCTGGCGCTGGCCGACGAGTGGGCGCCACGACGGATCGACCTCGGCAAGGTGGGCGACCGCTACTTCGTCTTCTCCTGCGGAGTCGGCCTCGACGCGACGGTCGTGAAACGCGTCGATGCGCACCCCAAGCTGAAGTCCCAGGCTGGTCCCTACTACTACACCTGGGCGGCTGTCTCCGCCCTGTATCGCAAGTACCTCGTCAACCCCGTCAGGCTGCGGGTCGCGGCCGACGGCAAGACGGTTGAGGGGATCACGGCGCTGGCCCAGAACTCCGATCCCTTCACCTACTTCGCGCAGCGCCCCGTGCGCGTCTGCGAGGGGATCGAGATCGACGACGGCACGCTCTCGCTTGGCGTCCTGAAGCGGGCGGCCCAGCGCGACATGCCGACCCTGATCCCCCGCTTCTTCAGCGAGAAGCGCCCCGCCGCCCGCCACCGCCAGATCGAGCACTTCGACGGCATCACCGAGGCCACGATCACCTCGATCTCCAAGACGAAGGACGGCACGACCCGCCCCTTTCCGGTCCAGGTGGATGGCGACTACATAGGCGAGCAGACCCGTGTCGAGCTGCGCGCCGTCCCCCAGGCACTGGCCGTCATCGCCTGAGCCCGCCTCAGGCGGTTGGGGTGATGCGATAGGCGTCGAAGACGGAGTCGACGTTGCGCAGGCGTGAGATGCACTGCTTCAGCTGCTCGGTGTCGCCAACCTCGACCACGAACCGGTTCTTCACCATCGGGTGCTTGGTCATGCAGGTAGCGCCGAGGATGTTGATCCCCGCCTCGGCGAATGTGCGAGAGAGATCCTCGAGCAGGCGGGTGCGGTCGTAGGCGTCGACCTGCAGCTCGACGCGGTAGGACGCCTCGTTCTCGCCGTCCCAGCTCACGTCGACGAACCTTTCCGGAGCCTTCTTCAGCGCCTTCAGGTTCTTGCAGTCGTTGCGGTGGATCGTGATGCCACGCCCCAGCGACACGTACCCCTCGATCTCGTCGCCCGGCACGGGACGGCAGCACTTGGCCAGGCGCACCGCGACGTTCTCGGCGCCCTTGACGCTGATCCCGTAGTTGGACGCGTCCTTTGTGCGTCGCGCCTTGTCCTCCCGCGAGGTCGCCAGGCCGAGGGGCTCGCCCTCGTCGACCGCCTCGCCGGCCTTCAGCCGCTGCATCAGCTTGTTCGCGACCGCCTTCGTCGAGATCTTGCCCTGGCCGAGCGCGATGTAGAACTCGCTCGCCTTGCGATAGCCCACCTCGCGGATCACGTCAGCGAGCAGTGGCGACATCGCCAGCTTCTGCGTCGGCAGCCCACGCTTGCGCAGGGCATCCTCGAGCGCGTCGCGACCATGCCGCTCGGCGTCCTCGCGGCGCTCCTCTTTGAACCAGGCGCGAATCTTGTTGCGGGCCCGGCTGGTCCGCACCAGCTTCAGCCAATCGCGTGACGGCCCGCGCTTCTGGTTCGCGGTCAGCACCTCGACGATGTCGCCGGAACGCAGCTGGTAATGCAGCGGAACGATGCTGCCGTTGACCTTCGCCCCGACGCAGCGGTGGCCGACGTCCGTGTGCACCGCGTAGGCGAAATCGAGCGGGGTCGAGCCCGCGGAGAGGTTCTTCACCTCGCCCTTCGGGGTGAAGACGAAGACCTCGTCCTCGAACAGGTCGACCTTCAACGACTCGAGGAACTCGGCCGGGTCCTGCTCGCCCTGCGCCTCGACCAGCTGCCTCAGCCAGGTCATCTTCTCGCGCTGGGGATCGCTCGTTCCCCCCTCCTTGTAGGCGACGTGGGCGGCGACCCCGTACTCGGCCAGCTTGTGCATATCCGCGGTGCGGATCTGGATCTCCAGCGGCTTGCCCTCGGGCCCGATCACCGTCGTGTGCAGCGCCTGGTACATGTTGGCCTTCGGCATCGCGACGAAGTCCTTGAAGCGCCCGGGCAGCGGCTTCCAGAGCGAATGGATCACGCCAACCGCCCCGTAGCAGTCCTTGACCGAACCGACGATCACCCGCATCGCGGTCAGGTCGAAGATCTCGTTGAACTCCCGGCCTTTCCTCGTCATCTTCGTGTAGATCGAGTAGAAGTGCTTGGCGCGGCCGGAGATCTCCGCCTCGATGCCAACCTTCTTCAGCTCGCCGGCCAGGAAGCGGCCCGCCTCGCTCACATAGACCTCGCGCTCGTCGCGCTGTTGGGCAACGAGCTGTTTGATCTCCTTGTACTTGCGCGGATGCAGCGTCGCAAACGCGAGGTCCTCGAGCTCCCATTTGATCGCGTGGATACCGAGCCGGTGGGCAAGCGGCGCGTAGATTTCGAGCGTCTCCCGCGCCTTCGCGACCTGCTTCTGCTTCGGCAGCGCAGCGAGCGTGCGCATGTTGTGGAGGCGATCGGCCAGCTTGATCAGGATCACCCTGACGTCGGTGGCCATCGCCACCATCATCTTGCGGTAGTTCTCGGCCTGCCGCTCGTCGCGGCTCTCGAAGGTCATCCCGGTCAGCTTGGTGACGCCATCGACCAGCTGGGCGATCTCCTCGCCGAACTCCTCGCGGATCTCGTCGAGGCTGGCGCTGGTGTCCTCGACGGTGTCGTGCAGGAGCGCAGCGCAGAGCGTCTCGGTATCGAGCCTCATGCGGGCGCAGATCTGGGCGACCCCAACCGGGTGGGTGATGAACTCGTCGCCGGAGCGGCGCCGCTGGTCGGCGTGGCGCTCGCAGGCGAACTCGAAGGCGTGGGTCACCGCGTCGCGATCAACGCTGACGGTGGCAACCGCGGTGTCGCCGTTGCCAGTGGCACCGCCCCTGCGGGAGGTCGGGTCGAACTCCTCTATCACCGCGAAGAGGTCGGCCAGGAGCTCCTTGTGCTCTAGGGCTGTTTGTGTCGTTCGAGGAATCGCCGGTCCTCCTGATAGCGAGCGCTATAGGCGCGGAACGCGGCTGAGCGCTCCAGAGTCGTCTCCTCTGAGGATACGACCCCGACCGTGCCGCCACGGCCATCCGGCGACCCCTGAACCACCCCGAGCTCCTCGAGGACCCGGAAGCAGCGCGCCGCGGCCTCGGGGCTGCGCGGATGCGAGTCCGTCCCCTCCAGCGCCTGCCGCAGCCCGTCCTCGCCTGCCCCACCGGCATCGCGGATGTCCCTGAACATCGCAATCAACTGCGGGCGCTGGGCGAAGCGCTCCTCGAGCACGGAAATCGTCAAGGGGATATCGGTCTCGTCCCAAGTCGCATGGAGATAGCCCGGGGGCACACCTTCATCGGAGCAGTTGCCGACCGGACGGCTCGCGAGCCGCTCCAGTCGGGCTGAGGCCGGCGGGTCCACCAGGACCACGTGGTCGAAGTCCGCGGCAAGGCTGGGCGACGCCTCCAACACCGCATAGTCCGTCAGGGCAAGGCCGCCGCCGGAGCGCGTCGCAAGGCCCCCAACGGCATCGCCGCCGCATCGCGCGCAGGCGATCCTGGCCACGCCACCGTTGAAGCGTGCCAGTCCGGTGGCGCCGCTCGCCAGCGCGGCGCGGCGCGCGGCGTCTGCACCGACGACCAGCACGCCGGCGCCGCTGGAGACGAGCTCCGCGATGACCGACGCCGCAGAACCGCAACCGCGAACCCTCTCGCGACTGGCCGGCTCGGCCACAGCCGCGTCCTGGGACGAGCAGCCGTCGAGTGGCCCTCTCAGCTCCCTCTCGAACCGCTCCCACCACTCCGGGTCCGGGCAACTGCAGGCGTGCAGCGAAGCTCCCCCCGACTCCAGCGGATGCAGCTCGCGGAGCACGACGCGCGGCTCGACAGAGCCGTTCCAGCGGTTGACTTCGAGCCGCACCCCGATGTCAACGGGGTCGTCCTCGCCAACCCCAAGCGTGGAGCGCCCAAAGGCGACGCCAAGCGCACGATGGGAGCCGCTGTGCAGGCTGAAGCGTGCATGCTTGCCGTTCCCCATCGTGCGCACGTCGCGCACCTGGGCGGAGGGGACCAGAAAGCGCACCCGGGGGTTTCCCATGCCGAACGGCGCGAGGCGTTCCAGCTCCTCCGCGAGGTCGATGCCCAGACCCGGGCCACCGACCATCGCATCGATCCGCTCTGTCCGTTTCAGGTCCTCGGGCCCCAGCACTGCGGCAGCATGCGCGGCGAACCCCTCGCGGAAGGCGTCGAGGCTCTCGGAGCGCAGCTCAAGGCCGGCGGCGGCTCGGTGGCCGCCAAAGCGGACAAGGTGCCCGGCGCACGCCTCGAAACCAGCAAGCAGGTCGAAGCCAGGGATGCTGCGGCCAGAGCCCCGCCCGCCGCCCTTCCCATCGAGGGAGACCACGACGACCGGACGATGGTGGCGCTCGACGAGGCGCGAGGCGACGATCCCGATCACACCCGGATGCCAGCCCTCTCCAGCCAGGACAAGGCCGGGCGCCTCCCGCAGGTCATCGGGAAGCTCGCGCCGCGCGCTTTCGGCGGCGGCCTCGACCTCGCGCTCGGCCGCCCGGCGTTCGCTGTTGGCGCGGTTCAGCTCGGTGGCGATCTCGGTGGCCCTGGCCTGGTCGTCGGTCAGGAACAGCTCAACGCCCGCGTCGGCTCGGTAGAGGCGCCCGACGGCGTTGATCCGCGGCGCCAGCTGAAAGGACAGCCCTCCCTCGTCAAGCCTCGCGGGCTCGCAGCCGGCAACCTCGAGCAGCGCCCGGATGCCGGGGCGGCGCGCCCGCCGCACCTCCTCCAGCCCGCGCTTCACAAGCGAGCGGTTCTCGCCCACCAGCGGCACCATGTCGGCGACCGTGGCCAGCGCGACCAGGTCTAGGTCGGCGTCGGGGGAGGCATCGGGAATGGGGTCCCCGGGCTCGCGTTCGCGAGGAGTTCCCGGGGACCCCATTCCCGATGCCTCGCGCAACGCGCAGGCGAGCTTCCAGGCTACGGCTGTGCCGCAGAGGTCGGGGAAGGGGTAGCCGTCTAGGGATGGGTGCAGGATCGGGCAGTCGGGCAACTCCTTTCCGGGCTGGTGGTGGTCGGTGACGATCACCTCGAGTCCCAGCGAGTGGGCGAGCGCCACCTCCTCGGCGCCGGTGATGCCGCAGTCGACGGTGACGATCAGCGACGTCCCCCGGTCCGCCAGGCGCTGGACATTGCCCGGCTTGAGGCCATAGCCGTCGACGATCCGGTCGGGAATCAGCCAATCGCAATCGGCGCCCAGCTCACGCAGGGCACTCACCAGGATCGTCGTCGAACAGACGCCGTCGACGTCGAAGTCGCCATGGACGGTGATCCGCCTGCGCGCGCGAACGGCCGCCAGGACTCGCTCGACCACCTCCCCCATCGATTCGAACTCGGCCGGCGAATGCGACTCGTCGGCGTCGAGAAAGGCGCGGGCCGCCTCAGGCGTGCGGTAGCCGCGACGGACGAGGGTGATCGCAACCGGCTCGCTGAGGCACAGCTCGTCGACGAGCCTCCGTGCCTCGCGATATGCGTAGGGATCTGCCCGGAAGGGACTGAGCGTTTCGGCCACGTCACCAGCCTAGGACGCGGTTGGGACGGATTTCGCCCCTGCCGCTCGGTCCGGCGCTCGCCAGTCGCACACGCGGGGGTTTGGGGACGGCTTCTAAATCTGGGTCGCGATCAAGCCGAGCTGGGCCGCGATGAGGCCAACCAGGGCAGCGGTCATGACGACGCTGGTCTGAACCATCGTGCGCTGTATGGCGTCGAAGCGGTCCTGCATGGCGTCGAAGCGGGCGTCGACGTGGTCAAAGCGGGAGTCGACACGCTCGAAGCGAGAATCGACACGCTCGAAGCGACCATCTAGGTGGTCGAAGCGGGAGTCGACACGCTCGAAGCGATCATCGATGCGGTCGAAGCGGTCCTGCATAGCGTCGAAGCGGGAGTCGACCCGCTCGAAGCGGGCGTTCATTTCGGAGCGCACAGCGCCAATCTCGCCACGGACGGCTCGCAGATCGGTGTCCACCCGGTTGAAGCCATCGTCCACGCGGTGGTTAAGGTCGTCCAGGCGAGCGTCGGTCCAACTCTCTCTCATCGCCTCCATGATGATGCCAGGCTAGCCGGAGCAGTGTGACGCATGGGTGCCTGAATGTGAAAAGTCTGCGCGTCTGACGCGGTTTCCGCGGAAGCGCCTTGCCGCGTCGCTAGATTCGCCGCCGCTCGGCGTGGACGCCAATGGCCCAAACGACGGCGAGGCCTATCGCGACGCCCGGGATCGCGGTCAGCGCGGTGCTGACGTCGGTGGTCCCGAGCCCACGGCCGCTGAAGATCTCGACGATCCCACCGAACGCCATCGCGCCGATCACCGAGCCGAGAAACGCACCCACGATCCCCTGCCAGAAGAGGTCGGGGAGGAACACCGTGAAGTGCCAGAGGGCGATGCCCATCGTGAACCAGACCAGCAGGGCCATCGCTAGATGACCGCCTTCATGGTCGTCATCTGTTCCTCCCGTGCTTGCGGCGCTGGCGGCGGCGTTCGCGGCGGCGCGCGTTGCGCTCCTGGCGCTCTGCGGCGGCCGGATCGGCCGCTGCCGCCTCAGCATTCGACGATTGGCCCGCTCCGTCGCCGTCGCCGGCGGGCTCCGCCGTGACCATGGCTCCGGCCCGGGGCCGCGCATCCCGGGTGGCGAGCGCCTTCTCGACCTCGCCGTCGGCCTCCGTGTCCTCCCCGAGCTTCGCCATCACCACCTCGTCGGCAAAGGCGGGAACGCCGCCGCCGGCCTCGGCGATGCGTGCGCGGCGCCGCGCGAAGGCGGGCTCGCGTTCCTTCCAGGCGGTCAGCACCGGGGAGGCGATGAAAATCGACGAGTAGGTTCCGGAGGCGATCCCGACCAGCATCGCAAAGGCGAAGTCCTGCAGGGTCGCACCGCCGAAGACAAGCAGCGAGCCGACGGCGAGCAGGGTGGAGAAGCTGGTCGCCAGCGAACGGGTCAGCACCTCGCTCATCGAGCGGTTGACGATCTGGGAGAAGGCCGCCCGCGGCATCCGTGGCATGTTCTCGCGGATGCGGTCGAAGACGATGATCGTGTCGTACAGCGAGTACCCCAGGATGGTGAGGAAGGCGGCGACCGTCCCGCTCGTCACCTCCCGGCCGGTCAGCGAGTAGACACCCGCCGTGATCAGGATGTCGTGGAAGAGCGCGATCAGCACCGGCACCGCAAACTTCGGGTCGAAGCGGAATGCCACGTAGGCGCAGATCACCAGCAGCGAGAAGATCAGCGCCTTCAGCGCGCTGCTCGCCACCTGCTGCCCGAAGGTCGGCCCGACGCTGGTGCTGTCGAAGCCGTTGGCGACGATGCCGAACTGGGAGTTGAGGGCGGACTGCGCCTTGGCGACCTGGCTCGGCCCCAGCTGGCGGGTCTGGATCTGGAAGACGTTGCTGCCGAATTCGGGGTCGGAGACCTGCTGGACCTCCTCGCCGTTGATCCCGACCGTGCCGAGCGCGTTGCGCACGCCTTCCTCGTTGGTGGGCTTGGTCAGCGCCACCTTGACCCTCGTCCCCGATTCGAAGTCGATGCCGAAGTTGAGCTGCTGGGTCGCCAGTGCGAGGGCGCCGACGATCAGAATCGTTCCGGACAGCGAGAAGAACCAGCGGCTTGCCCCCATGAAGTCGAAGCGCCAGCGCAACCGCTGCCTGGCGGCCCCCAGCACCCTCGGTGAGCGCAGCAGCCGCGAGCGGCTCATGCTGCCGAGCAGCGCCTGGGTGAAGACGACCGCGGTGAGCAGGGAGACGATCGTGCCCACTCCGAGGGTGAAGGCGAAGCCCTTGACGCCCGCCGTCGCCAGCACGAAGAGGATGAAGGCGGTCAGCATCGTGACGACGTTGGCGTCCACGATCGTCGCGATGCCGCGGCGGTAACCGGCGGCAATCGCCGTGGCCATCGGGCGCCCGGCGCGCACCTCCTCCTTGATCCGCTCGAAGATGACGATGTTCGAGTCCGCCGCAACGCCGATAGTCAGGATCAGGCCGGCGATCCCGGGCAGGGTCAGGGTGATCGGGATCAGTTTGATCAGGGCGAAGAAGATCACCCCGTAGGCGCCCAGCGCCACCGTCGCGATCAGCCCCAGGAAGCGATAGAAGAGCAGCAGGAAGAGGACGACGAGCGCGAGGCCGATGATCCCCGCCTTGAGGCCTTCGTGCAGCGCCTGGCTGCCGAGCGTCGCCGAGACCTGCGTCTGGCTGATCAGCTTGAGGTTGATCGGCAGGGCGCCGATCTGCAGGAAGGTCGCGATGTCCTGGGCTTCCTGAGGGCTGGTGAAGCCGCCGGAGATCTGCGCGCCGGTCCGCCCGTCGATCCCGTCGGGGTTCTGGGCGAAGTTGATGATCGGTCGGGTTTTGACCTCGTTGTCGAGCACCACGGCGAAATGGCCGGAAAGCCGTTCGGCTTCCTGTTCGCCGGCCGGGCCGATCGCCTGCGCCTGGCCGCGCTGGGCAATCCGACGGGTGACTTCCTGGAACGCGGCACGCCCCTTGTCGGTGAAGCCGAAGGTGACGTTCGGCTGGTTGAATTCGTCGAATTCCTGCTTCGGGCGGGTGATGTCGGTGCCAGAGAGGGCCGGTTTGTCCCGCAGCGCGTACCAGCCTGGTTCGGCTTCGGTGAGGACGGCCCCCTTGGAGCTGGACGGCAGCTCGGAGACGACGACGGTCCCCGCCGGAACCTTGAGCACGATCCCCTCGTGCGACCGTTTCCGCCCGGTCGCGCTGATGAAGAGGTCGTGCTTGGAGTATTCCGGGCCGGCGAGCAGCTTGTGGGGCTGGGCGCGCCCGAACAGGTAGTAGCGAGGTTTCGTGGTGGAGCAGCTCGTGCAGTCGGGGACCGGTTCCTGTTCGGAGGCGAGCAGGACGGCGTCGTAGGCGGTCGGGAAGGCTCCGGAGAAGACCAGCTGGGCGTTTTCGGGCTTCTTCGGCTTGCGGCCCGCTTCTTTCCATTCCCTTTCAGACGCCTTCAGCGCCGCCGGGGGCGGTTGCTGGCCGGGGTGACCGCCGATCACGCGCTCGCGGCCGATCAGGTTGGGTTCCCAGTCGTAGAAGTAGAGCTGGGCGGTCGTGCCGACCTGTTCGATCGCCCGCTGGGCGTTGGTGACGTCCGGAAGGCTGACCGAGATCTCCGTCGAGCCGAGGCGGGAGACTTCAGGCTCTGCGACACCCAGTTTGTCGATGCGCTGGCGGATGATTTCGATCGAGCGTTCGATGTCTTCGCCGCTGATCGTCTTGACCTGGCCCGTCGGGGTCCCCTGGTAGACGAGCTCGACGCCCCCTTTCAGGTCGAGGCCGAGACGGGTCGGCTGGGTGGCGACGACGATCCCCGAGACGACGAGCAGCCCCAGCACGAAAAGCAAAACGAACAGGTGCCTGCGCCGCTGCCCCATGCCCCGCTCAGCCCTCCGGCGTCAGGACGAGCAGCAGGCCGCCGTCATCGTCGTAGGCGGGGAACACGTCCGCAACCGCTTCGGCCGGAATATCGCCCTCGGCGTTCACCGAAACCCGCTTGCCGAGCGAGCGCACCCCCCACTCGAGCGAGGTCTCGATCGGGTCGGCGACGCCGTCACCGTCCTTGTCGGCTGTCTTGCCGCCGTCACCGGGATCCAGCCACTGCAGGCCGAGCACTTCCTTGACCGGACGCCCGATCACGTCCTCGTCGGTGAGGCCCGTGAGCTCGAAGCTGCCCCGACCCGCATCGATCACCCGGGCCTGCTGGTCACACACGAAGAAGGCGGCGTTCGGGGCCGGGTAATAGTCGTCGAGCAGCTCGAATACGAACCCGAAACCGCATTTCGAGCAGCCTTTAGGACGCGTGCTGAAGCCGGCCGTGCGGTCGGCGCTCAGCTCCCTGTTGCCGCAGTTGGGGCAGATGAAGAACGGCATCGACCGCCAGGTTACTGAGAGTCCAGCCGAAACCTAGAACAGGCTTCCCGCTTCCCTGGGGACGGGTATCCCCAGGTGCTCGTAGGCTCGCCCCGTGGCGACGCGGCCGCGCGGGGTCCGCTTCAGGAGCCCCTGCTGGAGGAGATAGGGCTCGAGCACGTCCTCGATCGTGTCCTGCTCCTCACCGATCGCAACGGCCAGCGTGGAAAGCCCGACGGGGCCGCCCGCAAATTTGGTCGCGATGGTTTCCAGCAGGGCGCGATCGCTGCGATCGAGGCCACCGGCGTCGACCTCGAGCATCTCCAGGGCGTCGGTGGCAACCTCGCCGTCGATCGTCCCGCGGCCCTTGACCTGGGCGAAGTCCCGGACCCTTTTCAGCAGCCTGTTCGCCACCCGGGGAGTGCCGCGGGCACGGCCGGCGATGGTCCGCGCCCCATCCCCGTCGATCTCAACCTCGAGGATCTCCGCCGAGCGCCCGACGATCTCGGCGAGATGCGCAGGGCTGTAGTGCTCGAGCCGGTGAGAGACGCCAAAGCGGTCGCGAAGTGGCGTCGTCAAGAGCCCGGCGCGCGTCGTAGCGCCCACGAGGGTGAAGGGCGGCAGGGGCAGCGTGACCGTGCGGGCGCCAGCGCCCTGGCCGAGCACCACCGGGAGCTCGCCGTCCTCCATCGCCGGGTAGAGGGTCTCCTCCACCGCGCGACCAAGCCGGTGGATCTCGTCGACGAAGAACACGCTGCCCGGCTCCAGCGCGGTGAGGAACGAGGCGATGTCCGCCTTGCGCTCGAGGGCAGGCCCCGCGGTCTGCACCAGCGGCACCTCCATCTCGGCGGCGATGATGTGGGCGAGCGAGGTCTTGCCCAAGCCGGGCGGACCGGCGAGGAGGACGTGGTCGAGCGGCTCGGAGCGCCCGCGCGCGGCCTCGATGAAGATCGCGAGCTGCGCGGTGACCTGCTCCTGGTTGACGAAGTCGGCCAGTCTGGGCGGGCGCAGGGAGCGATCCAGGTCCTCGTCAGGGATGTCGGCCCGCGCGTCGTGTATCCGCACCTCCGCGTCGACCGGAATCGGCTCCTCGCCCACGCCCGGGGTGCGGATCCGGCGGCCGCGGATAGCCGGCGAGTCACTCATGGGAGACCGTTACCAGTCGGGGCGCGTTATTGACGCATACCGTAAGAAAGGCGCCCCGCGAGCTCATGCTGACCTTCCCCCGGCTTTGCGCAGCGCCGCCGCGATCAGCTCCTCCGCCTCGCCGCTCTCGATCCCGTCCAGCAGCTGCTCGGCCTCCAGCGGCGCGTAGCCGAGATTGACGAGGCCGTCGCGGGCAAGGGCGCGCGCTCCGCCATCCTCGGCGATCGCGGTCGCGATCCCCTCCTCCAGGGCTCCGGCGACCTTCTCGCGCAGCTCGACGATGATCCGCTCCGCGGTGCGCTTGCCGATCCCCGGCACCGCCTGAAACCGTTTCGCATCACCAGCGGCAATCGCTCGCAGCAGCTCGCGCGCCGGGCCTCCGGAGAGCACCGCTATCGCCACCTTGGGACCGATCCCGCTGACGGAGACGAGTTCGCCAAAGAGGTCCCGCTCCTCCTCGGAGGCGAAGCCGAAGAGGGTGAGGGAATCCTCCCGGGCGACCAGATCCGCGTGCAGGAAGGCCTCCCGGCCAGTCGCCGGGACCGCCTTCAGCGTTTCGGCTGAGACCGTGAGCCGGTAGCCGACGCCCCCGGCATCGATCACGACATGGTCAGGGCGACGCACCATCACCTCGCCTCGAACCGCCGCGATCATCCGGCCATCCGCTCGGCGGCGGCCGCGCCGACAGCCTCCACGGCCTGCCGGCGACCGGCAGACCCGCCGTGGCAGATCGCCACCGCGAGAGCGTCCGCGGCATGGTCGGGGGCCGGCGGCTCGGGCAGCCCGAGCAACGTGCCCACCATCCGCTGCACCTGTTTCTTGCCGGCGGCGCCGGAGCCGCAAACCGCCATCTTGATCGCCTGCGGCGTGTAGGCGAAGCAGCGCACGCCACCCTGCGCGGCGGCGAGCATTGCCACGCCGCTCGCCTGGCCCACCACCATCGCGGAGCGCACGTTCTTGCCGAAGTAGATGTCCTCGATCGCCAGGGCGCCGGGCTCGTGCCAGGCGATCAACTCCACGAGCGCGCGATGGATGCGCTCCAACCGCCGCTCGATCGGCAGGTCGGCGGCGGTCTCGATGACGCCGCCATCGAGCGCAACCATGCGATTGCCCTCGACCCGCACGATGCCGAAACCGAGGTTGGCGGCCCCGGGGTCGATCCCCATCACGACTTGCATAGGGACTGATTCTGGGAAGAGCGCCGGATGCCTTTACGCGACCGCGAGCTTCTGAAGCACGTCCTCGGGGATGTCGAAGTTGGCGTGAACCTCGCTGACGTCGTCGTGCTCCTCGAGCGCGTCGACGAGGCGCAGCAGGGAGCTCGCGTCGTTTCCCTTGACCTCGACCGTGCTCTTCGGCTCCATCGTCACGTCGGCCGACTGGATCTCCACACCCGTGGCCTCCAGCGCCTCGCGCACGGCGCTCAGGTCGCCTGGCTCGCAGAGGACGCGCAGCATGTCACCCTCCTCGCGCACGTCCTCGGCGCCGGCGTCGATCGCGGGAATCAGGTCGTCCTCGCCAAAGCGGGCGCCGTCAACGGCGATTGCGCCTCGCTTCTCGAAGATCCAGGCGACCGAGCCCGGCTCACCGAGGCTGCCCCCGTGCTTGTTGAACGCAAGCCGCACGTCCGCGCTCGTGCGATTGCGGTTGTCGGTCAGCGCCTCCACCAGGATCGCGGCGCCACCCGGGCCGTAACCCTCGAAGATGATCCGCTCGATGGCGTCGGCGTCCGTGCCGGCGCCCGTGCCGCGGTCGATCGCCCGCTGGATGTTGTCCTTGGGCATCGACGCGTCGCGCGCCTTCTGGATCGCGGTCGCCAGGGTCGGATTCCCGTCCGGGTCTCCCCCACCCTCCCTGGCCGCAACCGTGACCGCCCGCGCGAGCTTCGTGAACTGCTGGCCGCGCTTTGCGTCGGCCGCCGCCTTTTTGTGCTTGATCGATGACCATTTCGAATGCCCGGACATTGTTTGCCATTCTATGAGTCGGGGATGGGTTCCGAGACCGCCACTCACTCTCGCAGCTCGAGCGCGGCGCACGCCCTCGCGGCAAGCGTTGTGTTCGTCGCGATGCTGCTCGCGGCGCTGTCTCTCTGGACGGCGATCCCGCTGAGCTGGATCTACATCGCCTCGAAGGTGTCCCATACCCAGTTTCCAAGCAACGGGCCATACGTCGTCGTCGCCGTCGGAATCATCCTCTCGGTCCTGATCGATGCCTGGCTGATCGGGCGGCTCAACGCCCTCTACATGCGCGTCACGGGAACCAACCGCCTCTCGCCGATGCGGCCCAACTGGCTGAGGAGCATGCGCGACACGTCCGAGCCTGTCGGCACGACCACGGTCGTCGAGGCCGTCTTGATCGGCTCCGTGCTGCTCGCCGTCTTCGCGATGACGATCTGGTTCTTCCTGCTCGCGGGATCCCCGCTCCCCAACCGCTAGGAGCCGACCGCTAGACCACGAAGCGGCCGTCCTCCTGCATCGTCTCGCCGTCGACGGTGATCCTGCCGCCCTGGCGCAGGTCGCAGACCAGGTCGGTGTGCACCGCCGACTCGTTTACGCCGCCCGACTCGGGGTAGCTGCGTCCGACCGCCAGGTGGACCGTGCCGCCGATCTTCTCGTCGAGCAGCACCTCGCGCGTGCCCCGGTCGATCGCGTAGTTGGTGCCGATCCCGAGCTCCCCGAGCCGGCGCGCGCCGGGATCGGTGTCGAGCAGCTCGACCAGGAACTCCTCTCCGCGCTCCGCGCTTGCGTCAACGACCTTGCCGGCCTCGAAGCGCAGCCGCACCCCCGAAACCTCGCGCCCGCCGATCACCGCTGGCAGGTGAAATGTCACCTCGCCCTCCACCGAGTCCTCAACCGGGCCGGTGAAGAGCTCGCCGTCGGGCATGTTGTGGCGGCCGTCGCAGGGAATGAACTTGCGCCCCGCGATGCCAAGCACGATGTCCGTACCGGGCGCCGTGACCCGAACCTCCTCGTGGCCCTCTATCCACTGCGCAAGCCGCACGGTCTCGGCCGAGGCACGCTCCCACGAGGTCAGCGGGTCGCCGTCGACCGCCAGGCAGGCCCCGTAGTAGAAGTCCTCGTAGTCGACCAGGCTCATCTCGGCCTCCGACGCGTACGCGTTGGTCGGGTAGAGCGTGTAGCACCAGCGAAAGTCACCCCTGGCGCTGCGGTCCATCGCTCGCGCCATCAGCTCGCCGGTGGCCGTCTGCCGCCGCGTCTGCCGCTCGGGCGAAACCCCTGACAGCTCGCGGGTGTTGCTGCTGGCTCCCACGGCGATGCGGACGTCGGCGTTGTCGAGCAGCCACTCCGCAACAGGAGAGATCCAGTCGAGCTCCGCGTCTCCGGCGTGCCTGTAGTAGGCGGCCGCCTGACCGTCGAGCGAGACGTTGAGAATGGGGTGAGCCCCCGCCTTCAGCGCCTCCTCGTAGACAGCCAGCAGCAGCGGCGCCGCCGCGCTCTCGCCGTCGATCGAGACGACCTCGCCCTCTTTCACCTCGGTCGAGTAGCCGACGAGGATCTTCGCCAGGCCCTCAGCTCTCGGGTCTCTCACGTCTCCGCCTCCTCACGGGCGCGCCGTTGCGTGCCGGTTGCCATTGCAATGAAAAGGGCGTGCAGGCGCGAGTCGTCCGTCAGCTCCGGGTGGAACGCACAGGCCAGGACACCGCCTTCGCGGATCGCCACCGGGTGTCCCTCATAGGAGGCGAGCACCTCGACGCCGGGGCCGCAGCGCTCCACCCACGGCGCACGGATGAAGACCGCCCGCAGCGGCTCGTCACCGATGCCCTCCAACTCCACATCGGCCTCGAAGCTCTGCAGCTGGCGGCCGAATGCGTTGCGGGTCGCGGTGGCGTCGATCAGCCCGAGGTGGGAGTCGTCGCAGACGATCATCCCGGCGCACGTCCCAAATATCGCCCGGCCGGCACGATGGTGGGCGCGTATCGCCGGCTCCAGGCCAACCGAGCGGATGCCCATGGAGATCGTCGTGCTCTCCCCACCGGGGATGACAAGGCCGTCGAGCCCCTCGAGATCGCCTGGCATCCGCACCTCGGTGGCCTCGGCGCCGAGCTGGCGCAACATCCGCATATGGGCCTCGAAGCCGCCCTGGAGGGCAAGGACGCCGATGCGCAGCTCAGACAGGTTCTCAGGCTCCGCGGTTCTGGAGAAGGGCATTGGCGGCTGCCAGCTCGGAGATCTCGAGGCCCGGCATCGCCTCGCCGAGCCCGATCGAGGCGGCCGCCACCCGCTCGGGGTCGTTGAAGTGCGTGGTCGCCTCGACGATCGCCCGGGCGCGGCGCTCCGGGTCCGAGCTCTTGAAGATCCCGGAGCCGACGAAGCTCCCCTCCGCCCCGAGCTGCATCATCAGCGCCGCGTCAGCCGGCGTCGCGATGCCGCCCGCGCAGAACAGCGGCACCGGCAAACGTCCCCTGTCAGCCACCTCGCGAACCACTTCCAGGGGCGCCTGGTGCTCCTTCGCGGCCCCGGCCAGCTCCTCCGCGCCGAGCTCTGCGAGGCGCTTGATCCCAGCGGTTATATCGCGCATATGGCGGACCGCCTCGACCACGTTGCCCGTGCCGGCCTCGCCCTTGGAGCGGATCATCGCCGCCCCCTCGCCAATCCGCCGCAGCGCCTCGCCGAGGTTGGTGGCGCCGCAGACGAATGGCACCTCGAAGGCGAGCTTGTCGATGTGGTTGCGCTCATCCGCCGGGGTGAGCACCTCCGACTCGTCGATGTAGTCGACCTCGAGAGCCTGCAGGACCTGGGCCTCGGCGAAGTGCCCGATCCGCGCCTTCGCCATGACCGGGATCGTCACCGCCTCCTGGATCCCCCTGATCATCGCCGGGTCCGACATGCGGGCGACCCCGCCGTCCCTGCGGATATCGGCCGGCACCCGTTCCAGCGCCATCACCGCACAGGCTCCAGCCTCCTCCGCGATCCGTGCCTGCTCTGGGGTGACCACATCCATGATCACCCCGCCTTTCAGCATCTCCGCCAGGCCGGTCTTGACCCTGAATGTCGCCCGCTCGCTCATCGACCCCCAATATACGGGGGTGGTCCCTACTTCAGCTTGTAGGCGCGGATCCGGTCCTTGTGCGCGGCTTCGTCGCGTGCGTAAAGCCCGTGCGCAAGCGCTTGCACCAGCGCCATCAGAGCCGTGTTGGACCGGGCGAAGGAAGGGCTGTTGGACGAGTAGTAGAGAGTCTGCTCGGCGTGCTCGCCAACCTCTGACATCGATGCGTCCGAAATCGCAAGGGTGCGGGCGCGGCGGTGCAGCGCGAGCTTCATCGCCCGCAGCAGAAGCGGGTGCGCCCGGCCGGAGGAGAGGACGATGACCAGTGTTTCCTCGTCGATTCGACCCAGCCGCTGCAGCGACTCGCCTCCGGTGCTGGCGACGATCTCGGCGCGGATGTCGAGAAGGCTGAGCGTGTGGCGCAGGTAGCTGGCGAAGAAGGCCATCTGGTCGACGCCGACGATGACCACGCGCTGGGCCTCTGCCAGCGCCGCCACCACGCCGTCGACCTGCTCGCGGGTCAGGTTGCGGGCGGTTTCCTCGAGGTTGGCGTAGTCCGCCCCCAGCGAGCCCTCCAGCTCCGAGTGGTCGAAGGAGAACAGTGCCCCGTTGGTCGCCGCGCCGCCACCGGCCACAGCCGCGTTGCGGTACTCCTCTATCGCAGCCTGTTGCAGCTCCGGATAGCCCTCGAAGCCGAGGGCCTGGGAGAAGCGCACCACGGTCGATGACGAGGTGCTCGCTCTCCGGGCCAGCTCCTCGGCGGTGAGGAAGGCTGCCTCGTCGAGGTGGTCGACGATGTAGCGGGCTACGTCTTTCTGGGAACGCGAGAACTCGTCGAAGCGTTCCTGGATGTACTCGGAGAGGCTCTTTAGGTCGGCAGCTGGTTTCGTCGCAGTCTTGGTCACGGCCGTCCATTTCGCCGGACCACGTGCTTTCCCTTCCGATCTGGTTGGATGGGGGTGCGATGACGCTCGAGCGGGCGCTGCGCCTCACCAACCGCAACATGATCGCCTTCGACCTGATCCTCGGATCGGCGGCGATCGCCGCGCCGGAGGCGACGCTGCGCGTCCTCGGCCACGATGAGCCCTCGCCGGACGCGACGCACCTGTTCCGCCGCTGCGGGCCGGTGTGGCTCACCTTCGCCGCCGCCCACGCGCTCGCCGCGGCCCGCGGCGAGCCGCGCGACTGGTGGGCGCTGGCCTGGCTGCGGGGTACCGAGATCGCCACCGACGCCCTCTGGTCCCAGTCTCCCGCAATCGGCCGTCCCAGCGCGAAGCTCAACCTGCGGCTGGCCGGCGCCGCCAACCTGGCGATGGCCGCCGGCTTCGCCTGGCTGTCCAGGAGATGACCGCGCACGCGGGGCTGCCCAGCATTCGCTGGAGCCTTCGCGGCGTCACCGACGAAGGCGACGAGGCCTGGCTGATCCGCAGCATCGCCGGCAAGCTCTACCGCTGCCCCGGCTGCCACGGCGAGATCGAGATCGGCACCGACCACACCGTTGTCCAGTACGTGCTGCGACTCGGCGGCACCGAGCACCACCACTGGCACAGGCAATGTGCCGCAGAACTGCTCCTGCCCGAGCTCCGCGACGTGAAGCGGGTGCCGGCGTCGCAGTCCTCGCAATCGAAGCTGGAGGCGCGGGGCCGAAAGCCGTCCGGCCGCCGCCGCTAACTGCCGGCCTCGGCCTTGGCCGGGTGGGGACGGGTGCGCTCGAGGATTCGCTCGACGCGCTTCGGCAGGTACCAGTTCCAGTTGCCCAGCAGCTTCATCAGCGCCGGGACGAGGATCGCGCGGACGACCGTCGCGTCGAGCAGGATGGCGGCGGAGAGGCCGACGCCGAACTCCTGCAGGCCGACGAAGGAGCCGGCGATGAAGCCGGAGAAGGCGGCGATCATGATCAGCGCGGCCGCGGTGATGATGCGGCCGGTGTGCTCGAGGCCGTAGGCGACGGCCTCCTCGTTGTCGTGGCGTTTTTCCCACTCCTCGCGGATGCGCGACAGCAGGAAGACCTCGTAGTCCATCGAGAGACCAAACAGCATCGCGAAGAGGAAGATCGGGATCCAGCCTTCGATCTGCGGCAGGCCTTTCAGCCCCAGCAGCGAGTGCCCCCCGTGGAGGAAGACAAGGACCAGAACGCCGTAGGTGGCGCTGACCGAGAGCAGGTTCAGGAGCACCGCCTTGAGCGGCAGCAGAACGCTGCGGAAGGCGCGCAGCAGCAGCAGGTAGGAGAGGACCAGCACCGCGAGCACCAGCCATGGGAAGGCGCCGTAGGCGGTGGCGACGAAGTCGACACCGAAGGCGGGGGCGCCGGTCAGGATCACCGAGGCGTTGCCGAAGCGGGCCTTCGGGATGTAGGTGTCGCGAATGCTGTGGACGAGGTCCTGGGAGGCCGCGGTGCCGGAGTCCTGCCGCCCGGCGGCCCGGATCTGCACCACCCGGGCTTCGGCGTCGACGAGGCTGTTGCGCCTGGCTAGCGCCCGGCCCCGTGGCCCCGCCGGCAGCAGGGACGGCGAGAGGATCGTCTCGGGGTTCACCCGCGGGTCGTGGCGCAGCTCGGCGACCAGCCGGTTCTCCGCGGCCACGATCCCGGCCGAGTAGGCGCCGCCCCGGCGTCCGGTGTCGATCACGACCTGGTTCGGCGCAAGGGCGCCGGGGCCGAGGGTCGAGCGCAGCAGCGCCAGGCCGCGCGTCGACTCGGTTGTGAGCGGGACCCCCCTGTTGTCGCCTCCGGTCAGGTGGAGGCCGACAGCCGGCAGCGCCAGACCGACCATCAGGGTGCCCGCAACGACCAGGTAGGCGACCGGATGGCGCATGATCGAGCGGGCGAGGCGACTCCAGGCTCCGGGCCTGCCGCTGGCGCGGTGTTCGAGCACACGGCGCGGAATCACCCGCAGCCGGTTCACACCGGCCCCCATCACCGCCAGCAGCGCCGGCAGGAAGGTGGCCGAGGCGGCGATCGAGAAGAGCGGCACGAGCAGGCCTCCCACCCCCATCGAGCGCATGAAGGGCAGCGGCATGAAGACGAGAAGCGCCAGGCCGACCGCCACCACGGCGCCGGAGAAGAGCGTCGCGCGCCCCGCCGTCACCATCGCGGCGACGACCGCCTCGTGGGCCGAGTCGTGGCGCTCCAGCTCTTCGCGGTAGCGGAAGACGATCAGCATCGAGTAGTCGATCGCGATCCCGAGGCCGATCAGAACGACGATGTTTTCGACATAGGTCGCCATCGCCATGAAGTGGGCGAAGATCCAGACCGCACCCAGCGCCGAGGGGATCGTCACGGCTGCGAAGGCGAGTGGCACCGCAATCCCGGCCAGGGTCCCGAACATGAACGCCATCACGATCAGGGCAATCGGGATCGCGATCAACTCCCCCTTGCCGAGGTCTTCTTTGTAGATCTTCTGCGTGTCGTGCTGGATCGCCGGAAAGCCGGACAGGTATGTCTCGGTGCCGGGAACGGCGGGCGTCGCGGCGCGGATCGCGGGCACCTTGTTGGCGGCGTCCGCGTTTTCGAGCGGCGTGTTGATCTGGATGTAGGCGACGGTCGCCGAGGCTGGCAGCACCGGGCCCAATCGAGCGCCGGCGACAACGGAGGCCGCCCCCGTCGCGACCCGCGTGGCACGACGCCGAAAGGCGGGCGTGCCGGCAACCGGCCGGTCGGTCCGGAAGACCAGCGTGAAGGCGCCGTCGCCGCGCTCGTTGAAGCGTTCCTTGAGCAGGTCGAGCCCGCGCTCGGCGTCGGAGCCCGGCACGCTGAAGCGGTTGCTCAGCAGGCTGCCGAGGCTGGACGCCGCGTAGCCGCCCAGCAGGAAGAGGACGAACCAGACGGCAAGGACCTTCTTACGATTGGCGATGACGGCGCGCGTCCAGCGCTCCACGGGACTCCTTCGATCGGACGGGCGGCCGATTCTACGTCGGCGCAAAGTGGGACGATCGGGCCTCTGCGACTTCTCGGCTCAACGCTCGCCTTCGCTCTCGCCCTGGGCCTGTCAGCCTGTGGCGGCGGCTCGGGCACGGTCAACTCCGGTGAAACGGTGCAACGGCCTGCGCCGCAGCCGACCGTGATCCTCACCGCCCCGGGCCACCGGCCGGTCGCTGGCGCACCGTGGCCGATCGTCATCCGCGTCCAGGGCCCGCGCGGAGAACCGCTGCGGGCCGAGGTCCGCTACCAGTACCTCTTCGCCGGCGCCGTCGTGGCGCGTCGCTCCCACTACAGGTTCAAGGGGATCTTCCACGACACGATCCGCTGGCCGGCGCGTTCGCTCGGCATACCCCTGACCTTCCGCGCCGTCGTCACCACTCCGCTGGGGACGCGCCGGCTCGACTACCCGGTCGTGGTGAGGCGTTGAGCGCGCAGTCCGGCAGCGAGGACACAGCGGCGGCGCTGCCGCGCCCCGCCACGGGCGCCGCGATCGAGGTCGAGCGGGTATCGAAGACGTTCGCCGGCCGGATCCACGCCCTGCGTGACGTCTCGCTGCGGGTGGCTCCCGGCGAGATCGTCGCGATCACCGGCCCCTCCGGCTGCGGCAAGAGCACCCTGCTCAACGTGATCGCGGCGATCGAGCGCCCCGACTCGGGCCGGGTCCTGGTCGACGGCGTCTCCGTCACCGACCTCGACAACCCCTCCGCCTACCGGCGCGACACGGTCGGCTTCGTCTTCCAGCTCCACCACCTGCTGCCAATGCTGACCGCGCGGGCGAACGTCGAGCTGCCGCTGATCGCCGCCGGAACGCCGCGCGCGGAGCGGCGACGGCGCGCCGTCGAGCTGCTCGCCGAGGTCGGCCTGCGCGAGCGCGCCGAGGAGCGCCCCGCGACCCTCTCGGGAGGCGAGCGCCAGCGGGTCGCCGTGGCGCGGGCCCTCGTCAACGAACCTCGCCTGCTGCTCGCCGACGAGCCGACCGGCTCGCTCGACTCCGAGAGCGGCCGCCTCGTCCTGGCGCTGCTCGACCGCGCCCGCGAGCGGCGCGGGATGACGCTCGTGATCGCCAGCCACGACCGCGTGCTGGGAGACCGCGCCGACCGCGTGGTGCGAATGGTCGACGGGGCGATCGCGGGAGAGGGCGCGCCCTCGACCTAGAAGCGGCCGAGCAGCTCGGCCGGGGGGCGGTGGGTGACCCGCCAGGCTGGGTAGATGCCGCCCAGCACACCGATCGCCAGCCCGATCAGGAACCCCCGCCCCACTCCCCAGAGGGTCAGTTCCGGGCTGACGAACGCTTCGGCCGCGAGCAGGCCGACGATCAGCCGGCTGACCGCGATCCCGGCGCCGACCCCGACCGCGGCGCCGATCAGCCCGACCCCCGCTCCCTCGCCGATGACCAGCGACGCGACCTGGCGCGGGCTCCAGCCGATCGCGGCGATCAGCGCCAGCTCACGCTGGCGCTCGAGCACCGACATCGCCATCGTGTTGGTGACGGCGATCGCCCCGAGGACGAGGGCCAGGACGGCGATCACCAGCACCGCCTTGGTGACGATTTCGAAGGCGGGGTTGGCGCGGGCCGCCTCACCCGGATTGGAGATCGTCGTGGTGCCGGGGAAGGCGCGCCGCACCTCCGCGGCGACGGCTTCCTCCGAGGCGGCTGGCTGCAGCGTCACGGCGATCGTCGTCACCCCGCTGCGGCCGCCGGCCAGCCGGGTGGCAACCGGGAGCGGCACGACCACCCCGGCATCCTCGAAGCCGACGCCCGCGTGGTAGACGCCCACGACCGGGAACCGCTCGCCCTTGAGGACGACTTCGCCGCCCGGCTTCAGACCCAGCCGGCCGGCCAGATCTTCGCCGACCAGCGCCTCGTTCCCGTGCACGATCCGCCCCTCCGTAAGGACCAGCCGTTCCATGACGAAGCTGTGCGGGCGCGCCCCGAAGACGATCGCCGAAGGGGATTCGGGAAGCGCGTCGGTGACCAGCTGGATCGGCGCCGCCTCCGCCACCCCAGGCTGCCGTTCGATCCTGGCAAGCAGCGTTTCGGGCAGCACCGAGGCGGTTGGGTCGGCGACGCCGCTCTGGAAGATGCCGAAATTGGCGCCACCGAGGTTGCTGAGACCGCCGACGCTCTGCTTGAGGCCCTGGGTGAGAGCGAGCAGGGCGACGATCGTCGCGACCCCGATCGCAATCCCGGCCGCCGTCAGCGCGGTCCTTCCCCGATTGCGGACCAGGTTGAGGGCGATCAGCCCGAGCACGCCGCGATCATAGTGGCCAACCCTAGACTTGCCTGTGAACGATGCGACGACTCGCCCCCATAACCGCCCTTGTCCTGGCGGCAGCGCTACTCGGCACCGGCCTCGCCCGGAGCGAACTGGTTCAGAGCGGCACCCTGCGGCTCGCCTTCGACGGCGGCTTCGAACCGCAGATCCTGCCGCGCGATCGCGTTGCCCCGGTGACCGTAAGCTTCAGCGGCTCGCTGAGCAGCACCAGCGGAGGCCTTCCCCCGCAGCTGCGACGCATCTCGATCGCGATCAACCGCTACGGCAGGCTCTTCACCCGCGGCCTGCCGGTCTGCCAGTCCGCACAGCTCGAGGAGACGTCGACCCAGGAGGCGCTCTCCCGTTGCAGCGGGGCCCTGATCGGGCACGGTCGGTTCGGCGTCAATATCGACCTCCCCAGCTCTGCATTGCCGGTCGAAGGCAAGATCCTCGCCTTCAACAGCCGGGCACATGGCCGGCCCTCGATCCTCCTCCACATCTACGGCTGGAAGCCGGTGCAGGCCACGTTCGTGCTGAGGTTCGACGTCACCCACCGGCGCGCCGGCGCCTTTGGGACCGTCATCTCCACCAGCATTCCGACAATCGCCGCCGATCTTGGCCACGTCAGCGACGTCAGCTTTACCTTCGGGCGCCGCTACCGGTTCGCGGGCCAGCTGCAGAGCTTCCTCAGTGCGCGCTGCGCAGCTCCAGCCGGCTTTCGGGGAGCGTTCTTCCCCTTCGCCCAGGGCAGCTTCACCTTCGCCGACGGGCAGCGGCTGACGACGACGCTCGCCCGCAGCTGCCGCGTACGCTAGTCGACGATCGCCTCCACCTCGCCGGGCTCACAGAGAGGTGCCGCTGCGTCGAGCCACCGTGGCCGGCCCAGCAGCCAGCGGCCGGCCACCAGCGCCACCTCGGTGAGCAGCTCCACGTATTCGACTCCCACCGGTGCGGCCGCACCGAAGCCGAACAGCAGCTCCGTGGCAAGGGCGGCATTCATCTCCGCCCGGGCCTTGACGAAGCGCCGGTAGTCGTTGCGGGCAACCTCTCCGCGGTGGGCGGCCAGGGCGGTGAGGACCTCCTCGAGACGCCGCTCGTCAAACAGGGTGCCGAGCGTCGGTTGCGGGAGCGACCCCCACAGCGCCCACATCCACCATCGCGGCCTGGCCGGGCCCCGCGCAGCAAGCACGTCGCGGACCGCTTGGGCGACAAGCAGGTGTCCGGGGTGGCGATCGCTGGGACCGGGTGAAACGACGACCTGTGGCTCGAGCTCCTCGATCGCCTCGATCGCAATCTCGGCCAGCTCCTCCCGGGCGACGACCGGATCGCAATCGCTGGAGATGGACACCGGCTTCGGCGGGACACGCAGCTCGAACCCCGCGAGGCTGCACGCCTCGCGCAACTCGGCCTCCCGCCGCGCATGCTGGCCCGGCCTGCCGAGGCTGCATGCAACGTTGACGACCCGCCAGCCGGCGTCGCGCAGCGTCATCAGCGTCGCCGGCGCCCCGATCAGCTCGTCATCCGGGTGGGGCGCGAAGTGCAGCGCAACCCCGGTCAGAGGCCGAGACCCCCCACTCCGTGCTCGTTCCAGCCGAGATGGTGCGCCAGCTCGTGGCGCAGGGTGCGCTCCACCTGCCGGGCGAGCAGCCCGCGGTCGTAGCCGAAGTCCCGCTCCAGCGTGTCGCGGTAGATGACGATCCGGTCCTCGTAGCGGTCACGCGCCACCCCGTCGCCGAAGTACTGGCCGTAGGCGCGCGCTTCCGAGCCCAGCTCGGAGACGATGACCGGGACGCTCTCCAGCACCTTCTGGAATTCGTCGGGCAGGGCGTCGATCGCGTCGGCGACCAACGACTCGAACTCGTCCAGTTCCTCGTTGCCGCTCATGTGACCCAGGTAAGCATGACCTACCGCCGGGATCGGGGTCACGTGGGAGGCGCGCGCAACCGCGACTAACTGCGGGCAGTTTCGACCAAACGTCCATCGCCCTTGCCTGAACGTCCATCCCGACCGATGAAGCGTGTGTGCAAGATGTGAATGGATCGGCGCCGGGCCCCCCAGGCTGGGGCCACACCCAACCGGACGTGGGGGCGCCGAGCCGCCTGCGCTGGTGGGCGCTGGATTGGGCGGAACGTGTGCGAACCCTCGTGCTGGGGTCCGGCAGCTGGCGGTCGGTGATCGGCCCGGCTGTGTTTGCGGCAGCGGCGATCGCGCTGCTGGTCTACGACCACTTCCAGCAGCGCGTCAACGAACTCGTCTTCTGGCTGACGCTGGCGCTGATCGCCTGCGTGTTCATGCGAATGCTGGGAACGATCCGCAGCCAGTCGGACATCCTGCAACGGGAGCGCAAGAGCAAGCTCAGCGACCAGGTGACCGGCCTGCAGACCCGGCGTCAGCTGAAATCCGACATCCGGGCGGCGCTTGCGACGCCGGATGAGGGGCGGGTCCTGGTGCTGCTCGAGCTCGACGGCCTCCAGGCCTACAACGATCGCTTCGGCTACGCAGCGGGAGACGAGGTCCTGCGCCGTTTCGCGCAGAGCCTGGTCGACGCGGTGGCACCGCTCGGTGGAACCTCCTACCGAAGCGATGGCAGCCGGCTCGCCGCGCTGGTGCCCGCCGGCGGACGGCAGCTGGGCGAAATCGTCCTCGCGGTGACCGCCTCGCTGCGCGAGGAGGACGGCGACGCGGTGATCGGCCATTCCTACGGCGAGGTCGCGATCCCCGAGGAGGCTGGAGACCCGGATCTCGCCTTCCAGGTTGCCAGTCAGCGGCTCACCGCGCACAAGCAACGCCAGCACCGCTCGGCGCGGCGTCAGGCCCACGCGGTGCTCAAGGCGGCCCTCATCACCCGCAACCCGGAGCTGGACGACCACCTGCGGGTGGTCGCCTACAGGGCGATCTCACTCGCGCGGCGCCTCGGGGTCGGCAGCGAGGAGATCGACGACATCGCGCTGGCCGGCGAGCTGCAGAAGATCGGCCTGCTGGGGGTGCCCGAGGCCGTGCAGGAAAGCGAGACGCCACTTGGCGCGGCGGAGACCGCGATGGTCCGCAACCACACCGTCGAAGGCGAGCGGATCATCGGCGCGGCGCCCGGCCTGGCCTCCGTGGCCAGCCTGGTCCGGTCCAGCTCCGAGCACTTCGACGGCAGCGGCTTCCCCGACGGCCTGGCCGGGGAGGCGATCCCGCTGGGGGCGCGGATCATCGCCGTGTCCGTCGCCTTCGCGGCGATGACCTCGCCGCGGCCCTACCGGCCCCGCAGGACTGTCGAGGAGGCCTTCGCCGAGCTGCGCCGCTATGCGGGCACGCAGTTCGACCCGCATGTGGTCGACGCCCTCGCCGCGGACCTCGCCGAAGAGGCGACCCCGGTTCCCGCCTAGCGTTCTCCGCCGCCACCAGCGTGCCCGGGGGTTTTCGGGGAGACCCTAAGATCGAGATGTGCCCGAGCTGTACGTCCTCCGCGTATTTACCAACGAGGACGGCGAATGGGGCAACCCACTCGGGGTCTTCCTCGACGGCGGACTGGTGCCCGAACGGGAGCGGCCGCGCGTCGCGGCGGAGCTGGGCTTCAGCGAGACGGTCTTCGTCGTCGACCGCGCCAGGGGGGAGATGCGCATCCACACGCCGCAGGTCGAGCTGCCATTTGCCGGTCATCCCAGCGTGGGAACCGCCTGGCTGCTTGCCGAGGAGGGAGCGCCGGTCGAGGCGCTTCGGCCCCCGGCCGGGGAGGTCGGCGTGCGGGTGGAAGACGACGTGACGTATGTCATGGGGCGCCCCGAGTGGGCACCGGCGTTCGAGTACCAGCGGCTCGACTCACCGGCCGAGGTGCGCGCCCTGAAGGGGCGGCCGGAGGGCCACCCGAACGTTTATGCGTGGGCCTGGATCGACGAGGCCGCTGGAACGATCCGAGCGCGGTCCTTCGTGCCCAAGGCCGGCATCGCGGAGGACGAGGCAACGGGCTCCGCCGCGCTTGCGCTCTGCGCCCAGCTCGATCGCCCGATCGTCGTCCATCAGGGTCACGGCTCCGTCCTCCTTGCCCGCCCAGCCCGCGACGGACGCATTGAGGTCGGCGGCAGGGTGAGCCTCGATGAAGTGCGCAGGCCTCGCGGGTGAGGCGGACTCTCAGCAAGCGAGAGACCCCAGGCCAGATCGTCAGGAAGAGCGTTCCCTCGCCGCGGGCTGCCTACGAGCTGGACCGTCGGTCGATCAGGGGCGACCGATAAGGACGACGCCCATCACACAGCCGGCAGCAAGAAGGGCCAGCGCTACGTTTTCCCTACCTTGCTTGGTCAGGGCGTACTCGATGAAATCGTCAAGGCGATAGCGGACCATTGTGCCTTTAGTAACACGTGCTGCCCCAAATCCATGCGGCGGACTCCCCTGATTTCACCGCTGCGATTCGGCTGAGTCCTGCGTTAATTGCCGCCGAATCAACAGGCGGGCGCTACGCGCGTGAATTCATTCTGGTTGATGAAAGCGACGTTGGGGAGCTGCTCGGACAGATCGACGTAGAGCTGGGTCTGAGCGCTGTTCTGGTCCGTAGTGACGAGGTGGCCCTCGACGACGTTGTAGCAATTGACCGTCCCAGTCTGGACGCCAAGCAGCTGCCAGCTGCCCTGATAGGGACTGTCGAGGCCGGTGAAGCCGTTTGTGAAACGCTCGTAGTAGCGGCCATCGCTGCAGAAGTTGTAGAGGTCCTCGAATGGCTCATGCTGCGGCGTGTCCGCGGTCCATGGCCGGTCCCAGCCGGAGTTGTGGAACATCGCAAGGAAGCGGGTCTGCGGATCCGGGCTGGACGGGCTCGGGTTCGTTCCGGACGGGGCATTGCCCGGCGTCTGACCGCCACCCTTCCTCTTGCACTTGACCTTGCCATGGACGCGGACATTCTTGTAGCCCTTCTTGCACTTCTTCCGTTTCGCGGTTTCGGCGCGGACGGCGCCGGAGTGGGGCATCGCCTCCGCTGTGGGCAGCGCGACCATCGCAGCGAGGACGGCCACGAGCACCGCGACAAGTGGTGTGCCGGGGGTCATGGCTGCCTATCTTCCGACTCACCTGTGCATCGAGGCTATATCTCCCCACCGTGCGGCACAAGCGAAGCGTCCGACTGCAAGTCTCACGGACCTCATGATTTGCAGGGATTGCGATGGGGCGGGAAGGACTCGAACCTTCGACCGACGGATTATGAGTCCGCTGCTCTGACCAACTGAGCTACCGCCCCGGGGGTCGAGCCTACCGCGACCGGGAGGGCGTGAAAGGTTGCTATGCGCTGAAGAGCTGGGCGAGGGAGCGCCCGACGTCGGGCGGCTCCTCACTGCCCTCGGCGGCGGCGGCCGCGCCGTCGGACAGCGCTTTGGCTGCATCGGCGATCTGGTGGGAGCGGCCGCCACGGATGATGCCCGTCCCCTTGGCCTCGGCGAGGTCGGATTCCATCAGGCCCGCGAGCTCGGCAAGGCGCCGCAGGCCGACGGCGCCCGCCGTTCCCTTCAGCGCGTGGGCTTCGGCCCGCAACGTCTCGAAGTCGTCGGTCTCCGTGGCGAGGCCTGCCGCGATCACGTCGCAGCGCCGGCGGGCCTCCGCGGCGAAGGACTTCAGCAGCTCGGAATCGGGCGCGGTCTTCTCACTCATTCCGTTACCGCCTTCACGATCTGGGTCAGCGCGTCGACGCCGAACGCCCCCTCGATCTCCGCCCGGATGATCCCGTGGCGGTCGATCGCGAACAGCCACGGTTCGCTCGGCAGGTGGAACGCCTTCACCTGCGGCCTGAGGCCCTTGCTCGGTTCGTTGTCCCTGTAAATCTCCATGTGGATGAACGCCGCCTTGTTGCCATAAACCTTTTTCACCTGCTCGGCCACGTCGACAACCGGGCCGCAAACCCGACTTTGGCAGAACTTGGGGGTCGCAAACAAGAGGACGATGGGCTTCTTCCCGAAAACATCCGCGTAATCGACCTGGTTCTGGGTGTCGGGCGGGACGCGCGTTGTGATCTTGCTGAGGTCGCCCCCGACCCCTGAAGGGGTTGGCGTGTGGATCAGTGGCGCCCTCTCCCCCACCCGTCGCACCTTGCTGAATTCCCCAACCATTACGCTCGGCACCAGCGTCGCGGTCAGTTCCTTGCCCTGCTTGATCAGCGCCGCGATCCGCCACTGACCGTTGCTGGGGAGGTCGACGTTGGTCACGTAGACGACCGAGGCAGCGTTGGGATCGCTCGTCGTGGTCCTTGCGCGGAAGGCGGGCCTGGTCGCGAGGCTTTCGATCGCCGCTGGAAATGGCCCGATGACCGTCGCTTCCGGTGACGTGCTCCCCGCTTCGGCGTTGGCTTCCTTGCCGCCCTTCGCCATCGTCGGTGCCGGCGCCTTGGCGAAGTAAAGGGCGACTTCGACATTGGCGATCTGGCTGCGATCTTTGTGGGAAACGTAAAACGGGAAGCGGTTCTCCCCCCTGTAGAAGACCGTCGCCGCCGGGGAGACGATCAGTTCGGAGGGGCCGTCGGCTGCCTTCATGACCTTGCGGAGGGTCCTGCCCGCGGCGCTTGGGAAGTCACTCTTGGGTGGCGCAGGCTTGCTCGCCGCCTGCCCCACGTCGGAGGTCGAGGAACCACCGCCGCAGCCCATGACCAGCGCGGCAGCCGCGAGCAGGCAGAGGACGGCAGTTGTGGCTCGGAGCGGGGACATCCAGAGGCAGCCATGTTATTCGGGCAAATGCGAGCGCATCCGCAGGCACCGCGTCCCGGTGGCATATAGGGTGCGCCCGACTGACGGTGAGCACGAGGGAGAGCAAGTTGGCGCAGAGGGCTGCATTGATCACGGGGGGTTCAAGCGGAATCGGGCTGGCGATTGCCCACACGCTCGGGGAAGAGGGCTACGCGCTGACCATCTCGGCGCGACGCCCCGACAAGCTGGAGAGCGCCGTCGAGGGCCTGCGCAACGAGGGTCTCGATGTGCTGAGCGCCCCCGCCAACATGACCGACGAGGAGGACGTGGTCGGCGTCTTCGCCAAGCACCGTGAGGCATACGGCCGCCTTGACGTTCTCGTCAACAACGCCGGGGTCGGCATCGGCGCCCCGATGGGCGAGATCGAGACCAAACACCTGGACATGCAGCTTGCGGTCAACCTCCGGGCCCTGATCATCGGCACCCGCGAGGGGCTTCCGATGCTGCGCGAGGCGGGCGCCGAGCACGGCAAGGCGCTGATCCTCAACATGGCCTCGATCGCCGGAAAAGGCGGGCAGGCATGGCTCTCGGTCTACGCGGCGACCAAGGCGGCGGTGATCAACTTCACCCAGTCGACGCACCGCGAGGTCGGCGGCGCCGGCATCCAGTGCACCGCGCTGGCGCCTGGCTTCGTCGACACGCCAATGACCGAGTTCGCGAAGGGACAGGTGCCAGGCGAGCAGATGATCCGGCCGGAGGACCTCGGTGAGGCGGTGCGCTTCCTGCTGCGCACCTCAGCGAATTGTCATGTCCCAGAGATTGTCTTCACACGGCCCGGTGAGGGCCTCGACACCCCCTGACGGGTCATCGCCGTTGCGAATCCTCGTCGCCGCCTTTGGCGACCCCGGTCATGTGTTCCCGGCGATCGCGCTGGGGCGGGCGCTGGCCGACCGCGGGCACGAGGTCGTCGTCGAGACCTGGGAGGAGCGGCGGGCGGCGGTCGAGGGCGCCGGGCTCGGCTTCACCGCGGCCGAGGAATACAGGATGTTCCCCCCGCCCGATCCCGAATCCTCCGACGGCGCCCACGCGGCCGAGGCGGCGCGGGCGCTCCTTCCCCTTCTGAAGGAGATGGGCCCCGACGCCGTGGTCAGCGACATCCTGACCCTGGCGCCGGCCCTTGCCGCTGAGCGGGCGGGAATCCCGTTGGCAACGCTGATTCCCCACATCTATCCCGTGGTCGAGCCCGGCCTGCCCTTCTTTGCGGTGGGCCTGCAGCCACCACGCACGCCGCTCGGCCGGCGCATCTGGCGGGCTGGGACCAGGGCACTGAACATCGGGCTCGAGCACGGGCGGCGCGACCTCAACCTGCAGCGGGAACGGCTGGAGCTGGCCCCGACCGACAGATTCCACGGGGGAATCAGCCCCGACCTGGCTCTGATCGCCACGTTCCCCCAGCTCGAGTACCCGCGGCGCTGGCCAGCCGGCGTCGAGGTGACCGGGCCGATGACATTCGAGCTGCCCCACGCCGACATCGAGCTGCCGCCGGGCGACAGGCCGCTCGTGCTCGTCGCGCCCAGCACCGCCCACGACTCCCACAATCAACTGGTCCGCACAGCGCTCACGGCGCTGGCGGAGGAGCCGCTGCGGGTTGTCGCCACAACGAACCGCGTGGTGCCGCAGCGGCCGATCGAGGTCCCGGACAACGCCGTCCTCGTCGATTGGCTCAGCTACAGCCAGGTGATGCCGGCCGCCTCGCTGGTGATCTCGCACGGGGGCCACGGCACGGTCGCCCGCGCCCTCGGGGCCGGCACGCCGGTTCTGGTCAGCCCCTTCACCGGGGACATGAGCGAGACGGCGATGCGTGTGGCCTGGGCCAAGGTCGGCCTCTCGTTGCCCTGGCGCCTATGCCGGCCGGCGCCGCTGCGCTGGGCCGCTCACCGCATCCTCGCCGACCCCTCCTTCACCGACCGCGCCGCCGCGCTCGCCGCCTGGTCCCGCCAGCACGACGGCGCCGCCCGCGGCGCCGAGCTGGTCGAGCGGCTGGCGCGCAGCCGCACCCGCACCTGAGAAGCTCCGGGGGTGGGACTCGAACCCACAACCCTTCGGTTAACGGCCGAATGCTCTTCCAATTGAGCTACCCCGGATTAGCACGCCGTGCTAATCCGAATTGCCACATCGGATCGGCATCGACCGACCGGACTTTACCGGTAGCTCGACGGCACCTGCCTCAACCTCGGCGTGGCAGTTGGCACATAGGAGGACGCACTTCGAAGCCTCCTCCCGCAACTTCGCGATGGAACGAGTGATTCCACGAACGCCCAGGCCGAACGATTTGGTCGAGGGCTCGACATGGTGGAATTGAAGCGCGGCGGTGTGCTTTGAATAGCCACACAAAAGGCACTCGCCGCCCGCCTCCGCTACAAGGATCTCCTTTACCTTTCTTCTCCTCCGCGCTACGGCCTCGGACCGGCACTTTGCGCAGCGAAGACGGGGCTCGGAGCCGACAGCCACAAACCTCGTCAGCCCATGCCTCCGACATTCGAACTGGGTGTCCTGCTTCCCGGTTCGCCGCATGGCCGCGAGCGCCGCTCGCCTTTTCGCTCCTCGGGTCTGGAGCCCGTACCGCCTCAGCCATTTTCTGGCCGTAGAGTCGCTGACTCCGACGCGTTGGGCAATATTCTCGATCGTCAGACCTTGGGCGACCAACGGCTCCAGTTGCTCCTTCGTCAAACCACAAGGCCGTCTTGTATCCCCTGCTGCCATCGGGAGATCCTGCCGATCGAGTCGGACGGAAAATCGAACATATGTTCGGTGGGGGATACGTGGAGCAGTGCCCGGATCAGCTGCTGACGGGCTCGGTGTGGGCGATGCGTTCGACCACGGCAGCGCGCTCGCGGCTGAGGGCGGCGCGGCGCTCGTAGTTGGCCTCTTCCCCCGCTTTGGCGATCTCGGCCTCGAGGCGGCGCTGCTCGAGGAGGAGGAAGTTGAGCTCCATCGCGTCGGCGGCGGCGGGCTCGTCGCGCGAGAGGATGACCAGCTCGGCGACCAGGCCGGCGAGCTCGTCATCGCCCTGGGGAAGGCTCAACGTCTGGTCGTCGAGATGCTCGCGCAGCCATGCGGCGGTGCGGGCGCCGCTCGCCGACAGGTGCTCATCGGTGAGACGCCCGAGGTACTCCCGCCCCTCGGCCGGCAACGCAATGCACATCGCCAGCAGGGCTCGCTCCCGGCGCTCGCGCGAGGTGAGCGCGGCGCCGCCTCGCCGCTGCGCGGCGCCTGGTGAGCCACCACCGGGGCGCCGCTGTTCCGCAGAGCCCCCATCCGGTGGCCGCGCCGCCGTGACGCGACCCATCACGAGTGCCGGCTCCAGGTCGAGTCGCTCGGCGATCTGCCGGACCAGATCGTCGCGGCTCGCGCTCTCTCCCATCCCAGCCAGAATCGGCGCCGCCTCGCTCAGGGCCCGGTCTCGCTCGGCGGGCGATGACGTGTCGGCCCGGCCCAGGACCAGCCCAACCTGGAACGCCGGCAGGTCCACCGCCCCCTCAACCAGGACCCGGAGCCGCTCGGCGCCAGCCTCCTCGGCCACCATCTCCGCGGGGTCCTCGCC
The DNA here is from genome assembly GCA_963729995.1 of uncultured Solirubrobacterales bacterium. Classification (GTDB taxonomy): domain Bacteria; phylum Actinomycetota; class Thermoleophilia; order Solirubrobacterales; family 70-9; genus VRUE01. Next base: position 1,030,577 of record CAVSPF010000003.1, read on the forward strand.
GGCGGGCATCGCCGCGACCCGCAACCGCATCTTCCGCCCGGCGGCAACCCGCTGCGCCCGCAGCATCGCCTCCTGGCCCGCCGAGTCCGCATCGAGCGCCAGCACCACCTCGTCCACCATCCCCGACAGCGCCGCCACCTGCTCGCCGGTGATCGCCGTCCCCATCACACCGACCGCTTCCCCAAGCCCAGCCTGGTGAAGCGCCAGCACGTCGGTGTAGCCCTCCACCACCACGGCCCGACCTGCCCTGGCGATTGCCTCCTTGGCCAGATCGATCCCGTAGAGCATCTGACTCTTGTGGAAGAAGTCGGTCTCCGCGGTGTTGACGTACTTGGCTCCCTGGTCGGAGCGCATCGCCCGGCCGCCGAAGCCGAGGGTGCGGCCGCGGCGGTCGCGGATCGGGAACATGATCCGGGAGCGAAAGCGGTCGTACTCGCCTCCCCCTCGCCCCCGTTGCACCAACCCCACCGCGCGCAGCTCCTCCACGCTGAAGCCCGCCCGCTGTCCCCGCAGCAGCACCTTGTCCCAGGCGCTGGGCGCATAGCCGACGCCGAATGCGCGCAGCACGTCCTCCCCCAGACCGCGGCCCTCCAAATACTCGCGGGCCCTGCCGGCCTCACTCGAGTCCCAGAGGTAGCTGGCGTAGAAGGCGGCGGTTCGTTCGAGCAGCTCGCCGAGGCGCCGGCGCCGCTGCCGCCTCGCCTCCGCCTGCGGGTCGTCCCGCTCATGCTCCAGCTCCACCCCGTAGCGGTCCGCCAGCAGTTCCACCGCCTCTGCAAAGCCCAATCCCTCCTTCTCCTCGACGAACTTGATCGTGTCGCCGCCCACGCCGCAGCCGAAACAGTGGTAGAGCTTGTCCTGGGCGTCGACCGAGAACGACGGCGTCCGCTCCTCGTGGAAGGGGCAGAGGCCAACCCAGCGCGCACCCTGGCGGCGCAGGTCGGTGTGGGCGGAGATCACCTCGACGATGTCCGCCGCCTGCTTGACCCGCTCCAGGCTCTCGGCAGAGATCAGCGCCATCAGAATTTCGCCGCCTCCGGGACCGTCAGCTCGGTGAACGTGGCGATGCAGTAGCGGTCGGTCATCCCGGCGATGTAATCGGCGACGCGCTGGCAGTCGCTCGCCCCCGGCTCGCCCTCCGGCACCTCCTCGGGATGCTCCATGCAGTGGTCGAAGAGGCCGTGCAGGGTGCGGTGGACCCGCTCGTGCTCGCGCTGTGCCGTGTCACCGAGATAGACCCGGTCGAACATGAACTTGCGCAGGCGCAGCATCGCTCCACCCACCTCGCTGCTCTGCGCGATGTCCCCGGCCTCGGCCGAGCAGGCAACGATGTCACGCACGAGCGTGTCGATCCGCTTCGACCCGGTCGGCCCGAGCAGCTCGATCTCCGCGGCCGGCAGGTCATCCTGGCGCAGGATCCCCGCCCGCAGCGCATCGTCGATGTCGTGGTTGATGTAGGCCACTCGGTCGACGAGCTTCACGATCCGACCCTCCAGGGTCGCCGGCTTGTCGGCGCCGGTGTGGTTGAGGATTCCGTCACGGACCTGCTCGGTCAGGTTGAGCCCCTGACCCTCGCGCTCCAGCACGTCCACCACCCGCAGCGAATGGACGTTGTGCTTGAAGCCGGCGCCACAGCGCTCGCGCAGCGCCGCGTCAAGCGCCTCCTCGCCGGTGTGCCCGAACGGCGGATGGCCGAGGTCGTGACCGAGACCGATTGCCTCGGTCAGGTCCTCGTTGAGGCCGAGCGCCCTCGCCACGGTGCGGGCGATCCCGCAGGCCTCCAACGTGTGGGTCAGGCGGGTGCGGTAATGGTCGCCTTCGGGCGCGATGAAGACCTGCGTCTTGTGCTTGAGGCGGCGGAACGCCTTCGAGTGGACGATCCGGTCGCGGTCGCGCTGGAAGGGAGTGCGCAGCGGGCTGTCGGGCTCCTCCACGCGCCGGCGCGCCGGGTAGGACGGCGTCGCCACAGCGGAGAGGAACTCAGCCTCCCAGGCTCGAACACGGTCCTCGAGGGTGACAGCGGCCTCCACGCCTTCGATCCTAGCCCTCAGGCCGCGGGGCGCAGGCGCACATGTGCGTGGTGCTCGAGTATCTCCCCGATGGCACGCTCGGCCTGGCGCAACGTTCGCTCGTCGGCAGCGGGCACGTCGGCCATCGGCCTGGAGATCGCCTCCACCATGAACCGGTGCGCCTCTTCCGAGAGGGCAAACGACCCCGCCTCGCAACTCGCACAGACGACGCCACCGGCGGCGCCGGAGAAGCCGCTGAGGTGCTCCGCCTCCCCGCAGCGCGCGCAGGCTGCCAGCTCGGGCGCAAAGCCGGCGGCGAGCGCCAGCTTGAGACGGAAGGAGAGCGCCGCCTCCAGTGCCGCCGCCCGCTCGACGGACGGGTCGTCGAGCATCGCCAGGTAACGGCAGAGCAGGTTGTAGGCAGGTGGGTTCGGCTCGGCGGAGTCGAGCAGCCGCAGCACCGCATCGCAGGCGCGAGCGCCTGCACCAAGGGCCGGCCCAGACGAGCGCAGCCGCGGGTAGCCGTCGACCGTGGCAGCGCTGGTCACCGTGAGCAGCTCGCCGCGGCCTTCGTGCAGCAGCAGGTTCAGCCGAAAGAACGGCTCCAGCCGCCCGCCAAAGCGGGACCTCGGCCGGCGCACCCCCTTCGCGATCGCTCCGATCCGCCCTCGCACCGCCGAGTAGAGGTGGAGGATGCGGTCCGCCTCGCCATAGCGGATGCTGCGCAGGACGACCGCCTCCGTCTTCAGTGTCGTTCCGGCCACGAGGGCCCTAAGTTGACCGACGCGCCGGACGGCTGCGACGCCGGCGCGGCCTGCGCCGCAGCCGCACCTGACAGCCCGGGCAGTAGTAGGTCGACCTCCCCCCGACGACGATTCGCGCGATCGTTCCATCGCAGCGCGGGCACTGCTCGCCCTCGCGGGTGTGAACGAGGAACTCGTCCTGCATCCTGCCCCGCTCCCCGCGCCCGTCGCGGTAGTCGTCGATCGACGCTCCGCCGCCGTCGATCCCAGCCTCCAGCGCGGCGACGATCGCCTCGCGCAGCGCCTCGAGGTGCTCGGGGCGCATCGAGCCGGCCGGCGAGAGGGGATGCAGCCGCGCCCGGAACAGCGCCTCGTCCGCATAGATGTTGCCGACCCCTGCGATCTGGGACTGGTCGAGCAGAAAGGACTTGAGCGGTGCGGTGCGCGCGGCGGCGAGCTCGCCCAGCGCCTCCGCGGTGAAGCCGTCCGAGAGTGGCTCGATCCCGAGCCGCGCGAAGCGCGCATCAAGGCCGGCGTCGTCGATGAGGAACGCCTCGCCGAACCGACGGGGATCCGTAAACCACAGCTCACTCCCGCCGGCGAGCGTGAAGCGAGCGCGCAGATGGGCCTCCGAGGTCGAGCGCTCCCCCTCGTACAGCCGCCTGCCCTCGGAGGGATCGAGCGCACCGCCGTCCTCGACCAGGATCAGGTTCCCGGTCATCCGCAGGTGCATGACAAGCGTCTGCCCGCCGTCGAGATCCAGCAGCAGGTACTTGCCGCGCCGGCTCAGGCCCTCGATCGTCCGCCCGCCCACGGCCGCTTCGAGCTCGGCCGGCGGCACCGGGCGGCACCAGCGCTCGTCGAGCACCTCCAGCCGCTCGATCCGCCGCCCGGCCAGCTCCGGATCGAGCTGGCGGCAGATTGTCTCGACCTCGGGCAGCTCGGGCATCGCCCGGTTCTATCAGGCGCTGGCGCGGGGGTGGGCGCTGAAGTAGACCTCCTTCAGGCGGTCGCCCGAGAGGTGCGTATAGAGCTGGGTGGTGGCGATGTCGGCGTGGCCGAGCATCTCCTGCACGGCGCGCAGGTCACAGCCGCCGGCGAGCAGATGGGTGGCGAAGGTGTGGCGCAGCGTGTGGGGGCTCATCCGCCCCGCCAGGCCCGCGGCCCGGGCGTGGCGCTGGACGATCTTGTAGAGCCCCTGGCGGGTGAGCGGGCCGCCGCGAAAGTTGAGAAAGAGCTTCGCCTCGTGGCGCTCGCCGACCAGCTTCGGCCTGCCGCCGCGCAGGTAGCCGGCGATCGCCGCGATCGCCTTGCGGCCGAGCGGCACCAGCCGTTCCTTGGAGCCCTTGCCGCGCGCGCGCAGGAATCCCTGGCGCAGGTCGAGGTCGGACAGCTCCAACCCAATCGTCTCCGAGGCGCGCAGCCCGCACGCATACATCACCTCCAGCAGGGCTCGGTCGCGCAGCGTCGTCGGCTCGTCGCCACGCGGCGAGGCGAGCAGCTTCTGCACCTCGGCGTAGTTGAGGACCTGGGGAAGCTTCCTGGCGCGCCGGGGGGCGCTCAGCGCCGCGGTCGGATCGTCGCCGATCAGCTCGTCGCGGCGCAGGTGCTTGTAGAACGACCGCAGGCAGGCCGCCTTGCGGTGGACCGTCGCGGCCGAGCAGGCGGGACGGCCGTTTCCCGTCGCCAGGTCGGCAAGGAAGTCGGAGATGTCGGCCGGTCGCGCGGCCAGCGCATCGAGATCCCGGTGGGCGAGGAACTCGCCGTACTGGAGCAGATCCGTGCGGTAGGCATTGAGCGTGTTGCGTGAGAGACCCCGCTCCAGCTCGAGATAGGAGAGGAAGTCGAGCACCAGGCCCTCGAAGCGAGGGTCAGCACCCGAGCCCGGGGGCACCGGGGCGGGCGGTGGCTTGACCGCGATCGCCATGTTGGCTGTTTCTCCCGCCCACCGGTCATCCCTTGCGACGCAAGGCGGCACCCGCGGCCAGCGGCGCAGCGAAGAAGAGCGGGTCCTCCTCCAGCGTGCGGCCCATCGTGCGTGCCGGGAGGCCACTCGCCGCGTAGCCCTCCAGGTCGACCGGCGCTTCGCGGAGACGGTGCCGCCGGCCACACGCCTCGACAAGTTGCGCGGTGGCCTCGGCAAGCTGCGCAGCTGCGATCGGTGCGCCGGCCGGCACCGGAACCTCGACACCCCCGAGCAGCATCCCCAACACGGTCAGCGTGTGGTGGCTGACGCCGCGGTGGCGCTTGCGCGGGTCGACCGCCGAGAGGCGAGGCGAGAGCAGCGTCGGCAGCCCCAGGGCAAGCGCTGCGTGCGCGGTGTCGAGCGCCGCCATCCCGCCGTGCCCGAGACGGGTGTCGGAGCCGATGATGCCCGGGCCGGGACCGGCGATCGCCGCGTCCCAGCCGAGGCCGTTGGCGGCGGCGTCAAGCGCCCCGGCAACCGAGATCGCCTCGTGCTCGCCCCCGTACGTGGGCGCCGCCGTGACGTGACCGCACAGCAGGCCCCGCTCGCGCAGCTGCCTCACGTCGCGGCTGAGCGATCCGGGGAGCGCGCCGCCGCCGGTCTGCACGTAGCCGACCTTCAGCCCGGAGGCCGCCCGTGCCGCCGCCCAGGCAGCGGGCGCCAGGTGGCCGTGCAACGGCAGGACCAGCACCGGAACCGACGACCTCGCCCTCTCCGGTGCTCCTTTTGTACCCATATCGTCCATAAGGAGCACCGGGAGCTCGACCGGCTCGACGGCGTGCTGGAGCGAGGTGTAGTTGAGCTTCATTACGTGCTCGTCCCCGCCGCCGCCCTGCAGCCCGCGGGTGAGGTTGACGTGCACGACGTCGAAGCCGCCCGACCCGAGCCTGTGGTCGAGCGCCTCGACGTTGACGACGACCTCGTCGCCCTCCCGCATCTCGCCAAGCAGCTCGGTATCGGCCCAGGCCGCGCGCCGCGCGCCGCCCACGTCAACCGTCAGCGGCTCCTCGCTGACGATGACCCCGCGCCGCAGCTTGAGCCGGCCGCTCACTCAGCCCCCGGCGCGGGCGGGCCGGTGTCTTCCCCGGCCACCTCCTGCACGATCGCCTCGCAGACGTCGAGCATCGCGTCGAGGCTCCTCGCGGAGACGCTCTCGTCGGGCGTGTGGTTCGCCGTGGTGCCGTTGGCGAGCAGAACGCAGTCGAACCCGGCGGCGATCAGAGCGTTGGCATCGCTGCCCCCTCCGGTGGAGGTCCGCCGCGGCTCGACGCCCGCCCGGAGCAAGCCCGCCTCGGCCAGGGCAAGTGAGCGAGACGACGGCGCGACCTCGTAACCGCGAAACAGCTCCTCGACCCGGACGTCGACGTCGCAATCGTGCTTGCTGGCGCCCCAGGTGCAGGCCTGCGTCAACGCGCCCGCCGCCTCGGCCGCTCGTTCCGGGTCGAGGCTGCGGGCCTCCGCGGTGATCCGGCAGTGTCCGGGGACCACGTTGCCGGACGTGCCGCCGGCGATCACACCGACGTTCGCGGTGGTGGTTTGGTCGAGCCGTCCCAGCTCCATCCGCGATATAGCCGCCGCGGCGGCGGCGATCGCGTTGCTCCCGTCCTCGGGCCGGATTCCGGCGTGGGCCTCGACCCCGGCAAAGTCGGCCACAACCTGCTGCTGGGTCGGGGATGCGACGATCACCTCCCCGATCGGGCTCGCATGATCGACGACGAAGCCGCAGCCGGCGCGCAGGGCGCTCACGTCGAACGCCTTGGCGCCCCGCAGGCCCTGCTCCTCGGCGACCGTCAGCAGCAGCTCGATGCCGACCGGCGGGGGCTCCACCGCGTGACGGGCCACCAGCTCCATGAGCACCGCCACCGCCGCCTTGTTGTCGGCGCCGAGGATCGTCTCGCCGCGGCTGCGGAAGACACCATCGTCGTTGACGACCTCGACCAGCCCCGCGTGGGGAACGGTGTCGATGTGAGCGCAGAACATCGCCCACCGGTCGGTTTGACCCGGCAACCGGGCGAGGATGTTCCCGGCGCCGGCTCGCGCTGGCCCCGCCGCGTCGTCCTCGCTCACCTCGGCGCCGAGCGACCGCAGCTCGGCGGCAATCGTGTCGGCGACCTCGCGCTCCTCCCCCGTCGGGCTGCGAATCTCGCAGAGCCGAACGAAGGTCTCGTGCAGCCGTGAACTCTCCCCGCTCACCTGGAACAGGCTAGAGACCGGTCAGCCCGAGCGCCGAACGCCCACGTCGTTGCTCTCGGCCTCCTCGGGCTCGGTCAGCTCGGCCCCGTCGGCAGGGCGCTGGCCAGCCTGGCGAGCCGCCGCGCCGACGAACTCCCGGAAGAGCGGCTCCGGACGATTGGGGCGGGAGTTGAACTCGGGATGGAACTGGGAGGCGACGAAGAAGGGGTGCTCGGGCAGCTCGATCATCTCGACCAGGCGCTCATCCGGTGAGGTGCCGCCGCAGACCAGGCCCTCGTCTTCGAGCCGGCGGCGCAACTGTACGTTGACCTCGTAGCGATGACGGTGGCGCTTGTAGATGACGGCCTCGCCGAAGATCTCGCGCGCTCGTGTTCCCTCGTGCAGCTTCACCGGGTCGGCACCGAGCCGCATCGTGCCGCCCATCTCGGAGACCTCCTTCTGCTCAGGCAGCAGGTCGACGACCGGGAACGGTGTCTCGGGATCGAACTCGGCCGAGTTGGCGCCGTCCATCCCGGCCACGGTGCGGGCGAACTCGACCACCGCGATCTGCATCCCCAGGCATATGCCCAGGAACGGGATCGAGCGCTCGCGCGCGATCCGCGCCGCCGCCACCTTGCCCTCGATCCCCCGCTCGCCGAAGCCACCTGGGATGAGGATCCCGTCGGCGCCCTCCAGCCGCTCGGGGTCGAGGTTCTCGGAGTCGACCAGCTCGACCTCGACCTCCACGCCGTGGTGGAAGCCACCGTGCTTGAGCGCCTCGATCACCGACTTGTAGGCGTCGGCGAGCTGCACGTACTTGCCGACCAGGGCGATCCGCACCTTTCCCTCGGCGGCGCTGGCGCGGCGCACCATCGCCTCCCATTCGGAGAGGTCCGACGCCGGCGCCTCCATCCCGAAGTGGTCGAGCACCAGGTCGTCGACCCCCTCGGCCCGAAAGACCAACGGGACCTTGTAGATGTTGTCGACATCGTGAGCGGAGATCACCGCGTCGACGGGGAGGCTGGCGAAGAGGGCGATCTTGCTGCGGATGTCGCGATCGAGCCTGCCCTCGGAACGGCAGACCAGCGCGTGGGGCTGGATCCCGATCCGCCGCAGCTCGTTGACCGAGTGCTGGGTCGGCTTCGTCTTCAGCTCCCCCGCATGTCCCACGTAGGGCACCAGCGTCAGGTGGAGGAACATGCAGCGCTTCGGGCCGATGTCGGTGTAGAGCTGGCGAATCGACTCCAGAAAGGGGAGCGACTCGATGTCGCCGACCGTGCCGCCGATCTCGGTGATCACGAAGTCGACGGCCTGCGACTCGGCGACGATCAGGATCCGGTTCTTGATCTCGTCGGTGATGTGGGGAATCACCTGCACGGTGGCGCCGAGGTAGTCGCCGCGCCGCTCGCGGTTGATCACGGTGTTGTAGATCGCACCGGCGGTGACGTTTGAGGCCCGCGTCGTGTTCTCGTCGGTGAAGCGCTCGTAGTGCCCGAGGTCGAGGTCGGTCTCGGCGCCGTCCTCGGTGACGAAGACCTCGCCGTGCTGGAACGGGCTCATCGTGCCGGGATCGACATTGATGTAGGGGTCGAACTTCTGCAACTGGACCCGGAAGCCGTGGGAGACGAGAAGACGACCGATCGAGGCGGCGGCGATCCCCTTGCCGAGAGCCGAAACCACGCCGCCGGTGACGAAGATGAACCGCGTATCGCCTTTGTCTAGCCGACTCATGCTCTTCCAAGCGAGTCTAACCAGCGCAGTGGCGGAACCGATTCGATCGTCTTCGAGATCGACCGCAGCTCACCGTAGACGGTCAGCACCATGACGATGGCGAGGGCGATAAGTCGCCCGTTACCGCCGAGCGTCGTCAGCAGCCAGATCCCCGCGATCGCGCCGACGAGATTCGCGCCGGTGTCGCCGAGCATCGCCCGCTCGCGCAACGTGAACCAGGCCCCGACCGCGACCGGCCCAGCGAAGATCCCCAGCAGCTCGATCGGCGCAATCGTCCACGCACCGGCACAGAGGCCGGCGCCAAGCAGCGCCAGCACCTTCTCCGCCCGCCCCGGCCGCAGGTCGAGCAGATTGAAGAGATTGGTGGCGAGAATCAGCAGGGCGACGTCGGCCAGGTAGCGCCACGACTCCAGGCCGCGACCGGAGACCACGTAGGCGGCGAGGGCGAGCGCACCAATCGCCTTGATCGCCCCGGTCGAGAGCCGCCCCTCGCGCAGCGCCTGCGCGTGGCCGCGCCATCCGCGCGGCGCGTCCCTCACCTCCCCCCGACCCAGCGAGTCGTCAAGGAAGCCGAGGAAGGCGACACCGATCAAGTAGGGGAGCCAGCGACGCAGCCCGGGGTCGAGCAGTTCGAGCGCGGCGCGATCGTCGAGGAAGGCCAGCGGGGCGAGCGCGACCAGCGCCGCGGTCGCGAGCACCGCGCCAAGCGGAAAGGCGAGCCGCGAGCCGCGGTAGTTCTCGCGCACCAGCCCGGCGTCGCGCAGCCCGCGCACGCCGGCGGGCAGCACCAGCAGGGCCACGGCGATCCCAACCGGGAACCCGATCCAGCTCATCTGGCGATCGGCGTCAGCAGGTCGGGGAGCAGGCGGTCGGCGGAGCCTTTGACGCCGAAGCTGCCCTCGGCGCCGAGCAGCGCGAAGACCGTCGCCAGCCGCCCGGCGACCCGATCGACGTCGTCGACGCTCGAGAGGCCGTTTGCCCGGAAGAAGGCGACCGAGGATAGTTCGGCGCCCGCCCCCTCGACGCCGACGGCCGGTGTCCGGGTCGCGGTGATGCCCCCCATCAGCGCCGACTCGAGCCGAGCAGCGAGGGCACGCTGCACCGGCCCCATCCCCTGCGGCTGGTCGCGGACGACGATCACACCGTCGAGTCCGCCGAAGTTGCCGCTGGCACGCGAGAAGAGCTGGCTGCGCACCAGTTCCAGCAGGGCGCCGCCTCGCACGAGCTGGCGCCCGACCCCGACGCCAAACGCGGTTTGCGTGCCGGGGTTGCGCGCGACGTCGGCAAGACGGGTCTTCGCGAGGTCACCAGCGAGGCCGCGGACGTCGACCGGCTCGCGCACCACCCCGACCCCGACCAGCTGCGCCCCGGTCGCCCCCAGGGCCTGCTCGATCGATCCCGACACGTTGCCCGGCAGCCCGCCCAGGGCGATGACCCCGATCCGCCGTCCCGACAGCCTGTCGTGGACCAGCACCGGGTAGACGCTTTCGCCGAACTCGTTGGCGCGCCCCAATTCCGCGCTGAGCTGGTCGGCGCGTTCGCGCGCGTCCTGGAGGTTGCCGACCAGGCTTTGCTCGAGGTTGCGGCGGGTGCCGGTCAAGGTTTCGCCGCCGAACTCGGCGCCGATCAGGATCCCGATCGCCAGGGCGAGGAACACCGCGATAAGCGATGTCGCATGGTAGCGCGCGCTGTAACCCATGCGCGAAGGCTATTGGGCCGACGTGCCGGTGGTTAGAGACCATATGTGGCCGCTGACCAACGGCACGTCCAGGAGCTACGGGCCGAGCGAGATCTTGATCTTCAGCCAGATCAGCTGCGCCAAGTCGTTGAGCGCGGGCGACGTGATGACGACGATCGCCAGCAGGATCGCGAAGGCGACGAGGAAGACGGCGACCGGGCCGGCCCCGGAGCCCGGGTTGTAGAGACGGCTCACGCCCTTCGCGTCGACAAGCCTCTCGCCGATCCGCAGCCGGGTCAGGAAAGTCGACGACATGCCGCCGCGATTGCGGTCGAGGAACTCGATCAGGTTGAAGTGGGCCCCGACGCTGACGATCAGGTCGGCGCCCTTCTCATAGACCATCAGCATTGCCACGTCCTCGCTGGTGCCGGCGGCGGGAACGAGCGTGTGCTCGACACCCATGGCCAGCAGCCGGTCGCGGCCCGGCGCCCGCCCGTCCGGGTAAGCGTGGACGATCAGCTCCGCCCCGCAGCGCAGCGCGGCGTCGCTGGCCGAGTCCATATCGCCGAGGATCACGTCCGGCTTGAGGCCCGCCTCCAGCGCCCCGTTGGCCCCACCGTCGACCGCGACCACAACCGGACGGACATTGCGGATGTAGGCGCGGAGCGCCTTCAGGTCGCGGCGGTGGCCGTCCCCACGGACGACGATCAACACATGGCGATCGCGAAACGACGTCCGGGTCGGCGGAAACTCGATGCTGCCGGTCAGCAGGTCGGTCTCCTGGCGGACGTGGGCAACCGTGTTCTCGACGAACTCGGAGAGAGCCTCGTTGACCCGCTCGCGCTGTTCGTCTTGACGCCGTTCCAGCTCGGCGACGCCGAGCACCTGCCCGCGGAGGATCTCCTGCCCGCCGGTGCTCATCACGCCGTCGGCAACCCCGACCAGGTCACCGTCTCGAAGCAGCTCGAATGGGTTGCCGTCGGAGGCATCGATCAGGGTCACGCCTGTGCGGACGAGGAGCAGCGGCCCGGCATTGGGGTAGCGGCCGTCGGAGGACGCCGACGCGTTCAGCACCACGCGTACACCGGTTGCGATCAGCTCCTCGGCGGCGATCCGATCGATGTTGACGTGGTCGATGACTGCGATGTCGCCGGGCCCGAGATGCTTCACGAGCTCCTTGGTGCGCCGCCCGAGCCTCACCGTTCCCCGGATCTCCCTGGCGACGGGCGCACCGTTACGACGCGACAGCAACCCGGGGAGGCGGCGGCGACTGGCGGCAATAGCCACCCCGTGAGACTACCCCCTCCCCCCGCCACCGGCCGAACGCCAGACGTGCCGCTGGTTAGCGGCCCCCATGGGTACTTAACCAACGGCACGTCCCGGGGTCCGGAGGAATGGGTGGGCCCTCAGGCGGCGGCCAGCAGCTCACGCGCGTGGCGTGTCGCCGCCTCGTCCGAGCTCTCTCCGCCCAGCATGCGGCGAATCTCCGCGACCACGCCCTCCCCGTCGAGGCGCTCCACGGTCGCCGTTGCCCGCCCACCAACGACGTCCTTCTCCAACCGAAAGTGCGTTGCGGCGAGCGACGCGACCTGTGGCAGGTGGGTGATGCAGACGACCTGGCGGCCTGCGGCCAGATCGCGCAGCCGCTCGCCGACCACGCGGGCCGTGTTGCCGCCGATCCCAGCGTCGATCTCGTCGAAGACCAGCGTGGCCGCGCCAGCCCCCCTGCCAAGACCCGTGAGCGCCAGCATCACCCGCGACAGCTCGCCACCGGACGCCGCGTCGCGCAGCGGCGCGGGCTCGATCCCGGGGTTGGGGGAAAGTCGCAGCTCGACGGCCTCCCGCCCACTCGGACCGAAGCCGTCGGGATGGGGCTCCAGGATGACCTCGAGCGTCGCCCCGGGCATCGCCAGTCGCTCCAGCTCCTCGGCGACTCTCTTCTGCAGCGGTCGGGTGGCGTCGGCGCGTCCCTTGCTCAGCCCCCGCCCAAGCTCCTCGCGCCGGGCCTCCGCCTCCGCCAGGGCAACCTCAGCCTCCGCCCCACGCCCCTCCACGTTCTCGAGGCGCCCGATCTCTGCCCGGCAGCGCTCCGCGTGGGCGAGCACGGACTCGACGTTGCCGCCGTGCTTGCGCTTCAGGCGATCGATCGCGTCGAGGCGCTCCTCGACCGCGGCGAGCCGGCCGGGATCGGCGTCGATCCCGTCCAGGTAGTTGCGCAGCTCGCTTGCGATGTCGCCCAGCTCCATGGCGAGGCCGCTGAGCCGCTCCGAGATTGCGTCCAGCCCGGTGTCGACACCGCTGACGCCCTGCAGCAGCGCCTCCGCCTGAGCGAGCGCGCTGACCGCCCCGCCGCCGTCCTCCTCGGCACCGACGGTGCTCAGGCGGGCACCGGCCGCAGCTTCACGCAATCCCTCTGCGTGTCGCAGCCGCTCCCGCTTTGCCAGCAGCTCCGCCTCCTCCACCGCGTCCGGAGCAACCGCCTCGATCTCGGACAGCTCGTAGCGATACAGGTCGAGGTCCCGCTCCCGAGAGCCGTCGTGCTCGCGCAGCGCGGCAAGCTCCGCCCCCAACCGCGTGCACTCGGCATGCGCCTCGCGATAGCGTCGCCGCAGCTCCAGATGGTCGGCCCCGGCGAAGCCGTCGAGCACCTCCATCTGCGCCGAGGAGATCGCCAGCTTGCGGTGCTCATGCTGCCCGTAGAACGCGGCCAGCCGCCCACCGAGCAGCTTCAGGTCCGCGGCGGACGCGGCTCGGCCGGCGACAAACGCGCTGGTCCGCCCATTCGCGGAGACCCGCCGCCCAAGCACGATCTCCGAGGCCTCCTCGGGAAACCGCTCAGCGAGCTCTGCCATCTCCGGCTCCTGCAGCAAACGAGGCGGCAGGTCGAACACCCCCTCGACCCAGGCCTCCTTCGCTCCGGGGCGGACGATCTGGGGCCGCGCCTTGCCGCCCATCAACAGGTCGAGCGAGTGCGCCAACACGGTCTTGCCGGCCCCGGTCTCCCCCGTGATCGAGTTCAGCCCCTCGCCGAGCCGCAACTCGGCCTTCTCGATCAGGAGCAAATTCTCGATCCGCAGTTCCCGCAGCACACCTCCTTACTAGCAACGAACGCGGACCGACTCTCCCCGACGACGCTATGCCGAGGCGGGCTCGGGCGCCGCGGCGTCGGCGGAGGATTGGACGAAATCGCGGGGCCGGACGAGGGCGAAGCCGAGGACGGCGCCGACGAGGCAGATGACGGCGCCGATCAGGAGGATCTCGTTGAAGCCGCTGACGAACGCCACCTTGGCCGCGTGGACCACCTCGGCGCGGCGACCAGGCGGGACCACCGCGGCAGCGGCCCGGGAGCCGCCCGAGGAGACCGCCTCGGCCAGGCCCGGCGGTGAGCCCGGCAGCAGCTCCGCGAGCTTGGAATCCACCCGCGACTGGAAGATCGCTCCCAGCCCGGCGATGCCGGTGGCGATGCCGGCCTGGCGGAAGGTGGTGTTGATGCCCGATCCCATGCCTGCTTTTTTGACCGGGACGACGGCGATCGCCGCCTGTCCGATGCCGGGGTTGGCGATGCCGATCCCGGCCCCGGCGACGAGGAAGCCGGGCAGCAGGGCCGAGAGCGAGGAATTGGCGTCGATGCCGTGCATAAGCAGCAGGCCGACGCCGACCGCCCCCAGGCCGGTCCCGAGCAGCACCCGAATCGGGATTCGGTGCGAAAGGGAACCGGCGATCGGCGCAGCGAGGAAGGAGAGGACGGTAAGGGGCAGGAAGCGCAAACCGGCTTCCAGCGGGGAGAGGCCGTCGACTCCCTGCATGTAGATGGTCAGGTAGAGGAACATCGAGAACATCCCGGCCGAGAGACCGAAGGCGACGGCGGAGACACCGTTGAAGGCCGGCTTGCGGAAGAGGCTCAGGTCGAGCATCGGATGCCTGCTGCGAGCCTCGATTGCGACAAAGGCCGCCAGCAGCGCTCCCGACCCGGCCAGCGAGGCGACTATCACGCCGCTGCTCCAGCCTTCGGGATTGCCGCGGATGAGGCCGAAGATCAGCAGGAAGAGGCCCCCGGAGAAGGTGGCGAGCCCGGGCAGGTCGATGCGCGCCGGGTCCTGAGCGGCGACGTTGGCCAGCCGCAGCTCGGTCAGCACGATCGCCACCACGCCGATCGGGATGTTGACGAAGAAGATCCACTCCCAGCCGAGGTGCTCGGTGATCAGGCCGCCGACCAGCGGCCCGATCGCCACGGCGCCGCCGATCGTCGCTCCCCAGACGCCGAAGGCCGTGGCCCGGTCCTTGCCGTGGAACTCCTGGCCGATCAGCGCCAGCGAGGTGGCGAACATCGCCGCCCCACCGACTCCCTGCAGCCCCCTCGCCAGGTCGAGCAGGGTCGGGGTGCCGGCGATCCCGCAGAGGAACGAGGCGAACGTGAAGATGCCGAAGCCGATCGAGAAGACGCGCCTCCGCCCCAGCCTGTCGCCCAGCGACCCGGCCGTCAGCAGGAGGGCGGCGAGGGTGAGCGAGTAGGCGTCGATCACCCACTGCAGGCTGGGGAGGCTGGCATGGAGGGCGCGCTGGATGTCGGGCAGGGCGACGTTGACGACCGTGATGTCCAGCAGCAGCATGAACGTCGCCAGCGAGATCAGGACGAGGGTCCACCACTTGCGCTCCATGCGCGCAAAGCCTAGGGAACGGCACTCCTCGGCCCTAAACGGCGAGGTGGCCGAACTTCTCGCGAATACGCTGGTAGAAGCTCGTCCCCGGAAGCTGGGCGAGGCGCCCGACCCCGTCGACGAAGCGAACCTCCAGCTCCGCGGCCGGGGCGAGGGCACCGGCGGGCTCTCCGTCGATCATGATGTCGACCGGCTCGCGGCCGGCCGCGTTGCCGACCCGGAGAACGTCGCCCGGCGCCACGACCAGGGCACGGGCGGTCAGCGAGTGCGGAGAGATGTAGCTAACCACGTACCCCTCCACCCCCCAGGCCAGGATCGGGCCCCCGTTGGCGAGGTTGTAGCCGGTTGAGCCGACGGGGGTGGCGGCGACGAGCCCGTCGCAGCGGACGTGGCCAACCTCCTCGCCGGCGATCTTGTAGCTCAGCTCGGCGACCCGGTCGTGGGGGCGCCGGATGACGCTGACATCGTTGAGGGCAACCCGCGCTTTCCCTCCCACGTCGATTTCGAGACCGGGCAGGTCGATCATCTCGATCTCCCCGGCGAGTGCCCGGCGGATCCCCTCCTGGGCCTGTTCCCGCTCCACGGCCGCAAGAAAGCCGACCGTGCCGAAGTTGATGCCGAAGACCGCGACACCGCTGCGGGCAAAATGGCGCAGCGCATAGAGGATCGAACCGTCGCCGCCGAGCACGATGCAGAGGTCGAGCTGGCGGGGAAGGCGATCGACCGCCTCGACCCCGGCAACCGCGTCGCCGTGCTTGGCGATCTCGTCGGTGGTGGCGACCAGTCGCCAGTCAGCCTCGCTGGCCTCCGCGGCCACGAGCCTCGCGGCCTCGCTGGCGGCAGGCGGATGCGAGTGGGTGATCAGGGCGGCAACGCGACTGCTCACGGCTCCACCTCGCGGATCGCCGCCTCGAAGTCCTTCACCGGCTCGCCCTCTCCTCCGCACCAGACAAAGGTCTCGCGGTTTCCCTTTGGGCCGGGCAGTTCCGAAGAGGCAAACCCCTGGATCGGAAGTCCAAGATCGTGCGCCGCCAAGGCGACACCGAGAATTGCCTCACGGCGGTCGCCGGCGTCACGGACGACGCCCTTTCCAACCCGCTCGCGGCCCAGCTCGAATTGAGGCTTGACCATGGCCAGGACCTCGCCACCCGGCGCCAGACAGCGGGCGATGGCGCGCAGCATCTTGGTCAGCGAGATGAAGGAAACGTCCACTGTGGCGAGGTCAGGTGGGAAGGGAAGATCTGTGAGCGTCAGCTCGCGGGCATTGAGCCGCTCGATCACCGTGACCCGCGGATCCTGGCGAAGCCGCAGGTCGATCTGGCCGTAGGCGACGTCGAGTGCGACGACCCGCGCAGCACCGCGCTGCAGAAGGCAGTCGGTGAAGCCGCCCGTCGAGGCCCCGACGTCGAGGCAGTCGCGCCCGGCAATATCGATGCCGAGAGTGTCGAGGGCGTTGTCGAGCTTGATGCCGCCGCGTGAAACGAAGCGGGGGCCCTCGTCGACCAGGAGCTCGGCATCGGGCTCGACGAGTTGGCCGGGCCGCAGCGCGACGGGCCCGTCCTCGCCGACGCGCACCTCTCCCGCCCGCACCGCGCTGGCGGCAGCCGAGCGCGACGGAAACAGGCCCCGCCCCGCCAGAACCGCGTCTATCCGCGCCTTCGTCACCGTTGGAACGGTATCGCCGCGCCCGGGCTTGGCCTAATTGGCCTGAAAGATGTTTGAGCGAACCCTTGATAGACGTTTAGCCGAACCTTAGAATTGGGTACAACAATCGCTTCGCCAGTCTGGAAGTTGGCTCGCAGGGCGGCTCTGTGACCCGACTCACACACAAATCGCACGTACGTTCGTACGATGTTCAAGGATTCGCGAGAGGGAACCGACAAAGGGGAAACGACAAACTTCTTGGCTGGGCCCGGCGCCGCCCATATGGCGCTTAACAGCGCCCGCGGCACATAAGGGCTCACCTACCTCCCACTGATCCACATATAGAGATACATATCTCTCCTCCCTGTAGTAACCCCAGAAGCGCCCCGCCTCCCCGGCGGGGCGTTTTCTGTTGAAGTGGCTTGCCCATGCGGATTGGGCCCGTCTCAAAAGGCTGGATGAGGGAGGTATCTGAAACCGCCGATTGTGCCCGCGCTCCAGTCGGAGGACGCCTGCGCTCCAGCGATCTGTCAAGGCGGTCGGCGAAGATACTCAAGGGACGGGTGAGCGACGACAGCCATGAAGAAAGCGACAACGACCATGAAGAAGAGGAAGAGCGGCTCGGAGGAGGGAAAAGGAGGGGGCTCTCCCTCTCAGCTGATAGATGCGAGGATCGAGGAGCTGGGTGATTGGCGGGGCGAGACGCTCGCTCGGGTCCGAAATATCGTCAAGCAGGCCGACCCCGAAGTGGTCGAGGAGTGGAAATGGAGAGGGGTCCCGACCTGGTATCACGACGGGAAGATCATCTGCACCGGTGAGACGTACAAGAACGTCGTGAAGATGACCTTCGCCAAGGGCGCCTCGTTGGAGGACCCTTCAGGCCTCTTCAACTCCAGCCTCGAGGGCAACACCAGGCGTGCCATCGATTTCCATGAGGGCGACGAGATCGATGAAAAGGCGTTGAAGGCGCTCATTCGCGCCGCCGTGGCACTGAACACGTCCTCAGCCGGCCAGCGGCCGGGGACGAGGGCATAGACGCCGAGAAGGATTTGAGACGCAGGCTAAGCCGGCGGCGAACCGAGCTGATCCATCTGGATGATGCGACGCTCGTGGGTGCCGACCCCGATCGTCCGCTCGCCTTCGGTGACCTCGACGTCGAAGCGGAGCTTGCGCCCGTCGACGACCTCGCGCAGAGTAGCGCGGACTCGGCAGGTCGCACCCTCGACCGCCGCTGAGACGTGCTTGACGCAAACTTCGAAGCCGACCGTGGCTCCTCCCGGCGGCAGGTGCTCGTAGGCGAGCGCCGTGGCGCTGCCCTCCATCATCGCGATCATCCCCGGGGTCGAGAGAACGCTGGCGCCGATCGTGCCACCGACGTCGGTGACGAGCCGCCCCTCAACCGTGAACTCATCGCAGCGCTCGATTCCCGGCGCGAGCGTCGACTCGGGCGCAGCCATCAGACCAACGCCAGGGCGCCGATGCCCGCAATCGCAGGCGCTTTGGGTCGGTGCAGACTCATGCGACGGTGAGCATAGACAGGCCGGCGCTAGCCGGCTCCGAGCTGCCGCAGCGCATCGCCCTCCAGGCGCAGTATCCGCCACTGCTCCAGCCGGGACGCGCCGAGCCCGTCATAGAAGCGCAGCGCCGGCTCGTTCCAGTCGAGCGCGGACCACTCGAGGCGGGCGCATTTGCGTTCGAGGCCAAGTCGCGCGATGTGGCCGAGGAGAGCGCGGCCAATTCCGCGCCCACGCTGCACGGGCTTGACGAAGAGATCCTCGACCCAAAGGCCGGACCGGCACTCGAAGCTCGAGAAGGTCGTGAAGAAGATCGCGTAGCCGACAGCCTCTGCGCCGGCTTCGGCGACCAGAGCCTCCGCCACCCCGCGGTCGAAGAGCGCCCGGGCGAGCAGATCCGCGTCGCCTCTGACCGTGTCGGCGAGACCCTCGTACTCGGCGAGCTCTCGTATCAGGCCGAACAGCAGAGCCGCATCGTCTCTGCCGGCTGGACGGATTCGCGCGTCGACCTCGAAGCTCATTCCGGCCCATTTCCAGTCACTCGGCTGTTCCGGCTTCCCGTCAAATGCTTGGTGAGCATCTTGCCAGCGTCGGATGCCCAAGCTCAGATTGACCCTCAAGCCGCGCCAGTAGGCTGGGTGGGCTTTGAGCGACACCGCTTCCACAGCCGTGGAGACCCGGT
Source organism: uncultured Solirubrobacterales bacterium (assembly GCA_963729995.1). Taxonomy (GTDB): domain Bacteria; phylum Actinomycetota; class Thermoleophilia; order Solirubrobacterales; family 70-9; genus VRUE01. The sequence continues at coordinate 1,049,374 of CAVSPF010000003.1, forward strand.
CATGGCCTCGCCGGCACCGGCGCTGGCTGATCCTGGCGGGCGCCGCGCTCGTCGCCCTCATCGGCGTGGGCGCGGCGCTGAGCTGGCACTTCTCGTCGGCCGTGCTGGTCCCCGACCGCTCCGATTGGCCCGCCGACATCACCGTCGAGGGCCTCTCCCCCGGCCGCATCGTCCTTTCGCGCTCCGAAGACACGCTGCGCCCCGGCGTGTACGGGCTCGAATGGCAGGGCGGCCAGGCGATCGTCGGCGACGTGGTCGGCAGCGACGCCGACGCGGTGACCCGGCGGCTGCGCACCGTGCGCGGCTACCTCGTGCCGGGGATGAAGGTCGCCCTGGATCCACGTGTCTACGTGGGGAATCCGACGATGGCCTTGGGCTTGCCGTCGACCACCGTCCGCATCCCCGACGAACTCGGGCCGATGCCTGCCTGGCTGATCCCGGGCCGCTCCCGCACCTGGGCGATCGTCGTGCACGGCATCAACCGCGACCGGCAGGTGGGCCTTCGCATCGCGCCCACGCTGCACCGCGCCGGCCTGCCGACCTTGCTGATCTCCTATCGCGAGGACCTTGGTGCCCCACCGAGTCCTGACGGCTTGCACCACATGGGCCTCACCGAGTGGCGCGACCTGCAAGCGGCGGTCCGCTACGCCCTTGCTCATGGGGCGCGCCGCATCCTCCTCGCCGGCTACTCGATGGGCGGAGCGCTGATCGCGCAGTTCATGGAGCGCTCGCCGCTGGCCCCGCGCATCGCGGGGCTCCTCCTTGACGCCCCGGCGCTCGATTGGCGCTCGATCCTCGAATTCCACGCGACGCAGATGGGCTTGCCGTCCTTTCTGGCGCTTCCAGTGGAGTGGGCGATCGACGTCCGCATCGACCCCGACTGGGAAAGCCTCGACGCCCTCCAGCACCCGGAGGACTTCCACCTCCCGATCCTGCTGTTTCACGGCACCGAGGACAAGCTCGTGCCGATCTCGATCAGTGACTCCTTCGCCAAAGAGCTGCCCCGGTGGGTCACCTACTATCGCGTGCCCCAGGCCGGGCACACCGAGTCCTGGAACGTCGACCCCGGGCTGTACGAACGGCGGCTCACCGCCTTTCTGGCCCGGATCGGAGCTTGACGGACCGCGGTGGCAGAATCGTCCGGTGGCCGAGCGCGTGTGGACGGAGGTCGACCGGTATGTCAGCGAGCTGCTCGCGCCCCATGACGATGCGCTGGATGCGGCGCTGCGGGCAAGCGAGGCGGCCGGCTTACCCCCCATCCAGATCTCGCCGCCCCAGGGCAAGCTGCTGCAACTGCTGGCGCGGCTCCAACGTGCGCGCACGATCCTGGAGGTTGGAACGCTGGGCGGCTACAGCACGATCTGGCTGGGACGCGCGCTGCCTGCCGACGGTCGCCTGATCACCCTGGAGACCGATCCCCACTGCGCGGAGGTTGCGAAAGGCAACGTCGAGCGGGCCGGTCTCGCCGAGATCGTCGATCTGCACGTCGGGCCGGCGTTGGAGACGCTCTCCAAGCTGGACGCCGAGGGCGCCGGTACGTTCGACCTGACCTTCATCGACGCCGACAAGGTCAATACGCCCAACTACTTCGCCTGGGCTCTCGCCCATTCCGTCCCGGGCAGCCTGATCGTCGCCGACAATGTGGTCCGCGACGGCACCCTCGCCGACGCGACCAGCGACGACCCGACGGTCAAGGCCCAACGCCGCCTTCACGAGATGCTCGCTGCCGAGCCTCGCGTCAGCGCCACCACCATCCAGACGGTCGGCTCCAAGGGCTACGACGGCTTCATGGTGGCGTTGGTGGACGGGTAGCAGCAAGGACGAGCGCCCCAGGGCTCCCCCTCTCTGGACACGCGGCGCGGGGACGGCGATCATGCGCCGATGAACACAGCCATCCTCATCTTCGACAAGCTCACCGCGCTCGACGCAATCGGGCCCTACGAGGTGCTTCGCGCAGTCCCGGGGTGGGAGGTGACGTTCGTCGGGCGCTCCCGGGGAGAGGTGCGCACCGACAGCGGCTTTCTCGGGCTCAGCGCCGATCGCTCGCTCGACGAAGTGACCGACCCCGACATCGTCCTCGTGCCGGGTGGCGAAGGCAACCGCCCACTGATGGAGGACGAGACGGTCCTCTCCTGGCTGCGGCAGGTCGACGAGGCGACCAGGTGGACGACGTCCGTCTGCACCGGGTCCCTCGTCCTCGGCGCCGCCGGCCTGCTGGAGGGCAAGCGAGCGACGTCGCACTGGCTCTTCCTCGAGCGCCTGCGAGAGTTCGGCGCCGACCCGGTCGGTGGCCGCTTCGTCGAGGACGGCAAGACGATCACCGCGGCGGGTGTCTCCGCCGGCATCGACATGGCGCTGCACCTCGTCGGCCGCTCGGCCGGGCCGGAGGTCGCTCAGGCCGTCCAGCTGGGGATCGAGTACGACCCGCAGCCGCCCTTCGACAGCGGTTCCCCCGCAAAGGCCCCCGCCTCGATCGTCGAGGCGGTCACCGCGGCTGCCGCCACGACCGACAGCTGGCTCGGCGCGCAGGACTGACCCCCTGCACTGCCACGGACTCAGCCGCTACGGTTAACCCTCCTCGGGATCCGGCAAACCGATCCCGGCAAGAGGAGGAGCGCGGTGACCGCAGCGGACAACGGCGGCAACGAGATTCTCGACTTTCTCTACCCCTACCGGAGTCGGTATGAGACCTACCGACGGCTGCCCGAGGAGGGCGTCGGTCGCGAGCGGCTGCTGGCGGAGGTGAACGAGATGTCCGAGCGCGAGGACGCGCCGGCCCGGGAGGGGAAGATCTCGGGGTCGCTGTACCACGGCGGCGAGGAGCACTTCGCCTTCCTGGCGGAGGTCTACCGCCACTTCGCCCACATGAACGTGCTGCAGCGCGACATGTACCCCAGCGCCACCAAGTTCGAGGGCGAGATCATCTCGATGGCGCTGGCGCTGCTGAGCGGCGATGCGGCAAACGGCGAGGGCGACGCGCCCTGCGGCGTCCTCACCTCCGGCGGCAGCGAGAGCCTGATCAGCGCCATGCTCGTCTACCGCGAGCGCGGTCGCGAGCGGGGCATCGTCGAGCCGGAGGTGGTGATGCCCGTGACGGCGCACGTGGCGCTGCTCAAGGGCGCGCACTACCTCGGCGTCAAGGCGATCCAGACGCCGGTGACCGACGACTTCCGGGCCGACACGGAGGCGATCGCCGCCGCGATCGGCCCCCGGACCGTCGCGCTGGTCGGCTCGGCGGGCACCTACCCGCACGGGGTCGTCGACCCGATCGCCGAGCTCTCGGAGCTGGCCCTCGAGCACGACATCGGCCTCCATGTCGATGGCTGCCTGGGCGGCTTCATCCTGCCCTGGGCGGAGCGGCTGGGACACCAGGTCCCGCTCTGGGACTTCCGCCTGCCCGGCGTGACATCGATCTCCGCCGACACCCACAAGTACGGCTACGCGCCGAAGGGCGCCGGCGTGCTGCTCTACCGCAACCCCGACCTGCGCCACCACCAGTACTTCGCACACACCGACTGGCCGGGCGGGATCTACGCCTCGCCCGGGATCGCCGGCAGCCGCTCCGGCGGGCTGATCGCCGCCACCTGGGCGGCGATGGTCAGCCTCGGCGAGCGCGGCTACCTCGAGCTGGCCGAGCGGATCCTCGCCACGGCGGCCGAGCTGCGGAGCACGGTCGAATCGATCCCGGAGCTGAGGACGCTCGGCCACTCGCCGTTCATCGTCGCCTTCGGCTCCGACGAGCTCGACATCTGGCACGTCAACGACGCGCTCCAGGACAGGGGCTGGCGCATGAACGGCTGCCAGCTGCCGCCGGGACTGCACTTCTGCGTGACGCGGCCGAACACCGTGCCGGGCGTGGCCGAGGCGTTCGCCGCCGACCTGCGCGAGGCGGTGGCCTACGCGAAGGACCCGCCCTCCACCCCACCCCGGAGCGGCGCCCTCTACGGGGCCGGCGGCGCGGACATGCCCGCGACCGGGGACCTGCTGGTCGGCTATCTCGATGCGACGAGCGTCCCCGCGCCGCAGCCGTGACGCCCAGCTCCGGAGAGGCCTCCCCACACATCCTCGCGATCGACATGGGGACGGGAACCGCGAAGGCCGCGCTGGTCTCGCGCCGGGGGAGGATCGCAGCGGCGGCGATTCGCGACGTCGAGATGCAGCAGCTCCCCGGCGGCGGCGCCGAGCAGGACCCCGAGCAGTGGTGGCGGGCGGTGGTCGAGGCGGCGCGCGAGGCGCTGGGGCGCGCCGGGCTCGCGCCCGAGAGCGTCATCGCCGTTCGCTGCACCACTCAATGGGCGGTGACCGTACCCGTGGACGCCGAGGGCCGGGCGCTCGCCAACGCGATCTCCTGGATGGACACCCGCGGCGGCCCCCACGTCAGGAAGCTTGTCGGCGGCCCGCTCAAGGTGGCCGGCTACAGCGTTGCCAAGCTGCCCCGCTGGTTGCGGCTGACAGGCGGCGCGCCGGTGCTCTCGGGAATCGACGGCCTCGGCCACATCCTCTACTTCAAGAACGAGCGCCCCGAGGTCTACGAGGCCGCGGCGGCCTTCCTCGAGCCGATGGACTACCTCAACCTGCGCCTCTGCGGCCGCTGCGCCGCCTCCCACGCGACGATCTACCCCTACTGGCTCACCGACAACCGCGACGTGGGCCGCGTCGACTACGACGAGGCGTTGCTGCGCCGAGCCGGGATCGACCGCGCCAAGCTCCCTGAGCTGGTGCCGGTGGACGCCGTCCTCGGCACGCTTGCGCCGGCGGTCTGTGAGGAGCTCGGCCTAGGGCCGCAGACCAAGGTGTTGAGCGGCCTCCCCGACAGCCTGGCGGCGACGATCGGGGCGGGGATCGTCGCGCAGGGGCAGGGCTACATGTCGATCGGCACCAGCTCATGGCTCTCCTGCCTCGTGCCACGCAAGAAGACCGACCTGCTGCACCTGATAGCCACCAGCGCAGCGGCGCTGCCCGGGCGTCACCAGGTCGTCGCCGAGCAGGGTGCGGCGGGCCGCTGCCTGGAGTTCGTCGCCAACAACATTCTCTACGGTGCCGGTGCCGAAGGCCCCGCCCCGCCCCCCGACCTCTTCGAGCTCCTCGACCGCCAGGCGGCGCGCGTGCCCGCGGGCAGCGACGGCCTGATCTTCACCCCCTGGCTGAACGGGGTCAACGCCCCCCACGAGGACCCCTTCACGCGCAGCGCCTTCTTCAACCAGTCGCTGGCCACGACCCGGGCCCATTACGTGCGGGCGACGATGGAGGGTGTCGCCTACAACCTGCGCTGGCTCAAGGGCGCCGTCGAGCGCTTCGCCGGGTGCCGGTTCGAGCGGCTCAACCTGATCGGCGGCGCCGCCCTGTCCGTCACCTGGTGCCAGATCCTTGCCGATGTGCTGGGCTGCGACGTGGGACAGGTCGCAAACCCGCGCTACGCCAACGCCGTCGGCGCCGCGCTGGCTGGCTTCACGGCGCTCGGCGAGCTCGATCCCGAGGAGATCCCGGCAGCCGTGGAGCTGACCGCCACATATGGGCCCGAGGACACCGCCCGCCGCGCCCACGATCGCCAGTTCGAGCACTTCCTCGGCCTCTACCGCGCCAACCGGCGCCTCTACCGCCGCCTCAACGCATAGCCCGGCCTTTGCAAGCGCTCGGGCAGCGGTCCGCCTGCCCAACGGGACCGCTTGCATATACAGAGGTACACGCCTCTTCTCCCTGTAGCAACCCCAGAAACGCTCGGCCCGAAGGCTTCGGTTATGGCGGTACCAAAGAGGCGGACGGGACCCTAGCCGATTGAGCGCTTTGGTGCAAGCGCGTCCGGGCGGCCTCCTTGACTAGCTGGCGACGGCCTCGGGAGAGCGCAGGGTAGCCAGCACCCGATCTGCCACGGACTCGCCCGTGAGGCCGACCTCCTCGCGCAGCAGCGCCGGCTTGCCGTGGGTGACGTAGCGGTCGGGGAGGCCGATGCGCAGGACGCGGGCCCGCTCCCCCGGGCGGTCGGCGAAGGCACCCTCGAGGTGCTCGAGGACGGCCGAGCCGAAGCCGCCGGGCAGCACGTTCTCCTCGATCGTCACCAACAGGTCGTGGCCAAGCGCGAGGCGCTCCAGCAGCTCGGCGTCGATCGGCTTCGCGAAGCGGGCATCCGCGACCGTGGGCTCGAGCTCGTGCGCGGCGAGCACCTCGGCGGCCTGCAGCGCCACGGCCACCCCGTAGCCGTAGCCCAGCAGCGCCACCCGCTCGCCGCTCGCCAGCAGCTCGCCGCTGCCGATCGGGATCGCCTCCGGCTCGGCGGGCAGCTCAACTCCCTCCGCCGCACCGCGCGGGTAGCGCAGCGCCGCCGGGCCGTCATGGGCGATCGCCGTGCGCAACATGTGGACGAGCATTGCCTCGTCACGGGGCGCCATCAAGACGATGTTGGGGAGCAGGCGCAGGTAGGAGACGTCGAAGGCACCGTGATGGGTCGGGCCGTCATCGCCGACCAGGCCCGCCCGATCCATCGCGAAGGTGACGTCGAGCTTCTGCAGGCAGACATCGTGGACGATCTGGTCGTAGGCGCGCTGCAGGAAGGTCGAGTAGATCGCGCAGACCGGCTTCGCCCCCTGGATCGCCAGCCCCGAAGCGAGCAGGACAGCGTTCTGCTCGGCGATGCCGACGTCGTAGTACTGCTCGGGGGCCCCGTCGGCGAGCTTCTGCAGGCCTGTCCCTCCCGCCATCGCCGCCGTGATCCCAACCACGCGCCTGTCGCGCTCGGCCTCGGCAACCATCGCGTCGGCAAAGACCTTCGTGTACTGCGGCGGGGCGCCGGCGGCCGGCGGACTCTCGAGCCGCTCCGGCGCAATCGAGTCGGGGGAGTCGGACTCCTTGACGGGAACCGGCTTGGAGGCTGCGGGTTCGCCGTTGACGATCGAGTGCGGCTTCGCCGCGTGCCACTGCTCCATCCCCTCCAGGCCGCCTTCCTCGGCAGGGGCAAAGCCCTTGCCCTTGACCGTGTGGATGTGGACGACCACGGGGCGGTCGGCGGCAAAGGCTTCGCGGAGAGCGTCGCGCAGCGCGTGGACGTCGTGGCCGTCGATCACGCCCATGTAGGCGAGGTCGAGCTCCTCGAAGAAGAGGCCGGGCGCCCAGTAGGCCTTGATTGCCGCCTTGATCTCCGGCCCGAGCCGTTCGATCCGCTTGCCCAGGCCGAGCGGCAGCTTGGTCAGCCGGTCCTCGACCCCCTCGCGGGCGTGGTAGAGGCGGCGGTTGAGTCGCACACGATTGAAGTAACGCGAGACGGCGCCGACGTTCGGCGAGATCGACATCCCGTTGTCGTTGAGGACGATCACTATCGGGGTCTGCAGGCCGCCCGCCGCGTGCATCGCCTCGTAGGCGACGCCCCCGGTCAGCGCCCCATCGCCGATCACGGCGACGACCCTGCCGTCCTCCCCGATCCCCTTCCGCATCGCCTCCTTCAGCCCGACCGCATAGCCAATCGAGGTGGAGGCATGCCCAGCCCCCATGATGTCGTGCTCGGACTCGAAGATCGAGCAGAAGGGCGCCAGCCCTTCGTACTGGCGGATGGTGCGCAGCTGCTCGCGACGGCCGGTGAGGATCTTGTGCGGGTAGGCCTGATGGCCGACGTCCCAGAGGACCTTGTCGCGCGGGGAGTCGAGCAGGCTGTGCAGGGCGACCGCCAGCTCACAGGTGCCGAGGTTGGCGCCGAAGTGGCCGCCGATCTCACCGATCACGTCGATGATGTAGGTGCGCATCTCCTGCGCCACCTGCTGCAGCTGCTCGTCGTCGAGCTCGTGCAGGTCGGCGGGGCCGTCGATCTCCTCCAGCAGCGGCCGGCTGGGCTTGTCTCCGTTGTCTGACGTCTGCGGCTCGTCGCTCATTCGTTCCTCGTGAAGATGTAGTCGGCCACCCGCCTCAGGCTGCCGGTGTCGCCCACGGCCTCGGCCAGCGCCTCGGTTGCCTTTGCGTGAGACTCGGCAGCGAGCTCGCGCGCACGCTCGAGGCCAAAGAGGCTGACGTAGGTGAGTTTGCCATGTCGCTCGTCGCTTCCGCTGGGCTTTCCAAGCTGCTCGTCGCTCCCCGTCACGTCGAGGATGTCGTCGACGATCTGGAACAGGACGCCGAGCTCGCCGGCGAACCGGCGATACGGAATTGTCTCAGGTTCACCCCGTCCCTCAAGGGTCAATACGACATCGACGCTGGCGCCGATCAGCCGCCCCGTCTTCAGCATGTGCAGGGCGCGAAGCCCCTCGGCGTCCGTCGCCTCGCCGGCGACGTCGACGTACTGGCCGCCAACCATCCCGTCGACCCCGGTCGCGCCGGTCAGCTCGCGCAGGGCGGCGAGGACGCGGGCTGGATCGCCGGGCTGCTCGCAGAAGAGGCGAATCGCCTCGGCGAAGAGCCCGTCGCCCGCCAGGATCGCCACGTCCTCGCCGAACCTGACGTGAGCGGTCGGCAGGCCGCGACGCAGCTCGTCGTCGTCCATCGCGGGCAGGTCGTCGTGAATCAGCGAGTAGGTGTGGATCAGCTCGATCGCACAGGCCGCGGGCAGGAACCCCTCCGGGTCGGCCCCGATGGCGCGGGCGGTGGCGAGCGCAAGGACGGGACGGATCCGCTTGCCGCCGGCCAGCAGCGAGTAGAGCATCGCCTCCTCGAGGCCGGCGGTGGCGGGCGCAGCAGAGAAGCGCAACCGCTCGAGCGCGGCCTCGACCAGAGAGCGCAGGTCCTCCGGGTACATCAGGGTCCGGTGGCGCCGCTCACTCGGATGGACTCTCAGCCTCGCGGATACGGCGGTTGGCCTCCTCGACGGCCTCGGCGGAAAGCTCCGCCGCCTCGTGGGCCAGCTCCGCGGCGCGCTCGTCGCCCGTCCCCTCCCCCTCCAACTCCTTGGCGATCGCGGCAAGGCGAGCGGATATCTCGCGCAGCCGGCTCACCGCACCCCCTCGCGCTCGCGGACCGCTGCGCCGAGAACGCCGTTGACGAAGCCGGGTGCATCGGCGCCGCAGTAGCGCTTGGTGAGCTCGACCGCCTCGTCGATCGCGACCTCGTCCGGCACGTCGCTGTGCTCGATCTCGTACAGCGCCACGCGCATCACGTTGCGCTCCAGCGGCGCGATGCGATCGAGCTCCCAGCCCTTCGAGTGCCGGGAGATCGTCGCATCGAGCTCGTCGCGACACCCCTCGACCCCCTCGGCCAGCTCGCGTGTGAACGGTCGCGCGTCCACCAGCAGCTCCTCGACCGGACGCCCGGTGACATCGCGCTGGTAGCAGGCGAAGACGGCGTCACGGCGCTGTTCGGATCGGCGCATCGCCGCCTATTCTCGCGCTTCGACCGCGAGCGCGACCGGTCGCGCTTCGCTGGCCCCACACTTCGCGCGGCACTCAAGCGCGCGAGACGTACTCGCCGTTGCGAGTGTCGACGCGAATCGTTTCGCCCTCCTCGATGAAGAGCGGCACCTGAACCGTCACACCCGACTCCAGCGTCGCCGACTTGTTGCCGCCGCCCGAGGCGGTGTCCCCCTTCACGCCCGGCTCGGTCTGCGTCACCTTCATCTCCACCGCGCTGGGCACCTGGACGTCGCTGGGCTGCTCGTCGACGAAAAGCACCTCGACCTCACCGTTCGGCAGGAGCCACTTCATCGCGTCGCCGGCGACCTCGCGCGGGATCTCGAGCTGCTCGTAATCGCGCGTGTCCATGAAGACGGCCGCGTCGCCCGAGTCATAGAGGTACTGCATCTTGCGCGACTCGGTGCGGACCGGCCTGAACTTCTCCCCCGCCCGGAACGTCTTGTCCTGCACCGTCCCGTCCTCGATCTTGCGCAGCTTCGTCCGCACGAACGCCCCGCCCTTGCCCGGCTTGACGTGCTGGAACTCGATGATCCTGTAGACGGTCCCATCGATCTCGATGTGGGACCCATTGCGGAATTCGTTGGTCGAGATCACGGCGGCGAATCCTAGATGGTGGGCGATCGGCATACCCTTAGAGTCACTTTCGAGGGGCTCCAAGAAGGGTGAGATGAGGGCAACGATGCGAACACTCGCGACGATCGTCCTTGCGGCGCTTGCCGCCGGGGCCGTGGCCCAGGCTGCGGAAACGCCGACGCGGGAAGGCTATGTGGCGCAGGCCGATCAGATCTGCCAGGCGAACAGGGTCGCCGACACGCGGATCCTCAAGGGAGTCAATGACAGGGTCCGGAGGGGCCAGCTGAAGGCCGCGGGCGGGCAGCTCATCCGCGCCTCGGAATCCTTCGGCGCCATGATCGGGCAGATCGTGGCCCTTCCAAGGCCCCCCGCCGACGAAGCAAGGCTCCTCAAGTGGTTCCGGTTCCTGCGGATCGTGAAGACGAACCTGAGGAAAACCGGCAAGGCCTTCGAGGCAGGCGACAAGGTCAAGGGGTTCCACGAATCGATCCGGGTCGAACGCAGCGGCAACGCGGCCAACAACGTGAGCTTCGTCTTCGGCTTCCGCTACTGCCGGATCAGCCGCCTCGGCTGACCGGAACGCGAGCCGGCACGCAGCCGGCGCGACCCCCGCAGCGCCGGAGTCAGCCCTCGGCTTCGGCTCCGGTGCTGGTGGTCAGGCTATCGGCGCCGCCGCCGGCAAGCGCGCGGCGGACCAGGCCCGGGGCGAGGATGCGAAGGATCGCCGCCAGCGAATAGGGCCGCGGCACGTAGCGCTCGGCCTTGCCGCGAAGGCCGGTGTCGACGATCGCCTCGGCCACCCTCTCCGGCTTGGAGACGATCCAGCGGGTCAGCGCTCTCTCGCGCAGCTCGGTCGCCGGAAAGCCCTCCGTGGCAACGAAGCCGGGGAGGACAAGGCCGACGTGGACACCGTGCGGGCGCTCCTCTGCGTAGAGGGAGTCGCTCCAGCCGATCAGGGCGAACTTGCTGGCCGAGTAGCCCCCGGACCGGGCGCGCGACACGCGACCCGCGGTGCTGGCGACGTTGACGATTGCGCTCGGTGTCGATTCCCGCAGCAGCGGCAGCAGCGCCTCCGTGAGCCGAGCGACCGCGTCGAAGTTGAGGTCCATGTGGCGGCGGACGTTGGCGTAGCCGGTGTCGGCGAACGTGCCGCGCCAGGCCCCGCCCGCATTGTTGACGAGAAGCGTGAGGCGGCCGTGCTGCTCGGCCACATGGGCACGAGCTCGTTCCGGCGCATCGGCCTCCGTCAGGTCGACCGCGAGACAGGTCACCCTGCACGGCAGCGACTCGGCCAGAGCCCGCAGCCGCTCTTCGCGCCTCGCCACCAGGATCAGCTCGACGCCAGGCTCGCGAGCCAGCCGCCTTGCCGTCGCCTCGCCGATGCCGCTCGATGCGCCGCTGACCAGCGCCGTGAAGCCGCTTTTGCCCATCGCGGGAAAGCTAGCCGAATCGTCACTCGCAGTTGCCTCCCCAACCCGACATACTGCGTGGCGGTGGCCGAGACTCCTCCATTGCTCGAGAGGCTCCTCCGCGCCACGGCTCCCTCGGGCCACGAGGAACCGGCGGCGGCGATCTGGCGCGAGGAAGCCTCCTTCGCCTCCCTGTCGGGCGACGGGCTCGGCTCCTCAATCGCACGGATCGGCGAGGGCGGACCGCTGCTGGCCGTGGTTGGCCATATCGACGAGATCGGCCTCGTCGTCACCCACATCGACGAGAAGGGATTCCTCTACTTCGCGCCGATCGGCGGCTGGGATCCCCAGATCCTGGTTGGCCAGCGGGTGGAGGTGCGAGGCAAGAGCGGCGCCGTGCCCGGCGTTGTGGGGCGCAAGCCCCTCCACCTGCTCGATGCCGAGCAGCGCAAGCGGGTGGTCGAGCTCAAGGGGCTCCACATCGACGTGGGCGCCGCCGACCGCGAGGAGGCGGCGAGCCTGGTCCGCATCGGCGACCCCGCCGTCATCGCCGCCGAGCCGCAGCGCCTCCAGGGCGGGCGGCTGGTGTCCCGCGCATTGGACAACCGGATCGGCGCCTACGTCGCCCTCGAGGCGCTGCGGCGATGCCACGAGCGCGACTCGCTCGGCGGCAGCTTCGCGGCGATCGCCGCGGTCCAGGAGGAGATCGGTCTCTACGGGGCGAGGACCTCGGCGTTCGAGGTGCGGCCCGACCTGGCGCTGGCCATCGACGTGACCCATGCAACCGACGCCCCCGGGATCGATGAGAAGGAGATCGGCAGCCATCCGCTCGGCTCCGGGCCGGCGATCGGGCGTGGCTCGACCCTCTCGCCGAAGGTCTTCGAGCTGCTTGTCGAAACCGCTGAGGCGGCGGAGATCGACCACACGATCAGCGCCAGCGGGCGCAGCACCAGCACCGATGCCGACGCGATTCAGATCTCCCGCTCCGGGATCCCAACCGGCCTCGTTTCGATCCCCCTGCGCTACATGCACTCCCCGGTGGAGCTGGTCGACCTCGCCGACGTGGAGGCGACGGTCGAGCTGATCGTGGCATTCGCCGAGCGGCTACAACCCGGCCTCGACCTCAGTCGCTGAGCCGCGCCCGACCGCGCCCCCCTCCATCGCGTCGCGGCCACCGACGACGACCGTGTCGCGGCCGCCGGCCTTCGCCGCGTACAGCGCGGTGTCGGCCCGGGCGACGAGGTCATCCGTGTCGACCCGGCCGGGCCCCGAGACCGCGACGCCGATGCTCACCGTCACCGGCATGCCCACGGGACGCCGCTCACCCACGGCCGATCGCAGGCGCTCGGCGATCTCCACCGCATCCGACTCGTTGGCGCCGGGAAGGACGACGAGGATCTCCTCTCCCCCGACCCGGTAGATCGAGTCCCCGGCGCGCAGCACGGCGCGCATCGTGTAGGCGACGTCCTGCAGGACCGCATCTCCGGCGATGTGCCCAAGCTGGTCGTTGACCCGCTTGAAATGGTCGAGGTCGCAGAGCAGCAGCGCATGCGATAGGCCCTCGCTGTCGCTCGCCGGCTGGCCGTCGAGCTCGCCCAGGCGCTGCTCCAGCGCGTTGCGGTTGAAGAGGCCGGTGAGCGGGTCAAGGGTGGAGCGGCGCCGGTGAGCTCGGTCGGACTCGACCAGGGCGCCGGAGAGGGTCACGGTGCAGAGAACCAGGGCCACCGACGCGATCACGTGCTGGTGGTGCTGGGAGGCTACGGCCGGGTCGAGGCCAACGGTGCTGATCAGCAGCAGCGCCAGGATGTAGGCGGTGCCGAGCACGATCCCGCGGGGGTCGAAGCGGGCGCCAAGCGTGATCGCCGGCAGCGCGAACCACATCAGCGCCGGGCTGGCCGCGCCTCCCGTGGTCACGACGGCATCGGTGAGCAGCAGTGGCAGCATCCCCCACGCGGTCGCGACCCACACGGCCGGGTGGGTGCTCTTGCGCATGAACTGGTCGGCGACCGCGAACCCGCCCAGCCCGGCCAGGAGTGGCGCCACCCACCACCAACCCACTTCCGACCCGACCGAGCCGAGCGCCAGCGCGAGGATCGCGAAGCAGGCGAACCGGTAGGGCCGCAGCCGGATCTCCATGTCCAGCAGGCGCTCGCGGCGAGCGTCTTCACGGACCGCCAGCAGCGACTCCACGGGCGGCATCGACGTGTCAGGGTCGGCGATGCCGCGCATCGGACGCACCGTTTGTGTGGCAAATCTCACGCACTGCGCATCGGCCGCGGCGCGGTGCCGACTTAAGCCTGCAGGAGAGATCCCGCTGGCCTCTCGCCTGAGGTAAGCACTCAACTGACCAGCTGGAGCTCCTTTGGCAGCCCGCTGAGGTTGCGGCAGCCGTCCGCGGTGACGACCACGAGGTCCTCGATCCGCACCCCGAGCTCCCCCGGCAGGTAGACGCCCGGCTCGATCGTCACGACCTCGCCCGCCTCCAGCACGTCCTCGGAGCGGTTGGACAGGTGCGGCGCCTCGTGGACCTCGAGACCGACTCCGTGCCCGAGCCCGTGGCCGAAGCGCTTGCCGTAGCCGGCTGCGTCGATCGCATCCCGGGCAACCGCGTCGAGCGCCTCGCACTTGCTGCCCGCGACGACCGCGTCGAGCGCGGCGGCCTGGGCGCTCAGCACGACTTCGTACACCTCACGGGCTCGCTCGCCAGGCTCCCCGGTGGCAAAGGTGCGAGTGCCGTCCGAGCAGTAGCCGTCCAGCTTCGCCCCCATGTCGAAGACGACCAACTCCCCCTTGCCGATCTCCCGCTCGCCCGGCTCGGCGTGCGGCAGCGCTCCGTTCGGCCCGGCTGCAACGATCGCCGGGAACGAGGGGTCCGCGCCCAGCTCACGGATCCGCGCCTCAGCGGCGCGAGCCACCTCACGCTCGCCGCGACCGGCCAGGCCCCGCTCCAAGCTCCAGCGCCAGACCTCGTCGGTTAGCTCGGCGGCCGCTGCGATCGCCTCCAGCTCGGCCCCGTCCTTGACGCGGCGCAGCTTCTCGACGGACCCACCGGCCGCGACGAGCTCCACCCCCTCGGGCAATTTCTCCTTCAGGCGCTCGAGGATGCGAACCGAGACATGGTCGTCCTCGAAGCCGGCTCTTCCGGTCAGGTGCCTGGCGATCCCGGCCAGCCAGTCTTCCTCGACGGTGACGACCTCCCAGTCGCCCACCTCCGCTTCGGCTCGCTCGGTGTAGCGAAAATCGGTTAGGAAGAGACGCATCTCGGGGCCGCAGACGCAGGCGCCGTTGGTGCCCCCGAAGCCGGTCAGGTAGCGGACGTTGACGAGGTCGGTGACCAACATGCGGTCCAGCTCGCGCTCGGCCAGCAGGCTGAGGAGGCGGTCGCCGCGCCCGCGCATCATCCGGCGGACACGTCGAGCTCGCGCGCCAGGGTCGCGAGAGCGTCGCGGTACCCATCCGGGCCCTTGCCCGAGACCTTATCCAGCACCAGCCCGTCGAAGACCGAGACCCGGCGCCAGTCCTCACGCGCCTCGACATCGGAGAGATGGATCTCGACCGCCGGCAGGCCGGCGACGTCAAGGGCGTCGGCGATCGCCCGGCTGTAGTGGGTCCAGGCGCCGGCGTTGACCAGCGCCGCGTCGGCCAGGTCGGGCGCCCGGTGCAGGTACTCGACGAACTCGCCCTCCGAGTTGGTCTGGAAGAAGATCGTTTCCAACCCCAGCTCGCGTGCCCAGCGCTCGATCTTCGCCTCCAGCTCGTAGAGCGAGAGGCCGCCGTACATCTCCGGGTCGCGCCGCTCGAGGACGTCGAAGTTGACACCGTGCAGGACGGCGACGCGGTTGTGGGACGAGGTCATCTGCGCAGCTCCTCCACCGCCGCCCGGACCTTATCCGGATCGACCAGCTGTCCGATGCGGGGCTCGCCGGGCTCCCCCAGGAGGACGAAGCCGACCCCCGCCGAGGTGCGCTTCTTGTCGCGCTCCAGGGCGGCGAGCATCTCCTCGATGTCGACCTCCGGGGCGAGGCGGACCGGCAGGCCGTGGCGGCGCAGAATCGCCTCGACCTCGTCGCGCAGCTGCGGCGCGTCGGAGAGCCGGAGAGCCGCGAGGAGGCCAAGGCCGACCGCCTCGCCGTGACGGTAGCGCGAGTAGCCGCCCGCCGCCTCGATCGCGTGGCCGACCGTGTGGCCGAGGTTGAGGACGGCGCGGCGGCCGCGGTCGCGCTCGTCAGAGGCGACGACCTCGCACTTGTAGCGGGCACAGGCGAAGACCAGGTCCTCGAGCGCGGCAGGGTCCAGCGACTCCAGCGCCCGCACCCGCTCCCAGAGGGTGCCACCCGCGAGCAGCCCGGTCTTCAGCGCCTCGACGAATCCGGCCGCCAGGTCCTCGGCAGGCAGGCTGCTCAGGGTCGAGGTGTCGACGACGACGGCGGCGGGCAGGTGATAGGCGCCGGCGTAGTTCTTGCCCTCCGGCAGATCCACTCCGGTCTTGCCGCCGTAGGCCGAGTCGACCTGGGCGACCAGGGTCGTCGGCACCTGCACGACTGGCACGCCCCGCTGGTAGGTGTGGGCGCAGAAGCCGGCGAGGTCGCCGACGACGCCGCCGCCGAGGGCGACCACGTGGTCCTCGCGGGTCATCCCGGCGCGGGCCAGCTCGCGTAGGACGCGCTCGGCCACGGCCATCGTCTTCGAGCCCTCGCCCGGGTCGACTTCGACGCGCGCCGCGAGCGGCGCGATCCGATCCGCGTAGAGGCCTCCCACGGCTGAATCGGTGACGCAGAAGCGGCGGCCCGCCAGCGGCCACCATTTGGCCGTGGCGTCGAGCAGGCCCGGGCCGACGAAGGCCGGGTACTCGCCAGAGCCGCTGGCCGCCCAGAGCAGCCGCGTCCCTTCCGGCAATGCGGCCAGCGCCTGAATCGACGGCAACGCCCGACGCGCGGTATCGAGATTGGCCGAGAGCACCACCACGTCGGCGAGCGCCTCGTATTTCGGCCGGCGTTCGACAAAGAGCGCGTCAAACCGCTCTCGGCCACGAGCCACCAGAGGCCGCCTATCGCTGTCTGACACGCGCTCCCAGGCGGTCTCGGCGTCCACGTCGAGCCAGACAATGATGTGACGGCTCAGCTCGGATCGGATCTTGGGCGAGAGCACGCTCCCGCCGCCCAATGCAATCGCCCCACCGTCCGCCTCGCTAAGCAGCTCGACCGAGACCTCTTCCTCAACCCGCCGGAACTCGGACTCGCCGCGGCTGTCGAAGAACTCCCGAACCGGCATCCCAACTCGCTGTTCGATCAGCTCGTCGATGTCCGTAGAGTCGCCTGCGACGCCATCGACGCTCGCCGCCGCCCAGGACTTCCCCGCCCCCATGAAGCCGATGAAGACGATCGCGGGGTTAGCGGCCATTGGGGCTGAGACCGGCCACGCTAGCCACGCCAGTCGATGCGCTTCGTGTAGGCGTCGGCGGCGGCCAGGACGTCGTCGATGTGGTCGCCGCCGAACTTCTCGCGGTAGCAGCCGGCCAGCGTCAGGCAGACCATCGCCTCGGCGACCACCGCGGCGGCCGGCACCACGGTCGAGTCGGTGCGCTCGCGCAGCGCCTCAGCCGGCTGCTTGGTCTCGGTGTCGACCGAGCGCAGCGGCTTGGTCAGGGTCGAGATCGGCTTGATCGCCGCCCGCACCGAGAGCGGCATGCCGTTGGTCATGCCGCCCTCGAGGCCACCGGCGTGGTTGGTCTCGCGGTAGTAGCCGCGCTCCTCCGACCAGAAGATCTCGTCGTGGGCCTCCGAGCCCGGGCGCCCGGCGACCTCCCAGGCTTCCCCGATCGAAACTCCCTTCACCGACTGGATCGAGGCGACGGCGCCGGCCAGTCGCCCGTCGAGTCGGTCCTCCCAGGAGACGTGCGAGCCGAGCCCGGGAACGAGGCCGAAGGCCCGCACCTCGAAGCTGCCGCCGAGGCTCTCGTTGGCCTTGCGCAGGCGGTCGATCTCCTCCACCATCGCCGCGCTCGCCGCGGGGTCGAGGCATCGCACCGGATCCTCGTCGACATCCCCGAAGTCGTCCGGTCCGAGGTCGGGCCGCTCCGGTGCCTTCACCGAGCCGACCTGGGTCACGTGGCTGTGCACGGCGACGCCAAGCAGTCCGAGGAAGGCCCGCGCAATCGAGCCGGCCGCCACCCGCGCCGCGGTCTCGCGGGCGCTGGCCCGCTCCAGCACGTTGCGGATGTCGGTGTGCCCGTACTTCTCGGCGCCGACCAGGTCGGCGTGGCCGGGGCGCGGGAGGTGGACCTCGTCGACGGCGGCGTCGACCGGCCAGGGACTCATGCGCTCCTCCCAGTTGGCGTAGTCGCGGTTGGCGACCAGCACCGCGATCGGGCTGCCGAGGGTACGGCCGTGGCGGACGCCGGAGCGGACCTCAACCGCGTCGGACTCGATCTTCATCCGCCCGCCGCGCCCGTGCCCAAGCTGGCGACGTGCCATGTCGCGGTCGAGAGCCTCGCGGTCGAGGAGAAGGCCCGCCGGCATACCCTCGACGATCGCGACCAGGCCGGGGCCATGCGACTCGCCAGCCGTGGTGAAGCGAAAGGTGCTCATGGACGCAAGGCTATAGGCGCGGGGGGCGATTATCGGATTGACCACACGGTGGTGTGGTCAATCCAGCAATCGTCGCTCAGTCGCGCGCCGCCGCGCGCATCGCCTCGAGCGGCGCCTCCCGTCCCGTCCAGATGCGGAAGGAGAGCGCACCCTGCCGGACGAGGACCTCGACCCCATCGACGATCGTCGCCCCCGCCGCTTCGGCCGCCGCCAGCAGCGCCGTCGGCTCGCTGCCGTAGACCATGTCGACGACGATCTGGCCGGGGGCGAAGCCCCGCGGCGAAAGAGGCAGCTCCTCGAAGGGGTCCTCGCCGCCCATCCCGATCGAGGTCGTGTTGACGATCAGCCCATAGGCGGTTGGGTCGGGTGCCGGCGCGGGCTGCCCGCCCAGCTCCTCACACAGGTTGCGCGAGCGCAGCTCGGTGCGATTCCAGACGTCGACGCCGGCGCCCTCGCGGAGCAGTGCCCAGACCACCGCCCTGGCGGCCCCGCCGGCACCGAGGACCAGCGCCCGCTTGCCGCCCGGCGACCCCGTCAGGGCATCCAGGAAGCCCCCCGCATCGGTGTTGTCGGCGCGGACCTCACCCCCCGCAAAGCTCAGCGTGTTTGCGGCGCCGATCTCACGCGCTGTCTCGGAGAGCACATCGGCGAGGGCCAGCGCCGCGCTCTTGTGCGGAACCGTGACGTTGGCGCCGACGAACCCCTCCCCCGGCATCGCCCGCACCCGTCTCTCGAGCTCGTCCGGGAAAACGTCGATCGCCTCGTAGCTCCACTCCGCCGCCATCCCCAGCTCGGCGAACGCCGCGTTGTGCATCGCCGGGGAGCGCGAGTGCCCGACGGGGTGGCCGAGGACCGCCAGACGCTTCCGCGGCGCTCGCTCGGCGCTCACTTGCCGCAGTTGGTCGGCGACTTGCCGCCCGCGGCGCCGCGGGCGGCGTTGTAGCGGGCGACGTCCCGTTCGAACTGTGCCGCGGTCGAGGAGAAGGCGAGTTTGCCGCAGGGGCCCGGCTCGTTCACGTAGTAGAGGTAGCCGACCCGGGCGGGGTGCGCGGCGGCTTCGATCGAGGCGAGGCCGGGGCTGTCGATCGGGCCCGGCGGCAGGCCGGCGTGAAGACGCGTGTTGTAGGGGGAATTGACGGCGAGCTGCGATTCGGTCAGCGGCTTGGTGTAGTTGCCGGTCGCAAAGCGGGTCGTCGCGTCGATCCCCAGCGGCATCCCATCGTGCAGGCGGTTGTAGATCACGGCGGCGACCAGCCGGCGGTCGCCCGGCATCTGCGCCTCGCGCTCGATCATCGAGGCGATGGTCAGCACGTCGTAGGTAGTGAGGTTCTTGGAGCGGGCGTAGCGAATGTCGATGCCCTTGATCCGCTGCTCGAAGTCCTGCAGCTGCAGCTGGACCAGGTTGGCGACGGGGGCGCCGGCCTTCAGTTCGAAGGTGTCCGGGAAGAGGAAGCCCTCCAGGTTCTTGGCGTCCTTGCCGCCGTAGCGGGCCGGGTCGAGGTACTTGGAGCGCACGCTCGCCTTCAGGTAGCTGCCCTTGAGGCCGACTTCCCGTGCGACGTTCGCTGCCTGGGGGCGGCTGTAGCCCTCGGGGATCGTCACCGTGGTCGTCGTCTTCGCCGGGGCGGCCGACAGGGCGTGGATCGCAGCTCCGTAGCTCATCCCGTGCGCGAGCACATAGCGGCCCGGGTAGAGGTCGGAGCGCTTGCCGGCCAGGGTGACGCGAATCTGGAAGAGCGTGGAGCTGGAGACGACGCCCTCGCGATCGAGCATGTCACCGACTTCCGCGACGCTCGCCCCCTTGGGGATGGTGACGACGACCCGGCCCGAGCCGGCGCCGTGGAACGGCTGGAAGAGGACGACGAGGAACCAGAGCATGACGACCGCGGCGATCACCGCCGCGACCCGCAACGGGTGGCGGCGCGCACCGGACAGCACCACAGCGCCGGACCGTCTGGCGCGGGGCGCGCGGGGTGAGCGCGGAGAGGGAGGTCTTTCGTCCGGAGGCCTTTCCCCCGGCTCATCCTGGCGGCGGCGCTCTTCGCGTTCGCTTCGCCGCTGCTCCCGTTCGGCCGCCGCCGGATCGACGGCGTCGGCAAACGGCTCGCCGGTCGGCCAGTCGTCACTCATCGTCCTTCACCCCTTCGATTGCCGCCTGGCCGGCCAGGTAGGACTGGAGCAGGTGCGCCGCGGCCAGCGAGTCAGGCGCTGCGGTGGCCCCTTCGCGGCGACTTGCTTCAGCCATGCGCGTGGTCAGCCGCTCGTCGTAGGTCTCAACTGGCACGTCGACGAGGGCTTCGAGTTCCCTGCAGAAGCTGCGGGTGAGCCCCGCCTGGGCCCCCTCCTCGCCGCTGAGGTGGAGGGGGAGGCCGACGACGACACACTCGACCTCGTACTTGGCAACCAGATCCGCCACCGAGCGCGGCTCCGGCGGCTCGACCACCGGCAGCGGCGTCGCCAGCGTGCCGCTCGGGTCGGAGATCGCACAGCCGATTCGGGCGGTGCCGTAGTCGAGGGCAAGCACGCGCATCTAAATCGCCCCCTACCCGAGCTCCCGCTCGATCGCCTGCCGCGCCGCCGCCAGCGCGTCGTCGAGCTTGGAGGCATCCTTGCCGCCAGCCTGGGCCATCTCGTCGCGACCGCCCCCGCCGCCGCCGACGATCGGCGCCGCCTCGCGCACAACGGTCGCGGCGGAAAGCCCGCGCGCAACCGCGGACTGGGAGATCAGCGCAACCAGGCCGACCTTGCTGCCGTCCGCTCCGCCCAGCACCACGGCGGACTCGCCACCGAGCTTCGACTGCACTCGGCTGGCAAGGTCGAGCAGCTGCCTCCGGTCGGCCAGCGCCACCCGGGCGGTTACCAGCTTCAGCCCGCCGGCGTCCCCCGCCCCGGCCACCAGCCGCTCCGTCTCCTCCCCCAGCTGCCGCCGCTCGGCCTTCTCGGCCCCCTTGCCCGCCTCCGCCAGCCGCTCCGCCGCCCGGCGGGCGCCGGTCACCGGGTCCTGCGGGGAACCGAGCAGGTTGCCGACCTCGCGCAGCCGCTCCTCGCGCTCGCGGAACCAGTCGATCGCGGCGGGACCGGTGATCGCCTCGATCCGGCGCACGTTGGCGGCGCTCGACCCCTCCGAGGTGATCTTGAAGACCCCGATCTCGGCGGTGTTGGCGACGTGCGTGCCCCCGCACAGCTCACGCGAGACCCCGTCGACCTCCACCACGCGCACCCACTCGCCGTATTTCTCGCCAAAGAGCGCCATCGCGCCGAGCCTCTCGGCCTCGGTGCGCTCCATCTCCAGCCAGCGCACCGGGCGGCTCGCCTTTATCCACCCGTTGACGCGGTCCTCGATCGCCCCCAGCTCCTCGGGGCCGAGCGCCTGACCGTGGGTGAAGTCGAAGCGCAGCTTGTCGGGGCGGACCGCCGACCCCGCCTGGCGGACGTGCTCACCCAGCCGCCCGCGTAGCGCCGCGTGCAGGAGGTGCGTCGCGGTGTGGTTCCGCATCGTCGCGTGTCGCGTTTCGCGGTCGACCTCGGCCTCGACCGCAACGCCGGTCGCGACCGCGGCCCCAGCCGGGTCCACCTCGAGCGCCTGGTCTTCTCCGACCCGGTAGACGTCAAGCACCCGCGCCTCTCCCCCCTCCCAGCGCAGCACGCCCGAGTCGGCGACCTGGCCGCCGCCCTCGGCGTAGAAGGGACTCTCCTCCAGCTTGACGAGCGCCTTGTCGTCGTCGGCGGCAACCGCGGCGACGCCGGTCGTGGCCCGCAACGTCTCGTAGCCGACGAAGCGGGTCGGCGGCGCTCCGGCGGCGAAGGCGATCACCTTCTCGTGGCGATCCTCGGAGCCGTGCGCCGTGGCGGCGCCGACCCGCGCCCGCTGGCGCTGCTCCTCCATCAGCTCCTCGAAGCCGCTGTCGTCGACCGAGAGCCCCTGCTCCGCGAGCAGCTCCTTGGTCAGGTCATAGGGGAAGCCATAGGTGTCGTGGAGCTTGAACGCCTCGGCGGCGTCGATCCACGACGTCCCGGCCTCCCTCGCCTCGGCGACCAGCCGCTCCAGCAGCTCGGTGCCGCGCTCGAGCGTGCGGCCGAAGCTCTCCTCCTCGTCATCCACCCAGCGAGCGATCGTTTCGCGCTCGGCGACCAGCTCCGGGTAGGTGCCGCCCATCATCTCGATCGTCCGCTCGGCGAAGCGTCCCAGCCAGGGCGCCTCCAGCCCCAGCGTGCGCCCCTGCTGGATCGCCCTGCGCATGATCCGCCGCAGGATGTAGCCGCGGTCTTCGTTGGAGGGCACGACGCCGTCGGCGATCAGGAAGGCGGCCCCGCGCGAGTGGTCGGCGACGATCCGCATCGCACGGGTCACGGCCTGACCCTCGTCGTAGGAGCGGCCCGACAGCTCCTCCGCGAGGTCGACCAGCGGCCGCAGCAGGTCCGTCTCGAAGACGGAGGGGACGTCCTGGAGGATCGCCGCCATCCGGTCCAGCCCCATGCCGGTATCGATGTTGCGCATCGGCAGCTCGGTCAAGGCGCCGTCGGGCGCCAGGTCGTAGGTCATGAAGACGTGGTTCCAGAACTCGAGGAAGCGGTCGGTGTCATCGCCGGGACGCTCGCCGGGGGCGCCGAACTCCTCGCCGCGGTCCAGGTACAGCTCCGAGCAGGGCCCGCATGGCCCGGACGGCCCGGCCTGCCAGAAGTTGTCCGCGCGGCCAAGCGGCACGATCCGCTCCTCGGCCATCCCCTGCGCCTTCCAGATCTCGATCGCTTCGGCGTCCGGCCCAAGCCCCAGCTCATCGTCGCCACCGAACACCGTCGCCCAGATCCGCTCCGGGTCCATGCCGAACCCCTGCGTCGACAGCTCCCAGCCCCAGGCGATCGACTCCTCCTTGAAGTAGTCGCCGAAGCTCCAGTTGCCGAGCATCTCGAAGAAGGTGAGATGGCGGGCGGTGTTGCCGACCTCCTCGATGTCGGTCGTGCGAAAGCACTTCTGCACGTCGGCGAGGCGGGGCGCCGGCGGCCGCTCGCGGCCGAGGAAGTGGGGCTTGAACGGTTGCATGCCCGCAGTGGTGAGCAGAACCGAGGGGTCGTGGACGGAGGGCACCAGCGAGGCCGACGGCACGATCTTGTGCCCCCGCGCCTCGAAGAAGGAGAGGTAGGTGTCGCGGATTTCCTGGGCCTTCACAGCAGGGAGCCTAATGCCCGGCCCCACGGCCGGCCGAAGCCCCGGTTTCCCCGTGCGCAGGCGAAAAAAGCTCAATCGATCCGGAACGAGCGCTGACACTCGCGGCGCTGGCCCGTTGAATCAGTGGATGGGCTTGGAGCGAATGGGCTTGGCCCTAATCTTGACTGGATGGCACCGTATGCCGAAATGGCAGAGACATGACCGAAATGGCAGCGTCGAATCCCGCACCGGGGTCGAATCCCTCGGCTGGGGGCGCCGGCGTGTCCCGATTGCTCTCCGACGAGCGGCTGGTGCGGCGTGCGACGAAGGGGGACCGGCAGGCCTTCGAGGCGATCTTCCAGCGCTACCACCAGGATCTCTATCGCTTCTGCCTGGCGATGGTCGGCAATCCTCAGGACGCCCAGGATGCGCTTCAGGAGACGATGGTCAAGGTGCTTCGGGCCCTGCCCGGCGAGAAGCGGCACATCCAGCTGAGGCCGTGGCTCTACCGGATTGCCCACAACGAGGCGGTGGAAACAGTCCGCAGGCGACGCGACAGCGTCGAGATCGAGCCCGAGGACACCGTCTCCACCTTCGAGGTCGCCGAGACCGCGGAGGCGCGAGAGCGTCTGCGCAACCTGATTGTCGACCTCGACGAGCTGCCGGAGCGGCAGCGCGCCGCGCTGGTGATGCGGGAGCTGGCCGGATTGGGCTTCGCGCAGATCGGCGAGGCGTTCGACACCTCGGCGGCGGTCGCGCGGCAGACCGTCTACGAGGCGCGGCTGAGCCTCCGTCAAATGGAAGAGGGACGTGAGATGAGCTGCGCAGCCGTGACGCGAGAGCTTTCCGACGGAGACGGCCGGATCACCCGTCGCCGCGAGGTGCGCGCTCACCTCCGCAACTGCCCAAGCTGCCGCGCTTTCCGGGACAGCATGGCCGAGCGGCACCACGACCTTGCGGCAATCGCGCCGCTGCCCCTCGCGCTGTCGGCGGGGCTGCTGCACGGCATCCTGACCGGGCAGGCCAGCGCTGCGGTCGGGAGTGGCGCCGGCGGAGCAGGCGCGGGTGCGGCGGGTGGCGCCAGCGGTGGCGGTCTCGCCGGAACCGTTGGCGCCGGCGCCGGCAAAGCGATCGCGACCTCGGCGATCGTCAAGTCCGTCGCGACGGTCGCGGTGGTGGCGGCGGTCGGGGTCTCGGCTGCCAACCGCAGCGGCCTGATCGACGTGCCCCTGCCTGGAGGAGGCGGCAAGTCCACCGAAAGCGTCACGCGACCGGCCACGCCCCCACCAGGCGCCGAGACCGGGGCCGCGGCGCCCCAGCGAGGCTCGGCGACCGGGGTGGACACCGGGGCCGGCCGCCGGAAGGGCCACAAGGGCCTCGACAAGCGCCACCCGGGATCGACCGCCAGGGCCAAGGGCCACGGTCGCTTGCGCCGCACGGCGGCCGCGCGGCGCCTGGCGCACTCCCGGCGCCAGCATCCATCGCACACCAAGCGGCACGGGAAGCCAGCCGGGCTCCCAGCGGCGTCGAGCCACGGGCAGCAAACGGCCGCGGCGCACAAACCGCCGCGGGCGAATGCGTCCCCCGGCAGCGGCGGGCATTCGAACAGCAAGGGCGCTCCAAAGCCCTCCTCTCCTCCGCCCGTGTCTTCGCCGCCGGCCAACAGCGAAGCGCCGACGACGCCCGCCTCGCCCCAAACCGAATCCGAATCGCCGGCAGCGGGCAAGAACGGTGGATCCGCGCACGGCGCGGGCGGCAACTAAGAACCCCCGACCCGGGCAAGGCTCGCGCCTGACAATCAGGCCCGAGCTTCGTTTCAAGCCTGACAACCAGCTTCGAGCCTCGTTCTACGAGCGAGGTTCTCAACGCAGGAGACGACAGGCCGTGGGCGCTCGCCCGCGGGCGCCAGACAGCGAAGGAGACAGGCCAATGAAGCTCCCCATGAAGACCGCACTCGTCATCGGAGCGCTAGCGCTCGGTGTCAGCCCTGCCGCGCTGGCGGCGGGAAAACCGGAAACCATTCCACCGAACGGCCACGGCGCCGCCAACGGCAGTGGGCCCCAGTACTCCCCCGGCAATCCGACGCCGGGCCCGCAAGCGGGACTGCCGGCCAAGGCCAAGGCCTACGGCCGCTTCTGCCAGGGTGAGAGCAAGCAGCACATCGCCGGCGAACCGGGCACCGCGTTCAGCCGCTGCGTGACCGCGGCGGCCAAGCTTCGCCACCACGAACACGAATAGGAAAGCTCGTAGCGAGACGCCATGAGCTTCTGGACTGCGCTCATCGCCTACTTTGGCACCGGGCCTGTGCCGGAGGCGATCATGCCGTGGCCGACGATTGCCTCTCCCGACAACAGCACCGCGGTCTGTCCGGGAGAGGCACCGTCAAACGCCTCCTTCAGCTCAATGTCGAGCTCCGCGTGACGTCCCGTCCCCGCCGCTGAGACAGTGGCGGGGACGGCGGCTGAGCGGTAGCGCAACTGGACGGCGTCGACGCTCCTGCCGTCACGGTGCAGGACCGCGTCGCGGACCTTCACCGACTTCGTCCCCAGCTCCGCACGGGTGCCGACCGTGACGGTGTTCGCAGCGGCGTCCGTGGCAAGCACATAGAGCGGCTCGGGGGCGGACACCCTGATTCCACGCCGCTGACCGACCGTGAAGTTGTGGTGGCCGGAATGGCGGCCGATCGACCTGCCGGACCGGTCGAGCACGGCTCCCTCGCGGTCCTCGAGGCCGCCGTGGCGCCGCAGGAACCTCTCCTTGCCCTGGCCGGCGAGAAAGCAGAGGTCCTGGCTCTCGGGCCTGCGCGCAACGGCAAGCCCGTGACGGGCCGCGATGTCCCGCACCTCGGGCTTGGTCAGCTCGGTCAGCGGGAAGCGCAACCTGTTCAGCATCGCCGGCGGCAGGGCGGCCAGCATGTAGCTCTGGTCCTTCGCCCGGTCGGAGGCGGCGGCGAGCAGCGGCCCCGTGCCGTCGGCGACGATCCGGGCGTAATGGCCGGTGATCAGGCAGTCGGCACCGAGGCGTTCGGCCAGGTCTGCCATTGCCGCGATCCTCACCTCGCCATTGCAGATGATGCATGGGTTCGGGGTCCCCCCCGCCGCGTAGCCGGTGAGGAAGTCGCTGACGACACGGCGCCGGAACTCCTCCTCGAGGTCGAGGGTGAGGTGCGGGATGTCGAGCGAGTGGGCCACCGCTCGAGCGCCGAGGACAGCCTCGGGGGAGCAGCAGGCCTTGGCGCCGTCGGTCTCCGGGTCGGCCCAGAGCTTCAGCGTGACACCCAGCACCTCCGCCCCGTGCTCCCGTTCCAGCAGCGCCGCGACCGCGCTGTCGACTCCACCCGACATCGCGACCAGGACGCGGCCGGCGCGCGGCGCGGCGAGTCGCTCGGTCGAGGCGGCGGCGCTGGCAAGCGCCCGGTGCAGCGCGTCGGCGGCGAGCTGCGCCGCGTGCCGCTTGGCCGGCGTCAACCCCCCGATCGCCTCGTCCACGTCGTCCGTCCCGATCCGGGCCGCCTCGAGGACCCCCTTCCCCTCGACCATCTCAGCCACCGCCGCCGTGGTCGCCCGCGTGGCTCCACACCCGTCCGCGTCGAACGTCACCCGCTCGACGACACCGCGGTCGAGGACGAGGGACACGCGCGACAAATCGCCGCAGGCCGCACCGCCGGCCGCCCCCGTGAAGGCGCCTTCCCCGGGCGCCCCAAGCCTGCTCTCGTCCCGCAGGTAATGCTCGAACAGCTCCTGGCTCATCCGCTACAGGGTAGGAGCCAGAGCCCGCCGGCCATGCCACCTTTTTCGGGCCTAGACTTGGCGGGCACCCGCGGCGGTGTCCAAACTGGCAAAGGAGGCGGTCTCAAAAGCCGCTGCCCGCAAGGGCTTGTGGGTTCGAGTCCCACCCGCCGCATAAGGTCCTGAAGCGATAATGCCGTCCGTGGAGTCGGCGTCCGCCAGCACCGGCAGGGGAGAGTTGCTCTGGGAGCCGTCGGCCGAGCTGGTCGAGCGCGCCCGCATGAGCGAGTACATGCGCTGGCTGGAGGCCGAGCGCGGGCTGCGCTTCGACGGCTACCACGATCTCTGGCGCTGGTCGGTCGACGACCTCGAGGCCTTCTGGCGCTCGATCTGGGACTTCTTCGAGGTGCAGGCGGACGGCCGTTGCGAGCGGGTGCTGAGCAGCCGGGAGATGCCCGGCGCCGAGTGGTTCGCCGGCACCCGGCTCAACTACGCCGAGCATGTCTTCGCCGGCAAGGACGACGCCGATACGGCGATCCTGCACGCCTCCGAGCTGCGCGAGCTGGCCCAGCTGAGCTGGGGAGAGCTGCGGGCGCAGGTGGCGGCCGTCGCCGCCGGCCTGCGCGGTCTCGGCGTCGAGCGCGGCGATCGCGTCGTCGCCTACCTGCCGAACATCCCCGAGGCGATCGTCGCCTTCCTCGCCACCGCCAGCCTCGGCGCGACCTGGTCGAGCTGCTCACCCGATTTCGGCGCGGCCAGCGTGATCGACCGCTTCGCCCAGATCGAGCCCAAGGTGCTCTTCGCGGTCGACGGATACCGCTACGGCGGCAAGGACTTCGATCGCCGCGCGGTGGTTGCCGAGCTGCAGGCGGCGATGCCGAGCCTCGACCGCACCGTCGTCGTCCCCTACCTCGACCCCGACGCCGACCTCTCCCCCCCGTCTGGTGCGATGCGCTGGGAGGAGCTGCTCGCCGCCGGCGAGCACGCCGCGCTGACCTTCGAGCGCGTCCCCTTCGACCACCCCCTCTGGGTCCTCTACTCCTCCGGCACCACGGGCCTGCCCAAGGCGATCGTCCAGGGCCAGGGCGGCATCCTGCTCGAGCACCTGAAGAAGCTCAACCTCCACGTCGACGCCCATCCCGGCGATCGCCTCTTCTGGTTCACGACGACCGGCTGGATGATGTGGAACTTCCTCGTCTCCGGCCTGCTGACCCGCGCCGCGATCGTCCTCTACGACGGCAACCCCGGCCACCCCGACATGGGCGTGCTCTGGGACCTGGCGGAGCGAGCCGGCATCACCATGTTCGGCACCAGCGCCTCCTTCATCGCCGCCTGCATGAAGGCCGGGGTCGAGCCCGCCGCCGGCCGCGACCTCAGTCGCCTCGAGGCGGTCGGGTCCACCGGCTCTCCCCTCTCTCCCGAGAGCTTCGACTGGGTCTACGAACAGCTCGGCGCCGGCACCTGGCTCTTCTCGACCAGCGGCGGCACCGACCTCTGCACGGCGTTCGTCGGCGGCGTCCCGCTGCTGCCCGTCTACCGCGGCGAGCTGCAGGGGCGGGCGCTGGGCGCCGCGGTCGAGGCCTGGGATGAGGACGGCAACCCGGTGATCGACCAGGTCGGCGAGCTGGTCGTCACCGAGCCGATGCCCTCGATGCCGGTCTTCTTCTGGGGCGACCCCGACGGCAGCCGCTACCACGCCAGCTACTTCGAGCACTACCCCGGCGTCTGGCGCCACGGCGACTGGATCGAGATCACCTCGCGCGGCACCGCGGTCATCTACGGACGCTCGGACTCGACCATCAACCGCTCCGGCGTCCGCATGGGGACGAGCGAGATCTACCGCGCGGTGCTGAGCGTCGACGAGGTGGTCGACGCGCTGGTCGTCGACATCCCCCGGCCCGGCACCGAGGGTTGGATGCCACTCTTCGTGGTGCTGCGCGAGGGCGCCGAGCTCGGCGATCAACTCCGCAAGGAGATCGCCCGCCGGATCCGCCAGCAATGCTCACCCCGTCATGTCCCCGACGAGGTCTTCCAGATCGCCGAGGTGCCGCGCACCCTGAGCGGCAAGGCGCTCGAGGTCCCGGTCAAGCGGATCCTGATGGGGACCCCTGCCGAGCAGGCCGCCAGCCGCGACTCGCTCGCCAACCCGGCGGCGCTGGACTACTTCGTCGAGCTGGCCGCGAAATTGGACTAGGACGTGCGGCGGCGCAGCGTGGCGGCGCCGAGGGCGAGCAGGAGCAGCGTCGCGGTGACGATCACGGCCACGTCGAGCTTCCCCCGCGAGCCCAGCGAGCCCAGCGTCGTGACCCTGTTCAGCGCCTCGAAGGCGTAGGTCAGCGGCAGCGCGTCGGAGACCGTCTGCAGGATGCCGACCATCTTCTCGCGGGGAACGAACAGCCCGCAGAGCAGCAGCTGCGGGAAGACGATCGCGGGCATGAACTGGACCGCCTGGAACTCGGTCCGGGCGAAGGCGCTGACGAAGAGGCCGAGCGACATCCCGAGCAGCGCGTTGCCGACCGCCAGCGCCACCACGGCGGCGGTGGAGCCGACCACGTCGAGCCCGAGCAGCCCGAACGCGACCGCCGCGGTGAGGACGGCCTGGACCACGGCGACCAGCGCGAAGGCGATCCCGTAGCCGAACAGCAGGTCGAGCTTGGCCAGCGGCAGCGACATCAGGCGCTCCAGCGTCCCGGTGGTCCGCTCGCGCAGCATCGTGATCGAGGTGACGACGAACATCGTGCTGAACGGGAACAGCCCGACCAGCGGCCCGCCGACGTGCTGGAAGGATTTCGGGTCCTGGTGGAAGGCGCCCTTGAGCAGCGCCAGCAGGAAGGCCGGCACCAGCATCAGCAGGGCAATCGTGCGGGGGTCGCGGCGCAGCTGGGTCAGCACCCGCAGCGCCGTGGCCCAGGTGATGCGGGCGCTCATGGCTTCTTCTCTCCCTCCCCCGCCTCGATCAGCGTCAGGAAGGCCTCGTCGAGCTGCTGGCGCCCGGTGCGGGCGCGAAGCTCCGCCGGCGATTCGGCGGCGAGCAGGTCGCCGTCGCGCATCAGCAGCAGTTGGTCGCAGTGCTCGGCCTCCTCCATCACGTGGCTGGAGACGAGCAGCGTCGTGCCGGCGGCCGCCAGGTCGGCGAAGGTCGCCCACAGGTCGCGGCGCAGGACCGGGTCGAGGCCGACCGTCGGCTCGTCGAGCACCAGCACGTCTGGCTCCCCGAGCAGGGCGGTGGCGAGCGAGACGCGGGCCTCCTGCCCGCCGGAGAGCCTGCCGACGACCCGGTCGGCCTCTCCCCCGAGCGCGACGGTCTCGACCACCTCATCGATCCTGTGGCTGGACACCCCAAGCACGCGCGCGAAGAAGCGCAGGTTCTCGCGCACGCTGAGGTCGCGGTAGACGGAGGGCGCCTGGGTCACGTATCCGAGCCGGGAGCGAAGCCGGCGCGACCCCGCGGATCGCCCCAGCACCGTGACCCGGCCCGACGCGACGATCTGCACGCCGACGATCGCCCGCATCAGCGTCGTCTTGCCGCAGCCGCTGGGGCCGAGCAGGCCCGTCACCCGGCCGCCGGCAACCGCGAAGGAGAGACCGTGCAGCACCTCGACACCGCCGCGCTCGACCCGGAGCCCGTCGACCTCTATCGCCTCGCCGCTCGCCATCGCGGGCCCGAGCATATGTCGGCGCCCGGCGAGTCCGCGGAGGCCGCGCCTACGCGGGCGTGACCGGGTTGCGGCGCACAACGAACGAACGGTCCTTGCCCGCCGCCAGCGCGAAGCGGCGGATCAGCTCGGCCCGGAGGTCCTCGGGCCGGACAACGGCGTCGACGACCAGCTCCGAGGCGAGGTGGAGGATGTCGATGTCGGCGGCGTACTCCTCGCGCTTCCGCAGCACGAACGCCTCCCTCTCCACCTCGTCGGAGATCGCCTGGATCTGGTTGTAGAAGACGGCATTGATCGCCGCCTGCGGCCCCATCACGGCGATCGAGGCGCTGGGCAGCGCAATGCAGCAGTCTGGCTCGAAGGCCGGGCCCGCCATCGCGTAGAGCCCGGCGCCATAGGCCTTGCGGACGATCACCGAGAGCTTCGGCACCGTCGCTTCGGAGACGGCGCTGATCATCTTCGCCCCGTGGCGGATGATCCCCTGCCGCTCGACCGCGGTGCCGATCATGAAGCCCGGCACGTCGGCGAGGAAGAGCAGCGGAACGTTGAAGGCGTTGCAGGTCTGGATGAAGCGCGCCGCCTTGTCGGCGGAGTCGACGAAGAGGACGCCCCCCTTCTGCCGCGGCTGGTTGGCGACGACGCCGACGGCCCGCCCTTCGAGCCGCGCGTAGCCGACGATCAGCTCCTTCGCCCAGCGCTTGTGGACCTCCAGCAGGCTGCCGCCGTCGAGCAGCGAGTCGAGCACCTCGAGCATGTCGAAGGGTTGGTTCTCGTCGGCTGGGACGATCGCGTCGATCGCCGCGTCGGAGGCCGGCTCGACGGCGGCGGCCACGGGTGGCTGCTCCCGCCAGTTGCCCGGCATGAAGGAGAGGTAGCGCTTCGCGAGGTCGATCGCCTCCTCGTCGCTCTTGACGAGGAAGTGGCCGCAGCCCGAGACGCCGGTGTGCATCTTCGCCCCGCCCATCTCCTCCAGCGTCACCTTCTCGCCGATCACCATCTCGGCCATCCGCGGTGAGCCCAGGTACATCGAGGCGTTGCCCTCGCGCATGATCACGACGTCGCAGAAGGCGGGGATGTAGGCGCCACCCGCGGCGCTCGGCCCGAACAGAAGGCAGACCTGCGGCACCTGCCCGGAGAGCCGCACCTCGTTGTGGAAGATCCGCCCGGCGCCGCGCCGGCCGGGGAACATCTGCACCTGGTCGGTGATCCGCGCGCCCGCCGAGTCGACCAGGTACACGATCGGGACCTGCAGCTTCAGCGCCCGCTCCTGGACCCGGAGGATCTTCTCGACGGTCTTTGGGCCCCAGGAGCCGGCCTTCACGGTCGGGTCGTTGGCCATCAGCGCGACGGGGCGGCCGTCGATCCTCGCCAGGCCGGTGACGACGCCGTCGGCACCCAGTCCCTCCCTGTCCCAGTTGGCCAGCAGCCCCTCCTCGGCAAGGGAGCCGGCGTCGACCAGCCGTTCGACGCGCTCGCGCACCGGCAGCTTTCCCTGCTCGGCTGTCTTCTCGTGATGGCGCTCGGGCCCACCGGAGAGGGCGGCTTCGAGAGCGGGTCGGATATCGGTCACAGCGATGGTGAGCCTAAACGGCCCTAGCCCGAGGTGGCGCCGAGACGGCGGCCCATCTCCTCGGCGAGCGCGTTGAGGCCGCTGAGCGGGCGGATCATCACCATCATCTCCGCGATCAGTCCGTCGGCGCCGAAGCGCAGCACGTCCACCCCATCCAGCCGCCGCTCCCCGACCCGCGCCTCGAAGACGAGGACCGCCGTGTCCCCGGTCTCCACCTGGTCGACGTAGCGGAAGTCCTCGAAGACCTCCACCACGGCCCCGAGCAGCACCCTCAGGGCGTCGAGCCCGCTGTAGGGCCTGAACACGGCCGGGCTGCGGAAGACCACCTGCGGCGAGAAGAGCTCCTCGAGCTTCGAGAAGTCCTTCGACTCGGCGGCGCGTCGGAATGAGTCGCTCTGCATGGCCCGAGCCTACGCCCCGTCGCCCCAGTCCACCGGCCCGGCGCGCAGCACGTGGGCGCCAAGCGGGCGGCCGAGGATCTCCTGCGCGGCGCGCGAGGCCTCGATCAGCCGCGCCAGGTCGATCCCGGTCTCGATCCCCATCTCGTGCAGCATCGAGACGACGTCCTCCGTGGAGATGTTGCCGGTGGACCCCGGCGGCACCGGGCAGCCGCCCAGCTCGCCGAAGCTCGACTCGAACGAGTCGATCCCCTCCTCCAGGGTGGCCAGCACGTTGGCCAGGCCCTGGCCTCGGGTGTTGTGGAAGTGGGCGGTCAGCTCGGCGCCGCCGAGCCGCTCGCGCGCGGCGGCAAAGAAGCCATGGACCTGGCGCGGGTTCGCCATGCCGGTCGTGTCGCCGAAGGCCACCTCGGCGCAGCCCGCCGCGGCAAGCCGCTCGGCAATCCCGAAGACGCGCTCCGCGGGCACCTCCCCCTCGTACGGGCAGCCGAAGGAGGTCGAGATAACCCCCTCGCAGCGCAGCCCGGCCTGGCGGGCCGCGGCCAGCGTCCGCTCCAGCCCGGCCAGCGACTCCTCGATCGAACGGTTGACGTTCTTGCGGTTGTGCGTCTCCGAAGCGGAGAGGAAGACGCTCACCTCGTCGAAGCGGTCGCGCATCTGCAGGGCCCGCTCCAGCCCCCGCTCGTTGGGAATCAGAACCGAGAAGGCGACGCCGTCGCGGCGCTGCACCGTGGCCAGCACCTCCTCGGCATCGGAGAGCTGCGGGATCACGTCGGACCGCACGAAGGAGGTGACCTCGATCCGCTTCAGCCCGCTGGCGGAGAGCAGGTCGATCAGCCGCACCTTCTCGACGGTGGGAATCGTCTCCGGCTCGTTCTGGAAGCCGTCACGGGGGCCAACCTCGCGGATCCGCACCTTGTCGGGGACAATCGCCATGGGCCGTCAGCTTAGGCCGACCGCCCAATCCGGGCACGCCCTACCGCGCCCTCGGCGACGGCGCACCCGGTTACGCCTCCCTCGCCCTGTGCCCCTTGAGGCGGTGTGCAACCGCAACCAGGGTCGCCCGCACGTCATCGGCCTCGAAGCGCACCTGGGCGTGGGTGAAGCGCAACGGAGTCAGCCCGGCCGCCGCATGCGCCTGATCGCGCCGGCGGTCGCGCGCCTGCTGCGCCGGTGTGCGGTGGTAGCGGAGGCCATCGGTCTCGACGACGAGTCCCAACTCGGGCCAGTGGAAGTCGACCCTGAATCCGTTCACGCGCTGACGAGTCAGCGGTGTCGATAGGCCCGCCTGCGCCGCAAGCGGCAGGAACAACCGCTCCAGCGCCGAGTCAGTGAGGCGAAAGGTGCTCCTGTCGAGCACGGCCCGCAACCGCGCAACTCCCGGTTGCCCGCGATGTGAGTCGGTCGCCTCCCTGAGGGAGACCGGGTCGATCAGGTCGAGCTTGTCAGCATCGCCGATGGCTCGCTCGAGACGGGAATTGCCAGTGCACGTCGCATAATCGATGAGAGTCTGCACGACCGTGGTTACGGGAATGCCATCGTGAACGGTCACATCAGACTCGGGCAGCGTCGGGCGACGATGGACTCGCACTCCGGGCCGGCGCCGCGACGATGAGGCAAGCACGGCGACCTCGATCCGGCCGCTCACCTCAACGCCGATCCCCCAAAGCGCCGCCGCGCTGCCATGGCTCAGCACCGCTCGCGATCCGCAGCCCAGCACGGCCGCCATCCATCGCCCGCGGCGAGTGAGATTCGGCCGCCCGACGGCGTAGACGCCACGCTCGACCCGATGCAAACGGCCCTTGTCGATCCGGTGCTGGATGGCCTGGCCGCTCAGGCCCAACTCGACAAGCTGGCGCCAGGCAATCACCCCATGCTGGCGACTGGCCAACCGCCAGACCAGCTCACTCGACGAGTGATGAGTTGATGACCCCATAGGGTCATAAAGTCATCAGTCGTTGGTGTTTATCCCCCCGTCTGCCCTGGGGTCAGACCATGCCGAGGCCGCCGCTCACGCCCAGCGTCTCGCCGGTCACGTAGGCGGCGTCGTCGGAGGCGAGGAAGGCGACCGCCGCAGCGACCTCCTCGGGCTGGCCGAGGCGCTTCATCTGCGTCGCCTCTTTCATCGTCTCGATCACTTTCTCGCCGATCTCGCCGAACTCCTTTGCACCCATCAGCAGCGGCGTCTCGATCGGCCCGGGGGCGATCGAGTTGGCGGTGACGCCGTAGCGCGCGCTCTCGCGCGCGATCGCCTTCATGAAGGCGACGACCCCGCCCTTCGTCGCCGAGTAGACGGCGGAGCCCTTGGACCCGACCCGGCCCGCCTCCGAGGAAATGCTGACGATCCGTCCGTAGCCCGCCTGCTGCATTCCCGGCAGCGCCGCGTGCGTGCAGTTGAGGACGCCTCCGAGGTTGACCGCGATCACCCGCTGCCACTGCTCGGGAGTTGTGTATATGAAGAATCCGAACTCGTCGGTGCCCGCGTTGTTGACGAGGATGTCGAGCGTCCCCGTCGCCCCGACGGCGGCCTGCGCGGAGGCCGGATCGGTCACGTCGAGCTCCAACGCATGGCCGGCGATCTCCCCGGCCATCCGCTCGGCTCCCGTGACATTGATATCGCCCACCCAGACCTCGGCGCCCTCGGCGGCGAGCCGCGCGGCGATCGCGGCGCCGATCCCGCTCGCGCCCCCGGTCACCAACGCCTTGCGTCCCTCCAGCCTCACGGGACGAGCAGCATAAACTCCGCGCCCGCATGAGTGAGCCGATACCGATCGTCGGTGGCACGGGCGCCCTCGGTGCCGGCCTGGCGTTGCGCTGGGCGCAGGCCGGGGCCGCGATCGCGATCGGCTCCCGCTCGCCTGAGCGCGCCGAGGAGGCCGCGGCGAAGATCCGTGCGGCGGTCCCCGGCGCTGAGGTGGAGGGTCTGGTGAACGAGGACGCGGCCCAGCGCGCCGAGATCGTCTTCCTCACCGTCCCCTTCCGCGCCCAGTCGGAGAACCTCAACAACCTGCGCGGGGCGCTCCAGCCGGGACAGATCCTCGTCGACTGCACGGTCCCATTGGCCGCCGCGGTCAGCGGCAAGGCGACTCGCTCGCTGGGCGTCTGGCAGGGGTCCGCGGCTCAGCAGGCGCAGGAGATGGTCCCCGAGGGCGTCACCGTCGTCGCCGCCCTGCATACGGTCAGCGCCCCGACGCTGGCCGATGTCGACGCCAAGCTGGACCAGGATGTGCCGGTCTGCGGCGATCGCAAGCACGACAAGGCTCGGGTCGCCCGCCTGATCGAGCTGATCTCGGGGCTGCGAGCCGTGAACGCGGGGCCGCTGGAGATGGCGCGGATCGTCGAGCAGCTGACGCCGCTGCTGATCTCGGTCAACGGCCGCTACAAGACCCACGCCGGAATCCGCATCACCGGCCTGCCCGACGGCGACCACTGGGCGTGAAGGTCGCCCTCCTCGCCGGCGGGACCGGCGGCGCCAAGCTCGGCGCCGGCATGCAGGAGGAGATCGGCGCCGGGCTGAGCGTGATCGCCAACACCGGCGACGACATCGAGATCCTCGGCGTCCACGTTTCACCCGACCCCGACCTCATCACCTACATGCTGAGCGGAGAAATAGACGAGGAGCGTGGCTGGGGGATCCGCGACGACACCTTCACCGTGTTCGAGCGGCTGTCGCGGCTGGGCGCCCCCGGCTGGTTCAGGCTCTCCGACCGCGACCTCGCCACCTGCCTCTACCGTCGCCAGTTCATCGACGAGGGCGGGCGGCAAACCGACGCGCAGGCCCAGATCGCGCGCGCCCTGGGCGTCGCTGCCCGCGTACTGCCAATGTCCGACACGAGGGTGCGGACCAGCGTTCTGACCGCGGCCGGCTGGCGGGGCCTGCAGGAGTACCTGATCGTCGACCGCGGTGAGCCCGATGTGCAGGCGGTGGAGCTGGAGGGGATCGCCGAGGCCGAGCCGACTCCCGACGTGGTCGAGGCGCTGCGGGAGGCGGAGGCGATCGTGATCGGCCCGTCCAACCCCGTGATCAGCATCGGCCCGATCCTCGCCGTGCCCGGGATGCGAGAGGCGATCGCCGCCTCCGGCGCCCCGGTCGTTGCCGTCAGCCCCTACGTCGCCGGACGGGTCGTCAAGGGCCCGACCAAGCGCTTCATGGCCGCTGTCGGCCGGCCGTCGACCGCCGCCGGCGTCGCATCGCTGTACGCGGGGCTGATCGATGCGATGGTCGTCGACGAGGGCGACCCCGACCCGCCGCCGCAGGGGATCGAAACGCTGGCCACGGCGACCCTGATGGAGGGCGCAGCCGGCCGGGCGCGCCTGGCGCGCATCGTGCTCGAGTTTGCCGCTAGCCTCGCCAAGAGTTGAAAGCGACCGCTGTACTCCCCGTGAAGCGCTTCGCCGAGGCGAAGCGGCGGCTCTCCACGGGGATCGAGAACGAGCGGCGAGAAGCGCTGGTCGCCGCGATGCTCGAAGACGTGCTGGAGGCGATCGCCGAGACGCGGTCGATCGAGCGAACGATCGTGGTGACCGGCGATCCGGTGGCGCAGGCGATCGCCGCCTCGGCCGCCGCCGAGGTCGTCCCCGATCCCGCCGACGATGGCCACATCGCGGCGGCGCTTGCCGGAATCGCCCGCGCCGAGGTGGAGGGGGCGAGGTGCGTCGTCCTCCTCCCCGGCGACTGCCCGCTGCTCGACCCGCGCGAGCTGGACCGCCTGCTGACCGGCGTGCCGGCGTCCTACGTCGCCGTCGTCCCCGACCGCCACGGAACCGGCACGAACGCGCTCGTCCTGTCCCCGCCCGAGGCGATCCGCCCCACCTTCGGCGAGGGCAGCTGCGCCCGCCACGTTGCCGCCGCCCGCGACGCCGGCGTCCCGTTCGCGGTGGAAAAGCTGGGCTCGCTTGCGCTCGATCTCGATACCCCTGCCGACATCGTCGCCCTGACTCGCAGGCTGGCGGCCGGGCCGCACCGTGCCCGGCGGACCGCGAAGGTGCTGGGGCTTTGACCGTCCCGCGCGAGCTGCGGGTCGTGCCTGTCGCCGGTCTGCCCGAGTTCGTCGACGGCGTCAGCGTCGGCGAGGAGATCGCCGCTCACGCCGAGCTGAGCGACGGCGACGTGATCGTCATCTCGCAGAAGGTCGTCTCCAAGGCCGAGGGACGCATCCGTCGCCTGTCCTCGGTGATCCCCGGCGGCGAGGCGCGACGGCTCGCGGCGGTGCTCGGCAAGGAGCCCGCCCTGGTCGAGCTGATCCTCGGCGAGAGCCGCGAGGTGCTGCGCGCCGAGCGCGGCGTCCTGATCGTCGAGACCCAACACGGGTTCGTCTGCGCCAACGCGGGGATCGACAGCTCCAACCTGCCCGAGCCCGGCACCGTCTCCCTGCTGCCCGCGGACCCCGACGCCTCCGCCCGTCAGCTCAGAGCCGAAATCACGGCGGCGATCACAGGGGAGCCGGGGCTCCCCACCATCGCGGTCGTGATCAGCGACAGCTTCGGCCGCGCCTGGCGACTCGGTCAAGCGGAGGTCGCGATCGGCTGCGCCGGGATCGCACCGCTCGACGATTGGCGCGGCCGCCGCGACGCCGGCGGCCGCGAGCTCGCCGCGACGCAGATCGCAATCGCCGACGAGGCCGCCGGCGTCGCCGACCTGGTGCGCGACAAGGCGAGCCGCATCCCCGCCGTCATCGTCCGCGGCCTCGACCGCTTCGTCAGCGAGAACGACGGCCCAGGCGCCGCCGCCCTCCGCCGCCCCCAAAACGACGACCTCTTCCGCTAAGGCCCATCCCGATAGGGGTAGAACGTCTTGTACTTTTTCGCGGCCAGCGATTGTCGGTAGCCACAGGCATAGCTCGAAAAAGTTAAGTGGAACCCCTATCGGGATGGGCCTCTCCAACCCGGAGGACGGCCGCGCCTTTGAGGCGGCCGCTGCGGATCGAGTCGAGCGCCTCGTCGGCCGCGCTGAGCGGATGGACCTCGACCTTGGTCCGCACCGGCACCTGCGGCGCCAGCCGCAGGAACTCCTCTCCGTCGCGGCGGGTCAGGTTGGCGACCGAGCCCAGCGCGCGCTCCCCCCAGAGGATCTCGTAGGGGAAGGCCGGGATCTCGCTCATGTGGATCCCCGCGCTGATGATCCTCGCGCCCTTGGCGCTCACCCGCAACGCGACCGGCATCAACGCACCCACCGGGGCGAAGACGATCGCGCCGTCCAGCTCCTCGGGTGGCGCCTCCGTGGATGAGCCGGCCCAGGCGGCACCGAGGCTGCGTGCGAACTCCTGCCCCTCGGTGTCGCCCTCGCGGGTGAAGACGAAGACGCGCCGCCCCTGGTGGACGGCGACCTGGCAGAGGATGTGGGCGGAGGCGCCAAAGCCGTAGAGGCCGATCCGCTCGGCGTCGCCGACCAGCCGCAGCGCCCGGTAGCCGATCAGCCCGGCGCAGAGCAGCGGCGCCGCCTGCTGGTCGGGATAGCCGTCCGGGATCGGGAAGCAGAAGCGCTCGTCGGCAACCGCGAGCTCGGCGTAGCCGCCGTCGATGTCGTAGCCGGTGAAGCGGGCTGCATCGCAGAGGTTCTCGCGGCCGCTCTTGCAATAGCGGCACTCGCCGCAGGTCCAGCCGAGCCAGGGCACCCCCACCCTGTCTCCCACCGCGAAGCGCTCCGCCCCCTCCCCGGCATCGACCACGGCGCCGACGATCTGGTGCCCGGGGATCAGCGGCAGCTTTGGCTCGGTCAGCTCACCGTCCACGATATGGAGGTCGGTGCGGCAGACCCCGCAGGTCGAGACGGAGATCAGGACCTGGCCCGGTCCGGGCTGCGGATCGGGCAGCTGCGCTGGCCGCAACGGCTCCCGCTGCCGCTCCATGACCATCGCCCTCATCGCGCAACGATCGCCGCCCGGCTGCGTGGATACGTCTCGACGATCTCGTAGAGGGTCGTGCGCTGGGCGGGAACGCGATCGCCGGCCCGGGCGGCCTCGATCAGCTGCTCGGGCTCCAGCCGCACCCCATGCCGGGAGCCGGCCATCCGCGAGATGCTCTCCTCCATCAGGGTCCCGCCGAGATCGTTGACGCCCCAGCGCAGCGCCTCGGTGGCGGCCTCGAGGCCCATCTTCACCCAGCTTGCCTGCAGGTTGGGGATCGTCTTGCCCAGCGCCAGCCGGAAGGCCGCGGTGTGCTTGAGGTTCTCGTCCGCCGAGATCTCCTCGATGCCGTGGGTGCGGCCAAGCAGGGTGTTGAAGGGGATGAAGCTGAGCGGCACGAACTCCGTGATGCCGCCGGTGCGCTCCTGGAGCGAGCGGACCACCTGCATGTGGCGGGCCAGCTCGCGCGGCTCCTCGATGTGGCCGAACATCACCGTCGAGGTCGAGCGCAAACCGGCCCGGTGCGACGCTTCGACGATCTCCACCCAGCGCCGCACCGGCAGCTTGTTGGGCGAGATCCGCTGGCGGACGCCGTCGTCTAGCACCTCGGCCGCGGTGCCCGGCGTCGAGCCGAGCCCGCACTCCACGAGGTAGGAGAAGACCTCGTCGGGACCCTTGCCGGAGCGCTCGCACATGTAGTGGACCTCCATCGGCGAATACGCGTGAAGGTGCAGCTGGGGCGCCACGTCCTTTGCCAGGCGCAGCCACTTGCCGTACTCCTCCAGGGTCAGGTTCGGATGGATGCCCCCCTGCATGCAGATCTCGGTTGCGCCGAACTCCACCGCGTCGCGAACCCGCTCTGCGAAGTCCTCCTCGGACACCTCGTAGGCGTCGGGCGAGCGGCGGCCCTGCCCGAACCCGCAGAACGCGCAGCCGACCACGCAGATATTGGTGAAGTTGATGTTCCGGTTGACCACGAAGGTCGCCCGGTCCCCCACGAGCTCCGCCCGCAGCTCGTCGGCGGCGACCCTCATCTCCTCGATCGCCCCAGGCCGGGTCTCCGCGAAGAGGGCGGTCAGCTCGTCCTCGCTCAACGGCTTTCCCTCGCGCCCCTTGGCGATCGCCCGGGCGGCCAGGCCCGGATCGAGGGCCTCCCCCCTTCGCCGGCCCGACCCGCGCCGCGGGATGAAGCTCCAGTACTTGAGCTTGATCACGTCGAGAACCCCCTGCTCCATCCAGGCGGAGTCCATGTACTGCGGGTATACGCACAGCCGCTCGGTCAGCGCGTAACCGCGCGGCGCCAGCTCCTTTCGCACCTGATGGGGGCTGGGAAACGCGTGCTCGGGAGAGATATGGTCGCCATTGGCCGACAGGCCACCCAGATCGGTCGCCCCCGCCTCCACCAGCTCCGCCCACCAGTCCGACAGGTTCGGCGGAACCTGAATCCCCACATCCGGCATCAAACGCCGACACTCGGAGATCAACCGCTTCATCTCCTCGATCGAGACCTCCCTCCCCCAGCTCGGATAGAACGGCGGGGCACCCTCCTCCGGAGCAACAGCCGTGGAGGCTCCGGAGGAGGGTGCCCCGCCGTCCTCCCCGGCCACGAACGTGGCTGATGAGGTCCCCTCTGGCGGAGCCTCCACAGCTGTTGCTCCGCCAGAGGGGACCTCATCGGCCAACCACCGCTGCCTGGAAGCGGCGTCGGCGATCTCGGCCACCTCGCGGCCGTAGTAGCGCGGGTGCGGGACGAAGTTCTGGAGGATGACCTCCTGGATGTGCCCATAGCGGCCATGCAGCTTGGCCAGCGCTTCGAGCGAGGCGACCCGCTCCTCCTCGCTCTCGCCGATCCCGACGAGGATGCCGCTCGTGAACGGGATCCTCAGCTCGCCGGCCACCTCGATCATGGCCAGGCGCCGCGCCGGGTGCTTGGTCGGGGAGCCGGCGTGGACCGTGTCCATCAGGCGCTCCGAGGCCGACTCCAACATCAGCCCCTGGGACGCTGTCGCCTCCCGCAGGCGCACCAGGGCATCGCGGTCGACGACGCCGATGTTGGTGTGGGGCAGGATCCCCCGCTCCAGGGCTCGCTCGCAGGCCCAGACGACGTAGGAGGTGAAGTCGCCATGGCCCCATTCGGCAAGGCGTGCGGCGACGTCCGGATTCACCTCGGGGCGCTCGCCGGTGAGCACCAGCAGCTCCTTGGCGTTGTGCCTCCGCGCCTCGTCGAGGCGCCTCTCCACCTCAGCGGGGGCGTAGACGTGCGGGCGGTGCGTGGCGAACGCGCAGTACTTGCAGTAGCACTGGC
Organism: uncultured Solirubrobacterales bacterium; assembly: GCA_963729995.1. Classification (GTDB taxonomy): domain Bacteria; phylum Actinomycetota; class Thermoleophilia; order Solirubrobacterales; family 70-9; genus VRUE01. The sequence continues at coordinate 1,090,914 of CAVSPF010000003.1, forward strand.
AGGTGCGGGAGAGGGAGAGCGTGTAGTTCCGCGAGAAGGTGATCCTGCGCACAACGCTCAAGCTACTGGACCCGCCGGGTCAGTCAGACCCGGCGGGTCGCAAACGCGATGGCTCTCAGCTTGCGTCGCCGCTCGACACAGGCTTCGAGGGCGGGGGCTTGACCCGCTCGGGCGACTCGGTCGGCGCCTGGCCACTCGGCTCGAGCACGAACTTGAAGACCGCCGCGGCCAGCAGCGAGCCGACGATCGGGCCGACGATATAGGGCCAGACACCGCCCCACGAGTTGCCGACGAGCGCCGGGCCAAACCAGCGCGCCGGGTTGAACGAGCCGCCGGTGAGCGGACCGCCCACCATGACGATGAAACCGAGGGTGGTGCCGATCGCCAGCGGCGCCCAGTCCTTGGCGCTCTTCTTCGAGTAGACCGCCGCGAGGATGACGAGCACCAGGCAGAAGGTGCCGACCGCCTCGACGATCGATCCCTGGAAGTTGCCGCCCAGAATGCCAGTCACGTGGGGCGCCGCGTAGTTGCTGGCCCGGCCCTCGTCGAGCAGCAGGCCCTTGGCCAGCAGCGCACCCAGCACGCCGCCGGAGAGCTGTGCGAGCACGTAGATCAAGGCATCGACCGGCGAGATCCGCTTGATCACCGCCGCGGCCAGGGTCACGGCGGGGTTGAAGTGACCGCCGCTGACCACGCCGAACATGACAACCAGGCCAAACAGCAGGAATGCGTGGACGAGACCCACGACTGCGAAGTCCGACCCGAACTGCGCCTGGTTCCCGGTGGCCACGAACAGCACAACGACGCTGACGATGAAGAACACCAGCAAGAAAGTGCCGATCAACTCAGCAAGATATGCCGCTAGTCCTCGCTCCTGCACGTTTTCTCCTCCTCGATCCCTGGTTCGGGTAGCGGCGGGAGTCTAACCGGATCGGCGCAAGCGGATAGCTTTCGCTTTCAGATGAGACGGGTTGCCGCGCTGCTGGCGGCCGCTCTACTGCTCGCCGGCGCAGCCGGCTGCGGGGGCGGCGCTGAACCGGGCGCGCCAAAAGGCGCGACCCTGGTGCTCGACTTCACCCCAAACGCGGCCCACTCGGGGATCTACGCCGCGCTGCGCCGGGGCTACTACCGTGACGCCGGAGTCGCGCTGACGGTCCGCCAGCCCGGCAACTCAACCGACGCGCCCAAGCTGCTGGAGGCGGGCCGGGCCGAGTTCGCGATCCTCGATATCCACGACCTGGGAATCGCCCGCGAGCGCGGACTCGACGTGGTCGGGACGATGCCCATCGTCCAGCGCCCGCTCGCCTCTGTCATCGCCCGCGGCGATGGCCCCATCCACCGCCCCCGCGACCTCGAGGGCCACACCGTGGGAGTGACCGGGCTTCCGTCAGACGACGCCGTGGTCGACTCCGAGGTCGCGGCCGATGGGGGCGACCCGGCCCTGGTTCACAGGGTGACCATCGGCTTCAACGCCGTCTCCTCCCTCGCCGCCGCAAATGTCGAAGCGGTAACGGGCTTCTGGAATGCGGAGGGAGTCGCGCTGCGCCGCCGGGACATCCCAATTCGCATCTTCAAAGTCAACCGCTACGGGGCTCCACCCTACCCCGAGCTGGTCCTCGCCACGTCCCACCGCCTGATCGAACAGGATCCCGGTCTGGTGCGCGCGGTGGTCGATGCGACGACCCGCGGCTACGGCTTCGCGGTCGCGCATCCAGCCAAGGCCCTCGACGACCTGATCGGGTCGGTTCCCGGCCTCGATCGCGCCGAACAGGCGGCTCAGCTCCGCGTGCTGCGAATCGACCTCCGCCCCGCCCCTTTCAAACCGGCGGTTCTGCGCGCCTGGGCGGCATGGGACCTGAAGCAAGGCCTGCTCAAGCGACCGCTGGACGTGAACGCAGCCTTCAGGCTCGCTCGCTGAGCAGCTTCTCAACCAGCTGCGGAAGCTCGCGCGCGAGGCGTGAGCGCGGCACCACGAGGTCTACGCCGGCTGCCTCGGCGGCCCGGCGGGTCTCGACGTTGACGTGCGAGTAGTAGCCGAGGACCGGCATGCCGAGACCGGTCAGAGCCTCCGGGCTCTCCATGTCGAGATCCGCGACGAGAAGCTCGGCACGCTCCAGCGGGGCGGCGGCCAGCGACGGGGAGAGGGTCACGTCATGACCGGCGGCTCCAAGGACGGCCTCGACCCTGCTTCCAACCAGCAGGTCGGGCGCCACGACAGCGACGCGCGCCACTACAGGGAGCGGCGCTCGCGCAGCTCTTCGCGGACGCTCTCCGGACGGCCCCACATCTGCACGACCTCGGCGCGCCCCTCGCGCACCTCGCGGAGCTGCATCTCGCCGCTGACGCCTTCTTCGTCGAGCTTCGCCAGCACGCCCTTCACGGTCTCGGCCGCCGCCGCGTGTCCGAAGCTGTGGGCAACCAGCAGCCTCCAGTTCCAGTCGGCTCCCGAGTACGGCTGGGCGTTGACCCGGCTCAGCGCGACGGCTGTGTCGACGTAGCGGCTCAGGTCGTCGATCCGCAGATCGAGCTCGAGGTCCGTCCAATCGGGGGGCAGCGAATCAAGCACCTGCCCAAAGTCATCCGCCAAGCTCACGAGCAGAAGCGTATCTGGGAAGGGCGCGGGATGCCCGCCTACCGTTCAGACGAACAGGTCGAGGACCAGGAAGACGTTGAGGCCGATGATCAGCGCTGCGATGGCTCCCGCAAGCCCGGTCAGCCAGCCGGGGTTGGCGAGCGGGCCCATGATGTCGCGGCGGCGGGCGACGATCAGCAGGGGGACGAGCGCGAAGGGAATGCCGAAGGAGAGGACGACCTGGCTGAATACGAGGGCGTCGGTCGGGTTGAAGCCGACCGCCAGGACCAGGAGCGCCGGGGCCAGGGTGATGGCGCGGCGCAGGAACAGCGGGATCCGGCGCTGGATGAATCCCTGCATCACGACCTGGCCGGCCATCGTCCCAACCGAGGATGAGGCGAAGCCGGAGGCGAGCAGGGCGATTCCGAACACGGTCGCGGCGTTGCCGGAGACCAGCGTCTTCAGTCCGTGGAAGGCGCCTTCGATCGAGTCGATCCCGGTCAGGCCGCTGTTGTGGAACAGCGCCCCGGCGACGATCATCATCGAGAGGTTGACGAGACCGGCCAGCGAGAGGGCGATCACCACGTCGACCTTCTCGAAGCCGAGTATGCGCCTCCGCTCCTCGCTGTTGCGGCCGACGATCCGCCTCTGGGTCAGCGCCGAGTGCAGGTAGACGACATGCGGCATCACCGTCGCGCCGATGATCCCGGTCGCGAGCAGGATGCTCTCGGTGCCGCTGAAGCCGGGCACGAAGAGGTGCCTGGCGACTTCCCCCGCGGCCGGCTTGGCGTCGAAGAGCTCGACCACGAAGGAGGCGACGATGACGCCGACAAGCGCGCTGATCCCGGCCTCCAGCCGCCGCAGGCCCATCTGCTGCAGGCCGAGGATCGCGAAGGCGCCGGCGCCGGCGAGGAGGCCGGCCGGGAAGAGGGGGATGCCGAAGAGCAGGTTGAGGCCGAGCGCGGCGCCGACCACCTCGGCGACGTCGGTGGCCATCGCGACCAGCTCCGCCTGCAGCCAGAGGCCGACCGAGGTTCGGCGCGAGAACGTCTCCCGGCACAGCTCGGCGAGGTTGCGGCCGGTCGCGATGCCCAGCTTCGCCGACTGGGTCTGGACCAGCATCGCGATCAGATTGGCGCCCAGCACCACCCAGAGCAGCAGGTAGCCGAACTTGGAGCCGCCCGCGACATTGGTGGCGAAGTTGCCGGGGTCGATGTAGGCGACGGCGGCGATGAAGGCCGGCCCGAGGAAGGGCCAGACGCGGCCGATGCCCCTGCTGTGGCCTTCCAGCGAGCGCCGCGCCGCCGCCGCCACGGCCGCCTCGCCGGGCAGGACGTCTTCGACCGTCGCATCGACAGCCGAGGACGGGGGCTTCACCGTTTAGCTCGCCTCCTCAACGGGTGGCCGCAGGTCGGGGCCGGGGATCGGAGTGCCATGCGGATCGTGGCTCGGCTCCCCCAGCTTCGCCGCGATCAGCATCTCGAGCTCCTCGGAGATGTAGTGCTCGAGCACCTCGGCCTCGTCGTGCACCAGCTCGTCGGACATCCCCAGGGCCTCGGACAGGTAGGCCTCGATCAGCCGATGGTGCCGAATCACCTCCAGCGCGACCTTCTCGCCGGCCTGAGTGAGCGTGACGCCCCTGTAGGGGAGGTACTCGACCAGGCCGAGACGGTCGAGCCGTTTCAGCATCGATGTCGCCGTCGCCGGCGTCACGCCGAGCCGCTCGGCGACCTCCCCGTTGAGGACGGGTCCCGCCCGCTCCTGCGAAAGCGCGTAGATGGCCTTGGCGTAGTCCTCTATCGCCGAGGAGGATTTAGACATGTCTAAATAATTTTGACATATCTAAAGGACGATACGCGAACAGGGCTGGGGGACGATCGCTCATGCCCGTAGAATCGGGGTCATGGCTGACGCGGCGACAGCCGAGCTGGACGCCCAGTACCGCCAGTTGCGCGAGGAGTGCGGCCTGCTCGACCGCTCCGCGCGGGGCAAGCTGCTGCTCAGCGGTCCCGACGCGGCCGAGTACCTGCAGGGACAGCTAACCAACGACGTCGAAGCCCTGGCTCCCGGCGAGGGCTGCTACGCGGCGCTGCTCGACCGCAAGGGGCACATGCAGGCCGACATGCGGGTGCTGCGCACGGGGCAGGAGGAGCTCTGGATCGACACCGAGCCCGAGGCGCTCGAGGCAGCGCGACGCCATCTCGAGACGTACAGGATCGGCAGGGACGTGGAGGTCGCCGACCTGACCGCGGAGAGGGCGATCCTCTCGCTGATCGGGCCGCGCAGCGTCGAGATCGCCGGCACGGCGGCGCTGCCGGAGCACTTTTGCGAGCGGGTGACCGTGGGCGGCGTCGACAGCCTGGCGGTGGGAACCGGCGGCGGCCTCGACCTGATCGCCGCCGCGACGGACGCGGACCGGCTGCGCGGGACGCTCACAGCGGCCGGCGCTGTCGAGGTCGGGCCCGGGGCGGCCGAGGTGCTGCGGATCGAAGCCGGCAGGCCACGCTTCGGCACCGAGATGAGCGGCGAGACGATGCCCGCCGAGGCGGGCATCGTCGAGGACGCGGTCAGCTTCACCAAGGGCTGCTACATAGGCCAGGAGCCGGTCGCCCGCCTCCACTACAAGGGCCGGCCCAACCGCCATCTGCGCGGCCTCAGGCTAAGCGCCTCCGTCGAGGCGGGCGCCAGCCTGCGACTGGGTGGGAAGGAGGTTGGACGGGTGGGCAGCGCCTGCGTCTCCCCCGCCCGTGGACCGATCGCCCTGGCGATCGTACGCCGCGAGGCGGAGCCCGGAACGGAGCTGGCCGTAGGTGAAGATGGCGTTACGGCTCGCGTCGTCGACCTGCCATTCGGCTAGATTCCGGCCGCGATGGGTCGTGGGAGTGGCAAGGCAGTGGTGGTCTGCGCAGTGAGCGCGCTGGTGCTCGCGGCGACGGGCTGCGGCGCCCAGGAACACACCAACGAACCCCGGCGCCAGCCGCCAACCCGGGTCAGCGTCTCGATCGGCAAGAGCGCGGTAACCGTGCAGCCGCCGCAAATCGCGTTCGGCCACGAGCCCACGCAGCAGATCCCCCAGAACCAGCGCGCCGGGCAGCCGGCCATCCGCTCCAAGACGCCGCTCGACGTCACTTTCGTCGCCGCCAACCTGACCGCCTTCGAAACGCACCTCGAGGTGCGCGGGCCCCGCATCGACGCCACGTCCAAGCCGCTGATCGCCAACGGCGCCGTCACTCTTCAGACCTCCCTCCCAACCGGCGTCTACACGGTCAGCGCCCCCGGCGTCCCCGGCGCCTCCCCGGGCCGCCTCACGGTGGGCCCATACCGCTCCTCCTCCCGGAACGACCTTCTCCTCCCGTAGCGCCCACCCTGACGGCAGAGGGTGGCGTCTGGTCGGTGCGTCACCATCGGTTGAATGGTGGTCGCACTTGCAATCGCGGTCGTTCTGCTCGCTGCGGGGCTTGCCTACGCCGTCGTTTCTGGATCTCGGGAAGCCCCGGTCGACCTCGGCCCGGCGATCCAGGAAGCGACCTCGAGGGTCAGCTCGCAGGTGATGGCCGACCTGCTGCGGGTGAACGAGGAGTCGCGCAAAGTCGACGCGAAGACCGCCGAGGCGACCCTGGACAGGCGCCAAGCGGAGATCAAGGCGCTCGCCGAGCGGATCGCCAAGGGTCAGGAGAAGATCGAGAAGGAGGTGCAGCGGCGCGGCGAAACCGACCTGCAGACGCGCACCCTGCTCGAGCAGATGGGGCAGACCGTCGGCAACCTCAACTCGGAGACCGCCGGACTGAAGAAGGCGCTGCGCCAGCCGCAGACGCGGGGCCAGTGGGGAGAGCTCCAGCTCCGCCGCTGCGTCGAGATCGCCGGGATGACCGAGCACGTCGACTTCGAGCTGCAGGAGACGATCCACTCCGAAGATGGCAGGCTGCGCCCGGACGCGCGCTTCCTGCTGCCCGAGGGACGCGCCTTCGTCGCCGATTCCAAGGTCCCCCTGGACGCCTTTCTGGACGCCCAGGAGGCCGAGGTCGAAACCGAGCGGCTGGCCCAGCTGGAGCGCCACGCGCGCCAGGCCCGAGAGCACATCCGCAGCCTCAGCTCGAAGGACTACCAGGGGCAGTTCAAGGCCGGCGAGATGCCGGATCTGGTGATCTGCTTCATTCCAAACGAGCCGGCGATGCACGCCGCCTTCGCCGCCGATCCGACCCTCTTCGACTACGCGCTGGAGCGCAACGTGCTCGTCGTCAGCCCGACCTCGCTGATCGGCCTGCTGCGGACGATGGAGCTCGGCTGGCGTCAGGAGCGGATGGTTGCCGAGGCGGCGGAGATCGCCGACGCGGCGGCGACGCTGCACGGGCGCTTCTCCAAGTTCATCAAGGACTTCGACACCATGGGCAAGCGACTCAGCTCCGCCACGGGCGCCTACAACTCCGCTCTCGCCTCGATGGAGGGGCGCCTACTGCCACAGCTGCGCAAGGTCGAGGGACTCGGGATCGCCCCCGGCAAGGAGATTGCGCCGCCCGAACCGGTCGAGATATCGGTCCGGGAGATCACGGCGCCGGAGCTGCGTGAGCTCGAGGCGGCGGGCGGCCCGGACGGCGCCGCGGTCGAGCTTCCCGCTCCGGCCGATGCCAACGCCGCCTGAAGCGCGGCGAGCGCCAGGTGTCATCTAGGATTGCCCGTCCGCAAACGACCCGTCACGGAGGAGCCGGTTTTGGCCGTTGACACCAGCGAAGTCTCGAAGCTCGACGTGGAGCCCGGAACCCTGCCCGAGACGATGGCGGCCTGGGTGATCCGCCAGGAGCGCGAGGGCGAGCCGAACGAGGCCTTCCAGCTCGAGCGGATCGACGTGCCCGAGCCCGGCCCGTTCGAGGTGATCGTGCGGGTGATGGCCGCCGGCGTCAACTTCAACAACGTCTGGGCGGCGCTCGGCAAGCCGGTCTCCGTCTTCAACTACGGCGACCACCCCGAGTACGGCCACCACATCGGGGGCTCCGACGCCTCTGGAATCGTCTGGCAGGTCGGCGAGGGCGTCACTCACTGGAAGCCCGGCGACGAGGTCGTCGTCCACTGCAACCAGGCCTCCTACGAGGACGTCGAGGTGCACGGGCTCGACCCGCTCGCCGCCCCCAGCCAGAAGATCTGGGGCTACGAGACGACCTGGGGCTCCTTTGCCCAGTTCACCAAGGTGCAGGCGCAGCAGCTCCTCCCCCGCCCCCAGAACCTCTCCTGGGCGGAGTCCTCCGCCTACGGCCTCACCTACTTCACCGCCTATCGGATGCTGATCGACCAGTGCAAGCTGCAGGCCGGCCACAACGTCCTGATCTGGGGCGCGGCCGGCGGCCTCGGCGTCTTCGCGACCCAGCTCTGCAAGGCGGCGGGCGCCAACGCGGTCGGCGTCGTCTCCTCCGAGGAGAAGGGGGAGCTGGTCAAGCAGCTCGGCGCCGTCGGCTACATAAATCGCGGGGAGTTCGGCGCGATGATGCGCACCCGCGAGAACCTCGCCGACGCGGCCGCCGACAAGGAGCGCTTCAAAGCCTCGCGCGCCTTTGCCAAGCGGGTCAAGGAGATCCTCGGCGACGCCCCCGACATCGTCTTCGAGCACGTCGGCCAGGCGACCTTCCCCACCTCTGTCTTCGTCGTCAAGCCCTTTGGCAAGGTCGTGATCTGCGGCGCCACCTCCGGCTTCCAGCTCGACTTCGACGTCCGCTACCTGTGGATGCGCCAGAAGCAGATCCTCGGCTCGCACTTCGCCAATGCCTACGAGTGCATGCGGGCGAACCAGCTGATGAGCGAGGGCAAGGTGCGACCGGTCCTCTGGAAGACGATGGGATTCGACGGCGTGCCCGAGGCGCACCAGCTGCTGCACGAAAACAAGCATCTCGGCAAGATCTCGATCCTGGTGGGCGCGGAGTCCGAGGAGGAGGGCCGCACCGAGGAGGGCCCCGGAGCGATCCGGGCGGAGGTGGGAGCTTGATGAGCGCAACGCGAGCAGGGGGTTGGGATGGCTGAGGTCTGCACACTCGATTGGCACATCGCCCCCTTCCGGGCGGACCGCTGGCTCGATCTCTGGGAACCAGCCGCGGCGCGGATGCCCGCCTTCGGCGCCAGGGACTGGTCGCTGATCCGCTCGGTGGACGACCCGCTGGCCTTCCGCCAGGCAGCGGTTTGGGAGAGCCACACCGACTTCGAACGCTACTGGTACTCGAAGGAGATCGAGGCGGCGCGCGCCAGCGTCATCGACCTCTACAACGTGCCGGTCCTCCCCGCCTGGCACACCCTGCTCGCCGCCGAATAGCCCCGAATGGGCTGGACGTGCCGTGGGTTAGGTACCCATGGGGTCCGCCAAACAACGGCACGTATGCCGGGCAGTGGAGGCTAGGCTCGCTCGAGGGGGGCCATCGTTAGGCCCGCCGCGTTGAGCTGCTCCCAGTAGTGCTCCGCGGGCTCGCGGGGGCCCGACCAGACGATCGCCTGGCCCGTGTTGTGGATCTGCTCGGCGATCCGGTGCCCCTGGCTGAGGCTGACGCCGGGTAGGACTCTGGCCAGCGTTTCCGCGACGTGATCGAAGGTGTTGTGGTTGTCGTTGCGGACGATCACCCGCCAGTCACCGCCGAGATCGGCGCCCGGCCCCGTGTCGCGCGGCCTCTCGATCGTCGTCGTCGACATCGCGCGCATTATCCGAGAACTCGGTCCGGCTCGCCCGGCGAGCGTGCGGCCGCCGGGCGGAGAGGCCTTTGACGCAGGCGCTCAGAAGGGACTTGGAGCGCGAACCACCACGTTGTCGACGCTGGCGGCGAGGCCCTGGGCGCTCTTCGTCGCACCGACCGAGACCCCCGATTCCCGGCCCTGCAGTTCTCCGGTGGCGTTATCCGTGACGTCGGCCACCTGTTCGCCGCCGACGAAGGCGACAATGCGGGCATCGCCGCTTTCGGACCCGCTGGTGATGTTGAAGGCGCGCAATCGCAGCTCGTTGGGTTTGTCGAGGCCCTGCACAGCGCTGACCCCCTGCTGGATATGCAGGTACTTGAGGTGCCCATCGGCGAGGGTCTTGCGCAGCTGGACCTTGCGCTGCATCGGGAAGACGGCGAGCTGGTAGCCGGCGCCCGCATCCCCAATCCGTAGGTTCACCGCGACGAACGCCACCCGCTGGAGAGGTTTGGGAGTGGAGCTCAGCAGCCGCTCGTCGGCGGCGATCTCCAGGTCCCGGCCGATGACCGGCGTCCGGTACGCGCACTCCTGGGTGCTCTTGCCGACCGTGATCTGAAGGGCGTGGCTGGAGCCGCCCCGCTGACAGCGTTCGCCGGACACCTTCACGAGCTGCGCCCGCGCGCCTTCGGTCTCCATGCTGTTGCGGTAAAGGCCGACCAGCGCCGCGGCGCTCGCCGCAACGGCCAGCGCGACGGCGATCGCGGCGACGGCCGCGGCTGTGAATCGCATTCCCATCGTCCGCAGCCTAAACACCACGTCGCGGAAAAGATGCGCCCGGGGAACCGATGAACGCGGTCTTTCCCCTTGCCCCAAATATCATTTGGGTCGATGCCCGGCTCCCACCTGCCAGAGCGCGACCGTCCCTGGGTCATGCGCACCTACGCCGGCCACTCCGACGCCCGCCGCTCCAACGAGCTCTACCGGCGCAACCTCGCCAAGGGGCAGACGGGCCTCTCGGTCGCCTTCGACCTGCCTACCCAGACCGGTTACGACCCGGGCGACGTCCTGGCCCGCGGCGAGGTCGGCAAGGTCGGCGTCTCGATCGCCCACAAGGGCGACATGCACCAGCTGCTCGACGGCATCCCGCTCGACGAGATGAACACGTCGATGACGATCAACGCGACCGCCGCCTGGCTGCTCGGCCTCTACGTCACCGTCGCCGAGGAAAACGGAATCGACCGCGCGAAGCTGAGCGGCACAACCCAGAACGACATCATCAAGGAGTACCTCTCGCGCGGCACCTACGCCTTCCCGCCGGCTCCCTCGATGCGGCTGATCGCCGACATGGTCGCCTTCACCGTCAACGAGGCGCCGAGCTGGAACCCGACCAACATCTGCAGCTACCACCTGCAGGAGGCCGGCGCGACGCCGGTCCAGGAGATCGCCTACGCGCTCTCCAACGGGATCGCCGTGCTCGACGAGGTGAGGGCGCGCGGCCAGGTCGCCGAGGGCGACTTCCCGCGCGTCTTCGGCCGCATCTCCTTCTTCGTCAACGCCGGCATCCGCTTCATCGAGGAGACCGCCAAGCTGCGCGCGATGGGCCGGCTCTGGAACGAGATCGGCCGCGAGCGCTACGGCGTCACCGACGAGAAGATGCTGCGCTTCCGCTACGGCGTCCAGGTCAACAGCCTCGGCCTGACCGAGGCGCAGCCGGAGAACAACATCCAGCGGATCGTGCTGGAGGCGCTTGCCGTGACGCTGAGCCGCGACGCGCGCGCCCGCGCGATCCAGCTTCCCGCCTGGAACGAGGCGATGGGCCTCCCCCGCCCCTGGGACCAGCAGTGGAGCCTGCGCATCCAGCAGGTGCTGGCGCACGAGACCGATCTGCTCGAGTACCCCGACATCTTCGAGGGCTCAAAGGTGATGGACGGCCTCGTCGAGGAGCTGGTCGAGGGGGCCCGCGCCGAGATGGCGGTGGTCACCGAGCACGGCGGCGCGGTCGCCGCCGTCCCCTATATGAAGGCCCGCCTGGTCGAGTCGCACCGGGATCGGGTGGCGCGGATCGAGAGCGGCGAGCTGAAGGTGGTCGGCCAGAACTGCTTCACCGAGAGCGAGGACTCGCCGCTGACCGCCGGCGCCGACGGCGGCATCCTCACCCCCGACCCCGAGGTCGAGCGCGAGCGGGTCGAGGCGCTCGAGCGCTGGAAGGCCGAGCGAGACGAGGGCGCGGTGCGCGCCGCCCTCGAGGAGCTGGCCCTGGCTGCGGCCGACGAGAACCGCAACATCATGCCCGCGACGATCGCCGCAGCCCGGGCCGGCGCAACGACGGGAGAGTGGGCGCGGGTCCTGCGCGATGCGTTCGGCGCCTATCGCGCGCCGACCGGCGTGGAGGGTGCCGCCCCGCCCGCGGATCGCGACCAGCTGGCGGAGATCCGTGGCCGCGTCGACGAGGTCTCTGAGCGGATCGGCCACCGGATCAAGATCCTGGTCGGCAAGCCGGGCCTCGACGGGCACTCGAACGGCGCCGAGCAGGTTGCCCTGCGCGCTCGCGACGTGGGCATGGAGGTGATCTACCAGGGGATCCGCCTCACTCCGGCGGAGATCGCCGAGTCGGCGTTGCAGGAGGACGTCGACGCGGTGGGCCTCTCGATTCTCTCAGGCTCGCACCTGGAGCTGATCCCAGAGGTGGTCCGGCTCCTGCGCGACGAGGGGGTCGACGTCCCCGTCGTGGTCGGAGGGATCATCCCGGCCGCCGACGCGGAGCAGTTGCGGGCCGCCGGCGTCGACGGCGTCTACACGCCCAGGGACTTCGACATCAACCGAATCATGGGCGAGATCGTCGAGCTGGTGCGGCGGCGGGCCGGCAGCGCCACCGCCGTCTGACCGATTTCACGTATTGGCAAGCGCGGGCCATGCAGGAGCGCCACAATAGGCGCATGAGCGAGCTGAACGGGGATCGTTCCGCCTGGCTGCGCTGCTACCGGTGCTGGTCCCAGAACCTCGAGGTGCAGATCCACTACGACGCGATTCGTCGCGTCGACCCCGAGACCGGAATGCCCGCCGAAGGCGTGGACGAGGTGCAGGAGTCGGTCGTGCAGTGCCTCAATTGCATGCATGACCAGCCCCACCTGACGCTTCAGGACGACCGGGTCGTCCCCATTGAGGACCGTTGGGAGCGGATGGTCGCGGGGACGCCCTGGGTTGCGTCGTGCACGGTCACGGTCGACCAGGACCGGGTGGAAAGCTGCTCCGGCCCCGAAGCGGCTGAATTCCTCACCTACGGCGCCTTCGGCGAGGCCGGCGTGCGCGAGTTCTTCACCCACGTCCGCTTCCACAAGCACAACGAGGAGCAGATCGTCGTCCACATGCTGGTCGAGCTCTACGCGCGCTCAGCCGAAGAGGCGACCGACGTTCTCGAAGCCGCCGCCCACGGCCCGCTCGAGATCACCTCGCTGGCGGAGGAGTCCCGCCCCCCGGCCCACGCCTCCGGCGAGGCCCACTAGTGCTATTGGCGGAGCGGCGCATGGGCCTTGCGGCACGCGCCGTGCCGATCTGACGCTGCGCCTCGCGCGCCTGCTCGGCCAGAAGGTCCATTGGACAGGGAAGCCCCTCTTCTACGAAGGCCGGCCGATATTTCGCGCCAAGGGACCGATCACGCTGGGCGACGACTGTCGCCTATACGGCGGCCCGGTTCGCACCCGTCTAATTACGCGGCCTTCGGGGCGAATTGTGCTCGGCGACTACGTCGGGATCAACTTCGGAAGCGAGATAACCGCCGAGTGCCTGGTGACGGTGGGGGATCGCACGAGAATTGGGCCTTTCGTGACGATCTACGACACCAGCTTCCACGCAGTCAACGAGGGGGAAGAGACGAAGATCGCGGCCGTCGAAATCGGCTCGAACGTCTGGATCGGCCGCCAAGCGATGATCCTTCCGGGAGTCACGATCGGCGACCATTCAGTCGTCGCCTCTGGCGCTGTGGTTACGCGCGACGTCCCACCGCGCACGCTCGTCGCCGGAAATCCAGCCCGCGTGGTTGGGGAGGTGCGTGCCGCCGACGATTGGTGGCGCGAGTGAGAGTCTCGCCCCCGGACGGCTGGTGCCGGGTCTAACTCGCACCGCGGTACGGAACTCAGATCTTGAAATTTCTCGTCGCCGGCGTTGGATCGGGTCCGGTGGAGTTGACCGCCCGTACCTCGAACTCGTAGCGACCGGGCTTCAGGTGCTTGTAGGTCTTGGGCGATGCACACTTGGAGAACCTGGCATGCGGCCTCTTACCGTGCTTCTTCTTCGGCCTTACCAGCTTGCATTGAAACCCCGAGGAGCCTCCGAGCGCTGCAAACCTGAACCTCGCCGTGCCCTTCCCCTTCCTGATCTTCGCTCCGGTGATCTTCGTGTCGGGCGGCGAGGGGGGAGGGACCGGTTCCAGCAGCCGTTCCTGTGCGGTAGGGCCGAAGCCGAGCAGATGCCCGTCGAAGGTGCCGACGTAGATGCGGCCACCGTTGGCGTCGGGGCGGGCGAACTTGGCGGCGATTCCGATCTGGCCGCTCCAGAGGAGATGAGGGGAACCGTTGACCGGAACAGCGCTGTAGGCGTCAAGCGTCGAGCCTTCGCACTTGAACGGATGCGCGCAACGCGTCAGCCAAACGATCCCCGAGCCGTCCGTGGCGCCGGCGGAGGTGACGATCGGGGAGCCCGAGCCGTAACCGAGAATTTTGGGTGTTTCCGCCGCCAAAGAGAGTTCAGGCGTGCCGCTTTCGTCCGTGCCGTACTTGAACATCTCGAAGGACCCGGTCGTGCCTTCGAACTGATCGCCGCCGGTCGAAGGTACGTAGATGTAGCCACCGTCGCCCGGCCAGACGGCCATCGACCCCCAGAGCCCACCAGCTTCGGGGACCGGGTTGGGGATCTCCTGCACGATCTTGTCTTCTCCCCCCGGCCCCTGGCCCATGCCGCCAAGATCGTCTCGGTTGAGCAGGTAGACGACGCCCTGCTTGCCGACCTGGACCAGCAGATGTGGGATGGCTCCGGTGCCGAAGTAGGGCGAAGGCAGGCCCAGCGGCGCCCCGGAGCCGAGGTCGAGGTCTCCTTCGTCGATGAATTCGTTATCGGCGGGAGAGAAGAAGTCCGTCGCCTTGAGGCTGCCGTCTTCCTGCACGCCAACGCGCACCACCGACTCGCCGAGTCGGCCTTCGGGCGGTGTGTCGCCCGGGCCTGGGGGCGGTGGCATTCCCCCGATTCCCCACCCGGCGGTTCCGCTGTTGCCGGAGGCGAAGAGGATCTGGCCGTCGCCGTCGGAGACGAGTCCCCCGCCTGCCTGCCAGATCGAGGCGCCGTTTTCCGAGTCGGTCCACATCGCCTTGATTTCGCCCGAGGTGGAGACGCCGACGATCCAGCCCCGGAAAGGCGGCTTGTCGCAGAGGCTGCCGAAGCCAGCGTAGACCACGCCGTTCAACAGCAGCAAGGCCGGGCGCTCGAGCAACTGGGTGGGTTCGAAGGTGACGGGCAGGTTGTCCGCTTCTTCTTCGGGGATGACCACCGGGAAGCCGGGCTCCTCTTCCCCGTTTTTCATGCTCACCGCGTGCATGCTCCAGAGCGCCTGGCCGGATTCGCCGGATTTGTAGGTCTTGGCGAAGAAGTAGGCGGTGTTGGTGGCGGGGTCGATCACCGGCGTGCCGGTGATCCCAACGTGGGGACCGGGATTGGAACAGCCTGCGAGATCGGCGGAGTTCCAGGGCGTCCCCACGTTGCGTTCCCACTGGATCGCGCCGCTCTGGGGATCGATGCCGTAGATCCAATTGTCCTGCGTCGCAGCTAGCAGGGTGTTGCCCGAGACCAGCGGCTGGGCATAGACCTGGCCCTTGACCGGGGTATCGAAGATTGGGCCGAACCCACCGCCTTCAAGGAGCTGAGGCGTCAACTGCGCCTCGTCGGGGTACCAGCCGGTGCGCAGCGAGTCCGCGCCCGCCATCACCGGTTCCTGCGCCGCCGCCGGGGAAACTGCAAAGGCAAGGACTGCGGCGGTGACGATCAGGGACGTTCTGGTCATGCAGGTTTCTTGCGCGGCACGAGCACGAGCCGCTTGAACTCGGCCACCAGCACGCCGTCCTGGTTGAGCACCCGGGTATGGACCTTGACGACGCCCCGGTCGGGCTTCGATTTCGACGGCTTCACGTCGAGCACCTCGGTCTCGCAGAAGAGCGTGTCTCCGTGGAAGACCGGGTTGGGATGGCTGAGCTCTTCGGTCGCCAGGTTGGCGATCGCCTTCCCCGAGACGTCGGAGACCGACATCCCCAGCGCCAGCGAGTAGACGAGCGGCCCGACGACGACGTTTCGGCCCTGCTGCGACTGCTTGGCGTAGACGTCGTTGAGGTGGAGCGGATGGTGGTTCATCGTGATCAGGCAGAAGAGGTGGTCGTCCGCCTCGGTCACGGTCTTGGCCGGCCAGTGCTTGTAGACGGCGCCGACCTCGAACTCCTCGAGGTAGCGGCCATAGGCGTGCGCGCCGGACGCCTCGCGCTCGGCCTGATCGGTGGTCAGCTGATATGTCTCGTCGCTCATCGGTCTCGGAGTCTCCTCTGGGTTTTGACGGCGCGGATGCTATCCGCGCGGAAGTTCTCCGGCCCGCCGCTAACGGACCTTCTTGAGGCGGGAGCGCTGCTCCTGGCGCTCCACCACCTGGGCGATCAGCTTCTTCACGTTGGAGTCGCCGGTCGCCTTGATGTGGCCGGTCTCGAACGCTTTGCGATAGCTCTTCAAGGTGCCGCGCTCGGCCAGCTCGTTGAACTGGGGGCGGTCGATCTGGACCAGGATGCGCTCGTCCTGCGCCAGGTCCTTGCTGATCTTCGGCCCCGGAACCTCGACCCGGTAGAGCTGGATGTCCTTCCTGCCCTTCAGTTCCAGCCCGAAGACCAGCTTCAGCTTCTGCAGAGCCGGAACCTCGGCCTGAAACCGCTCGACCGCCGTGCGGATCAGATCAGCGGTGGACGCCATGACCCCCCACGGCGGTTTGCGGCGCTCCGCTCAAATCTTGTACCTCGACAGGAGCTTCTTGCCGATCACCATCCGCTGGATCTCCGAGGTGCCCTCGCCGATCAGGAGCAGCGGCGCGTCGCGGTAGAGCCGCTCGATCTCGTACTCCTTCGAGTAGCCGTAGCCGCCGTGGATGCGGAAGCACTCCTCGACGCACTCCTTGCCCGTCTCCGAGGCGAACAGCTTCGCCATGCCGGCCTCGAGGTCGGAGCGCTCGCCGGCGTCCTTCAGCCGCGCCGCTTTGCGGGTGAGGAGGCGGGCCGCCTCGACCTTGGTCGCCATGTCGGCGAGCTTGAACTGGATCGCCTGGTGCTGGGCGATCTGCTTGCCGAAGGTCTTGCGCTCCTGGCTGTAGCGGAGCGCCAGCTCGAGCGCACGCTGGGCGATCCCGACGCCGCGCGCGGCGACGTTGACCCGGCCCACCTCGAGCGCGTCCATCATCTGCACGAAGCCCTGGCCGACGCCCGCCTCCTCGCCGCCCAGCACCCGCTCCGGCGGGCAGCGGTAGCCATCGTAGACCAGCTCGGTCGACTCGACGCCCTTGTAGCCCATCTTCTTGATCTTGGGCGGGACGATCAGCCCCTTGAACTCGCCCGTGTTCTCTTCGACCCAGGGCTCCTTCTCGGTGATGAAGCAGGTCATGCCCTTGTAGGGCGGGTCCGCCTTCGGGTCGGTCTTCACCAGCACGAAGACGACGCCGGAGCCGAGGCCGTTCGTGACCCACATCTTCTGGCCGTTCAGCTCCCACTTCCCGTCCTCGACCTTCTTGGCGCTCGCCTTGATGCCCTGCACGTCGGAACCCACCTCAGGCTCCGAGAGCGAGAACGCGGCGCGGATCTCGCCGGTCGTCATCTTCGGCAGGAAGTAGTCCTTCTGCTCGTCGGTGCCGAACTTCATCAGCAGGTAGGAGCCGATGAAGTGGGTGTTGACGACGCCCGAGATCGAGATCCAGCCGCGCGAGAGCTCTTCGACGATCATCGCGTAGGTCGTCAGGTCGAGCCCCATGCCGCCGTACTCCTCGGGGATCGTCACCCCGAACAGCCCCAGCTCCTTCATTTCCTCGACGATCGGCTCCGGGAAGGAGTCCTCGTGGTCGTAGTGCTCGGCGTTGGGGATGATCTTCTCGTCGGCGAACTGGCGGACCATCTCGGTGATGTCGCGCTGAATGTCGGTCTGCTCGCTATGGGCGGCGGTTTCTACGGCCATGTCTCCTAGCTCGATCAGGTCGGGGAGCGAATCGGCCGGCGTCAGGGCTCTGCCGGCGGGGAGCCGAAGGATATCGCCGCCATTGGTGCGCGGGCCTTGAGCAGCATCTCCTCGTACTCCTCGCGGGGGTCGGACTGCACGACGATCGCCCCGCCCGTCCCAATGCTCGTCGACCCGCCGTCGATCACGATGGTCCTGATCGCGACGCTGAGGTCGCAACCTCCGCTCAGTCCCAGGTAGCCGATCGCGCCCGAATAGACGCCACGGGCCTCGCCCTCCAGCTCGTCGATGATCTCCATCGTCCGCACCTTCGGGGCGCCGGTCATCGAGCCGGGGGGAAAGCAGGCGCGAACGCACTCCATCGGCGCGACGCCCTCGCGCAACCGGCCACGCACGGCGGAGACGAGCTGGTGCACGGTCTCGTAGGTCTCGACCGCCATCAGCTGGGGCACGTCGATCGTCCCGTACTCGCAGACGATGCCGAGGTCGTTGCGCAGCAGGTCGACGATCGTCATGTTCTCGGCGCGGCTCTTCTCGTCGCCGCACAGCTCTTCGGCCAGGCGCGCATCCTCGCTCGGGGTCTCGCCGCGACGGCGGGTGCCCTTGATCGGCCTCGCTTCGGCCCAGCGGTCGCGGTCCACCTTGAGGAAGCGCTCGGGGGAGGAGCTCAACACGGCGACCTCGCCGAAGCGCAGGAGGGCGGCAAACGGCGCCGGGTTGACGCTGCGCAGGCAACGGTAGAGCTGCAGCGGATCGGGGGGCGCCGCTCCCGCGGCGATCTTGTTGGTCAGGCAGACCTCGTAGGTCTCGCCCGCGAACAGGCGCCGCTTGCAGATGGCGATGTCTTCGAGGTAGCGCTCATGGGAACGGCTGAGCCGGAGCTCGACCGGCTCTCCGTCGGCCGGCCCCTCCACCCGCACGGGGTCGGAGAGGGGCGGCAGCGATGCGAGCTGCCGGCTGGTCTCGTCGATCCACCTCTCCCCCTCCCCCACGTCGTCCGGCTCGGTCACGCAGACGAGGTAGGTGCGCCGCTCCAGGTGGTCGAAGGCGATGATGCGATCGGCGAAGAAAAACGCCGCGTCGGGGGTCGAGGCCGCGTGGGCGGCATCGCCCTCGCAATCCGCCTTCAGCTCGTAGCCGAAGTAGCCGACGAAGCCGCAGTTGAAGTCGAACGGCAGCTCGTCGGCGATGCAGCGCAGCCGGCGCATCTCACGGCTGAGGTAGTCGAAGATCGATTCGCGCAGCACGCGCATCTCGCCTCCGCGCCGGACGGTGACCTCGCGGCGACCCACGTCGTAGGCGATCGTCGCGCCAAGTGGCCCGTCGCCCGTGCCGATGAACGAGAAGCGGGCGCGCTCGCCGACGCCGCTGCTGCTGTCCAGCCAGAACGCGCTCGGGCTGTCTCCGCAGAGGCTCACGAAGGCCCGCTCGGCATCGTGCGGGGTGTCGATTCGCCTCATCCGCAGCTCCAGGGGTGCCTTGATCGAAGGGGTCTTGATCGGCCGCTCTGTCAGCATCGCCCTTCAAAATAGCCCGGCATGCCCGCCACCTCGCATCCCGATCCCGAAAGGGGAATCTTCGAGACCCTGCTGGTGGCCGCGGGGCAACCGATTGAGCTGGACGCTCACCTGAGCAGGCTGGCGGCGAGCCTGACCGCGCTGTTTGGCGTCACCCCGCCGCAGGGGGCGCGAGACCTCCTTCTCGACGGCGCACGCGGGCTGCAGCTCGGCCGCCTGCGCCTGACGGCGGTCCCGCAACCCGGCGGGGACATCGCGCTGGAGGTCCGCGGCAGCGAGGTCGCGCCCTCGCTGGTCTTTCCCTCTGCCGCGCAGGCCGTCGCGCTCCGCAGCCTGGTCGTTCCCGGCGGGCTCGGCCCCCACAAGTGGGCGGACCGCGACCTGCTGGAGGGTGCCGAGGCGGCTGCGCGAGGCGCTGAGGCTGGGGCGCCGGGCGACTCGGTTCCGCTGCTGCTCGATCGCGACGGCGCCGTGCTGGAGGCTTCGCGCGCGAACCTCTTCGCGGTCCGCGACGGAGCGCTCAGCACGCCCCCGACCGACGGTCGCATCCTTCCCGGGATCGCGCGGGCGCGGGCGATCGAGATTGCCCGCGAGGCGCGAATCGAAACGCGCGAGGAGCCCATAGCTCTCGACGATCTGATCCTCGCGGACGCCGTCTTCCTCACCGGCTCGGTGCGCGGCGTCGAGCTCGTCCACTCGGTCGATGGGGTCGACCTTCACCCGGTTGGGGAGATCACCCGGCTTGTGGCCGAAGAGCTGCGGCGCCGTTGGCTGCACCCTCGCTGACGGAGGAGCGTTCCAGCGCCCGCAGCCGCGCCGCCACCCGGTCGGCATGCGCGGTGAACTCGTCCAGGCCGTACTCGTCCTCTGGGGCGGCGCGTGCCAGAGCGGGGCGCCCCGCGAGCATCGCGGCGCTTGCCCGCTCGGCGAGGTCCGCCGCCCGGCGCGCCTGCTCGGCTGCGTCGAGGGCGGCTACGCCGACCCTCATCACGGCCGCCTCGGAGGCCCGCGCCGTCGCCAGAGCCTCGTCGATTCGCACCACCAGCTCGCTGATCAGCGGAGGCCGGGCGCTCTCGGGCAGCAACCACTCCTGCGTGCTGTCGCGCATGGAGGCATCCATCATTAAGTGAATGTAGGGCGTGTGCAGGCGGCAAATGCGGCGAGCCGCGAGTCGGTACGTTCGTCTAGATTTCGGCGCCACCGAGCGAACTGAACCGAGGAGCAGCTTGAGAAACCCCAGAGACTTCTTCCACCCGCTTGCGATAGGCGCCCCGGAGCCGCTGCGCGAGATCCCGGTCAAGCCGTCGCGGATGATCCACTTCCTCGACTTCTCGAACGAGAAGATGGTCGCCAAGGCGGGTGCCATCGCAGAAAAGACCGACATTCTGCTCGGCAACCTCGAGGACGCGGTCCCGGTCGACCGCAAGGAGGCGGCCCGCGACGGCCTGATCAGGGCGGCCAAGGAGTCCGATTTCGGCCAGACCTCGCTGTGGACAAGGGTCAACTCGCTGGAGAGTCCCTGGGTGCTCGACGACCTGACCGAGCTGGTCACCGAGATCGGCGACAAGCTGGAGGTCGTGATGGTCCCCAAGGTCGAGGGCGCCTGGGACATCCACTACGTCGACCGCCTGCTCGCCCAGCTGGAGGCGAAGGCGGGCCTGGAGCGGCCGATCCTGATCCACGCGATCCTCGAGACGGCGCAGGGCGTCGTCAACCTGGAGGAGATCGCCGCCGCCAGCCCCCGCATGCAGGGGATGAGCTTCGGCCCCGCCGACCTCGCCGCCTCGCGGCGGATGAAGACCACCCGGGTCGGCGGCGGTCACCCCGGCTACCGGGTGATGGAGGACCCGGCCGATCCCGAGCACCCCGAGGCCGACCGGGTCAGCGCCCAGCAGGACCTCTGGCACTACTCGATCGCCCGCATGGTCGATGCCTGCACGTCGGTCGGGATCCTGCCCTTCTACGGGCCCTTCGGCGACATCAAGGACACGGCCGGCTGCGAGACGCAGTTCCGCGCCGCCTTCCTGATGGGCTGCGTCGGCGCCTGGTCGCTGCACCCGGTCCAGATCGACATCGCCAAGAAGGTCTTCAGCCCGCCGCCCGACGAGGTCAGGTTCGCCAAGAAGGTGTTGGAGGCGATCCCGGACGGCCGCGGCGTCCACATGATCGACGGCAAGATGCAGGACGACGCCACCTGGAAGCAGTGCAAGGTGATGGTCGAGCTGGCCGAGATGCTGGCCCAGAAGGACCCAGAGCTGGCTGAGACGTACGGGCTATAGCCCCGGCCCTCCAAGGGCTACCTGAAAATCGCTTGCCACCTGCGGATAAACCGGCACACTCCCAAGGGTGAACCTGCACGTTTCTGGGGGAAATCTGCACTCTTTCAGTTCGTAGCCAAATTTCGCATGTGCCTCGTTTCCGACACGCTAACGTGATTGAACGCATTTGCCGATGGGTGAGAAAGACTCAACTCTCAGCCAAAACGGCCCCGCATTAGATCTCCAAATCGAATAGAGCCACCCACCCTCGCTGTCCGCCGCCACATGCATCTCTCAGCCGACCTCCCGCTAGATCCCCACCTGTACGCCCACGCGCCTCGGCGCGAAGCCGTCGTTCAGGACCGGCCGACGCTGGGCAGCCTTCCTCGCTCCCGGCGGAGCCTCGGGTGGTGGCTGCTGCCCGTAATCGACCTGGTCGCCGCCTGTACCGCACTGGTCGTGATCGCTCTCGCGAGCGGCTTGCACCCGTTCCCGGCGCTTCCCGTGGCGCCACTGTTGCTGATCGTCGTGAACGGCGCGCTCGGGGTCTACGGACCGCGGCCCTCCAGGGGGGTGTTCGGCGGGGAGGATGGCATGGCATGGCCGGTGATCCGACTCCTCGCCGCGGCCCTCTTCGCCTGGTCGGCGTCGCTTCTGACTCCCCTTGACGGTCCCGCGCAACTCGCCCTCTGGGGCCTGTTCATCGCGCTCGACGGCGGCATGCGAATGCTCGCGGCGCCGCTCCTGCGGCGACTGGACAGGGTCGAGCGCTGGGTCCTCGTGGGCGACCAGTCGACCGCCGAGCGACTGCGTGCCTATGCGCCACTCAAGGCTTACGCAACCGTGGTCTGCGCCGTTCCTCCCTCCGAGGGCCCCGCGCCGGAGGGCGCGTCGCGAATCTCGGCACTGGAGGTCGTCGACCGCTACGCCGCCGACCGGGTGGTCATCGCCACCCAGCACGCCGATGATGAGGGCCTGCTGGAGCTGGTCAGGGCTTTCAAGTCGATCGGCGTGCCGGTCAGCCTGCTGCCTCGCCCCCTGGACCTGCTGGAGGCCCCGGCCGCCACCCCCAGCCAGGTCGGCGGCGTGCCCCTGATCGACGTCGAGGCGCTCGCCGCACGAGACTCCGTCCCCTACAAGGGTCCCGACCGCAGGCGGGACCGGCGCACGCGAGTGAGCGTCGTGGTCCCCGCGATGAACGAGGAGCGGAACATCGGGCAGGTTCTGAGCATGCTCCCCGACAACCTGCACGAGGTGATCCTGGTCGACGCCAACTCTGAGGACGGGACGATCGAGGCCGCTTGCCGCGCCTATCCCAAGATCCGGGTGCTGACCCAGAGCGGGCGAGGCAAGGGTGACGCTCTCCGCACCGGCTTCGCTGCGGTCACCGGCAATCTCGTGGTGATGCTCGATGCGGACGGCTCCGCGGACCCGGCCGAGATCCCGCGCTTCGTCGAAGCGCTGGAGGCGGGCGCTGACTTCGCCAAGGGCTCGCGCTTCCTGGAGGGGGGCGGAAGCGCCGACATCACGCCGCTGCGCCGCCTCGGCAACACCTTCCTCAGCGGCTCCGCCAACCTGCTTCACGGCACGCACTTCACGGACCTCTGCTACGGCTACAACGCCTTCTGGGCGCGCTGCCTGCCGTTCATCTCGGTCGACGCACCCGGCTTCGAGGTGGAGACACTGATCAACCTCCGCATCGCCGGCGCCGGGATGAAGATCACCGAGGTGCCGAGCTATGAGTCCAAGCGGCTCTACGGTCAGAGCAACCTGAAGACCTTCCGCGACGGCTTCCGCGTGCTCGGCACGATCCTCAGCGAGGGCCGCCAGCGACGCAGCATCCACCACGAGCGCCGGCCGGTCGTGCAGTCACCCAAGACGGCGACCTCCGCCGCCGCCTGAGGCATACAGGCCCGAATGGCACCTCGGGCTGACCGAACAGCCGCCAACAGAGATAGCGTCGATGCCATGCAGGCCGATGCGGCGCGGGGCAAGCATGGCACCAAGCGCGGCGGGATGACGACCCCCAGGGCCGGCCGGGCGGACGTGCGGACCGGCCACGTCGCACCAATCGTCCTCTCCACCGGGGTGGGTCTTCTCGCCTGCTCGATCGCCAACATGCTGTCCCGAGCGACGCTCGCTCCGTCGCCGCTGATCTACTGGGCCGGGATCCTTCTCATCGCCCTGCCGGTCTTCTACCGGCTCACCTCGCGGGAGGCCTCGGCGGGCGAACGGCTGGCGCTGGTCTGCCTGCTGGGACTTGCCCTCTACGGCGTCAAAGTCATGCGCGACGCCCCACTCTTCACCTTCTCGGACGAGTTGATCCATGCTTTCAACGCAAACCAGATCGTGGAACATCATCATCTTTTCCGCGCCAACCCGATCCTCAAGGTGACCTCGTATTACCCAGGTCTGGAGGGAGCGACATCGGCGCTGATGACGCTCACCGGGCTGTCGAGCTACGCCGCCGGCACGATCCTGGTCGGCGCCGCGCGGCTGTTGCTGACCGCCTCGCTGTTCCTGCTCTTCCAGCGCGTTGGCGGCTCGGCCCGAGCGGCGGGCTTGGGGGTCGGCATCTATACCGCCAACTTCAACTTCCTCTACTGGGGGGCGCAGTTCTCCTACGAGTCCCTCGCCCTGCCCTTGCTGCTGCTGGTCATCATGGCGCTGGCCGAGCGCGAACTCGCCCCGCGGGCGGCGCTGCGGGCCTGGGGCGTACCGGTGGTTCTGGCGATGGCGGCCATCGTCGTCACCCATCACCTCACCTCATACGCGATGGCGGGGGTACTGATTTCGCTCTCGCTCGCCTACTGGTACGTCCACCGCAACTGGCGGCCGCCCAACCCATGGTCGTTCGCCGTCCTCGGCGTGGTCCTCGCTTTCATCTGGCTGGTGGTCGTCGCCAGCTCGACGGTCGGCTACCTCATGCCCCCCCTCGGCAACGCGGTGAAAGCAATCGCGAACACGATCGGCGGCGAGAAGCCGCCTCGGAGCCTTTTCCAGAGCGAAAGCGCGACCATCCCGGCCACACCATTCCTGGCCAAGGCCGTGGCGCTCTTGGCGGTCGCCCTGCTGGCCGCGGGGCTGCCGTTCGGCCTGCGGGAGCTCTGGCGGCGCCACATGAAAAAGCCTCTCGCCCCGCTGTTCGGAATCGCCGCCGTGGGGTTCTTTGGCAGCCTTGCCCTGCGGTTGACGCCGCCTGCCTGGGAGACCGGGAACAGGGCGAGCGAGTTCCTCTTCGTCGGCCTTGCGTTCGTCCTCGCCTGTGCCTGCGTCGAGGCACTTCGCCGCTGGCGCGACCGAAGGCTCACCCGCCTCCTGATCGCGGGGGGGATCGGCTGGGTGCTTGTGGGCGGCACCATCTCCGGCTGGCCCTGGGACTCCCAGCTCGCACAGCCGCTGCGGATCTCCGTCGGCGGCCACACGATCTCGTCGCCCCCGCTCGGCATGGCGGAATGGGCCTCCGACCGGGTGCGGGGCGGACGCTTCGCGGCCACCACCGCCGACGCCAGCCTGCTGCTGGTCCCCGGCGGCAAGGTCGCGATGGCGGGGACCTCGCCCGACATCGAAGACCTGCTCAACGAGGAACGGCTGGCGGGCTGGGAGCTGCCGCTGCTGCGCGACAACCGCCTCCGCTACGTGGTCGCGGACCGCCGCGCCGTCGCCTCCGACAGCCTCCGCGGCTACTACTTCTCCCGCCGGGGCTCCCCGGCGGCGCAGCTCATGCCGAAGAGCGTCATCACCAAGTTCAACCGCGTGCCGGGGGTGGCGCGTATCTACACCAACGGCACGATCACCGTGTTCGACCTCGGAGCGCGGCGATGAGGGGGCATCGCGACCTGAGGACGGTGGTCTGGGCCGCGGCGCTCTGCGCGGCGCTCGCGCTCGTGCTGCCGTTCGGCGCCGTGCGGCTCGCGTTCGCCGCGCCGCTGACCCTCTTTCTGCCGGGCTACGCGATCGGCTCCGCAACATTTGCGCGACACCCGATCGGGCGACCGCAGCTGCTGGCGCTGAGCGTGGGCTTGAGCCTTGCCGTGCTCACGCTCGGCAGCCTGGTCCTCAACTACCTGCCGGGGGGGCTGCGCGCCGGCTGGTGGGCGCTGCTTCTCGTGCTCGTCGTGCTTGGCGCCTGCCGGGCCGCGGCCCTGGCCCGGCCGCGGGCGGCGGCGGGCCCACCCGTGTGGCCCCGGCTGCGAGTTAGGCGCCTCGAGGGCATCCTGCTGGCCGGAGGCGCCCTGGCCGCAGCAGCGGCCCTGACGCTGGCAATGACCCCGACGTCTGCAAAGAACGCAATCGGATACACGCAGCTCTGGATGCTGCCCGCCGGCAGCGCAAGCAGGCCGGCGGTAGAAGTCGGGGTGGGCAACGAGGAACAGGCGACGCACACCTACACGCTCCGGCTTCGAGCCGGCCACCAGCGGAGGCCGTTCAGCAGCCAGGAGCTGACGCTCGACCCGGGGCAGAGCCACGTCGTTGAAGTTCCGGCCCTGCCCGTGAGGCATGGTGGACGGGTCCGGATCGTCGCAACGCTTTTCCGGGCGGGACTGACCAACGTCTACCGGCAGGCGACCGTCTGGATCCCGGGCGAGGCGCCGCGATGACGCCACGCGCAGCCGCCGACCTCTCGGTCGACATCGTCGTTAACAACTACAACTACGGCCGCTTCCTGCCCACCGCGATCGAGAGCGCCCTGGGGCAGAGCCACGAGCGGGTTCGCGTGATCGCCGTCGACGACGGCTCGACCGACGATTCCCGGCAGCTGCTGCGCGGATATGAGGACATGGTGACTGTCGTGCTGAAGGAGAACGGCGGCCAAGCCTCGGCGTTGAACGTCGGCCTGGAGCAATGCCGGGGCGACATCGTCATCTTCCTCGACGCCGACGACACCCTCCGTCCGGACGTCGCCGCCCGCGCCGCCGACGCCTTCGCCGCCGACGCCGGCCTTGCCAAGGCGCAGTTCCGGATGGAGGTCATCGACGCGGAGGGCAAGCCGACCGGAATGGTCAAGCCCGCGCCGCACCTGCCGATGCCGAACGGCGACCTGGTCGGCGCCGAGCTCTCCTATCCCTATGACCTGGTCTGGATGTCGACCAGCGCCAACGCCTTCCGCGCCGACGCCCTGCGCCGCATCTTCCCCATCCCCGAGCGAGACTTCCGCATCTGCGCCGACTGGTACCTCGTCCACCTGACGACCCTGCTCGGCAGGGTTGTCTCGCTGGAGGAGATCGGTGGCGCCTACCGGATGCACGGCGCCAACAGCTACGAGCCGCAGGCGGCAGAGCTGGATCTCGGCCGCATCCGCGAAACGATCGGCTTCGCCTGCGCCACCTCGCGCGAGCTGCTGAGCCTGGCCGAAAAGCTGGGTATTCCCCACCCGGACCGGATCCTCTCGCTGGCCGACCTCGCCAACCGAATCATCTCGCTCAGGCTGGACCCCGAGCGACACCCGATCCCGGAGGACCGGACCAACCGCTTGCTCCTCGACGCCGTTCGCGCCGCCGCACGCCGATCCAACGTCTCCACGCCGATGAAGTTGCTGTTCGTCGCCTGGTTCGCGTCGATGGCGATCATGCCGCGAACGCCGGCGCGGTGGCTCGCGATCCGCTTTGCCTTTCCGGCGCGCCGGGCCAAGCTCAACCGCCTTCTCGGCCGCCTGCAGCGGTCGGCCAGCGAGCAGGGGGACGCTCTCCCATGAGGGTGCTGCTGGTGCTGCCGATGGTTCCCCAGGCCGACGCCAAGAGCGCGATACCAAAGCTGCTCCACGCCGAGCTGATCGGGTTGCGCGAGCGCTGTGAGCTGACCGTGGTGACCTCGATCGGCGAGGACGTCGGCGAAGCGGAGGCGGCCGGGGAGCTCGAGCGCTCCGGCCTCGACGTCCACTTCGTCGACCGGCGGCGCTCCAACTCCGCC
The DNA here is from genome assembly GCA_963729995.1 of uncultured Solirubrobacterales bacterium. Classification (GTDB taxonomy): domain Bacteria; phylum Actinomycetota; class Thermoleophilia; order Solirubrobacterales; family 70-9; genus VRUE01. The sequence goes on from CAVSPF010000003.1 coordinate 1,118,054, forward strand.
CTCCGCCGCTGGCGCGTCCGCCTGCGGATGGCGGCTCGATGGGCGCGTGGCAGCTGGCCCTGGCGAACGGTCTGGTATGCCCCTCCCGAGATACAGACCGTGCTTGATCGCCTGGCCGCCACGGGCAGCTTCGACGTTGTCGCGATCGAGGACAGCGCGATGTCCGCCTACCGCTTCCCGACCGGCATCCCGACGGTGTTCACCGAGCATGAGGCCTTCCGGGCACCGCTCGAGCCCTGGCGGGCCGCGCCTCTGCCAGAGCGGCCGCTGCGCCTGTTGCGCGAGCTCGACTGGAGGCGTTGGGAGCGCTTCGCGCGCGCGGCCTGGGAGCGCTTCGACCTGATCCAGGTCTTCAGCGGGAGCGACGCCGCGAAGATCGCCGAGCTCGCCCCGTCGATCGCCCCGCGGATACGAGTCAACCCCTTCGGCACGGTTCTCCCGGCGGCGCCCGACCCCGGCCGGCAGGAGCCGGACATGCTGCTGTTCGTCGGCAACTTCAGCCACCCGCCCAACCGCGACGCGGCGATCTGGCTGACGCGCGAGATCATGCCGGAGATCCTGCGCATGCACCCTAGCGCCCGCCTGCGCATCGTCGGCAGCTCGCTCCCATCGGAGGTGGCTAACCTCGCAGGGCCCGCGGTCGAGGTCGTCGCGGATGCTCCAAGCGTCGAGCCGCACATGGATGCCGCGGCCGTCGTGATCGCACCGGTCCGCACCGGCGGCGGGATGCGGATGAAGGTGCTGGAGGCGCTGGCAAGAGGCAAGGCGCTGGTCACAACCCAACGGGGAGCGGAGGGATTCCTCGGCTTCGGAGACGAACCTCCCTTCCTCGTCGCCGGCAACGCGACCGAGATGGCGGTGGCCAGCGCGGCGCTGCTGTCCGATCCGCGGCGCAGGCGCGAGCTGGGCCACCGCGCCAGGGAGTTCGCGCAGCGCCATCACAGCCAGACGGCCTGGGCGGCGCGACTGGAGGCCGTTTACCGGGAAGCGCAGGCAGGCGATGGGGCCGACCTGCCGAAAACAGCGCCGGGCAGCCCGAGCTCCACCGATCCCCCGTAGAACACAGGTCATGACCCCCGAAGACAGCCCCGAGCTGAGCGTCATCATCCCCACCTACAATCGCCGCGAGCGACTGCGGGTTTGTCTCGACGCGCTCTCGCGCCAGACTCAGGATCCGGCCACCTTCGAGGTCGTGGTCGCCGACGACGGGTCCAGTGATGGCACCGCGGACATGGTGGAAGGCATGGACACGCCGCTTCGGCTGCGGGCCGTGCGCCTCCAGAACGGTGGTTGGGCCGCAGCCGCGAACGCCGGAGCCCAGGCCGCGGCCGGCCGCGTCTGCCTGCAGATAGACGACGACGTGATCGCTTCGCCGCAGCTCGTCGCCGAGCACGTCGCGGCGCACCGCGAGAAAGCGCCGACGATGGCGATCGGCAGGTTGATCCAGGAACCGCCACGATCGAAGGACTGGTTCGTCGCGGCGTTCACGGCCGCCTGGAACCGACGCTACGACGAAATGGCGGAGCGGGAGGCCGACTGGCGCGACTGCTTCGGCGCCAACTTCTCCGCCCCCCGGGAGATGCTGACGGCTGTCGGCGGCTTCTCGGCCGATCGGCCCGCCGTCGCCGACATGGAGCTGGCCTACCGCCTGCACCAGAAGTATTGCGTCCCCATCTACCTGCCCAACGCCACGGCCGTCCACGACGACGAGAAGGAACGCAAGCGGCTGATCTCCGACGTCGCCGGCTTCGGTGCCTTCGCGGCCGAGTTTGCCGACCGGCATCCCAAGACGCGTGCGAAGCTTTTCGGTTGGTTCGCTCACGCCGAGCCGAGGGAGGCGATGCTGCGCCGGCTGCTGCTCGGCCTCAGGGTCCCCGCCGCCGTCCTCGCCGCCGCCGGCCGCTGGATCCCGGGCGGTGGCAGGCGCCAGGTCTGGTACGACTTCATCGCTCGCTACACCTTCTGGCTGGCGGCGCGGGGAAACATGAGCCGCCGCGTCTGGCTGCAGACCACGCGCGGCGTTCCCGTGCTCATGTACCACGCCTTCACCACAGACGGCGAGCGCGATCGCTTCGTGCTGCCGGCGCGATCCTTCGCCCGCCAGATGCGCCTGTTGAAGGCGCTGCGCTACCGCGCGATCTCGCTCGCCGAGCTGGCGGAGGAGCTGCGCCAGGGCACGCCGCTGCCGGAGCGCGCCGTCGTGATCACCATCGACGACGGGTACGCGGACAACTTCGAGATCGCGCGCCCGATCCTGCGGCGCCACGGCTTCTCGGCGACGCTCTTTCCGGTCAGCGGCCGGCTGGGCTCCGGCAACGACTGGGACTCAGACGGAGCCGCAAGGGGCCGCCCGCTGCTGTCGGCGGACCAGATCCGGCAGATGCACGACGAGGGGTTCGACGTGGGAGCACACACGCGGTCGCACTGCTCGCTGCCGGCGATGGCAGACGACGTCGCCGCCGAGGAAGTCGAGCGCTCGCGCGGCGATCTGGAAGCGATCCTGAACGCACCGGTGGCGACCTTCGCCTATCCCTACGGAGAGGTCGACGACCGGGCTGTGGAGATCGTCGGTCGCACCGGGTTCCGCGGCGCCTGCACCACCCAGGCCCGCCTCTCAAACCTCGGCGACGACCCGCTCCAGATCCCTCGCCTCGCGATCATGAGCTCGGATACCATCCGCAACTTCTTGCGCAAGCTCTGGTTCGGGGGCTTCTGAGATCGGTCGATGGCGGGATCCGACTTCGACATAGCGATCATCGGTGCCGGGCCGGCCGGGCTGAGCGCCGCGATCGCGGCTGAGCGCGCTGGGAAATCGACGGTGCTGCTCGAGGCCGACGACGTCCCCGGCGGGCTGACGCGGAGCTTCGAGCGGGACGGCTACACGTTCGACTGCTCCGGCCACCTCCTCCACCTCTCCAACCCGGTGGCGCTCAAGCTGGTCGAGGAAGCGACGTCCCCCGAGGCCTGGAACCGGGTCAGCCGCAACTCGGTCATCCACCTCGGCGACAGGATCATCCCCTACCCCTTCCAGCTGCACTTGGCCTACGCGCCCGAGCAGGTCCGCCGCGAGTGCCTCGAGGAGCTTCCGTCCGAGCCCTCCACGGAGACCGAGTACTCCTCGTTCGGGGAGTGGATCAAGGCCAACCTCGGCGAGGGAATCGGCAGGCACTTCATGGTCCCCTACAACGAGAAGCTGTCGACGGTCTCTGTCGACGAACTGACCTGCGAGTGGCTGGGCCGCTTCGTGCCCCAGCCGAGCCTCGAGGACATCCGTCGTGGTGCCGAAACCAAGCGCACGGTCGAGACCGGATACAACAGCTCCTTCCTCTACCCCGCCCAGGGCGGGATCGCCACCCTCAGCTCGGGGCTCGCCGGGCTCGTGCGGAACCTGGTCACGGGAGCGCGCGTGGTCGAGATTGACACCGACCGCCGCCGGGTCCGCACCGAAGACGGCCGCTCGTTCGGCTACGGGGAAGCGCTGATAGCGACCATCCCGCTGCCGCGGCTCGCCTCGATTGTGACGCCAGGCGACCCCGCCTTCGACGGGGCCTCGCAACTGCGCGCCAACTGCGTCACCTGCGTCAACGTCGGCCTCAAAAGCGCCAACCCGAAGTTCAGCCAGTACCAGTGGATTTACATGCCCGAGCCTCATTTTTCCGCATACCGGGTCGGCTTCTACAGCCGTTTCGCGAGCTCGATGGCGCCGAAAGGGCGGGAGAGCGTCTACGTCGAGATCGCCCATTCCCACAATCGGGCCAAGGGGGAGATCGTCAAGGCAGCGATCGGGGACCTCATCAAACTCGGGGCGATCGACGACGCCCGTGCCGTCGACACGGTCTTTCCGGTCCGCATCGACTGCGCCTATGTGATCCACGATCACGGCACCTCGGCGATCAGGTCCCGCCTGCATGGCGAGCTGGAGCGGCGTGACATCGCCGTCGCCGGACGTTACGCCAACTGGGAGTACTCGGCGATGGAGGACGCGATCGTCGACGGGCTGCGGACCGCTCAGCGCATCGCCGGCCCCGCTGTCGACCAGGCCGGCGGCGGCAAGGGTTGAGAGCGCCAACGGAGCCCGCGCCCCTTGTGCGGGCTCCGCGATGGACCACAATGCCCGTCGTGCGGAATCGCCTCATCCAGCTTTTGGCCGCAACCATCGTGCTGGGTGCCGCACTGGCCCCGCCCGCAAACGCCGCCGGGCCCTGGATCGGCGTTCGCGGCAACCGCCTCGTCGACGGCAGCGGATCTCCAGTGCGCCTGCTCGGCGTAAATCGCCCTGGGGCCGAGTACCAGTGCCTGCGCGGCAATGGCTTCTTCGAGGGCCCGGTCGACCGGGCGTCGATCCAAGCGATGAAGAGCTGGCGCATCAACGCGGTCAGGGTTCCGCTTAACGAGTCCTGCTGGCTGGGCATCAACGGGGTCCCGTCTGAATTCGCCGGCGCCGCATACCGGAGCGCGATCCACGCCTACGTGGAACGGCTGGAGCGCCACGGCCTCTACGTAATCCTCGATCTGCAGTGGGCGGCTCCAGGAGCGTGGCAGGCGCAGACGCTCGTCCCTATGCCGGACGCCGACCATGCGCGGGAATTCTGGGCCAGCCTCGCAAGCGAATACCGCGAAGACCGCAGCGTGCTCTTCGACCTCTTCAACGAGCCTCGCCCAGGCGTGACGTGGGAATGCTGGCAACTGGGTTGCGAAGTGGAAGACGCACTGGTGGGCCGCTACCAGGCGGTCGGGATGGCCGACCTCGTCGCCACGGTGCGCTCGACAGGCGCCAGGCAGCCCATCCTGCTGCCCGGGACCGAATGGGCGCACAACCTCGGCGGCTGGCTCGCCCACCTGCCGACCGACCCGGCCCACGCGCTGGTCACCTCGACCCATACCTACGACTTCAACCCCTGCTACGGCCACTGCCGCGATGTCCTGGCGTACATCGCGCACCGCTTCCCGGTCGTCACCGACGAGCTCGGCGAGACCGATTGCCGCCACGCCTACATCGACTCCTACATGCGCTGGGCCGACCGGCACGCGATCTCATACCTCGGCTGGGCCTGGACCACGGGCCCCAAATGGTCGTGTAAGGAAGGGCCCTCGCTGATTCGCAACTACGCCGGCGCCCCCACCGCGTTCGGCATCGGGCTGCGCGAACATCTGCGCCGCATTCAGCGATAAACGGCGCGGACCGGCTAGCCGGGGAGCCGCCAGAGGTGCGGCAGGACCACGTCGCCGTCCCCCCCTGTCGCCGGCATCGGTCGGCCGTCGATCACTCCGGGCTCGACGTCGAAGAAGGCGGCTGCCTGCAGCCCGTCCTGAACCTCTTGGCGCGCCCTGAGCACGACGTCGACCCGGTAGCGACCGGGAACCAGTGACAACGACCCCAGCTCGCATTCGATCCGCTTACCCATCTCCTCGCTGCGCGCGTCGGCTCTCGAAGAGAGCTCGCTGTCGAGCGTCGTTATCGGGTGACCGAGGCTGTTTAGGATCGTCAGCTCGCACTCCATCATCGGCAGCACCTCGGTCACCTCGAGCTCGATCTTCGCCGGGCGACCGCCGACGACAACATCAGCCTGGCCGCTGCTCAGGTCATAGACGCCCAGCCTCTTCACCAGGGACTGTTCGAGCCCGCGCCCGTCGCGATCCGTGCGGGTGAGCAGGTCGTCGGTCGCAGAGCGCTCGAGCATGTGCAGGTAGTGGTTGACCGTGTCCTGGACCGGCCCGTCGGCGATGACCTTGCCGCGTTCGAGCATGATCCCGCGCTGGCAGAGGGCTTGGATCGTCGCCAGGTTGTGGGAGACGAAGATGACCGTGCTGCCTGCGCTGGCGACTTCGCTCATCTTGCCCAGCGACTTGCGCTGGAAGGAGGCGTCCCCAACCGCCAGCACCTCGTCCACCAGCAGGATCTCCGGTTCGAGGTGGGCGGCTATGGCAAACGCCAGGCGCACCGACATGCCGCTCGAGTAGCGCTTTACCGGCGTGTCGAGGAAGCGCTCGACATCGGCGAAGGCAACGATTTCGTCGAAGCGGGAGCGGATCTCGGCCCTGCGCATGCCGAGGATGGCGCCGTTGAGGAAGACGTTCTCGCGCCCCGTCAGCTCCGGGTGAAAGCCCGTGCCCACCTCGAGCAGCGAGCCCACCCGTCCGGTCACCTCGGCCCAACCGCCGCTCGGCTCGATGATCCGCGAGAGGACCTTCAGCAGGGTGCTCTTGCCAGCTCCGTTGTGGCCGATGAGGCCGATCGTTTCGCCGTTCTCGATTGCGCAGGAGACGCCGTCGAGCGCCCAAAGCCAGTCGACCTCCTTCTTTTGAGCCTTGCCGGTCAGCCGGCCAGCCGTTCGCTTCACCCCCTTGACGAGGCTGTCGCGGAGGGTGCCGTAGCCGTAAGCGAGGCCAAGCTTGTAACGCTTGCTCAGGTCCCGCGTCTCGATCGCGATCTCGCCCATCGCGCTAGATGATGTCGGCGAAGCTGCGCTCCACCCGGTCGAAGTAGGCGAGGCCGCCGAGGACGATCAGGGTCGCCGAGGCGAAGGAGACCGCCATCAACGCGAGCGGCGCGTGCCCTGTGTCCAGCACCGCCCAGCGGAAGGCTTCGATCACCCCGACCATCGGGTTGATCGCCGAGAGCGTCCGCAACGGCTGGTGGAGCAGGCTGTTCGCATAGACGATCGGCGTGAGGAAGAACCACATCTGGATCGCGAACGGGACCACGTAGCGCACGTCGCGATAGCGCACGTTGACCGCCGCCAGGGCGGCGCTGGCGCCGAGCGCCGTCGCCATCGTGACGATGATGATGAACGGCAGGGCGAGGATGGCGAGGGACGGCACGATCCCGTAGACGAGGACGATCGCGAGCAGGATCACCAGCGCCACGCCGAAGTCGACCAAACCGGCGCCGACCACGCCCAGCGGCATGAAGATTCGCGGGAAGTAGATTCTCGCCACCAGCTCAGTGTGGCGCACGAGACTTTCGGCGCCCAGCAGCAGGGCATTCGAGAAGTACATCCAGGGAACCAGCGCGGCAAGGCTGAAGATCGGGTACGGGATCCCGTCGGACGGGATATGGGCATACCGGCCGAAGAAGAAGGAGAAGATGGCCATGAACGCGAGCGGCTGCAGGATCGCCCAGGCGGCGCCCAGCGCGGTCTGCCGGTAGCGCAGGGTGATGTCGCGCTCGATCAGCTGGACCGCCAGGTCGCGGTAGCGCCACAGCTCCCGTGGAGAGAGGACGCGGCTGAAGCCGTGGGTTGGCTGAAGCCGAATCGTCACCGCGGGACTGCGTTCGGGGGCGTTCTCGGCCGGGATGGGAGCGGTCGGCTGCGGCATCGTCAATCCTTGACCGCTTGGATGAGCGCGGTCGACGTCGTCAGGTCCTCGTCGTCAAGATCGCGGAAGCGCGGCGCAAGCTTGCCGCGCGAGATCTCCGTGGGCTGGGTCAGGCGTTTGACGTGGACGATCCGGAACCCAGCCTGCTCGAGAAGCCGCAGGTGGGTCGAGAGCGGCTCGCGGTTGATCGCGTAGCGCCGCCGTCCACGGATAAGGGCCCACGAGGGGTCGGAAAGGGTCCAGTGGCCGTTCCATGACCTGGCGAAGTTGTGCGAGCGTAAGTCGATCTCGTGGGAGGTGAATCCGCCCGGGGCGAGCCAGCGGTACATCGCCGCATATGCCCCGGCGAGGTCGTCGACATGCTCGAGCACAGCCTGGGAGATCAATAGCTGGGCCTGCTCCTCCGGCGCCGCATTCGCTCGCAACCAGTCGGGCTCGTAGGCGACGAGCACGTCGTCGTGCTCCTCGCCGGGCGTGCGCACCGCGGCCCGAAGCGCCTCGATCCTCTCGCCAGCGAGGGCCCGGTTCAGCTCGTCCGCCGGCAGCTCCTCGGCGGGAAAGGCGTCGAGTCGGAACGTCGGCGAGTTGAGCTCCCGATTCGAGACGGGCTCCCGGCGCGCATACAGCTCCCTCAGCTCCTCGAGGATCCGCAGGTTCATCTCCGGGTTGGCGTAGGAGATGACATCGAAGGCGTAGTAGCGGTCGGCCCCGCTGAGCAGGGCGGCCAAGCCGGTGCCCAGGGAATCGCCCGGGCCGAGCTCCGCCACCACCCGGAGGTCGCCAGCGAGACCGTTGCGCCTCGCCAGCACGAGGTGATGGAGCCAGACCCAATAGCAGTAGCGCGCCGAGCCGGTCCCCCCCGTGCTGCGCTCGCTCAGGTTGCGCCCGCCCGGGATGAAGGTGAGCAGCCCGCTGAGCAGCCTGCGCGTGAATTGCACCTCTGATCTCCGATCGATTCGTGGGGGGAAAGCGCACCTGAAAGCGGGCCGACTATATAGGCGGATGAGAGTCGGCTCGGCCATCCATCAGGCCCCATTGCCCCCTCTTTTCAAGCGTGCGTCGATGCCATCTCGGTAGGCGTCTTCGAACTGGGGCACGACCGCGTCGGGGCCGAACAGCTTCGCGCGCCGTGCCGCTGCCTCTCCCATGCGAGCCCGCATCTCGCCGTCACCGCACAGCCGCTGCAGCGCCAAGCGCAGCGCGTCGCGATCGCCGGCCGGCACGAGCAGGCCCGTTTCGCCGTTGACCACGACGTCCTTGAACCCACCGATGTCGGAGGCGATGGTCGGCCTGCCCGCCGCCGCCGCCTCGAGCGCGACGATGCCGAAGGACTCCGGCAGGATCGACGGCGCAACCGTGAACAGCGAGCGCCGCACCGCCTCGATCGCCAGCGCGTGCGGCATCGGGCCGACCGCGACCACGCCCGGCTCGGCGGGGAGATCGATGAGACGGCGCCCTATCAACACCAACGGCGGCGGCTGCTCCAGCGTCCGGTATGCCTCGACCAGCCGCCCCACCCCCTTGTCCTCCGTCACGTCACCGAAATACAGAACGAAGGGCTCCTCCGGTAACCCCGCCAAGCGGGGATCGTCGGCCGCCGGCGGCGCCGGAAGCTCGCCGATGAAGTTCGGCACGACGCGGTGGGCGTCGGCCGAGCCGAGCCCGCTCAGGTCGCGTACGGTGGCGCTGACGGGAAGGAACATGTCGACGCGGCGGCGCACCCTGGCCTCCGACAGGCGTGTGCAGAGCGCAATCGGCAGCCCTTTCATCGCGCCGTAGTGGTCCGCGGCGTGGGCGAGGCACTTACCGGTCGCCGGTCCGCTGCACACGCCGCCGCGGTAGAGGAAGCGCTTCGTCGCGCAGACCAGGCTGTAGTCGTGCAGCGACAGCACCAACGCCGCGTCAGAGCGTCGGTCGAGTGGCAGGTAGGAGTGGACCAGCCAGTTATGGGCGTGGACCACGTCGGGCTTTTCCCTGCGAATCACGCGGCGCAGGTCGCGGACCGTCAATGGGTCCGGGGCGGGTGGCGCATAGGTCCGCTCGCTGTCGACCGGCATCCCCGGGATGCGTCGCATCGAGCTCTCGAGGAGATGGATCTTCACGCCGTCGCCGGAGTCGGGTGGCTCTCCGGCCGGCTGCCTGAGGGTTGCGACGCCGACCTCATGGCCGCGTCGGTGCAGCTCCAGACTGAGGTCCTCGACGATCCGCTCCTCCCCGCCGACGACCGGGGAGTAGGACTGGGCCAGCATCAGGATCCGCATAGAGCGGCAGATCGTAACCGCCACTCGCAGCCGTCCCGCTGGCGGCCTCGTGGCCTCCGTCGCGTGCCAGAATCGGCGCATGCCGACCGGCTCCGAGCATGGGGAGCACCCTGCCCCACCCTCGATCTCGGTGGTGGTCTGCGCCTTCACCCCCGAGCGGATCGAGGCGATCCGCGAGGCAATCGAGTCACTGGGGGCTCAGACGTTCGCCCCCAATGACGTCGTCTTGGTGATCGACCACTCGCCCGAGCTGGAGCAGACCTGTCGCGAGCGCTGGCCGGCGATCCGGGTCGTCCCCAATCGTGAGAGGCAGGGACTTTCCGGCGCCCGCAACACGGGCTTGGCCGAGAGCGGCGGCGAGGTCGTGGCGTTTCTCGACGACGACGCGGTGGCGGCGCCCGACTGGCTGGAGCGCCTCCGGTCGGCCTACGCCGACCCGAGCGTCCTCGGCGCCGGGGGCGCCGTGCGCCCGGCCTGGTCCGAGGGCCGGCCCGGCTGGTTCCCGACGGAGTTCGATTGGGTGGTCGGCTGCACGCACTCCGGTATGCCCGCCCAGCCCTCGCCCGTCCGCAACCTGGTCGGCGCCAACATGTCCTTCAGGCGCGAGGCGCTGCTCGAGGTGGGCGGCTTTCGCCACGAGCTGGGACGGATCGGCGCCATCCCCGCCGGCTGTGAGGAGACCGACCTCTGCATTCGCATCGGTCAGCGCTGGCCGCGGGGCACGATCCTCTACGACCCCGCGGCGGCCGTCGACCACCGGGTGCCGGCGGAACGGGGGCGGCTGCGCTACTTCCTCTCGCGCTGCCGCGGCGAGGGACGCTCCAAGGCGGTCCTCGCCGGCCTGGTCGGCAGCCGCTCCGGGCTCTCCGAGGAGCGCGCCTACACGCGGCGCACGCTGCCGCTGGGCTTTCTGCGCGGCATCCGCGACACCTTGCGCGGCGACCTCAACGGCTCGGCGCGGGCGGCGATGCTCGGCGTCGGCCTGCTGACGACGACAGCCGGCTACGCCTCCGGGCGCAGCGAGGCGCGGCGCCTGGCGCGCCGGCGCGAGGCCGCCGAGGCCCGGGGAGAGGGCGCGCTGCGGATCCTCATGGTCACCCCCCGCAGCCCCCTGCTGCAGGGAGGCGTCGAGCGCCACGTAATGGAGGTGAGCAGGCGAATCGCCGCGGCCGGCGCCGAGGTCGAGGTGCTCTGCACCGATCCCGGCGGTCGGGGCCTGACCGAGCAGCGGCGCGACGGGGTGACGATCCGCACCGTGCGAGCCTGGCCCGCGAACCGCGACTGGTGCTTCGCGCCGCGCCTCTGGCGCGAGATGGCGCGCCACCGGTGGGACGTGGTCCACATCCAGTCCTACCACACGCTGGTTGCGCCACTGGCGATGCTGCGTGCACTGACGCTCGGCGTTCCCTACGTGGTCACCTTCCACGGCGGCGGTCACTCCTCGGCCCTGCGCAACCGGATGCGGCGTACCCAGCGCCGCCTGCTGCACCCGTTGCTCGCCCGCGCCGCGCGCCTGGTCGCGGTCGCCCGCTTCGAGATCGACGAGTACGGCCGTGAGCTGCGCCTGCCGCCCGAGCGCTTCGCGCTGATCCCGAACGGCACCGAGCTCGCCTTCTCCGAGATGGCGGCGCCGGCTGCGGACAACGACCGCCCGACGATCGCCACGATCGGGCGGCTGGAGCGCTACAAGGGCCACCACCGCGTGATCGCCGCCCTCCCCACCGTGCTCGAGCGCGAGCCTGAGGCACGACTGCTGGTGGTCGGCACCGGCCCCTACGAAGCCGATCTGCGGCGCCAGGCAGCCGAGCTTGGGGTTGCAGATCGCGTCGAGTTCACCAGCACCCCGCCGGACGACCCCGACGCGATGGCGGCCGTCCTGCAGGGGGTCTCGCTGGTGGTGCTGCTCAGTGAGTTCGAGACCCACCCACTGGTCGCTCTGGAGGCGGCCGCGGCGGGTCGCCGCCTGCTCGTCGCCGACGCCGGCGGCCTGGCGGAGCTGGCGAAGGACGGATTCGCGCGCTCCATACCCCTCGACGAAAGCGCGGACGGCGTCGGGCGAGCGGTGGCCGAGGAGCTGTCGCGCCCGCCGAGCGACCGCCGGCCGAAGCCGGCCTCGTGGGACGACTGCGCCGACGCGCTGGGCGATCTGTACCGCTCGCTGGCCTGACACCCGACAAACGTCCAGTTGGGATTCCGCCGCTGAAGGCAAGGGGGGCAACGTCGATGGGTGGGCGTGACCGCCAATGCCCGTCATCGCCTGCCGATCGCCCTTCTGGTCGCCATTCTGGCGACACTGGCGCCGACCGTCGACAGTGCGACGGCCCACCACAGGGGAGCGCAGGCGAGCCGAACCGGGCACCACCACGTCATCCGGTACCAGCGTGTATCCCTGCGACGCGCGGTCGCGTCGCGCGTGCGGTCGCGAATCGGCGTTTCGATCTCTTCGCCGCTGAACGGCCAGACACTGTCGGGAACGGCGAGCTGGCAAGCCACGGTCTCCGGCGCAACCCCTTCGCGGGTGGACTTCGCCATTGACGGCGTCGTCAAGTGGTCGCAGTCGACCGCTCCTTTCGCGTACGACGGCAACGGAAACCTCGACACGACGAGCCTCTCGAACGGGCAGCACAACCTGACCGTGGTCGCCTACGGCAACAAGCAAACCGGCTCGGCCAGCTCGACCGTCACCGTGAATGTTGCGAACTCCCCCGCTTTGGCTCCGGAACCTGCGCCTGCACCCGAACCGGAACCCACCCCCACCCCTGCACCTGCACCTGCGCCCGAACCGGAACCGACGCCTGCTCCGACTCCCACCCCCGCTCCCGCCTCGATCTACTGGGGCGCCTGGATCGGCAGCCAGCTCACCGGCACCCAGGCCCCCTGGGACATGAACGCGGTCACCAAGTTCGAGCAGCTGGCCGGCAAGAACCTCTCGGTCGTCAACTTCTCGGCTCCGTTCGCCAACTGCTCGTCCTCCCCCTGTTCGTTCTACAACTTCCCGGTCAACGAGATGAGCAGCATCCGCTCGCACGGCGCGATCCCCTTCTATAGCTGGGGCTCGCAGTCGATCCCGGTCCCCTCCAACCTCAGCGAGCCGAACTTCCAGCTCTCCGACGTCATCAACGGCACCTACGACTCCTACATCCGCAGCTTCGCGACCGCAGCGAGGGAATGGGGACACCCCTTCTTCCTGCGCTTCAACTGGGAGATGAACGGCCGCTGGTTCGCCTGGGACGAGGGGGTCAACGGCAACAAGGCGGGCGAATACGTCGCCGCCTGGCGCCACGTCCACGACATCTTCACCGAAGTCGGGGCGACCAACGCGACCTGGGTCTGGTGCCCGAACGTCGACCCGGAAAGCAACTTGCAGAACCTCGCCTCGCTCTACCCCGGCAACAGCTACGTCGACTGGACTGGCCTCGACGGCTACAACTGGGGCACCAACCCCGCCCGGCCCGACCGCTGGCGCACCTTCGACCAGCTCTACCGCTCCACCTACAAGAGGGTTACCGAAACGGTCGCACCCTCCAAGCCGATGATCGTCGGCGAGGTCGCCTCGACCGAGTACGGCGGCTCCAAGGCGACCTGGATCAGCGAAATGCTGAACGAGGTGCCGACCGCTTACCCGAAGATCCGTGGCCTGCTTTGGTTTGAGATGTACGAAGACGGCATGGACTGGCCGATCGAGACCTCGAGCAGCGCCACCAGCGCCTTCGCCGCCGGAATCCAGAACCCGGCCTATGCGAGCAACCAGTTCGGATCGCTCGGGTCCGGTCCGGTCCAGCCGGCCGGCTGAGCCGTTGCAGGCGGTTTGTCAAGCCCCCTGGACAAACGTCCAGTGAACTCTCGTCTACTGAAAAGGACCAAGGACGCGTCGATGGCTGAATATGACCGTCGATCTTCGCCCGCGCCTCGTGGCCCTGCTGGCCGCGCTGGTCGTTTCCCTGGCCGGTGGGATGGTGTCCTCCGCGGCCGGTGGCCAAACCAAGCGAGCGGCCCGCGTCGAGGCCCGGGCAGGCGCCCGAATCGGCCTCGCCGATCGTCACGCAGTGGCCCCCATCAACCCCTGCCTGGTTCGCCTCGCAAGGCGACCGCGCGAGAGGGCGACACACTGGCGCAGCCGTCGCACGCACCGGCTTCAGCGCTGCCGTCGCAACCGAAAGCGCGTCGCGACCGACTCCAGCTACCCACCCTCCCCCATCTACTGGGGCGCCTGGATCGGCAGCCAGCTCACCGGCGACCAGGCCCCCTGGGACATGAGCGCGGTCACCAAATTCGCAGGGATGGCTGGCAAGCCGCTGTCCCTGATCCACTTCTCCTCGCCGTTCGCGGACTGCTCGTCCTCCCCCTGCTCGTTCTACGGCTTCCCGGCGGGACCAATGGAAAACATCCGCAACTACGGCGCGATTCCCGTCTTCAGCTGGGGCTCGCAGTCGACCCCGGTCCCGGCCAGCCTCAATGAGCCCAACTTCCAGCTCTCCGACGTCATCAACGGCGCCTACGACTCCTACATCCGCAGCTTCGCCGAAGAAGCCCGCGACTGGGGCCACCCCTTCTTCCTCCGTTTCAACTGGGAGATGAACGGCAACTGGTTCGCCTGGGACGAGGGCGCCAACGGGAACAGCCCCGGCGAATACGTCGCCGCCTGGCGCCACGTCCACGACATCTTCACCTCCGTCGGGGCGACCAACGCGACCTGGGTCTGGTGCCCGAACGTGGATCCCGGTAACAAGCTTCAGAACCTCGCCTCGCTCTATCCCGGTAACGAATACGTCGACTGGACCGGTCTCGACGGCTACAACTGGGGCACCAACCCGGCCCGGCCCGACCGCTGGCGCACCTTCGACCAGCTCTACAGTTCCACCTACCGGGACATCACCGAAAGGATCGCGCCGTCGAAGCCGATGATCGTCAGCGAGGTCGGCTCAACCGAGTACGGCGGTTCCAAGGCGACCTGGATCAGCGAAATGCTGAGCACGGTTCCCGTCAACTATCCGAAGATCCATGGCCTGCTCTGGTTCGAGAGATACGAAGACGGCATGGACTGGCCGATCGAGACCTCGAGCAGCGCCACCAGCGCCTTCGCCGCTGGAATCCAGAACCCGGCCTACCTCGGCAACTCCTACGGCTCACTCGGGCCGGAACCCGTGCAGGCGCCGAACTGATTCAGAGCGAGAGAAGCCCTTCCCTACACTCCACGTTCGGTTTGGCGGCAGGGCCGGACGATATGCATATGCAGCCGGGAAGGGCAGAGATCGGACGAATCGCCGTTGCGGCAGCGCTGATCCTCGCCCTGCTCTACCTGGCGGCGGCCCCGGCGTTCGCCGCGAAGCCCGGCCACCAGCAGGGCGGACACGGCAAGCACCACAAGCCCAAGCCGCACGACCTCTACTGGGGCGCCTGGATCGGCGACCAGCTGACCGGCGGCCAGCCACCCTGGGACATGTCGGCGGTCTCGGCATTCGAAGGGCTGACCCATAAGGGCCTCTCGCTGATCGAGTTCGCCGCGCCCTTCGCGGAATGCGGCTCCGCGCCTTGCTCGTTTTACCGCTTCCCGGCCTACGAGATGGAAACGATCCGCGCCTACGGCGCGATTCCCGTCTTCAGCTGGGGCTCGCAGTCGGCTCCGGTGCCGCCCAACCTCAACGAGCCTGAATTCCAGCTTGCCGGCATTGCCGCCGGCGCCTACGACTCCTACATCCGCGGGTTCGCGGAAGCGGCGCGCGCATGGGGACACCCCTTCTTCCTGCGCTTCGACTGGGAGATGAACGGCAACTGGTTCCCCTGGTCGGAGGGCGTCAACGGCAATCCGCCCGGAACCTACGTCGCCGCCTGGCGCCACGTCCACGACATCTTCACCTCCGTCGGGGCGACCAACGCCTCCTGGGTCTGGTGCCCATACGCGGATTCCCAGCATCGCTTCCCGCCGATGGCCCGCTACTACCCGGGCGACGCCTACGTCGACTGGACCTGCCTCGACGGCTTCAACTGGGCCAAGAACGGCGTCAACGCGCAACCCTGGCGCAGCTTCAACCAGATCTTCAGCTCCAGCTACCGCACGCTCACTCGGAAAGTGTCCCCCCACAAGCCGGTCATGCTCGCCGAGGCAGCGTCGGGCGGAGCGAGCAAGGCGAAGGCGATCTGGATCGGGAATATGTTCAAGCAGCTCGGCGCCCACTACCGTCAGATCCGCGCCCTGATCTGGTTCGACCAGGTGGACCGCGGGGTGCAGTGGCCGATCGAGACATCGCCGGCCGCCGCCCGAGCCTTCGCAAAGGGCTTGCGCGGGCGCAGCTTCAAGCCGAACCTCTACAGCGCGTTCGCCGGGGATCCGATCGCTCCGCCGCGATGATCCGGCGCGGGCGGCATCGCCGGCGAGCTGCCGTCGCCCTTCTTGTGGTGACGCTCGCCTGCGCGGCGCTGTTCGCGGCTGCCGCTTCGTCCAAGGGTCGGCCGGCGAGGCCGCTCTACTGGGGTGCGGTCATCGGCAGTCAGCTCACCGGGGAAGCGGCACCCTGGGACATGCGCGCTGTCTTCAAATTCGAGCGTCTGGCCCGCAAGAGGCTCTCGCTCCTCGCGTTCTCCTCTCCGTTCGCCGACTGCAGCGTCCCGGGTTGCGCTTTCTTCCCGTTCCCAACCGCCGTGATGGAGGGCATACGCAAGCACGGCACGATCCCGCTCCTCACCTGGGCTTCGCAGTCGGTTCCCTCGAGTCTCAACGAGCCCGATTTCCGTCTTTCCAGGATCGCCCACGGCGCCTTCGACTCCTACATCCGCGAATTCGCCGAAGCGGCGCGGGAATGGGGCCACCCGTTCTTTCTCCGCCTCAACCCGGAGATGAACGGTTTCTGGTTCCCGTGGTCGGAGGGTGTCAACGGCAACAGGCCGGGCCAGTTCGTCGCCGCCTGGCGCCACATCCATGACATCTTCACCTCGGTTGGGGCGACCAAAGTCACCTGGGTCTGGTGCCCGAACATCGACTTCAACCGGGATCTCACGCCACTGCGCCGCCTCTATCCCGGCAACGCCTACGTCGACTGGACCTGCCTCGACGGGTTCAACTGGGGCCGGACGCCCAGCTCGGCCGGATGGATGACCTTCAAGCAGATCTTCGACTCGACCTACCGGCGAATCGTGCGGATCGCGCCGCACAAGCCGATGGTGATCGGCGAGGTGGCCTCTGACAACAGGGGTGGTTCCAAGGCCGCCTGGATCCACAACATGCTCCACATCGTCCCCTCCCGCTACCGCGGGGTCCGCGGCCTGATCTGGTACGACCAGAACGACCAGGGCATGCACTGGCCGATCGAGAGCTCCCGCGCCGCCACCCAGGCCTTCGCCCAGGGCATCAGCCGCAAGGTCTACCGGCCGAACCTCTATGCCAACCTACCCGACGGTCCGATCCAGCCACCCTCCTGGTAGCCGGATCGGGCGTCGGTCGCCCAGCCCCTCTACCCGAGCCGCTGCTCCAGGTCCGCAAGCTGCTTGTGCAGCTCGTCCGGCAGGTGGTCGCCGAAACGGGCGAAGTGCTGGTGGATCGCCGGCAGCTCGACCTTCCACTCCTCCGGATCGACCCTGAGCAGCTCCGCGACGTCCTCGCCGGAGACGTCGAGCCCCTCGGTGTTGAGGGCGCCCGCCGCCGGCACCAGGCCGATCGGCGTCTCCTCCGCATCCGCGGTCCCCGCACAGCGGCGGAAGATCCACTCCAGGACGCGGCTGTTCTCGCCGTAGCCGGGCCAGAGGAACTTGCCGTCGGCGTCCTTGCGGAACCAGTTGACGTAGAAGATCCGCGGCAGCTTGGCCCCCTCCCGCTCGGCCATGCTCAGCCAGTGGCCGAAGTAGTCGCCCATGTGGTAGCCGCAGAAGGGCAGCATCGCGAACGGGTCGTGGCGCAGCTTGCCGACCTCGCCGGCGGCGGCGGCCGTCGTCTCCGAGGACATGATCGAGCCGAGGAAGACGCCGTGCTCCCAGTCGAACGACTCGCGCACCAGCGGCACCACGGTCGAGCGGCGCCCGCCGAAGAGGAAGGCGTCGATCGGCACGCCGGCCGGGTCCTCCCACTCCGGGGCGATCGAGGGACAGGCCGACGCCGGCGTGGTGAAGCGGGCGTTCGGATGCGCCGCCGGATGGTCGGCGTCGGGTGTCCATTCCTCGCCGTGCCAGTCGATCAGGTGCGCCGGCACCTCCTCGGTCATCCCCTCCCACCAGACGTCGCCGTCGTCGGTCTTCGCGCAGTTGGTGAAGATCGAGTCTCGGGTGATGCTCGCCATCGCGTTCGGGTTGGTCTTCTCACCGGTGCCGGGCGCAACGCCGAAGAAGCCGGCCTCGGGGTTGATCGCGCGCAGCCGGCCGTCCTCGCCGAACTTCATCCAGGCGATGTCGTCACCGATCGTTTCGACCTTCCAGTCGGGCAGGGTCGGGATCAGCATCGCCAGGTTGGTCTTGCCGCAGGCCGACGGGAAGGCGCCTGCCACGTACCTGGTCTCCCCCTCCGGGGAGGTGAGCTTGAGAATCAGCATGTGCTCGGCGAGCCAGCCTTCGTCGCGGGCCATGACCGAGGCGATCCGCAGCGCCAGGCACTTCTTGCCCAGCAGGGCGTTGCCGCCGTAGCCGGAGCCATACGACCAGATCTCGCGGCTCTCGGGGAAGTGCACGATCCACTTGTTCTCCGAGTTGCAGGGCCAGGGGATGTCCTCCTGCCCCTCGGCAAGCGGCATGCCGACCGAGTGCAGGCAGGGGACGAAGTCGCCGTCCTCGCCGAGGACGTCGAGCGCTCCCTTCCCCATGCGGGTCATGATCCGCATGCTGGCGGCAACGTACGGAGAGTCGGTGATCTGGACTCCGAGGTAGGCGATCGGCGAGCCGAGCGGGCCCATCGAGAAGGGCACCACGTACATCGTGCGGCCCGCCATGCAGCCGTCGAAGAGGTCCGTCAGGGTCTCGCGCATCTCCGCGGGGGCGCGCCAGTTGTTGGTCGGCCCGGCGTCCTCCTCACGCTCCGAGCAGATGAAGGTGCGGTCCTCGACCCGGGCGACGTCGCCGGGGTCGGAGAGGGCCAGGTAGGAGTTGGGGCGCTTGGCCTCCGAGAGGCGCTCGAAGGTCCCTGCCCCGATCATCGCCTCGGCAAGGGCGTCGTACTCCTCCGCCGAGCCGTCGCACCAGTGGACGGCGGCGGGCTTGGTCAGGTCGGTGATCTCCCCGACCCAGTCGAGGAGCTTGGCATGTGTGGTCGGCGCAGCGGCCGTGCTTGTCTCGCTCATCATTCGAGGCACTCTATTCCTTGAGGCCCGAGCGCCGCACTCCACTCCCCCGCCCTGCAGCCGCGCTTTATCTCCCCGCGCTGCTCCCGCCGCGGCCGTTGCCGCGCGCTACTTCTTGGGGCTGAGACCGGTCACTTCGACGTCGGCTTCCTTGTCGCGGATCTTCAACACCGCCGTTTCTTCCTTGCCTCCGGCCAGCTTCACGGTGCAGTCGAAGGTGGCGCCCGGGTCGACCTTCACTTCGGACGGGCATTCGACCGCGGAGATCTGCCTGTGCGCGGATTTCTGCAGGTTTTCTTTGAGCGCCGCCTCGGTCTTGGCGTTGTCGATCACCGTTTCCCCGCAGCCGGCGGCAACCAGCGCCGCTATCGCGACCAGCGCCACTGCCACCAGGGCGAGGACTGCACGGGAACGGCTTGGAAAGCTCATCTGCTGCCTTTCGGACGGTTCCAGCGGCAAAGTATCCCAAGCGCCCCCGGCGCAAGCGACGCCGCAGGGGGAGAGTTGAGCGCGTTTGGCGACTTGACCGGTCGGTGGGGGAGATCCTCTTCGAGAACATGCCGCGCACGCTCGCGGTCGTCAGCGCCGACCGGGGCGCCGTGATCTGCGAGCGCTGCGAGGTCGCCGACCGGCCGCTGGGCAGGCTGCGCGGGCTGCTCGGGCACCGCGAGCTGCCGCCGGGCGACGGCATGCTGCTGCGGCCAAGCAACTCCGTCCACACGTTCTTCATGCGCTTCCCGATCGACGCCGTGTTCCTCGACGCCGAGCTGCGAGTGCTGCAGGTGCGAGGTTCCCTACAGCCGTGGCGGGCGGCAGGCGCGCGCGCGGCGCGCGCCGTGCTGGAGCTCGCCGCCGGAGAGGCCGAGCGGCGGGCCCTCACGCCCGGCGAGCGCCTGCGCCTCACGACGGCGCCCGCCGCCGTAATGGCTGACGTGCCAGTGATTTGACCACCCATATGGTGGCCAATCGCCGGCACGTCCGTGGATCGCGCCCGGTCGGATAGGGTTCGCCGCCGCCAATGCGCTTCTACGAGTACGAGGCACGCAAGATCGTCGAGCTGGCGGGTATCCCCGTCACCAAGTACGGCTTCTGCCAGACCCACGAGGAGGCTCGCAAGGCGGCTGAGGAGATCGGCGGCCCGGTGGTGATCAAGTCGCAGGTGCTGACCGGCGGGCGGATGAAGGCGGGCGGCGTCAAGTTCGCCGACACGCCGGAGGAGGCCGCCGCCCACGCCGCCGACATCCTCGAGCTGGAGATCAACGGCCACATGCCGCGTGGCGTCCTCGTCGACCCCAAGGCCGAGGTCAAGCAGGAGTACTACGCGGGGGTCGTCTGGGACGGAACCGCGAAGCGCCCGCTGATGCTCTTCAGCGACATGGGCGGCATCGACATCGAGGAGGTCGCCGAGAAGCACCCCGACCACGTCGGGCGCGGCCACCTCTCCAACCTGCTGCCGGTCTTCGACTTCGAAGCGAAGCAGGCGATCGCCGCGACCGGGGTCACCGGGCGCCAGCTGACCCGCGCCACGCCGATCCTCGCCCGCCTCGCCCGCCTCTTCCGCGACCGCGACATGACGCTGGCCGAGATCAACCCGCTGGCCGAGCTTGCCGACGGCAGCTTCGTCGCGCTCGACGCCCACATGGAGATGGAGAACGAGGCAGTCGGCCGCCAGAAGGGGCTGCTCCGCAGGCAGCTGGAGATCGCCGAGGACGACACCCGCCAGCCCTACGAGCCCTCCGACTTCGAGCGCAACGTGGCGGCAATCGACGCCGCCGACCACCGCGGCGTGATCCAGGGCAAGGACCACGGCTTCGAGGGCAACCTGGGGCTGGTGATCGGCGCCGGCGGCGGTTCGCTGACGCTGACCGACGCGGTCCGCAGCCAGGGCGGCAAGCCCGCCAACTACTCGGAGATCGGTGGCAACCCCTCAGTCGCCAAGGCCTGTGGACTCGCCAAGCAGGTGCTCGAAAAGGACGGCGTCGAGAAGATCGCGGTGATGATGTCGATCGTCTCCAACACGCGAGTCGACATCGTCGCCCGCGGCGTGATCAAGGCCTGCCTGGAGCTGGGCAAGGACCCCGGCGAGACGATCGCGATCTTCCGCATCCCCGGCGCCTGGGAGGAGGAGGGCTTCAAGATCCTCGACCGCTACGGGGTCGAGTACTGCGACCGCTCGGTTTCGATGTGGGAGGCGGCGGGCCGCGCCGTAGCCAAGATCCAGGGGGCCCCCGCATGAGGTCCTTGCACGTAACCGTTTCGCACTTTGACCTCGCTATAGCAGGGTCAAAGTGCAAAGCGAGGAGCTGCGCCGGTCAATGGGGCGCGTTTGCCGGGGATATCCCGACTATGGCGCCCCGCGGAGGCACAAGGTGAGCATCCTGCTCTCCAAGGACACGACCTTCATCGTCCAGGGGATCACCGGGCGCGAGGCGGTCAACCTGACTCGCGAGTGCCTCGACTATGGCTCGAAGGTGGTCGGCGGCGTCACCCCCGGCCGCAAGGGGCGCGAGGTGCACGGCGTGCCGGTCTTCGACACGGTCGCCCAGGCGGTCGAGAATCACGGCGCCCCGGTTGATGGCTCGGTCGTCACCGTCCCCCCCGCCTTCACCAAGGACGCCGTCCTCGAGGCAATCGAGAACGGGATCAAGCTGATCGTCGTCGTCACCGAGCGGGTGCCGCGCGGCGACGTCGCCCAGATGGTCGAGCTGGCGGAGATGCGCGGGGCGCGGATCATCGGCCCCAACTGCCTCGGCCTGATCGTCCCCGAGGTCTGCAAGATGGGCGGCATCGGCGGCCCCGCCAAAGACGCGGCCAAGGCCTACGCGCCCGGCCCGGTCGGGGTGATGAGCCGCTCGGGCGGGATGACCACCGAGATCTCCTCCTCGCTGACCCAGGCCGGCCTCGGCGTCTCCACCGCGATCTCGATCGGCGGCGACACGATCATCGGCTCCGCCTATGCCGAGCTGATGCCCTACTTCGAGGCCGACGAGGAGACACAGGCGATCGTCATCTACACCGAGCCGGGCGGCCGCATGGAGGCGCAGCTCTCCGCCTGGGTGAAGGAGAACGACTCGCGACTGCCGATCGTCGCCTTCATGGCCGGCAAGTTCATGGACGACGAGGAGATGAAGGGGATGAGCTTCGGCCACGCCGGCACGATCGTGGAGGGCGTGGAGGACACGGCCACCGAGAAGATCGCACGCCTGGAAGCGGCCGGGATCCACGTCGTCGAGCGGATCGACGAGATCCCCGACGCGGTCAAGGAGAAGCTGGGGGCTGCCGTCTGATGGCCGAGACGCTGGACAGGGTCTTCATCGACGTCGAGGTCGACACCTCGATCGCCGGCGATGCAGAGCTCGCGGCCAAGCTGGAGGAAGTCTGCCCGGTCGACATCTTCAAGGCGACCGAGGGCGGCGTCGAGATCGTCGCCGGCAACCTCGACGAGTGCGTCCTCTGCTACCTCTGCGTCGACGCCTCCCCCGCGGGCACGGTCCGCGTCATCAAGCTCTACGAGCAGTAGCCGGCCTCCGCCTACCCTTCCGCATCACGTTTAGGTGGCATTTCCCCCCAAATGTGATGCGCTCTGGCCGTTGCCGCGTGTTCGCCCCCAGAGCGGTTGCGTGCGGGATGTCACAGCACATCGACCTGGACATTGATTCGTGTATCGGTTAACGTTACATCGTTTCCTGCAGCGGCGGGAGGCGCCAGTTGTGCCCCTGCACGCTCCATCTGCCCTTCCACGTCCGTCCACGTTGACGCATCACCGAACCCGAGAGGTGAGACCAGTTGATCGATAGTCCCCGCCGTGTCGCCGTCGTCGGCGGCAACCGGCTCCCCTTCGCGCGCTCGAACTCGGCCTACTCGCGCGCTTCCAACCAGGACATGCTGACGGCCGCCCTCGACGGACTGATCGAGCGCTTCTCGCTCGAGGGCGAGTGTCTCGGCGAGGTCGCCGGCGGTGCGGTGCTGAAGCACTCGCGCGACCGCGACCTGACCCGCGAAAGCGTGCTGGGCACGCGGCTGGCGCCCGAGACCCCCGCCTACGACGTCCAGCAGGCCTGCGGCACCGGCCTGGAGGCAACGATCCTCGTCGCCAACAAGATCGCGCTCGGCCAGATCGACGCCGGCATCGCCTGCGGCGCCGACACCACCTCCGACGCGCCGATCGCGCTCAACGAGGGACTGCGCGAGGTGCTGCTCGACGCCAACCGAGAGAAGTCGACGGTCGGCCGGCTGAAGCAGCTGGCCAGGGTCCGCCCCGGCCATATCGTCCCGGCGATTCCCCGCAACGAGGAGCCCCGCACCGGCCTCTCGATGGGCGAGCACTGCGCGATCATGGCCGCGGAGTGGGACATCGGTCGCGCCGAGCAGGACGAGTTGGCGCTCCGCAGTCACCACAACCTGGCGGCGGCCTACGAGCGCGGCTTCCAGGACGACCTGGTCACGCCGTACCTCGGCCTCGAGCGCGACCAGAACCTGCGCCCCGATTCCTCGCCCGAGAAGCTCGCGAAGCTGGGGCCCGTCTTCGGCGGGTCCGAGGGGACGATGACCGCGGGCAACTCGACGCCGCTCAGCGACGGTGCCTCGGCGGTGCTGCTGGCCAGCGAGGACTGGGCCAGGGAGCGCGGCCTGCCGATCCTCGCCTACTTCGTGGACGGGCAGACCGCGGCGATCGACCATGTCCACAAGCGCGAAGGGCTGCTGATGGCGCCCGCCTACGCGATGCCGAGGATGCTCGACCGCCTGGGCCTGAAGCTTCAGGACTTCGACCTCTACGAGATCCACGAGGCCTTCGCGGCGCAGGTGCTCTGCACGCTGCGCGCCTGGGAAGACGAGACGTTCTGCCGCGAGCGCCTCGGCCGCGACGAGCCGCTTGGCCCGATCGACAGCGAGCGCCTCAACGGCAACGGCGGCTCGCTCGCCGCGGGGCACCCCTTCGCGGCGACCGGTGGCCGCATCGTCGCGGGACTGGCCAAGGCCCTGCACGAACGGGGCTCGGGCCGCGGCGTGATCAGCATCTGCGCGGCGGCCGGCCAGGGCGTCGTCGCCGCGCTCGAGAGCGCCGGAGGTGAGACAAAATGAGCGACCTTTACTCACAGGTAGTCAATTCGTTCCCGGTCAACCTCGTGGCCAGCCGGGTGGGACTGCCGCAGCCGACCAAGCTGGAGCGCTACGAGCTCGGGTCGCCGGTCATCTCGGGGGCGGTGCACCTCGGAGGCGCGCCCGGCGGCCGGCTCGGCGAGCAGCTCGAGCGTGTTCTCGATGACGTCGGAGCGACCCGGGCAAGCGACTCCGAGCAGCCGCTCAAGGCGCTGGTCTTCGACGCCACCGGCATCTCGGACTCCACGGAGCTGGTCGAGCTGCAGCGCTTCTTCCACCCCAACGTGAGGCGGATCGAGCGCTCGGGGCGCGTCATCGTGCTCGGCACCCCCCCAGCCGGGCGCCCTGCCCGCGAGGCGACTGCGCAGCGCGCGCTGGAGGGCTTCACCCGCTCGCTGGGCAAGGAGCTCGGGCGTGGCGCGACGGTGCAGCTCGTCTACGTCGCGGAGGGCGCCGAGGTCGAGGTCGACTCCACGCTGCGCTTCCTGCTGTCGCCTCGCTCGGCCTACGTTTCGGGGCAGGTGATCCGCATCGGCCCGGGTGTCGCAGAGACGCCGGAGCTCAGCTGGGAGCGACCGTTCGACGGCAAGGTGGCGCTGGTCACCGGTGCCTCGCGTGGGATCGGCGAGGCGATTGCGACCACCCTGCGCCGCGACGGGGCGAAGCTCGTGCTGCTCGACGTCCCCGCCCTCTCGGAGGACCTGAAGCGAGTCGCGGACCGGCTCGGCGCCGAGACGATCGAGCTCGACATCACCGACGCGGACGCGCCGGCGAAGATCGCCGCGCAGCTCGTCGACGGAGTCGACGTGGTTGTCCACAACGCCGGTGTCACCCGCGACCGCACGATGGCGAAGATGCCCGAGGATCGCTGGGCATCGCTGCTGGAGATCAACCTCTCCAGCCAGGAGCGCATCGACGAAGAGCTTCTCTCCCGCAACCTCCTGCACAAGAACGGCCGCATCGTCTGCGTGTCCTCGATGAGCGGGATCGCCGGCAACTCGGGCCAGACCAACTACGCCACCTCGAAGGCCGGGGTGATCGGGATGGTCGAATCCCTGGCGCCGGAGCTGGCGGAGCGCGGGGCGACGATCAATGCCGTGGCGCCCGGCTTCATCGAGACGCAGATGACGGCCAAAATGCCGATCGCGATTCGCGAAGCGGGGCGGCGGATGAACAGCATGTCGCAGGGCGGCCTGCCGGTCGACGTCGCCGAGACGATCGCCTGGTTCGCGAGCCCGGCCTCAACCGGCGTCAACGGCAACGTCGTGCGGGTCTGCGGCCAGAGCCTGCTGGGGGCCTAGCGATGGCCACGCGGACACTCGAGAGCTCCCCCAGCATCCTGCCGCTGTACCTGCGGGCTGCGGCGCCGATGATCCCCGGCGCCTCGCTGCTGCCCTTCGTCCCCGGCCGCGGCAGGGAGATCCCCGACATCGACCTGACCCTGGCCGGAGTGCGCCCCGAGCCCGGCGCCGTGGCGGCCTACGCCAAGGTCTGCGGCTTCTCGCTGCGCGACCACCTCCCCCCCACCTACCCGCACGTCCTCGCCTTCCCGCTCCACATGGCGGTGATGGCCGACGGCGGCTTCCCCTTCGGCGCGGTGGGGCTGGTCCACATCGAGAACCGCATCGTCTGCCACCGCCAGATCGGCCTCGACGAGGAGCTGAAGCTGCACGTCCACCCCACCAAGCTCGAGCCGCACCCACGCGGCAGGACCTTCACCCTGGTCACCGAGGCGTGGGTCGGCAGGCAGAAGGTCTGGGAGGAGGTCAGCACGATGCTGCGTCGCGGCGGCGGCTCGAAGCCGAGACCAGCGCAGGCAGGCGACGCGGGCGGTAAGCAGGATGCGCATCACATTTCGGTGCCATTAGCACCAAAAGTTGATGCGGGTCGAGAATCGGACCTAGAGACGGCGGCGGAGCTTGCCCCGACGGCCGTGTGGCGCCTCGGCGGCGACGTCGGGCGGCGTTACGCCGGCGTGTCCGGCGACCGCAACCCGATCCACATGCATTCGCTTACGGCGAAGCCGTTCGGCTTCCCGGCCGCCATCGCACACGGCATGTGGACCAAGGCGCGCTGCCTGGCGGCGCTGGAGAGCCGCCTGCCGGACGCGTTCGCCGTCGACGTCCGCTTCCGCAAGCCGATCCTGCTGCCGGGGCGCGTCGAGCTCCTGACCGCCACCCAGGGCGAGGAGATCGCGTTCGCGGTGCGCAACGCAAAGCGACAGACACAACACCTCGACGGCCGCCTGCGGCCGGTCGAGGCCAAGCAGAGAAGCGGGAGGAAGGCAAAGTGAGCGGCAACGACAAGGGAGTGGCCGAGCGCAGCATGGGCCTCGGGCTGCGAGCGCTCAACCGGCTGGCGGGCTCAGACCTGCTCGACCGGCTCCACATCCGCAAACAGGTGGAGCGGACCGTCTTCCACGGCACCAAAAACGGCTTCCGCTCGGTGAGCGCTGCCGGCCGGACCTTCAAGGCGGCGCAGAAGCTGACCACGCCCGCCCGCCAGGCGACCGGCAAGCCCCGCAGCCTCTTCGACATCACGCTGGACGACGAGCAGCAGATGTTCCAGGAGGCGGTGCGCGACTTCGCCGAGGAGAAGGTGCGGCCGGCCGCCAAAGACGCCGACACCGCCTGTGCGACGCCGGAGGAGCTGCTCGCCCAGGTGAACGAGCTCGGCGTCAACATGCTCGGCGTCCCCGAGGAGCTGGGCGGCGTCGTGCACGAGCAGGCGGCCGTCACCAGCGTGCTGATCGGCGAGGCCCTCGCCCACGGCGACATGGGGATCGCATACGCGGCGCTCGCTCCCGGCGCCGTTGCGACGGCGATCGGCCGCTGGGGAACCGCCGACCAGGAGGCCACCTACCTTCCCTCCTTCACCGGCGAGAGCATTCCGGCTGCGGCGCTCGCGATACTCGAGCCGAGGCCGCTGTTCGATCCGCTGAAGCTCGAGACGAGTGCCCGTCGCGACGGCGAGGATTGGGTTCTCGACGGCCTCAAGTCGCTCGTCGCCCGGGCCGGTGAGTGCGAGCTGTTCGTCGTTGCCGCCGAGGCCGAGGGGATCGGCCCGGCCCTGTTCGTGATCGAGTCGGGGACATCGGGCCTGTCCGTGGAGGCCGAGCCCGCGATGGGCCTGCGGGCGGCGGCCACTGCTCGCCTGCTGCTGGAGGGCGTCCGCCTGCCGGCCGGCTCCCTGCTGGGCGAGGGCGACCGCGACTCCTACCTCGATTGCGTGCAGCGGGCGCGGGTCGCCTGGTGTGCGCTGGCCGTCGGCACGGCGCAGGCGGTCCTCGACTACGTGATCCCGTACGTCAACGAGCGCACCGCCTTCGGCGAACCGATCTCCAACCGCCAGGCGGTTGCCTTCACCGTTTCCGACATCGCGATCGAGTCCGACGGGATGCGGCTTGCCACCTACCGCGCGGCGAGCCGCGCCGACCAGGGCAAGGACTTCGCCCGCGAGGCGTCCCTGGCGCGGCGGCTGTGCACCGCGAAGGGGATGCAGATCGGATCCGACGGGGTGCAGTTGCTCGGCGGTCATGGCTACGTCAAGGAGCACCCCGTCGAGCGCTGGTACCGCGACCTCCGTGCAGCGGGCGTCATGGAGGGCGCCCTGCTCGTCTAGAGCGAAGAAGACCAATGATCAATCTCGAGATACCCAAGAAGTTCAAGCCCCTGGTCAACCAGGCCAACCAGGTCGCGACCGAGGTCTTCCGCCCGATCTCGCGCAAGTACGACGAGGCCGAGCACGCCTACCCCAAGGAGCTCGACATGCTCGCCTCGCTGATCGACGGGATGAACGAGGGCTCAGACATCGGCGGCGCCGGAGCCGCCGGCGTGCGCCGCAGCTCGGACGGCAACGGCAACGGCGAGAACCGCAACGGCACCAACCTCTCCACCGTGCTCGGCATCATCGAGCTCTGCTGGGGCGACGTGGGGCTGCTGCTCTCGATGCCGCGCCAGGGCCTCGGCAACTCGGCAATCGCCTCGGTGGCGACCGAGGAGCAGCTCGCGCACTACGGCGGCAAGTGGGCGGCGATGGCGATCACCGAGCCGGAGGCCGGCTCGGACTCGGCCTCGATCCGCACCACGGCCGAGCTGGACGGCGACGAGTACGTGCTGAACGGCGAGAAGATCTTCGTCACCTCCGGCGACCGTGCCGACCTGATCGTCGTCTGGGCGACGCTCGACCGGTCGCAGGGGCGGGCGGCGATCAAGTCGTTCATCGTCGAGCGCGACAACCCCGGGCTGAAGCTGGACCGGCTCGAGCACAAGCTCGGCATCCGCGCCTCCGACACCGCCAACTTCACGCTGCAGGACTGCCGCGTGCCGAAGGATGCGCTGCTGGGCAGTTCCGACGTAGAGGACAAGCAGGGGTTCGGCGGAGCGATGCAGACGTTCGACAACACCCGGCCGCTGGTCGCCGCGATGGCGGTCGGCGTGGGGCGCGCCTCGCTCGACGAGACCCGCAAGCGCCTCGCCGAGGCCGGGGTTGAGATCGACTACGTGACGCCGTCCCTCTCCCAGCATGCCGCCGCGGCCCGCTTCCGGGAGATGGAGGCCGACTGGGAGGCGGCGCGGCTGCTGACCCTGCAGGCCGCCTGGATGGCCGACAACGGCAAGCCGAACTCGCTGCAGGCCTCGATGGCGAAGGCGAAGGCAGGCCGCACCTGCGTCGACGTGGCGCTCGGCTGCGTCGAGCTCTGTGGGAGCGTCGGCTACGGCCAGCACGAGCTGCTCGAGAAGTGGGCGCGCGACGCGAAGATCCTCGACCTCTTCGAGGGCACGCAGCAGATCCAGCTCCTGATCGTGGCGCGCCAGCTGCTCGGCAAGAGCTCCGCCGAACTGCGTTAGCCAGCCGCTCTGCGGCAGACTGCCGCCCGTGAACTTCATCGACGAAGTGATGGAGCGCTCCCCCGCCTCGCGGCTGGGGATCGTCGCGATCGACCCGGCCGGCAACCGGCGCGACTGGCACTTCGGCGAGCTGATCGCCCGCTCCGCGGGGCTCTCGGGCGCCTTCGCCGCGCGCGGCGTGGGTCGCGGCGACGTCGTGATGACGCTGGTCGGCAACCGGATCGAGTGGGCGCTCTCGCTGCTCGCCTGCTGGCGGATGGGAGCGGTCGCCCTACCGTGCAGCCCGCAATTGCGCCGGCATGACCTGGAGCTGCGCGCGAGCGTGGCGGCACCGGCGCTGTGCGTGGCCGACGCGGAGCTGTTCGACGCATTGCCAGGCGGTGTGCCCGCAATGACCCTGGACGAAGTCGCCGTCACCCTCGACGAGGACCGCGCGCAGGAGACCCCGGCGAACGTCGAGGACATGGGGCCCGAGGACCCCGCGCTGATCGTCTTCACCTCGGGAACGACCGGCGAGCCGCGCGGCGTCGTACACGCCTACCGCTACCTGTCCGGCCAGCGCATCCAGGCAGAGCACTGGCTGGGCTCGCGCCCCGGCGAGCTGGTCTGGTGCACGACCGCGCCGGGCTGGTCGAAGTCCGCCCGCAACGTCTTCGTCGCCCCCTGGCTGACCGGCGCCGCCGCGGTCATCCAGGACGGTCGCTTCGACCCGGCTCAGCGGCTCGACCTCGCCGAGGCGCTGCGGGTCAACGTCCTCTGCCAGGCGCCGACCGAGTACCGGATGCTGGCCAAGCGCACCGCTCTGCGCCCACTTCCCGCCCTGCGCCGCATGGTGTCCGCCGGCGAGCAGCTGGGGGTGGAGACGATCGGCGCCTTCCGCGAGACGATGGGCCTGGAGCCCGCCGATGGCTACGGACAGACCGAGACCGGCCACATCACCGCCAACCTCGCCGACGAGCCCGTCCGCCCCGGCTCGATGGGCAAGCCGCTGCCCGGCATCGAGGTGCGGATCGTCGATGGCGAGCTCCAGCTGAAGGCCTCCTCCTCGCCCACCTTCTTCTCCCATTACCTCACCGGTGAGCGCTTCGACGGCGAGTGGTGGCAGACAGGCGATCTCGTCCGGGCCGCGGACGACGGCCACCTCTTCTTCGAAGGGCGCGACGACGACATCATCATCTCCTCCGGCTACCGGATCGGACCGGCCGAGGTCGAGTCGGCGCTGATGGCCCATCCCGACGTCGCCGAGGCGGTCGCGGTCGCCGCGCCAGATCCGGAGCGCGGCGCCGTCGTGCGGGCGATCGTCGTTCCACGCGGCCGCGAGCCGAGCGAGGAGCTGGCCCGCGAGCTGCAGGAGCACTGCAAGCGGGAGACCGCCCCCTACAAGTTCCCGCGCATCGTCGAGTTCGCCACCGAGCTGCCGAAGACGGCCAGCGGCAAGGTCAAGCGGGTGGCGCTGCGAGAGGCGCCACCGGCCTGAGGCACCTACGCGGCCAGTGCCTCGGCGAGGTCGACCGGGCGGCCGAGGTGGAAGCCCTGCGCCATGTCAACGCCGTACTCGCGCAGCAGCTGCGTGGTGGTGTCGTCCTGCACGTACTCGGCGATCGTCGTCTTGCCCAGCCCGTGCGCGATCTGGACGATCGCCTGCACGGTGAGCTGGTCGGCGTCGCTGCGCGGCATGTCGCGGACGAAAGCCCCGTCGATCTTGATCACGTCGAAGGGGACCCGCTTGAGGTAGTGGAATGGGCCAAAGCCGGCGCCGTAGTTGTCGATCGCCACCTGGCAGCCGAACTCGGTCAGCCGGTCGGCGAAGCCGGCGGCGGCCTCATAGTCGCGCAGCCCCGCCGTCTCGGTGATCTCGAAGGTGCAGCGGGAGGGGTCGGCGCCGCCTTCGTCGAGCCGGCGCTCGATGAACTCCAGAACCGAGATGTCGGCGAGCGAGGCGCCGGAGAGGTTGACGTGCAAGGAGAGCGGGCGACCCAGGCGCTCGCGCTCGGCCACCAGCTCGAGGGCGCGAGCGACGACCCAGCGGTCCAGCTCCTGGACGATGCCGCAGCGCTCCGCCGCCTGGATGAACGAAGCCGCTGGCAGCAGCTCGCCGCTCTCGTCGGTCATCCGCAGCAGCAGCTCGTAGCGCTCGATCGTGCCGGACGCGAGGCTGCGGATCGGCTGTGTGTAAAGGCTGAGACGATCGTCGGTGAGCGCGTCGCGAATCTTCGCCGCGGTCGTCTGCTGGCGTTGCGGGGTGCGCTGCGACTCCTCGGTGTCGCGGAAGAGCACGATCTGGTTTCGCCCCTCCCCCTTGGCCGTGTACATCGCCTGGTCGGCCGCCGCCAGCACCGCCTCGGGGCCGACGTCACGGCTGCCGCCGAACATCGTGATCCCGACGCTGATCGTGGCGCAGTCGGCCTCCGGCGCCGGCCGAGCGCTTTCTGCGACCTGCGCGCGCAGCTCTTCGCCCAGGTGCAGCGCCCCGGCCGTGTCGGTCTGAGGCATGAGGATGGCGAACTCGTCGCCGGAGAGGCGGGCGACAATGTCAGTCGTACGCACCCGCTCGCGCATGATCGCCGCGACCTGGCGCAGCAGGTTGTCGCCGGCGTGGTGGCCAAGTGAGTCGTTGACGCCCTTGAGACCGTCGATGTCGACGATCATCATCGCTCCCTGCCCCCCATAGCGAGCGCTGAACGAAACGTACTGGTCCAGCTCGCCGCGGAAGCGGCGGCGGTCGAGCAGCCCGGTCAGCGAGTCGTGGTCGGCGAGATATCGAAGCTCCGTCTCGGTCCTCTCGGCCCGGGCCAGCGCCGCCAGCACAACCTCCCGATCCTCGGGTTGGAGCTTCTTCAGCACGGCGTCGATCGCCGGCTCGCTTTGTGCAAGGAGTCGCTTGGTCGTCACTAAATCGTCACTTAACGAAGGTAGACCCGCGCCGCGCCGGGATTGGCATGTGCCGCCTCGATTCCGAAACTGCAACCAACTTTCGGCGATCCGTACTGCCAAATAGTTGGCCGAATGCCCTGCGTGGGTAGTCTGGGGATATGCCGAACCGCCTGGCGCGGGAGACCAGCCCCTACCTGCTCCAGCACCGCGACAACCCGGTGGACTGGTACCCGTGGAGCGCCGAAGCGCTGGCCCAAGCACATGAGCTGGACCGGCCGATCCTGCTCTCCGTCGGCTACTCCGCCTGCCATTGGTGCCACGTGATGGAGCGCGAGTCCTTCGAGGACCCGGAGACGGCGGCCTACATGAACGAGCACTTCGTCAACGTCAAGGTCGACCGCGAGGAGCGGCCCGACATCGATGCCCTCTACATGGAGGCGGTGCAGGCGATGACCGGGCGCGGCGGCTGGCCGATGA
The DNA here is from genome assembly GCA_963729995.1 of uncultured Solirubrobacterales bacterium. Classification (GTDB taxonomy): domain Bacteria; phylum Actinomycetota; class Thermoleophilia; order Solirubrobacterales; family 70-9; genus VRUE01. The sequence continues at coordinate 1,150,193 of CAVSPF010000003.1, forward strand.
CCGTCTTCTGCGATCCCGACGGCGTGCCCTTCTACGGCGGGACCTACTTCCCCCCCGACGAGAGCCACGGGATGCCCAGCTTCCGGGTGGTGATGGAAGCGGTGACCGACGCATTCGAGAACCGCCGCGAGGAGCTGCGGGCGCGGGCGCCCGAGGCGCGGGCGCACCTTGGCGCAATCGGCCGGGTCGAGCCGGCCGCGGAGACCCCGGACGCCGGCCTGCTCGACGAGGCCGTCGCGACGCTGCGCAAGGCGGCCGATGTGGAGCGCGGCGGCTTCGGGGGTGCGCCCAAGTTTCCGCCCGCCTCGACGCTGGAGCTGCTGCTGGCGCGCGGCGCAACCGGCGTGGTCGAGAAGACACTCGACGCGATGATGGCCGGCGGCATCTACGACCAGCTCGGCGGCGGCTTCGCCCGCTACTCGGTCGACGCCGCCTGGCTCGTCCCCCACTTCGAGAAGATGCTCTACGACAATGCGCTGCTGGCCCGCACCTATCTGCACGGCTGGCAGGCGCTCGGGCACGAGCGCTACCGGCGCATCTGCGAGGAGACCCTCGACTGGGCGCTGCGCGAGATGCGAGGGCCGGAGGGCGGCTTCCTCTCGGCGCTCGACGCCGACTCCGAGGGCGAGGAGGGCCGCTTCTACGTCTGGGCGCCGGCGGAGATCCGCGAAGTGCTGGGCGACGCGGCGCAGCCCATCATCGACTTCTACGGCGTGACCGAGGCGGGGAACTTCGAGGGGCGAAACGTCCTGCACCGCGCCGGCGGTGCCGCCGCCCCCGAGCCGGACGGCCTCGCCGCAGCACGCCGGGCCCTCTACGAGGCGCGCGCACAGCGCGTCCGCCCCGGACTCGACGACAAGCGGCTCACCTCCTGGAACGCGCTGATGATTTCCGCCCTCGCCGAGGCCGGCGCCGTGCTCGGCAACGAGCGCTACCTCGAAGCGGCCCGTAAATGCGCCGGCTTCGTGCTGGATGCCCTGCGCAACCCCGAAAAGCGCCTCCTGCGCACCTACAAGGACGGCGAGGGACGCCTCAACGCATACCTGGAGGACCACGCATTCCTGCTCGAAGCGCTGTTGACGCTCTATGAGTCGAGCTTCGAACCGCGCTGGTTCGAGGAGGCGATAGGAGTGGCCGACACGATGATCGCTCGCTTCGGAGACCCCGAGCGGGGCGGCTTCTACTCGACGTCCGACGACCACGAACCCCTGGTCGCCCGCCGCAAGGAGAGCGGCGACCACCCGATCCCCTCTGGCAACTCCTCGGCGGCGCTGGGCCTGCTGCGCCTGGCCTGCCTGACCGGAGACCGCGCCTACGAGAGCGCGGCAAACGGCGTTCTGCGGCTCTTCGCCAAGGCCGGGGGCCGCCACCCCGACGCCTTCGCCCACATGCTGCGTGCACTCGACTTCTATCTCTCCCCCACCAAGGAGGTCGCCCTGGTCGGTGACGACCTGAGTCAGCTCGCGGCCGTCGTCCACTCGGGCTTCCGCCCCCACCTCGTGCTGGCCGGCGGTCCCGAGGGCACCGCCGTCCCACCCGTCCTGAAGGGCCGTAAGGCCGTTGACGGGCAAGCCGCCGCCTACGTCTGCGAGCACTTCACCTGCCACGCCCCGGCCACAGACCCGCAAGCTTTGAACGAGCTCCTCTGACGCCCCTCGCGCGGGGTCGGTACCCGACCCTCCCCACCTGACCTACAGGACCGGCAGGAAGGTCTCGATCTCGTAGGGCGTGACCTGCACCCGGTAGTCGTCCCACTCCTGCCGCTTGATCTCGACGAAGCGGCGGAACGTGTGCTCGCCGAGGGTCCGCAGAACCAGCTCTGACTCGGAGGCGATCTCGATCGCCTCGCCGAGCGTCTCCGGGAGCTGCTCGATCCCCCGCTGCGCCCGCTCCTCCGGAGAGAGGTGGTAGAGGTTCTGCTCCATCGGCTCGGGCAGCTCGTAGCCCCTCTCGATCCCCTCCAGCCCCGCATGCAGCATGCCGGCGAAGCAGAGGTAGGGGTTGCAGGCCGGGTCGGGACAGCGCAGCTCGGCCCGCGTCGCGCCCTCCTTGCCGGGGTGGTAGAGCGGCACCCGGATCAGCGCCGAGCGGTTGCGGCGTGACCAGGCCAGGTAGACGGGCGCCTCGTAGCCGGGGACGAGCCGCTTGTAGGAGTTGACCCACTGCGCGAAGAGCGGCGCGATCTCGCGCGCGTGCTTGAGCTGGCCGGCGACGAAGGCCTTCGCGGTCGCCGACAGGAAGTACTGGTCGTCGGGGTCGAAGAAGGCGTTCTTGCCGTCCTTGGCCAGCGACTGGTGGACGTGCATCCCGGAGCCGTTCTCGCCGAACAGCGGCTTCGGCATGAAGGTCGCATACCAGCCGTATTTCATCGCGTACTCCTTGACGACGATGCGGTAGGTCATGCAGTCGTCGGCCATCTGGAGCGCGTTCTTGTAGCGCATGTCGACCTCATGCTGGGACGGGCCGACCTCGTGGTGGGTGTACTCGACGTGGATGCCCATCTTCTCCAGCGCCAGCACCGTCTCGCGGCGCACGTCGGAGCCGGCGTCCAGCGTCGTCAGGTCGAAGTAGCCGCCCTCGTCCAGCACCTCGGGCACTCCGCTTGGCGGTTTGGCGGAGCGGAAGTAGAAGTACTCCAGCTCGGGCCCGATGTTGTAGGCGTCGAAGCCGAGCTCCTCGGCTCGCTTCAGGGCGCGGCGCAGGATCCAGCGTGGGTCACCCTCGTAGGGCTCGCCGCCGGGAACCCTGATGTCGCAGAACATCCGCGCTACCGCGTTCTCCTGCTCGGGTCGCCAGGGGATCAGGGCAAAGGTGGAGGCGTCGGGCATCGCGATCATGTCCGACTCCTCGATCGGGTTGAAGCCGGTGATCGAGGAGCCGTCAAAGCCCATGCCGCCCTCGAAGGCGTCCTCCAGGTCGGCGGCGTTGATCGAGAAGCTCTTCAGCTGGCCGAGAACGTCGGTGAACCAGAGCCGGACGAAGCGAACGTCGCGTTCCTTGACGATCTCCGCCACATCAGCGGCGTTCGTGGGTCGCTCTGGCATTTCCTGGCCTCCTTGGATCGTTGTCCGCCGACGCAGGCAACGATAGGCGAAGTGGGCCTCTGAGGTGCGGATCGCTGTTATCCGGGTAGATCTTCATCAAGCGAATTTTCGCGGACAAGGACCCCGCTGAGCCCCGACTGGAAAGGGTCGCGATGGGCAGCCTTGCGAATGCGACAGAAACCGGGTATAACTTACTTCGCGTAAGGTATCGGCTGAAAGTAAAGTAAAGCCCAGGTAAAGGCTTTGCGAAGCCAAATTCGCCACTTCTACGTCGGAAGCGGGAAGCAACGTGACAGTCAAAACAGAAGTCAGCAGATTTCATATCCACGACGAGTTGACGGCTCCTGAGGAGAGCGCTCCCCTGCTCAAAAGCATTCAGGCGGCCGGCGGCGCCGTGACCAAGTTCGTCGGCGTCCTCGCCGGCGCGCCGGCTGTGCTCCGCGCCTACACGCGGATGCGCTCCGAGCTGCGCAGCGGCGTCCTGCCGCGACCGACTCGCGAGCGCATCGCTCTGGCGGTCGCCGAGCACCGCGACGACACTTACAGCATCGCCCAGCACGCGAAGTCGGCGCGCCGTGTGGGCCTTGGCCTGGACGAGGTCTCCCGGGCCCGCAGCTTCACGTCGGCGGACCCCAAGGAGGCGGCGCTGCTCAGGTTCCTGCAGGCCACCCTCGAGGGTGACGGATATCCCCCCCATCACCTCCACGAGGAAGCTCGTGAGATCGGCTGGACCGACGAGGAGATCCTCGAGGCGGTGGCCCACCTGGCCCTGAACGAGTTCCAGAGCCTGATTGCCAGCGCGGCGGCCCTGCCGAAAGACCAGGCGACGCCGACCGTGCTCCCCTCGGCCGCGTAAGGGGGGTTGGCGCCCGCCCAACCCCCCTCCACTCCGGGGGCGGTCAGTCCTCCAGCACGGTAGCTGTGTAGAGGAGGCGAGCCGTGCGGTAGTTGCAGCCGTATGTGGCCCGCGAGCTCACCTTTTGCTGCGGTTCGCCCTGGCGAACGTCGTTCGTATTGATGCATTTGCCCGGCAGGCGGCTGGCTCGCCAGCTGTCGCCGGACGAGAGCCCCTGGGCGAAGGCCGGTGCCCAGGTCGGGATGGTGAGCGCGACTATGTCGCCCTGTTCGACTTGCAGCGAAGCGCCGAATTTGACCGTCTGTCCGAGGTAGGGGCTGAGCACGTGGATCGCGCTCTTGCCGCGCAGTTCGTAGCGGGGCGGGTTGGTCCCGGAGATGCGGCGCAAGATCGCCAGCCCGGCCTCGGGCGGTATCCCAAAGAAGCCGTTGAAGAACGAGCGCTGGCTATTCGTGGGCTGCGCCAGGGTCAAGCTCCAGGCCGTTACCTTGCCGCTCCGCTTGACCCTGAAGGGCAGCGTCGACTGGCTGGTGCTGACCTGGAACCCGGTGACGTTGCCGACGGCCTGGCAGGGCTGGCCCGGGCAGGACGGATTGGGCATGACCGACGTCCCACCAAGCACGACGGTGGTGCTGGAGCTGGTCGTCGCGCCGGCGCTGGCAGCCAGCGCGGTCAGGATCGAGAGGCAGCTGACAAGCGCCATCGCCAGCGTGAGCCGGTCCCGCCGCCCACGCAGGTGCGCGACAACAGCTCTCCGCGAAGACCTCAACATGCGACTGCTCCTCTCGTAGAAGATCCTGCTCGCCCGCGGAAGGGTAACCGCAGGGGCGGCGATCCTCTCGCCGCGCCTACCTCAGAGCGACCGCGTAACGGATCTGGTTGGAGCCTTCGAAGCCAAGGGCCTGGCGAGCGCCGTTGGTCAGGTCGAAGGCGTTGCCGCGGGTGTAGGGACCGCGATCGATCACCGCGGCGACTATGAGGCGGCCTCGATACTCAAGCTTGACCGGGGTGCCGCAGGGAAGGCTCCGGTGGGCGACGCCGATCGTGCCCGGCTGCAGGACCTGCCCGCAGGCCGTACGCCTCCCATAGAAGCCCGGGCCATACCAGGTCGCGCCTGCCGAGCGCATCTGGCCGAAGGAAAGGCCACCTTCCACCGGCGCATAGCTGGACGCGGCCGGCGAGGCGCCACCGGTCGCCGCCTGCGCCGGGGCGCCGGCCACCGCGATGGTCGCGCCGATCAGCAGCAGCGCCGCCCAGCCCAGGCGCGACCGCGAGCGCTCACCCCTGGTGGCGTGCCCCCGTCGTGACTGATCTTTCCGCGCAAGGCGGTTCCTGCCGGTCTTCATTCTCTTTCCTGACGCTTACGGGGTTAGCTGACGGGCTCGCGCTGAAAGAGCTGCGCTACGCGGCAGAAGCCGGCGATTCGCCCCAACTAATGGGTCCCCCGCTCCCCGCGATATGTAGGCGGGGACTCAGCGGAAGTCGAGCGGCACATTAGCAAAAGCTAAGACGGAATTCGTGCAGGCATGGAAAGGGCCCCCTTGCGAGGGCCCTTCCGTTAGCGAGCCTGTAAGCCGGATCCTGTCGTGAGCGACTATCTATCTCGCCGGGGCTTGCACCCCAGCGGAGCCGCCTGTGGCGGCCCTGCGGCCTACCTGGACCTCGCCGGGCAGGGTCGACGGTCCTGTTTGGCCTTGCACCGGGCGGGGTTTACCTGGCCGCCGCGTCACCGCGACGCCGGTGCGCTCTTACCGCACCATTTCACCTTTGCCTGTACGCGACTCACGTGTGGCCGCGCCATCGGCCGTGTCTTTTCTGTGGCACTTTCCCGCGGGTTTCCCCGGGTGGGTGTTACCCACCGCCCTCGCCCTTTGGTGTCCGGACTTTCCTCGAGGGGTTTTCTCTCCCCCCGCAGTCACTCAGCTCGCCTAGCGAATGGTAGACCCTGAGTGACTGCGGCTATACCTTGCGGACCAGGCCGATTACGCGACCTAGCACTGTCGCCTCGGTGGTCCGGATCGGCTCCATCGCATCGTTCTCGGGCTGCAGGCGAATGTGGTCGGCCTCACGGTAGAAGCGCTTCACGGTGGCCTCGTCGCCGATCAGGGCAACGACGATCTCGGCGTCGCTCGCCTCGTCGGCGGGCCGGACGACCACGTAATCGTCCTCGAAGATGCCTGCATCCTTCATGCTTTCGCCGCGAACGCGGAGGACGTAATCGCCCTCCTCCCCCCCGATCACGTCGGGGATCTCGATGTACTCCTCGATGTTCTCCTCAGCGAGAACCGGCTCCCCGGCCGCAACCTGTCCCACCAGCGGCAGCCCCCGGCCGGGCAGGATCGTCCTCTTGGCGCGATCGAAGAGCAGCTCGATCGCCCGCGGCTTGGAGGGGTCGCGACGCAGCAACCCGATCCTCTCGAGGTTGGCGAGGTGGGCGTGCACGGTCGAGGAGGAATGCAGCCCAACCGCTTTGCCTATCTCCCTCACCGTCGGCGGGTAGCCCGTCTTCGCCGCATAGCGGCGAATGAAGTCGAAGATCTCCTTCTGTCTCTTGGTCAGATCCAGGTCCACCGAGCGATCCTCCTCAGCGCCGGCAACGGCGCGCCTCAAGTCGTTCGAACACCTGTTCGCAGGCTAGCGGCTACCCCGGACGCTTTCAAGCCAAGCAGTCAGACGGCAACCAAACCGCCAGCCCGCCGCGCCCCGGACCACCGCGCGGCACCAGGAATCAAACATCTACAATCGGCCGCCTCACGCGGCTGTGGCGGAACTGGTAGACGCGCAAGGTTGAGGGCCTTGTGTCCCTAACGGGACGTGATGGTTCGACTCCATTCAGCCGCATCGAAAACCCCCTGGAAGTCAGGGGGTTTTCGCACTCGCCAGAAGTCAGGCGAGGATGTTGACGGCTCGCGCTGCGACGAGCAGCACCGTCAGCAGTGAGACCATGGCCTGCACCAGCATCAGCATCTTCGCCATCCCACTCAGCGGCATCGCATCTGTCGGGCTGAACGCACTGGCATTGGTGAAGGCCAAGTAGAGGTAGTCCACGAATCCAGGTTTCCAATCGGGTCCAAGCACCTGCGGCTCGGTCATCTGCGGAAAGAGGAAGTCCGGCGATCTGCGCTTCTCCGGATGCTCTCGCTCTCCCGGCCCGCCCCCGTCCATCTCCCAATACCACAGCGCGAAGATCAGGATGTTGGTCAGCCAGATCGCAAGCGCGCCCAGGAGCAGATCGCGGCCGCTGGTCCTCGTCCCGTTCAGCAGCCTATCCACCAGCAGGCCAAGCGACACGGCATTGGCTGCGCTGACGACGGCGATGAGGCCGACTGCGGACGCGCGCCTGAGCCGCGTCTCGTCGCGGTGGCGACGCGGCGTCGTAATGGCCAGGCCAAGCAGCAGGACAGCCTCGAGCCCCGGGACCAGAAGCTTCGGGCCGGCGACCACGTCGGCGGGCATGATCAGCTGGAGGCCGATCGCCGCCAGCACGACCAGCTGAGCCGGCCAGTAGGGGGCCGCGTGGCTCAGCAGGTCGACCTCGTGCTCGACCGCGCCCTTCCCGCGCCCCAGCACCCCCTTGGGCTCATTCATCGATCACGAAGTTAACTTGAAGACCCACCGCTTGGGAAGTACCGGCGCCGAAGGGCGAATATCGCCACCGCCAATAGGGCAGACCCGACGACAATCGCGCCAACGAGACCGAGGTCGGCAAACAGGTCGGTGATGGTCCGTCCAGTGAGATAGGCACCGAGGCCGTAGAGAACCGCCCAAAGCGCGGCGGAGACCGCATTGACCAGCAGGTACCTGGCCGCCCTCGTCCGGGCGATGCCGGCGGCCCAGGAGGGGGTCAAGACGACCGCGGCGGTTCCGAAGCGCTCATACAGCCGCTCGCTGCGCCGCAGGGCGCGGCGCCTCGCCCTCAGGAATGGGCCAGGAGAGGTGATCAGGGCGCGTCCAGCCTTCAGGCCGATCAACCAGCCGGCGATGCCCCCGGCGGTGGCGCCCACCCACGCGTATGCGAGGACTGGGCCGAGGTTGAGCCGGTTGTGGGCCGCGAGGATCCCCGCCGCGACCAGGACGGCCTCACCGGGACCGGGAAGACCGATCCAGCTGGCTGCAGAGGCAATGAGCACCCCGGCATAGTCGGCCGGCGGTCCGTGGACGTGCTTGTTCTGAAGGTGGATGGCGGCTGGAACGATCGCCATGGCGAAGCTGGTTCCAGCCAGACGAAGGCGCACGGCCGTTCAGCCAGTCGCCGGCATGAGTCGACAGCGCACGAGCGTCCGCACGACACGCAGGCCGTCACGGGCCGTGAGCTTCTTGCCCTCCTCGGTGCGGCGCGCCCGGTAGGAGATCGGCACCTCGTAGATGCGGTGGCCACGCTGCAGGACGCGGGCGACGATCTCCGGCTCGATGTCGAAGCCGCGGCTCCGCAGCCGCAGGCTGCGGAGCAGCTCGGTGCGAAGCACCTTGTGGCAGGTCATGATGTCGGTCAGGTAGACGTTGAACAGCACGTTGGCGCACATGGTCACCCCGCGGTTGCCCATCACGTAGAGCAGGGAGTGACTCGTGTGGCCTTCGAAGGCGCGCACGCCGAGCACGACACTCGTCTCGCCCTCCAGCAGCGGCGGCAGCAGCCTGGCGAGATCGGTGGCACGGTACTCGAGGTCGGCGTCGAAGATCGCGGCCAGCTCGCCCTGCGCGTGTTCCAGGGCCGTGCGCACGGCCGCGCCCTTGCCTCGGTTCTTCGGGTGGCGGTGCACCGAGACCCCCGCGGGCCAGTCGCCAGAGGCGAGGATCCTCTCGGTGCCGTCGGTGGAGCCGTCATCCACCACCACCAGCTCGTGCGAGATCGGCAGCGAGGCCTCCATCACCTCCGCGATAGCCCGCTCTACGGTCGCTCGCTCGTTGTACACGGGCATGAGGATCGAAAGCGTCGGCACGGCGGCCGCCAGTATGTCAGCGGGCACGCTTTGGGACCTATCCCGGCAGGGGCACGCCCGGTCCTCAGCGATGCCGCGCGTGTCTCTGGTGGTCGAAGGCGACGCCGTAGTCTCCGCCTGGCGCTCCGCCGCGGGCGTGTATGTAGGTGAGGTACTGCACCGACAGCGCCGCCTGCGCCACCACGAGCACAGTCAGCAGGCGCCGGCCCAGGCTCGGCCGCAGCAGCGCGGCCACGGCGACGGTGAGGAACGGCAGCACGAAGGCGACGATCAGGTAGTGGCGGTAGACCAGGACGCCGCTCGCGGTGATCAGGATCCCGTAACCCCACACGGACGCCCGGAGCGCGAGCCCCGTGTTCGATGGCCTGCCCCCGATCGGCCGTTTCGGCCGCCGGCGCCGCGGCCAGACGGTGAGCGCGAACGCCTCGACGCCGATCGTCACACCGACGACGAGGATCACGGCGAAGGTGATCGCGCAGAGATACAGCGACGTCCCGTCGACCGTGGGCCACGCGAGCAGCTTCCAGGAGTCGCTCCCGAAGGACGTGAAGAGGTTGAGCCCCAGCGGATAGGAGATCCAGAACGCCCAGAACCGCGGCTGGATCGTGTTCGCCAGGCTGCGCATCGGAGCGCCTTCGTGCGAGAGCACGTGCACCACCCACGGGACGAGCGTCAGCGCGCCCAGCAGCGAACCGGCAAACCACCAGCGCCAGCGGGCGCTGCCGCGGTCAAACAGCGCCGTCCAGGCGGCGAAGCCGCCCGCAAAGAAGAAGCCGCTCATGTGGATCTGCCCCAGCCAGGCGCCGAGAACGCCCCATGCGAACGCGCCTCCGCGATGACCCCGGCGCCACCAGCCGAACAGCATCGCGATGACGAACGGCGGCAGCACCGACTGGATCCAGAGCTTGCGGCTGAACAGCACCGCGAGCGGGCTCACGGCAACCAGCGCGGTGCCCCACAGCCACGGCTCCCGCTGGCGGGGGGGCACCACCCTCAGCGCGAAGACCGCAAGCGCCAGGAGCGCGATGACGTTGAGCACCATCACCCCGCGCACGAGCTGGACCGGGCTGTCCAGCCCGAATCCCTTCGCCATCAGCGAGAAGACCCAGATCCCCATCCCGGGATTGCTCGTCCCCACACCCGACGTCTGCCCCACCAGCGGAAACGGATCCGAGCCGGTTGCGTGGCGGAACAGGAACAGCTCGTCGGCCTTGTACTCCATGTCGCTGGGCCAGACGAGGCGCAGAATCGCTCCGAGCAGCAACGCGGCACCGAGGGCAAGCATCGCTCGCCGGTGCACGAGTCGGCTGATCAACGCGCTGTTCCCTGCTCCACGCCGGCAACCTAGCAACGGGTGGCTCCGCGCGGGATGAGCCGACTGGCCTTGCCGAGCCTTCGGCAACCTCACTCGTCCAAACGGAGCCCGGCCGGGGGCACGAAGATCCCGCGGCCGGGCGCGCGTTCAACAGGCGTCTAAATTGGCAACTGCCGGCTCAGACCCTCTCGTTGCAATCGTGCTTTTTCAGGAGCTTGTTCTCCTGATTGGCTTGCTTGGCGGTGGCGTGCTTGTGCGCCTTTTTCCACTGGGTAACTTGCATCGTGCACTGCTTGTGGGTCCAGTGCTCATGGTGTCCTTTGCTTCCACTCGCCGCAACGGGAGCCGCTGCTCCACTGATCGCGAGCGCGGCGGTGACCGCGAACAACGCGCTCTTGCGCAATAAACCGGACATTGGGAACCTCCTGATCGGGGATCCGATAGGGGCTGACTCTAGCCCTCCCAAAGTTCCGAAAATTCCGTAGTGCTCCGCATACAAGTTGCGCGCTTTCCACACACGGTGCACCCAGGTCCCCGCTTGTGCGGATGGAGGCGCTTGGCGAGCTGCTGCCGCTGCCCTACCCCTTCGGGGCTGCGATGAGATGGCCGTCTGCGCTCACCGCGAAGCCCGGCAACGCGAAGCGCGTGGCGAGCAGCTCCGGCACGGCGTCCCGCTCAACCGGAGTGACGGTCGTGCCGGCGGGCGTTTGCACGGTCAGCGCGAGCTCGCTCCGATCGCTCAGCAACGTGCGGGGACCATCATCCGCCTGCGCGCTGACGATCAGGCCGGTCACGAACGGCGACCGAGGGTGTGTCGATGTGAACCAGTTGCTTGTTTCGAGGTCGACGAACGGGACAGGCTGCGCAAGGAAGCCGTAAACGTCGACCCACTCGTCCCCCTGTGCCGTCTGGAGCACGAGTGCCGGCCCCTCCTCGACGACGCGAAAGCGCCAGCCCGACTGCACGTGCTCCTCGCCGGGGCCGAACGGGAGCGGCTCAAGCAGGCTGCCGGAGCCGAAACCGACGTCGGCATGCCAGTCCGAGCCGTCAGCGCGGACGCGAAGGACAAGATGTGTGCGTGGGCGCGTCACACCGCTTGGCGCTCCGAAACGCACACGCGCGAGGAACAGGTCGACCTCCGCACCGAGCGCCTCGAGTGCAGCCTTCAACAGCAGGTTCTGCTCGAAGCAGTACCCACCCCGTCGTTCGGCGACGAGCTTTCGTTCCAGGTCCTCAACAGCAAGCGACACCGGCAGCCCGCAGTGCGGATCGAGGTTCTCGAACGGGATCGAGGTGATGTGGGCCCGATGCACCTCTGCGACGCTCGGACGACCTTGCAGGCCAATCCGCGCGAGATACGCGTCGAGGTCGAACATCGCGGGAAAGCTAATAGATGTCGCCGCACTCGACATGGCTGAGCAGGCTGTCAGTAGCCGGGTGGGTGGCGGACGACGAAGCCCTGCGGATAGGGCAGGGCAGGATGCCAGCGCGGTCCCGAGCCTCTCGCATCGCCGACCGTGTCCCACCGCAAGCCGGCAATGACTGCGTAGACGTGGCTGGCGTTCGCGTAGACCGTCAGCCAGCGTCCCGGGCCCGGATCCCCCCAGGACTCCAGCTGGCTGGAGTTGAGCGGAGTGGCAAGGAAGCCCCCACCGCCGAGCGCGTAGCTGACCGCTCCGGAGCAGTCATACCCGTGCGAGTACCACGAGGCGTGGCCACCGCCCCACACATAGGGCCTGCCCACGATCGTGTTCGCGGCGGTGATCGCTGCCTTGATCGCTTCCGGGGCATTCGGCGGGGCGAGGGCGATCCCGTTGAGCAGGATCGCGCTCTGACTGGCCGGCCGGTGATCGACTTCCGCCATCGAGCGGGGGGTGATCGTCTTCCCCGCCGCCGCGGTGGGAGGGACGAATGAGCCATTGGTCCCGGCCGAGGCCGGCGGAATCGAGGACGTTGCGGCACCCCCTGTTTCGGGCCTGGGCGCCGGGGTCGGCGTGGGCTGCGGCTTCGGGACGCGAGGGGCGACGTCGTATGGCCGTTGCGGACGTGGGGGCCGCTCCTTCCAGATCCGATCGCGCCGCGAGGAGGAGACTTCGGCGACGATCGGCGGAGACTTCGCCTGCCCGCAGCCGAGCAGCGCCAGCACAGTCCAGCCGACCGCGATCGAAATCGCCAGTGCCCCGCCTATGGATTCGTGAACCCTGCGCAAGTTTTGATCGTAGAGCCCAGCACACCGGGCCTTTCGAAAGGAGAATGCCATGAAGCGGTTGCTGACCGTAGCGATCATCGCAGCGTTCGCTGTCGGAGCCTTTGCCCCGGCCGCCTATGCCGGAAGCGGAAACCCGAGTGGCACGGGGCCGCCCAGCCAGTCGTGCCAGTCGATCGAGGCGGAAGGGGGCACGACTCCCGGTCACGCCGCCTCATCGCCAGGCTCTCCGTTCAACGAGCCTGAAATCAACAGCGAAAAAGGCGGCACCGGAGGCCAGCATTACAGCGAAGGCTCGCAGTACGACGTGGCCTGCTACCACGTCTCGTCGCGCTGACCGGTCGATTGGGTCGGGTCGGGAGCTCTGCTCCCGACCCGACCGTGCGACTGCTCGCCTCAAGTCCAGGCCGGCCCTCGAGGTCCCGGAACCGGCAGGGGCTCGGCGGAGCCGGGTAAGGTGAGGCCGTGCTGCCACAGGCGCCGCCCGCCTTCCACCTGCTGGCCAAGCCCACCGGCGCGGTCTGCAACCTGGACTGCGACTACTGCTTCTTCCTCTCGAAGGAGATGCTCTACCCCGGCAGCGGCTTCCGGATGTCGGACGAGGTGCTCGAGACCTACCTGCGGCAGCTGATCGAGGCGCACTCCCGCGTGCCGGAGGTGACGATCGCTTGGCAGGGCGGGGAGCCGACGCTGATGGGCCTGGACTTCTTCCGGCGCTCGGTCGAGCTGGCAGAGAAGTACCTGAAGCCCGGCCAGCAGGCGCTCCACACGATCCAGACCAACGGCACCCTGCTCGACGCCGAGTGGGCAGCCTTCTTCAAGGAGCACGGTTTCCTGGTCGGGATCTCGATCGACGGGCCGCGGGAGATCCACGACGCCTACCGTGTGACCAAGGGCGGCCGGGGGAGCTTCGACCGGGTGATGCGGGGGCTTGCCGTCCTGCGCGAAGCGGATGTGGAATGGAACGCGCTGACGACCATGCACGCCGCGAACTGCGATCGCGGCCGCGAGGTCTACCGCTTCCTGCGCGACGAGTGTGGTGCGCGGTTCGTGCAGTTCATCCCGATCATCGAGCGCGTGGCGGAGGCCGACGAGGACGGGAGCGTGCCCTGGTCCTCCTGGCGCGATCGCCCGCTCTACGTGCAGGAGGGCGACGTCGTCACCGGGCGCTCGATCACCGCCGAGCAGTACGGGAGGTTCCTGATCGATGTCTTCGAGGAGTGGGTTCGCCACGACGTCGGCGAGGTCTTCGTTCAGATGTTCGATGTGGCTCTAGCCAACTGGGTGGGCGAGCCGCCGGGCCTTTGCATCCACTCCGAGACCTGCGGGGATGCGCTCGCCCTCGAGCACACCGGCGACCTGTACTCATGCGATCACTTCGTCGAGCCGGACCACAAGCTCGGAAACATCAATGAGCTGCGGATGGTCGATATGGTCGGCTCACCTCGGCAGCGCCAGTTCGGGCTCGACAAGCGCGACACGCTCCCCCGCTACTGCCGGGAGTGCGACGTGCGCTTCGCCTGTCATGGTGGCTGTCCGAAGGACCGCTTCATCTCGACGCCGGACGGCGAGCCTGGGCTCAACTACCTGTGCGCCGGCTTCAAAGCTTTCTTCCATCACATCGACGAGCCGATGCGGGTCATGCGCGATCTTCTCCGCCAGAACCGCGGACCTTTCGAGATCATGCAGCTCTACGCGAAACAGGATGCGCGGTGACTTGAGTCGTTAGACTGCCGCGCCGGCCCTGAGCCTGCGCCTGGCCCGCCCCCCTCCCGCTCGCATCTTCCCTTGACCCTGAAATCGCTCCACCGCCCGATCCTCCTCGCAGCGATGCTGTCCTGGCTGGGCATGGCGTGGTCTACTCCCGTATCGCTCGGACGCAGCTTGCATCGCGTTCCAGCGGTTGCGTCCGCGAGGCCAAACATCCTCGTCATCCAGCTCGACGATCAGATTCTCTCGGATCTATCCGCCAGGTACTTGACCGACCCGGGGGTTGGGAGGCCAAAATGGTGGGTGCGGTTGAGGTGGAACTGGTGGGAGCCATCGCCGCGTCACCACCATTGGAGAGTGGTTCTGCCGAACATTCGGCACCTGCTCAGCAACCAGGGCGTGACCTTCGCCCGCTACTACGCCTCGACGCCGCTCTGCTGTCCGTCACGCGCCGCCCTTCTGACCGGGCGCTACGCGCACAACAACAAGGTCCAGAACAACGGTGGGCGACGCAGAGGATTCGATGCATTCAAACGGCACGACTACCACCGCAACGTCGCCGTCTGGCTGGAGCGGGCCGGCTACGACACGATCCACGTCGGCAAGTTCCTCAACGGGTATGAGTCTCAACCCCCCACCCCCCCTCCGGGCTGGCGGGATTGGCAGACGATCGCAGCAGACTCGGGCGACGGTCACTATTACGGGTACACCATCAACTCGAATGGGAAGATCAGTCGACCCTACGGAGATTCGACCTACAAACACCGGGACCCACGCAGCTGCCACGGTCAGCCGTCGCATTCGTGCAAGTACGTGACCGACGTGCTGACGCAGAAGGCTGTGCAGGCACTGGGGGAGGTGCCACGACGACAGTCCTTCTATCTCCAGATCGACTACACGGCCCCCCACGTCGACACGCACGGGGCATTCGGTCCCGAGCCGCCGACCCGCTACAGCAACGGGCTCCCAGGGATAAGGGCGCCCCAAATCCCCGGCTTCAACGAGGCGAATATGTCGGACAAGCCCGCATTCATGCGTGGAATGCCTCGACTGTCCAACCAACAGGTCGCCGAAATCACCCGGACTCGCAAGCTGCGCTTGGAGTCAGAGCGAGCCGTCGATGACGGAGTCGGGCGGATGATCGAGAAGCTGGCAAGGCTCGGCCGGCTGAAGAACACCTACGTGCTCCTGACCTCCGACAACGGCTGGTTTCAGGGCGAGCATCGCCTAGCCCAGGGGAAGTTCCTCCCATATGAGCCCTCTAGCCACTTGCCCCTGCTCATCCGCGGCCCCGGGATCCCCCACGGCCGCGTTTCTCAGCAACTCGCAGCAAACATCGACCTGGCGCCCACGTTTCTGCAGATCGCGCATGCTCGAGCGAACCGCTCGCTCGACGGACGCGGACTGTTGGGGTTCGCCAAGCACCCCCAGCGCAACTTGCAGCGCGCGATCCTGCTCGAGAGCTTTACTCGAGGCAAGACTCTGCAACCCGAGAGGGGCCCGGGCGGGGCTCCACCGGTCGCTTACAAGGGAATCCGCGTGGGGCCCTACAAGTACATCAAGTACGCGTTCGGGCCGGTCGAGCTCTACAACCTCGCCCGCGATCCCTTCGAGCTTCGCTCGCTCGCCCAAGACCCCCGCTACCGTGCCGTGCGGCTATGGCTGAGCACCCGTCTCAAGCGTCTCGAGAAATGCAAGGGCGTGAGTTGCCGCATGAAGATCGGCCCGCTTCCACAGCCGAAGCGCGCTTCGGGCCCTGGGTAGGCGGCGATTCTGAGAGAGCTCCACGCAATCCTCGGGATCCGCAGCAGGACACTCGGCCACTTGACTCGCCTGATGGTTGCGGCAGCGCTGCTCGTCGGGCTGGGCGCCGGCGCCGGGTGCGGAATCAGTGGCAGCAGCACGACAGGCGATCCACCAACCGCGACGTTGACCAAGGCTGAGCTCCTGAGCAAGGCCAACGCGATCTGCAGACGGGCGAATCGGAAGCAGAATGCCGCAGCCCAGAAGGAGCACGGCAACAGTCCGCCAACCACGGCGCAGATCATGAGCTTCGCAAAGGACACGGCCATACCCGGCATCAGCGCTCAGGTAAAGGCGCTGCGGACCCTCGGTTCCCCGTCTCCCACCGTAACGAGAATGCTCAACATCGCCGAACAGGCCCTGGACAGGGTGAGGCGCGACCCCGCCCTGCTGGCCGGCGAAAGCGATCCGTTCGCCAATTTCAGGAGGCTGGCTCACGCCTACGGTCTAACCGCCTGCGCCCCCAGTCAGCGTATTCAACGATCGAGCCGCTAGGAGGCGAAGCTGGAACTTGGGCTCGCCATCGCCTTCTCGATCGCCTTCGCGCTGACGAACGGGTTCCACGACGCCGCCAATGCGATCGCAACCCTCGTCGCGACTCGCGGCGCCCGACCGGGACAGGCGGTCGCCCTTGCCGCCGTCTTCAACATGCTCGGCGCCCTGCTGGTGGGCACCGCGGTGGCGGACACGATCGCCGGAATCGTCACGGTCGCGCCCACGCAGGCCGTCCAGGTGATCGGATCGGGAGTTCTCGCCGCAACGCTCTGGAACGTCCTGACCTGGTGGCGGGGATTGCCCTCCAGCTCCGCGCACGCGCTCGTCGGAGGACTGGTCGGCGCGGCGTTCGCCGAGGCGGGCATCGACGCCATCCACTGGGGAGGGTTGGACGGCTGGAAGCCCGTGGGGGTCTTCGGAGTGCTGATCGCCCTGGCCGTCTCACCCATGCTTGGGCTGGGCTTCGGCCTCGCCTTCGCCCGCCTGAACACGCACCTGCTGAAACGGGCCACCCGTAGCGTCAAGTCGCCGGTCCGCGGCGCGGAGTGGGCAATGTCCGCCGCCCTTTCCTTCGGCCACGGCGCCAACGACGCCCAGAAGGCGATGGGCGTGATCGCCGCGCTCCTGCTCGCGACCGGCCATCTCGACACGCTCTCGGTGCCGATCTGGGTGAAGCTCGCCTGCGGCGCCGCGCTCACCCTCGGCACCGCGATGGGCGGCTGGCGGATCATCCGCACGATCGGGCGGCGGATCTTCCGCCTCGCACCGATCGACGGCTTTGCGAGCCAGAGCGCCTCCACGGCGGTGATCATCCCCGCCTCCTACCTCGGCGCCCCGGTTTCGACGACGCATGTGGTTGCATCCTCTGTCGTCGGCGTCGGCGGCGGCCGGCGCCGCTGGCACCATGTTCGTTGGACCGTCGTGCGCTCGATCGCCTTCGCCTGGCTGCTGACGCTTCCGGCCTCGGCTGCGATCGGGGCGATAATGCTGCTGATCTGGAGGGCGGCTAGCTAAATGACCCGCAGGCACTGGTTCCTCCCGCAGGCACCCGACGTGCTCGGAATGCTGCGGCAGCAGTCGGCGACCACGGTCGAGGGAATGGATGCGCTGGTTGCCTGGGCCGAGGGCGATGCGGCGGCGGCGGCCGATCGGCTGCGCGAGTGCGAGCATCAGGCCGATGACCGAAAGCGCGAGCTGCGGAAAGCCTTGACGGAGGCGTTCTCGACGCCGCTCGAGCCGGAGGACATCTTCGAGCTCTCCCGCGGGCTCGACGAGATCTTGAATGGCGCGAAGAACATCGTCGGCGAGACCGAGGCCATGCAAATCGCCCCGGATGCCGCGATCGCCGAGATGGCGACGGAGCTGGCCGCGGGCACGAGGAGCCTCGTCGAGGCCTTCGCGATGATCGAGCGGGGCGATCGCGAAAGCGCGACCGCCGTTGCCGACCGGGCCGTCAAGGATCAGCGCCACCTCCAGCACACCTACCGGGTCGCGATGTCCGCGCTGATCGAAGTCCAGGACATCCGCGAGATCGCGGCGCGCCGGGAGCTATATCGCCGCCTGGCGCGGACGGGCGACGAACTGGTCAGGGTTGCCGAGAGAATCTGGTACTCGGTGTTGAAGGAACGGTGATGGTGCGTCGCTCGACATCGAACAAACCTAAGTAGTGCCACGATTATTGCCCTCCAATCGTCGGGTTGCCTTGGCAGCCGTGGCAACCTTGGCTCTGGTGACTTCGTTCACTGCTTCTGCTGCTGCCGTTCCACTCTCCATCCAGGTCTCCGGCAACCACTTCGTCAACGGCTCAGGGCAGACCGTTCAGCTGGTCGGCGTCAACCGTTCCAGCACCGAGTACGCGTGCTTCTACGGCTACGCCTACGCGGACGGCCCCCTGGATGGGAGCGACGCCGCGGCGATCGCGGGCTGGCACGCCAACGCGGTGCGCGTCCCCCTGAACGAGGACTGCTGGCTCGGCCTCAATGGTTACCCCGCCGGCGGGCTCACCGCCGATGGCTACCGGCAGGCGGTCGAGTCCTACGTACAGGCCCTCCACGCGGACGGGCTCTACGCGATCCTCGACCTGCACTGGTCGGCGCCCGGGGCGACTCCGGCGGATGGGCAGCGCGCGTTGCCCGATCCGCACTCACTGGACTTTTGGACCTCGGTTGCGGGCGCTTTCAAGAACGACCCGGCAGCGGTCTTCGACGCGTTCAACGAGCCTTACTCCCCGGCCGCCAATGGCCATGCGGCCTACCCGGTGAGTTGGGCCTGCTGGAAAAACGGGGGCTGCCCGGTGCCCGACGCGAACGATCGGCAGCCCGTCGACCCGGC
Source organism: uncultured Solirubrobacterales bacterium (assembly GCA_963729995.1). GTDB lineage: Bacteria > Actinomycetota > Thermoleophilia > Solirubrobacterales > 70-9 > VRUE01. The sequence goes on from CAVSPF010000003.1 coordinate 1,168,893, forward strand.
GCAGACCTATGCCTCCGTCGGCATGCAGGAAGTCGTGGACGCGATTCGTTCCACCGGAGCGACCCAGCCGATCCTGCTCGGTGGACTCAGTTACGCGAACGACCTGCGCCGGTGGCTCGCCAACGAGCCGACAGATCCCAAGCAGCAGCTGGCCGCTTCGTTCCACGACTACACGGGTGAGAGCTGCGCCACCGAAGCTTGCTGGAACGCCACGATCGCGCCTGTCGCCGCCCAGGTTCCGGTCGTTACCGGAGAGTTCGGAGAGGACGACTGCCCGTCGAGCGGCGACAACCCGAACAACTTCGACAACACCTATATGGACTGGGCCGACAAACACGGAGTGGGCTACCTCGGCTGGGGCTGGTTCGTACTGGAACCGCCCCAGCAACCATGCAGTGCGCTCTACCTGATCACCGACTACTCGGGGACGCCTGCCGACTCGAACGGAGTGGCCCTCCACGACCACCTTGCCGCGCTGTTCAGTCCGCCCGCGCCGACACTACCGCCCGCGCTTCCGCCTCCACCGCCAAGGCCGCCTCTGGCTCCTCGGAACATCATGGCCCCCAAGGTCAAGAGCAAGGTCAGGAATAGGACCAGGCTGGTGGCGGACAAGGGCAGATGGACAGGCACCGCGCCGATCGCCTACACATACCGATGGAAGAGCTGCGATAAGGCCGCCAAGAAGTGTCACGGTATTCGCGGGGCGACGAAAAGGGCTCTACGGGTCAGCATGAAGAGCGTCGGCCACCGGCTGAAGGTGGTCGTCACCGCCACCAATGCTGGCGGCAAGATGAGCGCCATCAGCAACGCAACGGCCGTTGTCGAGAAGTAGCTGAGTGGCAGCTGCCCGTCTTACACACGCCGATAGCGGAGATAGACGACGCGAGAGCCAAACGTTTGCGTCTCGACCAGCTCCAGGTTGATCCGTGCATCCAGGGCCGGAAGGTAAGGCGTTCCCCCACCCAGTAGGACCGGACTGACGAAGAGCCGGTACTCGTCGATGAGGCCCAGCCCGATGCAGGTGGAGGCGAGACCGGCGCCGCCGACCGCCAGGTCCTTACCCGGTTGTTCCTTCAGCTTGGCGACCTCTTCGGCAACGCCGTCCCTGACCAGCCTGGCGTTGCCCTCGACCTTCTCGAGGGTCTTCGAGAAGACGATCTTCGGCATGTCCTTCCAGATGCGGGCGAACTCGAGCTCGTAATCCGTGGCCGACGGGTTCTCCTCAGCGGTCTCCCAGTAGACCATCGTCTCGTAAAGCCGCCGTCCACAGAGGTGCGCACCCATTTCCCGCACCTGCTGGTTGTGGAACCGATGCAGCTCCTCGTCCGGCGCCGACCAGTCGATCTCGCCCTCCGGCCCGGCGACGAAACCGTCCAGCGACACCCCCATCGAATAGATCAGTCTGCGCATCGCGGTTGGCCGGTCAGGAGCAATGGATCGCGCCACATCGGCCACACGGTCGGGCCGCGAGGCAGGCGCAGGGGCGTGGTCACACGGAAGCCGAAACGGGCGTAGTAGTCGATGTTTCGCTCCTTCGAGGACTCGAGATATGCCGCGACGCCGTCGCGGTCGCATTGCTCGAGGACCGGCGCGAGCACGGCCGATCCGAGGCCCTGTCCCTGCGCCGATGGATCCGTACCGAGCGTCGCGAGGTACCAATGCGGTGGCCGGTGCGGGTGCTTGCGCTCAATGTCCAGCATGCCCGCCGCGACCAGCGGCGCACGCACAACGAGGCGCGGGTGCAGGAGGCAGCGGGCGATCTCCAGGTCCTCGCGCACGGTCGTTTTCCAGGACCGCGGGGGCGCCCACACCGCGGTGCTCTCGCGCTGGGTCGTCATCCACACCTCGTCGTGAACGAGCAGCTGCCGCAAGCGCGCCCCGTGGAAACGCTCCAGCATGCGAGGGCGCGCGGTCTCGACCGCGCAAGCCCAGGTTGCGATGGGGTCGTCGTGGAACGCTCGTGCGAGCATCAGCGCCAGCGCCGGCGCGTCGGCCAGCGTCGCACGGCGTGCTCCGATCGGTGCGGACACTCATTACGAGTGTAAGACAATCGCAGGCGCCCTTGAGCTGGGGAAGATCGGCCGACGTCCCGGCCCGTCCTCGACCCATTCGAAGAGCAGGGTCAGGTCCCCCCATCGCGGGCCCGCCGGTCGAGACACACCGTCGCGGACCGCCGGACAGCCAGGGACGTCTCGGGCCTATTCCGAGGCGTCTCTGGCTGTCGCCTGTGCGACGCTCGTGCGATGACCGTCGCCAGTCTTCAGCGGACTTCCCAGCGAACCGTCAACTGGTAGATGATCGTCACGTCGAGCAGGATGATCAGCAGCGCCCACAGCGGCGCCGCGGGGAACCAGACGATCTGCGCGACGGCATTGACGGCGACGAAGAAGACCGCGGCCCAGCGGGCACCGGACATGCCCGCGAGCAGCCCCAGCCCAGTGAGGGCCATGATCGAGCCCAGGATCAGATGCACCCAGCCCCAGGTCGTGATGTCCGCCAGGATCACACCATGGCCACCGACGATGACGACCTGGTTGTTGAGGACCCCGGCCAGCCCATACAGAGCGTCCAGTGAGCCGACGACCAGCAGGACCACCCCGGCGAAGATCGCCCACCCCGAAGGCTGCGCATCGAAGGTGTCTACGGGAGTTGTGCCTGTTCCTTGCATCTCATGCTCCTTTCGCTGCGGCCGTGGCCACATGCGGTGGTCGCTCCACCCGGTAGCGCCGGTCGCGAGGAATCCACCATGTGCCCGACCTTAGGGTGGCCAGCCGAGTGGGACATCCGTATGCATCCGCGCCCCACCGGGAAATTTCTACGGAAGCGCGGGGAGGCCATCCGTACGAACCCGAGGCCCGTCCTTCGGTATTGGTGGGTTGTGCGAGCTCGCCCCTGCACATAGGTTCACCTCACACTCCGATCCAGCCGCCTTGACGGCTGCCTACGAAAGGAGCACACGAATGAGCGGTGTGGGTTTGGTACTCGGAGACTTCAACCTCGGCGACGCCCTCCTCACGGTCTTGGGCGTCTTTCTGCTCGTCGCCTGGATCTGGATCCTGGTCGCCATCATCAGCGACCTGTTCGGCGATCACGGCATGTCAGGCTGGGGCAAGGCCGCCTGGGTCCTCGTCCTCCTCGTCTTCCCCTTCCTCGGCACGCTGGTCTATCTGATCGCGCGCGGCGGAAGCATGCAGGAACGGGCGGCGAAACATGCGGCGGAAGCGAGAAAGCAGTTCGAGGGCTATGTGCGCGAAACCGCGGCAGCCTCCCCTGCCGACGAGCTCGCCAAGCTCGCGGCGCTCAGGGACAAGGGGACGATCTCACAGGCGGAGTTCGACCAGATGAAGGCCAAGCTGCTCAGCTGAGCATCTCGCCGAGCGAGCGCCATGGGACACGCCCGGGGCGGCCGCTCACAGCACGCCGGGCATAAGCAGCCTGCGCCGCGCTGCGAAGCGCTCGTATTCCGCTCCGAGCGCCGCGGTCAGCTGCCGCTCCTCGGCGCGGATGCGCAGCGCCAGCCCCGCCCCCCCGATAACCGCCACGGCGAGGAGGCTCTCGACGTCGCCGCTCACCAGAGCGATCCCCACCAGCACGAGCACCATCCCGCTGTAGGAGGGGTGGCGCACGTAGCGGTAGGGACCGTCGGTGATGACGCGATGCTCGGCCTGGACCTCGATCCGGTACTGGAAGAAGCTCCCCAGGCTGGCGATCGCCCAGGCGCGCAGGCCGATGCCCGCGGCTACCAGGACAAGGCCGATGAGCCAGGCCGGGTTTGACGGAGACCCAGAAACCAGGATTCCTACCTGGAAGAAGGGAACTCCCAAGCCATGCCACGACAGAAGAAATACCCCGATGAGCTGCTCGATCGCGGCACCCGGATGGTCTTCGACTCCGGCCGCCCGATCGCCCACGTAGCCCGCGACCTCGGCATCCACCATGAGACCCTGCGCAAGTGGGTGCGCAAGGCGGAGGCCGACGCCGGCGTCCGCAGGGACCTGCTGAGCACCGAGGAACGCGAGGAGCTGAAGGCGCTACGCGGTGAGGTGCGCGAGTTGCGCCGGGCCAACGATATCCTGAAGAGCGCCTCCGCGTTTTTCGCCGCCGAGCTCGACCCACGCCGAGCGAGGTGAGCGTGTTCGTCGACGAACACCGCGAGCGCTTCGGGGTCGAGCCGATCTGCAGGACCCTGGAGATATCGGCCTCCGCCTACTACCAGCGCGCCAAGGGCGAGCGATCGCCACGGGCCATCGAGGACGAGCGTCTGACCCGCCTGATCACCGAGATCCACGAGGCCAACTACTGCGCCTACGGATACCGGCGGATGTGGATCGCCTTACGACGCGAGGGCGAGGAGGTCGGCCGGGGCCGCGTTCAGCGCCTGATGCGCGAGGCCGGCATCCAAGGCGCCAAGCGCCGTGGGAGGCCCTGGCGCACGACCAAGCCCGATCCGCAAGCTCACCGCCGGCCCGACCTCGTCGAGCGCGACTTCAGCGCTGAGGGCCCCAACCGGCTCTGGGTCGGAGACTTCACCTACCTGCGCTCCTGGGAGGGGGCGTCGTTCTTCTCCTTCGTGATCGACGCCTTCTCGCGCAAGGTGGTGGGCTGGCAGCTCGCCTCCCACATGCGCACCGACCTCGTGCTCGACGCGCTGCGGATGGCGCTCGGTCAACGCGAGTCCGGCGCCGACTTCCAGCTGGTCGCCCACACCGACCGCGGCTCCCAATACACCTCCGCCGACTACACCCAGGAACTTGACGACCACGGCGTGCTGGCCTCGGTCGGCACGGTCGGGGACGCCTACGACAACGCGATGGCCGAGAGCTTCGTCGACACCTTCAAGACCGAGCTGATCGCCGATCGCTCCTGGCGCTCCCGCACCCAGCTCGAGCTGGCCGTCGTCGAGTACGTCGCCTGGTTCAACAACGACCGCCTGCACGAATCCCTGGGCGACGTCTCTCCCGTCGAGTTCGAGTCCCTATACGTTGCCCAGGGAGTCCAACTGAGCAATCTCTCTTAAATTGGAAACCAACAAAAACGGTCTCCGTCAAACCCGGTCCGGCTCACGAGGGCAATGGGCCACACGGCCCCACCTGGCCACGGAATCCGTCCTTCGCCCCCCAGCTGCGCCGCGGCGGCCACCGATCCCACGCTGCAGGCGAGCATGATGGTGGCGGTGCGATCGCGAGCCTGCGAATCCGGCGCGAGCCGGCGCTGGCGAATCGTCATCGCGAGCTCGAACGCGCACCAAGCAGCAGCCGCCACATCGAAGGCCGCGGCGGCGACGCCGGATTGGAGGACGAGCGGCTCGGTCACCTCGTCAGTACATCAGGTGGCCCGTGGTCAGCGGTCAAGCGACTGCACCGGGGCGCTTGCGCCGCAACGTCAGGTTGAGCTCGAGCCGAGCGCCCTGTCGATGAAGGGGGCAAGCAGCTCGCCGGTTTGGGTGGCGGTGCGCTCCGGGGAGTCGCTGGGCGCCGTCACGTAGCTGATCGCGAGACGCACGAGCGATTCGGCGAGCAGGTTGGCGTCCCTGGCCTTGGCCCGGGGCCAGCCGTCTTGGATGACGGCCGTGAGGCGCGTGGTGGCCCACTGGACCACTGGCATCCCCTGGGTGGTGACGAATGGGAGCATGCCACCGGTGCCGTCGTCGCTGAGGAGGATGCGTACGAGGGGGTCCTCGCCGGCGGTGCGCAGGAAGACCCCGAGGGCGGCGCCGACGGCGGCGCGGGGATCGTCGAGGTGCTCGCGGACGGCGGCCTCGACACCGGCAAGGAACCGTTCGCCCTCGTGGATCACGAACGCCTGAGCGAACTCGTTGCGGCTGCCGAACTCCTTGTAGAGGGTCTGGCGGCTGACGCCGGCCGCGCCGGCGATGTCGGCCATGGTGATTTCAGACCAGGCGCGCCGGTGGAGCTCGTCGCGGGCGGCGCCGAAGAGGGTCTCGCGGAGAAGCTCGTGGGCCGCAACCGGATACGGGGCTCGCTCGGTGGCGGTGGGCATCGCCTCCATCGTGGCATCGGATGCGGCGGACGCGCTCATTCGGCCGCCTCGAAGTCCACCTTGTCGTAGACCCCGCAGTCCGGGCAGTGCCAGTCGTCGGGCACCTCGCTCCACGGGGTTCCCGCAGGGAATCCCTCACGCGGATGGCCGGCCTCCTCGTCGTAGACGTACCCGCAGCCCGGGCAGCGCCAGGCGCTCATAGGAGAACCTCGCATGGCGCATTGGTGTCGCATAGCGACACCAATGCGCCACCGCCGCGCGTCATGCCACCGCTCCGTAGCGGGCCGCCACCCTTCCCCGCACCCGCGGCGCGACGTTCGCGCGCGTCACGTCGCCCCCGTAGTGGTCGATCAGGCGGCGATCCATGACGCGGCGCCAGAGCGGCGGGAACCAGGCGAGCAGGATCATGCCCGCGTACCCGGTGGGGAGCTGCGGCGCCTCGTCGACGTGGCGCAGCGCCTGGTAGCGGCGGGTCGGGTTGGCGTGGTGGTCGCTGTGGCGCTGCAGGTGGTAGAGCAGGACGTTGGAGGCGACGTTGTTGCTGTTCCAGCTGTGCTCGGGCCGGCAGCGCTCATAGCGGCCGTCCTCCCGCCTCTGGCGCAGCAGGCCGTAGTGCTCGAGGTAGTTGACGACCTCCAGCAGGCAGAAGCCGAGCACCGCCTGGACGAGCAGGTAGGGGAGAACGACGAGCCCGAACGCGGCCGTCAGCCCGCCGAACAGCAGCACGGTCATCGCCCAGGCGTTGAGGATGTCGTTGTGGATGGACCACGGCGAGCGACCCATGCGACCGAGCCTGGCGCGCTCCAGCCCCCAGGCCGAGCGCAGGCTGCCGGCGATCGTGCGCGGCAGGAAGGCCCAGAAGCTCTCCCCGAGACGGGCGCTGGCCGGGTCCTCCGGCGTCGCGACGCGGACGTGGTGACCACGGTTGTGCTCGATGAAGAAGTGTCCGTAGCCGCTCTGGGCAAGGGCGACCTTGCTCAGCCAGCGCTCCAGGCCGGCGCGCTTGTGCCCCAGCTCGTGGGCGGTGTTGATCGCGATGCCGCTGACGATCCCCATGGTCAGCGCCAGGCCGATGCCGTCGACGGTCGAGAGGCCACCGTTGGCCCATAGCCAGCAGGCGAAGACGAGCCCCGCGTACTGGAACGGGATGAAGGCGTAGGTGCAAAGGCGGTAGTAGCGGTCCTGTTCGAGCCACTTGATGACGCTGTCGGGCGGGTTTGACTTGTCCAGCCCGCGCAGGAAGTCGATCACCGGGAAGATCCCGAAGACGAGGATCGGGCCGAAGAACCAGAAGGCGCCGAGCCCGGTCAGCTGGACGTCGGCCCAGGCGAGGAACGGCGAAACCGGCACGATCAGGCCCAGCAGCCAGGCGTAGCGCTTCGGATCGCGCCAGGCGGCGGCGTTGAGCTCGGACTCGGCCGCATGGGCATGCGTCGCTGCCTCCATCGATGACTTCTCCTTGTCAGATAGCTGGATGGTGTCTGGGTAATTGACAAACAAGCCTTTTTTGTCAACCAGCACAACATACACAGACGGGATGTTCGGCCCTGGGAATCCCCCGGTCGCTACCATCCCGTCCGTGTTCACCATCCTCGCCGTGATTCAGGCGATCATCGCGGTCATCGTGATCTTCCTCGTGCTCCTGCACTCGGGCAAAGACGCCGGGCTCTCCGGAGCCTTCGGGATCGGCGGCGGTGGTGGTTCCTTCAGTGGCGGCTCGATGGTTGAGCGGAACCTGGATCGCGCCACGATCTTCTTCGCGGTCCTCTTCCTGCTCAACACAATCGTGCTGCTGAAGATCTAGCCGTCCTCTAGTCCCGGCTCGTCGTCCGCTCAGCTGAGGGCCCGGCAACCACCGGCTTACCGTTCGCTCGGCTGCCGTTCGCACGATCGAGGATCTCGACCGCTTCGCTGCGCAGCTCGGCGTCGAGCAGCGCGAAGTCCTCATCTGAGAGCTTGCCCGCCGCGTGGTCCAGCTCGGCGTCGCGGATCTCGCGGTACTTGGCTTCTTTCAGCGCCTCCAGCTCGGAGGCGACCGCCGGGCCGCGCCTGGCGCGGCGAGCGGGCCAGATCGCGATCAGCGCACCGACCAGGGCGATCAGGCCGCCGACCCAGATCCAGGTCACCAGTGGGTCGACGATGATGCGGAAGGTGGCAGGCGCGCTGTCGGCGAGGTAGCCCTTCGCCAGCCGTTGCGCGGTCGCCGCCTGCAGGCTCTCGATCTGCCCAAAGGCAACCGGGCGCAGGCGCGGATTGGCGGCGGCCACCCGCATCAGCCTCGCGATCACCCGGCACGCAGGCGGGGTTCCCGGCGCCCCACCGAGGCAGGCGCGAAAGCCCTGGTCTGCGGCGCGCGCGCGCAGCAGCACGGCGCCGATGTCGGGCTGCACCGCGGTCCAGAAGTCGCTGCCGATCCCCGCCTTCAAGCCGATGTTGCTGTCCGATTCGCCGTTGAAGTAGTCGGAGATCGCGCGCGTCGCGGCGCCGGTCGGCCGGTAGAAGCGACGGGTCGGGTGCAGCGTGAACGCGTTGGCGCCCTGCTCCACCCGCAACACCGCGCCAGCGGTGAAAGCCAGGCCATTGACGCTCGCAGTCGGCCGCACGTAGGTGACGGTGCGACCGTCGACCACGGCGCTCTGGCCCGGCCGCAGCGTCACGTCGCGCTTGGTCTGGAAGCTGGAGGAGGCGGCGATACCGATGAGCAGAACCGCAACACCGGCATGGACGATGTAGCCGCCGTAGCGCCGGCGGTTGCGCGAAACGACCGCAGCCAGCGCCGCCGGCATCGAGCCTCCCGACAGCGAGCGGCGCGCCGCGGCCCCCCGCCAGAACTCCTGGGCAAGGCCGGTCAGCGCGAATGCGGCGAAGACGAAGAGGGCAAACGCCCAAGGCTTGGCCGTGGCGTCTGTGGCAAGTGCCAGCGCCACGCCGACCGCCGCCGCGATCAGGATCGGAGCCAGGAAGACCCGCTTCGCCACGACCCAGCTGACCCGCCGCCAGGCGAGCAGCGGCCCGATCCCCGTGAAGAGAACGAGCAGGATCGCAAGCGGGGTGGTGTAGTGGTCGAACCAGGGCGCCGCCAGCGACGCCTTGTTCCCGGTGAACAGCTCCGAGATCAGCGGGAAGAAGGTGCCCCAGAAGATCGTCACGCAGAGCGCCACCAGGAGCAGGTTGTTGACCAGGAACACGGACTCTCGCGAGACGAGGGAGTCGATCCGCTTCTCCGAGCGCAGGTCGTCGAGCCGCGAGATGATCAGGGCCGTGGAGCCGATCAGCACCACCGCGATCAGGCCGAGGAGGTAGGGACCAACGGTGCTGTTGCCGAAGGCGTGGATCGACTGCAGCACGCCGGATCGGACCAGGAAGGTCCCCAGCAGCGCCAGCGTGAAGGTGGCGACGATCAGGCAGGCGTTCCAGACCTTCAGCATCCCCCGTTTCTCCTGGACCATGATCGAGTGCAGGAAGGCCGTCGCCATCAGCCACGGCATCAGGGCGGCGTTCTCGACCGGGTCCCAGGCCCAGTACCCTCCCCAACCCAGCTCGCTGTAGGACCAGCGTGCCCCCAGCAGCAAACCGAAGCCGAGGAAGGCCCAGGCGATCAGCGCGAAGCGGCGGGTGGAGCGGATCCAGGCGGCGTCGAGGCGGCGCGTGATGAGGGCGCCGATCGCGAAGGCGAAGGGGACCGTGAGGGCGACGTACCCCGAGTAGAGCATCGGGGGGTGGATCATCATGCTCGGGTGCTGGAGCAGGGGGTTGAGGCCAACCCCGTCCGCCGGCACGGGGCTGAGTGTCGCGAACGGGTTGACCCCGCCGGCGAACAGCATTAACCCGGTGAAGAAGCTCGCCACGCCCGCCATGACCGCCGTCGCGTAGGGCACCAGCTCGCGCAGCCTGTTTCGCGTCGCGTACAGCGCCAGTGAGGAGGCGATCGAGAGCACCCAGGCCCAGAGCAGCAGCGATCCTTCCTGGCTCGACCACATCGCCGCCAGCTTGTAGAAGGACGGCGTCTCGATCGAGGAGTGCTGCTGGACGACGTTGAGAGAGAAGTCGTTGGTCGCGAAGGCGATCTCGATCAAGACCACGCAGAGGGTCAGCAGCGCGCAAAGGACGTAGATCGCGCGGCGCGAGCGATCGATCCAGCGGCGCTCGCCGTGGCGCCCGACGAGTGCGGCAACCGCCGCGAAGACCGCGGTGACGAAAGCGAGTGCGAGTGCGACGCTGCCGATGCCAGCTGTCATTCGGAGGTGGTGAACTTCGAGGGGCACTTGGTGACGAGGGTGTCGCGCTGGCCGACGAACGTGCTGTCCTTCACTTCGCCGGTAAGGACGATCTCGCGGCCGGCGCGGAAGGGATCGGGGATCGTGCCGCTATAGGTGACCGGCAGGGTCGCGCCGCCGCCTTCGCGATCGGCGACCCGGAAGCGCAGGTTGTCCCCGTCACGGCGAACCGAGCCCTTGACGACCCGGCCGGTGAGGTCGTAGCTGGTGCCGGGCGCGGCGTTGAGCAGCTGCGAGGGCTCCTTCGCTTCGCTGGATGCGCTGAACGACGTGTAGACCAGGGCGGCGGACAGCAGCACGGCAGCGCTCAGCGCGACCACGAGCCGGATCTTTCGCTTGCGGCTGGGATCCACGGGCGGGGATTATCGCAAGGGGTTCCTCCGGCCTGAGGACCTGGGTTTCATGATGTTCGGGTTGGTTGCATGGCAACCCGGGTCGGCCGGGGACGTGAGTTCGCGTTTTGTCTCGATATGCGAGACAAAACGCGAACTCACCTGCGAAAATCGTGTTCGATGGCGGACGGTGGGTCCAACGATCCGGTGCTGCTGATCACCGGAGCCAGCACGGGGATCGGGGCGGCCACGGCGCGCTCCGCCGCCGGCAGCTACCGCCTGGCTCTGGCAGCGCGGCATCTGGAGCCGCTGGAGGAGCTTGCCGCGGAGCTGGGCGGGCCCGAGCGCGCGGTGCCAGTCCGCTGCGACGTCACCGAGTGGGAGCAGGCGGAGGCGCTGGTCGCGGCGGCCCTCGAGGCCTTCGGCCGGATCGACGCCGTCTTCGCCAACGCGGGCTTCGGCGCGACGCGGGGCTTCCTCGAGGAGTCGGTCGAGCACTGGCGCTCGATGGTCCTCACCAACGTCTACGGGCTCGCGCTGACGATCCGTGCCACCCTCCCCCACCTGCTGGAGCGCGGCGACGGGCACTTCGTGATCACCAGCTCGGCCGCCGGGCGGCGAGTGCTGCCGGGCTCCCTTTACTCCGCGACCAAGTGGGCGGCAACGGCGATCGGCGAGGCGTTACGGGCTGAGCTGCGCCAGATGCACGACAACCACGCGATCCGGGTGACGCTGATCGAGCCCGGCATGACCGACACGCCGTTCTTCGAGAAGCGGCCCGGAGACTGGGCGCTGCGCGACACGGACATCGCCCGTGCGGTGATGTTCGCGCTCGAGCAACCGGCGGGCGTCGACGTCAACGAGATCCTGATCCGCCCGACTGCCCAGTCGACTTAGGGGCCCGTCCCTATCCCTACCGGGAAAGGCGACCGAGCAGGAGGCGGACAACCTGCCAGTACGTGCGAAGCAGCAGACGAGCTGGGAAAGAGCGGGTGATCGCGGGGATGAAGGGCGAGTCGAGGTCGGGCGTGAGCCAGGCGGCAAACTGGCCCGCGCCGATCGTCCGCGTCGCCTGCACCTGCCGACGCTCGCGCAGCAGGCGCGGCAGCCAGCGAACCACGTCGAAAAGCGCCGCCAGCTTCTGCCTCCCCCAGCCGCCGGCGATCGAGGCGGGAATCAGCGCCAGCTCGGTGGCGAGCAGGGCCGGTGCGACCGCGAGCAGCAGCGGGGCGGGATAGACGCGGATCAGGAAAGCCCAGCGGTTGCGCTCCAGCCAGCGCCACTTCGGCTCGCTGGTGCCGAACTGGTAGTCGTGGTCGACGACGGCTGTCGGCTCGATGCCGAGCACCCCACCCGCCAGGCGAAGCCGCAGCGAGAGGTCGACATCCTCGTGGTAGAGGAAGAAGTGTTCTGGAAAGCCGCCGGCCTCTTCCCAGGTAGGGCGTGGAATGGCCAGGCAGGCGCCGGAGAGGGCGGGCACCTCGCCGGCGGGCGGGGCCGTGTCAATCGGGCGCCCGTGAGCACCGGCCCAGACGATTCCGGTGAAATGGACCGGGTTCCCGGCCGAGTTGATCTTCGTACCGCCTGCGTCGGCAACCAGCGCCTGCCAGGCAGCCCAGCCCCGCTCCTCCACCCAGGGGAGACGGATCGCCGCACCAAAGCCGGGCAGCGGCGCCGCGTCCGGGTTGAGGATGACGAGCAGGTCGCCCTCCGCCTGTGCGGCGCCCAGATTGCAGGCCGCGGCGAAGCCGGCGTTGTGCGCGCTCCGCACAAGCCGCGCCGCCGGCGCCAGCGAGCCGACCAGCTCCGGCGTCCCGTCGCTCGAGTCGTTGTCGACGACGATCAGCTCGTCGCCGTCCTCGAGCTCCGCCAGCAGCGCGGGCAGGGTCCTCCCCAGCTCCTTCCTGCTGTTCCACGAGACGATTAAGACGGAGAGCGTCGGCCGCACCGTCGCAGGAGGCTAGCGGCGATGCGTGTGGTGGTGCCGCCTGTTGCTGCGCCGATGCGTCTTCTTGCCGCATGGCGTGCGCAGCTTCGTCTCCCGGTTTGCGGTCTTGCCGTTCTGACCCTTGATCCGGACGATGGCACCCAGCGGCGTTCGCTTCCCGCAGAGATTGGTGGAGTTGACGAGGAGGCCACTGGGACCGCCTCGCACCGTGAGGATGAATTTGGACACCGGCACGTCGGGGATGGTGTCGAAGGTGTTCCGGATACGGCCGCGGACGCTGTCGGTCCGACCAGCCAGGTCGATGTTCACCTGGCCGTGCAGCGCCGCGACGAGGTCGGGCAGGGGGTTGTCGGAAGAGCGCAGGTAGACGGGGCCTTCGAGCGGCTTTTCGAGCAGCGGCGTGAACGCTTGCGCGTAGCCGTATATCGAGTTCTGGGGGCAGGCTTCGGCGGCAAACTGGACCCGCGTGCAGACCTTCGAGATGTTGGCCTGGTCGAGGAAGAGAGCGTGAGGAAGCGTCACCGCGACGCGGGCGGGATTGGCGTCGCCACTGTGGGTGAGGAAGACGGCGCGGAGCTTCGGATTATGAGCCCGACGCGTCGCCCCGAAGAGCCGCAGGAAGAGCTTCGGTTCGAAGCCGAGCTTTTCACAGCCGTTGACCTGGAATGGCGCCGAGACGCCGAAGGCGCTGAACGCCGCGGGGTCGGCGGGGTTCGACCCACCGCCGCGCAGCGTGCTCGCAACCGCCATCGGCGAGCAGTTGGTCGGGTTGAGCGAGAACTGGGGTCGATCGATTTTCACGGCGATCGAGCGGATGTCGAGCAGGGCGCCGCCGAAGACGTGTGGGATCGGATCGGAGACGGCGTGGATCTGAGCGGTTTCCGGGTCCACGAACAGCGCCACCCTCACCACGACCGAGCCGAGGTCAAACGGCCCGGTCGTGGCGGGGGTGACGACTGCCAGAGACAGGGGAGCCCCGTTGTAGGGGCCTGTGAGGAAGGCCTTGCCGTCGATGTGGATGGGCGCCGAACCGGTTCCCGCCAGGACCGAGGCGCTGCCAACCAAGCTGGAGGCGGGACAGCTCGGGTGGGCCGCCTCAGCCGTGCCGCTGTTGGCCGCAGCTGCCGCAAGCGCCGCCTCCGGGCAGTAGCTGACGCCGACGAGCTTCGCCGTCAGCCCCGGCGGCAGGCTGACATTGACGCCTTTCAGCTCCTGCTCACCGTCCTTCCTTTCGATGCTCATATGGAAGGGGCTGAAGGCGCCCGCCTGCGGATTGGCGACCCCGGCACCGAAGCCTGGTGAGAAGGGACGTTCACCCAGGGCTTTCGGGCAGGCCCCGCCGCCAGGTGCCGTTGTGAGGGTGAATTTGCCCGACGGCGTGGCCGGTGCGTTGCCGGACCAGGGGGTCATTTGGGTCGTTGTCGTGTGCGGCCCGCAGGTGGCGGGGCTGGTCAGCGTCGCTTTCGGCCCACCTTCGAACTGAAGTCGGAAGGAGCTGAACGGAACCTGGGGGTTGTCGGCGAAGGTCGTGGTTAGCCGGCCGGTCTGCGGGTCGGCCGCGACGTTGCCGATCAGGCGGGCAGAGATGTCGTAGCGGGACGACTCGATGTCGACGAAGATCCTGTACTCGTTACCGGAAACAGGGTCACGGCTGAGCTGCCGCCCGAGGTAGACGTTCCCTTCGAGCGAGTCCGGCGGCAGCGGCGGGGTCTGAACCTTGACCGTGCCGATCTTCGATGCGGCCGGGCAGGCGACCGGGTTCCTGGTCCCCTTGCCGAACTGTTCGTCGGTGCAGGCGGTCAGGCCGTTGGCGGCGGACGGGTTGAGGCCCATCCCAGCCGGCAGGGTCACCTTGGCGTCCTTGAGCTGGGAGCTGGCCTGTTTGGTCCGCGGTGCCGCTATTTCCGCGAGGCTCGGCTTTTCGAACGGGACTTCGACGTCGACGGTAGCCCCGGACGGGGAGTCGGTCTGCGCGGTGTTCGGTTCGACTTCGATCGAGGGTTCGAAGGGGATCGTGTCGCATTCTTTCGGGTTGGTTCCCGACGGCAGTTCGGACTCGATGTACGGCGACCCGTTGGGGAAGTTCGGATCTTCTTCCTCGTAGGAGTCGGCCCTCAAGAAGGTCGAGTAGACGTGTTCGTAGGGCGGCGCTTCGTGGTCGTAACAGGTGGTCGGCGTGGTGATGAAGGTGCCGTCGCCGGAGCGACCGTCGAACACCAGGCGGTTCTTCAAGATCCGCGCGACTTCGAGGCCAGGGCCGAGTGCGAGCTTGGCGACGGCGATCGTGAAGAACTCGTGGTAGTCGCCCTCCCAGGCCACACCGGCGTCGAGGAAGATGTCGTTGCCCACGATCGTCAAGCCGAAGCGGGCCGGTTCACCCTGGCGCGGCACGAGGTTGTAGACGTTGACTTTGGGCAGGGTCAGCGAGAGGCCGGTGAGAGGGTTGGTCGCGGTCACTTCACTGGTGCCGACTTTGGTGTCGGCCGGACAGGATTCAGGGTGTTCGACCACTTCCAGGTTGCACTGCTCGGGGGTCGCCTGAGGATTCACGCTGAGCCCGGCCGGGAGGTCGACACGGACGGTTTTCAGATTGCCGACCGGGATTTCCCCGACCAGCGGTAGCGGTGCCGGTTCCTCTTCGATGATGAACTGCGTAAAGCCGGCCTGCGGATGGCCGGCCGACTGTTCAAAAAACTCTCCCGGCGTGGCGACGCTGCAGATCGGGGTGTCCGTGTAGCAGGTGCCAGCCTGCCAGCCGTCGTTGGACTGAGGCGGATGGTGCTGGGGTGCGATGATTCCGGCCGCGCCCGCCGTAGACGGGACAAGGGTGGCTCCCAGAACTGCAACCGCAGCGGCGATCAGGCACCGCAGTGCGGGGCCCACCCGCGTCCAGTTCTCCTTCCCGAAGACCATCGCCCGCCTAGGATACCCGTTTTTGATGATAAAGGCTACTGCTTTTTCAGTAGTCCCTTAGCGAACCAGTCCGGAATGCCACGGCTGGCAGCCTGTCTGGCTCGTGCAATACCCACCATCTCGGAATTTCAATCCGCGGGGAAAAGGAAGCGGACGACGGGTCTCGAACCCGCGACCTCGAGCTTGGGAAGCTCGCGCTCTACCAGCTGAGCTACGTCCGCGTGAATGGGATGCGCGACTCCCAAGCCATCTTAGTCTCTGCCACGAGCACCAAGCGGGGGACCTCCAGATCCGCGTTCCGACCTATGTGACAGGAGGCGGCGCTCCCTCGGCGCTCGCGGCGAGCGTCTCATCCCAGCCGCATACGCGGCACGCGTGCCGGAACGCCGAGTGAGCGAACTCGAGCGCGAAGGCGTGCGGGTCCTCGCTCGCGCGCACGTCGTCCCAGTCGAGGACGTACTCACCGAGCTCGCCGTCCCAGCGGGCGGCCCCGGGGACAAGCGGGGCGCCCGCGAATCCAGCCGGCGCCGGATGAGCGTAGGCATAGAAAGCCGCCCTTCCGTAGCGGGTGTCGCCGGGCCACCACCCCACCGCCACCTCCTGGGAGTCCATCGCGTTGCGCATGATGAAGTCGCCCGACGGCGGCTTGGCGGGAAGCCCGGAGAAGAGGTTCACGGCGAGGTCGAACGACCCCCACCAGGCGTTGACCGGCGTCGAGCGGCCGCGGAACGGCGCCCGGAAGGCCGCCAGGACGAGGCCGGCCTGGGTCGCCGAGGCGAGGTAGTCGGCGACCCGATCGACGTCGTAGGTGGCGTGTTCGTCGTCCTCGTCGAGCGGCACGCTCCACTGCACCTCCTGCGGCGTGGGGTCGATCTCGACGGCGCCGGCGAGGTCGGCGACCGTCTTCAGCAACTCCCGCGTGACGCTCCCCACCGCTCGGTCGGGAGTCAGTGGAACGCTCCCCGCCCGGCCGTCGCTGTGCTCGGCCACGGCCTCGTGCGTGTGCAGGTCCAGCGCCACGACGAGGGCGCCCGAGCCGTCGGGTGCGGGCAGTGGGAGCGTCTCCCAGCCCCGAGCGGTCAGGCGCAGAGCGGCGTGCTGGAGCTGAGGTTCGGGGGGCGCCAGCTTTGCCGCGAGCTTGCCCAGCACCTGGGTGTGCGCATGAAGCGTGTCGCAGGTCTCCCTCCAGCTTGCATAGGAAACGGATGGCCAAGCGGATGACGCCATCGATGCAACGGTAGCGCTTCGCCGGCGCCCATCCCGCGCGCAGGGTTCTGAGACACGCTCTTACGGGGACACGCAGCGAAACTCCCGTGGGGCCGGATGTCGAGAAGGTGCAGGCCAAATTTCGGACCGCTGTCCAATGCGCACGAGGCCGGCGGGCGCGACCATGAGATCCAAGGCGGTTGCGGACACCCCCCACGAGTAGGGATTGCAGCGACATGCACGGACACACGACGGTGGTTGAGCGCAAGATTCGCCTCTGGATCCTGATGCAGGAGCGCAGGCGGAAGCAGGAACAACAGCCGGCGGCTGCCGGAGCCGCCAATCGCGGCCGGCGGGCGTAGCCGCGCTGACCGGGCCCGGGTGCCCGAGGCCGAACTGCTGACAGAACCGATGCCGAGGGGCGCCGTGGTGGATGTCGATCGCGCCGGGATGCAATTCTGACGGACATGACGAATCGGATCCGCAGGCGGCGCCGCTCACGGCACACCTTCAAGAGGAAGGCCCTGCTCCTACTCGCGGGCGCAGCCACGCTGTTCGCCATCGCGGGGGGCCTGGCGGCCGGCTGGGCGATCCACGTCTATGACTCGGCGCCGCCGCTCTCCAGCCTGAAACCCGTGCAGAAAGGCCGCTCCTCGGCGATCTACGCGTCCGATGGCAGCCTGATCGGCTTCATCCGCTCCAGCAACATCCGCCAGCCGATCCCCTCCAAGGCGATGCCGCAGAACCTCGAGGAGGCGACGGTCGCAATCGAGGACAAGAACTTCTACCACCACGGCGGTATCGATCCGGCCGGGATCGCCCGCGCCGCCTGGAAGGACCTGCTCGCCGGAGGCAAGCCGGTCCAGGGCGCCTCGACCATCACCCAGCAGCTTGTCCGCGACCTCTATATCCAGAATCCCGAAGAGACGATCAAGCGCAAGCTGATCGAAGCCCACCTGGCCGAAGAGGAGGAGGAAGCCCATTCCAAGGAATGGATCCTCACCGCCTACCTCAACACCGCGCCGTACGGGACAGTGAACGGTGAGACGGCCGTGGGAGTGCAGGCGGCAGCGGAGACCTACTTCAGCAAGCCGGCCAGCGAGCTGACCCTGCCCGAGGCGGCGATGATCGCCGGACTGCCGCAGGCGCCCTCCGAATACAACCCGTTCATCGACCCGCGAGCGGCGCTCGACCGCCGCAACGAGGTCCTGAACGCGATGCGGGAACAGGGCTACATCACCCCTGCCCAGTACCGCGAAGCGGTCCACCAGGGACTGGGGCTGAGCCCGGGCCACAGGTACCAGATCATCCGCGACCCGCTGCTCTTCGACCTGGTCGAGCAGCAGCTGATCCACGAGTACGGGGTCAACACGGTCCGCAACGGCGGCCTCAAGGCCTACACCACGATCAATCCCAGACTGCAGCAATACGCGCAGGAAGCGGTCGAATCCTGCGGGGTCTGCTACTCCGGCGGCGGCCCGGCGGCGGCGCTCGCCTCCGTCGACCCCAACACAGGCGAGATCGTGGCGCTCGCCTCGACGCAGGAAGCGGGCACCCAGTTCAACTACGCCTGGCAGGCGCATCGCCAGCCGGGCTCCTCGTTCAAGGCGTACGTCCTGGCGACGGCGATCAAGCAGGGGATCGATCCCTACACGACCTACTACAACGGCACCTCGCCGAAGACGCTCGAAATCCCCGGCGGCGGCACCTGGACCGTCAACAACGCCGAGCCCGGCCAGGGGACGATGTCGCTGGCCTCGGCAACCTGGAACTCGGTCAACGTCGTCTTTGCCCAGCTCGACCTCGACGTCGGCCCCGAAAACGTCACCAAGACCGCGCACGAAATGGGCATCACGGCGCCACTGGAATCGGTGCCGGCCGAGGCGATCGGCGGTCTGCGGATCGGCGTCACGCCGCTGGAAATGGCCA
The DNA here is from genome assembly GCA_963729995.1 of uncultured Solirubrobacterales bacterium. GTDB lineage: Bacteria > Actinomycetota > Thermoleophilia > Solirubrobacterales > 70-9 > VRUE01. The sequence continues at coordinate 1,187,498 of CAVSPF010000003.1, forward strand.
ATGCCTATGGGACCCTCGCCAGCGGTGGCGTCCACCACACCGCCACCGCGGTCGGCCGGGTCGAATTCCCGGGCGGAAAGGTGGACCAGGTCAATCCCAAGTCGGGCAACCGCGTGCTGACCGAAGGGCAGGCCTACGACGTGACGAAACTGCTGGAGGGGGTGATCACCCAAGGCACGGGCGCCGGCTACACCTACATGGGCTGCCCCTCGGAGGCCGGCAAGACGGGCACCTCGGAGGGCGAGTCCGACGCCTGGTTCGTCGGCTACACGCCGATGTACTCAACCGCTGTCTGGGTCGGCCATCCCGAGTCGCGGGAAGCGACCGGCTACGGCGGACCGACCGCCGGACCGATCTGGCGTGCCTTCATGGAGCGGGCCCAGGGCGGCAACTGCCCTGAATTCCCAGTGCCCTCCGAACTTCCCAGCCTCTCCGGGCTGCATAGCGGCCATACCTCGTCCTCTGCGGCGCCGACGACGGGCGCGACCGAATCGACCGAACGTTCCGGGAGCAAGCACAAGAACGGAGGGAAACACGCGCCGAGTCCGGCTCCCTCGCCCAACCCGGCTCCCGGACCTGCACCGCAGCCACCTCCGTCCCCGCCCGCGGTCAGCGGCGGCGGCGTGGCTGCTCACTAGCGCCACTGCCTGGAAGAGGAGGGGCGGTGACTAACCTCCCAGGCTCGTGAGCGCCCGTGCATTCGTCGCCTTCCTCGCCGTGCTGGCCGTCGTCGGCCTGCTTGGCTTCGGCCTGCTCAGCAAGGGCAGAGCGACAATCACCGTAGGCGATCCGGTGCCCGACAGGGAGCTGCCGGTGCTGGGCGGCAAGGGCGAAGGCGCAATCGCCGACTATCGCGGGCGCTGGGTGCTCGTCAACCTGTGGGCCTCCTGGTGCGTTCCCTGCCGGAAGGAGGCCCCCATTCTCGAGCACCTCTGGCGCAGCCACCGCAAGCGCAACCTGACCGTGCTCGGCATCAACGTCCAGGACAACAGCGACGACGCGCTGGCCTTCGTGCGCAGCTACCGGCTCACCTACCCCCAGCTGCGCTCGGTGGGCGACGAGCGCAGCGCCGCCTTCGGCTCCACCGGGGTCCCCGAGAACTTCCTGGTCGACCCGCGCGGCCGCCTGGCACTGATCTGGCGCGGCCCGGTGGACGAGCGGTTCCTCAAGGAACGCGTCATCCCGATCGTCGAGGGATCGACTCCGCCTGGGGAACCGCGATGAGCCGTGCCCGGCTCGCGATGGTGCTGCTGGGGCTCGCCATTGCGCTGGGGATCGTGGCGCCGGCCTTGGCCGCCACGCCGAAGACGACCATCACGGATATCGAAGGCGAAGTGATGTGCCCGATCTGCGGCACGCTGCTGGAGCTCTCCAACTCGCCACAGGGCCAACGGGAGCGAGCCTTCGTCGCCAGGCTGATCGGGGAGGGGAAGACGAAGGCGGAGATCAAGAGTGCCCTGGTTACGGAGTACGGGCCCGACGTGCTGGCGGTGCCGGAAGGCTCCGGCTTCGACCTCACCGCCTACCTGATCCCGGTGATCGCCTTCGTCGCCGCGGCCCTCGCCCTGGCGGTCGGCGTCAGGCGCTGGCGACGAGCCGCAGACCGGCCCGGCTCAAAGCCCCAGGCCGCATCCGGGCCCGAGGGCGAGGACGCCAAGCGGCTGGAGGCCGACCTGGCCCGCTACGACCTGTAGGGAACCTTCCGGCTCATTTCGCATGGGCCCAAGGACAGGGCCCGACGTTCAGCCGAACGCGACCGCTCCGGCGAACCTGGTGGACAGCCGGCGCAGGTCGCGCTGCAGACGCCTCGACGAGCGCCCCCTCGCATCCGAGCGCTCGAGACAGGCAAGCGCCACGTCAGCGTGGGCGGCGACCTGGTGCAGCTGCACCAGGTCGGGCTTCAGCGGCGGGCCATCGAGGACGACGAGCTCATAGGCGCCGCGCAGCCTTTCGGTCGCGTGCCGGAAGCTCTCCGATGCGAGCAGCGCCCGACCATCGCTGGTCGGCTTTCCCGCCACGATGCAGACGAGCGGCTCGGTCGCGTTGGCCGAGCCGGGACCGGCAAGGGCAAGCGCCTGGAGGATCTGGCTGACATCGCTTTCCCAGCACAGGTACTCGTGCAGGCCCGGGACAGCGGCGAGCCCAAGCGACCCCGCCAGCCGCGGCTCGGCCAGATCGCACTCGAGCAACGCGGTGCGCGTACCGCCCGCGGCGGCGGCGGCGGCCAGCCCGATCGCGGCTGCTCGCTTCCGTTCCGCGGCGCCGGTGACCAGCACGATCGCGGCGCCACTCAACTCCTCGAGGAGGCCATCGAAGGCCTCGAGGTCGCGACGGCGCAGGGTCCCGGCCCCGAGGTCGGCCGGCGACTCGGCCGAGATCTCCGCCAGAACCTTCACATCCGCTCGAGGGCGGAGATGCCGAGCAGCGCCAGCGCGGCCGCAATCGTCCGCATGGCGAGCGTGCAAAGGGCCAGCCGCGACCGCTCGACCCCCTCTCCCCCGGCGCCGACAACCTGGCAGTCGCGGTAGAAGGCATGGAAGTCGGCGGCGACGGTCGTCGAGTAAGCGCAGATGCGGTGCGGCGCCCGCCGCGCAGCCGCCTCCCGGACCTCGTCGGGGAACTCGAGCAGCCGCTTGACGAGGGCCTTCTCCGCGGGCTCCAGCGCAGTGCCCGGAGTCGGGGCGCCGGCTGCCGCGGCGGCCTCGCTGGCGTCCCGCCCGGCCTTGCGCAGGATGCTCGCAATGCGGGCGTGCGCGTACTGCACGTAGTAGACGGGGTTGTCGCTGGACTCGCGCCGGGCCAGCTCGAGGTCGAGGTCGACGGTGGTGTCGTGGCTGCGCCAGAGCATGAACCAGCGAGTCGCATCGACGCCGATGTCGTCGATCAGCTCGTCGAGGGAGATGAAGTCGCCCTTGCGCTTCGACATCTGCGCGCGCTCGCCGTCTTCGACGATGTGGACCAGACGCATGATCAGCGCCTCGAGGGCGTCCGGGTCGGCGCCAAGCGCCGCGATCGCGGCGCGCAGGCGAGGCGCGTAGCCGTGGTGGTCGGCGCCGAGCACGTCGACCAGCCGACCGAAGCCGCGCTCCAGCTTGTCGCGGTGATAGGCGACGTCGGCGGCGAGGTAGGTGGGTTCCCCGTCCGCCCGGACCAGCACCCGGTCCTTGTCGTCCCCGAAGTCGGTCGTGCGCAGCCAGAGCGCTCCCTCGCTCCTGTAGGTGTGGCCTCCCTCCTCGAGAAGCGCGAGCGCGACGTCGACCTCCCCGCGGGCGTAGAGGTCGCGCTCCGAGAACCAGCTGTCGAAGTGAACGCCGAAGCGATCCAGGGTCGCTCGGACTCCCTCGAGGATGAGCTCGACCCCGCGCCGGCCGACGGCCTCCGAATCGCCCGGATCGATCCCCTCGGCACGCAGGCGCACGGCCAGCTCCGCGACGTAGGACCCCTCATAGCCGCCCTCCGGCACCGCTCCACCGGTCATGTGAGCCGCGATCGAGGCGGCGAAGCGCACGACCTGGCCACCGGCGTCATTGACGTAGAACTCGCGCTCGACCTCGTGACCGACCGCCCCGAACAGGCGAACCAGGGCGTCGCCGTAGGCGGCGTGGCGCCCGCCGCCGACGTGCAGCGGTCCGGTGGGGTTGGCGGACACGAACTCGACCAGGATGCGCTCTGGCGAACCAGTCGGGACGGGCCCGAGGTCCTCGCCCGCCGCCGCGAGCCGCTCCATCGCACGGCGGTACCAGGCGTCGGAGAGAAAGAAGTTGACGAAGCCCGGCCCGGCCACCTCGACCCGGTCCACACTGCCACTCGCCGCTAGGTCGCGCTCCAGCTCAACGCATAGGCGCGCCGCGACGTCGCGCGGGTTTTCGCCAAGCGGGGCAGCCAGCAGCATCGCCGCGTTGGAGCTGTAGTCCCCCAGCTCCGGCTTCGGCGGCCGGTCCAGCGACGGTTCGGGACTGCTGGCCTCGCCGTCGCGCAGTGCGCGAACGGCCTGGCTGACTGCCGAGCGCAACTCGGCGATCGAGTCGGTTGCGGTCACCGCGATGACCTACCTCGTGGCCGCGTGCCAGGCGCCCGGGGTCGTGGGGTTGGGCATCGCTGCATCGTATGGACCCTGGCGGGCCCAGGGTACGCTGGCCTCGTGCGCGTCGCGGTCATCACCGACATCCACGCCAACCTGCCCGCACTCGAAGCCACCCTGGACGCGATCGGCGAGGCTGAGAGCGAGGAGGTCTGGTGCCTCGGCGACATCGTCGGCTATGGCGCGGAGCCCGACGCCTGCGCCGACCTGGTGCGGGAGCGATGCGCACTCTGCCTGGTCGGCAACCATGACCTCGCGGTGCTGGGCGTGCTTGACATCGCCGCCTTCTCGGAATCCGCCGCCGAGGCGGTCGTCTGGACCCGGGAGAACGTGGCCGAGCGGACGCTCGAGCTCCTGCGTGAGCTCGAGCCGACCGGCTCACGAGAGGGCATCGCCCTCTTCCACGCCTCCCCCCGGGACCCGGTCTGGGAGTACGTCCTCTCCGGCGAGCAGGCCGATGCCTGCCTGGACGTGCAACCGGAGCGGATCGCGCTGATCGGCCACTCGCACAGGTCACTCTTCTTCACGCGCCCGGCGGGAAACGGGCACCGTGAGCTTCGCGGCGGACAGGCAACCGACGGCACTGCGATCGATCTCGGCAGCGGCCGCTGGCTGGTCAACCCGGGGAGCGTCGGGCAGCCACGGGACGGTGACCCGCGCGCGGCCTGGCTCGAACTCGACACGGACGAGAAGACGGCGTACTTCCACCGCGTGTCCTATGACATCGGACGGGCAGCCGGGTCGATTGCCGCCGCCGGCCTCCCGGGGCGCCTCGCCGATCGCCTCTACGTCGGCCAGTGATCCGCAAATGCAGGCTAAATCCGCCCTTAAGGCTGTTCTCTAGACTCGCCCGAGTGAAGGGCTCAGCCGCAACCCTGCTTGCCGTCGCGCTCGGCGCGGCCGCCGTCGTCGCGCTCGCCTCCTGCGGGAGCGAAGCGCGGCTGCTGCCGGGAGAAACGGCGCGCGACATAACCGCCAACCTCACCTCGGTCAAGCGACTGGCGGACGAAGGCGACTGCGTCGCCGCGGAAAGCGCCGCGCGGCAGGTGAGCGAACAGATCGAAGCGCTCGGCGGTGTCGACGCGAAGCTCAAGCGCGCCCTCCAGAACGGTGCGACGCGGCTGAACGAAGTCGTCGCCAGATGCGAAGAAACGACCGGCGAAGCCACTGCGCCGGCAACGGTCCCCACGCGACCCGAAACCACGACGGAGAAGCCGTCCAAGGAAAAGAAGCCGAAGGGCGCAGCGACGCCCACCACACCGGAAACCACCACGACACCGTCCCTGCCGCCCCAGGCCAAAGGCAAAGCAAAAGGCCTGGGCAATGAAGAAGGCGGCAGCGAAGAAGAAGGCCCCTCCTCCGGCGGAGTCGGTCCCGGCGCCCCGGCGGGCGGGGGAAACTGATGGCAACCAGCACCCTCTCTGGGCGCTATGAGATCGGCGATCGGCTCGGCTCGGGCGGGATGTCGAACGTCTATACGGCGACCGACCTCATCCTCGAGCGCACCGTCGCCGTGAAGATCCTCGCCGAGCACCTCTCCGACGACGAGCGCTTCGTGGCCCGCTTTCGTCGCGAGGCGCTGGCGGTCGCAAAACTGATCCACCCCAACATCGTCCAGGTCTACGACACCGGCATCGACGACGGGCGCCATTACATGGTGATGGAGTACGTCGAGGGCCGCTCAGGGGCGCAGATCCTGCAACGACAGGGACCGCTCGACTTCGAGACCGCGGCCGAGGTCGGGATCCAGGCCTGCGCGGGACTCGATTATGCGCACCGGCGCGGGATCATCCACCGTGACGTCAAGCCGGGCAACCTGATGATCGTCGGCGGCCCCGTCGGCGGAGGCGAGATGACGGTGAAACTGACCGACTTCGGGATCGCAAGGGCGATCGAACAGACCCGGATCACACAGGTCGGCTCCGTGGTCGGCACCGCCGCCTACCTCTCGCCCGAGCAGGTGCGTGGCGAGGAGGCGACCCCGGCGACCGACGTCTACGCGCTCGGTGTCGTCCTCTACCAGTTCCTGACCGGGCGGCTGCCGTATGAGGGCTCGAGCCTGGCCGAGCTGGCGGTGCGCCAGCAGAATGAGCAGCCCCTGCCGCCCAGCACCTACAACGACGAGGTGCCGGAGACGTTGGGAGCGGCGGTGCTGCGAGCGCTGGAGGGCGACCCCGACCGCCGCTATGCCAGCGCGGACGAGCTGGCCGGCGGCCTGCGGCTGGGGCTGGAGGGGGAGGACGTGAGCCTGCCACCGGTCGAGGAGGCGACTCCCACCAGGGTGCTCGGCGGCGAGACCGCGACCCGGCGCCTAGATCGGACCGCCCAAACCGAGTACAGGCCGGCACCCTCGCGAACCTGGGAGCCTGAGCCGCTCGCGCCGGCTCTATCAGCGGACGCACGAGGGCCGGGAGCGTTCTCCCGCTTCGTCAGGTTTGTCACCGCGGCGCTCGCCCTGGTGCTGATAGCGGCCGCCGTCGCCGCCGCCGTAATCGTGGTGACGAACAAGGCGAACGGCGTGAAGGCGACCGAAGTGGCGGGAAGCTCCGTCGACAAGGTTGTCGAAGAGTTCAAGGAACTGGTCAAGAAGAACACCGAATAGGCGGCGGTAGGAGGGGGTCGGGCACCCCTCCTCAGCCAGCGTCCCAGGGAGCAGCGCCCTTCATGATCATGTTGGAGTAGCTGCTGAAGGCGCCGGCGGTTATGGCTGCTTGGGCTTGGCTGGTCAGCTGGTGCAGGTAGGTGAGGTTGTGGAGGCAGAGGAGGCGGACCGCGGTGAGCTCCTCGGCCCGGGAGAGATAGCTGATGTAGTCGCGGTCGTGGTGCCGGCAGGCCGGGCAGGGACAGCCGTCGACCAGCGGGTTGCGGTCGCCCTCCCAACCCGCCTTGCGCAGGTCGAGGCGGAAGCGGGTGTCGGGGCTGGGCGCCAAGGCGACGCCGTGGCGGGCGAGCCGGGTCGGAACGGCGCAGTCGAAGACGTCGAGGCCGAGCGCGATGCCGGCAAGCAAATCGTCCACCTCGCCGATCCCCAGCAGGTGCTTGGGCGCCGCCTCGGGAAGCAGCGGCGCGGTGAACCTCAGCACCTCTCGCATCTCCTCCTTGTCCCGCCCCAGCGTCCCCCCGATCGCAATCCCGTCGACCCCCGCCGCGGCGACGAACTGCGCCGATTCGCGCCGCAGGTCCTCGTGCACCCCACCCTGGACGATCCCGAACACGGCCTGTCGCTCCGGCCCCTCGCGGTCGTGCCACTCCAGGCAGCGCGCCAGCCACCGGTGCGTGCGCTCCATCGAGCGCGCCGTGTAGTCCCGGTCCGCGTGGTAGGGCGTGCACTCGTCGAAGGCCAGCGCGATGTCGGAGCCCAGCTTCGCCTGCACCTCCATCGAGACCTCGGGCGAGATGAAGAGCGGGGCCCCGTCCCTATAGGAGCGGAAGCGGACCCCCTCCTCGCCGATCGAGACGACCGATCCATGGCCCCCACCCGGACGCCCGCTCCCCTTCACCTCGTCGGCAACGCCGCCGTGCGCCAGCGAGAAGACCTGAAACCCGCCGGAATCGGTGATCAGCGCCCTGTCCCAGCCCATGAACCGGTGCAGCCCCCCAGCGGCGGCGATCCGCTCCGGCCCCGGCGACACATTCAGGTGATACGTGTTGCCGAGCACCATCTGGTAGCCGATCTCGGCCACCTCCCGCGATTCCAACCCCCGCACCGTCCCCTTCGTGGCAAGCGGGATGAACGCCGGCGTCCTCACCTCCCCATGAGCGGTATGCAGAACGCCCGCCCGCGCACCCCCGTCCCGAGCCTCGATCTCAAAGCTCAACCTCTCCGCCTCGTCCCTCATCCGCGCTGCCGGTTTTGTACACCCTCCAGCACGGTCAAATCAGGGATCGCGGGGATTTCGTGCCTCATGGATGGCGCAGCGTATTGCGGGGGCGCCGGCGACCACCCTGCCGGTGCCTCCCCCCGGCACCGCGGAGTGATGCTGGGCGCCGAAGGCGCACTCAATTCACACCCACCGAAGGTGGGTGTTAGGCACCGGCAGGGTGGTTGCCGGCGCCCTCCAGTAGGGAGCGACCGGTCATCGGCTCGGGCTGGGGAATGCCAAGCAGCTGCAGCGCGGTGGGCGCCACGTCGGCGAGGATGCCGCCGTCGCGCAGCGCGACCCCCTCGACGGTGACGATCAGCGGCACCGGGTTGAGCGAGTGCGCCGTGTTGGGCGAGCCGTCCGGCTCGAGCATGTGGTCGCAGTTGCCGTGGTCGGCAGTGACGATGCAGGCGCCGCCCGAGCGCTCCACCGCCTCGACGACGTCGGCCAGGAGGCCGTCGACGGTTTCGACCGCCTTCACGGCTGCCGGGATCGAGCCGGTGTGCCCAACCATGTCGGGGTTCGCGAAGTTGATGATGCCGAAGCGGTACTCGCCGCTCGCCCAGCGGCTGACGAACGCCTCCGCGGCTGCGCGAGCGCTCATCTCGGGCTTGTGGTCGTAGGTCGGCACGTCGCGCGGCGAGTCGACCAGGCAGCGCTCCTCTCCCTCCCACTCCTGCTCCCGCCCGCCGTTGAAGAAGTAGGTGACGTGCGCGTACTTCTCCGTCTCGGCGACGTGCAGCTGACGGCCGCCAGTCTCCGAGATGACCTCCGCCAGGGTCGTCTTCGGGCGCGCCTCGGGGAAGGCGACCGGATAGGGCCAGCCCTTGCGGTACGCGGTCATCGTCGTCAGGTCGAGCACCGGGCCGCCGCTGCGGGGGAATTCGTCGAAGCTCGGCTCGGCGAGCGCGCGAGTCATCTCGCGGGCGCGGTCCGGGCGGAAGTTGACGAAGATCGCGACGTCGCCCTCGGCGGCGCCGTCGTAGTCCCCGATGACGGTCGGCTTAACGAACTCATCCGTCTCCTCGCGCTCGTACGACGCCTCGATCGCCTCCTCGGTGCTGGTCGCGTGCAGGCCCCGCGCGTGGACGATCGCGTCGTAGGCGAGCTTGGTCCGCTCCCAGCGGGTATCGCGATCCATCGCGTAGTAGCGGCCACTGACCGTCGCGATGCGGCCGGCGTGCCGCAGCCAGCGCTCCAGCTCGGCCAGGTAGCCGCGACCGCCGTGTGGAAGGGTGTCGCGCCCGTCCGTGAAGGCGTGGAAGACGACGTCGGGAACCCCCTCCTGCGAGGCCAGCTCAATCGTCGCCTCGATGTGCTCCCAGCCGGAGTGGACGCCGCCGTCGGAGACGAGCCCGAGCAGGTGGAGGCGCCCGCGCGGGCTGTGACGAGCCCGCTCGCACGCCGCCAGCAGCGCCTCGTTCTCGAAGAAGCTGCCGTCGGAGACCGCGTCGTCGATCCGCGCCAGGTCCTGCTTGACGATCGCCCCGGCGCCGAGGTTGAGGTGGCCGACCTCCGAGTTGCCCATCTGGCCGTCGGGCAGGCCGACGTCGCGGCCCTGGGCGGAGAGCTGGGTATGGGGGAACCTGCCCCAGAGCCGGTCGAAGACCGGCGTCTCGGCCAGGGATATCGCGTTCCCCGGACCGGGCTCCGCCAGGCCCCAGCCGTCGAGGATGACCAGCGCCAGCGACGGAAGGGGAAGCTGGGCCAAGCTAACCCGCCGCCTTCACGATCGCCGCGAAGTCGTCGGGGTCGAGGCTGGCGCCGCCGACCAGCGCCCCGTCGATGTCGGGCTGGGCCATCAGCTCGGCCGCGTTGCCCGGCTTCACCGAGCCGCCGTAGAGGATCCTCACCCGGTCGGCCTCGGCGGCGCGCTCGCGCAGCGTGTCGCGGATGAAGGCGATCGCCTCCTGGGCCTGGTCGGGGGTCGCGGTGCGACCGGTGCCGATCGCCCAGATCGGCTCATAGGCGATCACGATCTCGTCCAGCCGGTTGGGGTCGAGATCGGCCAGGTCGGCTTGGAGCTGGCGCCCCAGCACGTAGTCGGTCTGCCCTCCGTCTCGGGCCTCCTCACTCTCGCCGACGCAGAGGATCGGCTCGAGGCCGGCGGCCAGCGCAGCCGGCAGCTTCCGGGCCAGCGCCTCGTCGGTCTCACCGAAGTGCTGACGGCGCTCGGAGTGGCCGAGGATGACCGCGTCGACACCCGCCTCGATCAGCATCGGCGCCGAGACCTCGCCGGTGAAGGCGCCCGACTCGGCCTCGTGCATGTTCTGGGCCGCGACCCGCACAGCGCCGCCGCGCGAGTGCTCGACGACCTTGCGCAGGGCGAGGAACGACGGGCAGATCACCACATCGCTCTTGGCGCCTTCGATCTGCGGCAGCAGCGCGTCGACGAACTGCGCCGCCTCGGCGACCGTCTTGTGCATCTTCCAGTTGGCGGCGACGTATGGCGTGCGCTCAGGCATCCTGCAACGCCTCCACTCCGGGCAGCTTCCTTCCCTCCAGCAGCTCCAACGATGCTCCTCCTCCGGTCGAGAGCCAATCCACCTTCCCTGCAAGCTCGAATTTCCGCAACGCGGCAACCGAATCGCCGCCGCCAACCACGGTCGTGCCCGTCGCCGCGGCGACGGCCTCGGCGACGGCGCGCGTCCCCGCCGCGAACGGCTCCAGCTCGAACGCCCCCATCGGCCCATTCCAGAGCACGGTGCCGGCGGCGGCAATCGCCTCGGCGTAGGCGGCGACGGTCCGCGCGCCGATGTCGAGTCCCATCCAGCCGTCCGGCACCTGGGCGCCATCGCTCTCGCGACGCTCGGCGCTCGCGTCGAAGCGCTCACCCAGGACCAGGTCAACCGGCAGCCTCAGCTCGCAGTCGGAGGCCTCGGCCCGGCGCAGCGCCTGCTCCGCCAGCTTCACGCCCTCCTCCTCGACCAGCGAGTCGCCGGTGGCGATTCCCTGTGCTCGAAAGAAGCTGAAGCACATCGCACCGCCGATCAGGATCCGGTCGGCAATCTCCAGGAAGCGGTCGATCACACCGATCTTGTCGGAGACCTTGGCGCCGCCGAGGACGACGACCAGCGGCCGCTGCGGAGACTCGATGACACGCGTCAATTCGGTCACCTCGCGCTCCAGCAGCAGGCCGGCGTAGGCGGGCAGGCAGTGGGCGACCCCCTCGGTGCTGGCGTGGGCGCGGTGGGCGGCCCCGAAGGCGTCGTTGACGTAGAGGTCGGCCAGCGCGGCCAGGGCGCCGGCCAGCTCCGGGTCGTTCTCTGTCTCCCCCGGCTCGAAGCGGACGTTCTCCAGCAGCAGCACGTCTCCAGGCGCCAGCTCCCCGGCGAGCTTCTCGACGTCACCGCCGATCACCGCCGGGGCCTGCCGCACCTCGGCCCCGAGCAGCTCCGACAGGCGTTCTCCGACCGGGCGCATCGAGAGCGCCGGGTCGATCTTCCCCTTCGGCCGACCCAGATGGGAGACGAGGATCAGCGCGGCGCCCCGCTCGCGCAGCGACTCGATCGTCGGCAGCGCCGCCCGTATCCGCATGTCGTCGGCGACTTGCCCGCCCTCGAGCGGGACGTTGAAGTCGACCCGCACGAGGACCCGCCTGCCCGCCACCTCCGCATCCCGAACAGATTTCTTAGGGAAGCTCACCGGGCCGTCCCGACGCGCTCAGGCGCTCGCCGGGACCGGCTCCAAGACCTTCCCCGCCAACTCGACGAGGCGGTTCGAGTATCCCCACTCGTTGTCGTACCAGGCGACCGTCTTGACCATGCTGCCGTCGCCGATCACCATCGTCTGGCCGGCATCGAAGACCGAGGAGTGCGGGTCACCGACGATGTCCGTGGAGACGATCGGGTCCTCGGTGTAGGAGAGGATGCCTTGCAGCGGGCCCTCGGCGGCGGCCTTGACCGCGGCGTTCACCTCCTCGGCGCTCGTCGTCCTCGAGAGGTTGCAGACCAGGTCCACGACGGAGCCGGTTGCGACCGGCGCCCGCATCGCGAACCCGTTCAGCTTCCCCTTCAGCTCCGGCAGGACGAGGGCAACCGCCTTCGCTGCGCCGGTGGTGGTCGGGATCAGGTTGATCGCCGCAGCGCGCGCCCGCCGCAGGTCCTTGTGCGGCATGTCCTGAAGGCGCTGGTCTGCGGTGTAGGCGTGGATCGTCGTCATCAGGCCCTGCTCGATCCCGAACTCCTCGTGGAGCACCTTGGCTAGGGGCGCCAGGCAGTTGGTGGTGCAGGACGCGTTGGAGATGACGTCGTGGCTGGCCGGGTCGTAGTCGGTGTCGAAGTTGACTCCGAGTGCCACGGTCACGTCCGGCTCCTTGGCCGGAGCCGAGATGATCACCTTCTTGGCCCCCGCCTCGAGGTGCTTGGCGGCATCGGCGCGAGCGGTGAACAGGCCGGTCGACTCGATCACCACGTCCACGCCGAGATCGGCCCACGGCAGCGCCGCGGGGTCGCGCTCGGAGAGCACCTGAATCGGCTTGCCGTCCACGGAGATGGACGCGTCGCCCGCCTCGACCACGCCCGGGAAGCGCCCGAGGATCGAGTCGTACTTGAGCAGGTGGGCGAGGGTGCCGGGGTCGGTGAGATCGTTGACGGCAAGGAACTCGAGGTCTGCCCCCGCCGCCTGCGCCGCGCGGAAAACGTTGCGTCCGATGCGGCCAAAGCCATTGATACCGACCTTCACAGCCATGAAATCAACCCTCCTGGAGTCGTGTTGTGGCGATGCTGTTCACTCCCCGACCGTTACCTCGATTTCGTAACCGTCGGGGTCTTGAAGGAATGCCGAGTAGGAGCCCGACCCCTGCGACCGCCGTTCGCCAGGTTTGCTGGCGCTCGTCCCTCCGGACCTGACTCCCGCTTCCCAGGCCGCCTTGACGGCGACGATCCCAAGCCCGGAGAAGCTGAGCAGCCCGAAGCCCGCCTTGGGTGGATGGTGGGCAGATACGAAGAAGACGGGCTTGGCGATTCCCCAGCCGATCGTCTTGTCCTGCTCGAAATGGCGCCGCCAGCCGAGCGGCGCGAGCAGGGCGTCGTAGAAGGACGCGCTCCGCTCGAGGTCCGAGACCTCCAAGAGGACGTGATGCAACATCAGGGCCAGAGAGGCTATAGGGAGAGGCCTGCCCCACGCTGACCGGTGGTCGGCCGGCGCTAGCCGCCGCGCGGGGTCCAGCGAAAGTAGCGGACGGCGAGGAGCAGGCCCACCAGGCCCCAGGCGGCCACCACAGCGAGGTTTCCCCAATCCAGGCTGGTGCTGCCACCCGGCAGGTAGACGTTGAAGAACGCGAGGAAGAAATGGCGGATGGGAAAGGCGTCGGCGAAGTGGATGACGCCGCTAGGTAGCTGGTCGTTGGGGATGAAGATGCCGGAGAGGAAGTAGAGCGGCAGCAGCAGCGCGTTGACGATCGGGGCGGCGGCGTCCTGGGAGGGGATCGCCGCCGTCAGCGCGATGCCGAGGCAGCAGAAGGCGGCGGCGCCGACCGCGAGCGTGACGACGATCGCCGGCAGGCGGTCCCAGGGGATCGCGACGCCGTAGGCGAGCCAGCCGAGCGCCGCGATCAGCGCCAGCATCATCAGCGCGACGACGATCGAGTTGCCTACCCGGCCGGCGATGAAGACCCAGGGCGGCAGCGGCGTCCCCCTCCCCCGCTTCAGGCGCCCGTCCTCGCGGGCGATCGTCAGCAGCATCGCCAGCGACTGCATCGTCGCCGAGATCACCGAGAGGGTGATGATCGCCGGCACGTAGTAGGCGGTCGCGTCGATCCCGCCCCTCACGTGCACGGTCTTGCCGCTGAAAATGGATGCCAGGATCACCAGCACGATCACCGGGAAGGCGACCGTGAAGAAGACCGAGGCGGGGTTGCGCCAGAACGCCTTCTGGTCGTACCGGAACTGGTGCGCGGCGAGGGCGAGCCCGCTCATTCCGAGTCCTCCTCCGCGGTGAGCGACAGGTAGACGTCCTCGAGGCTGGGCCGTGTCACTTCGAGGCCGTCGAGATCGAGGCTGCGCGCCAGTGCCCAGCCGGTCAGCTCGTTGAGGGTGGCAACCGGGGTGTTCGTGCTCAACGACACCGTCGTGCCGCCGTTCGCCGCCGCGGCGACCTCGCCCGGCAGATCCGTGGCGGCGACGCCCTCGGGGAGGCGGAAGGTGACCGTCGCGGGGCGATTCTCGCGATCGCCGAGGTCCTCCGGGGTGCCGCGAGCGACCACCTCGCCGTGGGCGATGATCGCGACGCGGTCGGCGAGACGTTGCGCCTCGTCCATGTAGTGGGTGGTGAGGAAGACGGTCTTACCGAGATCGCGCAGGCCGGCGATCGTCTCCCAGGCCTGGCGGCGCGCCGAAGGGTCGAAGCCGGTGGTCGGCTCGTCGAGAAAGAGCAGCTCGGGATCGCCGATCAGCGCCATGCCGACGTCGAGCCGTCGCTGCTGGCCGCCGGAGAGGCTGCGGGCGCGCGCATCTGCCTTCCCCCCCAGGCCGACCAGCTCGATCGTCTCGTCGATCGGTCGGGGAGCGCTGTAGTAGCCGGCGTAGAGGGCCAGCGACTCGCGGACGGTCAGGTAGGGATCGAGGCGGCAGCTCTGCAGGACGATTCCAATCCGCTCACGCCACTGGCGGCCGGCGTGCTGGGGGTCCTCGCCCAGCACGGAGATCTCTCCGCCGTCGGGCCTGCGGTACCCCTCCAGGATCTCAACGGTTGTCGTCTTGCCGGCCCCGTTGGGCCCGAGGAAGGCGAAGACCTCACCCGCCGAAACCTCGAGATCGATGCCACGCACGGCCTCGACATCGTCGTAGCTCTTGCGCAGGCCGCGCACCGAAATGACCGACTCCGTCGCCATCGAGGCTGGATTCTTACGCGTTGGGCGTTAATCCAGCTCGACGTCACGGTGTTTGACGCGCACGATCACGTCGTCGCGGCCCGCCAGCGCACGCCGAATCCGATCGGCGACGGTGACCGAGCGGTGCCGCCCACCGGTGCAGCCGACGGCAATTGTCAGGTGGCTCTTGCCCTCGGCCACGTAGGCGGGGACCAAAAACTCGATCAGCGGCAGCAGCCGGCCGTAGAACTCGCCGGCCTGCGTCCCGGACTCCACGTAGTCGCGCACAGCCCGGTCGAGCCCGGTCATGGGACGCAGCTCGTCGACGTAATGGGGATTGGGCAGGAAGCGGACGTCGAGCGTGAGGTCGGCGTCGCGCGGCGGCCCGTTCTTGAAGCCGAAGGTGAGCAGCGTCAGCGCCAGCTTGCCGTGGTCATCGCTGTCCAGCATCTCCTCGGCTATCCGCCGCCGCAGCTGACCGCCGGTGAGCCCACTCGTGTCCATGACCACGTCTGCGCGGGCGCGCAGCGGCGAAAGCAGCTCCCGCTCGGCTCGGATCCCCTCGACGATCCTCCCCTCGGGAGCGAGGGGATGACGGCGGCGCGTCTCCTTGTAACGGTCGAGCAGCGCCTCCTCGTCCGCCTCGAGGAAGAGCAGGCTGGGCTTCAATCCCTCTGCCTCGAGATCGTCGAGCACCTGAACCAGGTCGTCGAAGTATTCGCCGCCGCGCACGTCGGAGACGACCGCGGCGCGCTCAACCCCGCTGCCGTCGTGGCGGAACAGCTCGCCGAGGCTGCCGATCATCCGGGGCGGCAGGTTGTCCACGCAGAAGTAGCCGCCGTCCTCGAAGGCCGCGATGGCCTCCGACTTGCCCGCCCCCGAGTGGCCGGTGATGACGACCAGGGTCATCTCCTTGGCGGCGGCCTTCCCGTTGCGGCCCTTGCCCTTCGTCTCGCTGCTCTTCGCGGCCCTGGCCATCGTCCTAGCCCGTCCTGTGCAGCTGCTCGTGGATCTCACGCGCCACCTTGCCAGGCACGCCGGGCACCGCCTCCAGCTCCTCGCGGGTGGCCGTCATGAAGCGCTCCGGAGAGCCGAAGTGCTGGAGCAGGACGCGCTTGCGAACCGGCCCGACGCCCCGCAGGCCGTCGAGCACCGACCCCGTCATCGCGCGGTCGCGGCGACCGCGGTGGTGCTCGATCGCGAAGCGATGCGCCTCGTCGCGGACCCGCTGCAGGAGCTTCGACGCCTCGGAGTCGGCGGGCAGGTCGATCGGCGCCGAGCGGCCCGGCACATAGACCTCCTCGAGCCGCTTGGCGAGAGCGATCACTGTGACCCCCTGCCCGACAAAATGCGGAAGGGCGCGCATGCCCGCGGCGAGCTGGCCCTTGCCGCCGTCGATGACCACAAGCGACGGCAGGGCGGCGAAGCTCTCGTCGCGTTTCCCGTCATGCGGGGAGAGGTCTGCCTGATCCAGGTAGCGACTCATGCGTCGGCTCAGCACCTCCTCCATGGAAGCGAAGTCGTCGGACCCGTTGCGGCGCTCGCCGCGCACCTTGAATCGCCTGTAGTCGGACTTCTTCGTTGCGCCGCCCTCGAAGACGACCATCGAGGCGACCGTGTGCTCGCCGCCCAAGTTCGAGATGTCGAAGCCCTCGATCCGCACCGGCAGCTCCTCCATCCCCAGTGCCTCGCGCAGATTGGCGAGCGAGTCGACGCGGCGCTGGTGCTGGTGCTCGCGCCGCAGCCGGTCCTGGTCGAGGGCGAGGCGAGCGTTGCGCTCGGCGAGCTCGCGCAGGCGCCGCTTGTCGCCGCGCTCCGCGACGCGCACCTCGACCGCGGCGCCGCGCCGCTCGGTCAGGGCCGCGGCGAGCAGCTCGGCGCGGTCACGCAGATAGGAACCGACGACGATCATCCGCGGCATCGCCGGCGAGGCGGAGTAGTACTGGCCGATGAACTCCTCGGCGACTTCGGCAGGCTCGCGTTCGGACTGGTTGTCGAGGTAGAAGCTCTGGCGCTCGGCGAGGATGCCGTCCCGCACCTGGAAGACCTGAGCGTTCGCGTCGCTTCCCTCCACGGCGACGCCGATCAGGTCGGCTGTGCCAACCGAGCCGCCCGCCACCCGCTGGCGCTCGAACAGGGATCGGATCGCCGCCAGGCGGTCGCGGTGCACGGCGGCGCGCTCGAACTCGCGTGCCGCCGCGGCCTCCTCCATCTTCGCCTGCTCGTGGTGCTCCACCTGGCGGTAGCGGCCGGAGAGGAAGTCGACGATCGACTCGATGTTGCGACGGTACTCGTCGCGGCTGACGTAGCCGACGCAGGGCGCCCCGCAGCGCTTGATGTAGTAGTCGAGGCACGGGCTGCCCGAGCGGCGCCCCGGCTCCGCCCCCTCGCAGGTGCGGAACTGAAACAGCTTGCCGAGCAGGTCAAGCGTCTCACGCACCCGCTTGGCGCTGGAGAAAGGACCAAAGTAGGCACGGCCGGGGCGATGCTTCTCACGCGTGAAGTAGACCCGCGGGTAGTCCTCGTCGAGGCTGACACATACGTAGGGGTAGGACTTGTCGTCGCGAAGGCGGATGTTGAAGCGCGGCCTATGGCGCTTGATGAAGCTCTGCTCCGCGAGCAGCGCCTCGGCCTCGGTCGCCGTGACGAGGCAGTCGATCCGGTCGACCCGCGAGGTCAGTCGGGTCTCGCCAGCCGAGAAGTGCGAGGCGACCCGCTTACGGATCGAGCGGGCCTTGCCCACGTAGAGCAGATCGCCCTCGCCGTCGTAGAAGAGGTACACGCCAGCGGAGTCGGGCAGCTCCCGGCGCTGCTGCGCCACACGTTCGGCCGCTGGGATGTCTCGGTTGCTTTCGGTCAACTGACCAAAGGGTAGGCTCCTGGCCACCCGGCCAAACCGCCCGACCACGGAGAGCGAGATGACGACCCAGACCCCGAGCCCGCCCGAGCTGAACACGCTGCGCATCGAGATCGACGGCGAGATCGGCACGCTCACCCTCGACCGGCCCGACACCTTCAACGCCATGAGCCCCGAGATGATCGGCGAGCTGACCGTCGCCTTCGCCTGGCTGGCCGACCGCGCCCCGCTGCGAGCGCTGATCGTCACCGGCGCCGGCAGGGCGTTCTGCGCGGGGGGCGACGTCAACTGGTTCAAGAGAGGGGTCGACGACGAGTCGATCGACCTCCCCTCGGAAGTGCGGCGGGGCGCCGAGGCCCTGCACCAGGCGATCGTCGACCTGCGGCGCATCGCCTATCCGGTCATCGCCGCGGTCAACGGCCCCGCCGCGGGGGCCGGGTTCTCGCTGGCGCTGGCCTGCGACACGCGGATCTCCTCCGAGAAGGCGTTCTTCGCCTGCGCCTACGGGCGGATCGGCGCCTCCCCCGATGGGGGCATGACCTATTTCCTGCCGCGCGTCGTCGGTCCGAGCAGGGCGTTGGAGATCCTGCTCGAGGACCCCAACATGAGCGCCCAGGACGCGCTGGCCGAGCGGCTCGTGGCCGAGGTCGTAGCGCCGGATGATCTGATGAGCCGGGCGCGAGCCAAGGCCGAGGAGCTGGCCGCGAAGGCGCCGCACTACGTGAAGATGGCGAAGCTGCTCTGCGGCCAGAGCATCGAGAACAGCCTCACGGCACACCTGCAACTGGAGCGCCACGGGATCGCCGACAGCATGGCGACCGAGGATCTGCGCGCCGGCGTGACCGCGTTCTTCGGCGGCGAAGAGCCGGAGTTCCGCGGCCGCTGAACCAACGTTTGCGGCAACCCGTATCCGGTTACAGTCTCCCCCGAGCCCCGCTTCCGAAGAAAGGATCCCGGCATGAAGAAGCTCGCCGCCCTGCTCGCCCTCGCACTGGCATCCACCGCCCTGGTCGCCTGCGGCGGCGGCAGCTCGCCCAGCACGACCTCGACAGGCGGCGGAGAAGCCGGCGGCGGGGCGGCCGAAGGCGGCGGCAAGGCTGCCGCCGGTGCCTCAACCGTCAAGCTCGAAGCCAATCCGAACGGCCAGCTCGCCTTCACGGCCACCGAAGCCTCGGCGAAAGCGGGCAAGGTGACCGTCGAGCTCAACAACCCGCAGGCCCTGGGCCACGACGTCTCGATCGAAGACTCGAGCGGCAAGCTCGTCGGGAAAACCAAAGTGGTGACCGAAGGCTCGACCTCGACCGTCGTGAACCTGAAACCCGGGGCCTACAAGTTCTACTGCTCCGTCCCCGGCCACCGCGCAGCGGGCATGGAAGGCACCCTGACCGTCAAATAGCCGGGCACGCACCACCTGCCATGCGCCTAGCATGTCGCCATGGCTACGGAGCTTGGTGAAGCGCCGAAGATCCTGCACCTCTCGCATGTCGTCGGCGGCGCCCTCCGCGACAGCGACCGGGCGCGACTCGGCAAGGTCGATGACCTGATCGTGCGCCTCAGCGGCACCGGCTACCCACCGATCACGGGGTTCCTGGTGACGGTAGCCGGGCGGCAGGCGTACCTGCCATCGGAGAGGGTCGCCGACCTCGCTCCCGGAGAGGCCATCCTCAGCAAAGCGACGCTCGACCTGCGACCGTTCGTGCGGCGGCCCGAGGAGGTTCTTCTCAAGCACGACGTACTCGATCACCAGCTGATCAACGTCGAGGGCGCCCGCCTGGTGCGAGCCAACGAGGTGGAGCTGGCGCGGCTCGAGGGCTGGTGGCGGGTGGTCGGCGTCGACACCGGCCCACGCGGTGGCCTGCGCCGCCTCCTCCCCCACTCGCTCGGCCGCAGGATTGCCACCGGTGAGTTCCTTGACTGGGCCAGCGTCGAGCCCTTCGCCGGAGACGTTGCCTCGGTTCGCCTCCGTGTGCTGCATCCCAGGCTGGCAAAGCTCCATCCGGCCCAGATCGCCGACCTGGTCGAGGCCGCCTCCCATAGAGAGGGCGAAGAGATCATCCAGGCGGTCGGCCAGGACGACCGCGAGCTGGAGGCCGATGTCTTCGAGGAGCTCGACGAGCAGCACCAGCTGGAGTTCATCGAGCGGCGCTCCGACCGGGAGGTGGCCGCCGTCATCTCCCGCATGGCCCCCGATGACGCCGCCGATCTGACTGCCGAATTGGAGGAGGAGCGCCGCGGGATCGTGCTCGATCTGCTGCCGGCGCATCATCAGCGCAAGGTGCGGGCGCTGCTCGGCTATGACCCCGCCGAGGCCGGTGGCCTGATGAGCCCGGACTTCGTCAGCGTCTACCGGCAGGCAACCGTCGGCGAGGTCCTGGAGCGGGTGCGTCAAAGCTCGCTCGCCGACGAGCTGCTGTCGAGCATCTACGTCATGGACTCCGGCCACCGCTTCCTCGGCGCGGTGCCGCTGGCGACCCTGGTGCGATCGGACTCCGAGACGGGTCTGTCGGAGTTGGATCTCCAATTCATCCCCCGGCTGACCCCCGAGGCGGACTTCGAAGAGGTCGCCCGCCTGATGGCCGACTACAACCTGACGGCGGCGCCCGTGGTCGACTCAGCCGAGCGGATGATCGGGGTGATCACGGTCGATGACGTCCTCGAGGTGTTGCTCCCCAAGGGCTGGCGCCGCCGGTTCGGCTTGCTCGGCGACGAGTAGGGTGGCGTAGACTGCGGCCCGATGCCGAGTTGGAGCGAACACGAAGCAGTGGATGGCGAATCGAGTACCAGCCGCCATGCGGAGATTCCGGTCGCTTGCCAGCGCCCGGCCGCGCCTGCCTGCCCGGCTTAGCTCCCGGCGCAGCCGACTCCTCCTCATCTTCGGTCTGCTCGGCCCCGGCCTGATCGCCGCCAACGCCGGCAACGACGCGGGCGGGGTCGCCACCTACTCCTCCGTCGGCGCCAAGTACGGCTACAGCCTGCTCTGGGCGATGGTGCTGATCACGATCTCCCTGGTCATGGTGCAGCGCGCGGCGGCGCGGATGGGCGTGGTGACGGGCAAGGGACTCGCCGAGCTGATTCGCGAGCGCTACGGAATCCGCTGGTCGGCCTTCGCCACCACGGCGGTCCTGATCGCCAACATGGGGATCTGCGTCTCGGACTTCGTCGGCGTCGGGGCGGCGCTCGGACTGGCCGGCGTTCCGGCACAGGTCTCGGTGCCGATCGCCGCCGCCTGCATCTGGCTGATCATCCTGCGCGGCTCCTACCGCTCGGCAGAGCGGATCTTCATCTGGCTGACGATCCCCTTCTTCGCCTACCCGGTCGCGGCGATCCTGGCCCACCCCGACTGGGGAGAAGTCGGCCACTCCCTCATCGTCCCTCAGATCCAAGCCAGCCCCGCCTACCTGCTGCTGTTCATCGCCACCGCCGGAACCACGATCACCCCCTACATGCAGCTCTACCTGCAATCAGCGGTGGTGGAGCGCGGTGCAGGCAAGGCCGAGCTGAAGACCGAGGGCCGGGAGGCGGTCGCGGGCGCCCTCTTTGCAAACCTGATCGCCGCCTTCATCATCATCGCCACCGCCGCAACCCTGTTCGCCCACGGCACCCACACGATCGGCTCCGCCGCCGACGCTGCCCGGGCACTGGGCCCGCTGGCGGGCCGGTATGCGGAGCTGCTTTTCGGGATTGGCCTGCTCGGGGCGAGCCTGCTGGCGGCGGCGATCCTGCCGATCGCCACGTCCTATGTGCTCTCGGAGTCGCTGGGCTTCGAGAAGGGCATCGGCAACAGGATGCACGAGGCGCCCGTCTTCATGGGCGTGATCGCCACGATGATCGCCGTCTCCACGGTCGTCGCCGTGATCCCTGGAGTGCCGGTCATCTCCCTGCTGGTGGGCGTTCAGGTCGTCAACGGCCTGCTCTTGCCGATCAACCTGTTCTTCATCTGGCGACTTGCCCGCAGCGAGGAGTTGATGGGGGAGCATCGCAACCGCGGGATCGTCGATGGACTGACGGCGGCGACGGTCGCGGTCACGTCTGCGCTCTCGCTGATCCTTGTCGCCGTGACCGTGTTCGGCCTCTGACACGGAGTCCGACGGGCCCGATTGCGCGTTGGGCGAAAGGCGGCGAAGACTGAATGGCCGGGATATGAGGTAGGCGGCCACCGGAGCGGGGAAGCGATCGCGGAGTTGACCTGAGGCTTCAGGCCACGGCGAGCGCCGGAACGGGCGCCACCTCGCGCTCGGGCTCCTCGTCGGGAACCTGTCGCTCGATGCCGATCAACAGCTCCTCGTCCAACACAGCGAGAATGCGCTTGAGGACAGGGATCGTCGGGATGTGGTCGCCGCCCTCCACTTTGGAGATGAACGAGTGGGAGGTTTTGGCCCGTACGGCGACCTCCTGCTGGGTGAGGTCGAGCTCATAGCGGCGCTCCCGGATGTGGGCGGCAATCCAGTTTCGCTCGCGCAGCGCGCGGATCGCCGCGTACTCGTCGCGCGCCTCGCGGTACTCCTCGCTACGCCGGGCCCGGCCCTGCGCCCCCTTGGCTGCCGACTTGCCCTTGGGACTGATGCGGTTGTTGGCATTTGCGCTCATGGTGACGAGTTTATCTAAATAGATAAGCGAGTCAACCCCTTCCTCGGCTGCGGGGCGGCGCATCTCGACCCGCCGCCCGCGGTGGCACCCGCGGCTTTGCATCCATCCGTCGCTTGAAATCGACCATACGCCGCTTCGCCAGCGTCTTCTCGGCAGCCGGCACCGCCCCGGTGTCCTTCTCGAAAGCATGCAGCAGCACGACGAGGTTGCCCGAGCGCTGGTAGAGAATGCGATAGCGCGTGTTGGCGAAGCGGACCCGCAACTCCCGCAACTCGCCCTCGATCTGCGAGGTGATCGGGTACTCCGGTGGCGGCGCACCCGGCGGCTTGCCGTTCAGGTGCTCCTCGATGTAGTCGTCGATCTTCGCCGCGCGCTTCGCCGACAATGCCTCGATAAACCGACCGACCGGTTCGACGCCGCGCTTGTCGCGGTAGTAGAGAGCTGTTGTCTGCGCCACCCGCCGAGCATGCCAGGCGCTTCGGCGGTTCTGCTGCGGTCGTCAGTCCGCCGGAGCCATCACGCGGGTGACGCTGTCGCCCACGAAGCAGGGCTTCTCGTTGCCCTCGACCTCGAGCGTGAAGCGGGTCACGACCTGCCACCAGCCGCCGCCGGCCTCGTCGACCGAGACGACCTCGGCGCGACCGCGAACGCGGGAGTCGACCGGCACCGGAGCGGGAAAGCGGATCTTGTTCCAGCCGTAGTTGACGCCGAGCACGAAGCCGCTGGAGGAGAGCATCTCCTTGCGGAAGCCGTCGACCAGCGAGAGTGTCAGATTGCCGTGGGCGATCGTCGTCCCAAACGGGCTCTCGGCCCTCGCCCGCTCGACGTCGACGTGAATCCACTGGTCGTCACCGGAAAGCTCGGCGAAGGTGTCGATGTCGCGCTGGGTGACGGTGCGCCACTCGCTCGGGCCGATCTCCTGCCCGAGCAGCTCCTTCATTCCCTCGACGCCGTGCACCTCGACGGTAGCCATCGCGCGGCAGTCTAAACGGCTGGCGGCGGCCATTGCTCGACGCGCAGCTCGGGCATCGGGAAGTCCTCTGCGTTCGACGTCGCCAGCGGCAGTTCGCGAACCACAGCAGTGGCGGCAATGGCGAGGTCCCTGAAGTCCAGAGTCACCCCCCGTGATCGAAAGTCCCTCCACCAGGCGCCGGACAGGCTCGCCTCCGCCGCCCCGAAGGAAAGCGCGATGAAGCTGGAAAGCATCGCGTCCGTCATCTCCTCCTCGCCTTCCCGCATCCCGGCGTAGATCTCGTTGACGGTGATCGCCGAAACCATCACAGGCTCTCGTGTTGGCTCGAGCAGTGCAACGCCCTCCTCGCGTCCTCGCAGGAGGTCGATGACGACGGTCGTGTCAAGGACGAGACCCATGGTCGGAGCTCAGTCCTCTCGTCGCCGGTGCCTGGCGAGCTTCGCGTCTCGTTCCAGGCTTTCCCGCTGGCGGTCTTTGCTGATCCACTCAGGCGTCATCCGGGGCGCGAAATCAGGGATTGAGCCGAACGCGCGCCGACGGGCAGCGAGCCTCCGGTCGACATCGAGCTTCCCCTCCACAGCCTCGCGTATGTACCTGCTTCTGCCGCGTGCGCCGGCGAGCTCGTCGATCTCCTTGACCATGTCGTCATCCAGATTTATGTGCATACGCATGCCCATACGTTAGCCCACACTATTTCATGCCACCAGCCTGACTTCGAAGGCCGGGGTTGCGAGGGCGCCGGCGCCGCCGAGCAGGGCGAGGATGCGGCTGACGTAGGCGCTCGTCTCGGGGATCGAGGGCACGCAGTGGCAGGCTTCGACCTGGGCCGGGCCGGCGTTGTAGGCGGCGAGGGCGAGGGCCGGGGAGCCAAGCCGGCGGATCAGGTCAGACATCAGGTGAGCCTGAGCATCGATCGCGGCGACCGGGTCGAAGGGATCGTCGAGGCCGTAGGAGGCGGCGGTCGAGGGGATGAACTGGGCGATGCCCTGGGCGCCGGCAGGCGAGACCGCGAAGGGGTTGAAGTTCGACTCGGCCATCAGCTGGGCGGCGAGCAGGGCGGCGGAGACGTTCCAGCCCGCCGCCGCGCGGAGCAGCGGCGCCCGGAAGCGGCCCGGTACGAAGGAGGGCAGGCCCGCCACGCCCGAGATGGCGCCATCTCCCGTTCCCGCCCTGACCCCGTTCCCAGCCAGCGAGCAGGGCGGCGCGCCGGAAACGAAGCCGTAGTGCCACGGCTCCCAGGAATAGCGCTGGGCGAAGCCGAAGCGACCGGCGTGAGCCGCCAACCAGGCGTAGGCGGCTTCGGGCCCGAGGTCCAGCTCGGTCGCGCAGCGGTGCAGGGAGCCGCCAGGCGGCGCCACCCAGCGTGGGTCGGGGTGAGCCGCGAAGAGCGCCGCCTGCTCGGCGTCGGAGCGAAAGCCGGAGTTGACGACGAGCGCGACGCCGGCGTGCGCGGCGGCCGCCGCCATCCGGTCGAAGGCGGCGGCGACGTCGGGGCGCAGCCCCTCGCCCTGACGGTAGGCGAGCGACCCGCTGTAGCCGCCCCCGCTCGCCGCCGCCGGCATCGCGCCCAAGCCGTTCGCCGGCGCGGCTGCTTCAGCCACGGCGGTTGCCTCGGTGCGGGTGCGACCGGCGGCGAGCTCGAGGTCGGCGATGACGGTCGCCCTGGCCCTCACCGGAGCGAACGAGAGCCCGTCTGGGAAGCTCACACGCAGGCGCGCCGCCGAAACGCCGTTCGCCTTCGCGGCCTGAAAAGCGGCGCCGCGGGCGCGGCGCAGATACGACCACCTGTCCAGATGGAGCGGATTCGGCAAGCCATTGGGCAGGCTCGGCGGCGAGAGCAGCCGCGGGAGGTCGTCGCGCATCGAGCGGGCTGCCGAGATCGCCGCCAGGTCCGCTGCCCGCTGCACCCTGCCCTTCCCCGTCACCGCCCCCGCGATCGCGACCAGGACCAGCGCCGCGACGATCAGGACGAATGCCCCGCCGAGTGCCAGCAGCAGCGCCTGCCCACGCTCGTTCGCCACCTGCGCCCTGCCGCAGATCCCGCCTTCCCCGCCATGCCACATGGCCCGACCCTGACGAGCCGGAGCACACGCGTGGTGCGCTCAATCGAACAATTGAGTGACCTTCGACCCTCAGATCTGCTCGGGCACCATCTCGATCGCGCCGCACGGGCACTCGGCAGCGCAGAGGCCGCAGCCCTTGCAGTAGTCGTAGTCGATCTCGTAGCGCTCGCCGGGCTCACCGAGCTTGATCACGGCATTGTCGGGACAGACGCCGTAGCAGTTGTCGCACGAGAAGCAGTTGCCGCAGGAGAGGCAGCGGCGCGCCTCGAAGAGGGCGTTCGATTCGTCGAGACCGCCCACCACCTCCTCGAAGCCCGAGGTCCGCCGCACCGCCTCGAGTCGTGGCTGGACCGCACGCGGCGCGTCCAGGTAGTACCAGGTGTTGAGGGTCTCGAACTCGGCGATCTCGTGCCTGGGCGGCGGCTCGTGGCACCCGTCGCAGAGCCAGGCGTCGATGTGGCGTGCCGCCCTCTTGCCATGGCCGACGCCGACCGTGACGGTGCGCTCGGCCGGGACCATGTCGCCGCCCGCGAAGATGCCGGGATGGCCGGTCATCATGTTCGGCCCAACCTCGACGACGCCGTCGGAGACCTCGATGCCGGGCACGCCGTCGAGCAGCGACAGGTCGGCCTCCTGGCCCAGCGCGAGTACCAGCGAGTCCGCCTCGAGCTCCTCCGTCTCACCGGTCGGCTGGGGGAACCCGGACTCGTCGAGCTCCATCCTCTCCAGGAGCAGCTTGCCGCCGTCGAAGTGCTTGACGGTGGAGAGCCACCTCATCGTCACGCCCTCCTCCTCCGCCTCCTCGACCTCGACGTCGTGAGCGGGCATCCGATCCCGGGTACGGCGATAGACGACGACCGCGTCGGTCGCCCCCAGCCGCCTCGCCGTCCGCGCCGCGTCCATCGCCGTGTCGCCACCGCCGTAGACCGCGACGTGGCGACCGAGACGCGGCCGTTCGGCGCCCTCCACGCTCTCCAGCAGCGAGACGGCGTCCACGATGCGCGCGGCCTCGCCAGCCGGGACGTAGGCGTGGTGGCCGATGTGGGCGCCCACCGCGAGGAATGCGGCATCGAAACCCCCCTCGCGCATCTCCTCGAGCGCGTTGTCGACCCTCCTGTTCAGCTCCAGGGTGACGCCGAGGCCGAGGATGCGGTTCACCTCCGCCTTCAGGACATCCCGCGGCAGGCGGTACTGCGGAATCCCGAAGCGCATCATGCCGCCGGGCATCGCTCCCGCCTCGTGGATCGTCACATCGTGCCCGAGCCTGGCGAGGTGGTAGGCGGCCGAGAGACCCGACGGTCCGGCGCCGACCACCAGCACGCGCCTGCCGGTCTGCTCGACCTCGACCCGAACCTGCCAGCCCCGCCTAATCGCCTCGTCACCGAGGAATCGCTCCACCGCGTGGATGCCGACCGCCTCCTCGAGCTGGCCTCGATTGCAGGCGGCCTCGCACGGGTGGTAGCAGACCCGCCCCATGATCGCCGGCAGCGGGTTGTCCTCCATCAGCTTCCGCCACGCCCGCTCGTAGCCAGCCTCACCCTCCTCGGCCTCATACAGCCAGGCCTGAACGTTCTCGCCGGCGGGGCAGGCGTCGTTGCAGGGCGGCAGCCGGTCTACGTAGACGGCCCGCTCGGTGCGCCAGCTGCCGGTCTTGTTCGCCAGGCTCGAGCCGACATCGAGCGTGATCGCGTACGGCTTCGCGCTCATCGACGACCCCCTCGAACCCGTTGGGGCGCCTTCTTTGCGCATAGCGTGAGAAAGGCGCCCCGCGCACTCATGGGAGCAACCCGTAACGGTGGATGTTGCGGTCGGCCATCGCCTGCAGGCGCTCGATCACGTCGGTGCGCGGCGGATCGCCGAACAGATGCGCGTAGCGCCCCTGCGTCGCCAGGTACTCCTCGACCGGCACCTGGCGACGGATCTTCGAGACGCCGGTCACCTCGCCGCGCTCGGCCTCGAAGACCGGGAAGAGGCCGGTCTCCTTGGCCAGCCGCGCGATCCCGATCGTGTCGTGCGGCTCCGCGCCCCAGCCGAGCGGGCAGGGGACGAAGACGTGGATGTAGCGGGCGCCCCGGAGCTCCATCGCCCGCTCGACCTTGTGCTCGAGGTCGTGCAGCTCGGCGACCGTGGCCGTCGCCACGTAGGGGATCTCGTGTGCCATCGCGATCCGGGGCAGGTTCTTGCCCTGGCCGAAATCGGCGCCGGGGTGCTCGCCGATCGGCTTGGTGTTCGCCGTGCGGGCCGCCGGCGGCGTCGCGCCCGAACGCTGCACGCCGGTGTTCATGTAGGCCTCGTTGTCGTAACAGATGTAGAGCACGTCGTCGTTGCGCTCGAACATCCCCGAGAGGCAGCCGAAGCCGATGTCGACGGTGCCGCCGTCACCGCCCTGGCCGATCACCCGCACGTCGTCCCGGCCCTTCACCTTCAGCGCCGCCGCGATGCCGCTTGCAACCGCCGGCGCGTTGGCGAACAGCGAATGGATCCAGGGCAGCTGCCACGAGGACTCCGGAGACGGGGTCGAGAAAACCTCCAGGCAGCCGGTCGCGTTGGCGGCGATCAGCCTGCCGCCGGTGGCGCGCATCGCCGCGTCCAGGGCATAGCGCGCGCCGAGCGCCTCGCCGCAGCCCTGGCAGGCGCGGTGTCCGGAGGTGAGACTGTTGGAGCGGTCCATACGCGCCTGCACGGAGCGCTGCGCGGGGTCCAGCAACCGGTTGCCAACCACGAAGCTGTCCACTTGGTAGAACTTGACCCGCTGATCGCGGCGAGGCGTTTCGGCTGCACGCTCGGGCATCTCGCTCAGTGCGACCTCGCCGCGACGACACCGACTTCGCGCAGCATGTTCTCGGCGTGCGGGCCGCTCCGCCCGCCCTCCGCCATCCTCTGCAGCTCCGCCTTGACCCGCTCCCAGTCCATGTCGAGGAAGGTCATCGGCTCCAGCCGGCCGGCGACCGCGTCGGCGAAGAGCTGGTGGAGCGACTTCCCGGTGATCGGCCGGCCGCCCAGCCCGGCAACCACCGTGTAGACGTTCGGCGGCATCCCCGAGAGGGCGATGCGGACGTTGGCGGAGAGGATCCCGCCAATCCCGACGGCAAGCGCCTTCTCGATGACGATCACGCGCTTCGCGCCGCTCAGCGCCGCTCGCACGGCTCGCAGCGGGAAGGGCCGGAACGACTTGACCGACAGCGCCCCGATGCGCACCCCCTCGTCGCGCATCTCGTCAACCGCGTCCTCGATCGTCCCCAGCACCGAGCCCAGCCCAACCACGATCGTCTCCGCGTCCGCGGCCCGGTAGCCGCGGATGAGGCCGCCGGAGGGACGGCCGAAGGCCTGCTCGAATTCGTCTGCGACATCGGGGATCAGGTCCAGGGCCTGCATCTGCTTGGCGTGGGCGAGGTACCTGACCTCGGCGAACGCCTCGGGCCCGACCATTGCGCCGATGGTCACCGGGTCGGACGGATCGAGGATCTGGCGCGGCTCGAAGGCCGGCAGGAAGGCGTCGACCTGCTTGGCGACCGGCATGTCGATCCGCTCGTAGGCATGGGTGAGGATGAAGCCGTCCATGCAGACCATCACCGGCAGCGAGACCTGCTCCGCGATCCGAAAGGCCTGCACGTGGAGGTCGGCCGCCTCCTGGTTGTCCTCCGCGTAGAGCTGAATCCAGCCGCAGTCGCGCTGCGACATGGCGTCGCTGTGATCGTTCCAGATGTTGATCGGGGCGCCAATGGCTCGGTTGGCCACGGTCATCACGATCGGCAGGCCCAACCCGGAGGCGTTGTAGAGGGCCTCGGCCATGAAGAGCAGGCCCTGGCTGGCGGTTGCCGTGTAGGCGCGCGCACCCGCCGCAGAGGCGCCGATGCAAACCGACAGCGCCGCGAACTCCGACTCGACGGTGACGTACTCGCAGGGCGCAAGGGTGCCGGCGCGGACCATGTCCGAGAGCCCCTCGACTATGTGGGTCTGGGGAGAGATCGGGTAGGCGCAGACGACCTCCGGCCGGCAGAGCGCCACGGTCTCGGCGACCGCGGCGGATCCCTCCGCCTGCCTAAGCACGGGCCACCCCGTACAGCTCGCGCTCGACGAATGCGAAGCACTCCTCGGCGGCCGCGGCGTTGTGCTCGCCGCTGTCCCCGGGGAAGCGCTCGCGGATCGCTGCCCTGACCGAGATGAGGCGCAGCACGCCGGCCAGCGCCGCAAAGGCGCCCAGCAGCGCCGCGTTGGGGAGCGGGCGCCCCAGATGGCGGCGGGCGATCTCGGTTGCCGGCACGGTCAGCAGCCGCTCGCGGCGGAATCCGCCGGCGAACTCACCCAGGCCCAGATCGTCGAGGCTGCGGCCGCTGTTGATCAGGATGTAGCCGTCGGGCCCAACGCCACCGAACACGTCGACCTGGTGCAGCAGGGTCGGGTCCTGGACGATCAGCGCATCGGGCTCGGCAATCGGTTCACGGGTGCGGATCGGCACGTCTGCGATGCGGCAGAAGGAAACGACGGGCGCCCCGGTCCGCTCCGACCCGAAGCTGGGAAACGCCTGCGCATGGTGACCCTCGTCGAAGGCGGCGATCGAGAGCAGCTCGGCAGCGGTGACCACGCCCTGACCGCCACGGCCATGGACGCGCACCTCGAACATCTTGGTCATCCCCTCCATCGCAGCCCAACGTAAAGACAACGGCGCCGGCGGTCATCCGGGGTTTCGAGCAGCTCCGTTAGGGCGAAATACCGACTCTGAACCTCACTCAACCGGTTGAGGCTGGCTTGCGAGCCGAAACGAACTGTCCGAAGCCGGCGACGCGCTGGCTGATTCCGGTCAGCCCGCGGTCAGCGAGCGCGCCCGTCAGCTCGTCGCGGCCGAAGATGCGCACCCCACTCAGTGCGCGCGCCGCGACGCTCGTCAGGCGGGCCGGCAGCGGGCCGCGGTTGCAGCTCGCCAGCAATCCCAGCCGCCCGCCTGGGGCGAGGACGCGGACGATCTCGTCGACCGCCCTGATTGGGTCCTCGATCAGGTAGAGAGCCGCGAAGCAGCAGACCGCGTCGAAACCCGCGTCGCCGAACGGCAACGCGCAGGCGTCGCCACGCACGTACGCCAGGTTCGCGCCGCCACCCGCCCTCACCCCGGCGGTGAGCATCGTCGCCGATGCATCGATCCCGATCACCAGGCCGCTGTCCGCGGCCCCGGCGAAGTCGCGGGTGAAGTTGCCGGGGCCGCAGCCGACATCGAGCACCCGGTCACCCGGCGATATCTCGAGCATCTCCAGCGCGATGCGGTGCTCCTCGGCAGTCCCCGGGCCGATCGTTCCCATCAAGAGCCGAGCGCCGAGTGGCCGCCAGACGCGCTCGTAGATCAGCGGCAGGCCCCGGCTGCGCATCAGCCGCTGGCCCGGGTGAGGCCCCGTCGGATCGCCCTCGCCGAGCAGGTCGATGAAGCCTGCCTCCACGGGAGGCAGGCCCGCCCCGACCGCCGGACGGACGAGCTCGAGAGCCGCCTCGATCGCGGCCGGCGAAGAGTTGACGCGCGCGCGAGCGCTCACACCCGAACTCTATTCCTGCTCGGCGAGCAACAGGCGATCGCACAAGCGTTGCGGGAGCCCAAAGCCTGCGCCGCCCAGCGGTAGGCCGGCCAGGGCTCGGCGGGCGGCGAGCCAGCCGAGGGGGCTCTTGAGGACGGCGACGCGAAGGCCCCTGCCGATCAGGTCGCGGACGGCAAGCGCGGTGAGAGCGCGATCCCGGTCGAGGTCGGCGCGAAGCAGGACGCCGGATGCGCGTGTGCTCATCTCCTCCAGCACTGGCTGCAGGAGGCTGGGCGGCACGTGCGCGACGCCGACCGACTCGCGGACCATCGCAAGCGCGCCGGCGAGCTGCCCGATGCCCGCGGAGTCGGCTGGAAGGGAGAGGTGGCAGACCTCACCGCGAGATGCGACGCCTGCCTCCGGAAGGTGAGCCGCAAGCCTCTCCTCCAGGGCGCGGGCGGCAGGCGTGGTGAGCAGCAGAGGGCGCGGCCCGCGGCCCGCGGCGAGGTCGATCAGCAGGCCCGCCCGATCGGCCTCTGAGCCACCGCAGGCGAGCGCGGCGGCGGCCGCCTTCGCACCGGCGGCGGCGCCGACCTGGGTTACGAGGATCGCCGGGCTCACCTGGGCCTCGCGGCCGCAGTGGACGTAACCGCGAGGCGATCGGCGATGGCGCGAAACGGAGACGGGGGACGCAAGCGCACCGTCACCTTTCCCCCGCTGACCGAGACGTCGACGCCGTCCTCGGCCCAGCCCGGCAGGGACTCCCGCACCGCGTCCGCCGCGGGGCGGCCCGCGGCCAGTGCCAGCGCCCCCGCCTCAGCGGCGCCGTCGGCAAGCGTCAGCGCGTAACCGGCGGCGAGGAGCTGCAGCGCGAGGAGGCCGGCCAGCAGCAGGGCCGGCAACGCTGCCACCAGCTCAACCGAAGCCTGCCCGGATGATGCATCTGACCGGCGCATATCGGCGTCCTCGGTCGCTCGCGTGCAGAGCACGCCACGCTCCAGCGCCGCAGGCGCGTGCGAGCGCGAAGCGCGAGATCCTTGATCTGCTTGGCCAGCTGCATCATCCATCGCTGGGACCCAGCTGCGCCTTGGCGCCGACCATCACTCGGGGCAGGCCGGGCAGGAGGCGGGGGACCGCCACGCGCACCGACACCGTCCCAGCGTCGTTCACCTCCGCCCCGGCGCGCATCGACGGCGGCAGCGCCCGCCGCGCCGCCTCTCTCGCGTTGCCTCCCACCAGCGCCGCCCTGGACCCGGCCCGGGCCGCCACCCCGGCCGACCACAGCGCCTGTCCGGCAAGCACAAGCTGTGCCGCGACCAGGACCGTCAGCAGCACGAACGGGACCACGGCGACCAACTCCACCGAGGCGGTCCCGGCCTCCCTGCGCACGGTGCTGTCGACGGCCTGGAGCGGCACCTCCAAACCGTCCCAGGTCAAGACGCACGCATGGCGCGCAAAAGCAAATTCTCTGTCACATCTCAGCAACGCGACGCCGCTGCGTACTTTGACCCCAACGGGATGTGGTCAATGCACGCAGCGTTGTCTAATACGACGAGTTTGCCTCGACCCAGATCCTCCAGATCGCACCGATGGACGCGCCCAGCAGCAGGATCCAGGCGAGGGTGCCGCCGCCGGTCGAAAACAGCTCGTTGCTGCCTGCGATCAGCAGCGCGATGAGGCCCAATGCCCCGTAGAGGATTGCCCGGCGTCCCTCGCTCAGCGTCGCCAGAGTGAGCTGGTTCTGGCGGCTCAGCACGAACAGCATCCAGGCGATCGCGGCCAGAAAGCCCATCGTCATCGCGGTCAGCACCACATCGGCCGCGTTGCCCCCCCCAGGGGCGAAGGCGACCGCCAGAGCCAGCAGCATGATGATCGCGACATTGCGCAAAGTGCGCACGAGCGAATCTTACGCCTGCTACTTCTTTGGCATGGCGACGATGGCACCCTGGTCAGCTTGCGGAAATGGGCGCGGTCTGCCGGGAACGACGAGCAATGGCCACAACGATCAGCGAGAGCGTCACGAACACGAACGCAGGCCCGAGCGCACCGGAGCCAAAGATCCTGCTGGCACCGTAGGCGGCGGCGCCAATCGCCGCCGCCGCGGGCAACGTCAGCAACCAGGCGACAAGGATATTGCCGGCCACTCCCCAGCGAACCGCCGAGACGCTCTTGGCCGCGCCGGCTCCCATCACACCGCCGTTGATCGCATGCGTGGAGGAGATCGGAAAGCCGAGGAACGTGGCGGCGAGGATCGTCGCCGCTCCGGCCGCCTGCGCCGAGAACCCCTGCGCAGCATCCATCTTGATGATGCGTGCCCGCGTCCCGCGCATCGTCCGCCAGCCGCCGCTGTAGGTGCCGAGCGCGATCGCCGCAGCCGCAGCGACAATCGCCCAGAAGGGCGGGCCGGCGCCATCGCTCAGGCTGCCATTGGCGATCAGCGCCAACGTGATCACCCCCATCGTCTTCTGCGCATCGTTGGCGCCGTGGGCCAAGGCCAACAGCCCTCCAGAGAGGATCTGGGCGCCGCGGAAACCTCGCGTCACCGGCCCGGGCCGCCGCCGGCCGAGCAGCCGGTAGATGACCGCGATGGCGGCACCGGCGAGCAGGAACGCGGCGAGCGGCGCCAGCAGCGCCGGGATCAGCACCTTTTCCAGCAGGCCGCCCCCGACCACCGCATCGGTGCCGGCCGCTGCCACCGTGGCGCCAACCAGGCCACCGATCAGGGCATGGGAGGAGCTTGACGGCAGGCCGAGGCGCCAGGTCACCAAGTTCCAGGCGATCGCCCCGATCAGGCCGGCGAAGATCGCCGTCGGAGCAATCGACATCGCGTCGACCACGCTGCTGGCGACGGTCGCCACGACCGCAACCGAGATGAAGCCGCCGGCGAAGTTGAGCAACGCGGCGGCTGCGACCGCCGCCTGTGGGGGCGCCGCGCCGGTGGAAACCGCGGTCGAGACGATGTCGAAGGTGTCGTGGAAGCCGTTGCTGAAGCCGAAGCCGAGCGCCGTGGCGACGACCAGCACCATGACCGCGTCGGAGCTCACGAGTTCTTGATGACGATGCCCTCGAGGATCTGCGCCGCGTTCTCGGTGGAGTCGATTGCGTTCTCGAGCACCGCGAACATGTCCTTCCAGCGGATCACGACCATCGGGTCGATCCCGTTCGAGAACAGCGAGGCGACGGCGTCGCGAGAGATCCGGTCACCCTCGTTCTCGAGCCGGTGTATCTCGATCCAGTAGCCGTCGAGGCCCTTGAACTCACGCAGGTGCTCCAGACCCTTGGCGAGCTGCTCGCAGGCCTGCACCAGCACCTTGGTCAGCACCTGCGCCTGCTCCATCGGCGCCTCGATCTGGTAGAGGCCGAGGAAGTCGGCGGCCTCCTCGGTGTAGTCGACGATGTCGTCCATCTGGGTGGCCAACCCGTAGATGTCCTCGCGGTCGATCGGCGTCACGAAGGTCGAGTTCAGCCGCTGGATGATGTCGTGGGTGATCCGGTCGCCCTCCTGCTCGGCCTTGAGGATCTCCCGGCCGAGGCCACCATCGTCGGGCCAGGTGCCCATCATCTCCTCAAGCAGCCGCGCCGCCTGCAGCGTGTTCTGGCCCGCCTCGATGAAGAGCTCGAAGAAGCTGCTGTCCCGAGGTAGGAGGGAGAAACGCGCCATCTGCGAATCCTAGTCGTCGCCTCAGCTTCAGCCGGTAGCCGCCGCGAGCTGCTCTGCCGCGCGTGTCGCGTGGCGCTCGCAGAGTTCCCCTTGCACGCTGCGCCGTTCTCCGGGGGGCGCGCTGAGCCGCTTCCAGACACCGTCCACACCGAGCTCCCAGGTGTTCGTGTTATCGGCGAAGCAGCGCTCCAGAACGTCGATCAGCTCGGCCCGTAGCGTCTCGTCCTCGATCGGGGTCACCAGCTCCACCCTGCTGTCGAGGTTGCGCGGCATCAGGTCCGCCGACCCGGCCAGGACGCGGCTCTCCGCGCCGCGCCGGAAGGCGTAGATCCGCGAGTGCTCCAGGAAGCGGCCGACGATCGAGACGACGCGGATGTTCTCGGACACCCCCGGAACGCCCGGCCGCAGGCAGCAGATGCCGCGCACGTTGAGATCCACCCGCACCCCCGCCCGCGACGCCTCGTAGAGCGCCTCGATGCAGCGCGCGTCGACCAGCGCGTTCATCTTCAGGGCGATCCGCGCCTCCTCCCCGGAGCGGTGAGCCGCGACCGTGGCCTCGACCTCGGCGAGGATCCGGTCGCGCATCGTGGTCGGCGAGACCAGCACCCTGCGGTACTCGGCCGGGCGCCCGTAGCCGGTCAGGAAGTTGAACATCTCGGCGACGTCGGCGCCGATCTCCGGATCGGCGGTGAACAGCCCCAGGTCGGTGTAGAGGCGCGCGGTCGTCGGGTTGTAATTGCCGGTGCCGATGTGCACGTACTCGCGCACCCTGTCGCCCTCCCGCCGGGCGACGAGGATCGCCTTGACGTGCGTCTTCAGCCCCGGGATCCCGTAGACGACATGCACGCCGGCCTCCTCCAGCGCCTTGGCCCAGTGGATGTTGGCCTCCTCGTCGAAGCGCGCCTTCAGCTCGACCATGCACACCGCCTGCTTGCCCCGTTCCGAGGCGCGGATCAGCGCCGGGACCAGCGGCGAGTCGTCGCTGGTCCGGTACACGGTCTGCTTGATCGCCAGCACGTCGGGGTCGGCCACCGCCTGGTCGACGAAGCGTTCCACCGAGGTCGCGAATGAGTCGAAGGGGTGGTGGACGAGGATGTCGCCCTGCCGGATCGCGGCGAACATGTCGGCCGGCTCGTCGTCCTCCCCCTGCAGGCGCGGCTGCGTGACCGGAGTCCAGGGCTTGTAGCGCAGCTTGGCGTGGCCCGGTGCGTCGCCCACATCGGTGAGATCGGCGAGGTCGATCAGGCCGTCGACGTCGTAGACCTCGCGGTCTTCGAGGCGCAGGGCGTCGATCAGCTGCCGGCGCAGCTTCGGGTTCATCCCGGCCGCCATCTCGAGCCGAACCACCTCGCCGAAGCGGCGGCGGCGCAGCTCGTCCTGAACGGCCTGCAGCAGGTCGTCGGCCTCGTCGGAGACGGTGAAGTCGGCGTCGCGGGTGACCCGAAAGTAGCCATGGTCGATGACTTCGATGCCGGGGAAGAGCGCATCGAGGTTCGCCGCGATCGCCTCCTCCAGCGGGACGAACACCTCATTCCGCTCACCGACCCGCAGGAAGCGGCCGAGCAGCTCCTTCGGCACCTTGACGCGGGCGATGATCTCGGTGCCGCTCTCGGTGTCGCGCAGCAGCACGCCGAGGCTGAGCGAGAGGTTGGAGATGTAGGGGAAGGGCCGGCCGAGGCCGACCACCAGTGGCGTCAGCGCCGGGAAGACCTGCTCGTGGAAGCGAACGTCGATTTCACGGCGCTCTTGCTCGGTGGCGTCCTCGAGCGAGACGATGCGGATCCCGTGCTCCTGCAACTCGGGCCGCAGGGTGCCGTTGAAGCAGCTGTGGAGGCGACCGTCGAGCTCCAGCACCCGCGCCTGGATCGCATCTATCTGCTCGGCTGGGGCGAGCCCATCGGGCCCGCGGGCGTCGATCCCGGCGTCGAGCTGGTCGAACAGCCCGGCGACCCTGACCATGAAGAACTCGTCCAGGTTCGAGGCGTAGATCGCGCAGAACCTGACCCGTTCCAGCAGCGGTGCGTCGGGGTCCTCGGCCAGCTCCAGCACCCGCTGGTTGAAGTCGAGCCAGGACAGCTCGCGATTGAAGTAGAGAGCCGGATCGTCGATCCGGCCATCGTAGCGGTGCAAGCTCTGCGCTCCGCCTGCTCAGGCGGCGCGGCGGGCGCCGCGGCCGGAGATCGTGCGGTGAGTTCGCGTTTTGTCTCGCATATCGAGACCAAACGCGAACTCGGCGGGGGTTTGGCGCCTGGCGGCGGCGCCGAGCGCCTGCCTGTATCCGTCGGCGAGCTGTGTCAGCGCCACCTCCCAGGTGCGTGAGGTGACGCCGTGCACCGCCGCAACGCCCAAGCTGAGGCGCAGCAAGGGCGACGAGGCGAGCTGCAGAACAGCTGCGGCCAGCTGGTCGGGGTCAGGCGGACAGAGGATCCCGCTGTGGTGATGCTCAATCAGCGAGGCGGGGCCGCCTTCTGCAACCGCAACGACCGGCAGCCCACTGGCTCCGGCCTCGAGCACGGCCTGGCCGTAGGTGTCGGTGCTCGAGCAGAACAAGAAGATGTCGGAGCTCGCATAGGTGCGAGCCAGATCGTCGTCGTCGAGCCAGCCGAGGAAGGTGGCGCGCTCACCAAGCCGCGCTCGCAACTCGGCCTCCTCCGGGCCGCCGCCAGCGAGCAGCAGGTGCAGCCGCGGGTCGGCGTGGTGCGCGCGCAGGAAGCTCTCCGCGAGCAGGTCGATCCCCTTCTCGCGGGTGAGGCGCCCAGCGTAGAGAACCTTGACATCGCCAGGCAGGGAAGCGGGTCGCGCCTTCTCGGGGGTGAAGCGAGCAACGTCGACGCCGCGCTCCCAGCGCCTGATCCGGTCCGGATCGACACCAAGCTCCATGAGTGAGCTGTCGGCGGCCGGGCTGGGCGCGAGAACCAGCGAGGGAAGGGCGTAGAAGGCCTCGAGCAGCTGCCGGGCCATCGCCGCAAGGCCGCTGTCGCCGCTGCGCAGGCCGGCGTAGGACGCAAGCTCGGTGTGGTAGCTGGCCACCAGCGGCACTCCGGAGATCCGGCTGAGCAGGGTGGCGGCTACGCCGGCCGGACCGGGAGCGATGACGTGAAGCAGGTCGTAGTTGCCGTCGGTGAGGGCGCCGACCAAGCTTGGCAGGTCCGGCACCCCCAGCTTCATGCCCTCGTAGAACGGAACCTCCATCTCGGCTGCGGCGGGCAGTCGCTGGTCGACGCCGGCGTCGGTGCCCACGATCTCGATGTCGAAGCCCCGAACCCCACACTCCCGGATCTGCTGCACCGTGCGAGTGACGCCGTGCATCTGGTCGATGCCGTCGACGACCAGGGCGACACGGGGCGGTTCGCCGTCTCGACGTGTCAGCTTCGCCTTCTCCGCACCGAGGAAGATCGAGGACGGCACGTACGGGATCGCCGGCACCAGCGCCTCGAACAGGCCCGCAATCGCCGCCGGCATGTCGCCGCGGCCGATCGCATCCGTGCCCGCCTCGATAGCGGTGCGCAACTGGCGATCGTGGATACGGCGCGCGCGACGGTAGAGGTCGGCGTGGGCGAAGTCGTCGGATTGCAGGTGCGCGATCAACTCGCGCCCGCGCAGCTCGAGCCCGATCGACTGCAGCCAAGCCTCCAGCAGCCCGCGTGCGTGGTCGGGGCCGACATCGGTGGCGATCTTCCCTTCGCGAGCGGCTGCCTCGCCGATCACCCGCTTCACGATCTTCAGCACCGCTGCCGGGTCGGCCGGGCCGCTGGCCTCGTCCCCTCCATCGAGAACCAGCGCCCGGGTCGCCAGCGCCATCGCCGCGTGCGCCCACTTGGCTGCGCTGCCCTGTTCGCCACCCGCCGTGGCACTGCCGCAGCGAAGGTGGCGGAGAAACTCTTCCGGCGTGTCCGCGGCCGGCGTCTCGGTGAAGGTGCGGCCGATGTCGACGCCGGCGTGGTCGTCAGAGCCGCCGATCCCAGTCCCCTCGTGCGTTTCGACGTACAGGACCGCCGGCATGTTCAGCTCCGGGGCCCGCGACCCGTTGCGGATCTCCCAGATCGGGAACAGCTCGGCGAGGCGGCGGCGGTGGCGCCGCGTCAGCGGCGCTGCGACGTTGTAGAACGGATGCGCCAGCGCGCAGGCGATCTCGTTCTCGTCAAGGTATGCGGCGCAGGCCTCGACGTCGCCGGCGTTTGCCTGCAGCCACTCGTGGTCTCCGGGAGTGATCCCGTAGCAGAGGATGTGAACCGCCTGGGACTCGCCGGCGAAGCGGGCGGTCAGCTCCTCGGAGACGAAGCAATCGGGACGGTCCGCCAGCTCGAGGCAGCCGTCGATCGTGTCGTGATCGGTGATCGTGACGAAGTCCATCCCACGCCGCCTTGCCAGCTCGTAGACCTCCTGCGGCGGGGTGGCGCACTCGGGCAGGCCAAGGGAGCGCTGGACCCCGAGCCGCGAGAGCTGCGAGGCGGTGGAATGGCAGTGCATGTCTACGCGGGAAATCATCGGCGTCTCCCTCTTTGGATTCGTTCAGTCGCGACCAAGTCTTCGCCTACGGTGGCGAGAATTTGTGAAGCAGTCGATAACGGCCGGTGAACATCCGGTGACCGTAATCTGGTCGGAGCGCAGCAACCCGGCGTCATGTGGTGAGTTCGCGTTTTGTCTCGCATACCGAGACCAAACGCGAACTCGGCCGGGGGTTTGGCGGGCTACGGAACGAGGGCTGTCCAGGTGCCGTTCTCGCTCGCGGCCCGCCAGAGCTCGCCGAAGTGCTGGAAGAGCAGCTCGCGGCGGGTTCGCAAGAGGATCTCGAGCGACTCGATCCCCACGGCTCGGGGCAGCAGCACGTCGCAGTCATGGAGGTCGCCGAGCACCCCTTGCAGCTCACTCGCGACGCGACGGGCCACCACCGCTTCCCGGCCGAAGCAGGTCTCGGTTATCTCCAGCACGTAGCGCAGCCGCTTGGCGGCGATCCGCATGTCGTGCTGCGCTGTCGAGGCGGCGGGGTCGAGCGCGGCCTCCGCGAGCGAGCGCAGCTCGTCCAGCCTGGTGCGGACGATCCGGGCCGCGTTGGAGCGCAGCGGCGCGCCCGGCTCGAGCCCCTCGACCGTGCGCGCCTTCACCTCCCCGCCTCCTCCGTCAGCTTCGCGAGGCGAAGACGCAGCCTCTCGAGGCGCTTCTTCGCGAGGAACGGCGCCAGCGCGTCATTCGCCTGCCGCTGCTCCTCGCGCAACCGGCCGACCAGCGCCACCAGAGCGGCGCGATCCTCCGCCGGCGCCTCACTGACAAAGTCCTCGATGAGCTCGATCTGCACGTCGCGGTCGCGGCGCTCGCCGAGCGCGTCGGCCAGTGCCTTCACCTGCGTCAGCGCCTTGCGCCGGCGCTTGCGGCGGAAGCACGTCCCGAACACCTCGAGTGCGGCGCGCAGGCGGCGCGTCGCCACCCGCATGTCGTGGACGCGCTCGACGTCACCGAGATCGAGGACGCCCCGTGAGTGCTCGAACACCTCCGCTGCCCGCACCTCGACCACCCGCGCCGCCGCCCGCGCAAACGGCTCGTCGCAGTCGAAACCGGGCACCTCGCGCGCTCGCGCCACGGGTTGAGGCTACCCGGTAGGCGCTGCAGCCCAGGCGGTTTTCATCGGGCCTCCACGGGTTCTCCGATCGGCTCGCAGAGGGACTCGGGCACCGCCGTGGTCGCGAGGGGCTCCTCCGGCCACCAGCGCCGGCGCAGCCAGAGGGCGACGTAGACGAGGGCGACGAGCACCGGGACCTCGATGAGCGGGCCGACGACGCCCGCGAGCGCCTGCCCGGACGTGGCGCCCCAGACGCCGACGGCGACCGCGATGGCCAGCTCGAAGTCGTTGGAGGCCACGGTGAAGGCGAGCGTCGCGGTCCGCGCGTAGCCAAGGTTCATGGCCCGGCCAATGGAGAAGCCAAGCACCCACATGCCGGCGAAGTAGGCCAGCAGCGGCAGGGCGATGCGGGCGACCGTCAGCGGCTCGGCGGTGATGTGGTCGCCCTGGATCGCGAACAGCAGAACGATGGTGAACAGCAGCCCGTAGAGCGTGATCGGCGCGATGCGCGGGATCACCGTGGACTCGAACCACTCGCGGCCGTGGGCACGCAGCCCCCAGCGGCGGGTGAGGTAGCCGGCCGTCAGTGGGATTCCGAGGAAGATCAGGGTGGTCCGGCCGATCTCCCAGATGCCGACCTCGAAGCCCTGCGTGTCAAGGCCGAGCAGCCTCGGCAGGGCGTTGAGGTAGAACCAGCCGAGCAGCGCGTAGGCAACCACCTGGAAGATCGCGTTGAAGATGACCAGCACGGCGGCGCGATCGGTGTCGCCGCCGGCCAGCTCGTTCCAGACGAGCACCATCGCGATGCAGCGCGCCAACCCGACGACGATGACGCCCGTGCGGTAGGCGGGCTCGTCGGCGAGGAAGATCCAAGCCAGCGCGAACATCAGCGCCGGCCCGACGACCCAGGAGAGGAACAGCGAAACACCGAACATCCGCCCGTCGCCGCGCATCCTGCCCATGTCCTCGTAGCGGACCTTCGTCAGGACCGGGTACATCATCAGCAACAGTCCGAGCGCGATCGGCAGGCTGACCGTGCCGACCTTCAGCTTGTCGAGGAAGCCGTTGAGGCCTGGCAGCACCGAGCCGAGCGCCAGGCCAGCGGCCATCCCGAGCGCGATCCACAGCGGCAGGAACCGATCGAGGGTCGACAGGCGCCGGATCACGGCAGCTTCGGATGAGTCGGCGGCGGGAGGGGTCATGGGGTGGCTTGCTCCCAGCTCATGCGATGCGGGCACCCTGACGGATTACATCGACAACTGCAAATAGATAGCCGTCGATCACGAAGTCCTCGACTTCAGGTGATCTAAGCGGCGAGCCGGGCCGGCGAGGAGCCGTTGAGGTTGCCGTTGAGGAGGTCGAGGATGACGCCCTCCCGCAGGCCGCCCTTGCCGATCTGCAGGGGCTGCCCGAGCAGCTCGGCGACCTTCTCCAGCAGCAGCACTCCGGTCGCCAGGATGCGAACCCGTTCGGGGTCCAGCTCGAAGCGCCGCGCCACCTCGGCGGCGGGGTCGCCCGCGAGGACGCGGATCCCCCGCTCCAGGGTCTCGTATTCGAGGACGGCGCCGACCAGGCGCCGCAGCGAGGTGGCGCTGCCGCCGACCGCGACCGCCTGCGCCGGGTGCTCGATCGCGACCCCCTCGAAGATGTCGTCGATGCGGTCGCGGACCTTGCGAATCTCCGCCGCCGAGGGTGGGTCGGAGGAGATCAGCTCGTCGGCCAGCATCCCCGAGCCGACCCGCCAGGAGCGGACCTCCTCGACCCCGCCGGGGACCGTGCCGAGAATCACCTCGGTCGAGCCGCCGCCGACGTCGACGACGCCGACCCGGCCCTCGACCGGATGTCCGAGCGTCTTGGTGGCGCCGATGAAGGAGAGGCGCCCCTCCTCGTTCTCGCTGAGGATGTCGACCGGGACACCCGAGACCCGGGCGATCTCCCGCACGGCATCCTCGCCGTTGGATGCTTCGCGGATCGCGGCGGTGGCGACGGAGCGGATCGTCTCCGCCCCGAGCTCGCGGGCGAGGCGAACCTGCGTGGCGACGACCTCTGCGACCTCCTCGACCTTCGCCGGCAGGATCGCTCCGTCGTCGTCCAGGGCCTTGTTGATCCGCGTGTAGGCCCGCTGCTCCATCATCTTCCTGAACTGGCCATCGAGGAGCTTCGCGACAAGCACGCGCGTCGTGTTCGACCCGATGTCTATGGCAGCGCAGAGCATCCCGAGGGCATTCACCATCTTCCCAGACGCCCCGGATATCAACCGTGGGCTACGGCGCCGGGTGGGAGGCGTCCTCGAACTCTTTGAAGAGCCCGGTGACCACGAAGGCGACCTGCTCGCCGATGTCGACCGCGTTGTCGCCGATCCGCTCGATCGCCCGCGCCGCCAGCAGCATCGTCATCGCCCACTCGCGCCTGTCGGCGTCGTCGCCGATCTCGAGCGCCAGGTGGAAGCACTCGCGGTTGAGGTCGTCCACGACGTCGTCCTGGCGGACAAGGTCGCGCGCCATCTCGAGGTTGCGCTCAGCGAAAGCCCGCTTCGCCTGGCTGATCAGCGTCCGGGTCTGGCGGCCCATCCTCAGGATCCGCTCCACCATCTCCTCGTCGGCCGGGGGTTCGTTGCCCGAAAGCGGGATCAACTTGCAGACGTTCACGCACTGGTCCCCCATCCGCTCGACGTTCTTCAGCACGTGCAGCAGAGCGGAGATCAGCCGCAGGTCGGTCGCGACCGGCGACTGGGTGGCGAGCAACGCGATCAGGCTCTGATGTACCTCCAGGTAGCGGCCGTCGATGCGGTCGTCGTCGGCGATCACCAGCTCCGCCAGCTCGACGTCCTGATGCTCGATCGCCTCCAGGGTGCGACCGAGCGCAGCGCTGACCAGGTCGAGGCCGCCGAGGGCGCTCGCCTCGAGCTGCTCCAGCTCCTCCCGATACTGAATCCTGGTTTCCATCATCCGAACTTACCGCTCACGTACTGCTCGGTTCGCTCGTCGTCGGGATTGGTGAAGACCTTCTGGGTGGGCGCCACCTCGATCAGCTCGCCATTCAGCATGAAGGCGGTCATGTCGGCGACCCGCGCCGCCTGCTGCATGTTGTGGGTGACGATCGCGATCGTCACCCGCTCCTTCAGCTCGCCGATCAGCTCCTCGATTCGCAGCGTCGCCATCGGGTCGAGGGCGGAGCAGGGCTCGTCCATCAGCAGGACCTCGGGGCCGACGGCGAGCGCGCGGGCGATGCAGAGCCGCTGCTGCTGGCCTCCCGAAAGGCTGGCGCCCGGCTTTCCGAGCCGGCCCTTGACCTCGTCCCAGAGCCCCGCCCCCACCAGCGCCCCGCGGCCGCGATCGTCGATCTCCCCGCGCGATGCGCCGGTCAGGCGCAGTCCAGCGGTGACGTTCTGGAAGATCGACATGGTCGGGAACGGGTTGGGCTTCTGGAACACCATCCCGACCGAGCGCCGCACCGCAACGACGTCGATCCGCGGGTCGTAGAGGTCCGTTCCGTCGAGCAGCACCCTGCCCTCCACGCGCGTCCTGGGAATCTCCTCGTGCATGCGGTTGATGCAGCGCACCATCGTCGACTTGCCACAGCCGGAGGGACCGATGATCGCGGTCACCCGGCCGGCATCGAAGCGAAGATCGACACCGCGGACGGCATGGTTCGACCCGTAGTAGGCATTGAGGCCCTGCAGCTCGACGTTGCCGGCCTCGGTGGAGCGGCGCTGCGGCTCTCGACCGCGCGCGGGCTCAACCCGCGCAGGCTGTTCGGCTTGCTTGGCGATCCGACTCATCCTTCCATCCTCTGGCGTGATCTGGTGTAGAAGATGCGAGCGACCACGTTGAGGGCCAGCACCAAGGCGATCAGGACCAGTGCGGCCGCCCAGGCCTGGGTGTGCGCTGCCGGGCTGGGCGCCTCCGACGAGCGGAAGATGAAGACCGGGATCGATGCCAGGGCTTCGCTCGGTTCGGTCAGCACGCCCTGGCCGAAGATCGAGCAGACCAGGATCAGCGGGGCCGTCTCCCCCGCGACGCGGGCAACGGCGAGCAGGGCACCGGTGATCAAGCCCCCCGCCGCGGTCGGCACCGTGATCCGGACCGTCGTCCGCCAGCGCGCGATGCCCAGCGCGTGCGCCGCCTCCTTGAGCGTCGCCGGCACCAGGGCCAGCACCTCCTGCGCGGTGCGGGCCACTATC
Source organism: uncultured Solirubrobacterales bacterium (assembly GCA_963729995.1). Lineage (GTDB taxonomy): Bacteria > Actinomycetota > Thermoleophilia > Solirubrobacterales > 70-9 > VRUE01. The sequence continues at coordinate 1,231,635 of CAVSPF010000003.1, forward strand.
GGCAGCATGACGATCGCCAGCGCCACCGAGCCGGCGAAGCCGCTCTGGTGCCCCTGGGATTCGACGATCAGGCCGTAAACGAAGATCCCGGTGATGATCGTCGGCACCCCGTTGAGCAGGTCGAGCACGAAGCGAACAGCGTGGCCAATTCGCGGCGTCGCGAACTCTGTGGTGTAGATCGCGACCAGCAGGCCGATCGGAATCGCCATCGCCGCCGCGATCCCGACGATGATCGCGGTACCGACGATCGCGTTGGAGATGCCGCCACTGGTATCGCCGAACAGGCCCGTGGGCGTGGTCAGGAAGTGGAGGCTGAGCGCTCCGATCCCCTTCGAGAGGACCGAGCCGACCACGATCAACAGCACGGCGACCGCAAGCAGCGCGGCGATCGAAGAGGAGATCTCGACCACTCGGTTGACGCGATTGCGCCGCTTCAGGTTGCCGCGATCCAACATCAGGGCGTGGCCCTCGCCGGGGCTCACAGCGCCTCCGCCTCGGTCAGGGTTACGTCCATGTCCTCGAGCCCCCCACGCAGGACGATCAGCCGCGCCACGACGTTGACGATCACCGCGAAGGCCAGCAGGATAAGGCCGAGGTAGGCGAGCGACGGCTTCTGCAGGGCACCCGGGGCACCCTGGAACTGGGCGGCGATCTGCGCCGCCATCGTGCTCCCGGTATGGAAGAGGGACACGTTGATCAGGCTGGCGCCGCCGATCACCTGCGCGACGGCGATCGCCTCGCCGATGGCGCGGCCGAGGCCGAGGATGACCGCGCCGACGATGCCGGCGCGCGAGTAGGGCAGCACCACCTGCCTGACCATCTCCCAGCGGGTGGCGCCAATCGCGTAGGAGCCCTCCTTCAGCTCGCTGGGCACGGTCTCGAAGACCTCGCGGGTGACGCTGGTGATGATCGGCGTGGCCATGATCGTCAATATCAGGGCGGCGGTCAGGTAGCCGAAGGCGGACGGGTCGCCGCTGAAGATGGGAAGGAAACCGAGGGCGCCTTTCAGCGCCGGCTCGATCGTGTCGTGCATGAACGGCCCGAGGACGAGGATCCCCCAGAGACCGAGGATGACGCTCGGAATCGCGGCGAGCATGTCGACCAGGGTCGCCACGGGGCGCCGCAGCCGGCGCGGCGCCAGCTCGGTCAGATAGATCGAGATCGCGATCGAGAGCGGCGCCGCGAGCAGCAGTGCGATCGCCGAGGTCACCACGGTCCCGTAGACGAACGGGATTGCGCCGAACCGTTCGGTGACCGGGTTCCAGTCGTTGGTGGTGAGGAAGCCGAGGCCGAACTTGGAGATCGCCGGCGAGGCGATGTGGATCACCTCGTAGGCGATCGCGACGAGCACGACGACGGCGATCGCTGCTGCGAGGCCGGATAGGCCTCCCAGCAGCGGGTCGCCGATGCGATCTTTGAGGCTGCGCCGTGCCCTCAGAACCGGGGTGCTGAGGGCGCCGGCCTCCACCTAGCTGCCGATCTTTGCGAGCCCCGTCTTGTCGGCGGCGACGACCTGCGCCGGCAGCGGCGCGAAGTCGAGGCTGGGGCCGAATTCCTGCCCCGGGCCGATCACGTATTCGATGAACTTCTTCAGCGCGGCCGCCTTCGACGACTTGAGCGGCACGATCACGTAGGTGTAGGTCGAGATCGGATACGCGCCCTTTGCCGAGGTCGGCAGTTCGGCGAGCGAGATTTCGTTGTTCGGACCGATCTTGCTCACCGCGCTGGCGGCCGCTTCGACGCTCTTCACGCCCGGTTTCGGGAATTCCCCGGCCGAGTTTTCGACCAGCGGCATGCTGAGCTTGTTGGAGATGGCGTAGGCGAGGCCGACGTAGCCGATCGCGCCGTCGGTCTGCGAGATCGCGGCAGCTACGCCATCGTTCTTTTCGGCGCCGACGCCGGTCGGGAACTTGACCTGGGTCGAGGTGCCAACCTTCGACTTGAATTCGGGGCTGATCGTCGAGAGGTAGTTGGTGAACGCGTAGGTGTCACCGCTGCCGTCGCTGCGGTAGACCGGCGTGATCTTGGTGCTCGGCAGGCTGGCGCCCGGATTGAGCTTGGCGATCGCCGGGTCGTTCCACTGGGTGACCTTGCCGAGGTAGATGTCGGCGAGGACTTCGCCGTTCAGCTTCAGATTGCTCGGCGCGCCCTTGACGTTGTAGGCGGGCACCGTGCCGCTCAGGGCCCAGGGAATCTGCTCGACGCCCTTCGCTTCGGAGAGCTGGGCGGCCGTCAGCGGCGCGTCGGAGGCGCCGAAGTCGACCGTGCGCGAGGTGATCTGGTCGATCCCGCCGCCGCTGCCGATCGCGCCGTAGGTGACCGTGGCTTTCGTCTTGCTGGCGTAGTCGGACTGCCACTTGGACATCAGCGGAGCGACCAGCGTGCTGCCGGCCCCAACCAGTGGCGAGCCGCTGCCGCCGGAGGTGGAGCTGCCGCCGGAGGAGCTGCCACAGGCGGCAACCGCAAATGCGAGGGCCAGCGCCATGCCGACGCTGAGGAGTCTCTTGGTCACGCGTTTCTCCTTGGGTAGATGACCATCGTCTGGCAGCAGGCTCTCAGCAACCACCGGGGAGCTTGTTATCTCGCTGTATCGAAGATGTGAAGAAGATGTAAAACGCCGACCCCAACCTCCGGTCGCTGTTCAGCCGTCTGGCGAGAAGCGGTAGCCAATCCCGTTGTGCGTGTGGATCAGGCGCAGCCCGGGAAGCGCGGCGCCCAGCTTCGAGCGGAGGCGGCTGACATATACGTCGACCGAGCGGTCTGCGTGGCGCGGCTTCTCCCCCCACACCTCCGTGTGGAGCTCGTCGCGGCTCATGATCCGCTGAGGATGACCGGCCAGGGCGATCAGCAGCTGCAGCTCGCGCATGGTCAGGCTGAGGGGCCGGCCGTCAACCAGGGCAGCGTGCTCCTCCGGCCTGATCTCCAGGCGCTCGACCCCGTGGGCGGGAGAGCTTCCGTTGTCGCCAGCGCCGCTGACCATCCACGGCAAGCATTTCGCCGGCGCTCACGACCTCGGTTATGGGGACGTGAAGCTGCTGTGAATAAGTTGTGAAGTGGCTCAGGATGCGGCGAGCTGCTCGAGCCGGACCGGGGTCGCCTGCCGCTGCTCCTGCTCCTCGCCGGTGGGGAGCTCGTCCGAGGCGGGCTCGGGGTCGAATCGGTAACCCACCCCGAAGTGGGTGTGGATATAGCTCCACCCCGGCGAGCGCTTCTCCAACTTCTGGCGCAGCTTGCGTACGAAGACGTCGACCGAGCGATCGCCGTGGGCCATCGCGTAGCCCCACACCCGCTGGTAGATCGTCTCGCGCTCGAGCACCTGGCCCTTGGCCTCGGCGAGCAGCAGCAGCAGCTCGAACTCGCGCCGGGTCAGGTCGAGGCTGCTGCCGGCGACGAAGGCCTGGAACCGATCGGATCGGATCTCCAGCTCCCCGGCGACAAGCGGGCCGGCTTCGCCCTGCGGGTGGGCGCGGCGGCGGCGGCGCAGGACGGCTTCGATGCGGGCGATCGCCTCCTCGGGATGACAAGGCTTGGTGATCCAGTCGTCGACGCCGAGGCGCAGGCCGCGAACCCTCTGGACGACGGTCGAACGGCCCGTGCAGACAACCACGCCGAGGTCGGGCAGCATCCCGCAGACATGCTCCAGGTAGCCCCAGGCGCCTTCGCCCAGAACCGAGGGGTCGACCAGGAGGGCGTTCAGCTTCATCACCAGCAGCTCGTCCGGCGGGATCGCTGCGGCCAGGGTGCGCTGCTGCCAGCCGACCGCCTCGACTCGCTTCGACAACACGGTCACGAAACCGCTGTCGTCGTCGATTACCGCGAGCCTGATCGTCTGCTGTGAGTTCACGTGACTGGCGCCTTTCGTGACGGAGAGCCGCACCTCACCTTCGACGCGACTCGATTGTATGCTGCTGCGGCGACGGACCGGGGGCCGAAGGCCCTGCGTTCACAGGATTTTCACAGCACGAAACCCCTAATTTGGGCAAAGGCCTACCGTCTTCTCCGGATGTTCACCGCGGGGCGTGGCGCCGGCGCCATTCTGAGCACCAGCACCCTACGAGGCTCCTCCCTCGTCAGCGCGGACGGCCCCTGTCCCGGGCCGTTCGCTATTTAAGACCTTAAGCGTTCGCTGCCTGCCGCCTGGGTGCGCTAGATTGCCGGACGTGAGGTCGACCTCCCGCCGCGCCCGGGCCGCCGCCAGCATATGCACGGCGCTCTCGCTGCTGCTGATCGCCGCCCCTTCGGCGCTCGCCGAGAACGGCGTCGGACTTGCCGGGCCGACCACGGACAAGACCGTGACCTTCTTCTGCTTCGGCGTGATCGCCTTCTTTGCGCTCCTGGTAATCGTCATGTCGCTGGTGCAGGGCGGCCTCGAGAAGCGCAAGGAACGGCGCCGCTACGACCTCGAACGCCTGTCCTGACGGCCGTCAGGACAGGCGGAAGCCGCTGAGCAGGCGCTTCTCGCTCTCGCCCTCAACCTCCGCGACCACCTCGACCTGGCCCTCCAACGGGGTGCCGCGGATCTTCGTCGCCAGCAGGTCGTCGACCTGAAAGATCCCGGCCGAGTTGTTGAGCTCGATCTCGATCCGCACGGGCCGGTCCTGCCCGGCCTCGATCCGCACCTCGTCGACCGCGGCCGCGGAGATCGAGTGGATCCCCTCCTGCCCGGCTTCGAGCGGGATTCGGGTTCGGCCCTGGGCCATGTCGAGCGCATCGGCGACGCGCACGACGCCGGCCTCGACCGTGTAGGGCTCACCGCGGCGTCGGTGGCCGATGATCGCGTGCAGGATCTCGGAGCTGATGATCGTCCGCTCCGGCTCGCGATAGGAACCGGCAAGCAGGCGATCCAGGGCGCCGCTGGCGAGGAAGAGGCTGTACTCCTCGTGGTCGGTGCGATGGATCGACATGCCGATGTCGTGCAGCAGGGCGCCACCGGCAACGACCACCTCGGCGTCGCGTGCCGACATCCCGTGGTCGGCGACGACAGCGGGCTCCACCCCGGCCTTGACCAGCAGGCGCAGCAGGCGCAGCGCAACGTTGAGGACGATCTGGGTGTGGACCCAGGAGTGATCCGACATCCCCAGGCGCTCGGCATGAACCTGCGCCATGTACCACCAGGCGCGCACCTGCTCGTCCTCGTTGACCGCTGCGAGGAACGCCTCCAGCTTGCGGTTGCCCCTGGTTGGCGCCCTGACCTTCGCCTCGCCGATCGCCTCCAGCGGCGGCTTGGGGCCTGGCCCCTGGGACGGAGGAGTCGGGACTCGCTCAGCGCTCACGGTGCCGTCATCCTGGCACTTCCCCCGGGCAGAAACAGCGAGGCCGGCACAGGACCTGAGTCCTGTGCCGGCCTGTGATCGCGGCGCCGCCCGCCGCTGGCAGTGCTTCTAGAGGCCCGCGAGCGTATTTCTCGCGGCTTTGAGCACGATCTTCGGCATCGATCCGAAGTCGAGCGCCGGGCCGTATTTCTGTCCCGTGGTCATGTTGTAGAGGATGAACTGGGACAGGGCGGCCTTCTGCGGCGCGCCGTGGGGAGCGATGCAGTAGGTGAATGTGGATATGGGATAGGCGGCAGTTGCGCTCTTCGGCGGGTCAACGATATGGAGTTCGTTGTTGGCGGGCACGTGCTTCACGGTCGCTCCCGCCGCTTCGATGTTGGCCAGGTTCGGGTACTCGAACTGCCCGGCATTGTTCTGAATCGCGGCGACATGCAGGCCCGCGGCGAGAGCGTAGGAGCCGGAGATGTAGCCGATCGCCCCGTTGGTCGCCTGGACGACCGACGTGACGCCCACGTTGCCTTTGCCCCCGACACCGACTCCGGGCGGGAAGCTGACCGAGGTCGCGAAGCCGACGCTGCTCTTCCACGCCTTGCTCACCTTCGAGAGGTAGTTGGTGAAGGCGTAAGTGTCACCCGAGCCGTCGCTGCGGAAGGCGGGGGTGATCGTCAGACCCGGCAGATGAACCTTGGGGTTCAGCTTCTTGATCTTCGGGTCGTTCCATTTGGTGATCTTGCCCATGTAGATGCTGGCAAGCACCGACCCCGTCAGACTGAGCTTGCTGACCCCCTTGATGTGGTACGCCGCCGCGACGCCGGTGAGCGCCCACGGGATCTGCACGCAGTTGTTGCAGGCCGTCGCCTGTTCGGGCGTGAGCGGGGCGTCGGAGGCGCCGAAGTCAACGGTGCGGGCGGTTATCTGGGCGATTCCCGCGCCTGAGCCGACCGAGGCGTATTTGACCGGGATGGCGCCGTTCGTATGGGCACTGAAGCCGCTGATCCAGTTGGCCATCAGCGGCGCCACCAGCGACGACCCGGCGCCGGTGAGATCAGCGGAGGCAGCGGCAGTCGAGACGGTCGCCATGCACCCAACCGTCCCTGCCGTCGCGATGAAAAGTCCAAGCAACCTTTTGCGAATCAAAAGGGTTTCCTTTCGGCTCGTTGTCTTACCGTCTCGTTCGCCACGGCACCTTGAAATCGCACCCTGGCGCTGGACAGAATCGCGGCGAGAGAGAGACCACATGTTTCAATCTCGTGAAAAGAGGGGTGTATCAATGATGTGTCAGAGATGTAACAGCAACACACTTGTTGCGACGATGTAAATGCCACTTGTGTCAATTCTGTGAAAATTTGCCGGATGGTGTGGTGGCGGGGTGAATCTCATCTACCCTGCGCGCCATGAGCGCGACGGCCAGCCCGGCAATGACCCATGGGAGCCGCACCGCCGCCGCCCGGTCGCACCGCCGCCGGCGCTCCCTCGACCGGATCGGCGACGGCGTCCTCTACGGCGCCTGCGCCTTCGCCGCGCTGCTGGGCGTGACGGCGCTCCTGCTGATCGGATACCAGATCGTGCAGGGCGCCGGCCCGGCCATCTCCAAGTTCGGGCTGGGCTTCCTCGTCAGCACGACCTGGCAGCCGAACTTCGGCGAATTCGGGGCCGGCTCGTTGATCTTCGGCACCGCCGTCAGCTCCTTCGCCGCCCTTTTGCTGGGCGCTCCGATCGCAGTCGCGATCGGTCTCTTCCTCAGCCTGCTCGCGCCGACGGGGGTGCGCAACGTGATCTCGCCCCTGGTCGAGATGCTGGCCGCGATCCCAAGCGTGATCCTCGGCTTCTGGGGCATCCTGGTCCTGGCGCCGTTCGTGCACGAACACATCGAGCCCTTTCTCCACAACACGCTGGGCTTCATCCCGATCTTCGGCCCGCCCCAAACGACCGGCTCGAGCGTCTTCACGGCTAGCCTGATCCTGACGATCATGGTGATCCCGATCATCGCCTCGATCTCCCGCGACCTCTTTCTGGCCGTGCCGCGCGACATCCAGGACGGCGCCAGCGCTCTGGGCGCCACCCGCTGGGAGGTCGTGCGCGGCGTCGTCCTGCCGTCGACGACCTCGGGGGTGGTCGCAGCGTCGCTGCTGGGTTTGGGGCGCGCCCTGGGCGAGGCGATCGCCGTGGCGCAGGTGATCGGCGCCGGCTCGAAAATCCAGCCGTCGCTGTTCAAGACCGGGGACACGATGGCGGCAAGGATCGCGAACCAGTTCCCCGGCGCACTGACCGAGCTGCACAAAGCCTCGCTCTTCTACCTCGGGGTGATCCTGCTCGTGATCGGCCTGATCTCGAACCTCGTCGCCCACCGGATCAGCAGGCGGTTCGGCTTCGAAGGGACGCTGCGGTGAGCGGCGACAGGGACACGGTCTTCGACCCCGCGGCTCCGCTGACGCCGACCGGCAACCTGCGGCGGCGGCGGGCCCTCAGCCGTCTTGCGGTGTCGGGCGCAACCGTCTCCGCGGTGCTGGCGGTCGCGGTGCTGGTGATCGTCGTCTACACGGTGGCCGTGCGCGGGGCCAGCGCCCTCAGCCTCGACTTCCTGGTCAAGGCGGCGCCGGCCGGGATCGGGCCGGAGCTCGTCGGCACCGGCATCATCGTCGCGATCGCGACCGCGATCGCGATGCCGATCGGGGTTCTGATCGCTCTCTTCCTCACCGAGTTCGCCGGGAACCGGGCGACTCACCTGATCCGGGTGACCCTGGACCTGATGAACGGCCTGCCCTCGATCATCATCGGGCTCTTCATCTTCGAGCTGCTCGTCAACCACCGTACGCAGTCCGGCTTCGCGGCTTCGGTGGCCCTGGCGATCATCGAGCTGCCGCTGATCGCCCGCGGCAGCCAGGAGGTCCTCCTCCTCGTTCCCGACAACCTGCGCGAAGCGGCCGACGCGCTGGGGGTGAGCCGATGGCGCACCGTACTCGGGATCGTCGTGCCCAGCGCGCTGGGAGGGATTCTCACCTCGACCGTCCTCTCCGTGGCCCGCGCCGCCGGGGAGACCGCGCCGCTGATCTTCGCCAGCTCCGTGTTCGATCCCGGCCGCTACTCCCTCAATCCCTTCGAAGCGCTGCCGAACATTCCCGTCAGGATCTACACGCTGTCCGAAGAAGCGAATCCGTCGAGCTTCGCCGAAGCCTGGGGTTCCTCCCTGATCCTCATCTCCTTCATCCTCTTCGCAAGCCTCGGCGCCAGGGCTCTGCTCGCGCGCAGCAAAAGGAAGATGGCCTCGTGAGCGGCTTCGAATCGATTGGCGGCGACGAGGGGAGAGCGCGCTCCGCGCCGACCCGAGTCCGGATCCAGAGCGGGCCGCTGGCGAGGCCGGCCGAAGCCAACGGCGCGGTCCCTCGCGAGACCGGCGTGGAGGCTGTCTTCGAGGCCCGCGACGTGTCCGTCTACTACGGTCGGAAACGGGCTCTCGCCGGCGTCTCGCTGCGCATCCCGCGCAGCCGGATCACCGCGCTGATCGGGCCCTCCGGCTGCGGCAAGACGACCTTCCTGCGCAGCCTCAACCGGATGAACGACTCGGTGTCGAGCTTCAGGATCGAGGGGAAGATCCTCTATCACGGGCACGACATGTACGCCGCCAACGTCGACCAGGTCGAGGTGAGGCGCCGGATCGGGATGGTGTTCCAGAAACCGAACCCGTTCCCGAAGTCGATCTACGACAACGTCGCCTGGGCCCCGCGCAACCTGGGGATGAAGCGGGGCCTGGACGAGCGGGTCGAGGGCGCCCTGCGCGGAGCGGCGCTCTGGGACGAGGTCAAGGACCGGCTCCGCGACAGCGCCCTCGGCCTCTCCGGCGGCCAGCAGCAGCGCCTCTGCATCGCTCGCGCGATCGCGATCGAGCCAGACGTCCTCCTCCTCGACGAGCCGGCCTCGGCGCTCGACCCGATCGCGACGGCGTCGATCGAGGAGCTGATGCACAGCCTCAAAGGCCGCTTCACGATCGTGATCGTCACTCACAACATGCAGCAGGCGGCCCGCGTCGCCGACCAGACGGCGTTCTTCAGCCTCGACTTGAGCGGGGCCGAGCCGTCCGGGACCCTGGTCGAGTTCACCGACACCGCGACGATGTTCACCAACCCGGCCGACCCGCGCACGCGGGACTACGTCAGCGGGCGCTTCGGCTGAGGGCTCAGCGACGGAGGATCGCGTCGCTGGGGACCTGCTCGAGCAGCGACTGCCCGCACTGCCAGCAGTAGGTGGCGCCGGCGCTGTGCGGGGCGCTGCAGCGCGAGCACGAGCCGGCCGTTCCGGTCTCCTCCGTTCGCACGATGCGTTCGACCTCGCTCAGCTCCGCGTCGGCGTCCTGCAGGGCGACCGCACGCTTGACCAGCACCTCGACCTTGATCCGGTTGCGAATCGCCATCTCGTAGACGAGACCCCCGAGGTCCCACTGGAGCTCGGCGACCCTCGCGATCAACTGGTCGCGGCGGCGCTGGAGGTCGACGAGCAGATCCTGCCCGATCGCCGGGCTGGGCGGCGAGGCCGGGGGCGCCGATGGCGGCGGCTGGACGGGCCTCGAAGCCGCGGCGGCGCGTCGCGGGTTCTGCAGCGCCTTCGGGATCGAGATCATTCGCCGAAGAAGTTCCCGTTGAACTTGCCGTTCTTGCAGCCGGCCGCCCCGCTTGCGCACTTTCCGCCGGGCTGCACGGTCGCGGGCGGCAGCTTGACCGTCGGTTTGAGGACTTCGTTCGCGCCCGCACCCGATTCAGCTTCCTTCTTGATCGCGGCTACGCTCTTCTTCTTGGTCTTCGAGTTGTTGGCGGCGCCGCCCCCGATGTTGGTCTTGGCGCTCGACCCTTCCTTGGCTGCTTCGCCGCCGCCGCTGTGGATCACGATTGGCGCGGCCTGCGTCGGAGCGGGGGCGGGCTGTTCGCCCGAGCGCCCGATCAGGACGCCGGTGCCGAGCGCGAGCAGCAGCGTCCCCACCCCGGCGATCAGCGCTGCGTTAGGCGAGACGCCCGATCGCCTCTTCTTGGGAGTGGGGGGCGGAGCCTGGTGCGGGCGCCTCACCGCGTCCATCAGGACGACGGCGTCCATGAAGGGAAGGCGGGGGTCGCCGCGCCGGTGCCCGCACTCGAGGCAGTAGCGCTGGTCGGCTGCCAGCACAGCCCCGCAGGAGGGGCACTGGTCCCCGGCCTGGACCACGGGGGCTTGGATATGGGCCGGGTGGCCCAGCGGGGGGGCCGGCGGATCGAGCCCTTGGAGTACGGGGGCGATCCGGGGCTGGGCGAAGGCTTGGGTCGAAGCGTCGGTCGAGTCCATTCGGGCGTCCCGGTGATTGTCGCGGCGCTGGCGCGCCAGATGTTGAGGAGTTGTGAAAAGCCCGGACTCGAAATCTTCACATCATGGGCGCGGGGGGTCGCGAGACTGGCCGTGGCGTGACTGCTCCCAACGACGACGAGGGCCCCCGCAAGGCTCGCCGTGAGACCTGCGCGGATTGCGGAGTCGCGCTCTCGGCCAGCCAGCGCTACTGCCTGGAGTGCGGGGCCAGGCGTGGCCCGCTGCCGGCCGTGGTCGCGAACCGCGTCGACGCCTTGAGGAAGGGTGGGCGCCCCCGTCCCGGCGCCACAGTCACGGGCGGGCCCCCGGCCGCGCCCCCCGAGCAGGAGGCCGAGGAGGCCGGCCACTGGCGCTTCATGCCCTCTCCGCAGGTCGCCGCGGTCGCGGTGATGGCGCTGCTCGCCGCCGGCGTCGTGATCGGATCGGTCACCAGCCCGTTTGCGCGCAGCGCGGGGTTCGCGCCGGTCATCCTGGAATTGGCTAGAGAAGGGTCCCCGGAAAGCTCGCCCGAACCCGCGAGCGCTCCGCGCTTGTCGGCCGAACCGACCGCGCCGGCGCCCGTCGCCGAAGAACCCCTCGCCCCGGCCCCCGCAGCGCCGGAAGCCGAACCCGAATCGAGCGCACCGTCCCCTCAGCTGCCGCCGGAACTTCCGGAAGAAAAAACCCTGCCGGAAATCAAGCACGTCTTCCTGATCGTGCTCGAAGGCCATGGCTACGAAGAAGCCTTCGGCAAGGCGTCGAGCGCGCCGTACTTCGCGAAGACGCTCGCCGGCCAGGGCGAGTTGCTCTCCAACTACTACTCGGTGACCGAGGGGGGGCTCGCCAACGAGGTCGCCCTGCTCAGCGGCCAGGGCCCGACTCCGCAGACTGCCGCCAACTGCCCCGAATACACGGCGATCGCCCCCGCCACAGCCGGCGCCGAAGAACAGGTGGAAGGCAGCGGCTGCGTCTATCCGTCCACGACGCAAACGCTGCCGGGCCAGCTGACTGCCGCCCACCTGACCTGGAAGGCCTATGTCGAGGACATCGGCAACGGCGAAACCGCGGGCCAGCCGGTCAGCTGCCGTCACCCGACGCTCGGCAGCCCTGACCCCAGCACAGCTCCCCTGCCCGGCGACGCCTACGAGACCTGGCGCAACCCGTTCGTCTACTTCTCGGCGCTGACCGAAAGCCCCGAATGCGCCGAAGACGACATCGGCCTCGACCGGCTGGCGGCCGACCTGGAAAAAGCAAAAACGACCCCCTCCCTCTCCTACATCGTCCCAAACGCCTGCCACGACGGCAGCGAACAGGCCTGCGCACCGGAACAGCCGGTGGGCCTTGCCGCCGCCGAACCATTCCTGCGCACGGTTGTGCCCGAGATCACGGCGTCGCCCGCCTACAAAGACGGGGGGCTGATTGCGATCACGTTCGCCCAGGCGCCACAGACGGGTCCGAGCGCCGACCCAAGCGCCTGCTGCGCCACACCTGAATACCCGAACCTGCCCCCCGCCTCGACCCCGGCATCGACGAACGGCCCGGTGAAACCGACCGGCGGCGGCGGCCGGGTCGGTCTGGTGCTGATCTCGCCCTTCGTCAAACCCGGCAGCATCGACGAAACGGGCTACTACAACCACTTCTCGCTGCTGCTCAGCATCGAGAACCTGTTCGGCCTGAAACCGCTCGGCTATGCCTCCAACCCGGCGCTGAGCGCCTTCGAAGAAACCGTCTTCAACGCGAAACCGTAGGTGCTGCTCGCGAGCCTCCCACTGGCCCTTCTCGGCTTGGCGGTCGGGACCTTCGGAACCCTCGTCGGCGCCGGTGGCGGCTTCATCCTCACCCCGGTCCTGCTGATCCTCTACCCACACCAGTCGGCGCTGACGATCACCTCGATCAGCCTCGTCGTGGTCTTCTTCAACGCGGCCTCGGGCTCGCTGGCCTATGCGCGGATGCGCCGCATCGACTACCGCTCCGGCGCCCTGTTCGCGGTGGCGGCGCTGCCCGGCGCGGTGGCCGGCGCCCTCGCCGTGCGCCTGGTCCCGATCCACGTCTTCGACCTGATCATGACCATGGTCCTGGGCACCGCGGCGGTCGCGGTGGCACGCCTGCGGCCCCACGCCGAGCGGCCTCACCCAGGCGGGACAACCCGGGCTCGGGAGGTCGTCGACCGGGACGGCAACACCTACCGCTACCAGGTTCCCGCCCGCCGCGGCGCCGCCTACAGCGGTGTCGTCGGCTTCCTCTCCAGCTTCCTCGGCATCGGCGGCGGCGTCATGCACGTCCCGCTGCTCGTCGGAGCGCTGGGCTTTCCCACCCACGTGGCCACCGCGACCTCGCATTTCGTGCTCGTCTTCATGTCGGGCGCCGGCAGCGTCACGCATCTGCTGACAGGCGCGTTCGCCCACGGCACCGGCCTGCGCAGGGCGGCCGCGCTGAGCGTCGGGGTGCTTCCGGGCGCCCAGCTGGGGGCGAGGCTCTCGCAGCACCTGACCGGCCCGTCGATCCGCCGCATCCTTGGCGTGGCGCTGCTGGTCCTCGCCGTTCGATTGCTGGGGTCGGCCCTTGCCTGAGCGCCCCGACCTGCCGCGCCGCGCCGCCGCCGAGGCGATCGGAGCGTTCACCCTCGTCTTCGCCGGTTGCGGCGCGATCGTCACCGAGGCGGAGCATCCCGGCACCCTCGGCACGGTCGGGATCGCGCTCGTCTTCGGGCTGGTGATCATGGCGATGGTCTACGCCACCGGCCACCTCTCGGGGGCCCACCTGAACCCGGCGGTGACCCTGGCCTTCGCGCTGACGCGGCACCTCCCGGGCCGCGAGGCCCTCGCCTACATCGCCGCCCAGCTGACCGGTGCAATCGCCGCCGCGGCCCTCCTGGCGGCGGTCTGGCCGAGCCAGCCGGCGGCGCTCGGAACGACCCTGCCCACGGTGGGCGCCGGCAGCGCCGTCGTCTACGAGATCGTGCTGACCGCGTTTCTGATGTTCGTGATCATGGCCGTGGCAACCGACACCCGGGCGGTCGGGGCGGGTGCGGCGATCGCGATCGGCGGCACGGTCGGCCTCGACGCCCTCTTTGGCGGGCCGGTCACCGGCGCCTCGATGAACCCCGCCCGCTCGATCGGCCCAGCCCTGGTTTCAGGAACCCCGCACGATCTCTGGATCTACGTGATCGCCCCGATCGCCGGCGCCGCCCTCGGCGCCCTGGCCTACCAGTTGGTCCGGGGTGAGCATCCGCCCCGCCGCACCGAAGCCGACACCTGATGCGTCGTCAGCCGCAGACCGGCCAGGGGCTGGAGCCCGCGCGAGCGTAGAGCAGCGCCGCCCGGTAATCCTGTTCGGCTTCCGGGGCTGCAGCGGGATCGCCAGAGCCGCCGACCGAAGCCCAGGTGCCGTAGTCGAACTGGTACTTGCCGCGATAGGCGCCGCCGGAGGAGACAGCGGTCGGGTTGCCACCCGACTCGCAGGCGGCGATCGCGTCGAGCGTCGCCAGCGAAACGCCGCCAGGGAGGCTGGCGAAGGCTTCGCGATGCTGTCGGCGCAGCCTGGCGCGGCGGGCTGTGCGAATCCTCCGCACCTCAACCCGAATCGCGTGGTGGAAGCTCTCAACCGGCTCCTGGAGCCCGATGCGGATCGCGTGGTGGAAGCTCTCAACCGGCCTCACGCGGCGGGCGGCACTCACCGGCCTGGCGTTTGCGAGGCCGATGCGGGCCGGCCCGCCGCCGTTTCCGCTGGCCGCGATCGCGGCGGCCGGAAAGGAGATGACCATCAGGATGAAGACTGCCGAATATGTGCGTTTTGTAAGCAAGCGCGGAACCGTGGCGAGGTTCCAGGCCCCGCAGGGTGACCGCCGTCACAGAGAACCCGGCATGTGTGCCAATCAGCACGAGTCCAGGCACGACCCGCGATCGAGAACCTGGCTCGCGCTGCACGTGGTCATGCATGCGCAGCCGACTTTGACCCTGCTGGCGCACGTCAAAAGCCGTCAGTGGTTGAGGCCCGCGCTCCCGCCCCACCTCCGCCCATCTGGGGTCGGCGGCCCGGCAGCGAGGTTCGTCAGAGGGCGAAGACCAGCGTGGAGACGGTCCCGATGGCGATGCAGTAGATGCCGAACGGGGTGAGGCGGTTCGTCTCGAAGAACTTGAGCAGGAACTTGACGGCGACGTAGGTGGCCAGCGCCGCCGCGAGCGCCCCCACCACGGCCTGAGCGCGCACGCCGTCACCGGCCGAGCCCAGCAGTTCGGGCAGCTTCAGGACGCCGGCGGCGCCGATGATCGGCGTCGCCAGCAGGAACGCGTAGCGCGCCGCGTCCTCGTTGGAGAGGCCGGTGAGCAGGCCGCCCCCCATCGTGATCCCCGAGCGCGAGATGCCGGGGATCAGCGCCGCCGCCTGCGCGCTGCCAATCGCAAGCGCCTGTTTGAAGCTCATCTTGGCGATGCGGGGGTCGGAGTCGCCGCGGTAATCGCCCGGGCGCGGCGGGCGCCGGCGAAACCGCTCGAAGAACAGCAGCAGCAGCCCGTTGACGATGAGGAACGCCGCCGCCGACTGGGCCGAGGCGAAGAGGCTGCGAAGCGAGTGCTCGAGCAGCAGCCCGAGCAGCCCGGCCGGGATCGTGCCCACGACGAGGACCCAGCCGAGCCTGGCGTCACCGTCCTCGGCGCCGATCTGGCGGTCGCGCAGCGAGCGCCCGAGCCCACGGAAGATCCTCATCCAGTCGCGGAAGAAGAAGGCGAACAGCACGGCCGCCGTGGCGCAGTGGGTGGCGACGAGGAAAGCGAGGAAGTAGTTGTCGTTCTGGTGGATGTTCCAGCCGAAGAGCTGCGGCGCGATCACGCCGTGGCCCAGGCTGGAGATCGGAAACGGCTCGGCGACGCCCTGCAGGAGGCCGAGCACGATCGCCTGGAAGAAGGAGATCGGTTCCATCGAGACTGCCTCAGGCGGACGTCGTCTCCGACGGCCCGCTCTGGAACCAGGCGAAGACGAAGCAGGCAAGCGCCACGACCAGCGCGGCGATGCCGTGCTTGGCGTGGTGGTGGCTGGAGCCCGCGTCGTGGCCCGGGAAGAAGGCGGGCAGCGAGCCCGCGGGCTCGACGAAGTAAACGATCGCGATTGCCAGGAAGACGAGGCCTGCCAGGATGGCGGGCACGATCAGCTTGGGCCGCTTGCTCAAGCGCGCGATCCTATACCAGCCCCGTTAAGCGAATCGCCACGCAGGGCGCGCAGGGCATTGGCGATGACGGCAACGTCGATTCCCTCCTGGAGCAGCGCTCCGCCGACGGGCGGGATGTAGCCAAACGCCGCGAATCCCATCGCGATCCCGCTGAGGCCGATCCCGAAGACGACGCTCTGGCGGGCGATGCCGAGCGCCCGGCGACCGATCGAGACCGCGGTTGCGACCCGGTCGATGCGATCCACGGTGATCACCGCGTCGGCGGTCTCCGAGGACACCGTCGCCCCCGGGCCGCTCATCGCGATGCCGACGTCGGCAAGGGCGAGGGCCGGCGCGTCGTTGACGCCGTCGCCGACCATCACCACAGGCGCCAGCTCGGGGTCCGACCGCATCTTGCGGACGATGTCCAGCTTGTCCTCGGGGGACTGTTCGGCATAGAGGCGATCGACGCCGGTCTCCTCGGCGATCCGCTCGGCGACGGAGCGGCGGTCGCCAGTCACCATCGCCACCCGGCGAATGCCCACCTCGCGCAGCTTGCCGGCCAGCTCCCGGGCGTCGTCGCGCAGGCGGTCGGCCATCACGACAACTCCGGCGAGCCGACCGTCGACCCCGACCAGCACCTTGGCGAGGCCGGCGTCGTCGGCGTCGCCACGAATCCGGTCGGCGGCCTCCACGTCGTAGCCCCGCGAACGCAGCCAGGCGCTGCTGCCGACCGCCACCCGGCGGCCGTCGACAACTCCCTCCATCCCCTGCCCGGGCTGCTCGATCGCATCGGCTGGCTCCGCGAGCCGCAGCCCGCGACGCTCGGCGTCGTGGACGAGGGCCTCGGCAAGGACGTGGGCGGAGAGCTGGTCCACCGAGGCAGCCAGCCGCAGGACCTCCTCCTTGGAGTGACCATCCACCGGCACCACCTCCTGCACCGCAGGGGCACCGAGGGTCAGGGTGCCGGTCTTGTCGAGCAGGACGGTCCGCGCGTCGCCAAGCCGCTCGATCGCGGCGCCGCCCTTGACGATCACGCCCAACCGCGCCGCTCGCGAGACCCCCGAGATGATCGCGATCGGCGCGGCGAGGATCAGCGGGCAGGGCGTCGCCACGACCAGGACGGCAACTGCGCGGACCGCATCGCCGCTGGCCACCCAGGCCGCCGCCGCGATCGCCAGCGTCACCGGCAGGAAGATCGCCGCGTAGCGATCGGCGAGCCGGACGAATGGGGCGCGCTGGGTCTCGGCAGCGCGGACCAGCCGCACGATGTTGGCGTAGGCGCTCTCCGACGCGAGGTGGGTCGCCTGCAGCTCGAAGGCGGCGCCGGCGTTCGCGGCGCCGCTCTGGACGATCGCGCCGCGGACGTGGGTCACCGGCAGCGGCTCCCCCGTCAGCGCCGACTCGTCCAGCACCGCTTCCGCGCTCTGCATCGCCCCGTCGACCGGCACCAGCTCGCCGCTGCGCACGAGCACGACGTCGCCCACCGCCAGCCGCTCGACCGGGATCTCCTCCCAGCCGCTGCCGCTGCGGCGATGGGCGATGGTCGGCATCCGCTCCAGCAGCGCCGTCAGCTCCTGTCGGGCACGCCGGGACGCCATCGCCTCCAGGGCGTTGCCGCCCGAAAGCATCAGCGCGATCACGGCGCCGGCCAGGTACTGGCCGATCGCCAGCGCGCCGGCCATCGCGATCAGGGCGATCGCGTCGACCCCGACCCGGCCGCGGGCCAGGGCGCGGGCGATCGACACGGTCAGCGGAACCAGCATCACGGCGACGGTCGCCGCCCAGACGGCGTCCCCCTCCGTGGGCGCCCCGAGCAGGTGCAGCGCGCCGCCGGCGCCGATCAGGACCAGCGTCAGGAGGGCCAGCAGGCGGGGGCGCACGTCGGCCGCGAGGAGGTTTCTCACCACCCGATCATTACCACCGCGACGCGGCTGCGCGCCACGGCGCCGCTCACCCGGCATGATTCGCGCATCTCCAAGCACCCGACATCGCGCCTGCTGCTCGCCTGCCCCGACAGGCCGGGGCTGATCGCGGCGGTCAGCGGCTTCCTCGCCGACGCCGGGCTCAACATCATCGACGCCGACCAGCACTCGAGCGCCGAGGGCAGGCTCTTCATGCGGATGGTCTTCGACTCGGCGCCCGAGGCCAAGCGGGAGGCGCTCTACCGCCGCTTCGACGAGGAGGTGGCCAGGCCGCTGCAGATGGAGCACCGCTTCGCCGAGTCGAGCGAGCGCAAGCGCGTGGCGATCATGGTCTCGCGCGAGGACCACTGCCTCTCCGACCTGCTCTGGCGCTGGCGCAGCGGCGAGCTGGGCGCCGATCTCTTCGCCGTGGTCTCGAACCACCCCGACCATGCCGGCCAGGTCACCTCGCTTGGCCTCCCTTACCACCACATTCCGGTCACAGGGGGCAGCAAGGAGGAGGCCGAGCGGCAGGCGCTCGACCTGCTGGGCGGAAAGATCGACCTGCTCGTCCTCGCCCGCTACATGCAGGTCCTCTCAGCCGAGCTCCTGCGACGGCTCGACGTGCCCGCGATCAACATCCATCACAGCTTCCTGCCGGCCTTCATCGGCGCCGACCCCTACGCCCGCGCCCACGAGCGAGGCGTGAAGCTGATCGGCGCCACCGCCCATTACGTCACCGAGGAGCTGGACGCGGGACCGATCATCGACCAGGACGTGACCCGCGTCAGCCACCGCGACGAGGTCGCCGACCTGATGCGGATCGGGCGCGACATCGAGCGCCTCGTCCTCGCCCGCGCCGTCAAGGCCCACCTCGAGGACCGGGTTCTGCTCGACGGTGCGCGGACGATCGTCTTCTGACGCCGCGGCAGGACTTCCTAGCCATGGTCCACGGCGACCGAGACGCGGCTCGCGTCACTGGGCGCCGGTCGCAGGACCACGACCTCGGCGGGCGCGCGCTCCAGCAGCCAGACCAGGTCGTCGCCTGAGAGCCCTTTGCTGCCCGTGGCGCTCGCCGGGACCACGACCCGGTCGAACTCCTCACGCTCCAGAAGTCGAGCCAGAGCGTGGCGATAGGAGCGACCACGCTCGATGCGGGCGTCGACCCGTATCCCCTGCGCTGCGGCGCGCTGCTCGATCGCCTCGAGCATCGGCATCGCCTTCGCCGCCTCCTTCGGCAACGGGCAGTCGAGCGGGAGCTGCTTGGGGACGGTCGCGAGGTAGGCCGGCATCAGCGTCGCCCCCTCGGCACGTGCGAGGCGCAGGGCGGAATCGAGCGCGCGGCGGGAGATCTCCGTGCCGGTGAACGGAAGCAGGATGCGGTGGACGGCCTCTGGCCGCTCGGAGCGGCGGGCCCGGCGGCCGCGCGAGCGCGCCAGCAGGTAGCCGCCGGAGAGTCCGAGGACAAGCGCCACGCCCACCGCGAAGAGTCCGATCACTCCTCCTTCTCCTCGCGCACGCGGTAGGCGACGATCCGCACGTCGACGCCGGGCGGGGTCGCCTCCATGAGGCGCTGGGGCAGCGGCGCCCGCAGCCGGGCGAGGCCGCGGCGCGGCCTCGCCTCGCCGACCATGATGTAAGTGGTGCCGCGCTCGCGCACCACGCGCGCCACCGCCGTGACCAGGTCGTCGTGCTCCTCGATCAGCAGCGTCGCACCGAGCACCGAGGCGAGTTGGCGCAGCGCCGTCACCTGGCGCTCGATCTCACCCTGGATCGGCTGACCGGGCTTCTTCACCCAGAGCAGGTCGAGGTCGGTGCCGAGCCGCTGCGCCGAGCGCCAGGCGCGCCGCACCAGGCGCTGCGAGCTGGGCGCGGGGCGAACCAGCGCCAGCAACCGCTCGCCGACGGCCTTGGGCACTTCGGCGGCGACGCGCTCCTCACGTGTGCCGACCGGCTCGGTCTCGCTGTAGACGAGTCGCTTGGACTCGACGTCTTCGGCCACCTGGCGCAGGCTCACCTCGCGCAGCGCGGCGAGGTTCTCGATCCGGAAGAAGTTGTTGAGGGCGGCGTCGATGTTCTCGCCCGGATAGACCTTGCCGGCGCGCAACCGCGCCACCAGCGCCTCCGGGGTGAGATCGATCAGCACGACCTCGTCGGCGGTTCCGAGCACCGAGTCGGGCACGGTCTCGCGCACCCTCACCCCGGTCAGCTCCGCGACCTGGTCGTTGAGCGACTCCAGGTGCTGGACGTTGACCGTCGAGAAGACGTCGATTCCCGCCGCCAGCACGTCGGCGATGTCCTCGTAGCGCTTCTCGTGCTCGAGCCCCGGCGCGTTGCTGTGGGCGAGCTCGTCGATCAGCGCCAGGTCGGGCGCGCGAACGAGCAGGCCCGGCAGGTCCATCTCCTCGACGGCGGCGTCGCGGTAGGGGACGCGGCGCCGCGGCACGACCTCGAGGCCGCGCGCCTGGTCACTCGTCTCCTGGCGCTTGTGGGGCTCCAGGTAGCCGATCACCACGTCGCGGCCGGCGGCGGCCTCGGCCTGGCCCTCCTGAAGCATCCGGTAGGTCTTCCCCACCCCGGCCGCCATGCCGAGGAAGATCTTGTAGCGGCCGCGCCGCTCGTCGCCCCCGTCGACGCTCTCTGAGCTTGGCGCCAGCTCGGCCATGTCTTTTCCCCTCAGTGCTCCCGCTTCGGTTTCAGGCCCCGAGGAGGTTATGGACGACGAGGTCGATCAGCTTGATCCCGACGAAGGGGGCGACGATTCCGCCGAGCCCATAGATCAGCATGTTGCGGCGCAGGAGTCCCGTCGCGCCGATCGGCCGGTAGCGGACGCCGCGCAGCGAGAGCGGGATCAGCAGCGGGATGATCAGCGCGTTGAAGATCACCGCGGAGAGGATCGCCGATTCCGGCGTGCCCAGCGACATCACGTTGAGGGCGTCGAGCGGCCCCTTGCCCCCGGCCGAGAGCGCGTAGGTCGCCGCGAACATCGCCGGCAGGATCGCGAAGTACTTGGCGACGTCGTTGGCGATCGAGAAGGTGGTGAGGGCGCCGCGGGTGATCAGCAGCTGCTTGCCGACCTCGACGATCTCGATCAGCTTCGTCGGGTTGGAGTCCAGGTCGACCATGTTGCCCGCCTCGCGCGCCGCCTGGGTGCCGGTGTTCATCGCGACGCCGACGTCCGCCTGGGCCAGGGCGGGAGCGTCGTTGGTGCCGTCGCCGGTCATCGCGATCAGGCGACCGTCGGACTGCTGTTCGCGAATCAGCTCCAGCTTGCGCTCCGGAGTAGCTTCGGCCAGGAAGTCGTCGACCCCGGCCTCCTCGGCGATTTTCGCCGCGGTGAGGCGGTTGTCGCCGGTGACCATGATCGTGCGGATGCCCATCGCCCGCAGCTGGTCAAAGCGGGCTCGCATCCCCTCCTTGACGACGTCCTTGAGGTAGATGACGCCGAGCACCCTCTCGTTCTGCGCGACGGCCAGCGGCGTGCCGCCCTCGCGACCGATCCGATCGAGCTGCACCTGGAGCTCCGCCGGCGCCCTGCCGCCTTCCTCGCCGACCCAGCCCTCGATTGCATCGCCGGCGCCCTTGCGCAGACGCGTCCCGTTGAAATCGACGCCGCTCATCCGCGTCTGCGCGGTGAAGGGGACAAAGCTCGGCTCGTGGCCGGCGAAGTCGTGCTCGCGGATGCCGAAGCCCTTGGCGAGGACGACGATCGAGCGCCCCTCCGGGGTCTCGTCGGCCAGCGAGGACATCTGGGCCGCCTCGGCAAGCTCGGCCTCGGTGACCCCAGGCATCGGGATGAACTCGGTCGCCTCGCGGTTGCCCAGCGTGATCGTCCCGGTCTTGTCGAGCAGCAGCACGTCGCAGTCGCCGGAGGCCTCGACGGCCCGGCCTGAAAGGGCGAGCACGTTGCGCCGGACGAGGCGGTCCATGCCGGCGATCCCGATCGCCGAGAGCAGCGCCCCGATCGTAGTCGGGATCAGCGCGACGAGGAGGGCGATCAGCGTCGTCTCGGAGAGCTGGGTGCCGGCGAAAAGCGCGAAGGGACGCAGCGAGACGACGACGATTACGAAGATCAGGGTGAGGGCGGCGAGCAGGATCCCCAGCGCGATCTCGTTTGGCGTCTTGCGGCGCTCTGCCCCCTCGACCAGGGCGATCATCCGGTCGAGGAAGGATTTGCCCGGCTCCTGGGTGATCTCGACCAGGATCCGGTCGGAGAGAACCCGGGTGCCGCCGGTGACCGCGCTGCGGTCGCCGCCCGCCTCGCGGATCACGGGCGCCGACTCGCCGGTGATCGCCGACTCATCAACCGAGGCGATCCCCTCGATCACGGTGCCGTCGCCGGGGATCGTCTCTCCCGCCACCACCACGACGACGTCGCCGCGCACAAGCTCGGAGGCGGGCTTCTCGGCGCCGTCGCGCAGGCGCGCGGTGGTGTCGGTGCGCATCGCCCGCAGGCTGGCTGCCTGGGCCCGGCCGCGGCCCTCGGCCAGCGCCTCCGCCATATTGGCGAAAACGACGGTGAGCCAGAGCCAGGCGGTGATGCTGAAGGTGAACCAGGCGGGCTCGTGGCCGCCGCCCAGCGGGCTGCCGCCGAAGACCTGGATCAGCCAGGCAACCGTGGTGATCAGGGCGCCGATCTCGACCACGAACATAACCGGGTTGCGAGCCTGGACACGCGGGTCGAGCTTGCGCAGAGACTCGAGCAGCGCCGGGCGGAGGATCTCGGGATCGAGGAGCGAGCGGGACTGGTTTTCGGTGCTCATCTGAGGGGTGCTTCCTTGTCTAGTGCGATGTTGAGCTGCAGGACATTGACGCCGGGCTCTCCGAACAGGCCGAGGAAGCGGCCATCGGTGTGGGCGGAGATCAGGCTGTCGACCTTGGTGAGCGGCAGGTGGCGGAGGACCGCGATGCGGTGGGCCTGAATCCAGGCGTTGGCCTGCGAGATTTCGGGGTCGACGCCAGAGCCCGACTGGGTGACCGCGTCGACCGGGATCTGGGCCTTGGTCAGCAAGTGGTCATAAGGCTTCTCGAGCTTGATGTAGGCAGCGATGTTTTCGCGCACCACTTCGCGCTCTTCGACGCTGTTCGGGCCGAGGTTCGAGAAGTAGGTGGTGTTCGCTGCATAGCCGGACTGCGAGGGCCGGGGCTGGAAGTAGGCCTTGTCGGGCGCCAGCACTTCTTCGCCTTCTTCGTCGAGCACCGGCTTGCCGTTCTTGCCGATCACCGGCTTGGAGAACGACTGGCCGATCAGGCTCGATCCGGCGACCCGGCCGTTCACGGTGATCTTCGATCCGTTTGCCTTGCCGGGGAACAGCACCTGGGAGATACCGGTCATAGCCAGCGGGTAGGCGAGCCCGAAGACGACCGTGAAGGCGATCATGGCGAGCAGTGCGGTGAGGGCGGTGCGGCGCATCTCAGAACAGCCTCGTGGTCAGGCTCTGCACGATCGGGCCGAGCAAGAGCGCAGGGAAGAAGGTGAGGGCGCCGACCAGGATCACCACGCCGATCAGCAGAATCACGAAGGTTGGCGTGTCGGTGCGCATGGTGCCGGGGCCGGCGGGCGCGACCTTCTTGCCGGCCAGCGACCCGGCGACCGCGAGGACCACAAGGATCGGGATGAAGCGGGCGGTGAGCATCACGGCTCCCCCCAGCAGGTCGGCGAAGGTGATCCCGTAGGAGCCGACGTTGCCGGGTGCGTTGGGCTGGACGAAGCCGGTGTAGCCGGCGAAGGCGGAGCCGTTGTTGTTGGCCTGGGAGAGGTAGGCGTAGAGAGTCTCGGAGAACCCCTGCGGGTTGATCCCCGCAAAGATCGAGCGGGTGCCGAGCCGCGTCGCCGAGGCGAGCCCGGCGGCGAAGAGCACGGTCAGCGGCGTGTAGAGGACGCCGAGCGAGACCAGCTTGATCTCGCGCGCCTGGATCTTCTTGCCCAGGTACTCGGGGGTGCGGCCGACCATCAGGCCGCCGATGAAGACCGCCAGCAAGACGAAGAGCAGCATCGAGTAAAGACCGGTGCCAACACCGCCGAAGGCGACCTCGCTGGTGGCGAGCCCGAACATCGGAACTGCACCGCCGAGGGCCGTGAAGGACTCGTGGGAGGCGTTGACCGAACCGTTTGAGGTGACCGTGGTCGTCGTCGCCCAAAGCGCCGACTCGGTGATCCCGTTGCGCTGCTCCTTGCCTTCCATGTTGCCGCCGGTGGAGCCGTGCAGCGCAGTGGTCGGGGTGCCAGCGGCGTGCTCGGCGGGGGTGCCGTGCTGCTCGGCGGGGATGATTACCGCGATCAGGGCGATGTAGATAGCGAGCATCGCGGCGAAGATCGCCCAGCCCTGGCGCTGGCGGCCGACCATGCGCCCGTAGGTGTAGGTGAGCGCCGCCGGGATCAAGATGATCGCTAGTAGCTCGAAGAAGTTGGTCAGCGCGTTCGCGTTCTCGAACGGCATCGCCGAGTTGACGTTGAAGAAGCCGCCGCCGTTGGTGCCGAGCTGCTTGATCGCGACCTGCGAGGCCGCCGGACCGAGCGCCAAGACCTGGGTGGGGCCCTCCAGCGTGTGCGCGACGGCCGAGTGCGCAAGTGTCTGAACGACTCCCTGGGAGACGAGGACCAGGGTGAAGACGATAGAGAGCGGCAAGAGGACGTAGTAGAGGCCGCGAGTCAGGTCCGCCCAGAAGTTGCCGAGCCCGTGTCCGCCCCGCGCGATGATGCCGCGGGTCAGCGCGACCAGCACGCAGATGCCAACGGCAGGCGTGACAAAGTTCTGCACCGTGAGGCCCACCATCTGGGCGAAGTAGGTGAGCGTCGTTTCGCCGCCGTAGAACTGCCAGTTGGTGTTGGTGACGAAGGAGGAGGCGGTGTTGAAGCTGACGTCCCAGGGGCCGGAGTGGAAGTGCTCGGGGTTGAAGGGCTGGATGCCCTGGGTGCGCAGGATCAGGTAGAGAACGACCCAGGAGAAGAGCGAGAAGAGGATCACCGAGCGCGCGTAGGCCTTCCAGTCCTGCTCGTCTGTGGGGTTGACGCGCAGGACCCGGTAGGTGATGCGCTCGAGCGGCGCGACGACAGGGCTCAGGAAGACTCGCTGGCCGGTGAAGACCCGCGCCATGTAGGCGCCCAGGGGGCGGGTCAGGGCGATGACCACGGCGACGAAGACCGCAATCTGAAGCCAGCCCTGGGCCACTAGAGCTTCTCTCCCCGCAGCAGTGCGTAGAGCAGGTAGAGGCAGACGGCCGCCGAGGCGACCAAGCCGAAGATGTCGGCACCGGTGATCGTCGCCAGTGTCATATCCGGTCGATCAACTCGATCGCCCAGTAGAGGAGGGCGAAGAGCCCTATGGCGATCGCGATCGCGAAGGCGTCGGCGAGCGGGCTGCCGCCGCCCGGGAAGATGTCGGCCACGGGGGGCACGCCTCGATCATGCGCCCTACCTCATCAAGGCCGCATGAATCAAACGCCGGCCCATATACAGGTTTTGTGAAGGCGGCTAGGGCGCGAAGCGGTAGCCGACGCCAGGCTCGGTGAGGATGTAGCGGGGGCCGTCGGCGGGCTCGACCTTGCGGCGCAGGTTGGCGATGTGGGCGCGCAGGACCTGGAAGTCGTCGGCGTACTCCGGCCCCCAGATCTCGACCAGCAGTGCCCGGTGTGTCATCAGCCGGCCGCGGTTTCGAGCCAACGCCCGCAGCAGGCCGAACTCGGTGGGCGTCAGGTGGACGGGCTCGCCGTCGCGGCGCACGCTGCGCGCCGCAAGGTCGATTTCGAGACCCTCGGCCTCGATCAGCGGCTCAGACGCCTCGGGTTGGGCTCGCCGCATCACCGCCTCCAGGCGGGCGACGAGCTCCAGCGGCCCGAACGGCTTGGTGACGTAGTCGTCGGCGCCCGCCGCAAGCGCCCTCACCTTCGCCTCCTCCTCGCCCACGGCGGAGAGGACGATGATCGGCATCTCGCTCCACTCCCGCAGTCGCCTGGTCACCTCGACCCCGTCGATGTCGGGCAGCATCAGGTCGACGATCGCCGCCTCGGGCGGTCGCACGGCGGCCCGGTCGAGCGCCTCTTCGCCGCCGTACGCCTCAACCGCCTCGTAGCCCGCGTCGCGAAGGATCACTCGCAGCGCCCGGACGATCTGCGGTTCGTCGTCGCAGACGAGGACCCGAGGCACGCCGTTCACGCGCTCGCCTCGGGCGCCGGGAAAGTGGCCACGAAGGTGCTGCCCTGTCCGGGCATGGCCTCGACGGCGATCTCACCGCCGTTTGCCTCGATGAAGCCCTTGGCGATGGCAAGACCGAGGCCGATTCCTCCGTCCTCGGTCGGCTGGCCGGAGTGGAAGGGCTCGAAGATTCGCTTCCACTCGGACTCGGGGATGCCCGGCCCCTGATCGACGACTCGCACTACGAGCCGTGGCCCCACCTGCCGCGAACGCACCAGAACCGGATTGCCGTTGCCGTGGCGGATCGCATTCTCCAACAGGTTCGCGAAGGCCCGTTCGAGCTGGGCGGCGTCGGCACTGAGGGCGGGGAGATCCGCGTCGATCGCCAGGCGGACCTTCTCCTGCCCGGCGCCGACAGAGCGCCTCGCAGCCTCCAACAGCTCCCCGAGGTCGACCGGCTCGCGGTGGGGCTCGGCCTTTCCCGACTCCAGCCGGGAGACGTCGAGGAGGTTCTCCACCAGCCGCGAGAGGCGGCGGCCCTGCTCGACGACCGCCTGGCTCAGCTCGTGGCGCTCGGTCGGCGTCACACTCGGAGAGTCGAGCGCAGCCCCGGCGGCGATCATCGAGGTCAGTGGGGTTCGTAGGTCGTGGGAGATCGAGCGCAACAGCACCGTCTTCAGCTCGTCGCTGCGGCGAAATGCCTCGGCCTCTATGGCCTCCGCCTGCATCCGGTCCCGCTCCGCAGAGAGCTCTCTCAGGTCAGCGAGCACCTTGGCGGTTTCCTCCCGGCGGCGCTCTGCCTCGAGGGCGCGAGCCCGGGCAAGCTCGGCCAGGGCGCTGCTGGTCACCGCGACGATCGCGAAGACGACCAGGGCCACCACGTCGCGGCTATCGGTGATCGTGAGCTGGCCGACCGGCGGGATGTGAAACCAGTTGAAGGCCAACGCGCTGAGCAGCGCCGTCAGCAGTCCGAGCCGCAGCCCCCAGAAGGTCGAGATCAGCAGCACCCCGGGGATGAAGACGACGCCGAGGGATACCACCGGAGCCACCGACTTGAGTGGGTAGACGAGGAGCGTCATGGCCGCCACCACGGTCACCGAAGCAAGCAGTCCAAGCCAGCCCGCTGGCGGCTCGCTGCTCAGCCCGAGTGAAGATCCACGCCAGCGCATCGCTACCAGGGTACGGGGACGCTGCACCTCTACACCTCGATCAGCGAACCCATGATCACGGTGCGATCACGGGGCAGGCCGAAGTATTCGGCGGCATCGGCAGTGATGTGCGAGGTGGCGATGAACAGTCGCTTGCGCCAGCGAGTCATCCCGGGAGCGTCGCTCGGCCGAAGCTCGATCGTCGAGAGGAAGTAGGACGCTTCATCGACCTCGAGCGGGGACTCCAAATCCGCCTCGGCGGCCAGGCGCAGAGCGGCGGGGACGTCGGGCTGCTCCATGTAGCCGAAGCGAGCGCCGACAAGGGTGATCCCGTCATCCCGATAGCCGAGGTCGTCGATCTCGAGTCGGTCGGTGGGCGCGACCTGCGGCACCGGCAGCGTCTCGATCGAGAGGATGACGACGTGCCGGTGGAGGATCTGGTTGTGCTCGACGTTGGCGCGCATCGCCAGCGGAGTGGTCGTCTTGTTGCGGTTGAGGAACACCGCGGTGCCGGGGGTCCTTCGCAGCGGGGGACGCCGGTCGTGCAGCTCGTCGACGAAGGCGCGCAACGATCCCTCCTGTCGCTCGCGCCGCTCGGTCACCAGTTCGCGGCCGCGCTGCCAAGTGGTCAGCACGGTGAACACCGTTATGGCGATCAGCAGGGGGAGCCAAGCGCCGTGGGTGACCTTGGTCAAGTTCGCGGCAAGGAAGAGGAGGTCGACGGTGAGGAAGGCCGCGGCACCGGCCACGACCAGCCAGAGCGGTTTCCCCCACTGGTGGCGGACGATGTAGAAGAACAGCAGCGTTGTGATCGTGATCGTCCCCGTCACCGCCATGCCGAACGCGAAGGCCAGCGCGGTCGAGGTCTGGAACGCGAAGACGAGCGTCAGCACGGAGACCATCAGCAGCCAGTTGATCCACGGCACATAGATCTGTCCAACGGTCTGCCGTGAGGTGTGGGCGATCCGCAGCCTCGGCAGGTAGCCGAGCTGCATCGCCTGATGAGCGACGGAGAAGGCGCCCGTGATCACAGCCTGGGAGGCGATCACCGTTGCCGCGGTCGCGAGGAAGATCATCGGCACTCGGCCCCATTCCGGCACCGCGAGGAAGAAGATGCCGCTCGCGTTCGTGCCCGGATCGCTCAGCAGCAGCGCTCCCTGACCCATGTAGCTGAGGATGCAGGCGGGGAAGACGAGCAGCAGCCAGGCACGCGTGATCGGAGCCCGGCCGAAGTGGCCCATGTCGGCGTAGAGCGCCTCGGCGCCGGTGATCGCCAGGACGACGGCGGCCAAAGAAAAGAAAGCCACCGATAAATGGCCCGTAAGGAACCCAAGCGCGTATCCCGGCGAGAGCGCCCTGAGGATTTCGGGATGGGCCGAGATGCCAGAGATACCACAGGCCCCGATGACCAAGAACCAGACGACCATCACCGGCCCGAACATACGACCTACCGCACCGCTTCCGAGACGCTGGGTGGCGAAGAGGACGACGATGATCGCCGCCGTGATCGGAACGATCAGGTGCGCCAGCGAGGGCTGCACGACCTTCAGCCCTTCGACCGCGGACAGCACCGAGATCGCCGGCGTGATCATGCTGTCGCCGAAGAAGAGCGAGGCGCCGAAGATGCCAAGCGCCGCGAGCGCGAGCTTCGTCCGCCGCCCGCCCCGCACGCCCCCGCGCCTGATCAGAGTGATCAGCGCCATGATGCCGCCCTCGCCTTCGTTGTCGGCGCGCATCACCAGCAGCACGTACTTGAGCGTGACGATGATCGTCACCGCCCAGAAGATCAGCGAGATGATCCCGAATACGCTCACGGTCGATGCGCTGACGGGGTGCGGATCGCTGGGGTTGAAGACCGTCTGGACCGTGTAGAGCGGGCTGGTGCCGATGTCGCCGAAGACGACGCCCAAAGCCCCGACGACCAGCGCCGCCTGGGCTGGGGTGCGCATCTTTGCGCTGCTGGTGTTCGCGTCCCTGCTCAGTTGACATCGACTCCCGAAGCGGGCAGCACCGTACACCCCTCACTGAACCGGCGGGCGTTGACTCCCCCGGGCGCATCGTCCGGCCCCCAGGAGGTGGATGGCTCGTGTTTGGGGCGCAGGAATGGGAAAGCCAGGCGATCCGCCGCATATCGAGCGCTTCGCTACGACCACAGGGTGGCGTATCTTCTGCGTCGTGGCGGGGCCACTCCCTCTCTCCTCGGTGATCCGCAGCCCGATGCTCGATAGAGCCGGCGAGAAGCTGGGTCGCGCCGAAGACGTGATCGTCCGGCTGAGCGGCGAGGGACTGCCGCCGGTCACCGGCCTCAGGGCGCGGATCGGCGGTCGCGAGTTCTTCGTGCCCACCGATCGCATCGCCAGCCTGGAGGCCGGGAAGGTCCGCCTCTCGGGCGAGAGGCTGAGCCTCGCTCAGTTCGCCCGCCGGCCGGGAGAGGTGCTGCTGGGAGACGACGTGCTCGGGCGCAAGCTGATCGACGTCGAGCGCGCCCAGCTGGTCACGGCGCACGAGATCGTCCTCGTCTGCGTCGAGGGCCGATGGCGCCTCGGCGGGATCGACCCCAGGCCCGGCGGTGTCTTGCGACGATTCCTGGTCGGTCGTTCCCGCAAGGCCGAGGAGCCGATTCTCAGCTGGTCGCAGCTTGAGCCCTTCGTCGGCCACGTGCCGACCTCGCGCCTGCGGCTCGGCCGCCGCCGGCTGGCCAACCTGCACCCGGCGCAGATCGCCGACCTCGTCGAGGAGGCATCGCACGAGGAGGGCGAGGAGATCATCGAGGCGGTCGGAGAGGACCGAGAGCTCGAGGCCGACGTCTTCGAGGAGCTAAACGACGAGCACCAGCTGGAGTTCATTCGCGAGCGCTCAGACGCCGAGGCGGCGCAGTTGCTTGCCCGCATGGCGCCCGATGACGCCGCCGATCTGATCAACGAGATCGACCAGGAGCGTCGCCTGCCGATCCTCTCCCTCCTGCCCCCCGCCAAGCAGAGCAAGATCCGCACGCTGCTTGGCTACAACCCCGCGACCGCCGGTGGATTGATGAGCCCGGAGTTCGTCTCCCTCGGTGAGCAGGCGAGTGTTGGCGACGCGCTGCAGGCCGTGCGAAGCAGCACCGAGGTCGGATATGAGGCCCTGAGCGTCGTCTACCTCACCGATGTGGATGGCAGACTGCTCGGCTCGGCCTCGGTGATCGCCCTGCTGCGGGCCGAGCCGGATCGCCCGCTCAGCGAGACCGCCGAGCGCGACCCGCAATGCGCGCGAACCGACGAGGAGCTACCGGAGGTCGCGCGCCTGATGGCGGACTTCAACCTGACGGCGCTGCCGATCGTCGACGAGACCGGCAAGCTGGTCGGCGTCATCACCGTCGACGATGTCCTGGCCGAGGTTGTCCCCGAGTGGTGGCGCCGGCGCGCCCGAGTTTCCTAAGGCAAGACCGGCGGGCCGGTTACCGAGCCGTTAACCGCGATTCCGCCTCACCTTCCGGTCGCAAAACCTCTGCTAGGCTCGCTCGGCCGTTGCGCCCCTGTGGTTGCGGCGGCAAAGACGTTGAGGCCACTGCGATGGAGCTGGTAATGGACGACGTAGATCTACCGCGAAGTACCAAGCCGCCCGCGCGCGCCTCCGTTTCGATGCCCAGGCGCTAGTCATCACACCTCTGGCGCGCGCGAGTGAGCTCTGCGCGCCCCCTCCCAACCGCGTTGCTCGAAGGGGCGGGCTCCGAAGGTTGCGAGCGTAAGGAAAGGAGGGTGATGAGCGACGTCAAGGACACAGTCAGCCAGCGCTCCGCGGCGGGCGCTCCTGCGCTGCCCGATCAGGCCCACGCCGGAGACATCCAGGGCGCGCTCGGGACGATCCGGATGCGCGACAGCGGTCACCGCTACGGCTGGCGCGCCCGCCTCGTGGCGCTGCTGGCGATCATGGGGCCGGGCCTGATCGTCATGGTCGGCGACAACGACGCCGGCGGCGTCTCCACCTACGCCCAGGCGGGCCAGGACTTTGGCGCCAGCCTGCTCTGGGTCCTCCTCCTGCTGGTTCCGGTGCTGATCGTCAACCAGGAGATGGTGATCCGGCTCGGCGCGGTGACCGGGGTCGGCCACGCGCGGCTGATCAACGAGCGCTTCGGGCGCTTTTGGGGCTGGTTCTCGGTCGGTGACCTGTTCGTCCTCAACTTCCTCACGATCGTCACCGAGTTCATCGGTGTGGGCCTCGCCCTCGACTATCTGGGGGTCAGCAAGTACGTCGCCGTGCCCGTTGCCGCATTGCTCTTGATCGTGATGACGGCAACCGGCAGCTTCCGCCGCTGGGAGCGCTTCATGTTCGCCTTCGTCTTCGCCAACTTCCTGGTCATCCCGCTGGCGATCATGGCCCATCCCAACGCTGGCACGATGGCCCGTGACTTCGCCATCCCCAGCATCGCGGGCGGGCCCAACTCGACCTCGATCCTGCTGATCATCGCGATCGTTGGCACCACCGTCGCCCCCTGGCAGCTCTTCTTCCAGCAGTCCAACGTGATCGACAAGCGGATCACGCCGCGCTGGATCAACTACGAGCGCGCCGACACGGTGATCGGCGCTTTGGTCGTCGTGATCGGAGCCGCGGCGTTGATCGCGGTCACCGCCTTCGCCTTCGGAGGGACTCCCGCGCACGGCAACTACACCAATGCGGGCACGGTGGCCAGCGAGCTCCACCGCTACATCGGCCCAACCGCTGGGACCTTCTTCGCAATCGTGCTGCTGAATGCCTCGCTGATCGGCGCCGGCGCGGTGACGCTCTCCACCTCCTATGCCTTCGGCGACGTTTTCGGGGCCAGCCATTCGCTGCACCGCAGTTTCCGCGAGGCCAAGCTCTTCTACGGGATCTTCGCCGGGCTGGTCGCCGTCGCCGCGGCAATCGTCCTGATCCCCGGCGCGCCGCTCGGCGTCATGACCGAGGCGGTCCAGGCGCTCGCCGGCGTCCTGCTGCCCAGCGCCACCGTCTTCCTGCTCCTGCTCTGCAACGATCGCGAGATCCTTGGCCCCTGGGTCAACGGGACGTGGGTGAACGTGCTGGCAAGCGTGATAGTCGCCGCCTTGGTCATGCTCTCGATGATCCTGATGGCGACGACGCTATTCCCCTCGATCAACGCGGCCACGCTGATCGTCTATCTCGGCATCGCGCTGGTGGTTGGACTGCTGGGCGCCGGCGCGATCACCCTGCGCCGGCGCGAGCGCGGGGCTCCCGCCTACGCGATGTCTCCCGAGGCGCGGCGCAACTGGACGATGCCGCCGCTGGCGTTGCTGGAGCGGCCCCGCTGGTCGGCGGGACGAAAGGCCGGCATGATGATGCTGCGCGGCTACCTGGTCGTTGCCGTCCTTCTGCTGATCGTCAAGGCCACGCAGCTGGGCGGAGCCTGAGCAGCGGGGACTCGGCGAGCGGTGCGCGTCAACCTTGCAGCAGCGTTTGGAGCCATCGCCGGCCTGTGGCTTGCGCTCGCCGGTTCGGCCCGGCATCCCGCCCAGGTCGTGGTCGCGCTCGCCGCGGGCTGTGCGTTCCTCGGCGTGGTCTCCCTGCGGGGGCGGCCAAGTGCTGCGGACTGGTTCACCGTGCGGCTGCTCTTGGCCGCCAACATCGCCGTGTTTGGGATCAGCGAGAAGGGCAGCATCGGCCTGCCCGTGGCCATCTTGCTTGTCGCCCTGGCCGTACTCATGATCGCTGCCTCACTCTGGATGCGCCTCCGCGAACTGCGATAGAGGGCGCCCTCCCGTCTCAGCTCAGGTCGGAAACGCGAGGCCGACTGCGTAGGTGGCGCCGCCGACGATAACCCCGGCCAGCGTCATCTCCAGGCCCGCCGACCACCAGCTGCGGAGTGTGACCAGCGACTTGGCGGCACCGACGAGGAAGTGGGCGACCAGCGAGATGGCCGCCGCGGCGAGGATCGCCACGGTGCCGGTGTAGAAGATGAACGGGATCACCGGGATGATCGCCCCCACTCCCGTGCTGAGCCCCGCTGCCAGCGACGCCTGGGCCGGGTTGCCGGGATGCTCGCCGGCGCCGAACTCCTCGACTGAGAGCGTCCGGAGCATCGCCTCGGGCTCCTGGGCAAGCCGCTCGGCTAGCTGGTCGGCGGTCTGGGGATCGATGCCTTTGAGTTGGTAGAAGAGCGACAGCTCCTCGCGCTCCTCCTCGGGGTGCTCGGCGATCTCCTGGCGCTCGCGCTCCACGTTGGCGGTCATCACCTCAACCTCGGAGCGCTCGGCGAGGAAGGCGCCGGTGGCCATCGAGAGCGCCGAGGCGACGGCGCCAGCGAGGCCGGCGGTCAGCACGAAGCTCGATCCGCCGGTCGCCCCCGAGACCCCGGTGACGATGCCGAACACGGCCGCGAGCCCGTCGTTGGCTCCGTAGATCGCCCCGGCGATCCAGCTTCCTCCCCGCTGGTGCCAGCTCTCGCGCCCGAGGATGCGGTCGAGGCGGGTCTGCGCGCCTGGTGCGGCGAGGGGCGAGGGCTCGGCATCACCCCGGCCGGAACGCATCTCCTCGACCGCGCGCGAGTGCGATCTCTCGTCCGCGCGGATCTCGTGCAGGAGCCGGTCGGTCGCCTCGTCGCCGGTGGAGCGCCGGTAGAGGTCGGCCACCTCCTCGTCCTCGGCGGCCTCCCGCGCGGCGAGGAGGCGGTCGACCGGGGCGATCCTGGCCTGAAGCCGCAGCCATCGCGACGGCCGCACCGTCGCCGCATCGGGAATCGGGACGCCGACTTCGGTCATCCGGGCCTCGAGCCGGCGGCGATGACCCGCCTCAGCCTCGGCCATGCGGCGCAAGATCTCGGCCCGCTTGCCGTCCATCCGCCGGGCGATCAGCTCATACACCGCGGCGGCTTCGACCTCGCCACGCCATGCCTTCAGCAGGCGCCGCTCGACCTCGCCTGCCGGGGGTTGCTCAGCGCTGGTCGCCACCGAGTCAAACTATCGCCTCGACTGCGGTTCACCCGATGGTCGGCGGGCCAGGGCCCGCAGGAGGACCCAGGCTGCGCCGCGAGAGCCGCAGATCTCCACCGCTTTGGACTTTCTACCTGTGGGAGCAGGGTCAAAGTCCGATACGCGCGCCTTGCGCCGGCTCTCGTTGGAGGTGGAATGGAGGCGGTGGGATTCGAACCCACGTCCCTGGTCGTAGCGCGAAGGTCTCTACAGGCTTAGCCGGCGCTTGGTTCTCGTCTCCCGGGGTCCGCGCCGGCGGGCACTGCGGGAGACAGAGCCCTCTGAGATGTCCCCTGGCGGACGGGGCGATCCGCCCGGGTAAGCCCACTTTCTGAAGCCGGTGCCCCTCCCCGCGGGCGAGGGAGGACCGACTCTCACTCGCTTAGCGTTTAACTAAGCAGCGAGGGCGAACTCATGGTCCGCACGTATTGGTTGGTGCCGGTGTTTTACGAGGCCTCCGGCCACCTCGACCTGCAACCTTTCGCACGGATCAACCAGGTCGAAGCCTGTCGCCCCCGTGCTATGTGCATTTCCGATTGTACGGTGTCGGGGAGAGAACGCTCAATGAGCCAGTCGCTCAGAGCGCCGAGCGGCGCTTCAGCTCTTCGGCGAACTCCCGGGGGAAGCCGGGGATCTCGTCGAGCTCGTCGAGAGACTGAAAGCGGCCGACACGCTCGCGGTGCGCGAGGAGACGGGTCGCCTGGGTAACCGAAAGACCCTGCGCCCGAAGCTGCTCGAAGGTGACCGTGTTGAGCTCGATCGGGCCCGTTGCCTGGGGAGCCACGGGGAAGGGCGGCGGGGCGGGGGACTCGGCCTGGGGGACGGGTGGCGGGGACGGCGGCGGCTGGGCTGGGGGTGATGGAGCAGGGGGCTCGGCCTGAGGTGGCGGGGGCTGTTGTGGAGGCGCCTGAGGCTGTCCGTACGGCTGTGCGGGCTCGCCGAATTGCTGCGGTGGCGGCGGCGGCGGCGGGGGCGGCGGCTGCGGTGCGAACGATGCCGATTGCTGTGCAACCGGGGCTGGGCTGCCACCCACCGAGCGGAGCACGACCTGCTCTGCCTCGGCGGCGCGGCGCTCGGCCTCTCGGGCGCGCTCCTCGGCCTGCGCAACGCTCTCCTGGATCTCCCGCAGGCGCTGCTGGCGCTCGGCCTCCACTGATTTCAGCTTGGCGAGCCGCTCTGCCTCGGCGGCGCGGCGCTCGGCGGCCTTGATGCGCTCCTCGATCTGGCGCAGGCGCTCTTGGGCCTCCGCCATCGAGCGCTCCTGCGCTTCCCGCTCCTGCTGCAGCCGCTGCTCCGCCGTCTCCAGGTTGGCCACCGCGCGCTCGGACGGCGCTGCGGCCGCGGGCACCTGCGGCCCGAGCGGCGAAACCGCTTCCATGCTGCGCGTCGCCTGGTCGGCCTGGGCCTGGGCCGCCCGCTCTTCGGCCTCGCGCTGGAGGCGCTCGGCCTCCTGAATGCGCCGCTCTGCCTCGGCGCGGATCCTCTCCTCCTCCGCCTGAATTTCCGCCACCTTGTCGTGGACCCGCTGTTCCGCCGTGGCCGGGTCGTATCCACCAGCGGGGACGGGCGCCGCCCCGACCTCCGGTGGGACAGCCGCAGGTGGCGGCGGCACAGCGGCCGCGGGTGGCGGCGCTGCCTGAACGGGAGCGGGTGGCTGAGCCATGGGGGACGGTTGGGCCCCCTGCTGCGCCAGGAGTGCGCGCTCCTGCGCCGCGCGCGCGGTGGCAAGCTCGCGCTCGACCCGTGCCGCTTCCTTCTGTTTCCGCTTCGACGAACGCCCGCCCCGCCCCTGGCGCCGCTCCGCTCGTGCGTTCGCGCGTTCCGCCCTGCGGAGCTGCGCCTCTTCCTGGCGCCGCTGGCGATGCTCCAACCGGGCAGCGCGCTGCTGCTCGCGGGCCTGCTTGCGCTTGTCCTTGGCGTTCAGGGGCCCCGCCGCCGGAGGCGGCGCCGAAGCCACCGGGGTCACCGGCTGTGGGTCGGGCTGGAATGGCGCGGCGGCATCCTGCTTCTTCGCCTTTTCCTTGCCGCGTCGCTGGGTCACTCTGGCAGCGAGCAGGAGCACCAGAATCGCCACGAGCAGCGCTCCGACGAAGTACTCGATGTGGTCGCTGACGAAGTTGCTGGCCTTGTTCGGGAAGGTTTCCGCCTGGGCCTCGGCAGGGACCAGCAGCGCCAGCGCGAGTGTCGTCATCGACAGGAGCGGGGCAAAACGGAAACCCATAGGACCGAAGCTACCTCATTCCGCGCTTGAATTCCCGCTCGACCTCGCGTCGCACGTCCTGCTCCGCGATCTCGCGGCGACGGTCGCGCCCCTCCTTGCCCCTGGCAAGCGCCAGCTCGACCTTCGCTCGCGATCCTTTGAAGTAGATCCGGGTCGGAATCAGCGTCAGGCCCCGCTGGGCGGCCTTGCCGACGAGGCGCTCGATCTCCGCCCGGTTCAGCAGCAGCTTGCGGGGACGGTCGGGGTCGTGGTTCTCCCGGCTGGCCGGGGCGTACGGCGGGATGTGGAGGCTGCGAAGCCAAACCTCGCCGTCGTCGATCACGGCGTAGGCGTCGGTCATCTGCGCTTTCCCATCGCGCAGTGACTTCACCTCGGAGCCCTTCAGCACGATTCCCGCCTCGAAGCTCTCGACCAGCTCGAACTTGTGCCGGGCGCGGCGGTTGGTGGCAACGTCGCCGGACACTGGCTTGCGCCGCTTCTCAGTCATCAGCCGGCACGAGGTCGACGCGACCGCGGGGTGGATCGACGCCGGTGACCTGGACGGATATCGGGTCCCCAAGGCGCACGGCCCGCCCTGACTCGCGGCCGACGATCGCGGTCTCCGTCT
The DNA here is from genome assembly GCA_963729995.1 of uncultured Solirubrobacterales bacterium. Classification (GTDB taxonomy): domain Bacteria; phylum Actinomycetota; class Thermoleophilia; order Solirubrobacterales; family 70-9; genus VRUE01. Next base: position 1,268,310 of record CAVSPF010000003.1, read on the forward strand.
CGTTCAGCTCGAATCGCTCGCCCCCGATCCGGCGAGCCGGCACGAAGCCCTCGTAGACGTCGCCCAGCTCGCCACCGAAGCCGACGAAGGCGCCGGCCCGGATCACCCCCGACACCTCCCCCTCGAAACGAGGGTGCCCACCACGCTCGCGCAGCTCGCGGTCGAGCAGGAAGGCCGCGCATATGTCGTCCGCGCCGCGCTCGATCTTCATCGACTCTCGCTCCCGCTCACTGCAGTGCCAGGCCACCTCGCGCGCCTCGGCAACCCGCGGCGCCCTCTCCCCCTCCCCCAGCGCCGCCAGCAGCGCCCGGTGGACCACCAGGTCCGAATAGCGGCGAATCGGCGAGGTGAAGTGACAGTAGGCAGAGCTGCCGAGCCCGGCGTGGCCGCTGTTGCGCTCGCTGTACTGGGCCTGTTTGAGGGACCGGAGCACAAGCGATGTATACGCGTCGCGGCCGTGCCCGCGCCGGGTGGCCTCGCGCTGCACCAGCCGGCTCGCCTCGGCTGCGACTTCGCCCACCTGGCGCGGTGCGAGCGCCTCGCGCAGCGGCGGTGTCGGGATCCCCAGGTCGTGCAGCTGCGCGATCAGCCGCTCCACCCGCTGGGGATCGGGTTGGGCGTGGACGCGGTAGATGGCCGGCGCGCGCTTCCGCTCCAGCAGCTGGGCGACCTGCTCGTTGGTGAGGATCATCAGCCGCTCGATCAACCGATGGGACTCGGTCTGCACGACGGCACGCGCGCCGGCCACTTCGCCGGCCGAGTCGAAACGAAACTCGGGCTCGAAGGACTCGATGTCGAGGCTGGTGGTGCCCCGCCGCTCGCCGAGCGTCGCGGCCGCCTCGCGTGCGACGGCGAGCGGCTCCGCGACCCGCTCCGGCGCCGCCGCCCGTCCCGAGAAGACCACGTCGAGCTCGTCGTAGTCGAGGCGCGCGTCCGAGCGGATGCGGCTGCGGTAGAAGCTCGCGGCTCGAGCGGCGCCACCGGGGCCCAGCTCGATCTCGGTCGTCACCGCGAGCCGTTCGACGCCCGGTGCGAGGCTGCACGCCTGCTCGCTCAGCGCGTGGGGCAACATCGGCTCCGCCGCCCCGGGCACGTAGGTGCTGTTGGCGCGCTGCCTCGCCTCGCGGTCGAGCGGCGAGCCGGGCGGGACGTGGGCCGAGACGTCGGCTATGTGGACCCAGAGGCGGACGCCGTCGCCCTCGCGACGGGCCGAAACGGCGTCGTCGAAGTCGCGTGCCGTGGCCGGGTCGATGGTGAAGGTTGGCAGCTCGGTGAGATCGCGCCGCGCGCCGGAGGCGGCCTCCGCGGCGCTCGCCGCCTGACGGGCTTCGACCTCGAGCCCGGCGCGAAAGCCGCGCTTGCCCAGCTCCTCCCGCAGCAACAGCTCCACCGCCTCCCGCGCCGTCTTCGGCACGGTCCTGCCGCGCGAGCGGCGGCTGCGCCGGCCGCCCTGCCCCACCACTAGTGCCGCCGCGCCGCAAGGACCTGCAGGGCGCGCTGCAGCGCCTCGTCACGTGCCGTCCCCGGCACGTCTCGCACCCACACATCGGGGTGAATGCCGTGGCCCGCCAGGTTGGTCCCGTTCGGGGTGAAGTACTCGCCGACGGTCAGCTTCAGCGCACCGCCGTTCGAGAGGCCGATCTCCTGCTGGAAGACCCCCTTTCCGAACGAGCGAGTGCCAACCACCGTCGCCCCCGCGTCGTCGGCCAGCGCCGCGGTGAGGATCTCGGCCGCCGAAGCGGTGTTGCGATCGATCAGGACGACGATCGGCAGCGGCGGCAGGTTGCCCCCCTTGGCCTTGTAGACGGCGTGCCCCTCGCTGCGCGAGCTCGTGGTCACGACCACTTCACCCGCCGGCAGGAAGATGCTCGCGCTCAGCACCGCCTCCTCGAGCAGGCCGCCGCCGTTACCGCGCAGGTCGAGCACGATCCCCTTCGCGCCTTCGCGCTCCACCGCCTGCACGGCGCGACGCAGCGGCCCGTGGGCACCTTCGCTGAAGGTGGCGAGGTGCACGTACCCGAGCTTTCGCCCGTCCACCGTCCGCAGCCGGCGAGTGACGACCGGCAGCGCGATCTGAGCGCGGGTGAGCCGCACCTTCCGTATCTTGCCGCTGCGCGGGCGCAGCACGCCGACGACGACGCCCGTCCCTTCCGGGCCCTTGATCAGCGCCGTGGCGGCGTCGATGTTCAAGCCCGCGATCGAGCGGCCGTTGACGGAGACAACCACGTCGCCCGCCTTGATCTTTGCCGCTTCCGCCGGCGATCCCCTGAAGACGCGCTCGGCCCGCAGGCCGCGCTTGACCTGTTGCACGGCGAGGCCGATCCCCGAGAAGCGGCCCTCGATCTCTTCGTTGAAGCGCTGCAGCGTCGTGGACGAGAAGTATTCGGAGAAGCGGTCGTGGTAATGCCGGCGCAGATCCCTGACCATGCCCTGCAGCGAGGAATCGATCAGCTGTCCCTGCGTGACCGGCCGGTAGTAGTCGTTTTCGATCAGCTCTGTCGCTTCAGCCGTCAGCCCAGCCGAGCGGTCGACGAAGACTTCGCGCAGGAACGGGGGCATCGTCGCCGGGTGCCCGCCGACCCAGAGCCCGGCGGCAAGCATCGCCAGCAGGGCAGCCGCCATCGCCACCAGGCTGCTGCCCCACCTCATGCGCGCCTCAGATCCTCAGGAAGCGCCGCAGGGTGACCCCCGACCCAACCGCCGAGACCAGCACCGAGGCGACGAAGAGAATCGCCACCAGGGCCGGAAAGGAGAGTGTGCTGGCCTTCTGCGCCGCGAGGAAGGAGAAGGTGTTGCTCAGGGGGTCGGCGATCGTGATCTTGCCCAGCCACAGGATCAGTATGGCTCCCAGGCCACCCACGAAGCCGACCACGACACCCTCGATCATGAACGGCCAGCGAATGAACCAGCGCGTGGCGCCGACCAGGCGCATCACCTCGACCTCGCGGCGGCGGGTGTAGATCGAGAGGCGGATCGTGTTGCCGACCAGCATCAGCGAGGCGATGATCAACAGAGCCGTGATCACGCTCAGCACGATCTTCAACGCGCTCGTCACCTGCTCGATCTTCTGCGCTTCCTGCTGCCGGTCGAACACTTTCTCCACGATCGGGGAGATCGGCTGCGGCTTGCCGTTCGGCCCGGGCGGCGTCACGGCAGCCCGCACCGCAGCGAGGTTCGAGGCGTCGTCGGCCTTGACTGCGAAGTTGGCGGGCAGCGGGTTCTGGTTGAGCTGGGCCAGGAGTTCCTTGCGTTCATGCCTGTTGAGCTGTTCTCTCAGTTCCTTCAGCGCGCCGGCCTTCGTGATGAACCTGACCGAGGCGACGTGGGGGATCGCCTCCAGCTTGCGCCGCAGTGCGGCGATTTCGGGTTTGACCGCGTCGTCGTAGATCGCGACCCGAAACTCGAGCTGGTCACGGACCTGGTTGCTCTTCGCCTGCGCAGTCTGGAAGACGGGAATGAGGACGCCGAGCAGGACCACGGTGACGATCGTGGTGACGATCGCCGCCATGCTCGGGGCCCCGTTGCGACGCAGCGCCCGGAACGCCTCCTTGGTGAAGAAGATGAGCCTGGACATCAGACGAACGCGTCGTGGCCGTTGGTTTGTCCCTCGGGGGCGACGCCCATCTCGGTCCGCATGCGGACCCCGAGCTCGGTCGTCGACTCCTCGGTGTATCCGCCGCTGACCTCGTCGCGAACGACGCGGCCCTCGTAGAGCTCGATCACCCGGCGCCGCATGCTGTCGACCATCTCGCGATCGTGGGTGACGACGAGCACCGTCGTGCCGGTCTTGTTGATCCGGTAGAGAAGCTGCATGACCCCGATCGAGGTGACCGGGTCGAGGTTGCCGCTCGGCTCGTCGGCCAGCAGCAGCGGCGGATGGTTGACGAAGGCACGGGCGATCGAGACGCGCTGCTGCTCGCCGCCGGAGAGCTCGTCGGGGTAGCGGTGGAGCTTGGTCGAGAGACCGACCAGCCGCAGCGTCTCCGGCACCTGGGTGCGGATCTCGGCGCGACCGGCGCCGATCACCTGCAGCGCATAGGCGACGTTGTCGTAGACCGTGCGGTCGGGGAGCAGCTTGAAGTCCTGGAAGACGGTTCCGATGTTGCGGCGCAGCTGCGGGATCTTCTTCTCGGGCAGGGCGCCGATGTCGCGGCCGGCAATGCACACGCTGCCCTCGGTCGTGGCCAGCTCGCGGATCAGCAGCTTGATCAGGGTCGACTTGCCGCACCCTGTCGGGCCGACAAGGAAGGCGAACTCCCCGCGGTCGATAGCCAGCGAGACACGGTCGAGCGCCATGTGACCACCCGGATAGACCTTGGTCACGTCGCGCAGCTCGACGATCGGCTCTCCCCCCGCCCGGGGACGCCGCGGCACCGCCTCGCCCTTCTTCTGCTTTCTCGCCCTTGCCATTCCGAGAATCTTTCTCCGGCCACAGGGTGACTCCTGCGCACCGCAAGACGCGCAACACCCCGCCCAGAAATTGCGTGCGGCAGCTTAGCGGATCGTTAGCGAACGTTAGTAACCGGGGAGGGGCGGCGCACGGAGCGAGGGCTCCTCACGGGAAGATCCTCTCCCCCGTCTCGTCGTCCACGATCGAGATCGCGACCGCGGGGCAGGCCTCGGCCGCTTCGATGATCAGCTCGTCGGGCCCGCTGCCGATCACGACCGCGGTGTCGTCGAGCCGGAAAACCTGCGGCGCGATCTCGACGCAGTCGCCGTGGGCGCTGCACTCGTTGGCATCGATCGTCGGGACATAGCTCATGCTGCTTCCTCCTTCTTCGTGGTGGCGGGAAAGTGCCCGCGCTCGATTTGCCTCCGCAGCGCCGGGATCGCGCGCGGCCGGCCCACGGCCAGTCCGGCGATGGGAACCCCGGCGCGCATGAAGACGGCCTCGAAGTCGCGCCCAGCCGGGTCACCGTCGAAGACGACGGCGTCGGCGTGGTGAGCGTGACCCACGTACTGGATCCGCAACCCGTACTGATCGCTCCAGAAGCTCGGCAGCGGCGGGGTCCCGGGGTACTCGCCGAGCATCGCCCCGGCGACCGCCGCGCCCTGCCAGGCGGCGGCGTCCCAGTGCTCGGTGCGGGCGTGAACGCCAAAGCGAGGGTCGAAGGGCACCGAAACGTCGCCGGCGGCAAAGACAGCCGGGATCGTGGTGCGTCCCGCCGTGTCGGTGCGAACGCCTGCCTCGTCAAGCCCGCTGCCCCGCAGCCAGGCGGCGGCGGGCACCGTGCCGACGCCGACCACGACGGCGTCGCAGGCGAGCCTGTCGCCCCCGGCGAGGACGAGCTCCTCCACCCTGCCCTCGCCGCGCGCGCCCTCCAGCATCGCGCCGGTGAGGACGCGCACGCCCTGGTCGCTGTGCAGCCCGGCGAACCAGCTGCCAAGCTGCTCGCCGAGGATTGGGGCGAGCGGCGTCTCCAGAGCCTCGATCATCGTCACCTCGACGCCAAGGCGGCGCGCCGTCGCGGCCACCTCCTGGCCGATGAAGCCGGCGCCGACGATCGCCAGGCGGGCACCCGCAGTCAGCTCCCGCCGGAGCGCGCGTGCGTCGGCGAGGGTGCGCAGAGCATGGACGTTGTCGTAGCCGGCGAGGAACGGCAGCCGGCGGGCGGCGCCGCCGGTGGCGATCAACAGCTGCCCGTAGCGCAGCTCGGCACCGGAGTCGAGCCGCACCAGCTGTGCGGCCGGATCGAGTGCCTCGGCGCGGGCACCGAGCAGCAGCTCCACCCCCGTCTCCTCGTACCACCAGGCCGGCCGGTAGGCGATGTCCTCCTCGCCGACCTCTCCCGCCAGCAGCTCCTTGGAGAGCGGTGGCCGGTCGTAGGGCGGCTCGGGCTCGGCGCACACCATCCGCACCGGGCCGTCGTAGCCGCGCCGCCGCAGGGTCTCCGCGCACCGCTGCGCCGCGAGCCCACCGCCAACGATCAGAACGCCTGCATCCTTCATCACGCCTCCTCTGTTGCGGGAATGGGTCGGACATGAGGCGCTCGCTCGCGCCGCGCCGCAGGCGGCAGCTCCGCGCCGCCGAGGTGCTCCCTGGCGCCCTCATGCGCCCGGTCGGAAGAGCGAGCTTTCGCTCCGGCCCTCTTGGCCGCGCCGGAGAAGACCCGGTTGACGAAGAGACCGCCGATGACCGGCGCCGTCATCAGCACCCACCAGCGGAACCAGACGGTCGAGGCATCGGTGCCGGCCATGAACGCATGGCCCAGCCCCAGCACGTAGACGAGCACCGTCGCCCGATGCGCTTTGCGCCAGAGCCGCGCACCGATCCGCCTGCGCAGGTAGTAGCTGAGGCCGAGCAGCGCGGCCAGGTAGCCGCCGATGATCCCCAGCCCTGTTGCGAGCGGCCGGAAGCTCATCGTGAAGGGGACGGTGATCCCGGCGATGCCCGGATTCAGCCAGGGATCTCCGAGCAGGGTGATGCCGTGAACGGCGATCGCGACAAGCCCGGCCAGCGCCGCCTGCTCGTGGATCGCCAGCAGCTTGCGGGAGAGGCCGGGCCGGCGCATGACCTTGCCGGACATCGCCAGTCCCAGGCCGACCGAGATCGTGACCAGGACCAGCGCGACGAGGCCCGACGCGCGGCTTGCCAGCCACCAGCCGTGAGTTTCAAGGGTGGATGCCGCGCTCACACCGGTCGCCGCCGCCGTGCTCACAGCGCGGCCCTCCCCAGCGCACCCTCGGGCAGGCGGACGCGCGGCTTGCCGACGCTGAGCGGGCCGACCGGCTCAACCCAGCCGTTGTCGTGGACGAGCAGGCCCCCGCGCTCGGCGAGGACCTCGCGGCCGCCCGCGGGGCCGGAGAGCAGCGCCGCCTTGGAGAGCGTCTCGGCCTCAACCGCCGTGTCAGCCAGCGCGGTGGCGCCGATCAGCCCGGTCCAGGCCGGCTCACCGGTCGCCGGATCGAGCAGGTGGTGCGCATAGCGGCCGTCGGGACCGCGCCAGATCCGCACGTTGAGGCCGGAGGTGGTCACCGCCCCCGAGCCGAGCCGCAGGACGTGGGCGCGCTCGCCCGTCAAGGGGTGTTCGACGAAGATCTCGTAGGGCCGGACGAGCGCGTCGGCGCCGCCGATCCGGATGTCTCCGCCGCAGTCGACGATGAACCGCGAGTAGCCGCGCAGCTGGCTTGCGATCAGGTCCGCAGCGAGCCCCTTGCCGGTCCCGCCGGTATCGAAGCGCAGGCCGGGCGGCCGGGCGATCGTCTCCGCCGTGTCGTCGACCTCGAACCCCCGCCAGCGCGCGGCTGGGTTGGGGCTCGCCGGGTGGCGCGGCGGGGCCTCGTCCAGGGCGGCGCCGAGCGGGGCGCCCGGCACGCCGGCACGTGAAGCCGTGTATCCGGCGGACTCGATCTCGTCGGCCAGCGTCGGGTCTACCAGGCCATTGCTGCGCTCTGCCGCCGAGAGCCCGGCTTTCACCGCCTGCCGCAACAGCTCGGAGGCTGGGACACAGCGGCGAGGATCGGCATTCAGCGCACACAGCTCGCTGTCCGGTTTGAAGCGAGACAGCCTCGCGTCGAACTCGACCACGAACCGCCGTGCCTGTTCGGCCGCTGCCGGCGCCGGTGCCATCCCGGGCCCCGGCTCGCCGATCAGCAGCCGCACATGCGAACCCATCGCATCGAAGATGACGTCGTGCTCGCCCATGCTCATGAGGCGCCTGTCGTAACCGGGGCGGACGAGGAGGAGAGTGAGCCGACGGACGGCCCGCTGCTGCTGACGCTCGAGCGGCCGGGGGTCGGCAGGATCGTCGTGATGACGCGGCTCTTTATCACCTGCCGCACCAGAACCGGGCGGGATGCCACGGCGCCGCCCAGCGATGGATCCCTGCCGCTGCTGAGCTGGTAGGTGAGGAAGGCGAGCAGGACCGCGAAGAGGGCGATCGAGCCCGAGAACACCAGGGCCGGGCCGGGCCGACGGCCGCGGGACGCCGGGTCGCCCCGCGGAGCCGGTCGGACCGGGGTTTGGGGAGAAAGCTCAGTCACCGTGATCGCCACCCTCGTGCTCGCCGCCGCCACTGGCGTGAGTGACCACCGCGCCGCCCTTGCCACCACCGCCGCCGCCACTCGTGTGGGTCACGACTGGCGCCGAGTGGGAGCCGTGAGACCCTGCGGCGGCGCCGCTGGTGTGGGTCACGACTGGCGCCGAGTGGGAGGCCGAAGGGACCGATCCGACCGAGGAGGAGCCGGTGGCGACGTGCGCGCCGCTCGTCCCGCCCGCTGCACCGCCGAAGGCGGTGCCGGTGCGGCCGGCGGCGACGGGGGACGCTCCGACCGGGTGCTTCGGCTTGACGTGCTTGATCACGTGGATCGTTCGCCGTATCACCTTGGTTCGGACCAGGGGCTTGGTCGCCACCGGCTGGGGTGCCTTCTGGTGGCCCGCGCTCAACGCCAGGCCGGTGAGGCCACCCAGACCCAAGATGGTGGCTCCCGCTGCGATTCGTGTCTTGAAGCTCTTCACGAGTGATGACCTCCTGGCCGAAGTTGTCGCCGCATTCTCGGAGGCCGCTCCCCAAGGCAAGCCAAGACATGGGTAAAGGGATGGCAAAACCTCATGGCAACCCCTGAATGGTCCCAAGCGCGCCGTTACAGTTGCCAGATGGCCACTCAGCCGGCGCCTGGCGGGCGGATCCTCGTCGTCGAGGACGAGGCCTCGATCTCCGAGCCGTTCGCGGAGGCGCTGCGCCGTGCCGGCTTCGAACCCGTGCTGACCGGAACCGCGGCCGGGGCGCTGAGGCTGGCGGAGGAGACTGAGCCGGACCTGGTGATGCTCGACCTCGCCCTTCCCGACGGGGACGGGCGCGACGTCTGCCGCGAGCTGCGGCGACGCTCCGACGTGCCGATCGTAATGCTGACCGCGCGCGGCACCGAGATGGACAAGATCGTCGGCCTCGAGCTCGGCGCCGACGACTACGTGGTGAAGCCGTTCAGCGCCGCCGAGGTGATCTCGCGAATCCGCGCCGTGCTGCGACGCAGCGCCCCCCGCGACGCAGCGCCCGGGGAGCCGATCCGGATCGGCGAGGTGGAGATCGACCCTGCGGCGCGGATCGCCCGCCTCTGCGGCGCCGAGCTGGACCTCTCGCGCAAGGAGTTCGACCTGCTCGCCGAGCTGATGCGGAACGCGGGTCGCGTGGTGACGCGCGAGGACCTGATGTCGAGGGTCTGGGACGTCAACTGGTTCGGCTCGACGAAGACGCTCGACGTCCACGTCGGCTGGCTGCGGCGCAAGCTCGGCGACGATCCGAACCGCCCCGCCTATATCGAGACCGTGCGGGGAGTCGGCTTCCGCTTCGCCGCGCCGGAGGGCGAGCAGCCATAACGCTCCGAGCGACCCTGCTGCTGGCGCTGGCCTACGTCCTGCTGCTGGCGCTGATCGCGCTCGGCGTACCGCTCGCGGTGAGCATGCGCGACCGGGTGAACGCCGAGGTGCGCGGCCAGGCACGCAGCCAGGCCGATGTCGTCGCGGCGAGCGCCGCGGAGCTGCTCCGCCCGGCCGACCGCGCCGGCCTGCGGCGCCTCGTCAACATCTCCGCCGACAGCGTGCGCGGCCGGGTGATCGTCGTCGACCGCCGCGGCCGCCTGCTCGCCGACTCGGCGGGGGAGCCGGCCGGGCGCAGCTACGCGAGCCGGCCCGAGGTGCAGGCGGCGCTGCGCGGGCGCGGGCGCGGCGAGCAGATCACGCGCAGCAGCGAAACGCTCGGGGCCTCGATCCTCGCCACCTCGGTGCCGGTGCTCAGCAACCGCCACATCAACGGAGCGGTGCGGGTCACCCAGAGCATCGCGGCGGTGAACCGCGCGGTGCGCACCTCGATCCTCGACCTGGCGGCGCTGGCCGGTGTCGTGCTGCTGCTGGGCATGGCCGCCGGGGCCGTGGTCGCCCAGCAGATTGCACGGCCGATCCGGCGGCTGGACCGGGCGGCGCGCCGGGTCGCCACCGGCGATCTCGACTCGACGGTCGCGATCGAGGGCAGCACCGAGCAGCGCTCGCTGGCGCGCGCCTTCAACGAGATGACCCAGCGAATCAAGCGGCTGCTGCGGGTGCAGCAGGACTTCGTCGCCGACGCCTCGCATCAGTTGCGAACCCCGCTGACCGGGCTGCGCTTGAGGCTGGAGGGACTCGCCGATCGCTTCCGCGGCCAGGATCCCGCCGCCGCCGAGCTGGAGGCGGGGCTGCGGGAGATCGACCGGCTCTCGCTGATCGTCGACGAGCTGCTGATCCTCAGCCGGGCCGGTGAGCACGAGCTGCCCGCGGAGCGGGCCGGCCTCGACGACGCGGCGGCGCGAGCGGCGGAGCGCTGGCGGCGGAGCGCCAACGAGCGGTCGATCGAGCTGGAGGTCCGCGACGGCGGCGAACCCGCCCACACCTGGTGCGCGACGCTCGACCTCGACCGCTCGATCGACGCGCTGCTGGAGAACGCGCTGCGGTACTCGCCGAGCGGCTCGACCGTGACGATCGAAGTCGGCCCCGGCCTCGTGGAGATCCTCGACCGCGGGCCGGGGCTGGAGCCCGGCGAGGAGGAGGCCGTCTTCGACCGCTTCAGTCGGGGCAGCGCCGGCCGGCGGGGGCCCGGCGGCACCGGCCTCGGCCTGCCGATCGCCCGCGAGCTGACCCGCCAGTGGGGCGGTGACGTGACGCTGTCCAACCGGGAGGGGGGCGGGGCGCGGGCGTCGATCCGGCTCCCACCGGACTCCGGCGGGGAGGGGCGGCGATGACTTTGCCGGAGCTTTACCGACCGCTCTCTAAGGTCGGGGCCTTGAGCAAACCGACGCAGACGCAGAGGTGGGTGTGAGGGTGCCGGCGACGATCCGCTGGCTCGGGCTGGCGTTGCTCGGCATCCTGATCGCGGCCGGCGTCGCGTTCGCGGCCAGCCGCCTCGCCAGCCAGCAGATCGGCCTCGCCTCCGAACCGATCTCGGCGGGCGACACCCTGGCGCCGACGCTTCAGCCGCACCGGCGACCCGGCAGGCAGCGGCCTCACCATCGCCCGGCGAGGACCCGTACCACAACGACTCCACCGGCCACGACAACCACCCCCCCGCCCCCCCCGCCGGCGACCACCGAAACGGTCGCCCCCCAACCCCGGCCCGAAGAACCACGCTACCCAAGCCACGCGGGGGGCCATGACGGAGAGCACGGAGGGGGGCATAGCGGGGGGCACGCGGGACACGCCGACGATTGATCAGGGCCCACCCCGGTCGGGACCTACCGGGGTGAGCCCTTGCCCTTAGTGGTTTTGAGACGGCTTCTTACTCGTCGAACCGCCCGCCGGCGCCGCTGGCGCGGGTGACGATCGGGGGCCGGGTGCTCGAGCCTGTGCGCCCCGCGACGGGCTGGTTGACGATTGCGCCGCTGGCGGTGGTGACGACGGGCGCCGAGCCGCTGCGGACAGCCAGCTTCTGACTCGCTGCCGGGATGCCGTGGTTCGTGCCAAGCGCGACCCCGCCGAGGGCGCCAAGTCCGAGGACGGTCGCACCAGCTGCAAGCTTTGCTCTTCGGTTGGTCATGGATCGCTCCTTCGGAAATCGGTCGACCCATTCTGCGCCGCGATGGGCAAGGAGACGCCCAAGCGAAAGCAAAGAGTTGGTGAAGGGTTCTTCGCGCTCGCCGCGGCCCGCTACAGGACCTGCTCGGCGGCGGCGGCGATGTGCGCCGCGTCGATGCCGGCGGCGGCCAGGAGCTCCTCCGGCGGCCCGCTGCCGGGCCGCCCCGAGACGGCGAGGCGGACCAGCGGGACGCCGGCGCCCGCGCCGGCCAGCACGCCGCCGACGGTCTCGCCGATCCCGCCCTCGGGCCAGTGGTCCTCGACCGTGACCAGCGCCCGCGTCTCCGCCGCGGCGGCCAGCAGCGTGCCGGCGTCGACCGGCTTGACCGAGTAGAGGTCGATCACCCGCGCGGCGATGCCACGCCCAGCGAGCTGCTCGGCGGCGGCAAGGCATTCGTGCAGGGTTATGCCGGCGCCGATCAGCGTGACTTCGTCGTCCGCGCCGGAGCGCAGCGTGCGGCTGCCGCCGATCTCGAAGCTCTCGCCCGGCTCGTAGAGCACCGGCGTCGCGCCGCGGGTCGTGCGCATGTAGCTGATGCCGCGGTGCTCCCGCATCGCGTCGACCAGCTCCACGGTCTGGTTCGCGTCGCACGGGTAGAGCACGACGCTGCCGAAGACCGCGCGCAGCGAGGCGATGTCCTCGAGCGCCATCTGCGACGGTCCGTCGGCGCCGATCGAGACGCCGACGTGGGAGCCGCAGAGCTTCAGGTCGGCATCGGAGATCGCGGCCATGCGGACGAAGTCGTAACCGCGGCTGAGGAAGGCTCCGAAGGTCGAGGCGAAGGGCTTCCAGCCCCGCACCTGCATGCCGACCGCCGCCGCGACCATCTGCTGCTCGGCGATGAACATCTCGAAGAAGCGGCCGGGGTGCTTCGCTGCGAAGCGCTCCGCATAGGTCGAGTTGCCGACCTCGGCGTCGAGCGCCACGACCCGATCGTCGATCGAGGCGATCCAGCTGAGCGCGTCGCCGTAGGCCCCGCGGGTCGCGACCTTCGCGCCGACCTCATAGGCGGGGCGCTCGACCGCTGCGCCGGCCACCTCGAAGGGACGGGCCGCGGGCGGCGCCTGCACGTCCACCCGCAGCGACCGCTCTCCGCCCAGCTCCTCGATCGCCGCCTCGGGATCGGCGAGCGGCTTGCCATGCCAGCCGGGCTCGTCCTCGACCGCGGCAACGCCGGCGCCCTTCTTGGTGCGGGCGAAGATCACGGCGGGGAGGTCGGCCTGCAGGGCCTGTGCGTAGGCGTCGTCGATCGCCTCGACGTCGTGGCCGTCGATCTCCTGCACGTGCCAGCCGCAGGCGCTCACGCGCGCCGCCAGCCCGGCGGTGTCCCACTCGTGCATGGTCAGGCCGCGCTGGCCAAACCGGTTGACGTCGACGACGGCGATCAGGTTGTCGAGGCGGTTGTGGCCGGCGTGCTCGAAGGCCTCCCACATCGACCCCTCGGCCAGCTCGGAGTCCCCGCACAGCACCCACACCCGCAGCTCCGAGGACTCGAGGCGAGCGGCGGCGAGCGCGATGCCGACGGCGATCGGCAGGCCCTGGCCGAGCGAGCCGGTCGCGACGTCGACCCAGGGGATCTCAGGCGTCGGGTGGCCCTGCAGGCGGGAGCCGAACTTGCGGAAGCTGAGCAGCTCCTCGTCGTCGATCGCCCCGGCCATCTTGTAGAGCCCGTAGAGCAGCGGCGAGGCATGGCCCTTGGAGAAGACGAGGTGGTCGTTCGCCCGGTGCTCGGGAGAGGAGAAGTCGTAGCGCAGGTGGCGGGCGAAGAGCACCGCCATCAGGTCGGCGGCCGACATCGAGGAGGTCGGGTGGCCGGAGCCGGCGGCCGCGCAGGCCCGCACCGAGTCGACGCGCAGCTGCTGGGCCAGCTCCCGCAGCAGCTCGGGGCTCGCGGCCTGCTCGGTGGTTACCTGGGACGGGGAGGACATGAAGGGCGACTCTATCTGCGGCCCTGCGGCGGCGTCGGCATGCGCGCGAAGCTATCCGATCGCGACCATTCGCTCGATCGGAATTCGCGCTCGCTGGGCGATTTCGTCGGGCACTTTGACCTCGAACTTCACGTCCCGCAGCGCGTCGCGCAGCTTCGGCAGCGTGATCATCTTCATGTACTTGCAGAAGGCCATCCGGTTGGCCTCGATCAGGCTGACGCCGGGCGCGGCCTGCCTGAGCGGGTGCAGCATCCCGTTCTCGGTGGCGACGATGAACTCGCCGCTGGGGTGCTCTCGCACGTAGTCCAGCATCTGGCCGGTCGAGAGCATGTGGACGCCCTCGCGCTCGACTTCCCCCGCGGCGACGAACTCCATCACCTGGGTGACGCAGCCGCACTCCGGATGGACGAGGAACTCGGCGTCGGGATGCGCGGCGCGCTGGGCGGTGATGTCGCCGGGCCGGATCCCGGCGTGGACATGGCACTCGCCCGGCCAGACGTGCATCGAGTGGCCGGTCTCGCGCTCGACGTAGGACCCGAGCCACATGTCCGGGCCGAAGAGGATCTCGGTGTCGGGCCCGTGCTCGCGCAGGATGTGCTCGACCACCTTGACCGCGTTCGAGGACGTGCAGCAGTAGTCGGTCTCGGCCTTCACCTCGGCCGAGGTGTTGACGTACATGACGACGACCGCGTCGGGGCTGTGGCGGGACTTCCAGTTGCGCAGCTCGCTCGCGGTGATCGAGTCGGCCAGCGAGCAGCCGGCCTCGAGGTCGGGGATCAACACGGTCTTCTCGGGTGAGAGGATCGAGGCCGTCTCGGCCATGAAGTGGACGCCGCAGAAGGCGATGATCGAAGCGTCCGAGCTGGCGGCCTTGCGCGAGAGGCCAAGCGAATCGCCCGTGTAATCGGCGACTTCCTGGACCTCGGGCACCTGGTAGTTGTGGGCGAGGATCACCGCGTCGCGCTCGGCGGCGAGCTCGCGCACCTCGCGCGACATCTGCTCGATCTCCTCGGACGAGAGGTCGAGCACCGGAACCGGCTCGTTGATCGTCGGTAGCTCCCTCATGACACTGCCTCAAGAGGCCCTGACGGGCCTCGAGGGCCGGATGTTCGCTGGCATGGCTTGCGCCTGAGCCCAGTCGAATGAACTGGTCGCGAGTTTACTCTCTCTCGATGCCCGAGCTTCCCGAGGTGGAGATAACCGCGCGGCGGCTGGATGCCGCATTGAAAGGAGCTCAGGTCGAGTCGGCCCTGGTGCCGGGTGTGAACGTGATGAAGACCTTCGAGCCGCCCCTCGAAGCGCTTGCGGGCCGCGAGATCGGCAGGGTGCGACGCCTGGGGAAGATGCCCGTCGTCGAGCTCGGGGAGCTGGCGCTGCTGGTTCACCTGATGTCGGCGGGGCGGCTGCGCGTGTTTGAGAAACGAGCCTCGCCGAAAGACCGCGCCTCACGGCTGCTGATCCGCCTGCGGGACGGGCGGGAGCTGCGGCTGCGCGAGCTCGGGACCAGGCAGCGGGCCTGGGCGAAGCTGCTCCCCGCCGATGCCGTCGCCGCAGACGAGATGGTCGCGACGCTGGGACCGGAGGCGTGGCCAGCCCCCCCGCTCGCCGCCTTCGCCGAGCTGATCGACCAGCCGCGACACCTGCACCCCCTGCTGCGCGATCAACGGGTCATCGCCGGGATCGGTCGCTCCTGGGTCGACGAGATCCTCTGGGAGGCACGGCTCTCACCCTTCAAGCTCGCCTCCGCCCTGGACCCCGGCGAGGTCGAGCGGCTGCACGCCGCCCTCCACGTGCTCGACGACGCCGTGTCGCATTACGAGGAGACGATCGGCGCGGAGCTGCCGGACAGGCTGCCCATGCCGCTGGAGGTCCACAGGCGCGAGGGCAAACCGTGCCCGCGTTGCGGGACGACGATCGAGGCGGTCTTCTTCGCCGAGTACCAGACCAACTACTGCCCAGCCGAGCAGACGGGCGGCCGCGTGCTGAAGGACAGGCGACTGTCGAGATTGCTCAAGTGAGGAGGGTCTGGCACCCCTCCCTCAGGCCGGCTCGATCAGCATGCTGAAGTCGAGCGTTGGCGCCGAGTGGGTGAGGGCGCCGACCGAGATGAAGTCGACACCGGTTTCCGCGATCGGACGCACGGTCTCCAGGTCCACGCCTCCTGACGCCTCCAGGGAGGGGCCCCTGCCGGCGCCGGCGTGCTCATCCCGCAGCTTCACCGCCCCGCGCATGCTCTCAGCGTCCATGTTGTCGAGCAGCAGGCGGTCGGCGCCGACCCCCAGTGCGTACGCGACCTCGTCGAGGTTGCGGCACTCGACCTCGACGGCAAGGTCGGGGTGGGTCCTGCGGGCCCCATGGACCGCCTTGGCGAGCCCGCCGGCCAGAGCGATGTGGTTCTCCTTGATCAGGATCGCGTCGTAGAGGCCCATGCGGTGGTTGCGGCCACCGCCCGCGGCGACCGCCGCCTTCTCCAGCTCGCGCAGGCCCGGCGTCGTCTTGCGCGTGTCGAGGATGCGGGCGCCGGTGCCCGCGACGGCCTCGACGAAGCGCGCGGTCAGCGTCGCAACCCCGGAGAGATGGCCGAGGAAGTTGAGCGCGGTGCGCTCCGCCCCCAGCAGCCCCGCCGCCGGCCCACTGGCGAGCACCACGTCGGCAGGCACCTCCTCGCGCCACTGGCCCTCGGCCACCAGGCTGTCGACGTCCCCCACACCGCACTGCCGCATGGTCTCGGCGACAGCAGCCAGCCCGAAGGCGACACCGGGCTGCTTCTGGACGATCCGAGCCCGTCCCCGCGCCCCCTCGGGCACAGTCGCCTCCGAAGTGACGTCGCCAGCGCCGACGTCCTCGGCCAGCGCCCGCGCGACCACCCCCTCAAGCCTCTCACTCACCCGCCGCACCCTAAATCAGTCTGCCGAGTTCGCGTTTTGTCTCGCATACCGCGACAAAACGCGAACTCGGCGGGGCTGGGCCTCACGTTTCTGGGCGCCGCGGCGTTTAATCCATTACTTGACCGCGCTGCCACCGTTCCAGACCCTGCTCGACGAGCACGCCGCCGACGTGATGGCGGTGCTGCGCGGGGCTGTCGGGGGCATCGACGCCGAGGACTGCTTCCAGGAGACCTTCCTGGCAGCGCTGCGCGCCTATCCGAAGCTGAGCGACGCCAGCAACCTGCGCGGCTGGCTGCTGACCATCGCCCACCGCAAGGCGGTTGACCACCACCGCGCCAACGGGCGCCGGCCGCTGCCGGTCGCCGATGTGGACGAGGTTGGGACCGGCGAGCCGGCGCGCGACGAAACGATCTGGGCTGACGACGGGATTTGGGCAACCGTCGGGGCGCTGCCGCCGAAGCAGCGCGCGGCGGTGGCGCTGCGCTACGCGTGCGACCTGCCCCACTCCGAGATCGCCGCGGCGCTTGGCTGTTCGCCGGCGGCGGCCCGGCGCAGCCTCCACGAGGGAATGAAGCGACTGAGAACGGAGCTGGCATGAAGACCGTGCTGCATCGCCTCGCCGACCGGGCTGCCACCGAGGGACTGCTCGACGTCGCCTACGCGACGACCGACTCTCCGTTCGGCCCGCTGCTACTCGCCGCGACACCACGCGGTCTGGTCCGCGTCGGTCTACCCGCCTACGACCCCGAGGAGGCGCTGGAGGAATTGGCGGCGCGGGTCTCACCCCGCGTTCTCGAGGCCCCTGCGCAGCTCGACGACGTCCGCCGCCAGCTCGACCTCTACTTCGAGGGGCAGCTCCGCGAGTTCGAGATCCCTCTCGACTGGCGGCTGACGGACGGCTTCCGGGGAAGGGTCCAGCGTGCAATCGCCCGCATCCCATACGGCGAAACTCGCAGTTACGCGGAGGTTGCCGCCAGCGCCGGCAACAAGCGTGCGGTTCGAGCCGCGGGAAGCGCCTGCGGCTCCAACCCGATCCCGATCGTTGTCCCCTGTCATCGGGTCCTGCGAACCGGGGGCGCCCTCGGCGGCTACGGCGGCGGCCTGCCCATGAAGGAGTCCCTCCTCAGGCTCGAGGGCGCGCTGGACGGAAATTCCCCCGTCTAAAGGAAACCGGGCGCGGGCCCGATCCGAGAGAGAGTGATGAGGAAACGCGACGACACAGCCGCGAGCGCGGCGCGAACCAGGCGGATCGCGTGGCTGGTTTCGGTCGTGGTCCCGCTGGTCGTGCTGGCGCTGCTGCTCACGCTCAAGCCGGCCCACGCGGCGACGCCCGCGGCTGGCCCCGCGGGCGCGATCGCCGCACCGTCCGCCATGGCGGCAGTCGGCGAACCCGCTGAAGGTGAAGGAGAAGAAGCGGAAGGCTGCGAAGCGGCGGGCGAAGAAGTCGAAGCCGAAACCGAAGCCGAAGAAGTGGGCGAAGAAACGGAAGTGGAAGCGGGCGAAGAAGAGGCGGAAGGCTGCGAAGCGGCGGGCGTGCCACCGCCCGCCAGCTGCCTGTTGCGCTCCGCCCACGCCCGGATCCTCGTCTACGCTCCGCAGGACAGGGTGCGACTGCTGGTCGACTACACGTCCTCTGCCCGCGCCCAAGCCACAGTCGAGTACAGGCTCGAGGGCAACAGGGGTTCGCTACGGCTGGGCGACGCGAATAGGACGCTCGCGGACAGGGGTGTGCTCCACCTGAGCAGGCGTCTCACCAGCGCCCAGATGGCGAAGGTGCGAGCGGCCAAGAGCTTCACCGTCGAGCTGCAGGTCCCAACGGCGCCCCGCTCCTGCCGCCGCTTCGACACGCGGCACCTGACGACCAAGCGCACCACCCGCTACGAGATCGTCTGGTCTCAGGCTCGGTAGAGGGCGGGTTGGCACCCGACCCGCCCTCACCGCTACTGCGCTGAAGATGCGGCGGTCTTGTTCAGGTAGTCGCGAATGAAGTCATCGATGTCGCCGTCGAGAACGCGCTGTGCGTCGCCGACCTCGTGCCCGGTGCGATGGTCCTTGACCCGCTGGTCGGGGTGGAGGAAGTAGCTGCGAATCTGCGAGCCCCAGGCGACGTCCTTGACCTCGCCGCGCTCCTTTGCCAGCGTTTCGGCCCGTTTGCGCTCCTCGAGCTCGATCAGCTTCGAGCGCACGAGCTGCATGGCCACCGCCTTGTTCTGGGCCTGGGAGCGCTCGTTCTGGCACTGGACGACGACGCCGGTCGGCACGTGGGTGATCCTCACCGCCGAATCGGTCTTGTTGACGTGCTGGCCGCCGGCCCCAGACGCTCGGTACGTGTCGATCCGCAGGTCGGCATCGTCGATCTCGACCTCGACTCCCTCGTCGACCAGCGGCGCGACGTCTACCTGGGCAAAGCTCGTATGGCGACGGGCGGAGGAGTCGAAGGGGGAGATCCGCACAAGCCGGTGGACGCCGCGCTCGGCGGCGAAGAGGCCGTACGCGTTCTCCCCGCGAGCGACGAAGGTCGCCGACTTCAGGCCCGCCTCCTCCCCCGGAGACGCCTCCTTCATCTCGACCTCGAAGTCCCGCCGCTCCGCCCAACGCAGGTACATGCGCAGGAGGATTTCGGCCCAGTCCTGCGAGTCGGTGCCACCGGCGCCGGCGTGGACGGAAACGACGGCATCGCCCGAGTCGTACTCGCCGCTGAACAGGCGCGCCTCCTCCAGCTCGGCGAGGCGCCGGCTGACCGACGACAGCTGGGTGACCAGCTCGGCGGCCATCTCCTCGTCCTCCGCGGCCATCTCGGCCAGCTCCTCGAGGTCGGCGACCTCGGAGTCGAGCTCGCCGAACGTCTTCAGCCGGCGCTGAGCGCGTGCGTGTGCAGCCGAGGTTCGTGCCGCCCTCTGCTGGTCGTCCCAGAAGCCGGGCTGCTGCATCTCGGCCTCCAGCCGCTCGACCTCAGCCCGCAGCGAAGCCGGGTCAAAGGTAGTCCGCGAGCAGCTTCAACTGCTCGCGGATCTCGGCGAGCCGCGCCGGCACCGATTCGGTTGAGGCGGGATCGGCCATGCGCGCAGCTTACTCAGCGTCCGCCTCGTGCAGGAAGCCGCCCGCCCGCAGCGCCTGCGAGCGATCCTCGAAGGGGCGCCAGCTGCAGATCCTGTGGTCGCGCAGCTCGAACAGCCAGGCCATCTCGTCCTCTCCCGCCGGCGACCCGTCCTCGTCCCAGTGCCAGCGCCGCGTGATCAGAGCCACGGCCAAACCTCCGCCGCCCTCGGTCCGGCCCTCGTAGAGCGCATCCAGCTCGATCGTCTGCTGCACACCTCCGGGCGCCCGTGTCGCCCACAGCCGCGCCGCCTCCCTTCCCTTCCGCAGCCCCCGCATCGAGTGCAGCTCTACCTCGGGATCGAGCACCTCGACGAGCGCATCCAGATCGCGCTCGTTGAAAGCGCGAATGAACTCTCTGATCGGGTCGTGGATCACGAGCGCTGGTTAAGAGCCCATCCCGGTAGGGGTGGAACGTCTTGTACTTTTTCCGCGGCGAGGCTCGCGGACAGCCGCCGACTGTCTTCGGAAAAAGTTAAGTGAAACCCCCCTACCGGGATGGGCTCTCGGCGACCTCACGCGCCGTGGCACTTCTTGAACTTCTTGCCGCTGCCGCACCAGCACGGATCGTTGCGGCCGATTTTCTCGCGCTCCTCCTTGACCACCGTCTCGACCGCCTCCGGCACCCCGACGCCGTTGCCGCCCCCCGGTCTCGCCGCCTGCGCGACCGCCCCGACTTCCGCGCCGCCGCTTGCCGTCACCTGCTGCAGCGCCGAGGGCTGCCCCTCGAGGGTGCCGCCGGAATAGTCAAGCGCGATCGATTCCGCGCCGCCGTTGGGACCGAAGGCGGCGTCGAGCTGTTCGGGCTCGAATTCGACCTCGGCGTGGAACACCAGCTTGCTGAATTCCTCCCAGATCGAGTGCATCAGCTCCTCGAACATCACGAAGCCTTCGTTTTTGTAGGCGACGAGCGGATCGATCTGCGCGAAGCCGCGCAGGTGTATCCCCTCGCGCAGGTAGTCCATGTCGAAGAGGTGCTCGCGCCAGCGGTTGTCGATCACCTGCAGAAGGATCAAGCGCTCCAGGTGACGCATCAGCTCCTCGCCCAGCCGCTCCTCGCGCTCGTCGTAGGCCCGCATCGCGTCTTCGTCGAGTGCGTCCTTCAGCTTCTCGCGGTCGACCGTCTCCGGGGCTATCGAGGCAACCTCCATGCCAACCGGCCAGATCTGGCGCAGCTGCTGCTCCAGCTCGGGCATGTCCCACTCGTCGAGGTCGTCGCCAGGCGTGTACTCGTCGACGAGGCGCTCGATCACACCCTCCATCTCGTCGCGCGCCACCGTGGACATGTCGCGCCCCTCGAGGATCTCGCGGCGATATTTGTAGATCACCCGGCGCTGCTCGTTCATCACGTCGTCGTACTCGAGCACCCGTTTGCGGATCAGGAAGTTCTGCTCCTCGACTTTCTTCTGCGCGTTCTCGACCGTTTTGGTGAGCATCTTGGCCTCCAGCGGCATCTCCTGGCCCTCCTCGTCGACCGGTCCGAGGCGATCGAGGATCTTGTAGATGCGATCGCCGGCGAAGAGGCGGATCACGTCGTCTTCCGCGGAGAGGAAGAAGCGGCTCTCACCGGGATCGCCCTGGCGGCCGGAACGGCCGCGGAGCTGGTTGTCGATGCGACGGGATTCGTGGCGCTCGGTGCCGCAGATGTAGAGGCCTCCCAGCTCGCGCACCTCCTCAGCCTCGGCCGCGCAGCGGGGCTGGAGCTCGGCGACCTTCTCCTCCAGCGCCTCCTCGTACCCCTCGTCGCCCGGGTTGAGGCCAGTCTTCTTCATCTCTTTCAGCGCCAGGTGCTCGGGGTCCCCGCCGAGCTTGATGTCGACCCCGCGACCCGCCATGTTGGTGGCGATCATCACCGCGCCCTTGCGACCCGCCTGGGCGATCAGTTCGCCCTCTCGCTGCGCGTGCTCGGGCTTTGCGTTCAGCACCGCATGCTCGATCCCGCGGCGCTTCAGCTCGCCGGAGATCATTTCCGAGACCTCAACCGAGACCGTGCCGACGAGGATCGGCTGGCCCCGCTCGTGGCGAGCGAGGATCTCGTCGAGCACCGCCCTCCACTTGCCCTCCTTGGTTTTGAAGATCTGGTCGTTGTGGTCGCCCCGGACCATCGGCTGGTTGGTCGGGATCTCGACCACCGGAATCTTGTAGATCTTCATGAACTCGGTGGCCTCGGTGAGGGCCGTGCCGGTCATCCCGGAGAGCTTGTCGTAGAGCCGGAAGTAGTTCTGCAGGGTGATCGTGGCAAGCGTCTGGTTCTCCTCCCCGATCGCCACTCCCTCCTTCGCCTCGACCGCCTGGTGAAGGCCCTCGGACCAGCGCCTGCCCTCGAGGATGCGACCGGTGAACTCGTCGATGATCAGCACCTCGCCGTCGATCACCGCGTAGTCCTTGTCCCGCTTGTAGAGCGACTCGGCCTTCAGCGCCTGGACCAGGTGGTTGACGAGGCTGCCGTGCTCTGAGAGGTAGAGGTTGTCGACGCCGATGAACTCCTCAGCCCGTTTCACGCCACGCTCGGTCGGCGAGATCGTCTTGTGCTTCTCGTCGTATTCGTAGTCG
This sequence comes from uncultured Solirubrobacterales bacterium, assembly GCA_963729995.1. GTDB lineage: Bacteria > Actinomycetota > Thermoleophilia > Solirubrobacterales > 70-9 > VRUE01. The sequence goes on from CAVSPF010000003.1 coordinate 1,290,315, forward strand.
TAATCGGCGTCGGAGGTGTCTTTGGACTCGCCCATCGAACGCAGCTTGTCTTTGGCCGGAACGCCGGTCATCTGCCGGGCGAGGCGGGCGAACTGGTAGTAGGTCTGCGCCGCCTGTTCGGGCGCGCCGGAGATGATCAACGGCGTCCGCGCCTCGTCGATCAGGATGTTGTCGACCTCGTCGACGACCGCGAACCGGTGGTCGCGCTGGACGCAGTGCTCGAGCGCCTCCGCCATGTTGTCGCGCAGGTAGTCGAAGCCGAACTCGGAGTTGGTGCCGTAGGCGACGTCGCATGCGTACTTGCGCTTGCGGGCCTCGTGATCGTCCACGTCCTGGATCGCGGCGACGCTGACCCCAAGCGCGTCGTAGATCGGCTTCATCCATTCGGCGTCGCGACGAGCCAGGTAGTCGTTGACCGTGACGACGTGGACGCTGTCACCGGCCAGCGTGTTGAGGAACACGGCGAGGGTCGCCGTCAGCGTCTTGCCCTCGCCGGTCTTCATCTCGGCGATAGCCCCGTCGTGCAGCACCATGCCGCCGATCAGCTGTACGTCGAAGTGGCGCTGGCCGAGGGTGCGGCGAGACGCCTCGCGGGTCAGGGCAAACGCCTCGGGCAGGAGATCGTCGAGCGTCTCGCCGCCCCGGGCTCGCTCGCGCAGCGCGTCCGCCTCCGAACGGAGCTCCTCGTCGCTGAGCAGCTCCATCTCCGGCTCGATCCTGTTGATCGTCGCGGCACGCTTCTCATACGCCTTGAATTTGCGCCCCTCTCCGGCGCGCAGCGCACGCGTGACCATGTCCCTGGCCGTGGCCATAGCCCAAGGGTAGCGGTGGGGAGCGAGAGGGCGGGCTAGGACTCGGCCGTTCGGTCTCGTATCCGGCCCACGAGCCGGCGGGTCTGGCGGCGCTTGCGGCGGAGCTCACGATGCTTCTTGACCTGGCGGCGCATGTCCTCGGCCAGCTCGTGAATCGTGTGGGACATCTCGGGCGAGGCCTCGCGGGCACGCAGTGTCACGCCTTTCAGCCGCAGCGTCGCCTCGGCCACCTGACGGTCTGTGATCGACGGGTTGCGCTCCTCCGACAGCTCAACCTCCAACGTCGCGAGCGGGGACACCTGCTTCCCCACCCGGCGGAATCGCTTCACCACCTGCTCCCGAAGCGCGTCGCTCACCTCGACGTTGCGACCATGAATCTCGATCCGCATCGCTGCCTCCTTCGGTCGGTCCCCCGATGCTACGCCTCTTCACCTGTCGGGGTCACAGGCGGCGGGAGAAGGTGATGGCGACGATGCGGACCGATCCGGCGTCGCGAAGAGCTTGGGCGCAGGATGAGAGGGTCGCGCCGGTTGTGAGCACGTCGTCGACGAGGAGGGCGCTGCGGGGAACCTCTCCTCGCGTGCCGATGACAGGCGGCTGGCCGATGCGCTGCGCGCGGCGCTTTCCCACCTGGCGACCGCCTCCCCTGCGCACGAGACAGGGCCGCAGCGGCGCACCGAGGCGCTCGGCGAGCGCTGCGGCCAGCTCACCGGCCGGATCGAACCCCCGCCGCAACGACCGCAGTCGCGCGGCCGGAACGGGAACGACGGTGCCCCCAAGCAGGTCACGAGGGGCCAGCCAGAGGATGCGATCGGCCATCAGCTCCGCGACGGGCAGCAGGCGCCGAAACTTCAGCCCACTTACGAGGTCGCGAGCGACGCCCTCGTGCGGGGCCGAGGACCAGGCGCGATCCACACCTGCGGGCCCGGCGCCGGAGATGGAGATGGCGGCCGCCAGGCGCCGCGCACAGCGCGTGCAGACCACCTCTCGCGGCGGGCACGAGCGCCCGCAGGCTGCGCACAGCGGCGGCACCAGTCCCCAGGCGACAGCATGCAGGAGCTCCACGGTTCGATCCTGCGGGCTGGCGGCGCGCGCGTGGCGCGCCGTTTGTCAAAAGTCAGTCAAGCCTCAGTGACCTGCGATGCGAGCGGCGATGCCGCCGACCAGGATCGCCCCGGCCGGCACCTCTGTCCGCTCGAGCAGGATCGCGTCGCGGATCCAGGCGCCGTCGCCGACCCGGCAGCCGTCGCCGAGGATCGCCGGGCCCTCGATCCGCACATGCTTGCCGAGCTCGACGCCGGCGCCGACCAGGACCGGCGCCGTAACCTCGGCGCCGTCGAGCGAGCTCGCGGCTCGCACGCCCTCCGCCACCTCCGGGGCGCCGGGGTCCACAACGACCTCTCCGCACAGCGCATCGAGGTTTCCCTGCCGCAGCTCGTCGAGGTTGCCGATGTCATTCCAGTAGGCATCGACCTCGTGCGAGTAGAAGGGCACGTCCCCCTCGAGCAGTGCCGGGAAGACGTCCATCGCCCAGTCGGCGAACTCGGGAGGGTCGTCGGGACCGGCCAGCTTGCTCGCGCCCGCGCTCGGAAAGAAGTCGAAGACCTCGGAGCGGAACATGTAGATGCCGCAGTTGGCGAGGTCGGAGAGCGCCTCGGCCGGGTCGGGCTTCTCCTGGAAGCCCTGGATGCGACCGTCGGCAGCGGTGATCGCGACGCCGAACTGGCTCGTGTCGCGCACCCGCTTGGTCGCCAGCGTCGCGATCCCGTCGTGGGATTCGTGAAACTCGCGCATCGCCGCCAGGTCGATGTCGGTCAGGGCGTCGCCGGAGATCACCAGGAACGAGTCGCCGAGGAACCCGGCGGCGTTGCGAACCCCACCTGAGGTTCCCAGCAGCCGCTCCTCGCGGCTGTAGGAGAGGTCGATGCCGAACCGCGAGCCATCGCCGAAGTGGCCCTCGATCAGCTCCGGGAACCAGTGCAGGTTGGCGATCGCCTCGACGAAGCCATGGCGGGCGAGCAGGCGCACGATGTGCTCCATCACCGGCCGGTTCAGCACCGGCACCATCGGCTTCGGCATCCCGTAGGTGATCGGCCGCAGCCGCGTTCCCAGCCCCGCGGCTAGGACCATCGCCTTCATCGACTCTGGGCGAGGTGTGTTCCGACCCTGCTCTGGTCGAGCCCCATTTAGTAGCGGTAGTGATCGGGCTTGTAGGGGCCCTCGACCGGAATGCCGAGGTAGGCGGCCTGCTCCCCGGAGAGCTCGGTGAGGCTGACGCCGAGCGCCGCGAGGTGCAGCCGCGCGACCTTCTCGTCGAGGTGCTTGGGCAGCACGGCGACCTCCTTGGCCATGAACCCGTCGGGCTGGCCGTAGAGCTCGATCTGCGCGATCACCTGGTTGGTGAACGAGTTCGACATCACGAAGCTCGGGTGCCCGGTCGCGTTGCCGAGGTTGAGCAGGCGACCCTCGGAGAGGAGGATGATCGAGTGGCCGTCGGGGAAGCGCCATTCGTCGACCTGCGGCTTGATGTTGAACCTCTCGGCCGGCGAAGATTCGAGGCCGACGACGTCGATCTCGTTGTCGAAGTGGCCGATGTTGCCGACGATCGCGTTGTGCTTCATCCGCGCCATGTGGTCGGCGGTGACGATGTCCCTGTTGCCGGTGGCGGTGATGAAGATGTCGGCCGTCTCGACGACCTCCGCGACCGTCCGCACCTCGTAGCCCTCCATCGCCGCCTGCAGGGCGCAGATCGGGTCGATCTCGGTGACGATCACCCGGGCGCCCTGGCCGCGCAGCGACTTGGCGCAGCCCTTGCCGACGTCGCCGTAGCCGCAGACGACGGCGACCTTGCCGCCGATCATCACGTCGGTGGCGCGGTTGATCCCGTCGATCAGCGAGTGACGGCAGCCGTAGAGGTTGTCGAACTTCGACTTGGTGACCGAGTCGTTGACGTTGATCGCCGGGAAGAGCAGATCGCCGGTCTCGGCCAGCTGGTAGAGCCGGTGCACGCCGGTGGTCGTCTCCTCGGTGACCCCCTTTATTCCCTCGGCGATCCGCGTCCAGCGCCGCGGATCGGCTTCGAGCGAGCGCTGCAGGGTCTCGAGCACGACGCGGAGCTCCTCCGAGTCGGCCGAGGCCGGGTCGGGCACTGCGCCCGCCTTCTCGAACTCGACGCCCTTGTGGACGAGCAGGGTGGCGTCCCCGCCGTCATCGAGGATCATGTTCGGGCCCTCGCCGTCGGGCCAGAGCAGGGCCTGCTCGGTGCACCACCAGTACTCCTCCAGGGTCTCCCCCTTCCAGGCGAAGACCGGGATGCCGGCAGCGGCGATCGCGGCCGCAGCGTGATCCTGCGTGGAGAAGATATTGCAGCTGGCCCAGCGGACCTCGGCGCCGAGGGCGATCAGGGTCTCGATCAGCACGGCGGTCTGCACCGTCATGTGGAGCGAGCCGGTGATCCGCGCCCCCTTCAGCGGCTGTGCGGCCGCGAACTCCTCGCGGGTCTGCATCAGGCCCGGCATCTCCACCTCGGCAAGGGCGATCTCCCTGCGCCCGAAGTCCGCGAGGTCGATATCGGCGACCTTGTAGTTTGAGGTGGCGGTTGCCATCGGTTCCTTTCTCGGGCTTTGCACGTGCGGACCGGGGAAGGATAGGCCGCGCCCGCAACGAGTGATGAGTTGATGACCCTATAGGGGTGTCAACTCATCACTCGTTCATGCCTGGGCCTAGCGCCGCCTTGAACCCCTCGATCGCGTCGACCGGGACGGGGTCGACGCCGCGCGCCTCGGCAAGCGCCACGGAGACCAGGTCGCCAAGCATCACAGTCCAGAGAAGACGCTCAACGCGAGTCTCGCCGACCGTCTCCACCCGCGTCGCCTCCGCCCCATCGGCGGCGATGGCCTCGGCGGTCAGCTCGAAGCGGCGGCGCTCGCGCGGGTGCTGGTCGGCATCCTCGAGCAGGACGACCGAGAACCTCGTGCCCGGGGGGGCGCCGGCCCAGCCGCAGAGCTCGTTGTGGTCGGCCTCCGGAAGCTCGGAGAAGAAGGCGGGCAGCTTGGCGTTCTCGTTGACCTGAGTCTTCCAGCGACGCGCAACCGGCGCGGTCAGGTCGGCGCCGTAGACAACCGGCACGGTCCCATCGAGACTCGCGGCGAGCTCGGCGGCACGCGCACGGAGCTCGTCCGAGCGCTCCTCCAGGAATGCGGCGGCGGTGTCTATCTCGGTGTGGATGCGCGGCGCCGCTCCCGCCAGAGCGGCGACCTCGGCGGCGGTGACGAACATGTAGGCGACAGCGGCGCGCGGCTGCAGGATGCCGGGCAGGCCGACCACCGGCACATCCGCCTCGCGGGCGGCGTCTGCCAGCGCGCCGCCCGTGCTGACGACCATGCGCCTGGCGCCAAGCGCCTCGGCCGCGGCGAAGCAGGCCAGCGTCTCCTCGGTCTGGCCCGAGTAGCTGACGCAGAGCGCCGTCCACTCCGGCGTAGCCCAGCTCGGCAGCTCATAGCCGCGCACGGTGAGCAGGGGTCGGGTGAGCCGGTCGCCGAGCGCCGCGGCGGCAAGGTCGCCACCGATCGCCGAGCCCCCCATCCCGCAGACCAGCAGGCCGGCGGAGTCCGCCGGCGCGAGCCTGGCGGACTCGATTCGCCACAGCGCGTCGCGCAGGTGGTCGGGAATGGCGAGGATGTCGTCGAGCATCGTGCCGGTCATCGAGCGGCCACTATTTCATCCGGGGCGGCAACCGCGCCGTCGAGCTCGGCCCCGGCCGCCACCTCGACGCCGGGTGAGAGGATCGAGCCGGTGACCCGCGCCGCCTGGCCGACCACGCAGCCGTCCAGCAGAACCGATTCGCGCACCTCGGCCCCGGGCCCGATCCGGCAACCGGGGCCGACCACCGCGCGCGGGCCGATCCTCGCGTCCCCTGCCACGTCGGCGTCCACCGCGACAAGCACCCCGGGCCCGGTCGGCTCGACCCGCGTCTTCACGCGGTCCTCGAGGATGTCCCAGCTCGCCTGCAGGTAGCGCTCGGGCGTGCCGATGTCCATCCAGTAGCCGTCCAGCCGCAGCCCGTGCAGCGCCTGCCCGACCAGTCGCGGGAAGACGTCGCGCTCGATCGACACGTTCTCCCCCGGTGGGATCAGGTCGAGCACGGAACGCTCGAGCACGTACATCCCGGCGTTGACCTCACCGGGAGCCCGCTCCCCGGTCTTCTCCAGGAACTGGAGGACCTCGCCACCGTCACCACGGTGGACCAGGCCGTAGGCGGAGGCGTCCTCGACAGGGTGCAGGCCGATGGTGGCGCGCGCTTCCCGCTCCCTGTGCGCCCGCAGCAGCGCGCTCAGGTCGAGATCGGTCAGCACGTCGCCGTTCAGCGCCAGGAATGGGCCTTCGAGGTCGCCACCCAGCTCGTCGGCGGCGAAGCGGATCGCACCGGCGGTGCCCAGCGGCTGCGGCTCGGTCACGTAGCGGATCGCGACCCCGGCCCGGTCCTCCTCGTCGCCGAGCGCCTCGCGCAGCACCTCCGGCAGGAAGCCGCAGGCGAGGACGACCTCGGTGACCCCGTGGGCGGCCAGCCACTCGATCATGTAGGCGAGGAAGGGCCGGTCGACCAGAGTCAGCGCCGGCTTGGGCACCGTCTCGGTGAGCGGCCGCAGCCGCGTTCCTTCCCCTCCGACCAGAACAATCGCCTGCACGGTTCTAGGGCCTATCCCGGCAGGGGTTCCACTTAACTTTTTCGGTGCGGCCACTGTGGCCGTCCGAGGGCGGATTGACGAAAAAGTACAAGACGTTCCACCCCTACCGGGATAGGCCCTTGGTGGCGGCCGGCTCGATGGCGCGGCCAATCCCCTCGTACGCGAAGCCTGCCGCGCGAAGGGTGTCGGGGTCGAGGAAGTTGCGGCCGTCGATCAGCAGCGGGCGCGCCATCCGCGCTGCCGCGGCGGCCCAATCCAACTCGGCGAACTCCGGCCACTCGGTGACCAGCACGGCGGCGTCGGCGCCCTCCAGCGCCTCCAGCGCCGAGGTTGCGAGCTCAACCGTCGGCAACAGCCGGCGGGCCCTCTCTGCGGCCACCGGGTCATAGGCGACAACGCTTGCCCCCTCGCCCTCGAGGCGCGCCGCCAGGACAAGACTCGCCGCGTCGCGCATATCGTCCGTATCGGGCTTGAAGGCCAAGCCGAGCAGCACCACCCGCCGTCCGGCCAGGGAGTCGAGGTGCTGCTTCAGCTTTTGCACGACGCGCCGCTTCTGCAGCTCGTTCACGTCGATCACCGCGCTCAGAAGCTGGAAGTGGTAACCGCTGTTGCCGGCGAGCTTCTTGAGCGCGATCGTGTCCTTGCCAAAGCAGGAGCCCCCCCAACCTATCCCCGCCCGCAGAAAGCTTGGGCCGATCCGCCGGTCGAGGCCCATGCCCCGGGCCACCTCGGCGACGTCGGCGCCGACCTCCTCGCAGACGTTCGCGATCTCGTTGATGAAGGAGATCTTGGTCGCGAGGAAGGCGTTGGAGGCGAGCTTGATCATCTCGGCGCTGGCGACGTCGGTGCGCACGATCTCGCCCCCGAGCGGCCCGTAGACGCGCGCAACCGCGTCGCCGGCCTCCTCCTCGCCGTGGTCGACGCCGATCACCACCCGCTCGGGGTGCATGAAATCCGCCACCGCCGAGCCCTCCTTGAGGAACTCGGGGCAGGAGACGTAGGCGATGCCCGGCAGGTCGCGCCGGATTGCCTCCCCCGTGCCCGCCGGGACGGTGCTCTTCATCACCAGCACGTGAGCGCCGCCGGCGCCCAGCTCCTCGACGACGGAGCGGACCCGCGAGAGGTCGGCGTCGCCGGAGTAGGTCGGTGGGGTGTCGACGCAGACGAAGAGGATGCGCGCCGCGTCCAGCAGCGCTCCCATGTCGGTGGTGAAGGTGAGCCGCTCGGCGTTGCGCGCGAGCAGCTCGTCGAGCCCCGGCTCGTGGATCCGCGTTTCGCCACGCGAGAGGGCCTCGACCTTCTCGGGCATGATGTCGCGGGCCACCACCGGGTGGCCGAGCTCGGCGAAGCAGGCGGCGGTGACCAACCCCACCCATCCAACCCCGATCACCCCGATCGGCTCTCTGTCCGCCGTCATCCCGTCGTCCTCCCCCGTCTCGCCGCCTTGTTCGGGATTATCGCGCTGACCGACCGCGCCATCCCCACCATCTGCTCGTTGGTCAACGTGTTGAGAAGGTCGTTCGCCACCCAGTAGGTGTCTTCGCCGCGGTGCCAGGCGACCATGCTGACGCGTCCACCGTTGGTGAAGATCTCGTATTCGCGGCCGTCGAGCGTCTCGGTCACGGTGGGATTGCTGAGGATCGGCGGGTCGGGCCAGCCCTGGATCCCCTGCAAGCCGAAGTAATGGGTTTCGAAGTACGGGCCGAATTCAGCGACCATCCGGTAGGCCTCATGGGAGTGGCCGCTGGTGTCCGTCAGGCGATAGACGCGCGGGTCCTGCACGTTGTAATAGGTCGAGCTTTCCACGAAGGAGGCTTCGGCCGGCAGCCTCGTCAGGTAGAAGACCGGAAAGGCGTGCACCTTGCGGGCCACGCTCTCGCCCTCGAGCTCGCCCCTTTCCTGCACCGGCACGAGGCCGTCGCCCCCGGAGGGGGCCGGCTTCGCGATCTGCGGCTTCTTCGGCTTGGGCTTGCTCTTCCCGGCGCCCGGATTGCGTTCCAGCGAGTTGCGTGGCCCGCCACTCGCTTCGATCCCCAGGAACTTGTGGATCGCCGCGTGAATCGCGCCCTCCGACGCGTAGACGTAGCTCGGGCCCAGCGTGGCCGGAAAATGGACCTCCTCGATCGTCGCGTTGCGCGAGGCGATGAAGAGTTTCAGCACCTGCAGCATCGTTTCGGCGCTGTTGATGTCGGAGGTCGTGTACTTGGTGAAGATGTCGATCAGCTGGTTGCGGCCGAGCACGAGGTCCGCCACGGGGACGCGCTCGCGCGCGGCGCTGAGGAAGTCCTGCTGGCGTGCGGACCGGACGAGGTCGGTGTCGGTATGGCGGTAGCGAACGTACTCCAGCGCCTTCGCGCCGCAGAGAAGCTGGTAGCCGGGCTGGATGTCGATTTCGGAATACTGTTCGGAGGGCGGCACGCCGACGTTGGAGTGGTAATAGCGCCGGTCGACATCGGTGTACACACAGCCGATCGCGTTGACGGCCCGCACGAAGCCGAGGAAGTCGACGTTGACGATGTGGTTGATCTGCAGCCCGGTCAGTTCCTTCACCACTCGCAGGGTCAGTTTCGGCCCGCCGAACGTGTAGGCCGCGTTGAACTTGTTGGTGCCGTAGCCCGGGATTTCGACCTTGAGGTCGCGCGGAATCGACATCAGCGCGATCGCGTTGCGGTTCGGGTCGAGGCGCAGCAGGATCGTCGTGTCGGAGCGCCCTCGCTGTTCGCCGAGGTTGGCCCGTTTGTCGGAGCCGATGATGAGGATGTTCTCCGGTTCGCCTCCGTGGACCTGGGACAGGTAGCGCTGCAGCTTGTTCTTGTAGACGTTGTGGTGGGAGAGCGCCGTCGCGATGCTGCCCACGTAGAGCAGGATGCTGGTTGCCGTCGCCGCCGCGGTGACGCTGACGATCACGAGCGAGGCGACGGTGAAGCGCCACCAGTAGCGCTTTGGCTTCGGCGGCGGCTCGAAGTCGCCCGACGGCGACGGTCGCTTGAAGCTCGGCTCAGTCATCGACACCTCGCGCCGGAAGCGCGCGCAGGAAGGTTTCGAGCGTCTGCCGGTAGGTCTCCAGCGAAGAAACCGACACCCACTCCTCCGGGCCGTGATGCCCCCCGCCCACCGGGCCGAACTCGACCGCCGGAACCCCGACCCGCAGGAAGGAGACGGCATCGGAGGCGCCGTCGCGCCCAACGCTCATCGGCTCGCCGTCGTGGTGTGCCGAGGCTGCCTCGCGCAGCGCCCGCACGAAGGGTGAGTCGCGATCGACCACGGCCGGCGGACGGGTGAACAGCGAGCTCACGTCGGCGTCGGGAAGGCTGCGCACCTGGTCGAGGATCGCAGCTGGATCCTGGTCGGGCAGGTAGCGGATGTCGACGTCGATCGCGCATCGATCGGGCACCTTGTTGAGCGCGTCCCCGCCCAGGATCCGGCCGAGATTGATCGAGGGGCGGTCGAACAGCTCCGAACTGTGCCGGGCAAACGGTAGCGACTCGATGCTGCGGAAAACGTCGACCGCCTTCAGCACCGCGTTGTCGCCCAGCCACGGGGTGGCGCCATGCGCCGCGACGCCGGCCACCTCCAACCGCAGCGCCAGCACGCCCTTCGCCTCGACGCCGATCTGCAGATCGGTCGGCTCGCCGGTGATCGCGAACTCGCCGACGAAGCCGCTGTCGACCAGGCGGTCGCTGCCGCGCTGCACCGCCTCCTCGGACTCCTCGTCACCGACGATCCCCAGCCTGACCCGCACCTGCTCCTGATCCCTCATCGCCGCGGTGGTGAGCAGCATCGCCGCCAGCGCCCCCTTCATGTCATAGGCCCCGCGCCCGTAGAGGCGATCCCCCTCGACCCGTGGGTCGAACTGGCCGGGCCGTCCGGGGACCACATCGAGGTGGCCGTGCAGGACGACCGTCGGCGCCTGCGCCGACCCGACCTCGGCCCGCAGCACGGGCAGGCCACGCACCTCTTCATGGGACGCTTCGATGCCACGCGCCCCCAGCCAGCCGTTGACGAACCCGGCCGCTTCGAGGACCGCCTCGGGCTCGGACGTGTCGTAGCCGATCAGCTGGGTGGCGAGGGCTACGAGCTCCCCGCTCATAGGGGCTCTCGCACAGCTGGTCCGCTCACCCCTGGGCGATGGTGAGAAACGCTTCCGCCCGGTCGCAGTCCTTCCGAGCCCGGCCCCAGGCCCCGCTCCCCTTCTCGGACTCGCCGAGGCGCCGCTCGGCGTCGGCCAGCTGCTCCTTCAGCGTCGCCGCGTCGAGGTCCTCGGGCGCGACCGCCTCCTCGACCAGCAGCAGCGCCCGGTTACCGAAGACCTGCAGCCAACCGTGGGCCTGCGCGTAGCGCCTCGTCTCGGACTCGCTGACATGGAGCCGCAGCTCGGCTGGCCGCAGCGCCGCCAGCAACGGCGCGTGGTTGGCGAGGATGCCGACCTCGCCGTTCGCCGTCCGCGTCGAGACCTGGCGCACCTCGCCGCCCCAGACCTCCCCCTCAGGGGTGAGGACCTGAACCTCGAAGCTGTGCTCAGCGGCCAAGCTGACCTCCTAGGCGGCGGCCGCTGCGCCGGCGTCCGCGGTCACCTGGTCGATCGAGCCCTTCATGTAGAAGGCGCCCTCCGGCAGGTCGTCGTGCTCACCGTCGAGGATCTCACGGAAGCCGCGCACCGTCTCCGCGATCGGCACGTACTCGCCGCTGCGACCGGTGAACTGCTCGGCGACGAAGAACGGCTGCGAGAGAAAGCGCTCGATCTTGCGCGCCCGCGATACCGTCTGCTTGTCCTCGTCGGAGAGCTCGTCGATGCCGAGGATCGCGATGATGTCCTGCAGCTCCTTGTAGCGCTGCAGCACCTCCTGGACTTCGGTGGCGGTGCGGTAGTGGTCCTCGCCGACGACGTCCGGCTTGAGGATCGTCGAGGTCGAGTCGAGGGGGTCGACCGCCGGGTAGATCCCCTTCTCGGAGATCGCCCGCGATAGCACCGTGGTCGCGTTGAGGTGGGCGAACACGGAGGCCGGCGCCGGGTCGGTGAGGTCGTCGGCGGGGACGTAGATCGCCTGCACCGAGGTCACCGAACCGCGCTCGGTCGAGGTGATCCGCTCCTGCAGGCCGCCCATCTCCGTCTCCAGCGTCGGCTGGTAGCCGACCGCGGAGGGCATCCGGCCGAGCAGCGCCGAGACCTCCGAGCCCGCCTGCACGAAGCGGAAGATGTTGTCGATGAAGAGCAGCACGTCCTGGCCGCCGTGCTCGCGGTAGTACTCGGCCATCGTCAGCCCCGACAGCGCCACCCGCAGGCGCGCGCCGGGCGGCTCGTTCATCTGACCGAAGACGAGCATCGTCTTGTCGATCACGCCCGACTCTTTCATCTCGATCCAGAGGTCGTTGCCCTCGCGCGAGCGCTCGCCGACACCGCAGAAGGCGGAGAGGCCTTCATGCTCCTCGGCGATGCTGCGGATCAGCTCCTGGATCAGCACGGTCTTGCCGACGCCGGCACCGCCGAAGAGGCCGACCTTGCCGCCCTTGGCATAGGGCGCGAGCAGGTCGATCACCTTGATCCCGGTCTCGAGGATCTCCTGGGTCGGGGCGAGGTCTGAGGCTGCGGGCGCCGGCCGGTGGATCGGCCAGCGCTCGCCGGCCTGAATCGGCTCGCCTTCGTCGATCGGCTCGCCGAGCAGGTTGAAGATGCGGCCCAGCGTGGCGTCGCCGACCGGGACCGTGATCGGCCCGCCGGTGTCGATGACCTTGTCGCCCCGCTGCAGGCCGTCGGTGGCGTCCATCGCCACCGTGCGCACCCGGTCGTCTCCGAGGTGCTGCTGCACCTCGCAGACCAGCTCCGTCGCCTCGCGGTCCTCGTCGCCGGCCATCTGGATCTTCACCGCCGAGTAGATCCCCGGCAGCTTGTCGGGAAAGACCGCGTCGACGACGACGCCGGTGACCTGCTCGACCCTGCCGACGTTCGCTCCCTTGACTCCGTTTTCGTTGCTCTCAGCCATTGGTTCCTTTTCTCGAACTCGACGTCTATCCAAGCGCCTCGGCGCCGGCGACGACCTCCAGGATCTCCTGCGTGATCTCCGCCTGCCTGACCCGGTTCATCTCCAGGGTCAGGTCTTCCATCATCGTCTCCGCGTTCTCCGCAGCGTTGCGCATCGCGGTCATCCGCGCCCCCAGCTCGGAGGCGGCGGACTCGAGCAGCGCCCGGTAGACCGAGATGTTCACGTACTCCGGGATCAGCTGGGCAAGCAGCTCCTCGGCGTCGGGCTCGTAGATCCAGAGCGCCCGGCTGTGGGCCCTCTCGATCGCGGTCTCCTCGGCCTCGCGCTCCTCCGCCTCGACCCCCTCGCCGATGACATCGGCCTGCTGCAGGGGCAGCAGCGTCTGCCGCCAGACGTGCTGGGTCAGCGGCGAGACGTAGCGGTTGTAGACCAGCTCGACCCGGTCCAGCTCCTCGTCGACGTAGCGCGCGGTCAGCTCCTCGCCGATCTCGCGGGCGTTGGCGAAGCCGGGCCGGTCGGTGAAGCCGACGTAGGACGTGCGCAGCTCCTGCTTGCGGAAGGTGAGGGCGGAGACGCCCTTTCGCCCCACCGCCGAGAAGGCGGTGTCGATCCGCTGCTCGCGCAGCTCGTTCCCGAACCGCATGCCCTCGCGGATGATGTTCGTGTTGAAGGCCCCGGCCAGGCCGCGGTCGCCGGTGATCAGGACGACGCCGACGCGGCGCACCTCGTCGCGCTCGACCAGCACCGGCACGCGCGGGATGCCACCGGCCTGCTCGGCGGCGCGCCGCGTCAGCCTGCGCATCCCCTGCGCGTAGGGGCGCAGCTGCGCGATCCGCTGCTCGGCGCGGCGCAGCCGCGCCGCCGCCACCATCTCCATCGCCCGCGTGATCTTGTTGATGTTCTTGATCGACGCGATGCGGTTCTTGACGTCCTTCTGAGTGGCCATGACCGCACCCGGCGCTAGGCCGGAGTCGCCTCCTTCTCAGCCTCGGCCTCCGCGACACGGCTCGGCTTCGCCCTCTCCTCCTTCGAGTGGATGCGGTCCGACTCGCCCTTCTCGACCGGGTCGCCATGCTCGTCGAAGTCGGGCCCGAAGTCGTCGACGAACTCGCGAATCGCGGCGCCCAGCTCCTCCTCGTCGGCCTCCTCGAGCTTGCCGGTCTCGGCGATCCGCCCCAGCAGCTCGGCCTTCTCGGCGCGCAGGCGGGTGCGCAGGTCGCGCAGGAACTCGCCGACCCGCGCGGTCTTGATCCGGTCGAGGAAACCGCCGGTGCCGGAGTAGATCGCGGCGACCTGGTCGGCCATCTCGAGCGGTTCGCGCTCCTTCTGCTTCAGCATCTCGACCAGCCGCTCGCCGCGGTTGAGCGTCTTCTGGGTCTCTGGGTCGAGCTCCGAGCCGAACTGGGCGAAGGCCTCCAGGTCGCGGTACTGGGAGAGGTCGAGGCGCAGCTTGCCGGCGACCTTCTTCATCGCCTTGGTCTGCGCGGTGCCCCCTACCCGCGAGACCGAGATGCCGACATTGATCGCCGGCCGCACGCCCGAGTAGAAGAGGTCGGATTCGAGGAAGATCTGGCCATCGGTGATCGAGATGACGTTGGTCGGGATGTAGGCGGAGACGTCGCCCGCCTGAGTCTCGATGATCGGCAGCGCCGTCAGCGAGCCGCCGCCGAGCGCGTCGTTCAGTTTCACCGCCCGCTCCAGCAGCCGCGAGTGGAGGTAGAAGACGTCGCCCGGGTAGGCCTCGCGGCCCGGCGGGCGGCGCAGCAGCAGCGACATCTGCCGGTAGGCGTAGGCGTGTTTGGTCAGGTCGTCGTAGACGCAGAGCGCCGCCTTGCCGTTGTAGAGGAAGTGCTCGCCCATCGCGCAGCCGGCGTAGGGGGCGATGAACTTGATCGGGGCCGCCTCGTCGGCGGGGGCGGCGACGATGATCGTGTTCTCCATCGCGCCGTTTTCCTCCAGCACCTCCTTCAGCTGGACGACGGTCGACATCCGCTGCCCGATCGCCACGTAGATGCAGATCAGGTCCTTGTCGCGGCTGTTGATGATCGTGTCGATCGCGATCGCCGTCTTGCCGGTCTGGCGGTCGCCGATGATCAGCTCTCGCTGCCCTCTCCCGATCGGGATCATCCCGTCGATCGCCATCAGCCCCGTCTGCACCGGCTCGACGACCGGCTGACGCTGGACGACGCCGGGCGCTTTGAACTCCGCCGGGCGGGTCTGCGTCGTCGCGATCTCTCCCTTGTCGTCGAGCGGGCGGCCCAGTGGGTCGACGAGACGGCCGAGCAGCTCCTCCCCGACGGGGATCCGCAGGAGGTGGCCGGTGCGTTTGACGGTGTCGCCCTCGACGATCTTGTCCCACTCGCCGAACAGCACCGCACCGACGTTGTCCTCCTCCAGGTTGAGCGCGAGACCGGTGACGCCGTGCGGCAGGTCGAGCATCTCGAGCGCCATGCAGTTGTCCAGGCCGTGGACGCGGGCGATGCCGTCGGCGACCGACAGCACCGTGCCGACCTCCGATAGATCGGCGCTCGCTGTGTCCATTCCCTCGATCCGCTCCCTGAGGATCGATGCAATCTCGTCGGGCTTGATTTCCATGTCGGTGCTCTATGCCTCCTTACGCCGCCTGCGCGACGCTCTTTCGAAGTTTCTCCAAGCGATTGCGGATGCTCGCGTCGAGAACCATGTTGCCGACCTGCAAGACGATGCCGCCGAGAACGTCCCGGTCGACGTGGCTCGACAGCTCCGCTTTCTGGCCTGTCTGGCGTTCGATCTCCTCGCCGATCTTCGCCACCACCGCCGGGTCCAGCTCGACGGCGCTGGTCACGGTCACGTCGATCAGGCGGTTCTCCCGTCTCCACATCTCGTCGAACCGGCGCCGGATGCGGAAGATCTCCTTCACGCGGTGCTTCTCGATCAGCAGCTCGAGGAAGTTGAGCAGCTCCTGGTCGGCGCCGCTCACCGCCCGCTTCAGCCCCTCGACCTTCTCGGCCGACGAGAAATGCGGGCTGAAGAAGAAGACCTGCAGCTCGCGATCCGCCTCGAGGGCGTCGGCGAACTGCGCCAGCTCCTCACCGATCGCGTCGAGCCTGCCCTTCCCCTTCGCCACGTCGAAGAGCGCCTCGGCGTATATGCGTGCCGGCTCCGGCATCGCTAGCTCTCCGCGCCCGAGAGGCTGCTGAAGTCGACCTCGCTCAGCGCCTCCTCGACGAGGCGTCGCTGGTCGTCGGCGCTGAGGCTCTTGCGGGTCACCTTCTCCGTCGCCAGCACGGTGAGGTCGGCCACCTCCCTGCGAATCTGCTCCAGCGAGCGCCGCGTCTCCGCTTCGATGTCGCGTTTCGCCGCGGCCACGAGCTCCTCTCGCTTCTGCTTGCCCGCCGTGGTGGCCTCCGCTTCCGCCGCCTCCGCTGCTCTGCGGGCGCGCACCATGATGTCGTCGGCCTGCTCGCGGGCCTCGGCAAGGCGCTGCCGGTACTCCTCGAGCAGCTCGTCGGACTCGCGCCGCTGCCGCTCCGCCGCCTCGATCGACTCGCGGATCGAGTTGGCGCGCTTGTCGAGCGCCTCCTGGATTTTCGGGAACGCGACCTTGCTCAGCACCCACATCGTGAACAGGAACAGGACCAGCGTCCAGATCATCAGGCCGAGGCCCGGAGAGACCAGGAAGCTGCCGCCGCCCTTCTCGGCGGCCAGCGGCAGCGCAGCTATGTGACCAAGCGCCTCCACAGGCCTAGAGGAAGAAGGCGATCAGGCCGAAGATGAAGGTGTAGAAGGCGACCGCCTCGGTCAGCGCGAAACCGAGCCAGCGGATGCTCTGAAGCTCGTTTTTCATCTCGGGCTGGCGAGCGACCGACTCGATCTCCTTGCCGAAGATGAAGCCGATGCCGATGCCCGCGCCGATCGATCCGAGGCCGGCGCCGACTCCGAGCGCGATCGCCTTGCCGGCGGCTTTCACGCCTTCGTCGGTAACCGCGGCAACAGGGGACAGATCCATGAAGAGAACGCTCCTTTTCTAGTGGCTTGCGGAGGTGGCTCCGCCGATGTAGATCGCGGTGAGGGTCGAGAAGATAAACGCCTGCAGCGTTGCGATAAGGCCGACCTCCAGGACGAAGAAGAAGAAGGCGAGCGGGAAGGTCAGCGCCCCGAGCGCCGCGATGCCGAGCAGAACCGCCAGCCCGCCGCCCATGAACAGGAGCAGCAGGTGGCCGGCGAGGATGTTGGCGAAGAGACGCACGGAGAGCGAGATCAGCCGCGCGAAGTGGGAGATCGACTCGATCGCGAAGATGAAGGCCTTGCCGATCGGGTTCATCTCCTCCAGGCCCGGCGGCAGCCAGCTCGCCAGGTAGGGGATGAAGCCCTTCGACCGGATCCCTTCGACGTGGTAGGAGACCCAGACGACGAGCGTCAGGACCAGCGGGATCGAGAGGTTGGCCGTCGCCGCGTAGAGCGCGAAGGCGGGGATCTGGAGGCCAAAGACGCCGACCGTGTGCTCGGTGTTCACCGGCAGCGGCAGGAAGCCGATCATGTTCGAGAACCAGATGAAGAAGAAGAGGGCGCCGAGGAAGGGGAACCAGCGCACGGCCGTTTTCGGGTCGAGGTTGCCGCCGGTGATGTTGTTCCTGGTCAGGTCGTAGGCCACCTCGACCGCGGTCTGGACCCGGTTCGGTTTCTGCACCATGCGGCGCGAGATCCAGACCATCGTGAAGATCGTCAGGCCGCTGGCGAGGACGAGGTAGAGGACCGCCTTGTTGATGCTGAGGTCGAGCCCGCCGAGGTGGATCGACAGCCACGGTTCGAGCTTGAACTCGTTCTGCGGCTGGAAGGATTCGTTCTTCCCCTGGCTGCCGAAGATCAGCAGCATCAGGATCGCGATCGCGAGGTAGGCGCCGATGCCGATCAGGACCTTGGTCCGGGTCTTCACCGCGCTCCCTCCCCCTCCGGCTCGAAGAGGTGGGCGATCCCCTGCGCCGCGAAGGAGACCGTGAACAGGGCCAGGAGCAGGATCGCGGCGGCGAGACCAGCCTGGCGCTCGGCCAGGCCAACCAGCAGCGCCGCGGTCGCCATCAGCCAGACCCGGCCCAGGGTCGTCGCCGCGATCGTCCCCATCGCCCGCTGGCGATTGCCCCGAGCCAGCTCCGCGGCGGCGCGGCGACCGGCGAGCATCTGTATCCCGCGCTGGGCGAGCCAGGCGGCGGCCCCCACGGCGTAACCGAGCAGCGGAAAGCCACCGATTGCGAACACGGCCAGGGCGGCGGCTAGCACCAGTAGATCGACATGCTTTGGAGGAGACATAAAACCGCCCGGCTCGAGCCGAGCGGGCGCTGGGCGACTATATCCGAAAAGGGCCGCGAACCGCGTTGTAGAGCCGGTTCGTGAGGTGTGTCACTACCGCTCGGCGTCGTCGAGCTTGATCGCTTCGAACTCCCCCGTGGCGGGGTTGAGGCGGCCGCGGCGCAGCTTGAGGATCTCCAGCACGTAGATCAGGTACACGCTGGAGGCGAGCGCGATCAATCCGCAGGCGACCATGACGGTGGTCCAGAACGGGTTGAAGTGGCCGTGGTTGTCGCTGTAGGGGACGAAGCGCAGGGCGAGGGCGAGGCCGGCGAGGACCAGGGTCCAGCCATAGAGATAGGCGAGGGTTCGGCGCTGGGAGAAGCCGATGTTGACCATCCGGTGGTGGAAGTGCCAGGCGTCGGCCCGGTAGATCGGCTGGCCGTACTTGAGCCGCTTGGCGACGACGAAGCCGGTGTCGAGGATCGGCACCGCGAGGACGACCAGGGGCAGGATCAGGGCGACGACGGCGTTCGTCTTCAGCGCCCCCTGCACCGCGATCGTGGCGAGCAGGTAGCCGAGCAGGTTGGAGCCGGTGTCGCCCATGAAGCTCGAGGCGGGCGGGAAGCCGTGGCGGAGGAAGCCGAGCGCGCCGCCGGCGGTCAGCGCCGCCAGCACGCCGGCGGCGTCGCGTTCCAGCGAGAGGGCGATCACCGCGAAGGCGACCGCGGCGATCGTGCAGACACCGGCCGCGAGGCCGTCGATCCCGTCGATGAAGTTGATGACGTTGACGACGGCGACGATCCCGATCACCGTGAGCGGGTAGGAGGGCCAGCCGAGCCCGAAGCCGCCGACGAACGGCAGGGTCACGACGTCGGGCCGCACCCCGCCCAGCACCGGGATCGTCGCCGCGCCGATCTGGCCGATCAGCTTCGGCAGGGCGGGAAGTCCGCGCACGTCGTCGACGACCCCGACCGCGGCTATCGCCGCCGCACCCAGCAGGATCGAGCGGCTCTCGCCGTCCGACGGCAGCCAGATCCAGCCGGCGACCTCGATTCCGACGAAGATCGCCAGGCCGGAGAGCCGCGGCATCGGGCGATCGTGCAGGCCCCGTTCCTTGGGCGGGTCGATCGCTCCGATCCGGTACGCAAGGCGCTCGGCGTAGGGCACCAGCAGCCACGCAATCGCAGCGGCTGCGAGAAAGGCGAGGACGGCGTCGGTTGTCGCTGCCATTTCGCGGAGGCCCGACGATGGGGATCGGGCGCGCTCAGGCTACTTGAGGCCACCCCCGGACAACCGCACGCCGCATGAAGGCCTATTCCGGTAGGGGTTCCACTTAACTTTTTCGGTGCGGCGGATGCCGCCGTCCGAGAGCGAATTGCCGAAAAAGTACAAGACGTTCCACCCCTACCGGGATAGGCCTCTGACGGCTTCCACCACTCCGAGCACGCCTTCCACCAGCAGGTCCGGGTCGCGGCGCTGGAGCACGCCGACCGGGTTCTCACGCCTGCGCAGAGGCAGGTCGTTCGCGTCCTTGAGAACGCGCAGGCGACCTTCCTCGATCAGCTTCTCGTCAACGCCGCCCATGCGACCGGCGAAGGTCGTGAAGACCGGAGTCCCCAGCGCGACAGCCTCGCGGTTCATCGTGCCGCCGGCGCTGACCACCAGGTCTGCGTAGGCGATCAGGCTCTGGGCGTCGATCGCGCGCTCGGGGACGACCAGGTTTGGCGCGCCGATCTCCCGCACCGCCCCCGCCTGGGACTCGGTGCGCGGGATGATCACGGCCTGCACCCCCGGCTGCCCCTCCCCCACGCCGCTCTCCGACCCGGCGTCCGCGAGGCGGCGCAGCACCGCGCCGTAGAGGTCGTTCGGCGCGTGGTACTCGGAGGTCTCCGGCGGTGGCCGCACGACGACCAGGACCTTCTCGCGGTCGAGCCCCAGCTCGTCCAGCACCGCGGCGTCCGCTGAGAAGTCGGCCAGGTAGTACTCCTCCTTCAGGCCGGGATAGCGGACCAGCTTCTCCTCCTTGGCGCCGATCCGGCGCAGCCGATCGACCGGGATCGAGTCGGGCACCAGCACCCGCCGCGCGACGCGAAAGCTGATCCGGCGCTGCAGGCCGGCGAACTCGTAGTCCTGCATCTGCGCGGAGGGGATGCGGAGGAGGGCCGAGACGACGGCGAGATCGACCGAGCCATGGGCGATCGCCAGGTTCGGCCGGCGGCCCCACGCGTACCGGACGAGCTTCGCCGACCGTCCCGCCAACGCCGTCCCCTTACCCAGCCTCGATCCCCCACCGTGCTCACCCACGACCGTGAACGGAATCCCCAGCCGTTCCAGGATCCCCACGGTCTGGCCGTACCTGCGCGTGGTGACGAAGACCTCATGCCCACGGGCCTCGAGCCGCTCGATGATCGGCCGCAGCACCAACGGGTGCGCCGCCGCGGTGCAGTCGACCCAAACCCTCATCGCGCCGCATCTTCCCGGATCGGCTCGTGGAGGCGGCCCGCTCAGACCGGCGCCGGCGAAAGCTGGGGGTACAGGGGGTAGCGGTCCATCAGCGCTCTCGTCCGCTCGCTCAGTCCGCTCTTCTGCGCGTCGAAGTCCTCCGAGAGCGCGGTCGCGATCACCGCGGCGATCTCGGTCATGTCGTCCTCGACCATGCCGCGGGTCGTCAACGCCGGGGTGCCGATCCGCAGGCCTGACGGGTCCATCGGCTTGCGGATATCGAAGGGGATCGCGTTGCGGTTGACGGTGATTCCGACTTCCTCCAACCGGTCCTCGGCCTCCTTGCCACCCAGCCCCGACGGGGTCAGGTCGACCAGGACGAGGTGGACGTCGGTGCCGCCGGTGAGCACCGGCACGCCGTTAGCTTCCAGGCCGGCTGCGAACGCCTTCGCGTTGGCGATCGTCTGCCGCTGCCGGGCGCGGAACTGCTCGGTTGCCGCGATCCGCAGCGCCACCGCCTTGCCGGCGATCACGTGCATCAGCGGGCCGCCCTGCTGGCCTGGGAAGATCGCTTTGTCGATCGCCTGCGCGTACTCGGAGCGGCAGAGGATCATGCCGCTGCGCGGCCCGCACAGGGTCTTGTGGATCGTCGTCGTCACCACGTCGGCGTGCTCGACCGGGTTGGGATGCTCACCGGCGGCCACGAGGCCGGCGAAGTGGGCCATGTCGACCATCAGCTTGGCGCCGACCGAATCGGCGATCTCCCGGAAAGCGGCGAAGTCGAGCTGGCGTGGGTAGGCGGACCAGCCCGCGACGATCACCTTCGGCCTGTGCTCGTGCGCCAGTCGCTCGACCTCCTCCATGTCGACCCGCAGGTCCTCGCGGCGCACGTGGTAGGCGACTACCTCGTAGAGCTTGCCGGAGACGTTCAGCTTCATCCCGTGGGTGAGGTGGCCGCCGTGGTCGAGCGCCATTCCCATGATCGTGTCGCCCGGCTCGATCAGCGCCATGTAGGCGGCGTTGTTGGCCTGGGCTCCGGCATGGGGCTGGACGTTGGCGTGCTCGGCGCCGAACAGCGCCTTGGCGCGGTCGATCGCGAGCTGCTCGGCGACGTCGACCTCCTCGCAGCCGCCGTAGTAGCGGCGGCCGGGATATCCCTCGGCGTACTTGTTGGTCAGCACCGAGCCGACCGCTTCCAGCACCGCCTGCGGCACGAAGTTCTCCGAGGCGATCATCTCCAGCGTCCCCTGCTGGCGCCGCAGCTCGCCGTCCAGCACCGCCGCGATCTCCGGATCGACCTCCGCCAGGGGCGCCACCTGGAAGCTCTCGGGCAACTCGCTCATCGCAAGCGACCTTACCAACGCCTCGGGATGCGCCGACGCCGCCCCTCCAGGCAGACGTGCCGTTGGTTGAGTACCCATATGGTCCGCTAATCCACGGCACGTCCGCGTGGGCTTCGGCCGGCCAGCTTCGCCTCCAGCTCGGCCTGCGGGAGGGCGCCCTGGCGGAGGACGGTCCACTCGCCGCTCGCGTCGAGGCGGCTGAGGTCGACGACCGTGGAGGGCAAGCCGCCGAGATCGCCGCCGTCGATCGCCAGGTCGGCGCCGGAGACGATCTCCACCGGCACCTCGTCGAAGCTGGACGGCGGCGGCTCGCCGCTGCGGTTGGCCGAGGTCTGGAACAGCGGGCACATGGCCCCGGCAAGCGGGCCCGCGATCAGGCGGATCCCGAGCCGTTCCGGATCCTCGCGGCAGGCGAGGGGATAGCGGCGCTCGGGGTTGGCGACGACGAGCGTGACCGGGCCGGGCAGCAGCGCGCCGACCGCCTCGCGGGTGCGGGGCCCAAGTCCCTCGACCAGCTCCCGCATCGCGAGCGGCGAGAGGTACATCACCGCCGCGGGCTTGCCCTCGTCGCGCCCCTTCAGCCGGTGGATGCGCGCGATCGCCGCCGCATCGAGCGGATCGCAGGCGAGCCCGTAGAGGCCGTCGGCGGGAAAGGCCGCGACCCCGCCGCCGCCGATGCAGCGTTCCAGAGCGGAGCGCGCCGCCTCCGCGCTGTCCCGCTCTATCGAAATGAGCATCGGGCCCTCCCAGGTGGCGCCTTGTTGTCGCATAGCGACACTAAAGCGCCACGGCCGCCCGCCAAAGTCACCGGCTCCCTCGCACAACCCGCGGGATCCCGGCGAGGTCCGGCCGCGCCTCGACGCTGCCGAAGCCCGCCTCGAAGAGCAGCTCGCTCACGGCGGGAGCCTGGCCGGCGCCCACCTCCAGCGCCACGACGGGGGCGACGCCGGCGAGGGCGGGGATCGTGGCACGCAGGACGTCGAGGCCGTCCGGGCCGGCCAGCAGCGCCTCGCGCGGCTCCCAGTCGACGATCTCCGGCTGAAGACCTCCCCACTCGGCCTCGCTGACGTAGGGCAGGTTGGCGACGGCCAAATCGAGCTTGCCCGGGTCCGGCGGCAGCATCGCCTCGACCAGCTCAACTCGGTCCGCGAGCCCGAGCCGCTCGGCGTTGGCGCGCGCAACCTCGAGCGCCGCCGCCGAGGTGTCGGTGGCCATCACCGCGCAGCCGGGCAGCTCGTCCGCGATCGCCAGGGCGACAGCGCCGGACCCGGTGCCGACGTCCAGCACGCGGCGCGGGGCCAGCTCCAGCGCCAGCTCGACCAGCAGCTCGGTCTCCGGGCGGGGGATCAACACCCGTGCATCGACCGCGAGCTCGATGTTGCGGAACCACTTGCGGCCGGCGATGTAGGCGACCGGCTCGCGCCGCAGGCGCCGCCGCACCATCTCGCCGAAACGCCTCGCGGCCGCCCCGGGAATCTCGTCCTCCGGGTTGGCTGCCATCCGCGCCCGGTCCCACCCCGCAGCGTGCTCGAGCAGAACTTCGGCATCAAACCGCGCTTCGTCGATGCCAACCGCCCGGAAGGCATCCGTGGCCGCCACGAGCGCTTCCCGAATGCTTCCCACTAGCAGGGGCAGAGGCGCATCACCCAACCGCCGCCGTCTCCAGGCGCCGCCGCTTCTCCTCCGCCCCAAGCGCCTCCGTGAACTCGGCGAGATCGCCGCCCAGAACCCCGTCGAGGTTGTGCGAGGTGTGCTTGATCCTGTGGTCCGTGACCCGGCCCTGGGGGAAGTTGTAGGTGCGGACCTTCTCGGAGCGCTCGCCGGTTCCCACCTGCGCCTTGCGCTCCGAGGCGATCTTCGCCTGCTGCTCCGCGACCTCGCGCTCGTACAGCCGCGCCCGCAGCACCCGCATCGCCCGCTCCTTGTTCTGGAGCTGGGACTTCTCGTCCTGCATCGAGACGACGATCCCAGTCGGCTTGTGGGTGATCCGCACGGCCGAGTCGGTTGTGTTGACCGACTGCCCGCCCGGCCCGGAGGAGCGGTAGACGTCGATCTGGAGGTCGTTCTGGTCGATCTCGACCTCGACCTCCTCCGCCTCGGGCAGGACCGCGACAGTCGCGGTCGAGGTATGGATGCGGCCCTGGGACTCGGTCTCCGGAACCCGCTGCACACGGTGCGTGCCCCCCTCGTACTTGAAGACCGAGTAGGCACCCTCCCCCTTCACCGCGAAGGTGACCTCCTTGAAGCCCCCCACCTCGGCGGGCGATTGCGAGAGCACCTCGGTGGCGAAGCCACGCGTCTCCGCATAGCGAACGAGCATCTTGAAGAGGTCGCCGGCGAACAGGGCCGCCTCGTCCCCGCCCGTCCCGGCTCGAATCTCAACCAGCACGTTCTTGGCGTCGTTGGGGTCGCGCTCGACCATCGCCAGCCGGATCTCGTCCCCGAGCGCCTCCAGCCGCAGCGGCGCCTCGTCGACGACCTTGCGCAGCTCGACGTCCTCGCCTTCCTCCAGCAGCTCTCGCGCCCCTTCGAGATCGTCCTTCAGGGTCCGGTACTCCCGCGCCAGCTCATGCGCCGGCTGCAGCTCGCGATATTCGCGCCCGACCTCGGCATAGCGCTGCCGGTCCCCAATCACCCCAGGGTCAGACATCTGCCCCTCCAGCTCAGCGAACCGCGCCTCGATCTGCTCAACCAGCGACTCAATCACATCGAGAACGATAAGCGCAGCTCGGGCGGGTGGCGTCGGGGGCTACGCCACGATCTCTATCGGCGACTCGCCCGCCTCGGCAGGCGACTCCGCGGCAAGCACCTTCTCCAGCGCGGCGATCGCCACAGCGAGCTGCTCCTCGTCCGGCTCGCGCGTGGTCAGGTTCTGCAGCATCAGGCCCGGCCACATCACGCCCCGCACCCAGCGCTTGCGGCGGTTCTTGCCCGCCCACTTGATCACCTCGTAGGAGAGGCCGGCGATCAGTGGAATGCCGAGGATGCGCGACGCCAGCAGCCAGTACCAGGCCGGCAGGCCGATCGGCGCGAAGACGAAGATCGCCAGGACCATCACGATCAGCAGGAAGCTGGTGCCGCAGCGAGGATGCAGCCGCGAGTAGAGCTTGGCCCGGGCGGGGACCAGCTCGTCTTCGGCCTCGTAGCAGGAGATCGTCTTGTGCTCGGCGCCGTGGTACTCGAAGACGCGCCGCAGGTCCCGCAGGCGGCTGATCGCGGCGATGTAGCCGATGAAGATCGCCGTCCGCAGCGTCCCCTCGACCAGCCAGAAGAGAAGCGCCGAGCCGAGCTTGTCCTTGATCAGGCTCGTCAGCCCGACCGGCACGACGAAGAAGAGGCCGATCGCGAGCACCAGCGAGAGGACGATTGTCGCCCCCCACATCCAGCCCCCTATCTCGTCCTTCTCGCCGTCCTCGTCCTCCTCCATCTGGGCGTTGGCCGAGATCGCCAGCGCCCGAAAGCCGATCTTCAGCGACTCGGCGAGGGCGACCACGCCGCGAATCACCGGCAGCCGCCAGGCCCGGTGGCGACGCGCCCATGGGACCAGCGGCTCGGAGCTGAGCTCGATCTCGCCCTCGGGATTGCGCACGGCGACCGCCCAGGTGAAGACGCCGCGCATCATCACCCCCTCCAGCACCGCCTGCCCGCCGACCGGCGCGTCGCGCTTCGCGACCAGCGCACCGTCGGGCATGCGGAGCGGGTCGGCGCCGTTCGCAGCGGGGCCCGGCGGGCCGCCCACGAGTGCTCCCGCCTCGCTCGCCTGCGAAGAAGGACCGGCGGCGGGCGCGGCGCGCTCCGCGCTCACCGGCTACCTCTTGGCCTTGGCGTGCTTGGCGGCGCGGCGCTGGAATCGCTCCACCCGGCCACCGGTATCCACGAGCTTCTGCTTGCCGGTGTAGAACGGATGGCACTCCGAGCAGAGCTCGACGTGAAGATCCGACTCGGTCGAGCGGGTGTAGAACTGGTTGCCGCACGAGCAGTGCACGTGGGCGAGCGTGTATTCGGGGTGAATGCCTGCCTTCATCGCCTCTCCAGTCTAGAGAACTCAAGCCGGCAGCCGTGAGAAGCTACGGTCGCAGTCGCAGGCTTCACGACAAGAATCGTTCAGATCGCCGGCGAGATCGCGGCGTTCGTCGGCCCGAGCTGATACCTGCCAGAGGCGGGCCTTTCAGAGGACAAAATGCGCAAGCTGCGCGTTCTTTTCCGCAATGTGCATGTTTTCGTCTGATCGAGAGGTCATGCTTTTCTCCGCCCCCCAACAGGACGGAGACTATGGCCAAGGAGATCTTCGACCAGGAGCAACCCAGGAGCGCGATGGCGAGACGCCTCGACGAGGCTTTCGCCGGCTGCGAGCAGTGGACCCTCGCACCACCTCCTCAGCGACGCAGCGAGGCGGGCTTCAGCCCACGCCTGTCGAGCTCGTCGAGGATGATCGGCAAGGCCGCCGCGGTGCGAGCCCAGGAACCCCGAGCACTGTAGTAATCGGCGTCGTGCAGGAGGACGATGTCCCCCGCGCGAACGCCTGCCGTGGAACGTCGGGCTATTGACCGCGCCGTCGCGTGCCGCGTCCAATCCCGGCCCCACCGCGACCAGAGCAGCGGCCGCCAGCCGCGCCGGCGCGTCGCCAGGAGCGCGCCACCGCTGAAGATGCCGTAGGGCGGCCGGTAGTCGGCTATCGGCTGCCCGCTTGCCTCCTCGATCACGGCACGGGCACGCTCGGCGTCATCGAGGAACTGGCGGGTGGTCAGCCGCAGCAGGTTGCGGTGGCGGTGGCAGTGCAGCTCGACCCGGTGACCGGCGGCGACGATCTCCGCCACCAGCGCCGGGCGCCGCACCACCTGCTCGCCGGCGAGGAAGAACGTCGCGGGAGCGTCCGCCTCGCGCAGGATCTCCAGCACCAGCGGGGTCCCCTGCGGATGCGGACCGTCGTCGAAGGTGAGCGCGACGCCGCCGGCGTCCTGGCGGTGGTGGATCCCCAGCGCCGGCCCGATCCCGGGGACCACGGGGGCCAGCGCCGGCCCCGCATGGAGGACCGCGGCGGCCGAAGGCCCCGCGCCGAGCAGCGCTCCGATCAACGGCGTTGGCTCGTGACGGTGCGGTGGCGGGCGGCGTGCCGGTGAGGTGTGCGGGCGAGTGCAGGCGCAGCCGCGGGCATTCTCACAGGCACGGTCGCGGGTGACGGAGTGTCGCTGTCCTTGCCGAGGTGGACGCGGCTCTCGATCGGCTTCGCGATCACCCGGTACGGCGTTTCCCAGTCGAGCGAAAGGCTGCCCACTATCAACACCACCGTCGCGGCGACCGTGGCGGCAACCACGGCACCGACCCGCCCGGCATGCAGGCGCCAGACCGGCTGCGGCCGGACCCGCGGACGTGCGGCGAGCACGCGCGAGGCGATCGAGGGCAGCGAGGCGAAGGACGAGTCCGGCGGACGGCGCTCGCGGGTGATGTGGCGCAGCACCGACTCCAGCTCGTGCTCGGAACGCGCGACCTCGGCCAGGCCGAAGCGCTCGAAGGCGGCGTTGTTGGCCCGCAGGTGCCCCGCGGCAAAGCCGTAGGAGACGACCGGGCAGCCGCGGATATGAGCCTCCAGGACCGTGAGGCCCGCGGTCGCGTGGACCATCGCATCGGCGGCCGCCATCCAGTCGCTCATCTGCTCGGTGAAGCCGACGATGCGCACCCGCTCGTTGTCGCCGAAGCGCTGCTCGAGCTTCTCGCGGGCGACCTCGTTCCGCCCCGTGATGCAGACGACGAGGGTGTCGTCGCCGGAGAGCGCCGCGCGGATCGCGCCCACCAGGTCGCCGACCCCCCAACCGCCGCCCGAGACGAGCACGAGACGGGCGTGGGCGGGCACGTCGAGGGCGCGGCGGGCGTCGCTGCGGGTGCGCGGCGTGAGGAAGTCGGGGGAGATCGGCGGCCGCACCCACTCGACGCTGCCCGGCCCGACCAGCCTCTCCACCTCCTCGATCGACTCGGGGTGGGTGACGAAGTGCAGGTCGACCCCCGGGTGGGCCCAGTAGCGCAGGCCGGCAAGGTCGGTTATCGCCGACTGGACCGGGATCCCGAGGTGGCGGTTCTCGCGCAGCATCCCGAGCACCGCGGTGACGCCGGGGTAGGTGGAGACGACGACATCCGGGTCGTGCTTGGCGATCAGCTTCAGCAGGCCGCGCGCGCCGAGCGCGTAGCCGAGGTGATGGGCGAACCAGCGGGTCGGCGCGAACCTGCTGATCAGCCAGTACTGGATGTCGAACACCCACGGCATCCAGCGGAAGGTCACGCGCGAGCCGCCGCGCACGACGGCGGAGACGATGCGGCCCGCCGCCTCGAGGCCGTTGACGATCTCGACCTCGGCGCCGGGGATCTCCTCCTCGACGTCGGCCTTGATGATCCGCGCCGGCAGGTCGTGGCCCTCACCGATGTCGGCGGTGAGCACCAGCACCCGCGGCGGCCGCTGCTCGGCGCCGCCCGCAACGGCCGGCAGAGCCCCGGCGGGGTGGGCGTTGCCGTTCAGGGAGGGCTTGCGCCCAGGCACCGGGTCGGGGGGGCGGGTGGTGCCGCGCACCCACTCGACGTACTTGCGCACCCCTTCGCGGAAGCTCGTCTCCGCCTTCCAGCCAAGCTCCTCCAGCGCCCGCGCGTTGGAGATCTCCTTGCCCGGGAAGTCGCCGGGGCGCGGCGGCGTGTGGACGATCTCGCAACCGCCGGTCATCTCCTGCACCGTCTCGGCGATCTCGAGGATCGTCACGACCTCGTCGCCGGAGAGGTTGTAGGTGCGGTTGGCGGCGCCGGGCTCGAGCCCGGCGACGACGCCTGCCGCAAGGTCCTCGACGTAGATGAAGCTGCGGCACTGGCTGCCGTCGCCGGCGATCGTCAGCGCCTCGCCGGCCAGAGCCAGGTCGGTGAACTTGGCGACCACCCCCGCGGCGCGGGCGCGTGGCCCGTAGGGGATGCCGAAGCGCAGCACGGTGGACTCGAGGTCGTAGAGCTCCGCGTAGCCGGCGCAGTAGGTCTCGCCCGCCAGCTTGGTCGCGGTGTAGAGGTGGCGTGGCGCCGGGATCGGCGTTTCCTCGTCGACCGCCTGCTCGGTGCAGTCGCTGTAGACCCAGGTGGTCGAGCCGTAGACGACGCGGTCGACCTTGGCGCGGCACGCCGCCTCCAGCACGTTGAGCGTGCCGCGCGTGTTGACCTCCTCGGCCAGCACCGGGTCGGCGAGCACGTGGGCGACGTCGGCGACGGCGGCGAGGTGGATGACCGCGTAGCAGTCACGCATCGCCAGATCGAGGTTGGCCGGATCGGTGATGCTGCCGGTGAAGGTCTCGACCTCCAGCGGCGAGTGATACGGCGACGCGCTGAGGTCGAAGATCCGTGGCGTGATGCCCCGCTCGATCAGCCGGTCGACGACGTGCGATCCGATGAAGCCGCCGCCACCGGTCACCAGGACCCTTTTCATTCCGCCCCCTCTCCCAGAGCCGCCTGACGACTCTCCGGTCGGTAGTAGAGCGGCACGCACCAGTGGTTCTCGGCCACCCAATCGGTGTTGGGCAGCTCGACCGGATGCCCCATGATCCGGTGGCACGGCTGCTCGTAGACGCGCCCGGTCGAGCGCTCGACGGGCTCGAAGACGATGTACTTGTAGAGGCCGGAGGTCATCCCCTCGGGCAGCTCCAGCCGGGCGGGGTGCAGCGGGTCGAGGTGCTCGCGCGCGTACTCGTTCTTCCAGCCGACGATCTCCTCCAGCCGCTCGACCTGGACCAGGCCGAGCGCCGCCGCGAACTCGCTCATCCGGAAGTTGAGGCCGTCGACCTCGTGCTCGAACTTGCCGTAGTTGCGGAACTTCTGCGCGAACTCGATCAGCTCCGCGTTCGAGGAGACGAGCACGCCACCCTCGCCGGTCGAGATCGTCTTCGTCGCGTAGAGCGAGTAGACGCCGGCGTCGCCGAAGCCACCCGGCTTGCGACCGCTCCATTCCGCCCCGTGAGCGTGGGCGCAGTCCTCGAGCAGGAAGATCCCGTTCTCGCGGCAGTAGGCGGCGATGCGGTCGGCGTCGAAGGCGATATGGCCACCGATGTGGACCAGGATCGCCGCCCGCGGCTTCGATCGCTCAGCCTTTGCCTCGAAGTCCTCGAAGGACATGCAGAGGTCGGCGCGGTTGCAGTCGACGAACTCGACCTCGGCGCCCGCCTTGATCGCGGCGAGCGGCGTCGCCATGAACGTGTTTGACGGGCACAGCACCATCTCGCCGCGAACGCCGGCGAACTCCAGCGCGGCCAGGGCGCCCCCGGCCCAGCTCGACAGCCCGAGGCTGGGCAGGGCGTTCCACTCCGACCAGCGCTGCTCGAAGGCGGCCAGCATGCGCCCCTCCGACCACTGCTCGGAGTCGAGGACCTCGGTCCACAGCTCGAAGAGGCGGGCGCGGTCGCGGTGGTCGAACCCAATCGCGAACTTAGTCGGGTCAGACTGCGCTGTCTCCGCGGGCCTTATGGTGGCTCCTTGATGGTCGGGCTGGGGGAATTGGCTTCGCAGGACGAAACACCATGAGGCTTAAGGCGCCGCAAGGCTAGCAGCGAACGCGGACTCGATGCACCAGCGCTGACGTCTTTCACCCCACTGGAATGGGGTCAAAGCGCGCCGCGTGGAGTTGGGATCAGCTCGGCTCGCGGGCGGTCTCGAGCACGGCGCCGACCGCACGCGAGCCGGCGAGAAGCGCGGTACCGGCAACCGCGATCGCCATCGAGATGCCCAGGGCAAGCCCGCCGAGCGGCGTGGCTCCCCAGGACTCGCCGAAGATCAGCGGCGCGAGCAGCACCGGGACGAGGACCTGCGCGGCAAACATCACCGGAGCGACATGGGTCGCGTGGCGGTGCTGCAGGGCGGTCATCTCGCTGAGCAGCGCGGCGCTCTCGGAGAGGGCGACGGTGGCCAGGGGCACGAGCGCGAGCAGCACCGCCCCGGTCGCCAGCTCGTCGGTGAAGAGCTTGCCGGCGATCGAGGTCCAGGCGTAGCCACAGCCGGCGCTCACGACGGGCAGCAGCCCGATCGCCGCCGCCCGTCCGCGCAGAACGTACGGGGCGGCGATCGGCAGCGCGACGAGGGTGAACGCGATCGCTATGGCGACGGCGCCCGCGTGCGCCGTCGTCCTCTCCGGCGCCGCCCACGCAACTCCGGCGAGGCCGGCGACGATCGCCGCCACGGCGACCGCCTCCCGCCGCCCCGGGGCCTCTCCCAGCCTCGTGGCGCCCAGCCAGAGGAGCAGGATGAGCCCGCTCGCCAAGCACGGCCCCACGACGGTCAGGGGAACAAGCAGGAGGGCGGCGATTTCCAGCGGCCAGCCGATCAACCCCAGCGCCGTGGCGCCCAGCCATCGCCGGTTTCGGAGCAGCACCACGATGAGCGAGGGCCGCAGCGAGTGCTCGCCGGGCACCTCCCGCGCCTCCAGCGCCTGCAGCGCGATCGAGGAGTTGTATAGAGCCGACGCCCCGATCGCGGCAAATATGCCCAGCACCAGCACGGCGCCAGGCTATTAGTTAGGTCTCCTGGTACAG
The DNA here is from genome assembly GCA_963729995.1 of uncultured Solirubrobacterales bacterium. GTDB lineage: Bacteria > Actinomycetota > Thermoleophilia > Solirubrobacterales > 70-9 > VRUE01. The sequence goes on from CAVSPF010000003.1 coordinate 1,321,387, forward strand.
CGGGCCGTCGCCGCCCTCGGGCAGGGTGAGGCGGCCGCCCTTGGCGGTGATCGCCCCGCACTGCACGCAGTTGGAGGCAACGACCTGCACGTCGACCTCCGCGGCGCCGTTCTCCAGCTGGTCGTCGGGGATCTCGTAGACCTGGGCCGGGCACATCGAGACCCATGTCTGCGCGATCTCGCGCGGCACCCTGGTCTGGATGCGGATGTGGTTCGGTGCGTCGTCGCGGGTTGCGTTGCCGGAGAGGAAGACCGAGTCGAGCTTGTTGAAGGTCAGCTTGTTGTCGGGCTTGACGTACATGTCGCCCGCCTTGCCGATCTCCATCGCGTGGTCGGCGTCGTCCTCCTGCGCCCAGTGCCCGCCGGGGAAGGCCCCCTTGGTGGCCGTCATCGCCGAGGCGATCGCCCCGCCCAGGAAGAAGCCCTTGGAGAAGGGCTGGCGCATGTTGCGCGACTCGTGGAGATCCTTCTCGATCGGCGAGGTGCGGACCTTCTCGTCGTAGGCCTCGAAGTTGACCGAGTCCTGCTTGAGCGCCGCGACGATCGCCTCCGCTGCGAACATCCCGGCGTGCATCGCGTAGTGGACGCCCTTCAGGGTCGGCACGTTGACCATGCTGGCGGCGTCGCCGGCGATCACCATGCCCGGCACCGCAAGGCGCTTCGGCATCGAGAAGTAGCCGCCCGAGGGGAGCGTCTTCGCCCCCCAGGCAACCCGCTTGCCGCCCTCCAGCAGCTTCCTGATGAAGGGGTGGGTCTTGAGCAGCTGCAACGCGTCGTGGACAGGAGAAGGTCGCGTCGGTGTAGTCGAGCCCGGCGACGAGGCCGATGCAGAGCTTGTCCTCCCCCATCGGGTAGATGAAGCTGCCGCCGAACTCGTTGTAGCGCGGCGACTTGCGCAGCGGCCAGCCCATCGTGTGGATGACTCGGTCGAGCGGCTTCGGCACCTCCCAGACCTCTTTCACGCCGATCTCCCACCGCATCGGGTCGGCCCCCTGCAGGTCGAAGTAGTCGTAGGCGGCGTAGGTGAGGTGGCCGACGGTCCCCTCGGCGAGGACCGTCGCCTTGGCGACCACGTCGGAGCCGGGCTCGAAGTTGGCCAGCTCCTGGCCGTCCTTGCCCCGGCCCCGGTCGCCTGAGCGCACGCCCTTGACGATCCGCTCCTCGACCAGCAGCTTCGTCGCCGCGGTCTCGGAGAGGATGTAGACGCCTGCCTCCTCGGCTTTCTCGGCGAGAAAGCGGCCGAGCTTGGAGACCGAGGTGACGTAGTTGCCGTGGTTGCGGAAGCCGGGCGGCACCGGCTTCATCGGGACCGCCGCCTTTGAGGTGAGCAGGTAGACCGCGTCCTTGGTCACCTTCTGGTAGACCGGCCACTCGGACGGGTCGAGGCCGGGGAACAGCTCTTCCATCGCCGAGGGGCGCATGTTCGCCCCTGACATCAGGTGTGCCCCGGCGACTTTGCCCTTCTCGATCACCGCGACCGGGACTTCACCGAGCTTCTCGGTCAGCTCCGGCTCGTTCTCGAGCAGCTGCATCGTCTTGACCGCGCAGGCGAGGCCGGCCGGCCCGCCGCCGACGATCGCGACGCCCACCTCGATGCGCTCGTCCGCGGGATCGGTCGGCGGACCGATCACCTCGGCAGAGTCGAACGGCGGCGGAAACTCGCTGGGCTTCACGGCTGGCATCTGCGCTCCTTTGCGGGCTCTTCCTCAGCTGAAAAACGACCGGGGGGCCAGGCCCCCCGGTAACGTCATCCCTTCTTGGCCTTGATCGCCTCGGTCAGCTTGGGGACGATCTTGTGCAGGTCGCCCACCACGCCGAGGTCCGAGAACTCGAAGATCGGCGCGTTCTGGTCCTTGTTGATCGCGATGATGTTCTCCGAGCTCTGCATCCCGACCTTGTGCTGGATCGCACCGGAGATGCCGGCGGCCAGGTACAGCTTCGGCGAAACCGTCTTGCCGGTCTGGCCGATCTGGGCCGAGTACGGATACCAGCCCGCGTCGACCACGGCCCGCGTCGCCGCGACCGCGCCGCCCATCGCCTCGGCCAGCTCCTCGCAGAGCTTGAAGCCCTCCGCGGCGCCGAGCCCGCGACCGCCGCCGACCAGGACGTCGGCGTCCTCGATGTTGACGTCCTCGCCGCGCTGCTCGCCGCGCTGCACCATCCTGGCCTTGGTCGACCATGGCGACAGCTCGACGTCGACGTCGACGACCTCGGCCGTGCCGCCGGTCTCTTTGAGGTCGAACGCGTTGAGGCGGCTGATGATGATGCCCGGCTCGCCGACGTAGCCGACGTCGGCCACCTGCGAGTCCTGGAGGATCGGCCGCTCGGCGACCAGCTTGCCGTCCTGGACCTTGACCGCGGTGACCTCCATCGTCACCCCGGCGCCCAGGCGGGCGGTGAGGCCGGCCCCGATCTCGAAGCCGAGCAGGCCGCCGCCGAACAGGACGTAGCCGAAGCCCTCGTCCTGGACGACCTTCGCCATCGCGTCGACGATCGGCTGGGCAAGGCCCTCCGGCACGCCCTTGGCGCGGTAGACCTTTGCCGCACCGTGGTTGCCGAGCGCCGCACAGGCGTCGTCGGCGACGTCGCCGACCACCAGCGCGGCGGCGTCACCGCCGATCTCGGCTGCCAGCTTGGCCGCCTCGGAGATCGCCCCGAGCGAGTTCTTGTTGAAGTTGCCCTCGTCGTCGTGGAGGGCGTAGACAAGGATGCCCGCCATCTAGATCAGCTTCCTTTCCTCGAGCCAGGTGACGATCTTTTCGACCGTCTCGTTGGTGTCCTCGTCCTCGATGATCTCCCCGGCCTCCTTGGCGGGTGGCGGGTTGAGTGCGAGGACCGCTGTCTTGGAGCCGGCCTCGCCGACCATGCCGGCGTCGATGCCGGCGTCGGCGGCCGCCTTCGAGTCCAGCGGCTTTTTCTTGGCGCCCATGATCGCTTTCAGGCTTGGGTAGCGCGGCTCGTTGATGGCGTCGCCGACGCTGATCACAGCGGGCAGCTCCACCTCAACCGTGTCGTAGCCGTACTCGGCCTGGCGCTCGCAGCGCAACTTGCCGTCGGTGACGTCCATCTTGACCACCTGCGTCAGCGAAGGCATCTTCAGGTGGTCGGCGACAACCGCGCCGATCGTGTAGCACTCGCCGTCGTCGGACTGCTGGCCCAGCAGCACCAGGTCGGGCTGCTCGGACTCCAGGATCTTCGCCAGCGCATAGCCGGTCGCGCAAACGTCGGAGCCGGCCAGCGCCCCGTCGGAGAGGTGGACCGAGCGATCGGCGCCAAGCGCCACCGCTTTGTGCAGAGCACGAACGGCGGTCTCGGGGCCCATCGTCACGGCGACGACCTCCTCGACTGGGATCTCGCCGCCCTCCTTGATCTGCATGGCAGCCTCGATGGCGTGGGTATCGAAAGGGTTGAGGTTCTTCTCGCCGCTGCGGTCCAGCCGCATCGTGTTGGAGTCGATGCGCTTCTGTACCGCGGCGTCCGGGACCTCCTTGACCAGGACGCAGATCTTCAAGTTCAAGCCTCCTTGGGCGATTGACTGACCAGTCAGTCAGCGAGTTTATCTAGACACGCGGCGGTGTGCTATTCGCCGCGTTCGTGCCGCTCCTCGGCGCCCTCGCGGATGAACTCGATGATCTCGTCGGTTCCCGCCCCGGGGGTGAAGACCGCGGCGACGCCCAGCCTCTTCAGCTCGGGAATGTCGTCCGCCGGGATGGTGCCGCCGACCGTGATCAGGACGTCGTCGACGCCCTGCTCTCTCAGCAGGTCGATGATGCGGGGCACCAGGGTCATGTGGGCGCCGGAGAGGATCGAAAGCCCGACCGCGTCGGCGTCCTCCTGGATCACCGTCTCGGCGATCTGCTCCGGCGTCTGGTGCAGGCCGGTGTAGATCACCTCCATCCCCGCGTCGCGCAGCGCCCGGGCGATTATCTTGGCGCCGCGGTCGTGCCCGTCCAGGCCGGGCTTGGCGACGACGATGCGGATCTTGCGGGCGGTTGCTGCCTCCATTGAAGCGACACCATATTGGACCGGCGACCGGCTCCGAAAACCAAGCAGGTCGGGGGACGCAGGGAGCGAGGTGAGGGGAGCGCACTTTGGTGCGTGACCCGATCCGAGCGACTGAGGACCCCGAGATGCGCAGGTTTGCAGGAGCCGCGCTAAAAGACGGGAGACTCGGTGTAGGTGCCGAAGACCTCCTGCATCGCGCCGATCATCTCGCCCTCGGTGGCGCGGGCGCGGGCGGCCTCGATCATCGGCGGCATCAGGTTCTCGCCGCTGCCGGCGGCACGCTTCAGCTCGGCGAGCGTCGTTTCGACGAGGGCAGCGTCGCGGCGAGCGCGCGTCGCCTGCAGGCGGTCGACCTGCTTGCGTTCCAGCCCCGGGTCGATGCGCAGGATCGGCGTCTCCTCCTCGCCCTCCTGGACGAAGTCGTTGACCCCGACGACGATCCGCTTGCGCTCGTCCAGCTCGCGCTGGTAGTCGAAGGCGGCTTCGGCGATCTCGCGCTGCGGGAAGTTGCGGCGGATCGCCTCGACCATCCCCCCCAGCTCGTCGATGCGAGCGAAGTACTCATAGGCGGCCCGCTCCATCTCGTCGGTCATCTTCTCGACGAACCAGGAGCCGCCAAGCGGGTCGGGCGTGTTGGCGACGCCGGACTCGAAGGCGATGATCTGCTGCGTGCGCAGCGCCAGGCGGGCCGCCTCCTCGGTCGGCAGCGCCAGCGCCTCGTCGAAGGAGTTCGTGTGCAGCGATTGGGTGCCGCCGAGCACCGCGGACAGCGCCTCCAGCGAGGTCCGCACCACGTTGTTGAGGGGCTGCTGGGCGGTCAGCGAGACACCGGCGGTCTGCGCGTGGAAGCGCAGCCGCATCGACTCCTCCCGCTTGGCGCCGTAGGTGTCGCGCATCTCCCGTGCCCAGATCCGCCGCGCCGCCCGGTACTTGGCGATCTCCTCGAAGAAGTCGATGTGGGCGTTGAAGAAGAACGAGAGGCGCGGGGCGAAGTCGTCGACGTCCAGGCCGCGCTCGATCGCCCGCTCGACGTAGGTGAAGCCGTCCTTCAGCGTGAAGGCCAGCTCCTGCTGGGCGGTCGAGCCCGCCTCGCGAATGTGGTAGCCGGAGATCGAGACCGGGTGCCAGCGGGGCATGCTCTGCGAGCACCACTCGATCATGTCGGTGACCAGCCGCATCGCCGGCTCGATCGGGAAGCACCACTCCTTCTGCGCGATGTACTCCTTGAGGATGTCGGTCTGGATCGTGCCGCCGAGCCGCTCCGGCGGCACCCCCTGCAGCTCGCCGACCAGAACGTAGAAGGCGAGCAGGATCGCGGCTGGCGCGTTGACCGTCATCGAGGTGCTGACGCCGCCCAGCGGAATCCCCGCGAAGAGCTGCTCCATGTCGTCGAGGGTGTCGACGGCGACCCCCTCGCGCCCCACCTCGCCGAGGCTGCGCGCGTGGTCGGAGTCATAGCCCATCAGAGTCGGCATGTCGAAGGCGACCGAGAGGCCCGTCTGGCCGTGGTCGAGCAGGTAGTGGAAGCGCTCGTTGGTCTCGTCGACCGTGCCGAAGCCGGCGAACTGGCGCATCGTCCAGAGCCGCCCGCGGTACATCGACTCATACGGCCCGCGGGTGAACGGGTACGCGCCGGGGCGGCCGATCTCGGCAGCGGGGTCGGCGGGGGCGTCGTCGGCCGTGTAGAGCGGCTCGATCGGGTGCCCGGAGATCGTCGACAGCTCGGCTGCGCGCGCCGGTGGCTGCGGATCTACATCCTGGGCGGGATCCTGCGAAGGGCTCCCTGCCGTCGGCTTGGTGGCCATCGCTGACAAGTCTAGAGTCCAGGCTCCAGGCGCCCCTCCATGGCCGGTTCTTGGCTGCCAAGCAGCCGGCCCCAACGATTTCGCGGGTTTCGAGGCGTCGGGTTCGGGAACTACATGGGTGGTGTGAGGCACGCCGCGTATGAGTTGACGACTGCGGCGCGCATCGAGCATGCCTAGACAGGAGGAGTTATGCGCAAAGCATTGGAGATCGGCGGTTTCATCGCCGCCGTTCTGCTGATTGCATTTGGAATCGGCGCCATCGTCATCGGCTTGGACGGGCGAAGCACGGTGAACAGCAGCCTCAAGCAGGAGCGCATCACGGGCACACCCGACATGACCCCGTCGGCAATCGCCGAAGAGGCCAAGAAAGCTGGGGTCACCAACGCGAGCCTGCCGAAGTGCACGGTCGCCGAAAAGCCGATCAACAACGGCGAAAGGGCTCGATGCTTCGCGCAGTACATGCGGGTGCACGCGCTCGAGGCGACGGGTGGGTTCACCTACTCGCAGATGGGTCGCTTCGAAGCGAAGCCCAACGCACCGAAGAGCGAGCTGGCTGAAGGCGGCGGCACCGAAAACGAAAAATTTGCGGCGACGAACCCGAAAACCGGCGAACCGGCCGAAAACGCGGCCCGCAACGTATGGGTCACCGAGACGGCTCTCTCGACCGCTCTGAACACCAGCTACATGGCTGACCGGACGGCGCTCTTCGGGATCGTTGTCGGCGTCGCCCTGCTGCTGACCGGGATCGGCTTCGCGATCCTCGTCGCCACCGGCGCGATTCGCGATCCGCAGTCGGTGCTGCGGTTCGGCCGGGCGCGGAGCGAGGAGGCCCCGCCCACCGGTTAGGCCGGGACCTCGAGCACGATGGCGTCCCCCTGGCCACCGCCGCTGCAGATCGCGGCACACCCCAGGCCACCGCCCCGCCGGCGCAGCTCATGCACGAGCGCGCCGACGATGCGGGCGCCCGAGGCGCCGATCGGGTGGCCAAGGGCGATCGCGCCGCCGTTGACGTTGACCTTGTCCTCGTCGATGCCCAGCATCCGCAGAGAGTTGAGCGCAACCGAGGCGAAGGCCTCGTTGACCTCCCAGAGGTCCACGTCCTCGGGGGCCATGCCGATCTTCTCGAGCGCCTGCCTGGCGGCCTTGGCGGGGGTCCTCACCAGGTAGGCGAAGTCGTCGGCGACGGTGCCGTAGGAGAGGACGCGGGCCAGCGGCGTGTGGCCCTCCCTCTCGGCCCACTCCTCCGAGGCGACGACGATCGCACCGGCGCCGTCGTTGACGCCCGGCGAGTTGCCGGCGGTGTGGGTGGCGTCTTCGCCGCCGATCGCCCTCAGCTTGGCCAGCGTCTCCAGGTTCGTGTCGGGGCGGATCGCCTCGTCGGCCTCGACCACGTGCTCGCCCTTGCGCGACTTGACCGTCACCCCGGCGATCTCCTCGGCCAGTCGTCCCCCGTCGGTCGCCTCGGCGGCGAGCCGGTGCGAGCGCTCCGCGAAGCGATCCATGTCGACGCGCGTGATCTCCATCTCGTTGGAGACCTCGCTCGCCTCGTCGATCATCTGCATCCCGGTGAAGGGATTGGTGAGGCCGTCGTGGGTCATCGCGTCGATCGCGGTGACGTCGCCCATCCGGAAGCCGAAGCGAGCGCCGGGCAGCAGGTACGGCGCCTGGCTCATCGACTCCATGCCGCCCGTGACCGCGACCTCCGTGTCGCCGGCGCGGATCGACAGGTCGGCGATGCCGAGCGCGCGCATGCCCGAGGCGCAGACTTTGTTGACCGTCTCCGAGGGCACCTCCTTGGGGATGCCGCCCTTGATCTGCGCCTGCCGCGAGGGGATCTGCCCCTGCCCCGCCTGCAGGACCTGGCCGAAGACCACCTGCTGGACCTGCTCGGGCGCGACGCCGGAGCGCTCCAGGGCGGCCTCGATCACGTGGCCGCCGAGGTCGGTCGCGTCGAGCGACGAGAGCGTGCCACCCATCTTGCCGAAGGGGGTGCGGGCGGTTCCGAGGATGACTGTGCTGGGCATGGGCTGCCTTTCTCTTGAGTGCTTATGCCGGGTCTCGGCTCGGCCTGGGACGATACCGGGAGGGCTCGCCGAGCAGCGTGCGCAAGCGCATAGACTCGCCGGCCCATGAGCATCGAGCGAGCGACGCGGGAGGGCGCAAGATGAAGGTTGACGTCAGCAATGCCGCGATCCTCGAGGCCGGCGCCGATCTCCTCGTGGTCGGCCTGTACGAGGGCGAGGAGCTGCCGGCCGAGCTGGCCGCCGCACCCGGGGCCGCCGACGCCAGGGGCGCCTTCAAGAAGCTCGCCCTGCTGCACCCCGAGCGCCCCGGGCGCGTCCTCGCGGTCGGCCTCGGCAAGCGCGACGAGATGGACGCCGAGCGGGCCCGCGTGGCCTCCGCGCTGGCCGTGCGCGAGGCCGGCAGGCTGGAGGTCGCCTCGCTCGCCTGGCTCTTCCCCTGGAACGTCGCCGTCGTCCCCGATGGCGCCACCTGCGGAGCGCTGGTCACCGGCACGATCCTCGGCGCCTACCGCTTCGACCGCTTCCGCACCTCGCCGCCCGACGAGCCTCCCCCATCCCGGGTCGAGTCCTTGACGCTGCTGGCGCCGGAGGGCGTCGCGGCAGCGGCTGCGGCTGCCCGCGTCTGCGCCGAGGCGCAGAATCGCGCCCGCGACCTGCAGAGCCTGCCCTCCAACGTCGCCACCCCCTCCTACCTCGCGGGCCGCGCCGAGGAGATCGCCGCCGGCAGCGACGCGCTCAGCGTCGAGGTCCTCGGGCGCGATGAGATCGCCGCCAAGAAGATGGGCGGGCTGGTCGCGGTCAGCCGCGGGACCGCGGAGGAGCCGAAGCTGATCGTGCTGCGCTACGCGGGCGGCGGCTCGGGGCCGACGCTGGGGTTCGTCGGCAAGGGCGTCACCTTCGACACCGGCGGCATCTCGATCAAGCCGTCGGCGGGCATGGAGGAGATGAAGATGGACATGTCGGGCGCCGCCGCGGTGCTCGAGGCGGTGGCGGCGATCGCCGAGCTGGGCCTCGCCGTCAACCTCGTCGCGGTCGTGCCGGCAACCGAGAACATGCCCTCGGGCACGGCGATCAAGCCCGGCGACGTCATCACCCAGTACAACGGCAAGACGGTGGAGGTCAACAACACCGACGCCGAGGGCCGCCTGATCCTCGCCGACGCCCTCGCCTACGCGGCTGAGATCGGCGCCGAGCGGATCGTCGACCTCGCAACCCTGACCGGAGCGGTGGTGGTCGCGCTGGGGTCGACCTACGCGGCGGTCATCTCGAACGACGACGGGCTCGCCGCCGCGGTCGAGGAGGCCGGGCAGACGACGGGCGAGCTGGTCTGGCGCCTGCCCCTCCACCCCGAGTACAAGGAGCTGACCAAGGGCACCGTCGCCGACCTCACCAACGCCTCTGCGAAGCGCAAGGCCGGCACCATCTACGCCGGCTCCTTCCTCGAGGAGTTCGTCGGCGAGACGCCCTGGGCCCACGTCGACATCGCCGGCACCGCCTGGGACGTCGGCCGCGAGTACACCGGCAAGGACGCCAGCGGCTACGGCGCCCGCCTGCTGGTCGAGCTGGCCCGCACGCTCTCCGCCTAGCCGCTGCCTCCCGACCGGGTGGCAAAGCCGCCCCGCCCCACGAGAGCGGACGTGCCACCACATTTTCCACCCCCTGGGTGGAAAATCACCGCCACCCCCCGGAGAGGGACCGGCGGTCGGGACCTGACCCACCTATTGTGTGCCTGGTTGGGCAACGAGGATGGTTCGAGTTCGAATCGGTCTACCGAGGAGGTTGAGAGTGGCGACCGCGGCAGAGCTTCAGGTACGTGACAAGGTCTTCATCGGCGGCGAGTGGGTCGAGCCCGAGGGCACGGAGACGATCGACGTCGTCAACGCGACCACCGAGGAGGTCATGGGGACGATCCCGGCCTGCACGCCGGGGGACGCCGACCGCGCCGTGCGAGCCGCCCGCGATGCCTTCGATTCCTGGTCGCAGACCTCGCGCGAGAAGCGCGCCGCCTACCTGGAGGCGATCGCCGCCGGGCTTGGCGAGCGCTCCGACGAGATCGCCGCGACGATCGCCCAGGAGCTGGGGATGCCGCTGAAGCTGAGCCGGCTCATCCAGGCCGGCCTGCCGACTGGCCAGTTCGCGGCGATGCCGAAGCTGATGGAGGAGATCGCCTGGGAGGAGGAGATCGGCAACTCGCGGGTGCTGCGCGAGCCGGTCGGGGTGCTCGGCGCGATCACGCCGTGGAACTACCCGCTGCACCAGATCGCCTGCAAGGTCGCCCCGGCCCTGGCGGCGGGCTGCACCGTCGTGCTCAAGCCGAGCGGCGTGGTCCCGCTCAACGCCTTCATCCTGGCCGAGGTGATCGAGGCCGCGGGCCTCCCGGCGGGCGTCTTCAATCTCGTCACCGGGGCCGGGACCGTCGTCGGCGAGGAGATCGCCGGTCACCCCGGCGTCGACATGGTCTCCTTCACCGGCTCGACGCGGGCCGGGCGGCGCGTCTCCGAGCTGGCCTCGGCGACCGTGAAGCCCGTCGCGATGGAGCTGGGGGGCAAGTCCCCCAACGTGATCCTCGACGACGCCGACCTCGAGCGGGCCGTTCCCGACGCCGTCGCCAAGTGCTTCCTCAACTCCGGCCAGACCTGCAGCGCGCTGACCCGGATGCTGGTTCCACGCGAGATGCTTGCCGAAGCGGAGCGGCTCGCGGTGAAGGTGGCCGAGGCTTTCACGCCCGGTGACCCGTTCGAGGAGTCGACCCGGCTCGGCCCGCTCGTCTCCGACGGGCAGCGGGAGCGGGTTCGCGGCTACATCGAGAAGGGCGAGGCCGAGGGCGCGAAGCTGCTGACCGGCGGCGCGGCGCCCCCCGAGGGGCTCGACCGCGGCTACTTCGTCCGCCCCACCGTCTTCTCCGAGGTGACACCGGAGATGACCATCGCCCAGGAGGAGATCTTCGGCCCGGTGCTGGCGATCCAGCCCTATACGGACGAGGACGACGCCGTGCGGATCGCCAACCACACCGTCTACGGCCTGGCCGGCGGCGTCTGGTCGGCCGACGTCGAGCGTGCGATCGCCGTCGCCCGGCGCATCCGCACCGGCCAGATCGAGATCAACGGCGGCGCCTTCAACCCGATCGCCCCGTTCGGCGGCTTCAAGCAGTCGGGGCACGGGCGGGAGAACGGGCGTTACGCGATCGAGGAGATGCTGCAAGTGAAGTCGCTGCAGTTGTAGCTTCGGTGTTGGGGAGGGTCGGGGTGCCCCTCCCGCTTGCTGGGTTTTTCGCCTCTAACGCCGCAGCCATCCGAGGACGTGGTCGGGGCGAAAAAGAGGACGCCGCTGCGCCGGAGGGGCACCCCGACCCTCCCAGCCAGCGGAATAGGCTGATGGGCATGGACTTCGACTTGACCGACGAGCAGAGGTTGTTGCGGGACACGGTGCGGGATTTTGCGCGGGGGGAGATCGCGCCAGTGGCGGGCGAGCTGGACCGGGAGAAGCGGTTCCCGTACGAGATCGTCGCCAAGATGGGCAAGCTGGGGCTGATGGGCATTCCCTTCCCGCAGGAGTACGGGGGCGGCGGGGCCGACGCCCTCTCCTACGTGCTCGCGGTGGAAGAGGTGGCCCGGATCGACTCCTCGGTCTGCATCACGATGGCGGCTCACACGTCGCTGGGGACGATGCCGATCTACCTCTGGGGCAGTGACGAGCAGAAGGCCGAGTGGCTGCCGCAGCTCTGCAGCGGCCAGCGGCTCGCCGCCTTCGGGCTGACCGAGCCAGAGGCCGGCTCGGACGCCGGCAACACCCGCACCACCGCGAAGCTGGAGGACGGCGAGTGGGTGATCGACGGCGCCAAGCAGTTCATCACCAACTCCGGCACCGAGATCTCCGGCTGCGTCTCGATCACAGCCGTGACCGGCGAGACCGATGGGGGCCGCAGGGAGATCTCCAACCTGATCGTCCCCAACGGCGCGCCCGGCTACGAGGCCGGTGAGCCCTACCGCAAGATGGGCTGGAACGCCTCCGACACCCGCCCCCTCTCCTTCGAGGGCTGCCGGGTCCCCGAGAGCAGCCTGCTCGGGCGCCGCGGCGACGGCTTCAAGAACTTCCTCCACATCCTCGACGGCGGCCGCATCGGCGTCGCCGCGATGGGCGTCGGCCTCGCCCAGGGCGCCCTCGACGAGGCGATCTCCTACGCCAAGGAGCGTCGTGCATTCGGCCAGCCGATCTCCAAGTTCCAGGCGATCCAGGCGAAGATCGCCGACCTCTCGGCCCAGATCGAGGCCGCCCGCCTGCTCACCTGGCGCGCCGCGCTCGAGAAGGACGCCGGCCGCTCCTTCACCCTGACCGCGGCGCAGGCGAAGCTGATCACCGGCCGCCTCGCCGTCAGGGCCACCGAGGAGGCGGTGCAGATCCACGGCGGCTACGGCTATATCGAGGAGTACCCGGTCTGCCGCTTCTACCGCGACGCCAAGATCCTCACGATCGGCGAGGGCACCGACGAGGTCCAGCAGATGGTGATCGCCCGCCAGCTCGGCTGCTGACCACTCTCGGCACGCTCTCCCTCTCGCTAACCGAAGGTGAAGGCGTAGCCCATCACCCCCGGTTCGGGAATCAGGCGCAGGACGCGATGCTCGACCCGGGGCAGGTTGACGAGCGAGTAGAGCCGCTGCGAGGAGACATCGACGACGCCGTCCTTGACGTCCGCCCCGGCGACGCGGTTGGGGATCGGGCGACCGTCGAGCAGCACCCGCACGCGGCGATCTTCGCCGGGCGAGCCAAGCACCAGGTAGACCCGTCGCGCCCCGAAGGCGAGCTCGAGCGCACCGCCCGCCGCCGTTGCCGACTCCGGCGCGATCTTCCAGCGGCCGCTGTAGGCAAGCTGATTGGCGGGCGGCTCGACCGGCCGGCCGAAGTCGTGCGCCCCGGAGGAGATCGAGCCGTTGACGAAGCGCTCGGCGCGCAACGAGCCGAGGTAGCTCTCGGGCGTCGTCACCCCGGCCGAGGCGACGATGCCGTGGGCGCCGGAATCGCCGCCGGAAACCGGGTGCCCGGCTTCGGCGAGCAGCTCTCGGATCACCCTCTCCTTCTCGCCGTAGGAGCCCTCGCCGAAGTGCACGAAGCGCACCCGCCCCCTGGCGTCGATGAAGTACTCGGCGGGCCAGTATTGGGTGCCGTAGGCGGAGAAGGTCGCGAGGTCGTTGTCCTGGACGACGGGATAGTGGATGCCGTTGCGGGCGACCGCTTCTTCCACGTTGCCGGCGTCTTTCTCGAACGGGAACTCCGGCGAGTGGACACCGACGATCGTCAGGCCGTCCCTGCGGTAGCGCCTGTCCCACGCCGTCAGGTAGGGCAGGGTTCGCAGGCAGTTGATGCAGCTGTAGGTCCAGAAGTCGACCAGCACGACCCGGCCGCGCAGCGAGCTCAGCTTCAGCGGCCGGTCGCCGGGAGTGTTGAACCACCGCTGGGTGTCGACGAATTCGGGGGCCTTCCCGAGCACCGGCAGCCGCGACGGCTTGGAGCCGCCGCTCGGGGCATGTGCGGAAGCCGCCGCGACGGCTTCCGCGAGGCGGCCATGCGAGCCACCGCGGACGCCGGCAAGCGCTTCGCGGGCTGCCGCGCTGTCCTCCAGCGATCGCGAGGGGTCGACCAGGAAGCCGGGCAGGTCGCTGGCGATCGCGTTCTGGAACCTCACGTCGTAGTTGCCGAGCATCGCCAGCCCAACCGCCACCATCAGCGCGCCCATCGCCACCTGGACGCCGATCCCTCGCCGCGCGAGCGGCGCGATCACGCGGCGGCCGCCCAGCATCAGGAAGTAGAGGACGGCGGCCGAGCCGGCGCCGTAGCTGAGCGCGACGGCAAGCCTTCCCGCCGTGAACGACTGCGATGCCGAGACCGTGATCACCCCGGCGAGGATCGGGCCGGCGCAGGGCGCGTAGACGAGCCCGAGGCTGGCGCCGACCGCCGTCCCCGACCAGAAGCCGTCGCCGCCGCCCTTCACCCCGACGCGTCCCGCGAAGCGGCTCATCGCCGCCTCGATCCGCGCCGCGAGCGGCGGGACCATCAGCGAGACCCCGAAGGCGATCAGGACCGCGATCGCCAGCTTGCGCAGCAGGTCGTTGGGCAGCCCGAGGGCGGCGATTACGTAGACCAGCGCAACGGTCGCGAACGTAAAGGAGACGGCGAGCCCGGCGACGATGCCGAGTGGCCGGCGGCGGCCACCGGTCGCGCCGGCCGAGAGCGCGATCGGCAACACGGGCAGCACGCACGGCGAGAGCGCTGTCGCGGCGCCGGCCACCAGTCCGAACAGCATCAGCAGCGCCATGCCGTCAACTTTGACAGCTCGGAATTACGCGGAGACGACTTTGGGCGGCCTCAGCCGGCGGCCGGCTGGGAGGTGACCGAGCCCGCGGGGCGCTCGGCTACCTCGGCGGCGCGGCCAACCTTCTCGGTGATGCCGTAGTGCGCGCAGATCGTCAGCTCGTGCTCCCGCAGCAGCGGCCGCGTCGGGTCGACGGCGGGCGCCGAGCGCAGCGCGTCGCGCGCGTGGGCCGTCCAGACGCGACCGGCCGCACCGGCGCAATCGCGCAGTGGGATCGCGACCTTCTTCGTGCGGCGGCGGCGGCCGAGCTTTGCGATCAGCCAGGTGGGCTCGCCGCTGCCTGCGTCGACGAAGACGCCGTGGACGCGGCCGACGCGGTTGCCGCCGGCCTCGTCCACCTCGAACCCCGGCCAGCCCAACGCCTCCGTGAGGCTGGGGGGCGCCGGCACGGGCGTGGGCGGCGTGGGCGAGTCAGTCACCGGCTTGCCTCTCCATCAGCTCGGAGGCGGCGCTGGCCGGGTCCAGCTCGCGCTTAACCACCCGCTCCAGCAGGACGGCGGTCTCGGGATCGCTGGCGGCGACGGCCTCCAGCCGCCGGCGCATCCGGGATGCCGCGATCCCCAGCACCTCGTTGCGCAGGTTGCGGGCACGCCGCTCCTCGAGCGTGCCGGCCGCCTCGATGTGGGCGCGGTGCTCGTCGATCTTCGCCGCCAGCTCCTCGACGCCCTCTCCGCGTGCGGCCTCGGTGCGCAGGACCGGCACCTGCCAGCCGCCGGGCTCCCGCGACAGCGCCAGCACGCTGCGCACCTCGCGCACCATCGTGTCGGCCATCGGGTGGTCGGCCTTGTTGACGACGACGATGTCGGGGATCTCCATCACCCCCGCCTTCAGCGCCTGGATCGAGTCGCCCGAACCGGGCATCAGCGCCAGCACGATCGTGTCGGCGTGGTCGACGATGTCGATCTCCGCCTGGCCGACACCCACCGTCTCGATCAGCACGTCGTCCTTGCCGGCCGCGTCCATGACCAGCGCCACCTGCAGCGCCGCCTCCGAGAGGCCCCCGAGCGCCCCCCGCGTGGCCATCGAGCGGATGAACACGCCGGGGTCGAGAAAGTGCTCCGAGAGCCGGATCCTGTCGCCCAGCAGCGCGCCGCTGGTGAAGGGGCTGGAGGGATCGACCGAGAGCACGGCGACCTCGCGCTCGGCCTTGCGCAATTCGGTTGTCAGAGCCCCGATCAGCGTGCTCTTGCCGACGCCGGGAGGCCCGGTGAAACCGACGATCCGCGCCCTGCCGGTGCGGGGGTAGACCTCCCGCACGAGATCCCAGCCAACCGGGTCGTCGGACTCGATCAGGGTGATCGCCCGTGCCAGCGCCCGCTTGTCTCCGGCGACCAGGCGCTCGGCGAGCGAGGCTTGCTTGGCGATGTCAGCCATGGCCGCCTGAGTCTAGTGCCGCGTCGGTGACCGGCTCGGCACTAGAGTCTCGCCCGCCGTGATCCGCCTCATCCGCTTCTGCGCCCGCAACGGGATGTTGAACCACAGATACGCGCGGCTGCTCGGCCGCTACCTGTGGCGTCGCCTGCTCACCCGGGCCGGCCGGCGCTGGCGCACGAACGGGCTGCTCTTCCTCGGGCGCGGCCTCGAACTCCAAATCGGTCGCGACGCCCGCATCGAGTTCGGCCGCTTCGTCTGGATCGGCGACGGCACCAAGGTCCGCTGCCACGAGGGCGTGGTCGAAATCGGGGCGAAGACCGTGATGGGCCAGGAGTGCACGATCTCCGCCTACCGAAGGGTGCGAATCGGCGAGCAGTGCGTGATCGCCGACCGGGCGATGTTCATCGACTTCGACCACGGCGTCGTCGAGGTCGAGCGGCCGATCCGCACGCAGGGGATCTACATGCGCGACGTGGTCGTCGGCTCGAACGTCTGGATCGGCTATGGGGCCTGCATCCTGCGCGGCGTGCGGGTCGGCGACAACTCGATCGTCGGCACCAACTCCGTCGTCACCAGGGACGTCCCCGCCAACGCCGTCGTCGCCGGCATCCCAGCCCGCGTGATCAGGATGCGCGAGGCGCCGCGCGAGCTGCACTGGCCGCACCCCGTCGAACCCGATCCAGCCGCTCCCACCAGCCTCCCTCCCCCGCCATAGGAACCGCCCGCAGCAACTGGCGCCTTCTTCGGCGATAGCCGCCTCATGACTATCCTCTCCGCTTCCGGTGCTCTTTTTGTACGTCATATGTACAAAAGGAGCATTGGAGACGTCCGGAGAGGGACTCCGGGCCCATCCCGATGGGGATGGAGCGTCTTGTACTTTTCCTGTGGCGAGGCCGGCGGACGGCTGACGACTATCTTCAGGAAAAGTTGAGCGAAAACGCAATCGAGGCGCAGGACCTGAGCAAGTCCTACGGGGAGATCAAGGCCCTGGACGGCCTGTCCTTCTCGGTCCCGGCCGGGACCGTCTTTGGGCTGCTCGGCCCCAACGGCGCCGGCAAGTCGACGACGGTGAAGATCCTCACCACCCTTGCCCACCCCGATGGCGGCGGCGCCCGCGTCGCCGGCTTCGACGTGCTCGGCGAACCGGCCCGGGTGCGCGAGGCGATCGGAGTCGTCTCGCAGACGGGCGGCCTCGACCAGGAGGCGACCGGCCGCGAGAACCTGCGCCTGCAGGGCCAGGTCTTCGGCATGGGCGGCAGCGAGCTGGAGCGGCGGATATCCGAGCTACTCGACCAGTTCGGCCTCGCCGACGCCGGCAGTCGGCTCGTGCGCGAATACTCGGGCGGCATGCGGCGGCGGCTCGACGTCGCCCAGGCCCTGGTCCACAAACCGCAGGTTCTCTTTCTCGACGAGCCGACGACCGGCCTCGACCCGGAGGTGCGGGCCGAGATGTGGGACGAGATCGGTCGTCTCACCGGCGCCGGCCTGACCGTACTGCTGACCACCCACTACCTCGAGGAGGCCGACCGCCTCGCCTCCCGGCTGGCGATCGTCGATCGCGGCAGGGTCGTCGCCGAGGGGTCGCCTGACGACCTCAAGCGCGAACTGCGCGGCGACGCGATCCACGTCGAGATCGGCGGCGAGAGCGACGAGCGGTCCGTGCGCGACGCCCTGGCCGCGGTTGCCGGCCTCGACGAGATCCTGCTCAACGACCGCACCCTGCACGCGCGGGCCGAGGACGGCGCCCGCACCGTCCCCGCCGTGCTCGCCGCGCTCGAGGGCGCCGGCGTCGACGTCGCCTCGGTGACCGTCGCCCGCCCCTCGCTCGACGACGTCTACCTGCGCTTCGCCGGTCGCACCTTCGGCGCCGCCGAAGCCCAGTCCGCCGACCATCCCGATCAGAAGGGGGAGGCAACCCGATGAAGGCCCTGAGCGACACCGGCCACATGACCGTGCGCCACCTGATGGCGCTGTGGAGGCAGCCGTGGTGGATCGCCGTCTCGCTGGTGCAGCCGGTGATCTGGCTGCTGCTGTTCGGGGCGCTGTTCAGGAGCGTCACCAACATTCCGGGCTTCGGCTCCAGCAACTACATCCAGTTCCTCGCCCCCGGCGTGGTCGTGATGACCGCCTTCTTCGGCGCCGGCTGGACCGGCATGCCGGTCATCGACGACATCAACCGCGGTGTCGTCGACCGCTTCCTCGTCTCGCCGGTGCGACGCTCGTCCCTGATCTCCGGACGCCTCGCCTCCAGCGCCCTGACCACCGCGATCCAGTCGCTGATCATCGTCGTGCTGGCTCTGATCGTCGGCGCCTCGTTCGACAACAGCGTGCTGGGGGTGATGGTGCTGATCGCCGTCTCGGTGCTGGTCGGCTCCGCCTTCGGCTGCCTGTCGATCGGCCTGGCGCTGCTCGTCCGCCGTGAGGAGACGCTGATCGCCACGGTGCAGTTCCTGCTGCTGCCGCTGTCGTTCATGTCGGTCACGTTCATGCAGAAGAGCCTGATGCCCAGCTGGATGCAGACGGCCTCCAACTACAACCCGCTCAACTGGGCCGTCGAAGCCGGCCGGGGCGCCGTCAGCGCCTCGCCCGACTGGGCCTCGATCGCCGGCAAGGGCGGCCTACTGCTCGCCTTCCTGGTCGTCTGCGGGCTCTTCGCCAGCCGCGCCTTCCGCACCTACCAGCGCTCGGTCTGACCCGGCCGCTGGTTCGGCGGCGTCAGGCCAGTAGGTCCGCCGGGGAGAGGATCGGGGCCCTGTCGGCCAGGTCGAGGAGGTGGCTGTCGCCGGAGACGAGAACGGCGTTCTGGCTATGAGCGAGGGCGATCAGGTAGTCGTCGTCGGGGTCCGCCGAGCGCAGCGGCGGCGGGCCCTCGGGGTCGGGGGCGATGACCGCGTCCCGTCGCAGCAGGTCGAGGTAGTCGTGCACGGCGTCGAGATCGACGTAGCGGCGAAACTTCTCGCGGCGAAGAACGCCCTCCAGCTCGGCGAGGAGAAGCGGCGAGGCGATCAGCTCCAGCTCGCCGGCGCGCACCCCGATCAACAGCTTCGCCGGGACGCCGGCGGGGGTGATCAGGGCGGAGACGAGGACGCCGGGGTCAAGGACCGCTCGCCGCACGCCTCTCCCTGCGCATCGCGTGGAGCTCGGCGGTGGCGAGGTCGTGGCCCTCTGCCTCGGACGCCGGTCGCACCCTCGCCCAGAGCTCCTCGAGGGCATCGAGGCCGAGGTCGCGGCGCAGTGACTCCTCAATCACCTCCGAGTCGCGCCTGCCACTGCGCGCCGCCTTGATCTTGACGGCACGGATGACATCCTCATCAAGGGTGACGGTCGTTCGCGTCTTCGACATAAACGCATCTTAGCATCACGATGCGGCAGGGGTAAATGGGCTTAGGACCTATCCCGTTAGGCGTGGCTGGGGTCGCCGACGAGGTCGGCGTAGACCGCCGAGGTCTGCTCGGCCACGTCGCCCCAATCGAAGCGGCGAAGGTGGTCGTAGGCTTCGGCGACGAGGCGCCGGCCCAGCTCGTCGTCGCGCAGCACGCGGATTGCAACTTCGGCGAGGGCATCGGGGTCGCGGGCACGGAAGCGCAGGCCGGCCTCCTCGTGCGGGACGACCTCCCGCAACCCTCCCGTGTCGGCGACGATGCACGGACAGCCGGAGGCCATCGCCTCCAGCGCCACCAGGCCGAACGGCTCGTAGATCGAGGGGACCACGGTCAGGTCGGCGATCCGGTAGAGCGAGTGCAGGACGTCGTCGCCGATCCAGCCGAGGAAGGTGCCGTGCTCCATCAGGCCCAGCTCCTCGGCCTGCTTGTGCAGCTCCGCCTCATGCGTGCCGGAGCCGGCGACCAGGAAGCGGGTGCCCGGCGCCTTCTCGATCACCTGGGGCATCGCCTCCAGGGCCAGCTGGAAGCCCTTCTCGTAGACCAGGCGGCCGATCAGCAGCACCAGCTTCTCCTCCGGTGCGGCGAACTCCGCCCGCAGCCTGGTCAGCTCCGCAGGGTCCTGCGGTTGCAGGTCGTCGGGGTCGATCCCGTTGGGGATCACGCTGATCCGCTCCTCCTCCACCCCGAAGATGTCCACGATCTGCTCGCGCATGTAGTGGGAGCAGGCGATCACCCGCTCGGAGCGGTTGGTGATCCAGCGCTCGACCCCGTGGATGTACGTCTGGGGGTGCTTGTCGACCCAGCCCTGGTGACGGCCGTGCTCGGTGGCGTGGATCGTCGTCACCAGCGGGGCGTCGAAGCGCTTGGCGAGGTGGTCGCAGGCGTTGGCGACCAGCCAGTCGTGACCGTGGACCAGGTCGAAGCTGTAGCGGTCGCCCAGCTCGACGCCGGCCGCGAGCATGTCGGAGTTCATCCGCTCCACCCAGGCGACGAACTCGCCCAGGTCGGTGGGCCGCTTCGGCTCCCGGATGCGGTGGATGAAGACGCCCGCGCGCCGCTCCTCGGCCGGCGACTCCTCGCCGCCTCGCGTCAGCACGTGGACCTCGACCTCGCGCTCGACCAGGGCCTCGGAGAGCTTGCGAACGTGGCGCGCCAGCCCGCCCTCGATCAGGGGCGGATACTCCCAGGAGAGGATCAGAGCGCGGGTCATCTTGCGGTCTTGGCTAGGGCTCCAGAAGGGGTGCGAGGCTCAGGTCCGGGGCGAGGGAGCGCATGCACGGATCGGTGTCGGATCGGGAGTCTACGGCCTGCAACATCGCTTCAGAGTGCTCGGTGGCACGCTGAAAGGCGTAGTCACCCGCCTGCTTGCGCTTGTCGAGAAAGGCCCAGTCGCTTGCCTGGACCGCGAGCAGCTCGCGGGCGGCGCGCAGGGCGGCTGGACCGCGCAGCCCGCCGGCAAGCGCCCGCAGCAGCCGCAGCTCCAGCCGGCGCGCCCCCCAGGTTAGATCGGCGACCGGGGGCGAGTCCCAGGTGCTGAGGTCCTTGTCCTCGCCCCAGGTCGACTCGGCCAGCGGCCGCTCGACCGGCTGGTGCTCGGCAAGCGCCTCGCTGACCGTGAGCAGGCGCACTCCCGCGCCGGCGGCCTCGGCCAGCACCTCGCGCAGCCAGATCACGCCCTCCGACCACCAGTGGCCGAGCAGCTCGGTGTCGATCGCGAAGACGAGCAGCCCGCGCCTCCCGCGCGACTCGGAGAAATCGCGCAGGCGCGCGGCGGCGGCGCTGAGGAACTCGGCCGCCTGGCGCCGCGCCGCCTCCTCCGCGGCGCCGGGGTCGTAGGCGCCGCCGCCGACCTTCCAGATCCTCACCCCCCGCAGCGATTTGCCAGCGAACTGGGCGTGGGCGGGATCGGACGGATAGCCCTCGAGCGACCACAGCCAGCTCACCGCCTCCCAATCGATCGGCAACGCGATCGGTCCCGCCTCGGTCGCCACCGGTGTCAGGGCCTCCAGCGGCTCGCCGTGGGCGCTCTGGTCGACGCAGAACCACCGCACCCCGTGCTCCGCCAGCCGCCACTCCAGCCCCGGCGAATAGCCGCACTCGGGCAGCCAGAAGCCGCCGTCCCAGCCGAACCGCCGCCGGTGCGAGCGAATGCCGGCGTCGATCTGCAGGCGCAGGCCTGCCCGCGTCGCCAGCAGCGGCAGCACCGCGTGCGTGGCCGCAGAGCTCGCAAGCTCGACCCGTCCCGACTGCTCGGCCTCGCGGAAGGGGCGCAGCGGATCGCCGTCCACCGCGTCGAGCAGCTCCAACGCGCGCCGGTACCGCGCCAGGTCCGCCTCGCAGGCCGCCCTGCACTCCGCCGGCACCTCGCCCAGGTCCGCCTCCGCGGCGCCGATCCGCCAGCGGACCAGGAACTCCCGCAACCGCTTCCGCGCGCCGGCGTCCTCGAGCTGGTCCGCCAGGACGGGAGTCACCGTCATCGTCAGGTTCCGGGCAACCTCCAGCACCGGCAGGTAGGACCGGATCACCGCGTCGAACAGCCACTCCTCTCCAAACGGATACGTCCCGAACCCCTCCACGTAGGGCATGTGCGAGTGCAGGACGATCGCCAGGTCCCCGATGGTCTCGGGGTCGGCGAGTGGCGGCGACCGCGCACTCGATTCACGCATGGCAAGTTGCCACGAAGTCCAATGCCCGGTCGAGGTTCTTCGTCCTCAAGCTGAAGTCCCCCGCCGAGATCGCCGGGGTGAAGCGATCGTAGAAGGGCTTGGTCAGGTGGAGGGCCCGGTGGACGTGGTCCCAGCCCAGCTTCAGGGCGATCTCGTGCGCGCGCAGCTTGCGGGCGTGAAAGAGGCCGAGCAGCTCGACCCGCTCGAAGTGCGCCTCGCAGAGGTCCCGGAACTCCGCCGCCCGATACTCGTGGACGTGCCAGGGGTTGTCCGACTTCTCGGCGCCGGGCGACGCCAGCGTCAGCAGGTTGGGGGTGGAGACATAGGCGACGCCCCCGGGCGCCAGCATCGACTTGAAGTGCTCGAGGATCGCGCCGGCGTCCTGCACGTGCTCGATCGTCTGCAGGAAGACGACCGCGTCGCAGGGCTCGGCGAAGCTCTCGACCAGGTCCCGCTCGAAACGCAGGTTGGGGCGCACATAGCGCAGCCGCGCGTGCTCGTGCGCCTCGGGGTTGGCGTCGACCCCGACCACGCTCGCCGCGGAGCCGGCCAGGACGTCGGAGCCGTAGCCCTCGCCACAGGCCATGTCGACCACCCGCCTGCCGGCGACCCGGCCCGCGATCCACTCGTAGACGGCCAGGTGCCGCCGGAACCAGTAGTTCTCCTCGGGCACGTCGGGGAGCGTTCGCTCGCCGGTCAGCGGCAGCGGCGGCACCCCGGAGGGCTGGTTGAGCTGGACGTATTCGCGCTCCACGGGGTGGGACCGTATTGTTCCCGCCCCGATGCCGGCCTCCCCGAGCGCCACCGCAGAGCACATCAAGGACGTCAACACCCGCTACCACGACGTGGCGGCCGACGAATACGACGCCAAGTGGGGCATCGACTTCGGCGACACGGGGCAGGAGCAGGTCCGGCTGAAGCTCGCCAAGGCGCTGGGCGGGCTCGACGGGCAGAGCTTCGGCGACGGGTTGGAGATCGGCGCGGGAACCGGGTACTTCTCGCTCAACCTGCTCCAGCTCGGGGTGATCGAGCGGCTGACCGCCACCGACATCTCCGCCGGGATGCTGACGCGGCTCTCCAAGACGGCCGCGGCGCTCGGGCTCGAGGCGAAGACCGTCGCCAGCGAGGCCGAGCGGCTGCCCTTCGACGACGAGAGCTTCGACCTCGTCTTCGGCCACGCCATCCTGCATCACATTCCCGACCTCGAGCGGGCGTTCTCGGAGTTCCGCCGCGTGCTGCGGCCCGGCGGCGCCGTCGCCTTCTGCGGTGAGCCGTCGCGTTACGGGGACCGGCTGGCGGCCGTCCCCAAGCGCGCCGGCCTGCTCGTCGCGCCGGCCTGGCGCAGGCTGGTCGGAGCGCGCAGCCGCGCCGTGCCGGAGGGCGAGCAGTCCCACAGCCATGCCCTCGAGAGCGAGGTCGACGTCCACGCCTTCGCCCCTGCCGACCTGCGGCGGCTGCTGCGCGACGCCGGCTTCGAGAACCGTCGCGTCGGTGGCGAGGAGCTGCTCGCCAACGCCTGGGGCTGGGGACTGCGGACGGTCGAGTCGAGCGCCGAGCCGGACTCGGTCTCCTTCAGCTGGCGCCGCTTCGCCTTCCGCAGCTACATCGCGCTGCAGAACGTCGACACCCGCCTGCTCGAGCCCCACCTGCCGGCCGAGCTCTTCTACAACCTGCTCGTCTCCGGCCGCAAGCCGTCTTCCTAGATAGGCTCGCCGGGCCTGGCATTCGTTGGTCCGTGAGCAGGGACTCGATGACTTGCAGGCCGCCGAGCTGATGTATCGCCTGGTTGCTGCCGCGGCAGGCAGTTCGGGCAATCGCTAAACGGTCCTCGGGAGAGAACGAGGCGATATCAGCGGCGTACGTCTGTAGACTATCTATCTACATGGCTGCCGACACCACCACGATCCGGGTTCCGATCCAGACTCGCGACCGGCTGAAGGCACTGGCTGCGCGTCGTGGAGAGCCCGCCGGCGAGGTCGTCGCGAAGCTCGTCAGCGCCGCTGATGAGGAGGCGATGCTGGCCGAGGTTGCGGCCGGGTTCGAGAAGCTCGCCGGCGATCCCGAGGCCCTCGCCGCCTATCGCGCAGAGAGCCGGGAGATCGAGTCCGCTTTCGACACCCCGGCGCCTGAGTGGTAGACGCCCGTCCCCAGCAGGGTGAGGTCTACTGGGCCGATCCGAACCCGACGCGGGGGAGCGAGCAGGCTAAGGCTCGGCCCTTCGTGATCGTCTCCGTCGATCAACTGAATCAGGCAAGCCTCGGCCTCTCGCTCGCCGTCCCTCTCACCCGCACCGATTTCGGCAATGCCCTGCATCTATCGATCCCCTCTTCGGAGGGCGGGTTGAGAGAGAACGGCTTCGCGATGCCCGAGCAACTCCGGGCGATTTCCCACGAGCGGCTCAGTCGCCGACTCGGCAGCCTGCGCCCGAAGACCCTGGAGGAGCTGCTGAAGCGTTGCCGGGTGCTGCTGCGCTGAGCAGGGCAAGCGACGCCGCAGGAGCCGCTAGGGACCGCTGCTCGGCCGGCGGGCGCGATAGAGCCTGGCGCGCGAATCGAAGCCCTTGAGGCTTCGCTCCCCCGCGAACGAGTAGTCGAAGCCCTCGCCCGCCGCTTGCCTCGTCGCCTCGTCGATCAGCACCGAGCCCGGCTTGGCGATCGCGGTGAGGCGGCTGGCCAGGTTCACCGGGCGGCCGTAGTAGTCCCCGGTCTGGGCGAGGACCGAGCCGTAGGCGACGCCGGCGCGCAGCCGCGGAAACTCGTCGCCCTCCCGCTGCGATGCCTCGACCAGGCGCAGCGCCGCCTCCACCATCGGCTCGACCTCGGCCGAGACGAGCATCGCCGCGTCGCCGATCAGCTTGACCAGGCGCACCGGCGGTTCGGCAACCGCGGTCGCCATCTCTTCCAACCTGCCGGCGACGAGGCCCAGCTCTTCGGTCGGCAGCTCCTCGCCGAGCTTGGTGAAGCCGACCAGGTCGGCAAAGCAGACGGCGAGCTCGCTTGTCGTGCCCATCTCGCCCGAGGCGAGGTCGGCCGCGCCGATCACGTCGCGGCGGATCTGCTCGAGCATGTGGGCCCGCAGCGCGTAGACCAGGACCGGCTCGACCAGCGGCTGCATGTACTCGGCGGCGGCCGCGAAGCGCAGCGCCAGGTCGCGCTCGGTGTCGCCGGGCTGCATCAGGGTGCGGATGCTCAGTTCGCGGTTCGCCTCGGCGATCCGCGCGGTCGCCATTCCAATCGTGCGCGCCACCTGCAGCATCCCCTCCTCGGGCAGGCCCGCGTCGCGAAGCGCCTTCACCTGCCGCGCCGCCTCCAGGTCGGCCTCGGTCAGGGAGCGCTGGTCGGGGTCGGGATAGGGGATGCCGAGCGCCGCGGTGGCTCGCTCCAGCAGGTCGAGCTCGATCCCGGACATCTCGGCGACTTCGCGGGGCGAGTGGCTGGGACTGCCACCGGCCATCGCGCGCTCCACCGGCAGCAGGGTCAGCCGCCCGGCGGCGACGGCCTCGCGCAGGGCCTCGAGGGCGACGCCTTCCCCCGCGAGGCGCTCGAGCAGCTCGCGCCGCGCTTCGCGCGCGTGCCCCTCGAGGCCCTCGAGCAGCCCCTCAGCCTCGAAATCGATCTGCGCGCTGTCCTTTCTTCCCACGCGCCAATTTTCGCGGTTCACGCGTCCCGGGGCTTTCCGCCCCACTCAGAAAGGGGTTCTTAGGCGATCGCCACGGCGCCGCCGCGACGCGGATCGCCGCCGCCGCTGAGCGCGCCGCTGGCACGGTTGCGCGCCACGGCCTGCACACCGCCGAAGAAGAGGTTGATCTGCGGCCGGCGGAGAACCGGCATGCCGCGCGCCTCGATCCGGGCCAGCGCCGCCTCGTCGATTCCCGGCTCGGCCTGGACGATCCCGGCCTCGAAGTGCAGCCGCGGCGCCCGCACCGCTTCGCCGGCGCCCATCCCCTCCTCCACCGCTCGCACGATCGTCTGCAGGATCGCCGAGCGGATCCGGTTGGAGCCGGCGCTGCCCAGGCCCAGCTCGATCTCGCCGTCGCGCAGCACCACGGTCGGCGCCATCATCGATGGCACCCTGCGACCGGGAGCGATCGCGTGAAAGCCGAGCGGGTTGAGGTCCTCCTCGCCGAGCATGTTGTTGAGGATCACGCCGGTGCCGGGCACCAGCACGCCCGAGCCGGAGCCGTTCGAGCAGGTGACGCTGGCGCACATCCCGTCGCCGTCGAGCACCGAGATGTGCGTGGTCGAGCCGAGCAGCTCGCCGGCCGTCAGGTCGAGCCGCACCTGGTCGAGCAGGCTGGCCTCGAGCCCCTCCCCGTAGAGCGCTTCGGCGAACTCCTTGCCGCGAGCCTGGTTGGCGGCGCCCATCGCGGCGACCAGCTGCTCGGGCCCGCTGCGCTCGCCCAGCCGCTCCAGCAGGCCGAGGCAATAGGCGATCAGGATCCCGCCGGAGGAGGGCGGCGGGTTGGTCAGCACCTCGGTGCCTCGGAAGGACGTCCGGATCGGCCGCCGCGCAACCGCCTCGTATGTCGCCAGGTCGGTCGGGCCCAGCGTGCCGCCTCCCTCCACCGTGAACTCGCTCAGCGCCGCCGCCACCTCACCGCGGTAGAAGGGCTCCGCCCCCTCGGCGCCGAACCGTTCGAGCGCCTCGGCCAGCTCCGGAAAGCGGAAGGCATCGCCCTCGCGCAGCGGCCGACCACCCGGCGCGTACAGCTCGCGCGTGCCCTCCAGCCGCTCGTGGATCGGCCAGAGGATGTCGAGGATGTAGGCCTGCTCGGCGTTGACCGGGGCGCCGTCACGGGCGAGGCGGGCGCCGGCGACGGCCAGGTCGGCGAGCGGCGCCGAGCCAAAGCGCTGCATCGCCAGCTCCAGGCCCGCAGCCGTGCCCGGCACCCCGCAGGAGGCCGGGCCGACGTAGAACGTCTGGATCGTCTCGGGGTCGAAGTGGACCGGGACCGGCACCAGCTCCGCTCCCCGCTCCACCCCGTCCTTCCCCGGCGCCGCGACGAAGAAGTCGATCAGGACGGCCTCGCCGGCCTCCTCGTGAACCATCATGAAGCCGCCCGCGCCGAATCCGGTCAGCGGGCTCTCGACCGCGAACGAGGCGAGCACCGCCGCGACCGCTGCGTCGACCGCGTTGCCGCCGTCGCGCAGCACCTGCACGCCGGCCTCGGCGGTGATCGGGTGGCCTGCGGCAACGACCCCGGTCATGGGCCGCGAGGCTAGCCCGGGAGGAACTCGGGGACGTCGAGAGTGTCCAGCTCGCCGCCGCCTCGGGACCGCGACACCGAGCGGTCGCGGCCGCCGCCCTTGGTGCGGCGGATCGTCGGCTCCTCAGCACGCCGTGGCGGCCTCGTGCGACCGTCGAAGCGGGTCGCCACGACGGTGACCCAGACCTGCTCGCTCAGCTCGTCGTCGATGTTGGCCCCGAAGATGATGTTGGCGTCGGAGTGGGCCGCCTCGCCGACCAGCTTGGCCGCCTCGCTGACCTCGACCAGCGAGAGGTCGGAGCCGCCCGTGATCGAGAGCAGGATCGCGCGCGCCCCCTCCATCGACGTCTCGAGCAGGGGCGAGGAGATCGCTTTTTCGGCGGCGAGCAGCGCCCGGCCCTCGCCGCTGCCCATGCCGATGCCGAGCAGGGCCCGCCCCGCCTCCGACATGATCGTCCGCACGTCGGCGAAGTCGAGGTTGATCAGCGCCGGCAGCGTCACGAGGTCCGAGATGCCCTGCACGCCCTGCCGCAGCACGTCGTCGGCAACCTGGAAGGCCTCGATCATCGAGGTCTGCTGGTCAAGCACCTCGAGCAGGCGGTCGTTGGGCACGACGATCAGCGTGTCCACCTCGGCCGCCAGCGTCTCGATTCCCTTGTTGGCCTGATTGCCCCGCCGGCTTCCCTCGAAGCTGAACGGCTTGGTGACGATCCCGACGGTCAGCGCGCCAATCTCGCGCGCGAGACGGGCGACGACCGGCGCCGCGCCGGTCCCGGTGCCGCCGCCGGCCCCGGCGGCGATGAAGACCATGTCGGAGCCTTTCAGCAGGCGCTTGATCTTGTCCTGCTCCCCGAAGGCCGAGCTGTGGCCCAGCTCGGGGTCGGCCCCGGCGCCCAGGCCGCGCGTCTGCTCGTCGCCGATGTGGACGGTGACGTCCGCCACGCAGAGCTGCAGGGACTGAAGGTCCGTGTTGACCGCCATGAACTCGACTCCGGGCACGCGCGCCTCGACCATCCGGTTGACCGCGTTGACGCCGGCCCCGCCAACGCCCACGACCCGAATCACGGGCTGATGCGGTACGCCGGCGACCCGCGGCTCGTACTCCGGTTCCTCGCGGCCGTAGCGAGGGGCGACGGTCACCGGCTCGCTGCGCGGGGGATCGGGCTGCTCGGAGAAGACCCGCTTGAGGCGGTCCGGAGCCGACTCCGAGGATGGATCCTCCGGCGGCTGAGCCGGAGGGCTGTCCTCTGCGACAGGATCCTCGGACAGCTGCTCTGAAGTCTCGGGCGGGGCGTCGTCGGAAGTGGAGCGGAAGAGATCGGCGAGGGGACCCTCGCGCATGCTTGCGCGCTTACGACGAGCCATTCGCCAAGACCTCCTTCGCCAGTTCGCGGTAGTAGCCCGCGGCGCTGCTGCCCGAATCGTACTTGAGCACGCTGGCGCCCTTCACGGGGGCCTCGGCAAATTTGATCGCCTTCTTGATCCGCGACTTGAAGACCAGCTCGCCGAAGTTCTCCTCGAGGATTTCCACCGCCTCCTTGGCGTGGACGGTGCGCGAATCGAGCATGGTCGGCAGGATGCCCTCGATCTTGACGTCCGGGTTGAGGTTGTCCTGGATCATCTTCAGCGTGTTCTGAAGCTGGACCAGCCCGCGCATCGACAGATACTCGCACTGGACGGGGACGATCACCTTGCTTGCCGCGGTCAGGGCGTTGATCGTCAGCAGCCCGAGGCTCGGCGGCGTGTCGATGCAGATGAAGTCGTAGTCGCCGCTGACCTCCTTCAGCGCCTTCTCGAGCGAGCGCTCGCGGCCGATCTTGGTGCTCATCGCGATCTCGGCTCCGGCCAGGTCGATCGAGGAGACCGCGATGTCGATCTCGCGGTGCTGGACGATCTCGCTGATCGGCATGTCGTGGACGAGCACGTCGTAGAGGCTCTTCTCCACCTTGTCCGGATCGATCCCCTGGCTCATCGTCAGGTTGCCCTGCGGGTCGAGGTCGATGCAGAGCACACGATGGCCGGACTCGGCGAAGGCGACGGCCAGGTTGAGGGTCGTGGTCGTCTTCGCGACCCCGCCCTTCTGGTTCGCAAACGCGATCACCTCGGCCTGCTTGACCGCCACCTCCGGCGCCGCCTCCTCGGCGGGAGCCTCGTGCCGGCTGGGCACGAGCAAGTCGCCAGGCATGAACCTCTCAGCCTTCTCCTCCACCTTCTCAGCTTTTGCTGCCTCGGCAACCGGCGCAGCGCTGCTTGCGCGCGACTCCTCCGCGGATGCCCCGTTACTCCCACCCGCGGGTGGCGTGGAGGGTCGTCCCTCCGGCGGGTGAGCCGGAGGGCTGCCCTCCGCGACAGGACCCGCGGGCGCGCGGCTGCTGGCATCCGCGGATGGGGTCTCGGGAACGGCTTCCTCCATCCCCTTCAACTCCTCGACGATCGGATGCGGCTCTTCGACCACGACGGGCGCGGACTTGCTCTTGCGGCTTAGGAATCCCATTGCGCGGGTATTCGCATGAGCCCTGGCTTTTCCTGCCGAGCCCAGAAATTGCTAGGAATCAACCGATTCCGGATCTGATCGACAAGCGGTTGGTCTTCGTGACCGGCAAGGGAGGCGTCGGCAAGACCACCGTCGCCGTCGCGCTTGGCCTGCGCGCCGCCGGCGAAGGAAAGCGGACGATCGTCTGCGAGGTCGCCTCTCAGGAAAACACCTCGCGGATCTTCGCCCACGCCGAGGTTGGCTTCCACGAGGTCGAGATGGCGGAGAACCTCTGGGCGATCTCGATCGACCCGGACGAGTCGATGCGCGAGTACGTGCTGCTCCAGCTCAAGGTCCGCGCGATGCGCGACCTGCTCTTCCGCAGCCGCATCTTCAACTACCTCGCGGCCGCCACCCCGGGCCTCAAGGAGCTGGTCACGATCGGCAAGATCTGGGAGCTGGCCCAGCTCGACCGCAAGGTGAAGCGGGGGCGGAAATATGACCTGGTGATCGTCGACGCACCGGCCACCGGGCACGGGATCGGCTTCCTGCAGACGCCGCGCACCTTCGCCGCCATCGCCCGCGTCGGCCCGATCCACGCCCAGGCGCGAACGCTGGACCGGTTCATCACCGATCACGACCACACCGGGACGGCGATCGTCGCCCTGCCGGAGGAGATGCCCGTCAACGAGTCGGCCGCGCTGGAGCACGACCTCCGGACCGAGGTTGGGGTGGCAGTCGATCGCGTCTATCTGAACGGCCTCTACCCGGAGCGCTTCTCCAAGGACGAGGTGGAGCGCCTGGGCGAGCTCGCCGCCGGCCAGAACGGCCTGGTGCGAGCCGCGGCGCGCGCGGCACTCTCCGAGCACAGCCGCGCCCGCTCCCAGCGCGCCCAGCTCTCCCGCCTGCGCCGCCGCGTCGAGACACCGGTCAAGACGCTCCCCTTCCTCTTCGAGCCCGAGCTCGGGGTTGAGGCGGCGCGCCGGCTCGCGGAGAGGCTGCGCTGATGCCCACGGTCGACGGCATCCTCGAGGGCAAGCGGATCTGCATCTGCGCCGGCTCGGGCGGGGTCGGCAAGACGACCACCGCGGCGGCGATCGCCACCGGGATGGCGGCTCGCGGGCTGACGGTGTGCGTGCTGACGATCGACCCGGCGAAGCGGCTCGCCGACTCGCTCGGCCTGCGCGAGCTCGGCAACGAGGCGACGCGGGTCGACCCGAAGCTGTTCGAGCGCCAGGGGGTCGAGATGAAGGGGGAGCTGTGGGCGATGATGCTCGACGCCAAGGCGACCTTCGACGAGCTGGTCGCCCGCCAGGCGCCCGACGAGGAGGCCCGCGACCGCGTCCTCGGCAACCGCGTCTACCAGCAGATCTCCAACGCGCTGGCGGGCTCGCAGGAGTACATGGCGATGGAGAAGCTCTTCGAGCTGCACACCGAGGGCCGCTTCGACCTGCTCGTCCTCGACACCCCGCCGACCCGCAACGCGCTCGACTTCCTCGACGCGCCGCGGCGCCTCACCCAGTTCATCGAAGGCCGCTCGCTGCGCGTCTTCATGCGCCCGACCGGCCTGGCGGCCCGCCTCGCCGGCCGCGGCGCCACGGTGGCGCTCAGCGTCTTCAAGCGGATCGTCGGCTTCGACCTGCTCGCCGACCTGGCCGAGTTCTTCAACGCCTTCAGCGGCATGGTCGACGGCTTCCAGGCGCGCGCCAAACGGGTCAACAGCCTGCTCGCCGATCGCCGCACCTGCTTCCTCGTCGTCTGCGGCCCGCAGGGGGAGCCGATCGACGAGGCCGTCTACTTCCACCGCAAGCTGGTCGAGGCGAAGCTGCCCTTCGGCGGCGTCATCGTCAACAAGGTGCACTACCCGGCCGAGCGGCTGCGCGGCGACAAGGTCGACCTGCCGGCCACCCTCGCCGAGCGCCTCGGCGACGAGGACCTGGCGCGGCGAGTCGCCGCGAACTTCGCCGACTACCAGGCCCTGGCCGAGCGCGACGCCCGCAACATCGAGCACCTCGCCGCCGAGCTGCGAACCAAGGGCGTGATCCGCGTCCCCTACCTGGACGAGGACGTCCACGACCTCGCCGGCCTCGCCGAGATCAACCGCTACCTCTTCGCAAACAGCACCGAGCGCCAGGCAATCGCCGCCGGCCGCGCCTGACGGCGACCGCGCTCGCGCCTACTTCCTTCTTGCCGCTTTGCCCTTGCCCTTCAGCGTCAGCTTCTGGTTGACGGCGATCGCCTGCCCGGCGCGGTTCCGGGACCGGCCGGCGGCCATGACCCGCAGCCTGTGGCTCCTCTTCCCCTCGAGCAGGGCGAGGCCCTTGCGCGTGAGCTTGAAGTTCAGCCGGCCGGTCTTCCCGCCCGCGATCGTTCCCTTGGCGGCGCCGATCTGCACGCCGTGCTTCTTCTTCGCGGCGCTGCGCGAGGCCGCAGGGCCCAGCAACAGCGCGAGGGTGGCTCTGCATTCGTCGGTCGGCACGTTGAGGCACTTCGCCGGCGCCACGCCCTTGCCGGTCTTCAGGTTGATCGTCACCGTGCGGGAGAGCAGCTGGAGCGTGGCCAGCCCGGAGGTCTTCACGGGAGGGGCGGGTGGGGGGACGAGCTCGAACGCGCCGATGTCGCAGGCGGGGCCCTGCGGGCGCGTCACCCCGCGCTGATCGGTGGCCGCACAGGCCGCATCGCCCGCGTCGATCGCGGGGCTGCCTGGGTTGAGCGCCAGCGTTTCGGTCGGCCCTCCGTTGTCGGCCAGCGCCGCAAGCAGCGGGTTGGTTTTCACCTTGTCGCCAGCGGCATGGAAGTTGCACTGGTCGAGGCTGTCGATGTTGTGCCCCGCCGACTGCACCCCGCTGCCGAAGCAGTTCTCGAAGCCGCTCGCTCCGGCGCCGCCCGAGACGATCGAATCGCGCAGGCTCAGCACGCTGCCGCCGCTGCCGCTGTCCCATAGGTTCCCGCCCTGGTCGCTCGCCCCGCTGCCCGACGCGACGTTGCCGCTGATGGTCGAGCTGAGGACGTCGAGGCGCGCGCCGCCAGAGTGGAAGATCCCCGCTCCGTCGTTCCCAGTCGGCGACGTGGCGCGGTTGGCGGCAATGGTGGTGTTCACGATCTTCTGCAGGTCGGTCGCTTCGCCATCCATGTAGAGGCCGCCGCCGTCGGCAAAGACCGAGCTTTCTGCGACGTTATTCGCCACCAGGCTCCGTTCCAGCGTGAAGCTCCCTTGCGGGAGGGCAAAGATCCCACCGGCGTCCGCGATCGCCCCCCCGACTGCCCTGTTCCCCCTCACGGTGCTGTCGACGATGGTCAGGTCTGTCGCGCTCGCGGAGATCCCGGCCGCCTCGGGAATTCCGCCGGTCGCGGTGTCGATCGCCCGGTTGCCGTCGACCAGAACCCGCGTAAGCGTGACGCTCGCGCCATGTGCAGTCGTGGCGGTGCTGTACAACCCGCCCGCCTCCGGGATACCGCTATTGCCGCTGGTCACATTGCCCGAGAGGACGGAATCCGTGAGGTCGACTTTGCCGTTTTCGTTGGCCAGTCCCGCCCCGCCTGGGATGCCCCCTTCGGGGAGCGTGTTGGCGTGGTTGCCCACGATCGTGGTGTTGGACACATGCAGCGTGCCGGAGTTGAAGATCCCGCCGCCCTCCGGTATCAGCCCGGTGTTGTTGGCCGGGACGACGGCGTTGCCGCGAACGACCACGTTGCTGAGCGAGAGCGTTCCGGCATTGAGGATCCCGCCGCCATGCGCCTGCGGCGAGCTGGTGCCGGCGACCCTGCCGTTTTCCACGGCGAGGCCGGCGATGTTCGCGATCACGCCCACTTCGACGTTGAAGACCCGCGACAGGGCGTCCCCTTCGACCACCGTGGCGGCGGGGCCCGCGCCGTCGATGGTCACGCTTTTCTGCAGCTGCAGTTCGCCAGAGGTGAGCGTGTAGAGGCCGGCCGGAACGTTGATCGTGTCACCGCCGCCGCCCGCGTTGACGGCGGCGATCGCCTGCCGCAGCGTGCACGACGCCGGCAGGCACGTGCCGCTGCTGGAGTCGCTGTCCGTGGTCACATTGAAGGTGGCCGCGCTCGCCGCCGCGGGCAGGAGCATCGGCAAGGCGAGGGCGCAGCCCAAAAGGCGGCAGATCCAACGTGGCACAGGCGAGTCCTACACGCCAGCCGGCGATAAGTCAAACGGTGCCCGCCGAGCCACGGTCGATTGGCCGGAAACCCACGACATACGTGGGAAATCGGCCCGTCGGCGGAGAGAGGGGTTAACTTGGCGCGTATCGATTCGCGCGCGCCGCTCGACGTCGCTGCTGCCGGCGGGTCCGCCCGTCAGCGGTCAGCAGGAGTCCCGCTCCTTGTCCTTGGACTCCTCGTCGGAGAGCTCGTCAAGCAAGCTGGCTATCCGGTCCCGTGCAGCGGACAACTCGGAGTCCACCACTTCCCAGACGAGGGTGAGGTCGACACCGAAGTAGTCGTGGATCAGCTTGTCGCGCATGCCGGCCATCTCGCGCCACGGCACATCGGGCGCACGCTCGCGCAAGTCCCCCGAAACTCGCTTTGATGCCTCGCCGAGGATCTCCATGTTGCGCAGGACGGCGTCTTGGATCATCGAATCGGCGAGGAAGGCGTCGCGGCCCTCCTTGGTGTAGGAGAGGATGCGATCGACGGCGTCGCGGATGTGGAGCAGGTAGGCCCGCTCGTCCTTCAAAGCGGGACCGCCTCAGCGAGGATGCGATCGCGCAGGTAGGGCGATAGGCCGTTCTCGCTGAGGACGTCGACCTCGATCCCGAGCGCGTCCTGCAGCTCGTTGGAGAGGGCGATCAGGTCGAACAGGTTGCGATCCCCGGCCATCTCGACGAGGAGGTCGAGATCGTGGGCGTTTGCCTCGCCTCGACTGGCCGAGCCGAAGACACGGACATTGCGGGCACCATGTTCTGAGGCGATGCGTGCGATGTCATCGCGGGCCTGGATACGAGCAAGGACTACGGAGTTGGATCGATGGGTCATCGATGCTCATGGTACGAAGTCGATCGGCAGGGATCGGATCGCGACGACATATCGGGGGTCCTGGCGAGGAGCTGCGGGGAACGGAGGTCAGCTGGCGCGGCGGTTGTAGTGGTCGTAGTTGAGCTCGCGGACCTCCCAGTCCGCGTCCTCGGGCACCTCGAACAGGGCCCGCACGCGCGGCGTGTCGATTCGCGCGCGCCGCTCGACGTCGCTGCCGCCGGCGGGCCACTCCAGGGTGTGCTCACCGGTCGCCACCTCGTCCAGCCAGTTGGTGGCGGTGATCCGGATCTCGTCCGCGGCCGGAATCGGCTCGAGGATGCGGGTGTCGTGTTCGTCCATGTTGTCCTCCTCAGATCGCGCGAAAGAGTCTTTGGGCTGGCCCTCTTCCGTCTCGGCAGAAGTCGTGATTCGAATCGATTCGAATGGGGGGTGGGTTTCATCCCAAACTTGTGCGTCAGCCTCGGTCAGGGGCTGGTCGGCTGCACTGACGGTCACCTCGGCGTCACCCTCGGCGAGGCCGGTTGCGATCAGGGTCTCGTCGGCGGCCGCGCTCAGGTCGGTTCCGAGCTCGCCCAGGGCCGCCCCCAGAAGCACCCGGCGAACGCTCTCCTCGATCCACCTGGCAAGCTCCAGCGCTCCCTCGACCTTGGCGCCGTTCATCGCCGCACGCTCCAGCTCCAGCGCCCGCTCGATCCGCTCGCGAGCGGTTACCCGCTCGCAGGACTCGTCGGCGATCAGAGCCGCGGCGCGCATCGGCAACGAGGCGCCGACCGGCCCCTGGCCGTCCAGCACCGCGCGCAGCGCGAGCAGATGGTCGCTGAGGCCTTCCAGCGCCGTGCCGCGCTCGCTGCCCATCTCGAAGCGGGCGATCGCCCAGGCCAGGGTGCCGTGCGGGTCGGGTCGTGCCTCGAGCGCGCTCGCCAGCTCGGCCAGCTGCGCCGCCTCGTCCTCGCTCAGCCGGTAACCGCCGCCACGGGGGGCGGGCGCGCCGGTGGCCACGCGGCGCCACTGGCCTTCGCCGGTCGGAGCGAAGGCGTAGGGCCCCAGCCCGACGCCGCCCCGGCGGAAGAGGCGCATCACGCTGATCAGCTCGCGCACCTGGCGCAGCGCCACCTCAAAGCTCTCCGCGTCCTCGTCCTGCTCGGCAACCGCCAGGAACTGCGGCTCCCAGGCCTCCCGGCCCATTCCCTCGCTGCGCATCGCCTCGATTGGCGCCTCGACGTTGCCGGCACGCACCACCTCCACCCCACGCGGCAACCGCAGGCGCGCCAGCGGCATCTGCAGGCCGATGATTGGAGCGATGAGGACCTCGGCTTCGTCCGCGCCCCGAGCCTCGGCCGCAAGCACGGCGAGCGCGTTGTCGAGCCGCGCCCGGTCGAGCGACAGCTCGGTGCAGCCATCCCAGAGGGAGGCGATGAAGATCGTCAGCATTCGCGCCGCCCGCTCGCCGGGCTCGGCCGGGACCGGCTCGCCGCGGTCCTCGAGGTAGGACGCCGCCACCCCGGCGGCCTCGACCGCCTCGCGCGCCTGCCCGAAGGCGGGAAGCGAGCGCAGCTCCGCCTCGCGCTCGCGCACGTACTGCGCCGTCAGCGGCAGGTAGCTGTGGAAGAGAGAGTTCGGGCCCGCCTGCTCGGCGACGTCGAAGGGGATCGGGTCGCCGCTCGCGACCAGGCTGCTGAAACGGATCGCCGCCTCAGCGGCCAGCCGTTTCAGGGCTTCGCTGAGCAGACGGTCGGGCACGCTCCACGCTTCCGCCCGCCGCCCGCCGCTCCTGCGCCTGCATGGCGCCTTGCAGGGACGTGCTCGAGGGACGTGCCGTACTTTGACTACCACATGGGTAGTCAATCGACGACACGTCTGGCCGGACTCAGACGACGGCGGCGACTGGGTCGGCGGCAGTGACTGGGTCGGCGGTGGCGGTGTGGGCCTCGTCGAAGAGCCAGCGCGTGCCGTAACGGCGCATGTCCTCGATCAGCGGGACCAGCGCCATCCCCTTCTCGGTCAGCGCGTACTCGACCCGCGGCGGCACCTCGGGGAAGGTGTTGCGGACGACTATCCCCTCTTCTTCGAGGGCCCGCAGGCGCAGCGAGAGCGTCCGCGGGCTGATCCCCTCGAGCGACCGCTCGAGCTCGCAGAAACGGCAGCAGCCGGCGGCGAGATCGCGGATCACGAGGAGCGTCCACTTGCCACACACGATGTCGGCCGTGCGGCAGACGGGGCATTGAGCGTTGCTAAGGGCACTCATCGGTAAAACGAGGCGGTTGTGTCAATTGCCTCGCTTCAGCGAGTGTAGCGCCCTCGCTTCACTTACTGAAGTTTTGGAAGATGCCGGGCCGGCCAGGAAGGCAGACGGGCGCCGCGCGACGGCAACCGGCTCTGCTCAGGTGCTCAGATGTGGCCGGTGACCACGGGTTCGATCTTCAGCACGTTGATCCGGTAGCGCGCTTCGTTCGCTCCGTAGACGAAGGTCACGGGGAAGCCGGGTTCGACTTCGAGCAGCTGGCAGACTTCGTCGCCGGAGATGCACTTGGCTTCGCCGAAGACCGAGTGGACGCCGGTGGAGACGAGCAGCAGCGGCTTGCCCTTCTTGGAGGGGCCCATGTAGGTGACCACCGGCGCCTTCTCTCCGGGCAGCGGCGTCAGGGGGAGGACCCCATGCTTGACCACGGGTTCTTCCTTCATCTTGGCGTCTGCGCCCGTACCGGCGAGGTGGACGATCTTCACGTCGATCTCAAACGCGAAGAGCGTCAGAGAAGGCTTCTTCGCCGTGCCGCCGCCGCTCGGTTCGCCGCCGGCCGGTTCGCCGCCCGCCTTGCCGCCCGACGAGGGGGTGGTGGAGGGGCCGTTCGATTCGCCGCCGCCACCCGATTCGCCGCCGCCACCCGAGGAGGGCGTCGTCGTCGTGGTCGTAAAGGTCGACGGGGTTTCCGTCTGCGAGCTCTGCTTCGCGCCCGCCGCGCCGGTCGCGGCGGCGCCCGTGAACCGCTGCTTAAACGGGTCGGTGGGCTTGCGCCCGGCGAGTCGCTTGTGGTAGTCGCGCAGCCCCGGCTGCGCCTGCACCACCGTAAAGCTCGACGCCGAAGCCGCTTCCGCCGCGATGCCCGCCGCCGTGGCCGACGACCCCGCGGGCGGCGGCGATTCCTTCGAGCCGCCGAGCAGGAAGGGCGCGGCGGCGGTCGCCACCACGACGAGCGCGATCAGCGGCAGCAGGCGACGGTCCCACAGGTCCCACCAGAGGTCTACCAGGAAGGGCGGCACCTTCAGCTCGGGCATCTTCAGCTCCGGTCCCCTCAGCTTCTTCATCGAGCCACTCCGAGCGTAGTCGAGGCCGGTGTGGCCGTGGCGGGGGCGGGCCCGCCCGGCGTCGCGCCCGCGGTGAGGCCCTGGCCGGGCGGGGTCAGGTAGGTGGTGACGGAGAAGGTCGCCTGCAGCGCCGGGAAGCCCTTATTCGGGTCGGGGGCCAGGGAGAAGCCGTTGACCGTGAGCAGGCGGCCGTCGACGGAGACCCGCGTGTTCTGCGTCTTGACCAGCGAGTCGAGCCCCCTGATGAAGTCGGCGATCTTGAAGAAGTCGCCCTCGAAGGTGAGGGTGTAGGGCATCACGCCGAGGCCGGCGGGACCGACCGTCGCGCCCAGCGGCAACAGCGAAGCGGCCGCCTCGGTCGGCGAGACCGGGTTCGAGGCCGGCGTGGCGGCGCCTGCCGGCGCGGCGGGAGCGGCGGGAGCGGCGGTAGCGGGCGCGGCCGGCGCCGCTGCCCCACCGGACCCGGGGCTGAGCTTGAAGTCGCTGAACCTCACCCCGGCGCGGTCCGCGATCTGGTTGAGCTGGACCAGCAGCGAGGCGGTTTCGTCGCCGCCGGGCACGGCCTTGCCGAGCACGACGAGCTGCTGGTAGTCGACCGGGAATGTCTTGCGCGCTTCCAGCGCCTGCGCGGCTTCGGCCCGGTGCTGCGCCAGTGACGCCTTCGCTTCTTCAACCTGGGCGCCAAGCTTCTTCGCTTCTTCGCGCTTCGGGCTCAGCGCCAGGATCCAGAAGGCGGTCGCCAGCGCCCCGATCGCGAGCAGCGCAACGATCAGGCCGTTGGTCGACTTCATGTCGAGCTTCATCTCAGCCGCCGCCTTTCGAGGCTGCCGAGGTTTCCCCGCCTGCCGCGGTTTCGCTGGATTTCGAGGTTTCGCTGGAGGCGGTACTGGCCTGTTCGGTCGCCGAGGCCGGCGCCGCTCCACCCGCCGAGGCGGTCTGCGGCACCGGCGCCGCGTCGAAGGCGACGACGAGGTCGAACTTGGCGATGAATTTGCGGGTGCGGCAATCGCCGCCACTCGAACCGGTGGCCGCGCCCACTTCGGCCGAGCTGACGGCGGTTTCCTTTTCGCCAAGTTCGGAGGACTCGACGCCGACCCGGGTCACCCCGTCGATCTCCTTCAGCGCCGTGACGAATCCGGCGACGGCGTCGTGACCGGTCGCGCAGCCGCTGATCGTCAGCGACGGGCCCGCGATCGAGCCGCTCAGGCCGCCGCCCCCGGAGCCGCCGCTCGAACCGCCGGTTTCGGCGCCGGCCGAGGCCGACGCGTCGAGGCTGACCAGCCAGACGTCGTGGGGAAGGACCAGCGTCAGCTCGCGCATCACCCGTTCCCAGTCGAAGCGGCTGTCGGCGAGGCTGGTGACCGTCTGCACCCGCTGTTCGCGCAGCGTCCGGAACTGGGTGTAGGCGGCGAGGCGTTCGGCGCGGGCGCCCGCCACGGCGTCTTCGCGTTCGAGCTTGGCCGCTTCGCTCTTGCGTTCGGCGATCTGGTTGCCGGTCACGACCAGCGCTGTCACCCCGGCCAGCACGGCGACCAGGGCGCCGACCAGCAGGTAGGGGACGGGGCCGGTCCGCATCGGGGCATGCTCGCCGCGGCGCTCCTCGGGTGGGATCAGGTTGACAGGGCGCATCTCAGCTCTCCAGCGCCAGGCCGTAGGGAAGGGTGAGCCGCGCCGCCGCGGCCTCGTCGTGACCCGCAAGCGCCGGCGGGCGAGAGGCGGCGATCGGCAGCCCGAGCCCCTCCTCCATCCGCGCCGCGAAGCCGGGGATCGTGCTGCCCGGGCCACAGATGACGACCCGCCCGACCGGCACGGCGCTCTCCTGGGCGCGGTAGTAGTCGAGCGAGAGCCGCAGCTCGTCGGCCAGCCCGGTGATGCCCTCCTCGAGCGCGCGGCGAGCGGCGGCGACCGTCTCCGGGTCGCCCTCGATCTGCTCCACGGCACCCTCCAGGCCGACGTGCGAAAGCCACTGCGTCGCGTGCTCGGCGCTGAGGCCATGCTGGGCGGCGAGCCGGCCGGCGATGCCCGCCAGCCCGGCGTTGGAGACGCGCGTGAAGAGGCAGGCGCGGCCGCGCGCCACGGCGAGGTTCATGACGTCGCCGACGTTGCAGTAGAGGACCGCCTCCTCGGGGCGAGCCGCCATACCCGGCTGCGCCGCCCCGTTCTCGCCGTTCTCAGCGGCGGCGCCCGCCGCCGCCCCGACGCCGGCCAGGGCGCGGATCATCCCGAAGGCCGAGAGGTCGACACCGACCGGCTCCAGGCCGGCGCGGCGGAGCGGCTCGACGAAGGAGGCGACCATGTCGCGGCGGGCGGCGACGACCACGACGTCCACCTGCGGCGCCGCCCCCTCCTCGGCCGGGACGCCGCCGACCACCTGGTGCTCCAGCACCGCCTGGTCGAGCGGCATCGGGATCTGCTCCTGCGCCTGGAAGCGGACCGCCGCCGCCATCTCCTTCGGATCCTCGATCGCCGGCAGCCGCAGGGTGCGGACGACGACCCGCTGGTTGCCGATCCCGAGCCGCACCCGCTTCGAGAGCTTGTGCTCGGCGAAGAGCGACTTCAGCGCCTCGGCGACGCCGTCCGGGTCGGCCACCTCACCGTCGTGGAAGGCGCCGGGCGCCAGCGGCCCGATCGCCGTGGCGGCGATCTGCGCCGAGCCGTTGCCGTCCAGCTCAGCCGCGGCGATGCTGTCGGCCTCGATGTCGAGCCCGACCGCCCCGCCCCCCTTGCTCTTCTTCTTCCTAGTCAGTTGAAGCACCCCTCCTTGATCGACAGAAAGGCCGCAGACCTTTCGCCCTGCAACTACTCAGTTCTAGGAAAACCTGGACGGACCTACGAAAGCGTGCCCAGGTACCAATCGACCAGTTGGTCGCCGACGAGCAGGCCGATCACGCCGCCAAGGGCGAGGAACGGGCCGAAGGGGACGGCCTGCTTGCGCGCCGCCGCTCCGTGGCGCGCGATCAGAACCAGACCGAAGAGCGAGCCGGCAAGCAGGGCGATCAGCAGCGCCGGCGCGACGGCGCGGCCGAGGTAGAGACCCATCACGGCAGCCAGCTTGGCGTCGCCCAGGCCCATCCCGCGCGGATAGGCGAGCGCCACCGCGAAGAGCAGCCCGCCGGCCGCCGCGGCGGCGATCGCCCGTGCCGGCAGGCTCGCCGGGTCGAGCGCGGCGGCCAGGACGAGGACGGCGAGCGCCGAGACGAGCAGGATCTTGTTCGGGATCAGCCGCAGCTCGAGGTCGGTCAGCGTGATCGCCGCCAGCGTCGCGACGAAGACCAGTCCGAGCACGAGCCGGGCCGGATCGCCGTGCAGGGCCAACGCCGTCGCCGCAAAGGCGAGCCCGGTGCCCAGCTCGACCAGTGGGTAGCGGGCGGAGATCCGCTCGCCGCAGTGCCGGCAGCGGCCGTGCAGCAGCAGCCAGGAGAGGATCGGGATGTTGTCGTAGGCGGCGATCTGCGATCCGCAGGTGGCGCACTGCGAGCGCGGCGCGACGATCGAGATGCCGCGCGGCACGCGGTGTGCGACCACGCTGAGGAAGCTGCCCGCCACCGCGCCGCCGAGGAATCCGAAAGTCGCTGCCGCCGCCATGTTCACGGGATGGAATCGGCGCTCCGGCGGCGCCACTTGAGCGCCGGTCGGATGCGAGCGCTAGCCGAAATCGAGCGTCTCGCGCTGGACGTGCCAGGCCGGCTCGACCGGGTCGAGGAAGTTCGGCGGCTCCATGTAGCGCAGGCGGTCGTCGTATTCGTAGTTCTTCAGGTAGCCGGTGCTGGAGCTCCCGGAAGTCCCCACCGTGCCGCGATATTTCTGCGAGATCGCGCCCTTCACGTTGAGCGTGCCGAGTTCGGCGCCGCAGTCGTAGTGGTCGACGATGAAGGAGTGTTCGATCGCCAGGATCGCGGCTTCGATCGTCGGGTTCGTCAACGTGCCGGTGGCATTGCTTCCTTCGTTGCAGCGAGGTTCACCGTACGGGCCTGGCGTGGTCTCGGCCGGGATCTTTCCACTCGGACAGCCTTCCGAAGCGCCGGAATGTGTGCGGCAGAACGGGTGCTTGATCCGCACGAAGTTGTTGGCTATCAGTCCCAGCAGCCCCTGGCTGCCGCTGGTGCGGGTGATGTTGCCTTCGACGATGATGTCGTTTTCCGCCGCGATCGTGAGTTCGCCCGAGTATTCGCCCTTGACTAGCACGGTGCCGCAGTCCGAGCCCACGGGATAGGTGGCGGTGTACGGCGAGTAGGCCGAGGAGCAGGAGGGCCACGCTTCGCCTGGGCAGGAGCCGTTCTGGACGTAGACCACCCCGCTGGACGGGAAGGGCACAGTCGAAGTGCCGGTATTCGTCGTCACTTCCATGTTCGTCCCTTTGAGGTTGATCTTGGTCTGGCACGAGAAGGTGTAGCTTGGCCCCGCGAGCGCCTTCAGCCTGCCGTTGGTCGCCGGCGGTTTCAGCACCGGAGCCGTGGTCACGAACGGGCCGACGAAGTTCGGGTTGTCGCCGGAGCAGTTGGGATTGCCGTGCCAGCCGGGCGGCGACGCTCCGACCTCGATCGTGTCGGCGGCGCTGCGGCCGAATTCCGGCTGCCCGCAGATCAGCAGGTCGTCGTTGGTGTGCAGCGGGCCCTTGATGTGGTCGCCGGTGATGAAGTTGATCTCGATGCAGTGCTGGGACGTGCCGGGTATGACCTGGCTTTCGCGGCCTTCGCGGCGGAACTTGGTGCACTGCTGGTACGCCCCGTTGATCATCGTCTGCGTCCAGTAGGTCACCGGGTCGAGCGTCTCGAGCTGGGTGAAGTAGACGTAGTCGAGGAAGCTCGCGCGTTTGTAGGTGGCAATGAGCGACACCTTGGCGTTGCCCGCGTAGCCCCTCGAGCGGATCCGGAAGGAACCGGTGTTCGGCCCGCTTTTCTCCAGCATCGATTCGACCGGCTTGGCCGGATTGCAGGCGCTCTGACCGGTGGCCGGCA
Organism: uncultured Solirubrobacterales bacterium; assembly: GCA_963729995.1. GTDB lineage: Bacteria > Actinomycetota > Thermoleophilia > Solirubrobacterales > 70-9 > VRUE01. The sequence continues at coordinate 1,363,942 of CAVSPF010000003.1, forward strand.
GCAGTTCGATCGCGTAGCTCGCGTCGGTCGAGCCCGGAACGGTGCGTTTCTTCAGCGGCGAGGCCCCCTGCTGGTTTACCGCGTTCGGTTCCGGCACTTCGGTGCAGCGCGCCCAGTAGCTGTTGTCGTTGTTGAGGTGGAAAGAGTAGCTGGCGATCCCCGCCTCCGCGGCCGCGAAGGAGCGCCTGTAGTCGACGTCCCGCTGGGTGAGGTGGAGGTCGCCGCTGGCGGCTGTCAGCGCCGCAGCCGCGAGCATCGAGACCAGCGAGATCGCGGCGATCACGGCGATCATCGTGTAGCCGTCCTCCTCCCCGAGCCGGTTTCGCAACCTCATACGCATGGCAGGTTCACCTGGGCGCTGTCCTCGCTGGCCGGTTCGATCCGCAGCGTCGCCGAGTCGCTGAGGGTGACCGCCGCCCCCGGTTGCGCCGGGACGCTGCCGCTCGGCGCGACCGTGAAGGCGATGTTGACCTGGACGGTTTGGGCTGCGGCTTCTGTGCTCAGCGGGGTTGAAAGCGGCGTGGTCGAGACGTGCCCTCCTTCGTAGGCGAAGTAGCTGAAGAGCGGCACCGCCGCCGGCGGTTCGCCGATCTGGGCCGTACCGACGCCGTCGACCACCTGGACCGGGCTGGAGGGCGAGCCGAAGGTCCAGTTCGAGGGTTCGGTCCCGCTGCCCAGGGCGACGGTTTCGGTGAGCGTCCCGCCCGCGAGGGAGATGACGTACTTGTTGGGCACCGGGCTGACAGCGGAGCCGCTCTTCGAGTAGAGGATCATCGAGCTGCCGCTGCTGCCGGCGCGCACCGGCGCCAACCCCGGCGAGACGCAGGCAGAGTGGAGGCGATCGAGGATCCGGTTCATTGCCGGCCTGCCCCGCTGGTTGGCGTAGACGTGCTGAGCGACCCGGTTCTGCTCGCCGGTCGCGACCTGGACCATCACCAGGATCGCACCGACCACGACCACCGAAACCGTCATTCCGACCAGCAGCTCGATCAGGGTGTAGCCGCGCTCGTCGCTCACGGGCACTTCCCCGTTTCCGCCCCCGCCGCGCCGAGGAAGACGTTGAGGGTCGTGCCGGCTCCCATTTCTTCGGGGTTCGCCGGGACCGCGAGGCTCGCGGCGCTGACATGCTTGGTTTCGTTGGAGACGCAGACGTTGTAGGTGCTGAACGGCAGGCCGGGGTCCGGGAGGTTGCCTTTGGAGTTCGTCGTGAACGTCCGCACCTGCGGTTTTTCGGGCGTGCACTTGGTGTCGGCGAGCTTCACTTCGGCGCCCTGGACCGGTTGGCCGGGTTCGGCTTCGGTACCGCTCCAGGCGGTCAGGTACAGCGCCGGCAGCACGATCGTCACCGGCGTGCTCCCGCCGGCGGAGACCACCGCTTCGCCGACCGCCCCTTCCGGCGCCGATGCACCGGGGTTGTCTTCTTCGCAGCTGCCGGCGTAGACCGAGTAGGCCGAGGTGAAGGGGAAGAGCGGCGTCGCGTGCACTTCTCCCACCGGCGTGCCCAGCGTGCCGAACGTCTTCGGGGCTTGCATGCCGCTGTTGAAAGCGACCACCGAGTCGGCGCTGGAGGGCACCAGTTTTCCTTCGACCATGGTCTGGAAGCTCACCGCGATTTCGCCCGCATGGTCGTACTGGAGCGTCAGGGTGTTGGTGCTCTCTTCGACGACGCTGGTGCTCTGCGGTTTCGGCGCTTCGCCGTTTTTGTCGACCAGCGAGGAGCCGGAGATCGTCAGCGTGTAGTTGCCCGCCGGCAGGTCGCCGAAGATCGCGCAGCCGTTGGAGCCGGTCACGCCCGAGAACGTCCCGGCGCCCGTGCCGCTGAGGCCGACGCCTTCGACGCCGCCGTTCTCGGCGTTTTCGATCTGGATCGCGAGCGAGCCGCTGTTGGCCGAGACCGATCCGTTCGGAGGGGCGACCAGGCTCTGGTCGACCACCGGCGCCCGGCTGCCGAGCGACGGCCAGGTGATGGTCGAGCGGATCTGGATGTAGTCGGCCGAGGCGGTGCTTTTTTCGCAGGAGGCGGTGCCCGTTTTGTCGGTCTCGAATTCGGCCGCCGATTCGACCGTGTAGGGCGTCTTTTCGATCGTCACGACCTTCGATTCGTGCAGGTTGGCGAGGGCGGAGATCCGCATCGTCCGCATCCGCGTCAGGTCGGCCTGCGCGAGCCCCTCCGCCTGCGCCCGGTGCCGCTCCTCAGCCGTCGACCGCGTGGCTGCCCCGAGGGCGCTGAAGACGCCGCCCGTCGCGATGACGAGCATGACCGCGCTGACCAGAACCTCGATCAGCACGCTGCCCCGCTCGCTCTCGATCTGACCCATTGCGCGACGCACCCTTTGCCTATCGGCATCCCATTGCCGCTGCTAAAGCCCGAACCGGTTGCGGTTCTGGACGTTTGATCCACGGAGCGTCCAGGCGCCGCAAACGCCGCGGCCAGGCCAGATCAGCCGGTGCCCCAGTTGCCGCCTTTCGGGCAACCGCCCTTTTCCTGCACCGTACATGTGAACGACAGGGCGCCTTCGTTGTCAGTGATCGTGAATGCGTTACCGGTGCTCGATTTCGATTCGAGCACGTATTTCCTGGCCAGCGCTTCCTTAACGGTGATTTCCGCACTGTTCAGGGTGGGCTCGATTTTGTTGAGATTTTTTCCGGCCCCGGCTTCTGCGCCGACGTAGCTTCCGCCGTTTTCAGTTGCGTAGGTCTCAATTGCGACCTCGGCGGTGTGCGCGTACTCCTTGGCCTTGGCGTCGCCTGCCTTTTCCTTCTGGTTGAAGAAGGCCGGCAGCGCGAACGCGGCCAGGATTCCGAGGATGAGCATCACGACGAGGAGCTCGATCAGCGTGAAGCCGGCCTCGTCTCGGCTCCACGCAAGCCTCCTGCCCAGCGCCCGCCTCCTCGCGCCAGCGCGAGGGTGGCTCCGCGGAGCCGCCTTGCGCCACGAGCGTCTGGTTGATTTCGCCTGTTCAATCCGCATCGTCGCTCTTTCGGCTCCATATGTCATCTGTTTAGCTCCGGTGCAACGGCTTGGCCGAAAGCGCGAGGGGCGGACCGAAACGGGCCCGCCCCTCGGCAGCGTTCAGCGTGACAGAGCCAAGCTAGATTCAGGCTGGACTAACCGTTGGCCCAGCTTAGGGTGGACGGACAGCCACCTGTTTCTTTGGCTGTGCAGGGGTAGCTCAGAACACCAGTGGCTTCCCGCTTTATCGAGAACGTCTGCGTGGCCGGACTAGACGTAACTGTGATTTCGTATTCTTTGGCCCCGACTTTCGGAATTGTCACGGGGGCACCCGTCAGGGTCGGCTCGATTGCCGCGAGAATCGCCAGCGTTTTACATTCTGTGTATTCGCCGCTGTGTTCGGTCGCACAGGTCTCCATCGCGACCTGCGCGGAGTGAGCGGTCTCCTTGGCCTTGGCGTCGTTCGCCTTCTGCTTCTGGTTGAAGAAGGCGGGCAGCGCGATCGCGGCCAGGATTCCGAGGATGAGCATCACGACGAGGAGCTCGATCAGCGTGAAGCCGGCCTCGCTGTCGCCGTTGAGCCGGGCGCCAACCTTGGCCCGGAGGTTCTGGATAAACACTAGGTACCTCCTGTGGTCCTAATCGTTTGCGCCAGAGCCCCGTCGCATGAAGCCACGTGGTGTCTGTCGACCCGGTGGCAGCCCGGCCGGCTCCCCGCAGGGAGCCACCAGGGCTTTGCGCCCCCGCCTCGCGGCGGGTTCGCCTTTGGCACCAAGGCACTGGCAGATTCATCACAAGCCCCTCATCGACCCACCGCCGGCCAGCTTGAGCCGCTGCAAGCCAGATTTCCCAAGAGGCTCACTATTCGCATGGGAGCAGCAGAGAAATCGAAATCCGACCTCCCCAAAAATGCGATCGCGCCTACCCGCCGCAAGACAAACGTCCAGGCAGAGGAGGACCCCGCGGACGATCACGATCTGCTCAGCGCAGCGGGTCGCTCCAGCGCAGTCCTTCGAAGCGGGAGAAGTCGGCGTCGCGGGAGCACAGCTCGGCGCCGTGCTCGATCGCCAGCGCCGCGAGGTGAGCGTCGCTGGTCAGGTTGCCGGCGGTGCCCAGCGGCTCCAGCAGCTCGCGCAGGAAGGCGGCATGCCGCTCGCTCGGGTGGACGACCGTTGCCACCGGCGAGCCCAGCCAGCTCTCGACGAATTCGAAGGCCCGCGCAAGCGAGAGGGCATTGCCAAAGGCCGCCGGGTTGGTCGAGAGGCGGATGAAGCCGAGCAGGGCCAGCCAGGCGAAGCCGACCTCCTCAGTCCCCGAGAGCACCTGCTCGAGCCAGGACCTCGCCCGCGCGTGGTGGCGCGAGGACTCGTCGACCGCGTAGATCAGCAGGTTGACGTCCGGCAGCTTCACTTGCCGAGGCGGAGCTTGCGAATCGTCTCGGCGTCTTCCAATTCGCCCGCCAGCGCCAGGGCCTTGTCGAGGTTGACGCCCGGCCTGGCTTCCAGGCGCTGCGGAGGCGGGAGGCGATAGGGGCGCGGCTTCGCCTCGCTCCGCTCGAAGCCGCGCCGCACGCTGGCGTTCAGCGCCTCCTTGAAGGAGATGTCGCGCTCGCGGGCCAGCCGCTTCAGCTTCGCCGCGACATCGGGGTCGAGGGTCACCGTGGTCCGCATGGAGGCATCATAGCAGCAGCTTCAGTGCTGTCATGATGCCTTCAGCGTGTCGCTACCGAGAAGGGCCAGACCCTCGCCGCGGCGGCTCTCCCGGTCAACCGGGACGGTCATGGCCGCCAGGCGTGGCGAGCCGCTCCTCGAAGCGATCGAGCAGGTTCCACAGGCCCTGGGCCTCCCACACCCGGCCCCAGTTGCGCTTTGTGACCAGCTTGAGCACCCCCCGCTCCTCCAGGGTATTGAGAGCCTGGCGAGCCGCCTCCTCGGAGGTCCCGGCAAGTGCCGCCGCCTTCTTCACGTCGATCACGGGCTGAGCCGGGAGGGCGTCGATGACCCTCTCCGCGGTTGAGCCGCGCCGGACGCTGGCCCTGCCTCGCCACTCGGCTTGCAATTCGGTCAGGCGTTCGCCGAAGTCTCCCGCCGCACGCGAGGCGGAAATCGTCGTCTGGGCGAAATAGGCCGTCCAATCGGCTTCTCGCCCGCTTCTGTAGGCGGTCAGAGCCCTGACGTAGCCATCGACGTCGGTCGCCATCAGAAGGCTGATGGGCGGCACATGATGCTGCGCGAGACCGCGACGCCTGAAGATCACGTGAATCAGACAACGCCCGACGCGACCGTTCCCGTCCGGAAACGGATGGATGGTCTCGAACTGGGCGTGGACAAGCGCAGCCTGCAGGGTCGCCGGGAGATCCTCATGATTCATGAACTCGGCCAGATCCTCGAGCAGCGGCGTAACCTCATTCGCGGGGGGAGGGATGAAGTCTGAACCGACAGGAGTGTGGTAGCGGCCGCCGATCCAATTCTGGCTGTTCCGAACCCTGCCGGCAATCTTCGGCTGGGTGGCGCTCATCAGAGTGCGATGGAGATCGATGATTGACCGCGCGGTAATCGTGGCGGCTCCCGATCCGATGCGGATTGCCTGCTCCATAGCCTCGATGTTCGCCAGCACCTCCTGCGCTCTCTGGTCGGCGGCCCCCCGAGGGTCGTAGCCGGCCTCGCTGATCCGTCTGTGGGAGATGAGAAGACCCTCGATCCGCGAGGACGCCAGAGACTCCTGCCGCAGCAGCTGGCGGGCCAGCGCCTCGATCTGATGAGCTCGCGCGGGATCGAGCCGATTGAGCTCGCGAACCGCCGCGTCGGCGTCGGAAAGGAGGCGTGAGAGCGCCCCCGTGAGCTGAGGGTCGTAATCCGCGATCGCGTCGGGGACATAAGCCCTGAAGCGCGCCGGCTGGCGCTCGGCACGAGTCTGCCCCGCGGGGTTTCCATGCCATAGCTGCTCTACGTAACGACCTCGGATGCCCATCTTCCTCCCCTGGAAAGGTAGCGCAGCTTTCCAAGGTTGTCTCTATTTCCTTGGATTTGCTCCCAACCATTCCAAGGTTAGCGGGGGCGTGTGCGCTCCGCGGATCTTTTCCTGGATGCTGAACATCGACAGGTACACCGAGACGACGATGAAGCCGACGTCGGCTAAACAGGGACGAGCGTGAGCCGCTCGCCGGCTTTCGCAAGCGCTTCCATGTCGGCCGGGTCAGACGTGACGACCGCCGCTCGGTACTCCACCGCGCAGCAGACGACGTGGGCATCGGCAATGTCGCTGGCATCGCGCGCGCCAAGTCGCTCACCGACTTCCTTCGCGCGCCTTTCGTCGAGCGAGTCGGTTTCCATGCCAGCGACGAGGCGGGCGAGTCGTGCCGATCGCGGACCGCCACGCCATGCCTGAGCGAGAGCACTGGCTGGGATCACAACCATCGCCTCGGCGTCCATCGCTGTCTCGATGAATGCCGCCATGTGCCTGTTCGCGCGCTCGAAGGCGATCAACGCTCCGGCGTCGAGGACGATGTCTCCTGAAATGCTCTTCCCAGCTCCTTGCGGGCCCATTCCCTCGCCTCCTCGCCGATCGGACCGAACTCCGCTTCCCAAAGATCCAACGCCTCGCGCAGCGCCCGTTTCCTGCCGCGCGCCTTGAGCGCGTCTTCAACCGCGGCGGACACGTTGGGGGCGTCGCCAGCCTCCACCTCGGCGCGCGCAATCTGCAGCACCTCGGGCTCCACGGATATCGTGAACCGCTCCTTCATACGCACCATCATACGCTTGACCTCCCTCGCCGTTCCGATCGACCATACGGAGGCAACTCACACGCGTGGCGCGCTCGATGTGACAACTCCGTCAAGGGCAGACCGCGAGCACCACCCGCCCGGCTGTCTGGCTGCACGACTTGTGGCGGTCAACCGGATGGCCGGTGCGCCTGCCGGCATGAGCAAGTGAAGCAGTCGTTTGACTACCTGAGTTGTCAGGCGCTCAACGGATCTTTTCGTAGATGCTGAAGAGCGGCAGGTACATCGCGATGACGATGAAGCCGACCATGCCGCCGACGAAGACGATCATCAGCGGCTCGATCAGCGCGGTGAGCGCCTTGACCTTGGCGTCGACCTCAGCCTCGTAGAAGTCGGCGATTTTGCTCAGCATGTGCTCGAGCTGACCGGTCTCCTCGCCGACCGCAACCATGTGGCCGACCATCGGCGGGAAGATCGGGTTGCCTTCGATCGGCCCCGACAGCGAGCCGCCGCGCTTCGCCGCGGCGTAAACGTCCTCCATTGCCCGCTCGACGACCACGTTGCCGGCCGTTTCGCCGGTCAGCTTGATCGCCTGGAGCATCGGCAGCCCGGCGGAGACCGAGCCGGAGAAGGTGCGCGACCAGCGGGCCAGCGCCACCTTCTGGATCACGTCGCCGATCTTGAAGGGCAGCCGCAGCGTGAAGCGGTCCCAGGTCTCCTTGCCGCGTTCGGTCCGCTTCCACCTGAAGAAGGCGAAGACGGCGAAGGCCAGCCCCGGCAGCAGCAGGTACCAGTAGCCGGTCAGCACGTTGGAGGCGGTGACGCAGAGCTGCGTGGGCGCCGGCAACCCGCTGGCTTCTCCGGGATGTTCTTCGGCGAGTTCTTTGAAGATGTTGGCGAAGACGGGAATCACGAACATGACGATCGCGACCAGCACCACGACCGCGAAGCCGAAGACCAGCGCCGGGTACATCAGCGCCGATTTGACCTGGCGGCGCAGCGCGTCGGACTTCTCGACCTGGAAGGCGACGCGGTCGAGCGCGTCCTCCAGGCGCCCCGACTGCTCGCCCGAGCGCACCATCGCACGGAAGAGGCGGTCGAAGACCTTCGGGTGGCGCTCCATCGCCTGCTCGAGCGTGCTGCCGGCCTCGACGTCGGCCCGCACTCCGGCCACGGCCTCGCGGATGCTGTCGTCCTGAGTCTGCTCCTCGAGCGTGTGAAGAGTGCGCAGCATCGGCATCCCCGAGGCGACCAGGGTCGCGAACTGGCGCGAGAAGACGGCCAGCTCGCGCATGTCGACGGCTTTCCAACGCGTGAAGAGCTCCTCGAGCTTCAGCGGTTCGTTCTTCTCGCTGACGTCGAGGACGATCAGCCCGCGCTGGCGCAGCTGCTCGGTGACCTGGGCCTTGGACTCGGCCTCGACCTCGCCGGCCGAGGCGGCCCCGGCCACATCCATCGCCCGGAAGGAGAATGTCGTCGCGCTCGCCATCGTCTAGCTCCCCTGCGTGTAGGCGGGGGGTGCAGATGATGCGGGCGGCGGGGCGGACGATGCCAGCGGCGCAGTGAGCGTGGGAGCGGAAGGCGGGGCGGGCGGCTGTATCGCTCCGTTGCCCGGCATGCCGCCACCTGCCGGCGCCACCACCGGCGCGCCGCCGAGCAGCCGTTTCAGCTCCTCGGGCACCGAGGCCCGCTGTTCGGCCAGCGAGCGGGTGATCTTCCCGGCTCGAACCAGCCGCACCAGGTCGGCGTCCATCGTCTGCATCCCGACCGCGCCCGAGGTCTGCACAGCGGCGTAGATCTGATGCGTTTTGCCCTCGCGGATCAGGTTGCGGATCGCCGGGGTCGGCACAAGCACCTCGCAGGCCACGATGCGCCCCCTCCCGTCAGCGGTCTGCAGCAGCTGCTGGGTGACGATCCCCTGTAGGGCGATCGAGAGCTGGGTGCGCACCTGCCCCTGCTGCTGGGGCGGGAAGACGTCGATGATCCGGTCCACGGTCTGCGCCGTGGACTGCGTGTGGAGGGTGGCGAAGACGAGGTGCCCGGTCTCCGCCGCGGTCAGCGCCGTGGAGATCGTCTCCAGGTCGCGCATCTCGCCGACCAGGATCACGTCGGGGTCCTCTCGCAGGGCGGCGCGCAGGCCGAGGGCGAAGTCCACGGCGTCGGAGCCGACCTCCCGCTGGTTGACGATCGAGCGTTTGTGCTGGTGCAGGAACTCGATCGGGTCCTCGATCGTGAGGATGTGGTCCTGGTTCTCGGAGTTGATCACGTCGAGCATCGCCGCCAGCGTCGTCGACTTCCCCGAGCCGGTCGGCCCGGTCACCAGCACGAAGCCACGCGGTTTGGCGGCCAGCTCGCGCAGCACCTGGGGGACGCCGAGCGAGTCGAGGCTGGGAATGTCCTGCGGCACGAGCCGGAGAGCAGCGCTGACCGCTCCCCGCTGGAAGAAGCAGTTGACGCGGAAGCGGGCGACACCGGGGATCGCGTAGGCGAAGTCGAGCTGGTGGTCGTTCTCGAAGCGCTTGCGCTGGTCGTCGTTGAGGATGCCGAAGACGACCTCGCGGGTCTCCTGGGCCGTGAGCGCCGGGAAGCCCTCCATGGGGACGATCTTTCCCTTGTCGCGCATCGCCGGCGGGAAGCCGGCGGTCAGGTGGACGTCGGAGGCCTTGGCCTCGACCATGCGGCGCAGAACCTCTGAGAAGTCGAAGGCCATGGCCATCTAGATCGACCTCCGGGCCGGATTCCTGAATACCGGGTACCGAGTACTCCGACGTGCCGCCTCTTTGCGGACCACATGGGTACTCAACTCACGGCACGTCCGCTCAGGCCGTGACACGGAGCACCTCCTCGATGCTGGTCAGCCCGCTGCGAACCTTCGCGATCCCGTCCTCACGCAGGGTCAGCATCCCCTCTTCGCGGGCGACGGCGGCGATCTCCGCCTCCGGCGCCTGGGCGACGGTCATCTCCTTGATCCGCTCGCTCATCTTCATCACCGAGTAGAGCCCGACCCGCCCCCGGTAGCCGCTCTGGTTGCAGCGGGCGCAGCCGACCGGCTCGTAGGCCTCCAGCTCGGCGCCGATCCGGATGTCGGCGTCGGCGAGCGCCTGCGGCGGAACGATCGTGCGCCGCTTGCAGTGGCTGCAGAGCTTGCGGGCCAGCCGCTGCGCGACGACGCAGTCCACCGCCGAGGCGGTGAGGAAGGCCTCGATCCCCATCTTGGTCAGGCGGACGATCGCGCCGGGGGCGTCGTTGGTGTGCAGGGTGGTCAGCATCATGTGCCCGGTCAGCGCCGCCTCGATCGCGATCCGCGCCGTCTCGCCGTCGCGGATCTCGCCGACCATCACGACGTCGGGGTCGGCGCGCAGGATCGAGCGCAGGCCGGTGGCGAAGTCGAGCCCCGCCTTGCGGTTGACGTTGATCTGGCTGATGCCGGTGAGGCGGTACTCGACCGGGTCCTCGATCGTGATGATGTTCTTCTCGACCTGGTTGAGGTCTTGGAGCGCCGCGTACAGCGTCGTCGACTTGCCGGAGCCGGTCGGCCCGGTCACCAGCACCGCCCCGTAGGCCGCGCGGAACGCGCTCTCGAAGCGCTCGCGGGCGGAGCCGTCCATGCCGAGGTCGTCGAGCGAGCGCTGCGCATTCGTCTTGTCGAGGATGCGGATCGTCGCCCCCTCCCCGCGCTGCGTCGGCAGCGTCGTCACGCGCAGGTCGACGCGGCGGCCCTCAACCGTGATGCTGACCCGGCCGTCCTGCGGCACGCGCTTCTCGGCGATGTTGAGGTCGCTCATGATCTTCACCCGCGAGACCACCGCGTTGACCATCCGCTTCGGCACGTGGGCCGCCTCGCGCAGCACGCCGTCGATCCGGAAGCGGACCCGCATCTCTCCCTCGTCCGGCTCGAAGTGGACGTCGGAGGCGCCCTCCCCCACCGCCTGGCCGAGGATGCTGTAGACGAGCTTGATCACCGGCGCGTCCTCGGCGCTGACTTCGAGGTCGCTGACCTCGGCGAGCTCGTCCTCCGCTTCCTCGCCCTCGCTGACCGCCTCGCTGACCGCGCTCTGCAGCGTGTTGAGGCGGACGATCAGCGCTTCGATGTCCTCCTCGGCGGCGACCGCGACACGGCAGTCGAGCGCGGTGGCGATCTGGATGTCGTCGACGGCAAGCACGTTGGTCGGGTCGGCCATCGCGACCAGCAGGGTCTGCTTGTCCACGAAGCCGACCGGCAACGCCCTGTAGCGGCGCGCCGTGTTGACGGAGATCAGGTTCGCGGCGGCCATGTCGACCTGGTAGGCGGAGAGGTCGAGGTGGTCGAGGCCATAGCGCTCGGCGATCGCGCGAGAGAGCTGGTCGGCGGTGATCGTCCCCTGCTCGAGCAGCAGCCGCTCGGGTGGGCGGGCGGCCGTACGGGCTTCCTCGATCGCCTGGCGGGCCCGGTCGTCTCCGACGTAGCCGAGGTCGACGAGCACGTCGGTGACGAAGCCGCTGGAGCGGCCGCGCGCGACGGGCGGCGTCAGGCCGGGCGTGCCGCCGCCCTCGGGCTCCAGCACCGGTGCCGTCGAGTCACCGGAGTCCGGGACGGGCCGCAGGTGACTCGGGTACTCCCGGTAGTCCATCTCAGGGGTGGTAGTCGACGGTGGGGCCCTTGTAGCCAGCGTCGACGACCGCCTGCACGATGCTCTCCGCGCTCTGGAAGCCGTAGCTGACCGAGGCGGTCGGCACCGAGTGGTCGAGGCGCTTCGGCCTCACCACGACGAGGGCAGGCACCCGGTTGACGCCGACACCCTCCGCGATCGCGGCGTAGCGGGAGATCCGCCGCGCCGGCACCACGAAGATGGCAACGCCGGGGAGCGCCGCGAGGCGCGCGGTGGCGGCGGCGACGAGCCGGTCGTCGATGCCGCCGTCGCGGACGAAGAGGAGCACGAGCGTCCTGTTCGCCTTCCAGGCGTCGAGCACAGGGCGCGGGGGCAGGGGGGCGTCGCTGGAAGCCGCGGTTGCCGGGGAGAGCGCCGTGGCCAGGGAGGCGGCGGGCGCGGCGGCAGCAGGCGCGGCTGCGGTCGTGGTCGCCGAGCCGGCCGGCGTTGTGGCGGTGGGCGAGGTAGTTGTGCCCGCCGATCCTGTTTCTTCGCCCCCGCCCCCCATCGAGGAGAGCACGAAGAAGCCGGTGGCTATGAGCAGCACGCCGATCAAGGCGACCTGCGCGAGCGGGTTGTTGTTCAGCTTCTCCCTCATACGTTCGCTTATCTAGCTCGACATCTTTCGCCGCGACCTTGAGTCCTGGGCGCGCGGCACCCAGGCGGCCGGGCGGAATCCTGCGCCCCGTTCGACCTCGCCGCTCCCGCTCATTGCGATCGCCTTTCCCGTGATCACACCCTTGAAAGTCGCGTTGCCGCTGCCGCTGATATTTGTTCAGGCGGCGGGCGAAGTGCCGCGTACCGGCTCCGGCTGCGCATCGAGCTGCTCGATCCCGCTTGCCCGCTGGCCACCGGCTGCCAGCATCAGTTTGAAGTCGTGCGGGCTGGAGGCGTAGTCGAGCGCCACCTGCTCGGAGATCTTGCCCTCCATCACGTAGGTGAGCAGCGACTGGTCGAAGGTCCGCATCCCGTAGTACTCGCCCTCGCCGATCACCTCGGTGATCTTTCCCGTCTCCTCGGGATTGAGGATCAGGTCCTGCACGCGGCCGGTTACGACCAGCACCTCGGAGGCCGGCACCCGGCCCTCGCCGGTGATGTCGGGGACAAGGCGCTGGGCGATCGCGCCCTTCAGCGTCGAGGCGAGCATCACCCGCGCCTGGTGCTGGAGGTGCGGGGGGAAGAAGTCGATGATCCGGTTGATCGTCTCGGTCGCGTCGAGGGTGTGGACGGTGGAGAGCACGAGGTGCCCGGTCTCGGCGGCCGACAGCGCGGTGCGAACCGTCTCCTCGTCGCGCATCTCGCCGATCAGGATCACGTCGGGGTCCTGGCGCAGCACCCGCCGCATCGCGCGGCCGAAGCTCACGGTGTCCGAGCCGACTTCGCGCTGGTTGACGATCGAGCGTTTGTCCTTGTGCAGGTACTCGATCGGGTCCTCCAGCGTGACGATGTGGTGGGACCGCGTTTGGTTGATGTGGTCGATCATCGCCGCCAGCGTCGTTGTCTTGCCCGAGCCGGTGGTGCCGGTGACGAGGATGATTCCGCGCTGCTCCTCGGCCAGCTTGCGCACGACGTCAGGCAATCCGAGGTCCTCGATCGAACGGATGTCGAAGGGGATCGCACGGCAGACGATCGAGATCGAGCCGCGCTGCTTGAAGGCGTTGACGCGGAAGCGCGAGACGCCATTGATCGAATAGGAGAAGTCGGCCTCGCCGGCCTCCTCGAACTCGGTCAGCGAGCGAACCTCGGCGATGTCGTGGAAGGCCTTCTCGGTCTCCTCGCCGCTGAGGCGCTCGTACCCCTCGAGAGGCGCCAGCTCACCCTGCAGGCGCACCGTCGGCGGCGCGCCGACTTTGACGTGCAGGTCGGAGCCATCCCGTTCGATGAGCGTGCGCAGCGCTGTGTCGATGTCGAACATCCAGACCTCTATCGGCCGCCCGGCCAAGCTCCTTAACGCCAGTTGGCTTCGCCCTAATGATCCTTGCGCTTCAGCGTGATCGCCATGGCCTGCGTGCAAAGATCGCCGCTCGCCGGCACGAACAAGACGCTGACCTCAACCTTGGCTCTGCCGGTCTTCTTCAGCTTCCGCCTTTTCTTGCCCGTTGGGATCACCGCAAGGGTTGCGCTGCTCAAACCATTGGCCGCCGCGAAGGACTCCTTCACGCCCTTGCCCGTCAGCAGAAGGACCCCGACACCCTCGGCGCGGATGCGGACCGTCGCCGTACCCTCCTCCGTGTTGAGCGTGACCTGGTCAAGAGCGACGGGGTCAAGGGGCTCTGCCTCAGCGCGGGGGACTTCACCTCCAGCGCGGTCGACGCAAGGCTCGACGCCCTGGGCCTCTTCAGGCGAGAGCTCCCGCTCTTCGGTTGCGTCGGAGCGCTGGGCACGAAGCTGGTCGAGCTCCTGACGTAGGCGGTCGCGCTCGTCGGTGGTGTCGGCGAGTTGGTGACTGCGCTGGTCGAGCTCCTCGCGCAGGCGGTCGCGCTCCGCCTCCCCCTCGCCGTTGTCCACCTGGCCGCGAAGTTGGTCGCGCTCCTGCTCTAGGCGGTCGCGCTCTTCGGCTGCCAGCTCGATCTCCTGCGCCAGGCGGTCGCGCTCGCCGGTGGTGTCGGCGAGCTGGTGACGGAGCTGGTCCAGCTCCTGCTCTAGGCGCTCCCGCTCGCCGTCGTTGCTGCCCATCTGGCCGCGGAGCTGGTCAAGCTCTCCGCCCAGGCGGTCGCGCTCGTCGGTGGTGCCGGAGAGCTGGGCGCGGAGCTGGTCGAGCTCCTCGCGCAGGCGGTCGCGCTCAGCCTCGCCCTCGCCGTTGTCCACCTGGCCGCTGAGCTGGTCCATCTGACCGCGGAGCTGGTCGAGTTCCTGCTCCATGCGGTCGCGCTCGCCGGCTGCCAGCTCGATCTCCTGCGCCAGGCGGTCGCGCTCGCCGCCGAAGCGATCACGCTCGTCGGTGGTGTCGGAGAGCTGGCGACGGAGCTGGTCGAGCTCCTCGCGCAGGCGGTCGCGCTCAACCTCGCCCTCGCCGTTGTCCACCTGGGCGCGGAGCTGGTCGAGTTCCCGCTCCATGCGGTCGCGCTCGCCGGTGGTGTCGGAGAGCTGGCGACGGAGTTGGTCGAGCTCCTCGCGGTCAACCTCGTCTTCTCGCTCGATGATCGCGGCGCCATCTCCAGCTGAGTCCCCGCTCATGTCTGCAGTCCGAACCCCGTCCAGTACCTCCATCGGATCCGCTTGGACGTCAGGCAAGGGCTCGGGCGGCTCTGGCAGGTGTTCGATCAGCTCCTGGATTCGCTCGGGGTTTGCAATCGCCAGGCGGACCTCCGTCTTCGCCATGACTTCGATGTCGCTGATGCCGAGGAAGTCGCTTGGGTCTGCGACAGCGACAACCAGTGATCCGTCGGGCGCAAAGGCAATTGGCAGCGCGTTGTAGCGCATCGCGGCGGACCGGCTGATCAGCGTCGCAGCCGCCGAATCCACATCGAAGCAATCGAGGTCGACGTGGTCCAGGCCGCTGCGCTCGGCGATCGCGATCGACAGCTGCTCGTCGCTGAGGACACCACTGTCGAGCAGGAAGCGACCAACGGTCTTTCCGGCAGACGCGGCTGCCGGGACCGCAGCTTCGACAACCTCACGGTCGGCAAGACCGAGCTCGATGATGATGTCCGAGAGGAAGGCGCCTTCGCGGCCTGGCATCGACGGCGGCGTGATTCCATTCGCGTTTGCGGTGAGCCCCTCGCTGCTGGCCTGGCTGTCCCGTGTGGCGCTGCTCATCCCGCGGCCTCCTGAGCCGGATGCTGCGCCCCGGCGGCTGTCTCGCCGACCTTGAGCAGGTCCTCGGGAGGAGGCGCAGCCGCCAATGACTGGATGCTGTATGAGATCTCGACCCTGGGGTGCCCTCGCTGGGTCACGCGTCCAAGTGCGGATTCAAAGCGCTCGACGAAGGCCGACGCCTCATCGACCCGACACCCCACGAGGATGGCGGCGACCGTCATCGGTCCCACTCGAGCGACGTGATCGGTAACCCGAGCGCTCGCGTTCAGAACGTCAGCCGCAACCTTCAGAGCCACGTTCTTCATGGCCGCATGGTTTGGACCGTCCCCCACATCGACCTCCACCGAGCAGGCCACGAGAACCGACTCGACGGTGCCTCGCGCGACCAGACGCCACTCGCGGTCGAGCACTTCGAGAAAGCCGTCGCGGTTGGCAAGGCCGGTATCAGCGTCGGTGCTTGGACCGTGACTGAGACGCGTTCGAAGGCGGCGAAGCTCAGCGCGGCGCTGCACGCTCTCCCACTCGTGGCTGAGGAGCACCGCTGCAATCCCCAGCAGGGCCGTGTGCTCTGGCCGATAGGCGCCGGCGCTGGAGTCCAAGGCGCAAAGAACGCCGACGATGATCCCGTCGCTCGTTTCGAGCGGCAGGGTCAACGAGGTCCGTGCGCCCAACGATCCAAGGAACTCCCCGTCGAGCCCGGCAGCGACCACGGGTAGAACCGCTCCCCGGTGCAAGCCCCCCACGCCGGCGCCCCGGATATCCATCACCCGGCAAACCTGCTCGTCTGGCTCCAAGCGGCCCAATAGAACTGTGCCAGGAACGACATCGGCGAGCGCGCTCAGCGCCACCTCGGCCGCTTCTGAGAAGTTCTGGAACCGGCGACGGGCCAGCCGTGTCAGCGCGCTTGTGTCACTCGATGCCACCTCCTGGATATCGGAGCGGCAGCCAAAATCCTGAACCCATGGTTCTCGCTTTGCCGCAACTCCCTCGCCAGCTGTCAAGGAGAACCAGGCTTCAGTCGATCCCTCGCTTGAGAGCGGATGCACGATGCGCAGTCAACGCCGGCTGTCCCGCGGCTCGACGAGCCCGGCTCGATCCCTGCCCTCGCCGGCGAACGGGAGGATCGCCCCAAGGCCCTCGGGCGCCCATCGCGCCGACAGGGACGCTACATCGCCCTGCGCGTCAAACTCCTCCTTGTCGTCGCGATCGCCCTCGGTTGGGCGGGTTTCTCGCTGTGGCTCGCGGCCCCCTGGATCGAGGCGCTCGGCCACTCGATCACCCTGCCAATCGCAGCCCTCGTGATCTGCGGCATCGCGATCATCCCCGGCTACCTCAACGCGAACCTGGTCGCCTCGCTTCTGGTCGACCGCCCGCCGCCGCTGCGCTTCGACCTCGACTTTCCGGCGCTTACCGTGGTCATCGCCTGCTTCAACGAGGAGAAGACGATCGAGGAGACGCTCGACTATGTCGCCAAGCAGGACTACCCCGCCGAGCTCCATGTTCTCGTCGCCGATGACGGATCGACCGATCGCACAGCCGAGCTCGCCCGCCAGCGCGCCAGCGTCGACCGCCGCATCTCAGTCCTCACACTGCCCCACGGAGGCAAGGCGCAGGCCCTTACCGGCGCCCTGAAGCGGGTGCGAACCCCGCTGATGGCGACCGTCGACGCCGACACCCTGCTGATGCCCACGGGCCTAGAGCGCATCGTCGCTCGCCTCTTGATCTCCCCGCCCGACACGGTGGCGGTGGCCGGCGCCGTCTTCGTGCGCAACTCGCGCCACAACTTCTTCACCCGCGCCCAGGAGTGGGACTACTTCCTCGGAATCGCCTCGGTGAAGCGCCAACAGGGCCTTTTCCAGGGGACGATGGTCGCCCAGGGCGCCTTCAGCGTCTACCGCACCGCGGCGCTGCGCCGCGTCGGCGGCTGGCCGGACCGCATCGGCGAGGACATCGTCCTCACCTGGGCGATGATGCGCCAGGGAGGCCGCGTCGGCTACGAGCGCACGGCGATCGCCTTCACCGGCGCACCGGAAACCGCCGCCGCCTTCGCCCGCCAGCGACGGCGCTGGGCACGCGGGATGATCGAGGGGCTGCGCGAGCACGGCACGGCCCTCCTGGCCGGACGGCGCTCCAGCGCCCACGCTGTGCTGATCAACTTCGTCTTCCCGTTCGTCGACGTCGTCTACTCGGTCGCCTTCCCGATCGGGATCGTCCTGGCGCTGTTCGGCAACTTCGCAATCGTCGGGCCGATGACTCTGATCGTCCTGCCGCTGAACATCCTGCTCTCGGGGACCATGTTCCACCTCAGCCGACAGTCCTTCGACGAGATCGGCTTGAAGGTCCGCCAGAACCGGCTCGGCTTCCTCGGCTACCTGCTGACCTACCAGCTCTTGATGTCGCCGATCTCGGTGGCCGGCTACGCGCAGGAGCTGTTCGGGGCCAAGCGGCGCTGGTAGGGCAAGTATTCGTCCGGCGGTCAAGGACTGCGATGCAGCGGTCGATAGACCACGAGCATGGCGGTCAATCGTGACACCCCCGCCGAGTCCGGGTGCGCCGAGGACGCCCAGAGCGAGCTTTGTCGCCTCGGGAACGCACTGAACGCGCGCACCACCGACGTGGTCGACAGGATGGTGCGACGCTCCGAGGTCTCTGGACGAACACTCGACAAGGTCGTCGAGGAGAGCTTCGAGGAGGTGGGCGCGGTCTCCACGGTCGCCGTCGCCCGCTGGATGGCAGGTGAGGGGGAGGCGGTCGCACGCGAGGTCGGCCAGGAGTCCTGGCGGATCTTCGCCCAACTCGCCTCGCAGCGTGCCGCACCGCTGAATGAGGTCACCAAGCGCTGCCTGCGGTGGCGCGACTCCGCGGCTGAGGTCCTGGGCAGCAGCGCGAAAGAGCTCGATCTCGATACCACGGTGCTGGACCAAGCGCTGCAAATGCTGCAGCGGAGCCTCGACGTCACCCTCGTGCGGATGTGCGAGTCGTTCGAGGACGAGCGCCAGAACTCCCACGAGGAACTGACCAAGCGCCAAACGGAACTGATCTTCCTGGCCACCCACGATGCTCTCACCGGGTTGCCGAACCGGACGCTGATCCTCGACCGAATCGAGCAGATGCTCACCCGTGCTCGGCTCAAGCAGGAACCCGTGGCGGCGCTGTTCGTGGACCTCGACAACTTCAAGGCCATCAACGACACGCTCGGCCACAGCGTCGGGGACGAGCTGCTCTGCGCCGTCGCCGCCCGGCTCGAGGGCGTCACCCGCGAGACCGATGCGCTCGGCCGGCTCGGCGGGGACGAGTTCGTGGTGATCGCCGACGGGCTTTCGCTAGCCGCCGGGCCCGAGCTGATCGCCGAGCGCCTGCTCGAAGCGTTCAAGGAGCCGTTCAAGCTCAGCGGGGCTGAGGATGCGCGCGTGTTCGCGAGGGCAAGCATCGGTATCGCGACGGGCTGGCGATCCTCTCCCGAGGAGCTGCTGCGCGATGCCGACATCGCCATGTACCGGGCCAAGTGGGGCGGCAAGAACCGCTACCTCGTCTTCGAGTCGGGCATGCAGGACGAAGTGCAATCGCGCATGGAGATGGAAATGGACCTTCAGAGCGCGCTTGACGACGAGGAGTTCTTCCTTGTCTACCAGCCGACGTTCGACCTCGAGAGCATGTCGCCAACCGGAGTCGAGGCGCTCATCCGCTGGCGCCGGCCAGGGCGCGGAGTCGTTCAGCCCGAGGATTTCATTCCCCTGCTGGAGGACAGCGGACTGATCGTCGAGGTCGGCGCCTGGGTCATCAGCGAGGCCTGCGCCCAGGCCACTCGGTGGCAGGAGGCCGGCTACCACCTCAACATGGCAGTCAACGTCTCTGCGCGCCAGCTTGAAACCGATGACCTTGTGGATCACGTCGAGGAGGTGCTGAGCTCAACCGGGTTTGACCCCGGCGCGCTGACCCTTGAGATCACAGAGACCACGCTCATGCGTAACGCGGAGGAGACCGTCGAGCAGCTCGCCTCCCTCAAGCGCCTCGGGGTTCGCATCGCGGTCGATGACTTCGGCACCGGATATTCCTCGCTCGCCCACCTTCAACGGTTTCCGGTCGACGTGCTGAAGATCGATCGGTCCTTCATCTCCCAGCTCGCCGACGGTTGCGAGGGAGAGATCCTCTTGCACACCCTCGTGCAGCTCGGCAAAGCCCTCTCGATCGAAACAACCGCGGAGGGCATAGAACGTCCACAGGATCTGTCGCTGATCAAGGCGGAGGCTTGTGACAACGGACAGGGATTCCTCTTCACCCGTCCGCTCAGCGCACAAGACGCAGACTCTTTCTTTCGCCAATGGTCGGGAACCCGTCGCTTTGAGACTCGGCACGGCACCGAGGGACTCACGGCTTCCAGGAGGATCGAAATCGCCGAGCCCATCATGGTGGCCGGGCCGGAGGGCGTCGAGGAACAGTAAACCCGGCTTCTGCGGATGCACTTTGCCGCCCAGCGCTCAGACGTTCAGCGGCCTGCTCGATAGACGCAGGGTGGCGCACATCGCAACCAAGCGGAGCCTGCGGAATCGGGGGCTCGCAGGGCAAGCCCCTGCCAAACCCCCCGCTGGGCGGATCGGGACCGATGTCATCGAAGGGACGAGCGCGCTACGCGACCAGCTGAAGGGGCTTGCCGTCTTGGAGGAGACCGTTGAATTGGGCGGTTCTGACGCAGCGGTCGACGCCGCATTTGTGCGCCTTGCCATCGCGCTCGGCGAAAGCGGAGCCAAGTCGAGCAGGTTGGCGGTGCTCCATCTGCGTGAGCATGGGCATGAAGGTTCGGCTGCCCTCGTCGAAGCGCTCCACCTTGCTCGCTGGCACGGGGACTACGACACCGCCCAGGCGTTGATTCTTCCCTATCGCGACCGGACTTGGGCGAAGACCGCGTGTCTGCATCTGGCGATCGAGCAGGACCGATGGGATCTCATAGAGAAGACGATGGCTGAATTGAGGGAGGCCGGTCCGGGTCAACTCCTCAGGCTGCTCCTGTTCCAGGCGAGAGATCCAACGGCTTCGTCGCCCGAGCGGTTCAAGACTTACCGGTTGCTGCTGCACGTGCTCGACGGAAGACTGGTCGACCCAAAGTTTGCGCAAGCACTGCACCTCGCATGGATCAACTCGAGCTCCAACGATCCCAGTTGGAGAGCCTCGACGCCGATTGCCGGAGCCGGATTGTGGAGACCTCGAGCAGACGCCGGGCACGGGTTGACCCGCCGCCGGTTCAGTAGACGCCGGCTGGCGACGCTGCGAACCACAGCGGGGTCCTAGTCGGTCCCGTCGGCCTCGGGGTTGAACCAGACCTGCTTGAGCCACGGCGGGCTGATCGCGAAGCGGTGGCGGTCGCCGGCGGCGATCGGCTCCAGCGGAATCAGGTGGACGCGGCGGCCGGGGATGCCGCGGTCGGCGTCGAAGCCGCCGGCCGCGTTGCCGGCGTGGCTGCCGCCGGAGACGAGGAGCCAATGGGTCTCCGGGCCCCAGCCGCCAGATTCGCGGGCGCCAACCGCCTCGGCGAGGTCGCGCAGCGGGCCGATGCCCGCGTCGGAGACCCAATTCCCGACGCTCTTGAAGTGGTTGTAGCCGTGATGGGAGGAGGCGCGCTCGTCGACGCTGCCGCGCGGGCCGATCCTGATCTGCACGCCCTCCCAGTCGTCGGGGTGGTAGCCGGCGGCGGCAATCAGAGGGACGCCGCGAAAGCTGGCGCTGTCGGCGTAGTAGGTCCAGTACTGGATGTAGAGCCGCCCGGCACGAGAGCCCGAGCAGTCGGCGCCGGCGGCCTCGGAATCGCTCAGCGCGGCGGGCCTGCAGTCGACGACGTGGACGAAGGCGGTGACCGGGAGCCCGCGGTCCGTGCGGTGGACGAGCCCACGCGCGGACTCGTCCCCGCAGGCCGTGCGGCGGCAACGGCGGAAGTCGACCGGAACTGCCCGCGAGCCGCGCTCGAAGAAGATCGAGGGCATGTGCTCGCGGACCAGCTTGCCGATTTCGGTCCCGTAGGTGGCGATCAGCACCGGCTCGTCGCCGCAGCCGTCCGCCAGCGCCGCCGCGCACAGCATCCGCGAGGCGACCGCCCGCGCCAGCGCCGCCCCCGGCACACGCAGGCCAGCCGCAACCAGTGCCGCCAGCAGCAGCGCAACCACAAGCAGCAGTCCCACCCACTCGACCGTCGACTGCCCCCGCTCGGCCCGCATGCCACGACGCTAGGAGGCGCGCTGTCACAGGTGGGTGTCCTATGTGCCAAAAGGCGCCCTTGATCTCCACGGCCCTCGGCCAACTTGCTTTTTGTGGGGACCGGCGCCAGACTCGCTCCTCACATGCAGCGCTCGAAGTGGCTTTCCCGAAGCTGGTCGGAAAGAGTCTTCGCGCCGCCAAGAAGGCACTGCGGCCCGCTCACTGCACGCTCGGCAAAGTCACGCCGAAAGAAGTCCGCGGGCAAACCGGGACGCGTGATCGGCCAGAAACCCAAAGCGGGGACCGAACGGCCGGACGGATCGAGTGTCGCGGTGAAGATCAGCAAGCGCTGAGCCCTCCCGGCGCATCCTCCGAGCCGAGGAGACGGCGCAGCTCGGCCGCGACGGTTGCCGGCTCCCGCTCGAGCCGCCGATACGTGACCCGGATGACGCGGTACCCGGCAACCTGAAATGCCGCATCGCGAGCCCGGTCCCGCTCGAAAGCGGCGCGGTGGCGGTGGTAGGCGAAACCGTCAACCTCCACGATCAGCCGCCTGTCCGGCCAGAACGCATCCACCTCGCGGCCAAGGACGTAGACGTTGGTGGCCGCGGGCGGCAGGCGGTGCTGGCGGCAGAAGGCGATAAAGAGATCCTCGAGCGGGGAGCGCGTCATCGTCGGTTCCCTCGCGGCGTCGATCAGGCGGCAGATTGGGCCCAGCGCGTGGCGACCGGCGCCGCGCTCGCGGACGTCTTCGAGGGCGCGCATCCGCAGCAGCCCCAGCCGGTCCGCCTCCTCGAAGGCGCGTTCTAGCTGCCGTTCGTCGACCGCTTCAGCGAAATCGAAAAGGGTGCGAGCGACTGAGGTGACGGGGATCGCGTCGACGACCGCGCGATCGCTTCGATCCAGCCGGCCTTCATGGATCACGATCCCACGCCTGCGCCGGCCAGATTGGGATGAGACTTCAATCGGCGCCCGGTGGGAGGGGGTCAGCCCCCACAGGGCCGCGGCGCTGCGATGACTCAGCAGCGCGCCGTCGCCACAGGCGAGTACGGCCGCCAGCCAATGGCCCCGAATGGTGAGGCGCCGATGGCCGAACGCGTAAACGCCGCGATGCAGTCGGTGAAGCCGCCCCGCTTCGATTCGCCGTTCGATCGCGCGCGAGCTGAGACCGGCAGCGAGAAGCTGGCGGCGGGTGATCACACCATGCTGGCGAGTGGCGAGCGCCGACGTGCCCCGTTCACGCTCCAACCGACGCTCACGTCCCTCCCCATCCGGGGGTGCCGGTGATTTTCCACCCATTGGGTGGAAAAGGTGGTGGCACGTCCGGTTTCTCCCCCCGTAACGTTGGGAGGGTCCCAAGGTTGAAGGGGGGACCCCGAGGTTGGGGGGACTCTGGGGGCTACAGGTTGCTGATCTCGGCGGCGATTTCCGCCGCCGCCGCTTTGGCGTCGGAGAACAGCATCGAGGTGTTCGGCTCGTAGAAGAGGTCGTTGTCGATGCCGGCGAAGCCCGGGCTGAGGGAGCGCTTGATCACGATCACCTGCTGGGCCTGGTCGACTTCGATGATCGGCATGCCGGCGATGGGGCTGTTGGGATCGTTTTTCGCCGCGGGGTTGGTGACGTCGTTGGCGCCGACCACGACCGCGACGTCGGTGCGCGGCAGCTCCGGGTTGATCTCGTCCATCTCCTTGAGCTGCTCGTAGGGGACGTCGGCCTCGGCCAGCAGCACATTCATATGGCCGGGCATGCGGCCGGCGACGGGATGGATCGCGTAGTTGACCGTGACGCCCCGCTTCTCCAACTCGTCGGCGACCTCTTTGATCGCGTGCTGGGCCTGCGCGACGGCGAGCCCGTAGCCGGGAACGATGACGACGCTGTCTGCGTAGGCCAGCTTGATCGCCGCGTCCTGGGCGCCGATGGAGGTGACCGGTCGCGCCTCTCCGGGGCCGCCCGCGGCGGCGGCGGGCGCGCCGCCGAAGCCGGCGAAGAGGACGTTGGCGACCGAGCGGTTCATCGCCGTCGCCATCTCCATCGTCAGGATCGTTCCCGAGGAGCCGACCAGGGTGCCGGCGACGATCAGCGCCACGTTGTGGAGGGCGAAGCCCGCCGCGGCGGCCGAGAGACCGGTGAAGGCGTTGAGCAGCGAGATCACGACCGGCATGTCGGCGCCGCCGATCGGCAGCACCACCAGGTTGCCGAGGATCGCCGCCGCGACCAGGATCCCGATGAAGATCGCCTGGGAGGGGTCGCCGTTGTTGGCGGCGATGTCGACGCAGGCCGCTATGACACCGATCAGCAGCACCCCGTTTATGACCTGCTGGCCCGGTATCGCCATCGGCCGGGTCGGGATCACTTCCTGGAGCTTGCCGAAGGCGATGTTCGAGCCCCAGAAGGAGACCGAGCCGACCACGGCGGCAAAGAGGACGGGGATCAGCTCTTCCAGCGGAATCGTGGCTCCACTCGAGATTCCGTGGCGGATCTCCGACCAGGCGATCAGCGCCACCGCGCCGCCGCCGACCCCGTTGTAGAGGGCGACCATCTGCGGCATCTGGGTCATCTGCACCCGGATCGAGGCGATCACGCCGACCGCGGTGCCGATCGCCAGCCCGAGCACGATCAGGCCCCAGTTGCCGGTGCCCCCGAGCAGCGTCGTCACCACGGCGACCGCCATGCCGCCGGCGGCGATCAGGTTGCCCTGCTTGGCCGTGGTCGGATGGGTGCCGCGGCGGACGCCGAGGATGAAGAGCGAGAAGGCGACGATGTAGAGCGCCGTGGAGGCGTCGCCACCGCGCGCAAGGACCGCGGCCTCGGGAATCACTTTGAGCCGCCCTTCCCCTCGTCGCCGGCCTTCGGTTTCGGCTTTTTGGAGAACATGCCGAGCATCCGGTCGGTGACCATGAAGCCGCCGACGATGTTGATCGTGCCGAAGGCGATCGCGATCGTGCCGATCACGTACTCGAGCGGGTCGTTGGCGACCCCGACGACGATCAGCCCGCCCAGCATGACGATCCCGTGGATCGCGTTGGTCTGCGACATCAGCGGCGTGTGCAGCGTGGTCGGCACCTTCGAGATCACCTCGAAGCCGACGAACGCGGACAGCACGAAGATCGTCAGCTCGGTCATCAAGCTCATTACTTTGCGGCCCTCTCGCTCTTGATCTCGCCGCCGTGGGTGATGCAGGCGGCGGCGATGATGTCGTCCTCGAAGTCGATGCTCAGCTCGCCCTCCTCGGAGACCATCAGGCCCAGCAGGTTCTCCAGGTTCTTGGCGTAGAGCTGGGAGGCGGGAGCGGGCATCTCGCTCGGCAGGTTGCGCGGGCCGATCACCTTGACGCCGCCCTCGACCACCGTCTGCCCGGCCTGCGTCAGCTCGCAGTTGCCGCCGGACTCGGCGGGGAGGTCGACGATCACCGAGCCGGGCCGCATGCCCCGCACCGCGTCGGCGGTGATCAGCAGCGGCGCCGGGCGGCCCGGGATCGCGGCGGTGGTGACGATCACGTCCTGTTTGGCGGCGTTCTCGCCCAGCGCTACGCGGACCTGCTCGTTCTCCTCGTCGGTGAGCGGCCGCGCGTAGCCCCCCTCGCCTTCGGCGTCGGGGATGAAGTCGAGCTCCAGCGGCCGGCCGCCGAGCGATGCGATCTGCTCCCAGGCGGCGCGGCGGATGTCGAAGCCGGTGACGATCGCACCGAGGCGCTTTGCGGTGGCAACCGCCTGCAGGCCGGCGACGCCGGCGCCGAGCACGAGGACCCTGGCCGGCGGCACGGTGCCGGCGGCCGTGGTCATCATCCCGAAGAAGCGACCCGACTCGCGGACGGCGATCAGCGTCGCCGCGTAGCCGGCGGCGGCCGCCTGCGAGGAGAGGGCGTCCATCGCCTGGGCGCGGGTCGTGCGCGGGATCGCCTCCATCGCGAAGCTCGTCGCTCCCGCCTGCGCCAGCGCCCGGTTGGTCTCAGCCGAGGTCAGGGGCGCCAGGTGCCCGATCAGGACCTGGCCGGAGCTGAGGCGGCCGATGTCGTCGGTGGAGGGGACGGCGACGCGCAG
Source organism: uncultured Solirubrobacterales bacterium (assembly GCA_963729995.1). Taxonomy (GTDB): domain Bacteria; phylum Actinomycetota; class Thermoleophilia; order Solirubrobacterales; family 70-9; genus VRUE01. The sequence continues at coordinate 1,389,229 of CAVSPF010000003.1, forward strand.
GACGACGTCCGCACCCCAGGCGGCGTCGGCGCTCGTCAGCTCGGCACCGGCCTCGCTGTACTGGGAGTCCGGATGGCCGGCGGCCTCGCCGGCACCCGACTCGACCAGCACCTCGATCTTCTCGTTCCCCTTCAGCGATTTGACCACATCTGGAACGAGCGCCACGCGGCGCTCGCCATCTGCGGTCTCTTTCGGAACTCCGATCTTCATTGCTGCCGGCGCGGGAGCCTATGACAACCGGCCGGGCTCGTGCCGTCAGCCCACCAGCGAGGCGAGGCGATCGATGGTGTGGAGCTGCTCGGCCCGGTCCACGTGGACCGGTGAGACGATGAGTCGATCGATGCCGGCACGGCGGAAGCGCTCGAGCCGCTCGGAAACCTCCGCCTCCGTGCCCACCAGCGAGGTCGCCTCGACGATCTCATCCGGCATCGCCTCGAAGGCGCCGCCGCGGTCACCGTCCTGGAAGCGGCGCTGCACCTCGTCGGCGACATCGCCGAAGCCGAAGCGGTGTGCGAGGTCCACGTAGAAGTTCGTCTTGCGGCTGCCCATGCCGCCGAAATAGAGGACGAGCCCCGCCTTGACGACGCTCTTCGCCGCCTCCTGGTCGCCATCGACCGCCACCTGCAGGGAGGGCGAGACCTCGAGGTCGGACCTCGCCCGGCCGCCCTTGGCGAACCCCGCCTCGAGATGCTCCCCCCAGGTCTGCTCGAAGGCGTCGACGCTGAAGAAGATCGGGATCCAGCCGTCGGCGATCTCCGCCGCCAGCTCGACCGATTTGCGGCCGATCGCCCCGAGGAAGACGGGGATGCGGTTGCGCTGCGGATGGAAGTTGAGCTTCAGCGGCTTGCCCTCGCCGCCGGGCAGCGGCAGCTTGTAGTGCTCGCCGTCGTGCTCGAGCTTCCCCTCGCGAGCGACGATCTCGCGGACCACTTCGACGTACTCGCGGGTGCGCCCCCAGGGCTTCGCGTAGGGAACCCCATACCAGCCTTCGGAGACCTGCGGGCCAGACGGGCCGAAGCCGAAGATGAAGCGCCCCCCGGAGAGCCTGTCGATCGTGGCGCCGGCCATCGCCGCCGCGGCGGGCGGGCGGGCGGGCACCTGCATGATCGCCGCGCCGAGGTTGATCGTCTTGGTCTGCGCGGCAAGCCAGGCGAGGACGCTGACCACGTCGGAGCCATAGGACTCGGCCGCCCAGACGGACTCGAAGCCGGCGCGCTCGGCCGCCTGCACCACCTCGACCGCCTCCTCCCCGGCGGGACCGATCCCCCAATAGCCGAGGTTTAGCCCTAGCTTCAGCGCCATCCGGCTCGGACTCTATTGAATGTCCCCCACATGACCGACGCTGCAATCGAGCAGGGCCTGACCGCCGCCGACGCCGACGCGCGGCTGCGCAAGCTCGGCCCACCGGCCGAGAGCTCGTCGCGCTCGGTCTCCAGCATCGTCGCCGGGAACGTCTTCACGCTGTTCAACGCGATCATCGGCGTCTTCTTCGTGCTGATGCTCCTGCTGGGGCTGTTCGCCGACTCGATCTTCGGCCTGATCGCGATCGTCAACTCCTACATCGGGATCCGCCAGGAGCTGAACGCAAAGCGGACGCTGGACGAGCTGGCGGTCCTGGTGGCGCCCCACGCGAAGGCGGTCCGCGATGGTGAGGTCCTCAAGCTGCTCGCCGAGGAGATCGTGCCCGGGGACATCGTCAAGGTGGAACCCGGCGATCAGCTGGTCGCCGACGGCGAGGTGATCCGCAGCCGCGGGATGACCCTGGACGAGTCGATGCTGACCGGTGAGGCCGACGGGGTGCGCAGGGTGCTCGGCGAGCGGGTGCTCTCGGGCTCCTACTGCATCTCCGGCTCCGGCTACTACAAGGTCGACGCGGTGCGAGAGGAGAGCTATGCGGGGCGGCTCGCCGGTGAGGCGAGGACCTTCCGCCACCCGCCCTCGCCACTCCAGTGGGAGGTGAACCGCGTGATCGTGGCCTGCACCTACGTGATGGTGCCGCTGGCGGCGATCCTGCTCCTGACCTTCCAGCTGCGCCACACCGACCTGGTCAACGCCGCCCAGACGGCGACTGCCGGGCTGGTGACGCTGATCCCCGAGGGGCTGGTGCTGCTGATGAGCGTCACCTTCGCGGTGGCGGCGGTGCGCCTGGCCCGCAAGAACACGCTCATTCAACAGATGAGCGCCACCGAGAGCCTCGCCGCGGTCGACACGATCTGCGTCGACAAGACCGGGACGCTGACCGACGGCGAGCTGCGGCTGATGGGCATCGAGGTTGCCGACGGGGTCGATCCGGAAGCGGCACAGGCAGCTCTGGGGCAGTTCGCGGCCAGCGCCGGGGACCGCAACCGCACACTGGCGACGATCGCCGCGAGATTTCCCGCCAAGCCCGCGCGGGTCGGTGGCGAAGTGCCGTTCTCCTCCGCCTGGAAGTGGAGTGGGCTGCGGATCGGCCGCAGCAGCTACGTGCTCGGCGCACCCGACGTGCTGGGGCGAGCCGGGGCGCTGACGCTGCCGCCGGGGCTCGCGCACAAGCTGGAGGAGGAAACCGCGGCGGGGCGCCGCGTCGTTGCCTTCGGCGAGTCCAACGAGGCGCTTCCCGCCGAGCCCTCCGGCGAGGCGCCGCCGCAACTGACGGCGCTGGCGCTGGTCGTCTTGGAGGAGACGCTGCGGCCCGACGCCGCCGAGACGATCGCCTTCATCCGCAAGGAGAACATCGACCTGAAGCTGATCTCCGGCGACGCCAGAGCCACCGTGACCGCCGTCGCGTACGCGGTCGGCGTGCCGGCCGACGCCGGGGTCATCGAGGGCTCGGAGCTGCCCGATGACCCGGAGGCGCTCGCCGAGGCGGCGCGGCGCAACACGATCTTCTGCCGGATCGCGCCCGAGCAGAAGAAGGCGCTGGTCGAGGCGCTGCGGGAGTCCGGGCGCTACACGGCGATGATCGGCGACGGGGTCAACGACGTGCCCGCCCTGAAGCAGGCGCGACTGGCGGTGGCGATGGGGTCGGGTGCGCAGGTGACCAAGGGGATCGCCGACGTCGTGCTGCTCGAGGACGAGTTCTCGCGGCTGCCCGAGGCGGTGGCCGAGGGGCGCCGGATCGCCCGCAACATCCACCGGCTGGGACGCCTCTACCTGACCAAGACGATCTACGCGGCGGCACTGATCCTGCTCGTCGCCGTGCCGGGGTTCGCGTTCCCCTTCCTGCCCCGGCACCTGACCCTGGCGGCCTTCCTGACGATCGGCATCCCCTCCTTCGTGCTGGCGCTGGCGCCCTCGGACGGGCCGCTCTACCGCGGGCGCCTGCTGCGCGCGCTGGCCGCCTTCGCGGTGCCCGCGGGGCTGGCGACGGCGCTCGGCTCGATCCTCTCCTTCTTCCTCGTCGACACCGTCTTCGGCGGCACGCTCGAAGCCGGCCGCACCGCGGCGACGACGACGCTGATCGTGCTCGGGCTCTCGTTCGTGCTGCTGCTGGAGCGCGGCCCCGGGCGCGAGCACATCGCGATCCAGAGCTACATGCTCGCTCTGGTCGCCGGGCTCGGGGCGCTGTACGCGCTCATCCTCGCCGCGGCGCCCGTCCGCAGCTTCTTCGAAATGGCCCTGCTCAGCGCCAGCCAGTGGTTCCTGGCGCTGCTCTGCGCCGCCGTCGGCCTGACGATCGCCAGCGTGCTCTGGCGGCTGCCGCAGATCGAGCGCCTGGAGGCCCCGGTCGAGCCCGACTCCCGCTGACCTTCCTCCCTGCCCCGAGCCCGGCGGCGCCTGGCCTCCGTCGTGCCCAGCCGACTCCGACCGCAATTTTCGCTCTAATCGGTAAGAAATCGGCTCAATCCTGCCGATAAACGTCCCATGCGCAGCGCCGCAGAGCGCACGCTCAGACCTGCACTGGCAACCGTCCGCGTGTGGCGGCGCCAGGGCGTGCCCCGCGGCGTGACCCTGGCGGTCGCCGGGCTGCTCTTCGCGGTGATCCTCGCGCTGTGGAACGGCACCGCCGACACCCGCGCTGAGATCTCCATGCTGTTCGTGCTGCCGATCGCGCTGTGCGCGATGGCGTTCGGCGCGCTGGGCGGCCTGCTCGCGGGCGGCTTCGCAGTCACGCTTGTGCTCGGTTGGAACGTGGGGACGGACGCGGACCTCGGACCGGTCGGCGTCGCCACCCGCAGCCTGGTGTTCCTGCTCCTGGGCGGGATGCTGGGCCGCTTCGTCGACGTGCGCCAGAAGCTCGCCAAGCGCGGCAGGCGCTACTACGAGCTGTCGCGCGATCTGCTCTGCACCGCGAACTTCGACGGGTACTTCGAGTGGGTGAACCCAGCCTGGGAGGCAACGCTGGGCTACACCCGAGCGGAACTTCTGTCGCGACCGTTCGTCGAGTTCGTCCATCCCGACGAACGCGACGACACACAGGGCGAGACGGATCGGCTCGCCGGTGAGCGCCCCGGCACGCACCTGTTCCGCAATCGCTACCGGACCGCCGACGGCTCCTACCGGTGGCTCGAATGGAACACTCGCGTCGTGGCCGAGGAGCGTCGCTTTTACGCGGCGGCACGCGACATCACGATGCAGAAGGAAGCGGAGGAAACGCTGGACAACCAGGCCATGAGGCTTGAGGTGATGGTTCGCGAGCGCACGATGGCGCTGGAGGAGTCGCGGCTCGAGACGCTGCAGCGGCTGGCGCTGGCAGCCGAGTATCGCGACGACGCCACCCAGGAGCACACCGAACGGGTCGGCCGCAACGCGGCGCTGATCGCGCTTCAGCTCGGGCTCCCGGAGGAGACGGTCGCGCTGGTTCGCCAGGCTGCGCCGCTGCACGACATCGGCAAGGTCGGGGTCCCGGACTCGATCCTGCTTAAACCGGGCAGGCTCTCTCCCCGGGAGTCCGAGCGGATGCAGGCGCACACGATCATCGGCGCCAGGATCCTCTCCAACCCCAAGTTCGCGATCCTGCGGATGGCCGAGTCGATCGCGCTCACCCATCACGAGCGCTGGGACGGCGCCGGGTACCCGGCGGGCTTGCGCGGGAAGGAGATCCCGCTGAGCGGCCGGATCGTCGCCGTCGCCGACGTCTTTGACGCGCTGACCCACGAACGCCTGTACAAGCCCGCCTGGCCGATCGAGCAGGCCGTCGCGGAGATCGAGCGGCTCGGCGGCCACCACTTCGAGCCGCGGATCGTGGGGGCCTTCGTGGAGCTCGACCATGAGCGCCTGCTGGAGCCCGTTGCGCGCTACGACCTCGAGTTGCCCTCGCCGCCGCTCGTGGCGCCGGCGGAAAGCCCCCTGCGGGCCACTCCAGGCCAACGACTGTCGAGTTGATGACCCCATAGGGTCATAAAGTCGACAGTCGTCGACAGTCCGCCCGCGGCCAGGAAGGTCAGGCGGCCTCGGGGGAGAGAACGAACTGGGTGACGATCAGGTTGGCGGCCAGGCGCGGCTCCTCGCCCTCTCGCCGGCGCTCCATCTTCACCTCGACCACCACCGTGCTGCGGCCGGCGTGCAGCGGCTCCCCGACCGCGACGATCTCGTCGCCGGGCAACCCGGCCGAGAAGACGTTCAGCTTCAGCTCGATCGTCGTGAAGTTGTGGCCCGCGGGAATGTTGCGGAAGGTCACCCAGGCGGCGACGGTGTCACCGAGCGCCGTCCAGACCCCTCCGTGCACGTAGCCGCCCGGGTGCAGGTGGCGCCGGTCGACGACGATCCTCCCACTGGCGTGGGCGTCCTCGATCTCGAGCGGCTCGATCCCGAGATGGCCGGGAAAGCTGTCGCCGAGGAAGGCCTTGACGTTCTCCGGCGTGAACAGCGAGCGGTGGTCGATGGTCGGGCCCTCGCTCATCTCGGCGCGGAACCCTACTCGACGCCGAAGCCGTGCAGGCCATGGTCGCCGAACGGCTCGTCACGCTCCCGAACCGCCTCCTTGAACCCGGACTCGGCGGCGCGCCGCACGAAACCGTGCCCCTCCTCGGTGTGGCGGGCGATCCCGTCGAAGAACGTCCCGAGCAGCTGCGTCTGCTGGAGGCCCTGCGCGTAGAGCGACTGGTTGACCAGCATCTTCATCATCACCAGCTGGTTGACCGGCAACCGGGCGACGCGCTCCAGCAGGCGCTCGAAGCGCGCGTCCAGCTCCCCGGCCGGAGCCGCCTCGGTGGCGAGTCCCCACTCCACCGCCTGCTCGCCGGTCAGCGAGTCGCCGGTCAGCAGCAGCCGCTTGGCCCGCATGGCGCCGACCCGCGCGGCCCAGAGCGCCGTCGTCGGCGAGCCCCAGACGCGCGCCGGCGGATAGCCGATCTTGGCGTCGGAGGCGATCACGAGGAGGTCCGAGCAGAGAGCCATGTCGGTGCCGCCCGCCACGCAGTAGCCGTGGACCTTGCAGATCACCGGCTTCTCGGAATGGAAGAGGCTCATGAAGCCGCGCACGTTGCGCCACATGAACTGGAAGTCGGTCACGGGGTCCCAGTTGGAGCCGGGCGCATGGTTGGCAGCGATCGTCGCCGGGTCCGTTGGCGAGCCCGGCAGGGTCTCGACGCCGTCCAGCTCCTCCATTCGCCCCTCGGCCGAGGCGACCAGGTCATAGCCGCCGCAGAAGCCGCTGCCGTTCCCGGCCAGGGCGATCGCGTGCACCGCGGGGTCGAGGTTGGCGCGCTCGACGCAGGCGGCGATCTCTGCCGGCATCCGGGGAGTGATCCCGTTGCCGCGCTCGGGCCGGTTCAGCGTGATCCGGGCGACCCGATCGCTGCTCTCGTAGGTCAGCGTCTCGAGTCGCATCGCCCAGCTCCTAGTGACCTGAGTCGTTAGTTCACAGGCATATCTCCATCGCCGTCGAAGTCGTCGCCATCGCAAGCGACGATGGGAGGCCTCATGCCCCGACGTGTGGATGTCGAGCTCAGCGAGGAGGAGCGAGAGGTGCTCGAGCGCTGGGCCAGGCGCCCGAAGAGCGCCCAGGCTCTGGCGCTGCGCTGCCGGATCGTGTTGGCGGCGGCCGACGGCGAGCAAAGCAAGGAGATCGCGGCTCGGCTGGGCTGCAGCACACAGACGGTGGGGCGCTGGAGAGGACGCTTCGCCAAGCGCGGCCTCGACGGCCTGCACGACGAGCCGCGCCCGGGCAAGCCACGGCAGATCACCGACGAGGACGTCGAGCGAGTGATCGTCAAGACGCTGGAGGAGCAGCCCTCCAACGCGACCCACTGGTCGACCCGCCAAATGGCAGCCGCCACCGGGATGAGCCAGACCGCGATCAGCCGGATCTGGCGCGCCTTCGGGCTGAAGCCCCACCGCGCCGAGCACTTCAAGCTCTCGCCCGACCCGCAGTTCGTCGACAAGGTGAGAGACATCGTCGGGCTCTACCTCAACCCGCCCGAGGCGGCGGTGGTGCTCTGCGTCGATGAGAAGTCCCAGATCCAGGCCCTCGAGCGCTCCTCGCCGATCCTGCCACTGATGCCGGGCGTGCCCGAGCGCCACACCCACGACTACGTGCGCAACGGCACCACGAACCTCTACGCCGCGCTCGACCTCGCCTCCGGTCAGGTGATCGCCGAGATGACTCCCAGGCATCGCGCCGATGAGTTCCGCCGGTTCCTCAACCTGATCGAGCACTCGGTGCCAGAGGGCCTCGACGTCCATGTCGTGCTCGACAACTCCTCGACCCATAAGACGCCCTCGATCCAGCGCTGGCTGCAGCGCCACCCGCGCTTCACCTTGCACTTCACACCCACCTACAGCTCCTGGCTGAACCTCGTCGAGCGCTGGTTCGCCGAGCTGACCACGAAGTGGATCAAGCGCGGCTCCCATCGCTCGGTCCGCGACCTCGTCGCCTCGATCCGCACCTGGATCGCCAACTGGAACGACGAACCCAAGCCCTATGTCTGGCACAAGAGCGCAGACGAGATCCTCGACAGCCTCGCCTCCTACTGCCAGCGGATCAACGACTCAGGTCACTAGTTCAGGCGCTCGACGATCATCGCCTTGCCCTGCCCACCGGCAACGCACATCGTCTCCAGGCCGACCTGGTGGTCGTCGGTCTCCATCGCGTTGAGCAGGGTGCCCATGATGCGGGCGCCGGTCATCCCGAACGGGTGGCCGAGGGCGATCGCACCGCCGTGCGTGTTGAGCTTGTCGATCGTGATCCCGCACTGGTCCATGATCGGGATCACCTGGGCGGCGAAGGCCTCGTTGAGCTCCACCACGTCGATGTCGCCGATCGTCATCCCGGCTCGCTCGAGCACCTTCTTGATCGCTCCGATCGGGGCGACGCCCATGTACTCGGGCTCGTTGCCCCAGGTGGCGGCGGTGATGATGCGGGCACGGGGGGTGAGGCCCAGCTCCTTGGCCTTGGTGTCGCTCATCAGCAGCACCGCGGCGGCGCCGTCGTTGAGCGGGCAGGAGTTGCCGGCGGTGACCCCGCCGCCGCCGAACGCCTCGGGCAGTTCGGAGAGCTTCTCCAGCGTCGAGCTGGCGCGCGGGCCGTCGTCCTTGCTCACCTCGCTGCCGTCGGGCAGCTTCACGGGGACGATCTCGCGCTCGAAGAAGCCGTCCTCCTGGGACTTGACCGCCAGTTCCTGCGAGCGCTGCGCGAACTTGTCCATGTCGGCGCGGCTCACCTCGTACTTCTCGGCGACGTTGACCGCCGTCTTGCCCATCTCGATGTAGGCGTTGGGCTGGCCGTCGTTGCCCTGCAGGTTCGGGTTCTGGTCGTCGACCCCGGCCGGCTCGGTGCGTTCGTTGTAACGGCTCACCCACTCGACCCCGGCGGCGATGTAAGCGTCACCCTCGCCGGCCTTGATCGCGTTGCCGGCGTGGCGGATCGCGTCCAGGCTGGAGGAGCAGTAGCGGGAGATCGTCACCCCGTTGACTGTCTGCGGCAGCTTCTCGGAGAGCAGCGAGATGATGCGGCCGATGTTGAAGGCCTGCAGCCCCTGCGGCATGCCGCAACCGCAGAAGAGGTCCTCGACCAGGGCGGGGTCGACCTCGGGATTGCGCTCGAGCAGCGTGTCGACGACGAAGGCGCCCATCTCGTCCGGGCGCAGCTGGGCGAGCGAGCCCTTGAAGGCGCGGCCGATCGGCGTGCGGATGGTGTCGACGATCACTGCATCGGGCATGCGGGTATCTCCTTGGAAGCCGGGGTCTCGGGATTGCGCGCCGCAGGGTATTTGACGCGGCGTGCGGTCGTCTCCCCGAATAGATGTCTGGCCAGATAAGTTAAGCCGATGTCGCTTGACGGCCTGCGTGCATGGATCGGAGAGGTGGAGCGAAAGCTGCGGATGCGCACCCGCGTTTTCCTCGCCCTCAGCGCCATCGCGGTCGGCGGCGCCGGCGCCGCCATCTACCTGGCCGTCGACGCCCAGAACAACGCGGTGAGCGAAAGCGACGTACAGGCACTGCAGCAAAAGCTCGAAGCGCGAATCGACCAGGTCGGCGGAGGGGTGAGCGGCATCGCCGGGCAGGACGTGACCAAGCTCGAAGCGGAAGTGAAAGCCCTCAAAGCCCAGGTCGAAGCGCTGCAGCCGGGCGCGGCGACGGGGAAACCGGGCAAGACGACAGGCGAACCGGGCGCGGCGACAGGCGAACCGGGCAAGACCACGGTGGAACCGGGCAAGACGCCAAGCGGACCGGGCCAGGCACAAGGCAAGCAGGGCAAGACGCCGGAAGAACAGAGGGCGCAGGGCGGATCCAAGAAATAGCGGCTTGTGCGGATGCGCACGTAGAAACGCGACACCGTCCCCTCACTCCGTTACATTCGCCGCAATCCACCTCGTGCACACGCGCGAGTTCTGCCGATAGCGGCAGCGAAAGGAGATCCCCATGCCCGAGGGCTACTGCGTCAAAGAGCGCAAGAAGGTCGAGATCAAGGAGGCCAAACAGGTGACCATGAAGAACGGTCGCCCGGCGATCCAGGGTGTGTGTCCGGACTGCGGCACCAAGATTTTCAAGATCGGCAAGCTTTAGCGAGGACGGGTGGGCGGCGCCATCGGGGGCGCCGTTAACCCGCCAGCGCTCCAGCCTCGCCTGAACCCGGTTCAGCGGCTGTCCGTATTCCGGACAACCGTGCTTTTCTTCGCTGCGTCACTATCGGTGTGAGATGTCTCCTGGGGCGCTGATCCATGAGAGCGACGTGCGCGAGGCCTACGCGGCGCACGCCGCCGAGCTGTACGGGTTCGCCGTGCGCTCGCTGGGCGACTCCGGCCTCGCCGAGGAGGCGGTGCAGGAAACGTTCGTGCGAGCCTGGCGGGCGGGCGACCGGTTCGACCCGCAGATCGGCTCGCTGCGCACCTGGCTGTTCGCGATCCTGAGAAACGTCGTGATCGACCTCGGCCGTGCCCGAGCGATCCGGCCGACGGTGGCCGACGGTGGGATCGAACCCTCGGTCGAACCGCTGGACGAGGCGCTGCTCGCCTGGCAGGTCGAGGAGGCGATGCGCCGGATCGGCGACGAGCACCGCCGCGTCCTCGTCGAGACCTACTACCGCGGCCGCCCCTACGCCGAGGTCGCGAAGGAGCTGGGCGTGCCGGAGGGCACGGTGAAGAGCCGCGTCTACTACGGCCTGCGGGCATTGCGCGTTGCACTCGAGGAGATGGGCTATGAGGACTGAGAACTGCCGCGAGTGGCGTGAGTCGCTGGGTGCCCACGCCCTGGGGCGGCTGCCCGTTGAGGAGCGTGCCGGCCTGGAGGCGCACATCGAGGGTTGCCCCAACTGCCGCGCGGAGCTGGAGGCGCTCAGCTCAGTGGCCCGCCTGCTGCCGCTGGCGGACCCGGAGCGCTTCGGCGCCGCGCCGGCGCTCCCGCCGGCGCTGGCCGACCGGGTCTCCACCGCGATCGGGGCGGAGCGCCGCCGGCGCCGGCGGCGCTGGAGCCTGCGCCTCGGGCTGTCCCTGAGCGGGGCGACTGCCGCGGTGGCCGCCGCGGTGCTGGCGATCTTCATCCTCCCGGGCGGCACGCAGGGCCCCGAACAGCACGTCACCTTCCGCTCCCTGCCGCCCGGGGTGAAGATCACCGCAACGCTCCAGCCCCATGCCTTCGGCACCGAGATCAGCATGTACGTGAGCGGCGTCCCCTCCGGCACCCTGTGCCGCGTCTACCTGCGCCAGGCGAAAGGCAAGGCGGTCTCCGCCGGCTCCTTCCGCTACCGCTGGGGCCAGGACGCGCAGGCTGTGCTCAGCTCGGGCCTCGACCTCTCTCGCGCCCGTGCCCTCGTCGTGCACGCGGGCGAACGCACCTTCGTCGCACCGATCGGCGGCGCCGGCCCGGCGAGCACCTAGAGGTGTGACCGGCAACTTCCCGGTCACACCTCTAGACAAAAGCGAAGCGGGCCGGCCGGCGAGCCGACCTCCTGGGCAGTGCCCTCAGTGAAGGAGCCGCAGCGTGTTTTCGCCGTCGTCGACGTAGAAGACGCCGTTGCTCTTGACGACCAGGCCGAACAGGGACCCTTCGCCGGTCTTCGTATCCGCCGTGCGCACGGCAACCTGCTTGCCGGCTGGCGTCGTTTCGACCATGTTCCCATCCCCGGCGTTGGTTGTCAGGATGTTGCCGCCTGGGGTCAGGGCAAGCCCGAGCGGCTGCTTGAGATGCCCGCCCCGAGAGACGGTCGTCCCGCCTTCGATGACGGGTGTCGTGCGGGTCATTGCCTGCGGGATCGCAGCGATCCGGTTGTCGAGCGTATCGGCGAGATAGAGCGTGCCGTTGCTCGCGAGCGCGACGCCGGTCGGGCCGATCACAAGCGCATTGGGGTCATCGCGCCAGGGGATCTTGTCGGCGATCACCTGTTCGTCGAGGACCTTCGGCGGCTGTCCGGGGCCCGAGCTCAGGCCGATTCGCAGCACGGTCGAGTTCTTGACCGTGTGGATGCCCTTCTTGGCGCCGCCATCGAGAGCCATGCTGACGAAGAGCGTCGTCATGGAGCCATGCGTGACCGCGGTCATGTCCCAGGGGCCCTGGATCTTGCTGCCGACGATCGTGCTGACCGGGTGGCCACTGCTGTCCAAGACGATCAGGCAGCCGGCCTTGGCCGTGGCGGACTTGCCGTTTGTCGTCGGCAGGCTCCCGACGATCACATACCCGCCCGGCAGCACGCTCAGCGCCGTGGTGAGACCCACCCCTCCGGGGCAGCTTCCCGACAGCGAATTCGGGGTGACCTGGGCAAACAGCGATTTCCCGCCGGCCGTGCTGATCTGATCGATCGTCGTCCCGGTGCCCTGGTCGTTGGACTTGGCATTGAAGTTGCTCACCAGCAGCTGTCCCGCGACCAGCTTGCCCACCGTGCTCGGGACCATGACAAGGCCGTAAGGGTTGATGTCGCCGTTGGCAGGGACCGTCGAGGCCACTGTCTTAGCCGTCTTCAGCGGAGCGAGGAACGCCGTGCTGGCCGCCGTCGTCGAGGAGCCTGAGCTGGCGCCCTGGGCTGATGTGGAGGATGAGCTGCTGCTGCTCGACCCGCCACATCCGGCGAGCGCCAGTGCCGCGATCGCGAGGATGAGAACCGACGGTCTACGCATGGGGCATATCTCCTGTCTAAAGATGGGAAGCGGGATGAGGCTCGACCAGCCTTACCCGCTGCATACGCGGAGATGGGACCAATGGTTCAGACGGAGATCACGGATCTCTCAGCGCTGGAGACCGCCCGTGCGGATCTCTCGGCGCGGGCGGTCAGCCGGATCACGATGTCCGGGCGTTAATAGCCGTAGCCCCCGCTCGAGGTGCCGGCGCCGCTGCTTTCTTCGGACGCGCTTCCGCCCCCGCCCGTGGAGGTGCCCGCCGGAGCGTTCGAGCCATTCGGCTGAACGGCGTTCCATATGCCCCCGAAAGAGTTGATCCCGTTGCCGCTGACCTGGCCGGGGCTCCCGTCGGCCGTGTAGGTGTAGAGAGGATGCCCGGCGTAGGTGATCTGCATCGTTCCGTCGCTGCGTTTGGTCGTGCCCAGCTTCGAAGCGGTCACGCCGGCGCCAGCCTTCGGGCTTGCGGTCGCGATGTCCGGCGGCCAGATTTTCGCGCAGCTTCCCGAGCAGCTGGACTTGCCGCCCTTGTCCTTCTGGAACAGGTAGAGCGTGCGGCCTTCTGCGTTGGCGAGAATCGGGCCGAGCTTGGGATCGCTGGCAACTTCGACGCTCGCCGTGGCGCCCTGTCCTGCGGACGAGGTCGTGCCGCCGCTCGTCATGCCGGACGTGGAGCCGCTGTTGCTGCTGCCGCAGCCGGCCAGCGCGGCAACCGCGAGCAGGCCCAGGGAAAGCGTGAGGGGGAAGCGTGCCAGCATGCTATGAGTCTCCTTCTGGGAGTTGATCCGGGGCTCGGCAGACACTGAAATGTCGCGCGAGCATGTATCGGTTTACGTACCCCGGGCTATCCGGGTTCAAGCTCACACCGCCGGCCCACCTCGAAAGACGTGCAGGGCGGCTAGGAGCGCTTCCGGGCTGAGACAGCCGGAGGAACGAGCGCACGGATCTCCGCCAGGAGCCGCGCCGCGATCTCCGCCGGCTCCTCGCCGGGCTGGACCTGACCGCCCGCCGGCTCGAGGAAGCGGACCCGCACGCGCGGGCGGCGCGGGAACCCGGTGAATTCGGTGGTCCCCTCGCTCGCGACCAGCACGAGCTTCGCCTCGGGGACCTCCAGTGCGAGGCGGCCGATACCGCTGCGCGCCCGCAGCACCTGGCCGCGCGAGCGGGTGCCCTCGGGGAAGACGCCGATGCAGGCCCCCTGCCGCAGCTCCTCGATCGCCCGCGCCAGGGCCTGCTTGTCGCCCGCGCCCCGCTCGATCGGGATCTGGCCCATGCCATTCAGGACCGGCCCCAGCCCGCGCACATCCCACAGCGCCGATTTCGCCAGTGCCCGGATCTGCCGGCGCTTGATCGCCGCGACGCCGACCATCAGCGGGTCCCAGTGGCTGTCGTGGTTGCTGACCACCAGCACCGGCCCGCTCTCGGGCAGGGCGTCGAGCCCCTCCACCTCGAGGCGGCCCCACGCGGCGGCTGGCCGGGAAACGGCCATCGCGACCCTGTACATGCGGCTGGGCTCCTTCAAGGTCCGTGATTTCTACTCGACCGCCGCCGCCGGCCTCCCGGTCCTCTTCGCCCCGGGGCACGGAGCGGCCCGAAACGCGCCGAAGCCGCCAGCCGAGACGAGCCGCCTACGTGACCCATGTCACGCAGCGGGGGAGGCCGGGGGTCGATGGTTGGGACCTGGGCGGATTTGCACGACTGACGCGCCCAGCCGTTGGCCGTGCTACCTCAACTATCTAAAGTGTCATCTGTGTCGCAGAGGCCCCTCGAGCTGATCCTTGCTCGCAACCTGATGTCGGCGCTCTCGACGCCGGCATTCCTGGTGGACGAGGGAGGCCTCCTCGTCTTCTACAACAAGGCGGCTGGAGTGCTGCTGGGCAAACGGTTCGAGGAGCTCGGGACGGTCGGCCCGGAGGAGTGGGGAGCGCTATTCGGCCCCTTCGACGAGGAGGGCAACCCGATTCCCTACGACGAGCTGCCGCTGGTCGTCGCCGTGCGCAACGGCCGCCCCGCCCACGCTGACTTCGAGATCCGCTCCGCCGACGGGGCGCGCCACACGGTCGAGGCCTCGGCCTTCCCGATCCTCACAGCCCACGGCTCGCGCGGAGCGATCGCGATCTTCTGGCCCACCGCGTCCAACGGCCTGGGGAGCTGAGATGAAGATCAAGCTCTGGGGCACGCGCGGGTCGATCCCGTCCCCGGGGCCGGAGACGATTCGCTACGGCGGCAACACCTCCTGCGTCGGCGTCACGCTCTCGGACGGCTCGCTGCTGGCGCTCGACGCCGGCACCGGCATCCGCAGCCTCGGCCTCGCCCTGGCCGCCGAGCCGGCCCGCCTCCACATCCTCCTCACCCACCTCCACCTCGACCACATCCAGGGGCTGGTCTTCTTCGCCCCGGCCTTCCGTACGCAGACCGAGATCGTCATCTGGGGGCCCGCCTCACCGGAGGCTTCGCTTCGCGACCGCATCGCCCGCTACATCTCGGCGCCGCTCTCCCCGGTCGAGGTGCGGGAGCTGCCCTGCGACGTCTCCTTCCGCCACTGCCCCGAGAGCGAGTGGGAAATCGGCCCGGCGCGAATTCGGGCCGCCTCGGTCGCGCACCGCGGGCCGACGCTCGGCTACCGGATCGAAGACGGTGAGCATTCACTGGCCTACATTCCCGACCACGAGCCGGCGCTCGGCGCCGACATCGACGCGCTTGACGAGGACTGGATCTCAGGCTTCGCACTGGCGCGCGACGCCTCGCTGCTGATCCACGACGGCCAGTACGCCGACGCCGAGTACCCCGACCACCTCGGCTGGGGACACTCCTCCCTCTCCCACGCACTCACCTTCGCCCGCCGCACCGGCGCCGAGCGCACCGTTCTCTTTCACCACGACCCCCTGCACTCCGACGCCCGCCTCGATCAGCTCAGCGAGGAAGTGCGGTCGCGCTGGGCGGAGCTGGGCGGCACGCCGGGCACCGTCGAGCTCGGCATGGAGGAACACGAGTACACGCTGCCGCTGCTCTCGCCCAGCACGACCGCCACCGCCTGAACGTGTGCCTGTAACGCCGCAGATCCCTACCCTGCGGTGAGCATGCCCACGGACCGTCTCACCGCCGCGATCGAGCGCTCCGACCTGGTTCGCGCCGCGCTGTCAGTGGCGCGCCAGGCCCACGCGGGCCAGGTTCGCAACACCGGCAACGGTGAGATGCCCTTCATCGAGCACCCGCTCGCGGTCGCGGAGCGGCTTGCGGAGCACGGCTGCCCGGATGAGGTCCTGGCCGCCGCCCTGCTTCACGACGTGATCGAGAAGGGCGGCATGGACCTCGACGAGGTGCGCGAGCGCGTCGGGGACGCCGTTGCGGATCTCGTCGACGCGCTCACCGAAAACGCGGCAATCGAGTCCTACCGGGAGCGCAAGGACGAGCACCGGGACCGGGTCGCGAGCGCGGGACCGCAGGCGCGGGCCATCTTCACGGCCGACAAGCTCGCGAACGTGGAGGTCCTGCGGAATGCCTACGCGGTCAGGGGCGAGGACGTCGACAGGCAGCTCCAGGTCCCCCTCGACACGAAGCTCCACACCTGGGAGCTGGACCTGAAGATGCTCTCCGACGAGGAGCCCGGCATGCAGCTCGTCAACCGGCTGGCGGACGAGCTGGCGGGCCTTCGCCGCGACCGGTCTGAGTCGCCCGCCTCGTCATACTGATCCGTCGCTGTAGCGGCATCAGGTACCAGAGCAGGAGGAACATGCCGCCCGCCGCGGCGCTGGTGACCGCGGTGGCAAGGCCGCCGAACAGCACGTCGGTGATCAGCATGATCGCGCCGGTCATCGCCAGGGCGAGGAACCCCAGCCCGGCGATCGTCATCCGGTTCGCGAGACGGACCAGGTGACGCTTCTGCTGAAGGTGGAAGGTCATCCGGTGGTAGGCGGTCGGGGATATCAGCATCGCCGCCGAGACCGCCGTGCAGAGCAGGGTGACGAAGTAGACCCTCTCCTGAAAGGGAGAGATATGCCTGAAGCCCGTCTGGAACGGGACCGCCAGCAGGAAGGCGAACAGCACCTGGACCCCCGGCAGGGCGACGCGCAGCTCCTGCAGAAGCTCCCCGAGGTTGCGGTCGAGTCGCGCGTCCTCGGTCTCGTCTCGTCCCGACGGCCGGTCGGCCATGGCTTCACGATAGGCGAGCAAGCTGGAATCGCAAATAGGATCGTCCCGTGGGACGGCTCGCGGTGATTCTCGGCAGCAACGCCCTCAGCCCCGGGGGCAAGGAGATCGCGACGGTCGCCGAGGCGCATGGGGCCCTCGTGCTGCAGCGCCACGGCGTGGAGGCCTACCGGCTTCCCCACCTGATCGACCATGCCGCAAACCTGCGCTCCCTGGCCGAGGCGGGCTGCGACCGGGTGCTCGCCGTCGGGTCGGTTGGCTCGCTCGACGCCGGGCTGGGCGCCGGCAGCCTCGTCTGCCCCGACGACTTCATCGCGCTGCAGGTCACGCTCTCCGTCTTCAGCGATGCCCGTGGTCACGCAACGCCGGGCTTCGACGGCGCCTGGCGCAGCGAGGTCGTCTCCGCCTGGGAGGCGAGTGGCGCCGGCCCGCTCCGCGACGGCGGCGTCTACTGGCAGACGAGCGGGCCCCGCTTCGAGACGCCGGCGGAGATCCGGCTGATCGGCGCCCACGCCGACCTGGTCGGGATGACACTGGCCTCGGAGTGCGTCATCGCCGGCGAGCTCGAGCTGCGCTACGCGGCGGTCTGTGCCGTCGACAACCTGGCCAACGGGATCGGGGCCCGTCCCCTTTCCCCGGCCGAGCTGGAACACGACCGCGGGGAGAACGCGGCGCGCCTGCGCGACGCCCTCGACGCCGTCCTGCCGGAGCTGGCCTGATGGATCGCGGACGTGCCGCTGCCTGGCGGGGTCCAGCCCACGCCCGGCGGGCCGGACGTGCCGCTGTTTGGCGGACCCTATGGGTACATAACTCACGGCACGTCCGGGGTGGAGGCCTATGGGCGACCTGACCGTGGTCGGAGCCGTGCTCGAGGGGGAGACGGTGAGCCTGCGCTGCCGCGAGGGCGAGATTGCCGCCCTCGGCCCCAACGTCGCCCCGGAGGCCGGCGACGAAACGATCGACGCGGCCGGGGCGCCACTGGTGCCGGCCCTGGTCAACGGCCACACCCACGCTGCGATGACCATCTTCCGCGGCTACGGCGGCGACCTGCCCCTGATGCGCTGGCTGCGCGAGAAGATCTGGCCGGTCGAGGCGGAGCTCGAGCCAGACGACGTCTACTGGGGAACCCGGCTGGCCTGCGTGGAGATGATCCGCACCGGCACAACCCGCTTCTGGGACATGTACTGGCACCCGACGGCCACGGCGAGGGCAGTCGAGGATGCGGGCCTGCAGGCGACGGTCGGGGTGCCTCTCTTCGACGTCAACGGCGACGGCGAACGGCTGCGCGAGACCGCACGCGGCAGCCTCGACGCGCTGAAGGCGCTCGGCGAGTCGCGCGTCGCGCCTTCACTGACCCCGCACGCGATCTACACGGTCAGCGAGGAGTCACTGCGCTGGATCGCCGAGCTGGCGGCCGAGTGCGGCGTCCCGGTCCACATCCATCTCTCCGAGACCGAGCAGGAGGTGCGCGACTGCGTCGCGGCGCACGGGGTGCGGCCGGCTGCCTACCTCGACCGGCTGGGGCTGTTGGGCGAACGGACCCTGCTCGCGCACGGCGTCTGGCTCGACGAGGCCGAGCTGGAGCTGATCGCGGAGCGGGGCTGCACGGTGGTCACCAACCCGGTCGCGAACATGAAGCTGGCGGTCGGCGGGGCCTTCCCCTACCCCGCAGCCCGCCGGGCGGGGGTTGCGGTGGGCCTCGGCACCGACGGCGCCGGGTCCAATGACTCGCTCGACCTCTTCGCGGACCTGAAGACGTTCGCACTCATGCAGCGGCACACCTCGGGCGACGCGACGGTGCTGCCCGCGAAGGAGGCCTGGCAGGTCGCGACCGGTGCCCGCGCCCCACTCCTCACCGGCAAGCCACCGAATGCGCATCAAGCTCAGGGGGGAATAGGACCAGAGGTCGATGCGCTTCGGGTTGGGGAGCCAGCTGACTTCCTGTTGCTGCGGCCTGACTCGTACGAGCTCAGCTTCGGCGACCTGGCGTCCGACCTCGTCTATGCCGCCAGCGGCTCGATCGTCGACACCACGGTTGCCGGCGGTCGGGTGCTGATGCGGGACGGCCAGGTGGAGGGCAGCGAGGAGGTTGTCGCGCGCGCCGCGGAGCGAGCGCGCCGCCTGGGGATCAGCTGAGCCTGATACCCCTAGGGGGTATATAGTGCGAGGTACGTCATGGGCGATGTCCTGAGCACAGCCGCCGAGGGCCTCAAGCAATCGCTCCTGATGGCCTATGCGGTCTGGTGGGCGCTTGTCTTCGGCTTCGCCATCTCGGCGATCGTGCAGGCCTGGGTGCCGCGAGAGCGAATCGAATCGGTGCTGTCCGGGCGCGGCCCGAAGCCCATCGCCTGGGCGACCGGCCTCGGAGCAGCTTCCTCCTCCTGCTCCTACGCGGCCATCGCGATCGCCAAGTCGCTGTTCCAGAAGGGCGCGTCGGCGACGACGGCGCTCGCCTTCCAGTTCGCCTCGACCAATTTGGTCTGGGAGCTGGGACTGGTGATGTGGGTGCTGATCGGCTGGCAGTTCACGCTCGCCGAGTACGTCGGGGGCGTCGTGCTGATCGCATTGATGGCGGTCATGCTGCGCCTCTTCGTTTCGCCCCGGCTCGAAGAGCAGGCTCGCAGGCATGCACGGGGGACCCAGGCTGGGCATCACCACCACGGGGGCGGAGAGCCTCAAACCTGGCGCGAGCGGCTGACCTCCACCATGGCCTGGTCGGACGTCGCCGATCGCTTCCGCAGCGACTGGCAGATGCTGTGGAAGGAGATCACCGCCGGCTTCCTTCTGGCCGGCTTCATCGGCCTGCTCGGCAACGACTTCTTCAACGGGCTCTTCGTCACCGACGCGCCGCCCGTCGTGCGGACGATCGAGAACGTCCTGGTCGGGCCGCTGATCGCGATCCTCAGCTTCGTCTGCTCGGTCGGAAACGTGCCGCTGGCGGCGGTGCTGTGGTCGGGAGGGATCAGCTTCGCCGGGGTGATCGCCTTCATCTTCGCCGACCTGGTCGTGCTGACGATCGTCGCCGCCTACCGCAAGTACTACGGGGGCGCCTTCGCGCTGCGGATCACGGCGCTGATGCTGGTGACGATGGTGATCGCGGCGCTGATCGTCGATGGGCTGTTCGGCGCGCTCGGCCTGATCCCCAGTGGGCCACGACCGACCCGGAGCGACATCTTCGGCTCGATCGAGATCGACTACAAGCTTGCGCTCAACATCATCGCGCTCGCCATCTTCGCCATCCTCCTCTCGCTGACGGCGCGCCGCCGGGCGCAGATCCCGCCTCAGCACTCCCTGCACACGCCGGGTTTTAGGCGGGGCGGACCATGACCTGCTCGCCGGGCGCCTGGCGGCCGGGCGAAGTGGCCTGCGGACGTGGACGTTTTGGGCTCCGCCCGGTTGCCGGTGGCGACCGCCGCCAGGAAACCGATGATCCCCAAGCCGACAGCAGCCGCGACGAGAATGCTCGTGAGGGCCATGCCCTTTGTCTTAGGGTCACCTAACACCAGGCTGAGATTAGTGATTCACGACCAGCGTCCATGCATATGACCGCCGCGGCAACCCACGGGAGATCGGTGCCGTCTCAGCCAGCGCTGACGCGCAGCCTCGCAAAGGAGACGTGGGCCGCCCAGGCGGCCAGGAGTCCCGCGACGGCGGCGAGCAGGAGGGCGACGCGCGGGTCGTAGGTCTGCGAGAGCCAGCCCGCGAGCGGGCCGCCGATCGGGGTCGAGCCGAGGAAGACGACCGAATAGAGGGCCATCACCCGGCCGCGCATCTGGGGCTCGACCGAGAGCTGCAGCGAGGAGTTGATCGACGCCGCGAAGCTGACCGCCGCGCCGCCGAGCAGGGCCAGCACCGGAATCTCGAGGGCGAGGCTGGGCATCAGCGCCGCGAGCAGCGCCAGCAGCCCGAAGGCGAGGGCGGCGCCGGCGATGAAGCGCGCGTCGCTGCGCCCGCGCGCCCCCGTGAGCAGGGCGCCGACCACCGAGCCGACCCCCATCGCCGAGACCAGCGTCGCGTAGACGGAGGCGCCGCCGCCGAAGCTGAAGCGCGCCAGCAGCGGCAGGATCACCTGGAAGTTGAGGCCGAGCGTGCCGACCAGCGCCATCAGCGCAAGCGGCACAGCCAGCTCAGGGGTGGCGCGCACGTAGCGCAGGCCAGCCCGCACCGCTCCGCGCTCGCGCTCGGCGCGCGGCGGGGTGTTGAGCTGCGCCGGCTCCATCCGCCGCAGGGCGAGGATCATCGCGGCGAAGCTGAGCGCGTTGAGGGCGAAGCAGGGCTCGACCCCGGCGGTCGCGATCAAGAGGCCGGCCAGCACCGGTCCGAGCAGCCGCGCCGAGTTGATGATCACGCTGTTGAGGCTGACCGCGTTGACGACCCGGTCGGCGCCAACCATCTCGATCGCAAAGCTCTGCCTGGCGGGATTGTCGACGGCGTTGATCGTGCCGCGGGCGAAGACGAGCACGAAGACCATCCAGGGCGCGACCGCGCCGCTCACGGTGACCGCCAGCAGCGCCAGCGCCGGCAGCGCCATCAGCGTCTGCGTGACCATCAGCAGGCGGCGCTTCGAGAAGCGGTCGGCGAGGACACCTCCCCAGGCGCCGAACAGCAGGATCGGCAGGAACTGCAGGGCGGTGGTCGCCCCCACCGCGACGCCGCTGCCGGTCAGCGAGAGGACGAGCCATATCTCGGCGACCATCTGCATCCAGTTCCCGGAGACCGAGACGATCTGCCCCGCGAAGTAGCGGCGGTAGTTGGGGACGGAGAGCGAATCGAAGCTGCGGCGCAGGCCGGCGCTCACTGCCGGTCCTCCAGGATCCCCTCGAGGATCGCCGCGGCTCGCTCGAGCGTCTCCAGGTCGGTCCCCGGAAGGTCCCGCATGCGGCGCGCCAGGTAGGCGTTCTTGCGGCCACGCAGGCGGCGCAACCGCTCGCGGCCCGCCGCCGTGATGCTGACGAGGGCGCTGCGCCCATCGACGGGATCGGGGGCGCG
The DNA here is from genome assembly GCA_963729995.1 of uncultured Solirubrobacterales bacterium. GTDB lineage: Bacteria > Actinomycetota > Thermoleophilia > Solirubrobacterales > 70-9 > VRUE01. The sequence continues at coordinate 1,410,834 of CAVSPF010000003.1, forward strand.
GTCGACCAGGCCGGCCTCGGTGAGGACGTGCAACGTGCGGGTCGCCGTCGGCCGCTTCACCCGCTCGATCTCGGCCAGCTCGCTCGGCGTCAGCGGGCCGTGGCGCTCCACAGTCGCCAGCGCCGAAGCCGCCGTGGGGGTCAGCTCCCCCCCGGCCCCGGCTGCCTCCTGGCGCAGCCGTCGCGCCGTCCGCACGATTGCCAGCCGCAGCCTTGCGGCGGACTCGGTGAGGGTGCTTTCCGGGGTTGCGTTCGTCATTGCTTAGCCTTGGTAATTAGACTAGCAAACTATCTCCCCCGGAGACAAGGGGCCCGGCGCCTTCAGCCTTCGCTGTCGCGGCGGGCGGCGATCTTGCGCTCCAGCTCCTCCATCACGTCCGGGTCGCGCAGGGTGGTGACGTCGCCCAGCTCACGGCCCTCGGCAATGTCGCGCAGGAGGCGGCGCATGATCTTGCCGGAGCGCGTCTTCGGCAGGTCGCCGGACCAGATCACCCGTTTAGGGCGAGCCAGCTTGCCGATCTTCTGGGCCACGTGGTCGCAGAGCTCGGCGACCATGTCCTCGTCGCCCTCGTGGTCGCCCTCGAGCGTGACGAAGGCGCAGATCGCCTGGCCGGTCTGCTCGTCGCTCTGCCCGATCACCGCCGCCTCGGCGACCTTGGGATGGGAAACGATCGCCGACTCGACCTCGGCGGTCGAGAGGCGGTGGCCGGAGACGTTGATCACGTCGTCGACGCGCCCCAGCACCCAGAAGTAGCCGTCTGCGTCGCGGCGCGCCGCGTCCCCGACCAGGTAGGTCCGCGGGCCGAAGCGGGAGAAGTAGGTCTCGACGAATCGCTCCTCCTCGCGGTAGAGCGTCCGCAGCATCCCCGGCCAGGGACGGCGCAGGACCAGCAGGCCCTCCTGCTCCTGCACCTCCTCCCCACTCTCGTCGAACACGGCGGCGTCGATCCCCGGCAATGGCAGCGTGGCCGAGCCGGGCTTGGTCGCAACGACTCCCGGCAGCGGCGAGATCATGATCTGGCCGGTCTCGGTCTGCCACCAGGTGTCGACGATCGGGCAACGCTCGCCGCCGATCACCCTGTGGTACCAGAGCCACGCCTTGGGATTGATCGGCTCGCCGACCGAGCCCAGCAGCCGCAGCGAGGTGAGATCGTGGCGTTCCGGGTACTCCACCCCCCATTTCATGCAGGCGCGTATCGCGGTCGGAGCCGTGTAGAGGATCGTCACCCCGTAGCGCTCGACGATCTCCCACCAGGCATCGCGGTCGGGGTAGTCCGGCGCCCCCTCGTACATGATGCTCGTGGCCGCGTTGACCAGCGGCGCATAGACGATGTAGGAGTGGCCGGTGACCCAGCCAACGTCGGCGGCACACCAGTACACGTCCCGCTCGGGCTCGAGGTCGAAGATGTAGCGGTGGGTGTAGGCGACGCCGGTCAGGTAGCCGCCTGTCGTGTGCAGGATGCCCTTCGGCTTCGCGGTCGAGCCGGACGTGTAGAGGATGAAGAGCGGGTCCTCGGCGCCCATCGGCTCCGGAGGGCAGTCCGGAACCGCAGCGGCCATCGCGTCCTCGAAGAAGACGTCGCGACCCTCGCGCATCTCGCAGTCCGTTCCCGTGTGGCGGACGACGAAGATCGTCTCGATCGAGCCGACCCGCTCGATCGACTCGTCGACGCGCGCCTTGACCGGAGTCGTCCTGCCCTTGCGGCGGGCGCCGTCGGCCGTGACGAGGGCCTTCGCGCGGGAGAATTCCATGCGCTCGCGAACGGCTTCCGCCGAGAAGCCGCCGAAGACGACGTTGTGGACGGCGCCGATCCGGGCGCAGGCGAGCATTGCGACGGCCAGCGCGGGGATCATCGGCAGGTAGATCCCGACCACGTCGCCCTTGCCGATCCCGTGGTCGCGCAGGGCGCTGGCGAAGCGCTGGACATCGCCGAGCAGCTCGGCGTAGGTGATGTCGCGCTCCTCTCCCTCCTCGCCGCGCCAGTGGTAGGCGATGCGGTCGCCCAGGCCAGCCTCGACGTGGCGATCCAGGCAGTTGGCCGAGGCGTTGAGGGTGCCGTCCGCGAACCACTTGAAGAAGGGCGGGTTGGATTCGTCGAGCCCCTGGCTCGGCTCGTGCACCCAGTCGAGCAGCTCGGTCGCCTGGCGCAGCCACCATGCCTCGGGGTCGGCGGCGGCCTCCTCGTAGACAGCCGGATCGCTCAGCAGGGCGGCGGCGCGAAACTCCGGCGGCGGCTCGAAGCTCTCCACCGCGAGCAACCGGTCCAGCTCACGCTCCAGTGCCGTCTCCTGCTCGACTCCCATACCGCTCCTTCGTCGGCCGTTACTCTGGGCGAACCGTACCCGTTCGCCTCCGCGAGCAGACAGCGAAGATCAGGCGCGAGTTTCAGGACGTGATGCAACTTGACTACCACATAGGTAGTCAAGTGGGCGCCACGTCCGTCTTAGGGTTCTCAGTAGCCCGGTGGGTGGCGGGCGATGAAGCCTTCGGGCGAGTCCACCGGCGAGGGATGCCAGCGCGGGCCCGGCCCGCCCACCGTGTCGAAGGCGAGGCCGGCGATGATCATCCAGGCATGGCCCGCGTTGGCGTAGACGGTGATCCAGTGGCCGGGGCCCGGTTCGCCCCAGGTCTCCAACCCCGTCGAGTCGAGCGGGCTTTCGAGGAAGCCGCCCCCGTGCAGCGCGAAGCTGACCGCGCCCGAGCAGTCGTAGCCGGGTGAGGAGAAGGAGCCATGTCCGCCGCCCCAGATGTACGGGGTGGTGGCAATCGAGTTGGCCGCTTCGATCGCGGCGGCGATCGCCGCCGGCGCCCCGCTCGGCACGCTGGCCTGGCTTTCGGAGATGTAGTTGGCCGTCTGGCCGGGGGTGAGAGGAGCCGGCGCTGCGCCGCTCGGCACGGGAGCGCCCGAGCTGGCGAGCTGTTCGGAGATCGCGGAGAGGTTGTCGCCCAGCGCCTGTTCCCTGGACTCCAGGGATTCGAGCGCCCGGCGGCGCTGTGCCTGAGCAGCCTTCAGGTCGGCGAAGCGCGTCTCGGCTGCAGCGCGCGCCGCAGCAGCCTGGTGCTCCTTGACGGCGATCCCGTCGCGCGCCTGCTTGATTTCGAGGCGAACCGCGGCCATCCGCGTAACGGCCGCGCGCACCTGATCGCGCAGCGTCTTGACCCTGGCGGCAACGGCATTGTCGTATTCCTGGATCTGGTTCAGGTAGCTGGCGCGAGCGGTCACGTTCGACCAGCTCTGCGACTCCAGCACCACGTTCAGCATGTCGGGACTGCCCGCCTCGTAGATCGAGACGAGCCGCTGCTGCAGCACCCCGAGCGCCCGCTGCAGCCGGGCGCGGACCTGTGCCAGACGCTGCTTCTCCGCAACGAGCTTGGCGGTGGCCTGTTCGAGCTCCGCCTGCTTGGCGGCCAGTTCGGCCTCGACAGCGGCCTGGTGCCGGCGCAGCAGCGAGACTTCGCCGAGCAACGAGTCGACAGCCTTGTTCTGCTGGGCGATCGTCGCGCTCAGCGAGCTCTGGCTCTGGCGCACGTGGGCGAGCTTGCCCTGCGTGCTCTGGAGCTTTTCCTGGAGGGTTTCAGCCGGTGCGCCGGCGGCCACGACCGCGGCCACGCAGATGGCAGCGAGCAGTGCCAGCGCGGCCAGCAGCAAGCGCCTGCGGCTCGAATCTTGATCTGTGATGGAGAAGTGGGGCCGCATCGATTACGCCGCGCGCGGTCAATCCCGGGCGCCGGCGAAGCTGCGCAGGCTACAGATATCTCCGGAAAACTGTTAAGCGTTGCTCACAATCTGCAACTTCGGTTGCAGTCCACGGCCCTAAGAAGGAAAGCCCGCCGTCACGGCGACAGCGGTGAGGCTAAGGTCGGGTGCCGTGCTCAACGTCCTGGTGCTGGCGGTTGCCGCCGCGGTCTCTCCGACGATCCTTGCCGTCGTCATCGTCGCCCTCCACCGACCCAATCCCCGGCGACTGCTGCTCGCGTACCTGCTCGGCGGCCTGCTCGCCAGCATTGCGGTCGGCATCGCGATCGTCAGCTCGCTCGAGGGCCTGGACGTGGTCGCCGGCTCCAGCCCCGCCGCTGACCCAGCCGTCAACTTCACGGTCGGGGCGCTGGCGCTGGCGATCGCCTATGCGCTGGCGACGGATCGCGACTCACGCCTCGAGGAGCGCCGGCGGGGGCGCCGCGCAGCCCGGCCCGCCCGCGACCCCTGGTCTGAGCGCGTCCTCAACCGCGGCTCCGCGCCGCTCGCCTTCGCGGCCGGCGTCGCGCTCAACCTCCCCGGCGCCTTCTACCTCGTCGCGCTCAAGGACATCGCCCAGGGGCAGCACGGGATCGCCGCCCAGATCGTCGCGGTCGTCCTCTTCAACCTGGTCATGTTCGCGCTCGCCGAGATCCCGCTGCTCGGCTATTCGTTTGCACCCCAGGAGACACAGGCCAGGGTGGAACAGCTGAACGGCTGGGTGGGCCGCCACGCGCGCCAGATCGTGATCGTCGTCGCAACCCTGATCGGCCTCTACCTGATCGTGCGCGGCATCGCCAGGGTCGCGTAGCCCGGCGGCACTCGCCGCTGCACCTCGCTCAGTGGACGATGATCTTGCCGTGCATGAAGCGGTGGATCGTGCAGATGTAGGGGAAGGCCCCGCTCCGCTTGAAGCGCACCGCCACGGAATGTCCAGGCCCTATGACACCCGTGTTGAACACGCCCCTGCCGGTCGCCGTGTGGGCAACCCCGGACGAGTTGGAGAAGACGACCCTGGTTCCCCTCGCGACCTGGACGGTGCCGGGATGGAAGGCAAAGTTGCGGATGTCGACGGTCTTCGCGCCCCCGCTCGCCGTGGCGGCGGCGCTGGGCGCGGCCGGCGCCCAAGAGCTCATCGCGTGGGAGGTCGGCAGCGCGACGACCGCGATTCCCGCGGCCACCAAGGCCACTCGCAGTCTCCCACGCAGACGTCGGCTGACAGCGTCCATCGGCACTATGTACGGACGGACGGCGAACAGGGTTCAAAGCCGCTGCGCGAACAGAACCGCGGCCACCGCCGTCGCCAGGTTGAGGCTCGACACGCCGGCTCGCATCGGAATGGCAAGCCGGGCGTCGGCGCCGGCCAGGAGCTCGTCGCTCAGACCGTAGCGCTCGCTGCCAAAGGCCAGGATCGCCCGGGGCGGCAGCTCGCGCGTGCGCAGCTCATCGCCCTCGGGATCGATGGCAACCAGCGGCCGGTCGCTGCGGGGCAGCTCCCCGACCGCGGCGACGGGCAGGGCGAAGTGGAGGCCGGCGGCACCGCGCAGCGCGTCGGGGTGCCAGGGATCGTTGTGCCCGGTGGTGAGCACGCCGGACGCGTCCGCGGCAGCCGCGACCCGCACGCACGCTCCCATGTTCCCCATCGTGCGCGGGTCCTCCAGCAGCACCACGGGAGCCGGCCGCTCAGCGGACATCAGCGCCGCCACGTCGATCTCGGGACGGCGGGCGATCGCCACGACCCCGGTACGAGGCGCCTGCGGCACGAGCTGCGACAGGACCTCAACGCTCACAGGGGTGACACGCCCGATGAGCGAGGCAGCAAGGTCCGGCGCCAGCTCTTCGGCCAGCCGCTCCAGCTCCCGCGGGTCCGCGGCAACCGCCTCCAGCACGTCGGCGCCGAAGCGCAGCGCGTGCTTGAGGACATGAAAGCCCTCCAGAACGGCTAGCCGTGGCTCTCGCCGGGCCTCCCGGTAACGCCGAACCAGGGCATCGCTCACCGCCTCATCATGACCGGATTCAGCCCTGCGAGGGAGGCGAGGAGACGAGCGTGCGATGGCCCTCGTCGAGAAGCCCGGTGAGGAAGGGAGCCAGGTACCAACCAACGATCTTGCCCTCGTGGTCGGCCCACTGCGGACTCCTGTCGAGCGTCGAGGTTTCCCCATGCCCACCGATCAGCTCGCCATACAGGTAGCGCGGGTCATTCCCGGTCCAGAGCACCCCACGCAACACCGGCTCGAAGGGGGCGGGCTCGAGCTCACAGCCGGCGGCGAACGCGATCGCTTCGGCGGCCGTGTCGGCCTGCTGGGCGGCGATTCCGCCCTGCTTCACCGGGAAGGCAGTCACGTCCCCCGCCGCGTAGACGCCCTCCATCCCAGGCACCCTGCCGTGCTCGTCGACGGCGATGAAGCCGTCCGCGTCGTGGTCTACCCCCGCGAGCCGCCGACCTTCCAGGCGCGGCAGGCTGACCACCGCATCGGTCTCGATCGGATCGCCGGGGGCAATCTGCAACCTGCCGTCGTCGTACTTGACCGGGTAGGCGCCGCTGACGACCTCGATACCGTGTTCGCCGAGCAACTGGCCCATCTGCTCGCCCACCTGCCGACCGAAGATCTGGAGCGGCGCGTCCTCGGGAGTCACGACCGTGAGCCGGCCGTCCTCGACGCCCGACCTCACCAGCACGGAGGAGGCGAGAAGGGCCAGCTCGTACACCGGCAGCGCCCAGGTGCAGCCGCTCGGCATCGTGAAGACCGCCTTCCGCAGCCCGCCGGCCCGCAGCTTCCGAACCACGTCCCCAACGCCGCCCTCGTCGGCGACGCCCCAGAAGGTGACGGCGCCGGGCACCGCCCACAGCATCCTCGCCCCGGTGGCAACGAGGAGATGGTCGTAGGGAATCTGCCTGCCGTCGCGCGTGGTCGCCCACCGCTCGTTGCCGTCCACCGAGACGATCCCGCCAAGATCGAAGGACGCGCCGCTGCGTTCGGCCAGCCGCTTGAGGTCGTAGCGAAGAATGCTCGCGGCCCCGTAAGGCTCGCCGACCGCGAACGGGCGGTAGAGAAACTCGCGCCGCGGCGCGTGCAGCTCAACCTCGACCCGATCCCCCGCAAGGTCGCGCAGGGCAAGCGCCGCCTCGAGCGCGGCCACGCCGCCACCGGCGATCAGCACGCGAATGCTGCTCCCATTACCCGGCTGCGCCATGATCCGACACTACGAACGCCCGCTCTACGCTCCATCCGCAGGAACCCACTAATCGAGCTGCGGCTTTCCCCCGATGGCAGACGGGCTGGAGCCTCCCTTAGGGTCCGTCGATGTCGGTTCTCGCCCAGTACGGGGTCGCGATCGCGGTGATCTTCGCCGTCAACCTGCTGCCGGCCTTCGGCCCACCCACATGGTCGGTGCTCGTGTTCTTCAGCCTCGACTTCGATCTGCCGGCCGTGCCGCTCGTGCTGGGCGGTGCGCTCGCCGCGGCCTCGGGACGGTTTCTGCTGGCCAGCGTCACCCGGCGACTGCGACCGCGCCTGTCGGCGGCTCGACGCGCCCGCCTCGACCGGACGCAGGCGACGCTGAGCGGGAACCGGCCGCGCGCGATCGCCAGCCTTGGCCTGTTCGCGCTCTCGCCGGTGCCGTCCGGACAGCTCTTCGTCGGAGCCGGGCTGATGACGGTGCCGCTGCTCCCCCTGACCGCGGCATTTTTCGCCGGCCGGCTGGTCTCCTACTCGATCTACGTCAGCGCCGCCACGATCGCCGCCGCAAACCTCGGTTCGGTTGCCGTCGACGCGCTGACCTCGCCGCTGGGAATGGCGCTGCAGTTCGCGATGCTGATTGCGCTGGCACTCCTGCTGGGCGGCCTCAGGCCGAAGGCGCCCGCGTCCCCTCAACCCCCCTCAGGTCCAGGGCCCGCAGAGCGCGGTTCACATCGGTGATCGACAGGATGCCCAGCGCCCCGCTCTCGGTGACGACGATGACCCTCCCGAGCCGCTGGAAGACCGGCCGCTCCAGCAGCTCAGCGACGTCCTGGTGCTCGTCAACCACGAGCTCGGGGTCCGACACGGCCACCTGCGCAACCGTGGTGCTCACTCGGCGATCAGCCGGGACACGCTCAACCGCCTCCACGTTTATCAGGCCCACCGGCCTCCTCCCATCGACCACCGGAAACGCCGTGTAGCGGTACCTGACGAAGAACTCCTCCACCGCGTCGGCGACGCTGACACCGGCTGGCACGGTGACTGCCGGGAAGGACATGAGCCGCCCGGCCTCCCGACCGGCAAATGCCGTGCGCACCCGCAGCCCACCCTCCTCGGCTTTCGCCGCGACGACCACGAAGAACCCCACCACCGCCAGCCAGATGCCGCTCACCGCTCCCGCCGCCGTTGCGAAGACACCGAGGGCGATCATCCCGAAGCCGAGACCGCGCCCGAGCGACGCCGCTGCCGCGGTGGCCTTGGCCAGGTCGCCCGTCCAGCGCCAGATCAGCGCCCGCGCGACCCGACCGCCGTCGAGGGGAAAGGCGGGCATCAAGTTGAAGACGAGGATCACCGCGTTGATCAAGAGCTGGTACGCGACCACCGCCCGCAGCGCGTCCGAGCCCGAGGCCGGCAGGGCCACCCAGAGGAGGCCGAAGGCGACGGTGATCGCCAGCGTCACAGCCGGGCCGGCGAGGGCAAAGCGAAGCTCGTCACCGGCCGCCTTCGGATAGCCCTTCATCCTGGCGACCCCCCCGAGCAGCCAGAGGTCGATCTCGCCGATCTCGACGCCATGGCGTCGCGCGACCACCGCATGACCCAGCTCGTGCAGGAGGATGCTGGCGAAGAGCAGCAGTGCGCTCAGCAGGCCCAGTGCGTAGGCGGCAGCCGGAGCGATACCGGAGACTTCGTTCGGGTAATAGACAGCGCCCAGCGACCAGGTGATGAGCGCAACGATGACCAGCCACAGCGGTTGGATGCCGATCGGGATGCCCGCGAGGCGACCGACACGAACGCTGCGCAGGTTCACGAAGGGATTCTCCAACCGGCAGGGGGCACGGTCATCGGTGTAATTCCCCGAGCATCAAGTTCGGCTTTTCCCCGATGACACTCGCGTCAAACGCAACTAGATTCGCGGGGCGCGAGGGCTCGACAGCGAAGAGTTCACGCCGGAACGAATGGTCGAGCAGACAGTTGAGATCCCGGTACCACCGGTTCGCCTGGCAGGCGACCTCTCGATCCCACCCGCTCCGACGAGTCTGATCATCTTCGCTCACTGCGGTGGGTCCAGCAGATTGAGCTCACGGAAGAGGCAGGTCGCCAGCGCTCTCAACGAGCGTGGGCTCGCAACCCTGCTGCTTGACCTGCTCACCCCAGGCGAGGAGGCCGAGCTGTCAGGCGCCTCCGACGTCGACCTGCTCAGCGATCGGCTGCTCACCACCACGCGCTGGGCGATGGCAAACCCAGAGACCGAAGGGCTTCCCATCGCCTACTTCGCCACCTCCAGCGGAGCGGCCGCCGCGCTCTGCGCCGCCGCCGAGCTCGGCGACGGCATCGGCGCGGTGGTCTCCCGGGGTGGCCGTCCGGACACGACCTGCGACTGCTTGGGGCGCGTCACGGCGCCAACGCTGTTGATAGCGGCCGCTGACGGGCCGCTCCTGGCCCTGAACGAACGGGCCGCCGAACAGCTCCGTTGTCGCCACGAGCTCCGGGTGCTCGCCGGAGCGACACACCTGTTCGACGAGCCCGGCGCGCCCGACAGCGTCGCCGAGCTGGCGGCCGCGTGGCTCATCCCTCCGGTCTCGGAGCTCAGGCCCGCTCAGAAGGCACCGGCGAGGTCGCGGGCCTCGTCAGCCTCGAGGTCGCCGTTGGAGACCTTGAAGCCGATGGTGTCGACGTAGTCCCCGGCCCCGGCGCTCGTCTTCATCCGCGCCAGCTCCGGGGTCACGCCGGCATCGGCGAGGTCGCGGGCGGCGCTGGGATTGAAGCAGCGGGCGAGAAGCCACTCATCGACCTCGTGCGCCTCGAAGCCCGACTCCGCCCAGGTTTCGGCGGTGTCGTCGGGGTTGCCGGCGTGCGCAAAATATCCGTGCCTTTCGATCACGTCGCGGATCGTCATCGCGTGTCACCTCCGTCCGGATCGGATATATGCACGGGCATCAATCGTGAAACCTGCCGCCACCGGATTCTCCTCAGATCCCGGGCACGCGTCATCGGGGTAAGCCGGCCTGTCACCCGCGGCTTTTCCCTGATGACAGGTGGACCGCGTGGACCTAGTGTCCCGACACGGGAAGCCCCAAGCCGAAAGGAGACTCCAATGGCAAGCGAGCTAACGGAGTGGCGTCCGTTTTCGGAGTTCGCCGAGCTGCGGCACCGGCTCGACCAAGTGTTCCGCGACCTCGGGGACGGAGGCGAGCACCGCTGGACACCCTCGGTCGACCTGATCAAGAAAGAGGACCAGATGGTGCTGCGCGCCGACCTCCCGGGGGTGAAGCTCGACGAGGTCAAGGTCGAGGTGGAAGGCGATGTGCTCACGGTCTCCGGCGAGCACAAGGAGGAAAAAGAGGAGAAAAGGGAGCATTACATGCGACGCGAGCGCCGCTATGGCTCCTTCTCCCGCTCGATGGTGCTTCCGCAGGGAGTCAAGGCGGAGGACATCGAGGCAAAGTGCAAGGACGGGGTTCTAGAGGTGGCCGTGCCGGTTCCAAAGGCGGAGAAGAAGCAGGCAATCGAGATCAAGCCGGAGTCCGACTAGCCGATGCGGCTGCTCGTCGGCTTCGACGGCAGCGATGGGGGACGCGACGCGCTCGAGCTGGCCCGCGTGCTGGGCTCGCCCGAGGGCGCCAGCGCCCTCGTCGTCGCGGTCATGCCCTACGGCCCGCTGCCGATCCCGTTCGTCGAGCTCGAGCGCAGCGCAGCCGCGGAAGCGAAGCCGCTGTTCGACGAAGCGCGGGAGCGCCTCGAGGGGCTCAGCGTCGAAACGCGGGGCTTCGGCGGCGGCTCGCCCGCAGGCGTGATGACGGACCTCGCCGAACGCGAGGGCGTGGACCTGGTCGTGGTCGGCTCGTCCCACCGTGGAGCGGCGGGGCGAGCCCTGCTCGGCAGCGTCGCCGAGGGCGTTCTGCATGGCGCACCCTGTGCCGCCGCAGTCGCACCGCGCGGCTACGCGGCGAAGCGCCACGACCCCGTTCGCCTGATCGGGGTCGGCTACGACGGCACGCCCGAATCGAAGGCCGCCCTCCTGCGCGCCCGGGCGCTGGCAAAGGCGAACGGCGCTGCCGTCAGGGTCCTCACGGTGGTTGCCCCGCCGGTCGCGCTGCCGGGGGTGGTCGGCTACACGCCCATTGAGCCCCCACACCCGGACAGGGTCATAGACGAGGGCATGAAGGCGCTCGGCTCGGAGGTGCCGGCCGAGGGCCAGCGGCTGGACGGCCCCCCGGGCAACACGCTGGCGGAGGCCTGCGAGGACGGCATCGACCTGCTGATCGTGGGCTCGCGTGGATACGGCCCCCTGACCCGCGTGCTGCTTGGCTCCGTCTCGACCAAGTTGATCAACAAGGCGCCGTGCCCCGTGCTGGTAGTGCCGCGGCCATGAGCGGGAGCGACGGCCTGGGGAGCGCAGCCGTACCACCGCGAGCCGAGCACCAGGCGGCCGCCGATGCGGTACGCGATTTCGAGCGCATCTCCCGCGCCGACGTCGAATACGCCGGCGGCAAGGGGGCAAACCTCGGCGAGCTGGTGGCGGCCAGCTTCCCGGTTCCGCCCGGTTTCGTCATCGGCGCCCCCGCCTATGCCGCCTTCTGCGATGGCACCGGGCTGCGACAGCGGATCGAGCGTCGACTTGCCGCGGTCGACGTCGAGGACACCGCCGAGCTTGGGCGGGCAACGGCGGAGGTGCGCGCCGAGATCGAAGCGGAGCCGCTTCCGGAATGGCTGGCGGGTGCGATCGTCGACGCCTACGACCGCCTCGACGGCGGCGACGCCCAAGCCGCGGTGGCGGTCGCGGTCCGCTCCTCGGCCACCGCCGAGGACACCGAGTCGGCTTCGTTCGCGGGCATGAACGAGACGATCCTCAACGTGCGAGGAGCCAGCGCCGTGCTCGACGCGGTGCGCCGCTGCTGGGCGTCGCTGTTCGGCGCTCGCACCGTCTACTACCGGGCGAAGCGTGGCTTTGGCCAGGCGGACATGGACATCGCGGTGATCATCCAGCGGCAGATCGAGGCGACGCGCGCCGGCGTCATGTTCACGATCGACCCGGCCAGCGGCGCAAGCGACCAACTGGTGATCGAGGGCGCCTTCGGCCTCGGCGAGGCGGTGGTCTCCGGCTCGGTCTCCCCGGACCGCTACGTGGTGGCAAAGGATCATCTCGCGATCGCGGGCCGCGAAGTGCATCGCAAGGAGATGGCCATCGAGCTGGCGCTGACAGGCGGCACCGTCACGCGCCAGCTCAACGACGCCGAGGCCGAACGGCCGGTGCTGAGCGACGAGGAGGTGGGGCGCATCGCGGAGCTCGGGATGAGGATCGAAGCCCACTACGGCGCGCCCCAGGACACGGAGTGGGCGATCGACGGCGCGGGCGCCGTCTGGATGCTGCAGTCGCGGCCGGTCACCGCGATCGGCGGCGAGAGCCCGGCGGCGCCGGAGTCGCCAGGCGATCGGGGCAAGGAGCTGGTGCGTGGACTCGGTGCCGCGCCTGGCGTCGCCAGCGGCCCGGTGCGCGTGGTCGCCAAGCTCGCCGACGCCGGCCGCCTCGCCCAGGGCGAGGTGCTCGTCACCCATATGACCGCCCCCGACTGGGTGCCGCTGATGCGCAGGGCGGCGGCGATCGTCACCGACTCAGGCGGCATGACGTGCCATGCGGCGATCGTCTCCCGCGAGCTCGGCATTCCCTGCCTGGTCGGCACGACGGACGCAACCACGGTGCTCCGCGACGGGGAGGTCGTGACCGTCGACGCCAGCGCCGGGATCGTCACGGCAGGTGACACAGCACCTGAGCGGCCGGCTCCCGCAGCAGCCGGCAACGAGGCGGGAGCCGCGCCGCCGGTGACCGGGACCAAGGTCCTCGTCAACCTCTCCGAGCCGTCCCAGCTTCAGCGTGCGGCCGGCCTTGCGGTCGACGGCGTCGGGCTGCTGCGGGCGGAGCTGATGGTGGTCGAGGCGCTGGAGGGCGTCCACCCACGACTGCTGATCGAGCAGGGCCGGAGCGAGCGCTTCGTCGCCCGGATGGCCGACTCGCTGACCGCCTTCGCCAACGCCTTCGCGCCGCGCCCGATCACCTACCGCACGATCGACTTCCGCACCAACGAGTTCCGCGGTCTCAAGGGCGGTGAGCGCTTCGAGCCACAGGAGGCGAACCCGATGATCGGCTATCGCGGCGCCCTTCGCTACATGCACGAGCCCGACCTGCTCGGGATGGAGCTGGAGGCGATCGGCCGTGTCTGGGAGGCCGGGCACACGAACTTCCACGTGATGCTTCCCTTCGTCCGAACGCCGCGCGAGGTGATCGCCTGCCGCAAGCAGTTCGAGGCGGCGGGCCTGCTGTCGCGGCCGGGCTTCGAGCTGTGGGTGATGGCCGAGGTGCCCTCGGTGCTGTTCCACCTCGAGCGCTACGCCGAGCTTGGCATCGCCGGCATCTCGATCGGCTCCAACGACCTCACGCAGCTCGTGCTCGGCGCCGACCGCGATTCGGAGCTGGTCGCCGAGATCTTCGACGAGCGCGACCCAGCCGTCACCGAGTACATCGCCCAGCTGCTGCGACGAGCCCGCGAACTCGGCCTTCAGACCTCGATCTGCGGGCAGGCGCCCTCCGTATACCCGGAGTACGCCGAGCTCCTGGTGCGGGCCGGTATCGACGCGATCTCGGTCAACCTCGACGCCGTCGACCGCGCCCGCCGCCTGATCGCGGCCGCCGAGCGCCGCCTCATGCTCGAGGCCGCACGAGGCTAGCGACCAGCTCGACGTACTCGGCGAGCCTGCGCACCGCCAGGAACCGCTGCATGACCCGCAGGTGCGCCGCCTCTCCCAGTCGCCTGGCGCGGGCCGGGTCGGCAAGCAGGCCGTGGATCGCCCGGCCGAAGCCGACGAGGTCGCGCGGGTCGTCGATCAGCAGCCCGGACTCGCCGTCGACGATCTGGTCCTGGATCCCTCCGACCCTGCTGCCGACCACCGGCTTTTCCTTCCACATGCCCTCGGCGACCGTCAGGCCGAAGCCCTCGGCGATGCTCTTCTGCAGGAGGACGTCGGCGCGGCGCTGGATCGCGTTGACCATCGCCGCGTTCTCGTCGAGGTCGTACATCGGCAGGTTGACCAGGTGGGCGCGCCGCCGCCTATCCTCGTCCATCCGCCGCCAGGACTCGGCGATGTCCCCGTAGACGGCCGCCCCCTCGGGATCGTCCGCGACGGCGTCTGTCGCCGGTGCGGCGAGCACGAGGTGGATCGCCGGATCGGCCAGGTGCCGCTCGAAGCAGTGCAGAACGCCGCGCGGGTCCTTCAGCCTGTCCCAGCGGGAGACCTGGGCGACCAGCCTGGCGCCAGGCGGCAGCGGCTCCTCCTGGAGCAGCTCGGCGCGCCGCTCGACCCGGCCGGGGGTGCCGTCGCCGCGCACGAAGGTGGGGGCCGCGCGCTGCGAGTCGGGGCCGAGCCCGATGACGCCGAGGATCGCTTCGACCGTCGCCGCATCGAGGTCCTGGTTCTTCGGCGAGAAGGCGTCGATGGCGGGCGGCATCAGCCACACCCGCTCGCGGTCCAGCCCCTCCCAGGCGTACTCGCGGCGGGAGAAGACGTAGGCGTCGGCCGCCTCGACGTAGGGGCGCAGGAACTCCCGCGCCTCGTCGACCATCTCGTTCGGCTGGTCGACCCCGATGTGGCACCGCCAGACGACCTTCGCGCCCAGGTCCTTCATCGCCGTGACGAGGCCGGCCGTCTGGGGATCGTGGAGGTAGACGACGTCGCCTTCCTGGAGCAGGCGAGCGAGGGAGCCGGCGTTCGCCGCCAGCGCCAGCTCGTAGACGCCGCGCTCCGCCTCGCCCAGCTCGCCGCCGTCGCCGGGGTCGCCGTGGAGGTGGTTGTGGAGACGCTTGGTGATGGCAAAGAACTCGGGCGCCTCGCGCAGCACGACCCAGCGGGTGTCGACGCCGGCGCCGCGCACGTAGGGGAGCAGCGAGCGCAGGATCTCGGCGACGCCGCCGCCGCGGGCCGTCGAGCTGACATGCCAGATCGCCCGCCCGGCGAACTCGCGGCGCGCCCGTGCCGCAATCGCTTCGATCTCCTCGAACTCCTCGCCGAGCAGTGGCCTGTAGCGGTCGAGCGGGTGGGGCGGGATCGGGACGAACTTGAGTCGCGCCACCTGCTCAGCCTTTCATCGTTGCGAAATGACGCGGGTGTGGGTCAGGTCGCGGCACCCTCAACCATGCGGACAGATCACGGCGCGGCCGTCAAGCGAGCCATGGCGCAAGCGCTCGTAGGCGTCCGCCACCTGCTCGAGCGGAAAGCGCTCCACGTGAGCGCGGATCTTGCCGGCGCGGGCCAGATCGAGGACCTCCATCAGCTCGATCGCCGTGCCCCAGTACGGCAGGGTCAGCTGGCACTCGAACGGCAGCGCACCGAAACCGAACTCAAAGGCGCCACCGGCCAGCCCGACCATTGTCAGGTGACTCTCGAAGCGAACGATCTTGGAGGCGAGGGCGAGGGTGTCGTCGGCTCCGACGTTGTCGAGCACCAGCTCAGCGCCGAGGCCGCCGGTCAGCTCGCGGATCGCGTCGGCGGCATCCTCGCCCGGCCTGACGGTCTCTGCCGCACCGACCTCTCGGGCAAGCCGCAGCTTGTCGGCCGAGGTGTCGACGGCGATCACCCGGGCGGGGCTCATGGCGCGCAGGATCTGCACCGCCATATGGCCGAGGCCACCCACCCCGATCACCACCGCGGTTGAGCCAGGGACCAGCAGGTGCAGCGAGCGCTTGATCGCGTGGTAGGGAGTCAGTGCGGCGTCGGAGAGGGGCGCAGCGTCGCGCGGATCGAGGTCGCCGAGCGGCAGCAGCAGCCGCGCGCTTGGGACGAGCATGTACTCGGCCATGCCGCCGTCGAGACCGAGGCCACCACCGAAGGCGCCGATCTCTTCCTGCCGCTCGCAGTAATTCTCCGCCGAGCGGCGACAGGCACGGCAGCGCCCGCAGCCCCAGGGGCCGTAGACGGCGACCGGCTCGCCCTCCTCGATGCCCTCGACACCGGCGCCAAGCGCCTCGACCCAGCCGGCGTTCTCGTGACCGAGCGTGAACGGCAGGTCGAAGTCCATCTGGCCCTCGGGCCACTCCATCATGTGGAGGTCGGAATGGCAGACGCCGGCGCCGCCAACCTTGACCAGGACCTGGCCGGGGCCCGGCTCCGGCACGGCCACCTCACGCAGCTCCGGGAGCGTCTGCCATGCGGTCAGCTGGTAGGCCTTCATCGATCGCCTTCCTTGCGCGTCCGTACCGGTGAGTGAGAGTGAGTGATCACTCAGAGCCTAAGCGCACAGCGGCGCCCTGACTTCCGTAGAAGACCCTGATGCGAAGCGACGTAGGCGCATCTAGATTGCCGTCAGATGCGAGGGCGCGGATCCCAGCGGCTTGGGGAGCCAAGGAGGCTTTGATCGCTACCGAGTCGACACCGGACCCGAACGAGCGGATCGACCTGCTGCTGCGCGACCTGCGGGCCTCGCGCAGCGGCCTCTCCGAGCGTGAGGCGGCGCGTCGACTGCTCGCCCTGGGGCCGAACGAGCTGCTCCGCCGCGGCGGCCGCCGCTGGCCGCGCGAGCTGGCGCGCCAGTTCACCCACCCGCTGGCGCTGCTGCTCTGGGCGGCCGCCGGCCTCGCCGCGATCGCCGGGATCGCGGCGGTGGCGATCGCCATCGTCGTGGTCATCTTCGTCAACGCGATCTTCGCCTTCGCCCAGGAGCAGCAGGCCGAGCGCGCCGTCGAGGCGCTGCGGGAGTACCTGCCGGCGCGCGCCGCCGTGCTGCGAGACGGCGAGGCGCGGGAGATCGAAGCCGCCCGGCTGGTCCCGGGCGACGTCCTGCTGATCGCGGAGGGCGACCGCATCTCCGCCGACGCGCGGCTGATCGAGGGCGCCGTCGAGGTCGACATGTCGACACTGTCCGGCGAGTCGGTGACGGCGACCCGCTCGGCCGACCGGGTCGAGACCTCCGGCCGGCCGCTGATCCAGTCGCGCGACCTGGTCTTCAGCGGCACGAGCTGCACCGGGGGCGAGGCGCGGGCGCTGGTCTTCGCCACCGGGATGCGGACCGAGCTGGGCCGGATCGCCGCCCTCTCCGAGCTGGCCGAGCCCGAAGCAAGCCCCCTGGAGCGGCAGGTGCGCCGCGTCGCCTGGCTGATCGCAGCGATCGCGCTCGCCTGCGGCATCGCCTTCGTGCCGCTGGCGACCTTCGCGGCGGGGCTCCCGATCCACGACGCGGTCGTCTTCGCGATCGGACTGATCGTCGGCAACGTCCCGGAGGGACTGTTGCCGGTGATCACCCTGGCGCTGGCGATGGGGGTGCGCGGGCTGGTCCGCCAGGGCGCGGTGGTGAAGCGGCTGAGCGCGGTCGAGACGCTCGGCTCGACCGACGTCATCTGCACCGACAAGACGGGGACGCTGACCGAGAACCGGATGCGGGTGACGCGGATCTGGAGCGCCGGGCGGGAGGTCGACATGGAGGCGCGCGACGGAGCCGGTGCCGAGCCCGCAGCGCCGGTCCGGGCGCTGGCCGAGGCGATGGCAGCCTGCAACAACGCTCGGCTGGGCGACGGCGGCGAGCCGGGCGGCGACGCCACCGAGATCGCGATGCTGCTCGCCGCCCGCCGGCTCGGGGTCGAGACCGGCCAGGCTCTCGACGGGCGGCGCAGGGAGTTCCACTTCGACCCGGTGCTGAAGCTGATGTCGACGGTCGACGAGCGCCACGGCTCGCTGGCCGTCCACACCAAGGGAGCGCCGGAGGAGGTGCTGCCGCGCTGCGATCGGATCGCCGGGCCCGGCGGCACGGCGGCGCTCGACTCGGGCGAGCGGGCCGAGATCGAATCGCTGGTCGATGGCTTCGCGGGCCAGGGCCTGCGGGTGCTGGCGGTCGCCGAGCGAGCGCTCGACGGGGGCGAGCCCGAGCGCCGCGAGGACGCGGAGCGCGACCTCGTCCTGCTCGGCCTGGTGGCGATGATCGACCCACCCCGGCCCGAGGTGCCGGCCGCCGTCGCCCGCTGCCACCGGGCGGGGATCCGGATAGTCGTCGTCACCGGGGACCACGGCCTGACCGCGGCGGCGATCGCGCGGCGGATCGGGATCGCCCGCGGCGAGCCCACTGTCGTGACCGAGGAGGAGCTGGACCGGATGAGCGAGCCGGCGCTGGACCGGCTGCTGGCCGGCGAGGAGGAGCTGATCTTCGCCCGCGCGACCCCGGAGGCGAAGCTGCGGATCTCCGACGCGCTGCGGGCGGAGGGACATGTCGTGGCGATGACCGGCGACGGGGTCAACGACGCGCCCGCCCTGCGCCGCGCCGACATCGGGGTGGCGATGGGTCGCTCCGGAACCGACGTCGCCCGCGAGGCGGCGACGATGGTGCTGACCGACGACAACTTCGCGACGATCGTCGCCGCCGTCGCGGCGGGCCGGCGGATCTACGACAACATCCGCAAGTTCATCGTCTACATCTTCGCCCACACGACACCGGAGGTGACGCCGTTCGTCGTCTTCGCCCTGGCCGGTGGCGCGATCCCCCTGCCGCTCACGATCCTCCAGCTGCTGGCCTTCGACGTCGGCACCGAGACGCTGCCGGCCCTTGCGCTCGGGCGCGAGCGCGCCGAGCCGGGCATCATGGACCGCCCGCCGCGCTCGCGCGGCGAAGGGATCATCAACGGGGCGATGCTGGCCCGGGCCTGGCTCTTCCTCGGCCTGATCGCGGCGATACTGCAGATGGGAGCCTTCTTCTACGTCCTGCTGAAGGCCGGCTGGCATCCCAACGACCCGGTCGCCGCGGGCGACCCCCTCCACCACGCCTACCTGCAGGCGACCACGATGACCTTCCTGGCGATGGTCGTCGCTCAGATCGGCACCGCCTTCGCGGCCCGCACCGAGCGCGCCTCGCTGCGCTCGGTCGGGGTCTTCGGCAACCGCCTGCTGCTGGTCGGGATCGCCTTCGAGCTGGCGCTCGCCGCCCTGCTCGTCTACGCGCCCCCCTTCCAGGACCTGCTCGGCACCGCACCCCTGCCGCCCGCCGACCTGCTCGTCCTGCTGCCGTTCCCCTTCGTCGTCTGGGGAGCCGACGAGCTGCGGCGCTACATCCTGCGCCGGCGTGAGCCAGCCGAAGCGGTGGCGCCGTAGCTCAAAGAGGTCTCAGGCGACCCGGAACCTCGCCCGCCACTCGTCCTGGTCGAACTGAGCCGGCTCGGTCTCCGTCAGGAACCGTTCAAGCGCGGCGATGAAGCGGCCGGGCGCCTCGAGCTGGGGCAGGTGGCCGACGTCCTTGAAGATCTCGAGGCGGCTGCCGGGGATCGCGCGGTGGGCGTCTTCCCCGTGGCGCACGGGAATGATCGAGTCGCGGGCGCCCCAGACGATCAGCACCGGCAGCGCCTCCGCCAGATAGAGGCGATCGGCGGCGTCGACACGCTGGCCGCCGGCCCCGACAACCGAGCGCAGAGTCGCTAGGAAGGCGGCGCGGCGGTCAGCATCGGTCAGCGAGGCGTAGCCACGCGCCACCTCGGCGACGTCGGCGTTGGGACGCAGGCCGATCGCGGACAGGCCGCGGGCCAGCGCCGAGCCGACCCGCTGTCCGACACCGGCGGTGGCGGCGATGAAGAGGTCGGCGCCGGGGAGCGCCGCGGCGCGCAGGACGGGACTCACCTCAGGCCCGAGGCCGCCGCTCGAGACAAGCACCAGGCGCTCGACCATCTCCGGAAATTGGTAGGCGAGCTGCATCGCGATGCCCCCGCCGAGCGAGTGCCCAACCAGGGTGGCGCGCTCCTGGCCCAAGGCCAGGAGCAGGTCGCGCAGGCCCGCCGCCAGGGCTCCGATCGAGTAGTCGCCGGAGCCGGGCGCGGAGGCCCCGTGCCCGGGCAGGTCCGGTGCGATCACGGTGTGGTGACGGCCGAGCGGCTCGATCACCTCCTGCCAGTTCTCGAAGGTGCCGCCCATCCCGTGGATCAACAGCAGGACCGGGCCCTGGCCAGCCTCGGCGTAGGTCACCGAGCGATCGTGGATGCTCACCGATCTCGCTTGCATCTCGCCCACATCCGGAACGGTACTCCCGACGCGAGGCGGAAGCCGACGGATTCGTCCCCGCGGCGGACACGGCTCGGCTAGCCTGATGGCCATGCCAACCTTCCTCCACACCTGCTATCGGATCGGCGACATCGACCGCTCGGTCGCCTTTTACGAGAAGCTGGGCTTCGAGGAGTGGCGGCGGATGCCGATCGGCGACGAGGCGATCAACGTCTTCATGGGCGTCCCGGGCGACGAGGTCGCGCTCGAGCTGACCTACAACCACGGCGTCGACTCGTACGAGATCGGCAGCGGCTACGGCCACATCGCGATCGGCGTCGACGACCTCGACGGCACGCTCGAGCGCCTCGCCGCAGGGGGCGTCGAGCCAGAGAAGCCGCCCTACCGCCCCGGCGGCCGCAGCGAGGGCCATCGCATCTGCTTCGTTCGCGATCCGGACGGCTACCGAATCGAGATCATCGGCGAGTAGCGACGGTCCGAACCAGGGGCGCGGCGCTGCACAGCCTCTGCGCTCGACAGCGGGAAAATCGCTAGGCTCGCGGCCCGCTCAGGACGGCCAAGGGGAAATCGTGAAACTCGTGATCGGCATCGTGCGCCCGGAGAAGGCGAACCACGTTCTGGAGGCCCTCTACCGAGCCGAGATACGAGGCGTTTCGATCAGCCGTGTCGAGGGCCACGGAGGGGAGCTGGAGCGGGTCGAGACCTATCGCGGATCAACCGTGAAGATGGGGCTCTCCGAGAAGGTTCGTTTTGAGGTCGCCGTCTCGGACTCCTTCCTCCAACCCACCATCGACGCGCTCTGCGAAGGGGCGCGAACCGGCGAGGTCGGCGACGGGAAGATCTTCGTGGTCCCGCTGGAGCAGGCCGTTCGCATCCGCACCGGCGAGACCGACGCAAGCGCGGTGACGCCGGTGTCCAAATGACGCTGCTGCCGGTCGCAGCGGCAGCCGCCAAGGTGAACTCGGGCGACACGGCCTGGATGCTCGCCGCGACCGCACTGGTGCTGATGATGACGCCGGCGCTCGGCCTCTTCTACGCGGGGCTGGTGCGCGCGAAGAACACGCTCAACACGTTCATGATGTGCGTCGCCGCGATCGCGATAGCGACGATCACCTGGGCGCTCGTCGGCTACTCGCTCGCCTTCGACGGGCACGGCTGGCTCATCGGCGGCCTCGCCAATGCCGGCCTGCGCGGCGTCGGCTTCGCGCCCCGCGAAGGGACGGCGATCCCGCAGCTTCTCTTCATGGCCTTCGAGGCCACCTTCTGCATCATCACCGTGGCGCTGGTCTCGGGGGCTGTCGTCGAGCGGATGCGGTTCGGCGCCTTCCTCGTCTTCGCGACGCTCTGGTCCGTGCTCGTCTATGCGGTGCTCGCGCACTGGTCCTTCGGCGGCGGCTGGCTGGCCGCGAACGGCACGCTCGACTTCGCGGGCGGCGTTCCCGTGGAGATGGCCTCGGGGTTCTCGGCGCTCGCCGCCGCGCTCGTCGTCGGAGCGCGAAAAGACTACGGGCGCCAGGCGCTCCTCCCCCACAACGCCGTCTACGTGCTGCTCGGCGCCGGCCTGCTCTGGTTCGGCTGGTTCGGCTTCAACGGCGGCAGCGGCCTCGCGGCGGGCCACTCGAGCGTGCTCGCCTTCACCAACACCCTGCTGACGCCGGCCGCGAGCCTGATCGTCTGGTTCGTGCTCGACCTGGTCCGGGGCAGGCGGGTGACGGCGATCGGCGCCGCAACGGCGATCATCGTCGGCTGCGTGCTGATCACCCCCGCCGCGGGCTTCATCAGCCCCGCCTGGGCCCTGGCGCTCGGCGCCGCTGGCGCCCTGCCCTGCTACACGGTGATCGTCTGGCGGCCGCGGACGCGCGTCGACGAGACGCTCGACGTGCTCGCCGCCCACGGCGTGGCCGGGTTCACCGGCATCCTCTTCATCGGCTTCGCTGCCCAGCTCACCTGGAACGGCGTCTCCAACGGCCTCCTCTACGGCAACGCCGCCCAGCTCGGCGATCAGGCCCTGGCGGCGCTCGTCACCCCGGCGTACGCGTTCGGGATGACCTTCCTGCTGCTGAAGCTGATCGGGCTCTTCATGCCGCTGCGCGCCAGCGAACACGAGGAGGCCGTGGGCATGGACATCGTCTACCACGGCGAGGAGGCCTACGCGACCGGCGAGGGCGCGATCCTCGTCCTGCCGGAGGCCGACGGCGAGGTGCTGGTCGCCGACCCCAGCTAGATTGGTTCCGAAGGTCGCGTCCCAAGTGGCGGAGGATCGATGCCCGACTACATCCAGGTCCTGACTGCGGTCGGCTCCGAGGAGGAGGCGGATCGGATCGGCGCCGCCCTGATCGACGCCCGTCTCGCGGCCTGCGTGCAGGTCCTCGGTCCCATCGCGAGCCGTTACCGCTGGAAGGGCAAGGTCGAGGAGGCGCAGGAGTGGCTTTGCCTGGCGAAGACCGAGGCGGCGAGGTACGCCGAGGTCGAGGCCGCCATCCGCGATGCCCATTCCTACGAGGAGCCAGAGATCCTGGCAGTCGCGGTCGCGGCAGGCAGCAAGGGCTACCTGGACTGGGTCAGCGCCAGCCTGCGAAGCTAGATCCTTCCGGTGCTCGAAATGTCCCTCATATGTACAAAAGGAGCAGCGGAAGCGCAGGCCGCTACGCCCGCAGCCGGTAGCCGCGCGAGAACAGGCGCAGATTGAGCCCGAAGAGGGCGAGCGTCGCCGCGGAGAGGGCGAGCAGCGAGAGGGCCACGCTGGCCTCGGTGTAGCCGAGGAAGCCGTAGCGAACCAGGTTGATCATGTAGTAGATCGGGTTGAAGTGAGTGAGGGTCTGAAACGGCTCGGGCAGCAGCGCGGCCGAGTAGAAGACGCCGCCGAGGAAGATCAGGGGTTGGAGCACGAAGGTCTGCGCGAAGGCGACGTCGTCGAACTGTTCGGCGCGAACGCCGACCAATACCCCGAGCTGCGAGAAGAAGAAGCCGACGAGGAAGAGGGCCGGAACGAGGACGAGGACGTGGTCGACCGGGAGGTCGACCAGCAGCGAAGCGGCGGTGAAGGTCAGCGCCGCGACCACGAGGCCACGCACGAATCCGCCGAGCGAGAAGGCCAGCAGCAGCTCGACGGGTGAGGCGGGCGATGAGAGCTGGTCCTGGATCGCGCCCTGGAACTTCTGCTGAAGGATCGAGGAGGAGTTGTTGGCGAAGGCGTTGATCGACCAGGCCATCATGATCAGGCCGGGGATCACGAAGACCACGTAGTCGATCCCATGCAGCTTGTTGATCCGGGAGCCGAGCGCCGCCCCGAAGACGGAGATGTAGAGGAAGGTTTCGAGCAGCGGCGCGCCGATCGTCTGTTTCTTGATCTTCATAAAGCGATTTACCTCACGCCGCCAGAGGGTGAGGAAGCGAATCTGCCCGGTGCTCATGGCAGCACCTCGAGGTGCGAACGCGACAGCTCACTGCGGCCGACGAGCGACAGGTAGGCGTCCTCGAGATTGGCGACGCCGTAGCTGTCCGCCAGCTCGGCGCTCGTCCCCTGCGCCGCAATCTGGCCGTGGTTGATGAAGGCGATCTTGCCGCAGAGCTGCTCGGCCTCCTCCAGGTAGTGCGTCGTCAGCAGGATCGTCGTCCCCTCCTGGTTGATGCGCTGGACGTAGTGCCATAGCTCCAGCCGCAGCTCGATGTCGACACCGGCGGTCGGCTCGTCGAGGATCAGCAGGCGCGGCCGGTGCATCAGCGCCCGCGCCAGGATCAGCCGCCGCTTCATCCCGCCGGAGAGGGTCCGCGTCCGTTCGTCTCGCTTGCCGGTGAGCGAGAACGTCTCCAGCAGCTCCGCGGTGCGCTCGCGGCGTTCGCGCTTCGGCATGCCGAAGTAGCCGGCGTGGTAGTCGAGCGTCTCCTCGACCGTCAAAAACCAGTCGATGTTCAGCTCTTGTGGGGCCAGGCCAACCGCCTGGCGCGCCTCCGAGTAGTCGCCGATCGCGTCGTGGCCGAAGACGCGAATCACGCCCGATGTCGGCTGGGCAAGGCCTGTCGTGCAGTGGATCAGCGTCGACTTGCCGGCGCCGTTCGGGCCCAGCAGGCCGAAGAACTCCCCCGGCCGAATCTCCAGGGAGACGTCACGCAGCGCCTCGACGCCGGTCTCATAGCGCTTGACGAGGTTCTCGATCTGCAGGGCATTGGGGCGTGCGCGGCCTGATCCGTCGCGCCCGAAGCGGTCGCTCATGACGTCAAATCTAGCCAGCCGCTTTGGTCGCCCCCGCCGACCGGCCGCTCAGGCGATCGACGGCGCCGCGGGCAGCCGCTCCAGCGCGGACTGCATCTCGGCCTCGGAGAACTCCAGGTCCTGGAGCTCGCCGGCGTGGTAGGCGGCGTAGGCGGACATGTCGAAGTGGCCGTGGCCGGAGAGGCCGAGCAGGATCACCCGCTCCTCCCCCGCCCGCTTGACCGCTTCGGCCTCGTCGATCACCGCCTTGATCGCGTGCGCGGGCTCGGGCCCGGGGATGATCCCCTCGCAGGAGGCGAAGCGCACCGCCGCCTCGAAGGCCGCCGTCTGGGGGACCGCGACCGCCTCGACGATCCCCTCCTTGACCAGGGCGCAGAGGCTGGGGGCGTCGCCGTGGTAGCGCAGGCCGCCGGCGTGCACCGGCGGCGGCACGAAGTCGTGGCCCAGCGTGTACATCGGCATCAGCGGCGTCATCCCCACCGTGTCGCCGAAGTCGTAGGCGTAGGTGCCGCGGGTCAGCGTCGGGCAGGCGGCCGGCTCGGCGCCGACGAAGCGGGTCCGCTTGCCGTCGCGGATGTTGGCCCGTACGAACGGGTAGACAAGGCCGGCGAAGTTGGAGCCGCCGCCGACGCAGCCGACCACCACGTCGGGGTACTCGCCGGCCATCTCCATCGCGGCGATCGACTCCTGGCCGATCACCGTCTGGTGCAGGCAGACGTGGTTGAGGACCGAGCCCAGCGAGTAGTTGGTGTCCTCGGCGCCAGCGGCAACCTCCACCGCCTCGGAGATCGCGATGCCGAGGCTGCCGGTCGGGTGCGAGGCCTGCGAGCGCCCCGCCTCGGTCAGGTCGGAGGGGCTGCGGTGGACGGTCGCGCCCCAGGTCTCGATCATCGCCCGCCGGTAGGGCTTCTGGTCGTAGGAGACGCCGACCATGAAGACCTCGCACTCCAACCCGAACAGCCGGCAGGCGAGCGAGAGCGCCGAGCCCCACTGGCCCGCCCCGGTCTCGGTGGCCAGCTTTCGGATCCCCGCCTGCTTGTTGTAGTAGGCCTGGGCGACAGCGGTGTTCGGCTTGTGCGAGCCGGCCGGAGAAACCCCCTCGTACTTGTAGTAGATGTGCGCCGGCGTGTCGAGCTCGCGCTCCAGGCGGTGGGCGCGGTAGAGCGGCGTCGGGCGCCAGAGCTTGTAGATCTCGCGCACCTCCTCGGGGATCTCGATCTCCGGCTCGGTGGACACCTCCTGTTCGATCAACCCCATGGGGAAGATCGGAGCCAGGTCCTGCGGCCCCGCCGGCTCCCCGGTGCCCGGGTTGAGCGGCGGCAGCGGCTCACCGGGCAGATCCGGCAGCAGGTTGAGCCAGCTGCTCGGGATCTGGTCCTCGTCGAGGAGGTACTTCGTCCTCACGGCGCGATTGTATGCAGGCATCGGCGCGGGTGACGCCCGCGGCTCGCGCGGGCCTGGCACGGATGCGCGCTCGCCGAGTCGCGACACGCTTGCGGCATGCCGCAGCGTCCGGGGTTCCCACCCTTCGCGCGTCGTGCCCGCGCCGACACCGCCGCGCTGTTCGCGACGATGACCGAGGTTCGGGCCTTCGAGCTGGCCAGTGCGCGCCTCTGGGAGCTGGGGATGATCTCCGGGGAGATGCACCTCGGCGTTGGCGAGGAGGCGATCGTCGCCGGCGTGATGGCGCACGTTCGTGACGGGGACGCCGTCGCGTTCGACCACCGCGCCGGCCCGCCCGCGGTCGCCCGTGGCGTGGACCTCGAGCTGCTGGTGCTGGAGATGTTGGGTGACGAGCGGGGGCTGTGCCGGGGACATGGAGGCCACATGCACTTCCTGGCGCCGGAGCAGCTGGCCGCGGGAACCGGGATCGTCGGCGCCACCGCTCCCCTGGCCTGCGGCTTCGCTCTCGCCGCCGAGCGGCTGCGTCCCGATTCCGTCGCCGTCGCCTTCTTCGGCGACGGCGCCGCCAACCAGGGTGCGCTGCTCGAGGCCCTGAACCTGGCGGCGGCCTGGAAGCTGCCCGCGGTGTTCGTCTGCAAGGACAACGGTTGGGCGATCACGACGCGGGCCGCGACGGTGACAGGAGGCGACCTGCTCCAGCGGGCGCGTGGCCTCGGCCTGCGGGCACGGCACACCAACGGAATCAAGGCCGAGGCAGTTTGGGCAGAGGCCGGCGAGGCGATCGCTCGCGCCAGGGACGGGAGGGGGCCCACGTTCCTTCATGCACGCTGCCCCCGACCCGAGGGCCACTTCCTCGGCGACCCCCTCATCCGCCTGATCCGCCAGCCGCGGCGCGAGGCTCGCGCGATGGCGCCGGACGTCGTCGCCGGGCTGACCGCCCGGCCCGGGGCCCCCTTGCGCCTGCGCGCCCGAGCCCTGGGGCGGACCTCGCACACGGTCACGCAGCTTGGCATTGGACAGCTGCGGCCGGGGCGGGACCCCGTCGCACGCATGCGCCGGCGCCTTCCCGAGCGGGTCGCGGCGTCGGTCGAGCGCGATGCGCGCGCCCGGGTTGAGCTGGCGGTGCAGCAGGCGCTGGAGATCACCGGGAACGGCCACCGTGGCTGAGCGCGGCTTCGCTGAGGCGATCGACCAAGCCGTCGAGCAGGCGATGGCCGGCGACGAGCGGATCGTCGTCTTCGGAGAGGACGTCGAGGCCCTGCGCCAGCGCATCTTCCTGCGCTTCGGGCCGAAGCGCGTGCGCAACACCCCGATCAGCGAGGGCGCCTTCCTGGGCGCCGGCGTGGGCGCCGCGATGGCGGGGTTGAGGCCCGTCGTCGAGATCATGCTCGTCGACTTCATCGCCGTCGCCCTCGACCCCCTCCTCAACCACGCGGCGAAGCTGGACGGCTTCTCGGGCGGCAGGTGGCAGGCGCCGCTGGTGGTCCGAGCCGCCTGCGGGGGCGGCTACGGCGACGGCGGCCAGCACGAGCAGTGCCTCTGGGGAATGCTCGGCGGGATCCCGGGGCTGGCGGTCGTCGTCCCCTCCAACCCAGCCGATGCGGCCGGCCTGATGCTCGCGGCGCTGGAGCACGCCGGGCCGGTCGTCTTCCTCGAGCACAAGCTGCTGTCGGAGACCTGGCTGGAATACCTCGGCCGCGGGGGGCGCGACACCGTGTCCTTCGACGTACCGCCGCTGGGGGCTCGGGGGCCGGTGCCCGAGCCGCCTGCGCCCGTTCCGCTTGGCCGGGCCCACCAGGCCCGCTCGGGAACCGATCTCACCATCGTCACCCTGGGCGTGGGAGTCCATCGTTCGCTCGATGCCGCCGGCGAGCTCGCCCGCAGCGGGGTCGAGACCACGGTGATCGATCTGCGCTCGGTGGCGCCGCTGGATCGCGACGCCGTCCTCGCCGCCGCCCGCGCCACAGGACACGTGCTGGTGGTCGACGAGGACTACGTCCGCGGCGGGCTCTCCGGTGAGATCGCCGCGCTGATTGCCGAGGCAGGCATCGGGGCCGCGTTCGCGCGCGTCGCCACCGAGGGGACCATCCCCTACGCACGCCCGCTCGAGGACCGTGCCCTGCCCAGCACCGAGCGAATCGTCATCGCCGCCAGAGCGCTTCTTGGCAACGACGTCGCAGGCTCTCCGGAACCTGTGGCCACTCGTCGTCGATCACCCTGAAGAAAGCCGAGTCGCGCACAGCGCCTGCACCAGGTCGCTGACGTAAGCGGGGCACTCGATGCCCGGCACAAGGCGCTCGTCCGGCTTGGGCTCGCCGGCGACGAGCCGCAGGTCCACCACCCCAGCCCAAGTCGGCAGCTCGTGGTCGTCCTCGTCATCCACCGGCGGCCCGGTCCTGATCTTCGCCGAGGCCTCGTCCAGGGGGATCCGGAGGACCGAGGTGACGCGCAGCTCCTTCTCGCTCGGTGGCCGCACATCAGCCCAGCGACCCGGCACGAGCTTCTCGATGAGCGCTTCGAGCGCCCCCAGCTTCTCTTCGGCGTCCTCGACCACGCTGGTTCGGCCGAAGACCATGGCCGAGCGGTAGTTCGCGGAATGGTGCATGGCGGCTCGGGCGAGGACCAGGCCATCGATCAGGGTCGCGGTTAGGCAGGCCCCTGACGCGGCGGCCCTGCGCAGCGTGCGGCTTGCGGCCGAGCCATGGACGTAGAGGCTGGAGCCCAGCCGAACGTGAAGCGTCGGGGTCACCACCGGGAACCCAGCCTCCTCGACCACGCCGAGGTGGGAGACGAGCGCCTCGTCGAGGATCGCCTCGATCACCTCGCGGTCGTGGGAGCCGCGAACCGGCTTCCTGCGCAGTCTGGTTCTCTCTGTCTCTGGCATCTGTTACAGTACAAATATCTCTATTGCGCCGTTACAATATCGAATATCCGGGCGCAGCGCGGCGGAGATCGCCGCGAGCATCGAGCGGGGCATCGAGGGCGGCACCCTCGAGCCCGGCGATCCGCTGCCGGCGGTCCGTCGCCTCGCGGCCGAGCTGGACGTCAGCCCCACGACGGTCGCGGCGGCGCTCGCTGACCTCCGCACGCGCGGCCTTGTCGTAACCCGGGCCCGCAGCCGCACCTACGTCAGCTGGCGACCGCCGATCGCGGGCACGTGGCTTGGGCCGGTGGTCCCGCCTGGGGCGCGTGACCTGGCAAGCGGCAACCCCGATCCGGCCCTGCTACCGGATCTCAAGCCGTTCCTGCGGCGGATGGAGCCTCCCCACCAGCTCTATGGCGGCGATCCGGTCCTTCCCGAGTTGCGCGAGCTGGCGCAGGCCGAGCTCGCCGAGGCCGGCATCCTTGCCGGGGAGATCGCCGTCGTCAGCGGTGCCCTCGACGGCATCGAGCGCGCCCTGCAGGCACAGCTTCGGCCCGGCGACGTCGTCGCTGTGGAAGACCCGGGCTTTGCCGGCATTTTCGATCTGCTGCGGGCGCTTGGCCTGGCGCTGCGGCCGGTGCCGATCGACGCGAAGGGGATGATTCCGGCCGCGCTCGCCGAGGCGCTTGGCGAAGGCGCAAGCGCGGTGGTGGTCAACCCACGCGGGCAGAACCCGACCGGGGCCTCACTTGACGAGGCGCGAGCGAGGGAGCTGCGGAAGGTCGTCGACCGCGAGCCCGACGTCATGGTCCTCGAGGACGACCACCTCGGGCCGATCGCCGGCTCACCGCGATTGACGCTGACGGGCGGCCGGCGCCGCTGGGCGGCGGCGCGCTCGGTGGCCAAGTCGCTGGGCCCCGACCTGCGCCTCGCGACCCTCGCCGGCGATTCCCAGACGATCAGCCGCGTGCGCGGCCGCCAGGCGGTGGGCCCCCACTGGGTCAGCCATCTGCTCCAGCGCCTTGTCGCGATCATGTGGTCGGACCCGAAGGTGGACGCGATGCTGCGGCGCGCCGCAGACGTCTACAGCAAGCGACGTGAGCGGTTCGTCCAGGCCCTGGTCACACGAGGGATCGAGGTGCAGGCGTCCGCGGGCATTTCGGTTTGGATTCCCGTACCCGAGGAAACGCATGTCGTGCAGTCGCTGCAGGAGCAGGGCTGGGCCGTCTTGCCGGGAGCCCCCTACCGGCTGCAGAGCGAGCGGGCGATCCGCGTCACGATCAGCACCCTGCTGGCCCGCGAGGCGGACGAGCTCGCCGCCGCGATCGAGGACGCTCTGCGACCGGCGAGCGGCACCCGGACTGCGTGAGTCGCGCCGAGGTCTGCTCTTCGGATAGTGCTGGACCCGGCTCCGGCTCGCCGCTGCGAATCGCCTCCCAGAGCTCGGCCCGTGAGATCTCGAGTTGCTCGCGCAGGATCGCGCCGAAGCGACCGTGGCTGACAGCGCCCGACCGATCGTGGGAGATGTGGGTCTGAAGGATTCGCCCGTCGGGCAGTTCCTTCTCGAAGAAGATGTGGGACTGCCCGCGGCCGCCCCGCTCGCCGGCCGGGATCTGTCTCCAGTCGTCGACTCCGAGGAACCGCTCGACATCGGCCCAGCTCGGCGATGTCGGCGTCATCCAGTTTGCGCAGCGCGAACCTCTTCGGCGGGCGGCGCCGGGGAGAAGAGCGAGCGGCGCTCGTCGGGGGAAGTGAGCGCGAGCTTCAGCAGCCAACCGAGCTGGCCGCGGCGGTCCGTCTGCATGTAGTAGTCGAGGCGGTCGAGGAAGTCCTGCGCCTGCTGTTCGGCAAGTTCGACCAGCTCGCTTAGCGCATCCTCATAGCTCGGCCCTCCTGCGATCAGGTTCAGCTCCGGCAGGCGAACTGCGAATTCGCCCTCAGAAACGCTGACCCGCGGATGGAACTCGAAGCCCTCCAGCAGCATTCCTAGATCGTCCACGGACACCAGCACCGCCCGCTCCTTGCCGCGATGGCGATCGATCACCTGCAAGCGGTGACCATGAACCGCTTGGTCCATCAGATCCGACAGCTTCGCCTTCGCCTGCGCGAAGGCTTCTTGGGGCAATAGGGATGTCGCGGTACCAGCCATCTGAAGTCGAACTGTAGCCAAAGTAGTCAATTTGGTCAATCTAGTCAAAACAGAGATCATCGCTCCGACCCCGCCAGCTTGGCGGCGGCCCGGAGATCGTTGAGCACCCTGTCCCTGACCGCGGCGATCAGCGCGCTCGCTGCCCAGCAGTCTGGCTCGCCGGCTGCGTCGATTGCCGGCCGACAGGTTCCGACGACCATCTCGATCAGCACGGCAGCACTGTCCTCGCCGGGGAAGACATTCTCGGGCAGGTCTTCGAGCAGCGTGCCCATAACCTCGCTCAGGGTGAACGCCGTGCGCAGCAACTCTTCGATCAGTACCTGGCCAGCATCGGCTTTGCCCGCTCGGTCGGCCCGGTGGCTCATGGCCTGATAAGGCCCTGACAGCGGCAAGTTCACCCCCTCCTCCGGCAGCCCGAGCCGAATGACGCGAGCGGCTCGGACATCGCTGACTTGAGGGACGGAGACCGCTGAGCGCAAGCCAAGGCGGACTCATGCATGAACAAAGGGTAAGCGTTCAGTCACCCCCGCCCGCGTAGCCCAGGCAAAACGGTTGACATAAGGCAGGCTCCACGCCGAAGTTGGCGAACCTGGCGGCATGGACCGCGCCGAGGCCGAGGCGATCTACGACTCGGGGCGCAACGCGTGCGTCAAGGTCCTGCTGGCGTTGGCCAACCAGGTGGAGCGCCTCGAGGGGCGGGTCGAGCGGCTGGAAGGGGAGGTTCGAGAGTTGCGCCGCGACTCCGATAACTCCTCGCTTCCGTCTTCTGCGGATCCCGGTACCGGCAAGCGCCCGCGCAAGGGCAAGGCGCTCCGGCCGCAACCCCGCCCAGCCCGGCCACCGGGGCTCGGGCCGGGGGCTCTTGCCGATCGAGCAGGTGAACGAGGTGATCGAACACCTACCCGAGAGCTGCGGCGCGCTCACCCAGGCCGAGCTTCCCCGAGACGTCCCCCGCGAGCGCTTCGGCCCGCGCCTGCAGGGCGCCGTCGCCACCCTCGCCGCGGGCTTTCGGCTCTCCCGCCGCCAGGTGGTCGATCTCTGTGGCGAGCTCTTCGGCTTGCAGATCGCGGTCGGTACCGTCGACGCCATCGTGGGGCGCTCCGGCCCAGCCCTTCGCGAGCCCCAGGAACGGCTCTGCGATGCGGTTCGCAGCGCCTCGGTCATCTATGTCGATGAGACCGGCTGGAAGCAGGCAGGCGCGGCCTAGCCCGCAATCTGATCAAGGTCTTGCCGGCGCTTTGGACCTTCGTCGAGGCAGAGGGCGTCGAGCCAACCAACAACCGGGCCGAGCGCGGCCTGCGCCACGCCGGCAAGGCCGACCTCTGACTGACGTGCAGTCCGCGAGGTCACGGTCCGCGGATGTCTGTTGCCGAGCAGGTCCTACGTCCGAGCTGGGCTCGAGCTGGGGACGGCGGCGGCGCAGCTGGTTGGTGTCGGGTGTGGTGTCTGTCGTGGGTCTCTGCCGACTCCGAAAAACGAACGGCGGGCGCGCATCAGCCGTCGGATCGGGACCCTAAGAGGCGGACTGAAGTACGGATTGGCAATCCGCCCCTGAACCGCTTGCCCCCTGGGTTTGCGTCACAGGAGCGCCGCAAACCCAGGGGGCAACCGGTGTGTTCTATGAGCCCGCGGTGTGAGAGTCGGGTTCGCGGTCAAGCGAGGGCCGAGGGCAGTGCAGGCGAATTCGGCTCTCTCCCCCACTTCGGCGCTGTCGACATCGGGATCAGGGTCACTCCCAAGATCGAGGAGTCGTTGGGAGGGGCCAAGTCAGGTTCGGAGGTTCTTGAGATGGGATTTCCAGATGAAAAAAAACAGCAAAAAACAAAACAGCGGAAACTCACCAGTCACATGGCGAGCTTGAAGCGGTGGCTGGAGGCGAAGGGCGAGATCAAACGGTCGACGCAGGGGATTCGGGGCAGCGCGAGGGGCGGCGCGAAGTAGAGGGCTGAGCGCCGGCTTCCGCACTCCGGCCTAATCGCCGCCAAGCTCTTCGCGGCGGCGGACGTCGAAGCGGGCCTCCGCTCCCAGGTTGGCGGCGAAGATGACCAGGTTGGTGGCCTCGGCGCGGGCGGAGGGAACGAGGATGCCTCCGCAGTTCAGGGATGCGGCGGCGGCGCCGACCTCGCGACAAGCGAGCATGTCGTCGGCGCCAAGCGCGTTTTGATCGATGCCGAGCTCGGCGAGGAGCGCCAGGTCGGTGAGGTCGAAGACGCCGCCCAGCGCGACCTCCAGTTCATAGAGGCTGCGCTGCGCCCGCGGGGGAATCGGCTGGACGGCGATCTGGTGCTCGGCCTCGGCGAGCGCTCCCGCGCGGCTGAGGCTGGTATAGATCGCCGCGACTCCGGCGGGGTTCCAGCGGGCCCCACTCGTGTTCTCGCGGTCGGGCGGGTAGGAACCGAACATGTGGCGAAAGGCCGTGCCTTGCCAGGGCTCCGGCGGGAGCGCCGCCAGGCGCTCGAGCAGCTCGGCTGGGTCGACCACGCGCGCAGGCCCGGCTAGACGAAGGCTCCGTCGCGAAGCTGGGCAATCAGGGCCAAGACGTCATCGGTCTTGCCCTGGCGGATGCGATCGGCCGGGCGTTCGCCCCCCAGCAGGCGGTGGGGGGAGAAGAGCCACAGCCGCGCCTCCTCGGGCGGGTAGAACTCGGCCAGCTCGCCGACCAGCCACTCCAGCGCGAGCAGTCGGTGCAGGCGCTCGCTGTGGGGCTCGACCTTGCCGCTGCGCCAGCGGGAGACGGTTTGCGGCGTGGTGTCGAGCAGCTGGGCGACCTCGCGCGACCTGATCCCGCCGCGGTCGCGGATCGCGTCGAGCCGCGTCGCTACCGCGCCGGCCATCGGAGACTCCTCATACAGATGAACATATCGCTAAACATATCACTGGGCACAGCGACGCGCCCCTACATGAACAGCGCGAGAACGTAAGCGGCCGTCAGCTGGGGCCCAACCCCTCCAATGCCTACTGGCGTGACCTGGGCCTACGGGGATTCAGCGATCCCTATCGCCGTCTCCGGGATGCGACGCGAACCGCCGGATGCGGACCCGCATGTCCGGTGGTGTGGGGGCGGGGACATAGCCCCCGCCCCCACCCGATTCATGCACGATCCGGGTAAGCACCACCTGGAGCGAACCGGATAGGCATCACCCGCCTAACCCACGGCTGCCGTGTCGATCTCGACGTTGGTGATTGTGCCGGTCTGCCCTGCTCCGGTGCAATCGGTGTTGAACTCCAGGGTCAAGGTGTGCGGGCCCACGCCAAGCGCGGTGAGGGCCCCGACACCGAGATCAATGGTTTGAGCTCCAGAACCCGGTGTGAACGGACCGCCGCCGCCGGCGAAATTGTGGGTGCCGTCGACATTCCCGCCGAAGCCGATGAAGCCTCCGGCTGCGCACGTCGCGGGCGGAGTGAATGTGGCCTTGACGAAGAACAGGTTGTCGGTGTTGGCCGCTGGATTGGTGAAGCTGGCGTTCGAGAGCGTGATGTTTGAGCTGTCCCCGCCGGCGTCGCCCGGAGTACCCGAGCCGGTCGTCCGCTGGATCACGGCGACGCCGTTCGTGCCGTTTGTTCCGTTCGCACCGTTCGCACCGGCCTTGCCCTCGAGCGAGGACAGGAGACCCGGGCATGGACATGACGAGCATCTGGGTCGCCGAGCACGGCTGGTGCTACCTGAACGCGATCGTCGACTGCTGCACACGCGAGATCGCCGCCTTCGGGCTCGACCTTCGCTGCCGTCGCCAGGAGGCCGAAGCGGTGATCGAGGCGGGTGCCCTGGCGCACGCGATCGAACCAGGCCAGCTGACTCTCGGCACGGATAACGGCACCGCCTATACCTCCCGCGGCTTCCGGGCGCGGCTGGCCGAGCTGGAGATCGCCCACCGCCGCGGCGGCTACCGCGACCCCGAGTCCCAGGCCTTCATCGAGTCCTGGTTCTCGAAGCTGAAGGAGCGCCTCGTTTGGCGCTCGGAGTTCGAGACTCTCGACGATGCCCGCGAGGCGATCGCCGCCTACGTCGAGGCCTACCACCACCGCCCCCACTCGGGGCTGGGTTACCGCACCCCGAAGGAGGTGAGGAAGACCTGGGAGGATGCCCGGGAGAGCGAAGCGTCTACAAATTCAAGCGGCCTTGGGTGACAACGTTGGTGGGGGCCAGGCCAGGGGCCAGGCCAGCCACGTTCCAAGAGACGGTCGAGGCCGGGGGTGATGTTGCGCAGGCGCTAGCGGCGTTCCGGACGCTACTCGGGCCGAGCACGATGCTCGCGTATCTGAGCATGATGGCTCCACGGCTTGTGGAGCTTCGGCGAGTCCTAAAGCCAACCGGCTCGCTCTATCTGCATTGCGACCCGACCGCGAGCCACTACCTCAAGCTGCTCATGGATGCCGTATTCGGCACCGAGCGCTTCCTCAACGAGATTGTCTGGTACTACAAAACCGGGGGCGCGTCCAAGAGCCACTGGTCCCGTAAGCACGACACGATCCTGCTCTACACAAAGACTGGCGATTGGACGTTTAGCCCGCAGAAGGAGAAGTCCTACCTGATGCATAAGTACGGCTTCACCAACGTCACCATCGAGCAGGACGATGGCGGCTACTACACCTGGGTAAACGCGCGCGATGTCTGGGACATTCCTGCGCTTCGCGGCAATCAACCAGAGAGGCTTGGCTACCCGACACAGAAGCCCGAAGCGCTGCTGACCCGGATCATCGAGGCAAGCTGCCCGCCGGATGGCGTTGTGCTTGACCCCTTCTGCGGCTGCGGGACCACCATCGCCGCCGCCGAGAAGCTCAAACGCCGCTGGATCGGCATTGACGTGACCTATCTCGCCATCTCGCTCATCAAGTCGCGGCTGGCCGAGATGGGTGCCAGCGACTACATCGTGCTGGGAGAGCCGACGACGGCCGATGATGCTGCCCAACTGGCCGCCGATGATCCTTACCAATTCCAATGGTGGGCGCTCGGTTTAATTGGGGCGCGACCGGCTGAGGGCAAGAAGGGCGCGGACAAGGGCATCGACGGACGCCTTTTCTTCTTCGACAGCGATACGAAGCCCAAGCAGGCCATCGTGAGCGTCAAAGCGGGCAAGGTCCAGGTGAGCCACGTGCGGGATTTGCGAGGCGTTCTCGACCGCGAGCAGGCCCAGCTTGGCGTGCTGATCTCCTTCAACGAGCCGACCCAACCAATGCGGACGGAGGCGGCTAGCGCCGGGTTCTACAAGAGCGCGTACGGCCAGCACCCGAAGATTCAGCTCGTAACGGTCGCGGAGCTACTCGAAGGCAAGCAGATCGACATGCCAGCCGGAGGGACGCACATGACGCAGGTTGCCCTGCCACCGACGCCCGAGGAGACGGTCCACCCCGATCAGCTCGGACTCGGTGAGTGAGCACGCCGAGTTTCGCCAAACCCTCCTAGACCACCGGGTTCCTTTGTCCCGAGGCGGCGCTCATACCTACGAGAACGTCCAGGTCAGCCACCCAGCCTGCAACCTGCGCAAGGCCGCGTCTCTCTCGGAATGATTGCTGAATGATTGATGGTCGGCCCCAGGCACCGACCCCTGAAACGCGAAAAACCCCCGGCTCTCCAGGGGTTCTTCTTATAGCGGGGGCGGGATTCGAACCCGCGACCTTCGGGTTATGAGCCCGACGAGCTACCTGACTGCTCCACCCCGCGGCGGTATGTCAATGCTAGCAACGAGGGCCGCATCGGCAAGGGGAGGCCTACGCGGCGCAGGCGCGCTTGCGGAATGCTCGCCCTGCTTGCGAGCGAACTCTCTCTAGAGTGCCGCCACCATGACGAGCGACACTCATCGGGTCGCGGTTATCGATATCGGCACCAACTCGACGCGGCTGCTGGTCGCCGATGTCGCCGGGGGCCACATCTCCGAGGTCGCGCGACGCAGCTGCGTGACCCGGCTCGGGCGCGGCGTGGATCTCACCGGGCAGCTCTCCTCGGAGGCGATCGAGGCCGCCTGCGACGCAATCGGCGACTACATCGCCATCTGCGGCGAGACGGGCGCCGAGCATGTGGATGCGATAGCCACGAGCGCTGTACGCGATGCCTCCAATGGGGACGCCTTCATCGCTGAGCTGCGGGAGCGCTTCGCGCTCTCGGCGCGAGTCCTCGGCGGCGAGGAGGAGGCTCGCCTCACCTATCTCGGCGCCACCTCGGAGCGGCT
This sequence comes from uncultured Solirubrobacterales bacterium, assembly GCA_963729995.1. Classification (GTDB taxonomy): domain Bacteria; phylum Actinomycetota; class Thermoleophilia; order Solirubrobacterales; family 70-9; genus VRUE01. The sequence continues at coordinate 1,447,565 of CAVSPF010000003.1, forward strand.
TCCCAGCGAGCCAACCCTCGTCATCGATATCGGCGGCGGCTCAACCGAGCTGATCGTCGGCGCTCGCGAGGAGATCGCTTTCCACGCCTCGTTGCAGGCCGGCGTCGTCCGCCACACCGAGCGCCACATCTCAATGGACCCTCCGACGACCGCCAATCTGGAGGCCCTCGCTGCCGACGCCAGGGGCCTGATCAAGGCAGCCGTCACGGGCCATCCCGCCGCCACCGCGGTGGCGGCGATTGCTGTCGCCGGCACACCCACCTCGCTCGCCGCGGTTGAGATGGAGCTCGATCCCTACGACCCCGAGCTGGTGCATGGCCATGTTCTCTCGCTCCAGTCCATCCAGCGCATGCTGTCGCGGCTCGCCTCGGCGCCGCTTGCCGAACGGACCCAGATTCCCGGGCTGCACCCAGATCGCGCGCCGACGATCGTCGCCGGGGTCGTGATCCTGGTCGAGGCGATGCGCGCCTTCGCCCTCGACCAGATCGAAGTGTCAGAGCACGACATCCTCTACGGGACCGCCCTCACCGCCGCCTCGGAATTGGGACGCCCGACCGAGCAGGCGCTCGGTGAAAACCCCTGAGACCCGGTGGACAGGCCGCCTTTGCGTAGCAGTACAGATGGGTAAAGCCTCCGGCCGAACCCATAAAAATTGGTAGAGCGCGGCTACTAATTTATTAGTAGCAGAAAACAGCCCTCCTAGACACAGCGGATAGGCGGGCGCATAATCGCCCCCCTGGGAACGGGTGAGGCAAGAGCCCCACCGCAAACCCGGATTACAGGGTTCGGACGATTGCCGCATCATGGCGCCTCCCGCCGTCTGGGCCCAACGAATAAAACTGGTCCCTGAAGACGTACCCCTGCCCGTCCTGAGGGGCCAACTTGAATCGGCCGTCAGCAATGGCGGCCGATTCTCGTTTAGGCGCATCTACGGCCCGCAGCGAGCGGAGACCCGCTCCCTCAAGCCAAATTCGACTTGCGCGGGTAGACGACGTCGGGGTCGGTAAGGACATTGACCAGGGTCGGTCGCCCCGATTCGAAGGCCCGTTCGAGCGCGGGTCGCAGCTGCTCAGGATCGCGAACCAGGACACCGTCACAGCCCAGCGCTTCGACCAACTTCTCGTAGGGCGTCTCGGGCCGCAGCTCCGCCGCCACCGAATAGCCGTAGAGGAATTTCATCGGGTGATGCTCGAGCGCCCAGATCCCATTATTCCCCATCACTCCCACGACCCCGAGACCGTGACGCGCCATTGTGTCGAACTCCATCCCCGCGAAGCCAAACGCTCCGTCGCCCAGCAACAGGCAAACCTGGCGATTCGGATTGGCGACCTTCGCGCCGATCGCCTGGCCAGGGCCAGCGCCAAGGCAACCGAACGGCCCTGGATCCATCCAGCAGCCGGGCTCGTAGGTCTCGATGAAGCGGCCCGCGTAGGAGACGAAGTCGCCTCCATCGCCGACCACGACCGCATCACGATCGAGCACCTTGCCCAGCTCCCGATAAACGCGAACCGGATGCAGCGGCGAGCGGGTGTCGTCAAGCTCCTCGCGCTCCGCGGCACGCTTCTCCGCCTCGACCGCCCGGAGCTGTTCCAGCCAGGGATCGGTGCGGCGCCGACCACCCGCAGCGGCGTCCCGAAGCGCTGCCAGCGTCGCGGCCACGTCGCCGACCAGGTCCACGTCCGGCGTCCGGTTCGATGTCAATGCATTCGGCGCCGCGTCGACGCGGACCAGCTTCGTTTCCTCACCGAAGCTGCCGCCGAAACCAAGGCGGAAATCAATCGGGACACCGATGACGAAGGCCACATCGGCGCCCTGAAGCCCGACACCGCGGGCGCGGCTGAAAGCCAGCTCGTGATCGGCAGGTAGGCAGCCACGACCCAGGCCGTTGAGGAAGACAGGGATGCCGAGCGCCTCAGCCAGCGCCCGCAGCTGAGTCTCGCCGTGGGCCCAGTAGAGCCCTGTTCCCGCCATGATCGCCGGCCGCTCGGCGGCAGCGAGCAGAGCCGCCGCCTCCTCCACGCCCTCGGCGGGCTGCCGCCCGCCCTCCGCAGGGAGGGCCGGGATCTCCGGCTCGGCCTCACTGAAGACGACGTCGAGCGGGTAGTCGATGAATGTCGGGCCGGTCGGAGCGGTGAGCGAGAGGTCGAGAGCCGCAGCGGTCCTCGCCGCGATCATGCTCGGCTCCTTCACGGTCTCGGCCGACTTGACGAGCGGTGCAACGAAGGGAAGGTGGTCTATCTCCTGCAGCGAGCCAGCGCCCCACCGCAACTCCGGCGCCCGCCCACCAAGCACGCAAAGCGGGGAGCCGTTGGCCTGGGCGCTGGCGATCGCGCTGAGGCCGTTGGTCACTCCCGGGCCGGCCGTCAGCGCCGCGACCCCGACGCGCCGCGTCGCCTTCGCGAAGCCCTCCGCGGCGAACGCCGCAGACTGCTCGTGGCGCACGTCGACGATCTCGATGCCCTCCTCGCGACAGCCGTCGTAGATCGAGAACAGATGCCCCCCTGACAGCGTGAAGAGATGGCTCACGCCCCGTGACCTCAAAGCCTTGGCGACCAATAGCCCTCCGTGCTCCATAAGAAGCTGGAGCCTAAGGGACATTCCTCCCGCGGGTGGCGTGGCGGCGCGACAGGACCCGCGGGCCGCAGTGCCCGGGGCGGGACTCGAACCCGCAAGCCCCCTGAGGGGCAGCGCCTTTTAAGGGCGCCGCTTTTGCCAGTTTCGCCACCCGGGCAACGCAGATGGTATCTGTAGAACGACCGGTACCTAAAATGGCCCAAAGCCCCAAAAATGCTGTAGGGCCGCAACTAAGCCAGTGTTACCGTGTCCTAAGGTACGAGACAAATCCTCCCTGGAGAGTGCAGCTTGGAGGCTTCCGCCCTAACCCACGCCAGTCAGCGCGGACTGCTAGCCCGGCGCTCCCCTCTACTCAAGCTTCAGGGCGACGAGCGGCTGATCGCGATGGCGCGAAACGGCAACGCCGGCGCCTTCGAAGCGATGGTCGACCGCTACCAGGGCCGCCTGCTCGGTTTCTGCCGGCAGATGCTCGGCTCCACCGAGGACGCCGAGGATGTTCTGCAGGATGTCTTCGTCAACGCCTACCGGGCGATGCTGGCCGACGATCGCGAGATCAACCTGCGGCCGTGGCTTTACCGAATTGCCCGCAACCGCTGCCTCAATCACCTTCGCAAGCCGACCGCCGACGCCCAGGCATCGATGGACCTGGTGCCCGTGGCCGAGGCGGCATCGACGGCGGAGAGGGTCCATAACCGCGAGGAGTTCCGCCAGCTGCTCACCGATGTCGGCAAGCTGCCCGAGACGCAGCGCACGGCCCTGATGCTGCGCGAGATGGACGCGATGTCCTATGAGGAAATCGCGCACGCGATGGAAACCAGCGTCCCATCGGTCAAGTCGCTGCTGGTGCGAGCGCGGATCTCTCTCGCCGAGGCCAGCCAGGCGCGCCAGCTGACGTGCGGCGAAGTCCGGCTCGAGCTTGCCGAGGCGGCCGAGGGCTTGCGCAAGGTCTCCGCGCCGGTGCGACGGCACGTGCGCGATTGCGAGGAATGCGCCGACTTCCGGACCCAGATCCGCTCCAACGACAAGGTGCTGGCGGCACTGTTCCCCATGGGGCCACTGCTGGCGCTGAAGTCCCTCATTGCCAGCAAGCTCGGCCTCGGCAGCGTGGGTGGCGGCAGCGGCGCGGCCGCCGGGGTGGGTACAAGCGGTGTGACCGGGGCGGCCGCCACGGCCACGGGCGCCGGGACGGTCGGCAGCGTCGGCGTCGCGCTCGGCGGGAGCAGCGCGGCCGGAGGAATAGGCGCCGTGGGTGGGGCAATCGGGACGAAGGCCGTCGCGAGCGTCGTCACCGCCGCGGTGCTCACAGCCGGCGCGGTCGAGGTGAAGGAACAGGTTGCGCCGTCGCCGGTGCCGAGGAGCGCGTCCGCGGCGCGAGTCGCCGGCCGGCAGCCGGTTTCCATTGCGCCGCGGCGCATCGTGAAGGCCCAGGTCCCACAGGCAAGCGCTTCGACACCGCCCCAGCCAGCGCCGGTGCCGACCGAAACCGGCCCACCCCCCACCACCCCCACGGCGCCACCGAGCAGCTCTTCGGCGGGGCCATCGAGCACAGCCGCCGGCCAGCCAACTGCGACGAATCCGGTAGCGCCCGGTGTAAGCGTGGCCAAACCCCCACCCGGCGCGGCCGGCGCCCCGTCCAGCGGTGAAATTCTCGTCATCACGGTGGGTGGCCCACCTAGCGGCACCGCCGAAGAAAGCGCACCCCCGGCCGCACCCCCGGCCGAAGAAAGCGCGCCGCCCGCCGAAGAAAGCGCGCCGCCGCCGAGCGAACCGCCGCCACCTGAAACGACCTCGCCGCCTCCCGGTTCGGCCTCAGCCCAGGCCGATCACCTTTAGGCGGCGCATGAGGCAGGTGCCGGCGAACCTCCGGGTATCCGCCAGCGAGTAGCCGAACAGCTCGTAGTCCTCGCCTTCGGGGGCCCAGGGTGGCGACAGCACCTTGTCGGCGACCGGGAGAGCCTCCTCCAGGGTGCGCTGGATCGCCTCCTTGTAGCGATCGTCCTCCCCGGCCTTCTCACGCAGGAAGACGGAGCCGAAGGCGACGTGGCGGTGCTCGTCGCGAGCGACGTTCTGGAAGCCCTCGACAAAGGCCGGCAGCGTCCCTTCGCGTTCGTTGAAATCCATGATGAAGTGCTGCCCGGTGAGCGCCAGCATCCCCTCGATCACCATGTGGTAGAGGGTCACCGCCTCGACCAGGGCCTTGGTGTCCTCGGGCTCGGCCGAGAGGCGGTCGGTGCGCTGTTTCAGCATCTCGTCGAAGAGGCGGCCGAAGTTCTCGTTGAGGTGCTTTGCGGTCTCCTCGAGCATCTCGGAGAGCCCGTCGGACTCGAGCACACCGACCTCGCGGTAGAACCGCTCGAAGAAGCGCACATGGCGCGCCTCGTCGGCGATCTGAGTGCAGAGGAAGATCCGCTGGTCCTCGGTTGGCGCCGCGCGCATGATCGGGCCCAGCTCCTCCGCCACCCTCTGCTCGCCGATGAAGAACGAGGAGAGGCCGTACATCCGCTGGAAGCGCTCCTCGGGGCTGATCCTCTCGTGCCAGTCCTCGCGGTCGCGGCTGAAGTCGAGCTCCTGGGTCTGCCACTGCTGGCGCTCCCAGAGCAGATAGAGCTCCTGATAGGTGAGGAGCTTGACGTTCGCGGTCCGGTCGGCGTCCTCGATCAGCGCCGGATCGGCGGTGGCCTGGAAGTCGGCCCGCGCCGTCCTTGACTGCGTTCCAATGGCCTCTTTGGCCTCCATCTCCTCGCTCCTCGGCTCGCTTGCGATCCTCGATCGAGACTAGCACCGGGGCTGGCTGATCAGCCAGTTTGCATCAGAGGAATTTGTCCATTGTCAGACGGAGTGCGTCTCTCCTGGCTTCAGCAGAACCACCTGTGAAGAGGTTTTCGACTCGACCTCAGCCTTGAAGGCATCGCCATCCGTGGCGATCGGCGGAAAGGTGTCGTAGTGCATGGGAATGACCGTGGCGGCCCCGATCAGCTCGGCAGCCACGGCGGCGTCGTGCCGATCCATCGTGTAGTGGCCGCCAATCGGCAGCAGGGCGACGTCGGGCGGGTTGCGTTCGGCGATCAGCTTCATGTCGCCGAACAGGCAGGTGTCGCCACTGTGGTAGACGGTCACGTCCCCAATCCGGATCACCAGTCCCGCCGCGGTGCCAAGCGCGACGCCGTGCTCGGCGCTGTAGGGGGCGTCTTCAGAGCCGGGGGCAGTGCTCGTGTGCCAGGCCGGCACCAGCTTGATCCAGCCCCAGTCGAACTCGATCGTGCCGCCCAGGTTCGGATCGCTGACGCTGGGAGCCCCGTGCGATTCGAGCCAGTTGGCCAGCTCGACGATGGCGATGCAGTGCGCGCCGGTCCGCTTGGCGACCGCAACGGCGTCGGCCAGGTGATCGGCATGTCCGTGGGAGATGGCGATGTGGGTTGGCTCGACCTCCTCCGCCGTCGCGACAGCGGCGGGGTTGTTGGGCTTCAGGAAGGGGTCGACGAGGATCGTCGCGTCCCCCTCGTTCAGCTCGAAGCATGCGTGCCCGTGGAACTTGATCTCCATCTCAACCTTCTCCTTTCGGACCTCCGGTCTCGGTCAACTCGTCTTTCAATGCCCAGCCGACCGCAACTCCAACCATCATTCCCATTCTCGCCTCCTCGGCGAGCAGCACCCGCACGGCGGCAGTTCGCTCCTCGGCATCCGGCGCGGTCGCCGCCTTCAACACCTCGGCCTCGTGCGACTCCCCGAACCAGCCACCCTCGGCGAGCGCCGCTGCCAGAACCCGCTGCAGCTGCGGCGCCGCACGCGCCACGATCGTCTCGGCCTCGGCGAAGCGCTCAGCCTCGGTCAGCCGCTCGATCGCAGCCTCGAGCCGCTCGTCGTCTGGACCCATTGACGCAGCCTATTCCGACGTGCGCAGCGCCGCAGCAGCGAGCCCGGCCAGGCCACCGACGGCACCCCCGACCAACCCCGCGAAAACGTTGGCGTTGGGTTCGAAGATGGGCAGCGCAAGCAGAACCGCCGCAGCGACGGCGACCCCGATGGGGTCGTACTCCTGGTCGATCGCGTGATGCGCCTCCGCGCGGCGAATTGCGAACCAGGCGGCGATGGCGCCCAGCGCCATCCCGTTGCCGCCGGCGATCACCGTGATGTCCCCCTGGCCGCTGGCGATGCCGCTCGCCGCCAGCATCCCGAGCGAGCCGCAGGCGACCAGCAACACGACGGTGGCGCCACTGCCGAGGCGGCGCTCCACTCCGGTTGAGAAGATCGCCAGGCCGACCGAGACGACGAACAGGTAGCCAACGTCCACATAGGCGAAGGGGGCGGTGATGATCCGCCACCATTCGCCATTGACCGGGATGGTCAGGGCGCCGAACGTCGTCAGGGACTCGCCGCCCGCCTTCTGCACGAGCAGCAGCACGGCGGAGCCGAGGATCGCAGCGAAGGTCGCGTACGGCTGGCTGGCGCCGGTCAAAGCGGTGCGACGCCGCAGGCCAGCCCGGAAGATCCTGGCCATCCGGTCGCGACCCGGCTTCGGCTCCAACACGTCGCCGCGCCGCTCGAGCTTTGGCGCCCGCTTGCGCAACCGCGCCCCGCAGTAGGGGCACTCGGTGACATAGGGACTGACCTCGGAACCGCAGTTCTTGCAGACCACGCTGAGCTCGGTCTCGCCCATGGTCGTTCGAGGATAACCCCCCCGTCCCGGCTCCTCTAAGCCCGGCCTCCGGTGACATACTGCGAGGACATCCGTATTCGAGGAGGAATCAGCGTGGAGTTGACGAGTCTGACCGAGCAGAAATCCATTCTTGCCGAGCTGGCGCCCGGCAAACGAGCCCGACTGCACCGACTGCTGTTCGAGTTCGGCCCCGGCAACGGCACCCTGATGCTCTTGCCGATCGACCAGGGCATCGAGCACGGCCCGCGCGACTTCTTCCCCAATCCAGCCTCCAAGGACCCCGACTACCAGTTCCGGCTCGCGGTCGAGGCCGGCTACTCGGCCCTCGCCTGCCAGATCGGGATGGCGAGCAAGTACTACCCCGACTACGCCGGGCAGGTGCCGCTGATCCTCAAGGTCAACGGCAAGACCGACATTCCCTCGGCGGCCAACGCGCTCTCGACCTGCAACGCCAGCGTCGAGGACGCGGTGCGGCTCGGCGCCGACGCGGTCGGCTACACGCTCTACGTCGGCTCACCAAGCCAGGGCGAGGACCTCGTCCAGCTGCGCCAGGTGCGTCAGGACTGCGACCGGTACGGGATGCCGCTGGTCGTCTGGTCATACCCGCGCGGCGAAGCGATCGACGCCAAGGGCGGCGCCAGCTCCTTCTACGCGATCGACTACGCGGCGCGGATGGCGATGGAGATGGGCGCCGACGTGGTCAAGCTCAACATGCCGAAGATCAACCCGGAGAAGGACAAGGACGCGCCCGCGCCCTACAACGAGATGGAAGTCGACCAGGCCGAGGCGATCCGCCAGTGCGTCGAGTCGGCCGGCCGCTCGCTGGTCGTCCTCTCGGGCGGCTCCAAGGTCGACGACGAGACGGTGCTGCAGAACTGCAGCGACATCATGGCGGCGGGCGGCTCCGGCGTCATCTTCGGCCGCAACGTCTGGCAGCGCGAGTGGAACGACGCGCTCGAGATCATCGCCCAGATCAAGGAGACGTTGTTGTCGTCCGTGCGACGTACCCCCTAAGCGTCTATAACCGGCGCATCTCGGGGTCTTCGGTCGGCCGGCTCGGGTCACGCACAAAAGTGCGCTCCCCTCACCGGCCTCCCTGCATCCCCCGATCTGCTTGGTTCTAGACGCTTAGAGTTCCAGGGGGAGAGAACTGGCCGCTAGGCCTTCTATAGATGTGAACCGGCATTGGATTGGCAGTGCTGTCTTGTTCGTGGCAATTGCCCTTCTCGTACTGCGCCCGTGGGAAGGCGGCCGGGACGACGGCCCTGCCGAGGCCACCGTCCCGGTGACGCGGGTCATCGACGGCGACACGATCGAAGCGCGGCTCGGGGGCGGTACGGAGGACGTTCGCCTGATCGGCGTCGACACGCCCGAGACCGTGAAGCCCGGAACGCCTGTGCAGTGCTTTGGGCCGCAGGCCTCCCACTTCACCAAGCACCTGCTGGAAGGGCGGACGGTTCGGCTGGTCTTCGGGGTGGAACGCCGCGACGTCTACGGCCGACTGCTCGCCTACGTCCACCTGGGGCGGCGATTCGTCAACGCGATCCTGGTCCGTCGCGGTCTCGCCCGCTCGCTGACGATCCCTCCAAACGACCGCTTCGCGCCGCTGTTCAGGCGGCTCGAGTTGCGGGCGGGGCGAGCCGGCCGTGGCCTCTGGGGCGCCTGCGGCCCAGAGCGGTGATCGTGACATTCGACACATCGCTCGGCTGCAGGCTCGTGTCCGGCTTTGGTACGGTGCGCCGCGGTCCCGGGGGGCCGCCAACCTATGCGAATGCGACAGAGCATCTCCCAGTTCGAGCTGGCCTTTGAACAGGAGACCACACTGGAGCGCCGCAGGCGCGAGCAGCTTCGCCGCCGCGCGGCGAAGCGGTCGCGCGCACGTCGAATCACCCGCAACGAGCAGCAGGGCAAGGTGCGATTCAGCGTTCTTGCCGTCTGCCTGACCGCAACCGTGGTCGTCGTGGTCGTCACGATGTTCGAGGCGCTCTCCTTCTTGATGGCGTAGAAGCGCCCGCGACTCCGCGGGTGCCCCTCCCGGTTGAATAGACTCGGCCGTCGATGGCACGACGCTCGCTGAAGCCGCAGCTCAACCAGATCCGCGCCTGGGTCCGACAGGGTCGAACCGACGCCTGGATCGCGCACCAGCTCGAAGTCACCGCAGCCGAACTGCGCGAGTTCCGCGACCAGCACAGCCTTACGCCCGACGAAGAGGACACCGGCTCACAGGAAATGGACCTCCGCGACGAGATCGAGGCGGAGATCGAGGCCGCCACGATCGAAGAGGCCGCCTCGCCCGAAGAGGAGGAGCAGGAGGAGGAAGTGGAAGCCGAGGAGGACGAAGGCGCTGCGGAAGAGGGGCCCGACTCCGAGGCCGGAGACGGCGAGGGCCCCGCCGGTGCCGGTGCGCGTCCGCGCCGCAGGCGACGGCGCGGCAGGCGCGGCGGTCGCGGCAGGCGCAAAGAGCTGGAGGCGACCTTCGACCACGGCGAGACGGACGGCTACGGCCTCTGGCTCGACCCAGCCGTCAAGGACAACCCCGTCTACACCGAGCACTGGGCCGGGAAACGCGAGATCACGGTGCGCATCGACCCCGACCAGATCGTCATCCGGCGCGCTGGCGAGCCCGAGCCCGAGCCCGAGTCCGAGTCCGAGTCAGACGATTAGCTGGCGACCGCCGGCGAAGTCGACGGCCCCACGCAGGTAGAGCCAGAAGGCGGCGTCCGCCAGCGACTGGGGATCGGCTTCGAGCCGCGGTGCGGCGTCCAGCGCGACCTGGACGCACCAGTCCGTCCCCCGCGAATACAACTCGGCCAGCTCCCCGGCCCGGAACGTTGGCCCGATCCGCCGGCGCAACTCGTCCTGCACGGCTGCGATGGCGCGATCGGCCCGGCGGTGCTCGGGCGGATCGTCCCGAAGGCCTTGGAGGACCCGCAGGCCCTCCTCCCACTGGAAGAGCGCGTTCTCGAGCGAATAGCTCACTCCGGCGAGGTTACCCGCCCCCACGCCCGGCGGGCCGAAGAGCGACCCATGTATTCGCCTGTCGGCCTGTCGGCGGATCGGGTGGTCAGGAGGAAGGCTGTTGCGGGACGCGGCGAAGGGGCGCGTTGCGAGGTCCGCAGCCGCTGGGGTCGAGCTTGCCGCGAAGCCGCCAGACCGTGACCGGCCCGCTGCGACGGATCGGGGTCACCGCTGACTCTCCGCGCAGCCAGCCGGCCTCCGGGGAATGGATCGGATCTTCGGGGTGAACGAAGTTGAGGAGAGGGGCAGTGACGAGGTAGTCGAGATGGGCGGCATTCACGGCAGCCCGGAACTGGCGGCAATCCGGGATCGCGTTGAAGGCGCCCTGCGGGCCATTGACGCCAAGGTAGCGAACCTGGTTGGAGAGGTCGGTGCCGTAGAAGCCGTACTCCAGGAATCCGGCCGTCGTGCCGGCGAGCCCGATACGGGCGTCGCGGACGCCGCGCGCCCAACCGTAGGCGGAGTCGAGGTGCATGCCGGGGATGCCGGCGCCGGGGCCGAAGCGGTCGCGCAGGTATGAGCGCTCGACCGGGTAGCCGATCGCCAACACGGCAAGGCCCAACGCGGTCATCGAAATGAGAAGCAGGCCGGGCCAGCCGGCGGGTGGCCGTTTGGACAGGACGGCATCAGCCCAGGCGATCGCCGCCGGTATGAGTATGAGCAGGGTGGCCAGTCCGAGGCCGAAGAGGCGGGATGGGTCGCGGAGGACGGCGTCAGCGCGATCGGTGACGATCAGGATCGCCAGGAACGCGGCGAACATCCCCCACTCCCGGCGCCGTCCCCGCAGCGAAGGGGAGAGAGGCAGCAGGACGAGGCCGGCGAGCAGAGCGGGAATCGCGTAGCGGATGTTGAGGGCAAAGCCGGTTGGGGCGCCCTCGGCACCGGCGGCGCTGAGCGGCGTGAAGACATAGGCGACCAGACCGAACAGCACCACCCCTCCCATCCAGCGCAGGACCCGCTCCCGACCCCACAGCAGGGCCAGCAGGCCGCCGGCGATGGCAGCGGCCAAGACAAGTGGCCAGAGCAGGCCAAAGGCCTGATGCAAGCCGGGCTCGAAGTAGTCGCGCCATACGCCGGTGTCGGTCGCGTAGTGGGCGATGCTGAAGTTGGGCCGGCCGCTCTGCAGCCGCTCGGGATGGAGCAGCGAGATCGGCCCCAAATGGGCGACTTGCGGCAGTGGGTTGCCCGCGACGACCAGGTTGCGCACGTACCAGAACCCGCCTCCGGCGAGAGCCGGCAGGAACCACCACGCCGCGGCAGCCGATCGCCTCCCCGCCGGTGCCAGCACGATCACCGCGAGGGTGAGCGCCGCCGCCATTGCCAGCGTGGTCGACTTGGTCCCCGCCGCAAGGCCAACCGCGAGGCCGGCGGCGGCGAGCGCCCAGCTGACCGGCAGAGCCCGCTTCCCCCGCCCCGCCACCGGCGTCTCCGCCTCGCCTTCGCCGGCAGCGAGTCGGTGCCTGTCATCGCGCTGTGCAGCCACCCATGCGTTGACGAGGATCGCAATCGCGGCGAGCACGAGCGCCGCCGCCATCAGGTCGTTCTTCGCCGCCCCCGGCTCGCGCACGACCAGCGTGTGGGACTCCAGCACGACCGCGGCGGCCACGATGCTGAGGTGGCCGCGCCCAAAGGGCCGTCCGATGCACCAGGCAGCCAGGAATGCGATCGCCAGCCAGCCGAAGTTCATGAACAGCGACAGCGTGTCGCGGTGCGTGACGAGGATTCCAACCGCGTGCAGCAGCTCGGAATTCTGCGGGTAGAACCAGTTGGTGAAGACGGTCTCGGTGTAGTGCAGGACGGTGACGGAGTGGTTCTGGACCATTTCCACCGAGAAGGGCATGTGGTACCAGAGGGAGTCGAAGTTGAAGATGCCGCGGTCGAGCGCATCCTTCGCGGTCAGGCCCCAGTGAGCGAAGACAAGGGCCACGACGGCGATCGCGATCAGGGACGGGACGGTTGGGGGACGGGGGTGGCCCGGCTGGGGGCTGGCTTTTTCGCCTTGCGCGTCGTCGCTCTCGCCGAGTGGTCTGTGCGAAAAAGAGGACGCCGCCCCCAGCCGGGCCACCCCCGTCCCCCTTCCCCAGCCCACGAACGCGATTGCCGCGGCCAGGAGGAGAGCCGAGGGGATCAGGGTCGAGGCGTAGAGGAGGTTGAAGCTGCCGAGGATCTCGCTGAGCCAGATGAGCAGGGCTACGGCGAGGATTGACTCGACGAGGTGGGCCGGAGCGCCGTCCCAGGTCGGCAGGAGGCGACGGCGAACACGGACGGCGCTGAAGCCCAGGGACAGGACAAGGGCGCCCAGGGCGGCGGCGCTGAGGATGTAGGAGCCGGCGCTAACCACCGGGGGCTCCGAACGCGTGGGTCAGCGGTTGAGGCCGCCGACGACCACCGGCGTCTCGCCGGTGGCGACCATCCCCTGGGCCCGCGCCTTGGCGTCGACGACGGTCGGGTTGTCCGCCGACTGGATCCTGGCGTGAAGGCGGGTGTTTTCCCGCAGCAGCCCGTGCAGCTGCGCCTTGGCGGCGGTCGTCGCCGTGTAGGTCTTGACGAACTCGATCGCCGGGTTCAGGTAGCTGTAGAGGACGGCAGCCAGGACAAGCGTCAGGGCGACGCGACCCACCCGGTCCCAGTGAATGCGGCTGCCCCCACGACGAGCGGCGGGCCGCCTGCGGGCGGGCGTGCGGCGTCGAGTGCGGTGTGCGGTCCCGGCCGTCGCGTAGGCACGAGCTGCCATGCCGGGTCTTTTGCGGCCGAGCCCCGCATTCCTTCACTAGCTGGCCGCGTGGACGAACGCCTGCAAGCCGGGGAAACCAGCCTCCGCTCCCAGCTCCTCCTCGATCCGCAGCAACCGGTTGTACTTGGCGACGCGATCCGAGCGCGAGGGGGCGCCGGTCTTGATCTGGCCAGCGCCGGTGGCTACGGCCAGATCAGCGATCGTCGTGTCCTCGGTCTCGCCGGAGCGGTGAGAGATCACGGTCGTATAGCCGGCGTCGCGCGCGGTCCGGATCGCCTCCAGGGTCTCGGTCAGCGTGCCGATCTGGTTCACCTTGACGAGGATCGAATTACCGACACCGAGCTCGATCCCGTGGCGCAGGCGCGCGGGATTGGTGACGAAGATGTCGTCGCCGACCAGCTGGACGCGATCGCCCAGTCGCTCGGTCAGAAGCTTCCAGCCGTCCCAGTCCTCCTCGTCCATGCCGTCCTCGAGCGAAACGATCGGGTAGCGCGAGCAGGTGTCCTCCCAGTAGGCGACCATCTCCTCCGCGGACAGCGAGCGACCCTCGTGCTCGAGCACGTAGGCGCCGCCCTTGTGGATCTCGCTGGTCGCCGGGTCGAGGGCGATGAAGACATCGGCGCCGGGCTCGTAACCCGCCGCCTCGACTCCGGCCAGCACCGCCTTCAGGGCGGCCTCGTTGGAATCGAGGTTCGGTGCGAATCCCCCCTCATCGCCCACCGAAGTGGAGTGACCTTCCGAGGCAAGGCTCTTCTTCAGCGCGTGGTAGACCTCGACGCAGACCCGCAGGCACCCAGAGAAGCTCGAAGCCCCGGCGGGCACCACCATGAACTCCTGGAAATCCACCGAATTGTCGGCGTGGGCGCCGCCGTTGAGGACGTTCATCATCGGCACCGGCAGGAGGGTCGGCTCTCCGCCGCCGTAGAGCTCAGCAAGGTAGCGATAGAGCGGCTGGCCGGAGTACGCCGCGGCAGCCTTGGCCGTGGCGAGGGAAACGCCCAGGATCGCGTTGGCGCCGAGGCGGCCCTTGTTGGGCGTCCCGTCGAGCTCGATCATGGTCTGGTCGATGGCACCCTGCTCGGTGGCGCGCGCACCGGTCAGAGCCGCCGCGATCTCCTCGTTTACGTTGGCCACCGCGCGTGTGACGCCCTTGCCGGCCCAGGCATCGCCGCCGTCACGCAGCTCAACCGCCTCGAACTCGCCGGTCGAGGCACCGGACGGCACCGCGGCGAGCCCGCGGGCTCCCGAACCGAGTACCACCTCGACCTCGACCGTGGGGTTGCCGCGCGAGTCGAGGATCTGACGCGCGTGGATGGAGGCGATGGTGCTCACGGCCGCGCCAGTCTATTAATCCCGCGGGTGTCGCGACGACTCGGGATTTGCTTCAGCTAGGGAGCGAGCTGCGGGGTGCCCATGGCCGCCGGTTCCGGGGTTTCTTTGAGACCGGAGGGCCGTGGCCGCTGCGGCAGCGGTTTGCCGCGCGGTTCGAGCAGGGTGACCGATCCGGGGAGGGCGGGCGCCAGCTGCGAGACCGGCGCCGGGCACGCTTCGGGGCGCCCTGCTTTCGGGTGCGATTCGTAGCAGGCCGGCGGTGCGGTCGCCGGATGCCCGCTGCCCTTGAAGTTGGCGCAGTGTTCGCTCGTGTATCCCGAAGCGCAGAACGTGCGAGAACGCCACCTGGCGCTGTAGCCGGCGACGAACGTGGCGAAGTGTTCCTGCTGGGCCCGCTGGCTCAGCTGCGATTCGATCTGAGACCGCACTTGGCTCAGCGGCTGGACCCGTTCCGGCGTTTCTTTTTCGACATCGAAGACGTAGTAGCCGTTCTGGGCTTTGACCGGCCCTTCGATCTTGTTCTTCGCGGCGCCGAAGATCGCCGCGTTGACCGGTTCTTCCACCATGCCCTCGGTGAGCCCGGAGCGCAGGCCGCCGCTCGACTTGCCGAGCGGGTCTGTCGAGTACTGCTTCGCGACCTTCGTCCAGCTGACCACCGAGTGGTCCTTTTCGAGCAGGGCCTTCGCCTGTTCGACCTTCTTGCGGTCTTTGTTGACGATCATCCGAACGTCGCGGCTCGCTTTCTGCATGAACTGCGTGCCCTTCGCCGCTTCGTAGTAGCCCTGCACTTCGCCGCCGCTCGGTTTCGCGGCGCCTTCGGTGAGCTGTTTCTGGATTTTGCCGCTGAAGATCGTCAGCTTCACACGCTGGTTGACGTCGGCCTGGGTGTAGTGAGATTTCTTGATGAATTTCTGGTACTCGGCCTCGGTTTTGAAGTTCTGTTTCTTGAGTTTCTTCAGTTCGGCGGCAACTTCCTCAGCGGTCGCCGAGATGCCCATTTCGTTCGCCTGTCCCTCGAGCCAGGCGGCTTCCAGGAGGCTGTTCAGCGCCGCTCCCTTGAGTTCTTCGTATTTGCTTTCGCCGGGCTTGGGCAGGGCTTTCAGGCCGGCCTGCGCGGCGCTCTGTTCCACGGCATGTCGGAAATCGGTTTCGCTGATCGTGCCCGCGCCGCCGGGAACGTCTTCGACGACGGCGACCTCCCCCGCGGCAACGCCCTGGTGACCGATCCCCACGGCGATCGCGACGACGACGAAGAGGACGATGAAGGCGGCCCCGAAGACCAGCAGGCCAAGCCGCCGCGTGGCCATAGGCCCGGCTGGGCGCCCGGCAGCTGGGCGCGGAGCGGCCGCGCCGCCGCTCCGACCCTGTCCAGACGTGCGTCTCCTGCCCTGCTTCCGACTCACGGGGTCGGCAGCATATCTCCTTGGACGGTTTCCGAGCGCCCCGCTTCCCTCAGGGCGTCCGCCATCGCCAGCACCGCGGCCAGGCGAGCCTCCGGATCGTCGGGGACTCGCACCGAAGCGGTCTTCTCCCTCCACTCGTACAGAGCGCCCTCAACCCGCTCGCGAAGCGCTGTGGCCTGGGCCGAATCAAGCTCGACGCCGGCGATGCTCAGCCGGCCGCCGCGCAGCTCCACGCTGCGCGCCCCCGCGAGGCGCAGCTCGATCCGCGCCCGCTGCAGGGCCAGCAGATTCTCCGCCTCCGGCGGCAGCGGTCCGAAGCGGTCACCGAGCTCGTCGCGAAGCGCCCGCAACTCGCCCGGCTCGCGGGCGGCCGCTACGCGGCGGTGCACGTCGATCTTCGCCGCCTCGAATGGAATGAACGACGCCGGCAGGTAGGCATCGACCGGCACGTCGAAGCGGAGCGGCTCCGAAACGCCCTCCCCTGCGTCCCCGGCACTGCGGGCCTCCGTTACGGCCTCCTCGATCATCTGGCAGTACAGCTCGAAGCCAACCGCGGCGACGTGGCCGGACTGCTCCTCGCCGAGCAGGTCGCCAGCACCCCGGATGTCGAGGTCTCGCATCGCGATCTTGAAGCCGGAGCCAAGCTCCGTATGGTCGGCGAGGGTCGAGAGCCGCGCCGCGGCCTCCTCGGTCAGCGCCTCCGGCGAGGGATAGAGCAGGTAGGCGAAGGCGCGCTCGGGGGAGCGCCCGACCCTGCCGCGGATCTGGTAGGCCTGGGCGAGGCCGAGGCGGTCGGCGCGCTCGACGATCAGCGTGTTGGCCGTTGGGATGTCGAGCCCCGACTCGATGATCGTCGTCGTCACCAGGCAGTCCGCTTCGCCGCGGAGAAAGCGCAGCATTGTCTCCTCCAGCTGAGCCTCGTCCAGCCGGCCGTGGGCCTCGGCGAAGCGGGCCGCGGGGACGAGTCCACGCAGCCGCTCGGCCACCTCATGCAGCGTCTCGATCCGGTTGTGAAGGAAGAAGGCCTGGCCGCCGCGCTCCAGCTCGCGCTCGATTGCCCGCCGGACCAGGTCCTCGTCGTAGGGGCCGACGTAGGTGCGGACGGGGCGCCGCCCCTCGGGCGGGGTCTCGATGACCGAGATGTCGCGCAGACCGGCCAGGCTCATCTGCAAGGTGCGCGGGATCGGCGTCGCCGAGAGGGAGAGGACGTCCACCTTCAGCTTCAGCTGCCGCAGCAGCTCCTTCTGCTTGACGCCGAAGCGCTGCTCCTCGTCGACGATCACGAGCCCGAGCTCCCTGGCGCGAACGTCGCGGGAGAGCAGCCGGTGAGTGCCGATCAGGATGTCGACCCTGCCCGCCGCGAAGTCGGCGAGCACCGCCTTCACCTCGGCTGGCTTGCGCAACCGGGAGATCCACTCGAGCGTGAAGGGCAGGTCGGCGAGGCGCTCGCGGAATGTGCCGAAGTGCTGCTGGGCGAGGATCGTCGTCGGCGCCAGCATCATCACCTGCTTGCCGTCTGCCGCGGCCTTGACCGCGGCGCGCAGCGCAACCTCGGTCTTGCCGAAGCCGACATCGCCGCAGACGAGCCGGTCCATCGGCTGCTCGGACTCCATGTCGCCCTTCACCGCCTCGATCGCCTCCAGCTGGTCGGCGGTCTCGCGGTAGGGGAAGGCCGACTCCATCGCGATCTGCCACTCGCCGTCGGGAGGGAAGGCGTGGCCCTTGCGGGTGCGCCGCTCCGCGTAGAGGTTGAGCAGCTCTCCCGCCAGGGCGCCCGCGGCATGGCGGGCGCGGGCCTTCATGCTCTGCCAACGCTTGCCGCCAAGCGCCGAGAGGGTGGGCGCCGCGCCGGCGCCGACGTAGCGACTCAGCTTCGCGAGCTGGTCGGTGGGGACGTAGACGCGATCCTCGCCCTTGTATTCGAGGTAGAGGTAGTCGCGGGTCACGCCGCCGACCTCGCGGGTCTCGAAGCCGGCAAAGCGGGCAATGCCGTGGTCCTCGTGCACGACGTAATCGCCAACCCGCAGGTCGCTGAAGGCGAGGCGGCCGCGGGCAGCGCTCGGGGCGGGCTCGGGGCGGCGGCGCCGGTGGACGAGGCGGCGGAACGGGTACACCGCGAGGCGCAGCTCGGGGCTGACGAAGCCCTCGCGCAGCCGCGCCTCGGCGAAGGTCAGGCCGGGCTGCGGGGAAAGGCGGCCGCCGTCGAGCAGCGAGGCGTCGAGGCGGTCGAGGCCGTAGCGCGCCCGTTCCGCCTCGCCGCGGCTGTCGAAGGCGACCACCGTGCGGTAGCCGGAGCGGACCAGCTTCTCCAGCTCGCCCTCGGCCTCCTTGACGCTGCGGGCGGGCGACTCGGCCCGGGCCGCGCGGAAGGCATCCTCGTCCTCCTGCCCCGCGCCGGTCACCGCGAGGATGGCCCGCTCGGCGAGTGGGGCAGCGACGTCGACGTAGAGGTGACGGGCATCGTCGGCATGCATCGCCGTCGTCGCGTCGTCCCAGTGGTCGCGCAGCGCCGGCTCGATCTCCTCGGCGGCAGCGAGGATCACCGCCGCAGAGGAGGGGACAAGGTCGAGCGGCGCCCCGAAGTGCTCGAGCGGGAGCAGCTCGGCGGCGCTCGGCGGCTCCCTGCCCTCCTCGGCGGCTTCCATCGCGGCCAGCTCGGCCAGTTCGCGGTGCTCGGCGTCGAGCTCCGCCGCTGGAGCCAGCTCCACCCGCTCGGCCTCGCCCAGGGAGCGCTGGGTGAAGGTCGAGAACCAGCGCATGGACTCGACCTCGTCGCCGAACAGCTCGATTCGCACCGCGCGCTCCTCGGTGGCCGGAAAGACGTCGAGGATCCCGCCGCGAACGGCGAACTGGCCGCGCTCCTCGACCTGCTCGACCCGCTCGTAGCCGGCGGCGACAAGGTCGCCGGCAACCGTGTTCAGCTCGATCTCCTCGCCAGCCGACACGGAGAACGCGGCGGGCCGCAGGGAGGCGTCAGGGACAGCCTCCGCGAGCGCGGGGGCGCTCGCCACGACCACCGCGTCCCCCCCGCCCCGGAGAGCGTCGAGAGCGTCGATTCGCAGGCCGACCAGGTGGGGAGGCGGCGTCACGTGGGACGCATAGCCGGTGCCGCGCGAAGGGTAGAAGCGGACACGGCGCGGCGCCAGGTAGGCGCGCAGGTCGGCGACGAGGTCGCGCGCGGAGCGGTCATCGGCGCTGACCAGCAGGGCGGGGCGGCCGGCCAGGCCGCGATCGTCCTCCAGGAGCGCCGCCAGCAGCAGCGGGCGCAGCGTCGCCGAGACCCGCACGGCCACGGCCTCGCCGCAAGTCGCATCGCGCACGCGGCCGGCGAGCGCGTGCACTCGCTCGTTCTCGGCGACGATCTCGATCAGGGGACGCAGGCTCATGGCAGGCGAAAAGCCCAGACCGGCCGGTCTGGGCGCATCGGGCGATTCTACGAGGCGCGTTCTGCCCCGCTGGCGCTCCCGGTGCTCGAAATGTCCCTCATATGTCCAAAAAGAGCACTGGAACGCAGTGGACGCTCAGCCGGCGGCAGGTCCCGGCTGGAACGCGGCGGCCGCTCAGCCACCGTAGGGGAGGCCTGAGCCGCTGCGCTGCCACACCACCTGTCCCTCGCCCTCGACGCGGGAACGACCCTCGATGTCGTCCCACTCGTGCAGCATCCGCTTCAGACGAGCGACTGCCTCGGGCGGGTGGCCCGCGACGCCCGCCGCCAGCTCGAGCGCCGCCGCCTCGGTCGCGGCGGCTGGGGCGACCCGGTTGACCAGCCCCAGGCGCAGTGCCTCCTGGGCATCGACCGTCCGTGAGGAGAGCAGCAGGTACTTGGCGGTGGCCAGGCCACAGAGAGTCACCAGGCGAGCGGGGCCGACCGGGACGCCGAGCGCGGCCCCGGGGAAGCGCATCCGCAGGTTGGAACCGGCAATCCGCATGTCGCAGCCAATGGCAATCTCCGCTCCGCCCCCCACGACATCCCCGTGGCAGGCGGCGATCGTCGGCTTTGGAAAACCGACGATCGCGTCGTAGAGGTCGGCGAAGAGCTGCATGCGGCGGACCCTGCCCTCCTTGTCGAGCTCCTCCTTGACGTCCGCTCCAGCCGAGAGTCCCATGTGATCGGTGGAGCTGATGACGAGCACGCGCACGCTTTCGTCGGCGCGGGCCACCGCGAGGTGCTCGAGCATCTCGACCAGCATCTGGGTGTCGATCGCGTTCCGAGCCTCGGGCCGCTGCAACCGCAGCGCTGCCACACCGCGATCGTCCACCTCGTAGCCGGTCCGCTCAACGCTCATGGCTGGAACCTAGCTCCTCCACCAGGTGCTCGGCCGCGTCCGCGGCCCGGATGACCAGCGCCGCCACCTCCTCGCGCGACTCGCGGAAGCGCGACAGCACATAGGACGCGACAACGTCGGGGTCCGTCGACCGAGGGCGTCCCACGCCGACCCGGACCCGCCAGAACTCCGCGCTGCCGAAACCCCGTTTGAGGCTCTTGAGGCCGTTGTGGCCAGCCAGACCGCCACCGAGGCGGGTCTGGACCTCGCCGAACGGCAGGTCGATCTCGTCATGCACCACCACGACCCGGTCCAGCGGCACCTTCAGCGAGCCGCGCGCCGGGCCGGCGGAGTCACCCGAGGCGTTCATGTAGGTCTGCGGCAGCAGAACCGCCACGCGGGGCCCGCCGGGTCCCGTGCGCCCCTCTGCGATCAGGCCGCCGAAGCGCCGCTTCGCACCCGGAAGCCCCCAGCGCCGCGACAGCTCCGCGGCAACCTCGAAGCCGACGTTGTGCCGGGTGCTGGCATGACGCCCGCCGGGATTGCCCAGCCCGACGACCAGGATGCGGTCGCCCTTCTCGCGCTCGCCGCGATTGGCACGGCGGCGAAAGATCGGCAGCGGCTACTCCCCGCCGGACTCGCCCGACTCGCCGCCCTGGCCCTCCTCGGCGCCCTCCTCGGCGGCTGCTGCCTCGCCCTCCTCGCCGACCAGCTCGGTCTCCTCCTCGACAGCGGATACCGGCTCCTCTTCAACACGGGGCGGCGAAAGCGTCGCGATCGTGACCTCGTCCGGATCGTCGGCGACCAGCTTCACCCCCTCGGGCACGGTGAGCGCCGAGAGCTGGAGCGTGTCGTTGATCTGCATCTCGGAGACGTCGGCGACGATCCGCTCGGGAATATCGGTGGGAAGAGCCTCAACGGTGACCTCGCGGGTTACGTGCTCGAGGACGCCGCCCCCCTTGACCCCAGGCGCGACCTCGGCGCCCTCCAACTCAACCGCGACATCCGCCTGAATTGCCTCATCGAGCCTGACCTCCTGAAGGTCGATGTGCTGGAGGCCGCCGCGCACGGGATGCAGCTGCTGCTCCTTGACCACGACGGGCACCGTCTCGGCTCCTTCGAGCTCGAGGTCGAACAGCGCATGGCCGCCCGCCAGCACCGCCCGCACGTTTCTCTCGGCAACCTGGAACGGACGCGCCTCCGCACCCCCGCCGTAGACGACGCCCGGCACCAGGCCCTCGCGTCGCAGGCGTCGAGAATGCCGCGAGCCGAACTCCGCACGGGGAGCTACCTTCAGCGTTTCGCGTCCACTGGCCATCGGACGGGAGAGAATAGAGAAAGAGAGCGTGTGACAACCTTCCAGCGTGGCCGGCGACGCGAAGATCCCGAAGGGTCGGGTCCGACGCTCGGCGAAGCTGGGCTCGATCGTCGGCGTGCAGGGTGCCCGCTATGCGGGAACCAAGGCGACCAATGTCGCCCGCTCCGAGGAGGGCGGCAGGGAAAAGCTCGAGCAGCGCCACCTCGAGACCGCGATGAAGATGGTCGGCGCCCTCGGCCAGATGAAGGGCGCAGCGATGAAGCTGGGCCAATTCGCCTCCTTCATCGACACCGAGTTCATTCCCGAGGAGTACCGCGAGATCTACCAGGAGCAGCTGGCGAAGCTGCGCACCTCGGCGCCGCCGATGCCCTGGGAGAGGGTCAAGGGCGTGCTGGACGAGGAGTACGACGGCGAACCCGTTTCGGAGCTGTTCGCCGACTTCGAGCAGGAGGCCTTCGCCGCGGCCTCGATCGGCCAGGTGCACCGCGCCGAGCTGCTTGACGGACGCCGCGTCGCGGTGAAGATCCAGTACCCGGGGATCGCCGAGGCCGTGGACGCCGACCTGCGCAACGCTGGGACCCTGGTCCGTCTCGCCCGCGCCCTCGCCCCGGGGCTCGACGCGAAAGCGATCGCCAGCGAGCTTCGGGAGCGCGTGATGGAGGAGCTCGACTACGAGTACGAGGCGCAGAACCAGCGCAGCTTCTCCCGCGCCTACCGCGACCACCCGTTCATCTACGTGCCCGAAGTGATCACCCGGCTCTCGCGCCGCCGCGTCCTGGTCACCGAGCTGGTCGAGGGAATGGGGTTCGAGCAGATCAAGGAGCTGCCACACGAGGAGCGCAGCCGTTTCGGAGAGATCGTCTTCCGGGGCAGCTTCGGCTCGATCTACCACCTCCAGCACTTCAACGCGGACCCCCACCCCGGCAACTACATCCTGATGGCCGATGGCCATGTCGCCTTCCTCGACTTCGGGATGACCAAGAAGCTCGACCGCGAGCAGATCCTGCTCGAGCAGCGGGCCTTCGACGCCGCCTCCCGTGACGACCCGGAGGCCTTCCGCGAGGCGCTGCACGACCTCGGCTTCGTCAAGAACCCCTCCAAGCTCGACGCCGAGCGACTGCTGGAGCACATGCGGGCGGTGGGCGGCTGGTTCGTGATGGAGGATCGTGAGCTGGAAATCACCCCGAAGCGGGTGATGAAGATCATCGAGTCGACCAACGACCCGCGCTCGGAGTACTTCGACCTGATGCGGCGCGAGTCGATCCCGGCTGACGAGCTGATGGGGCGGCGGATGGAAATCGGCGTCGTCGCGGTGCTGGGCCAGCTCCGCGCCAAGCGCAACTGGCACCGGATCGCGCGCGAGTGGATCTATGCAGACCCGCCCGCGACCGAGCTGGGCGCGCAGGAGTGGGAGTACTTCGAGGGAAGGGGCGTGATGCAGACCCCGATTGTCGAGCGGTCGCTGGAAGGAGATCAGCGATGAGCAGGATCAGGCGAGGCTGATCCGCTTCCCCGTCTACGGCTCGATCGAGGCGAAGAGGCGGGGGTCATTGGAACAGAGGCCGGTGACACCGGCCTCGATGAGCTTGTTCATACGCGGCAGGTCGTCGACCGTCCACGCGATCAACTCGACGCCGGCGGCCCGGGTCGCGCGGGAAAGGCGAGGGCTGACGACCTGGTGGTAGACCCACATCGACTCGACGCCCATCCGGGGAAGCGCGCGAGCCGCGATTCCCGGCAGGCGCCGCCGCATCGCGACCAGAGTCGCGAGCATCGGCCCCCTCGCCCAGCGCTTCGAGGCCCAGTCCCTGCTCACCTTGGGATACGTCCAGCCGCGTCGCAGCCCCGGCTCCAGCTCGCGGATCCGGGCAAGGCTCGACAGCTCCATCGTCGAAACCATCGTCCGTGCGAGCAGCTCGCGCTCCCGCAGGGCGGCGACGATCTCCTCCTCGCGCCCCGGCAGCTTGATGTCGAGATCGACCTCGACATCGCCGAGCGGGACCCGCGTGAACGCGTCAAGCGCCTCGTTGAGCGTGAGCGGATTGCGCCGTTCGGCATCGTGCCAGTCATGGGCGACCACCAGCGGCGATCGCTCCGCGGCCGGTATCCCCGGATGCCCGTCCCGCGTCCACAGCACATCGATCTCGACGACGTCGACCCCGACCTCGACGGCCGCCTCGAAACTCTCGATCGTGTTGCCGGGGTGGATCGAGTCCGCCCCCTTGTGCCCGACTCGGATCATCCCCCGATTGTGACCGGCGGCGAGGACCGGCTCAGAACAGCTGGTTCTCGCCCGCGAAGATCTCCGATACCGAGTCGTCGGTGAAGATACGGCGGATCGAGTCGGCGAACGTGCCGGCGGTGGAGAGCAGGAGGATGTTGTCGGGAGCGCCGGGGCGCAGGGGGATCGTGTCGGTGACGACGATCCGCTCGATCCCCGAGCTCTCATATGCGAGCCGTTCGTAGGCGGGGCCCGAGAAGACGCCGTGCGTCGCGCAGGCGATCACCCGCGCCGCGCCCTCGTCGAGCACGGTCTGCGCGGCGGCGCAGAGCGTCCCGGCGGTGTCGATCATGTCGTCGACCAGCACGGCGGTCTTGCCCTTCACGTCACCTACCACGTAGCCGATCTCCGCCACCTGCTGGGCGGGACGCTCCTTCTCCATCACCGCCCAGTGCGTGCCAAGCCGGCGAGCGAAGTTGCGCGCCGTCTTGACGCGGCCGGCGTCGGGGGAAACGATCACCAGCTCCTCGCGCAGTTCCTGGTCGGCGAACCACTGGGTCAGCATCGGCATCGCGGTCATGTGGTCGACCGGGACGTGGAAGAAGCCCTGCACCTGGCCGGCGTGCAGGTCCATCGTGAGGACGCGGTCGACGCCCACGCCCTCCAGGCATTTGGCGACGATGCGGGCAGAGATCGGCTCCCGCGGCGCCGACTTCTTGTCCTGGCGCGCGTAGCCGTACCAGGGCATCACGGCGATGATGCGGTGCGCGGAGGCGCCCTGCGCCGCGTCGATCATCGTCAGCAGCTCGACCAGCGAATCATTGGGGGTCATCTCGCTCTGCTCGTTCCCACAGGTCGACTGGATCAGGAAGACGTCGGCGCCGCGAATCGACTCCTCGTAGCGGCAGTAGACCTCGCCGTTGGCGAAGGTCTTCAGGGTCACCTGGCCGAGGTCGAGCTCGAGCTTGCCGGCCACTTTGGCGGCCAGCTCCATCGAGCTGCGACCGCCGAAGAGCATCATCCGCTTCGAGTAGTCGTGCCGGAAGGCGGTGGGCGCCGCCTCGGGGCGCTGCTCGATCGTGCTCACGGCTTGTCCTCCGGTATCTCGGCGGCCTTGCGCTCCGCGTAGCCCTCGATGTTCCGCTGCTCGTTCTCGCTCACCGCAAGTGCCCCCTTGGGAACGTCTTCCTTGATCACCGCTCCAGCGCCAGTGTAGGCGGCGTCCCCGACTTCTACCGGGGCGATCAGCATCGTGTCAACGCCGATCCGGGCGTTGTCGCCGATCACCGTCCGGTGCTTGCGGAATCCGTCGTAGTTCGCGGTGATGGTGCCGGCGCCGAGGTTGCTGCCCGCGCCCACCTCAGCGTCGCCGACATAGGCGAGGTGCGGGACCTTGGCCCCCTCGCCGATCCGCGAGTTCTTGATCTCGACGAAGGTGCCTGCCTTGGCGCCGCGCTGCAGGGATGCGCCCGGGCGAAGGTAGGCGAACGGGCCGACATTGCAACCGTCGAGCACCTCGCACTCGACGAGGTAGGAGTGCCGCACGGTGACGCCCGCGCCGAGCCTGGCGTCGATCAGCGTGGTCAGTGGGCCGACGACCGAGCTGGGGCCGATCTCGGTCTGGGCGCGCAGGCTCGTGCCCGGTTCGATCCGGGCGTCGGCGGCGATCCTCACATTGGCGTCGACCCAGGTCGACGCCGGATCGACAATCGTCACACCGGCAAGCATGTGGCGCGTGAGTATCCGGCGGCGGGCCTCGGCCTCCGCCTGCGCCAGCTCCACGCGGGTGTTGACGCCGAGCATCACTGTGTCGTCTGGGGCGGTGTGCGCCGCGACCCGAAGGCCCGCTTCCCGCATCAGCGGCAGCACGTCGCCGAGGTAGTACTCGCCCTGGGCGTTGTCGTTGCCGATCCGCTCCAGGGCCTCCGCCAGCGGGCCCGCCGCAAAGGCATAGGTGCCCGCGTTGACCTCCCGGATCGCCAGCTCCTCGGGCGTGGCATCGCCCGGCGCCTTGGCCTCGACGATGCGGGCGAGGCCGCCGGCCTCGTCGCGAACGACGCGCCCGAAGCTGCCGGGGTCCTCCAGCACGGCCGTCATGACCGTCGCTGCGGCACCGGCCTCGCGGTGGGCCGCAAGGAGCCCGGCGATGGTCTCCGCAGAGATCAGCGGGTGGTCGCCGGAGAGGACGACGACTGTCTCGGAGCCGCGGATCAAATCGAGCGCCGCGCGCACCGCGCCACCGGTGCCGTCTGACTCGGGCTGGGGCACGACCTCGACTCCCTCGGGCAGGCCGGGGGCAATGTCGCGCTCCGGCGAGACGATTGCCGCCACCCGGGTGGCGCCAGCCTCACGCGCGGCGAGGATCGGCCAGGCGACCAGCGGCCGGCCGCAGACGGGATGCAGCATCTTCGGCAGCGAGGAGCGCATGCGCGTGCCCTCGCCCGCCGCCATGACGAGCACTAGGGGGGAGCTCACCCGCAAATCGTAGTGCGCGGGGAGAGAGGATGGGGCACCCTTCCGCTTGCTGGGTTTTCGCCACCAGCGCCTACGTCGCTCGCGGACTGGCGGGGCGAAAACAGGACGCCGCGCGCTCCAGGGTGCCCCATCCTCTCTCCAGCTCGGTCGCGACTGACGCGTCTGGGGTTGAGCAGCGTCAGGTCAGCTGCGGGCCAGATCCCTGCCTAAGAAGGCTACGGAGGCGAGGGTCCAGCCGGCGAAGATCAGGTCGATCCCGACCAGCAGGCCGATCGCCCAGTCGGCGGAGCTCGGGAGCTCAGCCAGCACGAGGATGCCGATCAGCAGCCCCGCGACGCCGCTGAGGCCAACCAGGCCGGCATTGGGCTTGCCGTGATCGGCAAAGGCGACGGCGATCCGAGTCACCCCCATGAAGAGGAAGTAGATGCCGAGGACGAGAGTCAGCGTGAGGGTGCCGTTATGGGGCTCGACCACCAGCCAGAGCCCGACGACGAAGGTCAGGAACGCCCACAGCAGCCGCAACACCACGGTCCCGATCGAGTGGGCGGTGAACGCACCGGCGACCAGGAAGGCACCGACGATCATCAGGATCCAGCCGATGAAGATCGCCGTGCCGACCGATGCGACCGCCGGCACGACTATCGCGACGCAGCCGACGAGGATCGCCAGCACCCCGACTGTCATCAGCCCCTTCCAGCTGCGGGCCAGGCCTTCGCGAACCTCCGGGTCGAGCGGCACTCCGCCCATCTCCATGCAACGACCCTATGCCCCCGCCCATCCGCAAATCAACCCCGAGGGCCGGAGAAAGCCCATGCCCCAGCCCATTCTCAAATCGCTCAATCGCCCGAGCGACCGAGCGGTCAAGTCGAGCAGGCCCTGGGCGCAATACTCACCAATAGTTCAGCGCCGGCCGCTAGGCTCGGGCCAGTCCGGGGTGGTGTAATCGGCTAGCACGCCAGGTTTTGGTCCTGGAAGCGGGGGTTCGAGCCCTCCCCCCGGAGTCAAGACGGAATTGGCTTCCGCTGCTCTTTATGTACCTATTGCGTTCATAAGGAGCATCGCGGCGGGAGCAACGTTGGTTGGAGTACACAGTGAGTCCGTGGCAGATTCAAGGCCGCACAGACCGCTAGCGAGTAACGGCGATCCTGAGCATGCGCTGGATCCTGGCGATGGTCGCGGCCAGTTCGTCCTCGATATGACTCCACGTCACCCGCGCGGTGCGGTAGCCGGCTGCCGCGAGGACCTGATCCCGCCAGCGGTCGTGACGGAAGGCGGCGCGGGTTCGGTGGCTCTGTTCACCATCCGTTTCGATCACCAGCCGCCGCTCCCGCCAGAGAAAGTCGATCTCGAATCGATGGCCGTCGATCGAAATCTCCGCATTGCATTGCGGCGGCGGAAGACCGGCCTCGACGAGAGCGGCCAGCAGCCGCGCCTCCAGGGGGCTTCGCAGACGCGGCAGCCGTTCGTCCTCGCTGCGCCAGGCGGCAAGGATCGCGCGCAACCGCGGAGCGCCGCACCTGCATCCTCGGCGGAGCACGCGATCCACCCCTCGCACGTCCAACAGGCGCAGCGTGGCGGCCTGCTCCACCAGCCGGCGCAGCGACCATTCGCCAAGGCCGCCCGCCATGTCCACCAGAGTGCGGGACGCGGTCGTGCAGGGAATCCCGTCGCGAACCTCCACCTCGTCCTGCCCAGGCATGCGAACGTAGTGCCGACGCACCCCCTGGATCTTCCTGCCCGACTGGCCCGGCGCGATTACGTCGATCACCAACGATCTCTTGTCCCACAGGCCGAGCAGCTCCGCCGCGCTGCCGTGCGAGACGACCGTACCGTCCCCGCAGGCGAGCACCGCCGCAAGCATCTGCCCGCGTCGTCCGACCCGGCGCTGGCCAGGGGAGAAAACGCCGTGAAGGACTGGATGCAGTCGCCCGGATGCCACGCGCCCGGTGATCGCCCGGTCGGTCAGTCCAAGCTCGCGCAACTGCCGGCGTGAGACAACGCCATGCTGCCGGTCAGCCAGAGCCGCAATCGCGCGATTGGTGCTCGCGGTGCTCCTTTTGTCCCCCATTTGTACAAAAGGAGCAGCGGGGACGAACTCTCACCCATCGACGAAGGCGCTGACCCTCGGAGCGCTGAATCTCTGAGCGCTCTCTATTCCTCTGGGGTGCGGGGGACCTGGCCGCCCTCGGCGCCGCGTTCCATCGCCGGGCCGCGGGGAGAGGCGATGCCCAGGACCCGCATCGCCTTGAGGCCGAGGCCTAGCTTCTCCCGGCCCTCCGTCGAGGAGACGTCGTGGCCGCACAGCTCGCGCACGCGCTCGAGGCGGTAGCGGATCGTGTGCCGATGGGTGAAGAGCTGTTTCGCGGTGGCCGCCACGTTGCCGTCGTTGTCGAGGTAGGTCTCGATGGTCGCCACCAGCTCGGTCTCGTACTGCTCGTCATAGGCCGAGAGGGGCTCGATCGTCTCGGCGTAGAAGCGCTCCAGCTCGGCCGGATCCTCGCTCATCGCAGGCAGGAGCAACCGGTAGGCGCCGGTGTCCTCGAAGGCAAGCAGCAGGCGGCCCTCCGCCTCGCCGACGTTGACCGCCAGGCGTGCCTCACTGCCCGCCCTGTAGAGGTCGACCGGATCGGCGGCGAGCCGGCTGCGCCCGATCGTCAGGTGAAATCCCGAGAGCGCCTCCTCCAGCTCTCGCGCCAAGCCGGCCGCCGCGCGCGCCAGGCGCTCGTCGTCCGCGGCGGGAGCGATCGCGGCGATCTCGGCCGCAACCTCACCGCTCTCCGCCGTCGCCAGCGCGCCGGGCGCAAGCGAGCGCAGCGCTCGCATCGCCAGGGTCAGCACCCGGGCTCGCCACTCGCCGGTTTGCGCAGCGCGTGGGGCGGCGCGGAGGATGATCACGCCGGCCCCCTTCTCGAGGTCAGCGCCCAGCTCGGCGGCGCGAGCGACGATGTCCCCGCGGTCGGTCACCTGGCGGGCGAGCACAGCGCCGACGAAGGCACCCGCCACTTCCTCGTTCTCCCACTCGGGCGAGCGGGAGCGCTCCAGCTCCAGGGCCAGCAACGTGGCAACCATGCGGGCGATCGCGGGGTCGGGGGCGGCCTTGGCGCGATAGCGCAGCTCGCCGACCACGCTTTCGGCCACGCGCAACTCGACCGTCGTCACTCGCTCGTCCGCCGCAAGCAGCTTCCTCTCCTGGTCGGGTGACGCGCCGGCGACCGCGAGCACGGCGCCGGAGCGATCGATCAGCGCGATGCTCGCGTCGAGCACCCGGGCCGCTGCCCGCCCCACCGCGGGCAGCCCGGCACCCGACTCGACCGCCTCGGCAAGCGTGTCGAGGGTCCCGGCCTGTGCCGGATTTACAGGCGTTTCTCGCCCTTTTGGCGGAGCGGGCATCGCTCCATTATCCCTGCCTACTTAAGGAGATCGACGATGTCGTTGTAGTAGTAGACGACTGCGAGACCAGCCACGACCCCGATCGAGACGAGGACGAGGAGGACGACCACGGACAGGACGCCGGCGGTCGCCTTCTCCCAGAGCCGTCCATAGGAGCTCAGCGCAGGCATGAGGATCAGGCTGACGAACGCGGTCAGGCTGATCAGCCCGGAGACTCCGAACAGCAGGTACTCGTTTTCGATCTTCTGCAGCGCCAGCGGCAGTTGCATTAGACGGTCGGCTCCACGGCCACGTGCGTCATCCAGGCGTGCATGGTTGTGGGGTCAACCATCTACGTCATTGTGGCGCAAGGGCCCGTCCAAAGACTGCGGGGATCTTCGGATAGCCCCTTGGGTGGAGATGACGAGACCGATCGCCGCGCAGAGCGAGAACGCAGCCGCGCCCAACGCCCAGCCGGCGCTGACGTCGCTCAGGTAGTGGACACCGAGGTAAACGCGGGAGAGGCCGATGAGCGCGGCGAGCCCGATCCCCATCGCGATCACCGCGGTGCCGCGTGCCATTCCCGGACGCAGGCGCATCACGACCGTCACCGCCAGCCAGACGTAGAAGATCGAATAGGCGGCATGGCCGCTCGGGAAGGAGGAGCCGCTGAAGCCACTCAGGCCGCCAAGCGGCCGGGGACGGTCGACCGCGGCCTTGATCTCGTGGACGCCGAAGACGATCAGCAGCATCCCGGCCGCCAGGACCAAGAGCTCCGCCCAGCGCCGCCGCACGACGAGGGCGGCCGCGGCGACCAGGGCGAGCGGCCACGTCACCGAGGCCGAGCCGAGCGCGGTGAAGACCTTGACGACGGCGGTGAGCCAGGCGGCGCGGACGCTTTCCGCGATTTCCATCGCCGTCATGTCCCCCGGAGTGGGGCCGGGTTCGGCACTGACGATGGCCGTGTAGGTGACCAGCACGAATCCGGCAACCGCGAGGATCGCCATCAGGGAGGTGAACTCCAGGCCGAAGGTGCCGCCGGGCGTGACCCGGTTCCAGAGGAACTGCAGCTGCGGCTGAAAGCGCCGTGCGAAGGCGACGAGCCAGCGCGCAAAGGCGTGCCGCTCCATCCAGCGCACCGCGGCACGCCGGTTCGCGTCGACCCTGAGGTGGCGGACGACGAGGATCGAACCGACGACGAGGACGATCAGCGTTCCGAGCAGGAATGCGCCTTTCCCCGCGTACTTGGCGGCGGTGTCGATGCTGCGTGAGAAGACGTAGCCGATCAGGATGTGAGCAGTGACGAAGAGCCCGCAGCCGAGGATGCTGTAAGGGACGAAGGCGCGATAGCGCATCCCCGAGCTGCCGGCGATGAAAGGCGCGAAGGCGCGCACCAGGCTGACAAAACGGCCGACGAAGATCGTCTTGCCGCCGTGACGGGAGAAGTAGTCCTCAACCTGCGCGAAGCGATTCTCGGAGAGGCCGAAGCGAGGGCCGTGGCGGAGCAGGAACTCGCGTCCGAGGCGACGGCCGACGAAGAAGCTGGTGCTGTCCCCGGCCCAAGCCGAGAACCAGGCGATCGCGATCAACAGGTAGATGTCGACCGCGCCCTGGCCGGCGACCGCGCCGCCGAGCAGCATCACCGTCTCGCCGGGGACGAGGAGGCCGACGAAAACGCCGACCTCGGCAAAGGCGAAGACGCCAACGATCAGGTAGGTCCAGGGCCCGAGCGTGTCGGAGAGTTCCCGCAGCAGCCGGTGCAAGCCGCTATGGGGAACGAGACGGGTGAGCAGGTAGTAGCCGGTGGCGATCGCCACGGCGATCGCCACGAGCACCAGGCCGCGACGGCGACGGTTCTCTGGAAGCTGGAGCCTCACGGAGCGCGGCCAGCTTCGCAGACGATCGCGTCGTCGCGGCCGAGTTTCGCCGCTGCCGACTTTGCACCCGCTAGAGCGGGGAAAACCCCGACAGCGGTGGGGCCCGAGCCGGTCAGCAGGACGAGCGACGCGCCCGCCTCGCGCAGCGCGTCGAGCGCCTCGCCGATCTCGGGGCGCAGCGAGCGGGCCGCCGGCTCGAGGTCGTTGGCAAGAAGGTCCGCATAGTCGAGCGGAGACGCGCCGGCTCCCGCCGCGGCGCGAAGCCGCGCGGCGAGTTGCTCCAGCTCGGCCGCCTCGCGCCCCAGGCCGAGCCGGTCGGCCTCGGCGAAGACCGCGGCGGTGGCGAGGCCGCCCCCGCCCGGCAGCAGCACGACCGCGTGCGGCGCGGGCTCGGGCAGCCGCTCGACCCGCTCGCCGGCGCCGCCGACCAGCGCCAGGGCGGGGACGAGCTGCGAGGGCACGTCGGCGCCGATCTCGGCGGCGAGGCTCGGCAGGTCGGCTATCTCACCCGCGGCGAGGCGCAGGATGGCCGCGGCGTCGGCGCTGCCGCCCCCCAGGCCGGCGGCGATCGGAATCCGCTTCTCGATCTCGACCCGCAGCGGCGGATGTCCCCAGCCCCGCTCACGCAGAGCGGCAAGCGCCCGCGCGGCGAGGTCCTCCCCCTCGATCCCAGGGCAGATGACCTCATCGGTATCTGCCCCGGCAACCTCGATCGAGTCGGCCAGCGAAAGCGGCTCGAACAGCGAGCAGAGCGAATGGAGGCCGTCCTCGCGACGCGGCCCGAGGAAGAGGCAGAGGTTGAGCTTGGCGGGGGCTTGGATGCGCATATCGGCTGGGCCTGTCCCGGCAGGGGTCTCGCTCAACTTTTTCTGAAGACAGTTGGTGGCTGTCCGCCCGCCGCGGCCCAGAAAAAGTACAAGCCGCTCCGACCCCTACCGGGACAGGCCCCTCGCGAGCGCCTGGAAGTCCCCTGGGGTGAGCTGCTCGGCGCGGGCGTTCTCGGGGAGGCCCAGATCCACCAGGGCGCGACGGGTGGCCTCGAGGGAGCCGGGACGGACGTGCTCGATGGAGCGGGCGAGGGCCTTGCGCCGGTGGGCGAAGGCCGCGCGGACGAGGTCGCGAGTCGGAGGGTCGGCGCCGGGCCCCGTGCGGCGCATGCCGAGGATCGCCGACTCGACGCGCGGCCGTGGGCGAAAGACGGCCGGGTCGACCGTGCGCATCAGCCTCACCTCGCAGGCGAGCTGAACGAGCACGCTCGGCGATCCGTAGGTGCGGCTGCCCGGCGCGGCGCGCAGGCGATCGGCGATCTCGCGCTGGACCATCACGGTCCAGCGCCGCAGCGACGGCAGCTCTTCGATCGTGCGCAGGAGCAGCGGGGTGGCGATCGCGTAGGGCAGGTTGGCGACGACCGCGGTCGGCGCCGGCGCCAGGCGGGCGAGGTCGAGCTTCATCGCGTCGCCCCAGTGCAGGTCGACGCCTGGCCGGGCCGCGAGCGGGGCCAGCACGGACTCCAGGCGCCGGTCGGTCTCGATCGCGTGGACGTGCGCGGCGGCCGCGGCGAGGCGCACGGTCAGCACGCCCTCGCCGGCTCCGACCTCGAGCACGACGTCATCGGAGGAGAGGGCTGCGTCGCGGAGGATCGCGTCGAGCAGGTTCGGGTCGGCGAGGAAGTTCTGGCCGAGTCTTACCACGCCTACCAGCCAAAGACGGCTCGCGCGTTGGCCTCGACGGCCCGCTCCAGATCCTCGTAGGAGACGCCGCGGGCCGCGGCGACGACGCGGGCGGTGGCGACGACGTTGGCGGGCTCGTTCGCCCGGCCGCGCATCGCCTGGGGAGCCAGGTAGGGGGCGTCGGTCTCGACCAGGATCAGGTTCTCGGGCAGCTGTGCCGCCGCTTCCCGCAGCGCCTCCGACTTCGGGTAGGTGACGTTGCCGGCGAAGGAGCAGAGCCAGCCGCGCTCCGCCGCGTCGGCGGCGCGCTGCGGCGCGGAGAAGCAATGGAGGATCACCGGATGGCCGGCTGCTCGGGCATCCAGGATCTCGAAGACCTCGTCGGTTGCCGTCGTCTGGCCGTCGGGATCGCGGGCGTGGATGACGATTGGGAGATCGCGGTCGCGGGCGATCTCGATCTGTGCCTCGAAGGCGCGACGCTGGTCGGCCGGGCTCGCCGTGTCGCGGTAGTAATCGATCCCGGTCTCGCCGATCGCGCGCACCCTTTCGTGCGCGGCAAGCCGCGCAATGTCCGCCGCCGCGGCGTCGTCGAAGCCCGCCGCCGAGGTCGGGTGGCAGCCCACGGAAGCGAAGACGCCCTCGTGCCGCTCTGCCGCGGCGATCGCCTCGGCGTTGGCGTCGCCCCCCAGCCCCACGTTGAGCATCCTCCCCACGCCCGCCTGCTGCGCCGCCTCGACGATGTCGGCCTCGGGTCGCTCACAGAGGAAGAGATGCGTGTGGGAGTCGATCATTGCGGTGCAGCTACGCCGCGGCCTCGGTCTTCGGGAAGAGCTGCGGCACGCGCTCGATCCGCTGGCCGCCAGGGCGCGAGCCCAGCTCGGCAAGCCCGCGGGACTCCTCGCCCAACGCCGCCAGCAGGCGGTCGCTGGCCTGCGGCAGGTAGGGGACGAGGAGCAGCGTCGTCACGCGCAGGCCCTCGGCGAGGTTGTAGAGGACTTCGTCCAGCCGCTCGGGGTCAGCCTCGTCCTTCGCCAGCACCCATGGCTGCGTCTCCTCGACGTAGCGGTTTAGCCGGCGCACCAGCTTCCAGGCCGTCTCCAGCGCCTGGCTCAGCTCGGCCTGATCGAGCAGCGAGCTGAAGCGCGC
Source organism: uncultured Solirubrobacterales bacterium (assembly GCA_963729995.1). Lineage (GTDB taxonomy): Bacteria > Actinomycetota > Thermoleophilia > Solirubrobacterales > 70-9 > VRUE01. Next base: position 1,481,624 of record CAVSPF010000003.1, read on the forward strand.
GACAACGCCTTCGAAGTCCTCCTCCAGCACCGCATCAACAGCGCCAGAAGGTACGACCCCGTTACGAAACCGCTCGACCATCGCCAGCACCCTGCTCGCGAGGTTGCCGAAGTCGTTGGCCAGCTCGGTCTCGTAGCGCGCCTCGAAGCCCGCCGTGGAGATCGAGCCGTCCTGGCCGAAGCTGACCTCGCGGAAGCAGTAGAAGCGCAGCGCGTCGGCGCCAAAGCGCTCGATCACCTCGAACGGGTCGAGCACGTTGCCGAGCGACTTCGACATCTTCTTCTCGCCCATCAGCAGGTAACCGTGGATCGCCATCCGCTGCGGAGGCTCCAGGTCCGCCGCCCAGAGCAGGGCTGGCCAGATCACCGCGTGGAACTTGAGGATGTCCTTCGCCATCACGTGCAGGTCGGCCGGCCAGAAGCGCTCGGTCAGGTCCTCCCCCTCGCGCGCGAAGGTGAGCGCCGTGACGTAGTTGAGCAACGCGTCGAACCACACGTACATCCGCTGCTCGGGGTCCCACGGCAGCCGCATCCCCCACTTCAGCTTCGGCCGCGAGAGCGAAACGTCCTCCAGCCCCCCCTTGATGAAGGAGACCGCCTCGTTGCAGCGGAACTCGGGGACGACGAAGTCGGGGCGTTCCTCGTAGAGGCCTTCGAGCTGCGCCTGGAAGGCCGAGAGGCGGAAGAACCAGTTCTCCTCGCGTTCGCGCTCCAGTGGGATCTCGTGGATCGGGCAGGTCTGCCCGGGCCCCAGCTCCCGCTCCGTCTTGAAGTCGGCGCAGCGCGGGCAATACCAGCCCTCGTAGACGCCTTTGGTGACCCAGCCGTTGTCGTAGACCCGCTGCATGATCTCGGCGACCTTCTCGCCGTGGCGCGGATCGGAGGTGCGGATGAAGAAGTCGTTCGTCGCGTCGATGATCGGCATCAGCTGGCGGAACTTCTCGGCGTTGCGGTCGGCCAGCTCCTGCGGCGAGATCCCCTCCCGCTCGGCCGCGGTCTCGATCGGCTCGCCGTGCTCGTCGGTGCCGGTCAGGAAGAACACCTCCTCGCCGCGCTGGCGCATGTGCCGGGCGAGCACGTCGGCGGCCATCGTCGAGTACGCGTGCCCGAGGTGGGGCTCGGCGTTGACGTAGTAGATCGGCGTGGTGACGTAGTAGGCCACGGGGCGTCAGGCTAAACGACGAACTTTCGAATCCCCGCTCCCCCGGCCATGCGCAGATCCGAAGCGGAGCGTCATCGACGCGGCTCGCGACCGGTCAGCGCCCGGTAGAGGTCGTTGGCGCGGGTCCCGGTCAGCGCCGCGACGACGCTGGCCGCGGCGCGCGGCCGGGCGCCCGACTGGACCAGGTGGCGGAGTGCGTCCACCGCGAAGCCGATGTCCTTGTCGTGCTCCTCCGAAGCCGCGGGGCCGATCACCAGCACGATCTCCCCTTTGACGTCGCCGCGAAAGCGCCGCGCGAGCTCGGCCAGCGAGGCCCGTGAGACCTCCTCGTGCATCTTCGAGAGCTCCCTGCAGACCGCCGCCGGACGGTCGGGGGCGATCGCCGCCAGGGCAGCGAGGGACTCGCCGACCCTGCGTGGGGACTCGAAGGCGATCACCGTCTCCGTCGAGCGCAGCACCCGCTCCATCTCGCCGGCCCGCTTCGGCAGGAAGCCCTCGAAGTGCCAGCGGTCGGTCGGCAGGCCCGAGGCGACCAGCGCAACCGGCACCACCGATGGCCCCGGCAACACGGTCACGTCGAGGTTGCGGTCGATGCAGCGACGGATCAGGCGATACCCCGGATCGGAGATCGCGGGCATCCCGGCGTCCGAGACGAGGGCAACGGTCTCGCCGCGCTCGATTCGCTGGGCCAGCTCGGTCGCCCGCGCCGCTTCGTTGCCCTCGTGGTTGGAGACCAGAGGCGGCGCCGGACGGATGCCGAGCTTGTCGAGCAGGTTGCCGGTGCGGCGCGTGTCCTCACAGGCGATGTAGTCGGCGGCGACGAGCGCGTCTCGCACCCGGATCGTGATGTCGTCCAGATTGCCGATCGGGGTCGGACAGACGATCAGGGACCCCGGCATCAGCCCGCGCTCCGTTCCAATTCGATGCGGGCCATCGCCGCGGCGCCGATCATCCCGGCATCCTGCCCCAGCTCCGCGGCGACCACCGGCGTGCGGTTCATCGGGCGCAGCGCCCTCGCCTGCAGCTCGCTGCGAGCCGGCTCGAGCAGCAGGTCGCCGGCGGCGATCACCCCGCCGCCGACCACGATCACCTCTGGCTCGAAGATGTTGGCGAGGCTGGCCAGCGCGACGCCGAGTCGCTTCCCGACCAGGTCGAAGACCGCGATCGCCGTCTGATCGCCGCCGCGCGCGGCCTCGGTGACCGCCTTCCCGTCGATCTCGCGGCCCTCGGCGCGCATCCTGCCCAGCGCCGAGTCGGGTTTGCGTTCGGACGCCTCGCGCCCCTCACGGCCAAGAGCGGTCCCGGACGCGAACGCCTCGACGCAGCCGCGGCCGGGGCAGTTGCCCTGGCAGCGTGGGCCGTCCATCTCGATCACCATGTGACCGAGCTCGGCGCCGGCGCCGGTTGCGCCGCGGTAGACCTCGCCGCCAAGGATCAGGCCGCCGCCGATCCCGGTGCCGACCGTCAGCATCACCACGTTCTCGGCCCCGCGCGCGGCACCGTAGAGGTGCTCGGCGAGCGCCGCGACGTTGGCGTCGTTGTCGACGAAGACGGGCAGGCCGGTGCGTTCGACGACGAGCTCGCGGATCGGCAGGTTCTCGATCGGCAGGTTGACCGCCGACACCGCGACGCCATTCTCGTGGTCGATCGTTGCGGGAATGCCCAGCCCGATGGTGCCAACCCCGGCCCTTGCCGCGCGCCCCTCTTCGACCTCGCGCACCAGCAGCTCCACCAACTCGTTCTCGGTCTGGCCGGTGGACCGCTCACGGCTCTCCCAGACGACCTTGGAATCGGGGTCGAGGACACCGAGGAGCATCTTCGTCCCCCCCAGGTCGACGCCTATCGCTTCGGTCGAAGTCATCGCTGTGGGCAGGCGACCGGGGGCATCGGCATGATTTCTAGCCCTTTATGCCGAACGATGATGAGCAGCAACCCTCCGGGGCGCCCAACTACAACGTCTACCGATCCCGAAGAGGCCTCCTTTCGCGGTTGCGAAAGTCCGACCTGCCGAACTTCGAGGACCGCAAGGGTCGACGGCCCCAGCCGCCGAAGCGCGGCGCCCCCGCCGGGCGAGAGCGCCGGCCGCAACCGCCGCGGCGCGGCGCCAGGCGGGCGTTGAAATGGCTCGGCCTGGCGGCGCTGGGCTGGATCCTGCTCAGCTTCCTCGCCTTCGCGGTCTCCGCCCAACTGCAGGCCTTCAAGCTCTCCGGCGAAGCGAAGTCCGCCCTGCACGGCAACCCCTTCCTGCTGCCGAGCGCGCAGACGATCCTGGTGCTCGGCACCGACGCCCGCCCGACCAACTCAAAGGAACCGGTAGGTGTCCCTTCGCAGCAGTGCTTCGAACAGCAGGCGCACGGCGACGCGCCCCATGGAAGCTGTTCGGTCGGCCAGTTCCGCGCCGACACCCTGATGCTGATCCGGGCCGGCGGCGGCGCCTTCCGCAAACTCTCGATCCCGCGTGACAGCTACGCCGAAATCCCCGGCCAGGAAACGCAGAAAATCAACGCCGCGTTCGCCTTCGGCGGCGCCGCGCTGGAGATCAAGACGGTCGAACAGTTCCTGGGGATCAAGATCGACCACGTCGCGATCGTCGACTTCACCGGCTTCGAAAAGCTGATCGACGCCGTCGGCGGCGTCGAAGTCAACGTCCCGCACAGGCTCTGCGCCGAAATCTCCGGCGGCGCCGGCCATGGCCAGGGCGGGATCACCCTGCGGCTGCACAGGGGGGAGAACACGCTGGACGGGCAGAAGGCCCTCGCCTACGCCCGCGTTCGCGAGGCAAGCGAATGCCCCGGCGCCGGCCCGAGCGCCTATTCGCTCGGCTACAGCGACTTCGACCGGGAGAAGGCCCAGCAGGCGGTCATCAGCGGCATCAAGAGCCGCCTCACCGACCCCCTCCGGCTCCCCTACAACTTCATCATGGGCCCGATCATCGGCTGGGACGCGCCGAAGGCGTTCGTCAGCGACATGGGCTTCCTCACGATGCCGCAGCTGGTCCTGGCGGCGGCGATCGGGGGCAGCTCCAACGCCGACGTCCTCTGCGCGAGCGCCAACTCGGAATGCCCACAAGGCCCGGGCGGCAGCATCGAAGTGCCGGAATCGGAACGACGCCGCGCGGTGAAGCGCCTGCTTGGCTAACGCCTCCCTGGAGATCGACTGATGACTTTATGACCCCATGGGGTCATAAAGTCATCAGTCGCCGGCTGCTGCTGCCTTGGCCTTGGACTCGCCGGGCTTCGAGTCGGAGCCCTTCGACTCCTTGGACTCCTTCGCGCCCTCCGCCGCAGCCCCGCCGTTACCCGCCGTCTTCTTCCTGCCGTAGTCGGTCGTGTAGAAGCCGGAGCCCTTGAAGTGGACGGCGACCGGGTGCAGGACGCGCTCGGCGGGAGCGTCGCACTCCTGGCACTCGGCCAGCGGCTCGTCGCTCATCCTCTGGATCACGTCGAAGACGTGGCCGTTGGCGCATTTGTACTCGTAGATCGGCATACCGCTGCCGATTATCGCAGCCGTCCGCGCGAAGGCCGGCCGCAAGAGCCCAAGCCGCCGCGCCCCCGACGCACCCGCGCTGCGGGCTCGCTATACGGTTCAGCGATGACAACCGCTCCGGAGACTCGCCCCGACGAGGTCACGATGGAGGAGATCGTCGCGCTCTGCAAACGGCGCGGCTTCGTCTTCCCCTCCTCGGAGATCTACGGCGGCCTGGGCTCGACCTACGACTACGGCCACTACGGCGTGCTGCTGAAGAACAACGTCAAAGCCGAGTGGTGGCGGGCGATGCTGCAGGAGCGCGACGACATCGTCGCGCTCGACTCGGCGATCCTCCAGCACCCGCGAGTCTGGGAGGCGTCGGGCCATCTGGAGGGATTCACGGACCCGCTCGTCCAGTGCCTCGGCAAGTGCAAGAAGCGCTGGCGCGAGGACCACCTGCGCGAGGGCGTGGAAGCCGCAGGCGGCGACCCCGAGGCCGAGCTGCGCTGTCCCGAATGCGGCGGCGAGCTGTCCGAGCCGCGCCAGTTCAACCTGATGTTCGAGACCCATGTCGGACCGGTCGCCGACGAGGGCTCGGCCGTCTACCTGCGACCCGAGACCGCGCAGGGGATCTTCATCAACTTCAAGAACGTGCTCGGCTTCGCGCGCAAGAAGCCGCCCTTCGGGATCGCCCAGATCGGCAAGTCCTTCCGCAACGAGATAACACCCGGCAACTTCATCTTTCGCACGCGGGAGTTCGAGCAGATGGAGATGGAGTTCTTCGTGCCGCCCGCCGACGCCCCGAGATGGCACCAGACGTGGATCGAGGCGCGCGAGCGTTGGTACACCGAGCTGGGGATCCGCCCTGGCCTCCTACGCATCCGCCCCCACGAGGAGGAGGAGCTGGCCCATTACTCGTCGGCGACCAGCGACATCGAGTACCTGTTCCCGATCGGCTGGTCGGAGCTGGAGGGGATCGCCAACCGCGGTGACTTCGACCTCACCCAGCACGCCAGGTTCAGCGGCGAGAAGCTCGAGTACTTCGACCAGGGCACCAAGGAGCGCTACGTCCCCTACGTGATCGAGCCCGCTGCCGGCGCCGACCGCGCCGCCCTCGCCTTCCTGGTCGACGCCTATGACGTCGAGGAGGTCGAGGGACGCCAACGCACCGTGCTCCGCCTCCACCCGCGCCTGGCGCCGGTCAAGGTCGCCGTCCTCCCGCTGGTCTCCAAGGAGGGGATGCCGGAGAGGGCGCGTGAGATCTTCGAGGACCTGCGCCGCCGCATCCCCGCCGAGTTCGACGAGGGCGGCTCGATCGGCAAGCGCTACCGCCGCCAGGACGAGATCGGCACCCCCTGGGGCGTCACCGTCGACGGCCAGACGATGGAGGACGACACCGTCACCCTCCGCGACCGCGACACCCTCGAACAGGTCCGCGTCCCGATCGCCGGCCTCGCCGACGACCTCGCCACCCGCCTCGCGCAGCCCTGGCGCAGCCCGAAGCTGAGCTGACTCCCCGCCTGGTCACGCTTCCCTCGCGCCGAACGGTTCCGGCTGAGAACGGACAGCGGCTCTATCCCGCGCGCCCTACTTGACTTCGAGAAGGTCGATCACGAAGACCAGCGTCGAGTTCGGGGCGATCGCCGGAGGGGCGCCGGCGGCGCCGTAGGCGAGGTTCGGCGGAACGATCAGCTCGCGGCGGCCACCGACCTTCATTCCCTGGACCCCCTTGTCCCAGCCGGGGATCACCTGGCCGGCGCCAAGACGGAAGCTGAACGGTTCACCCCTGTCCCAGGAGGCGTCGAACTGCTTGCCGGTCTTGTAGTCGACCCCCACGTACTGGACCGTCACTTCGTTGCCGGCCTTGGCGACCGCTCCGGTCCCCTTTTCGAGTTCCTTGACCACGAGCTTCTTCGGCGGCGCGCCCTTCGGCACCTCGACCTTCGGCTTCGTCTTTCCGGCGGCGGGCGCAGTCGATGCGGTCGAGCCGGCGCTGCTCGATTCCGTCGAACCGGTCGAGGAACCGCCGCTCCCGCAACCCGCGATTGCGAGCGCCGCGCACAGCGAGATGGCCGTCATGAGCACCTTCACGGCGCGTGATGCTAGCCGACTCCGGCCCATCTGGCGCCGGCCGCTCAACCCCTGCCCGAGATCAGGTCCCAGGCGCGGCGCAGCTTGTCGTGGCGGTCCTCCGGGACCATGTCGTCGGCCCCCACCTCCAGTGCACCCGGATCGGCACTCGGCTCGGGCAGCCGCTCGCCTGCGGCAGCATCGATCTTGAGCACGACACCTCGCTCATAGATCTCGTCGACTTCCTGTGCATCGACGAATCGGTGGCCCCCGGGCAGGACGCTGGTGTCGAGCACGATCCCGTCGAAGACGTCGACCTCCGGATCGGCCAAGAGGTGCTCGACCTTGCCGATCTCCTTCCCGTCGCTCGAGTACACCGGCACGCCCTTCTGAAGGGCGAGGTAGGAGCTCGGCTGGCCCAGGTCGACGGTCATCGCGGAACGAGCGTAACGAACGGCGCCATTGCGGTCAGCTGAAACCGGCGACGGGGTGGCCACCGGTGCCGAGCGCTTGCCGGCCGCAAGGGCGCCTGGCTATGCTCGCTGGCGGGGATGGAGCTGAACCTGGCGTCGATACTCACCGTGAGCGCCGAGCGGGAGCCGCAGCGACCGGCAATCCGGCTTGGCGACGCTCGGCTGGCGTACGCGGATCTCGATCAGCGCAGCGCCCGCCTGGCGACCCTGCTGCAACAGCGGGGCATCGGCCAGGGCGACCGGATCGGCGTGATGCTGCCCAACGTCCCGGAGTTCCCAGTCGCCTACTTCGGCGTGCTCCGTGCGGGCGGCATCGTCGTGCCGATGAACGTGCTGCTGAAGCGGCGCGAGATCGCCTTCTACCTCGAGGACTCCGGTGCGAAGTTGCTGCTCGCCTGGCATGGGTTCGCCGGGGAGGCGCAGGAGGGCGCCGCCGATGCCGGCGCCGAGCTGGTCACGGTCGAGCCCGAGGGCTTCGCCGCAACCCTGGAGGGACTCGCGCCCGCTCCCGGAGTCGCGGACACAGACGAGGACGACGTCGCAGTGATCCTCTACACCTCGGGAACCACCGGGAAGCCGAAGGGCGCAGAGCTCACCCACGCCAATCTCTCCCGCAATGCCGAGATCTCCTCGCGCACGACCTGCGAGGTGGGTGCCGGCGACGTGGTTCTGGGCGCGCTCCCGCTCTTTCACTCCTTCGGCCAGACGGTCGGCATGAACGCCTCGCTGCGGGTCGGCGCCTGCCTGACGCTGGTGCCGAAATTCGACCCCGGCGAAGCGCTGGAGACGATGCAGCGCGACAGGGTCACGCACTTCTACGGCGTGCCGACGATGTTTGGCGCGCTGCTGCACCACCCGCAGCGCGAGCGATTCGACACCTCGGCCCTGCGGACCTGCATCACCGGCGGGGCCTCGATGCCGGTCGAGGTCCTGCGTGGCTTTGAGGAGGCGTTCGGCTGCGTCGTGCTCGAGGGCTACGGGCTCTCGGAGACCTCGCCCGTGGCCAGCTCGAACCATCCAGACATGGAGCGCAAGCCGGGCTCGATCGGCACTCCGATCGAGGGTGTCGAGATGCGCGTCGTGGATGAGGACGACCACCCCGTGCCGCAGGGGGAGGTTGGCGAGATCGTCATCCGCGGCCACAACGTCATGAAGGGCTACTGGCAGCGGCCCGACGCCACCGCGGAGGCGATGCGCGGCGGCTGGTTCCACAGCGGCGACCTGGCCCGCACCGACGAGGAGGGCTACTTCTACATCGTCGACCGCAAGAAGGACCTGATCATCCGCGGCGGCTACAACGTCTATCCGCGCGAGGTGGAGGAGGTGCTCTACGAGCACCCGAAGATTCGCGAAGCCGCCGTGGTCGGCGTGCCGCACGACGAGTGGGGCGAGGAGATCGGCGCCGCCATCGTCCTGCACGAGGGCGAGGAGCTGAGCCCGGAAGAGGTCAGCGCCTTCGTCAAGGAGCGGATCGCCGCCTACAAGTACCCCCGCGTCGTCTGGTTCCTGGACGAGCTTCCCAAGGGCCCCACCGGCAAGATCCTCAAGCGCGAGATCGAGGTGCCGGCGACAGCCCGATCGACTCCCGCAGGGCAAGCTCCTGGCCAGGCAGCCAGGACCCGCTAACCTCAGCCACAGCAAACCCGACCCCGCCCCTCGGAAAAGGAGCAAGGAGAGAGATGAGCGTCGCATCCCAGAACCCGATGGAGAACATCACCTACGAGGATCTCTACCGCCGCTGGGAGCAGGGCAACTGGAGCGCCTACGATCTCGACTTCTCCGAGGACGGCAAGGGCTGGGAAGCGCTCAGCGAGATCCAACGCCGCTCGGCGATGTGGATCTACTCGATGTTCTTCTACGGCGAGGATCGGGTCGCCGACACGCTCGCGCCCTATGTGACCGCCGCCCCAACCGAGGAGCAGTCCTACTTCCTCGCCACCCAGCAGGTCGACGAGGTGCGCCACTCGGTCTTCTTCCACCGCTTCTTCAAGGAGGTCATCGGGGTCGGCGGTGAGTCGCTGCAGGCAACCCTCGCCTCCACCCTCCCGCAGCTCAACTGGGGCTACCGGGGCGTCTTCGACCGCCTCGACCGGATGGCCGAGGAACTGCGCAAGGACCGTTCGCTGCCCAAGTACGCGCAGGCGATCACCCTCTACCACCTGATCGTCGAGGGCAGTCTCGCGCAGCCAGGTCAGCACTTCATCGAGGACTTCTTCTCCTCTGAGGAAACGATGCCCGGCTTCAGCGCCGGGATGGCGAACGTCTCCCGTGACGAGCAGCGGCACATCGGCTTCGGGGTCAAGGTGCTGTCGGAGCTGCTGGCCGAGTCCGAGGAGTGCAAGGCCGCCGTCAACGAGCTCCTGCGCGAAGTGCTGCCCTACTCGGCCGCGGTCTTCACGCCGCCGAACTTCGACCGCGAGTACACGGAGTGCTACGGCTTCAGCATGGAGGACATCTTCGCCTTCGGGCTGAAGCTGATCCGGGGACGCTGGCGGACGATCGGCTACCCGGTCGAGGAGATGCCGCCCGGTGTCTTTCCCTTCGACCCGGATGCCTCCGAGGAGGCGGTCGCGGAGCGGCAGGTGAAGCTGCTGCTCGCCGGCGTCACCGGCCACGCCAACGGCCGCCGTCCCGAGTCCTCTCCCGAGATCCAGCGCATCTACTTCGACATGGTGGCGCGCTCCGCCCACGCCGGGGCCGCCAGCGGCTCCCGCCTCGTCTACCAGTGGCGATTCAGCGACGCCGACCCCTGGCATCTGGTGATCGACAACGGCTCGACCCGGGCCGAGCCCGGCGAGGCGCCCGACGCCGACCTGGTCCTCGAGACGAGCTGGGCCGACTGGATCGCCTCCGGCAAGCCCGACGCCAACCCGCTCAAGATGATGCTCCAGCGCCGCATCCGCCCGCGCGGCAGCCTGCGCGAGCTGGCCCGCATGCGCAGGGTCTTCCCGCGTTAGATGGCGGCTGGTCCCTGCTGCTCCTTATGTACGAAATAGGTACATAAGGAGCATCGGGAGGGAGGACCGCCGGGTCAGGAGACCGGCGGGCGGCGGTCGGCCCAGGGGCGCTCGGCCTCGAGCTGAGCGGCCAGCGAGAGGAGCGTCGCCTCGTCGCCGGGGCGGCCGATGATCTGAACCGCAAGCGGCATGCCGTCGGCGGCGAATCCGGCGGGAACCGACATCGCCGGGTTGCCAAGGTGGTTCCAGGGGATGCAGTAGGGATAGAAGCGGCTCATCCCGAGCACCGTCCACAGTGCTCCATGGCCCTCCCAGCGCCGGACCGGGAGCGCCGTGCCGCCCATCACCGGCGTCATCAGCACGTCGCAGGAGTCGAAGATCGCACCGACCCGGGCGCCGTCGGACTCCCGCCCCTTCAGCGCCCGCTCGAACAACCCGTCCGGGATCATGCGGCCGAGCCGCGCGAAGCCGCGGGTGCGACGTTCGAGCCGCTCCGGGTGGGGGACTTTCGCGAAGTCTTCGGCGATTCCGCGCAGGTAGCGCGGCGTGACGCTGTTGCCGATCGCCCCCCAGGCGGGATCGCGTTCAACCGCCTCATGGCCGAGTGAGCGCAGCAGATCGGCCGTCTCGGCAACGGCGGCCTTGGCGACGTCGGAGACGGTTGGCGGCGCAGCGGCGCGGGGCGCCGCCGTCGAGTAGGCGACTCGCAGCTTGCCGGGCGCGGACCGCGCCGACTCGACGAAGGGACGCTCGGGTGGAGGCGGTGCGCCCGCCTCCTCGGAGCCGCCGCTGACAACGTCCAGCCAGAGCGCCGTGTCGAGCACCGTGCGGCTGAGGCAGCCGGCGGCGGACAGCCCGTTCCACTGTTCGAGGTCGGGTGCCAGCGAAACCCTGCCCCGCTGGGGCTTGAGGCCGAAGAGGCCGCAGGAGGCCGCCGGAATGCGGATCGACCCGCCGCCGTCGGAGGCCGATGCGATCGGCACCAGCCCGGCTGCCACCGCGGCGGCGCTGCCGCCGCTGGAGCCGCCGGGACTGCGCTGGGGGTCCCAGGGGTTGCGCGTCACCCCCCAGGTCGCCGACTCGGTGAAGCCGCAGATCGCCAGCTCGGGGAGTGTGGTCTTGCCGATCACGATCGCCCCCGCCTCACGCAGGCGCCGAACCATCTCGCAGTCGGCGGGCGCCGGGTCGGGGAAGGCATCCGTCCCGTGCGTGTTCAGCTCGCCGGCGAGGTCTACTTCGTCCTTGAGCGCAATCGGGATGCCCAGCAGCGGCCGCTCCTCGCCCGCCTTCAGCCGTGCCTCGGCCTGCTCGGCCTCGAGCAGCGCCCGCTCGGCGAGCACGATCCGGAAGGAGTTGAGCTGCGGATCGAGTCGCTCGATCCGGTCGAGGCACATGCGCACAAGCTCGGTCGGGGACACCTCGCCGGCGCGGACCATCTGCGCCTGCGCCGCCACTCCCGCGAAGGCGACGTCCTCGTCGGTGCGTCGAGCCTCTCCCTCCATCGGCAGGGATCCTATCCGGCGCCTCTCACTCTCTGACCAGCAGGTGGCGTGCCGCCGCCGCGCCCGCCGCCAGAGCCGCGCTGATGTCCCGGCCGGGATCAGACAGCGCTTGCAGCGCAAAGCCGTCGCCGACCGCGAACAGGTACGACACGATCGCCTCGGCGTCGTAGCGCAGGCTGAGCACGCCCTCGCGTTCCTTCGCCTCGAGGACCTCGGCGACGTGGGAACACGTGCGTTCGAAGAGCTGTCCGACCTCGTGCCGGATGTCGGGATTCTGGCGGCCGGCGCTGAACAGCTCGTAGAGCAGCAGGTAGAAGGCCGGTTCCCGCTCGATCAGCGCGGTGAGGCTGGCGACGAGGACGTTGATCACGTCGTCGACGCTCTCCGCCTTTGCCAGCGTCTTGTCGAGGCGGGCTACGCGGATCTCCGTGTCGCGACGGACGACCTCGACCAGCAGCCGCTCCTTGGTCCCGAAGTAGTAGTGCAGCAGCCCGCGGCTTACGCCCGCCTCGCGGGCGACGTGCTCGAACGTCGAGCCGGCGGCGCCGCGCTTGGCGACGCTGTCGCGCATTGCGTCGACGATGCGCTGCGCCTTTTCCCCGCTAAGCTCGCGCTCTTTGGTTCCGGCCTCCACACTCACCAGTCTATGGCGAGGGTGCGAGGCTCGCCCCGCGGGGGCGCGGGGTCAGAACCCGTTGGCTGGTGAAGCTACGACCCGTTGATGCTGGTCGTGCTCGTGTACTCGAACTCCTCCTCGGCGCCAAAGAGGGCGTCCAGGACGGTCTTGCGAGCGTCCTCGCTGAGCACCAGCGCAATTCCCGCAGCGACCAGGCCGAAGAGGATGAGGCGGCCAAGCCGGCTCTTCTTGCGCTTCTTGGCAGCCCGCAGATGGTCAGAGGCTTCGCGCAGGCCCTCGGCCGCGGCGCGGAGGTCCTTCTGGACCTTCCTGTCGCTGGTGACGGCCTTGACGGCCCCCTTGCCGTTGCTGGTCGCACGGGAATAGGCCCCCCGCGCCGCTTCGCAGGCGTTGCGGAGGCTGTCGCGCAGTTCGTCGTCCTCGATCAGGCGCTGCACGTAGGGATTTTGGCGTGCCGCCGAGTAGAGGTCGGCAGCGCGGTCGGCGGTGTGGGTCGCCTGTGTCTTGCTCATGCTTCTCCTCGCTGGAAGTCTTCCGGTGCCCGTTGAGCATAGACCTTAAGAATGTCTGTGGCACGTCACGGGCCGATGCCGTCGAGGAGGACGCCGTTCGAGCGGAAGTTAAGCCTCGCCCTGCGCACCGCTCCCGGTCGCAGGCGCGCCAGGTCGGGGCCCGGCAGCACGTAGCGCCTCACATAGAACTCACCGACTCGTTCATAGCTGACCTGTCGGAAACCGCCACTCAGCAGGCGACCGGGAACCGCTGGTGCCGGGCCGTAGGAGACGAAGTCGACTTCGTGCACGAACCAGGGGAAGCCGTCCGCCGACGAGACCTCGAAGGAGCCAGTCGAGAGGTAGTAGCGAAGCGGGGCCTCTCCCAGCGTCCAGGTGACGATCGCGCGCGGGGCTTCGGGCTCTCCGAGCCTGGCCGCCACGATGTCCCAGGCAGGGCGCTGGAGAGCGGGCGACAAGCTTGCCCAAACGCAGAACCCAAGCGAGTAGGAGACGAGCACCGACGCGAGGATCGTGCCGCCGCGACGGGCGCCGCGCAGGGTCGTGCCAATCGCCACAGCGACAAGCAGCGGAACCAGCGCCGGCAGGAGGTTGCGAGCCAGCACGTAGTCCTTGCCGGGAACCAGCAGGGCCAGTGACAGCGGTGTCGCAACGGTGGCAGCGGCGATCGCCAGCATGCGACCGCCGGCGCGCCGCTCGGCCCTGTCCCCCCGCGCGGCCAGCAGGATCAGCGCAATGACGACGACCAGCAGCGGGACGACCGCCGGCAGCACACGCTCCGGCTGGGCAATGACGTCGCCCGTCTCGCCGACCGTGAAGCCTACGGCGGCCTCCCAGAGCCGGTGACCAAGGCTGTGATCGCCGATCCACTCGGCGTGGCCCTTCGACATCTGGTGAATCGCAAGCGGCGCCAGCAGCAGGCCGGCGACTGCGACGATCGGAAGCCCCCCCATGGCGCCCCTGCCGCGGCGGCGCAACAGCCAGGCCGCCTCGAGGGCGACGGGGAACACTGCGAAGTAATGGGTGGCCAGTGCGAGCGCCGAGGCGATGCCCCAGCCCGTGAGGTCGCGGCGACGGCCGCGATCCAGCGCCCGCACGAAGTAGAGCGCTGCCACCGCCGTCAGCAGCACCAGCAGCGCGTAGCCCCGCGCCTCCTGGGAGTACCAGAGGAGCATCGGGTTGACGGCGACCAGCGCAGCGGCGACGATGCCCGCGCGGCGCCCGCGCAGCTCGCCACCGAGGAGATAGGCGACCGGGACCGTCGCCACACCCGCCAGAGCCGAGAGCGAACGCAGGCCGAGCTCGGCCGTCCCCGTCATCTGCGTCCAGGCCCAGGCCAGGGCGTAGTAGAGCGGCGGTGACGACTCGCTGAAGCCAACGGCGTCCATCGCGTGCCAGAAGCCGTCGCGCAGGATGCGGCTGGCGGTGACGATCTCGTCGTGGTGGAAGGCCTGGACGCCGAGGGTGGCGAAGCGCAGAGCAGCGGCGAGGATGGTCATCCCGGCGACGATCCAGAAGGCGCGCGAACGCGCGCGGACCGCCTGCTGGACCGCGGCTGGATAGGTGGACAGGCCGCTCCTCGCGAGCGCCTCGGCGGCCTCCATCTCTAGCGGGCGAGGGCCTCTTCGATTGCCTTCGACACGTCGTCCACGTAGACGAATGCCAGCTCGCTGCGCTCGTGCTCGGGGATCTCAGCGACGTCTCCCTCGTTGCGCTCGGGCACGATGACCCGCTTGATCCCGGCCCGCTGGGCGGCAAGCGACTTCTCCTTCAGCCCGCCGATCGGCAGCACCTGCCCGGTCAGCGTCACCTCTCCGGTCATCGCCACGTCGTTGCTGACCGGTCGCCCCGTGATGAGCGAGGACAGCGCGACGGTCATGGCCACCCCGGCGGAGGGACCATCCTTGGGAACGGCGCCGGCCGGAACGTGGATGTGGACATCGTGGCTGGCGAACCAGTCACTCTCCAGCCCAGGAGCCAGCTCCTTGCAATGTCCCCGCACGTAGGACAGGGCCGCCTGCGCCGACTCTTTCATGACGTCGCCGAGCTGACCGGTGATCGTCAGCTTCCCCGAGCCGGGCATCGCGGTCGCCTCGATGAAAAGCACGTCGCCGCCGGTTGGCGTCCAGGCCAGCCCGGTGGCCACCCCTGGGTCCTTCGTGCGGCGCCGCTGCTCGGCGAAGAAGCGACGCCGGCCGAGCAGCTCGCGAGCCCGCTTCGCCGAGATCCTCGCCTTGCCCTCGACCCTGCCCTCGGCGACCTCGCGGGCGATTTTGCGGCAGATCGTGCCGATCTGGCGCTCCAGGTTGCGAACGCCGGCCTCGCGCGTGTACTCCTCGATGATCGCGACCAGCGCCGGGTCAGCGAACTCGATCTGGGACGGCTTCAGCCCATTGGCCTCGATCTGGCGCGGCACCAGGTAGCGGCGGGCGATGTGCTTCTTCTCCTCCAGCGTGTAGCCGGCCAGCTCGATCGTCTCCATCCGGTCCTGCAGGGGGCCGGGGACGGTGTCGAGGATGTTGGCGGTCGCGATGAACATCACGTCGGAGAGGTCGAACTCCAGGTCGAGGTAGTGGTCGCGGAAGGAGTCGTTCTGCGCAGGGTCGAGCACCTCGAGCATCGCCGAGGACGGATCGCCGCGGAAGTCGGCGCCCATCTTGTCGATCTCATCGATCATGAAGACGGGATTGCGGGAGCCGGCGTCGCGCACGGCGCGGATGATCGTCCCCGGCATGGCGCCGATGTAGGTGCGGCGATGGCCGCGAATCTCGGCCTCGTCGCGGACGCCCCCGACCGAGATCCGCTCGAACTCGCGCCCCAGGGCCCTCGCGATCGAGCGCCCGAGGCTGGTCTTGCCGACCCCGGGCGGCCCGACGAAGCAGAGAATCGGGCCCGGCGACTCCGGGTTGAGCTTGCGCACTGCCAGGTACTCGAGGATGCGGTCCTTGACCTTTTCGAGGTCGTAGTGGTCCGCGTCGAGCACCTCTCGGGCGTGGGCGATGTCCAGGTTGTCCTCGGTCTCCTGCGACCACGGCAGCTCGACCAGCCACTCGAGGTAGGTGCGGATGACACCGTGCTCGGCGGCGGCCGGCGGCAGTTTCTCCAGCCGCGACAGCTCGCGGTCCGCCGCTTTGCGGGCGTGCTCGGGAAGCTCGGCCTCCTCGATCCGCCGCCGCAGCTCGTTCACCTCGGCCTGCTGCTCGTCGCCCTCTCCCAGCTCTTCCTGGATCGCTTTCAGCTGCTGGCGCAGGAAGAACTCGCGCTGCCCCTTGTCGATCTCCGACTCCACCTGGGATTGGATCTGGCTGCCGAGTTGGACGACCTCCAGCTCCCGGGCGAGGATCTGGGAGAGATGGCGAAGCCGCGCGGAGATGTGGGCCTCCTCCAGCAGCTCCTGCTTCTCCTCGGTGGAGATTCTCAGTGCGCCGGCAATCAGGTGGCCCAGCGCAGCGGGATCGTCGATGTTGGCGACCGCCATCTGCAGCTCCTCGGGCAGGTACGGGATCTGCTCGACGATCTCCGAAAAGGTGCGCTGCACATTCCGGGTCAGGGCCTGCAGCTCCGGGCCCTCCTCGACCACGTCTGGCAGCTCGACGATGCGCGCGACCAGGTAGGGCTCGTCGGCCACGTAGGGGCCGAGGCGCACCCGCTGCGTTCCCTGCACGAGGATCCGGAGCGTCCCGTCGGGGACCTTCAACATCCGAGCGACGACACCGACCACGCCGACTCCGTAGAGGTCGTCGGGTCCGGGCTCCTCGTTCTCGGGGCTTCGGGCGGCGACCATCACCAGCATCCGGTTGGCGCCAAGCACGTCGTTGACCAGCTTGATCGAGCGCTCCTGCCCAACCGCAAGCGGGGTCAGGGTTTCAGGGAAGGTCACCGTCTCGCGCAACGGCAGGACCGGAAGCGCATCGGGCAGCGGCTCGCTGGCGCGGATCGCGTCCTCGGGGTCAAGCGGCGCCTCGACGATCTCGAGAGCCGGCGCGCCCTCCATCACTCGCGCCCTATCGGCACGCGGCGGGCGGTCTCGGCCGGGTCGCGCAGAGGCAGGTCGATTCGCAGGATGCCGTCCTCATACGTAGCCTTGGCGCGGTCGGCGTCGACCTCGACCTGGAGCTCGACGACGCGGCGGAACGGGCCGGAGGGGATCTCAACGCGCTGGTAGACCCGGCCCTCGGTCTCCTGCACGGGGCGCTCGCCGACGATCGCGAGCTGGCGGCCACTCACCTCTATTCCGACGTCGTCGAGGTCGATCCCGGCCAGGTCCACCTTGACGACCGCTCGCTGCGGGTCGCCGCAGTAGTACACGTCGACGTTTGGCGAGAAGCCGGTCGTTCGCCGGCTCACGTAGGCGGCCCGCCCCCAGGCGTCGCCAAGCATCTGGTCCATCTCCCGCCGCATGCGGGCGAAGTTGGCGAAGAGGTCTCGCTCACGCATGGAGGCCAAACCATAGCCACCGCAGGCGCTACGCAGCGCGTGACTGGGGCGCCCAGCGGGGAGGGCGCATCAGGAGAACGGGCTGGCGTGGGGGAACCAGGCCCTCCGGCCGGTTGGGACGGAAGGTGGCGCAGGGCTCGTCCACCTGCAGCGCACAGAGGAGGTTCTTGCCGAAGTAGCAGTCCTTGCAGGTCGGGGGCTTCGGCTTGCGCGGCATTGAGGCGCATCTTGCCATTGGCGTGACGGTTCCGTGACGCCCATTTCCGCAAAGCGCAACGTCTTTGAGACAGCGCCGTTACATATTCCCCGCGTGTTGCGACCGTCGCATCCACCGCCGCTACCATTGGTCGTGCGGATGGAAGCCCGGAACCGCACCGATAACCTCGCAGCCTCGCCGCAGCTCTTCGACAGCGAAGTCCTCAACTTCTTCTCGCGGGTGCATCCGGCGATTCCGGCGGCCGTCTTCGTCCCCGTGACCGTCATCATGGAGTGGCTCGGCGCCAACGGAGGGCTCGCCGCTTGGCAGCTGGCCGCTCTGAGCGCGGGTGGCGTCGGCATCTGGACGCTGACCGAGTACTGGCTTCACCGGCTCGTCTTCCACTGGGAACCCGACAACGGCTTCGGGCGGCGCATGCATTTCATCATCCACGGCATCCACCACGACCACCCCAACGACAGGCTGCGCCTCGTCATGCCACCGGCGGTGTCGATCCCGCTGGCGGCTCTCTTCTACCTGGCCTTCGCGCTGGTCTTCGGCACACCGGCGGCCTATCCGACCTTCGCGGGATTCATCGCCGGCTACCTCTGCTATGACTACACGCATTACTACGTGCATCACTTCGTACCCAAATCCAAGCTCGGCAAGCGGCTGCGCGAGCAGCACATGCGCCACCACTTCCAGGACCATCGCTACGGCTTCGGCGTCTCCTCCCCCCTCTGGGACCAGGTCTTCCGCACCCTCCCTCGTAAGCGCCGCAGCTGACGCCTCACGCTCGATGGGCCGCTCCGGTCAGCTCCGAGCCGCTGCCTTCTCCCGCGTAACCGACGACGGGGATCGTCTCTAGATGACCAAAGCCGAGAAAGTCGCAAACCTGGCCGCCGTAGTGATCCCGTTCCTGGCGACGATCGCAGCAATCGCGCTGCTCTGGGACAGTCTTGTCAGCCCTGCCGACCTGGCGATCGCCGCCGTCATGTACATATTGACGGCGGTAGGCGTCACCGTTGGCTTTCACCGGCTTCTCACTCACCGGTCGTTCCAGACTTCGAAACCGCTGGAGTACCTGTTTGCCGTGCTCGGCTCGATGGCGGTGCAGGGACCTGTCATCTCCTGGGTGGCTGACCACCGGAAGCATCATGCCCATACCGACAGGGAGGGTGATCCGCACAGCCCACACGTTGGTCACGGTGGGGGTGTTCGGGGTGTCCTGGCGGGTCTATGGCATGCCCACGCCGGTTGGCTGCTTTCGACACAGGGGCGGGCCGCATGGAAGCGCTACGCCCCCGATCTCTACGAGGACGCCGGGATGCGGACGATTGCCCGGCGGTTCGTGCCATTGGTCGGCGCCAGCCTGGCGATCCCGGCACTGGCGGGATATCTCGTCACCGGCACGCTCGTCGGCGCCGCAACCGGACTGCTTTGGGGCGGTCTGGTCCGGATTTTCTTCGTCCATCACATCACCTGGAGCGTCAACTCGGTGTGCCACTTCCTCGGCAGCCGACGCTTCGACACCGACGATCGCTCGACGAACGTGTTCTGGCTCTCCCTTCCATCGCTGGGTGAGTCCTGGCATCACAACCACCACGCGTTCCCGCGTTCCGCCACCCATGGCCTGAGGCGCTGGGAGCTCGATCCTTCCGCACTGATCATCGCAGCGCTGGAGAAGCTCGGCTTGGCCTGGAACGTGATTCGAATCTCACCCGAGCGTCAGGCCGAGCGGGTCGTCTGACCACCGCAGCCTGCGATTCATCTAAACGGACGCGGTATGAGGCCAGCCTGACTCGACGACCCGTCACAGTCACTATGACTGTGCCACACTTGTGATGGTCGAAACGCTGACAACCCCGGGTGGCGTTAAAGCTGACGGGACGAAAGGAATCCGATGCCCAGCACCATCAATGTTCTCGATGAGGCCCGTGATCTGGTCAAGAGGCGCCTCGCTGAGCTGGACGAGGAGCGCAAGCGCCTTGAGCGCGCCCTCGGAGAGCTCGGCGGGAAGATCACTGGCCGTCCGGGTCGCCCTCCGGGTCGCCCGCGCGGCGCGTCCAAAGCTGCAGCCCCTCGTCGCCGTCGCCGCCGTACAGGCACCCGTGCCGACCAGGCAACTGCGCTGGTCGAGCAGAGCCCAGGCATCAGTGCCTCGGACATCGCCAAGACGATGAAGATCAAGCCCAACTATCTCTACCGGGTCCTTGGCGACCTCGAGAAGGAAAAACGAGTGACGAAGAAAGGCCGTAAGTACTTCCCCACCAAATAGCCTGCGGCCACAGGAACTTCGGCAAGAGGCCGGTCCCAGTCGGGGCCGGCCTCTTTGCTTTGCGCGAGCTGCTTACGCGAACCTAGATCAGGCCGAGCTGGCGAACGGCGTCGCGCTCTTCGCACAGCTCGGCAACGCTGGCGTCGATCCGGGCGC
This sequence comes from uncultured Solirubrobacterales bacterium, assembly GCA_963729995.1. Taxonomy (GTDB): domain Bacteria; phylum Actinomycetota; class Thermoleophilia; order Solirubrobacterales; family 70-9; genus VRUE01. Next base: position 1,501,471 of record CAVSPF010000003.1, read on the forward strand.
GCGAGAACTCCGGCACCTCCAGTCCCTCGACGATCTTCCACTCGCCACCCGAGCAGGCGCAGGGATGACCGGCGACCACACCCTCCTCGATGCCGTAGGAGCCGTCGGATGGCACGCCCATCGAGACCCAGTCGCCCTCGGGGGTGCCGAGCACCCAGTCGCGGATGTGGCTGATTGCCGCGTTGGCTGCCGAGGCGGCGCTCGAGGCGCCACGGGCCTCGATGATCTCCGCACCGCGCTTTGCCACGCGGGGGATGAACTCCTCGGCGATCCATGTCTCGTCGTCAACCGCGTCCCAGGCACTCGATCCGTCGACCCTCGCATTGACCAGGTCCGGGTACTGGGTGGTTGAGTGGTTGCCCCAGACGGTCATGTTGGTCACGCTGGAGACCGGCTTACCCAGCCTGTTCGCGAGCTGGGCGATCGACCGGTTGTGATCGAGGCGCAGCATCGCGTTGAAGCGCTCGCGCGGAACGCCGTCGGCGTTCGACAACGCGATCAGGCAGTTGGTGTTGGCGGGGTTGCCGACGACCAGCACCCTGACGTCGTCTGCGGCTCCGGCGGCGATCGCCTCGCCCTGCGGCTTGAAGATGCCCCCGTTGGCCTCGAGCAGGTCAGCCCGCTCCATGCCCGGGCCGCGCGGCCGCGCCCCGACGAGCAGGCCTATGTTGCAGCCGCTGAACGCCTCTTTGGGGTCATCGAAGATGTCGATCCTGCGGAGCAGCGGGAAGGCGCAGTCGTCCAGCTCCATCGCGGTTCCCTCGGCTGCCGTGACGGCGGCCGGGATCTCCAGCAGGCTCAGCTCGACGGGAGTGTCCGGACCGAGCATCTGACCGCTTGCGATCCGGAACAGCAGCGCGTAGCCGATCTGCCCGGCCGCGCCGGTAACGGTGACTTTGACGGGAGTGCTCACGGGATCGTCTCCTGAAGTCGTGGTTTTCGGGGACCTAAGCCATTGCCTGCCTGAGGCGCCCATCGATCGCGGCGAGGAACTCCTGTGTGGTGAGGAAGCCCTGGTCGGGACCGACGAGCAGCGCCAGGTCTTTGGTCATATTGCCGCTTTCGACGGTCTCGATGCAGACCCGCTCCAGCGTCTCGGCAAACCGTGACACTTCGGGGGTGCCATCGAGCCGGCCGCGGGCGTCAATTCCGCGTGTCCAGGCGAAGATCGAGGCGATCGGATTGGTCGAGGTCGGTTTCCCCTGCTGGTGCTGGCGGTAGTGCCTGGTCACAGTGCCGTGCGCCGCCTCGGCCTCGACGGTCTTGCCGTCGGGACTCATCAGGACGCTTGTCATCAGGCCAAGCGAGCCGAAGCCCTGGGCGACGGTGTCGGATTGCACGTCTCCGTCGTAGTTCTTGCAGGCCCACAGGTAGCCGCCTTCCCACTTCATCGAGGCGGCGACCATGTCGTCGATCAGCCGGTGCTCGTAGGTGAGGCCCGCAGCCTCGAACTCCGATTTGAACTCGGTCTCGTAGACCTCGGCGAAGATGTCCTTGAAGCGGCCGTCATAGCGCTTCAGAATGGTGTTCTTGGTTGAGAGGTAGACGGGGTAACCGCGCTCCAACCCATACCGCATCGATGCACGGGCGAAGTCGCGAATCGAGTCGTCGACGTTGTACATCGCCATCGCCACGCCGCCGCCGGAGAAGTCATAGACATCGAGCTCGATCGGCTCGGAGCCGTCCGCGGGCGTGTAGGTGAGTGTCACCTTTCCCTCGCCCGGAACCACCATGTCGGTGGCGCGGTACTGATCGCCGAAGGCATGGCGGCCGATCACGATCGGCTTGGTCCAACCCGGCACGAGCCGCGGGATGTTCGAGATCACGATCGGCTCGCGGAAGATGACACCGTCGAGGATGTTGCGGATCGTCCCGTTCGGGGAGGGGTACATCTTCTTCAGGCCGAACTCCTCCACCCGGGCCTCGTCGGGGGTGATCGTCGCGCACTTGACGCCGACGCCGTGCTCCTTGATCGCCTCCGCAGCGTCAGTGGTGATCCGGTCTTCGGTCTCGTCGCGGCTCTCGATCCCGAGGTCGAAATAGACCAGGTCGACATCGAGGTAGGGCAGGATCAGCTGCTCTTTGATGAACGCCCAGATGATCCGGGTCATCTCGTCGCCGTCGAGCTCGACGATCGGATTCTTGACCTGGATCTTGGATGTGTCCCCTGCCACGGCGGCGGCGATCCTATATACGGCGGCCCGAATCGCGCGGCGCGGTTGTGCGGAGCCCCGGGGGCGCCGTCCGGGAGAGAGCACCGAGGCGGCCGCTGGTGGCACAATCACTCAATGGCCACCATCGAGCGCATTTCGGGAATTGCCCACGAGGTCCTCAACCAGCCGCCGCCGCTGGAGGACCACAACACCTTCGACTGCGACCGGCCCCTGGTTGAGGCGGTCCGCCGCGAGGGCGCCGAGTGGGCCGAGGGCCGGATTCGCGAGCTCGGCGCGATCTGCGGCTCCCACCAGACGGTCCGCTGGGGCTTCGAGGCGAACGAAAAGACACCCGTGCTGCACACGCACGACCGCTTCGGCCACCGCATCAACGAGGTCGAGTTCGACAACTCCTGGCACGAACTGATGCGAATCGGGATCGGCCACGGCCTGCACGCGCTGCCCTGGCGCGAACCGGGCCCCGGCGCCCACGTCGCCCGCGCGGCGCTGTTCATGCAGCTGGCCCAGGCCGAGGGCGGGGTCGGCTGCCCGATCTCGATGACCTACTCGGTGATCCCCCCGCTGCGCAAGCAGCCGGACGTGGCCGAGGAGTGGGAACCCCGCTTCCTCTCGCTCGACTACGACGAGCGCCCGATCCCCACCGAGCAGAAGCGGGGGGCGACCTGCGGGATGTGGCTGACCGAGAAGCAGGGAGGCTCCGATGTGCGGGCCAACACGACCGCCGCCACGCCGCTGAACGGCGGCGGGCCCGGTGGCGAGTACCAGATCGTCGGCCACAAGTGGTTCTGCTCGGCGCCGATGTGCGATGCCTTCCTCGTCCTCGCCCAGACCGACGGCGGGCTCTCCTGCTTCCTGCTGCCGCGCTGGACCCCCGACGGCGAGCGCAACGCCTTCCGCATCCAGCGGCTCAAGGACAAGATGGGCAACCGCTCCAACGCCCTGGCCGAGGTCGAGCTCGACGGCGCCTGGGCGCGGATGGTCGGCGAGGAGGGTCGCGGCGTGCGGACGATCATCGAGATGGTCAACCACACCAGGCTCGACTGCACCATCGGCGCCACCACCGGCTTCCGGGCCGGCGTCGTCCAGGCCCTTCATCACACGACCTATCGAGCGGCCTTCGGCAAGGACCTGATCGATCAGCCGCTGATGCGCAACGTGCTTGCCGACCTCTGCGTGGAGTCCGAGGCGGCGACCGTCTCGACGCTGCGCCTGGCGCGCGCCTACGACGAGGCGGCGTCCGGGTCGGAGGAGGCGACGGCCCTGAAGCGGATCGCCACCGCCGTGCTCAAGTACTGGACCTGCAAGCGCGGGCCCGCGCACGCGGCCGAGAGCCTGGAGTGCCTCGGCGGCAACGGCTTCATCGAGGAGTCGGGGATGCCGCGCCTCTTCCGCGAAAGCGGGCTGGGCTCGATCTGGGAGGGCTCGGGCAACGTCCAGTGCCTCGACGTGCTGCGCGCAATGGTCAAGACCCCGGCCTCCGTGGACGCCTTCTTCACCGAGGTGGAAGAGGGGGCGGGCGCCGAACCGCGCCTCGATGCCTTCGCGAAGAAGCTCCGCGCCGAGTTCCCGGGCGATCTCGAGACGATCGAATCGCGGGCACGGCGCATCGTCGAGAGCATGGCAATCGCGCTGCAGGCCTCGCTGCTGGTTCGCCACGGCGACGAGGCGGTCGCCGACGCGTTCTGCGCCTCGCGCCTCTCCGGCGACTGGGGCTATGCCTTCGGCACGCTCCCGGCCGGCACCGACTTCACCCGCATCATCGAGCGCCACCGACCGTCGTAGCTGCTTCGCGAAGGGCTCGGCCCACCTGGTCCGCGGTGATCACACCGCTGAGGCGGCCGTCGGCGTCGACGGCCATCAGGGCGCCAAGCCGACGCAGGTTCTGGTTGCCCAGCAAGGACTCCAGCGAGTCGTCCTCGCTGACACGCAGCGATCCGTAGTCGCGCTCGAGCAGGTCGGCGACGACCGCCGTCGCACGGGCGACTTCGGGAACCTCATCCGCCCGGTCGCGCACCAGCAGGCCCAGAAACCGGTGGGCGGCGTCGACCACCGGAAACCAGGGCCAGCGGTAGCGCAGGAAGTACTCGTCGAGCGCCTGCTCGACGCTCAGCTCGCTCGAGATTGCCACCGGTTCCCGGTCCATCACGTCCGCCACGCGCATCCCGTCGATCCGGTCCGATATCGCCGTTTGCATCGAGGCGGCGCGGGCCGAGCTGTTGATCACCATCCCGATCAGCGCCAGCCAGATTCCGCCGAAGACATCGTGGTTGAAGATCAGCAGCAGGCCGGCGGCGATGAAGACGTAGGCGAAGACGCGACCGAGCTTCGCCGCGAAGCGGGTGGCTGCGGTCCGGTCGCCGGTCCGCCACCAGGCGATTGCCCGCACGACCCGCCCACCGTCCATCGGGAAGGCCGGCAGCAGGTTGAAGACGAGGACGAGGAAGTTGATCGAGGCCAGCCAGGCGACCATCGCGAGAACGCCCGAGGTCCCGGCGTCGCTCTCGACCAGCATCGCCTTGCGGAACTCTTCGGCGCCGGCGCCGGCGACGCCGATGGCGGTGAGAACGACGACGATTGCCAGCGTCACCAACGGTCCGGCGATCGCCACCTTGAACTCGGTCGAGGGGCTGTCGGACTCGCGATCCATCCGCGCCACCCCGCCGAAGATCCAAAGCTGGATGCTGGAGATGCCGATCCTGTTGCGCAGCGCAACCATCGCGTGGCCCAGCTCATGCAGGAGGATCGAGCCGAAGAAGCCGAAGGCGCTGAGAATGGCGAGGACGAAGGGGGTCGAGGAGGAGCTGCTTTCGCCGAGCACCTTGCCGTAGAAGTCCGAAAGCCAGAAGATCACCAGGAACAGCACGACGAACCACGACAGGTCAACCGCGATCCGGATCCCGCGCACGTGGAAAAGGGTTATCGAGCCGCTCCCGAGCATCCCGCAATGGTAAGCGCCAGGTAGGGTCGGGATTTCGATGCCCTCGTCAGCCGCGGCCGAATCGACGATCGCCGGGCGCCTCGGCAGCCCGGATCAGGATCGGCTGCGAATGCTGCTCGAGGAGCTCGAGCGCATCCACCGGCCCTCCGCCTCGGCGGGGGAGCGGCGCGCCGCCGAGTGGCTGGTCGAGCGCTTCGCCGAACGGGGGGCCGAGGCGCGGATCGAGGCGGCGCCGGCCCATGGCACCTACTGGTGGCCGCTTGGGGTCGGCGCGGCGCTGGGCGCCGCGGGCGGTCTGGCGGCGCTGCGAGGGAGGCGGCTGCTCGGCACGGCGCTGGCCGCCGCCGGGTCCGCCGGCATTGCCGACGACTTCCCCCCGGGAAAGCGACTGCTCCGCAGGGCGCTGCCCAAGCGAGAGACCTACAACGTCATCTGCGAGCTGGGGCCTGCGGACGCCGAGCGCACGATCGTGCTGATCGCCCACCACGACGCGGCACGCTCGGGACTCGTGTTTCATCCGGCGCTGCCCGAGATCGCCAACCGCCTGGGCCTGATCGAGCGCACCGACACGAGCCCGCCGCTGATGGCCCCCGTGGTCGGCGGCCCGCTCCTCGCCGCGCTGGGCGCCATCGCTGGCAGGCGGCTGCTCTCCAGGCTCGGGGTCCTCCTCAGCGCCGGCTCCGTGGCGGCCATGACGGAGATCGCCTTGCGGGACACCGTCCCGGGTGCAAACGACAACGGGACCTCGGTGGTGGCGCTGCTGGCGCTCGCCGAGCGGCTGGTCGAGGACCCCCCCGAGGCGGTGCGGGCGATCCTCCTCTCCACCGGCTCGGAGGAGTCGTTCAGCGAGGGCATGAAGGCGTTCGGCGAGCGCCACTTCCCCAGCCTGCCGCGCGAGAGCACGTTCTTCCTCTGCCTGGAGTCGATCGGCTCGCCGCACCTGCTGGTGCTTCGCGGCGAGGGATTCCTGAAGATGCGCGAGTACCCGCGGCGCTCCCTGGCCCTGATGGACGGCCTCGCCGAGGAGCTGGGCATCTGGCTGTTCCCCAACCTGCGCCTGCACAACGGGACCGACGGGATGGAGCCACTGGCGGCCGGCTATGAGACCGCCGCTCTCTGCGGCTGCACTGACCTCAAACAGCCCGCCAACTACCACTGGCCCAACGATGTCGCCGAGAACGTCGACTTCGGAACGGTCGCCGACGCCGTGCGGCTGTCAGAGGCGGCCATCCGTCGCCTCGACCAAGACTGGCTCTAACCGCCGAGCGTCGCGGCGGAGGGAACGCGCACGATCCCCTTCTGGGTCACCTCACCCTGGGCAAACGGGAAGGGGGCAACCAGCAGCGCGACGGCAGCGGCAAGCGAAAGCGCCGCCACGAGAGACGTACTGCGCGTCGCTGCCTAGGTGTACTTCGATGGTTCGAAGCGGCAATAGTGGAAGCCAAATGCGGCAACGATCGCGTTGGTGAGGCGGGCACCTGAGTAAAGCCGCGCTTGCAGCGTTTCGGCGCGGCGCTTTTGCCCCGCCTCGAGCGCCTTGCCGGCCTGTTGAAGCAGGGCGGCCTCGTCGTTGACCCGCTTGAGCCATTCGGTGAGGCGCGCTTCGTCGGCTGCGGGGCGGGGCACCGCCTCGAGCTGGACGAGCGTCTTGCGCAGGGCCGCGGCGGCTTTGACGAGCTGGCGGCCGGCCGGCCTGAGCTTGCCCTGCCTCACCTTTGTGCGAACGCCCTTGAGGATCTGAGCGTTCGCTTCGGCGTTTCGCTTGCAGATCGGCTCGACCTGAGCCGTGTATTGGGTGCGAGTGATTTCTTCGGCAGCGATGGCAAGGGACGACCATGCCAGAAGCGTGGCCGCCGCGACCACGACGAGGCGACGCATCAGCCGCAGCCGCAGCCGCAGCCGGCGAGCAGCGTCGTCTCCCCTGGCGCTGCGGTCGCGCCCGTCGGGGGAGTCGGGGCCAGTGGGCACCTGCCCTTTCGTCACTCTCGCCTCCGTTCCCTGCATCCTTTTTCCCTGGCGCCCACCAGCCGGCAGGCGTCCAGAACTTAGGGTACGGGGGGACCTCCGTCAAGTGCGGCGGGCGTTCGTCAGCGCGGAAGACGAACGGGCTGGCAAGGGGGCCGCCACCCTGGATTTCAATTCCGACTGCGCCCTAGGATTTTCCCTCTATAGGATCGCAACCGTGCCAACTCACGACGTACTGGTGATCGGCGCCGGTCTTGCCGGTCAGAGAGCAGCCCTCGCGGCAGCCGAGCAGGGAGTTTCCGTCGGCATCCTCAGCAAGGTCCACCCCGTGCGCTCGCACTCCAACGCGGCCCAGGGTGGGATCAACGCGGCGCTCAACCCCGACGACTCCTGGGAGTCGCACGCCTACGACACGATCAAGGGGTCCGACTACCTGGGCGACCAGGACGCGATCGAGGTCATGTGCCGGGAGGCGCCGGACGAGATCCTCCACCTCGAGCACCTGGGCGTCACCTTCCACCGCAACGAGGAGGGCAAGCTCGGCACCCGCGCCTTCGGCGGCGCCTCGGCGGCGCGCACCTACTACGTCGCCGACATCACCGGCCAGGCGATCATGCACGTGCTCTACGAGCAGCTGATGAAGCACTCCGACACGGTGGCGCGTTACGAGGAGTGGTTCTGCACGGCGCTGGCGATCGACGAGCAGGGCGAGTGCTGCGGGGTGGTGACTCGCAACATCGCCGACGGCTCGATGGAGCTGTTCAAGGCCAAGTCGGTGATCCTCGCCTGCGGCGGCAACGGCCAGGCCTGGAAGCCGACGACCAACGCCCTGATCTGCACCGGCGACGGGATCTCGATGGCCTACCGGGCCGGGGCGAAGCTGATGGACATGGAGATGATCCAGTACCACCCGACGACGCTGGCCGGCAAGGGCTTCCTGATCACCGAGGGCGCCCGCGGCGAGGGCGCCCACCTGCTCAACGCCAAGGGCGAACGCTTCATGGAGCGCTACGCGCCGAACAAGATGGAGCTGGCCTCGCGCGACGTCGTCTCCCGCGCCGAGCAGACCGAGATCGACGAGGGCCGCGGCTTCCCGGACGGCACGGTCGAGCTCGACATCACCGTCGTCCCGAAGAAGCGGATCCACGAGGCGCTGCGGGAGATCGTCCTCGTCGGCCGGGATTTCGCCGGTGTCGACATCATGAAGGAACCGATCCGCATCAAGCCGGGCAACCACTACACGATGGGCGGCATCAAGACCGACGTCGACGGGCGCACCGACATCGCCGGCCTCTACGCGGCCGGCGAGGCGGCCTGCGTCTCGGTCCACGGCGGCAACCGGCTCGGCGCCAACTCGCTGCTCGACACGCTGATCTTCGGCCGCCGCTCCGGCGTCGACGCCGCCGCCCGCGCCAAGCAGATCGAGGGCTCGCAGCCATCGCAGGAGGTGCTCGAGGCCGAGCAGGCGACGATCGCGGCGATCAGCGCCCGCGAGAAGGGCTCCGGCCGCCGCGTCTCGGAGATCAAGCTGGAGCTGGGCCTGACGATGGACAAGCACGTCGCCGTCTTCCGCAACGAGGCCGGTGTCGAGGAGGCCCTGAACACGGTCCGCCGCCTCAAGGAGGAGGCCAAGACCGCCTACATCGACGATCGCGGCGCGATCTTCAACCAGGACGTGCTTGCGGCGATCGAGCTCGGGTACATGCTCGACAACGCCGAGTGCGTCTGCGTCTCCGCGATCGAGCGCAAGGAGAGCCGCGGCGCCCAGTACAGGACCGACTTCCCGGAGCGAAACGACGCGGACTGGCTCAAGCACATCGACCTGCAGCGCGGAGAGGACGGGCCGGAGATCTCATACTCCGAGGTGACGATCACCCAGTGGGAGCCCGAAGAGAGGAAGTACTAGCGAGGTGGCCGAGTACACGCTGAAAGTCCGCAGGTACCAGCCGGAGAGCGGCGACGGCCCCTTCTGGGAGGAATTCAACGTCGAGCTCGAGCCCTCCCTCTCGGTCCTCGACGGGCTCCTCCAGGCCAAGGACCGCGACGACGGCTCGCTTTCGGTGCGCTGCTCCTGCCGCGCCGCGATCTGCGGCTCCTGCGGAATGAAGATCAACGGCCAGTCGGGTCTCGGCTGCAAGACCCAGATCGGCGAGGCACACGCGGCCGCCAACCGGCGCAACGGGGGCGGCAACCCGATCGTCGTCGAGCCGATGGGCAACATGCCCGTGATCAAGGACCTGATCACCGACATGGAGACGACGCACTGGAAGAAGATGCGCCGCGTGACGCCCTGGCTGCTGCCGCACGGCGAGCCGCCCGAGCGCGAGTACATCGTCGAGCCCGAATCGATGATCGACATCACGCAGACGATGGCCTGCATCCAGTGCGGCGCCTGCGTCTCCTCCTGCCTCTCGCTGGAGGTCGACCCGGACTTCGTCGGCCCGGCGGCGCTGGCCAAGGCCTACCGCTTCGTCGGCGACCCGCGCGACGCCGAGACCAAGGAGCGCCTGCATGACCTCGCCGAGGACCCGCACGGCCTCTACGACTGCACCCACTGCTTCAGCTGCGTCGACGCCTGCCCGAAGGACGTGGCGCCGATGAACCAGATCATGCGGCTGCGGCGTCGCGCCGGCGAGGAAGGCATCGAGGACCCCAACAGCGGCCACAACCACGAGATGGCCTTCGTCAAGATCATCGAGAAGAAGGGCACCCTCGACGAGTCGGCGCTGCTGCAGGAGTCCTTCGTTCCCGGCGTCAAGGGCAAGCTGAAACCGAGCAAACGGGCGATCACGGAAATGATCCGCTCGCTCCCCACGGCGATTCGCGGCATCCGGACCGGCAAGATGCGGTCCCTGAAGCTGATCCCGGGCCTGCACCACAAGCTCCCGGGCGGCGCCCAGGACGAGGTCAAGGCGATCTACGCCCGTGCCCAGGCGTCCCGTCAGCAGCTCAACCTGTACATCAAGGGCGAGGAAGGCGACGAGGAGGGAAAGCCGCAGTGAGCAACGGGAACCTGAAGGTCGCCTACTGGCCGGGCTGCGTCTCGCGCGGCTTCACGACCGAGCTGCACGGCTCGATGGCGCTCGTCGCCGAGCGCCTCGGCATCGAGCTGGTCACCCTCGACCGCGGCAACTGCTGCGGCGCCGGGGTGATCGCCGAGCACAACCAGGAGCTGGCCGACACGCTCAACGCGCGCACCTTCGCGCTGGCCCAGAAGACCGGGCTGCCGATGATGAACATCTGCTCGACCTGCCAGGGCGCCCAGTCCGAGTGCCAGCAGCGGCTCGACGCCGACTCCGACTACCGCGCCCACGTCAACGAGACACTCGGCGAGCAGGGCCTCGAGTACGTCAAGGACGGCTTCAGCAACAAGAACTTCCTCTGGCTGCTGGTCGAGGACTACGGCCTGGACAGGCTCGCGGAGAAGGTCGTGCGACCGCTCTCCGAGCTGAAGGTGGGTCCCTTCTACGGTTGCTACGTGGTGCGCCCCAAGGAGCGGCTCGGCTACGAGGGCCACCCCGACCGCGACCTCTACCTCGAGCAGGTGATCGAGACGCTCGGCGGCGAGGCCGTCGACTACGAGGGCGCCCGCAAGTGCTGCGGCTTCCCGGTGATCACGATGAACCGGGAGACCTCGCTGCGCCAGGCCGGCACCCACGTCGGCGACGGGATCGACGCCGGCGCCGACTGCCTCGTCACCCCCTGTCCCCTCTGCCACCTCAACCTCGACATGCAGCAGCCCGAGGCGGCCAAGGTCGTCAACCGCGACCTCGACCTGCCGATCCTGCACCTGCCGCAGCTCGTCGGCCTGGCGCTCGGCTTCGAGCCAAAGCAGCTGGGGATGAGCCGCCACATCGCCTCGACCCGCGGGGTCGAGGCGCGCCTGGCGGCAGCGCCCGCGACCACCGCCTAGGCAAGCTCGTCCGGACCGGCGGCGCCAAGGCGACCGCCGCCCTCCTCCGCTCTGCCGAGACCGGTCCGGCGCGCCATCCAACCGGCGCCAACCGTATCGGTGAGCCCGTGGGCGACGATCGAGGCGATCACCGCGATCGCCGCGATGTCGAAGATCAGCTCGCTGTTGCCGACCGCCGACTTGAGCACGAGGAGAGCGAAGAGCATCGAGGCCACGCCCTTCGGACCGAACCAGGCCATGAACGCCTTCTGCGCCCGGGGCAGGCCGGTTCGCAGGAAGGAGAGCTGGACGGCGGCTGGCCGGGCGACGAGCAGCGCGAAGGCGATGAAGAGGACCAGCGCCGGCACGCTGCGGTCGAAGCCGGTGGCGGCGATCAGCGCGCCGAAGACGAAGAAGGTGATGACCTGGAGGATCGTGCTGGTGTTCTCGGCGAACTCGACGAAGCCCTGGGGGACGTCGTGCTCGCTGGCGCCCATCGCGATGCCGCAGACGAAGGCCGCAATCAGCCCGTTGCCGACGGTCACGTCGGAGAGGCCGAAGGCGATGAGGGCGAAACTGATCGCGTAGATGCCCTCGTAGCGCGGGGTCAGACCGCCGCCGGGGAGGCGAGGGTGCAGCCGTCCCCCCAAGTAGCCCAGCGCCAGGCCGACCGCCGCCCCAACCACCGCTTCGCCCGCCAGCTTCAGCGCTTCGCTGGCGGCGTCGCCGCTCGGCGAGGCGAAGACGAGGAAGAAGAGGACGAAGGGGAGCGCCAGGCCGTCGTTGAGGCCGGACTCGAGGTTCAGCGTGTGGCGCACTGCCGAGGGGACGAGGCGCGAGGTGACGACCGAGGAGGTGACCACGGGGTCGGTGGGGGCGAGCACGGCGCCGAGCAGGAAGGCCTCCGGCCAGCTCAGCTCGGCGAACAGCAGCTTCGCCGCCAGGGCGAGCAGGCCCATCGTGATCGGCATCGCGATGACCAGCGAGCGGGCGACCGGGCTCCAGTGGCGGCGCAGGAGCTCGCGCTCGACGAACATCCCGTCGGAGAAGAGAGTGACGACAAGCGCCAGCTCGATCAGCTCGACGATCGAGGGGTTGGTCGCGTCCACCTTGACTACGCCGGCGCCCGCGAGGCCGATGCCGAGGGCGACTGAGAGCACCGAGGCTGAGAGCACCGTCCCGCGAATCAACCCGGAGAGCGCGGCGACGACCGCGAGCAACGCTCCGAAGAGCAGCGTCGCGTCGCCGAAGCCGATGTCCATTCTCAGCCGAGCAGGCCGCGCTCGACCAGCAGCTCGGCGATCTGTACGGCGTTGGTGGCGGCGCCCTTGCGCAGGTTGTCGGCGACGATCCAGAGGTCGAGCGCGCGCTCGTTGCCGGGATCGCGGCGAATGCGGCCGACGAACACGTCGTCCCTGCCGGCGGCGTCGATCGCCATCGGGTAGCGCGCCGCGGCCGGGTCGTCGACGACGGTCACGCCCGGCGCTGAGGAGAGCAGCTCGCGCGCGCGCTGTGCAGAGAGCGGCTCCCTCGTCTCGACGTTGACGGCCTCCGAGTGGCCCGTCACGACCGGCACCCGCACGCATGTCGCGCTGATCCGGATCGACTGGTCTCCGAGGATCTTGCGCGTCTCGTTGATCAGCTTGCGCTCCTCGTCGGTGTGGTCGTCGCCGTCCGGGAAGCTGCCGGCCTGCGGCAGGGCGTTGAAGGCAATCTGATGCGGATAGACGCCGGCGACCGGCTCCCGGTGGTGGACGACCGCCTCGGCCTGCGCGAGCAGCTCGTCGATCGCCCTCTTGCCGGTACCGGACACCGCCTGGTAGGTGGAGACGACCAGTCGCTCGATCCCGGCCGCGTCGTAGAGGGGCTTGAGCGCGACGACCATCTGCATGGTCGAGCAGTTCGGATTGGCGACGATGCCGCGGTGACCCTCGAGTGCGTCGGGGTTGACCTCGGCGACGACCAGCGGCACGTCGTCGTGCATGCGCCAGTGGCTGGTGTTGTCGACGACGACCGCCCCCGCCTCGACCAGCCTCGGCGCCCACTCGGCGCTGACCGCGCCGCCCGCCGAGGAGAGCACCACGTCGAGCCCCTGGATCGTCTCCTCGCTCGGGGGGCGACACTCGAGCACCGACCCGTTCCACTCGATCTCCTTCCCGACCGAGCGCTCGGAGGCGAACGGGACCACCTCGGACGCGGGAAACCCGCGTTCGGTGAGGACGTCAAGGATCGTCGACCCGACCAGCCCGGTCGCGCCAAGCACTCCGACCCTGTACCCGCCGCCCGCCATCCGGGCTCAGCCGCTGACCGTGGGGCGGTGCTCGGCGCCCGCGGGCTCCTCCGGGCGGATCGTGCCGGCGCCCAGCTCGAAGGCGTCGTGCAGCGCCCGCACCGCCTCGGGGACGCGGTCGGCGGAGATCACGCACGAGATCTTGATCGGCGAGGTGGAGATCATCTCGATGTTGATCCCCTCCGCGCCCAGCACCTGGAAGACCTTGGCGGCGACGCCGGGATGCGAGCGCATACCGGCGCCGACGATCGAGACCTTGCCGATCCGCTCGTCGGTGCGAACGCCCTTGCTGACGCCGAGCGCGGCAACCGTCTCCGTCGCCGTCACGAGGTCCGCGCGGTCGACCGTGAACGAGAGGACCGCGAGCCTGTCCCCGCCGACCGGCTCGTTCTGGATGATCACGTCGACGTTGACGCCGGCCTCAGCCAGCGCCGAGAAGATTCGGCCGGCGATGCCCGGCTCATCGCGGACGCCGCTCAGCGTCACGCGGGCCTCACCGTCCGAATGGGTGACCGCTGTTACGAAGGGCTGCTCCATGGTCTCCTGCTCGATCTCCTGCTCGCTGAGGACGAGAGTACCGGGACGGTCCTCGAAGCTGCCGCGGCAATGGATGCGAACGCCGTGGTTGCGCGCGTACTCGACCGAGCGCAGCTGCAGCACCCTGGCACCGGAGGCCGCCATCTCCAGCATCTCCTCGTAGGAGAGCATCGGCAGCTTGCGGGCACCGGGGACGATCCGCGGGTCGGCGCTGAAGACACCGGCGACGTCGGTGTAGATCTCGCAGACGCTCGCGCCCAGCGCGGCGGCGAGCGCGACCGCGGTCGTGTCGGAGCCGCCGCGGCCCAGCGTGGTGACGTCGCGGCTGTCGGTCGAGATCCCCTGGAAGCCGGCGACCAGGACGATCCGGTCCTCCTCCAGCGTCTGCTGGATCCGGTCCGCATGCACGTCGATGATTTTCGCCTTCGTGTGCGAGGAGTCGGTGACGATCCCGGCCTGGGAGCCCGTAAGCGAGATCGCCTTGTGACCCATGTCGTAGATCGCCATCGCGCAGAGCGCACAGGAGATCCGCTCGCCGGTCGAGAGCAGCATGTCCATCTCACGCGAGTCCGGCCGCGGGGAGATCTCCAGCGCCTGGGCGACCAGCTCGTCGGTCGTCTTGCCGCGGGCGGAGAGCACGGCGACAACCCGCTTGCCGGTCTCCCGGGCCGCGACGATCCGTCGCGCTGCCCGCTTGATCTCGTCAGCGCCGGCGACGGACGTACCGCCGAACTTCATCACGACGATGTCAGAAGTCCCCGCATTCATACGCGCAGGCTGAGGATAGTCGCCCCGTGGGGCGACCCCGTATTCGCGTCCCCGTGGGGAGACTTCGCACCGCTGCCAGACTTGACCCTGTGGTGGCACGGTCAAAGTCGGATGCGAGGAGCGCTCGCGCTTGGGCGCTCGCGGGGAAGCAGCATGGCGAAAGTCCGCAGGGCTGACAGCATCTTACTTGCCGATATATCAATATGATATATAGTGCAGTGGCATGGAGTTGAGCGCCACCGCCTACGTGATCCTCGGCATGGTCAGCCGCGAGCCTCGCTCCGGCTATGAGATCAAGGCCCTGGTCGACCACACGACGCGCTTCTTCTGGGCGGCCAGCTACGGGCAGATCTACCCGGAGTTGAAGCGGCTCTCCGGGGCAGGCCTGATCGAGGGAGTGGACGCCCCGCGCGGAGGACGCAGGCGAACGGTCTACGAGATCACCGCGGACGGCAGGGAAGAGCTGAAGAGCTGGCTGCGACAGCCTCCCACCACCTATGAGATGCGCGAGGAGGGACTGCTGAAGCTCTTCTTTGCCGGTGCCCTGCCCGCCCAGGACGCAGCTGAGATCCTGCGGGCGATGCGCCGCCACCGCCTCGACGTGGTCGAGCGCCTGCACGCGCTGGAGCCCAAGGCCATTGCCAAAGAGGATCCGTTCCCGCTGATGGTGCTGCGGGGTGGAATCGAGTTCAACGATTGGTTCGCCGGCTGGTGCGAGCGAATGGAGCACCAGATCCTCGAGTCGGATCGCAAGGAAGGGAGCAGCTGATGTTCAACGCCCTCGCCCACCTCGCCGATCGCCGCGCCCGCCGGATCGGCCTTCTCGCGATCGCGTTCTTCGTCGTTGCCGGAGCCCTCGGCGGCTCGGTGGCGAGCCGGCTCGACCCCTATGGGGCAGACGACCCCGCCACGGAGAGCGTGCAGGCTCGCGAAGCGCTGGATCACGCAGGGTTCCGCATCCCCGGGGCAATCGTCGTGATTCGCGATGCACCGGTCACGACACCGGCGGGCCGGGCCCGGATCGCCTCGATTACGCGCCAGGTCCGTGGCATGAGGGATGTCAAGTCCGTGACTGGGTATGCCAACACCCACTCCCCCGCGTTCCTCTCCCATGACGGCCGCTCCACCTACCTCTCCGTCACGCTCACCCCCACGCAGGACAAGAGCTGGCAGGAAGCAGGCGTGGCAATCGCGGACCGCTTCGCCGGCCGACCGGGCGTCGTCGTCGGCGGTCCCGCCGTCGCCCAGGAGCAAGTGAACAAGCAGGTCGAGAGCGACCTGCAAAAAGCGGAGATGCTTGCCTTCCCGCTCCTCTTCCTGCTCTCGCTCCTCTTCTTCCGCAGCCTCGTCGCCGCGCTGCTGCCGCTGATGATCGGCGGCCTGGCGATCGTCGGCACCTTCCTCATCCTGCGAATCGCAAGCGAATTCGCCTCCATCTCGATCTTCGCCCTCAACCTGACCACTGCTCTCGGGCTCGGCCTTTCGATCGACTACAGCCTCTTCGTCGTCTCGCGCTATCGCGAGGAGATCGCCAAGGATGGGCCGGGCCTGGCCGCGATGCGGCGCGTGATGGCGACCGCCGGCCGCACGGTTTTCTTCTCCTCGCTCACCGTCGCCGTCGCTCTTGCCTCATTGCTCGTCTTTCCGCAGCGCTTCCTCTACTCGATGGGCCTCGGAGGGTCTCTGGTCGCGGTCTTCGCGGCGCTGATCTCGCTCACCGTGTTGCCCGCAGTGCTGACGCTGCTCGGCGCCCGCGTGAACTCGCTGGCGCCTCGCTTCCTACAGCGTCGCGCGGAGGCCGATGCCCGGCCCACCGAGGCCGGCTTCTGGTACCGGCTGTCCCGCTTCGTGATGCGCCGCCCGGTCGGGGTGGCAATCGCAAGTGCCTCGCTGCTGATCGTGATGGGAATCCCCTTCCTCAGCATCAGGTTCGACACCGTCGACCCCAAGGTGCTGCCGACGTCAGCCAGCGCCCGCCAGGCATACGACATCCTCAGCGAAGATTTCCCGCCCTATCGCGAGACACCGATCTGGGTGGTCGTCGAGGGGGCCGGTCCGAAGGCGGTGATGCAGGTGGGTGACCGTGTCCGTCGCATCGACGGGATCGCCGCGGTGCTGCCACCGCAGCCACTCAAACGAAACCTCAGCGTGATCCAGGCCATCTCCGCCAACCCGTTTGCCTCCGAAGCGAGCAAGGGAACGGTGGAGCAGGTGCGCCGAATCAAGGCGGGCCGGGGCGCCGAGGTGATGGTGGGCGGCGCCACCGCGGAATTCATCGATTTCCAGGGGAGTCTGGTGCGGCACGGTCCGATTGCGCTGGCGATCGTGATCGTCGCGACACTGACCATCCTTTTCCTGATGACCGGCTCGGTGATCCTGCCGGTCAAGTCGCTGGTCATGAACGTCCTCAACCTGAGCGCCGTCTTCGGACTGCTGGTGCTGCTCTTCCAAGACGGCCGCCTGGAGGGTTTCCTCTCCTACACCGGCACGGGTGCCCTGGAGCAGACCATGCCGATCCTGCTCTTCGCCGTCGCCTTCGGCCTTTCCACCGACTACGCGGTGTTCCTCCTGTCCCGCATCAAAGAGGCGCGGGACGAAGGGGCCTCGGAGACGGAGTGCGTTGCGATCGGCCTCGAGCGGACAGGGCGAATCGTGACTGCGGCGGCGCTGCTCTTCGCAGTCGCGCTCGGCGCCTTCGCGACCTCCAAGATCCTCTTCGTCAAGGAGAACGGGATCGGCACGGCGCTTGCCGTGCTGATCGACGCGAGCGTCGTTCGCGCCCTGCTCGTCCCCTCGCTGATGGCGCTGCTGGGCAAGTGGAACTGGTGGGCGCCGGCCCCGCTGCGTCGCCTTCACGACCGCTACGGGATCACAGAGACGGCGCTGCGACAGAAGCCGCCCGAGCAGGCAAGCAGCTGATCCAGCGGCGCTGGATCAGGCGAAGGCCCGGATAGCGCGGCGGCGAAGGTCCGCGTTCAGCAGCTCCGTCACTTCGCTGGGGCGCTCGCCCGCGGCGGGGACGGCGTCCCCGATCAGGCCCGCGGCACGGAAGCCGAAGAGTGGGGCGTCGAAGCCCGCCTCGCGGATCTTGCGGATGAGCTTCACGGCGGAAGGCGTATCGGCTCCCGGGCCGCAGAGGACGATCGCGGTTGGGTCGAGAGCACGCAGGGCTCGTTCAAGGCGCTCGTTGCCCAGCTCGTTGGAGAGCATCAGGACGCGGAAGCCCGCACGGCGCAGGGCCAGGTCGAGCGCCTGGGCGTGAACCGCCTCCGCATCCTGGCCGTGACTCGAGTCCAGCAGCAGGATGCCGGCGGGCCGAGAGGCCGTGGGGGCAAGACGGCGGGCGCCGTGCAGCCAGCCCATTGCCCAGCGGGCGGCAAACTCGAGCTCCGCCTCGCGCTCGGGGTCGGCGGCGAGCTTGTCGACCGCCGGCAGCAGCAGCTCCTCGACGGTGCGCTCCAACGGCCGCACCGCCAAGCTTGCCTCGACCGCCCGGTCGGCGGCGTCCTCGTCGAAACCCTCGAACGCGGCGATCAGGCCGCCGCCGCTGGCTGGCGCAGTTTGACGCTGGCGGGACAGCGCGATCGCGGAGGAGATGTTTCCGGTCTCGGCAAGCGCATCGCGCAGGGTCTGCAGCTCCACCAGCTCGTAGTTGCGATGGTTGCCGGGCGTCCGCCTTGGTCTCGGATAGCCGTAGCGTCGCTCCCAGCTCCGCAAGGTGTTGGGGCTGACGCCGAGCACTTCGGCGGCTGCATTGGTCCTTATTCCAGGCATCTCAGATGGGTTTGGCTTTCGCTGCGGGACTCTCTTCGCCGCGGCAGCGCCATTCTCCCACCCGATTGCTGGGTTTACGCCAGTTATGGACAAATTGGGCGAATCTGTCAGCGATCTTGCAGCGAGCCGACGCCCACCGGCTGGCCCACCGCATGGGCTCGCCACATCGCCTCGTCGGCCTTGTGCAGCAGGGTCTCGGCGTCGGTGCCGTGCTCGGGGCAGGAGGCCACCCCCACCGAGATCCCAATCCGCAGCCCGCCCGCGTTCTCGAGGTCGTGCAGCAGCCGCAGCAGCCGCTCAGCCATCTGCACCCCCTCGACGGTGGTCTGGCTCGGGGCCAGAACGCAGATCCCGTTCTCCTCGACCCGAAAGGTCTCGTCCACGAGCCGGACGCTGTCGCGCAGCGCGGCGCCGACGATCGCCAGGGCCGTCTCCTGACCGTCGCCTGGATCGTCGTCTCGCGCGCCCGGGCCATGAACGTCGAACACGGCCAGCCCGAACGGGTGCCCGTAGCGCTTGTGGGTCTCGATCAACTGGTCGAGGCGGCGGCGCATCTGCCCAGGCCGGAAGAGGCCGGCCTGAGGCTCGTGATCGGTCGCAGGATCGGCGCCCACACCGTGCCGATCGCAGAGCGTGCCGATCGCGGTGGCGGTAACCGAGCCGAATTCCTCGGCGAGCTTCTGCGCGGTGGACGCGAACAGGGCAGTGTCCACGCCGGGCATCTCCTCGTGCAGCCTGCCGAGCAGCGCCGCCTGCAGGGCGGACACGTCACGGGCGAGCTGGGCGGCCGGGGAGTCGCTGTGGCGCTCGGTGCTCGTGCGGGCGCTCGTCTCCACGCCAGGGACCTTGGCGAAACAGGCGGACGGCAGCAAGCCGAGATGCCGCTATTTGGGGATCGACAGTCGTCCAGGCGGGAGCACTAATCGAAGCTGAGGCGGCCGGTCAGGGCCTTGCCGAGCGTCACCTCGTCGGCATGTTCGAGATCGGCGCCCACCGGCAGGCCGCTGGCGAGGCGGGTGACCCTGGCCTTGCCACGCACCAGCTCCGCGATGTGGAGGGCGGTCGCCTCGCCGGTGGTGGTCGGGTTTGTGGCGAGAACGACCTCTTGGACCTCGCCGCGCTCGAGCCGCTGCAACAGCTCCGCAATCTTCAGGTCCTCGGCGTCGATGCCGTCTATCGGCGACAGGGCGCCGCCGAGCACGTGGTAGAGGCCACGGTACTCGTGGGTGCGCTCAATCGGGATCACGTCGGCAGGATCCTCAACGACGCAAATCATCGTCCGATCCCGGCCCGTGTCGGTGCAGATACGGCAAAGAGGCCCCTCGGAGAGGTTGAAGCACTGCTCACAGAGGCCAACCTTCTCCTTGACCTCGCGGATCGCCCCGGCGAGCGCCGCCACCTCCTCGTCGGGGGCGCGAAGGATGTGGAAGGCAAGCCGCTGCGCGGTGCGCTGACCGATCCCCGGCAGTCGTGACAGCTCGGCGACGAGGCGAGACAGCGGCGCCGGTCCCTCGGCGCTCACCCGACTGCCTCGTCCGACTTCCCCTGCCTCGCGATCTCGGCGCCGCGGATCAGGTCTGCGGCGCGCTCGGCGAGCGCGATGGTCGGCGCATTGGTGTTGCCGCGCGGCACCGCCGGCAGCACCGAGGCGTCGACCACGCGCAGTGCGTCGAGCCCCTCCACGCGCAGCTCGGCATCGACGACGGAGCCGATCGCACAGGTGCCAACCGGGTGATAGATCGGGAAGGTCGTCCGAGCCAGGTGGGCGCGCAGGGCGTCCTCATCATCGCCGTCCGGGACGGTGAAGGGCTCTGCGCAGTAGGGCCGCATCGCGGGCTGGGCGCAGGTCTCCTCCAGCAGCTTCAGCGCATCGACCATCCGCGCCAGGTCGGCCTCCTCGGAGTAGAACTCGTTGCGCACAATCGGCTTTGCCGTCGGGTCCTTGGAGGCGAGCCGGACCGAGCCGCGGCTGCGCGGGGTGAGCAGGCACACCGAGACCCAGACGCCATGGGCTTCGGGGTCGCCCAGTCCCTCGTCGACGATGTGGATCGGCGCGACGTGGAACTGCACGTCGGGCGCCGGCGCACCCGCCTCGACCCGGGCGAAGCCACCAGACTCGGCCAGGTTGGACGCGAACGGGCCGGTCTGGGAGGCCACGAACTCCTCCCGGGCGGCGGGCTCGAGCGCGAGCAGCAGGCTCGCTGGCTCGGGGGTGGTCCACACCTCGTAGGTGCAGGGGTGGTCGCTGAGGTTCGCGCCGACCGCGGGCTGGTCGAGCAGGGTCTCGATTTCGCGCAGGGCCAGATGCTCGGCGGGGCCGATCCCGGACAGCATCAACAGCTGAGGCGAGTTGAAGGAGCCGCCGCAGAGGATCACCTCCCGCTCGGCGCGCAGCTCCTGCGCCTGGCCGAGCTGAGTGGCCTCGACGCCGACCGCACGCGTTCCCTCGAACAGCACGCGATTGACGTGCATGAAAGGCATCACGGTCAGGTTCGGCCGCTCCATCGCCGGGTGCAGGTAGGCGACCGCGGCGCTGGCCCGCATGCCGCCGCGCTGGGTCACCTGGTACATGCCGGCACCGTCCTGCTCGGCGCCGTTGAAGTCCTCGTTGCGAGCCAACCCCGCTTCGACCGCGGCGTCGACGAAGGCCGGCGAGATCGCGTTGCCGGAGCGCTGGTCGGAGACCGGCAGCGGCCCGCCGACTCCGTGCCACTCCGAGGCCCCGCGCTCGTTGTCCTCCGACTTGAGGAAGTACGGGAAGAGGTCGTCCCAGGCCCAGCCCGGGATTCCCCAGTCGTCGTAGTCGCGGCGGTTGCCGCGGATGTAGATCATCGCGTTGATCGAGGAGGAGCCGCCCAGCACCCTGCCGCGCGGCAGCGGTATGCGGCGGCCGTTACAGCGCGGCTCGGGCGCGGTGAAATAGCCCCAGTCGACCTCGGTGCCGGCCAGCTGCAGGTAGCCGAGGGGGACGTGGATATTCTCGTTCGCGTCCGGCGGTCCAGCCTCGAGCAGGAGCACGCTCACGTCGGGATCCTCGGACAGCCGGGCGGCCAGAACACAGCCGGCGGAGCCCGCTCCGACGATCACATAGTCGTACATGGCGCTCATGCTCCAGGCAGGCCGCCGATGCCGCCGGTGATCCCGCCCATCTTCGAGCTGGCGAGATCCTGAGCGGCGCGCAGCCCCTCGTTGACCGCGGCCTGCACCATCTCCGCCAGCAGCTCCGCCTCCTCAGGGTCGATCGCCTCAGGGTCGATCGCGATCTCGCGCAGGGTCATGTCGCCGCCCATCTTTACCTTCACCATGCCGCCGCCCGCGCTCGCCTCGACGACCTCGTCCTTGAGCTGCTCCTGGGCCTGCAGCATCTGCTGCTGCATCTGCTGCGCCTGCTTCATCAGGGCGTTCATGTCGAAGCCCCCCGGTCCGCCTCTTGCCACCTACCTGACCTCCTCCGCGTCGAACTCGCTCTTGATCCGCGCTACCAGCGCCGCCGTGTCGATCGGCTCCTCCGCGGCAGCGGTCCCCGCCGCGGCCTCACCGTCAAGCAGTACGTAGACGGGGCGGACTCGCTCCCCGAGCACCGCTTCGAACGCCTCGACAACGGCCTCTCGCCGCTCGGGATCCTCGGCCTTGCGTTTGTTGAACGTCTTGTCGGCCGGAAACCCAATCCGAAGCCCGTCCTCGTCCAGCGCCACCGGGCGGGCGCCCTCAAAGGTCGCCGCGAGCGCGGGCACCGACTCCCGCAGCCGGTCGAGGACGGCGGGCCAGACCCGCCTGACCCGCTCGATGTCCAGCGCCGCCTCTGGGGCGGCGTCATCCGCATCGGAAGCACCCGCCTCGGGCGGCGAGGGTTCGGCCTGCTCAGCCGGGGCGGCATCTGCCGCGGGTGGCGGCGCAGGAGGGACCTCCCCCGAGGAAGCTTCAGCTACCGCAGGGGGTGGTGGGTCCCCTGCGGCGACAGGACCCGCCGGCCCACCAACGCCGGGGGCTCCTCGCTCCAACCGCTCGATGCGGCGCAGGAGGCCCTCGGTGGAGGGATCCAGATCCGGGCGCGCCGCCTTCAACAGGGCGATCTCGACCGCCATCCGGGCGTCGTCTCCCTCGCGCACGGCGGTCAGGGCCGCCGCCAGCTCGTCGATCGCCCGCACCAGGGTCGCGGCGCCGATCGCGCTCGCCTGTGCAGCGAGGCGGCCGGCGTCGGTGGCGGTGACCACGAAGGTATTGGGGACCTCACCCACCGTCTGGGTGACGAGCAGGTGGCGCAGGTGCCCGAGCAGGTCGCGGGCGAACTGGCCGGGATCGCGACCGGAGCGGGCCATCTTCTCGACCTCGAGCAGGACGCCCTTCGGATCCTCGGCGATGACCGCATCGACCGCGGCGAACAGCAGGTCGGCATCGGCGGCGCCGAGCAGCTCCAGCACCGCATCGAGCTCGACCTTCTGGCCGCCGAAGGCAACCAGCTGGTCGAGCGTGCCGAGCGCGTCGCGGAAGCTGCCTGAAGCAGAGCGAGCGATCATCGCCACGGCGCCGTCGTCGGCCTCGATCCCCTCGGCTGCGGCAACCCGCTTCAGCACCTCGGAGATCTGCTCCAGGGAGGGGCGCTGGAAATCGAAGCGCTGGCAGCGGTCGGCGATCGTCGCCATCACCTTGTGCGCCTCGGTCGTGGCGAGCACGAAGACGGTGTTCGGCGGCGGCTCCTCCAGGGTCTTGAGGAAGGCGTTCCAGGCCTCCTTGGTGAGCATGTGAGCCTCGTCGAGGATGTAGACCTTCCAGCGGCCACCGGCAGGGGCGTAGGCGACCCGCTCGCGCAGGTCGCGAACATCGTCGACCGAGCGGTTGGAGGCGGCATCCATCTCGATCACGTCGACCGAGGTGCCGGCCGCGATCGTCACGCAGGACTCGCACTCACCGCAGGGGGTGAGGGTCGGCCCGCCGCGCTCGCAGTTGAGCGAGCGGGCGAGGATCTTCGCCATCGAGGTCTTGCCGGTGCCCCGCGAGCCGACGAAGAGGTAGGCATGGTGGACCTTGCCCTGCTCGATGGCGTTGCGCAGGGTGCGGACGACGTGCTGCTGGCCGACCACCTCGTCGAAGGAGCCAGGGCGGTGGCGCCGGTAGAGGGATGTCGAGTCGTTCATCGGCGGCACTCGGGCCAGTGTATCTGCGGCCGAAGCGCCGGCCGGCCGCTGGGCCGGGGTCCTCATCGGTAGGTTGCGCCAGTGCCAACCTGGGCTCGCAACTGGCTGACACCAGCCGCCTGGCTAGCCGCCGTCACGGCGGTCCTGCTGCTGGTCTTCCCGTTCGGCTTCCCCAATTACGACACGATCTACGCGCTGGTCTGGGGGCGCGAGCTGGCCCACGGAATAAGCCCCGACTACGGTGCCGCCCTGCCCCCCACGCCACACCCGCTCGCCGACCTGCTGGGGCTGGTGACGACGCCACTGGGCAACGGCGCGATCGGGGTGACGATGGTGATCGCCTACCTCTCGCTTGGCCTGGTCGGCTACCTCGTCTACCGGCTCGGGTCACTCTGGTTCGACCGGCCAATCGGCGCCGTCGCCGCGCTGATCGTCCTCACCCGCGCCCCCTACCTCTCGAACGGCCTGCGCGCCTACGTCGACCTCCCCTACGTCGCGCTTGCGTTGGGCGCGCTGACGATCGAGGCCAAGCGCCCGCGCGCCGGCTGGCCGGTGCTGGCGCTGCTGGCCCTCGCCGGCCTGCTCCGCCCCGAGGCCTGGCTGTTCTCCGGCGTCTACTGGCTCCACCTCGCGCTGGCCGTCGAGCAACGTCCCGGCGATCGCGTCCGTGAAGGGGAGATGGGGATGCCCCTCGAACGGGCGGATACTCAAAACGCCGGCCTGATCAGGCCGGCGTTTGTCCGGGCGAGGGGCATCCCCATTCCCCCCGCCTCCCTCGGCCTCTGGCTGCGCTGGCGCGGGGAGCGCTCGCCGCGAGAGCTCGCATGGCTCGCCGCCCTCGCCATCGCCGCACCGGTCCTCTGGGTGGCCTTCGACTGGGTCACGACCGGCAACCCCCTCTACTCGCTGACCGGCACCCAGCACACCGTGGAAACGCTCAAACGCCAGACCGGCCCGGTCGACCTCGTCCTCTACGGGCCGCGGCGGCTCGGCGAAGTGCTCCAGTGGCCGGGCATGGTCGGCGCGCTCGGCGGCGTCATCCTCGGCTTCGCCTTCCTGCGGCGGCGCTCGGCGCTTGGCCTCGTCGCCGCGGCCCTGGCGCTCGGCGCCTTTGCCGTGCTGGCCTGCGCCGGCCTGGCGATCATCGCCCGCTACACGATGCTCGCCGCCGCGGTGCTGGCCGTCTTCGTCGCGCTGGCGCTGCTCGGCTGGCGCCTGCCGGAGGCCGGGAACCAGTGGCGCCGCCGCTGGCAGCTCTTCGCGGCGGTCGTCGCCGCGATGTTCGTGATCTGGGGCCCAAACCAGTGGAGCCTCGACTCGCGGGTCAACACCGACCTGACCAACCAGGGCAGGATCGAGAACGACCTCACCGGGCTCGTCGACAGCGGCGCCTTCGCCAAACCCCTCTGCGGGCCGATCGCCGTCCCAAACCACCGTGCCATCCCCCGCCTCGCCTTCGGCCTGGAAGTGAAGCCGACTCAGATCGTCAGCGCCAGCGAGCAGGGCATTCCCCGCCGGGGCTACTTCGTCAAACCGGCCAGCCCCTTCGTCATCCACAACTTCATCCTCGACCCCAATGACCCGACCCGCTTCTTGCTCGGGGTTCCCCCCGGCTTCCATCGTGTCGCCGGCAACCGCTCCTGGGTCCTCTACCGTCACTGCTGAATATGGACCGTGCGCCCCGTCCCTCGAAGCGTGGTCTCCGGGCGTGTCCGTCACGTTTGGCTCGGGCCGGGCTGGCCTGCGGCACCCGCGGCATCCGCTTAAGGCTGCTTCCTTCCGGACCTGACCTGGTTCACGTGCCCACGTCGCGCAGGACCCGGCCGTCAACACCCCCCGCGGCGCACTGACCCCGACGGCCAGCCCCTCAGGACGGGATTCGGCCCCGCTAGAGCGGATTGCGGGTTACAGGGCACCGCTGGTTCCCCGCCTAGCACGGTCCACCGACGATCCTACCCTGCTTCGGCCCTGACCCGACCGACGGCCAAGCGCCGCCGCCTATGATTGGGCGTTCGGGCGCGTAGCTCAGTGGGAGAGCGCTCGCTTCACACGCGAGAGGTCGCTGGTTCGAAACCAGCCGTGCCCATCCGAAACGCTCCGCTCACGCGGGCTACCCCCACGGTGCCGCGATCCCGAGCTTCCACTCGCCTTCGATCCGGTTCACCACCAGGATCGGGCTCGTCGTCCACTCGAAGCGGGCACCATCGCCGCTGTCGGAGCGAATAGTCAGGCGGCCGCGGATGAGAGCGGCCTCGGCAACGGTCAGGACGCTCGAGAGCTCGATCGCGATCTCCGTGCGAACGAGGATCAGCTGGGCGAGGACGGGACGAATGCTGCTGCGGCCGCGAACCGCGGTGGAGTCGGGAGTGATCAGACAGCCATCCCTGGCGAAACAGCCCGTGGCTGCGTCCAGGTCGCCCCCGCCGAGGGCCGCGGCAAACCTGCGAAACGCCCAGTCCGGGCTGATTCCTGCCGGCTCGGGCTGCTTCGGGCGCAGGGCCGGACCGCGGTTGGGGAGGGCTTGTCCCATCGGCTCAGCCGACTTCCTATTCCCGCACCTTGCAGGGCTTCAAGAACGTTCCCGTGAGGTCCGTTCCGTCGTTGAAGGTGACCTCGACGCGAGCCTGCAGGTGACCGGTTTCGCAGCGGGCGTTGACGTAGCTGTGCTTCTGGCCCTTGTAGGTCCATTTGCGCCCGATCTTCAGCGAGCCCGAGATCGGGTGGCCGGCACCGCCGGCGATCCTGGGGATCCTCGCTTTGGTGCGGTAGCCGTAGACGCCCTTGTGGATCCTTTCGATCACGACCGGGACGACGAAGGTGGTCGGAACCGGAACGGTGGTGTAGGCGTGGGCGAAGACGGTTGGGTCGCCGTGCTTCCGCGGCCCGTTGAAGATGGTGATCGGCGAGGTGACGGGAATCGGCGCCTGTTCGGGGAAGGCGACGATCGCGTGGCCAAACCCCTTGCCCACTATCGCGCCGGGGCAGTTATGTCGCGCGACGGGCACCGTGGTGGCCTCGAGCTTGGCCTCCGTGCAAACAGGCAGGCCGGCGGTCTGCACGGAGCCGTGGCGGTCGAATTCGATCGTCAGCGTTTCCACGATCGGGGGCAGTTCGCCGGAGACCGTCGAGAGCTTGCCGCCACCGTGCAGGGTGATCGGGGCGTCGTGGTGCTTGGGCAGCGCCTGCGGCGAGAAGCCGCCGTCCGCATTGAGGATGATGTCCCCGACCCGCACTTCCAAGGCGCTCGCCAGGCTCGCCACGACAAGCAGGCCAAGCACTGCGGAGATCAGGATCCTCTTCGCCATCGCACTCTTCCTCCCGGCCAGCACTCGGGTCATCGATTCCGGGGTCGTTGCGCGCGAGCGTTGGCGTCGGCTCGCTTGGCGTCGGCCATCGCGCCCCGGACGATCGTGATCAGTGCGTCTGCCAGACCCGCGGCGTCGTGGCTGCCGCTGCCCTGCCGCTGGATCGACATCCCCATCATCAGGGCGACGACGGGACGCGCGTGGCGGGCTGGGTCAGGGACTCCGAGCGCCTCCAGCGCCGCCGCGGCAACGCCCTCGTAGGCAGCGAAGCAGCGGCGCGAGGCGTCTCGCAGGGCAGGGTCACGGGCGGCGTGCAGGTGCAGCTCCAGCTCGGCGACCTGCTCGGGACGCTCGGCGCTCTCGGCGGCGAGCCGCTGCACCTCGGCGGCGATCTGCTCAGGCCCGGGGCAGCGGGCGCGCAGGTCGGCGGCGATCGCCTCGAGGCGGGCAACCTCCTCTTCGACATAGAGGCCAAGGCTCTCGCGCAGCAGCTCCGCCTGGCTGGGGAAGTGGTAGGTGAGTGAGCCGAGCGAGACACCGGCCTTGGCGGCGATGCGCCGGTTGCTGAGTGCCCCGATCCCCTCGCGGCCGACCAGCTCGAAGGTGGCGCGCAGAATGCGCTGGCGGGCGCCGGTTGCGTGGCGCGCCTGCTTCTCCTCCGTGGGTGCGGCAACTGTCGTGATACGGCCACATTAGCCTATCGTTCGTTCGAACGACCGACGAGCCGGCCCACGGGTCTGCCGATCGGCGTGCATGTTGCTTGGAGCGCCTGGCACTGCGCGATACTAAGAAGGTGTTGCCAGGCATCAGTCTTGCGATCGACGCGGAGGCGACCAAGGCCGAGGAGCCCGCCTCGTCGGCCTTGGGCGAGGAGACTCGCGGGACGCTGGCCGCATCCGTCGATCGGGGCGAGCTCGATCGGATACGACACGACAGCGAGAAGCTGACGCCAAGCGGGTTCAGGACGCTCAGGTGGCTGGCGATCATCCTGCCGGTTGGCTTCATCGTCGGCCTCAACTACCTCCTGCACACCGCCCTGCACAGGTTCCATGACTTCCCAGGAGTCCTGGTGGTGCTGGCTCTGCTCGTGCTCCTCACCGGAGCATTCTCATTCGCGGTGTTCGGGCTCGTCGAACGGCTGGAGCGGCGCATCCTCGAGCGCAACGCCATGCTCGCGGCGCTGGTTTCCATCGGCCGCGAGGCCGGCTCGTCGCTCGACCTCGACGAGCTGCTCGATAACAGCCTTGCCGCGATCCTCGAGATCACCTCGGCGGAGGCGGCGGAGGTATGGCTGACCGACGGTGACAGCGAGCTCGTCATGGCGCACCATCGCGGGCTTGCTCCGGAGGCCTTCCGCGAGAAGGAGCGCCTCCGCTTGGGCGAGGGCCTGCCGGGACTGGTTGCCGAGCAGGGGTCGCCCATCGTCGTTCACAACCTGCAGCAGGACCAGCGCTTTGTGCGTTCCGGCGTCAAGCGGCTGGGGTTCGAGAGCTTCTGCGCCCTCCCACTTCGCCATCGTGGCGAGACCTATGGCGTTCTCTGCGTCTCGGCACGCGACAGCGAGGCGATGCAGGACGAGGCCGAGCGAGGCCTGCTCGAGGGCATAGCCGAGCGACTCGCGGCAGCGATCGAGAGCTCGCGCCTGCACGAACGGGTCCTCGATGCCGCCGTCCTGCGAGAGCGCGAGCGGATTGCGCGCGAGCTCCACGACGGGCTCGCCCAGGTTCTCGGCTACATCAACGCCCAGACGCTGGCGGTTCGGAAGCTGATCACCTCAAACCGCACCGACGAGGCGAGCGTCCAGCTGGAGGCGATGGAGAAGGCCACGAAGCGCGTCTATGGGGACGTTCGGGAAGGGATCTTCAGTCTCAGGACGCCGCTCGGCCAAGGCGATCGGCTCACCGACGCGGTTCGCGCTCACCTCGACAACTACCGCGAGATGCCGGGTGTCCCCGGGACGCTCGAGGTGGTCGAAGACGGCGAGCTGCCGGTGCTGCCGCCCGCCAGCGAGATCCAGCTGATGTGGATCGTTCAGGAGGCCCTCAACAACGTTCGCAACCACGCCGAAGCCGACAGCGCAACGGTCCGGTTCTCCGTCGAGGGCCCCGAGCTGGTCGTCTCGGTCGAGGACGACGGCCGCGGATTCAGGCCCGAGCAGCGGGCGCGCACCGGTTGGCCGCACTTCGGGCTGCAAACGATGCGCGAGCGCGCCGAGGCAATCGGCGGACGCTTCGAGATCGACTCCGAATTCAACCGGGGTACGGCGGTGCGCGTCCGGGTCCCGCTGCCCCAGACGAACGGAGCGTCTGAATGAAGGTCCTGCTCGCCGACGACCACGCGCTCTTCCGGGCCGGCATAGCGAGCCTGCTGCAGGCCGCCGGCCATGAGGTCGTGGGGCAGGCGGGGAACGGAATCGAGGCGCTGGAACGCACCCGCGAGCTGCACCCGGACCTGGTGCTCATGGACATCACGATGCCGCGCTGCGGCGGGTTGGAGGCGACGCGGCTGATCAAGGCGGAGATGCCGGAGGTGAAGATCGTGATCGTCACGGTTTCCCAGGACGATGCGGACCTCTTCGAGGCGGTCAAGAGCGGCGCCGAGGGCTATCTGCTCAAGGACATGTCCAACGAGGAGTTCGAGCGCACCCTGCAGGGAATCGCCGAGGGAGAGGCTCCGCTCTCCCAGGGCCTCGCGGCCAAGATCCTCGAAGAGTTCGCGCGCGTCTCGCGGGGCGGAGACGCCCACGGGGACGACCGCGACAGCCTCACCGACCGTGAGCAGGAGGTCCTGCGGCTGGTCACCGCCGGGAAGAGGAACCGCGAGATCGCCGAGGCGCTCTTCATCGCCGAGAGCACCGTCAACTTCCACATGAAGAACATCCTCTCCAAGCTCCACCTGCGCAACCGGGCCGAGGCCGTGGCCTACGCACTGCGGTCCGGGCTTGTCGAGGTCACCTCGCCGGAACCCTGACCCGCCTACACCTTCTTCTTGCGCCCCTTGCCGGTCCCGTTCGCCTTCTTGGGGATCATCTGCACGAAGTCACCGAACTTCTCAGGCTCCTCGAGCCGGCATGACCAGACCAGGCGGCCGTTCCAGACCGTCATGTCCGGGCATCCGTCGCACATGTTCTGCTGGCCGTCCTCATAGATATCGGCCGGCTGGATCACCATCACCGACTGGAAGCGCAGCTTCTGGGACGCGATGCCCGGGTCGCGGGCAACCGCCCGCCCATAGCGTCCGGCAATCTTGCGAAGGCGCCGATCGAAGGGGGCGAGCAGCAACATCGCGCGCCCGTGGGCGAGCGTCCGCGGCCCCGTGTAGGCGAGATAGCGCCCCGTGCTGAGGTGATGGAAGGTCTGCGCCAGCTCCATCGAGCGGGGACCGACGTAGCCGTAGATCCTGTCCCGAGTGCCCAGGCGACCGGTCAGCAGCCACTTGAAGGTGTCCGGCCGCTCGGTCCCGTTCAGGTAGGCCGCCGGCTCGAAGTCGGGGAAGCGCTTGCGGATCTCCGCGACGATGTCGGTCGACTGGATCTCGTGCCGCGTCAGGTCGGTGGTCGCGTAGGGAGCGTCGAGGAAGTCAACCGGCTCGCCGTGCACCTGATACTCGAACTCACCGCCGACGACCCCGGCCCGGAAGGCGATGAACACCACCGTGTGCACGATGTCGATGTGCCGCTGGGCCCACTCGACGGTGTCCGGCACCTGCTCGAGCGTGTCCTCGTAGACCGTCGCGTTGAACGAGCAGCCGAGATCTCCCCCGCCGACCTCCGCCACCATCTCGGCGAAATGCAGGCGCAGCTCGTTCAGCTCGATCTCGTTCTTGTCCTTCCAGCCCGGCCGTCCCTGTTTGGAGTCGATGTGGAAGGTGAAGCCTGAGACGCCGGCGCGCTTCAGCTCGCCGAGCAGCTCGGGGGTCAGCGCCAGTCCGTTGGTGTTGACGATCGGCTTGAGGCCGTCGCTGGCGACCATCCGCACGATCTCCACGATCTCCGGATGGACGAGCGGATCTCCTCCCGCGATGGAGACACCGTCAACGGTGCGGTAGCGCTTGAAGACCTCGAGGTCGCTCCGCACTTCCTCCAACGTCTTGTGGCCTCCCGGATCGTTCTCCCGGTAGCAGCCAAGACAGGCAAGGTTGCACTTCTTCGTCGGCTCCAGCCAGGCGATCGCGTTGTCTGGCAGCGACCACGGAAGTCGGTAGAGCTGGCGGTGATCAAGCGTCGCGGACATCGATACCTCCCATCGCTTGAGGCACAGAACACGCCGGCCACCGGCGTAAGTGAGGGTACCCTAATACCGTCAGCGCCACGACCGCGTCCCGCGCACTCCGGCGAGGGGTCTTGCGGGCACAGAGTTGGGTCAATCCTCGCTGACGCTGGGCCTTCGCCGGTGGCGCTTGCGCTCGGCGGCACGGCGCTTCTGCTCGAGGCGCCGTTCGCGGGAGAAGCGGGTCGGCTTGGTCGGCCGGCGCCTGCTGGGCACCCTGAGGCCCGCTGCGATCTTCTCGGCGAGACGCCGCAGGGCGAGCTCCCGGTTGCGCGCCTGTCCACGCGCGTCCTGAGCGACGGCGGTGACGACCGGGCCCGCGCGCTCGATCAACCGCGCCCGCTGCGACTCGTCCAATCCCTTCGAGGCCTCGACGTCGAACACGGCTTCGACCCGCGAGGCGGTTACGTTGGCGTGCTGACCACCGGGCCCGGATGAGCGGCTGGTGCGGAGCTCTATCTCGTTGAGCGGGATGGAGAGGCGGGAGTCGACCCTCAGCTCGTCGGGCATGGCGCCGGTTATCCCGATAGCCCGGGGATGTGGCGGCCTATGTGCTCGGCGATGGTCTCGCGCACCCAGCGCTGGGTTTCGGGATCGGCCATGCGGTAGCGACCGAGCAGCATCTGCTGGTCGGTCAGCGGCAGCCCGGCGATCTCCCAGCGGACGACGAGGCGCTCGAAGAGGAGCTCCGAGCGCCGCCTCCAGGCGTCGTCGACCGTCGCCGCCGCGCCCACCGGCGCCTCGCCGATCTTGGCGATCGTCCCGGTGCTGAGCGACTGGCGGAGCGTCAGGATGTTGCCTTCCGCGTCGGTGTAGTCGACGGTCCGGGCCGTCTGCTTCGGCCGGCGTGGCTTCTTTCGCTTCGCCATCGCTGCCGAGTTTGACACCAGCCGGTTGGGGTTAGAGTCGGCGGCGTGCAGCCGCTGACCTTCATCGGCGTCCCGATCGACTCCGTCGGCCGCGACGGCGGCGCTGAGCGGGCGCCGCAGGCGCTGCGCGAGCTCGGCCTCCCGGCGGTTCTCGGCGGCGACGACGGTGGCGACCTCGACGTCCGCATCCGCGGCGATGAGCGCGACCCGGCAACCGGCATCCTCGCGAGCGAGGACGTGCTGATCACCACCGCCGCGATCCGGGCCGCGGTCGCCGAGCGGATCGGCGCCGGCGAGCGGCCGTTCCTCGCCGGCGGCTGCTGCGCCGAGCTGCCCGGCGCGCTGGCCGGCGCCCGCGACGCCCTCGGCGAGATCGGCCTCGTCCACCTCGACGGCCACGCCGACCTCTACGACGGCGTCACCTCGCCGACCGGCGAGGCCGCCGACATGCCGATCTCGGTCGCCCTGGGGCTCGGCCCGGACGCCTGGGTGCGGGCCGCCGGCGGGGCCGCCGTCGCGGCGGAGCAGCTCGCGATCGTCGGCTTCCGCGACCGCGAGGAGTCGGTCCAGCACGGGATGCGTCAGCCGGAGTCGCTGCGGACGGCGCCGGTCCTCCTGCCGATCGAGGACCTGCGGGCCCGCGGCCCGGGCGCGGCCGCGGCCGCGCCCGCCGAGCGGCTCGCCGCGCGGGCGCCGTTCTGGCTGCACTTCGACGTCGACGTCCTCGACCGGGCCGTCTTCCCCGCCACCGACTACCTGATGCCGGGCGGGCTCGGGTGGGAGGAGGCCCGCGCCGTCCTCACCGCGCTGCGCTCCTCGCCAGCGCTGATCGGCACCTCGCTTGGCTGTTACAACCCGGACAAGGATCCGGATCGCGCCTGCGGCCGCGCGCTGGTCGACGCGCTCGCGGCAACCTAGGCGAGCGCGTCGATCTTCGCTGCCAGCTCGAAGTCGGACTCGGTCAGGCCACCCTCGGAGTGGGTGGAGATCATCACCTTGACCCTGTCCCAGGAGATCTCCAAGTCGGGGTGATGGTTCATCTCCTCGGCCGGCTCGACCAGGCTGGCGACGAAGTTGACCGAGCCGACGAAATCACCGCGCTCGAAGGTCTTGACGATCGCGTCACCCACCCGCTCCCAGCCGGGGTGCTCGCTGAGCCTGGCCTCGACCTCGGAATCGCTCAGAAGCGCCATGGGTCAATCGTACCCCGCTCGATCGTCCGCTCAGGGCGTCAGGACGATCTTCAGTGCCTCGTGGCGATCGTAGAGCGCGTAGGCGTCAGCCGCCTCGTCGAGCTTCATGTGATGGGTCACGAGCGGTGCGGGGTCGAGCCTGCCCGCCTCGATCAGTCCCAACACGCGATCGACGTGGGCAATCACGTTGGCGAGCCCGAGGCGCAGCGTCAGTCCCTTCAACCAGGCGAGCCCGATCGGCACCTCGCCCCTCCCCGCGTAGGCGCCGATGCCGGAGACCGTACCTGCGTCCCGCGCCAGGCTGATCGCCATCGCGAGCGGAGCTGGGTCGCCAACCGCGTCGACGACGATGTCGACGCCGCGGCCCGCCGTGGCCGCCCGCACCGCTCGTTTCGGGTCCTCCTCGGTGAGGTGGATCGACGTAGCGCCGAACCGCGCCGCCATCTGCAGGCGTTGCTGGACCGAATCGACCGCGAAGACCTGCGCGGCACCCGCCGCGAGCGCCGCCTGAACCGCGCAGAGGCCAACGGGGCCAAGCCCCAGCACGGCGACCGTGTCTCCAGCACGGATCCCGGCGTGCTCGACCGCGTGGTAGCCGGTGCCCAAAACGTCACCGGCGAACAGCGCCACCTCGTCGGACATTTCCTCCGGGACCCTCCGGAGGGTGAGATTGGCGCGCGGCACGAGCAGCTGGTCGGCCTGGGCTCCCTGAAGGTCACCGAGCTTCGCGCCGTGGCCGAAGGTCCGTCCCCGCTCGCAGCGGTGGTAGTCCCCGCGCAGGCAGGCCGCGCAGGTCGCGCAGGCGGTATGGAAGCAGCCCAGCACGCGGTCGCCGACGGAGACCCTCTCCACGTCGGGCCCCGCAGCGAGCACCCTGCCGACGAACTCGTGGCCGATTGTGAAGCCCGGCTCGACAGGCACCCTCCCGTGGTAGATGTGGAGATCCGAACCGCAGATCCCACTCGCCTCCACCCGCACCACCGCCTCGTCGGCGGCACCGACCTCCGGCTCTGGCTTCTCTTCGATCCGGACTTCGCCGGGAGCCTGAAATGTGACGGCGCGCATCGCGTGCGAACCGTATCGTCATCCCCGCCGACGAGCCGATGCCGTTTCGATGCAGGCGTTCCACCGACCCCGGGGACGGATGGCGCCGGGCGGGATGGTCAGCCGAGGCTGACGCGGGGCATCTGGAACCGGCCGATCCCGGCGGCCGGGCTCGCGGTCTCGGCGATCCGCGCCTCCAGCGCCAGCTCCTTCTCGAAGTCCGCCGCCTGGTCGTGCTGGAAGTCGACGTCCCTGCCTTCGAGCAGCTCGACGAAGATGTCGACGAAGCGAGGCTCGAGCTGCGTGCCGGCGACACGGCGCAGCTCCTTGATCGCTTCGTAGGTGGAGATCGGAGCGCGGTAGGAGTCGCGAGCGGTCATCACGTCGTAGGTGTCGGCGACGGAGATGATCCGCGCCAGCTCGGGGATCTCATCGCCTTCGAGGCCGCGGGGATAGCCCGTGCCGTCGATCCGCTCGTGGTGAGCCAGGATGATCTCGGCGACCGGCCCGTAGCCGTCCACGGATGAGACAACCCGGGCCCCCTGCTGCGGGTGACGGCGGATCAGCATCCAGTCCTCGTCGTTGAGCGGCACGTTGGCCTTGAGGATCCGGTCGGGGAGGATGAACTTGCCGATGTCGTGCAGGAGGGCAGCGATGTGGACCAGCTCCTCCTCCTGCCGCGAGAGGCCCGCCCGTTGCGCGATCGCCCGCGAGTAGCGGGCCACGGCGGCGCTGTGGCGGGCGGTCATCTGGTCGCGCAGGTCGAGCGTGCGCAGCAGCGCGCTCAGCATCCCGACCTGGAAGCTGGCCAACTGCTTGGTGCGTACCTCCAGCTCCCCGGCGCGCTCCTGGGATTTGAGCAGCTCGCGCAGCAGGTACTGGAAGGTCACCAGAACAATGCCGAACAGCGCGACACCCGCCAGGCCGATCTGGACGTAGATGAAGGCGACCCCAACCGCCATCAGCGCCGCAGCCAGCTCCGACGGCAACAGCGGGATCAGCGCCGTGCGGACCTTCTCGACGAAGGAGCTGCGTTCCAGGTAGCAGGTGTAGCCGGCAATCATCGAAAAGTTGATCGCCAGTGCTGCAAGGAAAACCCCGAAGACAAGGATGTAGAAGACCGGATCGCCAGGCGTGATCTGCGTGGCCCTGACCACTTCGTGGAAGCCGATTCCGCAAGCGAGCGGAAAGGTCACGTAGGTCAGCGAGTTGACGAGCAGGTCATGCAGCGGTTCCCGCCAACGTAGCCATCCGGCAAGAACGGAAAGAAGGCCGATCAGAGCAGCCGGCGAACCGCCAAGAAGGACGAGGGCCAGGACGAGCGCGAGGAAGTTGCCCGAGATCTTCAGGCGCGATTTCGTCTCAATCGACATCACGTCGCTGAAGACCGAGAACGTGAGCAGGACGCCAAACAAGCCGAGATCCCAATTCGCATACGGCGCTCGCCAGATTGCCACCGCGACCGCCGCGAGAAGGGCAGTCGCCAGTAGCACGTGGTTCAACCGGGTGGGCCGCTCGTTTTCCATGGATCGCGCCTGGATGCTCACCGCGCCATCCGCCTCAGCCCTGGGACCTCCGCGCGAAAAGCGAGAGCCCCTGCACTGGAAGCCATGTCGCGACGAACGCTACTTGCAGGAAGCCACGGTAAAGCCTCGCCGCAACCTCGGCAACCCGTCTAGGTCAATTGGCCAAGACCTTGCAAGCTGTCGGAAATGCCCCGAAATCCGGCTCGAACACACCAAGGGCGCCCCACACTCGGGCGCCCTTGCCATGGAAAGCGAACTGCAAGTAGCGTTCGCCTGCCTCGAAGTCTCTTACCTTTTGTAGCCCATGAGCCTTGTCCCTTTCGTCGAAGCCCGTGCTGTGCTCGCCCAGGACAGAGCGAGAACCTTTCAATTAGCTGCAGTCGTTGTAGCACAACTTCGCGAAAACTTGTGCAACTGCAAGGAAACTTGTGCATAAACGGGTAGGACAACCGGCCAAGAAATGAGCGCCCCAAGCCTTCGTGACCCCTTGCGGCGACCGGCCTTCCGCCGGCTTGCCCTCTCCTACGCGGTCAACGAGATCGGCGACTGGCTTGGCATCGTCGCCCTCGCGGTCCTGGTCTTCGACCTCACCGGCAGCCCACTGGCAACGGCGCTGCTCTTCCTCGGGACCAGCTTCCTGCCGGCGCTGCTGACCCCGGTCCTGGTAACTCGCATGGAGCGCCCACCGCCGCGCATCGCCCTGCCGGTGATCTACGCCTGCGAGGCGGTCGCCTTCGGCGGCCTGGCGCTCCTGGCCGACCACTTCTCGTTGGTCGCCGTCGTCGCCGTGGCGACGATCGACGGCTCCCTTGCCCTAACGGCACGGGCGCTGACTCGCGCCGTCAGCGCCGCGATGCTCGAGCCGAAGGGGGAGCTGCGCGCCGGCAACGCGATACTCAACATCGCTTTCACCGGCGGCGCTGCGCTGGGCCCGGCGGCGGCCGGCGTGGTGGTTGCGACGTTCGGCATCCAGTCGGCGCTGTTGCTCGACGCCGTCTCCTTCTACGCGATCGCCTGGGTCCTGCTCACGGCGGGAACGCTGCCGCACGCGGAGCCCGACCCCGGCCGGCTACGGGAGCGACTGCGCGCCGGCTTTGGCTACATCCGCCACAGCGTCGCGCTGCGGCGCCTGCTGGGGGCGCAGGCCGCGGCCTTCATCTTCTTCGCCGCCGTGATCCCGATCGAGGTGATCTACGCCAAGGAGACCCTGAACGCCGGCGACGCCGGCTATGGCCTGCTGCTCGGCAGCTGGGGGGGTGGAATGGTGCTGGGGAGCATCGTCTTCGCCGCGCTGCGACGGGCGTCGCTGCCGCTGCTGCTGCTCTTCAGCACGCTGGCGGTCGGCGCCGGGTACCTGGGGATCGCCAGCGCACAGACTCTCGCGATGGCCTGTGCGGCCTCCGTCCTGGGAGGAGCTGGAAACGGCGTCCAGTGGGTCGCCGTTGTCAGCGCAGTCCAGGAGCTGACAGCGCAGGCGATGCAGGCTCGCGTGCTCAGCGTGCTGGAGTCGATCGGCGCCGCGATGCCCGGAATCGGCTATCTCGCCGGCGGCGTGATCGCATCCGC
The DNA here is from genome assembly GCA_963729995.1 of uncultured Solirubrobacterales bacterium. Taxonomy (GTDB): domain Bacteria; phylum Actinomycetota; class Thermoleophilia; order Solirubrobacterales; family 70-9; genus VRUE01. The sequence continues at coordinate 1,538,715 of CAVSPF010000003.1, forward strand.
CTACAGCCCACGTGCCACATTCCTCGTCGCCGGAGCGGGCGTGATCGCGATCGTCGCGATTGCGGCGCCCCTGCTCGGAGCGCGGTGGTCCATGCGCTCGGCAAAACGTCCGGTCACGGTTGACGGGGTCAACGAGGTCGTGGTGGAGTTGCGCGCGATTGGATTTGCCCCTGGACGAGGAAGGGACTTGGCCGCGGGTCCGGAAGACTAGATCCGGGAAGCACAATGATCTGAGGAGGTCGTGTGGTGAGGAAGCTGAGCGCGGTGCTGGCGATTGTCGGGTTTGCGGCGGCTGTGCTGAGCCTCTCCTCCTGCGGCGGCTCGAGCGGCAAGGAAGGGGGCACCCTGAAGGGCAGCTACGCCTCATTCCCCGACTACCTGGACCCGCAGCTCTCCTACACGTCCGAAGGATGGACGGCGATGTACGACACCTACATCCCGCTGCTGACCTACGCCCACGCCAGCGGCGCGGCGGGCAGCGAAGTCATCCCCGGCCTCGCCAGGAGCCTGCCCAAGATCGGCAATGGCGGCAAGACCTACACGCTCTTCCTGCGCAAGGGCCTCAAGTACTCCGACGGGGCCCTGGTCAAGGCCTCCGACTTCAGATACGCGGTCGAACGAATGTTCAGGCTCAACTCGGGCGGCTCGCCCTTCTACACCGACATCGTCGGCGCCGAAAGGTTCGCCAGAGCCAAGACGGGTGGCATCCCCGGCATCAAGGCCAACGACAAGACGGGGGAGATCGTCATCGACCTGGCTAAGCCGCGCGGCACCTTTACCAACGAGCTTGGCCTGATGTTCGTCGCCCCGGTCCCGCAGGGCACCCCGGTCAAGAACCTGTCGGCCAACCCCCCTCCCGCCACCGGGCCCTACGTGATCGTCAAGTCCGAACCCGGTCGCGCCTGGTCCTATGAACGCAACCCGCAGTGGGCGAAGACCAACTCGAAGCTGATGCCGGAGATACCCAGCGGCCACGTAGACAAGATCGACATCAGCGTGGTCCGCAACAACTCAACCCAGGTCAACGAAATCGAAACGGGCAAGACCGACTGGATGCAGACCTCACCGCCGCCCGATCTCTACGCGAAAATCAAGAGCAAGTACGAAGGCAAGCAGTTCCGCGTCGAGCCGACGATCAGCACCTACTACTTCTGGATGAACACCACGAAGCCGCCCTTCAATGACCTCAAGGTCCGCCAGGCGGTCAACTACGCGATCGACACCGAAGCGCTGGAACGGATCTACACGGGCCAGATCACCGCCAGCCACCAGGTCCTGCCGCCGGGGATGCCAGGTCACAAGACGGTAGATCTCTACCCGCACAACATGGCCAAGGCCAAGGCGCTGATCAAGGAAGCCAACCCCTCCGATCGCAACATCACGGTCTGGACCGACAACGAAAGCCCCAACAACGAAGCCGGGGCCTACTACCAGGATGTGCTGACGAAACTCGGCTTCAACGCGAAGCTGAAGGAAATCAACGCCGACAACTACTTCGCGATCATCGGCAACCTCTCCACCCCGGAACTCGACACCGGCTGGGCCGACTGGTTCGAGGACTATCCACACCCCAACGACTTCTTCCAGCCATTGCTCGCGACGGAAAGCATCCTGCAGACCAACAACGGCAACTTCGCTCAGATCGAAGCGCCGTCGCTGGACAGGAAGATCGCCCAGCTCGGCGAAAAGCCGCTCGGCGCCAAGCAGGAAAGCGAATACGCGGCCCTCGACAGGTCCTACATGGAACAGGCGCCCTGGGCGCCATACGGAACGCGGACGGGATCGACCTTCGTCTCCACCGCGATCGATCTCGAAAAGGTCATCTGGAACCCGACCTTCGAGGACGATCTGACGAGCTTCCAGTTCAAGTAGGCGCCAGGCACTGCTGCACAATACGGCGGTGGCATCCGAGCCCCACGCCGCCGCGCTCGGCCCCGCGGGCAGCAGCCCCTGGCGCCTGGCCATCAGGCGCCTGCGCCGCAACCGGGTCGCGCTCGCCTTCCTCGGGCTCTTCGTCCTGATCGTCCTCTTCTGTCTCGCAGCGCCCGTCTGGGCCGACCACGTCGCTCACACCGGGCCCAACGCCACGCACACGCTGGAGAAGGTCAACGTCGGCGGCGAAGGGCGCGATGTCGTCAGCCCCGAAGGCCAGCCGATCGGGCCGCTCTGGTTCGGCGCCGGCGGAAAGTTCTTCCTCGGCGCCGACGGCCGCCTTGGCCGCGACGAGATGGTGCGGCTGATGTATGGCGGCCGCACCTCGCTCTTCATCGGCATCGTCTCGGCGCTGATCACGACCCTGCTGGCGGTCGTGCTGGGCCTGCTGGGCGGCTATTACCGCGGCTGGGTCGATACCGTCATCTCCCGGTCGATGGACGTTCTATGGGCGTTCCCGGTCCTGTTGCTCGCCATCGCCCTGGGCATCACGCTTGCGGTCGGCGGCCTGGAACTGGTGGGAATCGACATCCCGAGCGGCTCGATCTGGATCCCCATCCTGATCATCGGCGTCGTGATGGTCCCCTACATGGCGCGACCGATCCGCGGTGAGGTGCTCTCCCTGCGCGAGAAGGAGTTCGTCGAGGCCGCGGTCGCCCAGGGTGCCGGCTCGCTGCGGGTCATGTTCAGCGAGCTGCTGCCCAACCTCTGGTCGACGATCATCGTCTTCTTCGCCCTCAACATCGCCAACAACATGTTGCTCGAGTCGGCGCTCTCCTTCCTCAGCGTCGGCGTGCAGCCGCCCAACTCCTCCTGGGGAACGATGATCGCGGTCGGCAACAACCTGATCACCAGCGCACCGCTGCTGACGATCATCCCCGGCACGATGATCCTGCTCACGGTGCTCTCGCTAAACGTATTCGGCGATGGGCTGCGCGACGCGCTCGACCCGAGGTCCAAGGTGCGGCTGGAGGCCCACGCCGGTCTCCCCGAGCCGAAGGGAACCGCGGTCTGATGGCACGCTTCATCGTCAGGCGCTTGGGTGGCATGGCGCTGGTCCTCTTCGCCGTCTCGGTGCTCACGTTCCTGATCTTCAACGTGGTTCCAAACTCAAACCCAGCCCAGCGCATGGCTGGCAAAAACGCGACGCCGGAGCTGGTCGCCAGCATCACCAAGGAATGGGGTTTCGACAAGTCGTTGCCCGAGCAGTACGTGACGATGATGCGGAAGGTCTTCAGCGGCGACCTGATCTCCTACGAAGGCCGGGAAAGCGTCGACAACCGCATAATCGAAGGGATTCCGGCGACCTTCTCGCTCTGCATCGGTGCCGCGGCAATCTGGATGTTCTTCGGGATCCTCTTCGGCTATCTCTCCGCCGTGAAGGCCGGCGGCCCCTTGGACAGGGCGCTGACGATCGTCGCCGTGACCGGGATCTCGATGCCCGTCTTCTGGCTCGCCGCGATCTTCCTCAACTACCTGACCTACAAGCTCGAACTCTTTCCCTCCGGGGACTACGTCGAACTGACCGCGAACCCGATCGAATGGGCCTACCACCTGATCCTGCCCTGGATCACGCTGGCGATCCTGTACGTCGGCTTCTACAGCCGCGTGCTGCGCTCGAGCATGCTCGACGTGATGAACGAGGATTACGTGCGCACGGCCCGGGCGAAGGGCTTGAGCGAGCGGCGGGTCATGTCCCGCCACGTGATGCGCAACTCGCTGATCCCGATCGTCACCCTCTTTGGCCTCGATTTCGGCGCCCTTCTGGGGGGGGCGATCCTGATCGAAGCGCTCTTCAACCTCAACGGAATCGGTCAGTACGCCTACGAAGCGCTCGCGCACTTCGACTTGCCGCCGATCATGGCGATCACCCTCTTCGGCGCCTTCTTCATCGTCCTCTTCAACGCCCTGGTCGACATCGCCTACGCCTGGCTCGACCCAAGGATCAGGCTGGGGACCTCGGCACAGTGAGCTCGCCCCCCCTGCTCTCCGTACGCGACCTGCGGGTCGGCTTCGTCACCGAAGCGGGTCGGGTGCAAGCGGTCGACGGCGTCTCCTTCGACCTCGCCCCGGGCGAGGTGCTGGCGATCGTCGGTGAGTCGGGCTCGGGCAAGAGCGTCACCGCACAGACGATCATCGGCCTCACCCGCTCGCCCAACTCGCGGATCGAGGGCTCGACACGACTGCGTGGCGACGAGCTGCTGGACGCGAGCGAGCGCGAGCTGCGCCGGGTCCGCGGCGAGCGGATCGGGATGGTCTTCCAGGACCCGATGACCTCCTTCAACCCCGTCTACCGGATCGGCGATCAGATCGTCGAGGCAATCCGCGCGCACCGCGGTGAGATGGGCGATGAGGAGGCGCGACGGCGCGCCGTGGAGATGCTCGACTCGGTCGGGATCCCCAACGCCGAGCAGCGCGTCGCCGACTACCCGCACGAGTTTTCCGGCGGCATGCGTCAGCGGGCGATGATCGCGATGGCGCTGTCCCTGGAGCCCGAGATCCTGATCGCCGACGAGCCGACCACGGCGCTCGACGTGACGATCCAGGCCCAGATCCTCGACCTGCTGGGGCGGCTCAACCGCGAGCGCGATCTGGCCACGATCCTCATCACTCACGACCTTGGTGTGGTCGCCGAGGTCGCCGACCGGGTGCTCGTGATGTATGCGGGGCGGATGGTCGAGGAGGGAACGCTGGACGAGATCTTCTACGACCCACAGCATCCCTATACCTGGGGCCTGCTCGGCTCGCTGACCAGGCTCGACAGGCCGCGGCCGCGGCGGCTGCCGCAGATCCGCGGCGCGCCCCCCTCGCTGCTCAGCCTTCCCGCGGGTTGCGCCTTCCGGCCGCGCTGCCCCCATGCCTTCGGTCGCTGCACGGAGCTGCCGGGGTTGGAGGCGCAACTCGCCGACGCACCGGGCCATCGCGACCGCTGCTGGCTCTCGCCGGAGCAGAAGCGGGACCGGCGCGAGGTCGAGGGCCGAATCGGCCTGGAGGAGCCGGCGTGAAGGCGGCGGGCGAGCAGCTGCTCGAGGTCACCGATCTCGTCAAGCACTTCCCCGTCAAGCGGGGCATCCTGATCGATCGCGAGGTCGATCGAGTGCGAGCGGTCGACGGCGTGAGCCTCACGGTCAACCGCGGCGAAACGCTGGGTCTGGTCGGCGAGTCCGGCTGCGGAAAGTCGACGCTCTGCCGGGCGATGCTGCAGCTCCTGAGGCCGACCTCGGGCTCGGTTCGCTTCGAGGGTCGTGAGATCGCCGGGCTGTCGCGACGTCGGATGCGGCCGCTGCGCCGCGAGATGCAGATGATCTTTCAGGACCCCTACGCATCCCTCAACCCGCGCAAGAGGGTCGGGCAGATCGTCGGCGCGCCGCTGAGGCTGCAGCGCGTCGCCTCCGGCGCCGAGCTGCGTCACCGGGTGCAGGAGCTGCTGGATCGCGTCGGGCTCTCCCCCGAGCACTACAACCGCTTCCCGCACGAGTTCTCCGGCGGGCAACGGCAGCGGATCGGGATCGCCCGGGCCCTGGCCCTGCGGCCCAAGCTGGTCGTCGCCGACGAGCCGGTTTCCGCCCTCGATGTCTCGATCCGCGCCCAGATCGTCAACCTCCTCGACGATCTTCAGGACGAGCTGTCCCTGACATACATCTTCGTCGCCCACGACATCGGCGTGGTCCGCCATGTCTCAGACCGGATCGCCGTCATGTACGCCGGCAGGATCGTCGAGGAGGGGCCCGCCGATCGCGTCTGCGAGCATCCGGCCCACCCCTACACGAAAGCCCTGCTCTCGGCGGTCCCCATTCCGGACCCACGCGAGAGTCGGGCGCGCCGCGCGAGCACCGGCAAAGCGTGACGCTGCCGCTCTCACCGCCGTTGAAGCCGCAGCTTGCGCTGACCCGCAAGGAGCTGCCGCGGGGCGAGGAGTGGGCTTACGAGCCCAAGCTGGACGGCTTCCGCGCAATCGTCTTCGTCGACGGCGCCGATGCCTACATCCAATCGCGTGGAGGCAAGGCGCTGGCCCGCTACTTCCCCGAGCTGAGCTTCGTCCCCGGTCGCTACGTGCTCGACGGCGAGCTGGTGATCCGCGACGCCGAGGGCAATCTCGAGTTCGACGCGCTGCAGAGCCGCATTCACCCAGCAGAGTCGCGGATAGCGCTGCTGGCCAGGGAGATCCCGGCCGAATACGTCGCCTTCGACCTGCTTGCCGAGGGGGATGACGCGCTGCTGGACAAGCCGCTCTCGGAGCGGCGTGCCCGACTCCAGGCCCTGGCGGAGCGGACGGGGATCCAGCTGACGCCGCTGACGACAGATCCGGAGCGGGCCGAGCACTGGCTGAAGACCAGCGAGGGAACGATGGCCAAGCAGCTCGATGCGCCGTACGTGCCGGGCAAGCGCAGGGGGATGGCGAAGGTGAAGCGGGAGCGGACGATCGACTGTGTCGTGATCGGCTGGCGGCCGGGCAAGGAAGAGGGAACGGTCGGCTCGTTGATCCTCGGTCTCCACGACGGTGACGAGCTGCGCCCTGTGGGTCACATCTCCGGTTTCAGCGCCGAGGCGAAACGCTCCATGCGGAACCTGCTGGCCCCACTGGAGACGGGGGAGCGTGGCACCGCGGAGCCCAGTCGCTGGACGGGGGGACGCGACCTCGAGTGGGTGGCGCTGCGGCCGGAGCTCGTCATCGAGGTGGGCTATGACCACGCCGCCGCCGGCAGGATCCGGCACGGCGCCCGCTTCCACCGCTTCCGGGACGACAAGCGGCCAGAGGAATGCCGGTTCGAGGACCTGGACGAGGGTTAGGGACCGCCGGCGCTCAGAACAGCGCGCTTTGAGCAGGAGGAGCGGCGGTCCCCTCAGCTGACGGATACTCAAAGTCGCCGCCCCTCCGGCGGCGACTTGTCAGAGGAGGGGACCGCCGCTCCTCCCTGCGGCTACGGGTCCCGCCCCAGCCAGGAACGGCTCTGGTCGCTCGCTTGCGCTGGGCGGGGTGTAGGTAGGCGCGCTCGCCTGAGTAGAGCTGTTCGTAGCGAGGGAGCAGGTCGGGGCGTTTTGCTTCGAGCCAGCCGAAGAAGACGTCGCGAACCTCGTCGCGAAGGTGGAGGGCGACGCCGCCGAGAAAGGTGGCGCCTGCCTCGCGGGCGCAATCCACGATCGGCTGCACCTGCTCCGGCGCGTCATTGATGCCCGGCATCAGCGGCGCGATCAGGACACCGGACTCGATCCCGCGGCGGCGCAGCTCGGCGACGGCGTCGAGCCGGGCCGCGGGGCTTGGCGTGTGAGGCTCGGTTGCCCGCCAGACCTTCTCGTCCAGGGTCGGGACCGAGAGGTTGACCGAGACGGGCAGCCGCTTCGCCATCCGCGCGTAGATGTCGATGTCGCGCAGCGCCAGCGGCGACTTGGTCAGCACCGAGACAGGTGTATCCGCCTCCTCGAGCGCCGCCAGGATCTCGGGCATCATCCGGTAGCGACCCTCGACCCACTGATAGGGGTCTGTGTTCGTCCCGAGCGCAACCAGATCCCGCCTCCAGCTCGGTCGCGCCAGCTCCGCCCGCAGCAACTCCGGTGCATTCACCTTGACGACGATCTCCCGCTCGAAGTCCCTCCCCGCGTCGAGACCCAGGAAGGTGTGCGTTCTCCGAGCGAAGCAGTTGTGGCTGACGACGCCGTTCGCAATGAAATCGCCGGTCCCGGTGGTGATGTCGAACATCTGAATACGACGATCCAGAGGCTCGATCGAGACAACGCCCAGCTTTGCCTGCGACTTGATTGCGATGCCGTCGATGGAACGCTTGCGACTGATCGCTGGGTCGATCCTCTGAAACAGACGTAGCTGCTCTCGCAGGCCTCCCAGGAGGCGGACGTTGCGCGCTCCAACTGCATTGGGCCGCTCGATCGTGTGACGGAATCCGAGCCGAGCGAGGCCGGCTGCGGTTCGCGTGATGATCTCGCTGTCCTTGTTGCAGATCCGAAGCGCCTCGTTGCGACCTCCCTCAGCGTCGAAGATCCCGGCCAGAAACCCGCGGGCCCATTCGTCGCTGGAGGAGTTAGGCCAGCGAATCAACTCCCGGATCCGGTCAACGCTGTCCTTTGCCGACGTCCGAATCGCGCCCATTGGACGATGACGAGCATTGCCCTTCGAGAACTGGAACGCGTCAGTGTGGACACCAAGATCCGCTAGATAGCGTCGCGTCCTCTGCAGTGCCTCGTCGTCGGTCAGGGCAAGCCGAAAGCGATGCACGTCGAAGACCGTTCGCCCCGGTCGCACGTACGAATAGGATCCAACATGTCCGTCGCCGCGGATCATCCCGCAGAGATATCCGCGCCGATATTCCACCGAGTCCTTGGCAGTAGGCCCGAGGTCACCTACCCCCATCAGCTTGTTGTTCAGGGTGAGGTGGGGCCGCTGCAGCCGGCCCTGTTCCGCTCCCACTACGTACTTCCACCCCCTCTCGGTCAAGAAGCGGTGATCGCCGCTGGCAATCAACTCGGTGTCGTCTTCAAGCGTGACCCGATAAGCCTCTTTCTGCGTCCTCCAGTGAGCGAGAACTCGGGTGGTCTCGTAGCGCCGATACCGGCCCCGGCGCACTGTGCCGTAGATCGCGTCGCCGACTTGCACCTCGCTGAGAGGCTTCGTCGCCCCGCCAGCCATCAAGATCGGGGTGTCGCCGCTCATGCAGAAGACGCAAGCATGGGTGCATCCTCGATATGCGTTGATCGTCCAGTTGAAGCCGTAGCGGCCACCGGGCACGTGGTTCAGCGCCGAGCGGGCGCGGACCTCGTGGAAGTTGATCCCCATCGCCTCCGGCGCGTCGAAGGTCCGCACGACCGCGCCGTCCTCCAGGCCCGGCAACCTCAGGTCACGCTCGGTCTTGAGATCGTCCCACCGCACGAACACATGTTCGCATCTCCAGAAGACGGATCTTCACCGCGTGGTCCACAGGCTCCTCGGCGAACCGTGGACGCCTACGGCAACTTGCCCGTGATCGCGTAGCTAAGGACGTCGACCACCTGCTCCGCCGTGCGGGCAGTGGCCTGGGCGGCGCTGTCGACCTCCTTCAGCGCGTGGTCGAGCTCGGGGTCGTGCAGGGTGACGATCGGCTTGCCGAGGGCGGCCGCGTAGCCGGCGTCGAAGGCCGCGTTCCACTGGCGGTACTTGTCGCCGAAGCGCACGACGACGATGTCTGCCGCGCGGATCAGCGTCTGGGTGCGGATCGCGTTGACTCCCGCCCCCTTATGGTCGCGCCAGAACGACTCGCTCTCCTCCCCCAGGGTGCCGGCGCCGGCGTCGTCGGACGCCGCGTGGTCGGTGACCGGCGCCGAGAAGGCCACGGGCAGCCCGGCCTCCCGCACCCCGGCCTCGATCCGCTCCCGCCAGTCGGTGTGGATCTCCCCCGACAGGTAGACACTCCAGGTCCGCGCGCTCATGCCCTCAGATCCTAAACCGCGCACCGCAGAGGACTTTGACCCTGCCACAGCAAGGTCAAACTCCCTTGCGCGTTCGCCGGCATGCCCGCTGGGCGGACCCGGCGCCACCTGCTCAGGCCGTGACCTGCTCCTCGAAATGCTTGCTCAACATCGTCACCTGGCCCTGGTAGTTGGAGCCAAGCTTCTCGCCGTACAGGCGCTCGGCCGGCGCGCTCGTCCACTCCAGCGCCAGCTTGCAGACCGGCTGCCGGTGCTCGACCATGAAGGAGACGTCGCGCGCCCGTACCTCCAGCGCCGCGCGGCTGCCGTGACGACCGCCGACCGGGTCGTAGCCGAACCCGGGGTCGAAGAAGCCCGCGTAGTGGGTGCGCAGCTCCCCCGCCGTCGGGTCGTAGGCCATCATCTCCGCGGCGACCTGCGGGGGAATGCAGACCCCCTCGGCCGAGAGCAACAGGTAGAAGATCTCCGGCTCCAGCACGATCCGCCCGCCGCTCTCTGGGTAGACGGGGTCCCAGTAGTCGGTCCAGCGGTAGGCCCGCGTCCGGGAGAGGTCGATGGGCAGGCTGTTCTTCTTCGCCCTGTAGCCGACGATCCGGTCGCCGGGGCCGGAGAGGTCGACGCTCAGAAAGAGCCCTTCTGCAAGCGCCAGCTCGGACTCGCGCAGCGGGTGGGAATCGAGGTAAAGCAGCGGGAACTCGACCTGAAGCTGACGGATGTCGTCGTCGCTGAGCCGCACGTCGCCACGGGCAAGCCGCAGCTGGTTGAGGGAAAGTCCGGCCTGCACCTGGATCGCGAAGGAGCGCGGCACGACCTCGAGGTAGAGCTTTCCGCGGTACCCGGGGCGGATCTCGTCGAAGCGATGATGGCGGTCGGTCAGCACCCGGGTGAAGACATCGAGGCGACCGGTCGAGCTCTTCGGGTTTGCCTTCGCCCGCACGTCCTCGGGCAGTGCCAGCTCCTCGATCAGCGGCACCAGGTAGGGGCGGTCGCGCTCCAGCACCGCACCATCGCGCAGGTCGACCTTCTGAAAGGCGAGCCCGTCGATCTTCTCCTCGACCGTTGAGTCGACATCGGGGAGAAAGCTGCAGCGCAGCGCCCAAGCGAAGTCGCCAAGGCGCAGGTCGATGCTTGCCGGCTGGATCGCCTCGGGGCGAATCCGATAGTCCCCCGAGCTGACCCATTCCGCCTCGACCGCCTGGCTCAGCGCCTGCGACGGCAGGACTCCGGCGGCTGGACCGCCGGCCTCCTCCCGCACAACGCCCTCGGCCGCTGTCGCCGCGTCGGTCATCCCCTGAGATTATGCGGCGCGCCCCGGCCGGGCCGAGGTGGGGAATCGCAAATTCCGCAAATCTCGGACAACAACTCCGAGCTCAGGGATTACAGCTAGCGCTTGCGACGCTCGCCCCGCTGCTTTGGCTTGCGCGCCGCGACTCTCAGGGTTCGCTCGCTCTCCCTCTCGATCGCTTCGCCCATCGCGATCTGGAACATGGCGAGCAGAGCGCCCGCCGCGAGTGGGCGCATCCGTTCGAGCGCCTCACTCATCTTCGGCCAGTCCCGTTCAGGCCTGCCGGCCTCGTCAAACGGTTCCCAGACCTCTTTGACGAAGAGCCTGACGAAGGCGTGCGCGGCGCCGTCTGCGTGCTGGCGCAGCTTCTCCGCCGTGGCGATCGCGCCTCCCGCTCCAATCCCCAGCTTGGCGAGCTCGGCGGCAGCCTGCACCAGGCGAGGGCTGATCACCTCAACCCGGCCGTCGGGCAGCGTGCGGAAGATGCCGAGCTTTTCGGCTTGCCGCAGCAGCTTGGGATCCGTCCCCTCTCCCCAGATGCTCGCTAACTCGTCTGCCCCGAAGATCTCCGGCGCCTCGTCTTCGAAGGGAGTGCGCAGGGCCCGCGTGAAGTCGAAGATCGCGGATGCCGATCCGTCCGCGCTGTCCAGCACTCGCCGGATTGCCTCCAGGTTGAGGCCATCCGCCTGCATCTCGCGAGTCAGCGCGATTCGCGCCACATGCTCCTCGTTGTAGTAGCCGGTGCGGCCGCGGACGACCGGCGGTGGCAGAAGCCCGCGCGTCTGGTGGGCGCGGATGTTGCGAACCGTCATCCCGGTGCGCTCCGCCAACTCCCTGATCGTCATCTCGCTCTGCTGCCTGTTGCTCATGTCACCGCATGGTAAGTGCGAGCCGCTGGCCGTTCATCTCTCCGGCTGCATCGGAACAGAGAAACGCGATCGCCTCGGCGATGTGCTCGGCGGGAGTGAACGTGGGGAACTCCTTGCCTGGATTCTCCTCCCGCATCTGCGGGGTGAGGATCGCGTCGACGACAACGATGTTGGCCGTGGCGCCACGGCCCTTGAAGCCGTCGGCCAGGGCAAGCGTCCACGCCTCTGCGGCAGCCTTGGCAGCCGCATAGGCGGCATTGGAGTTGGAGGGCGCCTGCGCCTGCTTCGCGGAGACGAGCGCGAATCGACCGCGACCGGATGCCAGGAGCGCGTCGTGGAAGGCGCGGGTCGTGTGCTGGACGGTGCGAACCAGCAGGTCGTGCAGCAGCTCCCAGTCCGACAGCGGGGCCTCGTGCAGCGGCTGCCCGCCGCGCCAGCCACCCACCAGGTGCAGGAGACCGTCGACCCGGCCGAACCGCTCGAGCAGAGCCGCGCACCACTCGCGCACCGCACCCTCGTCGAGCAGGTCAGCCGCGCGTCCATCCCACCGCTCCTCTGCCAGCCCCAGCCCGGCGCCCACCTCGTCGACCCGCGCCTGGTCCCGGTCTGTGCCGGCGACCGTCGCCCCGGCCATCGCCAGCCGATTCGCGACCACCGGTCCCAGCCCGCCGCCAACGCCGGCAATGGCGATCACGCGGCCGTCGAGGCTGCCCATATGGGGGAGGCAGGATTCGAACCTGCGTAGGCATAGCCAACTGGTTTACAGCCAGTCTCCTTTAACCACTCGGACACTCCCCCAGCTGTGAGGCGAGTTTATCGGGGACGTGCCGTGACTTAGAGGCCACTATGGGTACTCAACAAGCGGCACGTCCCGGGGGAGCCGGATGGGATACTGCGACCCGTGCTGGGGGACAGGTTCTACGCGCGGATGTCGATGGCGATGGGGGCTACGGGCCTGCGCTGGACCGGGAAGCTGAACGTGCCGCTCTATCGTTTCAGCGGCGGGCGGATTGGCGGTCGCATCGGGCACGCGCCCGTGCTGCTGTTGACCACGACCGGCCGCAAGTCTGGGCAGCTGCGCACCGCCCCGGTCGTCTACCTGGCCGATGGCGAGCGGGTGATCGTGATCGGATCGAACGCCGGGCACAGCCGCCCACCGGCATGGTCGCTCAACCTGAAGGCAAACCCGGACGCCGAGGTCGAGATCGGCCGCGAGCGCCGGCGGGTGCGGGCGCGCGTGGCCGAGGGTGAGGAGCGGGCTGAGCTCTGGCGCAAGCACAACGACCAGTACTCGGGCTTCGATGAATACGAGGCACGGACCGACCGCGACATCGCGGTCTTCGTCCTGGAGCCGCTCTAGCGCCCTGTCTCAAACCCCGCCTGCGCGGGGAGCTTGAGACAAGTCTCAACCCGCTTCGCGGAGCATCTGCGCCTCGGGCAGGCGCTGAAGCTTCTTCAGCGTGTTGTTCTCGATCTGGCGGATGCGCTCGCGGGTGACGCCGAAGGCGTGGCCCACCTCCTCGAGGGTGAGCGGTTCGAACCCGGAGAGGCCGTAGCGCAGCTCGATCACCTGGCGCTCACGCTCCGGAAGGGCATCGAGAGCCTTCCGCACACCCTCCTTCTGGAGGTGTTCGCTCGCCTCCTCGAAGGGCTCGGCCACCGCCTCGTCGGCGACGAAGTCGCCGAGCTCGGACTCGTCCTCGTCGCCGATCGGTTTCTCGAGCGAGACCGGCAACTGCGCGACGCGCAGGATTTCGCGCACGTCGCTGACCGGCCAGCGCAGCTCGATCGCAATCTCCCGTGGCTCCGGCTCGCGGCCCAGCCGCTGCACGAGCTGGCGCTCAACGTGGGCAACCCGGTTCAGCTTCTCGACCATGTGGACGGGGATGCGGATCGTTCGTGCCTTATCGGCGATCGCCCGTGTCACCGCCTGCCGAATCCACCACGTCGCGTAGGTGGAGAACTTGTAACCGCGGCGGTAGTCGAACTTCTCCACTGCGCGGATCAGCCCCAGCGATCCCTCCTGGATCAGGTCCAGGAAGCTCAAACCGCGACCCAGATATCCCTTCGCGATCGAGACGACCAGCCGCAGGTTCGCCTCTACCATCTGCCGCTTCGCGCGCATGTCACCGCGCTCGATGCGCTGCGCGAGCTCGACCTCCTGCTCGGCAGTCAGTAGATCGACCTTTCCAATCGAGCGCAGATAGAGCCGCAGCGAGTCGAGATTGGGTTCGATGGTGAGGTCCAGGTCGGGCTTCTTCGGTTGGCCGTTGGCCCCCTCGCTCCTCTGCTCCTTGTAGGCGGGAACTCCGTCCTCCGCGATCACTTCGACGCCGTATTCGACCAGCCGCGTGTGGAGTCCCGCGACCTGCTCCTTGGTCACCTCCGCCTCCTCGAGGGTGGCGGCGATCTGCTCGAAGGTGAGATAGCCGCGCTCGCGACCAAGCACAATCAGCCGCTGGAGCCCGTCCGGCTCCGCGAATGGTTGACCGCCCGAATCATGATCCAGTCCCCGCGGGACTGCCTCCAACGGCTCGATCTCACTGCCTCCGGTGCAACCCTTTTCCCCTCTGAGGGCCGGCCCCAACGCTCCGACCAGCACGAAGTATAGGGAGAGCGAGACGCCGTTCGGGCGGTCCAACTCATGCCCGTATGGCCGGTTGCCTACCCTTCATGGGCAATGGCAGGCCAGCTGCGAACCCTCCCCCGCTCCGCGGCTGATGTGCAGTCGTCCACCCCGGCCACCCGGGTCAGCCTCTCGCGGGTCGGCGTCACCGGCGTCGAGAAGGTGATTCGCGTCAAGGCGGACGGGGCCGAGAACCTCTACCACGCCGAGTTCGAGTGCTTCGTCGACCTCAATCCGCGCCAGGCCGGGGTGCATATGTCCCGCTTCGAGGAAATCGTCGGCGAGGCGATCGACGAGGTCGTGCTTGGCGAGGCGTTCCGTGCCGAGATCCTCGCCGCCCACATCGCTCAGCGCGTGCGCGAGCGCCAGGACGGCCTGCGCGCCGAGGTTTCGGTCACCGCGCGCTATCCGGCGACCGTGAGCACTCCCGCCAGCGGCCAGGACACCCAGGAGATCTACGTCCTGTTCGGAACTGCGGTCGCCTCCGTGCGGGGCACTCGGACGCTGACCGGCGTCCAGGCGCAGGGGATGACGGCCTGCCCCTGTGCGCAGGAGATGGTCGGAGAGCTTGCCCGTGAACGGCTCGCCGAGCAGGGTTTCGACGCAGAGCAGATCGAGCGGGCAATCGAGGCGGTGCCAATCGCGACCCACAACCAGCGCGGCATCGGAACCCTTCACATCGGCTGCCCAGAGGGCGGCCCGGCCTGGATAGACGCGCCGCAGCTGGTGCAGATCGTGGAGCAGTCGATGAGCTCGGAGATCTACGAGCTGATGAAGCGGCCCGACGAGCTCGCGGTCGTCGCCAAGGCCCATGCGCAGCCGCGCTTCGTGGAGGACTGCGTGCGGGAGATGGTGCGCCGCGTGATCGAGGACTATCCCGACCTGCCGGGCGAGACATTCGTGATGGCGCACCAGGAGAACCTGGAGACGATCCATCGGCACAACGTGATCGCCGAACGCTACGGGAAGCTCGACGAGCTTCGCGTGGAGCTCGAGAGCGGCGAGCACCAGCGCCGCCACACCACCGTCAGGGAGTGGCTCGAGGCTCCAGCGACCTGAGACGACGGCGGATGCCGAAGAAGTAGTCGGCGCCGCTGATCAATGTCACCGCCACGGCAAGGTAGACGAGGGCATTGACCCATGCCGGGGCCGGATTGGTCGCGATCA
The DNA here is from genome assembly GCA_963729995.1 of uncultured Solirubrobacterales bacterium. Taxonomy (GTDB): domain Bacteria; phylum Actinomycetota; class Thermoleophilia; order Solirubrobacterales; family 70-9; genus VRUE01. The sequence continues at coordinate 1,554,010 of CAVSPF010000003.1, forward strand.
ACGCGATCACGGCGCCGATTTGCAGCACGGTCTTGACCTTGCCCAGCCAGCTGGCGGCAATCACGATGCCCCGCTCCGCGGCAATCGCGCGCAGGCCGGTGACCGCAATCTCGCGGGCGATGATCACCATCGCGACCCAGGCCTCGAGACGGTTCAGGGAAACCAGCGAGATCAGCGCCGCGGTGACCAGCAGCTTGTCGGCGAGCGGGTCCATCAGCTTGCCGAACGTGGTGACTGCGTCGCGCGAACGTGCGAAGTAACCGTCAAGGCCGTCGGTCAGCGCCGCCAGCGCAAACACAGCGGCTGCCAGCGCGTCGCCGTTTGGCGTCTCGCCGACTAGGGCAACGACGACAACCGGCACCGCAAGGATGCGCAGAAGGGTGAGGACGTTGGGAAGGTTGAGCGGGAACACGGCGGGATCATTCCCTACCGGCAGGCGCCACGGAGCCGGGCGGCGGGAGGTCGCCGCTGCCGAATGCCTTCGGGACCGAGGCCGCGAGGCTGGCTCCGAGGCCACGGCGCAGCAGGACGAGGTGTTGCGCATGGCCGGCGGCGAGGGATGCGTCGAGAGCGCGGGGGGCAGTCATGTAGAGGCGCGGTGCCGCGTTGAGGTATGAGGCGAGCGCCGTGCTCTCCAGCCGGTAGGCGAGAGCAAGGAACGCGGCCTGGCCCGCGACGCCCGAGAGGTCGATCTTTTCCGTTACGGCGTCGGTTTCGCCACCCAGCCCACGAATCGCTTTGGTGAGGGCGTCGGCGTATTCCTGCTCCTGGGCACGGAACTCCCGCCCCACGGCGCGGAAAGGGCCCCTCAGCAACGGCAGGCCCCGGCGGTAGGCGTCGGCCGCAGTCAGTTCCCGGCCCAGGGCAGCGTTGAGGATGCCGACGTCGGATTCCCTCTCCCTGTTGGCTTCAGCCCCGTGCCCGCTCGCGCCACAGCCGGCAAAGACGATCGCCGTCAGGGCGACGAGCACAGCAGCGGGACCGCGTATCGGCATCGCGATTTCCACCGGCTCCGGTGCTACGCCTTCTTGCGTTTGGTCGTACGCGCGCCTTTCGCGCTCGCTTTCTTCTTCGTCTTGGATTTCTTGCCCCGGGGCTCCGGAATCTCGAATCCCATCAGCGCCGCGGACACGGTGAGCTCACTCTCACCGGATTTCGCAAGGCGTCCGGAGCTCTTGGCCTGGATCTCCTCCACCTCTTCCCGCGTGCTCTTCAGGACGTCGATCAAATCGCGCCATCCCAGCTCGTCGACGATGAGCAGCGTTCGGCTCAGGTGCCTGTCCTTGCGAGCATCGAAGGTTCCCTCTTCGAGCGCCGCGACCCCGTCGCCGACGATCAGTTCGAGGAGGTCGGCGCTCAGCCCCGGTCGAATCGAGTCGGGAAGCCGGTTCCAATCTCGATCCGCGAGGAAGGCTCGCGAGGTTGCCCGGTAGTAGTGCTCGACCGCGCCGCGCCGTGGCGTGGTCTTGACCAGCTTGATGCATTCGAAGTCCCGGAGCACTTTGACGTGATAGCTGACCTGGCTCAACCCTTCGCCCAGCTCCTTGGCGAGTTCGTTCGGGCTCGCGATCCTTTCGTTGAGGATTCCCAGGATTTCAACGCGAAGCTCGTGGGTCAGCGCCTTCACAAGCCGCTGGTCGATCGCCCACCTTCCCTTACCCTTCGCGTTGCGCTTGCCTTTCCCAGTGCGTGTCTCAGCCAAGGCGCCCCCGATCGTTGGAAGTGTTGAACTACTCCATTGTATTTATGCCCAAACGCATTGATGCGCTATCGAACTCGTCCGGCCCGAACACGCTCGACCGGCTTGCGGCGGAAGTCCACGCCTGCCGGCGCTGCGCGCGGCTGGTGGAGTGGCGGGAGGCCCGGGCAGCCGACCCGCCCCGGCGCTTCCGCGGCGAGGACTACTGGCAGCGGCCGCTGGCCGGCTTCGGCGACCCAGCGGCTCGGCTGGCGATCGTCGGCCTTGCCCCCGCTGCCCACGGAGGCAACCGCACGGGGCGGATGTTCACCGGCGACCGCTCCGGTGACTGGCTGTACGCCGCCCTGCACCGCGCTGGCTACGCAAACCAGCCGGAGTCCATCCGCCGCGATGATGGGCTCCGCCTCTCAGATGCCTACCTCACCGCGACGGTCCGGTGCGCGCCCCCGGCAAACAGGCCAACCCCGGCCGAGCGCGACAACTGCCTCCCCTACCTGGCACGGGAGCTCGCACTGCTGGAGCGCTGTCAGGCGATCGTTGCGCTCGGTGCCTTCGCCTGGGACGGGGCCCTGCGCGCGCTGCGTGAGCTGGGCTGCGACGTTCCCCGGCCCAAACCGCGCTTCGGTCACAGCGTCGAGGCCCAAGTTGGAGGCTGGGCGCTACTCGGCTGCTATCACCCCAGCCAGCAGAACACCTTCACGGGCCGGCTCACCGAGCGCATGCTCGACGAAGTCTTCGCCCGGGCACGCGAGTTGAGCGCTGACGGCGGTGACCGACACATGCACCGGGCGCCAGGGAACGCGGCCGAGATAGGTTAGGTGCGATCCGATGAGGCTCGCCCGCGCATCTGTTCCACTTGCCGTTCTCGCCGCCATCCTGGTGGCGGGCTGCGGGTCCAACAATCAGCGCGACCAGTCCCAGGCCGCCACGCAAGCCGAAACTGCCACACGGCAGGCCACCGTGACCGCACCGGCCGGCGCCTCGGCACGCAGCTGCGCGAGCGGTGCGGCCGATCGCGAAGAGCTGCGTGTGGTCGGAGTGGACTGTGGGACAGGACAGACGGTGGCGACGGGGTGGAGCCGTGACGCGACCTGCGCCTCCCCCGCCGGCGCCTCTCGCTTCGCCTGCAGCGTGCGTGGCTACCGCTGCCTCGGCACCGCCGCCGAGCGCGGCGTCGCGGTCAGCTGCGCCCGTCCAGGCCGCTCGATCGCATTCGTGGTGAAACGCGGCTGAGCGCCACAGCACCCGTTCCCTGTCTCGAGCACCTCCGCATCGTCGACACCGAACGCAACGGAACCGTCGCACCTAGAATGGGACGTCCCCGCCGACGTAGCTCAGCTGGTAGAGCACTTCACTCGTAATGAAGGGGTCCCCGGTTCGATTCCGGGCGTCGGCTCTAGCGTGGAACACACGAGGTCGTCGGCAATCTCGGAGTCTGCCGGCAACGAGAGCGCGACCTTTACATCCCTCGCCTTCCTGGCGCTCGTGAGGAATGCGGACTTCTACTGACGAGACCGCACTTGGGCCTGACTACGATCGGGGACAATGACGACGGTGGCTGACTCCAACGCTTCAGCAACGGTCAGCAGCGAACCCAGGGAGGGGATCACGATTGTGCTCGCTGACGACCATACGGTCGTGCGACGCGCGCTGCGCCTGCTGCTGGACGATGAGCCGGATTTCGAGGTGGTAGCCGAGGCGGAGGACGCCGATGCAGCCGTCCGCTACGTGCGCGGGCACAAGCCCACCGTCCTGATCCTCGATCTCAACATGCCGGGGCGACCGAGTCTGGAGGCGATCCCGGAGATCCGCGAAACGTCGCCCGATACCCAGATCGTCGTCCTCACCATGCAGAAGGAGCCCGGATTCGCCCGTCAGGCCCTCCAGCTCGGGGTGCTCGGCTACGTGTTGAAGGAGGCTGCGGACGACGAGCTGGTTCAGGCGGTGCGCCGGGCGGCTGCGGGCGACACCTATCTTCAGCCGGCGCTCGGGGCTCGCCTGGCCGCCGAACCCGAACCGGGCAAGGGCGACCTCAGCGAGCGCGAGACCGACGTGCTTCGCCTGATCGCCCTCGGCCATACCAACGCCGAGATCGCAGAGAAGCTCTTCATCAGCGTTCGCACGGTCGAGACCCATCGCGCCCACATCCAGCAGAAGCTCGGCGCGAGCAGCCGTGCGGAGTTGGTTCGCGACGCGCTGGCGCGTGGGTTGGTCGAAACCTAGGGTCCTAGACGGAGCGCCTGGCTGGCGGCCCGGCGCCCCTCGCCTGCGGCGCTGACTCCGGCTGCCCCCCGGCAAATGGAATCGACGCCATCACCCGTGTCCCGGAGCCGGACTTCGATTCGATCTGCAAATCGCCGCCGACCAGCTCAATTCGCTCCCGCATTCCTGGCAGCCCGAACCCACGTCGCTTCGCGGCGGGGTTGAAACCACGGCCATCGTCGAAGACGAGAACCTTGAGATTCCCCTCGTGTTCGGCGATATGAAGCGTGGCGCTGGTCGCATCGGCATGCTTCACGACGTTGTTCAACGCCTCCTGCACGAACCGGTAGACGGCCGTCTCCAGCTCCGGATCGAGGCGCCCGACACCGATCGAGAGATCCGCCGTCAGCTCGATGCCGGCGTTGTTCGAGACCCGCTCGGCAAGATCCTCCAGCGCCGCGATGAGGCCTATCTGGTCGAGCGTGGCCGGACGCAGCTCGGTGATCAGCGCTCGCAGCTCCTCGATGTCGTGGTTGAGGTCATCGACGACCTCGCCCACCGCCTTCTCGAGCTCCGGGCCGGCACCCCGCTTCAGCGCTGACGACAGCAGGATGCGGCGTGAGCCAAGTCCCTGAAGCGTCGAGTCGTGCAGGTCGCGAGCCCAGCGCGCTCGCTCTCGCTCCGCCGCCACCAGGCTGTGGCGGAGCCGCTCCTCGCTGACCGATTGCACGGTGGCGACAGCGGTCGCGGCACTCGCCGACGCGGCGATCAGCAACCGCTCGTCTTCGGTGTAGAACTCCGGGCCTTCCTCGAGCCGGTCGAGCGCAAGGATCGTTCCCAGCAGCTTGCCGTGAAAGCTGAGCGGCGCCAGCAGCGCCGCGCGCGCCTCGATGCCCAGGCCCTGCACCGCCCTGAGCGCCCCGGCGGGCGTGGCGGACCCGAGCTCCACAGCCTGGCCGATCGGGCCCGCGCCGCACTCGCCGGCGGCGGCCACGACCTCGCAGCTGTTCCCGTCGCGCAGCAGGACCAGCAGCGAGCGTGCCCCGACCAGCGCCCGCACCCGCTTCGCGATCGTTTCCAGGACCCGCGACGGGTCCGTTTCACCGCCGACCGCCCTCGCGATCTCAGTCGTCGCCTCGAGCGCGTGGACGGTGCGCTCCAGCACCACCCTCTCTTCCTCCGATCGGCTGTAGAGACGGACGTTGAAGATCGTGACGGCCGCCCATTCGGCCAAGATCGTCACCGCCTCCTCGTCGGCATCGTCGAACTCACCGCCCACTTTCTCAGTGAGGTAGAGGTTCCCGTAGGGCTGCCCGCGCACGACGATCGGGACTCCGAGGAAGCTGTGCATCGAAGGGTGACCCGGAGGGAAGCCGAAGGAGCGGGGATGCTGACCGATCTCGCGGAGCCGCAGCGGCACTGGGTTGCGAATGAGCTCGCCCAGCACGCCCTGCCCACGCGGTAAGTCACCGATTGTCGCCCTCGTCTCCTCATCGATGCCGACGTAGATGAGCCGCCCCAGCTCATGATGATCCTCGTCGAGGATCCCGAGCGCGGCGTAGCGAGCCCCGGTCAGCTCGCGCGCGACTGCGACGACTTCGCGCAGCACGGCCTCCAGGTCAAGTTGCGCGACGAGGCCCCTGCCGACATCGATCAGCCGGCGCAGACGATGTTCGTCCAACACATCACGAGCCACGATTCAACGGTACCGGAAGGTCGCTACCGTGCCAGTCATGACATCCGGTGCCGAGTTCGCGTTTTGTCTCGATATCCGAGACAAAACGCGAACTCGGCCCTCGGGGGCGTGGTGAAGCCGATCGCGGTCTATGGCGCGACCGGCTTCACCGGCAGGCTGATCGCCCGCGAGCTGCGGCGCCGCAGGGCGGACTTCGTGATCGCCGGGCGCAGCCGCGGCAAGCTCGATGCCCTGTCGGAGGAGCTCGGCGGCGTGCCGGTGGCGACCGCCCCGTTGGACGACGGGGCCGCGCTGCGCGAGCTGCTCGGGCCCTGCGCCACGGTGATCGCCTGCGCCGGCCCCTTCACCCTGCACGGCGAGCCCATCCTCGCCGCCGCCACCGAGACCGGCACCCACTACGTGGATACGACCGGCGAGCAGCCCTTCATGAAGATGGTCTTCGACCGCTACGGCGAGCGGGCGGCCCAGCGGGGCGCCGCGCTCGTCTCGGGGATGGGCTTCGACTATGCGCCCGGCGACCTGATCGCCGCACTCACCGCCGACGGGATGGGCCCGCTGGACGAGATCGTGATCGCCTACTGCGTACGGGGCTTTGCACCGACGCAGGGCACCGCGCTGTCGGCACTCGAGATCATGCGCGGCGGCGACGTGGTCTGGCGGGACGGCGAGTGGCGCCCGGCGCCGCACAGCGCCGACGGTGGCAGTTGGCGCTTCCCGGAGCCGATTGGCGAGCAGCGGATGCTGCGCTACCCGGCCGGCGAGCAGGTCACGGTGCCCAGGCATGTGCAGACTGCACGGGTCCGCACCCTGCTCAGCGGCATGGTGATCCCGCCCCGGCTGATGCCGCTGGCGGCACCGGCTACGCCGCTGGCAGGGCTGGCGATGCGCACGCCGCTGCGAGGCGTTGCCGCTGCGCTGGTGCGCCGCCTGCCGGAGGGCCCCGACGAACGCCGACGAAAGGCGGCGCGCTTCGTCATCAGTTGCGAGGCAAGGGCCGGCTCCCTCGCACGTCGTGGCACGGTCCGCGGCACCGACATATACGGCCTCACCGCGGCGACCACCGCCCACGCCGCGCTGCTTTGCGCCGATCCGTCCTACGATCGCTCCGGCGCCCTGGCTCCCGCCCAGGCGTTTGACCCGGCCTCCTTTCTTGCTTCGCTTGCCGACTTCGGCGTATCAGCCGAGGTCGACCCGCTCTCCGGGCCAGCCGCCAAGGCCAGCTCGAGCTGAGCGGCCTGCAGGGACTGCTCCCGGTAAAGCGAAGGGCTGGCTCCGGGGGGAGGCTGATCTCCGGGCGTCCGCGGCGCTACTGGAGGTACTTGGCGGGCATCGCGCCGAGGCCCAGCATGCCCGGGCCCCCGTGGGAGCCGCCCACCGGACCGACCTCGGACACGAACACGGGAGGGCAGCCCATGATCTCCTGCATGGCCTCGACCAGCTGCGCGGCTTCGTCGGGGGCCTGGATGTGTTGCACCAGCCATGCCTCGCAACCGTCGTCCTTGCGCTGCTGCGCGTAGTGGATCAGCCGCTCCAGTGCTCGCGCTCGCGTGCGGACGCGCTCGACCGGGGTGATCTGCTCCTCCAGCGTGAGGATCGGTTTGACCTTGAGCGCCGACCCAAGCCACGCCGAGGCGGCGCCGATTCGCCCGCCGCGGCGCAGGTACTCGAGCGTGTCGAGGGCGAACCACATCTTCATCTCCTTGCGTGCATCCCGGGCGCGCTGCGCGACCGTCTCGGCGTCACCGCCTCCAGCCGCCGCGCTTGCGGCGCCAAGCACGACCAGGGCGAGGCCGCCGCTGATGCTGGCCGAGTCGACCACCGTGACGCGGCCGGGGCCCCAGCGCTCCGCGACCTGCTCTGCCGCCTGCTGCGCAACCTCGAAAGTGCCGGAGAGCTCGCTGGAGAGGTGGATCGAGACGATGTTCCGTCCTGCCTCCAGCAGCGGCTCATAGACCTCGAGGAAATCTCCGATCGACGGCTGCGAGGTGGTCGGCAGCTGCTGGGCCCCGCGCAGCCGATCGTAGAAGGCGTCGAGGTCCAGCATGTCGGCCTCTCGCTCGGAGCGCTCGCCCCAGCTGACGTAGAGGCTGACCATGCCGAGCCCGCGCTCGCGGACCAGCTCGCTCGGCAGGGAGGCGGTGGTGTCGGTCACCACCGCTACGAGGGGGGCATTCACGGTTGTATGGAAACTGGTCGCCACATCTCGGCTTTGGCTCTCCTATTCGGTGGGGTGCCGGCGCGCATACTGCCAGACTCGTCGATCTCGACACCGATTGGTGCTCAGTGCTCAATCACGGGCCGAAAGGGCCGTCGACCCCGCAACGCGCACGTCAAGCCAAAACGCAGAAAGCACTGGGCGGTCCGGTCTGGGTAGGCGGGGGCGATCGCCGCAGCCCGGCGGCTGTCGTATCAGTTGATCCCGCACTCGGTCTTATCGGTCCCAGCCCATCGACCGTCTCGCGTCGATCCTCCAGGGGCTACCGGCTGGGTGCAGTGGACGCAGCCAATCGAGGGGTAGTTCCGATCGTGAAGCGGGTTGTAGGGAAGGTCGTGCTCGTAGATGTAGGTCCATACCTCTTTCTCGGTCCAGTCGACCAGAGGGGCGAGCTTCCACAGGCCAAAGCGCTTGTCCCACGCAAGCTTGGGGGTCTTGGCGCGGACTGGTGAGTTCTCCCTGCGAATTCCAGCGGTCCAGCAGCCGGCGGAAGAGAGCGCGCGGCGCATCGGCTCGACCTTGCGCAGGCCGCAGCAGGCATCCGAATCACGAGTCCACAGCTCCTCTCCGTATTGCGCGGCCTGCTCCTCCAGGGTCAGGTTGTGGAAGCGGTCGAACTCGATTCCGAGCTGCTCGGCGAGGCGATCGCGCGTTTCATAGGTCTCGGGGAAGAGCAGGTCCGTGTCGAGGTAGAAGAAGCGCGCCTCGGGGTTGATCCTGCTCGCCATGTGTGCGATCACCGAGCTGGTTTTCTGAAACGAGCAGGCGATGTAGTGCTCAGCCCCGAAGGTGTCGAACATCCACTCCAGCGCCTCGGTTGCGCTGCGGCTCTCGAGCTCGGCTGGGACCGCCTCGTAGTCGATATCGGGCATCGCGGACATGAGGGGCAGAGAGTTTGGCAGGCGGCAGCTTCCATCGCGACCGAGGGCAGGGAGACTTTCCGCCGCCAGACCTTGATAGGGCGTGGCAGGAGAATGCGAGCCCCTCGGTTCCGGGTATACCAGGGTATACTCATACGGATGGCGAAGGTGATGGTCTCCATGCCCGATGAGCTCCTGGCCGAGGTCGACGCCGAGGCCGCCCGCGAGGGAACCAGCCGCAGCGCCGTGCTGCGCGGCTTTGCTGACGCCGCGCTGCGCCGACGGCGCGCCGACCGGGCGGCGGCGATGAAGACGCTGCTGCGCGGCGCCGGCCGGCACGGCGGCGATGCCGCCCAGCAGGTGAAGGCCACAAGGCCCGCCCCTTGAGCACGCTGCTCCTCGACGCCAGCGTCATCCTCGCGGCCTTTGATCGCGACGACCCCCATCACGAGCCCGCGTGCGCCCTGCTCGCCGCTCCGCAGGTTGCCCTTTCGACGCTCGACCTGGCGCGCTACGAAGTCGTCAACGTGGCGATCCGCGCTTGGCGCGATCCCGGTTCTGTCGCGCCGCTGCTCGAGGCGATCGAGCGGATCGCGGGCGACGGCGGCGTGCTCGCCTCGACGAGCGGCCTGCTCACGCGCTCCGCCGAGCTCGCCGAGCAGCACACGATCTCCGTCTATGACGCCGCCTACGTCGCGGCCGCCGCGGCCGGGCAGCGTGCGCTCATCAGCTGCGATACACGAGACCTCGTCTCGAAGGGACTTGCCAGCGCACCGTAGGTGAAGCGGTGCGGCGGGACAGGTCAACGCCGCCTCAGGCGACACCATCGACAAAGAGCGACGGAGGGGGTGGGATTCGAACCCACGAGCCCCCTTACGAGGGCCAACAGTTTTCGAGCGGAGACCCCAGCTCGGCGGGTCGCGCGTTCCCAAGCCGATCTCCGCCGACTTCAGCGCTGCGAGCGATCGACTTCGCGATCGGAAGCTTCGGCTGTCAGACGTCGCCCGGGTGAAGCTGCGACTCCGCCCACTCAATCGCGAGTTCCGCCCACCTCATTGCCTTATCCGAGGCTACAGCCGCGGGATCGCCCATGCCGTAGCGAAGCGCAGCGGCATACGGTGTGAGTCGATCAGCCTCGCGAAGATCGTCTGGGAGCTGGAAGCCCTGGTCCTCGCAGAGTTCGATCAACAGCGCGATGTCATGAGTGAAGGGGAAATCTTCGCCTCGTCCGGCAAGCACCGCCTTCAGCGCCTTCTCGACCGCCTGCTGGGCGTTGAAGCCGCTTTTCGAGGCCGATACGCTCTCTGCTTCATTCAACGCCTTTGCTGCGGCGAGGTCTTCGCGAGCAAGGTCGAGGAGCTGCCCTGCAACGTCCCCTTGGTCGGCCATCAGCCGGCCAGGACCCGGCCCTGCGAGAGAGCGGCGTGGACGAGGCTGCCGCGCACATTCGCCCAATCTTCGGCGTAACGACTGCCGACAACGATGATGTCGGCCGGCAGCCGCAGGCCACGGAGCGCTCGGCGCAGCCGGACCGACTCCCCGGCCTCATCGTCGACATGGGGCTCGATGACGAGGAAATCGACGTCGCTGTGCGGATCGGCGTTGCCGCGAGCGTGGGAGCCGAAGAGGATCACCCGCGCTCCAGGCGCAGCCGAGGCGAGGCGGCGACCGGCCTCCGCGATCAGGGGTTTATCGATGACCTGCATACCGAGCATCGTAGCTGCCGCCTGCGGCGCTCGATCAACCGCTCACGCGCTCGAAGACAGCATCATCGCTGGGGCGTCGCCGGTAGACCGGACCCTCAGGGTGCGGGCGAAGCCCTGAAGCAGCCAGGGGGCTTCCACCGAGCAGACGCCGAAGCTGTCTGGCGCGCTCAACCGAATGAAACTGGACGACAACCGCGTCCTCGTCACCGTGCCATCGATAAACCCGGTTTGGCCACCCGGCCCGGGCGGTCTTGAGCGGTGTTGACCGGCAACGCGGACAGACTCCTTAAGAGCGCGACACCACCCGCGATCCGGCTCAGGACCGCGGAATCCGCACCACAAAGCGGAGGGGGTGGGATTCGAACCCACGAGCCGCCTTACGACGGCCAACAGTTTTCGAGACTGCCCCGTTCAACCGCTCCGGCACCCCTCCAGGGCTTTAGAAAGCCAAATCCTAGACAAGCGAAATCTCGGGGGGACGTCAGGGGGAATGAAACCGAGACGAAAATCTCGGCGACGATCGCCCTGAACCCGAGCCAGGACGAATCTTAGTTACTTCGCGGGCGGCGGCGGTGCGCTCAGCTGGCCAACGCAAGCGGCGTGGCCCTGGGCTCTCTCAGAAGATTGCGTAGTCGCGGACGACCTGAGGCAAGGCTCGGGTCTCATAGAGCAGGGCAAGCAGTCCGTCTTGCAGCTCGTGTCCAATTCGCTGCACGTCGGCAAACACCGAAGAGTCAGCGCAGTTGTCGCGAACCACACCGCCTAACTCGTCCCGAAACTGCTCGTCGTTCATGCGCCCGACGAACTCGTCATAGGCGGCAAAGGCGCGTGCGCCAGGTTCGACGGCGTTGTGCACCAAGAAACACTGTGCAATCCGGTCCGTCGGGCGCATGTCCAGCTGTTCCTCGAGGTAGCCGCGAATGCCGCCCAGGTCGAAGCGGAAGCATTCCAAGACCGGAAGTAGTCCGCCGGCGAAGAGGATCTTGCGCGAGGTACGCAACTTGGCGTTTCGAAGCCCCCACTTCTTCGGGCCCTCGTGCTCTTTGCCGGCGAAGTCAACGCAGATGGTTCGCCAGTAGCGCACGACATCGTTGAGCAGGAAACGGGGCGGTCTGTAGGCCTTCACCGACTCGTCCAGGTAGCGGTCGAGGACTGCCTCACGGACCGCTCGGTAGGCGCCGGCACCGGTCACGGGCACCGACTCAAGCAGGAACAGCATCCTCCGCGTCAGGTTGCTGTTGTCATCCTGGTCGAGCCCGATGTCGTGCACGAGCCTGCCGCTGAAGACGGGAACCCCGAATATGCCCTGGGTGCCGGGAGAGCTGTCGAGCACATCGGTGACCAACTCCACGGAGGGCTCGACATCCTCTCGCTCAGCTCCGTGGACAAGGAGCATGAAGTCATCGTCGCTGCCTGCAGTGACCTCGGCTCTACCCCAAGAGCCCATCAAAACGACCGAGACATCTGAGCCGTGCGCGAGGCCCTTCAGGCGCGCCGATCGCTCAGCAAGTCCCGCAGTGGTCCGCTCGCGCGCCTCGAAGAGATGAGGAAAATCGCGGTCGGCCTTCTCGGCAAGAGCTTCGAGCGGGCTTACGTCACCGGACTTCACGACCTAGGTCAAGCCGCGGGTGGAGCCTCAAAGATCCACGGCACGTCCAGGCAGCGCTCCAGTATCGGACGAAAGAGGAGCTCGTCCTCGATCGTCAAGGGCACATGGTGGAGCTCCTCGGAGAGCGAGCTGAGGTGGACGTGGCGCAAGCGAGCGCCGTAGCCTTCGAGAAGCTCCGCGGCGACCGCCATATCGGGATCAACCGACCAAGCATGAGGCACGTCGAAGCAAAAACCAGCGTCGGGGAGCTCGGCGAATATCGATTCCAGCTCGGCGCGATTGCGTCCGGTTTCCTTGCGCGCGTCCATGTTCTCCAGCAAGAGCTTGTGTCCAAGGACTCGAAAGAGCTCAGGATTCTCGATCGTGTCGGGGTGCATCACCACGGCACTTGCATAACGCGCTAGCGCGCTGAGTTCAGCGACCAGCTTCTCCTCATCACCCTGCAATTTCTTCGAAGGCCCGTGGATGCTGATGTAGCGAAAAGGCAGACTTTGGTCGGCGCCGAGAAACTCAGCAAGCGATGACAACTCTGGCTCTGAGAGTGCCGAAAGCTCTATCGCGAAGGGAGAAACCTCCCAGGCCATTGCGATCTGACGCGCCCAATCACCGCGGAGATCGCCCATGTAGCCGGTTGAGGCACCAAGCGGATGGTGGCGCGAGACGATCGATTCAGCCCAACCCGGTTTCGTTGCAAGTGCCATAGGACGAAGCTACCAATCGACGCCGACAGGGCCGAGAGTTCTCGGTATCGCCACGTGGGGAAGCTGTGCGCGCAACGACGGCCAGGCCTTGGCACGCTCGGGGTCGGTCCACTCAATTCCGCTCATCCAGCGGCCTCAGGCACCGATCGGGACGACTCCGGGCTGAACCGCGACTCGCTCTAGCCATGTGCGCACTGCCGGGTACGGCTCGAGATCGAAGCCGCCCTCGGGCGCCACGTGGGTGTAGGCATAGAGCGCGATGTCGGCGATCGTGAAGCGCTCGCCGACGAAGTACTCGTGATCGCCGAGATGTCGCTCCATCACCTCGAGCGCTGCACGGCCGGCCGTGCGCCTGGCCTCGATGTCAGCTGCGGGTGGCGGATTCTCAGAAATCGAAACCCAGAAGCGGACGACCGCGATCGCCGGCTCGTGCTTGTACTGCTCGAAGAACATCCATTGGAGCACCTGGGCGCGGTGGTAGGGATCGTCGGGCAGGTAGGGAGTGCCGTCGGCGAAGTACCAGAGAATCGCGTTCGACTCGCCAAGCGGACGACCGTCCTCTAGCACCACCGTCGGCACGTTGAGCGACGGGCTGAGCCCGCCGAGCATCTCGGCTCGGTCAGAGTGATCAACGACCGAGAGCTCGTGGCGCTCAAAGTCGATGCCGAGCAGCGTGAGGAGCAGGCGGACCTTGTAGCAGTTGCCGGAGACCGGGTTGTCGTAGAGCAGCACTGTCATCAGCGCACTGACTAATCGACGTGGGCGCTCTCCGCGTGGCGCGGCAGGCCGTCGTCGGGGATCGGCTCCCAGGCGGCTGCGTAGGCGACGAACTGGCGCACGCTGGGCCGAATGCCGGGATCCGCGTCGAAGGCGCCCATGCGGATGCTCATTCGAGCGGGGTCGTCGGGGTGGCGGCTGAAGACGGCGGAGCCGCACTCGCCGCAAAAGAGCTTTTCCCAGCCACCCTCCGGGCTCCAGGCGCGGAGCTTCTCCTCACCCGAGAGCAGGCGGAAGGAGCCTGGCTCCGGTCGTGCGTTTGCCGAGGCGGCGGTGCCGCTGCGCCGCTGACAGCGCGTGCAATGGCAGTAGTTCGCGGAGACCAAGGGAGCCGTCACCTCGAAGCGGACGGCTCCGCAGCCACAGCCGCCAGTCAGGGGAAGGTTGGGATCTGCCGTCACCTTCGGCGCAAGGATAGCGCTGGGTTGCGGGGGCACCCGCGCTGCGCATCATGCATCCGCACGGCCGATCAAGGGATCTCAGTCTTTGACCGGATGAGTCCTTGACGCAGACGCTCGGCTCGTCAATCGTTCGAGTCCGGGAACGAGCAGCTCGGTCGCTGCCTTGACGATCTCGCGGCGAGGTACGCCCGGATGGGCCTGCCACCAGAGGGCAAGTCCGTGGGTAACGCCCATGACGCCCTCGGCGAGAAGCTCATACCGCTGCCGCGCACCGCGCCCCCGCTGGGCGGCGCCCCGAGCTATCTGGCGGGCAATCCCGGCACGCGCCACCGCGAGGATCCGCTCGTGTTCGCGGGCCACCGCAGGATCGCCCGTCGTCTCGCGAAAGAGCATCCGCCATGCGAAGGGGTGCCCCTCGACGTAGGCGAAGAACGCCTCGATCGCGCCCTCGGGGGTGGTGGCTGCGTCTGTCAAGCCAAGGAGGCGATCGCACTCCCGAGCGAGCAGCTCCAGGTGCAGCTCGGCCTTTGAGGCGAAATGGTCGTAGACGACTGGCTTGGAGACCCCGGCCGCATGGGCGATCTGGTCGAGCGACGCAGCGTGATAGCCGTGCTCGGCGAACATCTCCATTGCGGCCTCGGCGATCCGCTCGCGCCTTGCGGCTGCGCTGAGTCGCTTCCGTGGAGTGTCGCTCGCCGTTGACAACCTACCGATCGGTAGGTACTGTAGCCGACGTGTCGGAGAGGGTCATCCGGATCGCCTTCCTTGGCCTCGCGGTCGTCAACCTCGGCCTGGCCATCTGGCTGTTCTTCTTCCCCCACAGCTTCTACACGACGGTTGGCGCATTCGGCCCGTACAACCGCCACTATGAGCGCGATGTCGCGACCTTCTACCTTGCGTTCGCGCTGGGGGCCTGGGGCGCGACGAAGCGCCCGTCGTGGCGCGTGCCGGTGCTCGCCATGACGACGCTGCAGTACGTCACCCATGCGATCAACCACGGCATCGACGTGAACGCCGCCAACAACTCATGGGCGGGACCGTTCGATCTCGCCTCGATCGGCTTCGCCGCCCTCCAGTTCGCGGCTCTGCTCTTGCTGCTGCTGCGCCGCGAGCGGCCGGTCTGAGCTGAAGGAGGCGTCCACAAGGGCGCCAAGGTCGTGTTCTTCCTTACCTCTGAGGTAATCGACGCGCCCCGCGCCGCAGGTAGAGTTGCCCGACACCAAATGGCGAGCGTCAGCTCACCTCCAGGAAGTCGGTCGGACAACAGGTGGATTCTAGGGTCCGGACGCCCCAGGGCTCAAGGCCACGGCGAGGGCGGTCGATCAAGGCCCAGTGCAAACCAGCCCGCAAACCAGAGTCGGGGGCTTCTTCGATCGTCATCCGCTGACCCTGCGGGCGCTTGCCGTGGTCGCGCTGCTTTGGGGGCTCGCCTACCTGACCTGGCGATTCGGCTGGAGCGCCGAAGGGAGCAACCCGGTCCTCTTCGTGATGCTGCTGGTGACCGAGGTCTATGGGCTCTGGGCCCTCGGCACGCTGGCGTGGTATTCGTGGTCACTGCCGCTCGCGGTGCGGTTGCCCGCAACGCCCGGGCGCAAGGTCGATGTCTACGTCTGCACGTACGACGAGCCGGTTGAGGTGGTGGCGGCCACGCTGGCCGGCTGCCGGGCCCTCACCTACCCACACACCACCTGGCTGCTCGACGACGGGCGGCGGCTGGAGATGGGGGCGCTTGCGAGGATCGCCGGTGCTCGCTACCTGACCCGCCCTGATAACTCCCACGCCAAGGCGGGCAACATCAATGCGGCGCTGCCACGCACGGACGGCGAGTTGGTGTTGATTCTCGACGCGGACCACGTGCCGATGCCGGACGCGCTCGACGCGATGGTCGGTTACTTCGACGACGAGCAAGTCGCCGTGGTCCAGAGCCCGCACGACTTCTTCAACCACGACTCAGTCCAGCATTACGTGGTCGGCCGTCACGAGCAGTCGCTCTTCTACCGCGTGATCTCCCCAGGCAAGGACCGCCACGGCGGCGCCTACTGGTGCGGCTCGGCGGCGCTGCTCCGCCGCGACGCGCTGCTGGAGATAGGCGGCGTCGCCACCGAGACGATCGCCGAGGACTTTCATACGACGATCCGCCTGCAACGCCGCGGCTGGAAGACTCGCTACCACGACGAGGTGCTGGTACAGGGCCTGGCGCCACACGACCTCGACGGCTACCTCCTGCAGCGCGACCGGTGGGCACGCGGCAACCTCGCCGTCTTCAGGCTGCCGGAGTCGCCATTGCGGGCGCGCGAGCTGCAGCCACTCCAGCGGCTTTCCTACTTCGCCAGCCTCATGGCCTACCTGGCCCCACCGATGCGGCTGTTGCTGCTCGCGACGCTGGGGCTCGTGCTCTGGACTGGCGAGCTGCCGATGAAGGTCAGCGTGGTCGCGCTGGCGGCTCTGTGGCTGCCCTCGGTGATGCTCAACCTTGCGGCTGGATCGGCGCTGGCGCGCGGCTACATGCGGATCGGCGAGAGCGCACACTACGAGCTGCTGACGATGGAGATCTATATCCGGGCCCTGCGCTGCGCCGTTTGGCCGAGCCGCACGACCTTCAAGGTAACGCCAAAGCAGGGCTCCGACGGCGGCGGCATCGCGGCGGTGCGCAAACTGCACTTGGTCGTTGTCGCCGCGGTCGTCCTCGCCGGGGGGACGGCGCTGCGCCTCCTCGATCTCGCGGGGGTCGGGACGCTGCCAAACCTACCCGGCATCGCGGCGATCATCGTCCCGCTCCTCGGCCTGATCGAGCTGCGCCGCATCCTTCGCACGCTGCTCGCGGTCGGCCGCCGCCAGCAACGACGCCAGGTCTACCGCTTCGAGGGCGACGCGCCAGCGCACTGCTTCTCCAAGGATGGTCACATCGGTGGCCGCCTGATCGACGCAAGCGCTGCGGGTGTCGGGCTGGTGATGGAAGCTCCTCTTGTGGTCGGCTCGCGCCCGAGTGTGCTGCTCGAGCTGCAGGACGCAACCGGCCAGGTGCACGAGGTCGCCGCCAAAGTCGCGGTCCGCTCCTGCCGCGAGGTTGACGGACGCTCTCTGGTCGGCGCGACGATCGAGGAGATCGACCCAGCGTCACGGATGCAGCTCATGGAGTGGTGCTACGTCGTCTGCAGCCACGAGCGGCTGCGGGGCCACCGTCCGGCGACCTCGAGCGCGGAGGGCGAATTGATCGTGATGCCGCTCGGGCCCCCGCGCGTGGCCTCAGTTAGAAAGGTCTCAGAAGTCACTTAACCGGCGTTTACGGAGGGCTCGGAAACTGGCGGCATGAGCTCGTTGCGGCCCGGTACCGCTCTGCTGCCTCTTCGGCTCTTCCTGGGGATCACCTTCATCTACGCAGGGATCCAGAAGCTGACCGATCCCGGCTTCCTGCAGCCCGGCGCGCCGAGCTACATCGGAACCCAGCTGCACGGCTTTGCAAGCGGTACGCCGGGCGGCTTTCTGCTGCGCACCTTCGCCATCCCCCACGCGGCGCTGGCCGGCGTTGGCGTGGCGATCTTCGAGATCGTGGTCGGGCTCCTGGTGGCGGCCGGCCTGAGAACCCGGCTTGCCGCGGCGGCGGGTCTGAGCCTGAACCTCATCTTCTTCCTCACCGCAAGCTGGAACACCAGTCCCTACTTCCTCGGCTCCGACATCGTCTTCGTGTTCGCCTGGCTGCCGTTCGTGCTGGCCGGCGCGGCTGGGCAGCCGGCGCTCGACAACATGCTCGAGAATCCACCCGAGTCGCTGACCCGACGCATCCGACTCCACCCGCCAAGCCCCGGGCAGGCGCAGGCCCCGTGGGAGGTGACGAAGACGCGACGCGTGCTGCTCGCCGAGCTCGGCACGGCGGGCCTGGCAATCGCAGGTATATCAACGCTGCTGAAGGGCCCCTACACAGGTCCGATCGCAACCGCCCAGACGCTGGCGGGGGGTGGTAAAGGCTCCGGGGGTCCCAGCCAGGGCTCCGCCCGGGTGGCCGGGGTACCGAAGGGGGCGGTCAAACTCGGACCCGCGAACAAGCTTCCGAAGGGACAGGCGGCCACCTACGCCGACCCCGCGTCCGGCTCTCCGGACATCCTGATTCGCGAGTCCAACGGCAACCTCAAGGCGTTCAGCGCCGTCTGCACCCACGCCGGCTGCACGGTCGGGTACGACGGCAGCCAGATCTACTGTCCCTGCCACGGCGCCCAGTACAACGCCGAAACGGGCGAAGTGGTCGGCGGCCCGGCGCCCAGCGGCCTGACGCCGAAAAAGGTGGTGGAAACGGGTGGGCAGATCTACGCCGTACCCAGCTGAGCGGAGACGGTGGGACCAACCCACGGGACACCCCAAGGGCCTGTCTCGCCTATTCAGCTAAGAAGGTGTAGCTGAAGATCAGTAGGCACCCCAGCAGAAAGGGGACCGCGATCACGCTTATTACTACGCTCATTCCTTCAAGATGCACCCTCTTCGTCGGGGTGGGCGGTAATTCGTCACAGGCGGAGATCCATCACACAACAGACCGCAGCGACGGGCCCATGGCCTGAAAGCGGAGCGGACGGGGCACTTCCCGAACCTCAGGGGTTCCAATAGGACGTTCTCAGCGGAGAGGGAGGGATTCGAACCCTCGAGGCGGGTTAACCCCGCCCACGCGATTTCCAGTCGCGCTCCTTAAGCCACTCGGACACCTCTCCGGGATCCGTCCCAAAGGGTATTGACTCAGCGGCGGGCGGCAAAGAAGTCCTGTAACAGCGCGCCGCACTCCTCCTCCATGAGGTGGCCGGTCACCCGTGGACGGTGGTTGAGGGCGGGCTCGGCGAGGATATTGAGAACGCTGCCGGCGGCGCCGGCCTTCGGGTCGGGAGCGCCGAAGACAACCTCGGGGATGCGTGCGAGGACGATTGCCCCCGCGCACATCGCGCAGGGCTCGAGGGTGACGTAGAGAGTCGTGCCCGGCAGCCGCCAGCCGCCCAGCGCCTCAGCGGCGGCACGGATCGCAAGGATCTCGGCATGTGCGGTCGGGTCGCCGCGCAGCTCGCGCTCGTTTCCGGCTGCGGCGAGGGGCTCGCCGTCGCGGGCAACGACGGCGCCAATCGGGACATCGGCATGGCCCTGCGCCTCACGGGCGCGCTCGATCGCCAGACCCATCAGGCGCCGGTGCACAGCGGTTGCGGACTCAGCCGGCATCGATCGGAAGTATGTGCCACCAACAACTTCTCCGGCGGGCCGGTGTTTTGAGAAAACTTGCTTGACTGCAGGGCTCCCGTGAGTCAGATCAACATGAATCGACGCTCTCCAATCCTGGTCGCCGCCACCCTGCTGGCCGCGCTCGCGGCGGTAGCCACGCCGGGCCGAGCGGCGACGGGCATCGCCCCGGCGCGCGAATTCGCGCCGGGGCAGGTCATCGTCAAGTTCGACGGAGAGCGGCACGGGGCGGCGGTGGGCCTGCCGCCGTCGGTGGGTGTGCGCAGCGCTGCGGTGGCCCTGCGCCACAACCCGACGGTGATCTACGCCGCGCCCAACTACATCGCCACCGCCTCGGCGAAGCCGTCCCTGTCAAGCGGAGATATCCCCAACGATCCCGGCCCGCTGTCCGATCCCGCCGCTCCACCGGGCGGCTGGGTTTCGAAGCAGTGGAACTTCCTGCCGTGGGAAGGCGAGAGCACGCCCCAGCTCCCGACGTCCCCCGGCGGTATCGACGCGGTCGGTGCCTGGGCACACCTAATCGAAGCAGGGCGCCCCGGCGCGGCGGGGATCACGGTTGCCGTCCTCGACACCGGGATCGCCTACCGCGCGAAGGGCAGCCGCTTTCGGCGCAGCCCCGACTTCGGCCCCGGACAGTTCTCAAAGGGCTACGACTTCGTCAACAACGACCCGGTGCCGCTGGACGAAAACGGCCACGGCACTCATGTCGCCGGCACGATCGCCGAGAAGACCGACAACGGAATCGGCCTCACCGGCCTGGCCTACCGCGCCAAGCTGATGCCGGTTCGCGTCCTCGACAGGAACGGCAGTGGGCGGGCTGACGACATCGCCAAGGGGATTCGCTACGCGGTGGATCACGGCGCCAACGTGATCAACATGAGCTTCAACTTCGGCTGCGGCAAGGGCGTTCCGGGGATCAACGAAGAGCTGCGCCGGGCCTACCGGAAGGGCGTGGTGACCGTGGCGTCGATTGGCAACCTGGGCTCGGAGGTCTGTGTCTCCCCGCCCGCCACCGGACCGCGCGTGATCGGAGTCGGGGGAACCACTGAGGGCGGCTGCCTGGGCAGCTACTCGCTTACGGGGGAGCAGATCGACGTGGTCGCGCCCGGTGGCGGCCCGCCGGCGCCCGGCTGCCCCTCGGTCTCGGCGCGGCCGATCTACCAGGTGACGTTCAAAAACGGCGACACCAGGGAATTCGGTGAGCCGGACGAATACGTCGGCACCTCCATGGCCGCGGCCCACGTCTCCGGCGTGGCGGCGATGATCCTCGCCGCGCGAGTGCTGAAGCCAAACCTTTCGCCCAAGGCCAGGGTGGACATGGTGACGCAGAGGCTGCGGGACACCAGCCGCAGCCTCGGGCTCCCGCCGACCCAGCAGGGCGCAGGCCTGATCGACGCCGCACGCGCGACCGAACCCGGTCACTAGGGTTTTCAACCACTTAGGTGGTGCGGACGATCATCACGCTGCAGGGAGCGTTGTGGGAGACATTGTTGGGCACGCTGCCGAGCAGGAAGCGGCGAGCGCCCGTCATCCCCTTGTTGCCGACGACGATCAGATCGGCGTCGGTTTCCTCGGCGACGGTGAGGATGGCTTCGGCGGGATTGCCCTCGACGGGATGGGTTTGAACCTCCAGGCCCTCCCGCTTGGCCGCCGCGGCGGCGGCGTCGAGGACCAGGTTGACGTCCTCACGGGGGCCGATCTCGTACTGGACATCCGCCGGGGCGTCGAGCTTCTCCTCTTCGACACG
The DNA here is from genome assembly GCA_963729995.1 of uncultured Solirubrobacterales bacterium. GTDB lineage: Bacteria > Actinomycetota > Thermoleophilia > Solirubrobacterales > 70-9 > VRUE01. The sequence goes on from CAVSPF010000003.1 coordinate 1,574,831, forward strand.
CCGCTTTGACACCGGCTCGTAGGCGCTGACGATACTCAGCCGGGCACCGGACAGCTTGGCGAGATCGACGGCCTGGCGCACCGCCTCTGCGGCGGTCTCCGACCCGTCGGTTCCTACCACGATGCGATTGAACACGCGCCGCTCCTCTGCTCGCTGGCCGGACGCGCGGATCTTAGTGACTATCCGAAAACTCGCGTGTGCGGCTGGCGAGCGCCGGACCGAGCGGGGCCAGGACGCAGGGAGGCCTAATGGCAGCGCCATTTGGCCGACTGAGGACGCCGCCCCGCGAAGTGTGTCCGCCGCCGCCAGGCGTGCGCGGGGGTCTTCGGATAGTCACTTAACGCGGTGCCCGGTGCGCGGGGGCGGGCAGGCCGCGAAACCCGTCGCCGAGGATTTCGGTCGGCGTGGTCGCGAGGCGGACGATCGCGATTGCCATCGAGGCGAGCAGGCAGACGACCAGCACGACCATCCCCGCCTTCCACAGCATCGGCATGACCGGAGCCTAGCCCCGCCCATCGGCGGCGTGCGGGCGTTAGGGTAGGTTCATGGAGAGGGTGGCCGACGGTGTCTGGCTGCTGCGGGGTGACCTGCGCAAGGCGATGAACATCTACTTCCTCGAGGACGAGGGGGGAGCGGTGCAGTTCGACGCCGGCAGCAAGGCGATGACGAAGGCGGCGCGGGCGGCCGCGGCTGAGCTCGGCGGTGTGAAGCAGGTCGTGCTCGGCCACGCGCACGCCGACCACCGGGGGACGGCCCCCTTCATGGGCGTCCCCGTCCTCTGCCATCCCGACGAGGTCGCCGACGCCGAAAGCGACGCCTCGATCGCCCCCTACTGGGACCTCTCGCAGCTGCCGGTGGCGCCGGTGCGCTGGATCTACCCGTTCCTGCTGCGGCGCTGGGACGGCGGCGCCGTGAAGATCGACGGCACCGTCTCGGAGGGCGACGAGGTGGCGGGTTTCCGCGTCCTCCACTTCCCGGGGCACGCGCCGGGGCTGATCGGCCTCTGGCGGGAGAGCGACCGCGTGGCGATCGTCAGCGACGTCGTCTACCTGGTCGACTCGGCGCGGCTGAAGCCGCTGCCGCAGGGCGAGGCCAGCGTCCCGCACCCGGCCTGGGCCTGGGACCACGCCAGGTCGAAGGAGTCGGTGCGCAGGCTCGCGGCGCTGGAGCCGAAGGTCGTTTGCACCGGGCACGGACTGCCACTGCGCGGCGACAACCTGCGCGAGACGCTGGAACGCGCGGCCGAGAAGCTCTGAGCCGGTAGTTTCCGGCCCTCATGCTCGGAACCTATGCCTCGGCGGCGCTGATCTGCGCCGCCTCGCTGCTGGTGGGGCGCGCGTTGCTCGCCGTCGCGGGGCGTGCTTCGTGGTCGTGGCTCGAGCCGGCCGCCGGCTTCGGCGCCGTGCTCACGGTGAGCGGTGTGTTGGCGCGCGTGCCCGGGCATGGCACGACCGCGACCGTCGGCCTCGTCCTGCTGATCGTCGCCGCGGTCGTGGTGGCGGCCCGCTCGCGCTACGGGACCGGCGGCGCCCTGCGACGTGGCCTGCCGGTCGCGATCGCGATCGCCCTCGTCCTCTCGATCCCGTTTGCCGAGAGCGGCCGCTGGGGCCTGCTCGGAGTCGGCTTCAACAACGACCTCGGCCTCCACCTGGCCTGGGCCGAGTGGCTGCGCAGCGGCTTCGGCCCGGCGCCGGACACCGGCTACCCGCTTGGCCCGCATGGGCTGGCGGTTGCGGTCGCCTCCCTGCCGGGCATCGGGCTCGGGCAGGCGTTCGTCGGCGAGATCTTCGCGATCGGCGTCCTGACCGGGCTGACGGCGCTGGCCGCTCTCGACGGCCTGGACGCGGCGCGGCGGAGCCTCGCCGCGGTCCTCGTCGCCATTCCCTACCTCGCCGCCTCCTACTTCGCCCAGGGCGCCTTCAAGGAGACGGCCGAGGCGCTCTTCGTGCTCGCCTTCGCGGTGGCGCTGCGCGACGTCGACTCGCGGGGCCGTGACGTGCCGCTGGTTAGCGGACCCCATGGGTACTCAACCAACGGCACGTCTGCGGCTGGTGTGCGGCCGGCGCTGTCGTGGCTGGCGTGGGCGTTGCCGTGGCTGGCGCTCGCCGGCGGCATCTTCTTCTCCTACAGCTTCGCCGGGCTCGCCTGGCCGGTCGCGATCGTCGCGCTGTGGAGCCTCTCCCAACCTCGGGTCCGACGGGTCCTGGCACCGCGTGCGCTGCTGCCTTTCCTGCTGCGGCCCACCACGCTGGTGGCGATCGTCGTCCTCGCCGCGCTTGCCGCGGCAGCAACCCTGGTCGGTCCCTTCGGCTTCGCCCACACCTTCAACAAAGTCGCGGGGAGCAACACGTATGGCCCGGTCTCGCCCGTCGAGGCGCTGGGTATCTGGCCGACCTCCAACTACCGCCTCAACGCGGTCGGAGGCGCCCCCCTCGCCGGGCTGGCGGGGGCGATAGCCGGGCTGGCGGTGGCGCTGGGCGCGGCCTGGTGGCTGCGGCGACGGGAACGTGCGGTCCCGATCGCGCTGGGCGCCAGCGCCGCCCTCTACCTCGTCTCGCTGCTCTTCAGCGGCGATTACTCGCGGGCCAAGGCGCTGATGATCGCCGCACCGCTGGCGATGCTGGTCGCGATCCGCCCCCTGCTTGCCGAGCTCGCCCGCCGCGGTCGCACCCCCTCCCGCATAGCGGGACCAAAGACGACCGCTGGAGGTGGAGGGGCGCGGGGCGCCGCGGCGCGGCTGGCCTGGGGCGCCCTCGCCGTCGCCTTCATCGGCGGCACCGCCTACTCGAGCTTCCTGGTGCTGCGCGACGCGCCGGTCGGGCCGCCGGGCCATGGTGCCGAGCTGCGCGCCTTCCTGCCGATCCTGCACGGCAAGCGGGTCCTCTACGCGGGCCAGGACCGCTACGCCGCCTACCAGCTGCTCGGCGCCGACACGCACGTGCCGCTGGTCGAGTTCCCGGACGCCGCCGTCTCCGCGAACCCGGAGAAGCCGTTCGACACCGGCAACGCCTACAGCCCGATCGACTTCGACTCCTTCTCGCGGGCGACCCTCGACCGCTTCCCCTACGTGATCACCGGACGGGCGGCCTGGAACAGTCAGGCGCCGCCCAACTTCAGGCGCATCGCCGCCACTCCGTCCTACCTGCTCTGGGAACGGACCGGCCCGACTCCGCATGACCGCAACGTGCTGCTGGAGGGGACCGAGGCGGCGGCGCCCGCCAACTGCGCCGCGCCGGAGATCCGCATCCTTCTCTCCAACCCCGGCCGCGCCGGGCTCTTCCCCAACCCGGTGATCGGGCCGAAAGGGCGCTGGGACGCGGGCAGCGTGCTGGGGACAGGCGAGCGGACCTCGCAGACGCTGGCGCTGCCGGCGGGGCGCTGGCTCCTCTCGCTGCAGTACTTCTCCCCCTTCCCGCTCACCCTGACGGCCCCGGGCCTTCGTGAGCCACTGAAGGCCGCCCTCGACGGCCAGCGACCCAACACGATCAGCCTCTCCAACGACGGCCAGTTCTGGCCGGCGGGTGCGGTCGCCAGCAGCGGTGGCGGCGCGGTCAGGTTCACGATCGCCGCGGCCGAACCGACCACCCTGCAGCGTCTCAGCGGCTACGAAGGCAAGGCCTACCTCGGCGAGCTGGTCGCCGTCCCCGACAAGCCACACCGAATCGTGCCGCTGTCACAGGCCTGCAACGGATGGATCGACTGGTACGAATCCCCCGCTGCACCCTAAGGCCACCTGACCGGCGCATATCGGCGTCCTCGGTCGCTCGCGTGCAGAGCACGCTTCGCTCCCTGCGTCCTTGATCTGCTTGGTCAGGTGGCCTTAGCCAGTTTGGTCAGGCAGCCTTGGCGGCGAGACGGTCCTGGGAGGGGCGCACCACGTCCCAGATCAGGCCGAAGCGCTCGAGGGTTCCAATCACCAGCGCCGAGAGGTCGAGCTGCCAGCGGCCGAGGCCGTGGACGGCGGAGGTCGGGAAGGCGTGGTGGTTGTTGTGCCAGGCCTCGCCGAAGGTGGGCAGGGCGATCAGGGCCAGGTTGCGCGACTCGTCGGTCGTCTCGAAGTCGCGGCGGCCGAAGACGTGGCAGAGCGAGTTGATGCTGTAGGTGAAGTGGTGCAGGACGAAGACCCTGACCAGGCCGCCCCAGAGCAGGCCGGTGGCGGCGGCGAGGAAAGTGCCACCGATCAGCCAGCCGAGCCCGAACGGAACGAGCAGTCCGAGGACCGCCCAGAGCACGAAGGTGCGGTCGACCCAGCGGATCACCGGGTCCTCGAGCAGGTCGGGCGCGTAGCGCTCCTTGTTACCGCGCTGGGTGTGGATGAACAGCCATCCCACGTGCGCGTGGAGGAGGCCGCGCAGGGCGCCGGCGAGCCCCACGCCGTGGTCGACGTGGGGGCTGTGCGGATCGCCGTGTTCGTCGGAGAAGGCGTGGTGCTTGCGGTGGTCGGCGACCCAGGAGATGACCGGGCCCTCGATCGCAGCCGAGCCGAGGATCGCCAGCAGGCCGCGCAGCCACGCGTACGTCTTGAAGCTGCGGTGGGTGAGGAGGCGGTGGAATCCGACCGTGATCCCCAACCCGGTCGGAACGTAGAGCACGACGAAGAGCATCAGGTCGCGCCAGTGCAGCGCCTGGTCCCACACCTGCCAGGCGGCGAGGCCGAGCGCGGCGAACGGGATCAGAGTCACCAGCCCGGTGATGGTCCGGTGGAGGTTCTCGCGTGCGACCGGCTGCACGTCGGACGGAAGGGAAACGGCGCCTGCCACGGCCATCGATGATACGGATCCTCGTCCCAAGGGAACCTAAAGGCGGGTCGTCCCCTGCCGGAGGGAGCGAGCCGCGCCGTTCGCCAGGGGTGACGGCGCCGCGCCTCCCCTGTGGAAATGGAAGGGAGCCGCGCCTGTAAAGTCGACAGATGCCGTTCGCGAGCACGGTGCCCCTGCGCCGCGAGATCGAGAGGCGCATACCGGAGCGCCCCTTCGCGGTCGAGTTCTGGGACGGCACGCGGCTGCCGGCGACCGCCGCGGGCGGCCCCACCTTCCGCGTCCGCTCGCCCCGCGCCGCCGCCCACCTGCTGCGGGCTCCCGGCCAGCTCGGCCTCGGCCGCGCCTACGTCAGTGGCGAGATCGAGATCGACGACATCGACGCGGTCATCGCGGTGCTCGAGGGCTGGAAGCCGCCGCCCCTGACGGGAGCCGACAAGGCCCGCCTCCTGCTCGCTGCGGGACGCGCCGCGGGGCTCACGCTCCCGCCGCCCCGCCCCGCCTCCGAGCTGCGCCCCAGCGGCCATCGCCACAGCAGGGAGCGCGACGCGCGCGCCGTCCGCCACCACTACGACGTCTCCAACGAGTTCTTCTCGCTCTTCCTCGACGAGTCGATGACCTACAGCTGCGCGATCTTCTCGCGCGGCGCCGAGACCCTCGAGGCCGCGCAGGAGGAGAAGCTGGAGACCGTCTGCCGCAAGCTGGAGCTGAAGGAGGGCGAGCGGGTGCTGGACGTCGGCTGCGGCTGGGGCAGCTTCCCCCTCTGGGCGGCGACGCGGCACGGCGCCCGCGTCGTCGGCATCACCCTCTCGCCGCCGCAGGCCGAGCGGGCCCGCGAGCGGGCAGCGGCCGCGGGCGTCGCCGACCGGGTCGAGATCCGCGTCATGGACTACCGCGACCTGGCCGGCGAGCGCTTCGACGCGATCGCCAGCATCGGCATGGTCGAGCACGTCGGCGCCGAGCAGATCGACGTCTACGCACGCACCCTCGCCGGCCTGCTGGAGCCGGGCGGCCGCCTGCTCAACCACGGTATCGCCCGCCTCCGCCACACCGACCCCGAGGCCGGTCCGTTCTCGGAGCGCTACGTCTTCCCCGACGCCGAGCCGCTGCACCTCTCGCGCGTGCTGCTGGCCCTGGAACGAGCTGGCTTCGTCACCAGCCACGTGGAGGAGTTCGGCGCCGATTACGCCCAAACGCTGCGCCACTGGGCCCAGCGCCTCGACGAGAACCTCGACGAGGCAATCCGCCTCGCCGGAGCGGAACGGGTCCGCGTCTGGCGCCTCTACCTGCGCGCCGCCCGCAACGGCTTCGAGTCGAAGTTCACCTCGATCTATCAGGCCCGCTGCACCCTCCCCTAACCGCCCGGTCCCCGCGCACCCGCCCCGCGGGCGCACGCGTTTCCGGACTTGTCCGTGCTGGAGCACGTACAAATCCGGCAGCGGTTGGCGGTTGGCGTTAGGCGGGGAAGCCCTGCTCGAGGGTCTCGAGGGGGTAGTCGGCGCCGGCGGCGCGGAGCTGCTCGACGGAGTAGCTGCCGGTGGCGACGCCGACGACCTCGATCCCGGCGCCGTGGCCGGCGGCGACGTCGCGCGGGGTGTCGCCGACGGCAAGGCATGCGCCGCCGGCGATCGTGCTGCCCGAGACCAGCGCGCCGCGGAGCAGCGCCGCCCTGGTCACCTCTGTCCGGTCGGCGGAGTCGGAGCCGTAGCCACCGAAGCCGAAGAAGCGGTTGAGGTCGCCACGCGCCAGCTTGACGTGGGCGGCGGCTTCGACGTTCCCGGTGACCAGGCCGAGCAGCATGCCCCTCTCGACCAAGGCCGGGAGCAGCGCGTCGACGCCCGGCATCACCCGGTAGCCGCTCGACTCGGCGACGGTGTCGGGGAGATGGTGGAGATAGGCGGCGATCGCCCGCGAGCGCTCCGCCTGGCTGCCCTCGCGGCCCAGCACCTCGCGAAAGACGATCGCGGCGATCTCGGGGTCGGTCATGCCGGCGTCGGTGTGCTCGTCGATGTCGGCTTCGACGCCGTGCAGCTCCTCGAAGGCGCGCTGCCAGGCGGCGGCGCCAGCCCCGCCGGTGACCAGCAGGGTGCCGTCGATGTCGAAGAGGACGGCGCGGCGCCGGCCGGCGTCCTCGCCACTCGCCGCCTCCGCGCGCCCCGCCCCGCGCTCGCCATGGCTCATACCGGCGTCCTCGCCACTCGCGCGGCGGGGCTCAATCGCCCAGCACGTCGCGTTGGGTCAGCAGGTACAGCAGGGCGAGGGCCGGCAGCACGATCACCGCGGCGGCGATGAAGACGACCATGACGACGCCGAGCGTGCGGTGGGGCGCCGCCGACTCGGTGATCTTCAGCGTGGTCGGCAGCAGGTAGGGAGCCTGGGCGACCCCCCAGCCCCAGATCACCGCAACCACGGCGCCAATCGCGAGCGGCCGCAGGCCGCGCCGCGCGCCGCGCAGAAGCAGACCGAGGACTCCGAGGCCGCAAAGTCCCGAGAGGATCACCAGCGGCAGGCCGCCGTCGCCGATGAGCCCGTCGTAGACGTAGCGGGCGTCGGCGTGGAGGGCGAAGATGCCGGCCAGCGCGAAGGCGCCGGCGACCAGGGCCGCGGCCAGGGCGCGGCGGGCGAAGTAGTCCTCGAGGTCGGCGGACCCCGCGCGGCGGGCGTCGGAGACGAGGAAGACCGCCGCCAGGTAGGCGCCGCTGGCGACGAACAGCGCCCCGGTGAGCAGCGGCAGCGGCGCGATCCAGCTCGAGAAGGCGTCGCCGTTGCCGGCGGCGGGGACGTTGCCGGCGGCCACCGCGCCGACCACGGCGCCCATGAAGAACGGGGTCAGCAGCGAGGAGAGGGCGAAGGTGGCGCCCATCGCCCGGCGGCTCTCCAGCGAGCGGATCGACTTGCGGAAGGCGAAGCCGGAGCCGCGCAGGACGATCCCGAACCCGGCGAGCGCGATCGGCACGTACAGGGTCGACATCAGCGCGCCAAACGCCGTCGGGAAGGCCGTCCAGAGGACGACCAGGATGAAGATCAGCCAGACGTGGTTGGCCTCCCAGACCGGTGTGAGCGAGCGCTGGATCAGCGCCCGCGGCCGCTCGCCCTTCTGCGCGCCGCCGGCGATCAGGTCCCAGAAGCCCGCCCCGAAGTCGGCGCCGCCGAAGACCGCGTACAGCGTCGCGCCGATCCAGAGGATCACCGCCGCCACGTCGGCCCGCGTCATGAGATCACCCTCATCGCGCGGGCTCCGGCAGGTCGTCGGGTGGGCCGTAGGGGACGTCCCCCGCTTCGGCGCCGAGCTCGTCGCCCTCGGTCCGCCAGCGCCGCGACAGCGAGCGCAGGACGAGGACCGCGCCGGCGCCGATCGCCGCGTAGAGCAGCACGACGGCGGCGAAAGCGAACCAGATCCCCTTCGCCTCGGTGACCGCTTCCGAGGTTCGCATGTAGCCCTGCACGATCCAGGGCTGGCGCCCGACCTCGGTCACGACCCAGCCAAGCCAGAGGGCGAGGATCGCGCCGGCGCCGGATACGGCGACCGCCCGCATGAACCAGGGCGTGCGCGGCATGTCGCGCCGCCGCCACCAGGCGACGGCGAGCCAGATGCCAAGCGCCAGCAGCGCCGTGCCGATTCCGACCATCGCGTCAAAGGAGAGGTGCAGCAGGGTGTTGGCCGGCGGCCGGTCCCGGGGGGCAATGGCGTCGAGGCCGGTCACCTTCGTGTCCGTGCTGAAGCCGACCAGGAAGGAGTTGAGGCCGGGGATGCCGATCGCGCCCTTGACGCCGTCCCTGGTGCAGATGCCGCCGAGGTACTCGGTCTGGTGCGTCCCGGTCCTGTCGATGCACTCCATCGCGGCGAACTTGGCCGGCTGGTGGTCGGCGACCCCGCGCGCCGCGACGTCGCCGACGAACAGCTGGAACGGGGTGGCGATCAGCGCCACGGTGAGCGGGATCAGCACCCCCAGCCGGTGCAGCCGGTCGCGGCGCCCGCGCAGCGTCCCCACCGCATAGACCGAGGCGACGAGGAAGCCGGTGACCATGTAGGCGGCGAGGACCATGTGCGGCACCTCGTAGCCGGTGGCCGGGTTGATCAGGACCTTGAGCGGGTCCGTGTCGACCACCTTGCCGGCCGGATCGAGGGTGAAGCCCTGCGGCTGGTTCATCCAGGCGTTGGCGGCGACCACCGAGAAGGCTCCGCCGATCCCGGCGACGACCATCGGCACGCCGGACCAGAAGTGCGCCCAGCCGCTCAACCGCCGCCAGCCGTAGATGTAGATCGCGAGGAAGATCGCCTCGGTGAAGAAGAAGATCCCCTCGATCGCGAAGGCGATCCCGAAGGCGTCGCCGAAGCGTTCCATGAAGCGCGGCCAGAGCAGGCCGAACTCGAAGGTGAGCACGGTGCCGGTCACGGCGCCGACAGCGAAGGTGACCGCCATGACCTTCGACCAGCGCCGCGCCAGCCGCATCGCGTCCGCGTCCCCGCGACGCAGCCCCAACCAGTTGGCGGTGAGCACGATCGCCGGGAAGGCGACCCCGATGCAGGCGAGCACGATGTGGAAGCCGAGCGTGAGCGACATCAGCTCGCGGGCGGCCAGCAGGTTCGACGCCGATGCTGCGAGCGGGAGGCTGCCAAGAAGCGGCTGCACCGGCTAATCCTCTCGCCTAGTGCGGCGGTAGCGGCGAATCAGCGCGTTGGTGGAGCTGTCGTGGGCCAGCGGCGGCTCCTCGCCGGCCTGCAGCTCTCCGACGATGCGCTTGGCCAGCGCCTTGCCCAGCTCGACCCCCCACTGGTCGAAGGAGTCGATCCCCCAGACCGCCCCCTGGGTGAAGACGCTGTGCTCGTAGAGGGCGACCAGCGCGCCCAGCGTGTGCGGCGTCAGCCGCTCGGCGAGGATCGTGTTGGAGGGACGGTTGCCCTCCATCACCCGGTGGGGGACGACCTCCTCGGGGGTGCCCTCGGCCCGCACCTGCGCGGCCGTCCTGCCGAAGGCGAGCGCCTCGCTCTGGGCGAAGACGTTGGAGACCAGCAGGTCGTGGTGCTCGCCGAGCGGGTTGTTGGAGCGCATGAAGCCGATGAAGTCGCAGGGGATCAACCGCGTGCCCTGGTGGATCAGCTGGTAGAAGGAGTGCTGGCCGTTGGTCCCCGGCTCGCCCCAGAAGATCGCGCCGGTGTCGCAGTCGACGCGGGCGCCGTCGAGCGTGACGTGCTTGCCGTTGGACTCCATCGTCAACTGCTGTAGGTAGGCCGGAAAGCGGTGCAGGTACTGGTCGTAGGGCAGCACCGCGCAGGTCTGGGCGCCGAAGAAGTCGCCGTACCAGACGGACAGCAGCCCGAGCAGGACGGGCAGGTTGGCGGCGAGCGGGGCCTCGCGGAAGTGCTCGTCCATCGCGTGGAAGCCGGCCAGCATCTCGGCAAACTGCGCCGGCCCGATCGCCAGCATGGTCGAGAGGCCGATCGCCGAGTCCATCGAGTAGCGGCCGCCCACCCAGTCCCAGAAGCCGAACATGTTGTCCGTGTCGATCCCGAACTTGGCGACCTCCTCGGCGTTGGTGGAGACGGCGACGAAGTGCTTGGCGACCGCGGCGTCGTCGCCGAGGCCGGCGAGCAGCCACTCGCGCGCCGTGCGGGCGTTGGTCATCGTCTCCAGCGTCGTGAAGGTCTTCGAGGCGATGACGAAGAGCGTCTCGGCCGGGTCGAGGTCGCGGGTGCGCCTCGACGAAGTCGGTGCCGTCGACGTTGGAGACGAAGCGGAAGGTCATCTCGCGGCGGCTGAAGTGGCGCAGCGCCTCGTAGGCCATCACCGGGCCGAGGTCGGAGCCGCCGATGCCGATGTTGACCACGTTGCGGATCGGCCTGCCGGTGTGGCCGGTCCACTCCCCCGAGCGCACCCGCTCGGCGAAGGCGCGCCATCCGGTCGAGCACCGCGTGGACCTCCTTCACCACGTCGGCGCCGTCGACGAGCAGCGAGCGCTCGCGCGGCATGCGCAGCGCCACGTGCAGCACAGCGCGGTCCTCGGAGACGTTGATGCGCTCGCCGCGGAACATCGCCTCGCGCCGCTCCTTCACCCCGCGCTCCCGCGCCAGCTCGCCGAGCAGCGTCAGCGTCTCGTCCGTGATCCGGTTCTTGGAGAAGTCGAGGTGGAGGCCGGCGCCGTCGGCGACCAGCCGCTCGCCGCGTTGCGGATCGGCCTCGAAGAGGTCGCGCAGATGCCTGTCGCGCAGCTCGGCGCAGTGGCGTTCCAGGGCGTGCCAGGGCCCACCCTCGCGCAGCGGAGCGACGCTCACGCGGCCTCCAGCCGCATGCGCTCGGAGTCGATCGACTTCAGCAGGTCCGCCCACGATTCGCTGAAGGTCTCCTTCCCCTCCTGCTGGAGGCGCCCGGCAAGCGCCTCGACGTCGATCCCGGTGGCGCCGAACGCGGCCAGCACCTCCTCCGCGTCGCCACCATCGTCGGGCAGCGGCGCGCCGACCGTGCCGTGGTCGGCGAAGGCCTCGAGCGTCGCGTCCGGCATCGTGTCGATCGTGAAGGGGGCGGCGAGCGCCTCGACGTAGAGGACGTCGGAGGCCTCGGGGTCCTTGGTGCCGGTGCTGGCCCAGAGCAGTCGCTGCGGGCGGGCGCCCTCGTTGGCGAGGCGCTGCCAGCGCTCGGAGTCGAGCAGCTCGCGGTAGGCGTGGTAGGCGCGCTTGGCGATCGCGATCCCCAGCCTGCCGCGCAGCTCCTGCGGCACGCTGTCCATCACCGCCTTGTCCCAGCGGCTGACGAAGAGGGAGGCGACCGAGGTGACCGCCGGGTCGAGCCCGGCCTCGATGCGCCGTTCGATCCCGCGCATGTAGGCGTCGGCGGCGCCCAGGTAGTGCTCGCGGGAGAAGAGCAGGGTGACGTTGATCGCGAGGCCGGCGAAGATCGACTCCTCGATCGCGGCATGGCCGGCCTCGGTGCCCGGGATCTTGACGAAGAGGTTGTCGCGGGCCGCCTGGTCGTGCAGCCTCGCCGCCTGCGCGATCGTCTTGGCCGGATCGTCGGCGAGCAACGGCGAGACCTCGAGCGATACCCAGCCGTCGATCCCGTCCGTGCGGCCGTGGATCGGCGCGAACAGGTCGGCGGCGTCGCGCAGGTCGGCGATCGCCAACTCGAAGAACAGCTCCTCGGTCGAGGCGATGCCGGGGCCGGCCGCGGCGATCTGCTCGTCGTAGGCGCCACCGCCGGCGATTGCCTTGTCGAAGATCGTCGGATTGGAGGTGAGGCCGGTGATGGAGAGTGTGTCGACGTAGCGGCTCAGCGTGCCGTCGCGGAGCATCGTGCGGGTGATGTTGTCGAGCCACAGGCTCTGTCCCAACTCGTGCAGCTGCTCGGTCGGCTTCATGACTCTCCTCCTACTCGCTCACGTGCTTCCCTTTGCCCTCTTCAGCACCTCGCGCGCCGCCTCGGCAATCCGGTCCGGCGTGAAGCCGAACTTCGTCTGCAGGTCCTTGAGCGGCGCCGAGCTGCCAAACGTGTGCATCCCGATCCTCGCCCCGCCGGGGCCGACGTAGTGGTCCCAGCCGATCGTCGAGGCCTCCTCGACCGAGACCCGGGCGGTCACCTGCGGCGGCAGGACCTGGTCGCGGTAGGCGGCGTCCTGGCGGTCGAACAGCTCCCAGCAGGGGAGGCTGACGACGCGCGAGCGGATCCCCTCGGCGCTCAGCTCCTCGTGGGCGGCGACGGCAAGCGCCACCTCGCTGCCGGTCGCGATCAGGATCACCTCGGGGTCGCCGCCGTCGGCGTCGGCCAGCACGTAGCCGCCGCGCCGCAGACCCTCCGCGGACGCGTACCGCGAGCGGTCGAGGACCGGCACGTCCTGGCGGGTGAGCACGAGGGCGACGGGCTGGTGGGTGCGGTCGAGCGCCACCCGCCAGGCCTCGGCGACCTCGTTGGCGTCGGCCGGCCGGATCACGTCGAGGCCGGGGATCGCCCGCAGCGAGGCGAGCTGCTCGACCGGCTGGTGGGTCGGCCCGTCCTGGCCGAGCCCGATCGAGTCGTGGGTGAAGAGATGGATCACCGGCAGCTCCATCAGCGCCGAGAGGCGGATCGCCGGCCGCGCGTAGTCGGAGAAGGTGAGGTAGGTGGACCAGACCGGCCGCAGCTTGCAGAGCGAGAGCCCGTTGGAGGTCGCGGCCGCCTCGTGCTCGCGGATCCCATAGTGGAGCTGGCGGCCGGCGTAGGCGCCGGGCTCGAAGTCGGCGGCGCCGTCGAGGTCGACGGCGCCGTCGAGGTCGAGCCGGACCGAGGTCGAGTCGGTGAGGTCGGCCGAGCCGACCAGCAGCCAGGGCAGCCGGGCGGCGATCGCGTTCTGGACCTTGTTGGAGGCCTTGCGGGTGGCGAGTCCCGCCTCGTCGGGCTCGAAGCTGGGGATGCCGGCGTCCCACCCCTCCGGCAGCTCGCGCCTCTGCGTGGCGTCGAGCTCGGCGCCGAGCTCGCCGTTCTCCGCCGTGTAGGCCGCGAGCCTCTCCTCCCAGGCGGCGCGCAGCTCGGCGCCCCGCCGGCCGATCCCGGCCGCGAAGTGCTCCTTGACGCCGTCGGGAACGAGGAACTGCGCGTCCTCGGGCCAGCCGTAGGCGCGCTTGGTCTCCCGCACCTCCTCGTCGCCGAGCGGCTCGCCGTGCACGGCGGCGGTGTCCTGCTTGTGGGGGGAGCCGTAGCCGATGTGGCTGTCGACGATGATCAGGGTCGGGCGGCCCTCCTCCCCCCCGAACTCCTCGAAGGCGCGGCCCAGCAGCTCGGTGTCGTTGGCGTCGCCGACCCGGGTCACGTTCCAGCCGTAGCCCATGAAGCGCGCCGCCACGTCGTCCTCGTAGGCGATCTGGGTCCTGCCGTCGATCGTGATGTGGTTGTTGTCGTAGACCCAGCAGAGGTTGTCCAGACCCAGGTGGCCGGCGAGCGAGGCGGCTTCGTTCGAGACGCCCTCCATCAGGCAGCCGTCGCCGGCGATCGCGTAGACGTCGAAGTCGAACAGCTCGAAGCCGGGGCGGTTGTAGCGGGCGGCCTGCCACTTGGAGGCGATCGCCATCCCGACCGAGGTGGCGATGCCCTGGCCGAGCGGGCCGGTGGTCGTCTCGACGCCCGAGGTCCAGCGGTACTCGGGGTGCCCGGGGGTGCGGGAGTCGAGCTGGCGGAAGCGCTTGATGTCGTCGAGGCTGACGGAGGGCCTGCCGACCACCTCGTAGTCGGGTTCGACCGCCTGCACCTCGGCCAGATAGAGGAGGGCGTAGAGCAGCATCGAGGCGTGGCCGGCGGAGAGGACGAAGCGGTCCCGGTTCGGCCAGATCGGATCGGCCGGGTCGAAGCGCAGGAAGCGCTGCCAGAGCGTGTAGGCGACCGGCGCCATCGACATCGGCGTCCCCGGATGCCCGGAGTTGGCCTTCTGCACCGCGTCGATCGACAGCGTGCGGATCGTGTTGATGCAGAGCTGGTCGATGTCCTGCGCCATACCGGCTTCCGATCCTAGTCACTCCCCGCCAGCGGCCCGCTGGCGTGGATAGAGTGCGGCGCCGTGGGGGCGGACGACGAGAAGCGATTGGCGGCCGAGGCGGCGGCGGAGCTGGTCGAGGACGGGATGACGGTCGGCCTCGGCACCGGGTCGACCGTGGCCCAGCTGCTGCCGGCGATCGCCCGCCGTGGCCTGAGCGGGATCCGCTGCGTCGCGACGTCGGTCGCGACGGAGGAGCAGGCGCGCGCGCTGGGCATCCCGGTCGAGGAGTTCAGCGCGCTGGAGCGGCTCGACATCGCGATCGACGGCACCGACCAGGTGACGCCCGACGGCTGGCTGATCAAGGGCGGCGGCGGCGCCCACCTGCGCGAGAAGATCGTCGCCGCGGCGGCCGCGCGCTTCGTCGTCATCGCCGACTCGAGCAAGCCGGTGGACCGGCTCACGCCGCCCGTCCCCCTGGAGCTGTACGCCTTCGGCCTCCGCTCGACCCTCGCCCGGCTCGGCCCCGAGGTCGCGCTGCGCGACGCCCCGCCCAGCCCCGACGACGGCGTGATCGCCGACTTCCTCGGAGAGGTCGACGACCCGGCAACGCTCGCCGCCGCCCTCGAGGCCGACCCCGGCATAGCCGCCCACGGCCTCTTCCCACCGCAGCTCGTCAGCGAGGTGATCGTCGCCGACGGCGACGCCGTGCGGCGGACCAGCCCGTCGCTATAGCCGGTGGGACCGCCGCCGCGATAGCGCCTGGGCGGACTAGTGGTACTATCTACCCACTATGGCATTCGTCGTCCCGACCAAGCAGGGGCGCTTCGAGATACGCGAGTCGCGCAGCACTCCCGCGGGACCGCGCAGCCGCACCCTCGCCTCGTTCGCCGAGCTGACCGACGAGGTCATCGAGAAGGCACGGGGCACGGCCGCCAAGCCCCCGAGCGCCGAGGAGCTGCGAAGGGCCGCCAAGCGGGTTGGCGCACCAGTGGCGCGGGAGCCCGCCGACCAAGCAGCGCGTGAGTTGATCGCGGAGCTGGGCAAGGGAAGGAAGCCGGAGCCAAGGCTGCGGCGCCTGCTGGCCGCCAAGCTCGCCGACGGTCCAACGGGGGCCACCACGCCGGCTGACCCTGCCCGTGCGGTGGCGGAATGGATGGCAGCCACCCCACGGGAACGGGGCACGGCGCTCAGGGATCTGCTCTTGCTGGCCGACGCACTGCCCTCCGGCGGGCGAAGAGGAAAACCGCTTCGATTCCCGCGGCTGAGGTCGACACACGCGTGACCCCCCCGCGAGTGCCCCCCCAAGTCAAGCCGTCGCTGCCGAACAAGGTGATCGCGGTTGACGAGCGGCTCGGCGCGGCAAAGATCCCCCACGCGATGGGGGGTGCCCTCGCCCTCGCCTACTACGCGGAGCCGCGCGCGACGATCGACATCGACCTCAATGTCTTCGTACCGACCGAGCGCTGGCCAGACGTGATCGAGGCGCTGGCGCCGCTGGGGGTGAAGACCGAGGACCTCGATTCGACCGCTCTTGAACGAGACGGCCAGTGCAGGCTCTGGTGGGACGACAACCCCATCGACCTCTTCTTCGCTTACGACGCGATCCACGACGAGATGCGGAAGGAAACCCGGCGAGTGCCTTTCGCGGATACGACGCTCCCGATCCTGTCGCCCGAGCACCTCGCCGTCTGCAAGGCGATGTTCGACCGGCCCAAGGACTGGCTGGACATCGAGCAGATGCTGGTCGCGACCGACGACGTCGATGTCGCCGCCATCGAAGCGTGGCTGGAGCGAATGGCGGGCAGGCAGGATTCGCGAATGCAGCACTTCGCGGAAGTGAAGGAAAAGGTCTTCTAGTGACCTGAGTCGTTGATCCGCTGGCAGTAGGAGGCGAGGCTGTCGAGGATCTCGTCTGCGCTCTTGTGCCAGACATAGGGCTTGGGTTCGTCGTTCCAGTTGGCGATCCAGGTGCGGATCGAGGCGACGAGGTCGCGGACCGAGCGATGGGAGCCGCGCTTGATCCACTTCGTGGTCAGCTCGGCGAACCAGCGCTCGACGAGGTTCAGCCAGGAGCTGTAGGTGGGTGTGAAGTGCAAGGTGAAGCGCGGGTGGCGCTGCAGCCAGCGCTGGATCGAGGGCGTCTTATGGGTCGAGGAGTTGTCGAGCACGACATGGACGTCGAGGCCCTCTGGCACCGAGTGCTCGATCAGGTTGAGGAACCGGCGGAACTCATCGGCGCGATGCCTGGGAGTCATCTCGGCGATCACCTGACCGGAGGCGAGGTCGAGCGCGGCGTAGAGGTTCGTGGTGCCGTTGCGCACGTAGTCGTGGGTGTGGCGCTCGGGCACGCCCGGCATCAGTGGCAGGATCGGCGAGGAGCGCTCGAGGGCCTGGATCTGGGACTTCTCATCGACGCAGAGCACCACCGCCGCCTCGGGCGGGTTGAGGTAGAGCCCGACGATGTCTCTCACCTTGTCGACGAACTGCGGGTCGGGCGAGAGCTTGAAGTGCTCGGCGCGGTGGGGCTTCAGCCCGAAGGCGCGCCAGATCCGGCTGATCGCGGTCTGGCTCATCCCGGTGGCGGCTGCCATTTGGCGGGTCGACCAGTGGGTCGCGTTGGAGGGCTGCTCCTCCAGCGTCTTGACGATCACTCGCTCGACGTCCTCGTCGGTGATCTGCCGTGGCTTGCCCGGGCGCGGCTCGTCGTGCAGGCCGTCGAGGCCGCGCTTGGCGAAGCGTCCTCTCCAGCGCCCCACCGTCTGTGTGCTGCAGCCCAGCCGAGCCGCGATCTCCTTGCTTTGCTCGCCGTCGGCCGCCGCCAACACGATCCGGCAGCGCAGCGCCAGAGCCTGGGCGCTCTTCGGGCGCCTGGCCCAGCGCTCGAGCACCTCTCGCTCCTCCTCGCTGAGCTCGACATCCACACGTCGGGGCATGAGGCCTCCCATCGTCGCTTGCGATGGCGACGACTTCGACGGCGATGGAGATATGCCTGTGAACTAACGACTCAGGTCACTAGCCAGCGGTAGGTGGTGCCGCGGCTGCGTCGGCGACGATGGTCATGTTGTCGTTCTCGACGCGCCCGGCCGGGATCGACCGGTCGCCGGCGAGCAGCTTCGCCAGCGACTCTCGCTTCTCGGCGCCGGTGACGAGCCAAAGCACCCGGCGGGCCGCGTCGATCGCCGGGTAGGTGAGGGTCATGCGGCGGTGTCCCTGGTAGGCGGTCTCGGTCAGGGCGACCCGGCGGTCGCCCACCTCGAGGACCGGGTCACCGGGGACCAGCGAAGCGGTGTGGCCGTCCGGGCCGAGGCCGAGGTGGACGAGGTCGAAGCGCTCCGGCAGCGAGGCTTCGTACTCGCGGGCGGCGCCGTCGAGGTCTCGCTGGGTGACCGGCATCGGCCGCAGCGTCGACTGGTGGTCCATCGAGAGGCCGAGGACCATGTGGGTGAGGTTGCGCTCTTCGCTCCCCGGCGAGGCGATCCGCTCGTCAACCTGGAACAGCTCGGTCGCCCCCCAGGGCATCCGCTCGAGCTCGCCGAGGATCGCGAGCATCGCCCAGGGCGAGCGGCCGCCGCTCATCGCCAGCCCGAAGGAGTCGCGGTCGCGCACCGCGGTCGCGCCGGCGTCCGCGATCAGCTCTGCGGCGCGCCTCGCCGCCGTCCTCTCGTCGGCGAGGACCTCAAGCTTGGGCGCCACGGCCGATCGCCTCTCAGCTGGCCTTCTCGTCGTGGCCACCGAACTGCTTGCGCATCGCCGAGAGCACCTTGTCACCGAAGTCGTCGAGCCCGCGCGAGGAGAAGCGCTCGTACAGCGCCATTGTCAGCACCGGCGCCGGCACCCCCTCGTCGATCGCCGCGATCGAGGTCCAGCGGCCCTCACCGGAGTCCGATACGCGACCGGCGAAATCGGCGAGGTCGGGCGATTCGCTCAGCGCCGCCGCGGTCAGGTCGAGCAGCCAGGAGCCGACCACGCTGCCGCGCCGCCAGACCTCGGCGACCTCGGGGATGTCGATGTCGTAGCGGTAGTACTCGGGCTGCTCGAGCGGCGCCGTCTCGGCGTCGGCCTCGCGCTTCACCTTGCCGGCGTTGGCGTTGCGAAGGATGTTGAGCCCCTCCGCGTAGGCGGCCATCAGCCCGTACTCGATCCCGTTGTGGACCATCTTCACGAAGTGCCCGGCGCCGTTGGGGCCGCAGTGCAGGTAGCCGTTCTCCGCCGGGGATGGATCCCCGGAGCGGCCCGGCGTGCGCTCCGCCGACCCGACCCCGGGCGCCAGCGAGGCGAAGATCGGGTCGAGCCGCTGCACCGCCCCCTCGGGCCCGCCGATCATCAGGCAGTAGCCGCGCTCCAGGCCGAAGACCCCGCCGCTGGTGCCGCAGTCGACGAAGTCGATCCCCTTCTCGCGCAGCGTCGCGGCGCGGCGGATGTCGTCGCGGTAGTAGGAGTTGCCGCCGTCGACGATCGTGTCACCCGCCTCCAGGACGCCGGCGACGCCCGCGATCGTCTGCTCGGTGATCTCCCCGGACGGCACCATCACCCAGACCGCCCGCGGGGCGCCCAGCTTCGCGGCCAGCTCCTCCAGGGAGGAGGCGCCCTCGGCGCCCTCGCCCGCCAGGCCGGCGACCGCCTCCGGATTGACGTCGTAGGCCACGCAGCGGTGACCGTCGCGCATCAGCCGGCGAGCCATGTTGGCCCCCATGCGGCCAAGCCCAACGATTCCCAGCTCCATGGGTGAACCCTACGTCACTCGGATAGCCTCACAGGCGAATGGCGAAGCGGGAAGCCAAGCGCGACGAGGGCGTGGCGGCCGACGTGCTGACGATCTTCGGGATCAGCGGCGACCTGGCGAAGAAAATGACGTTCCGGGCCCTCTACCGGCTGGAGGCCCGGGGGCGGCTCAGCTGCCCGATCGTCGGCGTCGCGCTCGACGACTGGGACGACGAGAGGCTGCGCACGCACGCCCGCGATGCGATCGCCGCCAGCGTCGAGGATCCCGACGAGGACGTCTTCGGGCGCCTCGCCGCCCGCATGTCCTACGTGCAGGGGGACTACGGCGACCCGGCGACCTTCGAGCGGGTCGGCAAGGCGATCGGCGCGGCGAAGCGGCCGGTCTTCTACCTCGAGGTCCCGCCCTCGCTGTTCGCGACGGTTGTGCGGGGGCTGGGCGCGGCCGGCCTGACCGGGAACGCGCGGGTCGTGATCGAGAAGCCGTTCGGCCACGACAGCGAGTCGGCGCGCGCGCTGAACGCCGAGCTGCACGAGGTGCTCGACGAGGACCAGATCATGCGGATCGACCACTTCCTCGGCAAGGAGCCGGTGATGGACATCGCCTACCTGCGCTTCGCCAACGCGCTGCTGGAGCCGGTCTGGAACCGCCAGAACGTCGCCTTCGTGCAGATGACGATGGCGGAGAACTTCGGGGTGGACGACCGCGGCCGCTTCTACGACCCGGTCGGGGCGCTGCGCGACGTCGTCCAGAACCACATCCTCCAGGTCCTCGCCCTCGTCGCGATGGAGCCGCCGGCCGGCAACCACCCCGACTCGATCCGCGACAAGAAGCTGGAGCTGTTCAAAGCCGTGCGCAGCGCCGACCCCGAGCGCTACGTGCGCGGCCAGTACGGCGGCTACCAGGACGTGCCGGGGGTGGCGAAGGGCTCGACCACCGAGACCTACGTCGCGCTGGAGCTGGCGATCGACAACTGGCGCTGGAGCGGCGTGCCGTTCTTCGTCCGGGCGGGCAAGCAGATGCCGGTCAAGGCGACCGAGGTTAGCGTCGTCTTCAGGCGCCCGCCGCCGCTGGGCGTGGGCCGGGGCAGGCCGCCCGGGCAGAACGAGATGACGATCCGGATCGACCCCAAGGCAGGCGCCCGGCTGCGCTTCCTCGCCAAGAAGGCGGGGGAGGAGGCGTTCGAGCCCGCCGACCTCGAGGTCCTCTTCGAGAAGGCGCCCGGCGAAGACCCGGAGCCCTACGAGCGGCTGCTCGACGATGCGTTCTGCGGGCGCAGCCAGCTCTTCACCCGCGAGGACGCGGTCGAGGAAACCTGGCGAATCGTGCAGCCGCTGCTGGACGAGCCGGGGCCCGTGCACCCGTACGAGCCCGGCAGCTGGGGGCCGGAGGAGGCCGCCGGACTCACTCGTGGGATGTGCCAGTGGTACGAGCCCTGGCTCCCCTGAGCCCGAGCGCAAGGCGCGCGTAGAGGCCTTTGACCCCAGCCGGGTGGGGTCAAAGTGCGCAGCGGTTGAGATCCGCGGCTGGACGTCCGTCACACACGCAATACCGACCGCTGTGCTAGGTTTTGGCGTGCCTAATTAGGGGCGCCTAAGCAAGGCCCAGGACAAGCAGAGCAGAGAGCAATCGCCGCATGATCCCCACCCTGGTAATCGCCCTACGCGAGGGCGTCGAGGCCTCACTGATCATCGGCATCATCGCCGCCTTCCTCGTCAAGGAGGGCCGTCGCGACACGCTGCGCCAGATGTGGGTCGGAGTCGGGATTGCGATCGCCCTCTGCCTCGCCGTCGCGGTGGCACTGCGGGTGGTCAAGCAGGACCTGCCCGAGACCGGCCAGGCCAGCCTCGAGACGGTGGTCGGCCTGGTCGCCGTCGCCGCGGTCACCTACATGATCGTCTGGATGCGCCGCCACGCGCGCGGCATCAAGG
This sequence comes from uncultured Solirubrobacterales bacterium, assembly GCA_963729995.1. Classification (GTDB taxonomy): domain Bacteria; phylum Actinomycetota; class Thermoleophilia; order Solirubrobacterales; family 70-9; genus VRUE01. The sequence continues at coordinate 1,595,677 of CAVSPF010000003.1, forward strand.
CGGCGCTGGAAGGCAGCGCGGCGAGCGCGCTGGCGACCGGCTCGACGACGGCGCTGGTGGCAATGGCCTTCCTGGCGGTGCTGCGCGAGGGCTTCGAGACCTCGGCCTTCCTGCTCGCCGCCTTCCAGGACGCGACCGACACGACCGCCGCCGGCGCCGGGGCCGTGCTCGGGCTGGTCGCGGCAGTGGCGATCGGCATCGGCCTCTACCGCGGCGGCGTGCGGATCAACCTCGCCCGCTTCTTCCGGATCACCGGCCTGGTTCTCGTCTTCGTCGCCGCCGGGCTGCTGGCGACCGCGGTCCATACCGCCCACGAGGCGGGCTGGTTCAACGGCCTGCAGGGACAGGCGCTCAATCTCACCTGGCTGGTGCAGCCGGGGACGATCTCCGGCTCGCTGCTGACCGGGATGCTGGGCCTGCAGCCGGAACCGACCATCGGCGAGGCGCTCGTCTACGTGCTCTACGCGCTGCCGATGGCCCTCTACGTGCTCTGGCCCGATCGCCTGCGGCCGCGCCGCCGCGTCCCTGTCCGGGAAAGGCAACCCGCCGCCACCGCCGAGAGCCCAGCCTGACCGGCGCAGGCTGAGATCTGCCCAGCGGACGCGCTTTGGACTTTGACCCTGCCCCAACCGGGCAAGAGTCCGCAGCGGCTGAGATCTGCCGGCTCTCGATGCACGAGTCGCACGCGTATCCGACTATGACCGTGCTGGGACACGTAAAAATCCGGCAGCGGTCGCCTGCGGCCAGCTGGCGGAGTCAGGGGCTGGCGGGTGGGCCGGGGAGGCCGTCGATCAGGACGGCGTTGTTGGCGTAGCCGGTGAAGTTGTGGGCGATCCCCCCCCAGGGCAGCGCCAGGGGGCGGGCCGCGCGGTAGCGGAACAGGGTCATCCGGCCCAGGGTGAGCCGCTGCACGCGGTGGAACTCTGCCGGCAGGGCGCTGCGCGCGCCGGGGGGTGGCGGGCGGCCGCTGACCACGTCGACTTCGGCCACCGGGATCGGGCCGTGGCGCCATTCCTTCCACTTCACCCTCGTCTCGCGCGCCCCGATGTAGAAGGCGAGCGGTTCGTCGCCCTGCTCCCAGACGAGGATCGCGCGCGGGGCGCGGGGCGGCCCGATCGCGCTCGCCACCGTGCGCCAGTCTTCGCGCTGCAGGGCCGGGCGGAGGTCGGAGTAGACGCAGAAGGCGAGGAAATAGGCGACGAGGGCGGCGCCCACCCCGATCCCCAGCCAGCCCGCGCGCGGCGCCGCGATGCCGGCCGCTCCGACCAGCGCCAGCGGGATCAGCGCCGGCAGCAGGTTGCGCTCGAGCACGTAGTCCTGGCCGGCCGCGGCGAGGGCGAGCGCGAACACGATGCTGCCGCCGCCGATCGTCAGGGCAACGGCGGCGCCGCGCCTCTCCCGCGACCCGCCGCGCCACAGCAGCAGCGCCACGGCCGCCGCGAACAGCGCCATCGGGATCAGCGCGTGCTTGAGCAACCCGGCCTCGCCGACGAAGAAGCTGATCGCGGTCTCGCGCAGACGGCCGGTCATCCCGAACGTTGCGATCCAGTTGTTGTTCTTGCCCTCGGCCTGGTGGAGGGCGATCGGCGCCAGCGCGAGGCCGGCAAGGGCGATGGCGCCAACCGACCACAGCACACGGCGCAGGGGTCGCACCGTCAGCAGGAGCCATACGGCCTCGATCGCGAGCGGAAAGAAGGCGAAGTAGTGGGCGGCGAGCGCCAGCGCCGAGAAGGCTGCCCACCAACCCAGGTCGCGGGCTTGTCCGCTGCGGCGGGCGCGCAGGAAGAAGAGCAGCGCGGTCGTGCTGAGCAGGACGAGCAGCGCGTAAGCGCGCGCGTCCTGGGAGTACCAGACCAGCATCGGCTCGACGGCGACGATCGCCGCGATGGCGAGCCCGGCGCGGCGGCCGATCAGCTCCCGCCCGACCAGGTAGGCCACCGGGACGGTCGCCGTCCCGAACAGCGCCGAGAGCGAGCGCAGGCCGACCTCGTGCACGCCGAAGAGGTGCGACCACAGCCAGGCGAGCAGGTAATAGAGCGGCGGGGTCGACTCGCCGGCCCACACCTCGTGCATCGTCTGTGGCAGGCTGGCGAGGAGGACCCGGCCGGCGGTGACCGCCTCGTCGTGGCGATAGCTCTGGAGCCCGAGGGTCGAGAAGCGGATCGCCGCCGCCAGCGCCGTGAGGCCGACCACCGCCCAAAAGAACCATCGCGCCCGGCTTGTGTTGGGGAAGGTGTAGGTACCCATGCAGTCGAAGGGAGCTCGGATGACTCGCAGGCGAGACAGGGCAACCGTACTCGCGACGCTGGCCGTAACGGCGGCACTGGTCCTCGGGGTGGCCGCGCCGGCGCGCGCCGGGCTGCTCCAGCCCAGCCCCGGAGAGACGTTCTTCGGCCTCACCGACAGCGGCGTCGCCTCCCAGTTCACCGAATTCACCGAACTGGTGGGCAAGCATCCGGCGGTGATCGAGACCTTCCGGCCCTGGGGAGCGAACCTGAGCGGTTCGATCAAGCGCTGGCAGAACGCGGAAGCGCGACCCGTCCTCCACATCTCGACCGCCGACCCCAACGACGGGCAGCAGATCATCACCCCACGCGGCATCGCGCTCGGCAAGGGCGACGACTACCTGATCAGCCTCAACCAGCTCTTCGCGGCGCGCGGGATGCGGGCCTACCTGCGGCCGCTCGGCGAGCCGAACCGCTGCCTCAACGCGTATGCGGCCTACGACTGCGCTGGCCAGCCGAAGGCTGGCTACCAGACGCCCTACTGGTACAGGCAGGCGTTCCGCCGCATGTACATCGTGCTGCACGGCGGCGGCACCCTGGCCACGATCGACGAACGCCTCGCGGGCGCGGGGCTGCCGCCACTGAGCAGCCAGAGCGGCGAGCCCCCCAGCGGGCTGCCGGCGGCGCCGATCGTGGTGATCTGGAGCCCCCTCCCCGCCGGCTCGCCGGAAGTTCCCCAGAACCTGCCCGGCCGCTTCTACCCGGGGCCGGGCTACGTCGACTGGGTGGGAACCGACTTCTACTCCGCCTATCCCGACTGGAAGGCGCTCACCAGCCTCTACTCGCGCTTCGCGAACAAGCCCTTCACGCTCACCGAGTGGGGGCTCGACGGCGGCGACAATTCCACCTTCGTCAAGCGGCTCTTCGCCTGGGCGCAGCGCCACCCACGCTGCCGGATGCTGATCTACTACCAGGACTTCGGCGCCTCGAACTCCTTCCGGCTCCAGAACTATCCGGCTAGCCTTGCGGTCGTGAGGCGCAGGCTCAGCTCCCCGTCCTTTCCGGCCTATGCCTTCGAACCGCCGCAGCCACCGCCCCCGCCGCCCGGTGGGGTGAGCCCGTAGCCGACCGGCTCGAGCAGGCATGGCGACGCGCTTCTGAGTCGCCGTATCTCGTCGCCCTGGCGGCGATCGTCGTGCTGGGAGCCGCGCTCCGCTTTGCCACGCTGGACCTCCAGAGCTACCGCTACGACGAGGCGGTGACGGTTGGGAGGGTGCTCCATCCCAGCCTCTTCGACACCCTCGCCACGGTTCCCAACAGCGAGTCCACCCCGCCGCTCTACTACCTGGTGGCGTGGCTGTGGTCGCGGCCGTTCGGGACCAGCGAGGTGGGTCTGCGCTCGCTCTCGGCACTGGCCGGGACCGTCTCGATCGCGGTCGTCTACCTGGGCGCCGTGGCGCTGCCGCTGCCGCGCCGGGCCGGACTGATCGCCGCGGCGATCGTCGCGGTCAGCCCGGTGCTGATCTGGTTCTCCCAGGACGCGCGGGCCTATGCGCTCGCCTTCCTGCTCGCCGCCCTGTCCTTCCTCTTCTTCGCGCGGGCGCGGCGCAGCGGGGCGGGGCGCGACCTCGCCTGGTGGGCGGTCTTCTCGGCGCTGGCGATCGCCACCCACTACTTCGCCGGCTTCGCGGTCGCGCCGGAGGCCGCGCTGCTGCTGCTCGGGGCGGGAGGCCGGCGGCGGGCCGGTCTGGCGATCGTCGCGGTGCTGGCCGCGACCGCGCTGCTGCTTCCGATCGCGCTGCGCCAGGCCGAAAACGCGCACGCCGCCTGGATCGCCGAACAGCCGCTGGAACAGCGCCTGGAACGGGCCGCGGCGAAGCTGGTCGGCGACGACAACGGCAACGAGCACGGGGCGCGCCAGCCCGGGCCGATCCCGCTCGGCGTCCCGGCGGCGCTGGCCCTCGCCGCGCTGGCACTGCTGCTGTGGCGCGGCGAGGGGTGGGAGCGGCGTGGCGCCGGCCTGGCCGCCGCGGTGGGCCTCGCCGCCGTCGGGCTGCCGTTGCTGCTCGGCGCCTTCGGCGCCGACTACCTCGACGGGCGCAACCTGGTCCCGGTCTTCGTGCCGCTGATCGTCGTGCTCGCCGCCGGCTTCGGGGTGCGCCGGGCCGGCTGGGCGGGTCTCGGGCTGGCCGCGGCGTTCTGCCTCTGCTCGCTCGTCTTCGCGCTTGAGATCGACCGCCTGCCGCGCCTGCAGCGCGAGAACCTCCGCAACGCGGCGGCGGAAGTGGGGACGCTGCGCCCCGACATGGCGGTGGTGACGATCAAATACTCAGGCAACGAACCGTTGCGCTACTACCTGGGTGGCCGCTTCGCCAGCGGCCCGCTGCCGCCGCTGCGGGAAATCGACCTCGTCGGCTCGAAGCTGGCCGCAAACCGCAGTGCCCGCCGCCTGCTTCCCCCCGCTTTTCACCGGGTCGAGTCGAGGGCCGTCTCCTACAACTTCACCCTGACCCGGTTCCGCGCCGCCCGCCCCGTGCGGGTCCCGCTCAGTGTCCTCGAGCAGGGCGCCCTCGTGGGTGGTGGCCGCTACGCCTCCGTGCTGGTCCCGCCCTCTTCTTAGGCTTCGGCTTGAACGGTTGCAGGGCGTTGATGCTCGAGTAGCCGACCAGGTAGAGGCGGCGCCCGTCGGAGATCACCGGCGTGTAGGTGCCGGTGCTGTAATGGAAGACCTGGCGACCGGTCTTCATGTCGTATCCGTTCGTCGAGCCGTCGCTGAACTCGGCCACGTAGACGATGTTCCCGATCGCCGCGAGCGAGCCGACGACCTCCCCCCCGGCCGAATGCGCCCAGCGCGTTCCCCCCGTCTTCGCGTCGAGCGCGTAGATGTTGCCGTCGAAGGAGCCGATGTAGACGGTGGGCGGCGTGTCGGGCGTGGCGGCGACGGCCGGCCCGGAGTAGACGTAGCCGCCGGTCGAGTGGGTCCAGGCGAGCGCTCCGGTCTGCTGGTCGAAGCTGTAGACGCGGTGGTCGTTGTTGCCGGCGTAGACCCGGCCGAAGGCCAGCGCCGGGGTCGAGTAGAACTCACCGGACGTGCCGAAGCCCTGCCCGAGCGAGCCGCTCCGCCACTTCAGCTTGCCGGTCTTCGCCACGACGGCGTTCATGTAGCCGCCGTAGTCGCCGACGTAGAGGATGCCGTCGCGGTAGGCGGGCGCCGACTTGACCGGGCCGCCCAGCGTCGTCGCCCAGCGCAGGTGCCCGTTGCGGGTGCTGAGCGCGAACAGCTGGTCGTTTTCGCAGCCGAAGTAGAGGCTGTTGCCGACCACCGCGGGCGAGGACTCGGCACGGCCGGGCAGCGGGCGCCTCCACAGCAGCTTGCCGGTCTTCGCGTCCAGCTTCACGACGTGGCCGGGGACGAGGTTGACTATGTAGAGGCGGTTCTTGTAATAGGTGGGCGAGGAGGCGTTGAGGCGCCCGATGCTGCGTTTCCACAGCACCTTGCCGGAGTTCGCGTCGAGGGCGAAGGCGGTGCCGTTGTTGTTGACCGCGTAGAGCTTGCCGTTGGCGTAGACGGGTGGGAACTCCAGCAGCGGCCGCTCCACGTAGTGCCAGAGCACCCGGTAGGGCGGCTTCACCCCATTCGCCGGCAGGTAGCGCGTGCGCGCGAGGTTGTAGCCGAACAGCGGCCAGTTGACCGTCTTCGCCTTCGGCTTGGGCGGCGGCTTCTGCGGCTTGAAGGCGACGTTGGGGTTGTTGACGTCTGGGGGGCGCTTCAGCAGCTCGTAGCTGGCCACCGCGCCGGCGAAAACAGCGACGGCGCCGGCGATGAGGGCGATCGCGAGGCCGCGGCGCTCACGCCAGAGCCGCCTCGGATTGCGCCAGAGGGGACGCTGGGACGCCCCTCTGGGCTCGTGGGGAACGGGGATCTCCGGGGTCATCCTGCGAGCCGCCCATGGTAGGGAATGGGCCTGAAGGCCCTGTGAAGGGGATCGATCAGCGCGTCGCCGCCCGGCGCTCGGCCTCGGCGACGATCCCGTTCAGCAGCTGCTTGACCGCCAGCTTCACGACGGCGACCACCGCGGCGCCTCCGACGGGCAGGGTGGGCATCATGCGAACGGCATAGGTCACCCTGGTGCCGTCGCCCTCTGGCGTCAGCTCCACCGTCCCAACGTGGTCGCGCACGGGAGCGCCGGAGAGCACCGTGTACGAGAAGCGGCGAGGCGGCTCGTAGGTGAGCACCTCCTCGCGCAGCGGCGGGCCGACCGATCGCAGGACGCGGATCGCCCCGACCCCGTTTGGGGGCGGCTCTCCCTCGCGCTCCAGCTCCGCCTTCCGCAGCCGGGTGATCGCCGCATAGCCGCGATGGTCCGTCAGCACGTCGAAGACGGTCTCGGGAGGCGCGTTCACCTCGCGCACAAAAGTGAAGCTGGCCACGACCGGCAGGCTACCGGGCGCGCCGGCCCGGGACGTGCCGCTTGTTATGTACCTATGGGGTCCGCTAACCAGCGGCGCGTCGCCAGCGCTGGGGGTCGGTCCCGGCCACCAGCGCGACTTCGCCGGCGATCGCCATGTGGTCCAGGCAGGAGAGGACGATCTGCAGGACCCAGGCGCTGACCGGACCCTGGAGGTTGTCGGGCCCGACGATGTCGGCGACGACCTCGAACGCGGTCTTCTCGCCGGCGGCGAGCGAGTCGCGCACCTTGCCGAGCAGCTCGTTCACCTGACGGCGCGCCTCGGCGATCTTGACGGCCGGGTCGCGAAACGGGCGGCCGTGGCCCGCCAGCACGAGGCCCACCTCCAGCGGCTCGATCTCGTCCAGGCTGTGCAGGAACTCGCCGACCGGGTCGGGGGTATGGCCGTGGTCGAAGAAGAGGACGGTGCGCCCGAGCAGGTGGTCGCCGGAGATCATCAGCTTGCGATCGGGCTGGTGCAGGACGACATGGGACGGCGCGTGGCCGGGCGTCTCATATGCCCGCCAGGCGCCCAGGTCCGTCTCCACCTCGACGCCCGTGACGAGGTCGCGGTCGGGCTCCACGATCGCGTCGATCCCACTCTCTTCGTCCTCGCTGCGCCCCTCGCGGTAGCGCTCCAGCGCGGCCGCTGGCACGCCACTCTGGCGGGCAACCTCGAGGCGCTGCTCGAGGGCCGCCGCCGGGTCGTCCGCAAGCAGGCGGACGTGTTCCCAGGCGGGGTGCATCCAAAGCTCGCAGCCGGCGGCCTCGACGATCGGGGCGGCGAGGCCGTAGTGGTCGGTGTGGGAATGGGTGCAGACGAGAAGGCGGACGTCCTCGAGCCCGAAGCCGGCCTGGGCGAGGGCCAGGTCGAACTGGCGCAGGCGCCCCTTGCCCCCGATCCCGGTGTCGACGAGGACGATGCCGCCGTCGGCGGCCACCGCCCACACGTTGCCGTGCGGCACGCCCGGCCAGGGCAGCGGCAACCGCAGCCTCCAGATGCCCGGCAGCACCTTCTCGGTCCGTGGCGCCTCCGGGCGCTTGCGGTCCTCCGCCATAGGCGCCAATCCTCTCAGAGAGTCACTTTCGAAATGAGCGTGAGTCCGGCAAGGCCCGAAACGGCTGCCCAGAACCCCTCAGGCGGCCGGCCGGCGCCTGCGCCTGCGCCCGGCGAGCGTCCTTTCCGCCACGATCCAAACGAGGCCGACGAGGAGAATGGGGACGCCGAAGAACGCGACGACGCCCAGCCCCGCGGCAACGCTGAGCACCACAATGGCGAGGACCACCGCGAGGGCGAGGTCGGTCGCCAGCGCCCGCCGGGCCCGGACCGCCGGCGACGGCCGTCGCCTCGCCGTCATCCGCCCCACCCTTGGTTTTGGCGAAGGTAGACGGCGAAGAAGTCCCGTTCGTCCGGGGTGAGGTAGCGCGTCGGCGGCCTGAACATTTCGGGCAGCATGTTCGACGGTTCGGCGGCGCCCGGGTGACGGTAGGTGATGAAGCTGGTCCAGTCTTCGTTGATGTCCAGCTCGAGCGCCCGCACCGCCCCCGCCCGCTTGAGGATTTCCGCCAGCGAGCCAACCGTCTGGTAGTTGGCGGCGGCGTAGATCAGGTTGCCGTGGCTATCGATGCCGAGGCCCGAGCGCCAGACGCGGACCGCGTTGTTGACCGTGGCGCCCCATTCCGGGCCGTCGCTGAGGTTCGGGTTGAGACGGCCGTTGTAGATGATCGGCGGCAGGTTCTGCTTGGCGAACCAGATGCTCGAGCCGCCGGTCGAGCCGCCGTGCCAGCGGACGATGTCGATCCTGCCGTCGCGGTACTCGACCAGGGTTGCGATGCCGTTGACCATCGAGGCCACCGTGTGCCCGCGGTAGACCAGCCCCGCGTTGGAGGTTTCGAGCGGGAAGCCACCGTTGAAGGTCGCGACGACACGCTTGCGCATCCCCCGTGGCACCTCGGCTGGGCCCCGGTGGGAGATTCCCGGCGGCTCGGCGAGTCCCGGCACATAGCTGAGCTGGGTTCGCTTCGAGTCGATCCAGGCGATGCCGGCGACGAACTGGGGGTATTCGGGATCGCTGCGAAAGGTCGTGAGCAGCACCGGCGGCTGCGGTCCGGCGTGCGCGCCTGCCGCATGCCACACACCCTCGCCGGGCAGCGCCGGGTGGATGACGGGCTTGATCCGCGGCGGCCGGTAGGGATCGGCGGCCTGCTGGCCTTCTTCGCCGAACACGCCGGCCACGCCGACCTGGGGCAGGGACTTCAACGGCGGGCCACCCTTGGAGGGAGCGGTAATCGTGTAGTACCAGTTCTCGATCTGGGAGACGAGGGGGTTGCCGCCGTGGGCGCGGAGCCACTCGACGCTGGCGACGCCGACGCCGATGTTGCGTGGACCGCTGATCGCACCGATGAAGGAGACGCCGACTGGAATCAGGCAGATCGCCGCCGCAGACAGGATCACCCGGCGCAACCGGCGCCACGGTGCGACGCGACCAGTGGGACGTGGATGCCGATCCGTAGCCATGCGCCGAAGGTTGCACAGGATAGCTAAGGGAGGCCTAAGAACCCCTTTAGAGATCCTGAGGAAGCGCCGCTCGAGCTAGCTGGCCGCGATGCCGATCGCGAGCAGCGGGAAGCCCGCCATCAGGCCGAGGAAGGCGCCGATCGCGGCACCCGTGAGGGTGCGGGTGCTGCGTGACCGCGCCCCGGAGATGAAGCCAACCAGGGCACCGAAACCAGCAAATCCGAGTCCGATCCAGAAGACGGGCGGCATCAGGTCGGCAAGGCTACCGAACCGCCCGTGTCGTCGGTGCAAGCGCCCGCGATCAGAGCTGGGTGGCGATCATGCCAGCAAAGCCGATCGCGAACGTCGCGATCATCCCGCCGCCCAGCTGGAGAATCATTCGGTGGAAGGCGCCCATCTCAGCTCGAAGCTCGCGCAGATCGGCATCGACCCGCCTGAAGCCCTCATCGACTCGGTGCTGGAGGGCGTCGAAGCGCTGGTCGGTGTGGGCTGCGAAATCATCGAGCCGCTGGTCGGTCCAGGTTTTCCTCATCGCCTCCATGATGCCACCGTAGCTGACAACACGTTGCATGTGCGTGCCTGAATGCAAAATCTTTGCAGCACATTGACGGTCGACGGCAGGTAGGTTTGGGGCCGTGAAGCTGCTCGCCTTCAGCGATCTGCACCGTGACCTGAGGCAAGCCGCCAAGCTGGTCGAGATGTCGGCAGAGGCCGACGTGGTGATCGGCGCCGGCGACTTCGCCTCGGTGCACGAGGGGCTCGGCGAGGTCATCGACGCCCTGGCGGCAATCGAGAAGCCAACCGTGCTGGTGCCCGGTAACAACGAGACCGAGGCCGCGCTGCGCGAGGCGGCTGCCGGCTGGAGCGCCGCCACCGTGCTGCACGGCGGCGGCGCCACGATCGAGGGCGCGGAGTTCTACGGTCTCGGCGCCGGGGTGCCCATCACCCCCTGGAGCTGGAGCTTCGACCTCGACGACGACGCAGCCGCCGAGATGCTCGTCCCCTGCCCGGAGGGCGCGATCCTCGTCCTCCACTCACCCCCGCAGGGCCATTGCGACACCAATTCCAGCGGCGATCACTTCGGCAGCCCCGCCCTCCTCCGCACCATCGAGGAGAAGCGGCCGCGCCTCGCCGTCTGCGGCCACATCCACGAGTCCTGGGGCTGCGAAAGCCGCATCGCCACCACCCCCCTCCACAACCTCGGCCCCACCGGCACCTGGCTCGAGACGTCCTAGGCAGGGGCGAGGAAGCCGGCCGGAGAGAGGATCGGGGCTCGGTCGGCGAGATCGAGGAGGTGGCTGTCGCCGGAGACGAGAAAACGTCCCCAAATGGGGCGGAGGACGCTCAGACATCGAACCGCGGGACCAGCCGCTCCAGCCAGCCGGGGAACCACCAGACCCGATCGCCGAGCAGCAGCATCAGGGCCGGCAGGAAGACGATGCGCACCACCGTGGCGTCGAGCAGCACCGCGACCGTCAGCCCGGTTCCCAGCTGGCTGACGTTGGCGATCGGCGCCCCGGCGAAGACGATGAAGACGGCCATCATGATCGCCGCCGCGCCGGTGATCACCCGGGCTGTCTTCTCGAGGCCGAAGGTGATCGCCGCGGCGTTGTCGCCATCTGCCTCGTGGTGTTCGCGCATCCGCGTCAGCAGGAAGACCGCGTAGTCGATCGAGAGGCCGAAGATGATTCCGAACATCATCATCGACCCGACCGCGTCGATGTAGGTGTTACCGCCCAGCGGCAGGCTCGCGGGCAGGTTGAAGAGGAGGGTGAGGACGCCGAAGGCGACGCCGACGGTTGCCAGGTTGAGCCCGACCGCGATCGCCGCCAGCGGGATCGCGCGCAGGATGATCATCAGGATCAGGAAGGTGGCGACCGTGATCACGGCGACCAGGATCGGGATCCGTTCCCTGGTCACGCGGCTGTAGTCGTTTAGCTGGGCGGCGCCGCCGGCGACGCCTGTCGAGAGGCCCGTTTCGCGCCCCATGGCGGACGCGTCGCCTTCCAGCTTCTTGTTCAAGGCGATCGAGCCGGGGGTGTTGAAGGTGTAGTGGGTGAAGACGATCAGCGTCGCCCCCTGGCCCCCGTTTTCGAGGTCAACCGCCTGGGAGGCCTGGCGGCGCAGGCGCGGCGAGGCGCCGTCGAGCGCCGAGAGGACGAAGTAGCCGGAGTCAAAGAGGCCCGGCGAGCTGTGTCGCAGGCGGCCGGCCTGGCGCTTTAGCCGCGCCCCGTTGGAGATGACCCGCACCGTGGCGCGGCGCAGCCCGCTCTGCAGCGGGAGCGAGCGGTGATAGCCCGCGGCCAGCTTCCTCTCCAGGGTCGAGGCGCCGCCGCTGAGGCGCGAGACGCCGGCGGCGAGCGCGCTGGCGCCGGGGGCAAGGCGGGTGAGGCCACTGGAGAGGGTCACGGCGCCGGCGGCGAGGCGGGCCGAGCCGGCGGCGAGCCTTTCGTCGGCGCTTTGGATCCGCTTGAGCCCGCTGGAGAGCTCTTCGGCGCTGGTGGTGGTGTGCCTCAATTCCTTGACCGCCGTGGTCCACCAGAAGCTGTTTTCCACCGATTCTTCGGCCAGGGCGCCGAGCCGTGTCTGCAGGGCGCCGAGGCTTGCCGGCAGGCCGGCCGCGGCGCCCTGGCGAACGGCTTGCAGCGCGGCGGCGTAGTTGGGGTCGCCCTTGCCCACCGTCATCCCTTCCAGCAGCGCCACGGCCGAGCTCAGCTTTTCTTCGGAGGCCTTCGCCGAGGCCCCCATGGCGGGGGCTTCGCTGTGGGCGGCGTCGTTTAGGCCCTTCTCCAGCGTGCGCGAGCGGGCAAGCGCGTTGTTGCGAAGGCTGGCGTCCAGACCGGCGGCGCTCGACCTCACGAAGCCGGCGCCGGTCGTCGCCTGCTGCTGGGCCCCCACCAGGCGGCGGGTGCCCGAGGCGAAGGTGTCAAGAGCGCTCACGGCGCGCGCGCCGCCGGCCGCCGCGCGGGCGAGGCCGGCGGCGATCGTCGTGGCGCCTTCGCCCGCGCGGGAGGATCCGTCGGCGAGCAGGCCGGTGCCGTAGGTCGCCTGGGAGAGTCCTTGGCGCAGCTGGGAGACCCCCCCGGCGGCGCGGTTTAGGTTGCGGCCGAGCCGGCCGAGGGATTCCGCCGGCCCGCCCTTCCTGGCCAGCAGGCTCGCTCCCGTTTCGCGCAGCGGGGCCACGGCGCGAGAGACCTGCTGGGGACCGATCACGGCCTGGACGCCGGGCAGCGCGGCGATCTTGTCCTGCCAGCGGCCGAGGGCGGCGAGGCGGCTGGGTTCGGTGATCGTCCCGTGATTGGTCGAAGCGATGATCACGAACGGCGCGTCGAAGCCGGGGGCGATTGTGCGGTTGATCAGTTCGGCGTCCTTGCGCGCCTGATTGCCCGGCGGAAGCTGTGCCTGGCTGGGCGGGCCGGTCTTCAGCCCGATCGCCGGGGTGGCGAGGATCAAGACGATGGCGCCGATCACCACGCTGGCCAGGGCCGGGCGCCGCAGCGCCGCCGAGACCAGGGTCATCAGGCGCGAGCTGCCGTTTGCCTGCGCGGAACCGATCCGCCAGCGGTTGACGTTTGCGCCGAGCAGCGTGAGCACGGCCGGGCCCGCGATCGTCGCGGCCCCGACGCTGAGGGCGACGACCAGTATCACCGTCGCCGCCAGCGAGACGAGCAGGGCGCCGGGCACGACGAAGAGCGCGACCAGCATCGAGATCATCAGGGTGGAGCCGGCGAAGATCGTGGTGCGCCCCGCGTGCTTGCGGGTCGCCGCGGCGGCGGCGGCGGGCTCGGCGCCGCCCGCCAGCTCCTCGCGGAAGCGGGAGACCATCAGGAGCGCGTAGTCGACGCCCAGCGCCAGGCCCATCATCGTGCAGACGAGCAGCGCGAAGGCGTCGACGCTGAACCAGTTGGTGACGATGGTGAGGACGCCGCGCGAGGCGAGCACGGTGATGGCCCCGAAGGCGAGTGGGATCGCGGCCGCCACCACCGAGCGGAAGACCAGCATCAGGATCAGCAGCAGGAAGGGGATGGCGATCAGCTCGCCGGTCTCCGAGGCGGCGATCGATTCGTCCTGAAGCGCCTTGGAGAGCGTGGGGAAGCCCGACTGGGTGGCGGTGAGCGGCGGGCGGACCTGCCGGGCGAGGATCTCGTTCAGCTCGGGGACCGCGTGGTTGACGGCGGTGGCGATGTCGACGTGGAAGTCGACGATGATCAGGGCGCGGCGGGGGCCGGGGCGCAGGCGCCCGACCGAGCCGCGGTCCCAGGGCGAGAGGGTCGTCACCGCGGGGCTGGCCGCCCGCAGGGCCCGGACCAGGTTGGGGCCCTGTTCGTCGATCGCGCTCGCCGGGCCCTGCAGGAGGACGGCGAACAGCGCCGTGGGGCCGAAGTGTTCGCGCAGCATCTGGTTGGCCCGCGAGGAGGCGGTGCCGGAGATGTCGAGCGAGGTCGGGCTGAGCTTCTGTTCGACGTTCAGCCCCAAGACGGCGAGCGCGAGGGCGACGGCGAGCACCACGGCGAGCACCCGCCGTGGGTGGCGCAGCATCATCGGGGGGCGAGCCTCACCGCCCCCGCGCAGCCTGGCGCGGCGCCCCCTGCTCCTCCTCCCACGCAGTCTACGCACGCGCGGTAGTTTGCCGGTCAAGGGGGATGTCGGGTATCGAGGTGTCTGTTAAGTGAACTTGGAGGGTTCGAAGCGTTTCGTTGCCTGTCCTTGGGTAGGTGGTGGTGTCATTTTTGGGCCATCGCGGGAATCGGCCCTCACCCTCGGCGAAGCCGCTTGACCAGCGTCACCCTCTTGTGCTTGGCGAGGGTGGCGCCACCGTCGGGGGTGAAGGCGATCGTGACCGCCAGCTTCACCCTCCCTCGCCTCCTCAGCCTCTCGAGTGGCGCCCCGCGCGCTCTGATCGCCAGCCTCACCCTGCCGGCCCGCTTGGCCCGCCTGGTCGCCTTTCGGACCCCCCTGCCGGAGAGGACGAGCCTGCCGGGGCCAGGGACCCACACGGCGAGGATCGCCGTCCCCCTCCTCGGGTTGCGCCGCAGACTGAGGATCCTGAAGCGGTTGGAGGGCACGATCGCGATCATGCCCTCTGCGCTCACCGGGGTTCCGGCCGCGTCGGTCGCGGTGACCGTGACGCGGTAGGCGCCCTGGGCCGAGTAGGTGTGGGTGACCGAGGCGCCCGGCGCCGAGGCGCCGTCGCCGAAGTCAAAGGCGGTCGAGGCGATCGGCCAGGCGTCTGTGGGGTTGGCCGAGAAGGTGACCGGCACTCCGGCCATGCCCGAGGAGGGGATCGAGACGTTGCGCAACTGGGGAGGGTCGGCGTCATAGCCGGCCGCCTGCACGATCCGGTTTGAGCCGTCGGGGCGCGACCAGACCGCGGTGGCGTCACCGGCGCCGTCCATCGCCACGCTGGGGGCGACCGCGTCCTGCCCGGGTTCGGAGAGTGCGGCCGGGGCCGAGAAGGCGCCGCCGGAAGGGGCTGTCGCGCCCTGGGCGATCTGGTTGGCACCGTCGAAGCGCTTCCAGACGACACTCGCCGCGCCCGCCGCGTTCATCGCCAGCTCGGGATCGAAGGCGCTCTGGCCCGCTTCGGAGAGGTTGAGCGGGGTCGGGAAGCCGGCGATGGAGCCGCTGGAGGCCTGGGCGATCCAGCTTTCGCCGCCGTTCTTGCTGACCCAGACGGCGGTGGCGGCGCCCCCTGGCGCCATCGCGACCTGCGGGCTGCCCGCGTCCTCGCCCGCTTCGGAGAGCGCGGCCGGGGCCGAGAAGGAGCCGCCCGCGGGGGCGGTTGACGCTTCAACCCGGATGTTCGCTCCGTCCGAGCGCGACCACAGCGCGATCGCGTCCCCGGCCGCGTCCATCGCGACCGCGGGAGCTGAGGCGTTCTCCCCGTCGGCGGTGAGGGAGACGGGAGTCGAGAAGGCGCCGGCGGGCGGCCTGACGGCGGCCTGGATCACCCAGTTGGTCCCGTCGAAGTAGTCCCACACCACCGTCACGTCGCCGCCGGCGTCGATCGCGACGCGGGGGCTTTGGGCTTTGTCCCCCACGCTGAGGGGCTGGGGGGAGACGATCGCCGGGGCCGAGAAGGAACCACCCGCCGGGCGGACCGATGCCAGGACGGAGAACTGGTTGGGGTCGGGGGAGCTGGGGTCCTTCTGCACCCAGGCGAGGACGGCTTCGCCGGTCGCGTTGATCGCCAGCTGAAGGCCCTGCAGCGCGGTCGTCGTTTCGGCGCTGGAGACTTCCACCGGGGCCGAGAAGGCGCCGCCGGTGGCGGCGGTGGCGGCCTGGATCACGTAGTCGGTGCCGTCGAAGTGGCGCCAGGCGGCGAGCGCCTCGCCGCCTGGGGTCATCGCCACCTGCGGCTCGGTCGAGTTCGAGGAGAGGTCGAGCGGGGCGGTGAAGCCGGTGCCGGGGCTGCGCGTGGAGACCTGGACGTTGGTGGCGATGGATCCGCTCTGGCGCTCCCAGAGCGCGACGGTGTCCCCGGCTTCGTCCATCGCGACGGAGACGTTGCTCGCGTCGCGGCCGGGGGCCGAGAGGTCGGTGGCGGGGAGCCAGGACGGTGCGGCGTGGGCGGGGGAGGCGGCGAGGAGGAACAGCAAAGAGCCAAGCAGCACCGCGCCGACCCGGGCTCCCGGTGGGACTGCACCCTTGTCTCCCGGGCCACCTCGGGGGAAGGTCATCATCGAGGAGATCGAGCCTCCCCCTTCCCCTCCTGTGGCCTCATCTCATCCTTCACGGGCTGGGCGGGCTCGTAGAGCTCGAGGGAGTCGAGGGCGGCCGGTATGCGCTCGAAGTGCGAGTCCAGGCCCCAGAGGGCGTGACCGGCGCGAGCTGCGGCGACGGCGATGGCGATATCTGTGAGAGGCAGGGTCTGGCCGTCGCGGCGCAGGCGGCGGGCTGTGGCGCCGACCTCGCGCCAGGCCGCTTGGTCCAACTGGGCCCAGGGCAGGGAGGAGAGCGTCTCCCAGATCCGCTCCGCGACCTCGCCCTCGGCGCCGGCGAGCAGCTCGGCGGCGACCGGGCCGCAGGTCGCGACCTCGCCGGAGTCGAGCAGCTCGGCGAGCGCCGCGGCATCTCCCCGCTTCCCGCGGCGGGAGAAGTCGACCCAGACGGAGGTGTCGGGCAGGACCATCGCCGGCGCTCAGATCCGCCGGTCGATCGCCCGCAGCTCCTTGGAGACGTCTTCGATCTCGATCCTGCCGGCGTTCTCCAGCAGCCAGTCGACGGCGCCGCGGCGGACGTGATCGGCGATCGCGGCCTCCACGGCCTTGGTCTTGGACTCGCCGGGATGGCGGGCCATGAGCGACTCCATGAGGCGCGTGTCGAGGTCCAGCGTGGTGCGCATGGCATAAGTATGGCATAAGCAGCTGTGCCACCCTCGGCGATCGGCTCAACCCGAGGCGGGCCGTCCGGAGGAGGAGAGCGCATGCCAGTGGCCGCCGCAGGACTTCACGTCGTTGCCGAGGGCGTCTCCGGGCTTGCGGTCGAGCGTGTAGGTGTAGAGGGGGTGGCCGGCGTAGGCGGCGAGGAGTGCGGCTGAGAGGAACCTGGACGTAGCGGGATTATCTCTGTTTCTTCAAGACGAACAGCAACCTCCTGCACGAATCCTGAGCCAGCCGGTCAGACGAGATGCAAAGACAGCTCCTGGTCCTTCTCCGACACGCTCACCACGTAGGTCATCATCAGATCGGCGCGGCCCCAGAGCGCATCGAGGGTGACGACGAAGAGCGGCTGAACTTGAAACTTGACGTCTGGAACGCCGTTGACGAACGCCTCGCAGGGCTTCTGAGCGTCCCAGGCAGAGGCGGAGCCCTCCACCTGGCCGACCTCCACGGGAGCAAGGTCTTTCGCTCGATAGCCGAGCAGCTGCGCGTAGTCGACCGGGAGCACCGACTTGTCGGCGCCGGTGTCGACCAGGCCGACGATCGGGACTTCGGGACCGCCGCGAGGTCCTTTCAGCGTCAACCACAGATAGGGGCGTGGGTGGCCATCGGAGCCGGGCCTATACGGAGCCGTCGCGCTCCACGGACGCTTCACGGCCTCAGGCGACGAAGTACCCGCCGTGGGAGCGAGACACGGGAACGATCACGTCGCTGTCTTTGACCTCGCGATGGCGGCGCAGCTTCTCCGCGCTGAGGTCGCTGGCGATCACCTTCCCCGCGCGCAGAGCGACCCACTTGCCCAGGTAGGGGGTCAGATCCTCCTTCGGCTCAAGCTCTGCCTGGCCCCGACGCAGATCGTTTCGCTCTTTGACGGCCATCAAGCTCCTATTCCGAGATCCAGATCATCTTCCTCCCCGCACGATAGCGATGCAACCCGCGGCGCATCGCTCAGTGCCCCGGGGGAGGCGGTAGTGCCAGCGGCGTCCCCGGCGCCAGGGAGATCGCCTTCCAGGCGCCCCTTTCGCGCTTCATCACGAAGTAGCTGGGTGGGCCCCCCTTCGGCTGGAAGAGGACGAAGGCGGTGTCGCCCTTGACGCGCACGGAGGTCAGCTTGCCCGCGGCCGCCTTACGGGCTTCGGGGACGCCGCGGGTCGAGATCAGCGTCTTCAGGATCGCCGGGCAGCCGCCCCGCTGGTGTTTGGCCTTGAGGAAGGCTTCGAGTCCCTTGCGGTTGGAGGCGGCAAGTCCTGCGCAGACCTTGGCGTAATCGGAGGCGGCCATCGCGCGGAAGAAGGAGAAGGCGGTCGCGGCGAGGGAGCCCTTGAGGGCGGAGGGAGCGGAGGAGCCGTAGGTCTGGATGCTGTTGTCGGCGCCGGCGGAGCCCGAGCCGCCGCTGGAGCCGGCCTGGCCGCCCTGTCCCGAGCCGCTCTGGGCGCCCGGTTGGGTGGTCGTTTGGGTTGAGGGGACTGAGGCACCGGCTTGGGGGGTCGAGGTCGAGGAGCTCGTCGAGGTCGAAGGGCTCGAGCCGGAGCCGCAGCCGGCCGCGGCGAGGGCGAGGAGGCTCAGGGCTGTGAGGAGCTTGGGCATATGCCTCAGAGTCCGAGGACGAGGGCGAGAGCGTCGTCGAGGACCTGCAGCTCGGCTCCATCGAGGCGACCGGCGAAGTCGCCGAGCCTTTCCACGTCGAGTGCCCGCAGCTGCTCCACCATCACCCGCGTCCGCGCTCCGTCAAGCTCGATCTCGGGCCGGAAGGAGGCCGGACGCACGCTGCGCGAGGTGGGTGCGACCAGTACGGTTGAGAGCCCGAGCAGAGCGTCGGCTTGGACGAGGACGGCGTAACGGGGGCCATGCTGCTCTCTTCCGCGTTGCGATGGCAGCCGGACGCGGTAGATGTCGCCGCGGGTCACGTCGGCCAATCGGAGGCGACGGCGTCCATGTCGGCCATGACGCGGGCGCGCGCGGCGCGATCGGTCTCGCTGGCTTCCAAGCGTTCGACCTCGGCGGCAAGGGAGGCACGGGCAGTTCGCCTCGCAGCAGCCTCGCGCAAGGCGGTGCGCACCGCCTCGGAGTCGCTGCTGGCCCCGCCGCTGCGCACAACGCTCAGGGCGGCGGCGGAGCTGTCGTCGAGGCGGACGTGGAGAGAACGACTCATCCGGAAGGTAGCGTAGCACGTAATGTGCTACGAAAGACCGGACGCAGGGACGCCTGCCTCCCGATCGCGGACGGACATCGGGTGAACCTCGAGGGAAGAAACGGCCCTCACCCACAGCTCTTCGCGACGTCCCCGGAGATCTCGGTCCCGTCGGCGAAGCTGAATTCGCCGTGGGCGAAGAGGCTGCCGGTCGGGCAGCTGGCGTAGAGCAGGCTGCGCTTTTGGCCCTTGTAGGTCCAGGTTTTGTGGATCGTCGCCGTAAAGGAGGTCAGCGAGCCCTGGCCGGCGACTATGGTCGGGATCTTGATCACGGTCTGGGTGCCGTATTTGCCAGAGGCCTTGCCGACCACGCCGGTGGTGACGAAGGTGGTCGGGGCCGGCACGTGGGCGTAGACGTGCATGATCAGGACCGGGCGGCCTCCCTTGGGGGCGCCGTTGAAGATCAAGAGCGGGCCGCCGGCGTCAAAGGGGGCCTGTTCGGGCAGGGCGATTTCGGCGCTGGCCCGCCCGGTGCCGACCAGGGCGGGGCCGCAGACCCGCTTGGCCTGGGCGGTGACGGTGCTCTCCAGCTGGGAGACGCGGCAGGTCGGGAGGCCCTTGGTGTAGATCTGGCCGTGGCGGTCGAACTTCAGGGAAAGGGTCTTGAGCGCGGGGACGTGGGAGCCGTCGGCGGTCTTGATCTGCCCACTCACCGTGAGGGTGATCGGCGCCGGAGGCCCCTTGGGCAGCTTGGCGGGGCTGACGGAGCCTTCGATCGAGACGATCAGGTTGGCCACCCTGACGGTTTCACCGAAGGCGGCGGTGGCGAGGATGGCGAGGGGCGCCAAGAGCGCCGCGGCGAGGGCCGCCCCTCCCCCACGCCTGCCTGGGAAGCGAGGGCGCTTTGGCAGGACCATCCCTACCCCCCCACCGTGCACTGGCGTTCCAAGGTGGCGGTCACGGTGCGCCCGTCGGCGAAGCCAAAGCTCGCCTTGGCGAAGGCAAAGAAGGCGCCCTTGAAGCCCTTGGCAGCCGGGCAGTCGGCGCTCATGAAGCTGCGCTTGCGGGCGCCGTCGGTGAAGGTGCGCCGCAGCGAGAGGTTGATCGCGGAGATGTAGCCGTAGTGGCTGGCGATCGGCGGCATCTGGGCGACGAAGGCGGTGCCGTAGGTGCCCGAAACCTTCTTGACCTGGAAGACGATCACGTAGGTGAGCGGCAGGGGGGCGCCGGTGGCGACCTGGGCAAAGACGGCCTGGTGGCCCTTGTAGCGGCCGTTGAAGGCCAGCAGGGGGCCGTTGGTGGCAAAGGCGCCCTGGCCGGGCAGGGAGACGCGGGAGGTGACGTTGCCGTGGCCGACCATCGCCGCCCCGCAGGCGCGCCGCGCCCCTTCTGAGGAGATCGAGTTCAGCTTGGCGAGCGGGCAGGTGGGCAGGCCGGCCGTGTCGAGGACGCCGTGCTTGTTGACGTCCAGGGCGATCGTCTTCAGTTCGGGCGGGGTCGATTTGTCGGTCGTCGTGATCTTGGCGCCCATCTGCACGGCGACCGGGGCGAGGGTTGTGCGGGGCAGCTTGAGCGGGAAGATGCCGCCCGAGACGGCGACCTGGATGTTGCCGTTTTGGGCCAGCTCGGCGCGGACGGGGCCGGCGATGAGCAGGGCGAGAAGAGTCGCGGCGCAAAGGAGCGCCGTCTTCTTGGCGAGGAGCGGTCTCATCTTCGTCTTCTAGCGAACGAGGGAATAGACGCAGTAATAGGCAGAGGGCTGGCTTGCTTCGTGTTCTTCGGGGGTGCTGACGCCGTTGACGACGACCACCTCTTTGGGGCTGCCGGAGCCCACCGTGCCGTAGAAGTCATCGGTGTACTGGCGCTGTTCGGCGTTTGAGCCGTTGCCGAGGTTGAGGACGGAGCGGGCCGAGTAGAGCTCCATCGGGGTGGGCAGCCAGCCGCCCTTGGCGGCGCAGGCATCGGCCGCGGCCTCGACGTTGGGGGCGACGGGGTTCGAGTGGGAGTCGAAGCAGAGGCCGCGGATCAGCGTAGTGCCGGTTGGGCAGGAGGCTGAGTGACCTCCTACGGTGTTGGCGTTGGCGGCGGCTTCGGCGCTGGCCGCCGAGGGGACGGTGCCGAGCGCTGCCAGGTTGATGTCGGCGCCGGTCAGCGAGCCGTCGGCAACCTTGGGGCCGGTGACGGCGTTGTCGGCGAGCTTGCCGGTGGTGACCGCCTTTGCCTTGAGCTGGCGCGAGCCGACCGAGTTGCGGGCGATCGCCGCGTAGGCGCTGCCCGAGAGTGCGCAGATCAGGGCGATGATCGCGACGACCATCGCCGGTGAGGGCCTACCGACCCGCTGCTGGTTCCCTGCTTTGCTCATCGCTTCCCTCCGCTTCTAAGTTTGCGGGTCCCCTGCTGGAACCCTTCTGTGGACTCCAAGGTGTGGTCTGGCCCTAGTGGCGGGCGCGCTTGTGCTTCTTGCCCTTCGCCCCGCAGGCCGTCTTTGCCTTCACCTGCCGGGTCAGGGTCTTGCCGTTTTGGGCGGCGAAGGCGATCGTCGACACCGCCGCGCCGGCGCAGAGGCTGCGGGTGTTTTGCAGGTAGCCCTGCTTGCCGCCGAAGAGGGTGAGGCGGAAGTGGCCGATCGGGGCGTCGGGGACGACCGGGACGACCGTCTTCAGGTGGCCGCCGTTTACCGATGTGGATTCCGCTTCGGGGATGACGGTCACCTGGCCGGCGAGGATGAAGGCCAGGTGGGGCAGCTTGCCGTAGCCCGAGACCGCGTAGGCGGGGCCGGAGAGCGGGGCTTCCAGGAGGGGGGTTTCGGCCACCACGGTGCCGATCGCCTGGCGCCCGGCGCAGTGTTCGCGCTGAAGCTGGGCCTTGGAGCAGATGTTGCCGAGGTGGCGCTGGTCGATCTCGAAGGCTTTGGGCAGGGTGACGGTCACCGATTTGATGTTGGCTTCTCCGGGGTTGGTGTAGAGGTCGAAGCGAAGCGAAGGGTCCTTGCTTCGGGTGGTCTGCTTGCGGCCGCCCAGCTGGGTGACCGTCATCCTCGGGCCAAAGCCGAGCGTCCCGCAGTTGACCGCGACGAAGGGCGAGGTGAAGGAGACGGCGCTGCCCTGGTCGCCGACGCCTTCTGAGCTGGTGTGGAGCTCTTCGCAGTTGGTCGGGTTGACCATGAAGTCGGGGCGGTTGATGTTGACGCGGATCTCGCGGATGCGCAGCGGCACCCCGCCGATGATCTCGGGGATCGCTTCCGAGTCGGCGATCACGTGGGCGTCGAGGGGGTCGATGTGGAGAGCCACGCGCACCACCACGGTGCCGTAGTCATAGGGGCCGGCCAGGGCGGGGGTGATCACGACCAGGGAGAGGGGCGCGCCCTGGAAGGGGCCGGCGAAGTAGAGCTTGCCTTCGGCGTGGAAGGGATGGGAGCCGGGGCCGGCGGCGACGTTGGAGGTGCCGATCTCAGAAGAGGCGGGGCAGCTCGGATGTTCTTGCTCCACCCTCCCCGGCGTCTTCGCGGCAGCGGCGATCGCCTGATCGGAGCAGTAGCTGACGCCGTGCAGGTTGGCGAGCAGGCCGGCGGGCATCGTGAAGTTGAGGTGGGCGAGGAACTGTTCGCCGTCTTCGCGGCCCACCCGGAGGGCGAAGTTGGAGAAGGCGCCGGCGCTGGGGTTGGCGGTGCCCGCTTCAAGCGCGGGATGGAAGGGGCGGGTGAGGCCGGGGCATTCGGTGCCGCCCGGGCCGGTGTCGAGACCGAAGATCTGGCTCGTCCCCTGTTCGGCCAGCGCCGTGTTCCAGGGGTAGAACTCGGCGTTGACCGTGTAGACGGTGCAGAAGCCAGGCGTCGCCATCAGGCTGCGTTCCCCGCCGAAGAGGTGCAGGGAGAAATCTTCGAAGGGGGCCTGCGGCAGGTTCGGGAATTCGGCCACCAACCGCCCCGTCTGGGGATTGGGCTTCACCGAGCCCTTGACCTTCACGTTGAGGCCGAAGCCCGAAGCGATGAGGAAGAGGCGGTATTGATCGCCGGGCTTGGGTTCGCCCAGGTAGACCGAGCCCTGGAGGCGTTCGGGCAGCGCCGGGGTGCCGACCGAGAAGGTGCCGATCTTGGCGCTGTCGGGGCACTGGGCCGGCCCTTCGGTGCCGAAGTGAGCTTCGGCTTCGCGGCATTCGGCCTGCCCGTCGGCCGCGTCGGGGTTGATCGTGAAGCCTTCGGGCAGGGTGACGTCCGCTTCCTTGATCTCGGAGGGCTCGGCGGCTTTGGTCAGGAACTGGGGCGATTTGAGGTCGACGTTCAGCCCCGAGGCCGAGTCGGTCGCTTCGGTGGTCGGGCTGGCCTGGAGGACCGGGTTGAAGACCTCGTTTTCGCAGCCATCGATCGGCGGGTAGCTCGCCTTTGCTTCGGAGCGGTGTTCGGGGTCGGCGTAGGTCTGCACCTGGAGCGTCGATTCCAGCCCTTCGCCGCTGCAGACGGTCGGGTTGTCGACCAGGGGCTGCGATGCGATGCTGGCTATGGTCGCTGTTTTGATGCAGGCGGTGCCTTCTTCTTCGAGACAGCTGGGTGGGGTGTTCTCTTCTCCTTTGGCAAAGCGTTCGAAATTGTGGCTTTCCGCCGCCGGGAAGCCCCAGAAGGTCAGCTTGGCGGCCGAGAGCGGCGTGAGCTGCGTCATGTCGCGGACCGTGAAGCGCAGCCCGTAGTCGCTGTTGGCGGCGGTGCGCACGGTGACCGGGATCGCGATCGGGATGTCGAGGATCGGCACTACGAAGGAGAAGCGAGCGGTTTCTTCTTCGGCCTGGGGAACGAGCAGGAAGAGCGGCGCCGTGCCGAGCAGGTAACGGGAGTTGCCTCCGTAGTTGGCATAGACCGTGATCAGGCCGGCCTGGGAGTTGGGCGGGCACTCGTCGAGGGCGAAGTCCGATGCGTGGCAGTGGGCGATCGCGAAGGGGTTGCCGAAGAAGCCCGCCGGGGCGTTGAAGATGACGTTTTGGGCGACTTCGGGTTCGCCTGGTTCTTCCAGGGCGAAGGAGGTGGTGAGGTCGGGATGGCCGCCGGCCTGGCTGGTCGACATCGTGGTCTGGAAGCTTTCGATCCCCTCGCTGGCGAGCGCCGGGGCGGCGAGCAGCGCCAGGGCGAGCGCCGCCGCGGCCAGGGAGATGAAGAGGGTGCGCACGACGCTCACTTTCGGCCTCGCTTGTGGTGCTTGTGCTTACGGGGGTGGGGCTTTACGCAGGTTCCGTGGCGGCGCACCTTGCCTTTCGGGCAGCGCCCGGGCTTCGGTTCTGCTTCGAAGTTGTGGGGCGTGCCCGATTCGGCGCCGTTTTCGATCGGCGGCGGCGGCGGGCTGGAGGCGCCGTGGCACTCGTCGGAGGCGCGGCAGCCGGGCTGGGACAGGAGGAAGGGGAAGCCGCCCGCTTCGCGGGCGTCGTAGATCTTCATCGTCGGGCCGTTTTCGTCCTGGGGGACGAGGCTGTCGCGGGTGAAGAAGTAGGCGTCGGCGCCGTTGGCGGTGGCGCTGAGCAGGCCCGAGTCGAAACGGGAGGTGCCGGCGGAGACGAGCGCCAGGCAGGCGCCGCGGACGAAGCTCGCGCTGGACGCCGTGCAGTTGCCGACGCCCGAGGGCTCCCACTCGTAGACGTCCTGCTTGCCGTCGGTGTCGGAGCCGATCAGCGGGTCGTTGGAGTTGAAGAAGACGCGCCCATCGTTCGTGAGGCTGAGGCCGTTGGAGGCGAGGCTCGCGTCCCCGATCGAGGGGAAGCCGCTCAGCGTGCAGGAGACGCAGGCGAGCCTTGCGCCGGGGGCGTCGTAGCGGAAGACCTCGGAGTGGCCGTTGGTTTCTTCGCCGTTTTCGGCCAGCGGCATCACGGAGGGGAAGACGGCCTGTTCGCCGGAGGGATCGGTCTGGAAGTCGGCGCTGTGGCGGGCTTCGGGGGCGCTGACCGAGTCAACGACGAGCGGGTTGTCCGTTTCCCGATCCGGAGGGAGGACGGGTGCTCCGAATACAGCCACCGTGCCTGTTTCGGGGCCGGGACCGTGATTTGAGACGTAGAGCTCGTCTTCGGAGGCGGCAAGCCCGATCGAGCCCGAGAGGCGCCCGGCGCCGTTGGGCAGGCCGACCTGATGGCCGGAGGAGTCGAACTCGATGACCTTGCTGCCTTCGTCGACGTAGAGGTCTTCGGTCTTCGGGTCCACCGCCACTCCCAGCGGATGGGTCGCGGCGATCGGGCGTTCCGGGGTGCCCAAGGAGCTGTAGACCTCGCCTTCTTCGGGTGCTTCGAAGACTTCGGTGGTGTAGGGGCCGCCGTTGACCACGTAGACGGCGCCGTTGGGCGAGACGGCGATGCTGGAAGGAGCCGGTATCGTTTCAAAGCTTCGGAGTTCGTTGCCTTCGTCGTCAAAGACCACAACTCCACCGAGACCTAAGCTGCTGACGAAGACTTCGCCGGTAGAGGAGTCAACCGCCACCCCCGTCGGGAATGGGACGGAGAGGGAGCCTTCGAAGGCACCGGACGGGCTGAACTTCTCGATCACTTCTTCGTAGATGTTGACGACGTAGAGATCGCCGTAGGACGCGCTGGCCGGGTCGTTGTCCACGGCGATCGTCGTGGGGAGCCCGAAAGCCTGGGCCCCGGCGAACGGCGGCGTGCCGGTGATCTTGCCGCCGGTTCCGAAGCCGCTGACCAGGTTGCCCGACGCGTCGTACTTGCGAACGTTCCCCTTGGCTTCTTCGTTGGTGAGATCGAGGACGTAGGTGTCACCCTTTTCGCCGGGGCGTTCGCTCACCGCGACGCCGGTTGGGTATTCGAAGGTGCCGAAGGAGCGCCGGAAGGGGTGTTCGGCGAGCGGCAGCGGTGCGGTGGCGCTCGACTCGAGCGTGGTGACGAAGCGCGGCGCTTGGCCCGCTTCGGCAACGTAGAGGTTGGGGGCGTTGGCGATGCCCTTGCCGGCTTCGAGCTGCTCGGGGGAGAGGAAGTAGATCGTGCCGTTGGCCGAGGAGACGCCGCCGCCGCCGCCGATCGCGACGGCGTCGCAGTTAGGTCCTTCGCTTTCGCTGTTCCAGTGTTCGCGGATGGTGTTGGCGGCCGGGTGGCAGGCGTCGTTGTTGCTCGGCGTGCTGTCGCTGTTGGTCGAGACCAGCTTCAGCGTGGCGCCGGCTTCGCCGACTTCGGCCATGTAGACGTCGGCGCTTTCGTCGGTGTCTTCGAGGAGCAGTTTGTCCTTGGTCGTGAAGAAGACCTTGGAGCCGTCGGCGCTCATCCCGTCGAAGAGGACGCCCGAGGTCGTGCCCGGGGTGAGGTCGATCGAGCGGACGGCGTCGCCCACGTCCATGTAGAGGTGGTAGTAGGCGTTGTGGGCGGGGTCTTCGGTGACCTTCTGGCCGATCAGGATGCGCGAGCCGTCCTTGGAGATCGCCAGCTCGGCGATGCCGTTGGCGTCGCCTTCGGCCGAGTCGCACTTGCCGGCTCCCTGGAGGCAGGGAAGCGCTTCGGGGAAGTCTTCGGTGCCGGGCTTGTTGGAGACGACGTGGGTTTCGCCCGTCTTCAGGTTGCGGTCGTAGATCGAGACGTCGCCGGTCGAGTTGTTCCCCCCTTCGGCGAAGAGCGTGGTCGAGCCGAAGACGAAGTGCTCGCCGTTGGCGGAGAGGTCTTGGGCGACCTTGCCGTCGGGCTTTGCCGAGGAGCCCGGGGTGGGGACGCCTTCGCCGGCGACCATGCCCTGTTCGAGGTTGCCGTTGGGCAGGCGCAGCGGGACGCCGGTGTAGCCGCCCGCGAAGCAGGGCGAGCAGCCGCCCGGAGCGCCGAAGGCGAAGGTTTCGAGGCTGGCGCCGGCGCCGGAAGGCAGCGAGGAGAAGGGGGCGGTCGCGAAGGGGTTATCGGCGGGGACGCCGACGTATTCGGTCGACCAGCCTTCTTTGCCGCGGGTGGCGACGTAGGGGTCGAGGCCGCGGTTGGTCGGGTGGTTGGTGCCGGGGATGCCGCCGGAGTGGACGGCGTAGAGGACGCGGCCTGCGGCTTCGGGGTAGCCGGCGAAGGGGGCCTGGCCGGGGATGACGCTCGACTCGACGTCGTAGCCCGCGGCGTGAGCGGCGGAGACCAGCTCGTAGGCGCGGCAGTCGAGGAGCTGGGCGGCGCCCGTCTGCTGGCGGACGTGGGAGTTGGCGCATTCTTCGGGCGGTTCGGAGACGAAGGGCAGGGTCGTGAAGACGTGTTCGGGGCTTTCGACCGTTTCGTCGGCGTTGGTGGCGACGACGCGGTAGTGGTAGGCCGTGTTGGGGGCGAGGCCGTTGAGGTGGAGGGTGACTTCCTGCGGTTTGCGCGAGGAGCCGGCGTCGAGTTCCGTGGACTTCGAGGCGTTTGCGAAGCCTTCGCTTTCGAAGTGTTCCTGGCTGACGAACTCGGCCCGGTAGGTGGTGTCGCCCCCGCCGGGATTGATCGTGGCGTAGAGGACGGCGTTTTCGGCGAAGGCCTGGCCGGTGACCGCTTCGATCGCCGGCGCCAGCGGCAGCGTCGTGAAGGTGTCGTCGTAGCTCGAGCTTTCGCCGTTGGCGTTTTCGAGCACGAGCCGGAAGTGGTAGGTGGTGGCGTATTCGAGGCTGCCCACTTCGGCGCTGACCTGGGTGGTCGCCGCGTTGAAGGGGGAGCCGCCGGAGGCGCCCGGTACGCAGGCGATCGGGCCCGAGCCGTAGGAGCTGGTTTCGCCGTATTCGAAGTGGCAGGCGGTGATCGGGCCGGCGCCGGCGCGCTTTGCTTCGCCTTCGAGGCGCTCGGTGTGGGGGTCGATGGCGACAGATGAGGGGATCGCGTCGGGGAGGTAGGGAGCCGGGGCGAAGACGGCGATGCGGCCGTTGCCGGAGTCGGCGACATAGGCTTCGCCGGTGGCGGGGTCGAGGGCGACGCTCTGGGGCATCCTCAATTCGCCGAGGCCGAATTCCTCGAAGAGTTTGCCCGAGGGGGTGTCGTGGCTGACGGTCATCGGGCTGTTGAAGTGGAGGACTTCGATGAAGTAGCGCTCGTGAGTCGCCCGGTCTATGGCGCCGCCTGAGGCTTCGCGCGTTTCGGGCGATTCGCGAGTCCCTTCAGCGCTCAGGAACGAGCCGCCTGATGAGAAACGGAAGATGCTTCCACCTTCACTCCCGAATATCTCCCCCCGTTGGACGAGAAGAGTGCCGTCGGCTTTGACACCGACGCCCTGGATCGTGGTGTTGTATTCGGCGCGCCCGGCGAGCTGGAAGAGACCGTACGGGCCGATCCCCGAGCCGTCGAGCCGCCCCCCTTCGCCCCAACCGGTGTCGATAGCGCCCTGCGGCGTGAGCTTGGTGACGAAGCCGTCGGCCGGATCGCCGACGTAGAGCTCGCCGGAGACGGGGTCGACGGCGAGATAGAGGTGATGATCGGGATGGTTGAAGTAAGAGGAGGGTTCACTTTGGAGCCAGTGAAAGAAGCCGTCGAAGGCGCCGGGGGTCGAGCCGGGGGTGCCCGGCTGGCATGCGTCGCCTGAGGCTGCGGTGCAGAGGTTCTCCTCCGCCGCGGTTATGCCGTGGGGATTGCCGGGCTCTTCGGCTTCTTCCAGCTTGGTCTTGTTGACGTCCTTGCCGGCGATCCAGACCAGCCCGCCCGAGGAGGTGAGTTTCTCGACGTCGGCGGAGCTCGCGCCCGGGTTCACGGTCGAGACGTGAACGGCCGCGGCGCCGCCCAGGAGCCCAGACGCATCGGCGGTGAGCTGGGGCAGCTCGGTGTCGGACCTTTCGCCTTCGAATATGACGGTGAAGCGGAGAGAGCTGGGAGAGAAGACCTGTAGATTGCCGGCGCCGACCGTCGAGAGCGCTTCGAGGGCTTCCCTCATCTTGCGCCTGACTGCATCGGAATTGATCCCGAACGTTCCCCGAATGGGGATCGGGGCAGTGGTCTGGCCCTTGAAGGTGAGGGTGAAGCTGCCGCCGAGGGCGTCGATTTCGATCGTCTGCTGGCTGTCTTCGGGCGTGTTGGCGACGTAGAGGTCGCCGCTGCTCGGGTCGAAGGCGACGTCGGAGGGGTTGGTGAGCGCGGTGGCGCCGGAGCCCGAGAAGGAGGACGAGAAGGCGTGTTTGGAGAGGGCCGAGGCCGGAACGGCGCTCAGCGACAGCGCCGCGAGGGCGAGGGCGAGGGACAGGCAGGGCCTTCTCATGCCGCTCACCTACCTCGCCACCCTTGCGCGGCCGGGGCGGCGCTTGTGCTTCTTTGCCCTGGCGCCGCAACTGTTGGCGACCGTGGGGGTCGTGTCGGAGACCCTGCCGTTCTGGGCGGTGAAGTCGGCGATCGCCTTGGTCTTCGCCCGCGGCGAGCAGAGGTTTTCGGAGTTGACGATCAGGCCCTTGGCGCCGCCCTGCATTTCGAGCGTGAACCTGGTGACCGGGGCGTCGGGGACGACTTCGAAGGTGTTGCGGATGCCGCCGTTCTTGCCGGTGTCGACTTTGCCGTGCAGGAGCACCTCGATCTGGCCGTTCAGGTCGGCGACCAGGGCGGGCAGCTTGTAGCCGAAGCCGGTGCCGAGGTAGACGGGGCCTTCCAGCGGCTTGTCGAGCAGCGGGGTCTCGGCCTTGGCGTAGCCGTAGACCGAGGACGCCGGGCAGCTGTGGGAGGCGAGCTGGGGCCGCGAGCAGGTCTTGTTGATGTGGCCCTGGTCGAGGAAGGCGCTATGCGGAAGCGTCACCTGCGCACTCGCGATGTTGGCGCCGCCCGGGGGCATCGTCAGGACTGCCTTGAGGGCGGGGTGCTGGGCGCGCCTGGTGCCGCCCTTGAGGCTGATCGCGAGCTTGGGCGCGAAGCGCAGGCGGGCGCAGTTGGCGACCTGGAAGGGGGAGGTGGGGCTCGCCGTCGCCCCTTCGCTCCCCGACACCTTCGCTCCGACGGCGAACGGTTCGCAGTCGGTCGGGTTGAGGGCGAAGTTGGGGCGGGTGAGCTTGACGAGAATCGAGCGCAGCCGCAGCGTCACGCCTTCGAGGATCTGGGGCAGGGGATCGGAGACCGCTGTGACCTGGGCGGTTTCGGGGTTGACGCGAAGCGCGGTCCTGACCACGACGTCGCCGAGGTCATAGGGGCCGGAGACGGCCGGGGTGATCACGACCAGGGAGAGCGGCGCGCCCTTGTAGGGGCCGGCGAGGTAGACCTTGCCGGGGGCGTAGAAGGGATGGGTGCCGACGCCGGCGCCGGCGAAGGCTTCGCCGACCTGGGAGGCGGCGGGGCAGGAGGGGTGTTCGGACTCGGCGAGGCCCGAGTAGCCGGGGGCCATCGCGGCTTCGATCGCGGCCTCGGGGCAGTAGGGGACGCCCGCCAGCGTGGCCGAGAAGCCGGGCGGCGTCGTGACGTTGAGCGCGGTGAGGTTCTGTTCGCCGTCGCGGCGGGTCAGCTGAAGCCAGAAGTCGGTGTGGGAGCCGGCCGTGTTGGCGGTCGAGGCGGCTTTGAAGGAGGGGGCGAAGGGGCGGGGGCCGCCCGGGCAGGGCGAGCCGCCCGGACCGGAGTCGATCGTGAAGTACTGGGTCGAGGTTTTGGTTTCGATCGTCCCGTCCCAGGGTTCGAATTCGGTGCTGACCGGGTAGGTGCCGCACTGGGTCGGGGTGGCGAGGATGCCCCGCTCGCCGCCGAAGAAGTGCAGGTTGAAGTCTTCGAAGGGGAACTGGGGAAGGTTGCGGAATTCGGTGACGAGCCGGCCGCTGACGGGGTCGGGGTGGACGGTGCCGGCCAGTTTGACGTGGGTGCCGAAGCCGTCGAAGGTGAGGAAGAGGCGGTAGCGGTTGCCCGGCAGCGGCTTGCCGATGTAGATCGCGCCGGGGAGCGTGCCGGGGAGGACGGGGCTGTGGACTTCGAGCGTGCCGAGCTTGGCGAACTCGGGGCAGCGCGCTTCTTCGGTCGTGCCGAACTTGGCTTCGGAGTCCGCGCAGGCCGTCTTGCCGTCGGCGGCGCCGGAGTTGATCGTGAAGCCTTCGGGCAGGGTGACGACGGTGGAGCGGATCTCCGAGGGCGAGGGGACCTTGGGGCTCTCGAACATCGGCGCTTTGAGGTCGACGTTGATCCCCGAGGGCGAGTCGGCTTCTTCGATCGTCGGGTGGGCGAAGAGGGAGGGGTTGAAGGTGAGTTCGTTGCAGCCGGTGGTCGGCGGATAGGAGGAGTCGGCGTGGGATTCGCTGCCGTCGTAGGAGAGGATGTCGAGGGAGGTGGCGAGGGAGGTTTCGCCACAGGTGGTGGGGTTCTGGAAGAAGGGTTCTTCGGGGCTTTCGGATTCGACGGCGTAGCCCGGGCCGCCGCAGCCCCCTTCGAGGATCGTGCAGTCCCCGACCGCCCCGCCGCCGTCTGGGGCGTTATGCCACGTTTTGACAATTTTTTCTCCGAAACTTTGTTCGCAGAACTGATAGATCGTCGTGGGATCTTGGGTGGCGGGAGTCAGGTCTTCGCTGCACAGGAAGTTTTCGCCTTTGCGGAGCAGGATCGGCGTCTCGCCCAGCCCGAACCTGAGCTTGCTGTGGACCGGGGCGGCTGGGACGCCCCAGATGTCGGTGGCCGAATAGGCGAGAGGCAGGAAGTGGGCGATGTTGGAGATCGTGGTGTCGAGGCCGTAGTCGCTGTTGGTGCGGGCGCTGACGTTGAGGAAGACCGGCGTGCTGACCACGGTTTCGAAGGCGAGCAGCCCGGGCTCGTTGGGGGGTGGGGTGAGGTTGTAGACGGGAGTGACGAAGCCGTAGGCTTCGCCGCTGAAGTCGGTGGTGACAGCGTCTTCGCTGACCCCGACCTGGGAGTCGGGCGGGCATTCGTTCGACGTGAATTGCGCGATCGTGCACTGCGGTGTCGAGTGGGGGTTGCCGATCAGGCCGGTGGGGAGGTGCACCGTGACGTTGCGAGCGTCTTCGCAGTCGCAGGGGTTCGGCTCCTGCTGCTGGCGATTGCCGATTTCGAAGACGAAGGCGACGTCGGGATGCGCTCCCGCCTGATGCGTGGTCGAGGAGGGCTGGGCGGTGAAGCTGTAGATCGGGACCTTCGCCTGAGCCGGCGCGATGAGGATCGCGAGGCAGGCCGCCGCGGCAGCGAACGCGAGCGGCAACCGGCGCACGTTGCGAACAGCGCCGCGGGTCATCTCGCGGGCCTCCGACGGTGACGGCGACTCGCCGCGCGTCTTCTGTGGCCTCTCTTGTGGTGGCGCTTCTTGGCATGCGTCGCCCGGCTGGCGTTGCCGCCCGAGAGGGCGGCGGAGGTGCCGCGGGCGGGCAGGGCGGGCGCTTCGCTGCCGGGCCCGTGGCAATCTTCGGCGGCGGCGCAGGGCTGCGCCGGGGTCGGCTGGGGGAAGCCGCCGTTGCTGCGGGCGTCGTAGAACCGCAGGAAGTTGCCGTTGTGGTCTTCGGGCAGGAGCGTGTCGAGCGTGGAGAAGTAGACGTCGGCGCCGTTGGCGCTGACGCCGACCAGGCCCGGGTCCGTCTCGGTGTGGCCTTCGGAGCCGGCGATCCCGTGGTTTCCCTGGACCGCCGTGCCCGTGCCGGGGGTGATCAGCTGCGGGCGGCCGTTGACGTACTCGTAGACGTCCTCGCCTTCGTTGGTGTCACGGGGGGTGAGCGATTCGGTCGTGGAGAAGAAGACGCGGCCGTCGTTGGTGAGGAAGAGGCCGTCCTCTGAGCCGAAGACGTCGGCGGTGGATGGCTTTCCGCTCGGGTTGCAGGAGGCGCAATGCAATTCGCCGGTTGCGGGGGTGTAGGTGTACATCTCGAGGTGTCCGTTGTTGTCGTAGGGGGTGACTTGGCTGGCGGTGATGAAGGCCATGTGGCTGTCGTCGGGGGTGATCTGCATGCGGACGATCGGGCCGTCGCTACAGTGGGCCGAGTCTCCTTGGGGATGCGGGCCGCACTTGCGTTCGGGGGCGAGCGTCGTCACCCACTGGAGGCGGCCGTCCCGGTAGAGGAAGAGGTTCTCCTGATTGGAGGCCCCGTGGACGCCGTCGAGCTTCTCCGGGGAGTAGAAGTAGACGTCGCCGTTGGCGGCGATGCCGGCCGGCGTGAAGCCGGTGCCGCCGGTGCGGCCTTCGAAGCCGCTGCCGCCGAGGCCGCCCTGGAGCCAGGAGTAGCGGTAGCCGGAGTAGGGAACGACGCCGCAGGAGGTGGTCCAGGGCCGGGCTTCGACGGAGCCACTGTAGTCACCTTCATAGACCCTCCCTGCCCGTTCGACGAACGGGTTGCCGCGAAGCGGAGCGAGCGGCGGGTTGCAGGAGGAGGTGTCGCCGGGCGAGCCGGGGGTTTCGCTCGGTCCCTTGGAGACGAGGGTGAGCGGGTCTTCGCCGTTTTCGGCCTTTGCGGCGCTCCAGAGGTAGAGGCTGGCGCCGCCGTGCGCTTCGTCTTCGTGGGTGAGGTGCGCTTCGGAGGTGAAGTAGACCTTGGAGCCGTCCGGCGTCATGCCGACGAAGGTGACCGGCGCCGGTTCGTGGGTGGCCGGGTCTTCGGCGATCTCGTAGGTTTCGCCGCTTTCGCCGTGCTGGACGCGCATGTAGAGGTGGAGCGGGTATTCGACGTAGCGTAAGCATGGATAGCTCTGGCTGAATGCGCCGCACTGGGTCGGTACTGCCCCAGTCGCGGTCGACATGAGGATGTGGCTGCCGTCTTCGGAGACGGCGGGGAAGCGGATGAACTCTTCATTGCCCCCCTGAGATATCGTGTCGCCCCTGCCGGCGCGGAGCGTGTTGGCGAAGCCGGGGTCCTGGGGGATGGGGCCGCCGCCCAGTGGCGCCGGGAGGCGGGAGATCAGGGTGGCCTTGCCGGTGGCGAGGTCCTGCTCGTAGGCGGAGCCGGGGGCGGCGGTGAGGCCGGCCGGTTCGCCTGGTTCGGAGAAGGAGAGTGCGTTGGAGGAGAAGACGAGGTGTGAGAGGTCGCCGGAGGCGGTGGTCTCCCCTCTGCACGCTCCCATGCTGGCGCCGCCTTCAGCGGGATAGGGGCATTTGAGCGCTTGGAGGCCAGCGGCATTCCCGCTTATCCCAGAGGGGAGGCGAGCTTCGAGGCTGCCGTCGGCGCCCCATAGATACGGCGCCATCGAGGGGACGGCTTCGCGGAGGTCCTGGTCTTCGAAAAGGAATCGCCCGCCCTGACAGACCTGCCCGCTGCCGTCGAGGTAGTTGAGGAGGGAACTCATCGAGGGGTTGGCGAGCACGCCGTTGGTGATGCGACGCGGGTCTTCGCCAGCCTGCACGTTGCGGCCGTCGGTCGGGACGCCGCCCATGCAGCCGGCCTGGTCGCCGGGCAGGCCGATGTAGTGGGAGACCCAGCCGGTGGAGGTGCGGGTGGAGACGTAGAGATCGCCGGCCATGTTGATCGGGTTGACGCCCGGCGGGGCGCTGAAGGCGCCTGTGTAGGCGAAGCGCGACGGGCTGGTCGCCTGGCCGCTGCTCGGGCCGCCGGGGTAGAAGAGCGTGCCGTTGGCGCTGCCCGGCGAGACGAGCTCGTAGGCGCGGCAATCGGGCAGGTAGACGGCGCCGGTCTGCTGGCGGACGGCGGAGTTGGGGCAGGAGGGCGGGAAGAATTCAAAGGTCTGGTCTTCGGAGGCGACGGGGTGGCCTTGGTCGGCTTCGTTTTCGGCGAGCAGGCGGAAGTGGTAGGTGGCGCCGGGCTGGAGGTCTTCGATATGCGCCTTGACGGTGTGGAGTTCGCCGAGTTCGCCGAGGCTCCCGGTGATTTCGCCGCTGACGCTTTTCCCGTATTCGGTGCTGGTCCCGTATTCGAAGGTGTAGGAGGTCCGCAGGCCGTGCGGATCGATGGTGCCTTCGAGATCCGCCGAGGTGGCGGTCACGTGGGAGGAGAGGAGCCCTTCGATGTGCGGCGGCGACACCGTCTTGAAGACACGGTCCTGCCCGCGCCCGATCGCGCCGACTTCGTTGACGGCGACGAAGCGGTAGTGGTACGCGGAGCCGACCGGCAATTCGGTGATCGGCGTGAGGCCGGTGAGCGTGGCGGTGACCGGCGTGGCCGATGTGAAGTTGGACGCCGGAGGATTGGATCCGGGGTCGGGCTCGCACGGGGCGAAGCTGCCGTAGGAGCTGCTGAGCCCGTATTCGAGGAGGCATTCGGTGACGGGACCGTGGTTTTGCCCGTGCGATTCGGGGTCGATGGTGGCGGTGAGGGTGGCGCTGGTCAGGCCCAGGGCGGAGGGCGGGCCCGTCGTCGTTTGGGGCCTGGCGTCTTCGAAGACCGCGACGTCGTTGGTTTCGGTGTTGGCGACGTAGACGGTCGAGTTCGAGCCGTCGACGCCCACCCCGGCATTGCCGAACAGGCGACCGGCGCCGAAGGATTCGACCGGGGCGCAGCGGCCGGTGTGCGGTTCGCAGGACGGGCTGTAGCTCTCGACGCCTGGCCCATGCGTGGCTTCTTTGACGGGTTTGACGTCCTGGTAGAGCGTGCCCGAGGCGGGATCGAAGGCGAAGCCGGTGGTCGAGGAGACCGAGGTGACGATGCCGGTCTTGAAAGAGCGTTCGGGGTCGCCGGAGTCGGCGTTCTCGACGATCGCGTACGTGTGGTTACCCCCGAACTGGTTCTTTTCTTCTTCGAACTGGAAGAACGAGCCGGCCGCGCGGAAGCCGCTCGGGTTCAGCCTGAAGCCGAGGTGACCGGCCGATTCGCTTTGCGACAGGGCCTTCCGCTGCGGGTGTCCTTCCCCATCGTAGATCCAGACATACCCCTGGGACCCCGCCTGCACGTAGAGTTCGCCCGCCGAGTTGACGTCCATGCCGCGAATCTGGACGAAATGGTGCGGTGTTTCTTCGTAGATGTCGGAGCCGTCCTTCTGGCCGGAGACGCCCCAGGTGGAGACGATCCTGCCGTCGGGCCCGAACTTCTGGACCAGGTTGTCGCTGGGATCGGCGACGTAGAGGTCGCCGTTGGAGGGCCCGCCGGAGTTGTCGACGGCGAGCACGGCCGGGTCTTCGAACGCTCCCGGCCCCGTTCCCGGCGAGCCGGGCTGACAGACGTCGGTGGGATGTTCGGGGCAGAGGTTGCCGCCGGTACTGTGGTCGACTTCCCTGCCGATCATGAAGAGGAACTCGCCGGCCGGCGTGAATTTCTCGACCCGGTAGTTGCCGGGGTCGTTGACGTAGATGTCGTGAGAGCTCTGGTCGACGGCGACTTCGGTCGGTTCGGAGAGCGCGGTGGCGCCGGAGCCTTCGATGTCGGCGACGAAGACGTGGCCGGCGGCGGGCACGAATTCGGGTTCGACCGTCTTGGCGGCGCTCATTTCGACTTCGCATTCGCTCGGGCCTGGTTCGGCCTTGCAGCCGGACCAGGCCTTCAGCCGGCTGCCGATTTCGGGCTGCGCGGTGAGGAGCACCGTGGCCGCCTGGTTGTATTCGGCTTCGCAGGTCGCGCCGCAGCCGATCGCCGTGAATTCTTTGCCGGGGGAGGTGCCGAGGACGGTGCCTTCGCCGCCGCCGGTCTTGGTCACGGTGAGCTTCTCCTGCGGGATCGCAATGAATTCGGCGTGCACCGTCTTCGCCGCGCTCATCTTCACTTCGCACTTGTTGGGAGCCGGTTCGGCCTTGCACTCGCCGGCGCCCCAGCCCGTGAAGGTCGAGCGTTCGTTGGGCGTCGCGGTGAGGGTGACGGTCGTGGTTTCCCCGAATTCGACGCTGCATGTGGATCCGCATTCGATGCCGGGCGTCGTGTGCGAGACCACGGTCCCGACGCCCGAGCCGGTCTTGGTGAGCGTGAGCGCGACGCCGGGGACCGGGCCGAAGACGACGATGCGCTGTGTGGCGGCGTCGCCGACGTAGACGCGACCCGTGGAAGCATCGACGGCTATCCCGGTGGAGTAGGAGGAATATGCGCGAGCCCCTTCGACCGGAGCACTCGAACCGCGGGGGAGGACTTCCTGGCCGAAGGAGTCGAGCGGGGCGCAGTGTTCGGTCAGCGAGCCGCAGTTGTGGGCGAAGTGAGCGACGAAGCCCGGCACGCCACGTTCTTTGCGGCCTTCGCCTTCTTCGCCGCTCTGGAGGACGTAGAGGTCGTTGGAGGAGGGGTTGACGGCGAGGCCGACCGCGTCTTCACGGCCATCGGGGTCGCCGAGCTTTGTGCCGGCCGAGGTGAACTTGGTCACTTCTTGAGAGCCGTCGGCCTTGAAGAGGTTGTTTTCGGTGTCGGAGGCGAGCCCCATGGGGGCGGTTGCGCGGGGGATGGTGAAGGCGCTCGAGTGAACCGTCCCGTCCTGGTTGAACCAGTGCATGGTTGTGTTTTCGGCGACGAACAGTTCGCCGCCACTGCTGACTGCGATGCCCATGATCGCTCCGAAGCCGGTGAGCTTGCCGTTCGTGCCCCAGGAGGAGACGGGAGTGCCGTCGGCTTCGAACTTGGAGACCTCGCTGAGGACCGGTTCGGCGACGTAGACGTCGCCCTGGGAGGGACCGCCCGAGTTGTCGACCGCGATCGAGCTCGGTTCGAGCGCGGCGAAGGCGCGGACGAAGGAGCCGGCGGAGGAGAACTCCTCGACGCGCGAGTTGCCGCTGTCGGCGACGTAGACGTCGTGCGTCGTTTCGTTAACGGCGAGGCCGCTGCCGAGGCGGTACTTACCAGTGCCTACGGAGTAGATCTCGGAGAAGAGGTTGAGCTGGCCGTTGCCGGAGCCCGCTTCGCCGAAGGAGGAGGAGAAGGCGTGGAATTCGGTCGTGGCGGAGGCGGTCGACGCGAAGACGAGGACGGTGAGAAGGACGAGGACGAGGGCGGCGAGGAGGCGAGGGGCTCGGGGGAGGCGGCTCATGCGAGGGCTCCGGCGGGGAGGACCAGGGATGGGCGATGGGCGCTCGAAATGGCGCGCGAAGGGGCAACCGTGCGGCGGCGATTCGATCCCTGCCCTGAAGCTGCTGCTGACAAAACTCTCCTTCACGGGCCGCTTCCGGCGGCCCTGTCCCTGTCGTGCTCCTGAAAAGTCGATGCGGGTTTTCCCTGGTCGGGAGCCGTGTGCGTTCCCTGAACGGACGGACCCTTCCCTGATACCCACCGCGACAATACACAGCTAGAAGGCGCCGCGCAACCTGAAGTTGTTGCGGTGGGGGGCGGAAAGGCCGAAAAAGCGGTAGCTGGTGGGGCGTGGGGGTTGGTGTTACATCAGGGGTTTGTGCCTGGCGCTGCGTTGGCGGGGCGTGGCCAGAGCCCCCCACCGCCCACCTACTTGCCTGGCATGGTGGGCGGTGGGGGGCCGTGAAAGGGGGTCGGCGTTACATAGGCGGTTCTTTCCCGGCTGGGGGGTGGTGAAGGTCGGCTGGGGCGGTCTTGGCGGTTATTTTCAGGGACCTAAGCCGTCTTTCCCCCGCTATGACTGGGTGAAGGTCGGCTGGGGTCGATCCAGAGGTGCTGGGGGCGCTGCGATATGGCTCGAAAACGAGGCGTAATGCAGCGCCCGTCCGGACCGGAGGTGGCGGGGCCGGGACTACACGGGACGTGCTCCGTGGCCTCGGCCCGCACGGCTGGGGGCCGAGCGGGACCGCTTGGACGGGGGGGTGGTCTATATAAGGGGGGGCGAGTTCGGGGGCGGTTTCGTCTTGGGAGAAGAGATGGATGCAGCTGGTAGACATTCGGCTTTGGCGTCGGCTGGCGCTACGCTTTGGGTCACCGTGACCGCGAAGGAGACATTGCTGGAGCGAGCGCCACGCTGGAGCGAAGCGCCGGCCGAGGCGGCGATCGAGGCCGCCCAGCGTCTGGAGCGCAGGAGCGGAGCGCAGCGGCGTTGGAATGAGCTGGCCGGACGGGCCGCGGCGCTGCGGGCGCGGCAGAGCGAGTCGGTCGATGTGGTCACGCTGGTGCGCGAGGGCCGAGAGGAACTCGAGCGCCGCCGCTCCGCGCCGTGAGCGATGTCGTCGTCGATGCCTGCGTCGTGCTGGCGCTGGTGCTGCGCGAGGAGCGGGCCGAGGACGTAAGCCGCAAGCTGGGCGAGTGGGCTGACGAGGGGGCAATGCTGCATGCGCCGGCGCTCGCCCACTACGAGATCGCGAGCGGGTGGTCGAGATCGCCGTCGAGCTGGGACGGCATTCGGCTTATGACGCCGCTTACCTGGCACTCGGAGAGCGGCTTGGAGTGGACGTGTGGACGCTCGACGGTCCGCTCCTGCGAAATGCCGGGGAGAGACCCGAGTACCGGGTGGAGGCGATCGCGGGGGTGCGGGGGGTCGGGGAGAACGATGTGGTCGAGCTGATCGATGACGTCGACAAGGTCGATGGGGAGGGCAGCTGGCCCGCCGGCACCGTCGGCACCGTCGTCGGTGAGCGCGAGGAGTGGAAGCTGGTCGAGATCAGCGAAGACCAGCCCCCAGGACGAACGCTTGACATGATCTCGGTGGCCGAAGAGCGACTGAGGCTGATCTCCCGGTACTCCGAGTAGAGGGCCGGGCGCCGGAGAGCGGCTGGCGGCATCGGCCCTCCTCCCCCCCATTCCCCCCGCCCCGCATGCCGGCGACGGTTTGCGAATTTCCGCGCGAAATTGACTGTTGAGAGAGGGAATCGAGGGGGTGGCCACGCCAATTCGGCCGGAGCGCGCCTGACCTCAGCGCCGCTTCTTGCCTGGCTGGGGGGTGGTGAAGGTCGGCTGCGGGGGTCCGCGGGCTGATTCTTTGGGGGCGCGGGCGGTTTTGCCCCGGTCATGACGGGGTGAAAGTCGGATGGGGTTGGTGGCGAGCGACCGGCTGGGGTTCGCTCCTATTGGTATTGGGGGGCGGCGTGGCAGCTACCAGATGACGGGAGCGCCGTAGGCGGCGATGGCTGGGTCGCGGCTGACGATCGGAATACCCTCGACTTCGGCCTGGGCGACGAGCAGGCGATCGAAGGGGTCGCGCAGCAGCTTGCCGTCGAGCTTCACATAGGCAAGCTCGCGGTAGGCGCGGGCGTGGGCGGGGGAGATCGGCAGCAGGGCAAAGCCCTCCGCCAGCAGCTCCTCGGCCCACTCCTCGGCGACCTCGAGCTTGCCGAGCGAAGCCTTGATCGAGACCTCGAGGAGCGTGCCGGCGCTGAAGAGGGGCTCCCCGGCGGCTCCGATTGTCTGCCGTGCCGTAGCCGAGAGCCGAGGGTCGTCGGCCAGCCACCACAGCGCTGCGTGGGTATCGACGAGGAGCCGCACTCAGTCGCGAATGCCGAGCGCCTGCTCGACGTCGGCGGGGAGTGCGTCGAAGTCCTCGGCCATGACGATCTGTCCGGCAAGCGCGCCGGGCTTGCGGCGAGCTGCGGAGGAGGACGGCAACGCCACC
This sequence comes from uncultured Solirubrobacterales bacterium, assembly GCA_963729995.1. Classification (GTDB taxonomy): domain Bacteria; phylum Actinomycetota; class Thermoleophilia; order Solirubrobacterales; family 70-9; genus VRUE01. The sequence goes on from CAVSPF010000003.1 coordinate 1,635,582, forward strand.
AGCCGCACTACTGGCTTCTTACCCCGGCGCAACTCCACGCGCTCACCCTGCTCGGCAAGCGCGACGAGCTTGGAGAGGTTGGTCTTGGCCTCACCGATGGAGAAGGTGCGGGTCATGGAGGCAGGGTAGCAGCGCTTGGCCAAGTTGGTCAACCAATGGTGCGGCGAAGCGAGCGAGGTAGAGCGGCCTCGGGCGCCAGAGTCGCAAGTGATCCGAAGGCCGATGCAAGGCCTGAGGTGTTTCAGGATCCCGGCCACCAGCCCCCGGCGGCCCCCAAGGCTTGGTTGACGGGTATGGAGGCCGGGGGAGAACTACGCAGACGAACCGGAGAGCAGCCTTGCCACGCCTGCGGTGGCAGCCGCTCAAACAACTCCAAGCCGCGGCGGAGGTGCTCGATCGTCACGTTCAGCAACGGTGAGAGCAACTCCGCGTAATCGGCGCCCAACTTCGCGGCGTCTTCTCGAGGTCGACGGCGGGCCCGGACGTGGACGAACTCCTGGATCGCCTCGACGGAAGCGGTCGCGGCGATCTCCCCGGCAGCCACCGCTTCGATCAGCGCTCGACACGGATCGCGCAGCGGATGGTCGGCGCCCTTGGCGTAGACCAGGACCGTCGTATCCAGCACGATCATGCGCGCCGACTGCGCAGCGTGTCGAGCTCAGCCTTGAGATCGTCCATGTCCGGCACCGCCATGTCCGGCGCCTCCAGCAGGCGAGCGCCGGCCGCCTTGCGGCGAGCCGCAGGGGCGGCGAGGCCGCGGTCGATGGCCGAGCTGACTACGCGGTGATCGTCGGGGGGCGCGCTGGTGGTCGGCTAAGGCAACCCAACACAAAGCTCCCGACCATCGAATGACGAGCGCTACCCTTGCAGGCATGAAAACGGCGAAGCGAATCGGCAACTGGACGCCCGACGGGAGGGTGGAGCGAGCGCGACTGCGGCGAGACTATCTAGAGCTCTCGGGCGGGGAGCGGATGAAACAGGTCTTCCAGCTGTCGCGCTTCATGTCTCGAGTCGCCGATGCTGGCCGCCGACAGCGAACGCGCGGTGACTGAACTCGACATCGAGGGAATCCTCGAAGAGCTCACACGAGGAGGCGTCGACTTCCTCGTGATCGGCGGTGTCGCAGTCGGCTTTCACGGCTACATTCGCGCGACCAAGGATGTTGACATCGTGCCAGCGCCGAAGCCAGACAACCTAAAACGGCTGGCATCTGTGCTCGAAAGGCTCAACGCGGAGCTCGATGGAGCTGAAGATTTCGAGAACGATGAGCTCCCCGATCCACTTGACCCCGACACGCTTGCGCTAGGTGGAAATTGGGTGCTTCAAACTCGACTCGGGCGCTTCGATGTATTGCAGTGGATCGGTGACGAAGCGCTGTGGGACACGCTATCCCCCAATGCACAACAGGCTGAAATCGAAGGGCTCCGCGTCAAGGTGGTGAGCTATGAGGATCTGGTCGCGCTCAAGGAGCAAGCTGGGCGAGGATCTGACCTTGAAGACCTGAAACGGTTACGCGAAGCGCGCGGCCAAAAGTAAACACCGGCAAACGCTGCCGACTGTTCTCACTCCTCCTCATCCCCCAACGCTTCGAGCAGCTCCACGTCCACCAAATCCTGCGGGCGGGCGGCCGCGCGCTTCATCTTCAGCAGATCCTGACGGTTGGCGATCGGGACCGTAAGGTTGCCAAGGGGCGTCTGGTGAGCGCGGGCGCGGAGCTCCTCGAATGGCCCAAGGTGAGCGGGCAGCATGACGACGTCGAGCGGGCCATGGGTGGTTATAAGGTGCCATTGGTCGCTCGAGCCGAGCAGCGACGCACTGGGAGTCGAAGCCGAGTGCTGGCCGTCAGGCCCGAGGATCCGCGCATCGACCTCCACCAGCGCCTTGGCCAGTCGCTCGAGGTTCTCGGCCGAAGTGGCGATCGCGATATCCAGGTCCTGCGTCAAGCGCTGGCCGCCGTGCGCCTGAATCGCGATCCCGCCGATCGTCACGTAGTCGACGTCGTGGCGGGCCAGCGCAGCGAACAGCTCGCGCGCGTCGAAACGGCTCGGTTCGTTCACGGACGCGTCGCGAGGGGCCGCTCACCGCTTCCGATTACCGCGGCGAGACCGGCGCAAAGCTCAGCCGCAACGGCATTCCAGCTGAGCGCCAGCTCGAGGCGCTCAGACATCGGGCGTTCGCGTGCCGCCAGGATCGCGGCGGTGCTGGCGAACGGATCGCGCACGCCAGCCGCCGCGCCCTCGCGGCGACCGTTCGGCTGGCCAACCGGAGCTGCCATCCAACAAGCCTAGCCACTCTCGCTCTCTCCCATACCCCCACCCCAACACGGCCATATGCCCTACGTAGTGCCCTACACTGTTCTTCATGCGTAAGACCAGCGTCTATCTCGATGACGGGCAGGCAGAGCGCCTCGCCCGTCTGGCCCGCGCCGAGGGCCGCCCCCAGGCGGAGATCGTCCGCGAGGCGATCGCCGAGTACGAGCCGCGGCGGCGCGGAGACCGTAACTTCGCGCTCGCCGGCCAGTTCAAGCGCATCGATGCCGACCCGCGCCCGATATCGGAGATCCCCGACGAGGAGCTGATGCGCGGGTTCGGCGAGGACAGCTCCGGCGAGTGACGCTGGTTCTCGACGCGGCTCCGCTGGTCGCGCTAGCCGATGCGGCCGAGCCACGATTCGATGATCTGCGCGCAGTCCGCGACGGCTACGAAGGCGCGCTGGTTTTGCCGGCGCCGGTCACAGCCGAGGTCGACTATCTGATCGGCAAGCGTTTCGGTCAGCGAGCACGCCGAACCTTCCTCAGCGATCTTGCCGCGCAGCGCTATGACGTCGCCTGCCTCGAGCCCGAGGACTACACAACAGTTGCGACCTTGGACGCACGCTATGCCGATCTCGATTTAGGTCTTGCGGACTGCTCACTCGTCGTGCTCGCCCAGCGCTACAAGACGTGCCGGCTGCTCAGCTTCGACGAGCGCCACTTCCGAGCCGTCGAACCGTTACAGGGCGGCGCCTTCGAGCTGCTGCCGGCCGATCTTCCTTGATCACCTCGGCCCTGCTCCCACACGGAGGTGATGCCGGCCGTCAGGTGACTTCGCGCAGTTTCTGCGCTTCGCCCAGCTGCTGCAGCTTCTTCAGGCTCTGGTTCTCGATCTGGCGGATCCGCTCGCGGGTGACGTTGAAGGTGCGCCCAACCTCGTCCAGGGTGCGGGGGTGCTCCCCGCCCAGCCCGTAGCGCAGCTCCAGCACGCGCCGCTCGCGGTAGGAGAGGTTCTCGAGCGCCTCTTTCAGCGCCTCTTTGGTGAGCAGGTCTGCCGCCCGGTCGAACGGCGACTCCGCCTTCTCGTCGGCGATGAACTGGCCGAACTCGGACTCCTCCTCGTCGCCGACCGGCTTCTCCAGCGAGACCGGGGCCTGGGCGGAGCGCTTGATCGAGTCGACCTCGTCGGGATCGATCCCGGTCACCTCGGCGATCTCGTCCGGGGTCGGCTCGCGCCCCAGCTCGGTCACCAGCTTGCGCTCGGCACGGCCGATCTTGTTCAGCTTCTCGACCACGTGGACCGGGATGCGGATCGTGCGCGCCTTGTCGGCCAGGGCGCGGGCGATCGCCTGGCGGATCCACCAGGTCGCGTAGGTTGAGAACTTGAAGCCCTTGCGGTAGTCGAACTTCTCCGCTGCGCGGACGAGGCCCAGCGTCCCCTCCTGGATCAGGTCGAGGAAGGGCAGCCCCTGGTTGCGGTAGTTCTTGGCGATCGAGACGACCAGGCGCAGGTTGGACTCGACCATTTTCTGCTTCGCGTCGAGGTCGCCGCGCTCGATCCGTTTGGCGAGTTCGACCTCCTCCGCGGCGGTCAGCAGCCGGACTTTGCCGATGTCCTTGAGGAACAGCTGGAGCGAGTCCGTCGTCATGTCCGGTTTCAGGTCGAGCGCCTGTTTCTGGCGGCGCCGGCCTTTCTTGCCGGTTTCGGCGGGCATCGCGTCGGCGGCAGCTTTCTGCGCCGGGTCCATGTCCTCGACCAGCTCGATCCCCGACTTCTCGAGGTGCCCGTAGAGGTCCTCGACGTCGGACTCGTCGAGATCGACCTCGGCGACCGCCGTGGCGACGTCGCCGAAGGTCAGCACGCCGAGCTGCTGACCGCGGTGGATCAGCCCTTTTACCTCCTCAAGCTCCTGAAGCTCTGCTACCAGCATCCTGTCTCTACTCGTCTCTCTGCATTAGGTGGTTTAGTCCTGCCCATGAAAGGCCGCTGCCGCCGAAAAGTCGCGAAAAAGCGGACCGCCGATGCGGTCCGCGAAGTAAGCGAGTCAGCACTGCAATGGCTTCGGGCAGGCGTTTGTGACCTCTCAAACGTCTGTTCGCATGATAGGCGCTTCAGTTTCTGAAGTCAACGCCAATGCCCAATTTCCCGCGAAATCCCCGTCCATGGCTGCGCGCCTTCTGGCAGCGCGCCTACCGGGAGAACGTCACCGGGCTCTCGGCGATGGTCGCCTACAACCTGATGCTGGCCGTCTTCCCCTTTGCGCTGCTCGTCCTCTTCGTCTTCGGGCAGGTGCTGACCATCCACGGCGTCGAGACAGGCGTCGTCAACGACCTCCAGCGCCTCTTCCCGAACGTCGAGCAGCGAACCCTGACCGACGTGCTCAACCGAATCGAGGAAAACTCGACGACGATCGGGATCGCCGCCTTCGTCGGCTCGCTCTGGATCGGCGCCTCCTTCTGGGGCGCGATGGACACCGCCTTCTGCCGCATCTACCACGTCGAATGCCGCAGCTGGGTCGAGCAGAAGCGCTTCTCGTTCGCGATGCTGGCCGTGGTCATGCTGTTCATCGCCGCCAGCATCTTCCTGCCGGCGATCGAGGGAGCGCTGGTCTCCAGCACCGACCGGCTGCCGTTCGGCCTTGCCCAAGTCAAGGCAATCGACACGATCCTGCTGCTCGGCGCCGCGGTGTTGATCGTCCTCGCCATCAGCTGCGTGATCTTCTGGGCGGTGCCGAAAGGGCACATGCCGTGGCGGGCGGTCTGGCCCGGGGCAACCTTCGTGACGGTCGCCGCCGCCATCGCCAACTGGGCCTTCCCCTTCTATCTCGCAAACGTCTCCAGCCTCTCGCGCTTTGGCTCCACGCTGGGGTTCATCCTCATCGCCCTGCTCTGGTTCTACGTGCTCAGCCTGGCGATCCTCGCCGGCGCCGTGATCAACTCGCTGCGCCACGAGCTGCACGACACCGGCGAACTGCCCTACACGCCGGCCCGCCCGCGGGGCGGCTGCGACGACTGCGGCGACGACGCCAAGCTGAGGGCGTAGTCGCCGGCGGGGTCGGTGAACCAGCCGGTCAGGGCCAGGCCCGCCTCCCGGTAGATCCGCTCCAGATGCTCGCGGGTGAACTTGGCTGAGATCTCGGTCCGCATCTCCTCGCCCGCACCGAAGCGGACGGTGAGGTCGAGGCCGTCGAGGCGGACCGTCTGGTCGGCGCGGGAGCGCAGGCGGATGTCCATTCGCGCCTCTGCGGCGTCGTAGCGGGCGACGTGCTCGAAGGCCGCCGGGTCGAAGTCCGCGCCCAGCTCGCGGTTCAGCACCAACAGCACGTTGCGGTTGAACTCCGCGGTGACGCCGGCTGCGTCGTCGTAGGCGGCCTCGAGCCGCGCCGGCTCCTTGACCAGGTCGGCGCCGAGCAGGATGCGATCGTCGGGCCCAAGCATGGCGGCGAGCCGTGTCAGGAAGTCGCGTCGCGGGCCCGGGTAGAGGTTGCCGATCGTCCCGCCGAGGAAGGCGATCAGCCGGCCGCCGTCGCCACTGGGGATCAGCTCCAGGTCGTGCTCGAAGTCGCAGACCAGGCCGTGGACCGCGAGCCCTGGGTACTCCTCGACCAGGGCCTCCGCGGTTTCGTGGGTTATCTCCTCGGAGATGTCGACCGGGACGTAGGTCCGCAGGCAGCCGGCGGCGCGCATCGCGCTCAACAGGTGGCGGGTCTTGGCCGCCGACCCCGAGCCGAGCTCGACCAGGGTCGACGGCTCGCCCGCAGCGGCGAGGATCTCGGCGGAGCGCGCGGCGAGGATCGCGCGCTCGGCGCGCGTCGGGTAGTACTCCGGCAGCTCGGTGATCCGCTCGAACAGCTGCGAGCCGCGCTCGTCGTAGAAGTACTTCGGCGCCAGCTCCTTCGGCTTGGCGGTGAGGCCGAGCCGGACCTCCCACGCCATCGTCGCCCTGCCGTTGGCGGTGAGGTGGACCTCGACCTCTATCTGGGGCTCGGTGGTCGTCACGCGTCCCTCGCACAGCGAAGGCCGGCGAAGATCTGGCGGCGCTCCGGCAGGTCCCAGTTGCGGAAGCTGGGACGCATGACGCTGCGATGGGTCGCCCAGGAGCCGCCCCGGAGCACCTTGTAGGCGTCGCCGAAGAAGACCTGCGAATACTCGGGGTAGGGAAACGGCTCGAAGCCGGGATAGGGAAGGAAATCGGACGACGTCCACTCCCAGACCTGGCCGACCGTCTGCAGGCCCGAGCAGGCCGCCTCCCACTCCTGCTCGCTGGGGAGCCGCTTGCCCGCCCAGCGGGCGAAGGCGCTGGCCTCGTGCCAGGAGACGTGGATGACGGGGTGGCTGGGCTCGACCGGATCGTGACGGCCCATCGCCGTGCGGGCCCATCCTCCCTCGCCGTCTCGCTCCCAGTACAGCGGCGGCTCGGCGCCCGTCTCCTCCATGAACTCGATGTACGCGCCGTTGCCGACGGGGGTTCGATCGATCTCGAAGGGCACCAGCTCGACCACGTGGCGGCGGCGCTCGTTGTCGTAGGCGAAGCCGGCGTCGGCGCCAATCCAGTGCTCGCCACCCTCCACGGCCATCATCTCCGGGCCGTCCACGGTGAGTTCGCCTTTTGTCTCGCATAGCGAGACAAAAGGCGAACTCACCGGCGTGGGCTCGTCGACCATCTGCAGCAGCTGGAGCATCGTCTCGTTGTGCTGCAGCTCGTGCGCGATCACCATCTCGTAGACGAAGCCGCCGCGCAGCAGCGGCTCCTCGGCGACGGGGCCGAGATCGGCCCCGTCGAGCACCTCGAGGGTGCGCGCGCGAACGTCCGCCAGGTAGGCGCGCAGCTCGCTGTCACGCAGGATCGGCAGGTCGCCGCGGACCTTGCGCGGGTTCTCGATCGCGTCGTAGAGCTGGCCCAGCTCGCCGTGCAGCGGCTCGCGGCCGCCAATCGTCTGCACCAGCCACAGCTCCTCGAAGTTTGCGATGTGTCCCAGGTCCCAGGCGAGCGGGCTGAGGATCGGCGAGTAGACGCGGTTGAGCTGCTCGTCGTCGAGCGGCTCGATCAGCTCCAGCGTGCGCTCGCGCGCCTCCGCGAGCCGGTCCGCAATCGCTTCCTTGGAGCTTGCCGTCACCTCGGTGGCGATCCGAACACAGTAGCGAGGTCGGCCCCGCCGAGCTTGGAGCGGACCGCCGGATGAAGACCTGCGTCCGGACGTTCAGCCCGCCGCAGCCAGGACCGGCTCCGGCCAGGCGCCGACGAGGTCCGGCCCGTCCTCGCGTCCCAGCGCGAGCAGCAGCTGCTCGGCGGCGTGGGGGGCGAAGGGGGCCAGCACCTGGGCCAGCAGGACGAGCGCGTCCAGCAGCGCCGCGTAGTCGCCGGCGCTGAGCCCGCCGCGGCGCTTGACGATCCGCTTCTCGTAGTCCTGGATCCGCTCGAAGAGGCGGGTCACGTTGCGCACCGCCTTGTGCATCTGCAGCTCCTCGAGGTCGGCGGTGATCCGCGCGATGCCGCTGTCGCACCACTTGTCCAGCCGCTCGCGGATGAAGGCGGTGTCGGCGGCGGCCTCGGGGTCCTCCGCCGCCTCCGCCGCCGCGGCGAGGCGATCGTGGGTGTACTCCCAAACCCCGCTGAGGAAGCGGCTGGCGAAGCGCAGCGCACCGTCGTTCCAGTTGAGCGCCTTGGCCGGGCCGGCGGCGTAGAGGATGGCGAGGCGGACCGTGTCGGCGCCGTGCCGCTCGACCAGCTCGTCGGGATCGACCACGTTGCCCAGGTGCTTGCTCATCTTGCGCCCGCCGGCGATCACCATCTCGTGGAAGAGGCAGCCGGCGAAGGGCTCGCCGTCCTCGAGGAAGGCGAGCGGGCCGATGTCGCGCAGCGCCTTGGTGACGACGCGCTGGTCGAAGACGAAGCCGCCGCTGTCGTTGCCGGCGACGAGGCGCTTGGAGGGAAGCCACCGCCTCAGGTCCGGGTGCGTGAACATCTCCTCGGCGCGACCCGCGGGCGGCACGGCGGCGGGGATCCACAGCCACAGCGCGTCGAAGTGGCAGTCGAGCGTGTCTGTCTCGCGCCGGCCGGGGCCGCCGCAGCTCGGGCAGGCCACGTCGACGAACTCCGGCCGCTCGGCGAGCGGGTTGCCCTCCCCGGTGGGGAGGATGTCGCGGGGCAGCCGCACCGGGAGCTCCTCGACGGCGACCGGCACGGCGCCGCAACTCTCGCAGTGCACGACCGGGATCGGCGTGCCCCAGTAGCGCTGGCGCGAGATCGAGAAGTCAAAGGCCCGGTAGCGCTTCGCCTCCCTCGGCGCGGCGACCGGCGCCGCTGCCTCTTTCGCCTCCGCGCCCGGCGCGGGGCCGGCCGGCGTGCGCGGCATGCGCTGCGCGATCGCCTCGTCGGCCTCGTCGACGGACGGGATCCCGAGCGCCGCCGTGGGGCCGTAGCGGGCGTCGACGAGCGGCGAGACGAAGACCGGCAGCTCGAGCCCCGCCGGTCCGGCCACGGACGCCCCGGTGTCGATCACCGGCACGGTCGAGGCGTCGCGGGCGCTGCGCTCCCAGCCCCCCGAACGAAGCTCGTCGAGCTGCGCGGCAACCGCCGGATCCGACGTCCACCGCTCGATCTCGGGATGGCGCGGCGAGAGCAGGACGAAGCGGGCATCGCCCACCGACTCGCCGTGGGGCGTGAAGACCGTCAGGCCCGGCCCGTCGTCGCCCTCACCGTCGAGCTCGACCTCGAGGTCGAGCTCGACCCCGTCGGTGCGGCCGAGGATGTAGCGCTGGGCAGCCAGCGAGAGCTCGTCCCAATTCGCGAACCGCTCGAGGTTGCGGTCGTTCTCCTCCAGATAGGGCGTGATCCGCAGGAACCAGGTCGGGCGCCGGATCAGCCGCACCGGGTTGTGGCAGCGCCAGCAGCGCCCGTCCTCGACCTGGAGCGCGGCGAGCGTCGTCTGGCAGGTGTCGCACCAGTCGACCGTGGCGTCGTCGCGATAGATCAACCCGGCGTCCAGCAGGGTCAGGAAGAGCCACTGCGACCAGCGGTACTGCTCCTCGTCGGAGCTGTAGAAGGCGCGGCCGTAGTCGAACGAGAAGCCGAGGCGCTTCATCTGGGCGAGCATCCGCTCGCCGCAGCTCTCAACCCAGCCGGCCGGGCTCACTCCGCGCTCGATCGCCGCCATCTCGGCCGGCAGGCCGAATGCGTCGAAGCCGAAGCCGAACAGAACCGCGTCGCCGCGGGCGCGGCGGAAGCGCGCGTAGGCGTCGCCGATCGAGTAATCGCGCACGTGGCCCATGTGGAGATTGCCCGACGTGAAGGGACTGGAGGGCTTGATGTACACACCCGCCTGCCCCTCCGCCGGCTGCGGCGTGTCGAAGGCGCCGCGCTCGAGCCAGGCAGCCTGGCGGGAGGCCTCGATCGCCCTCGCGTCGTAGGGCGACTCCTTGCCGTCTGGCTCGTCTGGTCGTCTGCCGACGCTCATCCCCTGAGTCTGCCATGGACAATTGACCGCCGGCGCGCTCGATCCTGGACCTACCCCGGCTCAGCCGCCGGCGCGCTCGATCCCGGACCAGGCCGCGCTCAGCCGGTGGCGCCGTCGAACTTGTAGCCGATGCCGCGCACGGTGAGGACGAGCTCGGGGTGCTGGGGGTCGCGCTCGACCTTCTGGCGGAGGTTGGAGATGTGGACGTCGCAGGCGCGCTCGTCGCCGTCGAACTCGGTCTGCCAGAGCTCCTCCATGATGCGGCGGCGAGCGAAGACCTCACCCGGGCTGCCGACCAGAAGGCGCAGGAGCTGGAACTCGGAGCGGGTCAGGCCGACCGGCTCGCCGCGCACGGTTGCGACGTGGCGGACCAGGTTGATCACGACCGGGCCGGATTCGATCTGCACCGCCTGCGCAAGCGGCCCGCGGTCCAGCTCACGGCGACGCAGCTGGGCGCGTACCCGGCCGAGCAGCTCGCGGACCGAGAAGGGCTTGGTGACGTAGTCGTCGGCGCCGACCTCGAGCCCGACGACCTTGTCGACCTCGGCGTCCTTGGCGGTGAGGACGATGATCGGCACGGCGCTGCGCGAGCGCACGTCGCGGCAGATGTCGAGACCGCTGGGCCCGGGCATCATGATGTCGAGGATCAGGAGGTCGTAGGGAATGCCGTCGCCGAGCTTCTCGGTGGCCTCGTCGCCGTCGCCGACCGCGGTCACCTCGAAGCCCTCCTGGGCAAGCGCGTAGCCGACCGAGTCGCGGACCGAGGGCTCGTCGTCGGCGATCAGGATGCGTCCGCTGCTCATCTGGATCTCCGCATGCCTCTCATGCCACCGGGGTCGGGCTGGGCTGGGCGACGGGGAGGCGCACCCAGAAGGTGCTGCCCTCGCCCTCGACGGAGTGGGCGCCTATCTCGCCGCCCATCACGGCGACCATGCGCCGGGCGATCGCCAGGCCGAGGCCGAATCCCTCCTGCTTGCGCGACTCCGTGCGGCGGTAGAAGCGCTCGAAGACGCGCTCGATCTCCACCTCTGGAATTCCCGCCCCCGTGTCGATCACCTCCAGGATCACCTCCAGCTCGCCGTCCCGACGACCGCGAACGGTAACGGCGCCGGGCGGCGGCGTGTGCTTGAGGGCGTTGGTGAGCAGCCCGACCATCACCTGGCGCAGCAGTGTCGGGTCGCCCTTTGCGGCCAGGTCCGGCTCCACGTCGGTGCTCAGCTCGAGGCCCGGCGGGACCTCGACCGTGGCGACGACGTCGCGGATCGCGGCGGGCACGTCGACCACCTCGGTCTCCCCCGCGCCGAGCGACTCCACCCGCGCCAGGGTGAGCAGCGCCTTGGTCAGCCGGTTCATCCGCTCCGCGTCCTCGGCGAGGCGGCCGAGGAAGTGGTCGAGGGCCTGGGGGTCGTCCTTGGCGCCCTCCTGCAGCACCTCGATCGCGCTGGAGAGCCCGGCCAGGGGATTGCGCAGCTCGTGCGCGGCGTTGGAGATGAAGTCGGCTTCGGCCAGCTCGCGGCGCATCTCGTCCGTGCGGTCGCGGGCGACGACCAGGACGGCGCGCTCGTCGGGCAGGGAACGCGCCGTCATCGAGTAGGCGCGGTCGCCGATCCGCAGCGCCGGGTGGGCCGCGAAGCCCACCTGAGCGGCGCGCTTCAGGTGCGACAGCATCGCCTCGGGGGGCAGGCCGGCGGGGTCGAGCAGCTTTGCCGCGGCGCGGTTGGAGAAGCGCAGCGGTCCGTCCTCGTCGACGACGATCACCGCGTCGGTGAGGCCGTCGAAGATCGCTTTCAGCTTGTTGTGGTCGGCGGTCAGCACCCCGAAGCTCTCTTTCAGCGAAGCCCGCATGGAGTCGAGAGCGCGAGCGAGGTCGCCGATCTCGTCGCGGCCGCCGATCTCCAGCGGCACGTCGAAGGAGCCGGCGGCCATCTGACCGGCGGCGCGGGAGAGGCGCATGGCGCGGTGGGAGATCCCGACCGCGATCAGGAAACCGGTGAGGATGCCGAGCGCGATCGCGCCGAGCACCGCGCGGGGACGGTCGCCGAAGAGGTAGACGACGCCGGCGGTGACCAGGGTCACGGCGGCGAAGGCGCCCACCAGCCAGAGCCGGATCCCGATCCGCCTCATCGCAACCTCACACGCATCGTCGCGCCCCCCGCGCTGTTCATGAAGGCTTACTAACACAAAATCGCCGGGGACGAGCGCGCCCGCATGCTGCAGACGGCAGCGCAGCTGGGCCGACTTCGCGTTTTGTCGCGCTATGCGAGACAAAACGCGAAGTCGCCGGTGGAGAGGAGCGGGCCGCCGTGTTAGGACGGCTGGCCAGCATGGGAGAATCGACGGTATGCGGACGCTGGTCTTCATCCCAGCCTGGAACGAGGAGGCCTCGGTCGTGGGCGTGATCGAGGACGTGCGGCAGCGACTCCCCGAGGCCGACGTGCTGGTCGTCGACGACGGCTCCACCGACGCCACCGCGGCGCGCGCGCGGGAGGCCGGCGCCGTGGTCGCCTCCCTGCCCTTCAACCAGGGCCTCGGGGCCGCGCTGCAGACCGGCTACCTCTACGCGCTGCGCGGCGGCTATGACTTCTGCGCGCACCTAGACGCCGACGGCCAGCACCCGCCTGCCGAGGTGGTGCGGCTCCTCGAGGAGGTCCAGGCCGACCGCGCCGACCTGGTGATCGGCTCGCGCTACCGCGACCGCGGCGCGGCGAAGAGCGACGACTACAGGCCGACGCTCTCGAGGCGGATCGGCACCAGCGTGTTCCGCTTCTTCCTCACGCTGGCGACCCGGCAGCGCTTCACCGACACGACCAGCGGGATGCGGGCGGCGAACCGGCGCGTGATGGCCCTGTTCAGCGAGCGCTACTCGCCGGACTTCGCCGAGATCGAGTCGCTGCAGCTCGCCGTCCGCCAGGGATTGCGCGTCGAGGAGGTGCAGGTGCGGATGCTGGAGCGCGTGGGCGGATCCTCGTTCCTGACGCCGGTGCGCTCGGCCTTCTTCATCTTCAAGGGGCTGATCGTGCTGCTCGTCGGCCAGTTCCGGCCGAGGAACAGCGAGCCGCCCGCCGAGCGCCGCCCCGTGGAGGCGAAGCGATGAGATCCCTGCCCCTCGCCGCGCACGACCCGACCGTCCACCTGACCTCCCAGACGCGGATCCTGGCGGCGGCGATCGCCGTCGCTTTCATGATCCTGATCCTCGAGCTGATCCGCCGCAACCGCCTCCAGGAGCGCTACAGCGTGGTCTGGTTCATAGCCGGGCTGGGGATGCTCGCCGGGGCTGCCTTCCCGGGGCTGCTGGGGGTCGTCGCCGACGCGATGGGCGTCCGCGACACCAACGTCGCCCTCTTCTCGATCGTGCTGTTGCTGCTGCTCGGCCTGGCGCTCAACTTCAGCGTGATCATGTCCCGCCAGGCCGCCCAGATAACCCGCCTCGCGCAGGAGCAGGCGCTGGAGAGGGCGCAGGAGCAGGCGGCGGAGAGGGACGGGGGCTCGGCTGCGTCCGAGGCGCCCGAGGAGTCCGACACCGCCACGGGACGTGCGGGCACTTGACAATCTGGTCGACTCAGCCGTAAATCTCGACCGCTTTGGACTTTGACCCTGTCGGAGCAGGGTCAAAGTCCAAAGCGCGCGCCTGGCGAACGGTCGGGCGGCGGGACGAGGTCCAGCTCGCGCCAGGGACCCTCACCGGTCATCGGCTGGGTGCGTCCCTCGAGCCAGTCGGCCTGGAGGTCGTCGTAGTGGGGGCTGGCCGGGTGCCCCGACTGGCCGGTGAACATCTGCCAGCGGGAGCGGTTGGGGTCGGTTGGGTCGGCGACCATCCGCCAGCTCGGCGCCCAGACGGCCCGGTAGGGATCGTTGGGGTCGTAGGCGATCTGGCTCACGGTCTCCTGGGCGCCGCCCGCCCTCAGCCTGCGGTTCAGCAAGCGGCGCAGCAACGGGTTGGCGTCGCCGAGCGCGTGGGGAAACTCCATCTCGTGGACGCGGCCCCAGCGCCAGCCCTCGGGGTCGGCGCCGAAGCGGTCGCCGAGGTCATCGAGGGCGCCGGACAGCGCTTCCAGCGCCAGCTCGTCCCAGGGGCGGCCGACCAGCTCGCTGTCGCCCTCACCCCACAGATCCATCAGGTGGGAGTGCCAGCGCCAGGGTGAGGTGACGTGCGCCATGAAGCCGTTGTCGGCGCGGTCGAGCCAGCGCTCGGCGAGATCGCGGTCGGCGATCGTGACGCGCGCGACCTCGCGCGCCAGCCGCAGGAGGAAGGCCTGGTAGATCGTGCCGGCGATCGTGTTGGGGTCGAGTCGCCCGTCCCAGCTGCGCAGCCGCTCGATCGCGCTTCGCTCGCGCTGGCCCTCGGGCGCCAGCCGGCCCAGCCGCCGCGCGGCCTCCAGCCCGGGGATCGAGAGGTTGTCGGACTGCATCGCCTCGAAGCCCTCGATGTCGTGCTCGTCGCTCGCCCGCAGCAGCTCCTCGATCCGCCGCGCCCGGAACCCGTCCAACCACTCGCTGGTGATGTGGTGCGGATAGTCGTCGCCGACGATCCGGTTGTTGGCGGTGACGAGGAAGCCGCTCTCGGGATCGACCGCCTCGGGCAGCTCCTCGTAGGGGATCGTCCCCTCCCACTCGAACTCGCCGGTCCAGCCCGGCTTCGGCAGGTCCGGGCAGCCACCCCTGCGCAGCGGCAACCGCCCCACCAACTTGTAGCCGATCGAGCCGTGGCGGTCGGCCCAGACGAGGTTCGAGGCTGGCGCGGTGTGTCCCTCCAGCGCGGCGACCAGCTCGGGCCCGGAGCGAATTTCGTGCAGCTCGAACATCCCCCTGAATGTGGTCGGCTCGTCAAGCGTCAGCCAGCGCAGGGCGAGGGGCTCGGCGTCGTCGGCGCCCAGCGCCCCGTTGACGATCGGCCCATGGTGGGTGATGCGCACGTCCAGCACCTCCGGCACGTCGCGGCCCTTCACCGCGATCTCCTCGCGCACCACCTCCAGCGGGCGCCACTCGCCCTCGAACAGGTAGCGGTCCCCGTCGATCCGCTCGACGAAGAGATCCTGGACATCGGCCATCACGTTGGTGAAGGTCCAGCAGACGTCGTTGTTCTGGCCCATGTAGACACCGGGCATGCCCGGCATCGAGGCGCCGCGGACGAAGCGCTCGCCGAGGCTGAGGCCGACTTGGTACCAGATGCCCGGCATGCTCGGCGGCAGGTGAGGGTCGCCGGCGATCAGCGGCGAGCCGGTCGCGCTCAGCGCCCCGCTGACCGCCCAGTTGTTGGAGCCGCTCGCCTCCGGGGCAAGCCCGATCGAGCGGCGGACCGCATCGATCTGCTCGGTGAGCGCGAGGCCGTCGCCCGACCAGGCTTCCTGGTTGACGATGGGATTGCCGGCCGGATAGCCGGGGTCGAGCCTGGCGGCGAGCTCGGGCCCCAGCGCGCGCACCATGTCGGCCCGCAGCAGCTCCTTCTCCCAGTTCGTGGAGAGGCCGAAGGCGAGCAGCTTGCCGAGGCTGAGGATGTCGACCGGGCGCCAGGGCTCGAAGCGCAGCCGCAGCAGCTGCATCTCGAAGGGCATCGCCTTCGCGCTCGCCGCCGCCGCGTTGACCCCCTCGCAGAAGCGCTCCAGCCGCGCCCGCAGCTCGGGCTCGAGCGCGGTGGCCTCGCGCTCGGCCGTGCGGCGGATCCCCAGCGCGCGCATCAGCCGGTCGACCGGCAACCCCTCGGCACCGGCGATCTCGGAGAGCCGTCCCGAGACGGCGCGCCGGTAGAAGTCGAGCTGCCAGAGGCGGTCCTGGCCGTGGCAGAAGCCCTCGGCGAACCAGAGGTCGGCGGGGCGCTCGGCCTCGATGTGGGGCACCCCCCAGCGGTCCCGGCGCACCCGCACCGGGGCCTCCAGCCCGTCCAGCTCGATCGTCCCCTCCTGCTTCGGCAGCGGCCGCCGCGCCAGCCAGTGCCAGGCGGCAGCCGCAGCGGCGGCGGCAAGTCCCGTTCCGGCGATGCCGGCCAGCAGCCCGGTCCGCGCCGCGCGGCGTTTGCTCAGAGGGTCCACTCCACGGTGTCTATCACTTCACCGGGGCATTAGCTGGCTGGCCGACCAGTACACCTGCCCCGGTGCTCCTTTTGCACGCTATGTGTTCAAAAGGAGCACCGGGACGGACCTGGGGCCGTCAGGCGCGCAGATCGGGCGGCAGGCGGCCTTCGGCGTCGAGCTTTTGCAGGTGCGCCTCCATGACCACCGCGGCGACGGGGCGGATCTCGTCGGGAACGTCGTCCCAGACATCGGCCAGCAGCGCCTCGCGGGAGCGCTCGCCACGCTCCAGGGCAGCCACCAGGCGCCGCTCGCGCATCTCGCGGTGCTCGACGTACTCACTCAACTTCGTGGCGGGGTCGGTGACCCACGGACCGTGCCCCGGGCAGATCAGCTCGAGCGGCTCGGCCTGCATCCGCCGCAGCGAGTCCATGTAGGCGGCGAGTGAGCCGCCGTCGGGAGGGACGAACGTGGAGCCCTCGCCAAGCACCAGGTCGCCGCTGAAGCAGACCCCGTCGCCGGTGACCAGGCAGACGTGATCCGCAGCATGGCCCGGGGTGGCGACCCCGCGCAGGCCACCGTGCTCCTCGCCGTCGCCCGGTAGGACTACCGGCGGCGGGCCGGGCCTTCGCCGTGAACCCTCTCCAGCCCCACGCGCCGCCGTGGCGAGGCGCTCGGCGCCGGCCGCGTGGTCGCCGTGGCTGTGGGTGAGGAGGATCGTGCCGATCCCGCCCCGCTCCTCCGCGGCGGCGCCCACCACCGCGATGTGGCCGGCGTCGTCCGGCCCCGGGTCGATCACCGTGCATGGCCCCGACCCGTAGAGGTAGGTGTTCGTCCCCTCGTGCGTCATCGGCCCCGGATTAGGAGCCACAAGCCGCAAGATCTCGGGATGTCCGGGCGCGTGGGTCACCTGATTCTGGCCGGCTGGAGGCCATCCCGACAGGGGTGGAACGTCTTGTACTTTTTTTGCGGAATCACTCTCGGACGGCCGCCAACTGTCTTCAAAAAAAGTTAAGTGGAACCCCTGTCGGGATGGCCTCCGTGGCACCAACGGGTCACGCGGCGCTGGCCGCCACCTCCGTGGCGATCGCTTCGCGCGCGTCCTCGGGCTCCAGCACAACGAGGTCGCCGGCGCCCCGCAGGATCTCGCGGACCAGCCACGACGTGCCCGCGTAGGGAAGCTCGACGACGACGGCGCCGTCGGCCAGCTCCTCGACCACCGTCCGCTCCTCGCGCAGCCAGCGGGCCCGCTCGGGCGAAACCCAGACGCGGGCAACCTGAGCCGCGGGCATCTCGCCGTCGGTCATCCAGCCCTCGACCCCGGCCAGCTCTTCGACCTCGGGTCGCGGCTCGAAGGCCTCGCCCGCGACCGTCGCCTCTTTGATCCGGTCGAGCTTGAAGTGGCGAATGCCCCCTTTGGTCAGGTCGTAGCACTCCACGTACCAGCCCTCACGCCCGTTCTCCAGCCGGTAGGGCTCGACCGAGCGCTTGGTGAACTGGTCCTCGTTCTCCTTGTAGTACTGGATCTCGAGGACGCGCCGGGCGCCGATCGCCTCGTTGACGACGCGGGCCACCTCGGTGTCGCCGCCGCCGGCCGAGGCGATCTCCAGCCCCTCCTCGGAGGGGTCGTGGCCGAGCGCCTTGATGATCTTCTCGCGGGCGCTCTGCAGGCCTCCCTGCGGAAGGTGATCGCCGAACAGGTCTATCGCCGCGACCAGCGCCTTCGCCTCCAGCGGCAGCAGGCGGGCGGGACGGGCGAAGTTGTCGCCGTAGGGCTGGGAATCGACCTCGACCTCGTCGCCCTGGATTTCGGCGTAGAGGACGTAGGTGCCGCCGCCGAAGTTGACGACGTTGAGCAGGTCGATGTCCTCCTGCAGCTCCTCGTCGGTCAGCTCCAACCGATCCCGCAGCTCGGCGACCGCCAGCCGCTCCCCCTGCTTGGCGGACTCGATCAGCAGGCCGGCGAGGGTGACCAGGCGGGCGAAGCGCTCGGGGCGAATCGCAGCCTCGCCACGCCCGTTGGAGCGGGTGCGGCGGGGCGCCTCGCGCAGCGGCCGCTCCACCGTCTCGGCCGGCTCGAAGTCGCGGTGCCGGTCGCGGAGCAGCGCGAGGCGCCGCTCGGCTTCGTCGCGCAGGTCATCTGGGGCGAGCACGCTGGCGTTGCGGCGCCAGCGCAGCACCCAGGCGATCAGCTCGCGCGAGGACGCGTAGTCGGTCTCGAAGACCGAGCCCTTGCCGGCCGCGCCGTCCGACTTCTTCGCCGGGCGAAGGGCGCCATAGGCGCCGAAGTCGCGCTCGACGAGCCACGCGATGCGGTCGCGAACGAAGATCCTCGCCCTGCCCCTGATCTCCCCCAGCTGCCAGTCCGCCCGCTGTCCGTAGTCGCGCCGGTCGAAGTCCTCGGGCGGCGAGAAGTCGTGCTCGGCCTTGGTTGCGTAGCCGACCTTCCCCTGGATGCGGGAGAGGCGGAATACGCGCACTGCGTCGCGCTCGTGCGCATGGCCGATCAGGTAGAACTGGCCGCCGCGGAAGACCAGGTGGAAGGGGTCGACCTTGCGCTTCGCGGTCTCGTCGCGCTCCATCGTGTAGTAGGTGAACTCGATCGTCTTGCGGCGCGAGATCGCCGTCTCGATCTTGGAGAGGCGCTGGGAGAGGTCACGGCTCCCGGCGGAGGCGGTCATCGCGATCTCGACCGGGGCGCGCTCCCCCTCGCTGAGCGGATTCGGATGGCCCCAGGCGACCTGCTGGAGCGCCAGCCGCAGCGGCTCGGCGTAGGCGAAGCCGCCGTCGGTGAGCAGCGACAGCGCCGTGCTTAGCGACGCGAGCTCGTTGTCGGAGAACTCGATCGGGTCGAGATAGAAGTTCTCCGGCGGCAGCGAGTAGAGCTCCGCCTCGAAGAAGCCCTCGCCCGGTTTCTCGACCCCCAGCTGGATGCCGAGGCTTTCCAGCTCGGCGCGATCGGCGTAGAAGCGGCGCGCGAAGGCGTCGTCGTTCATGTCGCTGTAACCCTCCACCTCGCGCTTGATCTCCAGGGCCGAAACGGGCCTGCCCTGGGCCATCAGGAACGAGATCAGGGAGAGCTGGCGGATCAGCTTCTCGGTGTCCTTGGCCACGGGTCGCAGGATAGTGAGGGTGGCCCATTCGACTCCCCGCTCGGTTCGCTCGAACCCGCACTTTCCCAAGTTCTGACGCGGTTCAGGGGGCACCAGGCCAGGACGCATCTCGATGCCCTCGGTGCGCAAGGCGCACGCGTATCGGACTTTGACCCTGCCCCCACAGGGTAAAAGTCCAAAGCGGTCGAGGTCTGCGGCTCTCGCCGCCTGGACCCGTCAGGCGGCGCGCTGGCCGAAGTAGGCGGAGCCGGAGAGCGCGCGGTCGAAGCTCGACCAGGACTCGCCGGCGGGGAGCTCGCGCTCCAGGCGGTCGAAGCTGCCAAGGCGACCGCCGAGGTTGTCGATCATGTGGACGAGGACGGCCTCGCGGGTGGCGGGGGTGACGGGCGAGCCGTGCTCGAGCGAGCCGTGGTGGCTGAGGATGATGTGGAGGACCGCCTGCGCAAGGGCCGGGTCGAAGCCGGGAATGTCCTCGATCTGGCGGCGCACGGTGTAGTAGCCGATCGGGATCTCGCCCTGGAGGCGCCCGGCGTCGGTCAGGTC
The DNA here is from genome assembly GCA_963729995.1 of uncultured Solirubrobacterales bacterium. Lineage (GTDB taxonomy): Bacteria > Actinomycetota > Thermoleophilia > Solirubrobacterales > 70-9 > VRUE01. The sequence goes on from CAVSPF010000003.1 coordinate 1,654,951, forward strand.
GATGGCGAGCGGGTCGTCGTTGTAGGCCTCCGTCTTGCCGATGTCATGGAGCAGGGCGCCGGCAACCGCGATCTCGCGATCGATCCCCGGGAAGAAGTTGGCGGCGGCGCTCACGGCCTGGGCGACCGAAACGGTGTGCTCCAGCAGGCCGTGGGGGTAGGCCTGGTGGTAGACCTTCGCGGCCGGGGCCTCGCGGAACCGCGCCCAGGTATCCGATCCCTCGCCGAAGAAGCGGTCGAGCAGCTCGCGGAGCTGTGGCTCCTGCACGGTCTCGAGCAGCTCGCGCAGGTCGCTCTCGAGGCGCTCGCGGGGGACCTCCGATGCGACGGCGAGGTCCTCGGGCCGGTACTCCTCCGGGGCGGCCTCACGCAGTGCGGCGATCTTGATCTTGGACCCCCAGCGCTCGCTGACCTCATAGCCGCCGGCGACGAAGACCGCCGCGCCGGGGGCGGCCAGGGCGAAGCGCTCCTCGGCGTCCTCCCAGGAGACGGCCTCGGCGCTGCCGCTGGCGTCGCCGACGAGCAGTCGCAGCCACGGCTCGCCGTTCCGCTTACGGCGCAGCTCACGCTCGCGCACGGCGTACACGCCCTTCACGCGCTGGCCGTCCTGCAGGTCGCGCAGCGACACCCTGGCGGGACCTGAGGCGTCGGTGAGGCTTGGCTCAGGAACGTCGGTGAGAGCTTGCTGAGTCATCCTGAGAGCACGGTAGAGGCGGCTGCGGACAGTTTTGTGGACCGTTCGCTCTCACCTCCTCGGTCAGCGCGCCGGACGGGTTGGGCGCACTCCCGCGCCGCGGCGATTCGGCCCGCTGCCGCTCCGTTACAGCGCCGCGCCGAGCCAGTGCCCAACCGCGATTGCGGCGAAGCCGACGGCAAGGGAGAGACCGACGTTGAGCCAGACGAGATGCGTGTGGCCCGCTTCGGCGAGACGGTGCGAGTCGAGCACCCAGGTCGAGAAGGTGGTGAAGGAGCCGATGCCTCCACCCGCCACCACCACGAGGGCCTGGCCGCTCAGGGCGGCGCCGGCGACCAGGCCCAGCGCCAGCGTGCCGCCGACGTTGATCGCGAGGACGCCGAGCGGGAAGGGATGGTCGGCGCGCGAGGCGAATGCGGCGTCGATCAGGAAGCGGGCGGCGGCGGCGGCCCCGCCCAGCAGGGCGACCGCGATCCAGGCGCCGACGCTCACCGCGTCAGTGGCGGGTTGGTGTCGCTCTGCGGAACCAACCCGCCACTCCGGCTCATCCCGCCACCTCCACGGGCCGCCGCTCCAGCGCCATCCCGAGGCGCACGGCGAGGTAGCCGGCCGCCAGCGTGACGGCGACGTAGCTGGCCGCAAGCGCGGTGTGGCCGGCGCCGACCATCTGGAACAGCTCCAGCTGCAGGGTGGAGAAGGTGGTGAGGGTGCCGCAGATACCGGTGGTGAGGAAGGGGTGCGCGAGGCTGTCGTCGGGGTGGTCGTGCAGCCTGGCAACGAAGTAGCCGAGCAGCAGCGCGCCGGCCATGTTTACCGCGAAGGTCGCCCAGGGCCAGGTGTCCGCCCCGTGCGGCACCGCCTCGGCGAGGCCGACCCGGACGAGCGCGCCGATCGTCCCGCCGGCGTAGATCGCGGCCAGGCGGCGGAGGTCGGATCGCAGCGATCTCATTGGGCAGGCTCCTATCAGCGTCGGTTGACGTGGTAGAGGCCATCAGCGGCCGGGGCCGCGCTTATGAAGGAGCGAGCCTCATCGCTCGAGTGCGCCGCATTTTACGGATTCGCAACACCGGCCGAGCGATCGTCGAGAATCCTCGATGCACACCGATGGCTCGCGTTCTCTTCGTCTGTCTCCACAATGCCGGTCGCTCGCAGATGAGCGAGGCCCTGTTCGCGCGGGTGGCCGCCGACCGCCACGAGGCCCGCTCAGCCGGGACGACGCCGGCCGACCGCGTTCACCCCGAGGTCGTCGAGGCGATGGGCGAGCTCGGCATCGACCTCGCGGGCCGCACGCCGCGGAAGCTGACGCACGAGGACGCCGAGTGGGCTGACCTGGTGGTGACGATGGGCTGCGGCGACGAGTGCCCCTACATCCCCGGCAAGCGCTACCTCGACTGGGACCTCCCGGACCCGAGGGGGCGCCCGCTCGCCGAGGTCCGCGCCGTCCGCGACGAGATCGAGCGTCGCATCGACGAGCTGGTCGCCGAGCTCGACTGAGCCACCGCGGCCATGACGCCGGGCGCCGGCACCGGGCGCCCGCCGCTGCTCGGCGCCGCTAACCGCCCGCCGGCGGGACCAGGATGCGCAGCTGCTCTTCGTAGCTCCGGGCAAGCGGCTCGGGGTCCGGGATGAGGGCCGTATCCGCCATGAACCCGACGGTGACCTCGCCGGCGTAGCTGAAGATGCTCACCGTCATCCCCAGGGTGCCCGAGCAGGGCGCCCAGACGAGGACGCCGGTGATCGGCACCCCGCCGAAGCGGACCTGATGGCGCGGCCCGGGGACGTTGGTGACGACGAGGCTCGCCTTGTCGGTGAAGAAGTCGATGAGACGGCCCTCGATCCAGGGGGGCGTGAGCCCGATCGCGCCAAGGATGCCGTAGGAGATCGACGCCTCGTGCGAGCGCTTGATCGCGCCCATCCGGCTGGCGATCTCGCGCAGGCGCTCGGCAGGCGGAACCGGCCCGACGGGGAGCCCCAGGAGGATGAGGGCGAACTCGTTGCCGAGATCCGCGGGCACCGGCTCCTCGAGGGGGCGCAGGTTGAACGGCACCATCGTGTGGATCTCGTCGGGCATTCCGCCGGCGGCCCCAAAGCACTCGTGCAGCGCGGCGGCAAGCGCGGTCATCAGCAGGTCGTTGATCGTGACCCGCTGTCGCCGCCCGGCCTCCTTCAAGGGGGCCAGCGGAGCGGGCGCCGTCCAGGCCACCCTGCGCGTGCCGGAGAGGGGCACTCGCAGGGCGCTCGGCGCGTCGGCGGGCGAGGCGAGAAGCTTCGCCATCGTCGAGGCGTCGCGCAGGGCGGTGCCGGCCAGCTCGCGGAGATGGCGGGGGTGGACAAGCGACTCCATCCCCTCGTGGAGGGCCGTGCCTCCCAGGCTGCGAGCGGCGGAGATCGCGCTCACCGGCGCCGCCGCGAGGCGCCTCAGCGTGCTCCGCGGAGGGCGTGGCGGTGCCGGTTCCCTGGCCGGATCGGGCTCGTCGCAGACCGAAAGCAGGACGCGGCCGAGGGCGATTCCGTCGGCAACGCAGTGGTGGATGCGCCACAGCACCGCGGCGCCGCCTTCGTACCCTTCGATCAGGTCCGCGCGCCACAGGGGCCTTTCCGGGTCAAGCGGGTAGGCGATCAGGTCGCTGACCAGGTCCTGGAGGGCGGCCCGATCGCCCGGGGCGGGCAGGTTGACGCGGTAGAGGTGGTCGGCGAGGTCAAAGGACGGGTCGTCCTCGAAGGCGGGACCGTGGCCAAGCGCCTCCACGACCCGCTGCCGGAAGCGCGGGAACCGGTCGACGAAGCGCCGCTGCAGAAGCTCCTCGACGGTGCCCGGCTCCGGCGCCTCACCGAGCAGGACGAGCGCGTTGACGACCATCGGATTGACCGGCCGGTCCATGTGGAGCCAGGCGGCGTCCGCAGCTGGCATGGCGTGGCGGCTCATGTGCCCTCCAAAGATCGTTGCTCTGGACACCACCAACGCTAGCGCGAGCCCGACACCACCCACCCGCCGGCGGCGCGCGCGGCCGGCGCTACTTGCCGGCGCTCTGGCCGAGGAAGGCGACGAGCGATTCCAGTTCCGAGCTGGAGAGGCTGCTGCCGAAGGTGGTGGGCATCATGCCCGCGCTGTAGCCGGGTGCGATCTGCGCGTTGGGGTCGACGATCGATTCGCGGATGAAGGCTTCGCTCTTGCCCGGCAGCGTCTTGTCCAGATCCGGACCGACGGTCCCGCTCGCATTGGCTGCCGCCAACGTGTGGCAGCCGCCGCAGGCGTTGGAGGCAAAGACCTGCTCGCCTTCTTTCACGGACGCCTTGCCCTTGCCGCCTGCTTGCGTTGCGGTCTTTTCCGTTTCGGCCTTCTTCGCTTCGGCCTTTTTCGCTTCGGTGGTGGTCTGTTCGGGGGTGGTGGTCTTTCCGGCTGTGGTGGTCTTTCCGGCGCCGGCCATCATCTGCGGCCCCGCTTCCGTGGCGATCGTGGTCGTCCCGCCGCCCTCACCGCCGCATGCGGCCAGGACGAGCGAGGCCCCGAGCACCACCGCGACTATGGACAGCATGCGAGCGACTGGCATGGGCGGGCATGTTAACGGGGGCACCGTCACCCGCGGTCGCCTGCTTTGCCTTCGACCCTCAACTCTACGACGAACATCTCCGCAGCACGGCAAAGGAGAAGCTGAGCACCTTGCCGACTACGTCGATGCTCTGGGCGGGCATATCGAGATCAATGCCGTCTTTGACGCGCAGCCCTGAATCTGCCTCTTGGGGGCGGAGCAGAGGATCGCGCGGGCACGTTGAAAAGCCCCCGCCTTACGGGGCTTTTCAAGATGGCGAGGGTGGGAATCGAACCCACGACACCACGATTTTCAGCGGTCCAGACGAGGAGGACGACCTTCCGTGGCTGCCGGGGCTCTCATGAGGGCAGACGGTGTGGTTTGCGCATTCGTGTCTGTTCTCTAAACAAGCTATCCGGCACTGATATCCGCACCTCTACCTCGCGGTGTTGTTGGTACACGACTCTGGTTAGCCCCTCGGTCAGCCTTGGTCGCGAGGTGTGGCTCGTGGCCAAATAGACAGTGTCTTGTTCCTTGACAGCTGCGCCAAAGTTCCGTACCGTTCAACAGGAACGGGGAGAGGTACGTCCCCGTAGGGAGTAAGGGACACAGGGAACCAAACCATCTGATGGTCTGCCTACGAGCCGTGACTCGTAGTAGCGGAACGGATTGTCTCTTGAAGGAGAGACGTCGCTTCCCTACAGTCAAACGTCTTCGTTGAAGGGCTAACGGGGAACGCAGGGGCCCTGAAGGAAAGGGACCGGACCGGAGGAGAGGTATCTCTCAAAGAGAGAAGGCCCTATGCGGATATCCGCACGGTATTGGGTTCCCAGGCCAGCCGAAGCGAAGTAGCAAACGGCCGCGCCAAGGGAGCAATAGCTCCCGCGACCCGAGATCCTTGAAAACCGAATCTTTGCGGCACCTGGCCTATCCCGCCCGTGGGGGGGCTGCCTGGGCCTTTTCGCGGGGCCGGGGGACCCCGAACACACCTGGGGTCTCAAAGGCATCAAAGCCGCTGTGAGCGACCGACAGGGGGATGAGAACGGAGAAGAGCAGTTATGTCGGCAGCAGAGCTGCCGACTGTTCTCATGGTTGGCGGGTTAGGGCCCTGGCGACGCCGGCGTCAAGGCCCCTCGACTTCTGCGGGGCCAGCGTCGCGGGATTGCCTTGACCCCGGCTTGTCGGCGACCGGGCCATAGATGGCCGGAGGGCTCTGAAACGACCAGGCGCAATGACCCATCGAAGCTCTCCTGCTCGCGCAGATGCCCGTGCGCTTCGTCCCAGGCGCCGCGCGGGCGCTGACGCAGCGGTAACTGTCGTTCAGCGATCCGTCAGCTGAGCGAGCATCTCGGCGTGGTCGTAGTGGGTGACGCAGCGCGACATCAGCTCGCCGCGGAACGTCCACTGGTCGATCGCGTTCAGGACAAACGTGGCATTGCGCCCTGAGCCACCTTCGCCACTTGTGCCACCCGCGCTCATCCGGTAGGGGCAAAGCGCCGTTGGCTCGATTGGCGAGATGTAGATCTCGTCGCGCTCCTCGACCTTGAAGTCCGGGAAGTAGGTGAAGGTGAAGGCGGCGAACTCGCGCACCGCACTGCGGCCCTCGGCCGGATGGGACATGGCCGGATCGCTCCAGACAACGTCCTCGGTGCAGAGCGAGACGATGGCGTCGGGGTCGTGGCTATTCCAGGCGTCGCCGAAGCGCTTCCCCCACTCCTCGACGAAGCCGGGGTCGAGCTGCGGGCTCATTACAGTGGCGTCGCTCATTCGGGCTCCTTCATTTGGTTGGGCATCAAGCGCTGGCTCCTCGGCGGTCGGGAGTCGCCAACAAGCCGATGATCGCGGCAGTTGCGCCTGCGCCCGAGAGCGCGATCCCCCCGGCAAGCGTGCCGTCCACTCCCCGGCGGGGCCGGATCTCGAGGACGGCCGAAGCGACGTCGAGGCAGTCGATCATCAGGTTCAGCGCGAGCGCCGGTCTCCTCAGCGGGTGGTCCCGGCGCAGGGCAGCAAGGCTGAAGGCCGCCACCATCAGCTGATGGCCGCCAAAGGCACGCAGCAGCAGCCGGGGTTCGGGGCTGCGCTCGGTGGATGGGGCGAGCCTGGTCTGCGCCATAACCGCCGGCGCGAGCATCGAGCCGGCGCCGTAGGCAATGCGAATCGCCGAGCTGATTCCCAACGCCAAGCGTGGGACAAAGTCGCTCTCCGCTCTCCCGACTCCCCTCCTGTCTCTTCGATATAACAACGTAGATGTATCGAAGCGGATATGTAGCCGGCATGCAAGAGGTCCTGTGGGACCGGTCCTCGCGACCCGATCCGAGCCGCCGGTGACGCTCAAGCCACCCGCCTTCCTGATGCTCGGCATGGTTCGCCTCGGCGCCCGCTCCGGCTACGCGATCAAGAAGGCCGCCGACGCCTCCACTCGCTTCTTCTGGCCGACATCGCTCGCCCAGGTCTACCCCCAGCTTGCTCGCTTGGAGCGAGATGGCCTATTGCGACGGCGGGAGGACCCCTACGGCGCTCGGGCGCGCTCGGCCTATGAGATCAGTGAGAAGGGCGAGGCAGCGCTGCTCGAGTGGCTGCGCTCGCCGCACGAGGCACCAACCCAGTTTCGCGACGAAGGGATCCTGCGCCTTTTCTTTGCCGATGCCCTGCCGGTCAAAGAGCAGCTGGCGCTGGTGCGCCGCCTGCGCGAGCGCGCCCAAGCCGGCGCAGCCCACATTCGCGCTGAGATCCTCCCTCAAGCCAAGGCCTTGGAGCAGGCCGAGAGCCGCTACCCCCTCCTCGCCGCCCACCTCGGTGCCGACTCCTACGCCTACGTCGCGAGATGGCTCGGGCGGTTGGAGGCGCAGCTGGAGAAGGAGTGCGATGGCAGTTGAGGAGGAAAGGGGGGTTCGGCGCGCTACAGCTGTTGGTAGCTTGAGATCATTTGCGAGGCTAGTCGGGCATGCTTTGAGTCTCATGCTGCTGGGGCCGGAAAAGGTTGGGTCGGAGGCGAGACAGAGCTCTCAGCAGCGAATTGAGGGTTTTGAGATTCGGGGAAATCGCCTCGTGAGGCGAGTGCTTTCCCGCCACGGGAAACGAATTGATACGGATGTCGGCCTTGCCCCCTCCAAAGGGAAGACGCCTGCAGCGCTGCATGCAATTGCTGATCTCAGATATTTGCGGTCAAAGGAGTCGCCGGGAAATATCCAGGACGGGGCTTCCATAACGATCGCCGATCTATTCGGAGGCCTTGGCGCCTTGAGCCTCGGTGCAATTGAGGCCGCAAGGGTACTCGGCCTCCCCGCCAAGCTTGTTCTAGCGGTCGATAAAGATCCGGCTCCTTTAAAGGTGCTTCGCCAGACACTAGGAGTAGACAACCTTGTCGCAAGGCAGATGGATCTCAGCAAGGCTCTGCGGGCGGGCCGTGGCAAGCAGACCAAAGGGGAGTCTGCGTTATTGCGTGGGCTCCCTCGAGAACTCGACATTTTGGTTGCTGGACCACCGTGCCAGGGTCACTCTCGTCTGAATAACCACACCCGGCATAACGATCCCCGTAATGACCTTTACGGCCGCGTCGTGCGCTTTGCTGAGCTACGTCGACCACGCCTTTGCATCATCGAGAACGTCGACTCGGTGGTTAATGACCAGCGGGAGAGTGCGTTTAGAGCGGCCGACAATCTTGAAGCGCTTGGCTATCAAGTGGATGAGGGAAGAGTCTCGCTTCATGAGCTCGGCGTTCCCCAATGTCGCCGTCGTCACCTGCTCGTAGCAACAGATCAAGGCGAGCAGGTGCTTGACGTAGAAAAGGTGATCGATTCCTATGCAGTTGAAGACCCACAGAAGCGACATCTCAGGTGGGCGATTGGGGATCTTGAGGGCAAGTGTGAGATCACCGGATTTGATGCATCGGCGGCGCCATCTGAGGAAAACAAGACCCGTATGCGGTGGCTTCATGAAAAGCCAAATAGATATGACCTACCAAATCCGCAGCGCCCAGACTGCCATAAAGATATCGATAAGAATGGGAAGGAGCGAAAACACTCATATCGCTCCATGTACGGAAAACTAAACTGGGAAAAGCCCGCACAAACCATCACTAGTGGCTATGGCTCCATGGGCCAAGGGCGTTATGTTCATCCCTCAGAAGAGCGGACGTTGACTCCTCACGAGGCGGCAAGACTTCAGTTCATTCCTGATTTTGTGCGCTTTGACGCTGTGAGCCGGCGAGGGGAGTGGGCGCGGATGATCGGAAACGTAGCGCCCATGAAGCTCTCCTACGTATTTGTACTGGAGTTCCTGCGATGAGTGGTCCCGCTGCTTCAAGTCCAGAGGCAAGAAACCGGATGCAGGCGAATCGTCGGCGTGACACCAAGCCAGAGAAGCTACTCCGCTCGATCCTTCATGCACGTGGGCGTCGCTATCGAATCGATTATCCAATCCGACCGGCCTACGGCGTTCGACCAATCCGACCGGACATCGTCTTTCCTCAGGCTAAGCTTGCGATCTTCGTCGACGGTTGCTTCTGGCACAGTTGTCCCGAACACGGCACCATGCCTAAGGCCAATCAGGACTACTGGCGTGTGAAGCTGGCCGAGAACCTTCAGCGCGACCACCGCACGACCACAGAGCTGACGAAGGCTGGCTGGAAGGTAATTCGGCTCTGGACCCATATATCGGCACTAGAGGCAGCCGACCGAGTGGAAGAAGCACTTAAGCGGGCTGGAATTCAGCCGTCTTCGATGTAGGGACACCACAGCTTGCGCACGGCGGATCACAAGAAGGACAGGCGAGCGGTTCTTGGCGAGTCAGCGTGTAATCGTTGCCGCAATTGCGGCAACGATAGGTACCAGGTTCGGCCTTGGTTCCGGTCGGATAGGGCCCTTCCGGTCCGAGTAATTTCTCAGCTTCCGCATCGGAAACGCATAGAGCGTGCCCGAAGCGCACGAAGTCCTCGAGAAAGCCGTCGCACACTGTGCCCGAGCCCAATTTTGAACCAAGGTACTCTCCCGGCGAATTGTGCTTGCCCGACGTTTCTCGTTCGAAGTGTTCGCGAGCGCTATTGCCCTTGTGGGCAACAGCGTTGCGGACGGCCATTGCTACCTTGAGGCGCCTTTTGACCAAAGCGCGGGCACCGAGACGAGAGAACGGAACTCCGCCCTCGAGGAACTGATCGGCCCGGGCAAGCGAATACCTGATCGGCATCCAATTGAGATAGTGCTCATGCGGGCGCATCACCAGGTCCCGGGCAATATCGGGGCCGCGAAAGTCGATTACCGGTTTCGTCTTGCCTGGCTTGATTTTCTTTGAGACAGCGGCGAAGAAGATCGACTCAAGGAAAGTCTCGAACTCAGTCATTCCATTGAGGAAGACAGCTTCGAGCAGGCGCTCGCGAGCTGATTCCGAGGATTGTTTGGCCTTGACCAGGGTGCGAAGCCCTTCGATCTCGACACGCAGGCTGTTCGACATGGTCGTCGCCCTTGTCATACGTGGAGTCAAGCCTTGAGGCGTTTGACGAGGTAGGCGGCTCTGACCTCGCGGCTCTCGCGATCGTTTGCTGCGCCTCTGGTCGCTTTCGAGAGAGCTTCAGATACTTCACCAGCTTCGATCTTGTCGTTCAGCTCGTGAGCGACATGCGTCAACGTTGAGAGGGTCAGGCCGCTCTTTTGTCCTCGTTTGCCTTGGAGGGGACCACCAAATTTGACCTGTTGGACCGCATCGAAGAAGGAGTAAACCCACATTCGACGGGTCAGCCGGCGAACAGATGCCTCGCCGCGGAACACTTTGTTAAGTAGCTTCATGATCTCAGTGACACGTTTGGTGCATGCATTTGCGAGAGGAAATTTGTCCTCGTATTTCTCGTAAGTGTCATCAAGTCGTTTTGCCGACGTTGCCTGGCCGCCCTCAAGTGCGAGCAGCATGAGGTCGCTAGTGAACTCAGCGTCCCTCATCTCAGCAATATCTTGCGAATTAAGTGTTTTCCAATTACTCCAGTAGTCGAAAAAATTACCCGCGAGTTTGTAGGCAATCTCCTTGAACATCCCGTCGAACTTGGCGTTTCGGAGCTCTTGGGCGTTTAGTTTTGCTCCATAGGTATTCATTCGGCGGAAGATTTCGAGGAGCTCAGCTTCGGAAACCGTCGCATCCACCGTGTAATAAGTCAGCCTCGACTCAAGTATCTGGCTGCGATCACTATCGGAGAGATCATCGAAGGTTGCTTCGGCGCGCGTAGGATCGTGGATCGCGGAAATCTTGAAGTGGTCTCGCTCGTCGGCATCGTTAAGGCAGCCGATGTCAATGTAGGAGAGGATCGTTCGCAATCGCTGCTGGCCGTCGACGACGACGATGCGCCTTCCAAAGGTTCTTGAGTCCGTGCGGTCTTGGACGAAGAGTGCTGGTATTGGATAGCCACGCAGTAGGGAGTCGATCAAACTGCTCTTCAGTAGTGGGCGCCAGACCGCATTGCGCTGGAAAGGAGGCCGCAGGTCGAGGATGCCGTCCTTCTGCCACTTGAGGAATTCCAGGATCGGCGAGTTGTTGTGTTCTGGCTTGATCGGCATTTCTAAAGGCTCCTACTCCGCTTGGGCCCCAGTTTATTTCATGCACGCTGTTGCTGCCAATGCCGGTGTGCAACATTGACCGAGCCGAGCCATAACCCGGCGCGGGCGTGAAGCCTGGGCCCGGGGCCTATCTGTCTAATGATTCCGCACGCAAAAGTCTCCCCCGTTGTTCCCAATCCTTTGCCGTATTGCCGAATGCCGAGAGTCGACAACGATGCGGATGAAGGGTTCGGCAATTTCCGCGATACGTGGTGGATAGGGGAGTTGCCCATAGACGAGGCAGCAGCAGTGCTCCATTACGAGGAAGAGGCCTTAGAGGCACTCGATAAGGCAGCTCAAAGTGCCGAGGAGTTTGAGGATCTAGCTCAGGCGGTAGAAGATGGCGAAATCGATCGATTGCCCGAAGACCTACTACCAGTATTCGCCGAGTCAGGGCTTAGTAAGCTAGCGCCAGCGCCCGACGACGCCGTATTGCTTGGCGGTCTGGAGATTGGGGTATCTGGCCTCGCCCACGTCCTCTCGGCAGTCCGTTGTCCGACCGCAGCGAGTTGCCGCTCACATCCCCATGAGCGAAGCTGGTCGGATCACCCGGTAGTGTTTTTTGCCGCTCCCAAGTCGCGAGTGACTATTTTGGCTCCCTTAATGCGAAGGGCCGGGTGTGGGCTCGATGCTGACAGGGGGATGTTGCTGGTTTACGCACCTTCTGTGGGTGAGATGCATGCTTTGGCCGGACTGATTCTTGAAGAATACGGCCGATTCGTCGCGAAGCCAAAGAGAAAGCGACAACACACCTCATCACCAGGGCAGCTAGGGCTCTTCAATAACTGACAGGTGGGTCATTCTCACTTCATATTACTGTCCGGGTGCTCCACAACTGCCAACCTACTTGCCGATTGAAGCGCAGCGGCGCCGCTTGACATAGTATGTGCACTGTGGTACTGTTTGCGTCCATTGCACGCTTACTCGTCCACTTTGCTCACCAGTCCGCCAATACCGTGCGGATATCCGCATAGGGCCTTCTCTCTTTGAGAGATACCTCTCCTCCGGTCCGGTCCCTTTCCTTCAGGGCCCCTGCGTTCCCCGTTAGCCCTTCAACGAAGACGTTTGACTGTAGGGAAGCGACGTCTCTCCTTCAAGAGACAATCCGTTCCGCTACTACGAGTCACGGCTCGTAGGCAGACCATCAGATGGTTTGGTTCCCTGTGTCCCTTACTCCCTACGGGGACGTACCTCTCCCCGTTCCTGTTGAACGGTACGGAACTTTGGCGCAGCTGTCAAGGAACAAGACACTGTCTATTTGGCCACGAGCCACACCTCGCGACCAAGGCTGACCGAGGGGCTAACCAGAGTCGTGTACCAACAACACCGCGAGGTAGAGGTGCGGATATCAGTGCCGGATAGCTTGTTTAGAGAACAGACACGAATGCGCAAACCACACCGTCTGCCCTCATGAGAGCCCCGGCAGCCACGGAAGGTCGTCCTCCTCGTCTGGACCGCTGAAAATCGTGGTGTCGTGGGTTCGATTCCCACCCTCGCCATCTTGGAAAGCCCCCGCAAGGCGGGGGCTTTCCAACGTGCCCGCGCGATTCTCTGCTCCGCCCCCAAGAGGCAGATTCAGGGCTTCGTTGCCGACCGGCGCCTGGACACCGCCCCGCCGCAAGCTAGGATTGGCACAAGCGAAAAGTGGCCGGGCGGCGCGTGAACGCCCCCGGCCCGACACCGGGAGGCAAGTCCCGATGCATGAACACCGTATCCATCCAAGGTTCAAAGGCGACTGATGCCGCCAGTCGCTACAGGCAGCATCGAAATTGACGTTCTCGCTGACGGCACGCATGCTTTCCGGCTGCGCTTTCGCCTAAATGGCAGCCGCGAGCGAGTGATCCTTCACGAGCGCACAGGCTGCACCCGCGGCTGCGGAGGCGGCTGGAATGAGCAGGCCGCACGTACGGAGCTAGGCGACATCCTTGCGCGGGTGCGCCTCGGAATCTGGGAGAGGCCCAAGCGGCCAGTATTGGTCGGTCCTCCCCAGGGTCCCGCTGAAGGAGCTCCGCTCTTCAGCGAATACGCCCATTGGTGGCTTGGCGCCAAGATCGATGGCGTCCTCGGCGACAAACCGATCTCCGAGAGCACAGCCAGCGACTACCGCTGGCGGCTGCACGGCTACCTGCTCCCCTTCTTCTGCCACCTCCCCCTCGATCAGATCGATCGCAAGCTGTGTCTGGCCTTCAAGGCGCACCTGCTGCAGGAAGCCAGGGAGCTACGCGAAGAAATCGAAGGCGGTGCCGATGTCCGCGACAAGCGCGGACGGCGCGCGGTGCCGCTCGGTCCGGCTTCGATTCGCAAGATGCTCGACGGCTTGGCCGCGATCCTCGACGACGCAATCGAAGACGAGCACATCGCCCACAACCCCGCCCGGGGTAAACGGATGCGCGTCCACGTCCCCAAGCCAAAGCGCACCTTTCTGGAGATGGATGAGCTGGCCTGCCTACTCGACAGCGCTGCCCACCAGGACAGGCCACTTCCGTCCGGGGGTGTCCCCGCCGAGCTCGGCGACACCACCGCGCTAGTCGCACAACTCATCTCCAGGGGAATGCGGCCCAATCAGATCGCTACACAGCTCGAACTCGCTAGGTCGACAATCAGCTTCCACCTGCGGCAGCTTGGGGCCCAGGTCGGCCGTGGCTACGTCGGCCGCAAGGTCGTATGCGAGGTCCTTGGCAGAAGCGGCGTGCGGGCAAGTGAGCTGTGCGATCTGAAAATCGGCCAGGTTCGCCTCCACGACGCCAGTGGGGCCCGTTTCCACATCCGAGACTCGAAGACCGAAACCGGCATTCGCGAGGTCCAGATGAGCCCCGACCTCGTGGAGGCAGTCGTGGAGCACATCGACTGGCTGCAGCGAACGGGCACTCCAACTGGACCGGAGGACTACCTGGTCCCGAATTTGCGCGGTGGGCGGCTCAACCGGCAGCGCGTCGCGCAGATCGTCGGCGAGGCCGCCCGACATGCAAGCGCGCGCCTCGTTGCGAGGGGCCTGCCGCCGCTGCCCCGCACCACCCCCCACAGCCTGCGACGCACCTACATCTCGATCGCGCTGCTCGCCAACAACTTCGACGTCAAATGGGTGATGGGGCAGGTCGGCCATGCCGACTCGAAGATGACGATGGACGTCTATGCCCAGCTGGAGCAGCGCGTCGACCGCAGCCACGGGACCAGCTTCGACCGCCTCGTTCGCAAGGCTCGCGCGCAGCTCCGGGGACTCCTAAACGAGCCGGACGGCGATCTGATTGGGCCACGATTGGGCCACGAAGCCCTGAATCTGCCTCTTGGGGGCGGAGCAGAGAATCGCGCGGGCACGTTGGAAAGCCCCCGCCTTGCGGGGGCTTTCCAAGATGGCGAGGGTGGGAATCGAACCCACGACACCACGATTTTCAGTCGTGTGCTCTACCAACTGAGCTACCTCGCCGCTGCAGGGCACGCGGGCAACCGCGCAGGGGAAGGCTAGCGACCGCGGCGCGAGCGGGCTGGTTGCATTGAGGGCATGACGTGGGCGCGCACAACGCTGGCCGTGACCGTCGCGGTCGGAGCGGCTGCCCTGGCGATGTCTGGGGGATCGAGGGCCGATCCTCAAACGCCCCCGGGACTGCCAGGGTTGCCGCCGCCCTTCCTGGGGGTGGCCGTCGTCGGCGATGGCGGCTTGACAGCGGCTGTCGATGCGTACGGGGATGTGGTTGACCTCCGGGTGCCAGGCCCGGCGGGGCAGGCGCTGATCGAGAACTCGGCGAAGCGGCAGGCGGCGGGCACGGTTCCAGCCAATACAGGGATCGTGCCGCGGGTCTCCGTTGGGAGCTCGCCTCCCCTGCCCCTCTGGCGGGCCGACTGGGTCCGGCAGGCCTACCTGCCGGGAACCAACGTGCTGCGGACCGTCGCCCGGATCGGGCCCGCCAGGCTGGAGATCACCGACGCGGCTCGTGGCGAGACGCTGGCGCGGACGATCGAGGTCAGCCCGTCGGCCGGGGTACACACCGCGCTGACTGACGCCGTCAACATCGACGCGGGCCATGGCGTCCGCTGCCGCGAGGCGCGGGGGCAGCGGCGCGCGCTGATGGTCTGCTCCGCAAGCGCCGCCGAGCCGGCCTCGGCGCCGCGCATCGTCCGTGCCGCCACCAGGTCGGACCGGCGTTGGATATCCCGTGCTCGCTCGCTTGGCTCGGCGGCCCCCGGCTGGGCGCGCACCATGTACGAGCGGTCGCTGCTGGTGCTGCGGGCGCTGACCGACCGGCGCACCGGGGCGGTCGCCGCCGGGGCGCGAGACAGCTGGGCGTACGTGTGGCCGCGCGATGCGGCCGCCGCCGCAATCGCGTTTGCCTCGGCTGGCTACCGGCACGAGGCGCGCCGAGTGACGCGCTTCCTGCTCGGGGTGGACCTGAACGCCGCCGCACGGTTCCGCGGAACCGGCGAACCGGTCGGCGGCCGCGCCGCAGAGGGCGACGCGACAGGATGGACAGCGGCGGCCGTCCAGGCCGCTGGCCTGCAGGCAGACATGGCAGGCAATGGGAAAGGGCGCGCTGTGCTCCCTTCACAGCCGGCCTGGCGCGATCGGGCCGACTACCAGGAGGGCAGTCCCGGCGACTACCTGGCCAACGCCATCGCCTCTGCCACGCCGACCGCGGCCGACGGGCCGATTTCTCACGATATGCGTGGGTTTCCGGCCCATCGGCGCGCGGGGGAGGAGATGCGAGCGATGTTTGAGACGTCGCGGGGGTTGGTGCGCAGGGCCGGCGATCCGAGCTCAGGCCTCGACTCCGCCGCCGCCTGGGCGGTCCGTCCGTTTCCCCATCCGGACCTCTTTCCGCTCGCCCGCCGCACGCTTCTGCGGCTGGCGGCGCGCGGCGGCCGCTTTGGCATCACCCCCGGCGAGGATTGGCCCGGCAAGGATCCCTGGACCGCCCCGACCGCCTGGACGGTGTGGAGCCTCGCCACACTTGCCCGCAGGGCGGAGGCCCACGAACGCGGCGGGCCGGGCTCCAAGCGCATCGCACAGGCCGATAGACGTGCCGCGCTGCGACTGCTCGGCGACCTGCGCCGGGCCGCCACGCCTGCGGGGCTGCTGCCCGAGCGCGTCGACGCCCACACCGGCGTCCCCAGCTCGACCACGCCGCTCGCCTGGTCGCACGCCTTCACGATCCTTGCCCTGCACCAGCTCTGGCCGGGACGTGGCGGAAGTTGACAACCATATGGGTACTCAACTTCCCGCACGTCCCCTTCAAAGAGCGTCGAGGGCGGCGGCGACCGCCTCCTCGGCGGACGCGGCATGGACGATGCCCGGCGGCGACTCCATCGGCCCCTCGCCTTTGAGCGTCCAGCTGCGCAGGGCAACCACCGTCCGCCCGAGCTGGCGGGCGTGGCCGATCTCCGACAGGGTCCCCCACTCGCCACCCACCGCGATCACGGCCTCGCCCGAAGCGACGACGGCAAGGTTGCGACCCTGACCAATCCCGGTCGCAACGACATGGGTGCAGTACGGGTTGGCCTCCTCGACAGAGCTGCCCGGCACGATCCCGATCACGGTCCCACCCGCCTCCGCCGCCCCCCGAGCCACAGCCTCCATCACGCCCCCGAGCCCACCGCAGACAACTGTCGCGCCGGCCTCGGCCAGCCGGCGGCCCACCTCCTCGGCAAGGGCCCAGCCGGCCGAGCCCTCCTCGCAGCTCCCACTCCCAACAACAGATACCTGTTTCTTCTTCTGGTCTTTCATGAGCCCCGACCGAAATTAGCGCGAGACCGGGGAGGTCGATGACCAAGCGGGACGGTCACGACATGACTCCCGCGTAGCAGCGCTACGCGGGATGTCGGGGAGGGGCCGTATCCGCGCAGCGTCATTCGGCCTCATCCGGGCCGCGATCATCTCGGGAGTGGCTCATCAGCCGCATCAACTCCAGGGCGCCCTCCTTGTGGAGGGGTTCGTTGAGGTTGCCGCACTTGGGACTTTGGACGCAGGAGGGGCAGCCGGCCTCGCAGGGGCACTCGGCGATCAACCGCACGGCGTCGTCGAACAGGCGCTCGAACTGCTCGTAGCCGCGCAGCGCGATCCCGACCCCGCCGGGATGCCCGTCGTAGATGAAGATCGTCGCCCGGCCCGTCTGGAAATGGACGTTGGTTGACAGCCCGCCGATGTCCCAGCGATCGCACATAGCGATCAGCGGCAGCACGGCGATCTGGCCGTGCTCCGTCGCGTGCAGGGCACCGAGCAGGACGTTGGGCGGCAGCGCGCCGCTGAGCCGCTCCGGAAGCACGTACCAGAGAGCCTGCGTTACGAAGTGCTGCTCGGGGAGATCGAGCGCGACCACGTCAACGGGCTTCTGGTCGGAGATCGAGACCCGCTGAAAGGCGACGACCTGCTCGGTCACCGAGACCTCGCCGAAGTTCAGCTCGACCCCTGCCACCTGCCGTTGCTCACGCACCTGCTCGATGTAGATCTCGGCGTCCTCCTTGGGGCGCGTGTACCAGTCGCCGTCGAAGCCGGAGACGACCGCGCGGCGACCCTCGACGTCGAGCTGCTCGACCTCGTAGGAGCGGCCGAGGTGGAGATAGATCGCGCCTGGGTGGACGGTGGTGAAAGCCCGCTCCGCCTCCACCAGGCCGAGCATCTCGCCGGAGTCGCGCTCGATCACCGCGATCGAGTCGGCCGAGGCGGACCGCAGTGGGATCTTCGCGGCGACGAACCCGCTGCTGCGCGGCAGCAGCCGCCCGCCGGCGCGCCGCAGCTCGCCCGCCGCCGTCAACCGCCCGGCCCGCTCGCGCCAACCCTCGCCGAAGACCTCATCGTCGGAATCGGTCAGCGGCAGCTCGTAGGCCGCGGCGACCAGGTGCCGGGACGCGATCTGGTCGCTTTCGGGGTCGAGGATCGCCGCCTCGACCGCCCGCCCGATGAACTCGTCGGGATGGCGGCAGAAGAACTGGTCGAGCGCATCCTGACCGGCGACGTAGACCGCGAGCCCGCGTCGCCGCCGTCCGGCCCGACCCCACATCTGCTGCAGGCTGGCCACCGTCCCCGGGAAGGTGACGCAGATCGCCGCGTCGAGCTCGCCGATGTCGATCCCCAGCTCCAGCGCATCGGTCGCGACCACCGCCAACAGGTCACCCGCCGCCAGCCGCGCCTCGATCTCACGCCGCTGCTGTGGCGTGTAACCGCCCCGGTAGGGAGCGATCCGCTCGGCGAGGTCCGGCCTGCCGCGCGCCGCCAGGGCATCGCGGGCGAAGCGCTGGATCAGCTCGATGCCGCGGCGGCTCTTGAGGAAGCAGATCGTGCGGACTCCCTGCGAGACGAGGTCGGCGAGCAGCTCCGCGGCCTCGGAGAGCGGCGAGCGGCGCGTACCGCTCGCCTTGTCGATCAGCGGTGGGTTCCACATCGCGATCTCCCGCCCGGTCCGGGGCGCGCCGTCGTCGTCGATCAGCTCGAACGGCACGCCGACCAGCGCCTCGGCGAGCTCGACCGGGTTGGCGATCGTCGCCGAGGCGAGCAGGAAGCGCGGCTCGGCGCCGTAGGCGCGCGCCACCCGCCGCAGCCGCCGCAGCACGTTGGCGACATGCGAACCGAAGACCCCGCGGTAGGTGTGGGCCTCGTCGACGACGACCCAGCCGAGGTTGGCGAGGAAGTCGCCCCAGCTCTTGTGATTGGGGAGCAGCCCGACGTGGAGCATGTCCGGATTGGTGAGCACGAGGTTGTTGCGGCGCCGGATTGCCGGCCGCTCCTCGCGGGGGGTGTCGCCGTCGTAGATCGCCTCGCGCAGGCCCGGCGGCCGCAGCGCGCCAAGCTTGCGCGCCTGGTCCTGGGCAAGCGCCTTGGTGGGATAGAGGTAGAGAGCGCGCCGCTTGGGATCGCGGGCGATGCCGTCGAGGACAGGCAGGTTGAAGGCGAGGCTCTTGCCCGAGGCGGTGCCGCTCGTGATCACGAGGTGAGAGTGAGCCGCCGCCTCCAGCGCCTGGCGCTGGTGGGAGTAGAGACGATCTACTCCGGCTCCCCGCAGGGCCTCGAGAAAGCCGGGGTCGAGGGAGCGGGGCATGGCGACCCGTTTCGCCTTGCGCTCCTCCTCGGTGCTCTCGGCGACGATGCGGCCGTCGCGCCGGGCTGGGTCGATGGCGATCGCCCAGGGATGCTCCAGCAGGCTGGCGGCCCCAGACGTCGCCATACGGCGTCCTCGGTCGGCTGTCTGCGGGTCACGCACTAACTGTGCGCTCCCCTTGCCAGCCTCTCTGCGTCCTTGTCTGGCGACGTCTGGGTCTCGCCATCGGCGGCATCTCGGGCGATGCGGCCGGCCACCCTGACGGCCTGCAGCGAGCTGCGGTCGTGGATGCGGAGGATGTCGGCGCCGGCGCGAACCGCAAGAGAGACGGCGGCGACCGTCCCCCACTCGCGCGCCTCCGCCGGCCACCGCTGCTCCCAGGAGCCCGCCAGGACCGCGCCGATGAAGTCCTTGCGGGAGAGCGACACGTAGAGGGGCAGCCCCAACTCCCGCAGCTCGCAGAGCCGCCGCAGAACCTCGAGGTCCTGCTCGGTGCTCAGGTCGAAGTCGAGTCCCGGATCGATGGCGATCTGCCCCTCGCTCACTCCAAGTCTCCGGGCCAGCTCGATTCGCCCCCCGAACCACGACTTGAGATGGTCGACGACGTCGTCGTAGTCGCGCGGCGGCCGGTCGACTCGGGGCGGCCCCTCGATGTGCATCAGCACGTACCCGCATCCGGTCTCGGCGACCAGCTCGAACATCTCCTCGGAGCCGCCGGAGATGTCGTTGACGGCGGCCGCCCCCGCCGCCAGCGCCCGCTCCGCCACCTCGACCGAGAAGGTGTCAGCCGAAACGGGCAGGCCCGCCCCGGCCAGGCCTTCGATCGCCGGGACGAGCGCCGCGGCCTCCTCGCCGGGGAGGACCGGCGGGCCGCTGCGCGCGGCCACCGCCCCCACGTCGAGCATGTCGAAACCAGCCGCGACCAGCTTCATGCCGTCGGCGATCGCCCGCTCAGGCGTGCCGCTCCGCGCCCCCGCGAACATCGAATCGGTGGTCACGTTCACGATCCCCGCCGCAACCGGCTGGCTGAGATCGAGGTCGCGGTCGGCGAGTCGCCAGGGCATCCGGCTACGGTAGCGACCGGAACATGGCACTGCGATGCGTCTACACCGACCTCGATGGGACCCTGCTCGGCAGGGGCAGCTCGCTGTTCCGCGATGCCGGCGGCGCCTTCTCGCTGGCGCAGGCGCGCGGTCTCGAGGCCTGTCACCGGGCGGGGGTCGAGGTGGTGATCATGTCCGGGCGGCGCGAGGCGCAGGTCCACGAGGCGGCACGGCTGATGGGCCAGACCTCCTACATCTACGAGGCCGGCTGCGCCTATGCGATCGACGGCGAGACGACGCTGCTGACCGGTGACCTGGTTCCCGACGAGGACGGCACGGTCTACGAGAAGATCGAGCAGCGCGGCATCCCCAGGCTGCTGTTCGAGCGCTTCGAGGGGCGCCTCGAGTACCACTCGCCCTGGCATCACGGCCGCGTCCTCTCCCACCTCTTCCGCGGCAAGGTCGACGTCGAGGCCGCCAACGAGCTGCTGCGCGACGCAGGCCACGACGACCTCCGCCTGCTCGACAATGGAGCGATCGGCCGCGAGATGCCAACCGTCGACGGCCCCACCCACGCGTACCACCTGGTCCCGCAGATGGTCAGCAAGGCCAATGCCGTCGCCGCCCACGCCCGGGCGCGCGGCTACGAGCCGGGCGAGTGCATCGGGGTCGGCGACTCGGTCGAGGACCTCGAGGTGGCCGCCGCGGTCGGCCGTTTCTTCGTCGTCGCCAACGGGCCCGAGCGCGACCCCGGCCTGCGCGCCTCGCTCCCCGCCTGGGACAACGTCACGGTCACCGAGGGCGCGATGGGCGACGGCGTCTACGAGGCGATCGTCTCCACCCTGGTCGAGCGCGGCTAATATCGAGCACATGGAGGGCGCGACGGTCGCCGAGCAGGAGTACCTCGAGATCATGTTCTGGCTGGAGGAGGCAGGCCTGCCGATGACCGGCGCCAACATGGCGCGCGCAATGCAGCTCTCTCCCCCACCGTCCACGAGATGATCGGCCGCCTCGTCGAGGACGGCTACGTCGAGCGGCACCCGGACAAATCGCTCGACTTCACCAGGTCGGGGCGCGAGCACGCGAGCTACATCGTCCGCCGCCACCGGATGATCGAGCGCTTCCTCACCGACGTCCTCGGCATTCCCTGGGACGAGGTCCACGAGGAGGC
Organism: uncultured Solirubrobacterales bacterium; assembly: GCA_963729995.1. GTDB lineage: Bacteria > Actinomycetota > Thermoleophilia > Solirubrobacterales > 70-9 > VRUE01. The sequence goes on from CAVSPF010000003.1 coordinate 1,675,990, forward strand.
GGAGCGGATCGAGCACGCGATGTCGCCCGTCCTCGAGGAGCGGATGCGGGCGGCGATCGGCGATGCCACCACCTGCCCCCACGGCCACCCAATCGTCGAGGGCGTGCGCGAGCGGGGTGTCCTGCTCGCCGACGTCGAGTCCGGCGCCAAGATCCACGTGCTGCGTTTCGAGAACGAGGCCGAGGAGCTGCTGCACTACCTCAAGGAGGCCGGGCTGTACCCGGGCCTCGAGGGTGCCGTCGAGAGCTCCGACGCGGACGGCGTCACGATCTCCTCGAAGGACGGCTCCCACCAGGTCTCCCGCAGCGTCGCCGAGACGGTCTCCGTCCGTGCCGACCCGTCGCCCCCGCCGCGGGCCGCGATTCCCAAGCAGCTCATACTCTCCCGCGACCGCTACGGCCGCTGAGACGGCTGCGAAGCGGCGCCTGGCTTTGTCCTCGGTCGGCCGCCTGCGGGTCACGCACTACACGTGCGCTCCCCTTGCCGGCCTCCCTGCGTCCTCGCCAGGCTTGCTTCTCGCCGTCTCCCTGATCCTGTCCAGGGCGCGGGCGATGCGGGCTATGCCCTCGGCGATCCGCTCCGGCGGCACGCTGGCGAAGGACAGGCGGAGGCTGCTCTCGCCCCCGTCGATCATGAAGTCTGGGCCGGCGACGAAGGCGACCCCCTCGCCCTTCGCCTCCGCGAGCAGCGCCGTGGCGTCGGTCCCGGCGGCGAGATCGAGCCAGAGGAAGTAGCCGCCGGCGGGGACGACGAACTCGGCCTCGGGAATCTGCTCGCGCAGGGCCTCGACCAGCGCGTCGCGGCGGTCGCGGAGCGCCCCCTTTACGAACTCGATGTTGCGGTCCAGGCCGCCCGAGCGGCACAGCTCCAGCACCACCGCCTCGGCCAGCATGTTCGGCGAGATGTAGGTCTCATTGGCCCGTTTCGCAAGTTCGGCGATCGTCGCCCCCGGCCCCGCCAGGTAGCCGACGCGCACCCCGGGGCTGACCGTCTTCGAGAACGACGAGGCGTGGACCACCCGCTCGGCCCCGTCGATCGCGAGCATCGTCTGCAGCGCCTCTCCCTCGAACGGCAGCTCGCGGTAGGGGTCGTCCTCCAAGACCCAGAAGCCGTGCTCGGCGGCCAGCTCGACCACCCGCACGCGCTTCTCGGCCGAGAGCGTGCAGCCCGCCGGGTTGTGGAAGTTGGGGATGATGTGGGCGAGCTTGACCGGCCCGCCGGCAAGCGCCGCCTCGAGCGCGCCGACGTCGATGCCGTCGGCCTCGAGTGGCACCGGCACCAGCTCTGCGCCGAGGCGCTGCAGCATCAGCAGGGTGCGGTCGTAGGTGGGCTGCTCGACCACCACCCGGTCCCCGGGCTCGATCAGGTGCTCGAACAGCATGGCGCCCGCCTCGAGCGATCCGTTGGTGACCATCACCTGTCCGGCCTCGAGCCCCCCGTGCCGCTCGGCGATCCACTGGCAGAGGCCGGGGTGCCCGACCCCGGTGCCGTATGACAGCGCCCTCTCCCAGTCCTCGGCCAGCGCGCGGCTGGCCGCGCCGGCCACCGCCTCGCGCGGGAGGATGTCGGCGCTGGGCGCGCCTCGAGCGAAGGAAATCATGTCGCCTGCCATCGCCGCCGAGCCTAGCAACGGCCCGCGGTCATCGCCCCGCTTCCTCAGCGGCCGGGTGAGATGAGCTTGACCGTCCGCCCGCTTTGGGTCTGATCGCCGGTCGTGTCGGTGGCCAGCACCGTCACCATCGCCTTCGCCTCGCCGCCGCGGCGCAGTGCGCGCAGCACGGCGCGGCGGGTGCTCCCCGGGATGCGCAGAGCAAGCCTGCGACGACGGCGCGACGGGAGGGACACGGTCGCTCCGCCGAGCCGGTGCGTGCTCCTGTGCGAGACCGCGCCCGCTTCCACCGTCGTCACAACCACCCCCCGCCCCTGCAACGAGCACGGCTCGCGCGGGCAGCGCGCGAATACGTCGACCAGTCCCCGCAGGCGCTGGCTCCTGGCGCCGGTAAGGCGGAGAGTCGGCCCGGCGGCGTCGAGCACGGTGAGCGTGGCCGTGGCCATCGCCGCGGCTGTGCCGTTGCACGACGCGGTCTGCCCTGTGTAGACGAGCTCCGTCGAGCAGCCCTCATTGTCGGTTGTCACCAGGGTGACGCGATACGTACCCGGCTTCCTGTATCTGTGCACGCTGGTGGCCGAGGAGCTCTTGACGTGGACGCCGTCCCCGAAGTCCCAGGCGTAGGTGGCGATCTCGCCGTCGGGATCCGAGGAGCCGCTGGCATGAAAGGTGAGCTTCTTCTTGGCCCGCCGCTTGGTCGGCGACACCCAGAAGGAGGCGTGCGGGCCCTGATCGGGGACAACCGCGACATCGGTGGGCGCCGCCCCGACCGGGATCGTCCCCGCCGCAGCGCTGCTGGTCGTATCGAGCACCGAGATGGTATTCCCGGAAGCATCGGTCACGTAGCCCCTGAGGCCGCCGGGTTCGATCGCCACGCCGGTGGCGCCGGAGAAGGCGATCGGCGCACCCGGAGGCGAGTTGAGCGAGGTGTCGATCGGCGTCAGCGTGCCGTCGGCGGCGCTGGCCACGTAGGCGAGCTGGCCGCTGGGCGCGATCGCGATCCCGTCGGGTTCCTTGCCGACCGCGATCGGGGCGCTGACCACGCTGCCGTTTGCGGGATTGAACGCGGTGATCGAGTTGGAGCCGCTGTTGGTTGCGAAGGCGCGGCTGCCGTCGGGCGTGATCGCGATCCGCGAGGGTGCCAGCGCATCCGGCACCGAGCCGGCCACGGTGTCGTTGCTCGTGTCGATCACCGAGACATCGCCACCCAGCTGGGCAACGAAGGCCGAGCGGCCGTCCGGGGAGATCGCGATCCCGCTGGGTTCTTTGCCAACCGTGATCGGAAGGCCCAGGGTCGCGTTGGTCGCCGTATCGATGACCGTGACGGTGCCGTCTCCGGAGTTGGCGACGTAGGCGCGGCTGCCGTCGGGCGTGATCGCAATGCCGCGAGGTTTCAACCCGACCGGGATCGGAGCGCCCACCATGGCGTTGCTCCCAGTGTCGATGACCGCGACGGTGCCCGCCGCCGCATTGACGACGTAGGCTCGCCTACCGTCGGGCGTGATCGCCAGGGCGACCGGTTCGCCACCAACCGCGATCGTTGCGACCGTGGAGCTCGTCGCGGTGTTGAGCACCGAGACGGTGCCGCCGCCCGAATTCGTGACGTAGGCATAGCGCGCAGAGGCGACCGGCGCCCCAAGCGCCAGAAGCCCCGCAAGGGCGGCAACGACGGCCACGCAGCGGTGCTTCGCCCTTCCGAACCGACTGGACGACATCGCGTCTCCCTTCGTCGCTTACGGCCTACCGTCGCAGACACACTGAACCGCCAAGAGTTGCACTTGGAAGATGGAGAGGGGGGGCCCGGGTGGGGGTGAAGCTCAGACGAGCTAAGCGGGGCTTCCCGCCGGGTCAGCTGCACGCAGCGTCTCGACGGCGATCCGGGCGGTCTCGGTCGGGCTTTCGCCGACCCGCACCCCCTTGGCCTCCAGCGCCTCCTTCTTCGCCTGGGCGGTGCCCGAGGAGCCGGAGATGATCGCGCCGGCGTGGCCCATCTGCTTGCCGGGCGGCGCCGTGAAGCCGGCGATGTAGGCGACCACCGGCTTGCTGACCTCGGACTCGATGAACTCGGCCGCGCGCTCCTCGGCGTCGCCCCCGATCTCGCCGACCATCACGATCAGCTCCGTCTCCGGATCGGCCTCGTAAAGGGCGAGGATGTCGATGAAGTCCGAGCCGACGATCGGGTCGCCGCCGATCCCCACGATCGACGAGTTGCCCTCGCCGGCCTGCTTCAGCTCGTTGCCGATCTGGTAGGTCAGCGTGCCGGACTTGGAGACGACGCCGATCTTGCCGGGGTCGAAGAACTGGGCGGGGATGATGCCGACGTTGGCCTTGCCCGGGGAGAGCGCGCCCGGGCAGTTGGGGCCGATCAGCCGCACCCCAGCCTCCACCGCCTTCCAATACGTTCTAAGCATGTCGAGCACCGGGATGCCCTCGGTGATCGCGATCACCGTGTGGACGCCGGACTCGATCGCCTCGTCGATCGCCGGCGCGGCGAAGCGCGCCGGGACGAAGATCATCGAGGTGTTGGCGCCGGCCTGCTCGACCGCCTCGGAGATCTTGTCGAAGACCGGCACCCCGTCGACGTCCTGGCCGCCCTTGCCGGGAGTCACCCCGGCGACCAGGTCGGTCCCGTAGTCGCGGTTGCGCAGCCCGTGGAAAGAGCCCTCGCGGCCGGTGAGGCCGGAGACGACCAGCTTCGTATCGGCGCCGACGATGATGCTCATACCACGGCGCTCGCCTTCGCCAGCTCGACGACCCGCTTGGCGGCGCCGAGCATCGTCTTCTCCTGGTGGAGGTTCGGCAGGCTCGCCTCGGCGAGGATCCGCAGGCCCTGCTCGGAATTGGTGCCGTCGAGGCGGACGACGAGCGGCACCTTCAGATCGAGCTGTGCCGACGCCTCGACGATCCCCTTGGCGATCTCGTCGCAGCGCGTGATCCCACCGAAGATGTTGAAGAGGATCGCGTTCACCTTGGGGTCGGAGGTGATCACCTCGAGCGCGTCGACGATCGCCTCCGCTTTCGAGCCGCCGCCGGCATCGAGGAAGTTGGCCGGAGCGCCACCCGCCTGGGCAACCACGTCCAGCGTCGACATGCAGAGCCCGGCGCCGTTGCCGAGGATCCCCACGTCGCCATCGAGCTTCACGTAGGTGAGGCCCTTCTCCTTCGCCATCGCCTCCTGCGGGTCCTCGACCGACTCGGCGTCGATCTCGGCCAGGTCCTCGTGGCGGAAGAGGGAGTTGTTGTCGATCGTCACCTTGGCGTCGAGCGCGACCACCTCGCGCCCCGCGGTGACGATCAACGGATTGACCTCGATCAGTGTCGCGTCCTCGCTGGCAGCAACCTCGGCGAGCTTCGCCAGAACGCCAGCCACGTCGTCGCGCACGTCCTCATCGAGCCCGGCGCCGTCGACGACCGGCCGCGCCGCCGTGGCATCGAAGGGGCGGGTCGGATCGATATGCCGCTTGACGAGGGCGTCGGGATCCTCGGCGGCGACCGCCTCGATGTCCATCCCGCCCTTGGCGGAGACCATCGCCAGCAGCTTCTTCTCGGAGCGATCGAGTATCACCGAGGCGTAGTACTCCGACGCGATATCGGAGCCGCCCTCGACCCAGACCCGGTCGACCCTGAAGGGGCCCTCGCCGTGCGGGCCCCGAATGTCCATGCCGAGGATGGCGCCGGCGTGCTGCTCGGCCTCGGCCCGGTCGGAGGCGATCTTGATGCCGCCCGCCTTACCGCGCCCGCCGATCAGCACCTGGGCCTTGATCGCGCAGGGGTAGCCGATCCGCTCCGCCGCGGCCACAGCCTCCTCCACCGTGGAGGCGACCTCGCCACTCGGCACGGCGATGCCGTGCTTGGCGAACAGCTGCTTGCCCTGATACTCGAGGAGGTCCATTAAAAAGCGCCCCTGCGGCGCGATACGGCAGCCTATATGAGATGCAAGCGCGAGGCCCCCGCGAGGGGTGGCTGACATAATCCCCCGCCGCCGATGCCTCTTCCCAGCCTAAAGACCATCGAGTGGGTGACCACCGACTGCTACGGGACCCTCGTCGATTGGGAGAAGGGGATCGTCGAAGCCTGCAAGAAGGAGGCGCAGAAGGACGGCTTCAGCTTCGAGGAGGGGTCCTTTCTCGCGCGCTTCATGGAGGTGCAGGCCGAGATCATGGCCGGCTCCTACGAACTGTACGCGGAGGTGCTGCGGCGCACGATCGTCAAGGTGGCCAGGGAGATCGGCTGGGAGATCGAGCCCTCGCGCGCCCAGTTCCTGCCCAACAGCGTGGCCCACTGGTTGCCCTTTCGCGAGTCGAACGCGGCGATGGACCGGCTCGCCAAGCGCTACCAGATCGGGATCATCTCCAACATCGACGACAAACTGCTCGGCGTGTCCCGCCGCCACCTTCGCACCGAACTCGACCTCGTCGTGACCGCCCAGCAGGTGCGCAGCTACAAGCCCGACCCCGTCCATTTCAAAGAGTGCGCGCGACGGATCGGCGGGAAGAAAGGCTGGGTGCACATCGGCGCCAACTACGACACCGACGTCGCTCCGCTGCTGAAGATGAACGTCCCGGTAATCTGGGTCAACCGTCACGGCGAGAAGCTCGAGGGCCGGAAACCGCCGAGCGCAACGGCAAAGAACCTGCGCGAAGCGGCGAAAAAACTCGGTGCGTCCTGAGCGTCATCTAGCTTTTCGCAACTTAACCGGAAGCGGCGGTTTCGACCAATAGGTCACCGGCGAACCTCGATGTATCGCCCCAGCCAAACCCGCCTGCAGCACAGCGCCCGCCTGTCGATTGCGGTGGGCGTGCTGGCTCTGCTCTGCGGTCTGGTCATTGCCGCCGCCCAGTCCCGCGCCTCGGCGGCGGGGGAACCGCAACCGACGGCTCCCGCCGCCCAGAAGCCGCGGCCCAACTTCGTCGTGATCCAGACCGACGACGAGACGCTCAACGGGCTCTATGCCGCCTTCAGCGCCTACGCCGGCGCCCCCAAGACGCGGTCGATGCCCAACACGCTCGACCTGATCGCGAAGCACGGCATGACCTTCACGCGGTACTACGTTTCCTATCCGCTCTGCTGTCCCTCGCGCGTGACGCTGCTGACCGGCCGCTACGCCCACAACCACAACGTGCGCGGCAACGTGCCGCCCGAAGGCGGCTACACCGGCTTCTCGGCGCGCAACGCGATGCACCACAACATCGCCGTCTGGCTGCAGCGGGCGGGCTACCGCACGATCCACGTCGGCAAGTTCCTCAACGGCTACGGCGACGAACCGTTCGACAACGGGAGGACGGTGCCGCCCGGCTGGGACGCCTGGCACACGGTGCTCAACGCCGACTCCAATCACTACTACTACGGCTACACGATGAACGACAACGGCCGGATCGACGGCCCCTTCGGCGATTCCGGCAGCTGGGAAACGCGCGAATACGGCGTCCGCGACGATCCCGGCTGCCCGTTTGCCCCGGCCAACGGGCTGCCCTGCTACTACGAGACCGACCACCTCACCATGAACGCGGTCGAAGAGCTGCAGGCGACTCCACCCGCACAGCCCTTCTACCTGCAGCTCGACTACACCGCCCCGCACGGGGACTTCCGCCACCCGGCGGGGCCCGAGCCGGCGCCACGCCACTACGGCTGGTTCGAAGGCGCGCCGCTGCCGCACAACCGCGCCGAAGGCCTCAACGAGGGCAACGTCAGCGACAAGCCCCGCTTCATCCGCGAAGCCCCCCTCCTCACACCGACCGAACTGCACGTCTATCGCGTCTACTACGACAAGCAGCTCGAGGCCCTGCGCTCGGTCGACGACGGGGTGAAGCTGATCGTCCAGGCACTGGCGCAGATGAACCGCCTCCACGACACCTACATCATGTTCACCTCCGACAACGGCTTCTTCTTCGGCGAGCACCGGCTCGCCGGCGGCAAGTTCCTCGCCTACGAGCCCTCGACGCACCTTCCCTTCCTGATCCGCGGGCCCGGGATCAAGCCGGGCAGCTCCAGCGGCGAGCTGGCGGCCAACGTCGACATCGCGCCCACCATCCTCGAACTCGCCGGTGTGAAGCCGGACATGAGCATCGATGGGCGCTCGCTGGTCCCCTTCCTGCACGACCCGAGCCTGCGCACAAACCGTCCGATCCTCTTCGAGTCGTTCGTCGAAACGAACGACGTGGAAGAGAACGGCGGCGGCCCACCGGCCTCGTCCGCATCCGTCGCCGCCGGCGGGTCCGGGGGCGGGCCGAGCGTCAATGCCCGCCGGCCGCGTGGAGCCTCCACCTCCATAGCCGCGCCGCCCAAGGACTACGCGGGCATCCGCCTCGGGCCCTGGAAGTACATCGAGTGGCCGGACGGCGAGAAAGAGCTCTACGACATCGAAAGGGACCCAAACGAGCTGCACAACAGGGTGCAGGAACCGAACCTATTCCCGATCCGCAACTTCCTCCACGTGCAGCTGCTGAGGCTGGAGATCTGCGTCGGCAGGGTGTGCAGCGAAGAAGCCCCGCCGATTCCGCTGACCCGCAACGAACAGCAGCGGCCGCACCGGCATAAGCAGAAGGAACAACGCCACCACGGCGGGTAGCGACCGGGCGGCCGGCCCTACTCGATGACCGCCAGGACGTCTCCAGAGGAGACGGCGGCGCCCTCGGCGACGTTGACTGCGGTGACCTTGCCGGAACGGTGGGCGCCGATCTCGTTCTCCATCTTCATCGCCTCGATCACGCAGATCAGATCGCCCTCCTCGACAGAGGCGCCCTGCTCCACCGCGACCTTGAGGACCGTCCCTGGAGGGGCGAGGGCAGCGCCTCGCTGGAGGCGCTCGCGCCGCCCCCCGACTTGCGCTCGCGCTTCGGTGGGCGCCTGCCACCCGCCGCGGCAACCGCATTTCCGGCGGCGGCCTCGCCGATCACCTTGACGTCGAAGAGCTTGCCCGAGACCTCGACCTTGTAGTCGCGGGCGACGACTTCCGGGCCCGGCTCGGCCGCCGGCGCCGGCTGCTCGGGCACCGTCGACTTCAGCCAGTCCCGATCCTCCATCAGGTCACGGCAGGTCTCGCCCCGGGCCCACTGCTCAGTCGCGAGGAGGGCTCGGTGGAAGGGGATCAGGGTGGTCAGGCCCCCGATCTCGTACTCGCCCAGCGCCCGCAGCATGCGCCGTGTCGCGTGGTCGCGGTCGACGTCCCAGACGATCAGCTTGGCGACCATCGGGTCATATGTCGGCGTCACCTCGGAGCCCGCCTCGACGCCGGAGTCGACCCGGACGCCGGGGCCTGCGGGCTCGCGGTAGGAGGAGATCCCCCCTGGTGCGGGCGCAAATTTCTTGTGGGCGGCCTCGGCGTTGATCCGGCACTCGATCGCGTGCCCGCGCAGCTCGACGTCCTCCTGAGACACCGAGAGCGCCTCGCCGGCGGCGATCAGGACCTGCTCGCGGACGATGTCGATTCCGGTGACCATCTCGGTCACGCAGTGCTCGACCTGCACCCGTGTGTTCATCTCGAGGAAGAAGTAGTCGCCGTCGACCTGAAGGCCCTCGACGGTGCCGGCCGAGCGGTAGCCGACCGCTGCCGCCGCATCGGTGGCGATCCTGCCGATCCGCTCGCGCATCTCGGCGTCCACGTGCGGGCCGGGCGCCTCCTCGATCAGCTTCTGGTGGCGGCGCTGGATCGAGCAGTCGCGCTCGCCGAGGTGGATCACGTTGCCGTGCGAGTCGGCCAGGACCTGGACCTCGACGTGGCGCGGATCCTCCAGGTAGCGCTCGACGTAGACGCGAGCGTCCGAGAAGAACTTCTCTCCCTCCCGGGCGGCGCCTTCGAAGGCCTCCTGGAGGTCGTCAGGGGTCATCGCGACCCGGAAGCCCTTGCCGCCGCCGCCGCCGGCCGCCTTGCAGGCGACCGGGTAGCCGGCCTCCTCCGCCTGTTCGCGCGCCTCGTCGAGATCCTGCGCCGGCGCTGTCGCGCCGGGAACGATCGGGACGCCGGCGTCGGCCATGATCTCCCGCGCCCGAGTCTTCGAGCCCATCGCTTCGATCGCCTCGGCGGGCGGCCCGATGAAGGAGATCCCCGCCTCGGCGCAGGCGCGCGCGAAGTCGGCGTTCTCGGCGAGGAACCCGTAGCCCGGATGGATCGCCTCCGCGCCGGCTTCCTTGGCGGTGTCGATGATCTTGAAGACGTTGAGGTAGCTCTCCGCCGGCACCGCCGGACCGATCAGAAACGCCTCGTCCGCCTCCCGCACGTGGGGCGCGTCGCGGTCGATCTCCGAGTACACGGCAACCGAGCCGATCCCCATCTCCTTCAGCGTCCGCGCGACCCGGATGGCGATCTCGCCACGGTTGGCTATCAGCACCTTCTCGAACACGGCGGCGCAGTCTATTCAGACGGGGGGAAGGGGCGATGGGATACCCCTGCCCGAACTCGCAGCCCTTCGGGCTGCTCTGAGTATCCGTCCGTTCAGGGGTATCCCATCGCCCCTTTACGCCTGGATTGCCCGCCCGTGGGTCTCGGCGGAAGCGGGGAAGGGCCGGATCGCCATCACGCTGGCGTGGCTAGGGTGTCAATCCATGCTGGTTGAGCTGCAGAGCCATTCGACTGTCTCCGATGGACAGCTGGCGCCCGCCGGCGTGGTCGAGGAGGCTGCCAAGGCCGGGGTGACGACGCTGGCGCTGACCGACCACGACGCGATTGCCGGAGTCGCCGAGGCGGCCGAGGCGGCTGAGCGGGCCGGGATCGAGCTGGTGCCGGCGATCGAGATGTCGTGCGTGCACGAGTACGCGGAAGACCTGCACGTGTGCGGGTACTGGGTGGATCTGGGAGCGATTGCCCCCGCTTGCGAGCGGGCTCAGCACGAGCGGGTGTCGCGAGCAGGCGAGATCATCGAGAAGCTGCGGGGGGAGGGCTTCGACGTCCACCTGGAGGACGCCGTGAGGGAAGCGGGCGATGCGCTCTCGATCGGGCGCCCCCACATCGCCAGGGCGGCGGGTGCCACAGGCGACCTCGGCCCCTTCTTCGAGGAGTACCTGGTGCCGGGGGCCAGGGCTTTCGTGCCGCGTCACTGGCCGACCGCCGAGCAGGCCGTCGAGCTGATCCACGCGGCCGGCGGGGTCGCCGTCGTCGCCCACCCCTATTGGGACATCTCGGAGCCGGCCGAGGTCGACGAGCTGATCCGCGCCCTCGACGTCGACGGCGTCGAGACCTTCTACCCCTCACACAGCAGGGAGCAGACCGCCCACCTGCTGGAGCTCTGCGGCGAGCTGAGCCTCATCCCGACTGGCTCCTCCGACTACCACGGCCCCACCCACAGGACCTTCGCCCGCTTCGGCGCCTACGACACCTACGGCCTAGGCGCGCCCCAGGTCCCACCACACCCTTAAGCCCCGCGAGCGTCCCAGGGGGAGAATTCGCACCGCTTGGAACCTTGACCTTGCAATGACAGGGTCAAAGTCCAAAGCGAATGCGCAGAGTGCTCGGGCTTGGACGCTCGCTAGTCGGCAGCACGGAATCCTGACCCGGTTTGACCTCCTTGCGCTCGGCTTCACCGCCGCAGCGATCGAGCATCGTGTGGCCGAGGGACGGCTGCACCTGGTCAACGCGGGGCGTATACGCAGTCGGCTGGCCACGGCTTACGCGAGAGCGGCGCTGGATGGCCGCTGTCCTGGCCTGTGGGCCAGGCGCCGCACTCAGCCACCGCAGCGCCGCTGCCCTCTGGGGCATTGCGGAGGAAGGCAGGCAGGTCGACATCAGCGTGCGACGCTCATGCAAGCGCCGGCGAGCCGGCATCCATGCGAGAAGCAGGCCCTCCCTGCCCGCGGAGGAAATAGTGCTGTGGAACGGCATCCCGGTCACCTGTCCGGCCCGCACTCTGCTGGATCTGGCGACCGAACTCAGCCCGGTGGCGCTCGAGCGGGCCGTGAACGAAGCCGACAAGCGCGATCTGGTCGATCCCGAGACGCTACGCGCTTCCCTCAGCGGCTTCGCCGGCCAGCCGGGCGTGACGCCGCTGCGAGCGCTCTTGCACCGGCACACGTTTCGCCTCTCCGACTCCGACCTCGAGCGCTTCTTCCGCCCCATCGCCGCCGCCGCGGGCCTTCCCACGCCGTTGACAAAAGCGCAGGTCAACGGATTCGAGGTCGACTTCTTCTGGCCGGACCTCGGCCTGGTGGTGGAGACGGATGGCCTGCGCTATCACCGCACGCCCTCCGCCCAGGCACGCGACCGCCTCCGCGATCAGACCCACACAGCCGCTGGCCTGACTCCTCTCCGCTTCACCCACTACCAGGTCAAGTACGAGAGCGCCCACGTGCGGAAGGTTCTACGCAAGACAACTCAGGATCTCACCGCTTCGGACTTTTACCGTAAGCGTTCAGCCCCACTGACGCCTGAGATTCCCGCCCTCCCGCTCAAACAAGCGAAGGAGCAGGGCTCGCCCGGGCGCCCGCCGTGAGTGCCTCGACGAGGAAGTCGAACAGAGATCGCCCCTGCAGCCGGCAGGTCTGGGAGACCGAAAGCATCCGCTCGGCGAAGCGCTCACCGGCCTCCGACTGGCTGCCGAGGGAGACCTTGCGGTAGATCACCGCGGAGCGAAGCCCCCTCTCGGCCCGGTTGTTGGTCGGCTCCACCCCCTCGACTTCGGTGAAGGTCCAAAGCGCCGGCCAGAGCTTCAGGAGGTTGCGGGCGAAGGTGCGGAACTGACGGTTGCGGGTGCTCTTGACCCGGTGGGGCTCAAGCAGCGCCTGCAGGCGCTGCTTGAGCGGAGCGATCTCACGAGCCAGGCGCTCCCGATCGCCGTGGGTGGCGAAGGCGTCCCAGGCCGCGAACAGCTCGCGGCAGATCTCGAGCCCTTCCTCCCCGAAGCTACCCTGCTCGGCCAAGCCTTCGGAGTGGCGGCGGAAGTCGCGCAGAAGGTGGGCCCAGCAGACCTGCCGGCGCGCCGGGTCCAGGGAGTCATAGGCCCACCAGCGATCGGAGGAGACGATCCCGGCGAAGCTCTCGCCGATCAGCTCCGGCAGCTCGCGCTCATGGCGGTCGGCGGCGATGTGGAAGGCAGCGGAGGTGTCGGTGATGGCGCCCCAGAGGGTGCGCTTTTGCCCGGCGTTGCGCCAGCCGGTCTCATCGACAAAGAGGACCGTGGCGTCTTTGACCGCCTCGCGCAGCTCGGCGTAGGGAGATGCAAGAGCGCCGGAGGCGCGCTGGCAGATCGCGTCGACCGAGCCGGTCGAAACCGCGCAGCCAAACAGCTCCCCGCAGAGCTCTGAGGCGTCGCGGCGGGAAACCCGGTTGCGCACCGACAGCAGGGCGACCGCCGCCTGCAGGCGAGGGCCGAAGGCACTTGCCCGGACACCCCCGGGCAGCGCTGCCCGGGTGCTCTTCCCGCAGCCGGGGCAGCGCAGGGCGTGGGCCCGGTGCTCGGTGACATGCACCGCGATCGGCGGCAGCTCCGTGACCTGGTGGCGGCGGGGCTCGCCGGCGGGATCCCGGTCGCCGAAACCGAAGTCCTGCCCGCAGCCCGAGCAGCGCTCGGGCCAGTGATCGACGACTTCATCCAGCTCCGAGGCGGCCGCGAGCTTGCGTGTTGTGCCTTCGTGCCCGGGCTGCCCACCCTGCTTGCGTGTGCTCGAACCGCGTTGGGGCTGAGACTTTCCCGGCGGGTCGGCCGACGGTGGGCGCGAGGAGTTCTGGGAGTTCTCGCGCAGCTTCTCCTCGAGACGCTCGATTCGTGCCTCCAGGCGGGTGACCTGGCGCTCATAGCGTGCCGTCAGCTCGACGAGGAACTCGACGCAGGCCTCGCGACCGGCGTCATAGACCGCTTCGGCCTCGGCGCGCTCCACGCCTGAGGAGTTCGCCGGGCGGCGGTTATGTCCCCCTACCAGGCTGAACGCTTACCTTTTACCACGCAATAGCAGGGTAAAAGTCCAAAGCGACCGCGCCGAGCACCCTTTTCGCTAGTGACCTGAGTCGTTGATCCGCTGGCAGTAGGAGGCGAGGCTGTCGAGGATCTCGTCTGCGCTCTTGTGCCAGACATAGGGCTTGGGTTCGTCGTTCCAGTTGGCGATCCAGGTGCGGATCGAGGCGACGAGGTCGCGGACCGAGCGATGGGAGCCGCGCTTGATCCACTTCGTGGTCAGCTCGGCGAACCAGCGCTCGACGAGGTTCAGCCAGGAGCTGTAGGTGGGTGTGAAGTGCAAGGTGAAGCGCGGGTGGCGCTGCAGCCAGCGCTGGATCGAGGGCGTCTTATGGGTCGAGGAGTTGTCGAGCACGACATGGACGTCGAGGCCCTCTGGCACCGAGTGCTCGATCAGGTTGAGGAACCGGCGGAACTCATCGGCGCGATGCCTGGGAGTCATCTCGGCGATCACCTGACCGGAGGCGAGGTCGAGCGCGGCGTAGAGGTTCGTGGTGCCGTTGCGCACGTAGTCGTGGGTGTGGCGCTCGGGCACGCCCGGCATCAGTGGCAGGATCGGCGAGGAGCGCTCGAGGGCCTGGATCTGGGACTTCTCATCGACGCAGAGCACCACCGCCGCCTCGGGCGGGTTGAGGTAGAGCCCGACGATGTCTCTCACCTTGTCGACGAACTGCGGGTCGGGCGAGAGCTTGAAGTGCTCGGCGCGGTGGGGCTTCAGCCCGAAGGCGCGCCAGATCCGGCTGATCGCGGTCTGGCTCATCCCGGTGGCGGCTGCCATTTGGCGGGTCGACCAGTGGGTCGCGTTGGAGGGCTGCTCCTCCAGCGTCTTGACGATCACTCGCTCGACGTCCTCGTCGGTGATCTGCCGTGGCTTGCCCGGGCGCGGCTCGTCGTGCAGGCCGTCGAGGCCGCGCTTGGCGAAGCGTCCTCTCCAGCGCCCCACCGTCTGTGTGCTGCAGCCCAGCCGAGCCGCGATCTCCTTGCTTTGCTCGCCGTCGGCCGCCGCCAACACGATCCGGCAGCGCAGCGCCAGAGCCTGGGCGCTCTTCGGGCGCCTGGCCCAGCGCTCGAGCACCTCTCGCTCCTCCTCGCTGAGCTCGACATCCACACGTCGGGGCATGAGGCCTCCCATCGTCGCTTGCGATGGCGACGACTTCGACGGCGATGGAGATATGCCTGTGAACTAACGACTCAGGTCACTAGGCGGTCGCGGCGACGGCGGCGGGGATCAGGTCGCGCTGCTCCAGGTACTCGAGCAGCTTCTGCGCCGACTCCTCAGCCGTTTCGCTTTCGGTGTCGCAGATGACCTCGGGGTTGTCGGGCGCCTCGTAGGGGTCCGACACGCCGGTGAATTCCTTGATCTCGCCCGCGAACGCTTTCGCGTAGAGACCCTTGACGTCGCGCTCGGCGCAGGTGTCGACCGACGCCTTGACAAAGACCTCGATGAAGCGCTCGCCCATCAGCTGGCGCGCCTCGGCGCGGATCTCCGCGTAGGGGGAGATCGCCGCGGTGATCACCGGCACGCCGTTGCGACTGAGCAGGTCGGCGACGAAGGCGATGCGGCGGATGTTCGTATCGCGATCCTCTTTGGAGAAGCCGAGGCCCTTGGAGAGGTTTTCGCGCACGATGTCGCCGTCGAGGATCTCCAGCTTCGAGCCGCGCTCCCTCAGGTGGCCCTCCAGCAGCCTCGAGATCGTCGTCTTGCCGGCGCCGGACAGCCCGGTGAACCAGAGGGTGAAGCCCTTCTCATCAGCCATCGCTACGTCAATCCTCCTTGTAAGCGTCGATCAGGATGTCGGCAACCTCGTTGCGCGAGAACTCCTGCGGCGGCCTTTCGCCGCGCCCGAGCATCTCGCGGACCTTGGTGCCGCTGAGGAAGACGTGCGCTCCCGAGTCGTGCGGGCAGGTCTTGCCGGAGGCCATTCCCTCGCACTCGTTGCACCAGAAGCTGTGCTCGAAGAAGAGTGGCTCGATCCCCAGCTCCTCGGTGTCGATCTCGTCGAAGATCTTCTGCGCGTCGTAGGTGCCGTAGTAGTCACCGACGCCGGCGTGGTCGCGGCCGACGATGAAGTGGGTGGCGCCGTAGTTGCGGCGGGCGATCGCGTGCAGGATCGCCTCGCGCGGGCCGGCGTAGTGCATCTTCGAGGGGAAGACGCCGAGGATCACCCGGTCCTGTGGGTAGTAGTTCTCCATCAGGACCTCGTAGCAGCGCATCCGCACGTCGGCGGGGATGTCGCCGGCCTTCGTCTTGCCGATCAGCGGGTGGATGAAGAGCCCATCGCAGGTCTCCAGCGCCGCCTTGGTCAGGTACTCGTGGGCGCGGTGGATCGGGTTGCGGGTCTGGAAGGCGACGACCCGCTTCCAGCCGCGCTCTGCGAACGCCGCGCGTGACTCCTCGGGCGTGAGGTAGCGGCGCATGAAGGCGTCCTCGTGGCCGGGCAGCGCGTCGACCTCGATCGGCCCCGCGAGGCAACGCGACCCCTCCTCGTAGATCGCGGCGACACCAGGGTGGGCATCGTCGGTCGTCCCGTAGACCTGCTCGGCCTCGCGCTCGGTGTCGCGCTCGAAGATCTCCTCGACGGTCAACCGGCCAAGCGGCTTCCCCTCGTCGCTGGCCAGCTCGACCACGTCGCCCACCGCGCAGTCCAGATCGCTGGCAAGGGTGATCGGGATCGGCCAGTACTCGCCGTCCGCGGTGCGCATCTCGGCGCAGACGCGCTCCCAGTCGGCGGAACCCTGAAAGCCGTTCAGCGGCGCGAAGCCGCCGTTGGCGATCATCTCGAAGTCCGCCGTGTGGCGCTCGGAAAGGGACAGGGACAGCTCAGCCATCGTATTGCTCATCGGGCAGTCTCACCAATCAGTTGGGAAGGGACGGATTCAAGGCTCGTCGGAGCGGCGCTAGTTGATCCCGCACTCGGTCTTCGACGAGCCCACCCAGCGACCTTCGCGCGGCGAGCCGCCTGGCTCGACCGGGTTCGTGCAGTGGGTGCAGCCGATCGAGGGGTAGCCGCGATCGTGCAGCGGGTTGTACGGGAGTTGATGCTCACGGATGTAGTTCCAAACGTCGCGCTCGCTCCAGTCCGCAAGGGGGTTCAACTTCCACAGGTCGAACCGCTTGTCCAAGCCGAACTTCGGAGTGTGGGAGCGCCTGCTGGAATCCTCGCGCCGGACGCCGGCGACCCAGCAGTCTACGGAAGACAGCGCGCGGCGCATCGGCTCGACCTTGCGCAGCTCGCAGCACAGATCGGGGTTGCGCTTCCACAGCTCGTCGCCGTATTGAGCGGCCTGCTCATCCAGGGTCAGGTCGTGGAAACGGTCGAACTCGATTCCGAGGTGCTTGGCCAGACGATCGCGAGTCTCATATGTCTCCGGGAAGAGCAGATCGGTGTCGAGATAGAAGAAGCGCGCCTCGGAGTTGATCTGGGTTGCCATGTGGGCAGTCACCGAGCTCGTTTTCTGAAACGAGCAGGCGATGTAGTGGCTCTCGCCGAAGGTCTCGAACATCCACTCGATCGCCTCATGCGCGGTGCGGCCCTCGAGCTCGGCGGCGACCTCGCTGGCCCACTCCTCTCCGGAAGCGGTGGATGCGAATGAGGGAGGGTCGCCCCCGTTGGGGCTTGCCGTGCGTCCGGGCGTGCGCGGGTAATCGGTGAGCTGAGAAGACTTGACAAGCATTAGATCGCGCACTCCCCCTCGCCGCGCTCGACCTTGTAGGGGCTGGACCGGTTCCAGTCGATGAACTGGTGCATGGTCTCGAGGCTGAACTCGGCAGGAAGGGCCAGGTCCTTGACCTCTTCTTCGAAGCGCTCAGCGCCGATCCGATCCGCGAACGCGTTGAACTCCTCCTCGTCCCCGGACCGCTGGGCCTCGTACAGCCGCAGCCAGCGCTCGACCGCCTCGGGGACGCGCTTGGCCGGCAGTCGCGACTTCAAACGCTTGCCGAAGACCACCTCGCCGCCCTCGTAGCTGCCGCCGATGTGCGGGATGTAGGCGGGCATCTGCCGATCGCCCACTTTCAGCGAGGCGCCGTAGAAGCCGATGTTGGCGATGTGGTGCTGGCTGCAGCCGTTCGGGCAGCCGCTCATCTTGATGTGGATCCGCCTCGTGAGGCTGTCGGAGATGTCCATCGCCTCGAGCCGCTCCCCGATCGCGCGGTTGAGGCCCATCGAGCTGGTGATGCCGAGTTTGCAGCTGTCGGTGCCGGGGCAGCTGACCACGTCGGTGATCTCACGGGCGCCGGCCTCGCCGAGGCCGAGCTCGCCGAGCCGCTGCCAGACGTCGTAGAGCGACTCGTCGCGCACCCAGCGCAGGACGAGGTTCTGCTGCACGGTGCTGCGCGCGTAGCCGCCGGTGAACTCGCGCATGATCGCGGCCAGGCCGCGGAACTGCTCGGGCGTGAGGTCGCCGCGGTCGATCTTCACCTCGACCGTCGAGAAGCCCTCCTGGCGCTGCGCCTGCACGTTGCCTTCGCGAAAGCGATCGAAGGCGGAGCGGTCGCCGTTCGGGGAAGTGGCCTCGGCGGGGGGAGCGGGGACGTTCGCCTCCTCGTCGTGGTCGAACCGCAGCCGCTCGAGGTCGAAGTCGCGCTCGCCCACCCAGTCGCCGCGCAGCTCCTCGTCGACCAGCTCACGGAAGGCGTCGGCGCCGATCTTGTCGATCATGAACTTGATCCGCGCCCGGGCGCGGTTGGCGCGCAACCACTCCTGGCGGTCGAAGATCCGCAGCGCCGCCTCGGTGACCTTCAGGTAGTCGCCGTTGTCGGCCTCGACGAACTCGTAGAGGGTCGGCGCGACGCGGGCCATGATCGAGGTGCCGCCGCCGACCCGCATCTCGAAGCCCCTGACGCCGTCGCGTTCGCGACTGAGGAAGGCGATGTCGTGGATGCCGGTGATCGCCCGGTCCTCGTCGGAGCCGGTGAAGGCGGTCTTGATCTTGCGCGGCATCAGCTGCGTGGTCGGATGGCGGACGAAGTAGCGAACGTAGGCGCCGGCGTAGGGGGTCGGGTCGAAGACCTCGTCGGGGGCGACGCCGGCCCACGGGTCTCCGGTGACGTTGCGGACCGTGTTGCCGCAGCCCTCGCGCGAGGAGAGCCCTGCATCGGACAGCTCGCGGATCGCCGTGGCGGCGTCCGGCAGCGGCACATGGTGGATCTGGACGTTCTGGCGGGTGGTGATGTGGCCCTTGCCCAGCGGCGCGTAGCGCTCGACCACGCCGGCGAAGGCCTCCATCTGCTCCGGCGTCACGCCGCCGAACGGCAGCTTCACGCGGAGCATCTGGACATCGGGCTGGCGCTGGCCGTAGACGCCCTGCTTGAGGCGGAAGCCGATGAACTCGTTTTCGGGTTTCTCGCCCGCGAGGAACCTCTGCGCCTCGTTGTCGAAATCGTCGAACTCGCGCTCGATGATCGGGATGACGTGCCCGGGGACGTTCTCGTACGCCTCGGGGTTCTCGAGGCTGCCGACGCGGCCCTTGCCGCGCTGCTGCCGCTCCTGGTCGACGACTACCTCCACGCCAGGGAAAATAGCAAAACCTGACAGGGATTCGGGTATTTAGTTCGGGCGGGCTCGCTGCCGCATCTCGAGAAGCGACGCAGCCTCGCCCGATTCGGCGACATAGCCCTCCTCGGGCTCGAGGGGCAGGCCAGCTTCAACCCACGCCTGTATGCCCCCGGTCAGCACCTTGGCGTCGTAGCCATCGGCGGCAAAGGCCGCGGCTGCCATGTCGGAGCGATTGTCGCCACGGCAGTAGAAGGCGACCGGCCGCTCCCGGTCGATCTCGCCGGCCCGCTCATCGAGATCCGGCAGGGGAATATGGGCGGCACCGGGAATGCGGCCGGCCTCCCACTCGTGCCCGACCCGCACATCGACCAGCTGTCCCCCCTCGGCAACGAGCTGGCGGACTTCCTCAGGAGTGACGGTTCCCACGGAAGGAAATCTAATCAACCGTGCGCTGTGGGCTAATCGACCTCGGCCCCCTCGACCAGGAACGCGACCCGCACGTGGGCGCGGTACTCCTCCAGGTTCTCACCCCGGATTCCGGTCGAGACGATGTCGACGGCGCGGATGTTGCGCAACGTGCCCTGCGCCTGGGCCAGCGCCTGCCTCGCCGCGTCATCGGTCGACGTCTTCGAGCTGCCGACCAGCTCGATGATCTTCACAACAGCCATTTCGCTCCTCCTTCGCCTTCCAGATCCTCGATCGCCCCCTTCGCACCGACCCCCTCCACCAGGGCAGCCCGCTGCCATGGGCCGATCGCCTCCTTCCCACCCGGCGCCGAAGCGGTCTCCCCGCGAAACCGCTCGATCGCCGCTGCGATCGCGGCTGCCTCGTCTGCGCTCGGTAGCCGGGTCATGCCCAAAGCCTAGCCCTCGCGCGACGCCAACCTCGCCGGCGCGCCGTTGACCGGCCGGCTAACCGTGGTTCAGGCCCGGCACCGGGTGGCCGTACGCCGTGCTGGCGCAGTATTCGGGGGCCGGATCGAAGGAGTCGATGAGGGCGCGGCCGGACGGGTGACCCTTGCGGCCGCACTGGATCACTTCATCGCGAACGCCGTCGCGGGCGTCGATCACGTCTTCCCCACCGCGCCCGTAGAACCGATCGACACCCGGCTGGCCGAGCATCGCGTTGGGGCCGCTGTCGCCGATCAGGACATCGTTGTCGAAGGAGCCCTCGATGTCCTCGTCGGTCGGCGAGAGACGGACCTTGTGGCAGCCACGGATCACGTCGATCCAGGCGGCGTGGGCAGCCAGCGAGATGTAGAGGAGGCCCGGGTGTGCCTGCGTCTCGGCGAACGAGGCATCGTCGCGACCGGAGCCGCCAACCAGGGCGCCACCGGCGCAACCTCCTCCCGCCGCCAGCAGATCCCCGCCGGCGCCACCGTAGAGATATGTGGGTCCGGGCAGCCCCCCCACCAATCCGTCCGCTCCGGCGCCACCGTAGATGTGGTCGCTGCCCGAACCGGACTGGATCAGGTCGTCCTCGGGGCCTCCATGGATGACGTCGTTGCCGGGACCGCCTCCGATCCGGACCTCGTCGACCGCCGCCAGCGAGCCTTCGACCTGAAGCTGGTCGTTGCCGGGCCCGAGGTCGGCCATCAGCCAGCTGGCGGGGCCGCGGGCGTCGCAGACGGCCTGGGTGAGATCGGCGCCTGGCCGGCTGCAGCCTTCGCCCAGGGCGATCCCCCTTGCCGCCTTGACCGTGAAGGCGCCGGCTTCTTCGTCGAAGCCGACGGTGATGTTGTCGTTTCCGCTGCCGCCGGCGATCGCCAGCCCGCCGCCTCCGCCGGGAATCGAATCGAGCTGGACGTAGGCGGAGCCGTTTGGCGGTCTTTCGTGGCCGCAGGAGGAGGTCCGGCCCTTCGCCCCCTTGCAGACGTCAGTCCCCTGACCCCCTTCGAGCATGTCCCGTCCCCCGCCGCCGAAGATGCGGTCGTCGCCCGGGCCGCCGTTGATGACGTTGGCGCGGTGGTCGCCGATCAGCACGTCGCGAAAGGCGGAGCCTTCGAGATCCTCGAACCGAAACAGCCGATCACGGCCGTCACCTAAGGCGCGGTGGGTAGGCATGGAGACCCGAACGCCCGTGCCGTTGCCGTTCGCGACGGCCGTGGCAAAGGAGGCGATGTCGTGGCCGCCGGGGCCGCCGTCCATGCGATCGTCGCCGTAGTCGCCGTGGACGAGGTCGTAGCTGCCCGGACCGCCGTTGAGCATGTCGATGCCGAGGCCGCCTCCCACCTCATCGCCATTCCCGGGCCCGCCGAGGACCGTATCGTCGCCGAGGTCACCGAATACCCGGTCGGTCCCGGCGCCACCGTCGACGATGTCGTTGCCGCGCCCGCCATGAATCAGGTCGTCGCCCGGGCCGCCGCAGATCAGGTCGTTGCCCAGTTCTCCGTAGATCACGTCGTTGCCCGGCCCGCCCCAGATGACATCGCGGTGAGACGTGCCGTGCAGCACGTCGTCGCCGGCCGTGCCGACGATCGTCGCCCGCCGTCCATGACAGCGCGGGGTTTCTTCATACGTCGACCCGGCGGCGATGAAGACGGCGGCCACAAGTCCCATCGAGAAAATCGCAGTCAAAACACGGGCAGGGGGTCGCCTCATGAGGCTGGCCAGCATATGACGTGACCCCTCAACGCGCGCTCGTTTTGGACTTTGGCCCTGCCCTGGCCGGGTGAAAGTCCGTAGCGGTTGCGATCTGCGGTCAGGATCCTGAGACGACGCCCTACCCGAGATTCACCATCACGTGCTTGATGTTCGTGTAGTCCTCGAGGGCGTACATCGAGAGGTCCTTGCCATAGCCTGACTGCTTGTAGCCGCCGTGGGGCATCTCGGAGACGAGCGGGATGTGGTCGTTGATCCAGACGCAGCCGAAGTGGAGGGCGTTGGCGACCCGCATCGCGCGGCCGACGTCGCGGGTCCAGACCGAGGCGGCGAGGCCGTAGCGCGTGCCGTTGGCCCACTCGATCGCCTTCGCCTCGTCGCCGAACGGCTGCACGGTGATCACCGGGCCGAAGATCTCGTTCTGGACCATCTCGTCTTCCTGCTCGACACCGGCGACGACCGCGGGCTCGAGGAAGTAGCCGGGCAGGTCCGGCTTGACGCCCCCCGTAACCAGCTCCGCCCTGTCCGGCTTGCGCTCGAGGAAGCCCTCGACCCGCTCGCGCTGGCGCCGCGAGTTGAGCGGCCCCAGCGTCGTCTCGGCCGCGAGCGTGTCGCCCAGGACCAACCCCTTCGCCTCGGAGGCGAGCCCGCTGACCACGTCGTCGTAAACGGCGCTCGCCGCGAGGACGCGACAGGCTGCCGTGCAGTCCTGTCCGGCGTTGTAGTAGCCGGTGCCGGCAATCGTCTCCAGCGCAGCCTCCATCGTCGCGTCGTCGAAGACGATCACGGGGGCCTTGCCACCGAGCTCGAGGTGGACGCGCTTGAGGCTGTCGGCGGCGGCCTTGGCGATCCACTTGCCGGTCGGCGGCGAGCCGGTGAGGCTGACCATCTCGACATCGGGGTGGGTGACCAGCTCGGCGCCGGCCGGCTCGCCGTGGCCGCCGATCGCGTTGAGGACGCCGGGCGGCAGGATGTCGGCGCACCATTCGGCGAAGAGGAGCGTCGTCAGCGGAGTCGTCTCGGCCGGCTTGAGGACGACGGTGTTGCCGGCGGCAAGGGCCGGGCCGATCTTCCAGATCGCCATCATCAGCGGGTAGTTCCAGGGCGTGATCTGGCCGACGACGCCGACCGGCTCGCGGCGGACGAAGGAGGTGTGTCCCTCCATGTACTCGCCGGCGGCGCGCCCCTCCATACAGCGGGCGGCGCCGGCGAAGAAGCGCAGGTTGTCGGCCATCACTGGCACCTCGTCCGCGAGCACGGCGGCGCGCGGCTTGCCCGCGTCGGCGGCCTCGAGGTCGGCGATCTCCTCACCCCGCTCCTCGATCAGGTCCGCCATCCGCAGCAGCGCCCGGGCGCGCTCACCCGGCGGTGTCGCCGCCCAACCGTCAAACGCCTGCTTCGCCGCAGCGACGGCGCGGTCGACATCGGGTTTGGTCGAGAGCGGCGCCTCCGCGATCACGCCGCCGGTGGCCGGGTTGACCACATCCTCGGTCTGACCCTCGGCCGGGTCCACGGCCTCACCACCGATGAAGTTCCTCAGCTTCGCCTTCGTTGCCGCGACCACCTTCAGCTCACCTCCGCTCTGTGCTTCTTGCCATCCGTTCGCACCCCGAGCGCCTCCTCGACAGGGACGAAGCTCATCCCCACTCCCTCGGCGACGGCCGGGTGCGTGACGTGGCCGCCCGCGACATTGACCCCGAGCCGCAGGCCGGGGTCGCGCCGGATCGCCTCGGTGACACCGCGGTCGGCGAGGGAGATCGCGTAGGGAAGCGTCGCGTTCGTGAGGGCGTGGGTCGAGGTGATCGGAACGGCGCCGGGCATGTTGGCGACGCAGTAGTGCGTTATCCCGTCGACCTCGAAGGTGGGATCCCGGTGTGTGGTGGGACGCGAGGTCTCGAAACAGCCGCCCTGATCGATCGCGACGTCCACGAGCACCGCACCGGGCTTCATCAACGCCAGCTGCTCGCGGCGCACGACGAAGGGTGCGCGGGCTCCGTGGACGAGGACCGCACCGATCACGAGGTCGGCCCGGGAGAGCATCTCTTCAATCGCCAGCGTGGTCGAGTAGACCGTCGAGCAGCGGCCGCCGAGGACGACGTCCAGTTCGCGCAGGCGGTCGATCGACCTGTCGAAGACGAACACGTCGGCCTCCATGCCGATCGCGATGAAGGTGGCGTTCAGGCCCACCACCCCACCACCGATCACCATCACGTTTGCCGCGGCAACGCCGGGCACACCGCCCAGCAGGATCCCGCGCCCGCCCAGCGGCTTCTCCAGCATGAAGGCGCCGGCCTGGGTGGCGAGCTTGCCGGCGATCTCGCTCATCGGCGCGAGCAGCGGCAGCCGGCCGTGGGCGTCCTCGACCGTCTCGTAGCCGAGGCAGGTGGCGCCGGAGCTGCAGAGCCCCCGGGTCTGCACGGGATCGGGCGCCAGGTGGAGGTAGGTGAAGAGAAGCTGGTCGGGCCGCAGCATCTGGATCTCATCCGGCTGCGGCTCCTTGACCTTGAGGACCATCTCGGCCTCGGCGAAGACGTCGGCAGCGGCGGAGACGATGCGGGCGCCCTGGACCTCGTATTCGGAGTCCGAGATCGCGCTCCCCTCGCCGGCCGCCGCCTCGACCAGCACGTCGTGGCCGTGCTCGACCATCTCGCGGACCCCGGCGGGGGTGATCGCGACGCGATACTCGTCGTCCTTGACCTCTTTGGGAACCCCAACCCTCACGATCCGACCAGCTCCCTCGCGCGCAGGGCCAGCCAGAACTCGATGCGGTTGTGGGCGCGCGAGAGGTCCCTCCCCGTCAGCTCTTCGACCTTGCGCATCCGGTAGCGCAGCGTGTGGCGGTGGCAGTAGACCTTGCGCGCAGCGCGCTCCCACTGGCCGTTCTCCTCGATGAACGCCTCCAGCGAGCGCAGCAGCTCGCCCCCGTACTCGGCGTCGCCTGCTTCGATCGGGCCGAGGACGCTGTCGCAGTAGAGCTTCAGAGCCTCGTCGTCCTGGATCGAGAGCAGCAGCGTGAAGGCGCCGAGATCGCGCCAGGAGGCGACCTCGGGCTCGTTGCCATTTGCGAAGGCGGTCGCCTCCAGGGCGCAGCGCGCCTCGTGGAAGGAGTGCCGCAGCGCCTCGGGCGGGGCGGGGCGGCTGGCGGCAGCTCGGACCGCCCCACGCTCTTTGACCAGAGCGCGGCGAGCTTCGGAGGCGAGATCGACGGGATCCCTGTCGACCGCATCGACGACTGCGCAGAGCAGCTCGCGACCGCCGCTGGTATGAGGCGCAACCACCGCCGGGCAGGCGTCGGCGGCAAGCGCGCGCTCGAGCGCCGGCTCGGCGGCGGCGGGATCGTCGAGGTCGAAGACCAGGACCGCGGCTTCCTCTCCGATCCCAAACGGCTCGAGGCGGCGGCGCAGCTCGGAGGGATCGAGGCGGCCACCCAGCACGCCGGCCAGCACGTCGCCGGCGAGGCGCCGCTCGGTCTCACGCGCAACGCGGCGGCGCATCAGCTCGAGCGCGACGACGGCAACCGCCTGCTGGAGGATGAGCCGCTCGAAATCGCCCAGCACGCCGGAGTCGCGCACCATCACGACCCACGCCTGCGGCGGGCCGCCGCCGGGTGAGATCACGGGATGGGCGAGCGCTCGCCCCGCGATCGAGGGATGGGCTGGAGCGAAGGGGTGGCCGTCGGCCGTGTGCGCAAGGGCTTCATCGCGAATTGCGGCGACGGCGTCGGCGGACAGCTCACGGCGGAAGCCGCGGCCGGCCAGCCGCTCGCCACGGCTGTTGAGGATCGCCACCGTGCCCCCGACCGCGGAGGAGATGGTCGCGATGATCTCCTCGAGGCCACGCTCTTCCAGCACAAGCCGCTCGAGGCGCCGCTGTACGGCGATGCTGCGCTGGAGCACCTCGTACTGCTCGTTGACGAGGCGTGCGAAGGCCTTCTCGGTGATCGCGATGAACGGCGTCGAGTAGGGGACCTCGAAGAGCGGGAAGTCACGCTTGCGGGCCTCGTCGACCAGTGCTTTCGGCAGCTTCTTGTGGCTGAAGCCGGTGGCGACGCCAAGACCGGCGAGGTTATGGTCGGCAAGCAGCCGTATGTAGGCGCGCTGCTTGGCCGCCGTGTCGAGCGGGATCCCGGTGGTCAGCATCAGCTCGCCTCCGGACAGCCACGGAGTCGGGTCCTCCAGCTCCGAGATGTGAACCCACCTCACCGGTGCCTCAGCCGCGCGGGTGCCAGCCGCGAGTTCGAGGTCGAGAGCGTCGAGCAGGCTCTGCACGGTCAGCATCGGCATCCCTAGCTTCGGACCCGCTCCCAAGCCTCGCTGAGCACGCCGTGCAGCACCTCGCGGATCTCCTCGAACTGCTCCGTGTCGGCGATCAGCGGCGGCGCGAGCTGGATCACGGGGTCGCCGCGGTCGTCGGCGCGGCAGATCAGGCCGCGGCGGTAGAGCTCACCGGAGAGGAAGCCGCGCAACAGCTCCTCGGACTCCTCGTCGCTGAAGCTCTCCTTCGTCTCCTTGTCCTTGACCAGCTCGATCGCCTGGAAGTAGCCGGCGCCGCGCACATCGCCCACGATCGGCAGTTCGCGCAGGCTCTCCAGGGCGCCCCGGAACTCGCCCTCCTTGGCGAGCACGTGGCCGCAGAGGTCCTCGCGCTCGAAGACGTCCAGGTTGGCCATTGCGATCGCCGAGGCGAGCGGGTGGCCGGCGAAGGTGAAGCCGTGGGCGAAGGAGGCGTTGCCCTCCATGAACGGCTCCGCAACGCGGTCGGCGGCGATCACGGCTCCCATCGGCGCGTAGGCGGAGGTGAGCGCCTTCGCCACCGTGATGATGTCGGGCACGTAGCCGAAGCGTTCGCAGCCGAACCAGTGGCCGAGCCGGCCCCAGGCGCAGATCACCTCGTCGGAGATCATCAGCACGTCGTAGCGGTCGCATATCTCGCGCACCCGTTCGAAGTAGCCGTCCGGCGGGACGAAGCAGCCGCCGGCGTTCTGGACCGGCTCGAGGATCACGGCGGCGACGGTCTCGGGCCCCTCGAACTGGATGCGCTCTTCAATCGCGGTCGCGGCCCAGAGCGGGTGGCGGTCGGCCGGCCAGCGGTAGAGGTTGGTGTTGGGAACGTGGCAACCGCCCGGCGTGAGCGGCTCGAACTGGGAGCGAAGGTCGGTGATGCCGGTCGCGGAAAGGGCGCCGAGGGTGGTGCCGTGGTAGGCGATCTCGCGGGCGATCACCTTGTGCTTCTGGCCGTTGCCGCGCATCCGGTGGTAATTGCGGGCCAGCTTCAGCGCCGACTCGACCGCCTCCGAGCCTCCCGACGTGAAGAAGACGCGGTTGAGGTCTCCCGGGGCAAGCGACGCGATCCGCGCGGCGAGCTCGATCGCGCGTGGGTGCGCATAGCTCCACAGGGTGTAGAAGTCGAGCTCGGAGACCTGGCGGGCAGCCGCTTCGCCAAGCTCGGTGCGGCCGTGCCCGGCGTTGACGCAGAAGAGGGCGGAGAGCCCGTCGAGATAGCGCTTGCCGTGGTCGTCGTAGACGTAGCAGCCCTCACCGCGGACGATGATCGGAATCTCGTGATCGCCCCCGTAGGACCCCATCCGGGAGAAGTGCATCCAGAGGTGCCGCTTGGCCAGCTCCTGGAGCGTCGCCCCCACCTTCGTACTCGTTTGCGACGCGACAGCCATGCCACTCTCCTCTCTTGCTACGACGATATGGATAAAGCTAGCTCCGTAATAACCCATATTCAAGTGGTCATTGGGTCAAGTTCAGTCTTGGTCGTTGTTCAATATGTACAAGGGAAACCGTCGTCTTTGGGAGATTTGCCACTTGCGCTGCCGGGCGAATGGGCTTACCGTCGCCGGCAGGCGTCGCCGGTCGGCCGGCAACGAAGACAAGGAGGAGAGCGATGGAGAGCGCTTCGATCCCAGCGCCGGGGCCCACGGTCGGAGGCGCCCGTGAGGGCGGCAAGGGTCTGAAGGCGGGGGCCCTCGGCTACCTCTCGAACCTGGTGATCGGCGTCGCCTCCACGGCGCCCGGCTATAGCCTCGCCGCCACCCTCGGCTTCGTCGTCGCCATCGCCGGCATGGGGCTGCACGCGCCGGCCGTGATGATCGTTTCCTTCATCCCGATGCTGCTGATCGCGGCGGCCTACAACTACATGAACAAGGCCGACCCCGACTGCGGGACGAGCTTCACCTGGGTGACGCGTGCGATGGGGCCGCAGCTGGGCTGGCTGACGGGCTGGACGATCGTGGTCGCCGACATCGTCGTGATGGCGACGCTCGCCTACATCGCCGGCAGCTACACGTTCCTCCTCTTCGGCCTCAATGCCGCCGCCACCAACCTGCTCGACGTGAGCATCGCGGCAGCCGTGTGGATCGGGCTGATGACGTGGATCTGTTACGTCGGCATCGAGCTTTCGGCTCGCACGCAGTACGTGCTGCTGGCGATGGAGATCCTCACCCTGGCGCTGTTTTCGGCGGTGGCGCTGTTCAAGGTGTATGTCTCCGGGGCGCCGGCCAGCTCGGTCCATGTCGGGCTCAGCTGGTTCAACCCCTTCAACCTGCCCGGCGGCACCACGGCGCTGATCGACGGCGTGCTGCTGGGCGTCTTCATCTACTGGGGCTGGGACAGCGGCGTGGTCGTCAACGAGGAGTCCCGGGACAGCGCCAACGGACCGGGCAGGGCGGCGGTGATGAGCACGGTCCTGCTGCTCCTGATCTACCTGGTGGTGGCGACGGCGGCGCAGGCATATGCCGGGCCCCACTTTCTGGTCAACAACGCCGAAGACGTGCTCAGCGCGCTGGGCGGGCGGGTCTTCGGCTCACCGCTCGACAAGCTGCTGATCCTCGCAGTGCTGAGCTCCGCCTCCGCCTCGACGCAGACGACGATCCTGCCGACCGCGCGGACGACCCTCTCGATGGCCCGCTTCGGCTCGCTGCCGAAGAAGCTCGGGGACATCCATCCCCGATACCTGACGCCGGCCACCTCGACGATCGCGATGGGTGTCGCCTCGCTGATCTGGACGCTGTTCATCATCAACGTCAGCACCAACATCCTCGCCGACTCGATCACCGGGCTGGGCTTCCAGATCGCCTTCTATTACGGCCTCACCGGCTTCGCCTGCACGCTCTACTACCGCCGGGAGCTCTTCAAGAGCCTCAAGAACTTCGTCATGGTCGGCGTCGCGCCGCTGCTCGGCGGACTGATGCTGGCCGGGATCTTCGTCAAGGCCTTCCACGACTACAACACGACCAGCACCGAAGTCAATTACACGACCGGGGTGCTCGGATTCGGGACCCCGGTCGCGATCGGGGTCGGGTTGATATTGATCGGCGTGGTGGTGATGGGGTTCGCGTGGGTCGCCTACCCGAGGTTCTTCAAGCGCCGCCCGGAAACAGCCGAGCCGGGCATCCTCGAGGGAACGGTGATCGGCGAGGCTTCCGTGATGAAAGACCCGGGCTGAGGAGGTCCTATGAGCGAGATCGTGGTCGGCTACGACGGGTCGGAGTGCAGCGACGCCGCGCTGGAGAAGGCGTGCGAGATGGCCAAGGCGCTCGGCGACAAGGTGGTCGTCGTCTTCGGCTACGCGCCCGGGGGCTATGGCGGGGGCGAGGTGCCATCCCACCGCGAGGCGGTCGAGGAGCTCGGCGAGAAGATCACCGCCGAAGCCGCCAGGCACGCCGAGCGGGCCGGCGTCGAGCACGAGGTCGTGCTGGTGCCGCGCAAGGGCTACCACGCCGTGCTGGAGACCGCCGACGAGCGCCAGGCCCGGATGATCGTCGTCGGCAGCTACGGCGATCCGCCCCTCAAGGGCGTCATCCTCGGTTCCACCCCCAAC
Organism: uncultured Solirubrobacterales bacterium; assembly: GCA_963729995.1. Taxonomy (GTDB): domain Bacteria; phylum Actinomycetota; class Thermoleophilia; order Solirubrobacterales; family 70-9; genus VRUE01. The sequence goes on from CAVSPF010000003.1 coordinate 1,705,403, forward strand.
AAGCTCCTGCACCTGGCCGACCGCCCGGTGCTGGTGGTCCCGATCTCCCGCTGACGGCGGGCTACGCCGGCCTCGTAGTGCAGAGACGGACCGGGCCTTCCCCTCTCAACCCGAGGTTCCAGCGACGGCTCGAGTTGTCGACCGGGATCGTCAGCGCGGCCCCAGCCCCCGCCGGCAGGGGACCGAGGCCGACGGAGAAGGCCCTGGAGAAACGGCTCAGCAGAACCTCGACGGGAGCGTTCGTCTCGTTGACCAGGGTGAGGCTCCCGCGTGGGAGAGCAACGCCGGTATGGCCACGGGCCGAGGCGCGCAGCGCCCGGCAGCTCGCGGTGCGAACGGCCCGGCCGGGAGGGGATAGGCGCAGGCCAAGCGCCTTGGCCAGGGTCAGGTCGGCCCGTTTCCTGTCGACCTGCGGCCTCGCCTCGAGCTCGGCTTCGGTGAAGGCGGGTGAGCCGTGTTCGCGCGCCGCGGCGAGGTAGGCCCTGGCGGGGACGGTGACCGCGGGTCGAAAGGTGATCGTCAGCCGGCGCTCGGTGCTTGCCCCCGCGATGTCCACTGCCGCGAGGGAGGAGCGAACAGCGTCGGCGGCGCGCTCCCATCTCTGAGCGTAGTGGTGCAGCAGCGAGATCCCTCCGGTCAGCGCGGCTCCGGTGACGACGGCGGCCAGGGCGATCGCGGGCCTGGGCAGCCGCAGCCCGCGCAACGTCTCAGCCACGATCAGGAGGAGAAAGACGGCGGAGGGGTACTGGTAGCGGCTCGACGTGGGGAAGCGTTCGAGGGTGCGGTTGAGCCCGGCCAGGACCCAGAAGCCGAGGCCGATAGCTAGCACGACCGCGAGGCCCGGCGAGACGCGACGCTGGCGGACGACGTGAGCTGCGGCAAGCGCGATTGCGACCAGCAGCAGCGCCTTGCCCCAGATCAGGTGTGGCTGGCTCGGTTCGCCTCCCCCGCCTGTGGCGAGCCCGAGCAGCGAGGTGATCCCCGCGCCGGTGGCGCTGAAGACGTAGGAGGGCAGGTACTCGAGGTTGTGGAAGCTGAGGTGGCTTTCGGCGCCGCGGCCCCAGCCGAGCCACCACACGGCAAACAGCGCCAGTGGGCCGAGCGCGACATAGGCCCGCCGGGCCCGGGGACGGCGAGAGAGCGCCAGGTCCGCCAGTGCGCCCGCCGCGAAGGCGAGGCCGAGGCTGGAGAAGGCAAGCGACGCCGCCAGCAGCGCGCAGGCGATTCGATCGCCGCGCCGGTCGCCGCGATCGAGGGCGAGGAGCATCCCCAGGCCGGCGGCCATCGAGCCGAAGTAGCCCATCTGAAAAGCCCAGAGCAGGTCTTCGAAGGCGGCGCCGAGGAAGAGGACCGCGATGGCGCCGATCAGCGCCGGCCAGTCTCCGACCCTGCGGCGCAGGTAGGCGAAGAGCAGCACCGCGCTCGCCAGGAAGAGCGAGACGGCGACGAGGTGGAAGGGCAGCGCCGAGCCCATTCCGAAGCTGGCCAGCAGGAACCTGTAGAGGACCGCGGGGCCGAGGACGATGTTCTCGTGGAAGGGATCGAGGAACACGCCGGGGCTCCAGCCATGCCTCTTGACGAGCAGCTCCCAGTCGTCGGCGATGAACGTGAGGCGGGAGTCCAGGCTGATGAGGAGCGCCGCCGAGGCGACGACCGCCGCCGCGAGGCCAAGTAGCGCCAGCTTGCGCTGGTCGAGCTGAGCGAGCCGGGACGGGAGGCGTATGGTCGAGGACTCTACTTCCCGTGACGGGGGGTGGACGCGCTGTCACGCGACGTCAGCGGCCGATGTGGAAGCCCACCAGCTCCGGGAGCCTGGAAATCGCGACGCTGACGGGGTCCGGGTCGCGGTGAGCCAGCTCGGCCTCCTCCCTGCGGACCAGGGCGCGACGGATTGCCTCGCCGCCGATCCAGTGAAATGGCTCGGGCGGGACGCGCTGCGGCGAGGGGTCGACGATCGGCAGGCGGGAGTGCTCGTCGCGGCGGTCGAGGGCGAGCGAGGCGAGGGCCCGCCCCACCATGTAGGAGGGACCAACCCCATTGCCGGTGTAGCCGGCTGCGACAAAGACGCTCGCCTCGCGGAGCGGCACGACGACCGGGAGGTGGGTCGGCGAGACGTCGATCGGGCCGCCCCAGGCGTGGGTGAGGCGCCGCCCCGCGAGACCCGGGAAGTACTCGCGCAGCTTCGCGGCGGCGCGGGCGACGACCTCCGGGTCAAGCTCGGCGCGGCCGTGCAGGCGGGCTCCCATCGCGATCCGGCCGCCACCCCAGCCGAAGGCGATCCGCCCGTCGGGCGTGGTGCGGAAGTAGTCGACCAGGGCCCGGCTGTCGGTGATGCACTCGCCTCCGGTCCAGCCGACCTCCGCGAGCAGGTCGGGCACGGGCTCGGTGAGGACGATGTGGGAGGAGCTGACGGTGAGCGCGTTGCGCAGCGGCGCGCCGGGGGCCTTCGCCGCACCACCGATCGCGACGAGCGCGGCGCCGGCGCGGACCCGGCCGGTGGCGGTGCGTGCCTCGACCTCCCCCGTGGCCGCCCTCAGGCGCGCGACCGGCGAGCGCTCGCAGACCTCGACCCCCGCCGCGAGCAGCTGCTCGCGGAGGCCCAGCGCCAGCCGCGCCGGCTGGACCGTGGCGGCAGCGGGATAGAGGGCTCCACCGCGAAAGGCCGGCGAGGCGCAGCGCGCCGCAACCTCGCCGGCGGTGAGCGACCGAACCGCATCGACGGCACCCAGCTCACGGCAGGCCGCCAGTGCCTCGGCCCAGGCCCCGTCGTGGGCGGGCGCGGTGGAGACCTGGAGATAGCCTCCGCGCCGGAACCAGGCGTCGACCCCCTGGCTCTCGCAGAAGGACCCGACCCCCGTCACCGCCTCCTGGGAGGCACGGGCCACGGCCAGCGCCGCCCGCTCGCCCCAACGCTCCCGCATGTTCGGCAGCGAGAACCACATGACGTTGCAGAAGCCACCGTTGCGGCCGCTCGGGCCATGCCCGCAGATCTCCGCCTCGAGCAGCACCACCTGCGCCTCGGGCTCCAGCTTCTTCAGCTGCCAGGCAGCCCACATGCCCGTATAGCCACCACCGACCACAACGACGTCGGCGCTCCGCTCCCCGACCAGCTCAGGCAGCGGCGAGACCTCACCCGCCTCCTCCAGCCAGTAGCCATGCACGCTGTGCCTCATGGATCGAACCGAGTCTGCCAGGTGGGACGAATAGCTGAGGCGGCAACGGGGAGGGGATGGGGCGCCCCTCGCCCTACACTCACATCCGTGAGCACCTTCGACGCCCTCGCCGAGCTGCCGCTGGATATCGACGGGTACGAGCTGGAGGGGCTGGAGCTGCACCTGCCGGGGTTCGAACGCCTGACAACCGTCATTCGCATGCACGGCGGCGGCGAGGAGGGGCTGGGCGAGGACGTCACCTACGACGCGCTCGACCACATCGCGCTGCAGGACGCGGGCGCGGTGCTCGACCTGACCGGGCACGCGACGCTGGGAGCGTTCTGCGACTTCATGGCGGAGGTCGACACGTTCCCCGCCGAGCCGCAGCGGGACGTCTCGCGGCGCTACCGGCGTTGGGCCTTCGAGTCGGCGGCGCTCGACCTGGCGCTGCGCCAGTCCGGCACGGGCGTCGCAGCGGCACTGGGTCGTGAGCCGCACCCGGTTGAGTTCGTCTGCTCGATGCGACTCTCACCACCCAACTCGGGCGAGCCCTCCTCGATCGAGCCGCTGCGGCGCAAGCTCGACCGCTACCCCACCCTGCGCTTCAAGCTCGACCCGACCAACGACTGGACCGACGAGCTGATCGCCGAGCTGGTGGCGACGGGCGCCGTCGACTCACTCGACCTGAAGGGCTTCTACAAAGGAACGGTCGTCGACGTCGAGACCGACCCCGAGCTGTACGGGAAGCTGATCGAGGCCTTCCCCGCGGCCTGGCTGGAGGACCCCGACGTCAACGAGGAGACCAGGCCGATCCTCGAGCCGGTCCGCGACCGCCTCACCTGGGACGCGCCGATCCACTCGATCGCCGACATCGAGGCGCTCCCCTGGCCGCCCAAGATGGTCAACGTCAAGCCCTCGCGGATCGGCGGCCTGCGCGAGCTGTGCGAGACCTACGACTACTGCGCCGAGCGCGGGATCGGCGCCTACGGTGGCGGCCAGTGGGAGCTCGGCGTCGGCCGCGGCCAGATCCAGGCGCTCGCCTCGCTCTTCCATCCCGACACGCCCAACGACACCGCCCCCCGCGGGTACAACGAAGCCGAGCCCCCGCCCGGCCTGCCGACCAGCCCACTCGCTCCGAGGTTGACCCCGACCGGCTTCCGCTGGGCGGAGTGAGGCTGGCCGAACTCGGCATTTCGGCTACGTTCTCCGAACGTCATCCGCGAGCAAGGAGAATCATGGCCGAGAAGAGCTTCGCCGACGCGCTCAACGAGCAGATCGCCAACGAGTTCGCCGCCTCGCAGCAGTACGTGGGCGTGGCCGTCCACTACGACGCCGACACGCTGCCGCGCCTCGCCCAGTTCTTCTACCGGCAGGCGCTGGAGGAGCGTGGACACGCGATGATGATGGTCCAGTACCTGCTCGACGTCGACGAGGAGGTGCGGATCCCCGATATCAAGGCCCAGCAGACGAGCTACGAGGACGGCGTCGCCCCGGTGCGGATGGCGCTCGAGCAGGAGCGTCGAGTTGGTGAGGAGATCTACGCGCTGTTCGAGCTTGCCCGCGAGCGGAAGGACTACCGCGCCGAGCAGTTCATGCAGTGGTTCGTCAAGGAGCAGGTCGAGGAGGTGGCGCTGATGAACGACCTGCTCAACGTGGTCGAGCGGTCAAGGGACAACCTGCTGCTGGCCGAGGACTACATAGCGCGCGAGAACCCGGGGGGAGGGTCCGGCGATCCGACCGCGCCCCCCGTGGCCGGTTCAGCGGAGTAGGTGGGGCGTGTCCCCCGCCCCACCTAGCCGAGCCAGCCCGCTCGCCTGCGCATCGCCTTGATGCGCCGGTACTCCGCTATGTCCTCGCGCAGCGCGGCGGGGGCGGGGGCGGCCAGGAGGCGGGCCGGGAGGGGCGACTCGACGACGCCCGATCCCACCGCGGCGACGCGGTAGGCGCGGGCGCCGCGGTGTGCGGTGACCGCCGCGGGCGCACCGCCCCCTTCCCAGAGCAGCCCGGCATAGTCGTCGAGCCCGTAGCCGTCGGGCATCCCGTTGCCGACCGCGTCGAGGTAGGCGGCGCGGCGGTCCGGCTCGCTGCTGTAGTGAACGCAAAGGCTGCCGCTGAGCAGGCCGAGGCCGGCCCCACGCTTGGGCTTGCCCGACGACTTGGTGATCCCCGCCTCGAACCAGCACATCGCGCCGGCGCTCTGCCCGGCGAGCACGGTCCCCTGACGCCAGGCGAGGCTGAGGATCGCCCCCAGCTCGTGCGCCTCCCAAACCGCCAGCAGGCTGAGGAGGCTGCCACCGCCGACGTAGACCAGGTCCTGGGCGAGAAGGTGGTCGCGCAGCGCCGCCGGCGAGCGGCGGCCGAGCCCGAACATGGAGAGGTCGGACGGCTCACAGGGCCGCTCGCCGAAGGCGGCGTAGAAGCGGCCGACCTGCCCGGAGGTGTCGCCGCTCGGGGTGGGCAGGATGCAGATCCGCGGTCGCCCGCCGGCGCGGGTCGTCGCCAGGCGGAGCAGCAGCTCGCAGACCGCCCGGTCGGGAGGGCGAGAGGTGAAGTCGTGGCCGCCGAGGGCCACGACCTGGCGGAGCGTGCTGTCCATCGCCAGATGGTCGCGACGGCGCGCCGCGACGTCGTTGTACAGCGGTCCGAAGTTCGGCCGCGCCCGCTCGCCCGCATGTACAGTGCGCTCGATGCGCAAGGTTCAAGCTGAGCCCGGGCGGGTCAGCGGCACCGCCTACAGTGGCCGCTACTTCACCGACGAGATCCCCGCGCACGAGATCCCGCCTGGGTCGATGCCCGCCGAGGCCGCCTACCAGCTGATCCACGACGAGCTCAACCTCGACGGCAACCCCGCGCTCAACCTCGCCTCCTTCGTCACCACCTGGATGGAGCCCGAGGCCCGCCAACTGGCGAGCGAGACGCTCAATCGCAACTTCGTCGACCAGGACGAGTACCCCAAGACCGAGGAGATCCACCACCGCGTCGTCAGCATGGTGGGCCGGCTCTTCAACGCCCCGGCCAGCGGTGAGCCGTGCGGCACGGCGACGGTCGGCTCCTCGGAGGCGATCATGCTCGGGCTGCTCGCCCACAAGTGGAGCTGGCGCAAACAGCGGGGTGACGACAGCGCAAAGCCCAACGTCGTCTTCGGCGCCGACGTCCACACCTGCTGGGAGAAGTTCGCCCGTTACTTCGACGTCGAGCAGCGCGTGATTCCGCTCACCCCGGACCGGCACATCGTCGGGCCCGAGGAGGTGAAGCCCCACATCGACGAGAACACGATCGCGGTCGGGGCGATCCTCGGCACCACGTTCACCGGCCAGATCGACGAGATCGAGGGGATCGACGAGCTGCTGCGGCAGGTGAAGCGGGAGAAGGGCTGGGACATACCCATCCACGTCGACGCGGCCAGCGGCGGCTTCATCGCTCCCTTCTCCTACCCGGAGGTGAAGTGGGACTTCCGGCTCGAGCAGGTGCGCTCGATCAACGTCTCCAACCACAAGTTCGGGCTCGTCTATCCCGGGATGGGATCGGTGGTCTTCCGCGACATAGATGCCGTGCCGGAGGAGCTGGTCTTCAGGATCACCTACCTGGGCGGCGAGATGCCGAACTACAGCCTCAACTTCAGCCGCGCCAGCAACGCAGTCCTCCTCCAGTACTACAACTTCCTGCGCCTCGGCCGGGAGGGGTACGAGCGAATCGTCGGGAACCTGATGACGAATGCCGGCAGGCTGGAGCAGACCCTGACCGGATCGGGGCGCTTCGAGCTGCTGAACGACGCCCGCTACCTGCCGGTCGTCGTCGTGCGACCGACCGGGAAGGACGGCGGGGTCGATGTCTTCGAGCTCTCCGAGCGGCTGCGCGAGCGCGGCTGGATCGTCCCCGCCTACACGCTGCCGCCGAACGCCGAGTCGGTTGCAGTGCTGCGCATGGTCGTCAAGGAGAACTTCAGCCGCGACATGGCCGACATGCTCGCCGAGGACATCGAGGCGGCGCTGGCGAAGATGGGCGGAAAGCCATCGCCGCAGGCCGAGGCGGCGGGCGAGAGGCAGCGGCGGATCTGCTGAGACCCGCCTGACCTCGACCGCTTTGGACTTTTACCCTGTGGGCGCAGGGTCAAAGTCCAATACGCGCGCTGGCCCGCGGGGGCCCGGAAAGGAGCACACATGAGCGAGGTGGTGCTGAAGACGGTCGAGGAGGGAGTGGCGCTGATCACCCTCAACCGGCCCGAGCGGCTGAACGCCTGGACGGGGGAGATGGGGCATGCCTACTTCGACGCGCTGCAGGAGTGCGACGACTCGACGGAGGTCAGGGCGATCGTCGTGACCGGCGCCGGCAGGGGATTCTGCGCGGGCGCCGACATGGCGGAGCTGAAGGCGCTCGGGGACGGGGATATCGAGGGCATCTCGCTGGTCCCCGACGAGCGGCCGCAGACCTTCGCGCTGTCGATCTCGAAGCCGATCGTCGCCGCGATCAACGGCGCCTGCGCGGGCCTCGGGCTGGTGCATGCGCTGATGTGCGACATCCGCTTCGCCGCCGCGGGCGCCAAGCTGACGACCGCCTTCTCGCGGCGCGGCCTGATCGCCGAGCACGGCATCTCGTGGATCCTGCCGCGCCTGGTGGGGCCCGCGCGGGCGCTCGACCTGCTGCTCTCCGGCCGCGTCGTGCTGGGTGAGGAGGCGGCGGCGCTCGGGCTGGTCAACCGCGTGGTGGAGGACGAGGGGCTGCTCGGCGAGGCGCTGGCCTATGCGCGCGAGCTTGCCGTCAACTCCTCGCCGGCAAGCATGGCGACGATGAAGCGCCAGGTCTACGCCGACCTGACGCGCGAGCTTCCCGACGCGCTGGCGGAGGCCAACCGGCTGATGGGCGAGTCCTTCACGGCGCCCGACTTCGTGGAGGGCGTGGCGAGCTTCATGGAGCGGCGCGAGCCGCGCTTCGCGCCGCTCGGCGGCTGAAGGGGGCCTGTCCCGGTAGTGCTCAAGCCGCGTCGAGCAAGCGCAGGCGCATACCGCCGACCTCGATCGAGGTGCGGCCGGCGCGCCGTTCGGGAGGCAGCTCGACGGCTATCTCGATGAGGCCTTCGCCGCGTTCGTCGGGGGCCGCGGCGAAGCGCACCTCGGCGCTGTCGAGCGCCAGCCGCGGCTCGCTGTCGTCCTGTGTCGAGACGCCGAGCACCTGCGCCCAGCGCGTCGCCACGGCGGCAGGATCGGAGACCGCCACCGTGATGCCGGTCAGACGCCCGGGGGCGCCGCCCCCGACCTGGCCGGTCCACTCGGGGCCGCCCCAGCGCCAGCTCCCGAATGGCCGGGACTGGTCGAGTGAGACGATCGCCCCCCGCATGTCGGCCGGGTGCAGATGGGTGCCGGAGATGTCGGGGAGGTCGATCCGCCAGACCGTGCGGACCCCCAGCTGCTGCGCCCGTGCCCTCGCGCCCTCCAGGTCCTCGAGGTCGAAGATCGCCATGTAGCCGCCGTCGCCGTGGCGGTCCAGGTAGCGCCCGGCCGCCGTGTCCTCCTGCATCGGGGAAACGACCTCCAGGAAGCAGTCTCCCAGCGCGAAGACGGCGTTGACGAGGCCGAACGCCCCGACTCCCGGATCGCGGAACGGCTCGCCGAGGCCGAGGGCCTCGCGCAGAGCCGTCTCGACGGGCTCGAGCTCGGCAGCCACGAGCACCGCCTGACGCAGCCGCACACGCGATCGACCCTCCACCCGGCGAAGGCTACGCCAAGATAAAAGGAGTCGAGCACATCGGGTCGGTGCGCAACCGCATCGGCTCCCGTCTCGCGTGCGATTCGCACACGGTCGATCGCCGGCATGTCATCCTCCTATGCTCGCTGGTCCAGGAGGTTTGACAGCCGCCCGAGGGGAGACTCACCGGGCGCCAGCGGAGGGCAGCAGATGGAGCCGCACATCGACGTGATCACGCTCGCCGTAGGCGACCTCGACGGTCACCTATGGGAGGTCCTGTGGAACCCGAATGCGGAAGCAGGTGGCCCATGAGCGACGCTGCCGGCACTCGCCCAGAGCACGAGCCTGGCGCTGGCATCGAGGGCACGCGTGCTCTTGCCAGGGCACCTTGGCGTACGACAGTCGTCGCTCGCAACCTTCGTCAGCTACCGCGTGAAAGTGAAAGGAAGCGAGTCTTATGAAGACAATGACATGTGAACAACTGGGTGGACCGTGCGATTTCCCGCTCCATGGAAATACCGCAGATGAGGTTATAAAAGCGCAAGATAGACATCTCAAAGAGGTGGTTGCAAAGGGTGATGAAACGCACGAAAGTGCCTTGAAGGAGATGAAGGGTAGGTGGAAACATCCCCTATCGGGAATGGGGTGGTATAGAAAAACCAAGCGTGATTTTGCTGCTCTTCCCGAGGACTGATCGGTAACGGAGCTCGCCCATGTCCCTGTTGCAGAACGCGGTCGTCGCCTGCTGGATCGCCTTCCTCGCCTTCTGGGCGATTACGGCGCCGAGGACGAAGCGAACGGTGCAGACGCAGCCGCTGGCAGCCCGGCTCGCGCATTCGATCCCGGTCTTCGCCGGCGCCTGGCTCCTGCTCAAGGGCTCCTCTTACGGTCCCCCGCTCGGCAACCGGCTCCTCCCCCACACCGTCCCGGTCGCCGCACTCGCCTTCGCGGTCACCCTGCTGGGCCTCTCGCTGGCGCTCTGGGCCCGGGTCACCCTGGGCCGCAACTGGAGCGGCAGGGTCACCTTCAAGGAGGGCCACGAGCTGATCCGCCACGGCCCCTACCGCTACGTCCGCCACCCGATCTACAGCGCCATCCTGACCATGTTCCTCGGCTCCGCGATCGCGATCGGAAGGCTGGCGGGATTCATCGGCCTGCCGCTCGTCGTGCTCGGCGTCTGGCTCAAGCTCAGCCAGGAGGAGGCGCTGATGAGCAAGCACTTCCCCGCCGAGTACGTCGCCTATCGGTCGCAGGTAAAGGCGCTGGTCCCTCACTACTCTGAGCGCGATTCGGACCGATGAATCTCGGCCGCCGCTGCGGTCTAATCGGTTGAGACCAGGAGGAGGAGGAGGAGGAGGAGGAGCACAGCTCACCGGCAAAAGGAGAGATCATGGGACACCCCACCCGCCTCGACACGACAGACCGAGAGCCCGCGGAGACCACCAACCTCGATCGCTACGGACACCCGCCGCTGCCTTGGAGCAGGCCCCGCGACCTGCTCGCCGCCGGCCCATTGGGGCCGGGCACGACGTTCTTCCTCGGGACCGTCCGCCCGGACGGCCGCCCCCACGCGGCGGGGGTCGGCGCCGTCTGGCTGGCCGTTGATCTCTACTTCACCAGCGGCCCCGGGACCCGCAAGGCCCGCAACCTGGCCGCGAACCCGGCCTGCACCATCTCGGTCAGGCTGGAGGGCATCGATCTCGTCTTCGAGGGCGAGGCCGGGAGGGTCCTCGATCGCGGGACCCTGGAGCGGGCAGTTGCTCTATATCGCGAGAGCGGTTGGCCGGCCGAGGTGCAGGGCGACGCCTTCACCGCCCCCTACAGCGCCCCGAGCGCGGGGCCGCCGCCCTGGCACCTGTACCGCTTCGCCTTCCACACCGTCTTCGGCACGGCCACCGTCGAGCCCTTCGGCGCCACGCGCTGGCGCTTCGAGCGCTGAATCTGCGAAAGCTCCGCAATCACCAGCCGCAGGCCGACATCCAGCTCGGGCGCCGTGCGCAGGTGCCCGTAGCGCCCATCCCAGGCGCCGCTCTCGAGGTCCGCCCGTAGGGCTTCGAGCCCTCGCTCAGTCTCCTCGGGTGCCATCAGGTGCCAGACCGAACTGGCCCGGCGCACGTTCGGGTCGAGGTGCATCTCGGGGCGATCCCAGAGCCCGCAGAAGAAGCCATCTCGGCAGAGGCGGGGGACCGGGACGACGTCGACCGTGGCATTGGGCAACGCGGCTGCCAGCTCGGCTATCGGCGGCATAGCATCGCCGTGGATCTCCAAGGTGCGCGGGAAGTAGTCGCGCACCAGCCAGAGCTCGGATAGCGGTGCCGGATCAAAGGTGAGGATCACGACGCGCTGGCGGGCAACTCGCGCCATCTCCGCCAACCCCGCCCTGTGATCTGCCCAGTGGTGGACGGAGATGATCGCCATCGCCGCGTCGAAGCTCTCATCGTCGAATGGCAGCGCTTCGGCGCTTGCCTGTGCCACCGGCGCCGACCCCGGCGGCCGCTGGGCGATCATCTCGGCTGAGGGCTCGACCGCAGTCACCTGACGGTCGTCCGGCTCGTAGGAACCGGTGCCCGCACCGACGTTGAGGACGGTACGCGCGTCGCCAAGTGCGGCTTCGATCCGTGCCGCGATCCTGGGATCGGGCTGTCGGATGGCGCTGTAGCCGATCCCGATTCGGTCGTAGGTTGCCTCGCTCATCAAGTCTGCGTCCTTCCGATCTGCTCACGCAACTCGGCCGACTCGCACCGCAATCTACCGGAAATGGCTCTAGAATCAGCAAATCACTGGTACGGGAGCGACGGGGCAGGAGTCCGCCAAGGACACCGGATTGAGATCCGAGGCTGAGGTTGGCCGGGATCGCCCGCGGAAGCAAAGAATCGAGCTAATCCACCCGTAATCAAGCTAATCACGCGCTCGGTTAGCGCATTTATGGCACGATTAGCGCGATGCGCAGCTTCGTCGACCTCGACAAGACCTTCGCCAACCAGCCCCGCGAACTGGGGGTTCTCCTCGCACGGATCGACACCGGCAAGGGCCGGGAGCGGCTCTTCGAGGACCAGCTTCCGGAGCTGCTCGGGCAGCTCGCGGAGCATGCGCGCATCGCCTCGATCACCGCCTCCAACGCGATCGAGGGCGTCTTGGTGGAGAGCGAGCGGGCCGAGAAGATCGTCGAGGGGACGCGCCGCTACCGCAACCGCAACGAGCGCGAGTTCGCGGGCTACCGCGACGCAACAGACATGCTCATGCGCCGTGACTCATACGAGCCGCTGAGCGTCCCGTTCGTCCTGCACCTGCACCGCCTGCTCTTCGACCACACCAGCGGCAGGGGCGGCAACCTCAAGGCCGACCAGAACCTGATCGTCTCCTACGAGAGCGGCCGCAGAGAGATCGTCTTCACCCCTCCCCCTCCCGAGCAGACCGAGTTCCTGCTGACCGGGCTCTTGGTCCGCTACGAAGACGCCAAGCGGGAAGGCGGTACGCATCCGCTCGTCCTGATCGGTGCCCTGATCCTCGACTTCCTGGCAATCCACCCCGTCGCCGACGGCAACGGGCGACTCGCGCGCTTGCTCACCACATATGAGCTGCTGGCCCAGGGCTACGGGGTCGCGCGCTACGTGAGCATCGAGCAGCGGATCTACGAATCGAAGAACAGCTACTACGCGAGCCTCTTTGAGTCGCAGCGCAAGTGGCACGAGGGCCAGCACGACGTCTGGCCCTGGATCACCTATCTCTGCCGCATCCTCGCCGGGGCCTATGACGACTTCGAGCAGCACGTCGCCGCCGCGGGCAAGCAGACCGGGAGCAAGCAGGGAAGAGTCCGCGAATATGTCCTGCGCCAAGCGCCCGCGGAGTTCCGCCGACGCGATGTCGAGCGCGCCCTTCCCGGCGTCAGCCCCGCGACCATACGACTTGTCCTGGGCGAGCTTCGAGACGAGGGCAAGATCAAGTCCGAAGGCTCCGGCCGGGGGGCGCACTGGCGTCGACTCTGAGGCCGGGTCAGATCTGTGCGGAGCGCGTCAAACCCGGGGCAGGCAACTTGACGGGAGCGACGGGACTCGAACCCGCGACCTCCGGCGTGACAGGAGCGACCCGGAGGACGCTCCAAACGGCCAGATTTCCGCTATTTGATGCGGAATGAGGGCGTTGCCGTCGACTTGGCCGCGGCTCTCGGAATCGCCGTAAATTGCGCCCGATTCAACGCGGTTTGGGCACCAGTGCCCAATGGGCAGCACTTGGAATGCACTGCGGATCCGACCGGGATCGAGTAGTCTTTACCTATGGTCGAGAAGGTAAAGAACCAGACGAAGGTGTCCAGCAAGCATCAGGTGACGATACCCGCAGCCCCATTCCGCAAGGCGGGCTTCGAGCCTGGAGACACCTTGAGGGTGGAAGCCGAGGGAGCGGGTCGCGTCGTCCTGACGCGGGTCGGCGAGCTGATCGACCGCTACTCCGGCTGTCTAGACACCGGCGGCGACCTGCGCGAGCGCGTAGACGGGCTGCGCGACGAGTGGCGGTAACCCTCGACTCCGACGCGGTTGTCGCCTTCCTCGATCGCGCCGACGTCCTCCACGACGCCGCCGACGAAGCGATCCGCGAACTCCTTGGTAAAGACCGGCTGCTCGTATCGGCCGTGACCTACGCCGAGGTGCTGACCGGCGCACGACTCGGCCGCCACGACGAGAAGCGCGTCCGGGGCTTCTTCACCGACCTGATTTCCGAGATCCTGCCTGTCGATGCCGCGGTCGCCGACAAAGCCGCCGACCTTCGCTCCCGACGCAAGTCGTTGCGGATGCCGGACGCGCTGATCCTGGCCACAGCCGCGCTGCACCCCGACGCCAACCTCATCGTGACCGGGGATCAGGCAGCAGCCAAGGTCGCCGGATCGGGCCTCAAGGTGAAGCTGCTTCAACAGCGCTGACTCTCCCTCGCCAGGCCGATCATCAGCCCCGCGCCGAGTGCCGCAGCCCCCGCCGCGCAATCAAGCCAGCCCCATCGCCTCCGCCACAGCCCCAGGCTCGCGCCGAGTATCACGAGCGCCGCGCAGCCCGATCAGCGCAACGCCCTCCCAGCCGTCGATCAGCTGGCGACGAACCTCTGCTGGGTACCTGTGGGGCATCTGATTCCTCCTTGGGGCCGAAGGACTCTAGAAACCGAACTCCATCAGATCGGGGGTAGATCAAGGTCTCCGTCAAACCCGGCCTGGCTCATTCGCGACCGGGCCGAGTGACACAACCTCGTCGTCAAAGACGGCATTGATCTCGATATGCCCGCCCAGAGCGTCGACGTAGTCGGCAAGCGTGCTCAGGTAGAGGTTGTCGCTTCGCTCGATGCGCGAGACATTTGCCTGAGTCATTCCGAGGACCTCGGCTAGCTGAGTCTGGGTCTTGCCCATCTGCTCGCGGAGCTCGGCCAGGCGAACGGCCGCGATGATCGCGCGCTTGCGAGCGTCAATCTCCGCTGCGGCGCCGGGCCGCTTACGAACCTCTGCGCTTAGATCGTTGAATGCTTTGCTTCGCCTTGCCATTTGCTTGCTTCTCCTTTGCCGTGCTGCGGAGATGTTCGTCGTAGATCTGATCCGCTTTGGGATCATCTTCTTGTAGAAGCGCTTCGCTTTTCCCGCCTTGTCGCCACCGATGAGCAGGATCGCTACTCGTTGAGGATCGAAGGCAAAGAAGATGCGCATCGTTTGCGTGACTCGCAACTCCTTCATGTTCGGGTGCTTTGAGCCCTCCACCGTGTCCACGAGTGGCCGGCCTGCTGTCGGACCAAGCTCCTGCAATGCCTCCACCGAGGCGACGACCTTGCGCTGCTCTTGGTCTGTCAGGCCTTCCCACCACTCGTCGAACTCGAGGGTTCTCTCGGCAGCCCAACTCACAGGGGTATTATAATGCCTGCATTGTAGAAGTCGAACGTTGTAGAGACTCGCCGGCGCTGCCGTCTCCGTCTCAGCCCTCGTAGGGCGACTCGCCCTCGAAATAACCGACCGCATCGCTGCGCTTGAAATAGAGCCGAAGGCCGCCGTCGCCGGGCAAACGCTCGGCCACGCCGATCGTGTCGGTATCGGGACGGACCACGATGTCCGGTCGGCCAGCGCTGCTGAGCGCCAAGAACGTCACAGGCTCGTCAGTGCGATTGACGATCTGATGGGCTCCTCTTTCGCCGAGCGGAAAGCGAACCGCCTCCCCGGTCTCCAACTGGCGGACACCATCTGGGGTCCGCAGCGTCGGGCGTCCGGAAAGAACGATCACCACCTCCTCGTCGGAGTAATGGAAGTGGTAGGGGTATGCAGCCTCGCCGGCTGGGACCTCCCAGAGGCTGACGCCGACCAGCTCGCTGCGGAGCTCATAGCCGATGCGGGCGCGGCGCGAGCGGAAGCCCGGCGGAGCGTCACGCTCTTCGAAATTGGCATCGTAGATGTTGGTCATGGGACGAAGGGTAGGCGACCGCCTTGCCGTCAAAGTGCCGGCGAGAGCGCTGGGCCGAGCAGCCGCTCCACGACCAAGACATCGCGCCATTTGCCGTCGAGTTGTCCGTGGCGGCGATGCACTCCGACCTCAGAGAAGCCGCAGCGCTCACAGAGGCGGATGCTCGCGGCGTTATCCGTGAAGAGCTTGCCCACCAGCTTGTGGAAACCCTGGTGCTCGGCTTCGGTCGCGAGCGCTTCGGCAAGCACCGTGCCGATTCCCTTGCCTCGTGCCTCGGAGGCGACGTAGACGCTTGCCTCGCTGATACCGGCGTAGCAGGGCCGATCGCTATAGGGACCAAGGCCAGCCCAGCCGATCACGGCATCGCTTGCCTCACAGACCAGCAGCGGAAAGCGCTCGGCGCCGATTCGCTCATCGAAGTCTTCGGGCGAGCGAAGCCTGGTCTCAAACGTCGAGCCGCGCTCTGCGATCGCGGCGTTGTAGATGGCGCAGATGGCCTCTGCGTCGACCGAGGACGCATCGCGCAGCAGGAGCTCAGCGGATCGCGACATGGCCTCATCCTCGGGCTCACCGGGCCTGGCGGCAATGGCCGTGTGGATAAAGCGGCCGGTCGCCACGTAGACCGTTGTGAGAACCGCTGAGAGCGCTGTGGGGGCTATGAGAGCGGCGGGCCCGGCCCACTACTCCTTCTGCTTGGGTCGCCACGGACGGCTCTGAGCGGCCCTCCAGTCCGCCAGGCACCGGAGCGCCCCATCTGCCCCACCTAACTGCCATGGGAGGTGGGCAGATGGGGCGCGAAAGAACTGGCCAACCGGTCTTGCCTTTGTGGCTGCCGGTATCGCATGCGGACGTGCGCTTGGCGACGTCGCAAGCCTCTGCCTCTCGTTTCTCTCCCTATGGTGCTTCTGAAGCCTGCGCTTCCCTTTTCCCTACAGGCTTCGCTTCTCTTCCCTTACGGGACGCACCTCTCCCTGTCTCTTTGAAGGTACAGAGGCTTATGCGTAGCCCTGTCAAGGCACAAGGCAATGCCTATTTGGCCACGAGCCACACCTCGCGGCCAAGTTTTAGGCCGGTTCGGGATGCGGAGATCGGTGCTGTCTAGCTTGTTTAGAGAGAGGTTGATGTTCCGACCACTTCCGCCTCTGCCTATGCCTGAGGCGCAAGCGGAGCAGTGCCTCCGTCTCCGATGCGATGGGCAGATTGCAGTCCAGTTGGTACGTAAACGCGGTACGTAACCCATTTTTAGGCCGCCCGGACCCACACTGCAATCTGCCGGAAATGGCTCTAGAATGAGCAAATTACTGGAACGGGAGCGACGGGACTCGAACCCGCGACCTCCGGCGTGACAGGGCATCGGCCAGGATCGGCCGCATCCGGCATCAGCAGTGGAATTCCGCCCACTGTTTTAGGTCGTCTCGACCCCCTCAGTTATGCGATTTCATGCGTAGTTGATGCCTGGTTATGGGGCAAGCCGCCCATTTGCCCCATTTCGCCGCGAGCTATCGCTGGACGCCCCATTCGCTTCGATTGAATTCAGAGACGCTCAGCCCGCCGGAGAGCCCTCCGCCGCCTTCCGCAGGGTGGCGATATCGAGCTTGCCCATCTTCAGCATCGCCGCCATCGCCCGCCGAGCTCGTTCGGGGTCGGGGTCGGCGAACAGCTCCTCCATGCCAGTCGGGACGACCTGCCATGAGAGGCCGAAGCGGTCCTTGAGCCAGCCGCACTGGCCCTCCTCTCCACCCTCGGAGAGCTTCTCCCAGTAGTAGTCGACCTCCTCCTGCGTCTCACATTCGATCGCGAAGGAGACCGCCTCGTCGAAGGAGAACTGCGGCCCGCCGTTGATCGCGAGGAATCGCTGGCCCTCCAGCTCGAACTCCACCGTCATCACCATGCCGGCCTCCCGCGGCCCAGCCTCGGTGTAGCGGGCGACGTTGAGGATGCGCGAGTTCTCGAAGACCGAGACATAGAAAGCCGCCGCCTCCTCCGCCTCGGTGTCAAACCACAGGTTCGGAACGATCTTCTGCCCCATCGTGCTGGCCTCCTCTGCGTCGTTGCCGGTCAGGACAGATGATGCCTGGCTGGCCCGCAGCCCTCGTTCCTCTCCTCATCCCACCCCCTGGGCTCGTCGGGAAGCCACAGCGAGCCTGGCAGCGGCCGGCCGCGCTGCAAGGCGCCCGCTTCGCGGGGCCTCGCTGATGCGCCCTCGCTGATGCTCAGGTTCCGCGCCGCCTGAACCGCTGCCCCTTGGCTCGGCGACTTCCACCAACGAGCCCAGGGGGACGTGCAATGAGCCAGACAGCAAGCCGCCGCCGCAGAGCAACTGAGCAAGAGCGCCAGCAGAGGCGCGCCGCCGAGCGAGAGCTGATGGCCGCCTCGATCGAGGCACTGCGCTCAAGCGAGGGCTGGCAACGCTGGCTCACGGTCCGCCGCCACTTCCGCACCTACAGCCTCCACAACCAGCTGCTGATCGCCCACCAGCGACCCGGCTCCACCCGCGTCGCTGGCTTCAGGGCATGGCTGGGGCTCGGCTACGCCGTGCGCAAGGGAGAGCGCGGAATCCGCATCTGGGCACCATGCCCGCCCTCGGCCAAGAGGCTTGCCGAGTGGAGACAGGCCGGTGCCGATCCGACCGAGAAGCCCCCGACCTACTTCCGCCTCGTCGCTGTCTTCGACCGCTCCCAGGTCGATCCCCTGCCCGACTTCCCTGGCGGCCCCATCGACCTCGACCCCCCGATCGAGCCGATCACAGGCCAAGGCCTCGCCCACCTGCTTGGCCCCCTTGCCGAGTTCGGCGAGCAGATCGGCTCACCAGTCGTGATCCATGCGGTGGAAGGTGCCGCCAGTGGCTACTACGAGCCGGCCACCCGCCGTATCGTCATCGATGAGATCGGCGAGGACTTCTCGCCAAACGCCCAGGTCGCGACCCTGATCCACGAGCTGGCCCACGCCCTGGTGCGCTGCGACCGCTCAGAGGAGGACCCCAAGCTCTCCTACGCTGAGGAGGAGGTCGTCGTGGAGTCAGCCGCCTACACCGTCTGCAGCGCCGTCGGCCTCGACACTTCTGGCTTCTCGGTCCCCTACCTGACCGGCTGGAGCGAGCCCAATGGCGGGGTGCAGGCAATCGAGCGCTACGCCGCGCTGATCGACCGCCTGGCGGGACGCCTCGAGGAGGCAGCACTCGGGGCAGACGTCCCAAACGGACCGATCGACGGGTAGCCCTGCAGGCAGGATCTCCAGCTACATCTGCCCCCAGTCGAGCTTCCAACGCCTGCCATCGAAGTCCCGCCTAGCCTCAATACCGCGAGAGTTAGCTTCCCCGCCGTGGCGAGACGCTCGCTACACGCCGGATGCGACACTCTGCGTATGGAATCGCGCGTCCATGTGATCACGCTCGGGGTATCTGACCTCGATCGTGCACTCGCGTTCTACCGTGAGGGCCTCGGACTGGAGTCGGCGGGAGTCATCGGGACCGAGTTCGTCGGCAGCGATGAGAGCCCGGCGGGAGACGTCGCGACGTTCCCCCTCGACGGGAACCTCATTCTTGCTCTGTACCCGCGCACGGAGCTGGCGAAGGATGCGGGCGTGCCGCTTGGGCCGGCGCAGTCAGGCGAGTTCAGCATCGGACATCTCGTTCCTAGCAAGCAGGACGTTGACGCTCTGCTCGCGCAGGCGGAGGCCGCTGGCGCCACGCTCACCGGGCCGGCTCATGACCGGCCGTGGGGGATCTACTCGGGGTATTTCCGCGATCTCGACGGACATCTCTGGGAGATCATCTGGAACCCACGCGCGTAGGTGCCGTCCCGGCAGCGCGGCCGACGTGGCCGGTCTCGCTCGGCCCGCGAACGGGGGCTCTCCCGTAGTGACCGCACGAGACGAGCGCAAAGGACAGGGTTCAGAATTGAGGCACGGTTCGCGTCACACTGCCGCTCGTCACTGGCGGAGCGAGCGTCCGCCAGCCGCTTCTCGTCCAAGGCAGGCGCCTCATAGCCGTCGACCGAGACGCCCCATCTGCTCAAGAGCAGAAGCAGAGCGGTCGGTCCTGGCTTGGCGAGAAAGCGGTAGCCCGCTGACTCCTGTCGTGTACGCCCGCGTAAGCTGTCGCGGTGAGGAACAGGATGAGTGATACGAGCACCGGAAACGGCAAGGTGGTCGTGAACAGGTGTATGTCGCTTGACGGCTTCATCGCCGCTCCCGGCCATGTGATGGATTGGGGCGCTGGTCGCCAGCTCGCCGACTTCGTCGGGCCAGACGAGTTCCACGAGATCGCGGCGGCCACCGGCGCCATGCTCGTCGGCCGGCGGACCGCCGACGTCGGCGACAGGATGAAGGCCGAGAAGCCGGGCAGCGTCGACTACCCCTTTTCCGGACCCGTGTTCGTCCTCACCCATCGGCCACCGGAGCCACCGGATCCGCACATCACGTACCTCACCGGTGACATCGGGGAAGCGGTCGCCACGGCGCGCAGCGCCGCGGGCGGCAAGAGCCTGGAGATCCTCGGCGCCGACGTGGCCGCCCAGTGCCTGCAGCGGAGCCTTGTCGACGAGATCCTGGTGTACGTACTGCCAGTGCTGCTCGGCGACGGCATCCGCTTCTCGCCCCCGGGCCTCCCCCGGATCGACCTGGAACCGGTCAGCACCACGCGGTCGGGCACCGTCACCATCCTCCGGTTCCGCGTCCGCAAGTAATCCCTGCGCGCGGTTTCCGGCCTGCTCGTCTCAGCTGCCGCTTCCGGGCTTGCCAGTACCGCTGCCCGCACCGGCCAGTTGGAACAAAAGCAACAACGCCCGCATTGCCCGGTCGAACGACTCCCTGCGCGTGAAAGGAGTCGTCCCCGGGGCCCGCGCTTCACTACCGCAACGGACGAACTCAAGCCGTCGGCGCCGACGACCTGGCCGCGACCCGTCCGCTCCGGGGAATCGGCGAATATCGTTCGCGCGGTGCGGCAAGGGTTGATATGAGCGGAGACCATCTCAAGGCCGGGCAGCTGGGCACGGTGGACGTAACGGCCTCAACGGTCGCCAACATCGGGCCAGGGATCGACTTCTACTTCGCCTTCGGGGTGATCGCCGTCACCGCCGGAGTCGCCGCGCCCTTGACGATTCTCGCGGGAGGTGTGGCCGTCGTCCTGCTTGCGTTCATCGTCGCCGAATTCACCAAGGCGGAGCCCTCGGCGGGGAGCTTCATCACCTACGTCGAGACCTCGCTGGGAGCGAGGGCCGGCGTCGTCACGGCCATTCTGGTCGCGGTGGGGTTCACCGTGGCTATAGCGGGGGTGTTCACCATGTCGGGGGGCATGGTGGCGTTGACCCTCGCCCATTACACGTCGTGGCACGTGCCTTGGGAGCCGCTGAGCTTCCTCCTGACGGTCGCCGCCATCTGGCTGACGGCGCGCGGCGTCCGCCTTTCCACCTCGGCGGTGGGCCTGGCTGTCGTGGTGCAGGTGGCGATCATGCTCGTGGTCTGCGCCGTCACCCTCGTCGACCAGCGAGCCCACCTCTCGAGCATCCCGTTCTCCTGGGCCCACCTCAGCGGTGGCCTGGCCGGCCTGTCAGCGGGCTTCCCACTTGCCCTGTACATGTTCATCGGCTGGGAAAACGGCCCCGCGCTGGCGGAGGAGTGCCGCGATCCGAGGCGCACCGTGCCGAGAGCCCTCTACATATCAATCGCCGCCGCCACCGCCCTCTTCGTCCTCTTCGCGTATGCCACCGTCACCGGCTTTGGCTACGACGTCTCTTCGATCGGTCGCTCATCGGTCCCGTTCCTGACCGTGGCCGACCGCCACCTCGGCACAGCGGCCCTCTTGGCCTGGCTCGCCGGGATCGTCTCCGTGCTCGCCACCCTGGTCGCCGCCGTGAACTCCCAAGCCCGCATGCTCTTCGACGGCGGCCGATCCGGACTCCTACCGGCACTGCTCGGTCACGTCCGCCAGCCCGCGCACACGCCGGTCAACGCCTTGCTGGTCATGGCCTGCGGGGGGCTCGGGATCATCGCGGTCTGGGGGGCAGCACACCTCATCGGCGTGGACAAGGGATCGACGAACCCCGTCGGCCTCTATGCCGAGTGCTCGACGATGGGCACGATCGTGATCCTGTTCGTCTACTTCCTGACGACGCTCGCCCTCCCGATCTTCATGTGGCGCCGCCATCGACCGTCCTTCTCAGCTCTCCGGCACGTGGCCATTCCGATCCTGGGCGCCCTGACCCTCATCGTCCCCTTCGTCGAGCTGTGCAAGCCCGGGCAGCCCTCGCCCTACAGCGAGTTCCCCTACATCGCACTGTCAATCGTGGCGGCGGCCACCGTGATCGCCTTCGTTGTCGTGCAGCGCCACCCAGACACCGGCGCCGGAGAGGGCACGACATTCGCCGAACCATGAGGATCAATGTCCAGCCATACCGAAGGTCCAGACGGCCGCAACTCGTCCATCAGGAAAGCCGTCCGGCTCGCCGGCGCGGTGCCCGCTCGGTCGAGAACGCGGCAGCCCGTGGCGCTTGCGGATCGAGCGGTTGGCGGCAGTAGTCACGACCGGCGGAGGGTCGCTCGGCCGGGAGCGTGAGCGGGCTAGCGACGTTCGAACACGGCCCACGTGCCGGTTTCGGTGGCGCTCGCGCCAAACACATTGTCCACCGCAGACAAGTGAACGAGGGCTGACTCACCTGGGTTCCAAGCGAACCCGAGCGCTGCGAGGCAGTTGGTGAGATTCAGTGTGTAGGTGATGGTGCTCGCGGGGTTCGCAGGCTGATCAGGTGCCAGATCCGTGACCCCTCCCCTGTCAGGTGGAATCACCGTTTCAGGGGGAGACAGGTTCGGATCGCTGCCGGAGAAAGAGCTTCGCGGGCAGAAACGATGCAGCGGCGGGATTTCGGCAGCACCGACGCTCTGAATATTCGCGCCGTAGCTGAGCTTGCCGATGTCTGTCCAGGCGCCCTGCTCTGGCGGGATGGACCTGCGCTGAGGACGCCAGAGCGTCAGTTTCAGCACCACTTCGCCGTTGGGGCCGGCCGCGACCGGGAGGGGGTTGCCCAGGGTTCCCGGCCCGTGTTGGGCGACCGGGTAGTTGACGGTTACCTTGTCTCCTTGCCCGTCGTCGTAGGACACGAGCGCCGGGACCGTCGCGAAGATGTAGGGCAGCATCGCGGGCGTGTCGGTTGACACGCCGTTGCTCGTGACGCGTTGGATCAGCACGTCGCCGGTCCCGATCTGGCTGCTCGTCGCGTTGGGGTGGAAGAAGAAGGCGCCCGGCGGCGGGTTTGGTGAGTTGTTGAAGAGTGTCCCGAAGCCGTCGCCGTTGGGGTCGCAGCAAGCCGGGAAGGGTTGCCATGTCTGTGCAGGACCGAGGCCCATTTCAACCCCGGTGCCGCCTCGTCTGCAGTAGCTCAGACCGCCGATCCAGCCCTGCGGGTTGTTGGGGTCCGGTTCCCCGCCGCAGTCGAGTTCCGGGCTGCCCGGCAGGATGCCGAGGGCGAGCCACTCGTACTTCGAGAGAGCCTGGTCGATCTGCGCGTCGCTCACCGCGGCCGCGTTGGCGTTCATCGTTTCCGAGAGCGGGACAACTAGGTTGGCGCCGACGTAGAACTGGCTTTCGGCCTGCGGGCTTGCGGCCTGCGCCGCACGCGCCCGGCTCGAGGTCGAGCGATCGACGTTGTTGAGGATCAGGTTGCCGTTGACGTCGACGTCGAATCTGTCGGGGATGCCGTCGGCATCCAGGTCGCCGGGTGGCGAGACACGCGGAGGCTTGGAGCGCACCAGGCCGAATTTCCCGGCGCCGATTGGGACACCCTTCCTGGCCTTCGCCCAGTGGGTTGGGTCGACCCAGCTCTTCGAGACCCGCCGGGAAACCTTCGCGTAGCCCTGAGGGGCCTTGACTGTGATCTTGCCCAGCTTCGCGCCAGCCTTGACCCCGACGATCGCGCGCCTGCCCTTGCGCTCGGAGCCGATCACGACTGGGCCAGCGTAGATGCCGCTCGGGTCACGGAGCTGCAGGGTGACCCGGTTGGCCAGCGGTCGAAGCCTGAAGCGGCCGTTGCTTGCGCGCACGTAGGTCGCCTTGCCGTTCGCCGCCAGAGCGAGCACGGTGTAGCCGGGCTGGCTCACTGTGCCGCTGATCGGGGCGAGCTTCGCCGCTGCGCTCACGGGCGCGACGAGGACGAGAACGGCCACGGCGCTAAAGCCGAGATATGCCTTCCAGTGCATGCCCGGCCATTCTCAAACGCCGCCGGGCCACTGCCATCCGTAATCGCCCCGTAGCGGTCATTGGCCAACTACGGACCTGCCGCTGCCGATTGTCCAAGCGGCGGGCAGTCGCGACACATGGTGCGGACTGCTTGCTCGGCCCCGGCCGGCCAGCCCCTCAGCGGGCGCGCGGCAGCCCGTGGCGCTTGCGGATCGAGCGGTTGGCGGCAGTAGTCACGACCGGCGGAGGGTCGCTCGGCCGGGAGCGTGAGCGGGCTAGCGACGTGTGAACACGGCAAAGCCTGTATCCGTGGTGCTGGCGCTCGAGCCGGTGAACCCGTCGGCCGCAAAAAAGTGGATCAGGGCTTCCTCGCCTGGGTTCCATGCGACCCCGACGGCCGCAAGGCAGTTGGTGACGTTCAGCGTGTAGGTGATGGTGTTCGCGGGGTTCGCCGGCTGGTCGGTCGCCAGATCCGTGACCCCTGGGTCCCCGTCCTGGGACAAAGACAGGTTCGGATCGTTGACGGAGTAGCTGCTCTTCGGGCAGTCGATGTTTCCCCCTGGCACATTCGACGCACCGACGCTCTCGATATTCGCCCAGTAGGTGAGCTTGCCGATGTCTGTCCAGGCGCCCGGCTCTGGCGGTATGGACCTGCGCTGAGGACGCCAGAACGTCAGTGCCAGCGCCACTTCGCCGTTGGGGCCGGCCGCGACCGGGAAGCCGTTGCCGCCATGTCCAGGGGCGGTCATGGGGTCCGCCACCGGGTAGTTGATGGTCGCCTTGTTCCCTTGCCCGTCGTCGTAGGCGACGAGCGCCGGAGCCGTCGCGAAGACGAAGGGCAGCATCGTGGGCGTGTCGGTTGTCACGCCGTTGCTCGTGACGCGCTGGATCAGCACGTCGCCGGTGCGGATCTGGCTGGAGGTCGCGTTGGGCTTGAGGCTGAAGGAGCCGGGGTCCGGCATATGGGAGTTGTTGGTGAGTGTCCCGTAGCCGTTGCCGTCGGGATCACAGCAGGCCGGGAAGGGCTCGAATTGCCCAGGGGCAAGCGACTCGGCGCCGGTGCCTCCTCTTGTGCAGTAGCTCAGGCCGCCGATCCAGCCCTGCGGGTTGTTGGGGTCCGGCGCCCCGCCGCAGTCGAGCTCGGGGCTCCCGGGCAGCAGGCCGATGGCGATGTACTCGTTCCTCGCGAGGGACTGGTCGATGTCCGCTTCGGTCACCGCGCGCGCGTTGGCGTTCACGGCGTCCCCGAACCAACCGCCGAACAGGCTCGTGCCGATATAGAACGGGCTTTCGGCCTGCGACGTCCGTGCCCGGCTGAGAGTCGAGCGATCGACGTCGTTGAGGATCAGGTTGCCGTTGATATCGACGTCGAGCCTGCCGGGGACTCCGTCGGCGTCCAGATCGCCGGGCGGCGGGTGGCGCGGAGGCTTCGAGCGCACGCGGCCGAAGTTCCCGGCGCCGATCGGGACGCCCTTCCTGGCTCGCGCCCAGCGACTTGTGTCGACCGACCGCTTCGCGACCCGCCGGGCGACGCGCGCGTAGCCGCGACGGACGTTGATCGTGATCCTCCCCAGCCTTGCGCCGGCCCTGACGCCGACGATCGCGCGCGCACCGTGCTGGTCGGAGCCGATCACGACCGGGCCGGCGTAGATGCCGTTCGGTGCACGCAGCTGCAGCGTCACACTGCCAGCCCGCGGACGAAGGCTGAAGCTACCGTGACTCGCGCGCACCGAAGTTGCCTTCCCGTTCGCCGCCAGCGCGATCACGGTGTAACCCGGCTTGCTCAGCGTGGCGCTGATCGGGGCGAACCTCGCGGCCGCGGCCGCTGGTGCGACCAGGACGAGAATGGCCACGGCACCACACAAAAGGCAGATCCTCGAACGCATTACCCAGCATCCTCCCGCGCCATCAGGTCGCTTCCATCCGTAATTTGCCCGAACAGAAGACACCGACGAACTACGGACTAGCGCAACCGACCATCCAGCCGACACGAGCAATCGCGACACACGCGCGCGGACCGCTCGCACTCGGCAGCTGCTTCGCCAAAAAGAGGGAGAGCTAAGTCTGCGACGACGCGAGCTTGCGCTCCGCGCGGTTCCGAGCGCGTCGGCGGACGCTGCTCACGCTCTCGCTTTGGACGACACGCGCTCATCTGGGCCTCGGCCCAGGCTTGGACCCGAGACTCTCGCTCCACCTGACGAATCCGGAAGCCGCGCGTATCCCGACGTCTCGGGATATCCCCGTGTATACTGGCGTCATGAAGATCGTCAAGGTCCGCCGGGTCGGCAACAGCAACGTTGTTTCGATTCCCCGCGAGTTCGAGGCGCATGGATATGCGCCAGGCACCTCCGTGCTGGTCGAGGAGCTCGACGGGGGCGAGCTTCGGATCCTGCCGACCGAGCAGCTGCGGGAGAGGATCCGCACGATCGGCGAGCGCGTAGTCGCCGATCACCCGGAGGCATTGAAGATCCTCGCCGAGCACGATCCAGACTCCAAGCGCGCTCCAAAGTAGACCGCAGGTGCACGAGGAGGAAGGCACGGGCGAGCCGATCTACCTGGGGCTCGTCGACGCGCTCGGGCTGTATGCGGCGATCATCGGCGGCACACCCTCGCAGGCGGCCGATCAGCTTCGCGACCAGGGGGCTCTCGAAGGCGCTCTCGCCCGTCCACGCAGCTATGCCGACTACGAAGAGGCCGATATCGCCTTGCAGGCCGCCGTCTTGGCGCACGGCATCGCCGAGAGCCAGGCTTTCATCGATGCCAACAAGCGCCTGGCGTTGGTCGCGATGCTGACGTTCCTCAAGTTGAACGGCTACCGGGTCGAAGTGTCCGATCCCGACCTCGCCGAGTGGATCCTCAGCTTCAGCTCCGGGACCACGCCCCAGCGGCTCGCGCCGTCGGTACGCGACGCAATGCGGCCGATCGCGTAGCTCGGCTCACACGTCTGGTTGCTGGTCCTCCTGGTAGTGCAGTAGGTATCCGCTGTCTTCTTAGGAGGAGGATCTCATGACCGAATCCACTGTCCTCGATTCCGCCGGGAGGCGTCGCTCGCCGGCGACGATGCCCGGCTACCACGCCGGACGACCGCCACGCAACAAGGGAATGCGCTATCCGGCCGACCCGCCGAGCGTCGAGGAGATCGTCGCCGTGATGCGCCAGGTTGGAGGTGGTCGCCACGGCGCTCGTCTGCGCGCCGTGATCGTCGTCCTCTGGCGTGGCGGGCTTCGCATCCAGGAGGCGCTGGCGCTCAGCGAGCGCGATCTCGACCCACACCGTGGCTCGATCCTCGTCCGCCGCGGCAAGGGCGGGCGCCGGCGGGAGGTCGGCATGGACGAGTGGGGCTTCGAGCAGCTCCGCCCCTGGATGGCAGAGCGCGAGCGGCTGCCGGTCGGCCCGCTGCTCTGCGTGATCGACGGACCGACTCGCGGTCGGCCCTGGTCTGCCGCCGGAGTCAGGGTCGAGTTCCGCAGCCTCGCTGCCCGAGCGGGGGTGAGACGGCGCTTCGCACCGCACCAGCTCCGTCATGCCCATGCGCTCGAGCTAGTAGACCTATCCGCAAGTTCGCTCAGGCAGCCAGCCTCAGTTCCGACTCTCGATCGGCGACCCTGGCCAACACTCGCTCCAGGTCGGAGCGTGTGAACGTCCACTCGAACGGTCGGGCGATCTCGGCGTAGCGCCCCTGAAAGGTGAGCAGCCGCTCGCTGAGTTCCTCCAGGGAGTCGAAGTCGTTGGGGGTGAGCGCCTTGCGCTGCACGATCGAGAAGTAGAGCTCGATTTGGTTGAGCCAGGAGGCGTGAATCGGCAGGTGGATCAGGCGCAGGTTTTCGTAGGCGCCCTGCAGGCGATCGATTGAGGCCTGGCCGGCGTGGGAGGAGCCGTTGTCGACAACCCAGAACACCCGGCGGGCCGAGGCATAGGGCTCGGCGCTCATCACCTCCTCGACGAGGCGGCCGAAGGGCTCGATCCCGGTCTTCTCCTCGACCCGGCCGAAGAGGTTGGCGTGGTGGACGTCCCAGGCGGCGAGATAGGCCAGGGTGCCGCCTCGGCGGTACTCGAACTCGACCAGGGATGGGCGCCCCGGCGCCGGGGGCAGGGTCCGGTGGCGGCGGCCCAACGCCTGCAACTGGGACTTCTCGTCGGCGGAGATCACGTACTCGTCGGGGCGCAGGCGGCGGCCTTCGAAGCGCCGCTGGTAGAGATCGAGCACCGGCGCGGCCTTGGCGGCAAAGTCGGGGTCGCGGGGAAAGAGCCAGGAACGCACCTGCCAGGGCTTGATCGCTGCATCGTGCAACCAGCGCCAGATCGTCGTCGCCGAGGCCTCGGTGACGCCGCGCTCGATCACCAGCTGGTGCAGCTCAGTGCGCGTGAAGCGGCCGAGCGGCAAGCCGTGGACGGCGGGCAGCTCGCAGGCGATCGCCTTGACCTCGGCGACCTGCTCCGGGGGGAAAACGGCGCGGGCGTCCCGCGCGTTGGAGATCGGTGAGTCCCTCGAGCCGCTGGGCGCTGAATCTTCGTCGCCACTTGCCGACGCACTCCGGGGTGCAGTCCAGCCGCTCGGCGATCCACCCGTCGGTCTCACCGGCCGCGGAGTAGAGGATCATCCGCGCTCGCTGGACCTCGCGGAAGGGACGGGTCTCCGAGCGAGCGAAGCGCTCCAGCTCACTGCGCTCCTCCTCGCTCAGCTCGATCTCGATCTTCGGGGCCACTGCGGTGAGGTTCATCGCCCGCTGCCGAGATCCTGCTGATCCGCCTGAACGTATTTTCGGGCGGGTCTACTAGTAGACACGTCCGTAAGTACCGATCGTCAAGCCGCCAGCCGTAGCTGAGGCTCGCGCTCGGCGACCCGTTCGATCACCCGGTCGAGATCGGTGCGGGTGAAGGACCACTCGAAGGGCCGGGCGATCTCGGCGTAGCGAGCCTGGAAGGCGAGCAGGCGCTCGGAGAGCTCTTCCAGGGAGCCGAAGTCGTTGGGGGTGAGCGCCTTGCGCTGGACGATCGAGAAGTAGAGCTCGATCTGGTTGAGCCAGGAGGCGTGGATCGGCAGGTGGATCAGCCGCAGGTTCTCGTGGGCACCCTCGAGGCGATCGACCGAGGCCTGCCCGGCGTGGGAGGAGCCGTTGTCGACCACCCAGAACACGCGCTTGGCTGAGGCATAGGGCTCGCTTGTCATCACTTCCTCCACGAGCCGGCCGAAGGGCCCGATCCCGGTCTTCTCTTCGACCCGCCCGAAGAGGTTGGCGTGGTGGACGTCCCAGGCGGCGAGGTAGGCGAGGGTGCCGCCGCGGCGGTAGTCGAACTCGACCAACGACGGGCGCCCGGGCCCGGCCGCGAGCGTGGGGTGGCGACGCCCGAGCGCCTGTAGCTGGGACTTCTCGTCGGCCGAGGAGATCATCTCGGCTGTCCATTCGAGGCGAGCGCCGATGATGCCGGCCAGCGCCGGACTGCGCCTCTAACCACCTAACACGATGAGAGCGAGAGCGCCTGGGTTGGCGCTCTCGCTCTGTCATGGCCAGAGCAGAAGCTCGGCGAGCGTTGTGAAGACCGCTGCGGCTCGTCCTGAGCGAGAGCGATGCGCCCCTACACTGCGCAGGGATGTCCGCCGAGCAGGTTGACAGCTACCTGCGTGATCTCAAGGAGCCGAAGCGCACAACGCGTCAGGAGCTGCGCCGCACAATTCTTGAGATCGTCCCAGGCGCCGAAGAGGTGATCTCATACCGCGTTCCGTTTGCAGGGCGAGGTCATCGCTGGATTTGCGGCGTTCAAGAAGCACCTCAGCTATCTGCCCTTCAGCGGCTCGGTCCTCGGCCAGCTCGCCGATGAGCTTGAGGGCTACACGATGACCAAGAGCTCTCTGCACTTCCCCGTCGACCAACCTCTGCCGAAAGCGCACGTGGAGAAGCTGATTTCCGTGCGTCTCGCGGATGCAGGTTTGCCCTCGCGCTGAGCCTGCGTCACGTCGGCTCGCCGTCAGGTTACGAACCGGGCCGATTTGGGCAATCGCCGTTCGCGGGACGCCAGTGGCCCGCCCTGGCCGATCTTCGGGCATGCACTAACTTGCCCGTGGTGATCGCGTTGTCGTGGAGCGGGGGGAAGGACTCGGCGCTGGCGCTGCGGGCCCTGCGAGACGAGCAAACGGAGCCCGTGGCGCTGATCACCACCTTCACCGAGGACTACGACCGGATCAGCATGCACGCGGTGCGGCGCGAGCTGGCTCGCGCCCAGGCGGAGGCTGCCGGCCTGCCACTGGTCGAGGTGGACATCCCGGCGGCCTGCCCGAACGAGGTGTATGAGGAACGGATGGCGCGTGCACTGCAGACGCCACCGCTGGAGGGCGTGGGCGCGATCGCCTTTGCCGACCTGTTCTTGGAGGACATTCGCACCTACCGCGAAGAGCGCCTCGCCGGCGCTGCCCGCGAGGCGCTGTTCCCGCTCTGGGGCAAAGACACCGGTGAGCTTGCCCACGAGTTCGTCGACGCGGGCTTCGAAGCGGTGCTCGTCTGCGTTGACCCCGCGCAGCTCGATCCCTCCTTCGCGGGTCGTCCGTTCGATCGGGCGCTGCTCGCCGACCTTCCCCCTGGTGTTGATCCCTGCGGAGAGAACGGCGAGTTCCACACCTTCGTCCACGCCGCCCCGATCTTCAAGCACCCGATTGCCGTCACGCGCGGCGAGACGGTCGAGCGCGACGGGTTTGTCTTCTGCGACCTCCTGTCGGCTCATGCCGGTGTGAGTTTGTAGTCGGCGGAGCGCATTAGCACCATTGACTGCGGGCCTCGTTGCCTCACGTTCGCTGTGAGGGGGCGTCGGGCCCTCCTTTTGACCTAATGACGGCGTAGCCCGCTCTCGGCCACGACCCACCGCGACGCGCCCATCGACAGACCGAGTAGATGCTCGCGATCGAGCAGCTGAGACGCCGGGTCAGGCGTGGGCGAGGCGCTGCGGCTGAACCTGCCCTACGGCCTCCATCGAGGCGGGCCCGGATCTCCTCACCCCAGTTTGGCCCACGGCGCGCGCGCTGCAACCCCGCGAGGGGGTTCCCTCGCCCTTCGGGCTCGTGCAGCGTGCCCGCTCGCGGGCTTTGGCTGGGGTCGTCAACCGAACCACCTCTCAAAGGAGGCCCGAGATGCAGGACATCAACCAGGTCGCGCTCACCGCCCGGCTGACCCTCGACCCCGAGCTCCGTTCGACCCCGAGCGGCACCTCGGTCGCCACCCTGCGGGTTGCGATCCAGCGACCCGGGGAGCGGGGCGCGGCGTTCTACGACGTCGAGGTCTGGGGCAAGCTCGCCGAGAGCTGCGCCGAGTTCCTCGGCAAGGGCTCCCGCGTCGGCATCGCCGGCCGCCTGGAGCACCAGGAGTGGAGCTCCGACAACGGCCGCCCGCGGCAGCGCAACTACGTCGTTGCCGAGCAGGTCAACTTCCTCGACCGCCCGGCCAAGGCCGAGCGGGACGGAAGCCATGAGGCGCCGGCCGCCGCATAGCGGCAAGCGCCTCGCCCCTTCTGCTTCTCGGCGCGATGTCGAGCAGCTGACCGCCTACCTCGACTTACTCGCCGGCACCGAGCCGAGCGATGCGCTGCTCGAGGTCCGGGTGCGCCACCACGACCAGGCCATGCGCCGCTGGTTCGTCGGCGTCGGCGCCCGCCAACGTCTCGTCACACAGCTCCCCCTGATCGCAGCTCGGGCCGACGTCTACCTCGGCTGCGCCCCGCGCCAGATGCGCAGCGGCACCCGCGAGGCAGTCGACGGCGGCTGGGTCGCCTGGGCCGACGTCGACGGCCCCGACGGCGCCCAGCGCGTCCTCAGCTTCAATCCCGAGCCAACCCTGATCGTCGCCTCCGGCTCTCCCGGCGCGGCCCACGCCTACTGGCGCCTCGCCGCCCGCGCCGATGTCGCCACCTTGGAGGAGCTGAATCGACGGCTCGCCCAGGCCACCGGCGGCGATCCCGTCTGGGCCGCAACCTCGATCCTCCGGCCTCCCGGCACCCGCAACCACAAGCACGACCCGCCGACTCCGGTTCGGCCGATCGGGGGCACCGGCCTCGTCCACGAGGCCGAGCGGCTGCGCGACGCTCTGCCGCCGACACCGTCTCCCCCGCCGCGTTCCTCACAATCGCGCCCCGCTGATGGCGACCCGCTCCTCGCCATCCCGCCGCGCGTCTACGTCGAGCGGCTCCTCGGCGTCGAGGTGCCGCCCTCCGGCTTCGTCTCCTGCCCACTCCACGTCGACCGCACCCCCAGCCTCAAGGTCTACGACGCGGCCGAGCGCGGCTGGATGTGCTTCTCGGCCCGCTGCCGTCGCGGCGGCTCGATCTACGACCTCGCTGCTGCCCTCTACGGCCTCGGCACCCGCGGCCACGACTTCCTCGAGCTGCGCCGCCGCCTGCTCGCGTCCTTCCCGAACCTCACGCGCCAAGGAGAAGATGGTCGGGGCGGCGCCGGATACGCTTCGCTGCCGTCATGAGCCCGCCCGACCCGCAACCCTCGCCGAGGTCCTGAAGCGCGCACGCGCCTACCTGCGGGTCGATCAGCGGGTCGTCGCGGCGCTGCCCGAGCTGAGCGAGGCGATTCGCTCCTTCGAGCCAACCGAGGGGCCTGCCGGTGAGAGCGTCGCCGAATGGCTCGCCGAGCGGGCGCTGCGCAAGCCGCAGGAGGCGACCGTGCGCGTGCGGCTCAGCCACGGCAAGGTCACCGGCGTCTACGCGCTCTGCGCCGCGCAGGTCGCGCTCAGCAGCGAGGAGCGCGCGCAGCTCGGTGGCGTCCACTACCGCACCCAGCCGGCGATCCTGCTCGCTCAGTTCGCGCGGTCGGCAGACTCGCCGGGGATCGGCGATGAGATGCTCCAGCACGCCTACGGCATCGCGCGACGTGCGCTTCACTATCTGGGCGCGACGGTGCTCGTCGTCGATCCGTTCGACCAAGACACGGCCGGGATGTGGCACCAACGCTTCGGCTTTCAGGACTCCGAGCAGCCGGTGCCAGGCAACCGCCGGCTACGCCGCCAGTGGCTCAACCTTCAGTCGTAGTTTGCGCCTTCGGCCTCAAGCTCTTTCATAAGCTTGTCGGCGCTCTCGTGAAATGCGCGCACCCGGGGATCGCGGCGTGAGCGCTCGAGATCTTGCTCGTCGATCACGATCACGGCCTGATCGAGCACATCGTGCAGCTTGTCCTTGTCGAGCGTCGTAGCCACAGAATCAGGGTACCGCACCCCGCAGCCAGCGACCAGGGCACGCGGCTGTGAGCGGGAAGGCGGTGGCCCGCGGGGGCGCGGGGTCGGTCCTTCCAGACCCCGTCAGCCTCTCCAACTCCCCACCTACCCCACCATCCCTGCCTCTCTCCCCTCACCAGCACCCAACCTCCAGCCGCACCCCTGAAGACCCCAGCCATCGCCTCCAGACCAGCCCTGCCGTCGCCCCCCAGGCCGCCCTCCAACGCCACCGCCTCCCCCGCTCACACACTTGCACCTGCAAGTGCGGCTGACTCGAAACCGCCGCCAAAACGACAGCCTGCGGGCTCCTGACCCGCTCCAGGCGAGCGCAGAAGCCGATGTTGAACTCCGCCTCGGGGCGGTGCACCCATCACGCACAGGTCGCAGCCCAGCCACCCCTGCAGGGTGGCGAGCAGGGCGAGGGAGTCGAGCTGCTGGGAGGATGCCTCCATGGCGCTTTGAGCGTCCTGCGGCGCAAACTCTCCCCCCTTGTGCCCACTTGCGCGGCCATCGACGCCGCGCTGCGGAAGCCCACCCCCGGACGCTCCTTCGAGAAGCGGCCGGGGGTCGACTGCGTCAGGCTGAAATCAGACAGAAAGTTCCTGTATAGAGCGAAATGGCTGCGGACGATCGATTCGTAGCACCGTTCGCAGCCTTTGCCGCAGACGGAGGGTTTCGGTGCAGGGGGTTCGGCTCACCGAGGACGCTTTCAACTCGCTTCGAGCTGCCCCGCATAGGGGGCGGCGAGGAGCGCGGAGAGTTCGGGGGCGAGCTCGGGGAGGCGATCGGCCTCGCCGGCGGCGACGCGGTCGGAGATCAGGCCGAGGGCGGCGGCGATGAGGCGGCGCTCGAGGTCGGCGGGCAGCGACAGCGCGTCGGCGCCGCGCAGCTTGCGGCCACCGCGCAGAGGCCAGGCGAGGCGGTTGATCAGCCGCTCGCGGGCCACAGCTATGGCGGGGATGCCAGCCGGCGCCTTGGCGCCGAGAAGGCTGGCGAGGGAGGGCTCGGAGGCCAGGAAGGCAAGCGCCTCCGCGATCGCCTTCCGCAGGCGGGCGGGCCAGTTCTCCCCCCTCCCCTCCTCGCAGGCGCCCGTGACAACGTCGCAGAGGCAATCGGCGGCCATCTCATAGGCGGCGAGCAGGCAGCCTGCGAGGTCGTCGAAGTGCTTGTAGAAGGTGGAGCGGGAAACGCCGGCGCAGCGGGCAATGTCGGCGGTCGTGGCATGGGCGTAGCCGCGCTCGGCCAGCACCTCGGCAGCGGCGCCAAGCAGCCGCCAGCGCTGATTCTCGGCGACCAGCTCCGGTGGGATGCCGTGGCGGCCGGGGGGAAGGCGGTAGGAGGCGAAGCTCGCCCTCCGTGGTGCTTTGGTGGCGTTCATGGCGAAGTCGTTGGGGCGCCAATCGGCCAGGTGATCGCTTCGAGCTGGTTGACCCTCCATTCCCCGCCTTCTGAGACCATCGGCATCATGTACTGCTGGCGCTTGGGCCCGTAGAAGAGGGCGAAGGCCTTGTCGGCCTTGACGCGGAAGGCCGTGAGGGAGCCGCTGAGGGGGTTGGCTCGAGCTGAGGCTGGAACGCGCGAGGAGAGCTTGGCGTAGGCGCCCGCGCAGCCTTCGGCCTTGGCGCCCGGGCCGCCCGCGAGCAGCGCCAGCTGCTTTTGCACCGCGGCGGCCATGTGGGCGCAGGCGGAGCCCCAATCGCCGGCGGCGCGTGCTTGCAGGTAGGCCTGCAGCGAGGCGGTTGCGGA
This sequence comes from uncultured Solirubrobacterales bacterium, assembly GCA_963729995.1. Classification (GTDB taxonomy): domain Bacteria; phylum Actinomycetota; class Thermoleophilia; order Solirubrobacterales; family 70-9; genus VRUE01. Next base: position 1,739,778 of record CAVSPF010000003.1, read on the forward strand.
GGCTTGTTGCGAGGACGGGGCTTCGGCTCCGTAGGTGGGGATGCTGTTGTCGCCGGTGGGCACGAGGAAGGGGGCGGCGTGGCCGGCCTTCTTGGCCAGGGCGCGGTGGCGGGCGGCCCCGACGGCTTCGGCGCGGCGTTCGGCGCGCCGCGCCGAGGCGCGGGTCAGGGGCGCCGCCGCATGGGAGGAACCTGTTCCCGCCCCGGGGGCGCTGGCGGGCCCGTGGCCCGGCGCGGCCTTCGCGGTCCCCGGCGCGAGCTGGGCGGTCCCCGGCGCAGTCGATCCAGGCGCGGCGGTGGAGGTCGAGGTCGTGCCCCCTCCCCCGCTCCCGCAGGCGGCGAGGCCGAGCGCGGCGCCAACCGCCGCAAGCAGCAGGAGGGCGAGCCTCGAGGCTCTCACCGCACCCGGCATTCGCTGGTCACGGTCGTGGTCAGCTTCGTGCCCCCGGCGAAGGCGAAGCTGGTGCGCGCCAGCGGGAAGGGGGCTCCCCCGAAGCCCTTGGGCGCCGGGCAGCCGGCGGAGAGGTAGGAGTGGGAGCGCCCGCCTGAGGACCAGCGGCGCGAGAGGGTCATTTCGATCCCGGTCAGGTTGCGCTTGTTGCCGAGCGCCTTGGTCAGGTTGGCGGAGAGGGTCGTGCCGTAGGTGCCGTGGCGGTTGGCGGTGATCTGGAAGGTCATCACGAAGGAGGTCGCGAACGGGTGGGGGCTGTAGATGTGGGCGAGAAGGACCTGGTGGCCGTGTTCGCTTCCGTTGAAGACGAGCAGCTTGCCTTCGATCGGGTAGGGGGCCGAGCCGGGCAAGGTGATCGTGCCGAGGAACTTGCCTTCCCCGACCAGCGAGGAGCGACAGGCCGAGAGGGCGCGGCCGTTGGAGGCGGGTTGGATCTTGTCGATGGCGCAGATGGGCAGACCCTGGTAGTCGAGGCGGCCGTTGCGGTTGATCTCGATCCGAAGCTCTTTGAGCTGGGGCGGGGTGCTTTCGTCGGTGGTCGAGATCCGACCACCTACCGAGACCGAGATCGGGGCGGCACCGGTGCGCGGCAGGGCGCGGGGGGACATCTTGGCGCTGACGACGACGCGCAGGTTGCCCTTCTGGGTGATTTCGGCGTGGGCGAGGGTCGCGCCCGCCGCGAGCAGGAGGGCCAGGAGCCCGACGATCCGCGGTCCCGGTCCCCCAGATGTCAAGCCTCTTCTTCCCTTCACCCCTACCTTCCCTTCCTTGTCTGTATTCCTATCAACACGCCTAAGTGAGGGCCGCTGCGCCAAGCAGGACGCCTGCCCCCCGTGCCCTGAACTTATGCCCTGAAGGTCACGGTCTTCGTGGCTACGGTCGGCGTGCCGCCGCCGCTGGGCGTGAAGGTGAGCGTGACCTTGAGCTTGAGCTTGCCATGTCTGGCCCTGTGAAGCGCCCGCTGCCCGGCCTTGCTCAGGGAGAGGCGCAGGGTGAGGGCGCCGGCTTTGGATGCTTTGGCGCCGGCCTTCTTCAGGCGCTTGCCGGTGGCGGTCACCGAGCCGGGACCCGAGACGCGGAGCTTCAGGGTGGCGGTCGCGCCCTTGACGGTGAGCTTGCCGAGCTCGAGCTGCGCTGGGGCCGGAGCCGGCGGCGCGGGTGGCGAGCCGCTTGGCGGGGGGCTCGGCGAGGGGGCTGGGACGGGCGGCGGCGAGGGCGCGAAGAGCGATGCGAACCCGGCGCTGACCGACTCCGCGGCGCTCATCGTCACGGAACAGGTGGGGGCGGTCCCCGCGCAGGCCCCGTTCCAGCCGGCGAAGGCCGAGCCCGGTGCGGTGATCTCGGTCAGGGTGACGCTCGAGCCTTCGTCGAAGCCCGCCGAGCAGGCGGACGAGCAGTAGATCCCCGCCGGGGAGCTTGTCACCGTGCCTTCACCGGAGCCGGTCACGGTCGCGGTCAGGGTCTGAGGCGGGATCGGGACGAATTTGGCGCTGAGCGATTCGGCCTGGCTCATCGTCACCTGGCAGGTGGTGAGGCGCGATTCGTCGCAGGCCACCCCCTGCCATTCGGCGAAGCGGCTGTGGGGGGCGGGGGTGGCGGTGAGGGTGACGAGGCGGCCCAGGTTGAAGTGTTCGGTGCAGGTCCCCGGGCAGGAGATCCCCGCCGGTTCGCTTTTGACCGTGCCGGCGCCGGTCTCGGCGAGCGTCAGGGTCTCCTGGGCCGGCGGTTCTTCGAATTCGACGCTGACTTCGCGGTTGGCGCTCATCAGCGTGGTGCAGGTGCCCGTCCCCGGGCACGGTTCGGCGCCGGGACCGGTGACCGTCCAGCCTTTGAAGACCGAGTGGGCGTCGGGGGCGGCGAACACGGTGACCGTCTTGCCTTCGTCGTATTCGGCCGCGCAGGCGCTGCCGCAGGCGATGCCGTTGGGGGAGGCGGTGACCGTCCCCCCTCCCGTCCCTGACTTTGCGACTTTGAGGCTGCGAGCCGGGGCGGTGGGGCCGTAGGTGAAGACCGCCGAGCCTTCGGAGTTGCCGGAGGTCACGTAGACGTTGCCGGTGGCGGGGTCGATCGCGACGGCGGAGGGTTCGGCGTCGGCAAAGCCCGTGATCTGGCCGCGGTAGTCCCCGGCGGAGTTGAACTCGTCGAGCACCCCTTGGGGATGCTCGGGGTCGATGCCGCCGACGCTGTCGAGGACGTAGACGTGCCCGTAGGAGGGCGAGGTGGGATTGTTGTCGACCGCGACTTCGGAGTCCACCAGGTACTTGAAGCCCCCCTGCGGGGTGGCGGCGCCGTCCATCGTGGCGAGCAGGGCGCCGGTGGAGTCGAAGACCTTGACCGTGTGGGTGGCGGCATCGGCGAGGTAGAGGTCCCCGGCGGTGGCGGGCTGGGCGCCGGCGCCGGGGAAGGCGGAGACGGCGGCGCCGAAGTATTCGGCGGAGCTGTCGAGCCCGATCGTCTTGGCCGGCGCCTCGCCCGCATGGACCGGGGCTTCGTAGAGGGAGACGTAGGTGCGGTGGACGACGTAGAGGTTGCCCGTGGTCGGGTCCAGCGCCAGGCTGGTCGGTTCGGTGGCGTCGATCACAGCGCCGGCGCCGCTGGTGAAGGGTTCGGTGTATTTGACGACGTCGTGGTGGTAGTTGTTGACGTAGAGGTTGCCGCCGGCGTCGAGGGCGAGCTTGCAGGGGCCCGAGCCGGGGCTCTCGTTGGCGATCTTGCCGCCGCCGGGCAATTCGATCGCGTCGTGGTAGTAGTCGGAGACGTAGAGGCCACCGCCGGATCGGGCGAGGCCGCAGGCGTCTTCGTAGCCGCCGTTGATCGCGGCGAGGAAGGGGTGGTTGGCGGCGCCCAGGGCCTGGGCCGGGACCGCGACGAAGACGAGCGCGAGGAGCGAAGCGCAGAATGAGAGGCGCCGCATCAGCGCCTCCTCCCCGCCCGCTTGCGATGGCCCTTGCGCTTGTGCTTATGGCAGTCGTTCCCCAGGACCGGCGTCAGCCCCTCGCCGAGGTTGTTCTGGCCGACGAAGCGCGCCGAGGCGGCGCCCGGGGCGAGGCAGACGTCGGCTGAGTTTTCGAGCAGCCCGCGCCCGCCGCCGAAGAGCGTCAGTTCGAAGCTGGTGACCGGCGCGTCGGGCAGCGCTTCGAAGCTCGCCCGCATGCCGCCGCGAACCTGGTCGATACGCCCGTCGAGGTTGATCGCGATCCCCCCGTCGCCTTTGAGCGCCACCACCATGTCGGGGATCAGGTGGCCGAAGCCGCTCATCAGGTAGACGGGGCCTTCCAGCGGTTCTGGCAAAAGCGGGGTGGTGGCGCGGGCGTGGCCGTAGACCGAGCCCGACGGGCACCTTTCTGCGGCGAACTGCGCCCGCGTGCAGACCGTGTTTATGTGCGCCTGGGCCAGGTACTCGGCATGGGGCAGGGCGACGGCGGCGCTGGCGATGTTGGCATCGCCGGGCCGGGGCTGGTAGACGGCCCGAAGCGCCGGGAAGGCGCCGCGGCGGGTCTTGCCGAGGAGCTTCAGGGAGAGCGCCGGCGCGAAGCCGAGCGAGGAGCAGTTGGAGACCTGGAAGAGGTTGGAGGCGGTGGCCGTCGATTCCCTGGGGTTGGTGAAGGGCGGGCTCGAGCCGGTCAGGGTCGAGCTCGTCTGGAAGGGTTCGCAGTTGGTCGGGTTGAGGGTGAACTGCGGCCTTGAGATGTAGACGCGGATGTCGCGGAGGTGGATCGGGATGCCGCCGATGATGTGGGGGATCGGGTCCGAGGCTTGGGAGTCGATCGAGACCTGGGCGTTGATCGGGTTGACCTTGATCGCCTGGCGCACGACGATCACGCCGAGGTCGAAGGGACCGACCAGGGCCGAGTCCACGGCGGCGATCGAGAGCGGCGCGCCGTGGTAGGGGCCGGCCAAGAAGAGGCGGCCCGGCGCGTAGGTGAGGACGCCGCCGAGCCCGTAGCCGGCCGAGGTGTGGCCGATTTCAGAGGCCTGCGGGCAACTCGGGTGTTCGAGCTCCCCCACTCCCGTGTTGCGCTTCGCCGCTTCGAGGTCGGCTTCGGAGCAATACGGGATGCCGGTCAGCTTGCCGGTCAGGCCGGGCGGCAAGAGGGCCGAGTAGGAGGTGATCTCGGCTTCGGTGTCGGCCCGCTTCAGGTGCAGGAAGAAGGGCGAGTAGGAGCCGGCGTTGGAGTTCTGGGAGCCGTTGGCGGCGCTGGGGGAGAACGGCGCCGGGCCGGCACCCGGGCAGGGGCCGCCGCCCACGCCGCTGGTGATCGCGAACTGGAAGTTCTGGTGCTCGACGACCGGCTGGACCGCGGTTTCGCTTTGCCAGGGGGTGAGTTCGACCTGGGTCGTGTAGGGGTCGATGGCGGGGGTGGAGGGGTTGGCGTCGCAGCTGGCGGCGGTGGCGAGCGGGGCGCGCTGGTTTTCGCGGAAGTGGATCTTCAGGTGGGTGTAGGGGAGCTGGGGCAGGCCTTCGAAGATCGCCGTGATCGTCCCCGTCGCCGGGTCGGGAACGAGGCGGCCCGCGACCTTGACGAAGACGCCGTTTTCGGCCCGCGCGATCAGGTAGAGGCCGATCAGCGAGCCCGAGGGGTTGTGGTAGGGCTGGGCGAGGTAGATCGCGCCGTTGATCAGCTCTTCGAAGCTCGTCGTTTCTTCGACCAGCAGCGGCGTCTGCACGGTGAGCTTGCCGATGTTCGAGTTGTTGGGGCAGCCTTCCCCGGGCTTCGAGGTCGGCGTCTCCCTGGCGAGCTGGGCCGGCGTGCAGACGCCGAGCCCCGCGCCCAGCGAGGGGTTGATCGTGAAGCCTTGCGGCAGCGAGACGACGGCTTCTTGCACCTGGGGTCCGGCGAGCCCTCCCGGTTCTGTCAGGCCTTCCTGGCTCTGGGTGAGGTTGAAGTCATAGCCGGTCGCGGTCGAGGCACGGTTGGTGGTCGGGCCCGAGAAGGATGTGGTTTGGAAGTGGAGGCGATCGCAGCGGGTCAGCCCCGCCGGGTTGCCTTCGGCGTCGCGGCCGAGCGCGGCGTCGTTTGCCCACTGGCGGGGGCTCTGCCAGGAGTCGGCTGAAACGGTGTAGGCGAGGGGCCCCCCGCAGGAGACGGGCAGGGTGAGGAAGGTCTCGGGGCGGTTGGTTTTCGGCGGCCCGACCGAGCATTTGCCCCAGCCAAAGCCCGGCTGCGCCTCTTTCAGGCAGTTGCCGCGCTGGGTGTCGTGGGAGACGGCCCAGGGGGTGCCCCAGATCGTCACTTCGACGCCGTCGATCGCCAGGCCCTGAGGGAAGTTCTTTGCTTCGAGGTTGAGGCCGTATTCGCCTTCTTTGTTGCGCACCTGGCCGGCGAAGGCGATCGGCTCCCCGAAGGGAGCGGTGCCGAGCATCGCCGCCACCCCGGGCGGCGGCGTCAGGTTGAAGAGGCCGAAGGTGCGGGCGCTGCCGCCTTGCAGGGAGGTGCGCATCGTCACCGTTCCGATTTGGGACTTGTCGGGGCAGCTCTCCCCCGAGAGGCTTGGTTCTTCGAAGGGGGAGACCCGCGGGGTGTTGAACTGGGCCAGGGTGCAGTGTGTCGCGACCGAGGGGTTGCCGATCAGCCCGGAGGGGAGTTCGAAGCGCATGTCGCGCAGGTCGGCGGCGGGGAAGGGGACGCCCGGCTGACCCGGAGACGGGGGGCCTTGCGTGAAGTTGACCGTGGCGGTCAGCTGGTAGGGGTGGGTGCCGGCTTCGGTGGCCGGCGTCCCGTCGTGGTTTTCGGCGGCGAAGTCGAAACCGGCGAAACCGAAATCGGCCTGGGCGGTGGAAGGCAGCCAGAGCGCGGCGATTGCCGCGATCGCGGCGAGGAGGGCGACACGGCCGCCTGGCGGTGGCAGCGGACTCATCGGTCACCCCGGCGGTTGGGATGGGCGCGGCGCTGCGAGCGCCGGCGGTGCTTCGACGGCGTGTAGCGGCTGATGTAGCCTTGGACGGAATGGAGGCTGCAAGAAAGTGCATCAACGTCGCGCTGGACAGCGAGCACGCTCGCAAGCTCGCCGACCTGGCCGAGGAGCGACATGTCGAGGAGGTCGAGCTGGCCGGCGAGGTGCTCGCCGGGGCGCTCGACGAGTTCGAGCTCGACGGCGCCCGGATCACCGAGATCCTCGACTCGATTCCCGGCTCCTGGGAGGCAGCTCAGGAGTCGATCGAGCAGGCGCGGCGGGGCGAAACCGTGCCGCTGTCCGAGCTGTAGCCGGTGGCAAGCATCGCGGTAACGCGGCGCGCGAGAGAGGAGCTGCGCACCCTCATCGCCGCGCTCAACCTTCCCGACGACACCCGCGACCGAGTCTCGCGCTCGCTGCTGACCCTGGAGCAGTTCCCCCGCTCCGGCAAGACCCTCAGCGGCGTCTGGCGAGACTGCCGCGCGATCGTCGGTCCGTGGGGTTGGCTGATCGTCGTCTACATGTACGTCGAGCGCGGCGATCAGGTCGTGGTGATCGGCTTTCGCGACGCTCGCTCCGGCAGCTCGGTGATGAGCGCGGGCGACTCCTAGCCGGTTGGCGCCGAGCCGCTGCGCGAGGAAATAAATGGCTGTGCCGTCGCTCCGCAAGGCTTGCCGGGGCGAGCGGTGCCTGGTCGTGGTTGAGGCGCGACGGTTCACCTGCGAACTCCTGGGCGGCGATGGGCGGCGCTGCGCTTGTGGTGGCGCGGCTTGCGCTTGGCGCTCTTCACGCAGCGCGACTTGCCGTGGCTTGTGACGCGGTGGGTTCCCTTCGGGCACGGGGTCTTGGGGAAGTGGACCGGCGGGTTGCCGGGCCCGGGAACGAGGGTTCCGACGCTCGGGTCTTCGGGTTCCGGCGGCAGCGGCGCGCAGGCATCGCCTTCGCAGGGGATCGGCTGTTTCGGTTCGGCGAAGCCGCCGCCGATGCGGGCGTCGTAGACGTCGGCGGAGCCGGGGTCGATGTTGCCTTCCGGGGTGACGGCCATGCCTGCGGAACCGTGCAGCGAGGCGGAGGTGAGGAAGTAGGCGTCCGCTCCCGATTCGCTCGCGTCGATGAAGGAGGCGCCTTCTGAGCCGGTGCCGGAGGAGAGCAGGCCGACGCAGCCGCCGGGCTTCGCGCAGCTGCCCTGCCCCTGGGCCTCCCACTGATAGGCGTCGGAGGCCCTGTCGGTATCGAGCGCCACCAGGGCGTCGGCGGAGTCGAAGAAGACGCGCTGCCCGTTGGCGGAGAGGTTGCGCGACTTGTAGGAGTCGGTGACGATTTCGCCCGGGCCGGCGGCTGCTTCTGTGCCGTTGGAGTAGGCGCCGGGAATCGTCGAGGGGCCCAGCGGGCGCTCGCCGGTCGGGTTGCAGGAGAGGCAGGTGGGACCGCCGCCGGCGCTGCTCCAGAGGAAGACCTCGGAGTCGGGCAGGCCCGTCGTCTGGTCGTGGTTGTCGTAGCCGGTGAGGGATTCCTTGGAGAGGAAGAGGAGGGTTTCCCCGTCGGCTGAGACGCGGGCGGTGCCGGTGGTGGGCGGGTAGTCGCTTGCCTGCGCGGTTTCGCCGCCGGAGGCGACCTGGGTGATCGTGGCGGGGGACTGCCAGAGCTTCAGCCCGCTGGTGGTCTGGAAGTAGACCGCGGAGCCGCCCGCGGATGAGCCGATCACCCCGACCACGCCACCGGCGGGAGTTAGGTCGGTGGCGACGGCGTGAGTGGTGGCGTCATAGCGGAAGAGGTGCTGCGCTTTGGTGTAGAAGGCGAAGGCGCCTGACGGGGTGGCGGTCTGGAATTCGCCGCCCAGCGCGAGTTCGTGCGGCGCGCTTGCCCCTTCGTGCAGCCAGAGCTTGCCGGCTTCGGTGAAGTAGACGCGGGAGCCGTCGGTTGAGATGGCGCCGCCCTGGGCAGCCAGTTTGGCGCCCGGGGCGGTGTTGACCAGTGCCAGTCCTCCCCCGCTCCACTCGTAGAGGTTGGGCTTGGTCGGATCGCAGCCTTCGCTGCCCGCCACTTCGCTCGCATCGGCGGTGAGCTTGGCGCAGGTGGAGAGGATCACGTGGGCAAGGTCGGGGCTCGAGCCGGCGAAGGAGAGGTTGAACTGGGTGGCAGAGAGGGCGAGGGGGCCCTTGTTGGCTTCTGTGAGAAGCGCGGCGAAGCTGCCCGCTTCGTCGTTTCGCAGGTAGTAGTCCTGGAAGCCTTCGGGGGCGCCGGAGCCCGGCAGGGGCGGGTTGGCGACCGGGCAGCCGCTGCCTTCGCCGCGGCAGTGGACGCCGTTTAGCAGCAGACCACGGGCGAGGTCTCCCGAGAAGAGCTGGTAGGGAACGCCGTTGGGGTCGTTGCCGTAGGAGCCCGAGAGCATCGGCGTGGTGATGTTCTGCGTCGACCAGCCGCCGGCGGAGCGAGTGGAGATGTATTGGCTTCCCTGGGGGGCGCCCTGGGCGCTGTAGCCGCCGAAGGAGGAGGCCGAGGTGTAGGTGATGCCGCCTGGGCCTGTGGCGGCGGCCTGGAGGACGCCGCCGCCGTGGTTTTCTTCGGGGCCCTGGACTGCGCCGCCGTTTTTTTCGGCTGGGGAGACCAGCTCCCAGCCGCGGCTATCGGGCAGGGAGAAGGCGGCGCCGATCCCCTGGGTTGTGAAGGCGAGCGGCCTGCCGGCGGGGTTGGTTTCGAGGGTTTCGGTCCCTTCGGAGCTGCTGGCGACGAGGCGGTAGTGGTAGGTGGTGGCCGATTTCAGGGCGCTGACGTGTTTGGAGACCGTCACGAAGCCAGTGCCCGAACCGGGGCTCGGTTCGCAGGTGGCGAGGGCGGCGGCGGTGAAACCTTCGGCTTGGAAATGAGCATCGGTGACGTATTCGAAGCGGCATGTGGTGATGTTGGAGCCCTCGGGGTTGACTTCGCCGCGGAAGGTCGCCGAGGCGGCGCGGACTTCGGTCGTCCAGGCGGCGCCCACCTGCGGGGCTGCGGCCTGGGCCGCCGCAGGCACGACGCAGAGGGCGCCGGCAAGCGCGAGCAGGGCGAGTAAGGCAGATCGGCGCATCAGCGCTCCTCTCCCCCACGCTCGGGCGAAGGGACGGAACGGTCGCCGGTGACACCGGTATTGCCGTGATGAAGCTTCGCGCTTGTATTTCGTACTACAATTTCTGGGGTGGAGATCCATCCGTCGGCACGCAAACACGGCATCGCCGACGAGGACATCGAACACGGGGTGGAGAACGCAATGAGCATCGACGAGCGAGACGACGACACCCGCCTGTATCTGGGACCAGCCCGCGATGCCGACCTGCTCGAGATCGTGACGATCATCCGGGAGGACGGATCGGAGTTGGCAATCCACGCGATGAGGATGCGGCCGAAGTACCTGCCGCTGCTAGGAGGAGAGTGAGGATGGCGAAGAAGAAGACCTACGGCAGGACGAAGGGCGGCGCTCCGATCAGCGAGGAGCTGGTCGAGAAGCTGGCGGCCGAGGCGGAGGTGGGCTATGACGTCGAGGAGACTCTGCGGCGGCGGGTTGGGCGGCCGGCGATCGGCTCGGGACCGGCCAGCGTCGAGTCGGTGCGCCTGGACCCCGAGCTGCGCTCGGCGCTGGCGCGGCGCGCAGAGCGCGACCGCGAGGCCACTTCCTCGGTGATCCGCAAGGCGCTGCGCGAGTACCTCAAGGCGAGCTGAAGTCGGCGATCGCCTTGGTCTTGTCCCGGGGGCCGCAGAGGTCTTCGGAGCAGACAACGGAAAGGCGAGGCGCATCAGCGCTCCTCTCCCCCACGCTGCGGCTCGGCGGTGAGGTCCGCCAGCGACGCCCAACGTCTGTACAATGGGTGGCGATGGCGGTACGGGCGAAGGACTCTCGTTGGAACCTGCGGGTGAGGGCGGACGACGACATCGTCGTGCGCCGCGCGGCGGCGGAGTCGGATCGCGAGCTGAGCGAGTTCGTCCGCACGGCGGCGGTCCTCGAGGCCGAGCGGGTGCTGGCCGACCGCACTGTCTTCGAACTCGACGCGGAGCGCTGGGAGCGCTTCGTGGAGGCGCTCGACCGTCCCCCCCGCATCCCCGCCGGCCTGCGGGAGCTCTTCTCGCGCCCGAGCGTCTTTGAGAAGTAGCGCGAGCGGGCGATGTCTTACTCGCGCCCGCAGCCGCTCGAGCGTGGGCATAGCTGTGAGGGCTTTGAGTGCGGCGAGCCGGAGCTGAACCGCTGGCTCGCCGAGCACGCGCTGGAGGCGCAGGGCGCGGGATCCGCGCGCGTCTTCGTTTCGGTGGCCGAGGGCCGCGTGGTCGGCTACTACGCCCTCGCCGCCGCCGAGGTGAGGCCCGAGGAGGCGACGGCGCGAGCGCTCAAAGGGCAGGCGCGGCAGCGCGCAGTTCCCGCGGTGCTGCTGGCGCGGCTGGCGGTCGATGAGGGCCACCAGGGCAACGGCCTCGGCCGCTCGCTGCTGCAGGACGCAATGCTGCGAGCGGCGGAGACGGCCGAGCAGATCGGAGTGCGGGTGATGCTCGTCCACGCCAAGCACGAGCCAGCGCGGCGGTGGTATGAGCGCTTCGGCTTCGAAGAGTCCCCGACGGAGCCGCTGCAGCTGATGCTGCTGATGAAGGACCTGCGGGCCTTCTTGGCAAGCGCGACCGGGCGATAGAAATGCACAAGCGGAGGTGCGCAGCGGACCCGGCAGGGCTCGGGTGAGGCCGCGGGGGGCCATCGGCTACCCGGCCCTGCGGTGGCGCTTGTGGCCGTGGCCCTTGCGGCCCTTCTTCCGGCAGGAGTTCTGGACGACGGGTTCGGTGTCGAAGATCTTGCCGTTTTGAGCAGTGAAGTCAGCGATGGCCTTCGTCTTGGTTTTCGGGGAGCAGAGGGATTCTGAATTTACTATCAAACCTTTTTTACCACCCTGCATTTCGAGCGTGAACTTCGACACTGGCGCATCCGGCACTACTTCAAACGTATTCCGCAGGCCGTGTTCCCGGCCGGTGTCGACTTTGCCGTGGAGAAGAACGCGGATCTGACCATTCAAATCAGCTACCAGGTCCGGCAGCTTGTGCCCGAACCCAACGCCCAGGTAAACGGGACCCGAAAGGGGCTGGTCCAACAGAGGTGTGACGGCTGTCGCGTGTCCGTAGATGGAACCCGCGGGGCAGGTCTGGGAAGCCAGCTGTGGGCGGGTGCAGACGGTTTTGATGTGCCCTTGATCGAGGAAGGCGCTGCCGGGGAGCGTCACCTGCGCTTTGGCGATATTCGCTTCCCCCGGTTTCATCGTCAGGACTGCCTTCAGGGCGGGATGCTGAGCCCGTGTTGTCTTTCCTTTCAGGCTGATCTTCAGCTTGGGCTTGAACTTCAGGGTGTTGCAGCCGCCGACCTGGAAGCGCTGGGTGAGGGGGGCGACGTTGCCGAGCAGCGAGGTGGCGGCGCCGGTGAAGCCCAGTTCTTCGCAGTTGGTCGGGTTCAGCGTGAATTCCGGCCGGTTCATCTTCAGGGTGACCGAGCGGACGTCGAGGGGGATGCCCTGGAGGATGTGGGGGATCTCGTCGCTGACCGCCCTGATCTGGGCCGTGAAGGGGTCGACGTTGAGGGCGGTGCGGACCACCACGGTGCCGAGGTCGAAGGGGCCGGCGACGGCGGGGGTGATGATCGCGAGGCTGAGCGGGGCGGATTTGTAAGGGCCGGCTAGGTAGGCGTGACCGGTTACGTAGAGGGGGGTGGGGCCGGCGCCGGCGCCGACCTCCACGGTGCCGACTTCGGTGTTGGCCGGGCAGCTGGGGCTTTCGCGCTCTTCTTGCCCGCCGCCTTCGTGTTCGCGGGACTGGGCGACCGCCAGCTGGGCGTCGGAGCACTCCCCCACCCCGGCCAGCTTGCCGACCAAGCCCGGGGGCAGGGTGGTGTCGATCTTGGAGATTTCCTGGGAGCCGTCTTCACGGGCGAGGCGCAGGCTGAAGGGGGTGTAGCGGCCCGCTTCGGGGGATTCGGTGCCGGCGTGGAAGATCGGCCTGTTCGGCTGTTCGGAGGGGCTGGTGGTCGGACAGGGACTGCCTTCGCCGCCGGGGCCGAATTCGGTTTCGAAGGTCGAGGTCGCTTTTTCGTAGCGGGGACCCGATTCGGGATAGGAGTAGGGGGTCAACACCGAGGTCGTTTCGTATTCGCCGCAGGTCGCCGGCGTGCGGAGGTCACCGCGGGCGCCGCCGAAGAAGTCGAGATGGAAGTCTTCGAAGGGGGTCTGGGGGTTTTCGAGGAACTTGCCGGTCAGCTGGCCGGTCTGCGGGTCGGCTTCGATCTTGCCGGGCAGCTTGATGATCAGGCCTTCGCCTTCGAGGACGATGTAGGCGGCGAGGAGGGAGCCGAAGGGGTTCTGGTGGGGGGTGGCGAGGTAGACGACGCCCTGGAGGGGGTTGTGGAGCAGGGGCGTATTCACTTCGGCGGTGCCGATCGCGGCTTGTTCGGGGCACCGCGCGGGAGTTTCGTAAAAGTGGGCGGGAGTGACGCCGACCGGGGTTCTGAGGCCAATCTGTTCGGGCGCGCACGCACCCAGGCCATTGCCCGAGGAGGGGTTGACGGTGAGACCCTGAGGCAGCTTGACGACGGCTTCTTTGAGGGAGGGGGTGGCGGGTTCGCAGCTACCGCCCTGGCATTCTTCGTGCTGGGGCACCTTGAGGTTGAATTCGAGGCCCGAGGGGCTGTCGGCGAGGTCGGTAGTGGGCCGCGCTTCGATCGTCGGCTTGAAGAGGCCGGCGAGCTGGTTGCAGGCGTCGACCGGTTCGAATTCGGCGCTGCGTTCGGCGTATTCGCCGGGCACCTGCCAGGTGTCGTAGCGCCCGACGATTGTCAGGGGCCGGCCCGAGCATTCGGTGGGCATGGTGAGGAAGGGTGTTTCTTTGACTCCCGGGGCGGGAGGGCTGCCGCCGGGTTCCGCGGCGCACAGGCTTTCGAGTTCGGCGACCGAGGCAAAGTGAGCGCCAGTATCACGCCAGGGGGTGTCGGTGCAGAACTTGGCGCGCAGCGCGTTGTGCTCGGCGGCGGCGGGAACGCCCCAGAGGGTGAGCTTGACCCGGGTGAGGGCGACCTCGGGGTCGATGCTGGTGGCGGAGATGCCGTAGTCGGAGCCGGTGCGCAGGCCGGCGGTGATGATCGCCAGCGGCGTGCCGCCGTAGGGGATGCCGAGCTCGCCGGGGTTGGAGCCGTTGGGCTGGAGGTTGTAGACGGGGACGATCTGGTGGCAGGCCGGCAGGGTGTTGAATTCGAGGCGCAGGCAGGCGACGCCGACGTCGACCTTGGCGGCTTCGCAGGCCTGGGCATACCAGTCGGCGAGGGAGCAGGTCGGAACCGCCTGGGGGTTGGCGAGGAGGCCTGGAGGGAGCTCGCCGCTGACGTGCATGGGATCGCGCAGCGGGGCCGTGCTCTGCTGTGTTGCAGGGGCTTCGAGCGGATTGGTGTTGCCGGGGATCGTCGCGGGGGCGGAGAAGGTCTCGAAGTTGAATTCGGTGCTGAGCTGGGCCGGGTGGCCACCGGCCTGAGTGTAGGAGTGGGCGGAGGAGTCGGTGAGGGCGGCACCGAAGCCGAGCAGGCCGAAGGGGGGGTCGGGGCTGGCGGCGTTGGCGGCGGAGGCTTCCGCCGCAGCGGCGGCGCCACCACCGGAGACGCGGGCGGAGACGGGGAGCGGGCCTTCGAAGCCGGCGGAGGGGACGTCGGCGACGACGAGCATGACCAGCTTCTGGCCCGGCTTGAGGCCGTCGACGTGCTTTCCACCCGGCGTCGTGAAGGAGCCGGGGAAGCGGCATTCGGAGAGGCTCGGGCAGAGCGAGGGGCCGAGGTTCTGCTCGGGACTTCTGGCTTCGGCGCCGATTTCGGTGTCGAAGAAGTGTGCGCGCTCGGCGCCGAGGGCGGCCGGCAGGTGGTCTTCGAGGACGACTTCGCCGCTGGTTTCCTGGCCGCCGACGTTCTCGGCTTCGATGACGTAGTTGCCGGCGAGGTCGGGGTTGCCGGAGACGATGTAGTCGGCGTTGGGGATTACGGTCAATTTCCATTTGGGAGGGGATGCCGCTTGGGCCGAGGGGGCGGCGGCGAAGGACAAAAGCATGAGAAGGGTCCCGCACAGGACGGCCAATCTCGGCGTCCTCGCGAGGCCGATAGGCGACTTGGCGGTTGCGGCGGGGCGTTCAGCCCGACCGGAGCTGCATCGCTTCGCGAAGCAGCTCCTCGCGAAAATCGTCAGAAAACGATCGCGTCGGGCTGAACGCAGGTTTTCGAATAAATGCCGCATGTCCTCCGCTTCGCGTCCGGGCATGCGGCCACTCCGAGTACTCGGCGGTGGCGTTGTGCCAGCGTTTTGGGTGGTAGGCAACTGCTCAGTCTGCTTTGCACAAGCGGGGCTCACGTTCACTGACTCCTTGGTCACGGTGAAAGCGTCGTCGTGGGTGTGGCGGCGGCGTTTCATGCGCGACCTCCGCGGTTGGAGCTGGCTCGCTCGCGGGAGCGGCTCGGACGTCCCGGAGTCCGGGGGTGGGACGAATCGGGAGCGGCGCCCGTCTTGGCGGTGATGGACGCACGACGGTCGGCGGCGGCGAGGCGGGGCGCTACCCTTTGGGAGGTGACCGCGAAGGAGAAACTGCTGGAACGAGCGCCGCGCTGGACCGAGCACGAGGCGGAGGTCGCGCTGCGCGCGGTCGAGCGGGAGTTCGCTCCGGCGATCCGCCGGTTCGAGGACGCCCCCTTGGAGGACGAGGAGATCTCGGCCGAGGAGGAGGCAGCGGTCCAAGAGGCCCGCGACGATTTGGCGGCGGGGGTGCCGACGATTCCGCTCGCAGAGATCAAGCGCAAGTACGAACTGCGGTGAGCGCGGAGTCGGGCGAGGAGCCCTGGTCGGTCAGCTTCGCGAGTCGAGCCGACAAGGACATGAACCGACTGGACCCCCCCGTCCGCCAGCGAGTCGCCGACGGGATCGAGCGATTGGCCGACGACGATCCGTCGACCGATGTGCGCAAGCTGAAGGGCAGCGACGAGCTGCGGCTGCGGGTCGGCGATTGGCGTGTGCGCTTCGAACGGGACGCCGCAAAGCGCGAGATCGTCGTCCTCCGCGTGCTGCCGCGGGGCAAGGCCTACAAACGCTGAGGGGGAGCAGCTGCGAGCGGCGAGCTGCTCGAGGAAGCGGGGGCTCATTTTCGACCTCCACGCTTGTGGCTGGCGGCTTGTTTGTGATGGCGCCGCTTGTGCTTGTGACGTTTATGGTGGTTGGGGACGCAGCGTTCCTGGCCGTGCCTGGTGACGCGGTGGCGACCTTTGCCACAGGGGAGGCGGTGGTGGCCGTTGCCGCCGCTTTCGTTG
Source organism: uncultured Solirubrobacterales bacterium (assembly GCA_963729995.1). Lineage (GTDB taxonomy): Bacteria > Actinomycetota > Thermoleophilia > Solirubrobacterales > 70-9 > VRUE01. The sequence continues at coordinate 1,755,448 of CAVSPF010000003.1, forward strand.
CTTTCGGTGACCGGGTTGATGTGGAGTTCTTCCTTGGTGGATTCGCCGTGGCAGCGTTCGGGGCTTCCTTCCTGGCAGGGGATCCTGGAGGGCGGGACGTAGGGGAAGCCGCCGCCTTCGCGAGCGTCGTAGATGTCGCCGACGCCGTCGGTGTCGGCGGGGACCTCGCCGCGCTGCGTCTGGAAGACGACGTCGCGGCCGGAGGCGGAGAGGACCGCATTCTGGGTGCCGTGCGGGTCGAGGCCGTCGGAGAGGAGACGCAGGCAGCCGCCAGAGCCGGATTCGTCCTGGTGGCAGCTACCGTGGCCCTGTTCCTCCCACTCGTAGACATCGCGGGCCCGGTTGGTGTCGGAGGAGACAAGCGGGGCGGCGGTTTCGAAGATTGCACGGAAGCCGTCGGCGGAGATCGAGCGCTCGCTGTCTTCGGCGTCAGCGTTGGCCACTCCGACGCCGTCGGCTGTGTTGTTCAGTTCGGCCGGATAGGAGCTGTCGTTGCCGTTACCATCGTTGCCGTCGCGGCCGAAGGACAAGCGATGCAGGCGGCCGGTGGCATAGTCGTAGCGGTAGACGTCGGCGGCGCCGTCGGTGTCGTCGGCGGTGAGGCGGCCGTGGCTGGCGAAGAGGAGGTAGCGGCCGTCGGGGGTGAACTTGGCCGGTGCGTTGGTGGGGTTTTCGTGGTTCAGGAAGATGAAGCTGTTCCCTTGAGTCGCGTCGTCCTGGCCGGCGGGGCAGGCGGGATCAACGACCGAGCCAGAGCGTTCGAGGCCCGAGCAGAGGCGGGCGACGAAGCGCAGGCTCGGTTCGGAGCCGCTCGGCGCGGCGTCGTAGACGTAGAGGTTGTCGGCGCCGGGGGCGGCCGCTTCGCCGGTCGATTCGTCGGGGTGAGAGGTGAGGACGCCGCCGGCGAGGAAGGCGACGTGGGAGCCGTCGGCGGAGACGCGGTCGAGGCCCCTGACGTCGGCGCCGCGGCCGGGCACGGGATGGGAGGCGGTGGCTTCGCCGGCCGAGGCCTGGAGGAGTCCTTCGAGCTGGCCGGTTGCGCTCAGCCTGGCGAGGTAGAGGTCGGCGCTTTGGTCGGTGTCGGAGTCGACGAGGGGCTGGGTGGTGGTGTACCAGGCGAGGCGGCCGTCTGCGGAGAGGCCGCCGAAGGCCGGTGGAACCGGTTCGGCGCTGGCGCAGGGCGAGGGCGAGTGGCACTGGGCTGAGAGGACCGGGTTGAGCTGGACGGTGCCGGCTTCGGTGTGGGCGAAGAGGGCGATCGGGTTGGGGGTGCCGGGGCCGCAATGGGCGTGCGCGACTTCTTCGATCGGCGCGGTGTAGACGAAGGTGGCGCCGTCGGCGGAGACGTGGCGGGCGGATTCGGGGCTGTTGCCGGCGAGGGATCGACCGTCGATCGTGCAGCGCGTGCCATTCGCACGGCTGTTGTTTTCAAGGCCGAGGGGGACCTCGGCAATGAGCTGGATCGAGGGCGAGGGGCCGCCGAGGCCGGAGAGCTCGTAGATGCGATTGTGTTCTGAGCCGTAGCCGGGTTCATTTTCTTCGTCGGGGCGGGGGTCGGCGGGCGCGGGGAGGAGGCGGGAGCGCTGGACGGCGTAGAGGCGCGAGAGGTCCTCGCTGGCGCCGCTCCAAACCAACTCGGTGTTGAGCACGTTGAAGACCTGACGGGGATCCCCTTCGAGGAGGCCGACGGTGGGCGAGGCGTGGAGGACGTAGGAGCCGTCGGCGAGGCCGAGGGAGAGATAGGTTTCCTTGGTCGACTCGAAGCTGTGGAAGGACTCGAAGCCGGGGATCTCGTAGAAGAGCCAGCGGTCGAGACTGGGGGCCGAAGAGGAGCGTGGTGGGGTCGACATGTGGATCGGTCCCGAGCGGCGCGACGCCGGCGGCGATCATCGGCTGCGTGGCCCAACCCGCCGGGGTGTGGTGGGCGATGTAGAGGTCGGTGAGTTCGTTGGAGCCGGTCCCGGCGAAGGCGCCGTTTGACTGGTAGAGGAGGCGTTCGCCGTCGGGGGCCAGGGAGGTGACGGGGAAGACCGCGCCGCCGGCCTTGTCGGAGGCGGAGACCTGCTCGTAGGCGCGGCAGTCGGGCAGCGCGGTGGAGCCGTTTTCTTCGCGACGGGTGAGGTTGGGGCATTCGCTCAGTTCGGCCTGATGGGCTTCGGCGGCCGAGGGTTCGGTGGTGAAGGCCTGGTCGGGCGTTTCGAGAAGATGACCGGGCGAGGTGTAGCTGTCTTCGGCGAGGAGCTGGTAGTGATATTCGGTGTTTGGCTGGAGGCCGGTGAAGGTGCAGCTCACCGGATCGAATTCACCGCCGACTTCGAGTTCGCCGTGGCAGGAGCCGAGCGAGTAGTTGCCCGCTTCTTTGCCGTAGTGGATGGTGTATTTGGCTTTGGTGGAGCTGTTGTTCGGATTCAGTTCGGCTTTCAGTTCGACCAGTTCGGGGGCGACGGTCTGGGTGGTGAAGTTGCGCACCGAGACGGGCGGCAGGGTTTCGAAGGTTTCCTCGGGCACGGTTTCGCAGAGTTCGGAGTTTTCGTGGCAGTGGTTCTGGGCGAGGACGCGCCAGCGGTAGGCGGTCCCCGGTTGCAGGCCGGAGAGCGGGTGCTGCACCGGGTCTTCGCGGCTGACCGAGCCGAGGTCGGCGAAGGCGGTGGCTTCGGCGCCGGCGCCGAAGCTGTTGCCGTCTTCGTGGAACTTCTTTTCGGTGATCCACTGGAGGCGGTATTCGGTGTCGAACTGCTCGGGGTTGACGACGGCGTGGAGGGTGGCGGTGGTCGGCTGGGTGTCGGTGACGTGCAGTTCGGTGACCGCGGGAGGCCCGGGTTCGGGCAGGGGATGGTGGACCGCGATGAAGTTTTCGGTGACCCTGTTTTCGTTGGTGGTCCCAGTGGAGAGGGTCGTTGAGGCGTAGAGGTTGCCGAGCGATTCGTCGACACCGATGCCGAACGGGTTGCGGGCGTTCGTCACTGCGAGCAGTTCGGAGGTGAACTCGGCGTAGAGCGAGCCGCTCGGCTTGAAGGCGCGGAAGCGGAAGTGGCCGCCGTTGAAGTCGCTGAGGAAGAGGTCGCCCTTGGAGTCGAGGGCGATGTGGGTGGGTTCGGAGCCGGCTTCTTCGGCGCCGGCGTCGAAGGTGCGCAGGAGGCTGTGGGCGGGGTTCCACTCGCGGACGCCGGGGACCTGGCGTATGAAACCTCCGGTTTCTTTTGACACGACGCTGCGCTCGAAGAGGTCGCCGGAGGCGTCGAGCGCGAGGGCGGAGACGAAGTCGGGTTCTTCGCCGAGGGCGAGGGGGATGGCGAATTCGCCCGTGAAGGCGCCTTCGCCGTCGAATTCCTGGATGCGGCCGTAGTCGCCGACGTAGACGGTGCCGTCAGGGCCGACGGTGATCGAGTTGGAGCCTTCGTGTGCCCAGTCTTTGCGGCCACCGGCTTGGGTCTGCGGTTCTTCCCTGTAGAAATGCGCCGGGCCGGTGCCGGGAAGACCGACACCGCAGACGTCGCCCGCTTCGAGATCGGCCTTTTTGCAGAGGTCCTGTTCGGCTTCGGGCTTTCCTTCTTGGACCTTGGTCTTGTTGACCTGGCCGCCGAACATGAGCAAGAAGTGGCCTTCGGAATCGTACTTCTCGATCCGGTAATTGCGCTGGTCGACGAGGTAGACGTCGCCGTAGGAGGAGTCGAACGTTCCGCAGGCCGAGCCGATGAGCGGCGGTTCCTGCTCGGCGCAGGAGTTGTCGACGGCGATTTCGTCGGACCAGCGGAGCTGGCCCGGTTCTGAGCCCTGGGCGCGCTCGCGGCCTTCTTCGACGCTTTCGCGGGTGCAGGCGGTGGTGCAGGTCTCCAGGACGCCGGCCCCTTCCCGGCTGGTGGTGACGGTTGCCGCCGAGGTGGGGGAGCCGCCGGCCAGACCGACGGCGGTCGCGGTGAGCGTGCGGAGGTTGGCATCGGCGTATTTGCCGCTGAATTCGATCAGATAGGGGTGTTCGCCCTTTTCGTCGCCGGGGCCGCCTGAGACCGAGACGTTGCCGGCGCCGAGGTTGGCGAGGGCTTCGAGGGCTTCTTGCACTTCGGTGGCGCTGGCGTTGTATTGGAGTTCGCCGGTGGTAGCGGTGCTGGAGCCGGGATTGGGGCTGGCGAAGGAGAGCTTGAACTTGCCGGAGGTGGCGGAGACGGCGAGCTTCTGGTCCTCGTTGGTGGGGACGTTGCCGGGGCCGGCGGCGACGGTGAGGGTGGCGGCGGTCTGGGTGGCTTCGGCGGGATTGCTCAGCTTCACTTCGGTGGCGGTGACTTCTTCGATCCCGGTGCCAGCGGGGATGCCGGGGCCGGTGAGGAGCTCGCCGGCGTAGAGGCGGCCGGTCACCGCGGCGGCGTTGGTGAGCGAGTTGGAGCCGTTCGTGAGGTTGCCCGTCACGGTGGCGGTACCGGGGACGATGCCCCAGCCGAAGGCGCGGACAAACTGTTCGGAGGGCGGCTTGGAGGGGTCAAACTGCTCGACGCGCTGGTTGGAGCCGCCGTCGAGGAGGTAGACATCGCCGCCTGCGGCGCGGCTGACCGCAAGGCTCAAGGGGTTGTTGATGCCGCCGGGGCCTCCTTCGGTGAGGAAGCCGGGGCCGGCGCCGATCTTGGTGTCGGCCGAGGCGGGGGAAGCGAGGACGAGGGGCGCGCAGAGGAGGAGCAGGCAGAGGGCGAGGAGGCGCGCGGGCAGACCGGCGCCCGGAGCGACGGTGTGACGGTCGGTGCGGCTCACGTTTTCGCCTTTCTGTTGGTCATGCTCTGCGGTTTGAGATTTCTGGGGCTTTTGGGTGTTGCTGTGTCTTGTGTGTATCGCGAAGCCCGTCGTGGCGCGGGAGCCCCCGGGGCGGCACTTGCCGCCCCGGGGGGGCGTCATAGGGGTCGAGGGCTCTAGGGGGCGGTCACCGCCCAGGTGCCGAAAGCGTTGCGAACGTTCGCGCTCGTGTTTTCGTAGGTATCGAGGGTTCCCGTCACACTGGTGCCGAAACCGAGAGGGAGATCAGGGCGCCGGAAGAGCAGGTGCGAAAACGCGTTTGCTTCATTTGTCTGGATGTAGACGCAAAGGTTCCCTTTTGGCGCGGTCGGAGCAGCGGGGGTGCCGAGGCAGGCCGTCTCGGATTCCTTGACTTCTTCACGCTCTTCCTTGCCAGGTTCGATGATGAAGTGGACCTGGTTTACGCCTTCGCTGTGTTCTTCTTCTTCCTTGCTGTGAAATTCGAGCGCTGACGCGAGCGGGATCGGGAAGGAGATCGGGAAGACGTTCGCTTCTTCTGGCCCCATGTGGATCCCCCAGGTGCCGGTCTCGGTGGAGCCGGAGGGCAGGGTCGCCTTGATGTTTCCTTCGGGGCCGGGAGCCCCTTGTTCGCCGTTTTTACCGTTTTTGCCGGCGGGGCCGGCGGGTCCTACGGGGCCAGCGGCTCCCGGCGCTCCGGGCTTGCCGGCGTACTTCTTGGCGATCTTGGTGACCTGCTTTTCCTGCGACTTGCTGAGGCCACCGGCGGCGTAGGCGCCGCCGACCAGGGCCATGACGAGGGCGAGGATGGCGACGGTGAGGCCGGCCTTGCCGAAGGGTTCGGTGATGGAGCGGATGGGGTGTCTGAGGCGGTGCATCAGTTCTCCTCCTTGCGGCCGGCTTCCCGGGCCGGCCTGGCGTTATGGGTGGCGTGTAGGGCCGGGACTTCCCGGCTAGTAGTCCCGGCGCTCGCCACGGGCGAGGGCCGGAGGGTGGTGGTGGCCGGATGGGTCCGCTCCGTCAGCCCAGACGCAACCCTCGCGGCTGCAAGGCGGCGGCTGGCGGTGTCCTCGGTCGCGCGAATAGCGCTGCTATTCGCGCTCCCTGCGTCCTTGCCAGTCTTGCCTTTCGCTCGCGAGGAGCACGCCTGGCCCTCCGGATCGAACCCATCCGGCCACTGACTTACTGCAACAGCAGAAAGATTTGGGGGGACCAGGGACAAGGGGTGGTTGGCGGCCCCCGGAGCGGTGGTGAGGTGCGAAACGTTTGCTGGGGTGCGGATATCGGCCGCTGGTGCGGTGTCACATAGGCCGCCGTCGCGCAAGGCGCGGATGGCCTGCCGTGCTGCGCCAGCGATGCGCGAAGCGCTCAAAGGAGCAGGCAGGTCGGCGGGGCGAGCTGCGTCGAGGGCGGTGGCGGGGCGCGAGGCGCCGGTGAGGCGCGAGCGCAACGAGAGGGGCGGGCGGGCGGGGGAAGGAGCAGCGCGCCCTGCCGACCTGGGGGGATTGTGGGCCGGGACCGCCGTCAACCCACTCGCGTTGCTCGGGGTCGCTGCGCATCGGCGTGACTCGTCACGCCGATGACCGCGGCCCGGCTTTGGGGACGCGGGCGCGGGCCCTGCGGCGCTCGCGGCGCTCGCCATCGTGGTGGTCTCGGTGCTCACCCGCTCCTCCTCTGCCGGTCCCAGCGCCGCTGCCCTTGCAGACAACAGGTCGCGGTCAAGACGGGGGCCGAGGCAGGCGGCGGCGGAGTTGCGCGAGGCGCCCGCGATGGCGGGGGAGACTGGCGCGGCCGGGGCCTGCGGTTGAAATCTCACTCGGTACCTCTCCTCTAGTCCCGTGAGCCCCGCTGCTTCGCGAACCGGCTCCTGCCGGCCCCGAGCCCCGTGGCTCAACTCGGTACTAACCCTGCTCACCTCCCTGGCGAGCAAGGGCACTGTAGCCGATTTCGAGGATCTCGTCTACGTAGATTCAGAACACCGTCTTTTTATGGAAGTTGTGCGCGCGAGTAGACCTTCCGTCGATGACCGACAGAAGGTGGGGCGACCGCGAGCAGAAGTGGGCGGGCGGGCGCTTGCTAAGGCGCTTCGCGCGCTGCGCGCGCTGCGGCCTCGCGGCCCACATAGGGCGTGAGAAACAGCTCGGTGAGGTCGGGGAGGAGCTCTGGGAGCCGCTCCCCCTCCCCCGCCTCGACCTTGCGGGCGACCAGCGCCAGCATGCCGCTGACCAGGGCGTTCTGGACGGCCTCGGATGGCTCGCGGGCCAGCGACGGCGCCCCCGCGGTCAGCACGGCGAGGGCGCGGCGCACCGTAAGCCGGTTGCGGGCCGCGATCTTCTCGCCGGCGCGGGGTGGAGCGATCAGGTAGAAGCGGACCAGGTCGGGGTTGGCGGCGAAGAACTCAAGGGCTGCGCCGAGTTGGGCTCGGACTCGGTCGGGCCAGTTCTTTTGAGATGCGGCGGCAACGTTGGCTGCCTCGAAAAGGTGCGTGGCGATGAGGTCGTAGCTGGCAAAGAAGCACTCCTGCTTGGAGGAGAAGTAGGTGTAGAAGGTGCGCCGGGAGACGCCGGCGGCGGCGGCGATCTGGGTGATCGTGGTGTCATGGTAGCCGTGCTCGGCGACGGCGGCGATCATCCCGGCGGTGAGGCGGTCGCGCTGGTTCTTGACGACGAACTCGCGACTGAGGCCGTGGCGACCCGGAGGCAGGCGAGGGAGCCCGGCGCCCGACTCCCCCCCTGAAGAATCGCGCTTGGGCACGCGGGGACCATAGCGGGACGCGGGCGAGCTTTGCACAGTCGATTTGGTTTCTGTGCGGGATTGTTTTTGAGGATCTACGCCGCTGGCGCTGACAGGGTCGGGCGGGGGCGGGATGCTCAGCTCTTCGAGGGCGGCCTCATGGCCGAGGTAGGGGCGCACGGCGATGTACATGAGCTCGGGGACGACGGCGCGAGGGTCGCCGAGAACCTCGCCACGATGAGTGTCTCGGAGCACCCGTTCGAAGACCGAGCCGACAACGCTTTCGGCGAGGCTGCGGGGAACCGAGTCGGGGTCGGGGAGCTCGTGTCGGCCGGCGTCGATGAGGTCGGCGATCCGTTGCAGGTAGGCGTCTCGCTGGGCCACGAGCATCTCGCCGGCGCTGAGGACCACGATCATGTTGAAGCGGACCCTGCGGGGATGCTCGGTGAAGTAATCGGCGGCAGCGTAGGCTGTCGCCCGCAGGGAATCGCGCCAGGAGTCGTGGGCGGCAAACGCGGCCTGCACCTGCTGGTCGAAGAGCTCGTTGTTGGCGAGGTAGATCTGCAGGGCGCAGTCCTGCTTATCGGCAAAGTGGCTCTCAAAATCGGCTAGGTCGACCCCCGCCCGCTCGATCACCGCCCTGACCGTGGTCGCCTCGTAGCCGCGCCGGAGGACGAGGTCGACCATCGCCGATGCGATGCGCTCGCGTGGGGCCTTTCCCTCCCGCGCGATCAGCGGCGAGTCTGACTCAATCATGATTGGGCTCGGACGGGGGCGGGATGCTCAGCTCTTCGAGGGCGGCCTCATGACCTAAGTAGGGGCGCACAGCGATGTACATCAGCCCGGGGACGAAGCTCTCGGCGCTGCCCGTGCCGCGGCCGCGCACCAACTCGCGTTGGAGCAGCTCGTAGATCGAGCCAATCACGGCGAGGGCCGTCTCGGGGGATACGGAGCCGGGGTCATCGAGTTCGGAGCGCCCGGCGTCGACGATCTCGGTGAACATCTGCAGCGCCATGTCGCGATGGGCGCGGGCGAGGTCGGTGGCGTCGTTCATCATCATCGTGGCGTAGAGGATGTAGCGGGGGTTGTCGCGGACCCAGCGCGCTGCCGCGTAGGCCGCAGCGCGCATGCCTTCGCGCCAGAGCTCATGTCGCCGATAGGCGGAGAAGACCGCGAGGCGGAAGCGCTCGACGCCCTCGTCGACGACGGTGAGGACGCAGTCCTCCTTGCCGGCGAAGTGGCGATCGAAGTCGGCGCGGCGCACGCCGGCGCGCTCGATCAGCGCCTCGACGGTGGTGGCCTCGTAACCGCGCTCGAGGACGAGGTCGACGATCGCGGCGGCGATGCGCTCGCGGGCGGGCAAGCGACGATCTGCGGCGCTTGCCTGAGGCTCGTCGCCGACCACCTCAAAGCCCCCTGTTGTAGCGGTGTTGACTCGGAGAGAAGAGCAATCGGCCGGGAGCGGCCCGACTCAGGCGAGGGCAGAAGGAGCGGTGGGCACTGTAGCGATCAGCCGCTCGATCTCGGCCTGACCCAGGTAGGGCTCGAGCAGGATTCCGGCGAGATCTGGGTAGAGCTGCTCGACCACCCCAACCTCGCCCATCACCAGCTGCTGGTGAAGGAGCCAGGCGAGGCCGGAGACGTTTGCCTCCTCGAGGGTCACAGGCAACTCGGCAGCGCGAGGGCTGAGCGCACGGCCATGTCGGAGTAGAGCGATCAGCTCGTCGAGCGTGGCCTGGTAGCGAGCCAAAGCAGACGATCCGGCCGTCTGCACCTCGACCAAGACGATGCGGGCGCGCAGGGGCTCGGCGGCGATCAACTCGAGCGAGACCCGCAGGGCGACGCAGACCCGCTCGGGCCAGGGAGCGTCGCGAGGCAGCGCCGCGGCGAGCTGCGCGGAGGCGGTCGAGACGATGCGGTCGTAAGCTTGGAGGAAACAATCCTCCTTGCCGTCGAAGAGAGCGTAGAAGCTGCCGACCCCGACTCGAGCAGCGGCGGCGAGGTGATCGATCGTCGTGCCCTGATAGCCGCGCTTGGCGAAGACTTCGGTGGCGGCGCCGAGGACGTGCTCGCGCTGATGGGACTCCCTCACCTCGCGGGGCAGCGGGCGGCGACCAGCCGGCAGGGGCATGAGGTACTCGGGCAAAGACGCCATTGGGTGAGGATAGAGCACCGATCGGAGCTTCTGCACAGGTGAAGATCTCTGAGAAACGCGACGTTCGGATATTGAGGACAACGTCTCTATCTAAGAATGTTATCGTCTCCAACGCTAGGCGGGCCGGGCCGAGAAGTCCGACATCCGGCGCGCCGGCGGGGAATCGATGCCACAGAAAAGCTCCGAAGCAAGCTACAGCGCCAGCGCCGACCTGAAGCGGCCGGCCGGCAGCCCGCACCACGAGCTGGCGCGGATCGGGGCGCTGCAGAAGGAGCACTCCTCGGAGGTGCGGGCGCGGATCATGGAGGGGATGCTGGTCGCCTGCGGGGAGCTGGGGTACCGGGGCGTCGCGGTGCGCGACGTGCTGAAGCACTACGGGGGATACCGGCTGCAGTTCTACGGCGAGTTCGGCAGCAAGGCGGAGTGCTACGCGGCGGCCTATGAGGCCGAGGCGGAGCGGCTCTGCGGGGCGCTGCTGGGGGCGGCGGCGGCGGAGCCGAGCTGGCGCTGCGGACTGCGGGCGGCGCTGGGAGAGCTGGCGCGCTTTGCCTGCGAGCGGCCGCTGGTGGCGCGCGGGCTGCTGGTAGAAGTCCACGTCGCCGGCGGTGCGGCGCTGGCCAAAAGAGAGGAGTTGTTTGAGCGCCTCACCCGCGCTATCGACAGCGCGCGCCGCGAGACAGGGTCTCGCCACTCTTCATCACCTCCTATAACTGCCGCCTTCATGATAAACGCAGTCGACGCCGCTATGTGCGCGGCGCTGGAGAAGGGCGAGCCGGAGAGTTTTGCGGCGGCGGTGCCGGAGCTGGCGCAGATGGTCGTCGCCGCCTACTTCGGCGAGGAGGCGTCGGTCGAGGAGCTGGCGGCGGCACAGGTGGGGTGAGGGCGGGGCGGTTCTGAGAGGCTGGCGCTATGGCAGCCTCGGAACGAGAGGATTCATCGACATCGAGCCCGACCTGCGGATCAGGTTCCGCCGCAGCGAGGCACCGCCGCCAGTGTCCTATGCGATCACCCTGGAGGTCCTCGAGGCAGAGGGCTGGGTCACCGTGCGGCTCTGGGACAACGCCGACGACGTCGATGAGCATCACGAGCATCTACACACGCGCAAGAGCGGCAAGCAGGAGCCAACGATCCTCGCCTTCGGCTCGCCGAACGAGGCGATGGCGGCTCCGATCGAGAAAGCCAAGCTGGAGGCCGAGGAGATCGTGAGACAATGGAGGGGTCATGAGTCCTGACGCCAACATCGATCCCGCGACCGAGAAGGTCCTCGCCACCATCACCGACGAGGAGCTTGCCGGGCGCTACCCCGACCGGACCCATTTCATCTCGGTCCACAATCCCCACCAGAGGGAGATGGCGACGCGGGCCCTCGCGAGCGGAGATCCGGTCGTGTTGGTCTATCCCGACGGTCGCGAGCTGCTGGTTCGCCCCGAGCACGTCGGCGGGATCGCGGCCCTGCTGCTCCTCTTGGCGGCCTTCTTCCTCAAGCGGCGCAAGCGCGACCGCGACGATGTCGTGTCGCTGACGCAGCCAGCGAGTGTCGAGGCGCGAGACTCGCGCGGGCACCCACTCGCAGCCTGACCGGGACTGCTGACGGTCCTTTTGGACTTTCGTCGCCCGCCGGTAAGCCTCGATCCAGCTCGATAGCTCGGTGCCGGGTTGGGGGGGTTTGACGAAAATCCTTGATCGAAAATTTGGGTACAGCACAAGGGCCGAGCGTCAAAGGGAAGTCGACGTCCGAACCGCTTGTGCCTTGCTAGCGCCGCGCCAGGGAATAGAGCGACGCCTACATCGATTCCCCGACGGTTGGGTAGACCGTCGTTGGATGGGAAGCCTGGGCGAGGGCCCTTCGCTGCAGGCTCCCGGGAGTCTAGAGGATGACGTCTACAAATAGGAGTGGTAGCGTCTACAGCGTCGCCGGTTGACTCTCGAATCGGGGTGTAGGCGCCGGCGCTCGCGCGGATATCGGCGCGGGTTGAACTGTTTAGAGGGACCCGCTTTCTCTCGCCCTGCCCGTTCGCTCAGTACCGCTTTGCCTTCTCCCTCTGGCCGAACTGCTCCTCACCGACCCCCGTGACCCTTGCCTGCGCTCTCGCAAAGCTCAACCAAAACAACAACTCCACTCCACTTTCACCGGCCCCGCAGAAGCCAGGCGATGGGCGACGCGAACTACATCAGTGCTACTCCCAACTGCTACTCCCACCCGATTCGGCTAGTACGATGCAAGAGAATAAACAGCAGAAAGCGGCTGATTTGCAGGTGATTCTATGAACGGGAGCGACGGGACTCGAACCCGCGACCTCCGGCGTGACAGGCCGGCGCTCTAACCAGCTGAGCTACGCCCCCGAATTGGGCGGGGTTCCGCCCGGGCCGGGATTATCTCAGGGTCGCTGGATCAGCAGCCGGAGGGTTCCGCGGGCGCCTGATCAAGGGGCGGGCCCCGGGTCTATCTCGTAGGCCTTGGCGGGCAGCGATGCGGAGAGCGGTCGGCGCGACGGTATCGCGCGGCTGGCCGCCGCGCCGCCTCCCCGCCCCGCCCCGGAACCCGCCCAGCCCGGGCTCACCGGGGCGAAGTTGAGCAGCGCCTGCCAGGTCGCGTCGTCGATCGTCCCGTCGACCGGAAGACCGCTGGCGCCCTGGAAGGCACAGACCGCTTCATAGGTCTGCTTGCCGAACACCCCGGTGACGGACAGCTGTGCCTGCCCCGCCGCGCGCAGGTGCTCCTGGGCCCAGACGACGAGGTCGCCCCGGCTGCGCCGCTTCAGCAGCGGCTGCGAGACGACCGGCTGGTACCCGGACACCGGGCCGGGCACACTCGGCCCCAGGGCGCTCCAGCCGCTGGAAGCGGTCTCCTGCCAGTCCCACCAGCTCGGCGGTCGCCCGCCGTAGCTCTGGGCGAAGCGGCGGAAGCGGAGGATCGGCCCGCGCCCCGGCCGTTCGTAGGTCTGCCCGAGCGGGTAGATCGGCCGGCCCCAGAGGCGGTTGAAGAGGTAGGTGTGCTCGTAGACGGCGCGGACCGAGGTGCCGATCGCCTTCCAGTACATCTGCGGCTGGTTGTAGCCGGCGCCGCCGGGGCCGAAGAAGACCGAGTAGGGGAAGGCCGGGTGGTAGTCGACGTAGGGGAAACCGGCAAGCGAGAGCGGGAATGACTCGCCGATGCGGGCGCGCAGGGCGCGGATGTAGCGTTCCGCCGCGGCGTACCTGCCTTCGTACTGGCCCTCGGCGTCGATCACGAGGCAGTCGGCGCCGTGGCGGACGGCGGCGGCCCCAACCCTCGCCTCGGCGAGCGGCTGTTCGCCATAGACGAACTGCCAGGCGCAGACGTCGAGCCCGCCCGCGTGCAGCGCGGCGACCAGCGACGTGTTGAACTGGCTCCAGACGCCGGCACCGTCGCCCGCCTTGATGTAGAGGGTGCCGATCCCGAAGCGGTGAGCGCGCTTGATCATCCGTGTCGTGTCACCCCCTTCGGAGCGATCGACGTACCAGATCCACATGCCCTGGCGATCGAACGGAGTCCCGCCGGACGCCGCCGGAGGCTCGGCAAGCTGTCCGGACCCCCCGGGGGCTGCGACGGCGGTGGGTGTGCAAGCGATCGACGCCATCGTGGACAAGATCGCCAGGAGCACGAGCCGAGGACCGTGCCGGGTCCAGATGCGGATGTCTGGCACGTGTCTAGTATGGACACGCTCAGGGAACCGGTTGCCGCGGGATTTCCTCATGGCCCAATATCGCAAGATCCTGTGCATCGCCGCTCTCGCCGCGACCCTGCTGGGGAGCGAGGCAGCAGCGGGCGGCGCCGCGGCGGGCGGCGCCGCGCAGGCGGACCTGCTGGGAGCCGGCCTCTCCCAGGCGGGCCGGAGCCTCGTCTTGACGCTCGACACCGCAGCGCCGGTGCCCCTGGCCGCGCTCGAAAGGCTGCCGAGCCCGCGCAGCCCGGACGCGCGCTACCTCTGCCTGACGCTGCACGGCGACGGCGGTGCGGAAGAGCGGCGGCTCTGCCTCGGCGGCGCACGCGGGGCCCACCGCCGCGTGGGGCTCGAGCTGGTCGACGCGACAGGGCAGGTGACCGCCAAGGCGACCCTGGCGGCACGGGTGAAGCGCCCGAGGCCAAACCGGCTGACGCTCGCGCTTGTGCCCGGCAAGGCGGGCCTGGCGCCGCGCCGCTATAGCTGGCAGGTGCTCGAGGATCGCGGCGAATGCGGCGCGGCGACGGCGGTGGAGTGCGAGGAGAGCCTGCCGGCCGGCGGCTTCCGCAGCTTCCGGCTGCGGCCGGTGCGGGTGGTCGGCTGCACCGGCGGCAGCGCGGGGCTGGTGCGCAACGGCCCCCGCAACCGCAGGGTCGTCGCGCTGACCTTCGACGACGGTCCCAGCGCCTACACGGAAGGCTTCCTTGCGGTCCTGCGCGACAAACACGTCCCCGGCACCTTCTTCGAGGTCGGCCAGGAGATGGCGGGGCGGACGGAGACGATGCGGCGCATCCTCCGCGAAGGCGGCGAGATCGGCAACCACACCATGCACCACGGCCTCTACCCCGGCTACCCCGACCTGGCGGCCACCGACGCGCTGATCCGCGCGGCGACCAATTTCGAGCCCTGCCTGTTTCGGCCGCCGGGCGGCGCCGTCGATTCCTCGGTCGTGGCGGCGGCCGGCGAGGCCGGGCTGAAGACCATCCTCTGGGACGTCGACCCGGCCGACTGGTCGACACCGGGCACGAGCGCGATCTACAGCCGCATCGTCGGCGCCGCGCAGCCCGGCTCGATCATCCTCATGCACGACGGCGGCGGCAACCGCAGCGAGACGCTGGCGGCGCTGCCCTCGATCATCGACACGCTGCGGGCGCGCGGCTACGGCTTCGACACGGTCAGCAAGCTGCTCGGCCAGCGGATGATCTACAGCCCCTACGGTTAGGGGCGCGACCCGCAACCGAGAAGGAGGCGAAGTTTGATCGTCGAGAGGACAGAGAACCCAGTGTGGCTGTCGAACGCGTATCTGGTCGCCGACGGGCCCGGCGGCAAGGGCGTGCTGATCGACGGCAACGACAACCTCGGGCCCCTGCTGGAGCGCGCCGAGCGGGAGGGGATCGAGATCACCCATCTGCTCGTCACCCATCCCCACCTGGACCATGTCGCGGGGCTGAGCGAGGCGCGCGAGCAGCTTGGTGACGCGACGCTGGTGGCCCACCCCGAGGCAGCGGCCGAGCTCGACGAGGCGGTGGGGGCGACGCTGGAGGACGGCGAGAGGCTGGCCACGGGCGCGCTCGAGATCGAGGCCATCTCCACCCCCGGCCACGCAGCCGGGCACCTCGCCCTCCTCGTCAACGGCAGCGACGTCTTCACCGCGGACGTCCTCTTCAAGGGCACCGTGGGAGGGACCATGGCGCCGGGGGCGAGCGGCTTTGCCGACCTCAAGGCCTCCGTGATGCGGCTGATGGAGCTGCCACCCGAGACGCGGGTGCACCCGGGGCACCGCGAGCCGACGACGATCGGCGCGGAGTGGGAGGCCAACCCGTTCGTGCGGATCTGGCGTGGCCTCGACGAGGTCGGCGACGAGCAGTGCACCGTGTGGGGGCGCCCAGCCACGCTGAAGCTCTGGGCGCCGGACTACGACGGCGGCAACAAGGCCTGGATCGTCTTCGGCGACAGCGGCGAGGAGGCGATCGTCGGCGGCTCCCAGGTGGAACGGAGCTAGCCAAGCCGCATCGCGGCAGCAGGCGCGAGCTTTAGCGAAAAGCCCCTCTGCGGACGGATATGCGATAGGAGTGTGGGGGCTTTACCCGGACACTCAGACCCTCACCCTTAACGATACGAGGCTCATGCATCTGGTCCTGGCGCTGCAGACAAGCGACATCAAGTCGTTCTTCTTCGACTGGTACCCGGTCTTCGGGGTCATCTTCATGTTTTGCCTGTTGCTCGTCTTCGTCACGCTGCTGCGGGGCACGCTCGGGGCGACGAAGCCGGAGACGGTCAAGGCGAGTCAGACCAAGCCGGTGCTGTGGGACGAGGTGCAGGGGGTCGACGCCGCCAAGGACGAGCTGATGGACGTCGCCGAGTGGCTCCGCGACCCAGATCGCTTCGCGGCGCTGGGCGCCCAGCCGCCACGCGGCGTGCTGCTCTTCGGCCCACCGGGAACCGGCAAGACGATGCTGGCGCGAGCGGTCGCCGCGCAGGCCGGCGTCGACTTCTTCTCGGCCTCCGGCTCGAGCTTCGTCGAGATGTTTGTCGGGAGGGGTGCCGCGCGGATCCGGCGGCTCTTCAAGGAGGCGCGAAAGTCAGGCCGGGCGGTGATCTTCATCGACGAGCTCGACGCGGTCGGTGGGGCGCGCAGCGGCGGCAGCGGGGACGGCGGCACGAGCGAGCGCGAGCAGGCGCTCAACCAGCTGCTCGTCGAGCTGGACGGCTTTGAGCGCGACCAGGGGACGGTGATCGTGATCGCCGCCTCCAACTACGTCGACAAGCTCGACCGCGCACTGTTGCGACCCGGGCGCTTCGACCGCCAGGTGCTCGTGGCGCCGCCGGACCGGGATGGGCGCGAGGCGATCCTGCGCGCGCACGCGAAGGGCAAGCCGCTGGGCCCCGACCTCGACCTGACCGATGTGGCGCGGAAGACCACGGGGATGACCGGGGCGCAGCTCGCCAACGCCCTCAACGAGGCGGCGATCATCGCCGGTCGGGCCGGACGCACGGCGATAGCGCGCGAGGACCTCGACGAGGCCCTGCTGCGCCAATCGGTCGGCTCACAGCAGGCGCGGCGGCTCAGTCAGAAAGAGCGGCGAATCGTCGCCTACCACGAGGCGGGGCACGCGCTCTGCCGGCGGCTGCTGGGCCTGGATCCGCCGGAGATCCTCAGCATCGTCCCGCGCGGGCCCGCGCTTGGCTTCGTCGGCCATTCCCCGCAGGAGGACACGTACCTGAAGTCCCGCGAGCAACTGCTCGACGAGGTGGTCACCCTGCTTGGTGGTCGCGCCGCCGAGGAGGAGGTGCTGGCCGCCTCCTACTCGGGAGCGGTCGACGACCTCGCCCGCGTGCACATGGTCTGCAAGCAGATGGTTACCGAGTTCGGCATGGGAGTGGCGCTGGATGCCGACGGAGCGCCGCCCATCGCCCTGCCAACCGGTGACTATGCGCTCTCGGACCGGACGCGGAGGGATGTCGACGTCGCGGCGATGACGCTGGCCCGCGAGGCCCACCGCCGGGCCCGCGCCCTGCTCGCCGCAAACCGCGAGTGCCTCGACGACCTGGCCGCCAACGCGCTGGAGCGTGAGACCCTCACCCGCGAGGACCTCGATGAGATCTTCGCGGCGCACGAGCTGCGCGAGCTGGGCCTCATGCCCGCGGCCGAGCCGGCGGTCTTCCTCTCCTCGAACGCCCCCTCCGTCGAGTAAACGCCCGGGCGACGCAGGCCACTCCCCGCCGAGGCGAGGGGTCAGGCTCCCTCGACCCGCGTCTTCAGCTCGTCCGGGCGGGCGTTGACCAGCATCGCCATGACGGCGGCCTCGACCGGGCCGCGGATGAGCATGCCGAGCACGCGGCCGGGGTCGCTGTCGAGGGCGTAGGTCGCCCGCGTCCTCCCCTCCCCCAGGTCCTCCAGCGTCCAGGAACCCTCGACGGACTTGAGGTCGCCCTTCTCCTGGGTCCAGGAGAGGCGGGCCGGAGGCTCGTAGCGGAACCGCACCTGGGTCTTGACGTGCTTGACCTTGACGTCGCTCTCGCTCTCGACCAGCGTCGGGCGGCCGGCGTCGTCGCGCTCGAGGGCCGAGACCGCCACCAGGCCGCCCTGCCAATCGGGAGCCGTGAGCACGTCCTCGACAACCGCCCAAACCTGGTCTATCGGCGCGTCGATCTCGGCGCTGGCGCTGCCGCCCATATGTGCCATCGAGAACCTCTCCGCGAGTGGTCGGGGAACGACTACCCTATCGCCGCTTTTCTCCCACCTCCCGCTGCGCACGAGGACCGGCGCAGGCAGCGCCACAATGCCGATGTGAGCAGGAACGACGGGGCCGTCAACTGGTGGTCGATGCGCCGCGCGCAGAACCGCAAGCCGGCCACCTACCGCTGCCCGTTCTGCGGAAAGCACCTCCCGGCCCTCAGCGAGCACGTCCTGATTACGCCCGAAGGCGACTCCACACGGCGCCGCCACGCCCACACCGCCTGCGTGCTCGAGGCGCGCCGGGCCGGCCGGCTCCCGACCGAGGAAGAGTGGCGGCGCACCCAACCCCGCCCTCCCTCGCTCTGGCGGCGGTTGCGCGCCCGCTTCAGGGAGAGGGCGTAGACCCCTCCGCCTCCTCGATCGCGGCGGCCAGGAGGCTGAGGCTGTCGGCCTCCAATGCGTCTTCGACGAGCGGGAAGAGCTGGCGCTCCTCGAAGCGGACGTGGTCGTGGAGGAGCCGGCCCAGATCACGCGCCTCGTCGAGGGAGGCCGCGCCCGCCGTGAGGCGCAGGGCCTCGCGCCGGATCGCGAGGTGCTCGTCGAGCATCCGCGCGACACCGGGCCGATCCACCTCGGCGTGCATCGCCCAGACCGGAAGGAGCACCTCCTCCTCGACCCGGAAGTGGCGTTGCCCGTCGCCTTCCCAGAAGCCCAGGAAGGCCCTGGTCGCCTCCTCGAGGTCGCCCGCCTCGCGCAGCCTTTTCGCCGCGAGGAGGGCGTTCAGGTGCTCACGCGAGAGCGGGCGAAGGGCCTCCGCTCGTTTCATTTGGACCGGGGCCCCGCGACACCGACCAGACAACCGGCCCGGTCAGGGTCGTGCGGCTCGAAGCGAACCAGCTTCGCCTCGGGGTCGAGCTCCGCAAGCAGCCCTTCGGTGATGCCCCGGTGCAGCGTGCAGATGACGTCGGGGTTCTCGCGCACCGAATCCCGGTAGGGACAGTTCTCGAGGCGGCAGGCGAAACCGCCGCCGCGCTTCGCCTTCATCACGGGCTGGAAGCCAAGCGCGGTGATCGCCTGGCGGAAGTCCTCGACCGGATCGTCGGACACCGCCGGCGCCATCTCGTGGCCGATCTCCCGACCCGTCTTCTCGATGTCGCGGAGGCGGCGCGGGCCGGCCGGCACGGCCCGGGCGAGCCAGCGGGCCAGGTCGGCGTAGCCGCTGGGACGCTCCCCGCCAGGGTGGGCGCCGGCGGCGACCAGCCAGCGATCGCCGGGGCGCCCTCTCTCCCCCCGGCTTCGACGCCGCTCTACCAGGCCCGCCTGGCGCAACCGCTCCAGGTGGCGCCGTACGCCGTTCGGATGCAGGTCGAGGAGGCCGGCCAGCTCCCCGGTGCTCACGGCCGTCCTGCGCTCCACAAGCTGGGCGAAGATGCGCGCCCGGGTCGGCTGTGCGAGCACGTCACCGCTGCTGCCGGGCAGATCCATCGCACCGTTAGTTTTGCACAGCTACCCTGTGAAAAGGGGGCAAGCGAATGCGTCAACGGGACGGGACGCTCGATGGGCTACTCGGGGGTGACCGCGACCACCGGCAAGCCAGCCTGCGCCGCCCGCTCGACCAAGCGATTGTCACCGCTGAGGACGATGCCGCTGAGCCGCACGGCCAGGGCGACGTAGGCGGCGTCGTAAGCGGTCAGTGAGTGGGCGATCGCGAGCGAGAGCGCCGGGGGGACGAGGCGCTCGTCCAACGGGTGGCGATCCAAGTCCTCGAGCATCGACAGCTCTCTGATCGCAGTCATCGCGGAGTCGCGATCGAGCTCGTCACGGCGTACTCGCTTCCAAAGGGCATTGGCGCACTCGATCAGCAGCAGGTCGGGAGCGTGGAGGTCGTCGCCTGCTTCGCGGGAGCGGATCAGCGCCGCCCGTGCCGCCCCCGAGAGCGGCTCGTCGACGTAGAGCGCCACCATGACGCTGGCGTCGACGACGATCGCGGCCATCGACCTAGCGCTCGCGGTCTTCGCGGATCAGCTCGGCGGCACTGGGGGAGCCAGCGGGAAGGGGATGGCGCGTTCGAATCCGATCGGCGCCCTTCAGGAGCTGATCGAGGGAGACGCCGGGAAGGCCGGGGGCAAGGGCACGGCGCAGCAGCTCGATCGTCTCTGCGCTGAGCGAACGTCGGGCTGAGGCCGCTTCGCGCCGCAGCCGCTCGTAGAGCTCCGAAGGAACGTCTCTGACGTAAAGGGTAGGCATCGCTTGCAAAATGCTAGCAGCGGCATGGAGCTGCTCGAACCGATGGGCGGTACTGGGCTCGAACCAGTGACCTCCTGCTTGTAAGGCAGGCGCTCTCCCAACTGAGCTAACCGCCCCCCTATGCGCCCGGCGAGAATCGAACTCGCGACCTCCGGCTTGAAAGGCCGGCGCTCTTTGGAACCCATAAGGTCCCGTTGACCACTGAGCTACGGGCGCTCTGCGCTGCACTTTAACGTCCGGCCTGGCTCAGGCATCCCTCGATCTCTGCCTGCGGGTGCGCCGGCGATCGGTGGAAGAATCGGAGCCGTGAGCATCGCGATCCGCCGGCGGCAAGCATGGACCTAGGCCTGAACGGACGCGTCGCCCTCGTGATGGGCGCGAGCCGGGGGATCGGCCGCGGGATCGCCGCCGCGCTGGCCCGCGAGGGCGCCCGAGTGGCGATCGCCAGCCGCTCGCGCGAGCGAATCGAGGAGGCGGCCGGCGGGATCGACGGTGAGGTCTCGCCGTTCGTCGCCGACGCATCGGACCCGGGCAGGCTGGCCAGCCTGCCCGGCGAGGTCACCGCTGCCCTGGGCCAGATTGAGATCCTCGTCGCCAACACGGGTGGCCCACCGCTCGGCGGCGCGCTCGACCACGAGCTCGACGAGTGGGAGCGGGCCTACCGCGCGCTGGTCCTCGCGCCGCGGATCCTTGCCGGCGCCGTGGTGCCGGGGATGCGGGAGCGCCGCTGGGGACGGATCGTCAACGTCGGCTCCAGCGCCACGCGCGAGCCGATCCCCGGCCTCAACCTCTCCAACTCGCACCGGATGGCGGCTGCCGGCTTCCTGAAGACGCTCTCGCGAGAGGTCGCCGCGGACGGGATAACGGTCAACACCGTGGCGACGGGGCGCTTTGCGACCGAGCGCCTGGCGTCCAACGCCGGCTCCATGGAGGCAGCCGAGGCGGCGGCCAGGGGCGAAGTGCCGGCCGGGCGCCTGGGCCAACCGGACGAGTACGGGGACCTCGTCGCCTTCCTCTGCTCCGAGCGCGCCGCCTACATCACGGGAGCCGTGATCCCGATCGACGGCGGCCTGCTCCACTCGGCCTTCTAGTGTCCCCGGCGCATCTCGACGCTCTCGGTGCGCAAGGCGCGCGTTTTGGACTTTGACCCTGCTCCCACAGGTAAAAAGTCCAAAGCGGTCGAGATCTGCGGCTCTCGCGAAGCAGCCTAGACGTGGACTGACTCGGCACTAGGCTTGGGGTGCGGTGAGCCACTCGCACCCCGGCCATAGCCACGGCGACTCGGCGGACGCCGACCGCGGCAAGCTGGCGGCTGCACTGGCGCTGATCGTCGCCTTCATGGCCGATCGAGGCGGCGCGGCGCGTCTTCGCCCCGCCCACGGTGAACGGCGGGCTGATGCTCGCCGTCGCGCTGGCCGGGATCGCCCTCAACCTCGCGGCGACGGCGATCCTGGCGCGGGCCAACCGCCAGAGCCTGAACATCGAGGGCAGCTTCCAGCACATCGTCACCGACCTCTATGCCTTCACCGGCACCGCGGTCGCCGCCGCCGCGATCCTGCTCACCGGCTTCGACCGAGCCGACGCGATCGCCTCGCTGCTGGTCGCCGGGCTGATGTTGCAGTCCGCCTACGGCCTGCTGCGGGACTCGGGGCGGATCTTCCTCGAGGCATCGCCGAAGGGCTTGAATCCCGCGCAGATCGGCAAGCTCATGGCGGAGCAGCCGGGGGTGGTCGACGTCCACGACCTGCATGTCTGGGAGGTCACCTCGGAGTTCCCCGCGCTGGCCGCGCACGTCACGGTGAAGCAGGAGACCGATTGCCACCGCGCGCGACTGGCCCTCGCCGAGCTCCTCGAGCGCGAGCTCGGCATCCATCACTCGACGCTTCAGGTCGAGCACGAGCCGGAACGGCTGCTGCAGATCCGCGCGCCGGAGCGCGACGCCTGAGCGGGCGCTACTCGTCCCCGGGCTGCTCCCGCATCGATGGGAAGAGGATCACGTCGCGCAGGTTCTTCGAGCCGCTGAGGATCATCATCAGGCGGTCGACCCCGAGGCCGCAGCCGCTGGCCGGCAGCATCCCGTATTCGAGCGCCCGCACGAACTCGGCGTCGTGCTCGTGGGGGCTCTCCTCGGCGCCGGCTTCCTGCCTTTCGCGCTGTTCGACGAAGTGCCGCCGCTGTTCGTCGGGGTCGTTGACGTCGGTGCCGCCGCCGACGATCTCCATGCCGGCGACGATCCCGTCGAAGGCCTCGCCGATCAGCTCTGGGTGATCGCGCTGTGGCTTGACCAGCGGCCAGAGCGCAAGCGGCAGATCGACGATGAAGGTCGGCTGGATCAGCTTGGGCTCGACCAGATCGCCCTGCAGGGTGTCCACCAGCGCGGCCCAGTCGTCGCCGGGCTCAGCCTTGTCGCCGACCAGCTCGGCCAGCTCATCGCGGCTGGAGGCGACGATGTCGACACCGGTCTCCTCCCTGATCGCGTCGCGCAGCGACAGCCGCCGCCATGGCGTCGCGAAGTCGATCGTCTCGCCGTCGCGCTCGACCTTCGTCGTCCCCAGCACCCGCTCGACGACGCTCGCCACGAGCTCCTCGGCGAAGGCCATCACGCCGTTGTAGTCGGCGCAGCTGACGAACCACTCCAGCATCGTGAACTCGGGGTTGTGCTGCGGCGACATCCCCTCGTTGCGGAAGAACCTGCCGAGCTCGTAGACGTCCTCGAAGCCGCCGACGATCGTGCGCTTCAGGTACAGCTCGGTCGCGATCCGCAGGAACAGCTCGCGGTCGAGGGCGTGGTGATGGGTCTTGAAGGGGCGCGCCGCGGCGCCGCCGGTGAGGCGCTGCAGGATCGGCGTTTCCAGCTCGACGTAGCCGCGCTCGTTCATGTGGTCGCGGATCGCCGCCAGCACCTTCGCCCGCATCGCGAACACCTCGCGCGAGGGCTCGTTCGCCATCAGGTCGAGTTCGCGCTGCCGGTGGCGCGTCCCGACGTCGGAGATGCCATGGAAGAGGTCGGGGGGGTCGCGCAGCGCCTTGGCGAGCAGGGCGCACTCGCGCACGCTGAGGGCCAGCTCGCCGCGCTTGGTCACATAGAGGTCGCCCTCCACCCCGACCAGATCGCCGATGTCGAGGTCCTCGATCCGGTCGTAGGCCTCCCGGCCAAGCGCGTCGAGGCGCGCGTACGCCTGGATCGTTCCCGAGAGGTCGCGCACGTCGAAGAAGGTCGTCTTGCCGTGGACGCGCTGGGCGGTCATGCGGCCCGCGATCCGGTAGGACCACTCCGCATGCTCGCCCGGCCCAAGCTTCTTTGGGTCGTGGGCAGCCTCGATCGCCGCGATCCTGGTGCGATCTGGGAAGGACCGCGGGAAGGGGTCGACTCCTTCGCCGCGCAGCCGCTCCAGCTTGGCGCGCCGCTCCGCTTCGGTGGAACCCGCCGCGGGCTCGCCCCGCGCGGAGGCATCACTCATGACGCGCGTGCTCGCTCCGCGCTCAAGGCGCGAAGCCGACTGTTACCCGCTCACCACCCATGTAGTCGCGCATAGTAGTCGCGTCGCGCAACATCTCCCGCATCGCCGGGCCGTGGTGCGTGTCGTGCTCGAGCGCCATCCGCCAGCCGCTTGGCGTTTCCTCGATCAGCCCGCGGATCACGCCGAGGCCATCCTCCCCGCAGGCGCCGGTGACCGCGATGCGGGGCTCGCGCCGTATCTCGGGCGAGCGGTCGAAGATCGTCTCCTCGGTGACATAGGGAAGGTTGGCCAGCACCAGCTCAACGTCGTCGCCGAGCGCGTCGGGCAGCCCCTCGGCGACAGTCACCTCCAGGGAGAGGCCGAGCCGCTCGGCGTTCTCGCGCGCGACTTCGGCGGCCTCCGGGGAGAGGTCGGAGGCGGTGACGCGCAGGTCGGGCCGCTCGCTGAGCAGGGCGAGCGCCACCGCCCCCGAGCCGGTGCCGACCTCGTGCACCCGCGCCCCCTCGGGCAGCTCGGCGGCCACCTCGACCAGCAGCCCCGTCTCCCGGCGCGGGATCAGGACGCGCGAGTCGACCGCGACCTCGATCTCGCAGAACCGCTCACGGCCGAGGATGTAGGCAAGCGGCTCGTGTTCGGCGCGGCGCGCCACAGCCGTTTCGATCGCCGCCGCCAGCCCAGCCGGCACCTCGCCGGAGCCATCGCGCGACAGCTCGTCCGTGCTGACCCCAAGCGCGTCGGCGACCAGCGCCTCCGCGTCCGCCCGCGGCTCCTCGCACCCGGCTGCGGCAATCCTCTCGGTGGCCGCGTCCACCGCAGCGCTGACGGTCTCAGGCACGGGAGCCTGCGGGAGTTGCTGCTCGGGGCCTGGCATCGGGACGCCCGAGGCTACCGCAGCGGCGCTTTACTGCGTAGATCCAGGCTGCGCCGGCCACGGCCATCGCAATGCTCTCGAGCTGGGCGGCCGTCAGCCCCAGTGCGACATCGTGGTTGCGGCGTATGAACTCCACCAGGAAGCGCTCGACGCCCGCGTAGACCAGGTAGATCGCAAAGAGAACCCCGGCACGGAAACGGTCGCGAAGCTGCCACAGGACCCAGGCTCCGATTCCCATCGCAAGGGTCTCGTAGATGGGGGTCGGGTGGACGGTTCGATCGGTGGGAACGGTGCCGTTTGGATAGGACATCGCCCACGGCCCATTCCACGGCTTCCCGTAATCGCCGTCGCCGGAGAGTTGGCAGCCGATGCGACCGATCGCGTAGCCAAGCGCCAGCGCAGGCGACGCGAGGTCGAGCAGGGGGAGGCCAAGGAAGCCGCGGTACCAGGCCCAGAGCAGGATCGCGAGCGCGCCGCCGATCGCACCGCCGTACCAAACCAAGCCCGACCCTGAGAAGAGGCTGCCGAAGAGGTCGTGCTTGACGCTGTCGTAGTTCTGGACGATGAAGTAGATCCGCGAGCCGACCACCCCGCCAATCAGCGCCGCAAAGCTCATCTCGTAGGCCCAGTCGACCGGCTTGCCGATCTCCTTCAGCCGCTTCCCGATCAGCGCGCCCGCGGCAAGGAAGGCAAGCGCGAACATCAGGCCGAAGGTCTGAAGGGTCAGCGGGCCGAGTTCGATCTTCGGGTGCATGTCCGGCGGCTAATCGCTGAGCAGCGTAGCCATCAGCGCCTTTTGGGTGTGCAAACGGTTCTCCGCCTGGTCCCATACGGCCGAGCGTGGTCCGTAGAGCACCTCCGCGGTGATCTCCTCGCCGGGGTGGGCGGGCAGGCAGTGGAGAACGACGGCGCTGTCCTTTGCCGCCCCCAGGAGGTCGGCATCGACACGGAAGGGAGCCAGGTCGGCGCGACGGCGCTCGGCCTCCTCCTCGTCGCCCATGCTGACCCAAACGTCCGTGTAGATGGCGTCGGCGCCGGCGGCAGCCGCGCGAGGGTCATCGGTCAGCTTCGCGCCATGCCCCTCCTCCAGCTGATAGCCGGCCGGCGACGCGACAACGACCTCGACGCCGGCAAGCTCTCCCGCAATCGCCAGCGAGCGGGCGACGTTGTTGCCATCGCCGACGTAGGCGAGGCGAAGGCCGGAGAGATCCCCGAAGCGCTCGCGCAGGGTGAGCAGGTCGGCAAGCGCCTGGCAGGGATGGTGGAGCGGGGTGAGCGCATTGACGACCGGGACCTCAGCCGCCGCGGCCAGGTCAGCGACCAGCTCGTGCGAGCCGGAGCGGATCACGATCGCGTCGACATACCGCGACAGCACGCGCGCCGTGTCCCCGATCGACTCGCCGCGCGCGAGCTGCAGTTCGTCGCCGCGCAGCATGATCGGCGTCCCCCCCAGCTCCGCGACCCCGACCTCAAACGAGATCCGCGTTCGGGTCGACGGCCTTTCGAAGACGAGCGCCACGCTGCGGCCGGCGAGCGGGGCGCCTTCTTTGCGCATAGCGTCAGGAACGCGCCCGGTGCCCTCGGCGCGGACGGCTTTCAGCCCGGCCGCGAGGTCGAGCAGCTGGGAGAGCTCGAAGGCCCCCAACTCTTCGCCTGTGAGGTAGTCGCGCTTCAAGGCGAAGATACTAGGCGGGTGCAATTCGCGGCGATCGGCTGGAACCTCTTCCATGGGCGTGATTTCCCACCGGACCCAGCGCTGATCACCTGGCGCTCGCGGCTGCTGCGCATCACGGAGCGAAACGCGACGCACGTGCAGGTCAACCGCGACCTGATGCCTGAGTTTGCGGCCCTGCTGGCGGGGGCGGAGTGGGATGTCGCGCTGCTCCAGGAGTGCCCGCCACGCTTCGCCGGACCGCTGGCGCGCGCCTGCGGCGCCGAGGCGCATCGCGCGCTCACCTCGAGAAACTCACTCGCACCCCTCCGTGCCCTCGCGGCTCGCCTCAACCCGGACCTGATCGCCTCCGGCGAGGGCGGCTCCAACCTCACGCTGGTCCGCACCTCCGGGTCGCTCGCCGGGATCGCCGCGCGCCGGGACCTGGCGATCCGCGAGGGCAGGCCCGAGCGGCGCGCGATGGCCCTCACCCGCACCGTCTCCGGCGTCTGCGTCGCCAATCTCCATGCCACCAACGACCACCCCGAGCTCGCCGCGGAGGACGTGCTTCTGGCCGCGGCGGCGGCGACGGAGTGGGCGCGCGGCGCACCGCTGCTGTTCGGCGGCGACCTCAACCTGCGACCCGCGGAGAGCCCCCGCGTATTCGACGAGCTGGGCGAGCGGTTCGCGCTGGCGGCGCCGACGGCACCCGGTGCGATCGACCACCTCCTGGCTCGAGGCCTGGAGGCGGTCGAGCCTGCCAAAGCGTGGCCACCGCAGCGGCGGGAGCTGGACCGCGACGGGCTGGCGCTGCGCCTCTCCGACCACGCCCCAGTCGAGGCGCGTTTCGCCACCTCCGATCGACGGGGATGACATAGTCAGTCGACAACCACCCGCGCAGCGACACAGGAGACGAGAAAGCATGGCCGCGAAAAAACCAGCGTCCGGCAAGACGACGAAAAGCGCCAAAGCCGGGGCACGCAGCAAAAAAACTGCAGCTCGCAAGCCTGCTGCGAAAGCAGGCAAAGCGAAAGCGACGAAAAAACCCGGCGCCCAGCGCGGCAACCGCGTCACCGGTCTCGACAAGAGCGTCGAGCAGTTCCGCGAGAGCCTGGAACGCAGCGTCACCCTGAGCCGCGACCGTCTCCAGGAGGTCGTGGATGACGCCGTGACGCGCGGGCGGATAACCGGGAGCGACGCCGAAAAGATGCTCTCGGACCTGGTCAAGCGGGGCCGGCGGCAGACCGACAGCCTGCTGAAGGAACTCGAACGGCTGGTCAGGCAGGCTCGCAAAGAGGTCGGCGGGCGGACCGGTCCGGTCCGCAAACAGGCCACTCAGGCGGCGAGACGGGCCCGCAGGAAACTCGGCTAGGTGGCACAGGCCATCGGTGAGACAGCGGCGGCCCGGCCGCACCGCGGCGAGCTGCTCGAGGTCGAGATCGACTCGCTCGCCTTCGGCGGGCGCGGCGTCGCTCGCACCGACGGCTACGTCGTCTTCGTCGCCGGCGCGCTGCCCGGCGACCGGGTGCGTGTCGAGCTCACCAAGGCGAAGCGCCGGTTCGCCGAGGCGAGGACGGTCGAGGTCCTGCGCCCCGGGACGGACAGGATCGCCGACCGCTGCGTACACGATGGCGAGCCCTGCCCGGGAGCGCCGTGGCAGGGACTCCCCTACGAACGCCAGCTCGCCCACAAGCGCGAGCAGGTCGACGAGGCGCTGCGGCGGATCGGCGGCCTCGACGCCTTCGAGCTGGAGGAGATCGAGCCGGCGGTGGAGCAGTGGCGCTACCGCAACAAGCTCGAGTACTCCTTCGGCGAGCGAGAGGACGAGACGATCCTCGGCTTCCACGCACGCGGGCGCTGGGACCTGATC
The DNA here is from genome assembly GCA_963729995.1 of uncultured Solirubrobacterales bacterium. Taxonomy (GTDB): domain Bacteria; phylum Actinomycetota; class Thermoleophilia; order Solirubrobacterales; family 70-9; genus VRUE01. The sequence continues at coordinate 1,783,036 of CAVSPF010000003.1, forward strand.
GTCGGCGTCGAGGATTGCCAGCTGGCCTCCGAGCGCGGCAACGCGGCGCGCAACGAGGTGCGCGAATGGGCACGGCGCGAGTCGGTTCCCCCCTATGACCGCTCGGCACGGACCGGGACCCTGCGCAACCTCGTGGTCCGCGAGGGTCGACGGATCGGCCAGATCCAAACCCGCCTCGTCACCGCGCCGGCCCACTTCCCCAAGCCTCCGGTCGACCTCCACACGGCGATCGAGGGGGACTCCGGCGGCACCGACGGCCCGACCGGCGTGCTCGGAGAGGAGCGCCTGCGCGAGGAGCTGTGCGGCCTGCGCCTCGAGATGTCGCACGGCGCCTTCTTCCAGACCAACACCGAGATGGCGGAACGGCTCTACGCCATCGCCGCCGAATACGCCGGCTTGAGTGGCAGCGAGCGCGTCTTCGACCTCTATTGCGGGATCGGCACCATCGGGCTGACGATGGCGGGCCGGGCGGGTGAGGTCTGGGGGCTGGAGATCGTCGCGGAGGCAATCGCCGACGCGGAGCAAAACGCGGAGCGCAACGGGATCGCAAACGCGCGCTTCGCGGTCGCCAGCGCGCGCACTGGGGTGCGCCCGTTGCTGGACGAGGCCGGCAAGCCGGACGTCGTCGTGCTCGACCCGCCTCGCGCCGGCCTCTCGCAGAAGATCGTGCGGCGGGTGATCGAGTGCGAGGCAAAGCGGATCGTCTATGTCTCCTGCAACCCGACGACGCTGGCTCCGAACGCCGCCCAGCTGGTCGAGGCCGGCTATAGGCTGCGCCGCGTGAGGCCGGTCGACATGTTTCCGCAGACCCCACACATCGAGTGCGTCGCCCTGCTGGAGAAGGCGTGAATCGCGGGTTCGGCGTTGCGGCCGGGCTTGACCCCGAGGTGGCGCGGCCGCTGGCCGATCGCTGCGAAGAGCTCGGCTATTCCTCGATGTGGTCGAACGACCATCCCGGCGCCAAGGGGCTGGAGACACTTGCCCAGTTCGCCGCCGCCGCGCCCGAGATCGAGCTCGGTGTCGCGGTGATCGCACTCGATCGCACTCCTCCAGGGGAGATCGCCGCCGACGTCGAGCGGCTGGGGCTGGACCCGGCGCGGCTCTGGCTGGGGGTCGGCGCCGGCTTCTCGAAGAAGCCGCTGACCAGGATGCGCGAGTCGCTGCCGGAGCTGCGCGCTCAGCTGCCCGGCGTCCGCCTCGTCCTGGCTGCGATGGGACCCAAGATGTGCGCGCTCGCCGGCGCCGAGCTCGACGGCGCCTTCCTCAACTGGATGACACCCGAGTTCGCCGCCGGGTCCCGCCAGCGAGTCGAGGAGGGCGCACGCGAGGCGGGGCGCGAGCCGCCGCCGGTCTTCGGCTACGTCCGCACCGCGGTCGGTCCCGACGCCGCCGACCGCCTGGCCAAGGAGGAATCCTTCTACCGCGACCTCCACGACGGCTACCGCAACCACTTCGCCCGCCTCGGCGCCCCAGAGGGCAGCGTCGGCGTCGCGGCCGGCGACGCAACCGAGGCACAGAAGGCCCTCGCCGCCTACACGCCCCTCAACACGATCGTCGTCCGCGGCCTCGCCTCGGCCAACATCGACGCGATGTCCGCTCTCGCCGCCGCCGCCGCGCCCTGAGCCGCGGAGCCTCCACTGCTAGTACGGCGGCAGGTCCTCGTACCAGTCGCCGAGGGTCTTGAAGGCGCGCCAGAAGCGCTGCTTGGCGCCCTCCTCGTCGAGCGATTCGTCGATGTCGGGGGTGTAGAGGGCATCGATGGTGGGAGTGAACGCCTGCACCTCGCCCTCGCGCCCCTCGATCGTCCGTGACAGCGGCACGTCGAGCTCGTTGAGAATCCGCAGCGCTGGCTCTCCCATCACCACCATGATCTTCGGCTGCACGATCGCGAGCTCCGTGAGCAAGCGCTGCACGCAGGCCTCCGGCGCCAGGTCGGGCTCGGCAATCGGGCACTTGACGCAGAGCGTCCCGTAGACGACCAGCGGGTCGATCGCAAGCCGTTTGAAGCTTTTCATCAGCGCGTTGCCAGCCCGCCCGTAGAAGGCGACGCCCTCTTCGGTCTCGGCGAGGCCGGGAGCGTGCTTGAGCATGAACACGTCGGCCTGCGGATGGCCGGAGCCGAGCACCGGCATCAGCTTGCCGCGCGGACAGTACGAGCACTCCTGCAGCTCGTGGGTCAGCTGGTTGAGCTCGCGGATCGCCCGCTCCAGATACTTCTCTCTGATCTCGTCGTCGGTCGTCGGCACGTTCGGCGATCTCTTTGACGGAGCGGGCGCGGCTCCTTTCGCCGAGCGCGACTGCATCAGCTCTTGCTCGAAGAGCGGCGCCTCCGCGGCCGCCCGCCCCGGACCGGCTTGGCGTTGGGGACGCTGCGCTTCGACGCCTTTGGCCGCCCGGTCGTCTGCAGCAGCTTCAGGGCCTGCACGTAGACGAGGTTCTTGTGCTTGCGAGTGATGTCGGCGTCGCGCATCGCCTCGAGAAACTCCTGAGGCCCATCGAAGTCCTGAATGCGCACCCGCACGCTGCCCAGCGCCTGGGCGACGTGGCTGTCGGAGCCGGCGCCGGGGACGATCCGATACTTGCGGGCGAACCGCTCGGCCTCCTCGTTGAAGGCGGTCAGCGCCACCCGCGGGTTGAAGACCTCGAGAACGTCGATCTCCTCGACGATGTCGAGCAGGTGCTCGTAATCGGGCACCGAGTGAAAGCGGTCGAACGGGTGGGGAACGTAGACGAGCCCGCCCTGGCGACGGATCTCCGCGATCGTCTCGGCCATCGTCAGCCCGCGCGGGATCTTCTCCTCGAGGAAGAGGCCGATCACCTCACCCTGCTCGGCGGTCTTCACCTCCTCCGCCACGATCACCTTGATGTCGCCCATCTGCTCGGCGATCCGGCGCGCCTCCAGCGCGCCTGAGATCTCGTTGTGATCGGTAATCGCAATCGCCCCCAGGCCCCGGTCGCGGGCCGTCTCCAGCAGCACCTCAACCGGAGTCGCACAGTCGGGCGAGTGGTCGGTGTGCATGTGGAGGTCGACCTCGACAAGCGGCCGGCGAGAGACACGGCGGCGCACCTCGGGGTCACCGCTGGAATCGTGGCGGCGGGCCAGCAGGCGGCGGTAGAGCGACTCCAGCTCCATGGCGACCTCAGCCCACTCGCGCCCGGCCCCCCCCGGCTCCACCAGCTGGTAGGAGTCGGGGAAGTAGCTGTCGAGCAGCTGCGCCGTCGCCGGGCTGGTGACGGTGCGAGCGTCGAGGCGGCCGAAGAAGATCTCGACCAGCGGCCGGGCCACGAGGGTCGATAGGACACGTTCCTGGGGGGCGTGGAAGGTGGCGACGTTGAGCGAAAAGGAATGACGCAGCGCCGCCGAGGAAACGCTTGGCGGGAAGGGCTCGTGAACGTGGACGATGTCGAGTGGCGTCGAGGCGAGCAGCTTCTTGACGCCACCGCCGGCGGCGAGGACGAGCACCCGGTGACCGCGACGCTCCAGCTCCGCCGAGACCCGCTTGACGAAGTCGTTGACCGGGTTCGCGGCCCTCCGCGGGAAGGGCGTGACCTGCGCTATCGAGAGGGGGTCAGCCGACACGAGCAACCAGCATAAGAGCCCGCGGGCGACGGGCCCTCAGAAACCTATGCCTCGGTCTTGGCCTCCGCCGGTGGTGCGGTTGCGGCGGGAGCCACCCGGCTCTTGCCGCGCGCGTAGGTCGAGATGAACTCCTCCGTCTGCTCACGCGCTTCGTCGTCGGGGCGCTGGCTGTGAGGCGACTTCATCAGGTAGCTGGAGGGGCCGTCGAGCTGACCGGCGATGCCGTTGTTGAGCGCCAGCTTGACGATCCGCACCGCGTCGATCACCACACCGGCCGAGTTGGGCGAGTCCCAGACCTCGAGCTTCAGCTCGACGTTGAGCGGCACGTCACCGAACGCCTTGCCCTCGAGCCGGATGTGGGCCCACTTGCGATCGGTCAGCCAAGCCACGTAGTCGGAGGGCCCGACGTGAACGTCCTCGTCGGGCAGCTCGTGACCCATGATCGAGGTGACGGCGTTGGTCTTCGAGATCTTCTTCGAGTCGAGCCGCTCACGCTCGAGCATGTTGTAGAAGTCCATGTTGCCGCCGACGTTGAGCTGCGACGTCCGCTCCATCCGCACGCCGCGGTCGTGGAAGAGGCGCGCGAGCTGGCGGTGGACGATCGTCGCGCCGACCTGCGACTTGATGTCGTCGCCGATGATCGGCAGCCCCGCCTCCTCGAACCGCTTGTCCCAGTAGTCCTCGCGAGCGATGAAGACCGGCAGGCAGTTGACGACGCCGACGCCGGCCTTCAGCGCCTGTTCGACGTACCACTTGGTCGCCTCCTCGGAGCCCACCGGCAGGTAGCAGACGAGCACGTCCGCCTTCGTCTGCTTGAGGATCCCGACCACGTCAGCGGTCTCCCCGGGGGCTTTCGTGATTTTCTCCTTCAGGTACTTGCCGAGGCCGTCGTGGGTCATCCCCCGCTCGACCTCGATCCCCAGCTCCGGCACGTCGGCGAACTTGATCGTGTTGTTCTGACCTGACCAGATCGCCTCGGAGAGGTCCTTGCCGACCTTCTCGGCGTCGATGTCGAAGGCAGCGACGAACTCGATGTCGCGGACGTGGTAGCCGCCCAGGTCGACGTGCATCAGGCCGGGCACCTGCTCGGCGGGGTCGGCGGCCCGGTAGTAGTGGACGCCCTGGATGAAGGAGTTGGCGCAGTTGCCGACGCCGACTATCGCGACGCGCACCTTCTCGTCCGCGCGCGCGGCGCCGTTGCCGCCGGCTGCTCCGTTGGTCTCACTCATGAAGTCTCGAAGTCCTCCTCGATCTGGCTAGGTGCCAATGCACACCTCGGGCCTTGACTGGTTACAGCTCCGGCGACCCGCCCGCCGGGCTCCTGAGCTCATTTCGGACATGCAATACACGCTGGATCGCGGTGACGGTGGTCAGTGCCGCGATCGCGTAGATCGCGGGCGCCAGAAGCTCGAAATCAGCGAGTCCAGCGCCCTTGGCGAAGACCAGGCCAATCGAAAGTACCACTACCCTGACCGGCCGCGTCGCCAACCCGACCTTGCACTCGACCCCGAGCGCCTCGGCGCGGGCTCTCGTGTAGGAGACCATCAGCGAGCCGAGCACCGCCACCACACACATCGCGGCGGCGAAATCATCGCCCGTCGCGGCAAAGTAGCCGGCGACCGCGGCCAGCACGATCCCCTCCTCGACCCGATCCAGGGTCGAGTCGAGGAAGGCGCCAAAAAGGGTGCCCTTGCCCGACATTCGCGAGTAGCGCCCATCGAGCGTGTCCATGGTGGAGCCGGCGATGAAAGCGACTCCCGCGAGGAAGAAGAGGCGCTGGGTGACCAGGCCGGCGGCAACCAGGTTGAGTGCCATGCCAACCAGCGAGATCGTGTTCGGCGTCAGCCGCGACTCGATCAGCCGCTCGCGAGCATAAGCACGAAGCTCCTGGGTGTTGCGAGCCTGGCGACCGTTGCGACGGCCGCTCGGAGCCCTTGGGGGCGCCGACGATTCCATTGGCGTGAGGCTAGTCCATCGGGGGCCGAACGGGGTAGCTGCGACGGCTACGCCTCGGCCTCCTGCGGAGAATCGGCTCGCCAGGACCAGGCTTTCGGACGCGCGGGAGCCAGCAGCCGCTGGGCAACCAGGGCGGAGGTCGTCGCCACGGCGGCGCCAAGCACCACGTCGATCCAGAAGTGGTTACCGGTGACGATCACGACCCAGGCCACGAGCAGCGGCCAGCAGGCCCAGAAGATCCTCGTGTACGAGTGGCGAGCGACCCTCGCCCCGCTGCCGCCGATCATCAGCGCGAAGGCGACGTGCATGCTGGGGACCGCCGCGAACGGGTTGATGAAGATCTTTGCCACGGCGGAGTCGTGGTTGACGCCGGAGAGGTGGGCGATCGTGTCGACGAAGCCGTGTTCGGGGAACATCCGCGGCGGCGCGGTCGGGTAGAGCGCGTAGCCGATCAGGGCCAGCCCCATCGAGACCACGAACATGTTGCGCACGAAGTAATACGACTCGTTGCGGAACAGGTAGAGCCAGACGAGGAACGAGAGCGCGACCGAGAACTGGCTGTTCAGGTAGACCTGGTTGGCGAAGTCGATCAGCCACTGAGCAGGAAGAAAGAGGGCTTGCAGGGCAGGCTCGAAGAAGGTATGCGTGGATCGCTCGAGGTTGATCACCTGCAGACCGTGGGCGATCGCGACCGAGCGTTCGCCGTTGGCAAGCCCCCGCACCAGCTCGTAGGCAAAGTCGACCAGGGCGAGGATGCCCAACTGCCGGCCCGCGTCGCCCCAACCCCTGGGGAGCCTGGCCCCAATCCGCCCGAACGTCCGATACATCGCGCCATTGTAATCCCGCCGTTCCCGCGAGCGGGGAAGGGCCGGCGACCCCGTTCCGGAAGAGGCGGAATAGGGTGGCTCACTGTCAACGTCGGCCCCACGGTCGGCGGCAGTGTCCGACCGAGGCGGTTGGTTCTCGGGAAGGCGGCGAGCTGACTCTTAGGGTGGCCGTCGACCCGAGGGGGCCTGACCTCCACGCGTTGTGTCGCTCGCCGCCTCCCGAGGATCGCCGTCGTGACTTGATAGGAGCGTGGCTTCGCCCCGAGTGAGGTCTGTCCGCCGGCGGTCCGTCCGAATAGGCGACAACCAATCGAAGGGACGCAGCGATGATCGTGATCGGAACGGACACCCACAAGAAGAGCCACACCGCCGCAGCGGTATCTGCGGGAACTGGCCAGCTCGCCGGGGAGCTAACGGCGCCGGCTCGCAAGACCGGCTTCGCCGAGCTGTTCGACTGGGGGCGCAAGCTCGACCCCGAGCGCATCTGGGCGATCGAGGACTGCCGCCATGTCTCAGGCTCCTTCGAGCGCTTCCTGATCGCCTCGGGCGAGCGGGTCGTCAGGGTGCCGCCGAAGATGATGGGCGAATCCCGCCGCGGCGAGCGCACCCGCGGCAAGTCCGATCCGATCGACGCCCTCGCCGTCGCCCGCGCCGCGCTCAGGGAGGGCCCCGAGACGCTCCCAGGCGCTCATCTGGACGAGGCCGCACTGGAGCTGAAGCTCCTGCTCGACCACCGCGAGGACCTGGTCAAGGCCCGCTCTGAAGACCAGCAGCGCTTGCGCTGGCACCTCCACGATCTCTGGCCGGACTTGGAGCTGCCGGCCGGTTGCCTGGATCGCATCGTCTGGCTCGACCGGGTCGCCCGCAAGCTCGCCCGCGCCGAGCAGAGCGCCCGTGTGCGGGTCTCGCGCGAGCTCGTGCGCGCAATCCGCGATCACGCCAAGCGGGCCACAGAGCTCGAGCGCGAGATCGGGGCCATGGTCCGTGCCCAGGCGCCGCAGCTGCTCGAGCTGCCCGGCTGCGGGACGCTCACGGCCGCCAAGCTGATCGCCGAGACCGCCGGCGCCGCCCGCTTCGCCTCAGACGCCAAGCTGGCCCGCCTGGCAGGCGTCGCCCCGATTCCCGCCTCCTCGGGCAACCGCACGCGCCTGCGCTTGGATCGCGGCGGCAACCGCCAGCTCAACTGCGCCCTGCATCGAATCGCGATTACCCAGAGCCGCGTCCATGCCCCGGCGCAAGCCTTTCTCGCTCGCAAGCGAGCCGAGGGCAAGTCAAACCGCGAAGCGCTGCGCTGCCTGAAGCGCCACCTCATTCGCCGGGTCTGGCGGCTGTTGAATGATTCTGAAATTGATAGGTCCCCGAAAACCACGAACTCTCAGAGAGGCACGCTGACACCGCAATGCGCGGTGGCGGCTTGACATAGGAGCAACCCGTGGCGTGGAAGAGGCCGCGAAAGCAACGGGTGCTGGCGATCCGCAACCGGCTGCGAAAGATGTACGGGCGGCCGGTCAACCGGCCGCACGGCCACCCGATCGCCGAGCTGGTCAAGACCGTGCTCTCACAGCACACCAACGACCGCAACCGGGACCGTGCCTTCGCAGCATTGCGGGAGCGGTTCCCGACCTGGGAGGAGGTCCGCGACGCCCCGGTGGGGGAGGTCGAGGGGGCGATCCGCGTCGGCGGGCTCGGAAAGCAGAAGGCACCGCGCATCCAGTCGATTCTCGGGCAGCTCGGCGAGCCCCCCGACCTCGACTGGACGAAGAGCGCGCCACGAGAGGAATCGCTTGACTTCCTCCTCTCGCTGCCGGGGGTGGGGAGGAAAACCGCCGCCTGCGTGCTGATCTTCACCTGGGGCATCCCGGAGATCCCGGTCGACGTCCACATCCACAGGGTTGGGGGACGCCTTGGCCTCTTTCCGGCCAACTCGTCCTTCGAGCATGCCCACGACGAGATGCTGGCGATCGTCGACCCAGGCGACGCCTACGAGCTCCACATGAACCTGATCCGCCACGGGCGCGAGCTCTGCCGGCCCAAGCCGCGCTGCGGCGAATGCGAGCTGCGGCGGATGTGCCCGTGGTACCGCAACGCGCGCCGGAGCGCCAGTAGTATCTCCGCGGCCGGCCGGCGGGAGAGCCCGGGGGGCCGGCTTCAAACCACCGCCCAATGAGCAAGAAGACCTTCATCACCTTCGGGCTGCTAGTCGTTTTCCTCGCGGTCCTGATCCCGTGGCTGGCGTTTCGGTCGAGTGGCGATGCCGCCACCGGAGCCGAGCAGGTGCCGGCCGGCCTGAAGGCCGGTCAGAGCCTCTTCCAGACGAACTGCGGCACCTGCCACACGCTCTATGCGGCGGGGGCCGATGGCAACTTCGCGCCGAACCTCGACGAACTGCTGGCCCCAACCGGACCACCCAGCGGCCCGACCGCGCCGCAGACGATCGAAGCGACCAAGGGCCGCGTTCTCAACGCGATAGAACATGGCATCGACACCAGCACCACGCCCGGACGGATGCCGGCCGGCATCCTCTCCGGCGCGCAGGCCGAAGAGGTCGCGGAATTCGTCGCCCGCACCGCCGGCCAGGGTTAGCGGCGCCCACCCCCGGTAGGGGTTCCACTTAACTTTTTCCGAAGACAGTTTGCGGCTGTCCGCCAATCTCGCCGCGGAAAAAGTACAAGACGTTCCACCCCTACCGGGGGTGGGCTTGTGCCAGCTGGTCACGGGGAACCTCAGGACGCTGAACAGCCCGGCCGGACAGCGCGCGAACCAGATATGCCATACTGAGACTTAGATTTCTTAGCCAGTCAAGACGAAACCCCTGGAGGTACGCAACAAAGTGGGAAAGACGATCGGGATCGACCTCGGCACTACCAACTCCTGTGTTGCCGTCATGGAGGGCGGTGAGCCAACCGTCCTCGAGAACGCCGAGGGCGGGCGCACGACCCCCTCGGTCGTCGCCTTCACCGAGTCCGGCGACCGTCTCGTGGGCACGGTGGCGAAGCGCCAGGCGGTGATGAACCCGGAGAACACGATCTTCTCCATCAAGCGCTTCATGGGCCGCAAGGAGGCCGAGGTCAAAGAGGAGGAGACGATCGTCCCCTACAAGGTCGTCGCGGGCCCGAACGGGGACGTGCGCGTCGACGTGCGCGGCAAGCAGTACAGCCCGCCGGAGATCAGCGCGATGATCCTGCAGAAGCTGAAGACCGACGCCGAAGCGAAGCTCGGCGAAGCGGTCGACAGCGTGGTCGTCACCGTCCCCGCCTACTTCAACGACGACCAGCGCCAGGCGACGAAGGACGCCGGCAAAATCGCCGGGCTCGACGTGAAGCGGATCATCAACGAGCCGACCGCCGCCTCGCTCGCCTACGGGCTCGACAAAGAGAAGGCGGACCACACGATCCTCGTCTTCGACCTCGGCGGCGGCACGTTCGACGTCTCGGCGCTTGAAATCGGCGACGGCGTCTTCGAGGTGAAGGCGACAGCCGGCGACAACCACCTCGGCGGCGACAACTGGGACAAAGCGATCGTCGAGTGGCTGGTCGCCGAGTTCAAACGCGACCAGGGCGTTGACCTGGCGCAGGACAAGAACTCGCTGCAGCGTCTCTACGAGGCGGCGGAGAAGGCCAAGATCGAGCTCTCCTCGACCCAGGAGACCCAGATCAACCTGCCCTTCATCACCGCGGTCGAGGGGCAGCCAAAGCACCTCGACCTCAAGCTGAGCCGCTCGAAGCTGAACGAGCTGACCGCCGACCTGCTGGAGCGCGTGGTCGGCCCGGTCAAGCGGGCACTCGACGACGCCGGCGCGGAGATCGACCATGTCGTGCTCGTCGGTGGGATGACCCGGATGCCGGCGGTGCGGGAGAGGGTCAAGGAGCTGACCGGCAAGGACCCGCATCAGGGGGTCAACCCCGACGAGGTGGTCGCGGTCGGCGCCGCGATCCAGGCCGGCGTGCTGGCCGGCGACGTCAAGGACGTGCTGTTGCTCGACGTCACCCCGCTGACCCTCGGCATCGAGACCAAAGGTGGCGTGATGACGAAGTTGATCGAGCGCAACACGACGATCCCGACCAGGAAGTCCGAGACCTTCTCGACCGCCGACGACAACCAGCCGTCGGTCGAGATCCACGTTCTCCAGGGAGAGCGCGAGATGGCCGCCGGCAACAAGAGCCTCGGCAAATTCCAGCTGACCGGGATCCCGCCGGCACCCCGCGGGCTGCCGCAGATCGAGGTCACCTTCGACATCGACGCCAACGGCATCCTCCACGTCACGGCGAAAGACCTGGGGACCGGCAAGGAGCAGAAAATCGAGATCAAGTCCGGCTCCGGCCTCTCCGAGGAGGAAATCGAGAGCATGGTCAGCGACGCCGAGTCACACGCCGAGGAGGACCGCAAGCAGCGCGAGCTGGCCGAGGCCCGCAACATCGCCGAGAACGCCGCCTACCAGTCGGAGAAACAGCTCAAAGAGCTGGGCGACAAAGTCGACGATGCCGCCAAGGAGGAGATCGAGACGGCGATCAAGGAGCTGCGCGACTCGCTCGGCTCCGACAGCGCGGAGGAGATCAACTCGAAGACGGAAGCCCTGACGGCGGCCTTCCAGAAGGTCTCCGAGCAGATCTATGCGGCGGCCCAGGAGCAGGCCGCTTCTGCCGACGGCGCGTCGGCGGAGGGGCCCACCTCCGATGAGGAGGAGGTCGTGGACGCCGAGGTCGTCGACGAGGGCGACGACAAGTGAGCGAGCGCAAGGACGAGTCCGGGACCAACGAGCCCCGGCCGGCGGGACCTGACGATGAGGGACCAGGCGGTCGGCCCGCGGGTCCTGTCGGCGCAGGGGACCCACCGCCCCCTGCGGTAGCTGAAGCTTCCTCGGGGGCGGTCCCCCCTACCCCGCCACCCGCGGGAGAGGCGGAGGAGGTCGAGCAGGATTTCGATGCGCTGCTTGCCGACACCCAGCGGGAGCGGGACGAGTACCTCGAACTGGCAAAACGGACGAAAGCCGATTTCGAGAACTTTCGCAAGCGGATGAGCGCGGACGTGCTCGCCGCCACCGGGCGTGGGAAGGCTGAAGTGCTGCGGGACGTCCTGCCTGTCCTCGACGACCTCGAGCGCGCCATCCAGGCGGCGGGGCTGGACCCGGAGGGCGATTCGCCGGACGGGCTGGCGCATGGGGTGCTGCTCGTCTTCCGCAGCCTGCGCGAGGCACTGCTGCGCAATGGGATCGAGGCGGTCGACCCGAAGGGCGAGAAGTTCGACCCGCGGCTGCACGAGGCGCTCTCGACCCAGCCAGCGGACGGCGCCGAGTCGGGCACGGTGGTCGAGGTGATGCAGAAGGGCTACCGGCTCGGCGAGCAGTTGATCCGGCCGGCCCGTGTGGCGGTGGCGGAGTGAGGCGCGCGCTTGGCTGAGGACCTCTACAAGGTGCTGGGCGTTTCCAAGAACGCCTCCGGCGACGAGATCAAGAAGGCCTACCGGAAGCTCGCTCGCAAGTACCACCCGGACCGCAACCCCGACGATCCGAAGGCCGAGGAGCGGTTCAAGGAAGTTCAGGGCGCCTACGACACTCTCTCCGATCCCGAGAAGCGCAAGCAGTACGACGCGGGCGGGATGTTCGCCGGCTTCGGGGGCGGGCCGGGGGGAGCTGGCGGCGCCGGTGGAGGCGGCTTCAGCGCCGACCTCGGCGACATCTTCTCGAGCATCTTCAGCCGCGGGGGCGGCCGGGTGCAGCCCCAGCAGGTGCGGGGACGCGACCTCGAAACGGAGATCAGCCTCAGCTTCGACCAGGCGGTCAACGGCACCCAGGTCAGCGTCAACGTGCCGAAGGCCGGGCGCTGCCCAACCTGCCACGGCAGCGGCGCGAAACCGGGGACCAGCCCCGTCACCTGCCCGCGCTGCGAGGGCCGCGGGATCGACGCGCAGAGCCAGGGCTTCTTCTCGATCAGCCAGCCCTGCCCGCAGTGTGGCGGCGCCGGCCAGATCATCGAAGACCCCTGCCCGGCCTGCGGCGGATCGGGCCTGACCCAGCAGGCAAAGCGCTACAAAGTGAACATCCCGGCGGGGGTCAAGAACGGAACCCGGATCCGCCTGGCCGGAAAGGGGGAGGCCGGACCGCGAGGCGGCCCCCCCGGCGATCTCTACGTGACGACGCGGGTCGCCTCCTCGCCGGTCTTCAAACGGCTCGACGGCGGCAACCTCGAGGTGACGGTTCCGATCACGATCGCCGAGGCCCTGCAGGGAGCCACGATCGAGGTGCCGACGCTGGACGGCAGCAAGAAGATCAAGGTTCCGGCGGGGACCAAGCACGGCACGATCCAGCGGCTGCGCGGCGAGGGACCACCGAAGCCACACGGCAAGGGTCGCGGCGACATCCGCTACCGGCTCGAGATCGACGTGCCGGAGAAGCTGACCAAGGAGCAGCGCGAGGCGGTCGAGAAGCTGGCCGAGGCGCTCAACGGCTCCGACCCGCGCGCGGAGCTGCTGCGAAGGGCGGCGCGATGAGCCGGCGGGTCGAGGCGAGTGTCGACGCCGAGCGCGGCGTCTACATGATCTCGGTGGCGGCCGAGCTCGCCGACATGCACCCGCAGACCCTGCGGGTCTATGAGGCGCGCGGCCTGATCGCCCCCAAGCGCTCGCCGAAGAACACGCGGCTCTACTCGCAGCGCGACGTCGAGCGGCTGCGCCGCATCCAGCGGATGACCTCGGAACAGGGCCTGAACCTGGCCGGGGTCGAGATGGTGCTCGAGATGGAAAAGCTGATGGACAGGGTGAAGGCCGAGCTGGAGCGAGTGCGACAGCGGGCGGAAGAGCTCGAAAGGCGGGCGTCGAAGGGGAGTGGGGGCTGATGCAGCCGGATCGATTCACGGTCAAGTCGCAGGAAGCGATGACCGACGCGCTGCAGCTCGCCGCGCGGCTGCACAACCCGGAGGCGGCCCCGCCCCACCTGCTGATCGCGCTGCTCGCGCAGGACGGGGGACTGGTCGTGCCGATCCTGCAGAGGGTTGGCGCCGACCCGGCGTCGGTCCGCTCGCGGGCCGAACAGGCGGTCCAGGAGCTGCCGACGCTGAGCGGCGGCGAGCAGCCGGAGGCGCGGCCCTCCGCAGCCCTGCGCAGGGCCCTGCAGCAGGCCGAGCAGGAGATGAAGAAGAAGGGCGACACATACATCTCGACCGATCACCTCCTGCTTGCGCTGACGGACAAGGGCTCGGGGGTCGCCGACCTGCTCCCCGATCGCGGCTCGCTGGAGAAGGCGATCGCCGAAGTGCGGCCGCGCCCGGTGACCTCCCCCGAACCGGAGGCGACCACGCAGGCCCTGGAGAAATTCGGCGCCGACCTGACCGCCATGGCAAGAGACGGCAAGCTCGATCCCGTGATCGGCCGCGACGAGGAGATCCGCCGCGTGATCCAGGTCCTCTCCCGCCGCACCAAGAACAACCCGGTGCTGATCGGCGACCCCGGCGTCGGCAAGACGGCGATCGTCGAGGGACTCGCGAAGCGAATCGTGGACGGTGACGTGCCGGAGAGCCTGCGCGACCGCCGCGTGATCGCGCTCGACATCGGCTCGCTGCTGGCCGGCTCCAAATACCGCGGCGAGTTCGAGGAGCGGCTGAAAGCGGTCCTCTCCGAGGTGCAGGAGGCGGCGGGGCAGATCGTCCTCTTCCTCGACGAGCTGCACACGATCGTCGGGGCCGGCGCCGCCGAAGGCGCGGTCGACGCGGCCAACCTGCTGAAGCCGATGCTGGCCCGCGGCGAGCTGCGCGCGGTCGGCGCCACCACGCTCGACGAGTACCGCAAGCACATCGAGAAGGACGCGGCGCTGGAGCGGCGCTTCCAGCCGGTCCTCGTCGGCGAGCCCGACATCGCCGACACGATCGCGATCCTGCGTGGGCTGAAGCCGCGCTACGAGGAACACCACGGCGTGAAGATCGCCGATTCGGCGATCGTCGCCGCGGCGACGCTCTCGGAGCGCTACATCGCCGACCGCTTCCTGCCCGACAAGGCGATCGACCTGATCGACGAGGCCGCCTCGCGGCTGAAGATCGAGATCGACTCGGTGCCGACCGAGATCGACGAGGTGCAGCGGCGCGAGCAGCAGCTGGAGATCGAGCGCGAGGCGCTGAAGAAGGAGAAGGACGACGCCTCGAAGGCGCGGCTCGAGGCGCTAGAGGCGGAGCTCGCCGAGCTGCGCGAGCGCTCCGGCGAGATGCGGGCGCGCTGGCAGAACGAGAAGGAGGCGATCGACGCGATCAATGCGGCGAAGGCGCACCTGGAGGAGGCCAACCGCGAGGCCGAGCGGGCCGAGCGCGAAGCCGACCTCGAGCGCGCGGCGAAGCTGCGCTACGGCGAGATCCCCGAGCTCGAGAAGACGGTCGCCGAGCAGGAGGCGCGGTTGGCCGAGCTGCATGCCGGGGGCGGCTCGATGCTGACCGAGGAGGTGACCGAGGAGGACGTCGCGGAGGTCGTCGCCAAATGGACCGGCATCCCCGTCAGCCGCCTGATGGAGGGCGAGGTGGAGAAGCTGATCCACATGGAGGAGCGGCTGCACGAGCGGGTGATCGGCCAGGACGAGGCGATCGAGGCGGTCTCGGGCGCGCTGCGGCGCTCGCGGGCCGGCCTCTCCGATCCGAACCGGCCGATCGGCTCCTTCCTGTTCCTCGGCCCGACCGGGGTCGGCAAGACGGAGCTGGCAAAAGCCTTGACCGAGCTGATGTTCGACTCCGAGCAGGCGATCGTCCGCCTCGACATGTCCGAGTACATGGAGAAGCACACGGTGGCGCGACTGATCGGCGCGCCGCCCGGCTACGTCGGCTACGAAGAGGGTGGCCAGCTGACCGAGGCGGTGCGGCGGCGGCCCTACGCGGTGGTGCTGCTCGACGAGATCGAGAAGGCCCATCCCGACGTCTTCAACACGCTGCTGCAGATCATGGACGACGGCCGGCTGACCGATGGCCAGGGCCGAACGGTCGGCTTCACCAACACGGTCCTGATCATGACCTCGAACGTCGGCAGCGACCGGATCGTCAGCGAGGCGATCGACGAGCGGATGCGCGAGCAGATCGAAGAGGTGCTGGCGACCACCTTCAAGCCCGAGTTCCTCAACCGGATCGACGACACGGTGATCTTCCACCGCCTCTCCAAGCAGGACATCGGCCGCATCGTCGAGCTGCAGGCCGAGCTGCTGGTCGGCCGGGTGCGCGAGCGCGGCATCGAGGTGGAGCTGAGCGATGACGCGCGAACGCTGCTTGGAAACCTCGGCTACGACCCGACCTACGGCGCGCGCCCGCTGAGGCGGGTGATCCAGAAGCAGCTGGTCGACAGGCTGGCGCTGAAGATCCTCGAGGGGGAGTTCAGCGAGGGCGACGTGGTGCGAGTCGAAGCCGCCGGCGGCGAGCTCGTCTTCGAGAAGGCAGCCGCGGTTGAGGCCGCCGGTGCATCATCTCGTTAACAAAATGGTTATCTAGCTGGCTCAGACTTGCGTTGTCATGCAGGCAGGGAACGGCGGGTGGGTACGCAAATCCAGGCACCGGACTTCAGGAACGGCGGTCAAATTCCGACGTAAGCTTCTACAAACTGCCATCTGATGCTCAGACGACGCCAAATCAAAGCCGATCCCGGGACGCCCAGCCCGCACTCGACGCTGACCGTGGCGACCAGCCCTGTGCGGGAGGTCGCCTGGATCGTCGAGGAGCGGGTGATGTGGCGCGGCGCCGACCTGCTGCGCGGAATCCTCGACGCCGTCAAGTGGACGTTCGAACGACTCGCCTGGCTGGCGGAGCGGCGACTGGTCTGGCCGCTTCAGGAACGCAGCGCAGGCTTGCGCCCCCCCAGCCGTGCGACCGGCGCCGGGGCGCTGGCCGCGGTCTTGATCGGCGCCGGGGCGCTGGTCGTCGTTGTGACGTCGGGGGGAAGGGCTGACCGCGCGCAGGTCGCGACCCCGGCCAAGCTGACGATTGCCAGCCACCCGCTGCCGCCCCAGCCTCAGCCACCGCGCGGACACGTCCTGCACGGTGCGGCGCCGGTGTTCGCCCCGGCGCCCCGGGGAAGTCGCACGGCGCCCCGGCCAACCGAAGCGGCTGCCGAAACCGCGACGCCGGCTCGTGCCTCGAGCGCCACGGCCTCCGCCGCGCCCGGCGAAATCGCGGGACCCCTCGCGGTCGCGGTGGCGCGCCGCTTCTCCGACGCCTTCGTCCACTATGAGACCGGGCAGGCGAACCCCGAAGTTCGCACCGCGTTCCGCGCGACGGCGACTCCGCAGCTCTCCGCATCGCTGCTGCACCGGCCACCCCGCCTGCCGGCAAACGTCAAAGTGCCGCAGGCCAAGGTGCTGAACGTGGTACCGGGGCCCCAGCTGGGCGACAACTGCGCGGTCAGCGTCTCGCTGCTGCGGGTCGGCCTCACCAGCGAGCTGCGGCTCAGCATGCACCGCGAAAAGGGCGGCAACTGGCAGGTCAAGGACGTGCTCGGCTGATGGGCCGGATTCGCGACACGCTCGCCCTCGCGGCGATCGGCGCGGCGCTGGCAGCGTCCCCGGCGTCAGGGTCCGAAGCGTCGCAGCCACCGTCGCAGACGGCGGTCCCCGCCGGGGCGCCGACGCAGCCCGCATCCGTGACCCCGGTGCCGGCGACGGCCGCACCGGACCCCGCAGCGGGCGTCCACCACGGTGACACCCTGGTCGCTCCGCCGGCCACGCCCAGCTCGCCGAGGCCGCACCACAGCGGCAACGAATCTCCGGGCGGCGGCGTCACGGCCAGGCAGAAGTCGAAGCCGGAGCAGGCCAAGGGCACGCCGGCGAGTCCCGAAGTGGGCACGGCGCAGGCCACGCGCCCCTCGCCGGCCTTCGCAATCCCATCCATCCCCAGCTCCACCTGCGCCGGCTCCGGGGTGCCGCCGATCCTCATCCCGATCTACCAGCGAGCTGCCGCGGCCTACGGGCTCGGCCCCCAGGGCGCCTCGGTGCTGGCCGGCATCAACGAGGTCGAGACGGCGTTCGGCGCCAACCTCAACGTTTCCTCGGCCGGCGCCGTCGGCTGGATGCAGTTCATGCCGTCGACCTGGGAAACCTACGGAGTGGACGCCAACGGCGACGGGGTCGCCGACCCCTACAACCCCGAAGACGCGATCTTCGCCGCCGCCAGCTACCTGAGCGCAGCGGGAATGCCGGCCAACACCTACGGCGCCATCTACGCCTACAACCACGCCGACTGGTACGTCGCCGAGGTCCTCGCCAACGCCGCCTGCTACGCCCCCGTCGTGGGCGGCCCCAGCGGCGGGCAGGCGACCGAACCGCAGCTGCAGGTGCTGAGCTGCCGGCCGACACCCACCTGGCACCGCACGATCCCAACCGAATACCTCGACGCCTTCGAGAGCGCCGCGGCCCGCTACGACCTCGGCCGGCGCGGCGTCTGGGCGCTCGCCGCGGTCGCTCGGCTGGAGTCGAACTTCGGCCGCGGCATGAGCAGGGCCGAACTGCGCCGCGCCGGGCCGCTCGGCCTCGACCCGACCGAGTGGCGGCACTACGCGGTCGATGGCAACGGAGACGGCCGCATCGAACACGCCAGCCCGGCCGACTCGGCCGCCACGCTGGCGCGGCTGATCTGGTCGCGCGGCAGCATCCCGGCCGGCATCTTCTCCCACAACCAGGCCGACTGGTACGTGCAGGCGGTGCTGACCGAAGCCAACCGCATGCAGGGTCGCTGCCGGGTCCACTACGTGGACTGGGCGATCGCGCTGCCAGAAGCCGCCAGCACCTACGTCAACCCCTTCTCGCTCAGCACCGGGCTGGTCACCGGGCGCGTCGACCAGGGCGTCGACTTCACCGGCTCCGGGGCGATCGTCGCGATCGGCAACGCCAAGGTGCTGAGCACCGGCGCTCCGGGCTGGCCCGAAGAAGGCGGCGTCCTCTACCAGTTGCTCGACGGGCCGCTGAAGGGCGAGGTGATCTTCGTCTACGAGGGCGTCGACGCCACCGTGCAGGCCGGCGAAACGGTCAAGGCGGGGCAGCAGATCGCGACGTTCAGGCCGGGGGGCTCGATCGAGACCGGGTTCGCCGACAGCGCGGGGGTACCGCTCAGCCACACCGAATACTACGAGGGCAAGATCACCGAGTCGGGGCTCGAGATGCTCTCGCTGCTGCAGGCTCTCGGCGTCTGAGGACCTGCCGGATAGATCCTGAGCGTAGACACGCTCCCGCCTCCTCGCGTAACGTAGGCGCATACCCCCCCGAGAGGAGTGATCATGCCCACCTACGTGATGCTCACCAATCTGACCGCCGACGGCGTCCGCACCCTGAAGAACAACCCGGGCCGGGTGGCCGAGGTCAACAAGGAGGTCGAACAGATCGGCGCCAAGGTGCTCGCGCAGTACGCGACGCTGGGCCAGTACGACTTCGTGACCGTCGTCGAAGCACCCGACGACCAGACAATGGCCAAGGTCTCTGTCGAGCTGGGCTCGCGCGGGACGATGAGCAGCCAGACGCTGACCGCGATCCCATCGGACCAGCTGTCCGGCGCCCTCTAGGGGGCATCGCTTGAAGGTGCTGGTCGTCGGATCTCCTTCGACGGAATGCAGATGCGGTCCGACATCGCCGCCCGCGCCGCGGAGCGCGTGCTCGGCTAAGACAGGGAGGAAGAGATGAGCGAGATCTCAGAGGAGCCGCAGCCGGCCACGACGGCGATGCCGGCGGTCGAGGAGGCCTTCGAGGAGATCAACGTCGAAGAGCCCCTGGTCGGGATCATCATGGGCTCGAAGAACGACAAGTCCAAGATGCAGCCGGCGGGAGCGGTCCTGCAGGATGCGGGTATCCGCTTCGAGGTGCGGGTGATGAGCGCCCACCGCGACCCCGAGCTGGTTCGCGAGTACTGCACGAACGCGCGCATGCGCGGGCTCAAGGTGATCATCGCCGGAGCCGGGATGTCCGCGGCGCTGCCCGGCGTCGCCGCCGCCCACACCGACCTGCCGGTGATCGGTGTGCCGATCCTCGGCAAGAGCCTTGGCGGCCTCGACGCGCTGCTCTCGGCGGTGCAGATGCCTCCCGGTGTCCCCGTCGCCTGCGTGGCGGTCGACGGGGCAAAGAACGCGGGCCTGCTGGCAGTGCGGATAATCAACGCGTGATCTCCCGGTACACGCGACCAGAGATCGGGGCCGTCTGGTCCCAGCGACGCAAGCTCGAGTGCTGGCTGGAGGTCGAGCTGGCTGCGACGGAGGCCTGGGCGGAGGAGGGCGTGGTGCCGGCGGAGGCCGCCGCCGCCGCGCAGGCCGCCGCCGCCTTCACGGTCGAGGCGGTCGAGGAGCGCGAGCGGGTCACCGACCACGACGTGGCCGCCTTCGTCGACGTCGTCGCGCAGTCGGTCGGCGAGCACGGCCGCTGGATCCACTACGGGCTCACCTCCTCCGACGTGCTGGACACGGCGCTGGCGCTGCAGCTGCGCCAGGCCGGCGAGATCGTCCTTGCCAGCGCGCGCGCCTACCGCAAGGCGCTGATCGAGCGGGCGCTGGAGCACCGCGACACCCTCTGCGTCGGCCGCACCCATGGGGTCCACGCCGAGCCGACGACCTTCGGCCTGCGCCTGGCCGGCTTCGCCTTCGAGGCCGACCGCAACGTCGCCCGCCTCGACGCCGCCTTCGAGCAGCTCGCCTACGGCAAGCTCTCCGGGGCGGTCGGCACCTACGCCTCGGTCCCGCCCACGGTCGAGGCGCGCGTTATGGAGCGGCTTGGGCTGAGGCGCGAGGACATCGCGACTCAGGTCGTCCCGCGGGACCGCCATGCGGTGCTGACCTCCCAGATCGCGATCGCGGGCGCCGGGCTGGAGCGCTTCGCCACGGAGGTCCGCAACCTGCAGCGCACCGAGGTGCGCGAGGTCGAGGAGCCGTTCGCGAGCGGTCAGAAGGGATCCTCGGCGATGCCCCACAAGCGCAACCCGATCCGCACCGAGCGGATCACCGGCCTCGCCCGCGTCCTGCGCGGCTACGGCCAGACCGGGCTCGAGAACGTCGCGCTCTGGCACGAGCGAGACATCTCCCACTCGGGCGCCGAGCGGGTGATACTCCCGGACGCGACGATCGCCCTCGACTACATGCAGGACCTGGCGGCCAAGGTGGCGCAGGGCATGACCGTCCACCCCGATCGGATGCGCGAGAACCTCGAGCTGACCCATGGCGCCCTGTTCAGCCAGCGGGCCCTGACGGCCCTGGTCGAGTCGGGGCTGAGCCGCGACGACGCCTACCGCATCGTTCAGGAGAACGCCCAGCGCGCCTGGGACACCGGCACCGATCTCCGCGCCCTGCTTGGCGAGGCCGCCCCGGACCTCGACCTCGACGCGATCTTCGACTACGACGCCTACCTGCGCCACATCCCCGAGATCTTCGAGCGGCTCGAAACCCTGCGGAGCTGACGCGCTGCTCCTTTTGTACGTAATGGGTACATAAGGCGCAGCGCGAGCCGATACGGTTAGCAAGATGGTTCTGTACACCTGCGGGCAGAAGAAGACCGGGCCGGCTCTCATGCATCCCTGCGCGAAAGCGGGCAAGGCGCTCGACGCGGCGGGGTACGAGTACGAGATCCGGACCGTGAAGGGCTACCGGCTGATGCCCTGGACCTGGGCCAGCCGGGGCGAGGACCGGGCGGAGGTGAAGCGGCTGAGTGGCACCGGAGAGGTGCCGATCCTCGTCCTCGACGACGGCGAGGTCGTCTCCGGCTCGGGGACTATCGAGCGCTGGGCACGGGAGCACCCGGCCGCACCCGCCGCGAGCTGACGACGACGGGGGTGCCGTTGCGGGGGGAGAGGGTGATGTTGCGGCGGCTGACGCGCTCCGGCGCCGGGCTCGCCTTGCGCAGGTCGCACCTGGTCAGCACCTCGCGCAGGACGATCCGCATCTCGAACTCGGCGAAGGCCGCACCAAGGCAGCGGCGGATGCCACCGCCGAACGGGATCCACGCGTAGGTGTCGGGCCCCTCCTCGAGGAAGCGCTCGGGCCGGAACGCGAATGGCTCCGGGTAAACGTCAGCGCGGGTGTGGGCGAGCCAGATCGCGGGGGTGACGTCAGTGCCGGCGGGCAGCGTGAGGCCGTCGGCGCTCAGCTCGGTGGCAAGCCGGCGGCCGGCGAGCGGAACCACCGGCCGCAGCCGCAGCGCCTCGGCGATCGTCGCCCGCAGGTAGTCGTCCCCACCCTCGGCCAGCGACTCCCGCAGCCGCCGCAGCGGCTCGGGGTTGCGGAGCAGCAGGTCGAGGGCCCAGGCCAGCGCCGTCGCCGTCGTCTCGTGGCCGGCGAGCAGCAGTGTGATCAGCTGGTCGCGCAGCTCGGAGTCTTCCATCGCGCTGCCGTCGTCGAAGCGGGCCAGCATCAGCGCCGAGAGGATGTCGTCGCGATCCTCCAAATCTCCGCGCGCGCGGCGCTCGGCGATCTCCGCGTAGAGCAGCTCGTCGACCGCTCGCAGCTGGCGCTCGAACATCGCCCACGGACCCCGCCGCCCGCCGATCCGCTGGGAGAGAAGGCCAATCAGCTGCGCCGTCGGGGAGGCCGTCTCCGCCAGCACCCTTTTGAGCATCTCCCGCAGCCGCTCCAGCCGTGGCCCTTCGGTGACGCCGAAGACGACCCGCAGGATCACCTCCAGCGTCACCGCCTGCATGCGCGGGTGGATCGGGAGCTCCTCGCCGAGCGGCCAGGAGTCGACCTCGGCGCCAACGATCTCCTGGAGCAGCGGCTCGTAGGAACGCATCCGCTCGCCATGGAAGGCGGGCAGCATCAGCTTGCGGCGGGCGAGGTGGTCGGCGCCTTCCAGCAGGAGCAGCGAGCGCGAGCCCATGATCGGTTCGAGGATCAGGTTGCGGCCGGGCGGCAGGCCGTGCGCGCGCTCGGTGTAGAGGGCCTTGATCGCCTCCGGGTCGGAGATCATCACCATCGGCGAGCGGAAGCCGACGAAGGTGACGCTGAACGAGTCGCCGTAGCGCTCACGGCAGTCCCGCATGAAGGCAAGCGGCCGCAGCTGCCATTTCAGCGTCTGGATCAGCGGTGGGCTGGTCGGTCCGGGAGGCAGCTCCACGCGGGAAAGGATCGCAGAGCGTGGTGCTCCGCTCCCGCAATGGTTAGCATCGGCCCGATGCCACAGGTGGCCGATCTGAAGCTGCACTCCTCCGGGAAGGTGCGGGACATCTACGAGTGGGAGGGCGACCTGCTGATGGTCGCCTCGGATCGGATCTCGATCTACGACGTGGTGCTGCCCACCCCGATCCCCGACAAGGGGAAGGTGCTGACGCAGATGTCGCTCTTCTGGTTCGAGCTGACCGCCGACATCGTCCCCAACCATCTGATCTCCGAGGACGTGCCCGAGGAGGTGGCGGAGCGGGCGATGCGGGTGCGCAAGCTGGAGATGTACCCGGTCGAGTGCGTGGTGCGCGGCTACCTGTCGGGGTCGGGCTGGCGCGAATACAGGGAGAGCGGCGCGGTCTGCGGGATCGAGCTGCCGAGCGGGTTGCTCGAGTCCGACCGGCTGCCGGAGCCGATCTTCACCCCGGCGACCAAGGCGGAGATCGGCGACCACGACGAGAACGTCGACTTCGAGCGGGCGGCCGAGATCGTCGGCGACCGGGCGCTGATGGAGGAGCTGCGGCGGATCTCGATCGAGGTCTACTCGCGCGGCGCCGCGCACGCGGCCGAGCGCGGCATCCTGCTCGCCGACACCAAGTTCGAGCTCGGCCGCCACGCCGGCGCCGAGATCGTCCTCGCCGACGAGGTCCTCACCCCCGACTCCTCCCGCTTCTGGCCGGCCGACCGCTACGAGCCGGGCCGCGCCCAGCCCTCCTTCGACAAGCAGTACGTGCGCGACTGGGCCGACGAGGCGGGCTGGGACCACCGCCCCCCCGCCCCGGAGCTGCCGCCCGACGTGGTCGAGCAGACGCGCGCCAGGTACGTCGAGGCCTACGAGCGGATCACGGAGCGCCGGTTCTAGTGGCGCGGGCCCGCGTGCTGATCCGGCCCAAGGAGGGGATCCTCGACCCGCAGGGCAAGGCGGTGGAGCGGGCATTGCCGGCGCTCGGCTTCGAGGGGATCGAGCATGTGCGCGTCGGCCGCATGGTCGAGCTGGAGGCGGAGGACCCCGAGCGCCTGGCCGAGCTCTGCGAGAAGCTGCTCGCCAATCCGCTGATCGAGGATTTCGAGATCGAGCGCATCGACGGCGTTTGATGCGGTGGGGTGTGCTTCAGTTCCCCGGTTCCTGCGACGAGCGGGATGCCCTGCACGCCTGCGGGCTGGTGGGCGACGCGCGACTCGTCTGGCACGAGGAGCGGGACCTCGGTGGTGTCGACGCTGTCGTCATCCCCGGCGGCTTCTCCTACGGTGACTATCTGCGGGCCGGAGCGATCGCCCGCTTCTCGCCGGCGATGGAGGGGGTGGCCGAGCTCGCCGCGGCGGGCGGGCCGGTGCTGGGGATCTGCAACGGCTTCCAGGTTCTCTGCGAGGCGGGGCTGCTGCCCGGCGCGCTGCTCCTGAACGAAGACCTGCGTTTCGTCTGCCGCCAGGTCGATCTGATCGCGGCGGGCGCGGGCTCGCCGTTCCTGGCGGGGATCGAGCCGGGCGAGCGGCTCTCGATCCCGGTCAAGCATGGCGAAGGGCGCTACTACGCGCCGGAGGAGATGCTCGACCGCATCGAGGCCGGCGGCCAGGTCGCCTTCCGCTACGCGCCCGGCCAGAACCCGAACGGCTCGGCGCGCGACATCGCCGGGGTCGTCAACGAGGCGGGCAACGTGCTCGGCCTGATGCCTCACCCCGAGCACGCCGTCGACCCGCTCACCGGCTCGACCGACGGGCTGCGGATATTCGACGCGGTCGCCAGGGCTGCCCTGGCGACCGCCGGCTCTCGCGGCTGATCGGTATAGGTCTGGCGCCCGTCAGGCCGGGATTCCGACGCTTCCGACAAACCTCGTTCGGAACTCATCCCAGTCGTCGCCCTCTTGGCCGAGTATGTGGGCTGTGTCGAACCACGAATTAGTAGTTGGCGACTCGGCTTCGAGAACCGTCAAGTCGAGTCCGCTCTTGGCGATGACCGTCCAGCAATCGCGGAACCCGAGCGCCTTCGCCTTCTGGTGGGACTTCTCAGCCTCACCCGCGCGATTGTGGGCATTGCTCCTATCAGTCCCGCCCTTAATCTCGATGGCCACCAGGGGGCGACGCTCATTGTCGAACTCCTCTTCGATGCGAACGTCGGGATCCGCGGACAGCACGATGTGCACGTTCCGGCCCGCGGAGTTCTCGACTATGACCTCCTGCTCTCCGTCCTTCTTCACGTAGTTCTTGACTACCTCCTTGATGGAGAGGAAGACATCCACGGTCGCCGCCTGGCCGATTCGGTTGTTGTTCGAACCCTGAAATTGGGAACCCAGTGTCAGGAGCGGTAGCTCGTCCACATCTCTTGGAGTGACCTTCGGCGAGAGCTGTTCGATCAGGTCGGCGATGACGCGCCCCATTGCCCGACAAAAGTCCGGCAACGCCGCGTCTGCCTTTTCCCCCACGACTCCTCGCTCCTCCATTGCCTTGAAGGGACCGGTTCCGGATCCCGACGCGTAGAACTGCTTCTGCGAGGCGCCGAGCAGGAGCCGATAGTAGCCGACTAGCGTCGGCCTCTCACGCAGTACGACTGGCGTCGGAAAGATCTCCTCGTCCCGAAGGCCAGCCTTGGCGAGGATCGTTCGTGCCTTTCGCGGCGCATACTCGGCTATCTCGGCCCCGACGACATCCGGGTCAACGGCTGCGACAGCCTCTCGGAGGGCATCCTTTAGGACTGTCTTCCGGGCTCCCACCAACAGCTCGTGGAAAACGAGCTGTCGAGAAGGATCCGGAACCCGAATCAGCTCAGATTCTTTCGATCGCGCCATTCAAGCGCCGTTCGGCAATCTCGACGTATTTCGGGTTGAGCTCGATTCCCAGAAACCGGCGATCGGCCCCGAGCGCGGCGACCCCGGTCGTGCCCGAACCTATGAAGGGATCCAAGATCAGGTCGCTGGGTGAGGTGCTGAGGAGAACGCAGGGCTTAATAAGGTCGAGTGGGAAGGTCGCGAAGTGGGCCTCTCGGTAGGGCTTGGTATGCACCTCCCAGACGCTGCGCAGGTTGCGATCATTCGGCCCTCGCACGGCCTGTGAGTCGTAGGTGTAATGCTCATTCTTGCTGAAGAGGAATAGGTACTCATGGGCGCGGGTTGGACGATCCTTTACGGACTCCGGTTGGCAGTTGGGCTTGTGCCAAATCAGGTCGGCTCGCAGATACCAACCGGATTCTTGCAAGGCAAGGGCGAGGCGCCAGGGAACGCCGACCAGATCCTTCGACTTCAGTCCGTTTGGCGTCGGCGGTCGGGTGTCCATGGCCCGGATCGGATTCTTCCTGTCCGGTGCTCGCCAAGTTCGCCCTCCCGAGGTGTAGGAATCGCCGATGTTGAGCCAGAGCGTGCCGTCCTCGCGCGTTACACGGTGGGTCTCGTCGAAGAGGCCCACGAGGTCGTTGATGTACTCATCGATTGACTGCTCCACCCCGATCTGACCCTCTATCCCGTAGTCCCGGAGCGACCAGTAGGGCGGCGACGTGATCGTGGTCTGGAAGGTGCCCTCGGGTATAGAGCGAAGCAATTTCCTCGCGTCCCCAACGAGGATCGCCGAATCGGTCGCGTCGTCCGCGAGGACGCTCTTCCACGCCGCAGACCTGAAGGGGTTATGCGAAACGAGGACATCAGGAACCTCGCTCTGCGAAAGAGGGCCCTCGGTGATCACCGCCGTTTCCATCCGCGCTGGGATTCTTTCAGCCAACGCGGCGGCTCCAAGCTTCAACTGTCGATGCTGCACACCAGAAGGGTCCGGAATCGAGCGCACAGCGGGCATGCGGGTTGTCAAAAGTCCGAGCCGACATGGAGATGATTCGCGCCCAACCGGCCCGCTCCACTCTGACGCCGGGCTGGCATCGGCGCGATACTTGCGGCCGTGCCCACCGCGAATTCGGCGACACACCGCGAGCTGGGGCTGACCGATGCCGAGTACGACCTGATCGTCGAGAAGCTCGGCCGCGAGCCCAACGACGTCGAGCTGGCGATGTTCAGCCTGCTCTGGTCCGAGCACTGCGCCTACAAGCACTCGCGCAAGCTGCTGCGGCGACTGCCGACGGAGGGGGAGCGGGTGGTGATGGGACCGGGCGAGAACGCCGGCGCGGTCGACATCGGCAACGGCTACGCGGTCGCCTTCAAGGTCGAGTCGCACAACCACCCGAGCGCGGTCGAGCCCTTCCAGGGGGCGGCGACCGGCGTCGGCGGGATCCTGCGGGACGTCTTCGCGCTCGGCGCGCGACCGATCGCGATTCTCGACTCGCTGCGCTTCGGCGAGCTGGATTCGCGGCGCTCACGCTTCCTGCTCGACGGCGTGGTGCGCGGGATCGGCCATTACGGCAACTCGATCGGCGTGCCGACGGTCGGCGGCGAGATCTACTTCGAGGCGCCCTACGAGCACAACTGCCTCGTCAACGCGATGTGCGTGGGGCTGGCGAAGCAGGATGAGATGGTCCGCGCCGCCGCCGCCGGGGTCGGCAACGCGATCGTCCTGATGGGCGCCTCGACCGGCCGGGACGGGATCGGCGGCGCCTCGGTGCTCGCTTCCGCCGAGCTGGGCGACGGCGACGAGGCGAAGCGGCCGAGCGTGCAGGTCGGCGACCCGTTCGAGGAGTCGAAGCTGCTGGAGTGCTGCCTCGAGCTGCTGGGGAAGGGGCTGCTCGTGTCGCTGCAGGACCTCGGCGCCGCCGGCCTCACCTCCTCGGCCGGGGAGATGGCCTCGGCGGGCGGGGTCGGGGTCGACATCGAGGTGGCGCGGGTGCCGCTGCGCGAGGCCGACATGGAGCCCTTCGAGATCATGGTCTCCGAGTCACAGGAGCGGATGCTCGCCGTGGTCGAACCGGCGAAGGTGCCCGAGGTGCTTGCGGCCTGCGAGAGATGGCAGACCGGCGCGGCGGAGATCGGCGCCGTCACCGACACGAGCCATATCCGGGTGCTGCGCGGGGGCGAGACGGTCGGCGACATCCCGGTCGAGGCGCTGGTCGACGGCTGCCCCCTCTACGACCTGGCGCCGGAGAAGGCGACTGGCTGGATCTACCGCAACGAGGACGTGCTCGGCGAGCAGGCCGTGGCGGCGATCCTCCTCGCTCTCCTCGCCTCCCCCAGCGTTGCCTCGAAGCGCTGGGCCTTCGAGCAATACGACTCGGTGGTCGGCTCGCGCACCGTGCGGCGGCCGGAGTCCGCCGACGCCGCCGTCCTTGCCATTCCCGAGGCGGGCAACGCGATCGCCATCTCGATCGACGGCAACGGGCGGCGGGTCGCCTGTGACCCCTACGCAGGAACGGTCGAGGCGGTGCTGGAGTGCACGCAGAACCTCGCCTGCGTCGGCGCCGAGCCGCTCGGCCTGACCAACTGCCTCAATTTCGGCAACCCGGAGAAACCGGTGTCCGCCTGGCAGCTCGACCGCGCGGTGAGCGGCCTCGCGGACGCCTGCGAGGCGCTTGGCGTGCCCGTCGTCGGCGGCAACGTATCCCTCTACAACGAGGGACCAGACGGGCCGATCTACCCGACGCCGGTGGTCGGCATGGTCGGTGAGCTGCCCGACCCCGGACGGGTCGCCGGCAGCTCCTTCGCGCGTGAGGGCGACGCAATCGCGCTGCTCGGCCCGTTCTCCCCTTCGCTGGCCGGCTCGGAGCTGGCAAAGCTTCGCGGCAAGCTCGACCTGGGCCTCCCCCAACCTGATGTCGCCGCTGTCGCCGGCGCCTGCGCCGCCGTCCGTGACGCCGTTCGCGGCGGCCACCTCGCCTCCGCCCACGACATCAGCGACGGTGGGCTCGCCTGCGCCCTCGCCGAATCGGCCATGGCCGCCGGCTTTGGCTGCCGCGTCGACCTCTCCCCCCTCCTCGACCGCGGTTGCTCCCCCGAGGAGGCCCTGTTCGGCGAGGGCCCGGGAGGCTTCCTCCTCAGCGGCGACCGCGCGACGCTCGAATCGCTGGCGGCAGGCGACGTCGAGGTCCTCCTCCTCGGTGAGGTCGGCGGCGATACGCTCGAGATCGAAGCGGGCGGCTCTCCGCTCGGCGTCGAGCTTGCCGACGCTAGAGTCGCCTGGCACTCGCTCGGCGAGCGGTTCGACGACGCATAGCGCGCCGGCGGGCCATATCAGTGGAGCCAGGCGACCAGCTCGTCGACAGCTCCCGGGACGACGTAGTAGTAGGCCCACAGGCCCCGGCGCTCCGACGCCACCACGCCGGCGTCGCGCAGCACCTTGAGGTGATGGGAGATCGTGGGCTGGGAGAGGCTGAACAGCGGCACCAGCTCGCAGACGCAGACCTTGCCGGCGTGCTTGCGCAGCACGTCGACGAGCTGGAGCCGCACCGGGTCCGCGATGGCCTTGGCCACGCGCGCGATCCGCTCAGCCTGCTGGCGCTCCACGTCCGGGTAGACCACGGGAACGCAGCAGCGCTCCCCAACGGGACGCTTCCGCTTCGGCTCGAGCTCGATCGGGACCGAGGACATGACCCCAGTCTAGTCATTACGTAGATGAATATCTATCTAACTGCTACAGTAGCCGAAACACTACATCGATAACTATCTATTAAGTCGAAGGAGACGCGATGACCGAGCTGGCCGAGACCGAGATCCGCGAGCAGGTGCGCGAGCGCTACGCCGCCGCCGCCATCGCCGCGGCGACCAACACCTCGAGCGATTGCTGCGGAGAGCCAAAGGGCGAGGTGTTCGGCGGTGCGCTCTACGGCGAGGAGGGCGATCCTGCCCCGAAGGCCGCGGTTGCCGCCTCGCTCGGCTGCGGCGTTCCCACGGCGGTGGCCGAGCTGCGCGAAGGCGAGACGGTCCTGGACCTCGGCTCGGGAGCGGGCGCTGACGTCCTCATCTCGGCGCAGCGGGTCGGGCCAACCGGAAAGGCCATCGGTCTCGACATGACGGACGAGATGCTCGAGCTCGCCCGCCGGAACGCCGCCGAGGCCGGCGTCGAGAACGTCGAGTTCGCCAAGGGCTACATCGAGGAGATGCCGCTGCCGGACGCCTCGGTCGACGTGATCATCTCCAACTGCGTCATCAACCTCGCCGCCGACAAGCGGCGGGTGCTGCGCGAGGCCGCGCGAGTGCTGAGGCCGGGGGGGCGCCTCGCCGTCTCCGACGTCATCGCCGACGCCGACATGGACGAGGCCACGCGCGCGGACATGCGGCAGTGGACTGGCTGCATCGCCGGCGCCCTCACCCGGCAGGAGTTCGAGGACGCGCTTGCGGCGGCCGGGCTCACCGATATCGAGATCCGCGAGACGCACAGGGTGCACGAGCACGCCAGCTCCGCCACGGTGCGCGCGCGCAAGCCCGAGGCGACCTGAGCGGGCCCCGCGCGCTCAACGAGCCTCGAAGCCGCTGAGCGGCTCCGTCAACTCGGCCGCGGCAACGGACGGCACCTCGATCAGCCCCGGAACAGGCCTGAGCACAAGCGCCACGGCGCCGGAGGCAAGCGCGGCGAGGATCACGAAGAGGTAGGCGCCGTCGGAGACCGAGAGGGCTTCGTGCAGCGAGGTCGGTTCGCCGACTATGGCGATGAGGATCGCGGTGCCGAGAACGGCGCCGACCTGGCGGAAGGCGGCGTTGACGGCGCTCGCCGTCGCAAAGCGATCGATCGGCACGTCCCGGACCGCGGCCGAGCCGAGGGTCGGAAAGGCGAGGCCGATGCCGATCCCGGTCAGCAGCGAGCCCGGCAGCCAGAGACCCAGCCAGTCGGGGTGGGCCCCCGCGGAGCGCATGATCATGACACCGGCGGCGAAGACGATCGCGCCGGGGACGATCACGGCGCGGTGGCCGAAACGGTCGGCGAGACGGCCGGCGGGGCCGGCGACCACGGTGCTCGCCGTGGGGCCCGGCAGGGTTGCGGCGCCGGCCTGCAGGATCGTGTAGCCCCAGACCGAGGTGAGGAAGAGGACATTGCCGAGGATCAGCGAGAAGAAGGCGGCGGCGAAGAGCAGCGTGCCGAGGTTGCCGATCCGGAAGGAGCGGTGGGCGAACAGCGCCGGTTCGACGATCGGGCGCGGGTGTCGCCGGCTGCGAACGACGACCGCGGCGAGCAGGGCGGCGCTTGCCGCGAAGGCTCCAAGCGTCGCCGTGGCCGTCCAGCCCCAGTCGTTGCCCTCGATGATCCCGAGCGTGATCAGGGCCAGGGCAAGCGCCAGCATCAGGGCGCCGGGGAGGTCGGGCAGGTGGCTGTCGGCGATCGGGCGGCGGGCAAGACGGCGGCCGGCAAGGAGGATTGCGGCGCCCAGCGGCAGGTTGACGAGGAAGACGAGGCGCCAGCTCGAAGCCTCGACCAGCGCCCCGCCAAGGGTCGGGCCGATTGCCGCCGCGGCGGCCGCGGCGGCGCCCCAGAGGCCGACGCCGGCCGCTCGCCGCTCAACCGGGAAGCTGTCGAGGACGATCGCCAGCGAGGCGGGGGCAACCAGTGCCGCGCCGATCCCCTGCAGGACCCGGAAGGAGATCAGCAGCCCGAGGCTTGGAGCCGCCGCGCAGAGCAGGCTCGCGCCGGTGAAGCTCGCTATCCCGACCAGGAAGACGCGCTTGTGGCCGAAGCGGTCGGCGAGACCGCCGGCCGGGACCAGCAGCGCGGCGATCACGACGAAGTAGCCGTCGAGCACCCAGGACAGCGCGTTGCGCCCCGAGCCGGCAAAGGAGGCCGAGATGTTGGGGAAGGCGATGTTGACGATCGTCGTATCGAGGAAGGCGACGAAGGCGCCGGCACAGGCGATCAGCACGGCGGCTCTATGACCGCGGTCATACATGATTGGGGCGGACTATACTATGTCCGTGGACATAGAGTCGTCGGAGGAGCCGCGAGCATCGAGCCGGGAGAGCCGCGACGGGCGAGGGCGCCTGCTCGACGGCGCCCGACAGCTGCTGGCCGAGAGGGGCTACGCCGGGATGGAGCTGCGCGACGTCGCTGAGCGTGGCAAAGCGCCGCGAGGGTCTATCTACCACCATTTCCCAGGCGGCAAGCGCCAGCTCGCCGCCGAGGCCGCGCGGCTGGAGGGCGCCGAGGTCCGCGAGAAGATCGAGCGAGCGCTGGCCGAGCGCGGCCTACGTGAGACCCTGGTGCTCTTCGGCGAGATCTTCCGCCGCCGCGTCGCCGACCATCCGGAGCGGATCGGGTGCCCGGTTGCGGCGGTGGCGCTGGCGCGGCGCGAGGACCCGGCGCTCGCCGCCGCGGCCACCGCCGCCTTCCAGAGCTGGGAACGGCCGATAGCGGCAGCCTTGGAGGAGGAGGGGGTGAGCGCAGCGCGGGCGGAGACCTTCGCCGGCCTCACCGTGTCGACGATCGAGGGGGCCCTGCTCCGCGCCCGGGCGGCGGGCAGCCAGGCGCCGCTCGGCTCGGCCATCGACGGCCTCGAGCAGGCCCTCGACAGCCTGCTCGACAAAGCGGCGTAGGCGACTCGGAGTATCCGGTTCCGTCAGACGCCCCGCGGCCCGGCCAGATTCCGCCCACGCCCGGTTGGTGTGGCACTGACAGGTGGCGGGTCGCCATCAAGCCACCACATGCCCTCCCTTTTGCATCTATGTGATGAAGAAAGGGGCGCGTGGTGGCTGGCTGGCGCCACATGTCCTCGACCCTCGTCTCCCCCGCCCCCCCCAAGCGCTTCCGGTGCTCCTTTTGTACATATGAGGTACAAAAAGAGCACCGGGACGGAGCGAAGGTCTGGCTGGCCGTGTGGGTCCCGCTGCACGCCGGCGCCTCGCCAACCGGACGTGGCCGGAGCACAGGGCGACGTCGGCGCGGCGCCTGACGGAGCCAGATGGTCATGAGGCGATTAGCGCACCTCGAACTCGTCCAGGCCCTGCGGGTCCTCCTCGCTCACCTCGACCCGGTCCACGCGGGCGCCACGCGAGCCCTCGCGGCAGAAGGCCACCATCGCCTCGACCCCCTCCGGGTCGCCCTCGAAGACAGCCTCGACCGTACCGTCGGGCCGATTCCGCACCCAGCCGGCGACGCCCCAGGTGGAGGCCTGACGGCGGGTCGTGTCGCGAAAGAAGACTCCCTGCACCCGCCCACGGACGATGACACGCTTGCGAGCCAAGGGGCCAACTTACCCGCAAATGGGGTGGTTCACGTGGCCAGGCCGATCCTCCACCGCTGGTACTCTCCTGGGGTAGGCAGGACCGCCTGCGCGTCACATCCTTCTACAGGCGAGGAAAGCGCGCCTTCTCACCTTGACCGAGCGGCTTCTCAGCGAGCGCGATGGACCGCGCGATGAGTGCGGGGTCTTTGGCGTATACGCACCCGGGCATGATGTCGCCCGCCTCACCTACTTCGGGCTCTTCGCGCTCCAGCACCGCGGCCAGGAGTCGGCCGGAATCGCGGCCTGCGAGGGCGGTCACATCACGACCCTGCGCGACTCCGGTCTCGTCTCCCAGGTCTTCGACGAGGAGAAGCTGCGGGCGCTGGAGGGCGACATGGCGATCGGCCACGTCCGCTACTCGACCACCGGCGGCGGCTCCTGGGAGAACGCGCAGCCCGTCTGGCGCGACGACGGGCGCGAGCTGGCCCTTGCCCACAACGGCAATCTGACCAACGCCGTCGAGCTCTGGAGCGAGCTCAAGGAGCGGGGAATCGCCTTCCGCGGCACCTCGGACTCCGAGATCATCGCGGCGCTCCTCTCCTCCAGCGGCGGCCGCTACATCGAGGACGTGGTCGCCGAGGTGATGCCGCAGCTGCGCGGCGCCTACTCGACCGTGGCGATGACCAAGCACGCGATCGTCGCCTTTCGGGATCCGCACGGCGTGCGTCCCCTCTCGTTGGGGCGGCTTGGCGATCGCTTCGTGGTCGCCTCGGAGAGCTGCGCCTTCGACATCATCGGAGCGCAGCTTCTGCGCGAGGTGCGGCCGGGCGAAATGGTGTCGCTGACCGAGCGCGGCCTCGAGACCCGCCAGGTCGTCCGCGCCGCCCGGCCGGCGATCTGCGTCTTCGAGCACATCTACTTCTCCCGCCCCGACAGCCGCCTCGAGGGCAAGGTGCTGCAGCAGGTGCGTGGCCGGATGGGCGAGATCCTCTGGCGCGAGGCGCCGGTCGAGGCGGACCTGGTGATCTCGGTGCCCGATTCCGGCAACCCGGCGGCGGCGGGATTCGCACGCGCCTCGGGACTGCCCCGCGACGACGGCCTGATCAAGAACCGTTACGTGGCGCGCACCTTCATCCAGCCCGGGCAGGAGCTGCGCAAGCACGGATTGAGGCTCAAGTTCAACCCGCTGCCCGAGATCGTCGCCGGCAAGCGGATCGTCGTCGTCGACGACTCGATCGTCCGCGGCAACACCACCCGCCAGATCGTCGGCATGCTGCGCGACGCCGGAGCGAGCGAGGTGCATCTGCGAATCTCGGCGCCGCCGATCCGCCACCCGTGCCACTACGGAGTCGACATGTCGACTAGCGAGGAGATGATCGCCCACAACCGCACGATCGAGGAGATCGCCGACGAGCTCGGAGCCGACTCGCTCGCCTACCTCTCGATGAACGGTGTCTACGAGGCGATCGGCACCCCGCCCGAGGACCACTGCGACGCGTGCTTCACGGGGCACTACCCGCTTGGGAATCCCGAGCAGGCAAACGGCAAGTTCGCCCTCGAGGACATCGCGGTGGTCCCCACAAGCAGCTAGCTTCCCGCCGGTGAGCAACAGCTTCAAGCTCGTCGTGCTGGCCTCGGGGACCGGCACGAACCTGCAGGAGATCATCGACCGGCTGCATCGGCGGCACGGAGTCGAGGTAGTCGGGGTCGCGTCCGACAAGCCCGGTGCCAGGGCCCTCGAGCGGGCGCGCGCCGCCCAGATCGAAACCGCCGTCTTCCCGCGCCAGGACTACGACGATCGCGAGTCCCGCGACGCCGCGATGGCTGAGTGGATCGAGGCGCGCGGTGCGGACCTCATTGTCCTCGCCGGCTACATGCAGCTGCTCAGCGACGGCGTCGTCGAACGGTTCCGCAACCGCATCGTCAACATCCACCCTGCCCTGCTGCCCTCCTTTCCGGGACTCGACGCCATCGGCCAGGCGCTCGAGGCGGGGGTCGGCGTGACCGGTGTCACCGTGCACTTCGTCGACGAGGGAGTCGATACCGGCCCGGTCATCGTGCAGCGGGAGGTCCCAATCCCGGCGGATCGCGACCGAGACAGGCTCGAGGCGTCGATCCACGCCGTCGAGCACGAGCTCTACCCGGAGGCGATCCGCATGATCGCGCGGGGCCAGGTTAGGATCGACCCGAGCGAGCGCGTGGTCATCGATGAGTGAGGCCCCTGCAGATATCCCCGCCGAGACCGTGAGCGACGGCGCAATCCGGGTGCGCCGGGCGCTGATCTCGGTCTCCGACAAGACGGGAGTCGCCGACTTCGCCAAGGCGCTCGCGGCGCTCGGGGTCGAGATTCTCTCCACCGGCGGCACCGCGGCGGCGCTGCGCAAGGCCGGGCTCGAGGTGACCGACGTCTCCGAGTTCACCGGCCAGGAGGAGATCCTCGGCGGCCGCGTCAAGACGCTGCACCCCCGCCTCCACGCGGCGCTGCTGGCGCGGCGCGGGGACCCCGAGCACGTGGCGACCCTGGAGCGCGAGGGCATCGAGCCAATCGACCTCGTCTGCGTCAACCTCTATCCGTTCGAGAGAACCGTGGCCCGCCACGAGGTCGACCCGCAGGTCGCCATCGAGAACATCGACATCGGCGGGCCGACCATGATCCGCGCCGCCGCCAAGAACCACGAGAGCGTCGCGGTCGTGGTCAAGCCGGAGTCCTATGACGCGGTCTGCGCCGAGCTGGAGGAGTCCGGCGGCGAGATCTCCGCCACCACGCGGCACTGGCTCGCCAACGAGGCCTTCGCCCAGACGGCCCGCTACGACGCCGCGATCAGCCGCTGGTTCTCGACTGAGTACGAGGACTTCCCCGAGCACCTGACGATTGCGTATGAGAAGGAGCTCGATCTCGCCTACGGAGAGAATCCCCACCAGCGCGCCGCCCTCTACTCCGAAGCCGGGGCACATACCCACATCCTCTCCCGGGTCGCCAAGCTGCACGGCCGGGCGCTCTCCTTCAACAACGTGCTCGACCTCGACTCGGCGCGGCGGTTGAGCGCGGACTTCGAGGAGCCCGCCTGCACGATCGTCAAGCACAACAACCCCTGCGGCGTGGCCATCGGCGACGACGCGCTCGACGCCTACCGCAGGGCGCTCGCCTGCGACCCGATGTCGGCGTTCGGCGGCGTAATCGCGGTCAACCGGCCAATCGGCGTGGAGCTGGCGGAGGCGCTGCACGAAAACTTCGTCGAGGTGCTGATCGCGCCCGGCTTCGAGGACGGCGCCCTGGAGATCCTCCAGCAGAAGGAGGCGATCCGGATCCTCTGCGACGAGGAGCGGCGCGACGCGGACCCCGGCGAACGCGACATGAAACGGGTGCGCGGAGGGCTGCTGATCCAGGACCGGGACGGCGACCCCGAGCCGCGCGAGCTGATGCAGGTGGTGACGAAAGCCGAGCCGAGCGAGGGGCAGTGGCGCGACATGCTCTTCGCCTGGACGGTGGTCCGCCATGTTCGCTCCAACGCAATCGTGATCGCCAAGGGGGGTGCGACGCTGGGGATCGGCGCCGGCCAGATGAGCCGGGTGGACTCGGTGCGGATCGCGGTGGAGAAGTGCGGCGACGCCCGCGGCGGCGACGCCAGCTCCATCCTCGCCGGCTCGGCCGTCGCCTCAGACGCCTTCTTCCCCTTCGCCGACGGGCCCCAGGCGGCGATCGACGCCGGCGTCACCGCCGTGATCCAGCCCGGCGGCTCCAAACGCGACGCCGAAGTGATCGAGGCCTGTGACGCCGCCGGCGTCGCCATGGCCTTCACCAAGCACCGTCACTTCCGCCACTGAGTCAGAACCCGTCTCGAGACGGGAGCTCAACGGGCGGTGCCGTGCAGCTCCCTCTGCCTGGAGCTGGCCTGCTGGACGTGACCGCATACCTCCGCGGGGGAATCGGCGGTCACCAGGAGCTCCATGTCGACGGGCGATATCAGGCCGCAGTCGTCGAGGCTGCCCTCGATCCAGTCCAGCAGCGGCGCCCAGTGCTGGGAATCGACGAGGATCGTCGGGAAGAGATGGATTCGGTGGGTCTGGATCAGGGTCACGCTTTCGAAGAGCTCGTCCATGGTTCCGAACCCGCCCGGGAAGATGACGAAGGCACGGGCGTAGCGCACGAACATCAGCTTGCGGGCGAAGAAGTAGTGAAAGTTGAGACCGCGGTTGACGAAGCGGTTCATCTGCTGCTCCATCGGCAGCTCGATGTTCAAGCCGACCGAGAGGCCACCGGCCTCCGAGGCGCCTCGGTTCGCCGCCTCCATCAGGCCAGGGCCGCCCCCGGTGATGATGGTGAAGCCGGCATTCGCAAGGCAGGCCGCCGTCTCACGGCAGAGCTCGTACCAATGGTGCCCCTCGTGGATCCTCGCCGAGCCGAAGATCGAGACGCCGTCGTCGATGTCGCGAAGGGAATCGAAGCCCCTGTCGATCTCAGCGCTGATCCGCTCCAGCCGCAGCGAGTCCTGCTCCTCGACGTCGCCCGGCGAACGGAGCAGCTCCTCATCTCGCTTCGCGCCTTTGGCGCTCGAACCACCGAGGGTGTCGTGGGGATCTCCGGCCTCGGCCATGGCGCTCTCCAGTGCCCCCAGTAGAACACAAGACGAACCTGGCTGCTCGGATCGAGGGTGAGCCGGTCTCGCTGGCGCGGTAGCGCCTTCGCGGGGCAGCCCACCGGAATCACCAGGGCATCCACGGCAATCGGCTCGCTTTGTTCGCAAACGAGGAGGAGAAGCTGCGGTCGAGTGTGGTGCGCTCTCAAGGCTCCAGCGAGGTCGCCGGGGACTGTTTGTGCGACAGCCACCGCGGGAAGGGAGCGAGGGTCGTTTCTTACGTTTTTCTTCATTTCGCCCGCCATCCTCAGTGTGTGATGGATGTGATCGTGGTCGACGACGAGTACCCGCTGCGGGTGGCGCTGCGACGAGCGCTGGCGCTCGAGGGCTACGGCGTCACCGAGGCGGCCAGCGGCGAGGAGGCGATCAAGCTGCTGCGCGAGCGCAGTTGGGACGCGATGATCCTCGACGTCCTGATGCCGGGCCTGAGTGGCCTGGACGTCTGCGAACGGCTGCGGATAGCGGGCGAGCGGATACCGATCCTGATGCTGACCGCACGCGAGACGGTCGCCGACCGGGTACGGGGCCTCGAGGCCGGCGCCGACGACTACCTCGTCAAGCCCTTCGCCCTGGAGGAGCTGCTGGCGCGGTTGCGAGCGCTCCTGCGCCGCAGCCTCCCGGCTGACGAGGACGAGGAGACGTTGCGCTACGAAGGGCTCGTCCTCGACCCGCTGCGATATGAGGTGCGAGTCGGCCAGCGCGAGCTAGAGCTGACCCGCACCGAGTTCTCGCTCCTGCACCTGCTGATGCGCCATCAGGGCAGGGTGCTCTCGCGGGCGACGATCAACGAGCAGGTCTGGGGCTATGACTTCGGCCCCGACTCCAACTCGCTCGGCGTCTACGTCGGCTACCTGCGCCGCAAGCTGGAGGCCGGCGGCCAGCCGCGCCTGATCCAGACGATCCGCGGGGTTGGCTACGTGTTGCGGCAGCCGCGAGGATGACGGTCCGCCGCCGCCTCTCCGTCGCCGCGGCCGCGGCCGTCGCAATCGCGATCGCGCTTGCCTCGCTCGCCGCCTATCTCGCGGTACAGGCCAAGCTGCGCGGCGAGGTCGACTCGGCGCTCAGGCAGCGCGCCCAGGAGATCCAGGCCTTCTCCCGGTTTAATCCGCCTCTGCGCCGGCCACCCAAACCACCGCCCGGCCCCTCGCCCCAGGCGCAGTTCGGCGGCGCGGCCGGCCTGGTCCAGTTCGTCTCACCGGACGGCAAGCCAAGGCGCATCGCCGAAAGCAAGTCGAGGCATATCCCGCTCACCCCCCAGGCCCGCGCCGTCGCGAGCGGTTCAAGCAGCGAAACCCTGCTCCAGGATGAGACGGTGTCCGGCCAGCAGCTGCGTGTGCTCACCGCGCCGCTTACGGGAGGCGGCGCGGTTCAGGTGGCGAGGCCGCTTAACGAAGTCGAAAGCGTCCTGCACCAGCTGGTGCTGCTCTTCGCCGTGATCACTGTTGGGGGCATCGGCCTGGCGGCGCTTCTGGGAGCCGCAGTCTCGCGAGCCTCCTTGGCGCCGGTGCGGCGCTTCACCGAGGAGACGGAGTCGATCTCCCAAGGCCCGGACCTCAGCCGCCGGCTGCCGGTGAGCCACGACGATGAGCTCGGCCGCCTCGCCCGCTCCTATAACGCCACACTTGAGGCACTCGAGCGCTCCGCCGCGGCGCAGCGCCAGATGGTCTCCGACGCCTCGCACGAGCTGCGCACCCCGCTGGCATCGCTGAAGACCAACCTGGAGCTGCTGCTGCGCAGCGACGGCAGGCTCAACGACGCCGATCACATCGAGCTGGAGAGCGACTTGGTCGAGCAGATCGATGAACTGACTCTGCTCGTCGATGACGTGGTCGAGCTGGCGCGCCGCGGCGAGGCCGAGCAGGCGGCAGAAGATGTCGGCCTGGATGAGATCGTAGGCGCCGCGATCGAGCGGGTGGAGCGCCACGCGCCGGGACTGCGTTTTGAGGCTCGCCTGGAGCCCTGCACGGTGAGAGGGCGCCCGGAAAGGCTCGGCCGCGCCGTCTATAACCTGCTCGACAACGCCGCCAAGTGGAGCCCGAGCGGCGCCACGGTGGAGGTCCGCCTCGTCGGAGGGACGCTCTCGGTACGCGATCACGGGCCCGGCATCAAAGCCGAGAATCTCCCCTTCGTCTTCGATCGCTTCTATCGCGCCCCCGAGGCCCGCAGCCGGCCCGGCTCGGGGCTCGGACTGGCGATCGTTCGCCAGACCGCCGACGCCCACGGCGCCGAGGTCTCGGCGGCGAACGCCGAGGGCGGCGGGGCAGTCCTCACCCTGCGCTTCCCCGACGCCGTTCTTACGTAGATCTTCAGCTTCTCTTCGCTGGCCATAAGGACCGGAGGGTTTGATCACCGAGATGCGGAAGGCCATCAAGCCCCGCCGCCTGCCCAGGGCCGCCCGAAGCCTGCCCAAGGCCTGGGACAACTGGGCGCTGGGAGTCCTCTGCCTTGCCACCCTGGCCTTTGCGATCTCCTCGATCGGCTCCTCCCCTTCAAGCTCGGCGGCGACTCAGAGGACCGCGACCGTCTCCCGCAACGTCGTCCAGTCCACGGTCTCCGGCAGCGGCAGCCTCGAAGCCGCCAAGCAGGTGGAACTCAACTTCGGTGCCTCGGGCGAAGTGACGGCTATCGACGTCAAGGCCGGAGAGCACGTGAGCAAGGGCCAGATCCTCGCGCGCATCGACTCGAGCTCTGCCCGAGCCTCCCTGGCACAGGCGGAAGCCCAGCTCGCTGAAGCCGAAGAAACGCTTGAAACGGCCAAGGAAGGTGGAGCATCGACAGCGTCCACCACCACCGCAACGCGCGACAAAGCGCGGCTCGCCTCGACGGACGGCGCCGAAGCTGCGGGCAGCTCTCTGCTCGTCGCCTACGTGAGCGACAGTAAAGGCGGCTTTGAAACCGGCGCGGCGAACCCAAAGAGCCAGGCCGGTGCCACAAAGGGAACCGGCGAAACCGGGAGCGACGGCGAAGGCACTGCGAAAGGTAAGTCAGGTAAGTCCGAAAGCGGCAGCGGCACCAAAGGGGGCGGCAAGGAAGGCGACTCCGGTTCAGCGGCGACGCCGACCTCATCGGGAGAAGGCTCCTCCACGGCTCCGTCGAACTCCTCCGGTTCGACGGAAAGCGGAGCCGCGGGCTCTTCGGCCGCTGCCCTGAGCGTCGCGACGGCCGAAGCAAAGCTGCGAGAGGCGCAGCTGAGCGTGAAGAGCGCCGAGCAGGAAATCAGGCAGACGACGTTGCGAGCGCCGATCAGCGGCACGATCGCATCGGTCTCGGGCGAGGTCGGTGAAACAGTCTCCGGCGAAGGCTCGGGTGCTTCGAGCGCCGCCGGCACCTCCGGCTCAGCTGCTGCCGGCGGCAGCCTGGGAGGCAGTAAATCGAGCTCCGGCGCCACCGGCTCCTCTGAAGCCTTCATCGTGCTCAGCCAACTGGGGAGGATGAAGATGGAAGTCTCCCTCAGCGAGTCCGAAGTCAACAAGGTAAAGCTCGACCAGCCGGTGACCGTGAGCATCAGCTCGATGGAAGGCACTGAGCTCGCCGGCCGGGTCACCCACGTCGACCTTCTGCCCAGCGAAAGCAGCAGCAGCTCTAGCAGCGTCGTCAGCTATGGGGCGACGGTTCTCCTCACCCAAAGCGAAAAGGGCCTGCGCCCGGGGATGTCGGCGAAGGCGGAAATCGTCACCGAACAGGTCAGGAACGCGCTCGCGGTTAGCAGCGAAGCGATCACCACCGCCGGCCCGATCAAGACCGTGACTGTCAAGGAAGGCGACGGTAAGGAAGCCAAAAGGACGGTCACCACCGGACTCACCGGCGAGGAAACCACCCAGGTGATCAGCGGGTTGCAGGCCGGAGACGTGATCGTGCTGCCGGCGCTGACGGTCTCGGCGGGCGGAGCCTCCGCCAACTCGTTGGGCGCCAAATCCTCAACGTCGGGCGGCGGGTTCCCGAGCTTCCCGGGCGGCGGGTTCCCCCGGGGCGGATTCCCAGGAGGATGACGATGGGCGGCAGACACCCGGTGATCTGCATCGAGCGCCTGACCCGCACCTACCGGCTCGGCAACTTCGGGGTGCACGCCCTGCGCGGGGTCTCGCTGAAGATCGAGCGCGGCGAATACGTCGCGATCATGGGCCCCTCGGGCAGCGGCAAGTCGACCCTGATGAACATCCTCGGCTGCCTCGACGCTCCCAGCGAGGGCCGCTACCTGCTCGATGGCATCGACGTCCGCCGCCACTCCGAGGATCAGCTCTCCGACCTGCGCAACCGCAAGATCGGCTTCGTCTTTCAGGGCTACAACCTGGTGCCGCGGATCACTGCGCTCGCCAACGTCGAACTTCCCCTTGCCTACGCCGGGTTGGCGCGAAGCGAGCGCCGCCGCCGGGCCGTCGCCGCGCTTGAGAGCGTTGGCATGGGTGATCGCATCGGCCACACTTCCGCCGAGATCTCCGGCGGCCAACAGCAGCGGGTGGCGATCGCGCGCGCCATCGTCACCAACCCGGCGCTGATCCTCGCCGATGAGCCCACCGGCAACCTCGACTCCCGCTCCACCGCCGAGGTGCTCGACATCTTCGAGCGCCTCAACCGCCACGGGCGCACCGTGGTCATGATCACCCACGAGAGAGACGTTGCCGCCCGCGCCCGGCGACTGGTCCGCCTCGACGACGGCAAGCTCGCCGAGGACCGACCGATCGTGGATCAGCCCGGCGTCGAGACCTCTCTGGCGAGGATCACCTGATGGTCCTTGAGACGCTCCGAACCGCCTGCCTCGGGCTACTCGCACACCGCATGCGCTCGGCGCTGACGATCCTCGGGATCACAATCGGGGTCGCCTCAGTGATCGTCCTGATCGCGGTCGGCAGGGGCTCCTCGAACGCGGTGCAGGAAAGCATCGACGCGCTGGGATCGAACACCCTGACCGTGATCAGCCAGCCCGGCGCGATCAGCGCCAGCTCCAGCTCGGCCTCGGTCTCCTTTACCGAAGAAGACGTCAAGGCCCTTAACGACAAGACGAAGGCGCCGGAGATCAAGAGCGCCTCACCGGTGATGAAAGTCAGCGGCGCGACCCTGATCTACGGCGACTCCAGCTATGAACCCTTGGAATTCATCGGCACCACTCCCTCCTATGGGAGCGCGCGCAACTACCAGGTCGAATCGGGCTCCTTCATCACGCAAGCCGACGTGAAGGAACGCTCTCGGGTTGCGGTGATCGGCCCCGAAGTCGCCTCCGAGCTGTTCCCCGGCCAGAGCCCGGTGGGCAAGACGATCCAGGCCAATGGCGTCAACTTCCAGGTGATCGGGGTCACCAAGTCCAAGGGCTCCAGCGGAACCCAGAGCCAGGACGACATCGTCATCGCGCCGATCACCGCGGTCCGAGACACCCTCGCCGGATACGGCGACCTCAGCTCGATCACCGTGCAGGCGGTGAGCAAGGAAGCGGTGCACGCGGCCGAATCGGAGACCACGACGATCATCGACCAGCGCAACCACATCACCGAACCGTCGAACTCGGGCTTTTCGGTGATCAACCAGGGCTCGATCATCGAAGCCTCAAGCTCCAGCGAAGGGGTGTTCACGACCCTGCTCGCCTGGGTGGCGGCGATCTCGCTGCTGGTCGGCGGGATCGGGGTGATGAACATCATGCTGGTCAGCGTCACCGAGCGCACCCGGGAGATCGGCATCCGCAAGGCGATCGGCGCCCGCCGCGGCGACATCCTCGCCCAGTTCCTGACCGAGGCCCTCCTCGTCTCTGCGCTCGGCGGGCTGTTTGGCATCCTCGTCGGGGTCCTCGCCAGCCGCTTCAAGATCGCCGGCGTGCAGCCGGCGGTAGCGCCCTACTCGATCGCCCTCGCTGCGGCCGCCTCCCTTGGCTCCGGCCTGTTCTTCGGCACCTATCCAGCAATGCGGGCCTCCCGCCTACGACCGATCGAGGCACTGAGATTTGACTGAGCACACCGACAATCCACAGCGAGACGACGAGCAGCCGACCGGCGTCATCGACCGCCAGTCACCCGCCCCGCAGGACTCCGGCGGGCGCGACTGGGATGAGCCGAAGGAGGACGACTGGAACGAGCTAGACGACGGGGAACTGTCCCCCCGCCCCCGCAACCGCCTCCTGCGCCCTCTGCCGATGGGGCTGATCGCCCTGCTGATCGCAACCCTTGGGTTTCTCGGGGGGGTGCTGGTCCAGAAGGGCAGCGGCGGTGGCGGGTCCTCGGCTGCGTCCCCCTTCGGCGGAGGCGGGATACCGTCCGCGTTGAGCGGCAAAGGCGGGGCCGGAGGTTCGAGCTCCGGATTTCCGGCGCTGGGCGGCTCCGGCAAAGGCCCGGCCGTGACCGGCACCGTCTCCAGCGTTAACGGCAATACGCTCTACGTGAAGAGTTCTGAAGGCGGCGTTCTCGCGGTGAGGGCTGCAGCGGGCTCGACCGTGACCCGTACCTCAAAATCCGAAGCGAAGGCGATCCACCCCGGAGACAGCGTCGTCGTGCAGGGCTCCCGCCACGGCTCCAAGGTGACCGCCAGTTCGATCAGCGCCACGGCGAAGGGCGCGCAAGGCACGGGCCTCGGCGCCATCTTCAGCAGCAGCAGCGGTGCAGGTGTCGGCAGCAGCGCCAACAGCACCG
Organism: uncultured Solirubrobacterales bacterium; assembly: GCA_963729995.1. Taxonomy (GTDB): domain Bacteria; phylum Actinomycetota; class Thermoleophilia; order Solirubrobacterales; family 70-9; genus VRUE01. The sequence continues at coordinate 1,826,724 of CAVSPF010000003.1, forward strand.
CCGGCGGCAGCAGCCGAGCGGTCGAATCGCTGTTCAGCAAATGACACCGGCAAAGGCTCGTAACGACTCCAAGGAAGAGAAAGAGAAGAGGCAAGGATGAAGACCAAAGCGAAGCAACGACCAGAACGGACTGGGCTGCTGGGCGCCGCTTGTCTGCTCGCGCTCATCTCCCTGCTGGCCCTTGCCGGGTGCGGCGGCTCCGGCGGCTCGACCAGCTCCGACACCGCCACGACGAGCGACTCTCCCGCCGGCGGCGGGACCCCGTTCGGGGGCAAAGCAAACTCGAAGCTCATCGCCTGCCTGAAGGAACACGGTGTCGAACTGCCCAGCGCCCCCCAGGCGGGCGGAGGCCCCCCAGGCCGCTCCGGTGCCCCACCCAACTTCGCCGGTGGCGCTGCGGGAGGGAAACCCAACGCGAAGATGCGCGAAGCGTTCGAAAAGTGTGGCATGAATAAATTCCCCGCTGGTCAAGGTCGTCCACCCGGCCCACCCAACGCCAACTCCGCGACGTTTCGTAAGTCGCTGACGGAATACGTCGCCTGCGTGCGCAAGAACGGATACGACCTGCCCGAACCCAACCTCTCCGGCGAAGGGCCTGTGTTCAAGGAATCCGAAGTCGACCGCGAAGACCCGAAGTTCAAAGCAGCCAACGAAAAGTGCCAGTCGCGGCTGGGAGCGCCGAGCGGGCCCCCGGAAGAAGGCTGAGCGCCGTGGGCGCATCCGCTCCCGCTCCACGATCAGCCGCTCGGCGGCCGGGCGCGGATGGTTCGCAACAAGCGGCCCGCGACCCGCCCCTCCCAGGCGTCGAGCTCCGCCTGGAAGTGCTCGGGGGAGCAAAGCTGCGGCCGGGCTCGAAGTTGGTCTCCAGGAAGCCCTGGTGGCGCTCGATGATGCCCTTGGCCTCCGGGCCGGCGAGAGGAGTTGCGTGGGGAGGAACCCGAGGAGCGCGAGCCGCTCAGCGACGACGACTTGGAGCTGTTGCAGGCGCAGGTGCGCGAGGTAATCGAGGGCGGCGATCTGCCGACCCGCAAGGCGCTGCTGCAGTCGATGGTCAATGAGATCAGGGTCGTCAGCCGCGCGGAGATCTACCCGTCTTTCTCTTTGCCCGCGGTTCGACCACCGTGCGGGTCAGTGCCCCCGGCGGGATTCGAACCCGCGCCGCGCGGCTTAAAAGGCCGCCGCTCTAACCAACTGAGCTACAGGGGCAGATGGCCGGGATTGCGCATTCCCATGCCCAAAATCACGACCGAAGGGCAATTCTACGGACTCGCCGCGACTCCGGCAGATCGGGCCTAGGGAACGTCCTAGGGAACGAAACCCGATCTGAAATGCAGACGGCCGCGCGCTCGCTAGGCGGCCAGGGCCGGCTCGGCGACCGCTTCGCGTTCCTCGGCTTCGCGCTCGGAGAGAAAGGCGTCGAGCTGCTCGCAGGCTCGCTCGAGCTCGCCCTCGAGGACGTGGGTGTAGCGGCGGAGGGTGATCGGCGCGGCGTCGGGATGCTGCTTCAGCTTCGGCGCCTTGTGCCCCATGATGATCGACGCGACTTTGGGGCTGACGCCGGCGTGGTCGAGCCAGGTGGCCGCCGTGTGGCGGGAGTCCTGGAACGTGATCGGCTCCTCCCCGAGGTCGTCCCACTTCTTCTTGATCCGTCGGAGGGTCGCGTTCAGGTCGGCGCTGCCGGTCGTGTTGTCCGCCCGCTTTGGGGCGAAGACCGGGCCGGACTTCGGCCGCCCCTGTCTCACCCACTCGGCGTGGAGCCGCGTCCTCAGGTGGCTCACCATCGGCACGATCCGGCGGGCGGCTTCGGACTTGCGCGCGTCTTCGTCTCCGGCGAGCAGGACCGCGTTCTCGCTGAAGTCGACGTCTTCCCAGTCGAGTGCCTCGATCTCCTGATGACGGGCGGTGGCGTAGCCGGCGAGCGCCCAGGCGAGCGCGTCCTCGGCGGGGATGGCGTCGAGGAGGTCGGCGAATTCGCCCGGGGTGGCGATCCGATGGACCCGCTCCGAATCGTCGAGCGGGATGCTAACCAGGGCGGCGGGGTCCTCGCTCGCCTTCTCGCGCTCGATCGCCCACCGGTACAGAGAGCGGATCGCGTTGACGATGGTCGCGATTCGTTCGCTCGAGAGCTCTTCGTCGAGGAAGCCGTCGACCATCGTCTGCAGCTCGCCCTGGCTCACCGCCGACATCTGGCGCTTCCTGATCTCCGCTGGGACTCGTTTCAGCCCTGAGTCGAGGCTCTTGATCGACTTCTTCGTGTAGCGCTTCTTGTATTTGTTCCGAACGACGCCCCGCTTGCATCCGCCGATGAACTCAAGATGGCCGTCGGCAAAGGTCGGGCTCTCCAGCCGGTCGTCGTTTGCCTTCTGCTCCGGGACACTGCCGGTGCGAACGAGGATCAGGAGGTCGTCGCGGAGGTTCTTCGCCTCGACGACGTTGCGCCGGCGTTGCGTCGGCCGGTGTCGACCGATGGCCAGGTCCCAGACCTTTCCGTAGTAGCTCGGGGCGCAGGTGCAGCGCCTGTCCTTGTCGAGTGCCTTGGCGCAGCGGAGCTGATGGCGCGCGAAGACGCCGTCGAAGCGGGTCTTGGTGTCGACGGTGCGGCGCTTGAGCGCTGCCCCATCGGGCTTACTGTCGCTCACTGGCTTCCCTTTCCGCCCACGCCTTCAGGTCCTCGGGCCGGTACTGGCGCAGCTGTCCCGAGTAGACGCAGGGGACGTATGGCTGGACGTGGCGCTGGAAGTGGCTGAGGCTCATCCCCAGCATCAGCGCCGACTCCTCGCGGGTGTAGAGGAAGCGGGGCAGTGGGCCGAAGCGGTTTGCGGCTCGGCGGCGCGCTCGCCGACGGGCTGTCGTTCGCCCGGCGGACCCGGCTGCTTTCGTGGCTTCCGCTTGGGCATTCATCGCGGCTCAACCCCCGATCGGCCCGGAAACGCTCGGCCCCGGCCGTCGCGTCGCCAGCGGCAGCGATCGCCGTGCGAACCGGCTCGGCCGGAATCGGTGCGAGGTTGGGGCTGGGCGTGGGCTCGCCGCGCGTAGGGTTCGAGTTAGCCATGGGGAGTCCACTCTCCTTGTGGTCAGGCCCTCGGTTGGCGTTGGCGCGCCGCCGGGGGCCGCTTCTGAGGCCGGTAGCCAGCTACCGTTCCCGCTGCGATCGGCCTGGTTCGCCTGTGCCGGTCGCCACGGGGCCGGCGACTCCACTCGCGCGGCCCCACTTATATAAGAGAACATTTTACCTTCGAAATCGGCGGAAGACGGAGCCGCCCGATCACATGCGTCGTGCTCTGACTCGCGGGCGCGACTGGCCTCGGCAGCCGTCTCCGGCGGCCAGATCCGTACGACCTGCGCCCGGCGCCTGGCACTCGGGTTGATCACCACGGCCTCGCCGACGCCGAGGCCCTGGAATTGGTCGGGGTCGACGCGCAGCTCGCGGGTGCGCGTCCGCGTGCCCTGCTCCTCGCTTTCGACCCTCACCGTGCCGCTGACTCGCTCGCTCATCGACCAGGCCGGGGCGGTGCCCGCCATCCGCGCCAGCAGCTCGGCCGAGTCGGGGTCTCCGATCCGGTGGGCGACGGTGAACTCGACGTTGGCGATCACCTGCTCGGTGAGGGTGTCGGAGCCCTGCTCGGCGGCGCGCAGGTCGGCGAAGCTCTGGGTGCCCAGCAGCAGGCTGAGGCCGGCGGACCGCGCCCGGGCGAAGAGGCGACAGATCTGCGGCGCGGCGAGGGCGCCGAACTCCTCGATCAGCAGCAGGCCGCCGCACCCCTGGCCCTGCAGCTCGGCCGTCAGCCCGACCAGGTCGATCACCAGCGCCGCGGCGAGCAGCTGTGAGGCGGCGGGGTAGCGGTCGGAGTGGAGGTTGAAGTAGACGACGTCGCCGGCCGACAGGGAGGCGCGCAGGTCGAGAAGCTCGCCCTCGCCCAGCGCCGGGTCAAGGCGCGGCCCGAGCTCGGACTCGGCGAGCACGGCGAGACGGTCGCGCCCGCCGCCGAGGTCGGCCTTGGCGCGGGCGGAGAGACCGTCGAGGTAGCCGCAGACCCGTTCGCAGGTGCGCCCGCCGAGATCGGAGGCGAGATCCTCAAGGCGCTCGAGCTCCATGTGGCGGACCAGGGTGGTGAGGCTCGGAGGCCAGATCCTGGCCTCCTGCATGGTGGTGAGCGCGTGGCCGAGCAGGCGCTGAGTGGCGACTTCGTAGTGGGGCTCAGACCAGCGGTGCGCCGCCAGCGCCTTGTCGGCGATCTCGGTTGGGCCGCCGCGGGCGAGGGGGTTGTAGACGGTGGGGCCGGTGGGGGACCACTCGCGGAAGGTCGCTCCGGACTCCTCGGCCGCCTGGCGCAGGGACTCGCGCAGGGCTGGGTCGCCCTTGGGGTCGAGGGCGATCACCGCCTGGCCGGAGCGGATGTAGGCCTGGGCGATTGCCGCCTGGGTGACGGTCTTGCCGTAGCCGGTCGCGCCCAGCACGAGACCGTGGACGCCCTGGGTCATGCCGAAGGGCACCCGGCAGCGGCCGCCGTCGGCTCGGGTGCCGAGCGCGAGGCGGCCGCGCTTGAGGCGGCCGCCGCGATAGCGCCTGGCCTTCACCTGCCCCCAGGCGAAGCGAACCGGTCCGGGCGCGTCGCGGAACGCACGCGCCTCCTCGCCGCCGTGGTAGAGGACTTCGCTGTGCTCGCGGGCGCCGCGCCGCATCGTCGTCAGCGTCGCGGCGCTGCAGACCAGCCCCAGCCGCCAGTCGACGAACCAGAGTGGATAGGCGACCGGCGCCCCGAGCACCCCCCAGCTCCAGTGCAGCCCTTCGCGCTGCAGAGAGCGGATCGCGACGACGCCGGCCGCGAAGCCGAGGACGAGCGCCACCGCCAGCGTGATCAGGACATGACCGATCTCGGGGCCGAGGCTTTCCTGCCCACTCACCGCGCCACCGCCTCGAAGATGCCGATCCGCTGCTCGGCGTGGACCTTGGCGACGGTGCGCTCCAGCGCCCGACGGGTGGGGCCCGGTTCGCAGTAGTAGCGGATCTCCGCCACCCAGTGCGCCCGCCGCCAGGCCCGGATGATGCCCTCCAGGCGCTGCGGGGACTTCGGCGTCAGCTCGACCTCGACCGCGATCGGGCCCGTGTCGGCGAGGACCGCCAGGTCGGGTCGGTGCAGCTGCGGCTCGCCGTTTGGCAGCTCGCCGACCTTTGCGCTGGCGATCGGTCTCCCCTCGAGGCGTTCGGCGAAGACCAGCTCGCGCTCGGTGATGACGTGCCCGGGGCCGAACTCCCCGACCAGCTGCTGGGCCACCGAGGCGCAGCGCAGCCAGTGCCCGGCCGAGCCCGGGGAGACGACGGCGACGGGGAAGCCGAGGCCGGCGTAGCGCAGGCCCTCGCGGGTGGCGCGCAGCAGGCTCGGCTCTGCGCGCAGCAGCTCGAGGCGCTCCAGCAGGCCGCGCTCGATGCAGGCCGCGACGCGCCGGTAGGCCGCCGCGCTGCGCACGTCGAGGCTCACCATCACGTGTTCGATCGCGACGACGCCGTGGCGACCGACGAAGCGCACCAGTTCGCGGTCGCGGCTGTGCCGCTCTCGCACTCCCACCTGCAGGGGTTGGCCTGCAACCGCTGTCGGCGCCGTTCGCATGATGTAGGGGTCAAGCGAGCGGCGCCGGTAACTCGGCCCCTTTGGATTGGGAAGTTAATCCGGCGCCAACAATTGCCGCTGTCGCTGGACGGATCGTCGATGCGGAGGCGCTGCGCCCGGTCACCGTCACCAACCGAGCCGCACACCACTCGTGGGGGCCCTCGCTCGGCCCCATCGCCGTCAACCGCCTCTATCAGTGCCGCTGTCTCACCCCCGCCGCCGGGGAACCCCTGCCGCACACATGCCGTTAGCCGCCCAGACGACCGCCGTCGCTTCTCGGGTGCAGTAGCAGTAACTAGTTTTGTTTCCCTGTCCCCCACCCCCACTGCAGAACTTCTCACTTGCCTTTCCGACAGCCTCGCCGCTTGCCTTCCTTCACCTACCTGTAGCAGCAGCCGACCAAAATCGATCACCTATGGTGAGCGGGTTTGGTCGGCGGCTGCGGAGGGCCTCAAACGGCTCTGGCAAGCGGCGAGGCTGTAGAACGCGTTTCTACGGGTGTTTCTACGCCTTTTTCTACCCCCGCCCCTGTCCCGCGCAGTCCATCCTTGCCGACCTGGATGCCCTTCAGCGCCGCGCCGCGAGAGGCTGTCAAGGGCGCGCAGCGCCCGACCCCCGCAGGGGGTTGACAGCCGGCGGCGCGGTGCTTGAATCTGCCCAGGTTGGCGGGGAGGAAGTCGGTGTAAACGACACACCGGAGACGCTGGTGTCTGGCTGGCGGCGCGGTTGTGCACGGGGCGGCACGCTTGGGTTGATGATCTTCAGATGTCGTCGGGCTGTCCGGCCGTGGCGTTGCCATCACTACGACCCGAGGGAGAGCATCTGTCGCGTCCGGCTACCATGGGACGCATGGCAACTGCGGTGAAGAAGCTTGATCTTGAGATCGGGGAGCTGATCGAAGTCGCCGGTCGCCGCTACGAGGTCGTGCCGGATCGCGAGGGAAGCTTGATCCTCGAGCCGGCAATTACGCCCGTTTCGGAGTTGTACGCGGAGCGCGGTTGGGAGCCAGCTTCCGAGGAGGACTTCAAGCGGCTGACCGCCGAAGACGATCCGCCCGACGGCGAGGGTTAGCACCGACTAGAAATCGCCTGCCTGCACGCCCCAAACTTCGTTTGGGGGAGGGGGTGCCTTGGGGCCGTATCGTTGGATGCATGGCGAGCCCCACCAAGAAGTTGCCGCCGGCCCCGATCATCTTCGGCACCAGAGAGTGGGAGGAGGAGGTCGAGCGCTTTGATCCCAAAGCTGACGCACGGCTGAAAGCGCAAAGCGCTCGCCAGGAAATCGAGGCTGGAAAAGGGAAACCTGCCTGGAAGCCATGCGAAGTGCAAAGCGACGACGGCACGCACCTCCCGGGATGCCGAAAGCTCTACATCCCCCTCGGCCAGGAGGGAGCATCTGCCGCCCCCTACGGCTTCGTCTTTCAGTTGGCGAAAACCGAGGAGGGCCTCATCTGGAACTTCATCGCCTTCGGCGAGCGTCACCCGAGCAACCCGCAGACGCGCAGCGTCTACGAGCGCGCCCACAAGCGCCTGCACGGCCGCTATCCGTAATCGCTGGGTGGAAACGAAAGGGGACATCCGGAGTCTCGTTGAGCGCCACTTCGAGCTTGAGCTTTCCGCCGTGCGTGAGCTCGACGTTCTGTCCGAGCGCTTCCTGAGGGCAATGTCTGCCGGCCGGGGGATGCGCGACAAAGTCGACAGCATCATCGCCTTCTCTGCCGTGCGAGAGACGACGACCTTTCAAGCAACCCTTCGGCTTGTCGAAATCGGATTCGGTCGCCAGGCGATGATGCTGAACCGCTCGACGTTCGAGGGCATGGCAGTGGTCTGCTGGGTCGCCGCAAATCGACAAGAGGCTGTGGATCGGTTCGACAAAGCCAACGAGTTCGAGATCCATCTCATGCGAGAAAAGGTCGTCACCTCTCAACCCGACGCTCAGGTCTCCGATTCAGGCAAGCTTGATCCCGAGCGCGTCGCAGAATGTGAGCGTCTCTTCGGGAAGAACAACCAGCGTCGCTGGACGGGACACGACAGTCTCTGGGCACTTGTCAAAGACATTGAAGGTCGTTGGGAGGATGCCGAGCGGCAAGCACTCGGGCTGTATCTGAAATATGAGCATGAGCGCAACAACAAGGAGCTACATCCCTCGGCCAGTGCCTTGTTTGCATCGGTCAGCGATCCGCTTGCCCGACAGGACGGTCGCCCTGGTATGTCCGTTCGCATTGGGCCAGGGTCAGATGAACTTGAGACCGCCTTTCTCGGTCTTTTCTTCATCCAGCAGAACCTGCTCCGTCTACTAGCCGAAGAGTTCGACCTTGGCCTCGATGCCCTGGCCGAGCTGGGGGACTGCGTCGCGAAGAACCAATACGCATTCGCCGTCATCGACCAAGCGACTGCCCGGGAAACTGGACGCAATGACCCATGTCCGTGCAGAAGCGGGAAAAAGTTCAAGGACTGCCACTGGAGTCGCACTCGACGCGCAACCTGAAAGCACGCCCTCCAGAAAGAGCGAGTCGCGTAACTCTGGCGCTGAGAGGGTTACTCAGCGGCTCTGGCACCCTCATGCTGCCCAGGGCTTCGTGACCCCATCGACTTTTGAGTAGCTACAGTCATCGAATGAGTGACTTTGGCTCGGATGGAGTCTACGATGAATTCTTTGAGCCTCTCTCGCTCGCGCTTGGCCACTTGGTTTTCGGGGCCGCCGTCCTTGAGAAGGCTATGTTCACCGATCTCATACAGCGCCGAGTAATACGCGACGGGCCAGGGGAGGTATTCGGAAGCCAGCTCGTATCGCGGCTCCTACGCAAGCCGGCGGGAGTTCTGCTCGAAGCACTTCGACAGCTCGGCTACGAAGAGGATCTCGCTGATGAGCTCGCGACGGTGATCGACAGCCGGAACCATTTCATTCACCATCTGTATGAAGATCCGGAATTCATCGAAGTGTTTGCCATCCGCCAAGACGTTGACCAAATCGTCGCTAGAGTCGAGACCTTGGTGCAGAGCATCTACGTTGCGGTTAGAAAGCTTCAGCCCGATCTGTCCACCGGCATGCGGCAGATATTTGGCCGCTCGACCCCCCAATTGCTGGATGTCCTCAAGAGCCTCGACCTTGAGGACATCCATGACGTTGAACTGCGAAGGCAACTCGAAGCTGTCCAGGGGCTCCCGGATGACTCCGTGGGGACGTGAAACTTCATGTGTCGACCCCGCCGTCTGCCGACCTGGATGCCAAGCAGCACCGCGCCGCGAGAGGCTGTCAAGGGCGCGCAGCGCCCGACCCCCGCAGGGGGTTGACAGCCGGCGGCGCGGTGCTTGACTCTGGCCAGGTTGGCGGGGAGAGAGCCGGCGGGAACCGAGGCATCGAAGACGCTGGCTGGTGGCGCGGTTGTGCACGGGGCGTGTAGTGCTCGGGGCGGCCCGGTTGAGTGGATGAACTTCAGACGCCGTACTCCCGCAGGCCGACTCCTTGTGCAGTTAGGCCAGTTCGCGTTACCTTGTCGCTGACCGAGCTTGGTAGCCAGCCAGATGATGAAGACGATCCACATAGACCCCGCCGAAGGCGACGCCAAGCAGAAGCTCTCCGCCGTTCGAGAGACGATCGAGGGACTGCTCGAGGCTGAGAAGCCGATCGCGATTACGGTTGCCGAGGAGAGCACCATGCTCTCGCCCCAGCAGGCCGCCGAGCGCCTTGGCTTCTCCCGCCAGCACGTCCGGCGGCTGATCGACTACGGAGAGTTGTCCGCGGAGCAGCTGCCCAACTCCACCCACTGGAAGATCCCCCTGCGCTCGGTCTTGGCCTTCGAGCAGCGCCGCGAGGAGGCAGAGGAGCGGGCAGCGAAATGGTCGCGCGAACTCGACGCGCTGGGCGCCCCGGCTGAGTGACACCCGCCCCCGCGAGTTGGGCGGGCTGGAAGGTCGACGGTCGCAGCGTTCATCCGGCAGAGGTCATAGAACTGCAGGGTGAGCGCTCGCCGGGAGACCAACCGATGACGACGCTGCCCTACCAGCTCGACTTCTTCGAGGACGACGATGACGAGAAGCCCTGCCTGCGCTGGATCAAGGACGATCTGACGCCGGCGAAGCGACGGGCGCTTGGCACGGCGATGGAGCACTACCTGCAAGAGCAGGGCCTCGGCGTCTGTGACGACAAGGCCTGGGGCAAACAGCTGGGGCGGGGACTGTTCGAGTTTCGCCTGATGCGCAAGCGCCGCTACCAGGTCAAGCAGAAGGGCCGCAAAACCGAGAAGGTCGAACGGATCAGCCTGCGCGTCTTCTGCCACGCCTACGGCGAGAAGCGGATACTCGTCCTGCACGGCTACGACAAGGGCGAGGACCCGAAGGGCCACCGCCAACAGCGCGAGATCGAGCTGGCGCGCCAACGTCTGCGCCAGTGGCAGGCCCGCGAGCGAGCGAAGAAAAAGAAGGGGAAGCGAGCTTGATTTCCTATGGGCTATAGCCCATAATCCTTCAGACCCTCAGGAGAACGAGATGAGCGACGACTTCCGCGAACTGATCCAGGACATCGAGGCCGAGGCAAAGGCCGAAGGGCCGGCTGCCGAGGCCGAGCTGGCCGAGCTGCGCCGCGAGTTCTCGATCGCCAGCCAGCTCGCGACGCTGCGTCGCGAGCAGAAGCTGACCCAAAAGCAGCTCGCCGAAAAGTCCGGGATCCCCCAGAGCGAGATCAGCCGGATCGAGACCGGCGACGCCAACCCGACCTACGCAACGCTTTCGGCCATCGCCGAGCCCTTCGGCGTCCGCGTCGGCTTCATCCGCTCCGACGCAGCCTAGTCCTCGCGATAGGCATCGAGCAGCCGCGGGCGGCGGCGATGCGGCCATCCACGAAGCGGCCCTCGCGCGCACCGCGATCGGGCCGAGCGGATGCGCCCGCGGCGAATGCCGCGCACGCGCGGTATCGGAGATCCACGCGAAAGCCGTCGGCCGCGCGCTCCGAGGCACTCGCCGCGCACTCGGCGTCACCCCAAGCCGACCTGTGGACGCGTCATGTCGTTTTGGTAGCGATTACGCTGCCCCGATGGCCGCCTTCGCTTCACGAGGTTCTTCATGGCGCCCCTAATCGGAGAGGAGCTTCTCGCTGCCGGGAAGGCAGCAGAGCCACTTGAGGTCTCGCTCTCAAAAGAGCTCGTCACTCTGCTCTCCGAGCAGCTTTACCAGTCGCCGATGAAGGCCGTCGAGGAGCTGGTCGTCAACTGCTTTGACGCCGACGCGACGGTATGCCACCTCTCGATTCCCGAGGATCTCTCCCCTGATGCGAGTGAGCCGATCGTCGTTTACGACAACGGCGTGGGCATGGACGAGACAGGTCTTAGGGATCTTTGGCACATCGGCCATTCCGAAAAGCGAGAGGAACAGATCGAGAGGGCGCGTAAACGCAAACAGATCGGCAAGTTCGGGATCGGCAAGCTCGCCACCTACTCGATCACCCGGCGCATCACGTACGTCACCCGAGCCAAGGGCGGTGACATCCTCACCACCAGCCTCGACTTCGATGTCTTCAAAGAGGATCCCACCGGGGCCGCGGTGCCAGTCAAGCTCAAGGTCGCCAAGCTGAGCGAGGCAGAGCTGGCCGCGATTAAGGGACTGCCCGAGGCCCTCGCGGCCGCCTCGGTGCAGGCGAAGCCCTTCTCGGGCAAGAAGTCCGGAACCATCGTTCTGCTCGAGGGCTACAAGGAACGCGCCGGCGAAATGAACCGGGGCACCCTACGGTGGGTTCTGCAGACAGCGATGCCGCTTGCCACTGACTTCAAGCTCTACCTTGGGGGTAAGCAGATCAAGAGCTCGATGGAGACCTTCGATAAGGAGGTGAGCTTCGGGGTCTACGAGCTCGACAAGTTGCGGCGCGAGAACCTCTCCAAGGACACCGGCGAAACCTGGAAGGTCAAGGGCAAGGCACTCGTCTCACCGCTCTTCCCGTCCGGAGTCAGCGGCGAGGTCATGATCACCAAGCGCAGCCTCCTCAACGCCAAGAGCACAGACCTGCAGCGTAGTCACGGCTTCTTCGTACGTGTCCGTGGCCGCCTCGTCAGTATCGAGGATCCGCTCTTCGGAATGAAGCCGGTTTCCCACCAGACCTTGAACCGCTTTCACGCCGACATTAGCGCGGACGACCTTGACCAGAGCCTGACCGCCCCCCGCGAAGGGGTCGAAACGAGTTCGAAGCTGCGCAAGAACTTCGAGAAGCTTCTCTCCGAGCTTTTCAATCAGGCCCGTTCGCGCTACCAGGACGTGCTCCGGAAGCGGGAGGAAGCCGAGAAGAAAAAGCACGAGGTTGATCGCAATTTCGTCAATCCCTCCTTCGTCGAGCACCCCACCGCCGACGTCCTCAGCGGAGGCGGGGGCGATCCCGATCAGGGCGCTGACGCAGACTCAACCTGGTTCTACATCAAGACGCCCGCAGAGGGGGAGTTGCCCGGGCTTCTCGACGACCTCTACGCGGAGCGTCGCGAGGGCGTCTACACCTACGAGCGCACCCAGCTAGGAGAAAGCGGCCGCCTGGTCCGGTTCGATCCGGCCCAGCGGCTCTTCGAAATCAACGAGCAGCATGAGTTCGCCCGCGCCCATGACGAGGGCGACAGCGCCCTGCTTGAGGACGTCGTCACCGCTGAGGCGTTGCTCGAGGTCTATCTGCGCGAGGAGGGCGTCTCGCCGACGCACGTCGGAGAGATCCTGGAAAGGCGCGACCAGCTGCTGCGCAGCCTCGCTCTCGATCGGGTCTACTCTCTCGCCGCGATCGCCGAGGAGTTGCGCGACTCAGTGGCGGACGAGGACGACCTCGAGATCGCGCAGGTAACAGCCTGTCGCGCGCTCGGTTTTGTCGCCAAACACCTCGGCGACTCCGGCGTCCCCGACGGCGTCGCCCGCTTCCTCGACTACCCTGGGACCGAGACCGTGATCACCCTGGAGGCCAAGTCCTCGCAGAACAAGCCGACCCTGCCTGGAATTGGCTTCGACGCACTGGCCCAGCACTACGATGACTACGGGGCCCAGGGCTGCATGCTGGTCGCGCCCGGCTACCCCGGCGGCAACCAGGGGGAACGCTCCCAGGCCGCCAAGCGAGCCCGCAAACAGCGCGTTTCGTGCTGGACGGTCGACCAGCTTGCCGAAGTCGTCCAGGCGGCGGAAAGCCGGCACATCGGCGCCCGGGAGATTCTCGCGATAGTCCTCGAGAAGTTCTCGCCCGAAGAAGTCACCGATGCCGTTGAAGAGCTGCTCAGCGAGCCGTCCTGGTCGCGACGCGACCTCTACCGGGCCATCGTCGCCGCTTTGCATGAGCTTGACGGCAGCTACCCCGACAAGCGCCGTACCTTCGACCTGGTGCTGGGCGTCGCCGTCCGCGACCCCGATTTGGAGGGCGTCAAGGGCGATGAGCTTAGGGAGGCGATTCAGCAACTCGCGGGGGCGAGCAAGGGAGCGCTGAAGATAAGCGGCGAGGCGCTGATCCTCAACACCTCGGTCGACCAGCTCGAAACCCGGGTCGCGGCCCTGCTCGGAACCCCCGGCAAGCCGAGCCGGCAGGGCAGCATGCGCGGAGCCTAGTCCTTCGCCGCGCTGGCACTGCGCTCGAAGACCAGGACATGCTCGCGGTCGATGTTGGCGTCGTTGTGACGGGCATAGGACATGTAGCGGTTCTTGACCGGGTACCAAAACCGTTCGCTCAGCTCGAAATGTGGCCACGCCAGTTCGGCCATCAACTGCGAGGTGTTGATAGAGGCGCCGTTCCAGGTGCTGTGCCCCACCACCAGCACGCAGCGCCCGCCCGCGCTTATCCGCTTGGCGATGTTCTCGAACGCGCGTGACATGCCTACGGCGTAGTGCTTGAAAGCATTGGCGCGCTCTTTCGAGACCTTCCGCATCCGCTTCTCGACCGCGTCGGTCCCAGCCAGATCGAGGCTTGCCCCCGCTACGTAGGCGTGCTTTTCGGGGACCCGCGGGCGGCCGAGGTAGTGCTTGAGCAGATCGAGCCGGTCGGCCTGGCTATCCGTCATGCGCAGCCAGAACATCTCCAGCTGATGGCGACGGTAGTAGTCGACGGCACCGTGATAGGGCGGGGACGTTATTACCGCGTCGACCGACGGGGCGACATTGGCTCTCAGCGCCGCGACGTCGCCGCGGTGGACCCTCGCCTCCGCCGCGAGGTCGCGGGCCTCGTAGTAGTCGCCCATCTCCTCGATCGCCCGCTTCAGGCGCCTACGGAAGAGGGAGACCACGTCCACCGAGCGGCCTTCTTTCTCCTTTACGAGCATCACCTTCGTCACCTCGACGCCGGAGACCGGCACCGGGTCGGCGCGGGAGGCCCCGCGGATCGTCGCTGCAAAGGCCAGCAGAAAGAAGTCGCGATGGGTCTCGGGCGCGTCCATGCCCTTGATCGCCTGCAGGAGCCGAGCCAGATCGGCGATCGCATATCGGTAGAACCAGTGGTTCAGCCCCGGGATCCGTGGAACCCAGGCGCCGTCGAGCTCGGCCTCCAGCTCCGTCTCCTCAAGGTCCTCGGTCTCGAATGCCTTGAGTTCCTCCCTGCTTCGCTGCAACTCCTCAAGGTGGCTCTCCAGCTGCGCGGCGCTCGTTTCCAAGCTGCTCTGGCGCAGCGCATGGACCTTCACGCGCGACACGAAAACACTGAGCGGGTCTACATCGATCCCGACCGAGTGGCGTCCCAGGGTCGAGGCCTCCACCATGAGGGTCCCGCTGCCGCAGAAGGGGTCGAGCACGTAGTCGCCCTCCTGGGTGTAGGCGCGAATCAGCTGCCGGACGACTGGGGGGTGGAACTTCGCGGGGAAGCGGAACAGGTGGTGGGTGAGGCGACGGCCATTTCGCTCCGGCTCGAACTGGAATCGTCGAAGCTTCGGCATAGCCGCCGTTACGCTCATCGCGGGGAGAGCGCTCCATCGCGATGGCGCCTTGAGGGACGCCGAGCGCGATCGGTTCCAATGCTGAAGCGCCGAATCTGCACCGACCCTTACGTCCGGCTCAGGATCTGCTGGATGCCGGGTGCCGTAAGGCCGACTGCGTTGGCGACCTCGCGACGACTCAACCCGAGTTCGCTGGCGCGCCTGATCTCGCGGTCGCGCTTGATCTTGGCGCGAAAAAGCGCCGATTCGCTTTTCGCAACTGCGGTACCCGCCGAGGCGAGGCGCTCGACCATCGCCCCCTTTACCTTCTCGTCTCGCCTCGCTGCGCTCGCCACTGTTCAGCGAGTTTACAGAAAGTTGTCCCGGCCGCCGCCAGCTTAGGTGCCGCCGTCCGGAATCAGCCTGCGAAACGATGTATTCCGCCGACACAGAGTGCTCGCCCAGCCCGACCCCCAGGTGACGCCATCGACAAGATCGCCCACGGAGGTCGAGTTGGCACTTGCGAGCCGAATCGAGACATCGAAGCTCGGGATGAATTCGTCGGGGTTGATCTGTCGTGCTTGGAAGCGGTAAGTGCTGCTGGCCCCTCCGCTTCTCTCTGGTGTAGGGCGATGGCAATGGCCGTTTCTCGCCGCTGTGAATCGCCGACTATGAATCTGAAGTCACGTGCGATCCGAACAGGTAGATATTGCGTCCGGTCGCCGCACGTGCCTAACTAACCACCACACCGCTACTAAATGGGTACGGTGACGGCCAACTCGTCTTCGGTTGAGACATCAGCGGCGGCAAGGATCTGCTTCGGCGCGCCCTTCGGAAACAGATCACGGATGACCTGGCCTTCGGGGAGTCGCGCAAGCTCCAAGTTGATATAGAGGCCATCGTCGGGGGGCAGGCCCCAGAGTTGTCGGAGAGCGACGTCGATACCCATATCCTCTGCTCCCCCGACTTGGGCTTCGCCGCGCAGCAACTTGGCGACGGCCGCGGTGACATCGTTGTGAAGCCTGCGCTGGGCGCGATCTGAGAAGTCAACCTTAGGGATCGGAAAATTGCTCAGCCGCGCATGGGTGACCTTGGCATGCGCCCGCGCCGGGTCAACCTCACTAAACCGCTTGAATACATAGTAAGCCATCGTCCGCGACAGCAGAGCGCCGAGCAGAAACTCCTGCGCATACCCAGCCTTTTCGTATTCAGGTTTGAGTCGATACCAGTAGACCGACTGCGGGACGCGGGAGCTTGAGCTGTCAAGCGTTGCGAGCAACCCCACACCTGCCTGGCGGATTAGCAGCTTTGGCGCCGCGTAGTTGGCCGCCGGCTTGAACTCAAACCCCTTGAATTCCAGCCGCAACTCCTTCTTCGGTGTGATGGTCAAATATCGTCGTGATATGTCATCGCCATCGATAAACGGTGCGGTCACCGTGTCCGGTTCAGAGTGCTCCTTGAGTTGGACAAGCTTCTCGCGGCCAACATTGTCTTCGGTGAGTTCCAGTTCGCAGCCAGAGCACACCTTTGGGTTGTATCGTTGCCCGTCGGGCTGGCGAGGATCGCGCTTGCGCTTGGTGCCAGGCACGGTTGCTGTCAGGCAACTGGGGCAGACCCACAGCACGCCCGCTTTGTTGATCTCCTCGCCTCGTCCCCGATCGCACAGCTCGGCGAGGCCATGGCTGTTGTCAACCATTGCATCAATGAGGGCGTCGTCGCGGGCGGAACGAAAGACCTCGATCTCAGCCGTAGGCGATGCAAGACAGCGGTCCTGAGGAATATCACGGCCGAACTTCGCGACCAACTGAGAGAGGGGGAGCTTGCCATCTTGCGCTTGCCGGCGTCCTTCCCCGGAAAGCAGAAGCGCCTTGAAAGTGTGGCCGATCGGGACCGAGTCCCGGCGTACTTGGATGACGGTCGTCCCCATGCGAACCTTCTCGAACCAATCGGTACCTAGGTTGTGGAAGTACTCGATGGCGCCGGACTCAAGGATGAGGCGTCGAGTACGCTCCTTCTCGGGCGAGAAGATAGTGTCCGGAAGAACGAAGGCTAGGCGGCCACCGGGGCGCAGTAACGCAAGCCCGAAGGCAACGAATAGCTCCCAACTATCCCACCGCGGCTCCGGGTTCATTCCGAGTTTCTGGCAACACGCCGCGTAGACATCCGAAGCAATGTCGCCGCCCCACGGAGGATTGCCAACCACGAGATCGAAGGTGCCCAGCTTCGCGTCCATCTCACCAAGCACCCGGTCCACCATCAGGCTGTCCACAGATACGAGGTTGGCGGAAAGATCCGCGACCTTCTCGTTCTTTCGCGCGGAGCGCAGCCAAAGCGCGAGCTTGGCAATCTCAACCGCCTGCGGGAGCAGATCGGCACCGTAGAGGGTGTCGCGTAGGAGTTTCGCCTGGGTGAGGCTTTGCCCGAGACTGAGCAGGTTTGGTTGTGAGGACTGCATGGCGTCGAGGCCGTCGCGGATACTCCAGAACTCCTCCAGCATCGCCTGATAGCTGGATACGAGGAAGGCACCGGAGCCACAAGCCATGTCCACAATGCGCAACTCCCCGAGCCGCTGCTGGCGAGCCTCCAACACACCTCCGATGTCCGCTCCCTCATCGGATATGCCCTGCTCGGCTTCACGCAACAAAGCATCCAGCGCCTGGCTCGTAAGGTAGTCGGAGAGCAACTCAGACGTGTAGTAAATGCCGTGTTGCTTGCGCTGGCGCAAACGGTCGGGGGAAAGCGCCTGGCGCTCGGCAAGTGCCTGCATGTCTGAAAGGGACTGCTCGAAAATATGTCCCAACAGATGCTCGTTTAGCTCACGCCAAAAGTCGAACGCATACAGCCCCCATACGCCCTGTACGTGGCGGAGGTCATCGCCAATTTTCAACGGATAGTGCTTGTCGTGGAGCTTGTCCGGTAGGTCAATGACGTCGATGATGGGATCGGGCTTGAACAACTCGCCGTTGTAGCCGGCCAGCCGCACCTCAGCGGAAGGAGGGCTGCCCTCGTCAATTTCGCGGAATAGCGCCTTGAGGTCGGTGTACACCTTGCAGGTGCTCGCGCCAGGACGTCGACGGGCTCCCTCGGTAAAACTCTTGATGGTGTCGGAGGGGATGAGGCGTTCCGGATTGTCCTCGCAGTAGTAAAGAAAAAGCATCCGGTCCAGAAGGCGTTGCGTCGCAGCCAGGATCTCGCTGCGCGACGGAAGCTCGGGCAGACTTCCCGAAGCCTCCTCAACGGCGTCAAGTAGGTCGACGCGGATCTGGTAGTAGACCTCGTAGAAGCTGTCTTTGATCTCCAACTGGCGAGAGACCGACTTTGACAGCAAGAGTGAGACTGGCGACTCGTCCCCACGCTCCACGAGGCATTCGCGCGATAGGAACCAGTAAAGCTCACGGAACTCTGGACTTGAGCCGCCGCCGGCTGCGCAGCGGCGCAGGTCGAAAGTAACGGACTCGTGCGGCGACTCGACCGAGTACAGGCGGACGATCTGCATGTCCGAGACAAGAACCCAGCGAACTCCGAGCACCTGCTCGCCGTACTGGAATGCTTGCTGCACCGGGGACACCGGCGGCGTGCGCCCGGCCTGCGGAGCGTCAAGGTCGGTGTTGGGGATCTTCAACTCCAGAGCAGCAAGGAACCTTGACTCTTCGCCCGGCACGAAGGAGCCAAGGAGCACGTCGGGCTCTCCTGCGATGCCGGTGACAGCCGTGGGCGCCTTCGGCCAAGCACTCGCCTGTGCGCCAGGGTAGAGCGAGTAGTCGAGCGTCTCACCCAGAACCTTCTGGTTGAAGAGCTGCTCCAAGCTCGTCTCCTTGGCCCTGCTGTTGACCTTGCCGGCGCCCCCCAATGCATCGACCCACTCGCGCAGTGCCTCGGCTCGCGCCGCCTCCTGCGGGATACTCCGTCCACGCATCTCCGCGACGTATTGGCGGTGAACCTGAGGCTCAAAGAGCGGCCCGCGCGAAAGCTCCGACTGTTGCGCCATTCCTGGGAAGTATCGACCTTGAGGCCGACGGCAGGCGACACCTCGTCGGATGGTCGCTATCAGAGATGCAAGCGACCGATCTGGGCAATCTCTTCGTCAAAGTGCGACGCGAGTAGCGCTGGAGGAGCTTCCGCGCGGGAGTGGCTCGCGGGTGGGGCAAGACGGCCATGGGGGGGACGAATCGGCGCTGCCTCGCGTCTTGGGTGTGTATGGAAGATTCAATCGCTTCCGAGGAGCGCGATCCGCTGAGCGCTGCGATCGAGCGGGCGAGCGGCGCCGAGAGGGCCTTCGCGTCTTTCGTGGCCGGGCTGCGCACCGCCAATCCCGACTTCGCCCAAGCATCGGTACTTCATCCCGACGGGATGGGCGAGTGGCAAGCGGCGAGCTTCCTGCTGAGCGGATGCCATGTGGTGTGGAACAGGCTCGGCGGCGCCGTGATGGAGAACCGCTCGATCGGACCGGTCATCGAAGAGCTCGAAGACCCAACCCATGGCTGGTCCGGAGGCGAGCGCGAAGTGCTGGTCTGGGCGGCGCACTTCTGGGATGTCGACCGATATCCGGCCCACTTCCCCTACCGCTTCGACCGGTTCCACTTCTACCGTTGGATCGTCGCCTGTCAGCTGCGCAAGGGGCTGGCGCCGCCGGACATGGCGCTGGTTGCGTAAAGAACGAAGTTGCGGCCAGGTCGGCAGGCGGGTCAGAGCTGGCGAAGGGGCCGGAGAATTTGGAGGGATAGCCAGCCAACACGCCGAGACAAGGTGGCGAGCAGCCATCTAGGGGTGGATCCTGTCGCCAACCTGATCGTGTCCGGCCAGATCGGCAATAGCGTTGTAAGCGGCTGCGGCATCGTCTCGAACACCGTCGAGATTCGCGGGACTCACCTCGATGAAGGGGGTGTCAGGATTGTTCCTAAAGGCAGGCACTTCGGGCATTTTTTCCCTGAGCCCTTCCAGGACCATCACCCCTTGGGAGATGGCCTCGAAACCGTCCTGGCTGAGCTTCACGGCGAGTATGTCTCGATACTCAGGCCAGCTAGATATTGGCACGCCGTGGAACCTCCACCACTTGGCGTCGTCCTGCGCCGCCTTGAGCTGACTATCAGCACCAGCAATCTCGCCGGCGATTAGCCGCGCCCCCGCCTTCGCCAGGTCCCTCTCTCGCCGGTGTTGGAAGTACCAGTCAACAAGAGCGCCCGCAGTCGCACCGACCAACGCGCCGCCCACCGCGCCGATGGCGGTCCATCCAGGGGCAGAAAGGGCGATGGGAAGCACGAGCGCAGCGTAGTCCGATGTCCGGATCTGAGAGGGCACCTGAAAATGTCGAAACGGGCCGGGGCCGGACATTGCGCTGCTGGGGTAGGACGAGCTGCGGCCAGGTCGGCAGCCGGGTCAGAGACGGCCTGCTGCAAACAGGCGCATTCTTTGAGCCAGATCGAAGTTAGCGCGCCCCGCACGGACAACCGCGACCACGCGTTCCCTGCGCCGTCGCTCCGATCCACCAAGGCCCTCGCGCTCCTCACCCGATCGGTTGACACCTGCCAGATCCGACCGCTTGGCGGTGACCGCGTCGAGGTCAGTAGTAGCGGCTGATTGCGCCGAAATTTCAGGCGGCGAGAGGGTCGTAGGCGTGGGCGCTCAGTAGCGCGGAGAGCGCCGCACGACAGCCGCTGACGTCAATAGGCAATCGCTCGAAGGAGATGGTGCCTGCTTCGCTCTGCCACGGTCCGTATAGCTCGGCGTAGCTGGTCTCACCGTCGCTGCTGTCTTCGGCGAGTGGGTATAGGAGTGCGGCGCCCCAGCTGGGCCTGTACCGCAGGGAATAGGCAGCAATCTGGTAGAGGTCTCCCGGCTCGATCCCGCGCGGACGCTCAAGCGAGTCTTTTAGCCGCTTGTACTTGGTGTCGAGCACGGCGAGGACCGCGTCGCCAGCCCGGATCAGCAGGTCGGGCTTCAGTCTGCCGATCTCCTTGTCTCCGTCGAGGCTTCGCATGAAGTAGTCGCTGTGGTTCGCGTGCGTGCCGTGCTCCAGTTGGAGGGTCGGCGGCAGCGCCCGTCGGAGGCAGTTCAGAACGAACAGCTCCCAGAGCTCGGCGACGTCGATCAGGATGCCCTCGTCGCGGCCATCCTCTTGGCTGACTCCATACCCGAGCCGGGAGGCGATTCGATGCGATAGCTGGGCGGCACGCTCGAACGGCTTAGTGATCGGCGTGTATCGGACGCGCGAGAGTTCATGCTCCGTCGGCAGGCGAGGGCGCGCCCCGACGGCGACCCGCAGTGGCGGCAGGACTTGGCGGACCCGCTCCGTGCGCCACTCCGCTGCGTCGGAGATCATCGATCCGAGCGCTCTGTCGGCGCAGACGATCGCGCGCGTTGCCGGGTGCACGAGCGAGCGGTCGTGTGTGAATGAGCCGACGGCTTCGCGGCCTTCGCTGCGCAGCGAGATAGTGCGCGCCACGTCGAGTCGGCCGCGAACGAACACGCCCTCATGTTGGCTCGGCAGCCGCAGCATGGGCAGCCCGTGGCGGGTCGCGGCATCGATCGCTCGGCACCAGACCCGTGCCAGCAGCCTCACGATGAACGTCTCGCGAGGATCGTGGCGCGCGCTGGCGGGCATCGCGAGGATGCCGAGGATCTGGTCGAGCCAGGCCTCGATCACCGGTATGCCGAGGCGCGGCGCGATTACAAGTCGCCGCCCCTCGAATGTAACCGCGCCGATGTAGCGACCCGCCCACCAGTGCCCGTCCCGTTGGCACTCGATGATCGGCTGACCGTCTCGGCCCTCGTTGTCAGCGAGGGAGATAACGAAATCGTCCACACTGAGCCGCGAGAGTCGCTGGAGCCAGGCTTGCTCTTCAGCCGTCAGCTCACCCATGTAAGGAGAGAGATCTCGCCAGGTCTCCATCCGCTCAAGAGGTCTTGCCGATGAGGAAGATCTGGCCCAGTCGTTCGAGCACCGATGCCCGCGATTCCGCGTCCGCCCCTTGCAGGTACTGGTCGAGCAGCGGTTCTAGCGACATGTGCCACAGATCCCGTGTCGGTTGATGCGCTTCTCCTTTGCGATTCCAGAGGAATTGGCTGGCGCGCGTCTTGCGGTGCAGTCGCTCGGATTTGGTGAGGAGGCCGACAATGTCGAAGAAATACGTGTGTCCGATCTCGTAGTCCCGCCCGAGCAGGCTAGAGGCGGCGACCTCGTTGTTCAGCTCCTCGGCGCGAGCGGTAAAGAGCTCCATCTCGGTGCGGAGGCGCTCCCACTTGTAGCGACCTTCCATGCCTGTCTCTGCCCAGCGCTCCTGGAGCACGTCTGTCAGCCGTGATCGCTCGAACCCAACCCGCCGCCAGAGGAAGCGGCGGCGGAGTGCAAAGTCGATCTGCTCGAGCGACTGGTCGATCAGGTTCATGGTGCCGATCACGTAGAGCCGCTCTGGAAGCGCGATGGAGCGAGGCTTCTCCCCTGGCTCCGTGCCGGGCAGGTCGACCGTCTGGTCCCGATCCTCGAGCACCGAGAATGCCTCGCCGAAGACGCGGCTGAGATCGGCGCGATTGAGCTCGTCGAGGACGAGCACCCACGGCAGCTTCGGCTCTCCCTCGGGAACTGTCTCCGCCTCGATCTCATCGATTAGCCGCAGCAGATAACCGTCCTCGAACGACACGTTCCCGTCACGCAGGCGTTGCCCGCGAATGAACTCCTCATACGAGTAAGCGGGATGAAGCTGCAGCCTCCGCACGTGCTGATCAACAAGCTCACCAACCCTCACTTCCTTGCTGAAGTACTCCACGGGTCCCCAGTAGCGCAGTGCCGCACGACGGATAACTTGCGCGGCAAGCTGCTTGGCCTCGTAGGTCTTACTGGTCCCAGGTGGTCCAAACAGCACGAGCTGCTTCTTGAGCTCCAGACCGTCAACCGCGTTGGCGTCCCCGTCTCCGTTCCGGCCTCCCCAGGTCCCGGCGAGCGGCTCCGAGTAGAAGTCGATCTCCTCCGATGGCTTGTGCAGGAGCTCCTCGAGCTGTTCGCGGATCTTCAGCAGCCGCTCGTCGACATCCTCGACCTCGCCGTCGACCAGGTCCCCGTAGGTGCTCGCGATGCTCTGCTTGTGCTCGCCGCTTGAGATTCGCTCGAAGTAGTTCGGCTGCAGCAGATGGAGCACGATATGCCGCATCCCGGCAGCGCCGTGCTCGTCCGCTTCGTCTGCGAAGTCCCGCAGCCGCCAGGGGTCAGAGAGGATCTCACGCCGCTCCGTATCGGGCTTCTCCTTCAACCGGATCGCAAGGTCGAGTACGAATCCGAGCTGTACATCGGGCCGCAACAAGAAGTACTGCCCCGGGTGGCCGATGCCTTGCTCGCCGAGCGCCTGCCAAACCTCGCCGTCCTCCGGTAGGGCCTTGTCCGCCCATCCGAGCACTTCGTTCACGCGAGAGCGCTTCTTCTCGCCACTAATGCTCCCTACCCACGCGAAGAGGTAGTAGACGATCACCAGCTCGGCGCCAAGGAGTGTCAACTGAGGCTCGCTCCCAAGTTGATCCTTGAGCTTCTCCATGAAGCTCCGAGCGTCGAGGAGCGGGTGCTCGGCGATGTTGCTGTAGGCGGCTCGTAGATTCTCAGTGGTCCATAAGCTCTCGTCCGGATAGAGGAGGGAGCCGTCCCCGATCAGGCAGCGCTCTCGCCACTCCTGGACAACGGCGTCGATGTGCTCACGCTTGGATGCCTCGACCACTGCCACGGGCGGTTCTTATCAGAGGCTTGACCCCCGGGCACCATACGGCGCGTGTTGTTGACGGTCCGCCGGGGCCGCCGCCATCGGCGCCGTGCGGGAGGGCACTCGCCCTTTGGCGATGAGGGGAGCTCGTCTGGAGCGAGTCCTCGCTCAGCATTTCGCGTTGCGGCTGCGCCAGCGGAATCGAGCCGGCTTTGTGCGTGCCGGGCGGGCTGCTTCGATCTGGCTCAAGAGATGCGCTTGTTTGCAGCTGGTGTTCTGAAGAGAGGCGAGACGGGCTAGGGCGTCACCGTATCGACGACGGTCCCCCGAGCGCTGCCGTCGGAGTCGATCAGCTCGTCGAGGGCGTCGACTAGGGCCGGCCAGTCCTCCTCGTCCCAGGAGCAGCATTCGACGGCCGGATTGGTCAGCCACCACCGGTACTGATCCACGATTCGCAGGCTTCCCAAGGGTCAACACTCGGGGCGGCCGCCAAGGACGAGAATCCTCTTCTCAAGCGCCAATGTCATCTGGACATAGGAACTCGATCTCAACCTCGACCTCGGCTAGTGCGTCTCGGTGGCGCACCCAGCCTCTATCCACGGCCACCTGGATAGGGGGCTTATCGGGATGGGTTGCGGCCACGGCTACGAACTTCTCATCGGAGGGATCGAACCCCGCTAGGGATTGCCGTGTGGGGAACTCCACGATCTGACCGTCAGGCCTGACGGTCAGGGGGACGAGGGTGCAGGATTTCTCATCGTGCTGATGGTCGTTAACCCACCTCATAAAAGCATCGCCTACACCCGGTTCACCAGAAAGGCTCAGATATCGAAGGTACTCCGCAAAAATTTGACCTCCCGCATCGAGCACGAGGTGCCCATTTTTAGTGACCTCTTTGAGGCGTTGGATGCACGTCAATTCGCATGCTTCGCTGACATCGGCTTTTGAGTTGGCGACGATGCCTACGTTGGTGTCTATAACGACGGCCTTGGAAGCCACTGCTAGCCGGAGGCGCTCTCGCTCTTCATCTGGCGTCTGACGCGCGCCTCCGCCTGGGCGGCGATGTCCTCCATGGGATCGCCGAAGAAGTCCTCCGGCCAGTTATGGATGTGGCCAAAGAGATCAACCTCCAGCTCCTGAATAGTCGAGCGGCCGCGCTTCATTTCGCAGAAGTACAGAGCTACCTGTTCGGGTTTGACTCGATTCTCCGCAATGCGTCGTTGGAGACGACGCAGGAAGTGCTCCGAATGACTCTCGATCAGGAACTGCGTGCGTCTCTCGACGGATTTGCCTTTGGTGCTTTCTTCCCTGGCGCCGGCGGCAGCAATGAAGAAGTCCGCAAGCTCCTTCTGGACACTTGGGTGCAAGTGCAGCTCGGGCTGCTCCATGACAACAGTGGAATTGCGGGGGGTATAGAAGCTCTGGGTTAGCACGGGAAGTACTTGGGAAACACCAAATCCGACGTCAGTCAGCAGGACCGTGTCTGCCGCACCAGTCACCCTGACACGGACCTCATGCTCGGGGCGGTTCCGGGCGATCGGGACAACCTCGAAGTCGCTGATCAGGCCAAGCGCCTTGAGCCGCTCGGCGATAAGGGTCTGAAACGAGCGCAACCGCTGCCTGTGTTTCAGGTTCAATTTCCGCCCTCCCGCGGCCAGCATTGCCTGGATCGTCTGCTCCCCAGCGGGGCCAACATCTGCTGGGGCACCACCGAGCCAGTTGTAGGTCCGCTCTGGGTTAACTCGTAAGGGTCCGAGATAGCTAAGAGAGGCAAGAGTGCGCTCCAGGGCAAGACTGAGATCGGGAAGAAATTCCGTGTTCTGGAAATAGGCGACCGCCTCATCAGGGAACCCGTAGAAGCGGGTGGGGGCCGGCAGCTCCCAAGCCCGACCGCGGTTGTGCAGCGGCTTGAGCCCGTGAACGTCAAGGTGGTAACGAGTGGGTCGCTTGGGATCGGGCGACATGCCTGCCGAAAAGCCGCTGCCGAGTGGACCAGGGTCTAGGGCGTAGGAGAACTCGCGAACCCGCATCCGCTCCCGGCCTTTCTCAGGCTCGAATACTTTGGCCGAGAAAGCAAGCCTGGAGCTAGCGTAAGCAACATCGGGGTCTTTGACGTCCTCTATCTCGACAGGACGTTCTTGATCCCAGCCGAGTTCGAATTCAAGCTCGCGAGACTGATCGTGATGATGGATGAAGTCGCGAAAATCACCCACGTCAACCAAGGCGTCGCGATCGCTCGTGCGCAGCACCTGGGCGCGATCTGCGGACTCGGCCGTTTGTTT
Organism: uncultured Solirubrobacterales bacterium; assembly: GCA_963729995.1. Classification (GTDB taxonomy): domain Bacteria; phylum Actinomycetota; class Thermoleophilia; order Solirubrobacterales; family 70-9; genus VRUE01. Next base: position 1,852,141 of record CAVSPF010000003.1, read on the forward strand.
GAGCAGGAGAAGGAGCTGGCTGAGACTTGACTTACCTGAGCTGTTCGTCCCAAAGAAGACGGTGATGGGGGCCAGCCGGATCCGGCCGGTGTCCCCCCACGCCTTGAAGTTGCGAATTCTGAGGTAGGTGAGCATCGAAATTGGCCCTCTCTAGACACGACTGTATCGCCGCCTACGGAAGTGGGTCTTCGTGAGCCGCAGGAAGGCCGTCATCGTCGTGTGCTTGCTCGTTGTGCTCGTGCTCTTGGCCTCCCGGCTGCTCGCGGGAGGGTCGTAACCCCCGGAAGCGCAGCTGACCGGACCCCGTTCATCGGCGGACCGATTTCAGGGGGTCGGGCCACAGCCTTCCTCGCCAGCCGTGGCGCGGCGAGAAGCGTGCCTGCAGCGAATTGCTACCTGGGAAGCGCGGAAGCGGGCCGGGCAGCTGCACAACCGGCATCGGCCGGCGGGGTGTTGAGGGGGCTCGAGATGGAGGCGGTGGCTTGAGCGGCGGCTGGTGGCTGGCAAAGAGGGTGCCTTCAGGCGCGAGAGCCACTGTGGTCGCTTGACGGATGCGCGCAGCGATGAAGATTCGGCGCTCATCCTCTCAGGATGTGGTGGTCCGTTGCTCCCGAAAGTTGAGGATCCAGTTGGCTGTCCGATAAGCCCCACTGTGCAAGGGCATCCTCTTAGCCCGGGTGATCAGGCAGCCCTGAACGGGTTGATTACGCTGGCTGGCGCGCTTGGGGTCGGCACGGTCTTCGCGTTGTTCTTCCGACCCCGCCGGAAAGCCCCTATCGCTGTCTTTGAAGGGGTCGTCATTGTCGCCGTACTTACAGCAGCAGTTGCGACGGTGTACGCCTGCATCAATCTCTTGGACAACGGCAAAGCAATTGGCAAACCCGCCCTGACCGAAGCGGCGATGCCTTTAGCCGTCGCGACGATCATCCTCGCGATCGTCAGCGTCGTGTCACGGGTTCCTAGGCCTTTCGGTCGTGGCTTTCCAGTTCTGTGCGTCGCTGTTGTCGGGGCTGCGGTAGTGCCGTTGCTTGTTCTGTGGGCCCTGGTGGCGGAACCAAGCGGCATAAGGCTGGCTTCGTTCATCATCCTCGGGGGTGGCCTTGTCGCAGCGGTTATCGCTTGGGGGGCCGAGTGGCTCTACCTGAGGTATTTGCGCCGCGATGGCCATTCAGAGCATCGATGGGTTGAACGTCGCTTGCGCCAGGGCTATGTGCCAGGTAAACGCAGGATTGGTCTCGTATTGCCTGCCGGTGATGGGGATGCACACCTCGAGGTTGGATGTTGGGAGCGGGAAGGTAAGACGTACCTCGACTTTGATGCGTTTCGACGCCTACGCCGCGAAGCAGATGAGCGGTGGCTTGCGTTCTCCAAGGGCAACGCCACACTCGTAGGGGGACGAGCGGTTCTGTTTCGTGTCGACCTTGATCGCTGGATCCCGCTGATCACACCAAAGCCACTCGTAACGCTGGTCGTCGGTATTGTCAACGGCGAGAGGGAAACCTGGCGGCTCGTCAGAACCACTGACGGATTGTTCGAGGTGGGGTAAGCCAGTCGGTATCTCAGGGTCGATGACTCGATGACGGAGCAGCTGCCGCCCGACCTGCGCTAGATCGCCTTCGATCTGGACGACACGCTGCACTACTTCAAGCGCGCCTCGGCCCGGGTGGGCGATGGCGAGTTACCCGAGGGCTTGGCGGCGATGACGCTGGACCTCCAGGCGCTCGGCCGGCTCTTCGGCCAGCTCGCTCTGGACGGCCAAGGCGCCGCGACTTGAGCGCCCACAGACCTCAGCGCTCGGCCGCGAGCCAGCCGATCAAGCGCTCCTTGGCTACCGGCCACTCGGAGCGGAGGATCGAGTAGTGGACGCTGTCGCGCCAGCTGCCGTCGCGTCGTCGCATCTCGTGGCGGTGTACACCCTCCTTGGTCGCACCGAGCCGCTCTATCGCTCGCTGCGATCGCTCGTTCTGGATGTCGGTCCGAAAGGCCACACGCTCAAGGCCCAGGGTCTCGAACGCGTGCGTCATCAGCAGCAGCTTCGCCTCCGCATTGCGGCCGGTTCCCCACGACGCGCGACTGAGCCAGGTCGATCCGATCTCGACGTGGGCGTTGTGGGCATCGAAGTCCCAGTAGGAGGTGGAGCCGATCACGGGGCCACCGGCGTCGAGGATCGCAAAGGGAAGACGGCGGTTGGCATCCCGGTCGGCAAGCGCGCCCTCGATCCAGACCTGCGCTTGCTCGAGGTCCGCCGGCCGCGGATAGGGCAGCCAGGCGAACACCTCATCGGCATCGGCGGCAGCCAGCACGCCGGCGGCGTGATCGACACGCATCGGCTCGATCGCGACAAGGTTGCCGCGAAGCTCAACGGGCTCAATCGGATGCATGGCGCGATCCTCTCAGGAACGCCGGAAACCGGAGAACGGAGCGCTGCTCATCCCAGCTTGCCCGACCCGTCCGGCAGATCGCCCAGCGTCGATATCTTTAGGCTGGGGCGATCTGGAGGCGCAGGGCGTCCATTGCGGTTGACCCACACTGCGCCAAGACTGGCAGCAAGGGCGCCGCTGCAGGCCATGCCGAGACGAAATCGCCTGCCGCAAGTGTCCCTTCACACGGCTAGCATGATGTGGTAGCTGGACGTGAGCGACGAGCAAGTCATCAGGGTTGGATTACCCTTGGACCCAGAGGGGTTCCTTCGCCGCGCCTGCCACGCGTGCGAGCGCGAGTTCAAGTGGCTGTCCTCCCAACAGGATTCCGCCCAGCGGCCAGTTGCAGACGGCGGCTACTTCTGCCCTTACTGCCGAAGCCAGAACACCGAATGGATGACTGCGGCCCAGCTCGAATGGGCCACCACCCAAGCGGTCAATGAGGTCGCCGGACCCGTGTTCGAAGAGATGAACCGCAACCTCCGGCGCAGTAGTTCCAATCTCATTCACGCCAGCGTGGACTGGACGCCCGCCAAAGGGGAAGAGCCGCTAGAGGTAAACGACATGGAGCGCGTAGATTTCAAATGTCATCCTCAGGAGCCGATCAAGGTGCTCGATGGCTGGTCGGGATCGGTCTACTGTCTGGTCTGTGGTACGCCGCACACATGAGCAGCACTGAATCCAGGCTTCCCGACGACAGGAGACTTCTCGAAGCCATGGTTGGACAGGACTGGCTCCAAGCCGACGACTTGGTAGCGCTGGTGGGCGATCGACGCTTCGATCGCCAGCGAGTAGGTCGCTGGTTCAAAAGTGCCCGTCACCGCGGCCTTCTCGAGTCTAAGGTCGACCCTGATCAGCTCGGACAGGTCCAGGGCGGACGCTACTACCGCCTGACCCCAGCTGGAGCCCAACAGCTGAACCAGCTCGCGAAACGAAGTGAGCCTTGAGCGACCTGTCCGCAGGGCGGCGGATCGGTCCCTGGGAGTTGCTCGACCTCCTCGGAGAGGGAGGAAGCGCGGAGGTGTGGACCTGTAGTCGCGGCGGCGCAGAGGATGCCGCAGTCAAGTTCCTCAAGACCCGCAAGACCGAGAGCCAACGCTGGCAGCGCTTTCACCGCGAGGTCGAGTACGTTCGCTCCCTCGGCGGCCAGAGGGGCATATTGCCGATTGAGGACTACGACTTACCCGAAACACCTGCGAAGGGAGAGCGTGCCTGGTACAGCATGCCAATCGCAACCAAGCTCTCAGCCATCCTGAGCGAAGCCGATCTGCGCGAGGTCGTTGAAGCCGTACTGCCGATTTCCCGGACGCTCGCCGAGCTGGCCAAGCGCGACGGCGCCGCCCACCGCGACATCAAGCCGAACAACCTTTATTGGTGGCAGGAAGAACCAGCCGTCGGCGACTTCGGTCTGCTCTGGCGGCCGGAGCAGACTCGGATCAGCCACTCTGAGATCCCGGGCGCCTTCAGCTTCACGGCGCCCGAGCTCTTTCGCGAGGACGTCGACGACGACGCGATCGACTACTCACGCTCGGACGTGTTTTCCTTGGCGAAGACGCTTTGGGCGCTGGCTCGTGGACAGGAATTTGCCCTTCCTGGTGCCCACGACTCCAGGGACGCCGAGATCTCGGTCGGTGAGTTCCGCCAGCATGCCTCCGCCAGCGCCCTCGATCGCCTAATCGAACGGGCCACCGTCGCCAATCCCGAACGGCGACCCGAAATGAGTGAGCTCGGAAACGAGTTCGAACGCTGGCTTGAACTTGCCACTCCGACCTCTGGCGTACCGGATCTCTCTGCGGTGGCGATGCAGATCCGCGAACAAATGGAGCCAACCCTCGAGCGCGAACGAAACCAGCAGCGACTGATCGACCTAGGACGCTCGGCGGTGCGGCGGTCTCGTGAGCAACTCGCACCCCTCTTCGCCCAGCTAGAGGCGAACTTACCGAACGTTCGCTCGGACGTCCGTGACCAGCAGCTCGAGGGCATGCTGAAGACCTACTCCGGGTTGGGCGATCCCGAGATCCTGATGCGCGAAACCGTTGCCGTCGTCGTCAGCACCAGGCAGGAGCCGATGTCGCTTCTACTCTCCTTCGGGGTCTTAGTCGAGGTGCTTGACGACGGCATCCTTCGCGTGGGTGCGGCTATGCAACTCGGATACGAAAAGGTGATGCAGAGCGCGAACGATGCAAGCGGCGTCCGGGGAGTTCCCGCGGGCTCAGTCGACGAAGAGGCTGCAATTCGGGAGGCCACCGACTGGATCACCGCAAATGTGGAGAGCTGGCTCAAGCAGTTCGCAGAGATCTCCGAAGGCCGCAGCTAACATCTGCTGGATTGGCCTTGTGGCCTACGCATTCGCACATGCACTGCCGTCGACTGTCTTCCCGTTCGAATTTAGGTAGTCGTGCATGTTTTAGGTAGTCGTGCATGTGTTTCTCTTGTGGATCGATAGAGGGTCGATGCCATTGATGCCGTCGGGCAACCAAAGCCCCTGACCACTCCGGTCATGACGACGAGGCGGCTGGTGCCGGAGCTGGATGATGCTCACTTCTCTATGGGATTTCGGGTGGCGGTCGGCCTGTGGCGATGGGCGGGGCTCGTCGGGGGCGAGGACGGGTCGGCCGAGGATCGGATGTTGCGGCTGTGGCAGTGGGAATAGAGTCGGGGGTGAAACCAATTGGAGTCGAGAGAGGGCGGAGACGTGTCGGAGAGAGTCGAGCGGGTTCGGGAGGTGCTGAAGGCACAGCTGGTCGAGATCGAGGCGGAGGCGGCCGAGCTTCGGGGGCGCTGCGGTCGCTGGACGGCGGTGGGGCCGTGAAGGCGCCGGGGGCGCGGGCGGCGGAGGAAGGCGCGGCGCTCCGGGTCGAAGCGGGTTGCGAGGGGTCAGCGTCCGAAGCAGTTCCTGGCGGCGGTCGAGGCGGAGCCGGGGGCGTCGGTCGCCGAGGTTGCGAAGGCGATCGGGGTGTCGGCACAGCAGGCGGGGTCGTTGGCGCGGCGGTTGGAGGCGAAGGGCGAGATCAAGCGGTCGAAGGAGGGGGTGCGGGTTGCGGCGAAAGGCGGCGAGAAGTAGGGCCTTCCTCTTCCCGCGGTCAGGATCGCGCCTGAGGAAACACGTCCTCCAGCCGTTCGAGAGTCAAGCGAACGACTTCGAGTGAGCTGTCGCTGGACGCTGCTGCTTCTGTTGCCTCGCCACGCAGGCACTGCAGCAGCTGCTCAAGCCCAACATCCTCTCCTCCAGCCCACCGCGTAAGAAGCACGGGTGCAGCCACGTCCTCGGGCAAGCCGTAGGCATAGCGTTGAAACTCGGCAAGCGAGAGAATCGGGCGGCCCTCGATGCAGAGGAATTGCTCCTCAAGCGGTTTCTCCATGGGTCGGATGCTATCGGGCTGCTGAGCGTCAAACTCGATCGCATGACCTGAAGCGCCTACTGCAACGACGCAAGACGAGCGATATGGACGCTGCGACGATTGGCCCCGTCACCAGGGAGCTTTACCCTGCAGGGATGGCAGTTCACGCTCGCGAGCGCCTTGAGTTGTTTGACCCGACCGCCTTTGAGGTCTTCCGCTTCGTAAGCAGAGAGATCGATGACGTCGGCAAAGTGACGCTGCGCTACTCGCTCGACGATGAGATCGACTTCGTCGAGCAATTTGAGTTGCCCGAAGGCACCCATGTGTCGGACGCTGACCGCGACAGGGTCGACGGAATCCTCTCCCTGCTCCATTGGGCTGCCGGAGTCAGCTACTACAAGACCGCAACGCCGCCAGCCGTCGACTGCGACGCCAGTCCGCCTGTAGTCGCTGAATTGCTTAACGCGCTCTACTCGGAGGGTCTCGGCGAGTTTGCTTTCACGAATCAGCTAGCGGCACTGCCTCGACCGGAATTCCCGACGTCGACGAATGTGGCGGCGCACGCGGTACCAATAACCAAGTCGAACCAGCGCACGCTCGTTCCGATTGGGGGGGCAAGGACTCGGCGGTGGCACTTGAGGTCGTCCGCAGGACCGGAGGAGACCTCGCACTTTTTTCGGTTGGAGATGCCGGTCCGATCGCACGAACCGCGACGGTTGCGGGGCTCCAGCACCTGGTAGTTCGGAGACGCCTTGATCCGCAGCTAGCCGAGCTGAACCAGGCGGGAGCATTGAACGGGCACGTTCCGATTACGGCGATCGTCTCCTGCGTCGCGATCCTCACCGCCGCTCTGCACGGCTACGACTCGGTGGCGATGGCCAACGAGCGTTCCGCGTCCCATGGCAACGTCGATTGGGATGGGATCGACGTCAACCATCAGTTCAGCAAGGGCATCCGGCTGGTAGACCCGTACCCGGCGCGGCCCGTGGAGGAGATCGGAGCCGGAGTTGAGTACTTCTCCGTTCTCCTCTGCCCCGCCTCGGAGCTCGGGATCGCCAAGGCGTTCACCCATCTGACCGCCTACCACCAAGCGTTTTCCAGCTGTAACACCAACTTCCGCAGATGGCTCCGTGCCGTCGGACCGCTGGTGCTGCGACTGCCCCAAGTGCCGCTTCGTCTTCCTGGTGACGGCGCCGTTCTCCGAGCTCGACGACCTGCGGGGCGATCTTCGGCCGTGACCTGCTCGACGATCGACGCCCAGTTCGAGGGCTTCGCGCTGCTCACCGCGAGCGGCGGGTTGAAGCCGTTCGAGTGCGTCGGCGAGGAGGAGGAGAGCCGGCGGCGATGCGGATGCTCGCGGCGGATCCGCGCTGGCGGGACCACCGCGTGGTGCGCCGGCTGGCGGCGGAGGTCCTGCCCGGGTTCGCGGCCGACGGCGGCCTCGCCGAGGCGGCGCTGGCGCTCAGCGACGAACACTCCGTCCCGCCGGGACTGATGCCGGTGGTCCGTGCGGTTCGGACCTTGAAGGTGCCTCGGTCGGCGTCTGGGGCGCCGGCCGGGAGATCCGCTCCTTCCTCGCCCAACTGGACCGGCGGCTGCCGCGGGCGCGAGTCGTGGTGGCGGCCTTCGACGCCGCGCCCGCCGCGGCGGAGCTGGCGGCGCTGCCCGCCAGCACGCGCGTGGCGGTGGGCGCCGAGATCGCGGCGGCGCTGGCCGGCTGCGACGCGGTCGTCCGCTCGCCGGGGGTGTCGATCTACCGCGCCGGAGGTGAATCGATCGCCGTGCACTCGGCGGAATCCCGGTCGTCACCGGACCGGGCTGTGGTTGTCGAGCAGGCGGGGCCGGACGTTATCGGCATCACGGGGACGAAGGGCAAGAGCACGACGGCCACGCTCGCGTACCACCTCGCCCGCGCCGTCGGTCGCGACGCCGTGCACCTCGCCGGCAACATCGGCTCTGCCGGCGCTCGATCTGCTCGATGCGAGCCGCCGATGAGCTCGCCTGGTCGAGCTCTCGAGCTACCAGATCGCCGACCTCGAGATCGGGCCCGAGGTGGCGTCTGGTCACGAACCTCTTCTCCGAGCACGTCGACTGGCACGGATCGAGGCGGACTATCGCGCCGACAAGCTGAAGCTGCTGGGTCTCCCCGGTCAGGTCGCTGTCGTCAACGGGCGCTTTCCGGAGCTCGTCGTGGCAGCGGAAGCAGCCCCGAGCGCGGTGGTTTACGGAGTGCCGGACGGCTGGGACGCGCGTGCCTTGGGCATCGCGCGCGGCCGCACCGACGTGCTCGCCTCCGCCCACCTACCGCTTCACGGCGAGCACAACGCGGTCAACCTCTGCGGCGCGATGGCGGCCCTGGAGGCGGTCGGGGTCGAACCGCGCCTGCCCGCGGCCCTGGAAGGATTCAGGCCACTCGCCCACCGGCTCGAGGTGGTCGGAGAAAGCGGCGGCCTGCTCTGGGTCGACGACAGCATCTCCACCACGCCCGAGTCGACCCTGGCCGCACTCGACTCCTTCCCGGGCCGTGATGTCGTCCTCCTCGCTGGCGGCTTCGACCGCGAGCAGGACTACACCGGCAAGCCCGGCGCGGCGCTCGCCGCCCGCGCCGGGGCGGTCGTCGGCATGCCGACGACCGGAGCCGAGGTGGTCGCGGCCGCCCGGGCCGCCGGGGTCGACGCCGAGCACGCGATCGAGGTCGCCGACCTCGAGGCCGCTGTCGACGCAGCACGCGATCTGGCCGCGCCCGGCAGCGTCCTCCTTCTCTCCCCCGCGGCGCCCAGTTACGACCACTTCCGGAACCTCGAAGAGCGCGGCGAGCGCTTCCGCGCCCTGGTCACCTGAGCGTGGCCTAGCCGATCGCGGCGAGCAGTCGCCCGAACGCCATGATCGTCGAGCGCACCTCCTGCAGATAGGCGTCGGCGCTGAACACCTGGCTGAGGCGGGGGTCGACCTCACCCGGCTGGATTCCCATCGTCTCGACCCGCACCTCGTGGGGAAGCCCGAGCACCCGAAGCGCGTCGGCGTGCTGGTAGGGCACGTAGATGTCGGAGGTGACGAGCAGCAGCCGCTGTCCAGGACGGAGGCCGGCGAACTCGGTCGCGAACCACTCGTAGGAGTCGCCGGTGTTGGTCCGGCGCACCTCCGGTTCGCTCGACGGCGCGGCGACCACTGCGACGGGTAGGCTGGCGCCGGTCGTGTACTCGTGCACGCGCCAGGAGCCGAACGCCTGCTCCGAGCGCTCGCCGCGCTCGCGGTCCGGGGAGCCGAGCCCGAAGGCGAAGGCGGGCCCCGACGTCCATGGCGTCGAACTCGTCGCCGACGGGCCGGGTCCCGGCCTGCTCGGCCGCGACCTGCTCGACCAGGCCGACCTCGTCTCCCTTCAGCTCGCGAAAGCCGCCGAGAGCCGTCACCGCCCCGGCTTCGACCCCGCCCTTCTCCAGCACCCTGGCCGCGGCGAGCGGTCGTGCCAGGCAGGCGCGGGCGAGCCCGCCGAGGATCAGGACGTGGTCGTAGCGCCCCTCCGGCTCGACGCCGCCCTTGATCAGCCCGAGGGCGGCCGCCGCCGCCTTGATCGTCTTGTCGGTCGCCTGGGCTTGAGCGAGCGCGCCTTGAACAGGTTGCGCTCCTTGCCGCCGCGGAAGTCCCACGCCTCCGAGAAGCGCTCCAGCCAGGCCAGCAGCTCGGGTAGCTCGAGCTTTGCCGGCACCTCGCCGCCGGAGAGGCGGACCAGCTTGTCGAGCGCCGGGGAGCGGGCCCATTCCTCCATCGCTCCCACCGCATTGCCGGCATCGGGAAGCGGGGGTGGTGGCGCGGTCATCGC
>CAVSPF010000004.1:0-38700 GCA_963729995.1 uncultured Solirubrobacterales bacterium
GGCTCCAAGCCTCCTAGTCGCCGTGTGCCGGAGGGCACCGGAGGCAATGATCTGCCTCAACTCAGCCGCGAGCTTTTGGGGCCTAAGCGACGAGATGCCCGGCTCTGTCCACCTGGCGATCGCGCGCGGCAAGCACCGCCCGCAGATCGCCTACCCGCCGACACGGGTCCATGTCTTTGCTGCCGCGATGTTCTCCTTGGGGCGCGTCCTGTGGAGGGTCGAGTCGGGCGAGACGATCGCCATAAGCTCCAAGGAGCGAACGGTCGTCGACCTTCTGCGGCTTCGCTCGCGGGTGGGACGTGATCTGGCGCTCTCAGCGCTGCGCCGCTACCTGCAGGGTGGTGACGCGAAGCCAGGCGAGCTGCTGGCGCTGGCGCGCCGGCTGCGAGTCGGCTCGGTCATGGCCGAGATGATGGAGCCTCTGCTGGCGTGACCGAACGCACGCCCCAGCAGGCCTATCTCGACCTGCAGAAACTCGCGTCCCCTGGAGCGGCCACTGCGTGGCCGCGGCGAGCATCGCTTCCTGCACCGCGTCCTCGGAGTCGGCGAAGTCGCCGAAGCGGCGCACGACCGCGGCGAGGACCTGCGGCGCCGCCGAGCCTTTGGCGGCGATCTCGATCGCCCGATCGAGCGAGTCGACGTCGACTATCCGGTAACCGGCGAGCAGCTCCTTTGACTCCGGGAACGGGCCGTCGGTGACGACCGGCACGGCGACGCCGTCGGAGACGACGAACTTGGCCTGCTCCGGCGCCGTCAGCGCCTGGCCCTCGACGAACTCGCCGCGCTCGGTCAGCTCGTCGTTGAGATCGTGCTGGTAGGCGATGTGGGCCTCGATCTCCTCTGGCGTCCAGGAGCTCATCGGGGGAATGCTCTCGTCGACCCCGCCGTAGTTCTGCAGCCTCATGAACTTCATCTCGCTTCTCCTTGTCTCGTCGCACCCAGATTGGCGCGTTCACAGGTAAGTCGGAGCCGCCGCCACATTCTCGACATGCGGTGCGGATGGGGACGGCGCGCTTGCTCCCGCTCGGCCGCACAAGGAAAAGTGCTTTGCCCGTGGGTCAGACGGCCCATCGTCCGATCGAGGCATCGGTTCGAGGCGAGTTCCTGCGCCGCTGTGCGGCCTGGGGGCGATGCTACGGTTCGTTTGTGTCCCCGCGTTGGCCTCTCAGCCGCATGTTCGCGATCCTTGCGATCGCGTTTGTGGCGACCGGAGTCGCGCAGGCGAAGCTCACCAACTACCACATAGTGCTTGGTAAATCGATCGGCGCGGTTTCAGTCGGCATGACCCGCGCGCAAGTCGAAGGCCTGCTCGGCCCTGGCCTCGTGATAGGCCGAAAGGGGGTGCGGGGCGAGCTTTGGTCGAAGCTGGGCCTGACCTTCTTCTTCAAAGGGTCCTCGCGATCTGCGAAGAACTTCGGCGGCGAGACGAGCAACGTCGGCTACGAGACACCGCAGCACATTCGGGTCACCTCGACCACCGCCGAGGTTGAAGGCGCCTATCCGTCGCTGCATTGCGCCGCCAGCCAAGACAGCAACCCGAACCGTCCATGGAAGAGCTGCACGCGCCACGGTCCGACCCGGCGCGTCACGATTTTCTACTTCGACGCGCAGGGCGGGGGCGACGTCACCAGGATCGCCGTCGGAGCAAGCTCGCTCACGTCGATGTCGTAGCGAGCGTACCTGAGGACTCAGTACCTGCCACGACCCTTTCTGTCCGCCAGGCGATCGCAATACTGCGGCTCGGCACGTCAGCCGCTGCCGCCTAGGACGGCTGTCGACGGGCAAGAAGGGGAGAGTGCACTGCCCTCAGCTGAGTGAGTTCTTCTCCCGCTTCATCTTCACCTATCTGGCGCTAGTCAGCCCACCAATCGCGCTGGCCATCGACGTCTTCGCGCGGAGCCTCGCCGAGATTGGGCGCGCCGATGACGAGGATCTCGAGGCCCTCCGGCCCGGCCTCGTAGCCTTGCCACGTACCGGGCGGGACGCGCACCGCGTCCCATTCCTTGAGCCCGACGATCTCGTCGTCGAGCTTCATCCGCCCGCTCCCGCGCAGGACCACGTACACCTCCTCCTGCTTCTTGTGCGTGTGGCCGTACGGAAAGCGATAGTTGGGCGGGACGCGCTGGTAGCTCAGGCCGGATTTCTCGAGCTCGAGCGCCTCGGTCGCCAAGCGGAACTCCAGGTCCGGCGCGCCGTCGAACCTGGACCCGAGGTCCTCCAGGTCCCCCTTGAGGTTCCTGAGAGTGAACGGCACGGCGCGATCCTATGGCACCCTTGGCTGAGGTCGCCTCGCTTCCACAACGCTCACTTGCGCCTCTGGCCGAATCCCCGATCTCCGTCTACCTGGCCGGCGTCGGACTCGGCATGGGAGAGCAAGCTGCCGCCGGCCCAGCGGCGCACTCTTGGCTGGCGCGGCAATGCCCAGCCTGCGCGGTTGGAGTGACGGGGCGGCGCCAGGCATGCGCCCCTACACTGCGCAGGGATGTCCGCCGAGCAGGTCGACAGCTACCTGCGCGATCTCGAGGAGCCGAAGCGCACGACGCTTCAAGAGCTGCGCCACACAATTCTCGAGATCGTCCCAGAGGCCGAAGAGGGGATCTCATACCGCGTCCCCGCGTTCCGTTTGCACGGCAAGGTAATCGCGGGATTTGCGGCGTTCAAGAATCACCTGAGTTACCTGCCCTTCAGCGGCTCTGTCCTCGGCCAGCTTGCCGATGAGCTCGACGGCTACACGATGACCAAGAGCTCGCTGCACTTCCCGATCGACCGCCCCCTGCCGAAGGCGCTTGTCAAGAAATTGATCGCCGTGCGTCTCGCGGATGCAGGTCTGCCCTCGCGCTAAGCGCCGGTTCTCGCCGACTCCGACGGCGAGCAGCTGGTCGATCTGTTCCTCTATCTCCGCCAATGGCACCCCCTTGGAGCGGGCGAAAGAGCGATGGCTGCGCACGGCCGGGTGGCTGATACTCTCGGTCCGCATGCGAGGCCGCGGCTCTCGAGCGCCCATAACGCGCACGCGCAGGCGCGCCACGAGGAGCGCCCTGCTTGTGATGCTCGCGGCGTCGATGGCGCTCCCCACATTCGTGGCCGCGTCTCACAAGAGCTCACCGAGAATCCCGGCCTGCTCGGCTCTGTCGCGCAGCGCAATCGCGCATCTGGTGGGGACCGGCCCGCTGGGGCTCATCAAGAAGACCGGCAACCTTTGCGTCTTTACGGGCCAAAGGCCTGGGCACTACAAACCTGCGCTCACGATCCAGATCGTCCCCTGGAGCAAGAAACTGTTTTCCGTGGCCGAACGCGACGCCGTGCAATCGGCCACACGGGAACACGAGCAGTTCGGCGTCGTGAGCAGGGCGCTGAAGGTCGGGAAGAAGGCGTTCTTTGTGTCCGGCACGACGACGAGCGCATCGCTGCCGCCATGTGGCTCTGAAGAAGCGCCAGCGCCGTCGCCACTGGAAATACGCACCGGCCCGATCTGTGCTGGTGAGCCCGCGCTCACGCACATCACTGTGATTGGGTACGGACCCTCGCCCAGCGGCGTAGAGCTGATGGTGTCAGCCGGCGGCGTCGCGCAGCAGGGCGACATATCCTTGATACACGTGATCACCCTGGTCAAGGATGTCCTCTCCGGCAAGATCCATTGAGCTGCGCTGGGGTCGCGAGCCCGGGGCGGCTCGGGCAGGCGATGCTCGGCCGGGCAAGCGTCCTGTCACCTGCCTTCGCGTAGTTGCGAGCGTGTAGGCGGACGCCGCTCACGTGCCTGCTCGGGACGAGACGCAGGCGTCCGCGCCGCCACCGAGTTCGCGCTTGCTTTCCGCGGAAGGAAGCCTGTCGATCCGCCAGATAATGGAGGCGACGCTCTGGCCGCGGGGGGCGCATGGCGCTCTCTCCCATGAGACGGCCCTCGACCTCTACGGGCTCAGCGACGTCAATCCGGCGAAGATCCACATCACGGTCCCCCACGGCGTCTGCACCATCGGGCTCGCAAGATAATCGCCCATCGAGCGCCCGGTCAGCCTCGCCGCCGCCCCCCTGCGCAGGCAGTAGACAGCAGTTTTCTTGGCTCCCCGCCAGCGGTACGCAGGCGCCCTGCTCCGCCTATGCCCGGCGTGCGCATTCGGCGCCTGGGCTCTCCTGTACCCGCCGGTTGCGGGGGCGCTCTGTCGGGCCTGGACCTGGTCATCTGAGTAGCGCTCTGTTTGTAGTGCTCGCACTGATCGTAGGCTTCTTTCCGAGAAGTGGCAATGCCTCCTGACGTGAGAAGCCGACTGCTGACTGCGAGCGTGACTCAGGCGAGCGCTGATCGAATCAGCTCGGCGGCCGCCCTTCCTGCGAGCTCTACGGGCTCGGTGCTCCGCAGCGCGCGGCTGAGCACGAACGCACCCTCCAGCGCAGCAAGCATCTGGATCACGAGCCGCCGGGCCTCCTTCCGCTGGATACCTTCGGCCACGAAGCGCTCGGTTCCACCTTTGATCCAGACGTCGAAGACGTCGGCGCACGCCTGGCGCAGCTCCTCGTTGGTGCTCGACACCTCCAGGGCGACCGTCGCGATCGGGCAGGCGTCGGCGTAGTCGGTCTCGCGCAGCGTCTGCGCGGCGCCGGCGAAGAAGTTGCTGACGCCGGTGACCAAGTCGACGTCGGGTCCGACCAACTCGACGAAGAGCAGCCCGTAGAGCGCCCCGGAGCGGCGGATCGTCTCGGCGCCCAGCTCCTCCTTGCCGCCGGGGAAGAAGTGGTAGAGCGAGCCAAAGGGAGCGCCCGCCTCCTCGACGATCTGCTTGACGCCCGTGCCCATGTAGCCCTGGCGGCGAAACAGCTCCCCGCTCGTCTCCAGGATTCGATCCTTGGTATCGCTTGCCACACGACCTCCTCGTCTCCGACCTTGCTCCAGCGGTCAATGCTAGGTTGTCGCATACTAGAGCGATCTATCAAATCAAGGACAGGGGGTGAGAGATGCCGGAGGTCGAGCTGTCGGCCGGGGTCATCGAGTACGAGGACACGGGCGGCGAGGGATCGACGATGGTCATGGTGCACGGCCTCTCCGACAGCCGCCACTGGCGCAAGGTCGTCGCTGAGCTCAGTCCCGAGTACCGCTGCGTCTCGCCGACGCTGCCGCTCGGCTCCCACCGCCGGCCGATGAAGCCCGACGCCGACCTCTCGCTGCGGGGCATGGGCCGCATCCTCGCCGGGCTCATCGAGCGGCTCGACCTGAGCGACGTCACGCTCTGCTTCAACGATTGGAGCGCCGCGCAGACGATGATCGCCGACGGCCTGATGGATCGGGTCGGGCGGCTTGTCCTGGTCTCCTGCGAGACCGCCGACAACTATCCGCCGGGGCTTGGCGGCATGGCGGTCTGGGCCTCCGCGAAGATGCCCGGAGGCATCTCGCTGATGCGCCAGGTCTTGCTCCGTCGCCGCATCCGGAACCTGCCCTTCGTCTACGGGCAGATGTCGAAGCGGGGCGTTCCCGACGAGCTGATGCGCGAATGGCTGGAGCCGCTGAAGCGCCCCGAGATTCGCCGCGACCTGCGCAAGTACGCGGGCGATGCCATGAACGGCAAACGGGCGATGCGCGCCGCGTCGTCCGCGCTCGACTCCTTCAAGCGCCCGGTCCTGGTCGTTTGGGACGAGGAGGGAAAGATGATGCCCAACCGCTCCGGCCGCGAGCTCGCCGAAGCGTTTCCGAACAGCCGGCTGGTCGAGCTTCCCGACTGCTACACCCTGATCCCCGAGGACCAGCCGGTTGCGCTGGCGAAGGCAATCGGCGAGTTTGTCGATGGGGAAAGCGAGTCTCCTGGCAGCTAGCCAGGCGTAGGGTCATAACCACGCGGCCCCACTGCTGGACGGCAGTCTAGCCACGTTATACTCCAGGTGTATGACGCAGAAGATGGGTGCCAAGGGGCAGGTCGTGATCCCTAAAGGCTTGCGCGATCAGGCCGGCCTCGGTCCCGGCTCAGACGTCTCGTTTGAGCCGGTCGACGACGGGATCGTCGTCCGTAGGGCTGACCGTCACGCGAAGCTGCGCGGAAGGTTCGCCGGCAGCGGCATGGCCTCCCGGCTGCTCGAGGATCGCCGCAAAGAGCCGCGGTAGCCCGTGCCGTCCTGTCTGGACTCCTGGTCCGTGCTGTCGTGGCTGGACGGAGACGAGCCAGCCGCGAGTGTGGTGGACGAAACACTGAAGCGCGAACGCCCGGCGATGAGCTGGATCAATCTGGTGGAGGTCCATTACCGGACGGCTCGTGACCATGGCAAGGAAGAGGCGGATCGCGTGCTGGAGGAACTTCGCCCCCAGATCACCGAGCACCTACCGGGTGTGTCGGCGATGCGAGCCGCTGCGGAGCTGAAGGCGAAGCACCCGATGGCGCTTGCCGATTGCTTCGCCGTCGCCCTGGCTGCAGCTGAGGGGGCTGTGCTTCTCACCGGCGACCCGGAGATCGTTGACCTGGACGAGGGGCTCCCCTGCGAGGTCAGCGACCTTCGCGCTCGCTAATCGAGTCAACCAACGCCCGCGTGCGTGCCTGGGAGGATCGTCCCAGTGGCCTCGCAACCGCAAGGATAACCGCATAGGCTTTAGCTTCCCCCGGGAACGCAGTCATGGGCATTTTCGACGAGGCAATCAGAGAGCATCTGGAGCTGAAGCGCCAGCACGGCGCCGGTGCGTCCGAGCTGAAGCAGCTCGAGGACGAGGCGTTCGGTCTGCCGGAGCGGCCGGGCAGCGAGGAGGCCATGCCCGAGGAGCTCGCCGAGGCGCCGACCGAATTCATTGCCCAGCCGGAGACGGCTGAGATCTCCGCCGCGGAGCCGGCGCCGGAGCAGGAGTTGGCGGAGGAGGAGCCCGAAGCCACCGAGGAGAAGCAGCCGGAGGTTGCCGAGAAGGCACCCGCGCGCCGCGAGTCGGCGGCTGAGATCGCCGACCTGCAGGAGGCCCCGCAACCCGGGCCAGGGGAGCCCTCGGAGGGACCATCCACGCAGGAGCGACAGGCGATCGCCGAGCAGCCGACCGAGCTTTACGACATGGAGGAGGAGCTGGCGGCATCAGCGCCCGCGCCCTCGGAGGAGGAGTTGATCGAGGAGGGGATCGGCGAGCCGCGCCTTGCCCCCGTCGACCCACTCTCGGGCCTGGAGCAGTCAGGCGACGTCGAGGCGGGCGGCGAGGATACGGGCGCCGCCGCGGTTGAGGCGGACGAGGAAGAGGACGACGACTTCTTCGACGAACAGCGACTCTCCGACGAGCTGGATCAGGCCCTGGAGGCGCCAAGCGAGGACGAGGAGGAGCAGGAGGACTGGGAGCCCGAGGAGCAGGAGCTGGACCGGGGGGAGCCGGCCCGGCCCCGGTCCGAAGAGGACCTGCTCGAGGAGACCCCCGACTTCCTCGAGGAGGCCCCAGAGGCCGACCAGCTCTGGTTCGAGCAGAAGCCGCCGAAGGACTTCGACTTCGACGACTGAGTCGCCGCGCCTACACTTCCTGGCGCGGGGCCATAGCTCAGCTGGAAGAGCGCCGCCTTTGCAAGGCGGAGGTCGCCGGTTCGAGCCCGGCTGGCTCCATCGCCCGGCCAGCCCCCTGGGCGTGGCGACACAACCGTCGCCGAGCTATTCCGCGAGGCCGATGATCAGCTGGGAGTGGTCGTCCGGGTCGACCTTGACGGGAATCTGGGCGCCGGACCGCAGCCGGCCGATCAGGTCCGAGGAGACGACCTGGAGATGGTTGACCGTCGACTGGCTGTGGCCGACGCTGAGAACCAGCTCGAACAGCAGCTCGGGCTCGCTGTTCACGCGCTTGCCGGTCGCCTGCATCTGGACGATCGTCGCCGTGCCGTCGACCCCCTCGACGAGAAGCCTCTCGGCGAGCGTCTCGTAGCTGGCGGCCTCGCTGCGGTCGCTTACATCCTCGAACACGCTCATCGACCACGTCTCCGATCCGGGACCAGCCCAGGTCCCAAGTTGTTAGACCGACCATACCGCGCCGCGCCCGGTCTGGGGGATCGTGCGCGCTTTCACGAGGGGCGGCCTGTCAGTACGCCGGATACGGAGGCCTCGGAATGCGTCCCGGAGGACGGCGGGCGAGGAGCTTGACCAGGGCGACGCCGAAGACGAAGCCGGCGACATGGGCGAAGTAGGCGACTCCGCTGCCGGCGACATCCGGCGCGGAAACCTGGCCGACCGCCGGCAGGAACTGGAGCACGAACCAGATCCCTAGCACCACGTACGCCGGGACCTCGATCAATGCGACGAAGACGAGTGTGAGCACGCGGGCGCGCGGCAGCAGCACGAGGTAGGCGCCCAGCACGGCTGCCACCGCTCCGCTGGCGCCGATCGTCGGCACCGTCGAGCTCGGGTCCAGCGCCGCCTGCCCGTAGACCGCCGCGACCCCGCCCGCCAGGTAGAAGAGCAGGAACCGCAGGCGGCCCATCGCATCCTCCACGTTGTTGCCGAAGATCCAGAGGAAGAGCATGTTGAAGAAGATGTGAAGCACGCTGCCGTGCATGAACATCGAGGTGAAGATCGTCACGAACCAGGGCACGGCGTCGAGCGGCTGCGGCGCCGGGATCGAGCCCGGGTTCCGTTCGTGCAGGGTGCGTGCTTCCCGGTAGCCGGGCGTGCCCTGGCAGACCACCGCCGGTTCGGCCCGGGTGGCGGAGACCGCCGCCGCGCCGAGGGCGCATTCCCTGCCCGGGTGCATGAGCCGGTAGGGGACGGCTCCGTATTCGATCGTGTTGCCGTCGCGCTTGCTGACGCCCGGGAACGAAGGAGAGAAGTCGGCGCTGCTCGAGAAGCTGAGCTGCCAGGCGAAGACCGCCACGCAGGCGGCGATCAGCGCGAGCGTGACGAGCGGGAAGCGCTCCGTCGGGACGTTGTCCTTGAGCGGGATCAGGGACCGCGAGCGTAGCCGAGGGTGTCGCCCTCAGGCGCCGGCGGATCCGACGGCGGACAGGCTCGCGGCGGGGAGGTGCCGATCGGCGTGGTAGCTGCTGCGCACCAGGGGGCCGGCGGCGACCGACTCGAAACCCATCTCGTATGCGGCGCGCTCCAGCGCCTCGAACTCTTCCGGGTGCCAGTAGCGGACGACCGGCAGGTGGTTCTCGGTGGGGCGGAGGTACTGGCCGACCGTCAGCACCTGGACGCGGTGCTCGCGGAGGATCCCGAACGCCTCGACCATCTCCTCGAAGGACTCGCCGAGGCCGACCATCAGGCCGGACTTGGTGACGACGCCTGCGCCCCCCATCTCCTTCGCCAGCCGCAGCACGCGGGCCGAGCGCATGAACTGGGAGCCACGACGGGCCTTCGGGTAGAGGCGCGGCACCGTCTCGACGTTGTGGTTGAAGACGTCCGGCCGCTCGTGGATCACCTTCGCCAGCGGCATCTCCTGGCCGCGGAAGTCGGGGGTGAGGACCTCGACCCTGCAGCCGGGGGCCTGCATCCGGATCGAGCGGATCACACCGACGAAGGCGCTCGCCCCGTAATCGGGCAGGTCGTCGCGGTCGACCGACGTGACGACCGCGTGGCGCAGGCCCATCCGCTTCACCTGGTTGGCCACCCGCAGTGGCTCCAGCGGGTCGCTCCAGGTCGGCACCCCCGTCTTTACGTTGCAGAAGCCGCAGCGGCGCGTGCAAACGTTGCCAAGGATCATGAAGGTGGCCGTGCCGTGGTCCCAGCACTCCCCGACGTTGGGACAGTTGGCCTCCTCGCAGACGGTGTGGAGGTTGTCGCCGCCAATCGCCGCCTTGAGACGGCGGTAGGTTGGCCCACCGGGCGCGGGCACCTTCAGCCACGGGGGCTTACGGGCGCGGCGGAAGGGGACGCCGCCGTCCTCGGTGGCCGTTCCCCCCGGCTTGGCGCGGGAGCGGGTGGCGTGGATGCGCTCGGCGGACGTCCCGGTCATGGTGCTGTCCCGACCCTAGCGGGCGCCAGCTCGAGGGTGGCGGGATCGGTGCCGACCGGCGTGCGGTCGTAGACCTCGCCGAACCGGGCGGTGACGGTGCCGGCGAAGGCGTCGAGATCCTGCTCGGCGCCGAGCTCGCGGCCGAGCGAGGTGACCCGGCAGCCCTCGATCCCGCACGGCACGATCCATTCGAACGGCTGCAGGTCGTTGTTGACGTTGATCGCGAGCCCGTGGGTCGTTACGCCGCGGCTGACATGGACCCCGATCGAGGCGATCTTGCGCGCCTCTCCCGCCGATGGGCCGATTCCGTCCCGCATGGGGACGTTCCCGGTCCGCGGGTGGAAGGTGGGGTCGGGCGTCTCGTCGCCGGTCCAGACGCCGGTCAAGCCGTCGATCGTCCTTGCCTCGATTCCGTGCTCGGCCAGTGAGGCGATCGCCACCCGCTCCAGCCGCCGCACGTACTCATGGACGTCGTCGCCGTAGGGGCGCAGTGAGACGATCGGGTAGACGACCAGCTGGCCTGGCCCGTGGTAGGTGACGCGCCCGCCGCGGTCCGTGTCGCGGACTTCGATCCCCTGCGCCTCGTACCACTCGATCCCCATCGGCAGCTCGTCGGTGGTGGAGCGACGGCCGCGTGTGTAGACCGGGGGGTGCTGGAGGAGCAGGAGGACATCGGGGACCTCGTCACGCTGCCGGGCCGCCTCGAGCCGGCGCTGGGTGGCGCGTGCCTCCTCGTAGGGAACCAAGCCGCAGCGGGCTACCAGGATTTCTGCGCTCACCCTTGAAATCGTTGCAGGCCGCCGCCGTATCCTTCTGCTTCCCCCATGGTCCAGTCAAAGCCCCTTCGACCAGACTGGCTTCCCGCGGTGTCCCTCAGCGCCGTGCTCGCCGCCGCGATGCTCGTGTGGAACCCCCCGGTCGGGGACCTCGCCGCGCAGGTCTTCCGCACGGAGCTGTTCCAGCGCGGCGGGCTCGCGATCTGGAACGGCAGCTGGTACGGCGGTCACTACATTCTCACCTACAGCGTCCTGTTCCCACCGCTGGGCGCGGTGCTCGGGCCGCAGGTGGTCGGGATGCTGGCGGTGGTCGCCTCCTCCTATCTCTTCGACCGGCTCGTCCGCGAGCGCTGGGGCGCGCCGGCGCGCTGGGCGACGCTCTGGTTCGCCGCCGGAGTGGTGACGCTGCTCGCAGACGGGCAGCTCACCTTCGCGCTGGGGGTCGCCTTCGGGCTTGCGGCCCTGCGCTTCCTGCAGGTGGGGCGTTCCGCGCTGGCGCTGGTGGCCGCGGTCGCGTGTGCGCTGTCCAGCCCGGTTGCGGGTGCTTTTCTGGCGGGTGTCGTCCTGGCTGCGTCGCTTCGGCGCGGCCGTCGGGTCAACCCGACCGCGATCTGGGTGGCCTGCCTGCCGCTCGGGCTCATCCTCGCTTCTAACCTCGCCTTCCCCGAACCGGGCAGGTTCCCCTTCGCGTTCTCCTCTTACGTGGCGATCCCACTCTGGTGCGGCGGGGTGCTCTTCGTCACGCGGGGGCTCGGCCGGGAGGAGTGGCAGCTGCGCCGTGTCGTCGCCGGCTACCTGCTGGCCGCGACCGTGCTGCTGCTGGCCCCCAACCCGTTGGGGGGAAACGCCGTGCGGCTCGGGGCGCTGTTTGGCGGCCCGATCCTCGCGGCGGTGATCCTGGCGCACCGGCCGCAGCTCTCGGGCATCTCCGTCCTGGTCCTGGCGGCGACGATGACCGGCAGCCTCTACTGGCAGCTGACCGCGAGCGTCAGCCAGATCGCTCGCAGCGTCGGCGACCCCTCAACCACGCCGTCCTACTTCGAACCGGTGGCGCGGTGGCTCCACCGGCACGGTGGGCGAGGGGTGCGGGTCGAGGTGCCGCCAACCGCCAACCACTGGGAGGCCGCCTACCTGGCGCCCGGCGTCGAGCTGGCACGGGGCTGGCTGCGGCAGCTCGATACGACCAGGGACGAGATCTTCTACAGCGATGACGGCCGGCTGACGAATCGGGCCTACGGCGCCTGGCTGCACCACAACGCGATCCGCTACGTGGCGCTGCCCGACGCGCCGCTCGATTATTCCTCGGTTGCCGAGCGACGGCTGATCCTCCGCCAACCGTCCTATCTCACGCTCCGTTGGCGCACCGCGCACTGGCGCGTCTACGCGGTGCAGAATCCGGCTCCTCTGGTGCAGCCGCTCGGGAGCGGCGCGGCACGCGCCAGCTGGGTTGGCCCCCAGGGCTTTGCCCTGGACGTCAGCCGGCCCGGTGATTTCCTCGTCCGGGTCAGCTTCACCCCGTACTGGTCGATCGTCCGCGGCAGCGGCTGTCTTGTTCGGCACGGCGAGTGGACCCTCGCGCGCGCGACTCGCCCGGGCGTCTTCCGCGTTGCTGCCGACTTCTCCCTGGGCCGCGCCTGGAACGCTGTCACCGGCGCCCGCAAGACCTGCTGAGCGGTGCTACGCCTCGTCGCCCTGCGTTCCACCGCGCATGGCTCCGAGGAACATCTCCTCGGACGTCCGCAGGAGTCCGATCACCACGTGTGGGCGCATGTCGCTGCTCCGCACCCTGACGTGCGAGCCATGGGGACCGACGACCTCCACGATGGTGCAGATATCACCGATCGTGCAGTCATCCCCGTAGTCGGCCTCGAGCGCCTCCATCTGAGCCGTGATGTGTTTCCCAACCTTGCTCTGATCAAGTGCCATCTGGCGATTTCCCCCTAGAGATAGACATGCCTGGTTTTGTCACGTATGTGAGTCTCGGCGGGACGGCAGCCACCGAAGCAAGCTCTAAAGAGCCAGCGCGAGCGGCTCCTCCAAGAGGGAGCGGATGCGGGCGAGGAGCTCGGCGGCGGGGGCTCCGTAGAGGATGCGGTGGTCGCAGGCCAGGTCCAGCGCCATGAGGTGGGCTCCGGCGACCTGGCCGTCGCGCACGACCGGACGCTCCTTGATCGCGCCGACCGCGAGGATCGCCGCCTGCGGCGGGTTGATCACGGCGGAGAAGCTGTCGATTCCGTACATCCCCAGATTGGAGACGGTGAAGGTGGCGCCGGAGAGCTCGGGCGGCGTGATCTGGCCGTCGCGGACGCGCTGCGCGAGCGCGCGCGACTCCGAGGCGATCTGCCGCAGCCCCTTTCGGTCGGCGTCGAAGACGGTGGGGACGACGAGGGCGTCGCGCGCGGCGACCGCAACCCCGACGTTGACCCGCGAGTAGAGCTCGAAGCGGCCGTCGCGGTAGGCGCCGTTGGCGCGCGGATGCTCGCGCAGGGCGAGCGCGCAGGCCTTGACGACCATGTCGTTGAAGGATGGGATGACATCGCCCTCCCCGGCGGCGGCCTTGATTCGCTGCCGAGCCTCCAGCGCGCGGCTCATGTCCACCGTGGCTCGCAGGTAGAAGTGCGGAGCCGTCGCCTTCGACTCCGCCATGCGCCGCGCAATCGTCGCCTGGATCTTGCTCAGCTCCTCGTAGGTCGTCTGGCCCTTGGCGGTCTCGACGCCGGCCGCTTGGGCCGCGGGTCCTGTCGTGGCGGCCTCCCCCATGTGCTCGGGCGCTTCGCGCCCTCCGCCATGGGGGACCCCCGCCCCCACGCCACCCGCGGCAGAAGCCGCCGCCTCGACATCCGCCTTGACGATCCGCCCGCCCGGCCCAGAGCCTTCGAGCTTCGAGAGATCCAGTCCCTTTTCCTTCGCGATACGCCGCGCGATTGGCGAAGCCTTCGCTCGGCGTGTATCGCCAGCGGCTGGCACCTCTGCTCTTGGCGCTTTGGCCACGGAGCTCACCTCGTCGGTCGGGGCCTCGGCAGTTTCAGCCGCTTCTTCCGTGGGTGGCGTGGAGGGTTGTCCCTCCGGCGGGTGAGCCGGAGGGCTGCCCTCCGCGACAGGACCCGCGGCCGAGCGCTCTGAACCCTCGGCCGAACCACCGACTCGCGCGATCGTCGCTCCGATCGGCAGCGTCTCGCCCTCCTGCGCGAGGATCTCGGTCAGCGTTCCGGCGACGTCGCTTTCGTAGGCCATGTTCGCCTTGTCGGTTTCGACCTCGACCAGCTCGTCCCCGACGGCGATCTCGTCCCCCACCTGCTTCAGCCACTGCAGGATCGTCCCCTCCTCCATCGAGTCCGACAGCCGGGGCATCACCACGTCAGGCATCAGATCGAACCCTCCAGTGTCGCCAGTGCAGCCTTCACCACGTGCTCCTCGTGTGGGATCGCCGCTTGCTCCATCCGTTTCGAGTACGGCATGTGCACGTCGGCGCCGGTCACCCGCTGCACCGGGGCGTCGAGGTGATCGAAGGCCTGCTCGGTTATCAGCGTCGACAGGTTCGCTCCGACCCCGCCGTGCGGCCAGCCCTCCTCGACGATCACCGCCCGGTTGGTCTTGCGAACCGACTCGAGGATCGTGTCGAGGTCGAGCGGGCGCAGGGTGCGCGGATCGATCACCTCCGCCTCGATCCCGTGCTCATGGGAGAGCGCTCGCGCCGCGCCCTCGGCCACCTGCGCCATCTTGAGGATGCCGATGATCGTCACGTCGCTCCCCTCGCGCCGCACTGCCGCCTCGCCGAAGCGCAGCACCTCGTCGCCGTCGCCGGCGACCTCCCCGCGGCTGCCGTAGAGGCTCTCGTGCTCGATGAAGATCACCGGATTGTCGTCGCGGATCGCCGCCTTCAGCAGCGCCTTGCCGTCGGCCGGGGTGGAGGGGCAGGCGACGAGCAGGCCCGGCACCTGGAGGTAGAGAGCCTCGAAGCTGTGCGAGTGGGTGGGGCCGAGCTGGTGTCCGCCACCCCCCGGCATCCGGATCATCATCGGCACCCGGGCCTGGCCGTTGAACATGTAGGGGATCGCCGCCGCGTGGTTGACGATCTGGTCGAGCGCCAGCAGCGAGAAGTTGACGGTCATCAGCTCGACGATCGGCCTCAGGCCGCCCATCGCCGCGCCGACGCCGGCGCCGACGATCGTGTTCTCGGAGATCGGCGTGTCGCGCACGCGCCGCTCGCCGAACTCGTCGAGCAGCCCTTCGGTCACCTTGAAGGCGCCCTGGAAGACGCCGACGTCCTCGCCCATCACGAAGACCGACTCGTCGCGGCGCATCTCCTCCGCCATCGCGTCGCGCAGCGCCTCGCGCATCCGCAGCACCGCCATCAGTCCTCCACCTCCCCGGCCGTGGCGCCCGCCTCGGCTCCCTCCTGGGCGCCTCCGTCCCCCGCCGGATTGGGCCGCGGCCCGTCCGGCTGCCCCGCGTAGGCGGCGCCCGCCTCGGCCAGCTCCCGCGCCGTCTCCGGCATGCGATCCTCGCGCTCGCCCCGGTGCGGCTCCGGGCTGCGCTCGTCGACCGCGTACCAGCCGACGGCGCTGTCGAGCACGTAGAGGTTCTCGTAGAGCGTGTCGAGCGGCGGCTCCGGGGAGGCGTCCGCGAACTCGACCGCCTCCTTCAGCGCCTGCTCGGCCTTGTCGCGGATCTCCTGCACCTCTCGCTCGCCCAGCACCCCGGCCTCGACGCAACGCCTCGCGAAGGTCTCGATCGGGTCTTTCTCCTGCCACTCCTCAACCTCCTCGCGCCCTCGGTAGACCTCGGGGTCGGCGGCGGAGTGGCCGCGGTAGCGGTAGGTGAAGGCCTCGAGCAGCGTGGGCCGGCTCTCGTCGCGGGCGAGGCGGATCCCCTCGGCCACGCCCTCGCGGACCGCGATCACGTCCATGCCGTCGATCCGCTTGCCGGGAATGCCGTAGCCCTCCGCCTTCTTCGAGAGGTCGGTCTGGGCGGAGTGGCGCTCGACCGAGGTGCCCATCCCGTAGAAGTTGTTCTCGACCAGGAAGAAGATGGGAAGCTTCCAGAGGGCGGCCAGGTTCATCGTCTCGCCGAAGTTGCCGGCGTTGGAGGCCCCATCGCCGAACATGCAGACCGTGACGACGTCCTCGCCCTTGTACTGGGAGGAGAGCGCGAGGCCGGCGGCGATCGGCAGGTTGCCGCCGACGATTCCGTAGCCGCCCATGAAGCGGTGCTCGCGGTCGAAGATGTGCATCGATCCGCCCCGCCCGCCGCTGGTCCCGTCGACACGCCCGAACAGCTCCGCCATCACGTGCTTGGGATCGGTGCCGCGGGCGATCGCGTGGCCGTGGGTGCGGTAGGTGCCGATCAGGTAGTCGTCGTCGCGCATCACCGAGGTGGTGCCGACGATCGTCGCCTCCTCGCCGATCGCCAGGTGCAGGAAGCCGCCGGCTTTGGCGCGCTGGTACTGCCGACCCGCCTCCTCCTCGAAGCGGCGAATCAGCGTCATCCGCGCGAGCAGCTGGTAACAGGTGGCGGCGTCGGGTAGGTCGGCCACGGCCCTGACCTTAGCTGGCCGAGGCTGCCGCTACCGCCTCCTCCAGCCTGTCGTCGCCCCAGAAGATCTCCCCGTCGACGAGGAGCGACGGGACGCCGGCGACACCCAGCTCGGCGGCGCGGTCGGTTGCCTCCCGCAGAGCGCGTTTGACCGTTTCGGTCTCAGTGGCTTTGAGAACCGCCCGTGGGTGCAGCTCGCAGGCGGCGGCGGCGACGAGAACGTTGTCGGGGTTGGTGAGATCGCGCCCGGCGGCGAACGCCTGGCGAAAGGCGGCCAGCGCGAAGGACACGGTGCGGCCGGTCTGCTTGACGAAGGTGGCTGCGCGCATCGCAAACAACGTGTTACCCGGCCAGGGGTCGGGCCACGCCAGGGGGGGCAGGCCATAGGCGGAGGCGCGCCGCTCGACCTCGGCCATTCCCTCCTCGCGCCCCGGCCCGTTTGCCCACGAGTCGCGGCCAAAGTGCTTGAACAGTCCCCCGAGCAGCACCGGCTGCCACTCCGGCTGCTCCAGCTCCGCCTCCGCGAAGAGCCCGCTGATCCGCTCCGCCGCCAGGTACGCGTACGGCGACCCGAGGTCGAAGTGGAAGGTCGCCCTAGGCGTGGGTGGCCCAGCCATCGACTGCCCGGGCGGCATCGAGGATCGCCTCGGAGATCGTCGGGTGGGGGTGCACGATCCGGGCCAGCTCCTGGTAGCCGCCCTCGAGGGCCATCGTCGCCACCAGCTCGGCGATCATGTCGCAGGCCCGGTTGCCGACGATGTGGGCGCCGAGGATCTCGCCGTACCTGGAGTCGACCACGAGCTTCACGAGGCCGTCCTTGTCGTCGTAGACCGTTGCCGCGCCCACCCCGCCGAGCTTCATCTTCCCCACCTTCACGTCGTGCCCGGCCTCCTTGGCGGCGGCCTCGGTGAGCCCGACGCTGGCGACCTGCGGGTGGCAGAACGTGGCGCCGGCGACCAGGTTCTGGTCGACCGGATGCGTTGCGGCGCCGGCGGCGTGCTCGACCGCCACCACGCCCTCCTCCGAGGCCTTGTGGGCAAGTGCCTTGCGGTTGACCAGGTCGCCGATCGCGTAGACCTTCGGGTTCGAGCTGCGCCCGAACTCGTCGACCCTGACCTTGCCGTTCTCCTCCAGCTCGACTCCGGCCTCGGCCAGTCCCAGCCCGTCGGTGTCGGGAGCGCGGCCGCCGGCGATGCAGAGGTAGTCGACCTCGGCGGAGCTGTCTCCGTAGCTGAACTTCACCGAGCTGTCGCTCGCCTCGACGTTCTCGACCGGCGCGCCGGTGGAGATCGTGATGTTCTGCTTCTTGAAGGCCCGCTCGACGACACGGGCCATGTCCCTGTCCTCGGCCGGGAGGATCTGGTCGAGCATCTCGATCAGCAGCACCTCGGTTCCGAAGCGCCCGTAGGCCGAGGCGATCTCGCAGCCCGAGGCGCCGGCGCCGACCACGGCGATCCGCTTCGGCTGCTCGGGCAATGACCAGGCGCCCCAGGTGTCGACGACGCGGCCGCCGAACTCGACCCCGGGGATCGGCAGCGGAACCGAGCCGGTGGCAAGCACCACGGCGCCCGCCTCGTAGGTGTCGTCGCCGACCCTGACGTTCCCCTCGGCGGTCAGCGAGCCATCGCCCTCGATCAGCGTCACCTTGTTCTTGTCCCAGAGCATCCTGACCCCGCTCGAGAGGGATTCGGAGACCGCGGCGCGGCGCTTTCCGAGCGCCTTCCAGTCGATCGACGCGCCCTTGACCGCGAGGCCGAGCTCGGCGCTGTTGCGGGCCTGGTCATACAGATCGGCCGTGTGGAGGACGGTCTTGGCTGGGATGCAGGCGTAGTTGAGGCAGCGGCCACCCGCCTTGTCGCGCTCGACCACGGCGGTCTTGCGGCCAAGCTGAGCCGAGCGGATTGCGCCGACGTAGCCGCCGGGGCCCCCACCAATGACGATCACGTCATATGAATCCGCCATTGGCGTGAGCCTATAGAAAGTCAGTCGCGTGGAATGCGGGTCGGCATCTGGATGCGCGCCATCGCCTTGACCATGAAATAGAAGAAGGTGCCCGAGACGGCAAGCAGGCCAACGGTGGCGGCTACCTGAGCAACGCTTGCGGCCTGCACGGCAAGGCCGAAAGCGGCGCTGAAGATGAGGAAGACGAGGATCACCTGGAAGCCGAGCACGGCCCAGTAGCGGGCCCGCCACATGCCCCAGGCCATGATCCCCATCAGCAGCGCCGGCGCCAGCACCTGCGCGAGCCGCGCCTTCTCTCCATGGACCTGCACTCCGGCGATGTAGCTGCCGACGATCGAGGCGGTGATCAGCGCCGCGACCACCGCGCCGATGGTCACCACCAGCGGCCGTTCGCCTTCGCCCAGCGGCTTCAGGCCTTCCCTCACCTCGCGGTTGCGCTGCTCGCCGCGCGCGTAGCCTCGCTCCATCCGCTCCCGCGGCGTGACCGCGTCCCCCCGCGCCTTGCGCTTGCGCCGCCGCTCAGCCACCGGGCGCCCGTTCCCGCTCGCCTCCGAGCGCCTGCCGCAGCGCCTCGGCCACGGCGCCGGGATCGTCCGCATCGCGGATCGCCCGCACGACGCCGAGCCGCTGCGCGCCGGCCGCGACAACGTCCGCGGCGTTGGACGGGTCGACGCCACCGATCGCGAAGAACGGCAGCGGCGCTCGCTCCGCCGCGTGCTCAACGAGGCCAAGCCCGACGCCCGGGCGTCCCTCTTTGGTGGGCGTTTCCCAGATCGGCCCAACGCTGATGTAGTCGGCGGGCAGGCCGGCGGCTGCGGCGATCTGCTCCTCGGAGTGGGTGGAGAGGCCGATGATGGCGTCCGGTCCGAGGATCTCGCGCGCCTCGGTCACCGTCATGTCGTCCTGCCCCAGGTGGACTCCGTCGGCGTTGCAGGACTGGGCCAGGTAGGGGTCGTCGTTGACGATGAACAGCGCGCTGTAGGTATCGCAGAGGCGCCGGAAAGTCCGCCCCGAGCGCTCGATCGTCTGCCGGTCCAGCTCCTTCTCGCGCAGCTGAACGATGTCGACGCCCCCGTTGAGGGCGGCGCGCAGCAGTGCCTCGGGCTCATCGCCGTCCGGGAGGGCCTCGCAGACGAGGTAGATGCGCGCGGTGCGCAACCGCTCGCGCCGCAGCGGCCCGCGCGTCTCCGGTGGTGCCAGGCTCATGTCTCAATTATGGGCCACCCCGGCGCCGCGGCCACGCGCGCGGGGCTCGGGGACGGACCCCCTGCCGAGGAGTACCATCGGCCTAACGGGAGTCCGTAAGCCACGGGCTGAGAGGGCGGCTATGGCGCCGCCGACCGTCTGAACCTGATCCGGGTAATGCCGGCGGAGGCAAGGATGAGCGGAAAACGAACTTACGACGCGGTGATCATCGGAGGCGGGGTGATCGGCCTCTCGTGTGCCTGGCGAGCGGCGCAGCGGGGCGCCGACGTCGCGGTGGTCGAGAAGGCCCGCCCGCCCGCCGGTGCGACGCGGGTCTCGGCGGGAATGCTGGCGCCGATCGGCGAGCTGACGTTTGGCGAGCCGGAGCTGCTGGCGATGACGCTTGCCTCGCGCTCTCTCTACGCCGACTTCGTCGCGGAGTTGGAGGCCGCGACGGGAATGTCGACCGGCTACCGTCACCAGGGCGCGCTCCATGTCGCCCTGGACCACGACGAGGCGGCGGAGCTGCGACGAATCCACGAGCTGCAGCGCTCGCTGGGGCTCGACGCCGAGTGGTTGACGCCGCGGCGCTGCCGCGAGTTGGAGCCGGGCCTCAGCCCGTCGTGCAGCGGTGGTGTCTACGCGGAGGGCGAGGCGTCACTCGACCCGCGGGCTCTTGCCGGGGTCCTGCTGGCGGCGCTGGCCGGCGAGGGTGTTGGGATACGGACCGAGGTGGAGGTTGCCGAGGCGCTGCTCGACGGCGAGCGAATCGTTGGAGTGCGAACCGACGGCGGCGACGAGCTGCTGGCCGCAAATGTCGTTCTCGCCGCCGGCGCATGGTCTGGGCGGATGGAGTGGCTGCCGGAGCACGCCCGGCCGCCGGTCCGCCCGGTCAAGGGCCAGATCGTCGAGCTGCGCGCCCCCGATGGAACCACTCCATGTGAGCGGATCATCGGCGCCGAGCGTGTCTACGTCGTTCCACGCGCCGACGGGCGCCTGATCGCAGGCGCCACGGTGGAGGAGCAGGGATTCGACACGACCGTCACCGCGGGCGCCGTCCACGAGATCCTGCGGGAGGCGTACCGCCTGCTGCCCGACGTGGCGGAGCTCGAGTTCGTGGAGGCGGCGGTCGGCCTGCGACCGGGCACGCCTGACAACCTGCCGCTGATCGGCGCGAGCGGCCTGGATGGCCTCCTCTGGGCCACCGGCCATTACCGCAACGGCGTCCTGCTGGCGCCGCTGACCGCCGATGCCGTCGCCGAGCTGCTCGAAGGCGGCGAGCTGCCCGAGTCGGCCGCCGCCGCGAGCCCGGAGCGACTCGGCTCCGGCGCCGCGGAGCTGGCGCGATGAGGATCGACCTCAACGGACAGGTGCGGAACCTGGCGGCCGGCGCGACGCTTGCCGACGCCGTGCGCGAGAGCGGCGCGGACCGGGAGGCAAGGGGCCTCGCGGTTGCGCTTGACGGCGAGGTGACGCCGCGGGCGGAGTGGGGCTCGACGCCGCTCGCGGAGGGCCAGAAGGTCGAGGTGCTCGCCGCGATCCAGGGCGGTGCCGAGACCTGGCAGCTGGGCGAGCGCGAATGGGCCTCGCGGTTGATCGCCGGGACCGGGGGCTTTCGCTCACTCGAGCAGATGGAGGAGGCGCTGGCTGCGTCCGGCGCTGAGATCGTCACCGTCGCGCTGCGCCGCGTCGACCCCGACGCCAGGGGATCGGTGCTCGACGTGGTCCACCGGCTCGGCCTCTTCGCGCTGCCCAACACGGCCGGCTGCTTCACGGCGCGCGACGCGGTGCGAACGGCCCACCTCGCCCGCGAGGCGTTCGAGACCGACTGGATCAAGCTGGAGGTGATCGGCGACGACCGCACCCTCTACCCGGACGCGGTCGAGCTGCTCGAGGCCGCCGAAACGCTGGTCGCGGAGGGCTTCACCGTCCTGCCCTACACGAACGACGACCCGATTCTGGCCCGGCGCCTCGAGCAGGCGGGATGCGCGGCCGTGATGCCGCTCGGCTCGCCGATCGGCTCCGGCGCCGGCATCCGCAACCCCTACAACATCGCGATCATCGTCGAGCGGGCCAGCGTCCCGGTCGTCCTCGACGCCGGCATCGGGACCGCCTCCGATGCGGCCCTGGCGATGGAGCTGGGCTGCGACGCGGTGCTGGCGGCAAGCTCCATCTTCGGTGCTGAAGATCCGGCGAGGATGGCCAGCGCGCTGCGCGGCGCCGTCGAGGCCGGCCACCAGGCCCGCCGCGCCGGCCGCATCCCGTACCGGACCCACGCCCAGGCCTCGACCCCCGGGGAGGGCCTGCCGGAGCTGTCCTGACGCCGGCGCCTCCGCCGCCGTGCATCGCGGCGCACAGGTCGCGCGCCGTTCGGGACCCGTTTACCATGAGCCCCTCGCCCCTGTAGCTCAGTTGGTTAGAGCGGCGGCCTTTTAAGCCGCGGGCCTATTTTTCGGCGGCTCTGGCCGCAGGCCACTTGCAGAGCCGAATCCGGCATCAGGAGCGGGTTTGCGCTTGCTCAGGTCAATTTTCGCACTGGGTCAACGCAGGTCAACGAAAGTCCCTCAAGGTCCTGATTTCGACCCTTTCGTTCCCTAGACGTTCCCTAATCTCGGCCTTCCCGGGAGACTGAAATCCGCCGCGCCCGGCGCCCGGCGCCATGTCCTAGGTTCGCAGGCCGGCCGGCGGCGGAGGGGGCTCGGCGACGCGGCGTGGGGGAGGGACGGGCTCGGCGCCACGCACCCCGTCCTCGTCGCGGAAGAGGCAGAGGATCTGGCCGGCCGGCCGCGCGGCGCTCGGCGCAAGCAGCCCCGCCCAGCCTTCCCTCCACAGCCGCTCGCCGAAGCGCTGGTAGGAGGGCCATGACTGGCGACCGGGAGCCGGCGCCTCGAGACCGACCGCGGCAAGCCGCTCGGGCGTGGAGAGGTCGGCGACCTCCACCTCGACCTGCCAGCTCCAGAGCTCACGCGGCATCTGCGCCAGCGGCGGGACCATGCGCTCGGCCAGGTGGCGGTACCACTCGGCCCAAACGGCGACCTCGCTCTCGGCGAGGTAGAGCGCGTCGATGAGGCCGCCGCGCTGCCAGCGGTTGTCGGGCGCCGGCTCGCGTTCGGGCAGGGCCGCCGAGCCGGGATAGGTGTGCTTCAGCCAGAGGCCGCGAACGGCGATCGCCGCGACGTCCCCGGCCACCTCAGACGGCGCCTGGGTCCTCGAGGCCGGAGATCAGCTGGGCGACCGCGCGGTAGTCGCCGGCGGCGATCCGGTCGATCGGCTTGTCGTCCTGCAGCGCGGCGATCGGCTTGTTGAGCCAGACCGGGATGTAGGTGGGGCGGATCACCCGCGCCAGGCGTTCGACCAGCGAGGAGAGCTCGGCGAGTCGCTCGGCGCGTGAGCCGCTCGGCGCGCTGCGCCGGGCAAGCCATTCGCGCACGGTGCTCGGCGCCGCCCCGGTGGCGCGAGCGATCTCGCGGTCGGAGAGGTGGCCGGTGTCGTGCACGTGGATAGCCTCTTCGGCGTAGGCGATAGCCATGCGGGCATGTTAGCGCTCCGGCGCTATATCGGCAAGATACGGACCTCTTTTCGCAGCACTTGATGCGCTACGGTCAGCAGCTCAAGCTCATTGGGAGACTTACCCGCGCGCTTGTTCACCGCGCACCCCGCCGATGCCACCCCTTCGAACTTGGAGGACTATGGCGTGGTAAGGGCTACGTGGAATCGGAGTCAAGAGGTGTCGCTCACGGTCAGACCGATCTTGCGCATCAGTCGCTCGGTCGAGACCGACCAGATATCCTTCTCTTCGGCGATTGGGGCGAAGCCATAGTTGTGGAGCAGTCTCAGGCCGGATGGACTTGCCGGGCGGGCGAAGACGAACCTGACCTTGCCCCCACTGATCCAGCGCGCCAGCTCGTGATAGAGACAGGCTTTGGCGTGGGAGCGCGCGGCCGCGTCGGGTATGCCGAGGAGCATCTCGATGTAGAGGTACTTTGCGTCGGTAAAGTCTGGCAGTAGCGTCTCGGGGCCGAGCTCTTTCCCGGAGCGAATCCGCCCGCCCGCGATTGTGGTGCCGGTTTCGTCCTTGAGGGGGTAGAGCAGCGAGTAACCACAGAGTTCAAGGCGACCGTCGGGATAGCGGCGGCCGAAGACCTGAAGGATGTCCGGGTTGATGGCCAGGCGCCGGGCGAGCGTGACGGCGCTAGGGTGCACCTCACCGATGCTTCCCTCGCCCATCTTCTCGACGGCTTCGAGGTGATCAGGGCGACCCCTCTCCTGCTCCCAGTCGTAACCGTTCGGGCTGGGGCCGGACTCGGACATCTCAAGTAGAGCGTACCCAAAGTTCTATTTTTTAAAGAGATCAGTTGAGCGACAGAAGAAGAGCTGATTAGCTCCACCTCGCTATCTATCGGCGGGAGCTGGCTGTGATCGCACAGGTGTTGAATCGACCGTTCCTGTTGGAGGCCGCGAGCCTCGTGCAGGACGAGCTTGACCGGGAGCTGGAGCGACGTCGGGGCGGGCGTCGGCGGGGCTCGGCCGACCCGCTCTTCGAGGTCGAAGACGATGAGCTCAGGGACCTGCGGGCTTCGCTCGCAGGCGCCGGCGAGTCCGAGTCCGCCGAGGAGGACCTCGCCGACGCGGAGGTGACGCCGAAGGACGATGTCGCCTACATCCCTCGGGATCCGCTGCTCTCCCTCCTGCAGACGACGATCGAGGAGCATGCCGAGGAGAGCGACGAGGTCGAGATCGTGGACTCACCCTTGCTCCTGGGCTATCGGGGAGACAGTGAGATCCCCGCCGTCACCGATCGGCGGATCGCGGGGATTCCGCTGGTGGCGCCCGAGGGCCGACGGCGCAAGTGGGGAGACATGGAGATCCCCCAGAACCCGTTCTTCGCCGACCCCGGCTGGCTGACCTCCGGCTTCGCTATGGCCATGCGGGCGTTCCGCGGCAGGGCGAGGTGGGTCGAGGACCCGCCCACGATCCCGATCGGCGATCGGGCCCGGATCGTCCTCGTCGGCGACTGGGGATCTGGTCTGCCGCGGGCCAAGCGGGTGGCCGACCAGATCCGCCGGGTCCTCGCCCAGGATGACAACCTGGAACGTCATGTGATCCACCTCGGCGACGTGTACTACTCCGGCTCCAAGCGCGAGTACAACCGTAACTTCCTCAATCTCTGGCCGGTCGGCGAAGGCGAGGACATCGGCTCCTTCTCCCTCTGCGGCAATCACGACATGTACTACGGCGGCCACGCGTACTACGGCACCTGCCTCGCCGACCCCCGCCTCATGCGTCAGGCCGGCAGCAGTCACTTCGCCCTGAAGAGCCCGCACTGGACGCTGATCGCCCTCGACACCGGCTACGAGGACGGCGGCCTGCAGGGCCATCAGGCGGGCTGGGCGAGGAACCTGATCGACAGTGCCCCGCCCGAGCAGAGGATCGCCCTGCTCAGCCACCATCAGCTCTTCAGCGCCCACGAGGACGGAGCTAAGAAGCTGGGTAAGAAGATCGCCCCGGTGCTCGAGACCAACCGTGTCGACGCCTGGTTCTGGGGCCACGAGCACCGCTGCATCCAGTACGGCGAATCGTGGCAGCAAGGGCATCGCGTCGGCTTCGCCTCCTGCCTCGGCCACGGTGGCGTGCCCGAGCACCTGGTGATGAAGGAAGGCGAAAGCAAGCCACCGCCGTGGGCCTACGAGTACCTGAAGCCGTTCACCCCCACCGAACCGTGGGAGACGTTCGGCTTCGCCGTCCTCGACGTCGACCGTTCCAAGATGAGCATCCGTTACATCGACGAGAACGGGATCGAACACCACAACGTCCCGAAAGTGTGAGGAGGGGGAACGTGCGCCGGATCGGTGGCAGTCAGCTGTACGTGCTCGGAGGCGGCAAGCGCTTGGGGCAGATCTTCGAACTGGACGACGGGTACGACGCCGTCGCCTACGAATACCGGGGGAACTGGCACCTCCTCACGATCCCCGAGCTCGCCGAGATACGGCGCGAATTGACCCCCGGCCGCGACCCTGAGGGTGTGCTCGGCAGTCGCGGCAAAGTGGTCACCATCGCCGTCGGGAGGAAACCCTCCCGGCCCGCAGTCGTGCTCGACGCCGCCGGCGAGGTTTCCGGAGCGTGGCTTGCGGGGTCGGCGGCCAAGAAAAGGGCGAAACTGGACCCGGCGCCGTTGCGAGGGCGGCCACGGCGGCGACGCGAGGTCCCCGGACCGGACGCGACCCTCGGTAGGGCCACCTTCAGCACGGGAGCCGGGGTCGGCTCGGGGTCGAGACCCCGCATCGTCGAGGGCGGTGGTAGTGGGGGATCGACGAGTGGCGCGCCGCCGGAGGGCGGCGGCCCCGACGGGCCCGGACCTGAGGTCGAGACCGTGAGGAGGACCCCACACCTCGACGCACCAGAGACGATCACGAAGAAGCCGGGCACCGAGCTGACCGTCTCCGTCTATGTCGACAGCAATGAGCTGCGCGCAGGCGAGTCGGGCGAAGGGATCGAGCTGGATCTGCCCCCTGACATCGACTCGATCGAGGTCGGCGTCGTCCTACAGCTGACCGGCCCCTTCGAACTCGCCGAGGGCAGCGAGTTCCGTCAGCTGACCATCGAGCGGGACGAGGAGGAGTCGGCGAAACTCGAGTTCAAGCTGCGCGTCACCTCCTCGGAGGACCCGGGCCCGGCGGCGATCAGCGCCCTATTCACCCTGCGGGGGCGTTCGTGCGGCTACGTTGCACGTGCCTGGGACTGGTCAGCGGAAGGGGACACGGCGCCCTGCCGGGACGCCGATGCGGAGGCGCCGGTCAGTATGCCGCTGCACATCGGTGCCGAGCAACCCTCGCTCTCGATCTTCATCACCGCGCCGATCAAGGACGGCGTCCATTACCAGTGCTCGGTCCAGGCACCCGCCCTGGTGGGCTACGAGGAGCCGAGCCCCTCGGAGGAATTCGCCGTTCCCGCAGACGGGTACAAGTTCATGGAGACCCTGCTTGAAGCCCTCACCGACGAAGGCGCGACCTCGGACGAACGCTTCCGCTCGCTTCTGGTCGTCGGCCAGCAGGCCTGGGAGGCGGCGCCGCAGATCGTCCAAGACGTCCTCTGGAGGATGGTCGACCAAGGGGTGCCGCCGACCACCATCAACATCGCGTCGGTGGAGCCTGTCCTGGCCTGGGAGCTGATGATCCCCCAGCGCTTCGACGGACGGGAACCCGATGAACTCGGTCCGCTTGGGGTCGAATTCGCGATCGGCAGGTGGACGCGCACCGACAGCCAGGCGCCCTCTCCCCGTCTACAGATCGATCGCTCCTTCGTCGTCGCTCCCAACTACTCCGAACCCCGGCAGCTCGATTTCGAGAACGAGCTGAAGCTGATCGAAAAGGAGCTGTGCGGGCAGCGCGTCGAGCCGGCGACGTTCGACGGGCTCGACCAGCGCTTCGGCGAAGACCACGCCTCCTTGCTGCACTTCGTCTGCCACGGCGACGCAGGGGTCAAGAACGACGACGAGATAACGCTCGAAGACAAGAAGCTGAGGGCCTCGATCCTGAAGACGCTCGAAGGCTTCAAGGCGCTCTGTCGGGACAAGCACCCACTGGTCTTCCTCAACTCATGCAGTACGGGCAAGATCGTTCACTCGCTGGCGGGAGGCGCGGGGTTCCCCCGCTCCTTCGGCGACCTCGGGGCGAATGCGATCATCGCCCCTCTTTGGCCGGTCGTTGACGAGCTGGCGAGCAAGATGGCCGTGGAGCTCTACGAAGAGGCGGTGAAGCCAGGCGCGAAACCGATCCCCGAGATCCTGCGCGGGATCCGCCGGCGCGGATACGAGGAACAGGACGCGGACACCTATGCCGCCTACTGCTTCTTCGGCGACGCCGAGGCGCGGCTCGAACTGCTCGACTGCTCCGGTCAGTTGCCGACGGTGGGCGGGGACGACGGCCAGAGCGGGCTGGCCCCGTAATCGTGCACACGGTGGGGTCCGTCGCCGACGCCGACGACGAGCCGGAAGCGCTCCTGGCCGAGGGGCGTGAGCGCGGCCGTCCGCACGAGGTCGAGGCAGTCGCGGTGAGGTAGCCAGACCGCCCGTTCCGAGCCTTCGGCCGGCTCGGCGTCCGCCGTGTTGACGCCGCCGAATCGGACGGCGACCACCTCCAGCCCACGCGCCGCGGCGAAGTGGCGACCTAGCGCCTCCATGAATACCTTCGAAGCCCCGTACGGACTGTCGGGCACGGGGGTTCGGGCCGGATCGAGTGGACTCGGCGGCGGCGGCCAGAATCCGTCGGCGTGGACCGAGGAGGCGAGGACGACCCGCGGGACCCCGGCTGCCGCGGCCGCCTCCAGCGCGTTCAGCGTCATCGCCAGGTTGTCCGGCGCCAGCCTTCCGTTGCGGAAGTTCTCGGCCTTGGTGTCCCAGGCCAGGTGCACGAGCGCCGCGCACCCGGCCGCAGCGGAGATCAGGGCCGCCCGGTCGCGGGCGTCGCCCGCCGGCAGATCGAAGCCGCGAAAGCTATCCGCCGGCCAGCCGCGCTCGATCACCTGGCCGATGGCGCCGGCCGCGCCGGAGACGAGGATGATCGGCCGATCATCGGGGTCGTTGTTCCGTGCCTTCACTCAATTATTCACGGTAAACCAACAGTTGCTTAACGGTACCTGTATATAAACGCGACATGACGACTGACGGAGGTTCACCAAATAAAGACAACGGGGGGACGACGCCGAGGCCCGGTCCGGTCGTCTGGCCGGCCTGGAGTGAGGAACGGGGCTACGCGTGCCTGGCCGAATATGTCGCCGTGCCGGATGCGCTCGCCGACTTGGACCTCGAGGTAGAGATGGTCGGCGAGGCAGGCCGCGAGGTCGAGCTCCGCAAGGCCCGGGCGGAAAAGTTGTACGGGCTGCTGCGCGAGAAGCGGGTGAAATACGCATGGGAGATGCGGTTTGTGGCCGAGACCACCCAGCAGATCCGGGCTCCCAGGGAGCTGGTGATCGGTAAACACGGGACCTGCCTGGACTTCGCCACCACCTACGCGACGATGTGCATGGCCTCGTACGTGAACGTCCTGCTGGCGGTAATTCCCGACCATGCCTTCGTCGTCCTCACCCCTAAGCGTGACGAAGAGCGGCCGACCGAGCAGTTCGATCTACCTGGCTTCGCGTCGAATTCCGAGGAGGGAGTCCTGGAAGGAACGGTGGCGGCGCTGAACGAGGCAGCCGCGAAAGGGCTCGTCGTTCCGGTCGAAGCGACCCTGGCGAAGGCGGGTGGTGGGGACTTTGCCACGGCGGAGAATTTCAACCCGAGCCGCGATGACGACTGGGAGGACTCCGACCCGGTCCGCCTCATCGACGTCCCGATGCTGCAGGCCACTCGCAAGGTCTTGCCCCTGCTGCGCCCGCAGGCGCGGGCGATCCGCCGCTACCTCCCCAACAACGGAGTCGGCTTCCGCGCCTATACCTCCGACGAGCCGCTGATCGCGGAGTTGAGGGACTCGACCGAGCCGCTGGTCATCTATGGCAGGCCAGGCCAGGGGAAGAGCATGATCGCCCGTCACCTGGTCGAAAAGCAGAAGGCCGGAGCCGCCTGGTTTCTCGACGCCTCCCAGCCGCAGGCGTTGATCAAGAGTCTCGCCTCTGCCTGGTTCAACGAATCGAACGAAGTCGAAGAGGGCCTGGATCTACTCGATCGAGAAGGGCGCGCCTACGAGGCGCTCGGTCGCCTCCGCGAAGCCGAGGGGGGCTGGCTTGTCGTACTCGACAACGCCGACGGCGACCCCGGCAAACTGCGCAAATGGCTCCCTCCCTCCGATCCGAAAAAGGGGCGCCGCGTCGTGGTGACGACGACGAATGAAGAATGGAAGGGTGTACCCGGGTTCGACTGGAAGCCGCTTCCAAACCTGGAAGGCGCAGAGGTAGCGGCCCTCGGACCCGAGCTGGACGATCTGATCGGTGGCCGCCGCCTGATGTTGGAGGCGTTCCGGGCCCTGATCGACGCCACCGGGATGACCGCGGTCGAGACCGCCGGATACGCGCCCGCTGCCGGAGGCTCCGAGGAAGAGCTCCGCGGGCCGATCGCCTTCTGGGAAGCGTTGAGACATGGCAAAGGGTTCGGCGATCCCTGGCTGCGGGTCTGTGCTTACGCGGCTTACCTGCCCCCCGACAACCAGCCGATCTCGTTACTGAGCGAACTTGCCGGGAAGGACGCCGAGGGGGCACTCGGGCCTCTCGAAGCGCGAGGTCTGATCGTCCGCGACCAGGAGAACGCCAGCATCCGTATGCACCGGTTGTTCGGCGCCGCGATCCGTCACTACCTCGGCCGTTTCCGGCCCGACCTGCGCGACGAGGTGGTCTTCGCCCTCGGGGCCGACAAAAAAGAGGTGCGCCGGGTCCTCGATCGCTATGGGGACTTCGACACGGTCTCCCGTCTCGACGAGCGGCTCGCCGAGATCGACGGCGAGACCGGGACGGTCGACGAGCGGCTCGGCTTCGCCCAGCATGGTGTCGCCACCCTGCTCGAAGGTCTCGGGAGGACGGAGGACTCCGGGCGGACCTTCGAGCGAGCTGAACGGCACCTTGGCAGTCACCCGATCGCGGTCGCGGAATGTCTGGTGGGCCGGGCGCGTCCGGTCAACCAGCACCACAAGAAAGAGCCCGAGCTCTTGCGCAAAGCGGTCGGCTGGGTGCGGTCCGCGCAAGAGCTGCTCATCGAAGCCGGGGAAAAAGAGAGCGCTCGCGCCTATCGGGCACTGGCGATGGAGGGCCTGTTGACGCGGGGCCTGTCGAAGTACCCCGAGGGGGAGACCCGGGCTGATGTCCTCCACCGAGCGATGAAGATGCTCGAAGAAGCCGACGAGGGACGTAAGGAGGACGATCCAGAGGTCGGCCCGATCGACAAAGCCCGCAGCCGGTTCAACCTTGCCGGAACGTGGCTTGACCTCGCGCAGGAGGAGCCCGATCTGGCAGCAGCCCACCTCGATGAATCGGAGAGGATCTACAAAGACGTACTGGAGCGCCGCCAGCGTCTCTACCCGGTGGACATCCACCCCCACATCGCCGCCTGCCAGGCCGGCCTCGGGTACGTCGCCTACTACCGTGCCGTTCTTGTCCCCACCACGCCGCAGCAGCGGAGCACCTGGTTGCGGGACGCGACCGATTACACGGTCCAAGGGTTGAAACAGCGGGAGTCGGTCGACGGTTCGGTAGACGGCGTGGAGGCCCTGAAGAGCGCCGACTTCCTGGCCAAGGTGGTGCTCGCCCGCCTCCATTTGCCGCCTAACCCGGACACCCGCCCATCCCGGGCTTTCCTCGAGGCGATGCGCGAGCTGGCAACCTAGTCGCGATGACCGCGCCACCACCCCCGCTTCCCGATGCCGGCAATGCGGTGGGAGCGATGGAGGAATGGGCCCGCTCCCCGGCGCTCGACGAGCTGGTCCGCCTCTCCGGCGGCGAGGTGCCGGCAAAGCTCGAGCTACCCGAGCTGCTGGCCTGGCTGGAGCGCTTCTCGGAGGCGTGGGACTTCCGCGGCGGCAAGGAGCGCAACCTGTTCAAGGCGCGCTCGCTCGACCCGGCGACCGACAAGACGATCAAGGCGGCGGCGGCCGCCCTCGGGCTGATCAAGGGCGGCGTCGAGCCGGAGGGGCGCTACGACCACGTCCTGATCCTCGGCGGGCTCGCCCGCGCCTGCCTGGCACGACCGCTCGCC
This sequence comes from uncultured Solirubrobacterales bacterium, assembly GCA_963729995.1. Taxonomy (GTDB): domain Bacteria; phylum Actinomycetota; class Thermoleophilia; order Solirubrobacterales; family 70-9; genus VRUE01. Next base: position 31,013 of record CAVSPF010000004.1, read on the forward strand.
GCGGCCAGGGTGCTGGAGAAGGGCGGGGTCGAAGCCGGGGCGGTGACGGCTCTCGGCGGCTTTCGCGAGCTGAAGGGAGACGAGGTCGGCCTGGTCGAGCAGGTCGCGGCCGAGCAGGCCGGGACCCGGCCCGTCGGCGACGAGTTCGACGCCATGGACGTCGGGGCCCGCCTCGCCTTCGGGCTCGGCTCCCCGGACCGCGAGCGCGGCGAGCGCTCGGAGCAGGCGTTCGGCTCCTGGCGCGTGCACGAGTACACGACCGGCGCCAGCCTACCCGTCGCAGTGGTCGCCGCGCCGTCGAGCGAACCGGAGGTGCGCCGGACCAACACCGGCGACTCCTACGAGTGGTTCGCGACCGAGTTCGCCGGCCTCCGTCCTGGACAGCGGCTGCTGCTCGTCACCTCCGACATCTACGTGCCCTACCAGCACGCCGACGCGCTTCGGGTGCTCGGGCTTCCCCACGAGGTGCGGGTCGAGACGATGGGAATCCAGCCGGGTGAGGTCGACCCCCGCCTCAGCCAGGTGTTCAGCGCCGACGCCTATCTGCAGGAGGTGCGCTCGACGATCATGGCGTTCGGGCGACTGCTCGCCGCGATCGGCTAGGCCACGCTCAGGTGACCAGGGCGCGGAAGCGCTCGCCGCGCTCTTCGAAGTTACGGAAGTGGTCGTAACTGGGCGCCGCGGGGGAGAGAAGGAGGACGCTGCCGGGCGCGGCCAGATCGCGTGCTGCGTCGACAGCGGCCTCGAGGTCGGCGACCTCGATCGCGTGCTCGGCGTCGACCCCGGCGGCCCGGGCGGCCGCGACCACCTCGGCTCCGGTCGTCGGCATGCCGACGACCGCCCCGGCGCGGGCGGCGAGCGCCGCGCCGAGCTCGGTGTAGTCCTGCTCGCGGTCGAAGCCGCCAGCGAGGAGGACGACATCACGGCCCGGGAAGGAGTCGAGTGCGGCCAGGGTCGACTCGGGCGTGGTGGAGATGCTGTCGTCGACCCAGAGCAGGCCGCCGCTTTCTCCGACCACCTCGAGCCGGTGGGCGAGTGGCCTGAATCCTTCCAGGGCCGCGGGCAGGCGCGGTTCGACCCCGACCGCCTCCAGGGCCGCCATCGCGCCGCAGAGGTTGACCGCGTTGTGCTCGCCGTGAAGCGGTAGGTGGGCGGAGGCGAGCACGTCGGTGCGGCCGCGCGCGATGCCCAAGGCACGCGCGTCCCAGCCGTCCGGCACTCCGTAAACCACCGCGCTCGGGGCTGCTTCCGCTGCCACGACGAGCTCCGGAAAGCGCCCGTTGACGACAGCGACCTGGACCCCGGGGAGACCCAGCAGCTTCAGCTTGTCTGCCCGGTAGACCGCATCGGTCCGGTGCCAGTCGACGTGCTCGGGGAAGATGCTGGTGACCAGCGCCACCTCGGGCCCGGTCTCGAGGTCGGCGATCTGGTAGCTGGAGAGCTCCAGCAGGACAAGCTCCGGCGGCTCGCGATCGAGCAGGTCGAGCGCAGGCACGCCGATGTTCCCGGCCAGGGCGGCGTCGCGGCCGGCGGCGCGGGCGAGGTGGTGGGCCAGCGCCGCGGTCGTGCTCTTGCCCTTCGTCCCGGTGATGCCGATGACGCCGCGGCCACCGTGCTCGGCGAGCCAGAGGCCGGTCGCGGTGGCGATCGGAATTTCCGCCGCGAGCAGCTCATTCACCTCCGGCCGGTGGATCGACACCCCCGGCGAGCGGACGACCGCGTCGCAGCCGGCCAGCGCCGCCGCGATCTCGGCGCCCACCGCCACGCGCGTGCTGGCGGGCAGCGCCGCCAGCTCCGCCGCGGCGGGCGCGGCGTCGAAGGCCGCCACCACGACTCGCGCCCGCGGCAGCCGCCGGTCCAGTTGGGCGAGGAAGGAGCGGATCTCCCGGCCGGCGCCCCAGACGCCGACCGAGGCACCTTCAAGGTCCGAGAACCGCACGGACCACCGGCATCAGTCCCGGCGGGACGGAGTGTTCGTCGCTGAGCGCCAGCGCCGCCTCGGCGAGGCCGCCGTCGGCCGCGAACCCGGGCAGGACCTCCGCCGCCAGCCGGCGCACCACGCGGTGGTCCCGCCAGCGCGGATCCGCCGCGAGCATCCGCATCGCCGCCCGGCTCTCCTCCTCCTCGCCGACGCACTCGAACGGCTTCAACCCGCCGCTCGCGGTGAGCAGCGCGAAGCCCTCGAACTGGGCGTCGTCGTCGAGCAGGTCACGGCCGAAGATCGCCCGCAGGTGGTCGGGCTCGGAGAACGGCGCCATCACCAGGAAGACGAAGCGGCACTTGGGGCAGTCGCAGCACCAGCGGTCCGACGGCACGGAGCCATCGATGCGGAAGTTGGTGTTACAGCTGGAAAACGCTTGGTGGTAGGCGGTCAGATGGGTGAACGCCTTGGCGATCCCGAGCTCCGAGGCGGGGCGGAGAACGGAGAAGTACTCAACTCCGGCTCCGATCTCCTCCAGGGCCGCGCGGATCAGTTGTTCCACCCGGATGCCCTTGCTGAACTGATGGTTGACGTCGATCCCATCCCAATCGACGTTGCCATGGGACGCGGAACGCTCGTTGGCCATCGCCACCGAGTCGTAGCCGTGCAGAGCGGCGGTGAGGATCGCGACGCAGGAGACGATCGCCGTAATCGGAACGTGCCCGTTCAATGCTCCCGCCTGGTTCAGCTCGGCTAGCTGCGGATCAAGGCGTCTCCGAACTACCAGGTGCTGGAGCCCCGCAACCGTCGCGGTTCGTGCGATCGGACCGGCATCTCCAACCGAAAAAAGTGCGAGGTCTCCTCCGGTCCTGCGGACGACCTCAAGTGCCACCGCCGAGTCCTTGCCCCCCCCAATCGGAACGAGCGTGCGCTGGTTCGACTTGGTTATTGGTACCGCGTGCGCCGCCACATTCGTCGACGTCGGGAATTCCGGTCGAGGCAGTGCCGCTAGCTGATTCGTGAAAGCAAACTCGCCGAGACCCTCCGAGTAGAGCGCGTTAAGCAATTCAGCGACTACAGGCGGACTGGCGTCGCAGTCGACGGCTGGCGGCGTTGCGGTCTTGTAGTAGCTGACTCCGGCAGCCCAATGGAGCAGGGAGAGGATTCCGTCGACCCTGTCGCGGTCAGCGTCCGACACATGGGTGCCTTCGGGCAACTCAAATTGCTCGACGAAGTCGATCTCATCGTCGAGCGAGTAGCGCAGCGTCACTTTGCCGACGTCATCGATCTCTCTGCTTACGAAGCGGAAGACCTCAAAGGCGGTCGGGTCAAACAACTCAAGGCGCTCGCGAGCGTGAACTGCCATCCCTGCAGGGTAAAGCTCCCTGGTGACGGGGCCAATCGTCGCAGCGTCCATATCGCTCGTCTTGCGTCGTTGCAGTAGGCGCTTCAGGTCATGCGATCGAGTTTGACGCTCAGCAGCCCGATAGCATCCGACCCATGGAGAAACCGCTTGAGGAGCAATTCCTCTGCATCGAGGGCCGCCCGATTCTCTCGCTTGCCGAGTTTCAACGCTATGCCTACGGCTTGCCCGAGGACGTGGCTGCACCCGTGCTTCTTACGCGGTGGGCTGGAGGAGAGGATGTTGGGCTTGAGCAGCTGCTGCAGTGCCTGCGTGGCGAGGCAACAGAAGCAGCAGCGTCCAGCGACAGCTCACTCGAAGTCGTTCGCTTGACTCTCGAACGGCTGGAGGACGTGTTTCCTCAGGCGCGATCCTGACCGCGGGAAGAGGAAGGCCCTACTTCTCGCCGCCTTTCGCCGCAACCCGCACCCCCTCCTTCGACCGCTTGATCTCGCCCTTCGCCTCCAACCGCCGCGCCAACGACCCCGCCTGCTGTGCCGACACCCCGATCGCCTTCGCAACCTCGGCGACCGACGCCCCCGGCTCCGCCTCGACCGCCGCCAGGAACTGCTTCGGACGCTGACCCCTCGCAACCCGCTTCGACCCGGAGCGCCGCGCCTTCCTCCGCCGCCCGCGCCCCGGCGCCTTCACGGCCCCACCGCCGTCCAGCGACCGCAGCGCCCCCCGAAGCTCGGCCGCCTCCGCCTCGATCTCGACCAGCTGTGCCTTCAGCACCTCCCGAACCCGCTCGACTCTCTCCGACACGTCTCCGCCCTCTCTCGACTCCAATTGGTTTCACCCCCGACTCTATTCCCACTGCCACAGCCGCAACATCCGATCCTCGGCCGACCCGTCCTCGCCCCCGACGAGCCCCGCCCATCGCCACAGGCCGACCGCCACCCGAAATCCCATAGAGAAGTGAGCATCATCCAGCTCCGGCACCAGCCGCCTCGTCGTCATGACCGGAGTGGTCAGGGGCTTTGGTTGCCCGACGGCATCAATGGCATCGACCCTCTATCGATCCACAAGAGAAACACATGCACGACTACCTAAAACATGCACGACTACCTAAATTCGAACGGGAAGACAGTCGACGGCAGTGCATGTGCGAATGCGTAGGCCACAAGGCCAATCCAGCAGATGTTAGCTGCGGCCTTCGGAGATCTCTGCGAACTGCTTGAGCCAGCTCTCCACATTTGCGGTGATCCAGTCGGTGGCCTCCCGAATTGCAGCCTCTTCGTCGACTGAGCCCGCGGGAACTCCCCGGACGCCGCTTGCATCGTTCGCGCTCTGCATCACCTTTTCGTATCCGAGTTGCATAGCCGCACCCACGCGAAGGATGCCGTCGTCAAGCACCTCGACTAAGACCCCGAAGGAGAGTAGAAGCGACATCGGCTCCTGCCTGGTGCTGACGACGACGGCAACGGTTTCGCGCATCAGGATCTCGGGATCGCCCAACCCGGAGTAGGTCTTCAGCATGCCCTCGAGCTGCTGGTCACGGACGTCCGAGCGAACGTTCGGTAAGTTCGCCTCTAGCTGGGCGAAGAGGGGTGCGAGTTGCTCACGAGACCGCCGCACCGCCGAGCGTCCTAGGTCGATCAGTCGCTGCTGGTTTCGTTCGCGCTCGAGGGTTGGCTCCATTTGTTCGCGGATCTGCATCGCCACCGCAGAGAGATCCGGTACGCCAGAGGTCGGAGTGGCAAGTTCAAGCCAGCGTTCGAACTCGTTTCCGAGCTCACTCATTTCGGGTCGCCGTTCGGGATTGGCGACGGTGGCCCGTTCGATTAGGCGATCGAGGGCGCTGGCGGAGGCATGCTGGCGGAACTCACCGACCGAGATCTCGGCGTCCCTGGAGTCGTGGGCACCAGGAAGGGCAAATTCCTGTCCACGAGCCAGCGCCCAAAGCGTCTTCGCCAAGGAAAACACGTCCGAGCGTGAGTAGTCGATCGCGTCGTCGTCGACGTCCTCGCGAAAGAACTCGGGCGCCGTGAAGCTGAAGGCGCCCGGGATCTCAGAGTGGCTGATCCGAGTCTGCTCCGGCCGCCAGAGCAGACCGAAGTCGCCGACGGCTGGTTCTTCCTGCCACCAATAAAGGTTGTTCGGCTTGATGTCGCGGTGGGCGGCGCCGTCGCGCTTGGCCAGCTCGGCGAGCGTCCGGGAAATCGGCAGTACGGCTTCAACGACCTCGCGCAGATCGGCTTCGCTCAGGATGGCTGAGAGCTTGGTTGCGATTGGCATGCTGTACCAGGCACGCTCTCCCTTCGCAGGTGTTTCGGGTAAGTCGTAGTCCTCAATCGGCAATATGCCCCTCTGGCCGCCGAGGGAGCGAACGTACTCGACCTCGCGGTGAAAGCGCTGCCAGCGTTGGCTCTCGGTCTTGCGGGTCTTGAGGAACTTGACTGCGGCATCCTCTGCGCCGCCGCGACTACAGGTCCACACCTCCGCGCTTCCTCCCTCTCCGAGGAGGTCGAGCAACTCCCAGGGACCGATCCGCCGCCCTGCGGACAGGTCGCTCAAGGCTCACTTCGTTTCGCGAGCTGGTTCAGCTGTTGGGCTCCAGCTGGGGTCAGGCGGTAGTAGCGTCCGCCCTGGACCTGTCCGAGCTGATCAGGGTCGACCTTAGACTCGAGAAGGCCGCGGTGACGGGCACTTTTGAACCAGCGACCTACTCGCTGGCGATCGAAGCGTCGATCGCCCACCAGCGCTACCAAGTCGTCGGCTTGGAGCCAGTCCTGTCCAACCATGGCTTCGAGAAGTCTCCTGTCGTCGGGAAGCCTGGATTCAGTGCTGCTCATGTGTGCGGCGTACCACAGACCAGACAGTAGACCGATCCCGACCAGCCATCGAGCACCTTGATCGGCTCCTGAGGATGACATTTGAAATCTACGCGCTCCATGTCGTTTACCTCTAGCGGCTCTTCCCCTTTGGCGGGCGTCCAGTCCACGCTGGCGTGAATGAGATTGGAACTACTGCGCCGGAGGTTGCGGTTCATCTCTTCGAACACGGTTCCGGCGACCTCATTGACCGCTTGGGTGGTGGCCCATTCGAGCTGGGCCGCAGTCATCCATTCGGTGTTCTGGCTTCGGCAGTAAGGGCAGAAGTAGCCGCCGTCTGCAACTGGCCGCTGGGCGGAATCCTGTTGGGAGGACAGCCACTTGAACTCGCGCTCGCACGCGTGGCAGGCGCGGCGAAGGAACCCCTCTGGGTCCAAGGGTAATCCAACCCTGATGACTTGCTCGTCGCTCACGTCCAGCTACCACATCATGCTAGCCGTGTGAAGGGACACTTGCGGCAGGCGATTTCGTCTCGGCATGGCCTGCAGCGGCGCCCTTGCTGCCAGTCTTGGCGCAGTGTGGGTCAACCGCAATGGACGCCCTGCGCCTCCAGATCGCCCCAGCCTAAAGATATCGACGCTGGGCGATCTGCCGGACGGGTCGGGCAAGCTGGGATGAGCAGCGCTCCGTTCTCCGGTTTCCGGCGTTCCTGAGAGGATCGCGCCATGCATCCGATTGAGCCCGTTGAGCTTCGCGGCGACCTTGTCGCGATCGAGCCGATGCGTGTCGATCACGCCGCCGGCGTGCTGGCTGCCGCCGATGCCGATGAGGTGTTCGCCTGGCTGCCCTATCCGCGGCCGCGGACCTCGAGCAAGCGCAGGTCTGGATCGAGGGCGCGCTTGCCGACCGGGGATGCCAACCGCCGTCTTCCCTTTGCGATCCTCGACGCCGGTGGCCCGGTGATCGGCTCCACCTCCTACTGGGACTTCGATGCGCCGACGCCCTACGTCGAGATCGGATCGACCTGGCTCGAGTCGCGCGTCGTGGGGAACCGGCCGCAATGCGGAGGCGAAGCTGCTGCTGATGCGCACGCGTTCGAGACCCGGGCCTTGAGCGTGTGGCCTTTCGGACCGACATCCAGAACGAGCGATCGCAGCGAGCGATAGAGCGGCTCGGTGCGAACCAAGGAGGGTGTACACCGCCACGAGATGCGACGACGCGACGGCAGCTGGCGCGACAGCGTCCACTACTCGATCCTCCGCTCCGAGTGGCCGGTAGCCAAGGAGCGCTTGATCGGCTGGCTCGCGGCCGAGCGCTGAGGTCTGTGGGCGCTCAAGTCGCGGCGGTTTGGCCGTCCAGAGCGAGTTGGCCGAAGAGCCGGCCGAGCGCCTGGAAGTCCAGCGTCATCGCCGCCAAGCCCTCGGGTAACTCGCCATCGCCCACCCGGGCCGAGGCGCGCTTGAAGTAGTGCAGCGTGTCGTCCAGATCGAAGGCGATCTAGCGCAGGTCGGGCGGCAGCTGCTCCGTTATCGAGTCATCGACCCTGAGATACCGACTGGCTTACCCCACCTCGAACAATCCGTCAGTGGTT
>CAVSPF010000005.1:0-99984 GCA_963729995.1 uncultured Solirubrobacterales bacterium
CACCGCGAAAACCCGGACGAAGCTGGTGGCAACGGGACGCGATTGCTCATACCGGACGTTTCCGAGAAGTCGGCGCCGCGACGAAAATTGCTGCCCGTCATAGTCCTATCCGTGAAGATCCGATCGGTTTCGATCAAGAACTTCCGCGGGATTAGGACCTGCGAGTGGAAGCTTGACCGACGACTTGCGTGTCTGGTTGGGCCTGGGGACTCGACCAAGACGACGATCCTCGAGGCGATCGGGCTGGCGCTCAGCCGCAGCTATCGGCCGCGGTTCGGGGATGCAGACTTCTATCGCTGCAACGCAGACGAGCCGATTGAGATCGAGGTTGCCGTCGGAGAGCTACCAGGCGAGCTGATCGCAGAGCAGTCGCTGGGTAAGGATCGGTCTGGCATCAGGCCGGACGGAAGCTTTGAGCACGATCCCGTAGAGGGAAGCGAAGAATGCCTCATCGTCAGGCTGGTTGTAGATCGAACGCTAGAGCCGCGCTGGACCGTTGTGCGGCCTGGCGAGGGAACTGATGAAGGTGCGTCGATCAGCGCGGCGCAGCGCGGGGCACTTGGCTACTTGCGGGTCGGGGAGGACACCGACACGCATCTTCGTTGGGGGTGGGGGCTCTGCCCTGAACAACATGAGCGAGGTACCGGCGGAAGCTGGCAGCGTGGTCCTTGCCGCTCATCGCGGAGCTCGGATTGCCGCATTCGAGGTGATTCCCCCGCAGTTACAGGAGGCGGCGGGAAACGTTCAGAAGGCGTCGCGAAAGCTCGGCGCTGCCCCTTATCGGACTCTTCGGCCGGGACTCGATCGAGCGGGCACCTCTGGTCGGTTTCCGCTGCTCCTTCACGATGAGGACATTTCGCTCACCAGCCAAGGCTTGGGAACCAAGCGACTGACCGGTATCGCTATCCAAGAGCGTGCGGTTATCGGCGGGTCGATCAATTGGGGCGGTCGATGAGATCGAGCACGGCTTGGACCCCCACCGGCTCTGCCACCTCCTTCGATACCTGAAGGATGCGACCAAGCGTGGCGACCTTCAGGTCATCCTCACCACGCATTCGCCGGTAACCATCACGGCCCTTGAATCAGCCGATATTTGCGTCATCCGCTCGGGGCAGGGAAAGACGACGGTCGCGGCCGTTCCACCAGACTTAAGAAGAGGCTGCAAGGTGCCCTCAGGCACGCTCCCACGGCACTGCTCGGCGTATACGTGCTTGTCGGAGAGGGTGCCACGGAGGCTGGGTTCGTGTGTTGCCTGTGTGGCTATGGCTGACGAGAAACGCCAGCGACTCAACAAGCCCACCTCGATTACGACCCGGGGTCGAGATAGTGGAATGGCGGCGGCGGGGACCAGAGCGCTTCAAAGAGCAATCGTGTTCAGCAAGCTCGGCTATCCAAGCGCCGTGCTCATTGACAACGACGACCCCGAGATCGAGGAGAGAGTTGCGGACGCAGAGACGGCCGGAGTGGATGTCGTGCGATGGTCATCGGGGCGGGCAATCGAGGACGAGTTCGCCCGCAGCCTCAACACCGCCGGCTTGAGGGAGTTCGTGGCGGTGGGCATTGAGAATCGGGGCGAGGAGTCGATCCGAGCGCAGGTTGCCGCACAGCTGGGACGACGGTCAGCGAGCTAAGCGGAGTCGATCCCTTGCTTGCGTCGAGGAGGGCGATGAGTCGGCTCTCCGCAAGGCGTTGGCAGCAGCCGCCAAAGGTCTTAAGGGGAAGCCCGGGGAAAGCGGGAAGGCACGACGTGAGGCGAGAGCGGCGTGGTTCAAGCGCGAGGATCATGGAGAACGATTGGCCGAGCTGTGGCTGGCGCACCACCGCGACCTCCGGGCGGAGCTGCGCTGCCAAGGTGCTCGATGAGGTGAAGGCATTCGTCGTATCGACGACTGAATCAGATCTGGTGGTCCGGCCAGAAGGGCCAGACGCAAGTCACGGAGCCCGATCTGCGGCCGCCAGAATTCGTGAAGCGTTGCCATGCTCGATCGAGCTACCGGCGGGCGCCGGAAAGACTCACCTCATCGCCGAGATAGCCAACGACTACCGTCAGCGCGAGCAGCGAGTGCTCGTCCTCACCCACACCCACGCCGGGGTCGATGCGCTTCGCCGGCAGATTCGCGACCAGGGAGGATCGTCTCGCTGGGCGACTGTTCGTACGATCGATGGCTGGTGCCTTGACCTGGTCATGCACTTCCCGAATCTTGCTGGCCTCCAAGTCGGGGACCAGCCTGACTGGGATCAGGCCGATAGCTATCGCCTCGCAGCTGAGAGAGCGATTCAGGCACCCGCTGTGCGTCGGATGCTGGAGGCGAGTTATGCGCTGATCGCGGTGGATGAGTACCAGGACTGCGTCCTCGCGCAACATCAGGTGGTCGCAGCGCTCCGGGGGGTTGTCCCGACCGCAGTTCTCGGTGATCCACTCCAGGGTCTCTTCAACTTCGGCGACAACCAGCCGGTGACCTGGGAGGAGGTCCTCAATCTTTTCCCCTCCTGCGAGCTGCCGATCAAGCCGTGGCGATGGGAGGGTAAGAACGAGGAGTTGGGGCGTTGGCTGCTGACGATTCGACCCTCTTTGAGACGAGGCGAAGCGATCTCTCTCGAGAACGCGCCTGTCCAATGGCGCCGCATCGAGAACGACGGCAGGCGGATTTACACCCAAACGACCGCCTGCTTCGGACAGCCGGAGGATGGTGCAGCAGTTGCACTCGGGCACATGCCACACGATTGTCGAATGGCCGCAGCGAAGCTCAACGGGAGCTACTCGATGATGGAGGAGCTAGAGGGCAAGCAGATGCTGAAATTCGCCGAGGTCATCGACCGCGGCGATGCCGCCAGCATCGCCGCGGCGACGGTGGATTTTGCGTGCAAATGCGCCGTGGGGGTTGCCGAGGCGATCGAAAAGCGCAAGCGCGAGCGTCTCGGCGAAGGCAAGACGATCTCAAGCAAGAAGGCTGAGCTCGACCCTGCACATGTCAGGCTCAGCGATTTGCTTGAGGAGAGTTCGCCAGCGGCCGTGCGTTCCGCGCTCCGCGAGCTAGCGGGACTTCCGCGATTCCAGCTCTTTCGACGCGAAGCTTGGAGTTGCATCATCGATGCTCTTGGCCAGGCTGCTTTGGACCCGCAGCTCAAGGTCTCTACAGCAGTGCGTCGACTACGCAATCACGATCGAGTTGTCGGACGCCGGCCTGCGAAGAGGATCGTGTCTCGGCCGCTGCTGGTGAAGGGGCTGCAGTACGACTACGCGGTGCTCCTCGACGCGGATAGCTACAACGCAGCTGAGCTGTATGTCGCCCTTAGCCGCGGCTGCCGGACAGTGACCGTCCTGAGTTCATCGCCGGTGCTGAATCCGGAGCCATTGGACTCTCCATGAGTGCTCAGAAGTGACATCCATCGGTTCGGCGATGGCGCTCCTTCCAGCTATCGTCACGGACTGGATCTTTGGTATCGAGAATCGCAAGGAATTCGCCAGCGTTTCTATTACCACCGAATCGAGCGAAATCGATCCTCAAGGAGGCAGTTCAGCGGCCTAGTTGCGATACCCCCGGCAGCGAACCATCGACTCCTTGTTCTTACGCCGTTCCGTAGTCGGAGAAAGCGCACGCAGCACCCCAACGACGCTGCGTCGAACGGGCACAGGCCTGGCCACAGGTCGGATACTGCCTTCGCGTGGAAGCGGCAATGCTTCGGCCCCCATCAGTAGCGCGACTAGCTCGCTGGTCTGACGGCGTAGCGATCCCCTGCTTCTAGTACCGGCGCGCCCATCTCGAGCTCCTGGGTAGCGACCCGAGAGGTATAGGGCCAAACAATTGCTGGTAGACCAAGGTCAACCGCTGCCTGGCGGAGGGACGGGAGCGGTTCCGCACGCTGGTGTCACGCAGTGAGGACGGGAGCCGGTGCCGGGAAATGGGACCGTTGCTGTCGGCCTTCTGCGACGGGGAAGCCAGCGCCGAGCAGACGGCGGCGGTACGAGAGCACCTGCGCGCCTGCGCGCGCTGCCGGGCGGCCATGCGCACCTACCGGGCCACCCCGGGCGCCGCGGCGGCGCTGGCCCCGATCCTGCCCATGTCGCGATCGCTGCTGGAAAGGCTGCACGAGGCGCTCGCCGAACTTCACTTGCGCCTGCCGGGCGCTGATGCAGCGAGCAGCTCGGGGATGGCCCAGGTGGCCGCGGCCGGTGGCGCCCCGGGTGCCGGCCTGGCGGCGCTGGCGAAAGTGGCGGCGGTCTGCGTGGGCACGGCTGGTGGCGCGGCGGCCTGCGTAGCGGCGGGAGTGGTGCCAGGCCCACTCGGAATCGCGCCCAACCACGCGAAGGCGCCGACGATCGAGCGTGTGTCCCCCGCGCCAATCCAGGGCTCCAGGCAGGAATCCGTCGATTACGCACCGGTGCCGCCGGCACCTCAGCCCGCACCGACACGGCCGGCAACGGGAAAGAAGCCCGATGCGGAACGACCTTCAACGACCCCGACGCAGCCCGAGCCAGCCGAAGCTGGGGCGGTCGAATACACAGCGCCCGCTGCCGCCCAGCCGCCGGGCGGTCCCTCGAGCTCGTCGAGCGGCAGCGCCGCCGGGGAGTTCGGGCCGTGAGAAGGGAGCGGGGGCTGGCCCGTGGAGCCGCTGCCGTTGCGGTGGTGCTCGCGGCCCTCGCCGCGGCCATGACGGCAGCCGCCAACGCCGGTCCTCCGCCGCCCACGAACCTCCGAGTCATGGACGGAGAGGAAGCCTGGCACCCGGACAACCGCTTCCGCCTCGATTGGACGAGCCCCACCACGGAAGGGCAAGCGCCGTTGGCGGCCGTCCATTACCGGGTCCTGGACCCCCTCGGTGCGGTGGCGATCTTCGACACGAGAATCGGCTGGGCGACGGAGACGATCGACAACCTGCGGCTTCCCGGCGTTCGCGGCGCCTACACGGCGGAGGTTTGGCTGGAGGATGCCGCCGGCAACCAGGGGCCACCGGCTGCCGCCAAGCTGCGCTTCGACGACGTGCGGCCGGGACACGCCCAGCCGGTTCCGAACCCGAGCTGGATTGGCCGCGCCGGGTTCCCGTACACGCTGCGGCTCGGCCATCCCGAAGGCGAAGCCCCCATCTCCGGCATCCGCGGCTACGCGGTCTCGATCGACTCGGCATCGCAGGGCGACCCCTGTGCGGCGGCCGACCGCTGCAGCGACGCCGAGACCGACCTGCGCGGCGGTGTCCATGACGACGCCCTTTCGATCACCGGGCTGCCGGAGGGGACGAGCTACGTGCACGCGGTCGCCGTCTCGGGGTCCGGGATGAAGTCCGCGACGCCGGGCCACGCCGCCCTCCATGTCGACACAACCGATCCGGTGACAAAGCTTGCCGGGGTGCCCGGCGACTGGACCAACCGAGCGGTCACGCTCACCGCGACGGCAACGGACAGCGGGTCTGGGATGGACGGCGCAGGCCAAGGCACGACACCCTTCACGGCGATCCGGGCCGACGCGGGTGCGCCCACCGTCGGGACCGGCTCGTCGGCCAGAACGACCGTGATCGGCGAGGGCGTCCACGAGATCGCCTACTACGCCCGCGACGCGGTTGGAAACGTCGACGACGGGAGCAGCAGCAACGGAGTGCCCAATGCGTCGCCGTCGACGGCCCTGGTGCGGATCGACCGCAGCCCCCCAGACGTCAGCTTCGACAACTCGCAGAACCCGCGGGACCCCGAGCTGATCCAGGTGAAGGTCCGCGACTCCCTTTCCGGCGGGGATCCAACGCGGGGCTGGATCGGCGTGCGCCGGGCCGGCTCGGGCGATCGCTTCGACGTGCTTCCCGCCGAGCCGGCTGCCGCGGGATTTCAAGCCCGCTGGGATTCCGATGCCTACCCGGCGGGTGAGTACGAGTTCCGCGCGACGGGCTACGACACGGCTGGCAACGCGGCGATGACGGCGCGCCGCTCCGACGGCGCCAGGATGGTCCTGTCGAACCCGCTGAAGACACCCACGACCCTGCGCGCCGGCTTCGGCGGGCAGCGGCTCGTCCGGTTCGGCCGCAGCATCCTCTTCAGCGGTGACCTGACCGCCGGGATACGGACACCCCTGGAGGGGATGCCGGTGCGGCTCATCGAGCGCTTCGACCCTGGATCCGATCCCGTCGAACGGGTGTCGACGGTGAGGACCGGGGCCGGGGGCACGTTCGCAATCCACCTTGCTCCTGGGCCAAGTCGTGAGATCACGGCCGTCTTCGGAGGCACCCGCACGCTGACCAGTTCCCATGCCTGGCCGATGCGGCTGCGGGTGCGCAGCAGCCTGCGGCTGCGGGCCTCCTCAGGAGTGGCGACGATCGGCGGGCGGCCCGTGATCTTCACGGGCCGCGTCGCCGCGGCAGGCAGCGCAATCCCGCCCGAGGGCAAGTCGGTACAGCTCCAGTTCCGGCTGCCGGGTATGGCCTGGAGCGAGTTCCGCACGATCCAGACCGACGGGCGCGGCCGCTTCCGCTATGCCTACCGCTTCAGCGACAACGACAGCCGCGGCGCCCGCTTCCAGTTCCGCGCCTACGCGCCCGCGCAAAGCAACTGGCCGTACGAGCCGGGAGGCTCAAGACCAGTGGCAGTGCGCGGGCGCTGAGAACCCGCCGGTACTGAGCTTGGACTAACGAAGGGTGGAGAGCTGCTCGCTGACCTGGTCGACCAGGTTCTGGGCGCGCGAGGCCTGCTCGTCGATCGCCTTGCGGACGCGCTGCTCCACCTCGTTGCGGTTGCGCTTCAGCGTCGTCTGGACCGTGCGCTGCCGCTGGCGGGCCTGACGCTCGACGCGGGTTCGGGTCCTCTTTGCCTCGGTGGTCGCTTTACGGCGCGCGGTGGCGCCGCGCCGCTCTGTGCGCTTCACGGTACGGCGCAGGCGGGTGCGGTATGCCTTGAGCTGCCGCTCGGCGCCCGCGCGGTCGGTGAACGTCTCGACCAGACCGGCGAGGCGATCGCTGACCTCGAGGACGACGCCGACCGGAAGGTCCACGGCGGTTTCGGCAGCTGATCGGGCCGGGTTCTTTCGCGCTGCCGGGGCAGGGGCAGCGGGTTTCGCTTTGGATTTGGCTTTGCTGGTGGCTTTGCTCGTCTGTGTCGCCATAAGGATCGACCCCTTCCGTGGGTGTGTCTACCTGGAGTGCTTTTCGAGTGTAGCGAACATATGTTCCTAACGAACACACGTTCTAACCGCCACCCGAGAACCGGTTACTGGACGGCGCGGATCGTCGCGAGGGCACGGGTCCCGGCAGCGGCGGCGATCGGGTAGCGGGAGTCGAGGCCAAGGCCGGCGTCCGCCAGGGAAAGGTCCCCGAACGCAACCGTGCCGCCAGCCTCGCGAACGATCAGCTGGGCCGCGGCGGCGTCAACCGAGCGACAGGGCCGGAGGCTGAGCATCCCGTCGAAGCGACCCGCCGCCACGTAGGACACCGCGATCGCGATCGAGCCGACCACGCGCAGCCGATAGACCTGGCCGGCCAGCGCCTGGAGCGCCGGCAGCGCCCACTCGGGCCGAGCCGACTCCAAGCCGAGGACCTCGAGCTCGCTGCCGTCCTCGGCGACCCGGATCGAGGCCTCGCCGAGTGTCGCCCCAGCGCCAAGGCGGGCGGTGAACTCCTCCCTGGCCCCGAAGTCGTAGACGTAGGCGAACTCGACATCCGCCATCGCGGGGCCCGAGGCCACCGCGATGCTGAGGCTGTGCGACGGCACGGTACGGCGGGCGTTGAGCGACCCGTCGATCGGGTCGATCACGACCCGCGCAGACCCCCCCGATCCGAAGCCGACCTCGCCACGCTCCTCGGAAACGGCGAGGAACGAGACGCCTGCCGCGGCCAGACCCTCCAGCTCCGCGAACACGGCGTCCTCGCAGCGCCGGTCGATCGCCAGGGACCGATCGCCGCCCTCGCCCATGCCCTCGTACACCGTGCGCGCCGCGATCCCGGCTGCCTGCTCGAAGATCCCTTCCTGGGCAGCCACGACACGGCGGCAAATTCCCAGCCAGTCCGCGGATAGGAGGTCCATCTGCCGGGATGCTATGTCGCGCGATGCACCCGCAGGTCGGCTGGGTCGATCTGGGGGCGAGCGAAACTCGAGCACGGCGCAGGCCGTGTACTAGCGTTGGGCAATGGACTTGACGCCGCCACAGGAGCGCGCGATCCGCCATGGCGCTGGTCCGCTCCTCGTTCTCGGCGGAGCGGGCACCGGCAAGACGGAGGCGCTGGCTCAGCGCTTCGTGCGGCTGTCCCGAGAGAGCGCCGGGCCGGAGCGAGTGCTGCTCCTGGCCTCGACGCAGGCAACCGCGCAGCGGCTGCGCGGGCGGATCGAGGCGCTGCTGGACCTCCCCTATGAGGAGCTCTGGATCGGCACCTGGGGGACGGTCGGGGAGCGCCTGCTGCGTGAGCACACCGACACCGCTGGGCTCGATCCCTTCTTCGACGTCCTCGGCCCCGCTGAGCGGCTGGCAATGCTGCTCGACCGGCTCGACGAGCTGCCGCTGCGACGCCATGAGATCCGCGGTAACCCAGCCGGCCTGCTCGCCCACCTGCTGGAGCGGATTGACGCGCTGAAGGCTGGCTCGGACCCCCCCGAACCGGAGTTCGCCGAGCTCTTTGCGGTCCACGACCGCATCCTCGCGGATGCCGGAAGCCTGGATCGCGGCGATGTCTTCCTGACCCTGACCAAGCTGCTCACCACGCACCCGGAGGTGCGCCGCGAGATCGCCACCCGCTTCGACCACCTGATGGTCGACGAGCTGGAGGACACCACCTCGGCTCAGCGATCCATCCTCGTTTCACTGGCCCAGGACAATCCGAACCATCTCTACGCGCTGGAGGCAGAGAGCTCAAACGCCCCTCCCGCGGACCTGCGCGAATGGTCCCTCTCCGTCCACTCCGACGCCGAGGTGATCGAGCTCCAGCGGCAGTTCCGCCAGCCGGAGGTGCGGTTCTGGCGGTGCACCAACGAGCGTGCGCAGGCGCAGGCGGTCGCAAGGGAGGTTGAGCACCTGTTGGCGGGGGGCACGCCGCCCGAGGCGATCTGCGTGCTGATCGACGAGCTGATCGCAAGGGGAGGGGCCGTGTCGGGGGCGATGGAGGAGCGCGGCGTCCCGTTCCACCTCTCTGGCCCCGCAGCCCTCTTCCAGCGGCCCGAGGTGCGCGACACGATCGCCTGGCTGCGGGTGCTCACCGACCCGGCCGACTCCGCGGCAGCCGCGCGGGCGCTCACCCGCCCTCCCATCGAGCTGCGCTCCGCCGACCTGGCGCGCCTGACGACGATCGCCCGGCGCCGCAGGCTCGACATGGTGTCTGCCTGTGAAGCGGCGCTCGAAAGCCCGCAGATCCCGCCTGAGGGGCGCGAGCGAATCCAGGCCTTCCTGAAGCTCTACGGAGCCGCCTCGGCGGCGATGGAGGAGCGCCGCGCCGACGTCTTCGTGCGGCGGCTCATCGAGCGGATCGGGCTGCGCCGCCAGCGGCTCTTCGCCGCCCAGCCCGAGGTGGCGGAGCGACTGCTTGGGCTCTCCCGGCTGGCCGAGCTTGCCGCCGTCTGGGCGCGACGCGAGCCGCACGGATCGACCCGCGACTTCGTCCGCCATCTGAGTGCAGTCGCCGATGCCGGCGTCGAGTCCGCCGGCGTGGCGGAGCCCCCGGCTCCTGGAACCGTGCGGGGGCTGGCCCGCGACGCCGTCAAGGGCATGGAGTTCGACTACGTCTTCGTGCTCGGGCTGGAGCACAGCGCCGCCGCCGAGCGAATCGGACGGCCCGCCCGATCGGGGCTCGTCCTCTCATGGGTCGAGCGCAACAGCGACGGGGAGGCCCGTCCTTCGCGGTACTACGAGAGGGGGTTGGCCAGCGCCGGGGTCGGCGAGGAAACCCATGAGGAGGAGCTGTTCGGCCCGGCCGAGGGGCTCCATGCGACCTATCGCATGCTCCGCGAGGAGGTGCTGGAGGAGTCATGGAAGGCGGGCCGGCAGCTGTCGGAGCCGCGGCTCGACACCGCAATCGACATCACGCGGGCAATGGCTCGCCACCTGGAGCTGCTCAAGCTTGCGGCGCTTGCCCAGCGACCGGGGGACGAGACGACGGCGGAGGCGATCGAGGCGGTCAACGGGCTGCTGCGCCAGGTCGCCACCCCCGAGCAGCAGGCGGAGCTGGACGCGTCGCGGCTCGACTCCTACCTGCTCGACTCAGAGCGGGAACGCAGCAGCCGTCGCAAGCTGATCGCAGCCCGTGAGGAGCCTTCGCTGAAGGAGTTCCTGCCGCGCCGCGGCGACGGGTCGCTGAGCCTCTCGGCGTCCGACCTCGACCTCTACCTGACCTGCCCGCTGAAGTACAAGTTCGCACGGGTCTTCGGCATCCCCCAGGAGCCGACCATCAACCAGCGTTTCGGCATCCTCGTCCACAACGTCCTCGAGCGCTTCCACCGGGAGGACAAGAACAGGGATGGCGGCTTGCCGCGACTGATGAGCCTGTTCGAGGCGGGCTGGCGCCGCTCCGGCTTCGGCTCGAGCGACGACGAGCTCCAGTTCCGCGACCGGGCACGTGAGGCGATGCGCCTCTACTGGGAGCGGGAGAGCGGCTCGGAGGGAGAACCGGTATGGCTCGAGCGCAAGTTCGACATCCGGATCGGTGAGAGCCACGTGCGCGGAAGGATCGACCGGGTCGACCGTCTCCCCGGGGGTGGATACGAGGTGATCGACTACAAGACCGGCGAGCGCAAGAGCGAGGCGGACTTGGAAAGCGACCTGCAGCTGGCTCTCTACCGCCTCGCCACGCGCGAGGCTTGGAACCTGGAGGCGGAATCCGGCAGCTACTACTACGTGCTCGACGCCGAGAAGGTCGCCGCGCCCGTCAAGCCCGACGACGCGGAGCGGGTCGAGCGGACGGTGCTCCAGGTCGGCCAGGGCATCCTCGACCAGGACTTCGAGCCACGCCCGTCGCCGGTCGTCTGCAGCTGGTGCGACTACCGCCTGATCTGCCCGGCCGCAGAAAGCTGAGCCGAGCGCTAGTTGGCCTCGCCGCGTCGCTGCCGGAGGAAGTGCTGGAACTCGCGGGCGATGGTGTCGGCGGACGGCAGGTCCTCTCCACCGACCCCGAACTGCTCGACCTGCTCCGCCTCGATTCGCTCCACCAGCTCGGATATCTCCGGGTTGGCGGCAACCGCGCGGCCGATCTGCTCTTCGTAGCTGGCGGTTTCCTCCTCCAGCTCGGTGGCGTCCACCGCGATTCCGGTGAGCCCCTCGAGGCGCCGCAGCAAGGCCAGCGCCGCCTTCGGGTTGGGGACCGCGGCGACGTAGTGAGGCACGGCGGCCCACAGCGATGCGGAGGTCATCCCCACCTGCCGGCAGCAGTCGTGGAGCACCCCGACGATCCCCGTCGGCCCCTCGTAGCTGGAGCGCTGCAGGTCCAGCTCGGCGACCAGCTCGTCATCGGAGGCGAGACCGGTGACCGGTACGGGCAGGGTATGCGAGACCTCGGCGATCAGCGCCCCCAACGTGATCACCATCTCAACCCCAAGCGCGTCGGCCGCGGTCGCGATCGTCTCGGAGAAGGTGCGCCAGCGCAGGTTGGGCTCGGTCCCGTCGAGCAGGACGAAGTCGCGGTCGGCGCCCGGGATGGGGACGCCGATCAGGCGGTTCCGCGGCCAGTCGATGCGACGGCTCTGGCCCTCCACGAGCTCGATGGTGGGCCGGGTCGCCTGAAAGTCGAAGTACTCCTCCGGATCGAGATCGGCGATCAGGTCGGTGTCGAACGAATCTGCAACCGTGGCCAGCGCGGTCGAGGCGGCGCCGGCGGCGTCATTCCAGCCCCGAAATGCGCAGATGAGCAGCGGCGAGCGAAGCTGCGGTACGGCGCCATGCCAGGAGAGCGAGTCCACGCTTTGAGCGTAGACCATGCCTGCCCGCCCGGGTCGGGATTGTCAGGACGGAGTCGACAGGGCGCGGCGGACCAGCTGGTAGGCGACGAAAAGGACGAGGCCGGCAAAGCACAGCTCCAGCACCCGCTGTGAGACCTGGTTGGCAATGGCGACGCCGATCAGCACACCGATCGGCGAGAGCGCGCCGATCACCATCGCGTCGCGCAGGTTGACGTTGCCGTAGGCGTTTTGGCGAGCGGTGCCGACCAGGGCGACCAGCACGATCATCAGCAGCGAGGTCGACTCTCCCTCGACCTGGGAGAGGCCGATGAAGATCGTCAGCGCCGGGACGAAGAGCACGCCGCCGCCGACGCCGACGAGGCCGCCGGCAAGACCGCCGGCAAGGGCGATCAGGGCGGCGAGAACCTCATTCATGGCTCGTCCCCCTCATGGCACGATCAGCTCAATCGCCACCCCGACGAGCAGCGCCGCGAAGAGGAGGGAGACGGTTCGCTGGGAGATGCGCTGCTGGACCGCGGTGCCGAGCACGACTCCCGCTATCGCCGGGATGGAGAGCAGCAACCCGGTGGCGACATGGACGTTGCCGTAGATGCCGCCCTGCGCGACCGTGCCCAGCAGGCCGATGAGGACGATCGCCGCCAGGCTGGTGCCGGTGGCAAGCCGCTCTCCATAGCCGAACCAGAAGATAAGCAACGGCACTATCACCGTGCCGCCCCCCACCCCAAAGAGCCCGCTGAACACCCCCGCCAGCGTGCCGATGATGGCGAGCTTCAGGGTCTTGCTCGAGGGCATCGGCGGGCTCGGAAGGGCATCGTGCGGCGATACTAAAGGCCGTGTCTCATGTTGCTGCGACAGGAAACGACAACGCGGTGGCCATGCTGCTCCAACCGCTGCGGGCCGAGCCTGCCCGAGCAGCGGTCCTCACCGACGTCGACGGCACGCTCGCTTCGATCGCCGAGCGGCCCGGCCAGGTCGTGGTTCCAGCCGAAGCGACGACGCTGCTGGAGAAGCTGAGCAGGCGCTACGGCCTGGTCGGCTGCGTGTCCGGGCGGCGTGCGGAGGAGGCGAGGCGATTGGTTGGCGTCGAGGGGATCGCTTACGCGGGCAACCACGGGCTGGAGCTGATGCTGCCCGGCGACGATGCGCCCCGTCTCGACCCTTCGCTGCAGGGGCGCGAGCGGGACGTGGCGGATTTCGTCGCCGGCCTCGACCGCGACGGGCTGACCGCGGTCGGGTTGCGACTGGAGGACAAGGGGACCATCCAGGCACTGCACTGGCGTGGGGCGAAGGGTGAGCGCGCCGCCGAGACGCACGCACGCGAGATAGCCGCGGAGGCGGGAAGGGCCGGCCTCGAGCCGCGCTGGGGCCGCAAAGTGCTGGAGCTGCGCCCGGCGGGCGGCGGCGGCAAGGACGTCGCGGTGGCGGCGCTGCTCGCCAACGATGGGGTGAGCTCCGCCATCTACGCCGGCGACGATCGCACCGATCTCGACGCGTTCCGCCGCCTGCGCGAGCTTCGCGAGGGGGGGGAGCTGGAAACCGCCGTCTGCGTCGGCGTCACCTCCGATGAGGCGCCGGCGGAGCTTGTGGAGGAGTCCGACCTGAACGTCGACGGGCCCGAGGGATGGCTGACGGTCCTCAATATCCTGGCGAGCTAGCGTGCCCTACACCGACCTGCTGCGGATCACCGTCCTGCTGACGGGCGCCGAGGCCACCGCGCTGGGAGCCCTCAGCGCAATCGTGGCGGGCCGCGAAAACGACACCACGACGGCGCTGGTCGCCGCCGTCTGGTGGCTGATAGCGCTCGCCGTCGGTCTTTACCTCGGCCGGCCCGCCCGCGCCGCCGATGGCGTGCGCGACGCCCTCACCCAGGCCCGCACCGCCACCTCGCTCCCGGATGAGACCCCGGCTCGAATTGCCGCCGGTCGCCTCTGGCCGATTGGCCTTTCGGCCGTCGCCGCAGGGGCACTCGGCGTCTTCTTTCCCGGCGTCGCGGCGATAGGCGCCGGCTATGCCCTGCTCGTCGCCCTCGCCATGCGCACCCGAGAGGCGGCGGTACTCGGCGTCGAGCACCGCGATGGAGTCAAGTTCTACGTCGTCCCCAACTCCGCCCTGCGCCCGATCCAGCTCGTCCGCAGCCCGGGCCTCCGCAGCGACCACCTGCACAGCTGAGGGCGCCGGGTGGCCCCCGGCACCCTCAGCGTTTGAGGAGATTCTTGAAGGCCCGCCAGTTGCGGGTGTTGGCGACCTCGGCGGCGGTCAGCCAGGCGCGGCGGGCTGTGGCGAGCGCGTACTGCATGTTGTCGAGGGTGTCGATGCCGTGGGCGTCGGTGCTGAGAACGATGGGGACGCCGGCTTCCGCCGCGAGTCGCGCGTGTTGCTCTGAGAGGTCCCTCCGGTTCGGGTTGCCGTTGATCTCCAGCATCGTCCCGTTCGCGGCCGCCGCCTCGACGACGGCCTCGATGTCGACCGCGTAGGGCTCGCGACTGCCGATCAGCCGCCCGGTCAGGTGGCCGATGCAGTCGACGTGGGGGTTCTCGATCGCCGCCAGGACGCGGCCGGTCATCGCCCGCTCGGAGACCGAGAACGAGGTGTGGACGCTGGCCACCACCCAATCGAGGGCGACGAGCAGGTCCTCCGGGTAGTCGAGGGAGCCGTCGAGGCCGATGTTCACCTCAGAGCCGGCGAGCAGGCGAAAGCCGCGTTTCCCCCTGTTCCACGCGCGAATCTCCCCGATCCGCTTCCAGAGCCGCTCCGCGGTGACGTTGTCGCCGAAGCCGTGGCTGGCGGAGTGGTCGGTGATCGCCAGGTAGGCGTAGCCGCGCTCGCGGCCCGCCGCGGCCATCTCCGCGAGCGTGTTGCGGCCGTCGGAGAGGTTCGTGTGGCAGTGAAGGTCGCCGCGAATCTCGCCGAGCGAGATCAGGTCGGGCAGGCTGCCGTCCCGAGCGGCCTGCAGCTCCCCCCGCCCCTCGCGCAGCTCCGGCTCGATGTAGGCGTAGCCGAGGCGCTCATAGACCTCCTCCTCCGTGGCGCAGAGTTCGACCTCGCCCGTCTCTGTGTCGGTGATCCCGTGCTCGGAGACGGAGAGCCCGCGCGCCACCGCCTCTTCGCGCAGCTGCACGTTGTGCCCCGCCGACCCCGTGAAGTGCTGGAGCAGGTTGCCGAAGGCCTCGGGCGGGACTATCCGCAGGTCGACGGCGATCCCGTTGTGGGTTTGCGCCCGCACGCCGTTGGGGCCCGGCGTCCCCGCCGCGGCAATCAGCGCATGGCCGGCGAGGTGCTCGGCGAGCGCGGTCGGCTCCTCAGCGGTCGCGATCAGGTCGATGTCCTTGCAGGTCTCGGCCAGGCGCCGCACCGAGCCGGCCACCTCGACCCGGCTGGCGGCCGGATGCTCACGCAGCACGGCCGCCAGCTCCTGGGCGACCGGGCGTACCGCGGAGAGCAGCAGGCGGCCCGGTCCCTGGCCGGGTTCGCCGATCCGCTCCAGCGCCGCGAGCACGTTCTCCTCGACCTTTGCGCCCAGTCCCCTCAGCTCCCGGATCTGCTGCGCCTCAGCCGCAGCCCTCAGGTCCTCGAGCGATGTCACGCCGAGCTCGTCGTAGAGCCGCCGTGCGGTTTTCGCTCCCAGGCCCTGGACCCGGGTCACCTCGACCAGCGTCGGCGGGAACTTCGCCTTCAGCTTCACCGCGGCCGGGATCTCGCCGGTCGCCAGCAGGGCGCCGATCTTTTCCGCAAGCGTCTTCCCGACGCCGGGGATCTCGGTCGCGCGTCCGGCGGCGGCAAGGTCAGCCACCGACACGGGGCTTTCGCGGATCGCCTTGGCGGCGGTGCTGTAGGCGAGCACCCTGTACTTGACGGCGCCGTCCAGCTCGTAGAGCACCGACAGCTCTTCAAGCGCGGCGGCGATCTCGGCGTTGGTCACATCCGGCAAGCTAGATGATCGGGAACAGGTCTTTAGCACCAGTTTCGATTCGTCAATAGCATCGGCTCACGATGCCCCCGCACCAGTCCGAACGAGGCCCCGCATGGCTGGTCCTCCCGACCTACAACGAGGCCGAGAACGTCGAGTCCTTCGTCGCCGCCGTGCGGGAGAAGCTGCCGGCCTCCGCCCGGGTCCTGATCGTCGACGACAACTCGCCCGACGGGACCGGGCGGATCGCCGACCGGCTTGCCGCCGAGCATGAGAGCGTCGACGTCCTGCACCGGCCCCGCAAGGAAGGGCTCGGCCCCGCCTACGTCGCGGGCTTCCGCCATGCGCTTGCCGGTGGCGCCGGGCTGATCCTCGAGATGGACTCCGACTTCTCCCACGACCCGGCCTACCTGCCACGCCTGCTCGACGCCGCAGAGCGGGCCGACCTGGTGATCGGCTCCCGTTACGTGCCCGGCGGCGGGGTCGGCGACTGGGGTGTGCTGAGGCGGGCAATCAGCCGCGGCGGCAGCGCCTATGCGCAGCTGCTGCTCGGGGTCCGCGTGCACGATCTCACCGGCGGCTTCAAATGCTTCCGGCGCGAGGTGCTGGAGGCGATCGACCTCGACTCGATCCAGTCCCACGGCTACGCCTTCCAGGTGGAGCTGACCTACCGGGCGATCCGGCTGGGCTTCGAGGTGGCGGAGGTGCCGATCGTCTTCCGCGACCGCCAGGCCGGTTCCTCGAAGATGAACCGGTCGATCGTCCTCGAGGCCATCTGGCGGGTCCCTCTTCTACGCTTCGGCGGCAGAGACGGCGGGCGGCGCCGGGCAGGTGCCGAAAGCCGTCGCTATACTTTCTGAAGTATTGGGCGCTGAACCTCGACTCCTAGGAGACCGATTCCAGTGACAGGCAAGCTCACCGACGTGACAGACGCGACCTTCAAGTCAGATGTGCTGGAGGCCGATGGCCCCGTGCTTGTGGACTTTTGGGCTCCCTGGTGCGGTCCGTGCCGCGTCGTTCACCCGGTCCTCGAGGAGATCGACGCCGAGCGCGACGACCTGAAGGTCGTCAGCGTCAACGTCGACGAGAACCAGCAGACCGCCGCCCAGTACGAGGTCCTCTCGATCCCCACCCTGATCCTCTTCAAGGACGGGGCGATCGCCAAGAAGGTTGTCGGAGCGATGCCGAAGCGGCGCCTCGAGGCCGAGCTGGAGCCGGCGCTCGCCTGACGCGAACGATGCCGTTCGTCCACATCCACTGGTTCGAGGGGCGAACCGACGAGCAGAAGGCGAAGGTCGCGAAGCGCATCGAAGCGGCGCTGGTGGAGGTAGCCGGCGCGGCCCCCGAGCACTGCTGGATCAAGTTCTCCGACTCGCCGCAAACCGACTTCATCATCGGCGAGCCAGAGTCTGAGGGCCAATCCCAGCAGGCCTCCGCTTAACTTTTGCGAAGACAGCAGGCTGGCTGCCTCCCGGTCGCGGTCGCGCAAAAAGCACAAGACGCTCCGACCTACTGGGATTGGCCCTGACAGGCCGGAGCAATGTGAATCCGCAGGTCGCGGCCGTCGATCGTGGCGGTGACGCCATCGACGGCGTCGTAGGCGACTGAGGTCGCCAGGACCTCGCCGGCGATGTAGGGCTGGTGCTCGTGGGCGGCCTCGAGCAGCGCCGCGTCACCGCCGAGGGTCAGCTCGATGCGGTCGGTGATCTCCAGACCGGCAGCCCGGCGGGCGTTCTGGACCGCGTGGACGATCTCGCGGGCAAACCCCTCGCGGCGCAGCTCGTCGTCCAGCTCGAGCTGCAGCGCGACGGCATGGCCCGCCTCGGCTTCGACCTGGTAGCCCTCGAGCGGCTGCAGGGCAAGCGTGACGTCGTCGGGGCCCAGGCTGTGCTCGTCGCCTTCGATGTTGATCCCCACCCCGGCGCCGTCCGCCAGCGCCGCCGCCACGTGGGCGGGGTCCAGCGCCTCCACCGCGGCGGCGACCTGCGGCATCCGCCTGCCGAACCGCGGGCCGAGCGACCGGTAGTCGGGCTTGACCGCGTAGCTGACCAGCTCGGCCTCCTCGGAGACGAAGTCCAGCTCCTTCACGTTGAGCTCGGCGATGACCAGATCGGCGCGGGCCGAGATCGCCTCCCGCTCGACGTCGGTGGCGACGATCACGGCGCGGCGCAGCGGCTGGCGGATCTTCACCTTGGCCTGGGCGCGGGCGGCACGGCCCAGCTCCACCGTGCGGCGCACGGCCTCCATCGCCGCCTCCAGCTCCGGGTCGGCGAGCGCCGGGTCCGGCTCGGGGAAATCGCGCAGGTGGACCGAGTCGGGCTGCCCGCCAAGCTCCTCGGCCTCGCCGCCGGCCAGGTTGAGGTGGATCTCGTCGGCGAGGAACGGGACGAAGGGGGCAAGCAGCGCCGTGGTCTCCAGCAGGCAGTGGCGCAGCGTCGCGAAAGCGGCACGGTCCCCGTCCCAGAAGCGGCGCCGCGAGAGGCGCACGTACCAATTCGACAGCTCCTCGACGAACTCGGCGATCGCTCGGCCGGCGGCTGTGCAGTCGAACTCGTCCATGCGCTCCCGCACCACCGAGATCGTGGCCTGCAACCGCGACAGCACCCAGCGGTCAAGGTCGTCGTCGCCCCCGCCCCCCGCTTCGACCCGGCCGAGTTCGCGTTTTGTCTCGATATCCGAGACAAAACGCGAACTCGGCATCGTTTCGTCGTCGAAGTCGGCTGGGCTTAGGTTCTCGGCGTTGGCGTAGAGGACCCAGAAGGAGTAGGTGTTCCAGAGGGTGAGGAGGAACTGGCGCACGGACTCGCCCACCGTGTCGACCGAGAAGCGGTACCCCGACCATGGCTGCTGCGAGGTGAGGTAGTACCAGCGGAAGGCGTCGGCGCCGTGGGTGGAGATCACGTCCCAGGGCTCGACCACGTTGCCCCTGCTCTTCGACATCTTCTGGCCCTCGGGGTCGAGAATCAGACCGAGACAGACGCAGTTGCGGTAGCTGGAGGTGTCGAAGAGCAAGGTCGACTCGGCGAGCAGGGTGTAGAACCAGCCGCGGGTCTGGTCGATCGCCTCGCAGATGAAGTCGGCCGGGAAGCGTTCCTGGAACAGCCCCTCGTTCTCGAACGGGTAGTGGAACTGCGCGAAGGGCATCGCGCCGCTGTCGTACCAGGTGTCGATCACCGACTCGACCCGGTGCATCTCGCCGCCGCACTTCTCGCACTCGACGAAGACGCCGTCGATGTGGGGGCGGTGGAGGTCGTCTGGCACCTCACCCTTGGCACGCTCGCGCAGGTCGGCGACCGAGCCGGCGCAGAACAGCTCGCCGCAGCGCGCATCGGAGCAGCGCCAGACCGGCAGGGGCGTCCCCCAGTAGCGGTCGCGGGAAAGCGCCCAGTCGACGTTGTTCTCCAGCCACTTGCCGAAGCGGCCGTGCTTGATGTGCTCGGGGTGCCAGCCGATCTCCTCGTTGTTGGCGAGGAGGCGGTCGCGGACCTGGGAGGTGGCGATGTACCAGCTCGACTTGGCGTAGTAGAGGAGCGGCGTGCCGCAGCGCCAGCAGTGCGGATAGGCGTGCTCGTAGACCTCCTCGCGGAAGAGAAGGCCACGCTTGCGGAGGTCCTCGATCAGCGCTGCCGTGATCTCGGGGTCCTTGACGAACCTGCCCTCGAAGCCGATCACCTGAGTGCTGAACGTGCCGTCGAGCCCGACCGGGTTGTAGAGCGTCCCCTGCTCGGCCGGGTCGAAGATGCCGTTTGCGGCGGCGACCGCGTAGTCGTCCTCGCCAAAGGCGGGGGCGATGTGGACGAGCCCGGTGCCGTCCTCGGTGGTGACGAAGTCGCCGGCGATCACCGGGAACCCGCCCGGCTCGCGGTCGGTGAGGCTGAACACCGGCCCGCTGTAGTGGACACCGACGAGATCGGAGCCCGGGAAGCGGTCGAGGACCTCGACCTGCTCGCCGAGAACCCGCTCCGCCAGCGCCTCCGCCACCACCAGCGTCTCCTCGCCGGACCGCGCTCGCACGTAGGTGACGTCGGGCGCAACCGCGACGGCGACGTTGCCGGGCAGCGTCCAGGGCGTTGTGGTCCAGACGAGGAGCTGGTCCCCGGGCCGAAGCGGCCCTGGCGTTTCCTTTGCCTCGGCCGCCGCCGGGGCCGCGGGCGCGGCGCCGGCGGGCAGGTAGGGGAAGCGCACATAGATGCTCGGGTCGGCGACGTCCTTGTAGCCCAGCGCGACCTCGTGCGAGGAGAGCGCCGTGCCGCAGCGCGGGCAGTAGGGGACGACCTTGTGTCCCTCGTAGAGGCGCCCGTCGTCCCAGAGCCTGCGCAGCGACCACCAGACCGACTCGATGTAGTCGTTCTCGAGCGTCACGTAGGGGTCGTCGAGGTCGATCCAGAAGCCGATCCGCTCGGTCAGCCGGTTCCAGTCCGCGACGTACTCGAAGACCGATTCGCGGCAGCGCTGGTTGAACTCTGCGATCCCGAAGTCCTCGATCTCCTGCTTGGACCCGATCCCGAGCTGCTTCTCCACCTCCAGCTCGACCGGCAGCCCATGGCAGTCCCACCCCGCCTTGCGCGGCACCCGGTAGCCGCGCATCGTCCTGTAGCGCGGGTAGACGTCCTTGAAGACGCGGGACAGGACGTGGTGGGAGCCGGGGCGGCCGTTGGCCGTCGGCGGCCCCTCGTAGAAGCTCCAGACCTCGGCGCCCTCGCGGTTGGCGAGCGAGCGGTGGAAGACGTCGCGCTCGCGCCAGCGCGCCAGGACGCGCTCCTCCAGCTCGGGGAAGGACTGCTTGGGGTCCACGGGGCGAAAGCCAGGCATGGGCGGCGGATTCTAGGTGCCGATTGGCAGGGCACATCCGCGCAGGCATCGGCTGGAATCCACGTGGCTGTCGGATTCGGATGGCGGCGATAGGCTGCCGCGGTGACTTTCGACCTGAACGGGAAGGTGACGCTGGTGACCGGCGGCGCCCGCGGCATCGGCTATGAGACGGCGCGCCAGCTGCACATGCGCGGCGCCTCGGTGGCCGTGGTCGACCTCGACGCAAACGAGGCTCGCGAGGCAGCCGAGCGGATCGGCGCGCGGGCGATCGGGATCGGCGCCGACGTCAGCGACAAGGCGGCGATCATGCAGGCCGTCGCCGAGACCGTCGAGCGCTTCGGGGGGCTCGACGTCGCCGTCGCCAACGCCGGCATCGCCCAGTCGAAGCTCGCCACGGTGCGCGGAATCGGCACGGAGGAATGGGAGCGCGTCTTCGAGGTCGACCTGCTGGGCGTCTGGCGTACGGTGCGCGCGGCTCTCCCCCAGGTGGTGGAGCGCCATGGCCACATCGTCGTCGTCTCCTCCGCCTACGCCTTCATCAACGGCGCGGTCAACAGTCCCTACGCCACCGCCAAGGCGGGAGTGGAGGCCCTGGGACGCTCGCTGCGAGCGGAGCTGGTCCCGCTCGGGGCAAGTGCCAGCGTCGCCTACTTCGGCTGGATCGACACCAAGCTGGTGCAGGACACCTTCTCGCAGCCGCTCGCCCAGCGCATGGCGGGGTCGATGCCCAACTGGATGATGGCCCGCATCCAGCCGAGCGAGGCCGGCGCCGCAATCGTGCGTGGCATCGAGGAACGGGCGCCGCGGATCTTCGCGCCGAAGTGGTGGCGCTACGTCTCGGCCCTCCGCGGCATCCTCAACCCCCTTCTCGACCGCCGCTTCGAGCGCAACGCGGAAATGATCGGAACGGTGCGCGAGGTGGAGGCTGCCAGTGACGAGCAGGGCGCCGCCGCCGTAGCGTCGGCTCGCGAGTGATGAGTTGATGACCCCCGGGGGTCATCAACTCATCACTCGCTCCCGGATCGCGTCAGCCGCTCGAGCAGGAAGACGATCGACTCGTAGGAGCGGCCGGTGGCGCGGCTGAGGCCGATCTCGCAGGTGCGGTTGCTGGAGACGTGGGCATCGAAGTCACGGCCGGCAAGCTCGGCGGCCTGCTCATGGGTGGCCGACTCGGTCAGCTCGGGGTGGGAGATGCCGCGGTCGCCGGCGAAGCCGCAGCAGGTCGCCGAGGGTGCGACGTAGACCTCCTCGGCAAGGGTCGCGGCCAGCGACCTGAGCTGTCCCGCCAGCCCCATCTGGCGGGTGGCGCAGGTGGGGTGGACGGCCACCGAGCCCACCCTGCGGGCGATTTCCAGCCGCGGCAGCAGGTGGTCGTGCGCCCAGGCGACCGAGTCGAGGACCTCCAGCCTGGCGAGGCGCTCGGCGCTCGCCTCGCTCAGGACTCCCGCGCCGGGATCGGCGACGGCGTGGGTGCAGGAGGCGGCGTCGATCACGACCGGCAGCTCTCCCTCGCCGCTCCAGCGCCACAGGCGCCCGACCAGCTCGTTCGCCTTGTGGCGGTGCGCCGCCCCGAAGCCCTTCGAGCTCCAGGGCAACCCGCAGCAGCTCCCGGCGACGCCGTCGGGGATCCAGAGCGGCAGGCCGGCGCGGGCGGAGACGTCCACCAGCGCGGCGGCGAGAGAGGGTGTGGCCGGCCCGAAGATCCGGTTGGTGCAGGAGGGGACGTAGACGCCGGCGGCGCCCTCGCGCGATGTCGCCGGCAGCGACCCGGCCGCGCCCGGCACTCCCCGGCCGCGCCTCGTCCGTCGCGCCGCCGGCCCGCCCAGGCGCAGCGCGGTGCGCGAGGCCGTCTCGACCGCGCCCCAGCGCTTCGCCGCGCGCAGCGCGATCGCCTCGGCCCGCGGCGTGTGGCGCGCCGCGCGCAGCTCCTTCACCAGCTTGCCGGTGTCGATCCCGAGCGGGCAGGCGAGCCGGCAGGAGCCGTCCACGGCGCAGGTGTCGAGCGAGTCGTACTCGTACTCCGCCAGCAGCGCCCGCTGCACGGGTGAGCCCGGCGGCTGGCGCGCCACCTCGCGCCACAGCACGATGCGCTGGCGCGGCGTCGTCGTCAGGTCCCGGCTCGGGCAGACCGGCTCGCAGAAGCCGCACTCGACGCAGGCGCTCGCCGATTCCTCGATCGGCGGCGTCGTTTTCAGGTTGCGCAGGTGGGCGTCGGGGTCGCGGCTGAGCACGACGCCCGGCGCGAGCACGCCGTCCGGATCGGCGAGCCGCTTCACCCGCCACATCAGCTCGGTCGCCTTCTCGCCCCACTCGCGCTCGACGTAGGGTGCCATGTTGATCCCGGTGCCGTGCTCGGCCTTCAGCGAGCCGTCGTACCTGTCGACGATCAGCTCGACCAGCTTCGCCATGAAGGCCTCGTAGCGCTCGAGGTCCTCGCGCTTGGCGAAGTCGGGTGTGAGCATGAAGTGCAGGTTCCCGGCGGAGGCGTGGCCGGCGACACCGGGCAGGAAGCCGTGCTCGGCGAGCAGCGCCTGCAGGTCGCGGGCGCCCTCGGCGATCCGCTCCGGCGGCACGCAGACGTCCTCGACGATCAGCGCCGTACCGGGAAGGCGCAGCCGCCCGACCAGCCCATGCAGCCCCTCGCGCACCCGCCAGGCCAGCTCGATCTCGTCGGGCTCGCGAGTGAAGTCGATCGGGCGGATCGTCTCGTGCGCGGAGAGAACCTCGCCTGCCTTCGCCACATAGCCGTCCAGCTCCTCGTCCGTCCCGCCGCCGAGCTCGACCAGCAGCACCGCCGACTCGGGCGGCAGCTCCTTCCACTCCTCCGGGGCGCCGACCATGTTCCAGGCGGCGGTGATCAGCGCCGGGGCGACCATCAGCTCGACCGCGGTGGCGCCGGCCTCGACCAGATCGCGGACCGGAGCGACCGCCGCGTCGATGTCCTGGAAGTGAACCCAGGCCGTGGTCGTGCGGGCCGGCAGCGGCACCGTCTCGAAGACCGCCTCGGCAACGAAGGCCAGGGTGCCCTCGGAGCCGACCACGAGGCGGCGAAAGATCTCCAGCGGCTCCTCGGCGTCGAGGAAGGCGCAGAGGCGGTAGCCGGTCGTGTTCTTGATCGCGAACTTGCGCCGGATCCGCTCGCTCAGCTCGGCATCGGCGCGGATCTCGTCGCGGATCGCGGCGAGCCCGGCGACGAGCTCGGGCTCCGCCGCGGCGAAGCGCTCGGCGGCGCCGGGCGCGGCGGTGTCGATCGTCGTCCCCGAAGGCAGCACGAAGGTCAGCGAGCGGACCGTCGAGTAGGAGTCGTGGACGACGCCGCAGCGCATCCCGCCGGAGTTGTTGGCGATCACGCCGCCGACCGTGGCGATGTCGGTGCTGGCGGGGTCGGGGCCGAGCTTGCGGCTGTGCGGCGCGAGGACGCGATTGGCGTGGCCGAGGATCGTGCCCGGCTTGACCCGCGCCAGCGCCCCGCCCTCCTCCGCCGCCACGCCGCGGAAGTGGCGGCGCACGTCGACCAGGATGCCGTCGCCCTGGCCCTGGCCGTTGAGGCTGGTGCCGCCGGCGCGGAAGACGACTGGGATGCCGCTCCTGCGGCCGTAGGCGAGCAGCTTGGCGACGTCGCCGGCGTCGCGGGCCATCACCACCGCCCTTGGCAGGAGCCGGTAGGGGCTTGCGTCGGAGGCGTAGCGGACGATGTCGCTCGCCCGCGCCAGCACGCGGTCGGCGCCGAGCAGCTCCTCCAGCTCGCGGCGCAGCGGCTCTGCCGTGCCGCCTGCGATCTCGTCGGGGGCGCGGTCCGGCGCCGGCTCGCCCGCCGCCGGGGCGAGCGAGGAGAGGCTCCGCTTCAGCAGCGCCACGGCGCCCCTCAGAACAGCGACATCCCGGGGGCGACCGGCACTTCCACCAGCTCCGGCTGCGAGGAGGCGAGGGCGGCGGCCAGCGCGTCGCGCACGTCGTCGCGCCCCTTGACCCGGTGCGCCGTGACGCCGTAGCCCTCGGCGACGGAGGCGACGTCGAGCGCCGGCAGGTCGAGCCCGGGCGCCCCCTGGATCGACTCCACCTCGGCGAACCACTTGAGGATCGCGTACTCGGAGTTGCGCAGGACGAGGAAGGTGACCGGCGCCTCGTGGGCGACGGCGCTCCAGAAGGCCGTGATCGCATACTGCGCCGAGCCCTCGCCGAGGATGCAGACGACCGGGCGGTCGGGCTGGGCGATCTGCACCCCGACCGCAGCGGCCAGGCCGAAGCCGAGACCGCCACCCGCCGCGAAGTAATAGCTGCCGGGCCGCGAGATGCGGAGCTGGTTGCGCAGCGCCAGGGTGCTGCCAGGCGACTCGAGCACGACGATGCCGTCCTCGGGAAAGGCCTCGGCGAGGGCGGAGTGGACGGTGGAGGAGTTGAGCGGGTCGGTCGCCGGGATCTCCTGCGGCCCCATGTTGGGCTCGGGCCCCGGCCGCGAGGATTCCGGCGTCGCCTCCAGCAGCGCCTCCAGGGTCAGCTTCACGTCGGCGACCAGCGCATCGCCCATCGGGGCGCGGGCGGCCTCGTCGGGATCGCTGGTGATTGCGATGAGCTTCGCTCCCTCCGGGAGCAGCGGGCCGGGGATGTAGGGGTAGTAGGGGAAGACGGAGCTGCCGACGACGAGGACCAGGTCGTGATCCTCGAGCGTCTGGGCGACCGGGCCGATCGCGGGCGGCAGCACACCGCGGAAGTTGGGATGGCTCTCGGGGAAGCCAACCCGCCCGCCTCCCGGCGCCGGGGTCGCCCAGACCGGCAGGCGCTGGCGCTCGGCCAGCCCGACCGCCACGTCCCAGGCGCCGCTGGCGTCGACGTCGCCGCCGACCACCATCACCGGGTTGCTCGCCGCGTCGAGCCGCTCGGCCACGCCACGGACCGCCTCGGGGTCGGCCATCGCGCGGCCGGTAACCCTCCGCGCGATCGCCTCGCGGGCGTCCGCCTCGTCGACCTCGGCCCCCCAGTCGTCCATCGGCACCGAAACGAAGACCGGGCCGCGGGGAGGAAGCGAGGCGAGGTGGGCGCCGCGCGCAAGCGCCAGCGGCACGTCCTCGGCGCGCGGCGGCTCGTAGGCCCACTTGACCAGCGGCTGCGGCATCCGAATCGCGTCGCGGTTGGTCAGGTTCGCCTGGATCGTCATCTGCGCGCGCGTCTGCTGCCCGGCGGTGATCAGCAGCGGCGAGTGGTTGGCCTGAGCGTTGAAGATCGCCCCCATCGCGTTGCCGACGCCGGGCGCGGTGTGGAGGTTGACGAGCGTCGTGCGGCCAGACGCCTGCGCGTAGCCGTCCGCCATCCCCACGACCACGGCCTCCTGGAGACCGAGGACATAGCGGAAGTCAGACGGGAAGTCGGCGAGCATCGGCAGCTCGGTCGAACCCGGGTTGCCGAACATCGTCGTCATTCCGTGAGCGCGGAAGAGGTCGAAGCTGGCGTCGCGAACGGTCGGCATGGCCTCCGCAACCCTAGATGAACGATTCCAATTCCCGCGCCCCCGGATGACGCGCCTGGCACTTTGCGACCCTCGGCCCTAAAGCACACTGCGGGGTGCGGTCGATAGGCAATATGTGTCAGGACCGAGGACCCGAATCGCCATCGTCGCTGCAGTTACCGCGATCTGCTGCCTGACTGCCACCTCAGCGAGCGCCGGCCCGGCCACCACCCGTCTCGTCCGTGCGGCCGGGACGCTCGTCCCGATCCCGGCGGCGGTCCCCCACCAGGAAGGCAGCATGATCGACAGCCGCCTCGTTCCCGACCTGCGCTGGATCGCCGCCCACTTCCCGATCTATGTCACCGAGGGCTACTCGGGGCCGCTGCCCAACGGCGAATACGCCGGCTGCCACGGCTGCCACGTCAAGCACTCCGACCACTACAACGGTCTCGCCGTCGACATCGTGCCGCTGCACTGGAGCGACAGATGCGACGCCAACTGGCGCGGCGTCACCCGGCTCGCCCACTGGGCCGAGCCGGTTCAGAACCAGCCGGTCCCGCCCTTCCGCTGGGTCGGTTACGAAGGCGACGCCGGCCACGGCTGCGGCAACCACCTCCATCTCTCCTGGGAACACGCACCCGCCCCGGAATTCCAACTCGCCGAATGGGTGGATGTCTTCCCGGCCGGCCCGGAGCAGACGTCCGCGTCGCCGCAGCCCAAGCAAGCGCCGGCACCCTCGCCGTCCGAACGCAAGAGGGAACGCAGGAAGCGGACGGGACCGTCGGGCGGCATATCGCAGGCCCAGAGCGGCGGCGTCTCGGCGCTTGGCGACTGAGCCGTCGCCGCGCGGGGGCCGAGGCGCCCCGCAGCCTCCGTAGGATGGGCCCCGATGCGTGCCCCGATCGCGATTCTCGCCGGCGCCGTGACGATCCTGGCCGTTGCCGGCTGTGGTGCGAGCAGCAGCCGCACGCCTGCGGCGTGCCTCGATGGAACGGGTGCCTACCTCGCCGCCCTCGGCAACGCACCCGGTGAAGTCAAGCTGAGCGACGGGGTCCCGATCGGCGACTGCCTGACGAAGAACCAGCAGGCGGGCGACCTCGCCACCGTCGGCGGCACGATGGTCGTCGCCGCGACCAAGCTCAACGCGGCGGCTCGCGCCGATCCTGGCGGCGGCGCCAATCTTCAGCTCGGCTACCTGCTCGGGGCCGCCCGGCGCGGCGCCGAGCACACCGGCGGCGTCGATGCCGAGCTGATCCGCCGCCTCACCGCCGCCGCGCGCTACAGCCCCGCCGGCCGCCCGCTTCCCCCGCGGTTCACGCGGACCTACGGCCGGGGCTTCGATGCCGGCCATTCAGCCGGTTGAGCCGCCGCGCGAGAGCCCCGGCCGGCACGGCCATCCCGCTCACACGCTGCGCCCGCGGTAATAGGCGGCGTTGATCTCGACGTACTTCTGCCACTCCGGTGGGACCTGGTCCTCCGGGGTGATCGCGTCGACCGGGCAGGTCTCCACGCAGGCGTCGCAATCGATGCACTCGTCCGGATCGATGTAGAGCTGCTCGTGCTGGTCGAAGTCCGGCTCGTCCTGGCTGGGGTGGATGCAGTCGACCGGGCAGACCTCGACGCAAGAGTGGTCCTTGGTCCCGATGCAAGGCTCATTGATCACGTACGCCATGGCTTCCTCCGTCGGCCGCTTTTTCACATATCAGATGGACAAATTAGCAGAGGCCGCATTTCTTTTCACAGAGTAGCTGTGTAAAACTTGGGCGAATGGAGGCCTCGATGCGACCCGACCCCGACCCGTCACGGCGCTGCCGGCCGCGGCCGCGTCGGAGAGACGGGTTGCGCCCCACCGATGTCGTCGGCTCCTTCTTCGTCTGCGGGATCGGCTTTCTGCTCGCGGCTGTCGCCGCGGGCCTGGTGCAGTGGCTCGACCCGTGGCCGCAGGGCCGCTGGCTGGCGCTGCACCTGGCGTTCGTGGGCGGCGTCTCGCAACTTGTGCTCGGTGCCAGCCAGTTCTTTGCCGGCGCCTTCCTCGCCACCGACCCACCTGCGGGGTGGCTCGTCCGCGCTCAGGTCCTCGCCTGGAACGCCGGGGCGGCCCTGCTCGCGATCGCGCTCCCGGAGCACTACGGCACCCTGATCTGGGTCGCCGTCGGCCTGCTCCTCGGCGCTCTCCTGACCTGGGCGGCGGCGATCGCCACGATGCGGCGGCGATCGTTGCGCAGATCCCCTTGGGCAACCCGCTGGTACGTGACCAGCGCCGCCTTCTTCGGGCTCGGCATGGTTGCCGGCTCGCTGCTCGCCCGCGGCGTGCCCTGGAGCCACGGCGACCTGCTGGGCGCTCACATGTCCCTCAATCTTGGGGGATGGTTCGGGGGCGCGATCGTCGGCACCCTGCACACGTTCTACCCGTCCCTCACGCAGACCCAGCTTCGCTTCGCGCGCCTGCAGGCCGTGACCTTCGCCGCCTGGACGGCCGGTGTTGCGGCGCTCGCGATCGGCTACGCATGGTCGCTCGAGCCCCTCGCGATCGCCGGCTGGCTCGCCCTCTGCGTCGCCGGCCTCGTCCTGCTGGTCAACGTGGCCGCCTGCGTGCCCGCCGCGCCCCGTCCCCTTTCGCTCGCGGCCCGGATCGTCGGCGCCGCCCAGCCCTTTCTCCTCGCCGGCCTGCTGATCGCCGCTGTCGCGGCGATCAGCAGCGGTCCCGCCAATGCCCTGACCGGGTCGACCCGGACTGCCGTCGGCACCCTGCTGGTCTGCGGCTGGATCGGCCTCACGGTGCTCGGCTCGCTGCTGCACCTGCTGGCCGTCGTCGTACGGGTGCGCGACTTCTCCCGGCAGATGCCGGCTCCGCGACCGCGCTTCGACACGTTCGCCGCGGCTCTCGCGGCAGCGGGCATTGGGGCGCTCGCGCTATCCCAGCGGCTCGGCCTCGACGGTTGGGACACGCTGGCGACAATCGTGCTGCTGGCCGCCTACGCGATCCTCGCCGCCCGCATCGCGGCCCTGGCGGCACGCGTCCTGATCCACGCGCGTCCCCGCATCTGAAAAGCGTCGTGAACGCTTGAAGCGAGGCGCACCGGACGGTCATGCCCGACCCACCGGCGAGTCCATTTCCGACGGTATACGTGGGTTTTCGGCCCACCGGCGGGGGACCGAGTGGCGCCCGGTCTGAATAGTCTTGCGGGCCCACGACTTCGATGGAGGCACGACGTGACTGAGCAGCTCTGGGGTGGCGAGACCACCAAAGCCGTCGACAACTTTCCGATCTCTGGAGAGCGCATCCCGGTTCCCGTGATCCGCTGGTTGGGGCGGGTGAAGGCCGCGGCGGCGCGGGCCAACGGCGAGCTGGGGCGGCTCGACACCGGCCTTGCGGAGGGCATCGCGAAGGCTGGCGACGCCGTTGCGGCCGGCGAGCACGACGACCAGTTCCCGGTCGACGTCTTCCAGACCGGATCGGGCACCTCTTCGAACATGAACGCCAACGAGGTGATCGCCAACCTGGCTGGCGAGAAGGCCCACCCGAACGATCACGTCAACATGGGGCAGTCCTCCAACGACGTCTTTCCCTCCGCCGTCCACCTGGCGGCGCTGGGCGAGGTCACCCAGACGCTGCTGCCCGCGATGGAGGGTCTGCAGGAGGCGCTGGCCGAGAAGGCCGAGCGGTTCGCCGACGTGGTCAAGGCCGGCCGCACCCACCTGATGGATGCCGTGCCGGTCACGCTGGGCCAGGAGTTCGGCGGCTACGCGGCGCAGGTGCGGCTCGGCATCCAGCGGATCGAGGGGACGCTGCGGCGCGTCGGCCAGATCCCACTGGGCGGCACCGCAACCGGCACGGGGCTCAACACCCATCCGGAGTTTGCGGCGAAGGTGCGGGAGAAGCTCGCGGCCGAGTCCGGCCTCGAGATCTCCGCGCCGCTCGACCCCTTCGAGGCACAGGCCAACCGCGACGCCCTGGTCGAGCTGTCCGGCGCGCTCAAGGTCTACGCCGTCTCGCTCAACAAGATCGCCAACGACCTGGCGCTGATGGGCTCCGGCCCGCGCACCGGTCTGGCCGAGCTGCGCCTGCCCGAGCTCCAGAAGGGCTCCTCGATCATGCCGGGCAAGGTCAACCCCGTGATCCCCGAGGTCGTGATCCAGACCGCAGCCCAGGTGATCGGCAACGACGTCGCGATCACCGTCGCCGGCAGCCAGGGCCAGTTCGAGCTGAACGTGCGCGTGCCGCTGATCGCCCGCAACCTGCTCGACTCGATCAAGCTGCTCAGCTCGGTCTCGCGGCTGCTCAACGAGAAGTGCGTGGCGGGAATCGAGGCCAACGAGGAGATGACCGAGCGCCACGCCGAGGCGACACTTGCCGCGGCAACCGCGCTCAACCCCCACATCGGCTACGACCGCGCCGCCGAGATCGTCAAGGCGGCGGTCGAGTCGGGGCGCACGCTGCGCGAAGTGGCGATCGAGAAGGGGGTCGAGCAGGCGGTGCTCGACGAGGCGCTCGACAACCGGCGCATGGCGCGGCCGCACGACGAGTAGGGCCACCCGGCTCCTACGCGCTACCCCTGCAGGGTGACTAGGCGCTCCTCGGTCAGCTCGAGCACTGCGTAGGCGGGTCCCTCGCGCGTGTTGCCCGAGTCCTTGACGCCGCCGTAGGGCATCTGGTCGGCGCGGAAGGTGGGGACCTCGTTGATCAGCACGCCGCCGAACTCCAGCGCCCGCGCGGCCTCGAGCGCGCAACCGACGTCGCGGGTGAAGACGCCGGCCTGGAGGCCGAACCGGGAGTCGTTCGCCATCCGCAGCGCCTCGGCGAAGTCGGCGTAGCGGTCGATCGTCGCCACCGGACCGAAGATCTCCTCGCACCAGACCTTCGCCTCCCGCGGCGGGCCGGCCAGCAGCGTCGGAGCCAGGCAGCGTCCCTCGTCGACGAGCTCCCCTCCCGTGAGCAGCTCCGCCCCACCGGCCACCGCCTCGTCCACCCAGCCCTTGACGCGGTCGCGGTCGCCGGGGCTGATCAGCGGGCCGACGTCGGTCTCCGGGTCGAGTGGGTTGCCGACCCGCAGCCCCTCCGCGTTGGCGATCAGGCGCTCGGTGAAGGCGTCGGCGACGTCCTCGTGGACGAGCACCCGCTGGATCGAGATGCAGCTCTGACCGGCGTGGGAGAAGGCATGGAGCTTCGCCCTGTCGGCCGCCGTCTCCCAATCGCCGTCGGAGTGGACGATCAGCGGCGCGTTGGAGCCCAGCTCGAGGTTGACCTTCTTGTGGGGGACGCGGCTGCGGATGCCCCAGCCGACCTTGGCCGAGCCGGTGAAGGTGATCGCGCGGCTCAGCTCGTGCTCGACGATCGCATTGCCGACCTCGGCGCCAGATCCCGGGATGACGCTCAGCCACCCCGGCGGCAGGCCCGCCTCGACCAGGATCTCGGCCAGCTTCAGCGCCGAGACCGGCGTCTGCCCCGCCGGCTTGAGGACGATCGCGTTGCCTGCGGCGATCGCCGGCCCGATCTTGTGGGCAACCAGGTTGAGCGGGAAGTTGAAGGGGCTGATCGCGCCGACCACCCCGTAGGGGACGCGCAGCATCACGCCCAGCTTGCCGGCGCCTGCTGGCGAAGCGTCCATCGGGACGGTGCCGCCGGTCAGCTTGCGGGCCTCCGTGGCGGAGAAGGTGAGGGTGTCGACGCAACGGGCCGCCTCCCCCCTTGCGGTCTTCAGCGGCTTCCCCGCCTCGGCGGCTATCGTCAGCGCCAGGTCGTCGATCCGCTCGCGGACCAGCGCCGCGGCGCGGTCGAGCACTGCGGCGCGCTCGTGCTGCGGGAAGCCGCTCGACTCGAAGGCGGCGCGAGCGCCGATCGCGGCGCGGTCGACCAGCGCGGCGTCTCCCCGCGCCACCCGGCCAACGACGGCTCCGTCGTAGGGGCTGAGCACCTCGTTCCACTCGCCCGTCTCCTCCCACTCGCCGGCGGCGAGGAGCTTGTGGTCTGCCGCCTGGACCGTCTGCGTCGCCATCCTGGCCTCCTCTCGGTTCGGTCTCCCAGACTAGTTCCATTTCCCGGCAGGCCGCTACTCCGAAACGACGAACCTGTTGACCGAGACATGCCGTTTCGATTCACAAGACGGCTTCCAACCGCGCGCGGCACGGTTGGCGGCGCCCTCCTGGGCGCCCTCGTCGCCATGGCGCTCCTCGCTCCCGTCGTGCGCGCGGCCGCCAGGTGGGTTGTGGTCGGCCACGGCTTCGGCCACGGCGTCGGAATGAGCCAGTACGGCGCCTACGGCTACGCCAAGCACGGCGCGGACTACCGCTTCATTCTCGGTCACTACTACTCCGGGACCACAATCGGCACGCTGCCCCGGCCGCGCGTCGTTCGCGTCCTGATCGACGTATCCCGCGGCGACGTGGGCTTCAGCGGGGCAGGCGACGCCTGCGGCAGGAGCCTGGCGCCGGGACACCCTTACGAGGCCCACCGAGCGGGGGGATCCGTGCTGCTGCGCAACTCCGCCGGGCGGACGCTTGCCAACTGTGGCCGCAAGCTGCGGGCGGCTGGCAATGGTCGCATCGACATCGCCGGAGCCGGGACCTATCGCGGCGCCCTGCAGGTGGTGCCGACCGACAGCGACGCCCACTCCCTCAACGCTGTCAACGCCCTCTCGGTCGACCAGTACGTCAAGGGGGTGATTCCCAATGAGATGCCGTCGTCCTGGCCGATGGCGGCACTGCGCGCCCAGGCGGTGGCAGCCCGTTCGTACGCGCTCAGCGTCCAGGTGGGCGGCAACGGCTTCGACCTCTACGACAACACGAGCAGCCAGGTCTACCGGGGGCTCGAAAGCGGGACGGCGCGCACCGACGCGGCGGCGAGCTCCACCGATGGGCAGGTCGTGATGTACGGCGGGAGCATTGCCCAGACCTACTTCTCCGCCTGCTCAGGTGGGTACACCGAGAGCGTCCAGAACGTCTTCTTCGGACCGTCGATCCCGTACCTCGTCGGCGTCCCCGACCCCTACGACTACTACTGCCCGCTGCATACCTGGACGCTGCGCTTCTCAGAGCCGCAGATCAGCGCCAAGCTGGGGAGCGACCTCAGCGGCCAGTTGAAGCAGGTGGTCGTAACCAAGCGCGGCGTCTCGCCCCGCATCGTCTGGGCGCGGCTCTACGGGACGGGCGGCGTGACGAGGATCCGCGGCGACCAGCTCGCCTCCGCGCTGGGGGCATACGACAGCTGGATGACCTTCCGCAGGGTCGTCAACGGCCAGGTCGCCGGTGGCGGGAAACCCGAAGGAGCAGCACCGCCCGCGCCTCCCGGCGGCACCTCGCCTGGTTGAGAGCGTGTCTCAGCCGTCCGGGTAGGGCTGGATCGGGATGCCGTGGTCGGCCTCGCGCATTCCCAGCTCGTACGCCGCGCCCGCCGCCAGGGAGAGATGCTTCGCTGGAAGCGCTGGGCGTTCGACGGTCAGCTCGAGATCTGCCACCGAGCAGTTCACCGTGTTGTGCTCAGGCCCCTTCGGGTCCGCGTAGACCCAGCCGACGAAGTCCTTCGGGGGAGCCGAGACGCGGCCGCGAACGACGATGTCCCTGCCGGGAAGGACGAAGGAGCAGGCGGTCGGCGACTCCTCGATCGCGGCGGAACGGACCTTGCCGAAGCCGCCGAGACGGTGGGCCTCGCCATCGAGCACCAGCATCCCCGTGGGGACCCACGGCGTCGTCCACGGGCCGATCTTGATCCGGGCGGCGCCAGCGTCGAAGTAGCTGTCGGGCGAGCCCTCGAAACCCGTCCCCTCCAGCCAGACCCAGCGCTCGGCGTGCTCGCTGCCCCAGTTGTGGCCGATCATGCCCGGCCACCCCGCCAGGTCGAGCGTCTCGCCGCCGATCTCGAGGCGGCCGTCGAAGCGCGCGTTCGGATAGGGAGCAATGAACTTGGTGCGCGGCACCCGCGCCTCGTAGAGCCAGTCGGCGGGCAGGTACCTGCAGGGCTTGGCGTCGCCGGAGAAGGTGAAGTCCCAGGAGGCCTTGACGGCGTCCGTGTCGACCGCTCCCGTCGCCCTGCCGGGCCCGATCTCCGCCCGATCGACCCGGATCCACGACCCGGCCGGTGCCGAGAGCTCCGCCGCCGGCACGGTCACCTTGGTCGCGCGCGGCCCCCCGCCGTCGCGGTCGAAGAGAACGAACCAGATCGATGCGTTCGGCTCGGCTCCGGGCCGCTTGTGGACCGTATGCCGAATCCACACGCCCTGGCCCCCGCCCGGGCGGCAGGCCTTGATGTAGAAGCTCTCGTAGTGGCCGGCCTTGGCGGCGACGGCCGGGAACCGCGCGTCCTGGTTCATGGCTCCGGTCGATTGATGAGTTGATGACCCTATAGGCATATCAACTCATCACTC
Source organism: uncultured Solirubrobacterales bacterium (assembly GCA_963729995.1). GTDB lineage: Bacteria > Actinomycetota > Thermoleophilia > Solirubrobacterales > 70-9 > VRUE01. Next base: position 34,374 of record CAVSPF010000005.1, read on the forward strand.
GTCGTCTCAGACCTTGATCGTGATCACGTCGCCGTCCTGGACGACGTAGTCGCGCCCCTCGATGCGAAGCAGGCCCCGGTCGCGGGCGGCCACGTAGCCGCCGCATTCGACCAGTTGCTCCCAGCCGATCGCCTCCGCCTTGACAAAGGCGTCCTGGATCTCCGTGTGGATCGTCCCCGCCGCCTCCCAGGCGGTGGCGCCGCGGTCCAGCGGGCGAGCGACCGCTTCCTTGCCCTCGCCCGCAGTGAAGAAGGTGATCAGCTCGAGCAGGTCGTAGGCGGCGCGGACGAGGCGCGCCAGGCCCGAGCCCTCGACCCCGTAGGACCCGCGCATCTCCTCGGCTTCGGCCGGATCTAGCTCGGCCAGCTCGCCCTCGATCCTGGCGCTGACCGCGACCACCCCGGCGCCGACGGTGGCGGCGTGGGAGACGACCGCCTCCGGCACCGCGGCGTCACCCTCGTCGACGTTGGCCACGTAGAGGACCGGCTTCGAGGTCAGCGCCTGGAGGTTGCGCACCGCGCCCGGGGCCGCGGCGGGGACGGGGACTGAGCGGGCCGGCCGCCCGGCAGCCAGCGCCTCGTGCACCGCCTGCAGCCAGTCGCGCTCCGCCATCGCCTCGGTGTCGCCGGACTTGGCCTGCTTGGTGACACGTTCCAACCGCCGCTCGGTCTGGTCGAAGTCCGCGAGCAGCAGCTCGGTCTCGATCGTCTCGATGTCGGCCAGCGGGTCGATCCGCCCGTCAGGGTGGGGGACCCCGGGGTCGGCGTGGCAGCGGACGACATGGCAGATCGCGTCGGTCTCGCGAATCGAGGCAAGGAACCGGTTGCCGAGCCCCTCCCCTTCCGAGGCGCCCTTGACCAGACCGGCGATGTCGTGGAAGGAGACCGTCGCCGGCACCAGCTCCGAGCTGCCGACGGTCTCCGCCACCCGCTCCAGCCGCTCGTCGGGCACCTGCGCGATGGCAACGTTGGGCTCGATCGTCGTGAACGGGTAGTCGCCGGTCTGCGCGCCACCCTTGGTGAGTGCGTTGAAGAGCGTCGACTTACCGGCGTTGGGCAGGCCAACGATCCCGACCTTCATCGAACGCCACCTCCCCTGCGCCTCATAACGACAGGGGGACGATCAATCCGAGGGCGACCCCGAGCACAGCGCCGGCGAGGACGTCGGAGGGATAGTGCATCCCCAGGTAGGGACGCCCCAGGGCGAGAGCGAGGGCGACGGCGAACGCGGTCGCGGTCGCCGGGTCGACCCGGAACATCGCGGTAGCCACCGCAAACGAGGAGAGGGCATGGGCGGAGGGGAAGCTGAGTGAGCTGGGAGCGCCGCCCAACGGCGGCAGGCCCTCGAGTACCGGGCGCGGGCGCTTCACCAGGACCTTGATCCCGTAGTTGAGGACGATCGCGACCGGCCCCAACGCCGCGCAGATCAGCCAGGCTCCGCGGTTCCCCGAGTCGAGCAGGGCGAGCACGACCCCGAGGACGACCCAAACCGCCCCGTTGTTACCAGCCTTCCCCAACGCCTTGGCAGCTCCCTCCAAGCCAGGCGTATGCCCACGGGTTCGCATCAGGCGCAACAGCTTCAGGTCAAGAGTCTCCATCGGCGGCGGAGGATATTGGGCGCCCCGTCCTCCGGGGTCATGCAGAATCCCCCAATGCCCTTCGTCGCCGGTTACCGGCATATCCCCGGTCATCACTGCGGCTCGACCGCGCTGCGCAACCTGCTCGCCTTCCACGGCGTCGAGATCAGCGAGGAGATGGCGTTCGGGCTCGGGGCGGGCGCCTGCTTCTACTACGTGACCATCGAGGACGCCTCGCCGACCCGCTGGTTCAACGGCCGCACCGCGCGCCTCGAGGAGACCTTCGACGAGCTGACCGGGGCAGCTCTGGAGCTGCGTACGTTCGAGGCGGGCGAGGACGCCTGGGAGGCGGCTCGGGCCGAGGTCGACGCCGGCAACCCGGTCCTCCTCCTCACCGACCTCTACTACCTCGACCACTACGGCAACTCGGCCCACTTCCCCGGTCACGCGGTCGTCCTCGCCGGCTACGACGAGGAGCTCGCCCACCTCTCCGACACCGGCTTCGAGGAGCTTCAGACGACGCGCCTGGAGAGCCTCGACCGGGCGCGTCACAGCGGCCATCCCGCCTACCCGCTTCAGGGCCACATGTTCACCGCCTCGGGCACGGTCACGCCCGAGCAGCTGCGCGACGCGATCCCGGCCGCGATCGAGCGTGCCGCCCGGGCGATGGTCGAGCCCGAGTTCCGCAACTTCTCCGGCCTCGACGCCGTCCATCGCCTCGCCGAGGAGGCCGGCTCATGGCCCGAGGTCGCGGAGGACTGGCAGTGGTGCGCCCGCTTCGGCTACCAGGTGATCGAGCGTCGCGGCACCGGCGGCGGCGCCTTCCGCCTCATGTACTCCCGCTTCCTCGAGGAGGCCGGCCGCCCCGAGGCCTCCCTTGCCGCCGACGCCGCCGCCGGCTGGTCCGACCTCGCCGGCGCCTTCCACACGGCCAGCGAGTCCGAAGAGCCCGACCCTCGCCACTGGCGCGCCATCGGCGACGCCGCCCACCGGGTGGCCGAGATGGAGCACCGCCTCTGGTACTCATTGGCCACTCCGTAGCCCCATCCGGTTCTCGTTGGCCACTACGTAGTAACCACCGATGATCCCGTTGGCTCGAGTGTGTACCGTTTGGAAGTGCGGGAGGCGGGGTAGTCCAAATGGAACACCGTCTCTTGGAGGAGAGTTAGATGAGAAGGAAGGCAAGCCCTGCCGGGCTGCTTGTGCTCGCTGCCGCGTTTTTTGTCCTTGCGATTGCTGCGTCGCCTGCCCACGCCGCGATCTCGATCAAAAAATGGGAATCGAATACCTGCAAAACAAACGCTGACCTACCTACCGAATTCGGCGAAGCAGGGCAAGAAGTCGGATATGAATCGACGCTGCCGGCGCCTGCCGGTCAGTGCACTGAATCAACGTCGGCAAAACTCTTTACCCAGGCGGCCGGCCACCCCAACTTGGGCATCACCGACTTCAGGGTGATCACGTTTCCGGGACCGCCCACCACGGAAGCCGGGGGCTTTCCGACGGCCTTTGTCAAAGACATCGTCGTCGACACTCCCGCAGGGCTGAGCGTCAACCCAGAGGCCCTTCCCAAATGCACCATCGCACAGCTGACGACGCTGACCTGCCCGCCCGCCTCTCTGGTGGGCACCAACTACCTGACCGTTGCGGCTCAGTCCCCGAACGAAGTCACAAAAAAATGTGAACCGACCCTTGTGCCCGGCGAATGTGCACAGGTCCGGATAGCGCTTCCGGTCTACAACGTGGTTCCCTTTGAAGGGGTGCCGTCGATGGTTGGCTTCATGACCAAAGCGGGGCCGACCTTCATCGTTGGCTCGCTGAGCCCGGTGGACCAGCACGTGACCTTCACGATCAGCAATATCCACCCGCCGTCGCCGACCAGCCCGCCTATCATCGAGTCGCGGCTCGTCTTCAATGGGCGTGCCGGCAACGGGACCTATCTGACGACACCCAGCGACTGCGCCGGAGGTCTGGTTTCGCTGCTTCACCTCGACTCGCAGGGCCCTCCCTACGAAGCGGAACAGACCAAAGCCGAAGCGCCCACACCTCCCAGCAGCGTGACTGACTGCGAACTGGTGCCATTCAAACCCACCATCGCGGTCAATCCTCAGGGTGGTGCCGTCGACTCGCCCGAGGCGACCACCGTCAACGTGGGCATCCCGTTCGATCCCACGGAACCGATCGCGAACTCCTACCTGAAGACAGCGAAAGTCACGTTGCCGGAAGGGATGGGGCTCAACCCCGCCTCCGCCAACGGCCTGGTGGCCTGCACCGATGAACAGTTCCATTACCACACGAACCTCCCGATCGAATGTCCCGATGCCTCGAAGATCGGCAGCGTCGAAGTGCAGACGCCCTCATTGCCGGCGGACTCGCTCGGCGGCACCGTCTATGTCGGCCAGCCGCTCAGCAACGACCCGACCACAGGCGAACAGTTCCGCATCTTCATCCACGTGATGTCGACCCGCTACGGCGTCAACGTGCGCCTGGTCGGCAAGGTGTTCCCGAACCTGAAAACGGGACAGCTCACCGCCGTCGTCGACGAAAACCCCCAGGCGACGTTCAGCTCCTTCAAGCTGCGCCTCAACGGCGGCCCAAAGGGGACGCTGACAACGCCCGGCACCTGCGGTCCGCACACAACCACAACGCAGATGACTCCCTGGTCCGGCAATCCAGACGAAAACACGCCGACCGGGTCATTCACCCTGACCAGCGACCCGAGCGGAGGAAGCTGCCCGCAAACGCTGGCCGCTCGCCCGTTCGTGCCCAGCTACACGGCTGCTTCCGACAGCGCCAATGCGGGCGCCTACAGCCCGTTCCGAGTGCACATCGGTCGTACCGACGGCCAGCAGGAGCTGAAGGCCGTCAATGTGACCCTGCCCAAGGGCCTGACCGGCAAGCTCGCCGGTATCCCCTACTGCTCCGACGCCGCCATCGCGGCGGCGGCGGCCACCAGCGGCACGGCTCAACAGGCGAGCTCCAGCTGCTCGGCGGAAAGCATGATTGGGACCACGACGACCGCCGCCGGAAGCGGAAGCGGCCCGATCAAGGTCGCCGGCAAGGCGTTCCTGGCCGGCCCGTACAAGGGGGCGCCGCTGTCGATGGCGGTGATCACTCCGGGCGTCGCCGGCCCCTACGACATCGGCACCATCGTCGTCAGGGTCGCCCTGAAGGTGAACCCCGAAACCGCTCAGGTCAACGCGGTCTCCGACACGATTCCGGATGTGTTCGGCGGAGTCAAGCTGGACATCCGCTCGATCGACGTCAACGTCGACCGCAGCAAGTTCATGCTCAACCCGACGAACTGTGCCGCCCAGGCGACCAGCGGCACGATCAACGGGGGGGGCGGCGACCCGTCCAATCCGGCGGCGTTCAGCTCCTACCCGGTCAGCAGCCCGTATGCGGCAACCGGGTGCGACAGCCTCGGCTTCAAACCGAAGCTGCACACGCGGTTGTACGGCCCAACGACGCGGGCGAAGAACCCGCGCCTGCGGGCGATCCTGGAAGCTCGCAAAGGCGACGCAAACATCAGCCGCACGGCGCTGAACCTGCCGCATTCGGTGTTCCTCGACCAGAGCCACATCAAAACCGTGTGCACGAGGGTGCAGCTGGCATCGGGCAGCTGCCCGACGACGGCCATCTATGGCCATGCCGAAGCGAAGACGCCGCTGCTCAGCAATAAGTTGAAGGGCCCGGTCTACCTGGTGTCCTCCAACCACAAGCTGCCGGACCTGGTCGCCGACCTGCGCGGTCAGGTGAACATCCAGCTGCACGGCGTGATCAGCTCCAAGCGGGGCGGGATCAAGACCGTGTTCAACCGGCTGCCGGATGTCCCGGTGAAGAAGTTCATTCTGAACATGGACGGCGGGAAGAAGAGCCTCCTGGTCAACTCGACGAACCTCTGCAAGGGCAAGCAGACCTCGGTGCTGAACATCAAGGCTCAAAACGGCAAGCAGGTCAAGAACAACAGGTTGCCGCTCAGGGTCACGTCCTGCCACTGAGATGGCGACGGCGCAGCGGGCGCTCTGCCCGCCGCGCCACAGCCGCCGCTGGGCCGGCGCCTCAGCCGGGGAGGATCTGCTCGCCTGGCTCGCGCATCAGTCCGGGGGGCTGAGCGAGAAGCCGACGCGGTGCTCGCCCGAGTCGATGCGCAGGAAGGCCACCTTGCCGACGTAGACCGCGAGGACTCCGTCCTCGGTCTTCACGTCGTGCCAGCCGCCCTTCTCCACCTGCTTGCGGAGGTCCCGCAGCTCGTCGTCGGTTAGCCGCACCGAGACGACCTGACCGCCCTCGAAGCCGATCTCCACACGCCGCGCCTCCGCCATCAGTGCTCTCCTCTCGCCGGTTCGACGATCTCGGTCAGCACCCCGCCCGTCGAGCGCGGGTGCAGGAAGGCGACGCGGCTTTCGCGGATGCCCGCCCTCGCCTCACGGTCGATCAGCTCGATCCCGGCCGTCGCCAGCCTCTCCAGCGTCGCGTCGATGTCGTCGACGGCGTAGGCGACATGGTGCAGGCCAGGGCCCTTGCTGGAGAGGAACCTGCCGACTGGCGTATCCGGCCCGAGCGGCCGGAGCAGCTCGACGTGCCCGTCGCCGACATCGAGGAGGACCGCCTCGACCCCCTGCGACTCGACCGTCTCGCGGTAGGTCAGATTCATCTCGAAGCTCTTCTCGTAGAGGGCGATCGCGGCATCGATGTCCTCGACGGCGACGCCAATGTGATCGATTCTGCCAAACATCAAATTCCGCCTGTGTTTCCCTTCGTCGCCGCGGGTGGCGCAGTGTATGCGTGCTCGGCGCGAAGGATCTCGGCAAGCGCGGCAACCCCAACCTGGAGTTGCTCGGGCGTCGGCTCCCTGGTGGCCAGGTGACGCTGGATCTCGCGGCCGGGGGTGTGGAACGCCTCGGCCAGGGGCGTGCCGTGGTGACGGTCGCTCCAGGCGAACAGCTCCACGGCGAGCGAAGCGCCCCCGAGTCCGACCCCGGCGCGGGCAAGCGGTCCCGGGCGCTCCACCAGACGCTCCAGCAGCACCGTGCCCCCAACCGAAAGCAGCATCATCGGCGCGATCAGGTTGGAGCCGCAGCGGTCGTGCTCCTTGGGAACCGTCGCCGGGTCGTCGATTCCCTGCTCGTAAGCGGCGATCGCCTTGTGCTCGACACCGTGGTATGCGGCGAGGTCCCGGTTCATCAGCGCCACCATCGCCGGCACGACTCCGATCGCCTGTACGAGGCCCTCGCGCATGGCCGACATCGCCAGCTTCCTGCGCAACGCGGTGGTCGCCACCAGCGTCGCGCCAATCGCGGTGACCACGCGCCGGTCCTCGAAGGGCAAACGCGCGGCCGGCAGGCGGCGGCGCACCAGCGGCAGCACGACCAGCGCCTCGGCCAGTTTCAGTGGCCCGCGCAAGCCCGGCAGGCGGGCGGCGAGGCGAGGCGCCAACTCGGGTTTGGGACCCGAAACCACCTGGATGTCCCCGTGCCGGTCGCGCACCGCCGCGGCCCAGTGGGTCGGCCCGTGGATGAGCAGGCCATTGCGCAGCGCCATCCCGCCAAGTCTCAGCTTCTCGGAACTCATCGCACGGACCTTAGAGGAGGCCGGGTGTCGTCACCACGTACGACGACCGCGGTGCGCGCGGTCGTCGACTCCCCCCTGTTTCTCCCCATTTAGGGTCCCGGCCGGAGGCCCCCAGTCCAGGCCTCCGGCCGGTGTGTCGGCTCTCCCTGGCTCTAGCTTGGAAAGCCAAACCTGAAACACGGGATGTCAGAGGAAGTTGCGGCTGTGACTAAGAGCCCGTCTCGAAACCCCGCGTGTGCGACTGGCGAGCGCCGGACCGAGCGGGGCAAGGACGCAGGAGGCCGGCCAATGCCGGGAGCATTGCCGGCCTCCGAGGACGCCGCACCGCGAAGTGTCCGCCGCCGCCAGGCGTGTGCGGGGGGTTTTGAGACGGGTTCTAAACGCCGCGAGGCTTCTTACGCAGGCGTTCGATGCGGTCTCGCAGCTCCACCTCGAAGCCACGGTCGGTCGGGGCGTAGAAATGCAGGTCTTCCAGCCCTCGAGGCATCAGCGGCTGGTCGCTCACCCCGTCCGGCTCGTCGTGCGCATAGCGGTACCCCTCGCCCCTCCCGAGCTTTCCCGCGCCCGGATAGTGGGCGTCGCGGAGGTAGTCGGGCGGTGTCTTTGCACCGTTCTCGCGAACCTCCGCGCGGGCGGCGGCGAGTGCCTTGTAGGACGCATTCGACTTCGGCGCCAGCGCCAGGTAGACGGCGGCCTGGGCCAGGTTGAGCGCACACTCCGGCAACCCGACCCGGTCCACGGCGCGGGCGGCCGCGTCGGCGACCAGCAGGGCCTGCGGGTCGGCGTTGCCGATGTCCTCGGAGGCGAGGATGACCATGCGGCGCGCGATGAAGCGCGGGTCCTCGCCGCCCTCCAGCATCACCGCCAGGTAGTAGAGCGACGCGTCGACGTCGGAGCCGCGCGTCGCCTTGATCCAGGCCGAGATGAAGTCGTAGTGGCGGTCGCCGTCCCGGTCGTATTCGAGTGCCTTGCGCTGCAGCGCATCCTCAACCGCAGTGACGTCAACCGGCTCGCCGCTCGACCTCTCGACGGCGCGCTCGAGGGCAGAGAGCGCAACGCGGGCGTCGCCGCCCGAGCGGTGCGCCAGCATCTCCAGCGCCTGCCCCTCAACCGGAGGCGGGTCGGCCAGGCCGTGCTCGGGATCCGAGAGCGCCCGGCGCAGCAGTCCCTCCACCTGGCCGGGCTCCAGCGGGCGAAGCTCATAGATCTGGCAGCGCGAGAGCAGGGCCGAGTTGACCTCGAAGTAGGGGTTCTCGGTCGTTGCCCCGATCAAGGTCAGCAGCCCCTCCTCGACCGCCGGCAGCAGCGCGTCCTGCTGCGCCTTGTTGAAGCGGTGGATCTCGTCGAGGAAGAGGATCGTGGGCCGCCCGCTCAGCTGCCGGCGCTCCCGCGCACGCTCGATGACCGCCCGGATCTCCGCCCGGCCCGCGTTCACGGCCGACTCCTCCTCGAACGCCCCGTCGGCATGCGTCGCGGCGATCCGCGCCAGCGTCGTCTTCCCCGACCCCGGCGGCCCGTAGAGGATCGCGCTGTGAGGGTGGCCGCTCTCGATCGCCCGCCGCAGCGCCGACCCCTCCCCCAGCACATGCTCCTGCCCGACCATCTCCTCCAGCATCCGCGGCCGCATCCGCACGGCCAACGGCGCGTCAGAAGCTGGGACGTCGACAGGGCGGGGCCCTCGTCGCTTTCGAACAGGCGGTCTTCCACTACAGCTGAGTATGAGGGCGTCGGAGGCTGTCTCGCCAGCATGTCCATCAAGCTCCGCGATACGTGTGGATGAGGCCACGCCGGGGGTTGTCTCGCCGGTGCCTCCACCCGGCACCGCGGAGTTGTGTTTGCCCGAAGGGGCTCTCGATTACACCCACCGAAGGTGGGTGTTAGGCATCCGGCGAGACAACCCCCGGCGTGGCCTCGCAGCGCATACAATCGCGGCATGGAGACCGCCACGCAGAGCCCGCCCGCCCAGTCCACCCTCGAGTCCTTCAACCCCGCCACCGGCGAGCTCGTCGGCTCGGTCGCGACGATCACGCCCGATCAGGTCCAGAGCGTCGTCGACGAGGTCGCCCGCATCCAGCCCGCCTGGGGCGAGCTGTCCCTCGATGATCGCGGCCACTACCTGCGCCGCGCCGCGGAGGCGCTGCTCGACGACGTCGACGAGATCGCCGAGCTGCTCGTCAGCGAGCAGGGCAAGCCGCGCGCCGAGGCCTACACGATGGAGCTGCTGCCCACCATCGATGCCCTGCACTGGTGCGCGAAGGCGGGCCCAAAGATCCTCGCCGACGAGAAGATCCGCATGACGCAGGGGTTCCTGCTCAGCAAGAAAAGCCACTTCTCCTACGAGCCGATCGGCGTCGTTGGGATCATCGCCCCCTGGAACTACCCCTGGTCGATCCCCTTCGGCGAGGTGGCGATCGCGCTGATGGCCGGCAACGGCGTCGTCCTCAAGCCCGCCAGCCTGACCCCCCTGCTGGGCGAAGCGATTCGCCGCGTCTTCGAGAAGGGCGGGCTGCCCGAGGGACTGATCCGCGTCGTCCACGGCGGCGGCGCGGTCGGCGACGCACTCGCCAAATCCAGCGTCGGCAAGGTCTTCTTCACCGGCTCGGTCGAGGTCGGCCGCAAGGTCGGCGAGGTGTGCGCACAGCGACTGAAGGGCTCGGTGCTCGAGCTGGGTGGCAAGGACCCGATGATCGTCTGTGCCGACGCCGATCTCGGCAACGCGATCTCCGGCGCCGTCTGGGGCGGTTTCGCCAATGCCGGGCAGACCTGCTCCGGGATCGAGCGCGTGTACGTGATGCGCGAGGTTGCCGACCGTTTCATCGAGGGTGTCGTCCGCGAGACGCAGAAGCTGCGCCTCGGCAACCCACTCGAGTGGGAGACGGAGATCGGCCCGATGACCTCCGACGGCCAGTACGAGATCGCCCGCGACCTAATCGACGACGCGATCGCATCCGGCGCGACCAAGCTCTGCGGCGGCCCCACCGAGGTCGCCGGTCTCTCCGGCAAGTTCATCGCTCCGACCGTGCTGACCGGGGTCACGCACGAGATGCGGATCATGAAGGAGGAGATCTTCGGCCCGGTGCTGCCGATCGTCGTCGTCGAGAGCGAGCAGGAGGCGATCGACCTCGCCAACGACTCCGAGTTCGGCCTCGGCGCCTCGGTCTGGACGAAGGACCGCCAGAAGGGTGCCCGGATCGCCCGGCGGATCGAATCGGGAATGGTCTGGGTCAACGACCACTCGTTCAGCCACGGTGCCTGCCAGTGCTCCTGGGGCGGCGTCAAGGACTCCGGGGTCGGCCGCTCGCATTCCAAATTCGGCTTCTACGAGTGCGTCAACATCAAGCTGAACGCCTGGGAGCCGGGGCTGGCGCGCGACTTCTGGTGGCACCCCTACGACCGCACTCTCGGCGAAGCGGTCCGCGCCTCGGCGAAGCTCCTCTACGGCAAGGGCGCGACGCGGACCAAGGCGCTGCGCGAGGGTGCCGGCCCGCTGCTCAAGGTCGGCGGTCGCACCATTCGCAAGCGCCGCTGATCGCCCCGACGCCGCGCGCCGAGGCGATCGACCAGCCTATGGGAGGCGGCTCAGCCGCCTTTGATTTCGATCGTCTTCGAGGTCGCCCCCAGGCAGTTGTAGATCGTGCCGGCGGTTCCCTCGCTGACGGGCTTGACCACGGCAAAGATCTTGAACGGCGGTCCCCCCTTGAAGCGCAGGTCTTCCGGATTGACTTTCCAGTGGCCCTGTGCGTCGGACGTATCCCGGCCGAGCACACCGTGGCCCTTCTGCTTCAGCACCACCTTGCGGTCGCCGACGCATCCCGGATTCGAGGACTTGACCTGGCCGAAGTAGCCGTAGGCGCTGATCGCCGCACTCGTCGGAATGTTGACCGTCCTGGTCGCGCCGGCGGGCACAGCCGCCGCCGCCGCCACGACAGACGCGGCGGCCAAAGTCGCGAGGCCAGCCTTTGCTCGATTCCCTCTGCTCACTCGATCCTCCCTTTTCGGTACCAGACTGTGGGCAGCCTAGACGGTTCACAATCCCCGATGTGAACTCAGTCCAGGAGACAGGCGAGCCGGCGCTGGCGGTCGCCGCGCTGCGCCGCGATTTCGGCGAACGAACCGCCCTGGACGGGATCGACCTCTCTCTGGCGCAGGGCGAGTCGCTGGTCGTGCTCGGCCCCAACGGGGCGGGGAAGACGACGCTGCTGCGCATCCTCGCCACGCTGCTGCGACCGAGCGCGGGCGAGGTCCGGGTCCTGGGCGCGTCGCTCCCCGGCGAAGCCTGGAAGGTGCGCGGCCGGATCGGCTTCCTTGCTCATGAGCCACTGCTGTACCGGGATCTCAGCGGGCGCGAGAACCTGCGCTTCCACGCCCGGCTGCACGGCCTCCCCGCCGAGCAGGCCGAGCGGCGAATCGCCACGCTGCTCGCCGCGGTGGGGATGGAGCGGCGCGGGGACGACCGGATAGTCGAGCTCTCGGCGGGGATGCGGCAGAGGCTCGCGATCTGTCGTGCGGTCCTGCACGAACCCGGGCTGCTGCTGCTCGACGAGCCGGACTCCAGCCTCGACGCGGAGGGCCGCGAGCTGGCCAGGGAGGTGATCTCCGCCGATGCGGATCGCTCCCGCGTCCTCGTCACCCATGACGCCGAGCGTGCCCTCCCGGACGCCGATCGGGCGATCGTGCTGGCCCCCGATGGCAGGGTCGCTCGCGACTGCGCGGCCGGCGCCCTCGATCCAGCCGAGGCCCGCGCGGCAGCCGCGGGGGCGGCGACGTGACGCCGTCCCGCACCGCCTTTGGCGCCATCCTCGGCAAGGACCTGCGCGCGGAGCTGCGCACGCTCCAGTCGCTGCCCGCGATGGTGCTCTTCGCGGTGACCACCTTCGTCATCTTCCGCTTCGGGCTCGACCGCACCAGCCTTTCGGGGAGCCTCGCGGCGGGTGTGCTGTGGGCCACCCTGCTGTTTGCCGCGCTGCTCGCCATCAACCGCCTCTTCGTCGCCGAGCGGCAGGAGGGGGGCTTCGACGCGATCCGGCTCGCCCCGATCGACCGCACCGTGCTGTTCGCCGCCAAGGCGGCGGCGCTGCTCCTCTACCTGCTCGTGCTCGAGCTGGTCGTCGTACCGCTGTTCGCCGTCTTCTTCCTCGACTCCGCCGCCGCCCTGGCGCCGCTCACCGCCGTGCTGCTCCTTGCCGATCTCGGCCTCGCCGCCACGGGCACGCTGATCTCCTCGATGGCGGTCAACTCTCGCGCTCGCGACCTGCTCGCCCCGCTCGTCCTGCTGCCGCTGGTCGTGCCGCTGATGATCGCCGCGACCGGCGCCAGCGAGCCGCTGCTGGCCGTGGGCGGTCCCGGTTACCACCGCTTCGTCACCTGGCTGGCGGTCCTCGGCCTATACGATTTGATCTTCCTCCTCGTCGGATACGCGGTGTTCGACTTCCTGCTGGAGGACTGAGCGGGTCCCACGTCAACCGCGGAGAGGCATGTACGGCAAAGGACTGAGAACCCTCTCGATCGCGACCATCGCGGCGCTCGCCGTGGCGCTCTCGCTTGTCTTCTTCTACGCGCCGCTCGACGCCGACCAGGGGTTCATCCAGAAGATCTTCTACCTGCACGTGCCGCTCGCGATCACGGCTCTGCTCGGGTTCATCGCCGGCGGCGCCTTCGCGATCGCGCACCTGCGCAGCGGCGACCGCCGCTGGGACGCCTACTCCTACGTCTGCATCCACCTCTCGGTGATCTTCGGTGTCGGAGTGCTCGTCACCGGCTCGATCTGGGCGAAGGCCTCGTGGGGCCACTGGTGGGTCTGGAACGAGCCGACCCTGGTCAGCTTTCTGATCGTCTTCCTCCTCTACGCGACCTACTATCCCTTCCGCTACGCAATCGAGGACCCCGAGCGCCAGGCCCGCTACGCCTCGGTCTTCGCGGTCGCAGCCGGCGCCTTCGTGCCGCTCAACTTCATCGCCGTGCGCCTCTCCCAGAGCCTCGTCCACCCGCGCGTCTTCGCCACCGCGAACGGCGGCCTGCCCGGCTCGATGCTGCTGACGTTCCTCGCCTGCCTGCTGGCGATGGGACTGCTCTGGGTGACCCTGGTGAAGTTCGAGCTGACCGCGAAGAGCGCCTCGGGGCAGCTGAAGCGGCTGCGCCGCGCCCTCGACGCCCCGCCGCGGGGCACGTCCCGCGTGGCGCCGGAGGTGAGCTAGTGGTCCCACTGATGCCCAGCGCCCTGCTCGCGAGCGCGCCCGCGCTTCCGCTCGACGAGGCGGGCCGCTACGTCGCCGGCGCCTATATCGTCTTCCTCGTGCTGATCATCGTCTACGTGGCGATCATGGCCGCGAAGCTCCAGCGCATCGAGCGGGAGCTGCGCGAGCTCGCGACCTTCGCCGAGCAGCGCGACGCCGGGCGGGAGCGGGTGACCGCCGATGTCTGAGCTGCTGGCGCTCGGCGTCTCCCATAAGACCGCGCCGCTGGAGCTGCGCGAGCGGCTCTCGCTGACCGAGGGTCGCGCGGTCGGAGCCCTGCATGAGCTGACCGCCGCCGACGGGATTCACGAGGCGGCGGCGATCTCGACCTGCAACCGCACCGAGCTGTACCTGGTCGTGTCCGACCCTGTCGCCGCCGAGTCGACGGCCCTGGGCGTGCTGACCCGCCAGGCGGAGATCCGCCCTACGGAACTGCTCAGCCACCTCTACTCACTGCGCTCCGGCGCGGCCGCGCGCCAACTTTTCCGGGTCACCGCCGGTCTCGACTCGATGATCGTCGGCGAGGCGGAGATCCAGGGCCAGGTGAAGCGCGCCTACGAGCTGGCGCTGGTCGAGGGCGGCACCGGTCCGATCCTGAATCGCCTGTTCCGCGGCGCCCTCGCCGCCGGCGGGCGCGTCCGCCAGGAAACCGCGATCGGCGAGAAGGGGCTCTCGATTCCCTCGGTGGCGGTCGAGCTGGCGAGGCGCACCCTCGGCGACCTCGCCGAGCGGCGGGTGCTGGTGATCGGCGCCGGCGAGACCGCCGAGCTGGTCGCCCGGGCGCTGGTCGCCCGCGGCGTCGCCACCGTGTTCGTCGCCAATCGCCACTACGACCGGGCGATCGGCCTCGCCCAACGCTACGGCGGCACCGCGGTCCGCTTCGACGAGCTGCCCGAGCAGCTCGGGCCCGCCGACATCGTCGTCTCCGCCACCAACTCGCCGCACCACATAGTCGGGAGCGACGAGCTCCGCCACGTGGTCAAGAGCCGCAACGGCCGGCCCCTGGTTCTCGTCGACATCGCGGTGCCACGCGACATCGATCCGGCCTGCCGTGAGATCCCCGGTGTCAGCCTCCACGACATCGATGACGTGCAGCAGATCGTCGAGCGCAATGCCAGCGGACGCGAGGCGGAGGCGCGGCTGGCGGAACCGATCCTGGCCGCTGAGCTGGATCGCTTCGAACGCTGGCTCGCCTCCCTCGAGGTGGTGCCGACGATCGCCTCGCTGCGCGGGCGCGCCGACGAGGTGGTGCGCCGTGTCCTCGCCGAGAACGATGGCCGCTGGGAGACGCTCAGCGAGGCCGACCGCGAGCGCCTCGAGGCGATGGCCAGGACGATCGCCTCTCGTCTCCTGCATGACCCGACCCTGCGGATGAAGCGTGCAGCCGGCAGCGACGACGCCTATCTCTACGTGAGTGCCCTGCGTGAGCTGTTCGGCCTCGACGCGGAGACGGAGCCGGAGGCCGGGGGGAAGGCCGAAGTCACCGAGCTGCGCCGCAAGGGCCGAGAGTCCGCCTGAGGCGACGCGTGGCAACCCTTCGAATTGCCACCCGCGGCAGCGCGCTCGCCCTCGCCCAGTCACGCCAGGTTGCCGAACGACTGGGAGGGGCGGAGCTGGTCGAGGTGTCCTCCGACGGCGAGCCCGGCGACAAGGCGCGCTTCGTGCGCGGGGTGGAGCGGGCGCTGCTGCGTGGCGAGGCCGAGATCGGCGTCCACTCGGCCAAGGACCTCCCCGCCGATATGCCCGACGGCCTGGTGATCGCCGCCGTCCCGGCGAGGGAGGACCCAGCCGACGCCTGGATCGGGGTCGGCGCCTCGCTCGACGAGGTCCCCGAGGGGGCCCGTGTCGGCACCGCCAGCCTGCGCCGCCGCGCCCAGCTCCTCGCCGCCCGGCCGGACCTGCGCGTCGAGGAGCTGCACGGCAACGTCGACACGCGGCTGCGGCGGCTCGCCGAGGGCGCCCTGGACGCGATCGTGCTCGCCGTCGCCGGGCTGCGGCGGCTGGATCGCGCGGGGGAGATCTCCTTCCCGATTCCCACCGATCGGATGACCCCGGCGCCGGGCCAGGGCGCACTGGTCCTGCAGGGCCGAGGGGGGGACGAGGCGAGCGCCGCCGCTGCCGCCGGGATCGGCGACGAGACCAGCCTGCGAGAGCTGACTGCGGAGCGGGCCGCGGTCGCCGTGCTCGAGGCGACCTGCGCCTCCCCGATCGGCATCCACGCCCGGATCGACGGCGACCGGATCGCCGTCGACGCCTTCGTTGGCCTGCCCGACGGCAGCGAGTGGATCCGCGACCGAGTCGAGGCCGAGGCCGAGCAGCCGGCAGCGGCCGGGGCCCTCCTCGCCGAGCGTCTCCTGACCGCGGGCGCCCGCGACATACTCAGCCGTGCAGAGGGCTGGAGCGAACGTGTCCGACTTTGACCTTGCCATAGCGTGGTCAAAGTCGGTTGCGCTTCCCGGAGGCGAGACGTGAGCGCACGCCCGGGAGTCGTCTACCTGGTCGGCGCCGGGCCCGGCGATCCCGGGCTGATGACGGTTCGCTCGCTCAAGCTGATCGCCTCCGCGGACGCAATCTTCTTCGACCGCCTGATCCCACCCGGCGCCCTGGACGGCGCTCGCGACGACGCCGACCTGGTCTACGTCGGCAAGCAGCCGGCCGACGGGCCGAAAGCGTCCGCGTATCGGCCGAGATCGGGCCACCGGCAGCGGTCCTCGGTTCCGCAGGAGGGGATCAACGATCGGCTGGTCGAAGCGGCGCAGGCCGGGCGAAGCGTCGTCCGCCTCAAGGGAGGCGACCCGTTCGTCTTCGGCCGCGGCGGCGAGGAGGGCGAAGCGCTGCGTGCCGCCGGGATCGAGTTCGAGGTCGTGCCCGGCATCACCGCCGGGGTGGCGGCAACCGCCTACGCAGGGATCCCGGTCACCCACCGCGAGGACGCCTCCGCAGTGGCCTTCGTCACCGGGCATGAGGACCCCGAGAAGGACGAGACCGTCCTGGACTGGGAGGCGCTGGCTCGCTTCCCGGGAACCCTCGTCTTCTACATGGGGGTCAGGCAACTGGCGGACAACGCCGCGGCGTTGATCGACGCGGGACGCGACCCCGACGAGCCAGCTGCGGCGGTCGAGCGGGGCACCTGGGCCGACCAGCGCACGGTGGTCGCCACCCTGGGCACTCTGGCGGAGGCGGTCGAGCGGGAGGGAGTCGGCGCACCGGCGGCGATCGTCGTCGGCGCCGTGGTCAAGCGCCGCGAGTCGCTTGCCTGGCTGGAGCGCCGCCCTCTGCATGGGCAGCGGGTCGTCGTCACCCGCGCCCGCGCCCAGGCCAGCGGGCTCGCCGCCACGCTTCGCACCCTCGGCGCCGACGTCGTCGAGCTGCCGGCGATCCGGATCGAAGCGCGGATCGACAGCGACGAGGTCCGCCGTGCGGTCGACTCGATCCACACCTACGCGCTGGTCTGCCTGACGAGTCCCAACGGAGCGGGGCTGCTCTTCGACGCGCTGGGCAAGGCGGGTCTGGACGCGCGCGCCCTGGCCGGCGCCACCGTCGCCGCAATCGGGCCGGGGACCGCCCGGGCTCTGACGGCACGGGGCATTGCCCCGGACGTCGTCCCGGAGCGCTTCGTCGCCGAGGCCCTGGTCGAGGCCCTGGCCAAGGTCGATGTCGCGGGCCGCCCGGTGCTGATCGCCCGCGCCGCAGAGGCACGCGACGTGCTGCCCGAGGCACTGCGCGAGCGCGGCGCCGAGGTCGATGTCGTCGCCCTCTACGAGACCGTGCAGGAGGAGCCCGAGCCGGAGGCCGTCGAGGCCGCGCAGGGCGCCGATTACGTCACCTTCACCTCATCGTCGACGGTTCGCAACCTGACCGACGCGCTCGGCGAGCGCTTTCCCGCCCGGGCGCGCGTGGTCTCGATCGGCCCGGTCACCAGCGCGGCGGCGCGGGCCGCCGGTCTCGAGGTCCACGTCGAGGCCGAGCGGCACGACGTCGACGGCCTTCTCGAGGCGCTGCTGAACGACGCGGCGGGATGAGCTTCGGCACACCTCACAGGCACTATCGCGTCACGGACTCGACGAACACGCGCGCAAAGGAGCTGGCCGTGGCGGGGGCGCCGCACGGGACCGTCGTCACCGCCGGCGAGCAGAGCGCGGGCCGCGGGCGCCAGGGACGCAGCTGGACGGCGCCCGCCGGCAAGGCGCTCCTCTACTCGGCGATCCTGCGCCCCCTCGACGAGCGCCACCTGCTGCTGCCGCTCGCCGTCCCCCTCGCCGTCTGCGAGGCCGCCGAGGAGCTCGAGCCGGGCCTCAAATGCCGGATCAAGTGGCCGAACGACGTCTGGGTGGGGGAACGCAAGCTCGCCGGGGTGCTGATCGAGGCGAAGCCACAGGAGGGGTGGGCCGTGATCGGCGCCGGCCTCAACCTCTCCATCGCTCCCGAGGAGCTCCCGCCCGACCTCCGTGACACGGCGATTTCCATCCTTGGCGCGCTCGAGGGGAGTCGGGAGTCGCCTCGCCAGGCAGCCGCGGCACTGAACCGCCGTCTCGACCGTTGGGTCGCCGCGGAACGCGAGGACATTCTCGTCGCCTGGCGGGCGCGCGACGCGCTGCGCGGGCGCCAGGTCTCGTGGGAGGGAGGATCGGGAGTCGCCGATGGGATCAGCGACGCTGGGAACCTACTCGTCCTCGGCGCCGGCGGCGAGCAGTTCGTCCTCGGCGCCGGAGAGGTCCACCTCCGCACCTGACCCATTCTCGGCGGCTTCCGCCGCGTCCTGCTGGGCGTCCTGCTCACGCTCCTCGATCGCCTCGGCGACAGCGCCGTCCTCTTCCCCCGCAGCGCCGTTCTCCTCGGCATGCGCGGCTGCGGCCGCCGCGGCCCCGTCCTTGCCATCCTCGTCCTGCTTGGACCGTTTGCGCTTGCGCCGTCGCTTGCCGCCTTTCGGGAAGTTCCGCAGCAGCTCCCGGGCGGTCGCCGAGGGCTTGCGGGCCATCCGCATCCGCGCCCCCCGCAGCACCTCTTCGCCTTCGGGGGTGTGGGACACCACCGCGGCCAGCAGTGCCACCGCCAGCCGCCGGTCCTGTTTGCGCGCCGCGTGGACCAGCCGCCGCGCGTTGCGCCCGTGCGCCCGCCCCGAGGAGTTGACGAGCAGGCCCAGCAGCCGCTTTGTCTCCGGCCAGCGCTGCACCGCGTACTCTTCGTGCAGCTCACGGGTGTAGGAGGCGAGCCGCCAGACCCACGCCTGCGCCTGGTCCCGGCGGCCAATCCGTTTGTCGACCAGCGCCTGCAGCAGCGTTTTCGTCCCGGCCCGCTTGTCGTCGCGGCTCCAGCTCCCGACGATTTCGATCGCGTCGTCGAAGGCGTCGGGGTCGTGCAGCTCGGTGACCTCCGCCAGCGCTTTCAGCCGCAGCTGCGAGTTGCGGTTGCGCTGCACGCAGGTCAGCAGGAAACGGCGGCGCAGCTCCTTGGTTTGGTCGTTCTGGAGCATCGCCCGCGCTCGCCGCCAGTTCTGTGGGTTGACCCGCGCGCCGGCGAGCGCCGCCCAGGCATGCTGCTCCGGGTAGTCGAGGTTCTCGACTGCGATCCGCCACATCTCCCGTTCGAGCACCTGCATGCGGCGTTCCTCGTTGTCGGAGACCGGCACAACCCGGCGCTCGACCCGCACCCGGCGGCCGCGGCCGCGCCGAACCGGGCCGACCACGATTGCCCCGCCGCGGTAGACGTCGCGGTCGAGCAGGCTGTGCAGGGTGACGATCGTCTCGTCGTGAGTGGTCGCCGGATGGACGAAATCGATCACGAGGCCCGCCTCCTTGCCCGGTGCGCGGCGCGTGACCCGTCCGACCCGTTGCTGGTACACCCGTCGCGAGGCGGTCGGCGCCAGGTGCATGCAGATCGTCGCCCGTGGCGAGTTCCAGCCCTCGGCCAGCAGCATCGCGTTGCAGAGCACGTCGACCTCGCCGCGCTCGAAGGCGGCGAGGATCTCGGCCAGTTGCCGCTTCGGCGTCTCGCCGGAGACCGCGCGAGCGACGATTCCCGCGTTCTGCAGCGCTTTGGCGACGTTCTTTGCGTGCTGGACACCAGCCGTGTAGATGACCCCTGGAACTTTGCTGAAGCGGGTCTTGTAGAGGTCGGCAATCGCCACGTTGAACGGCTCCTGGTCGAGGAGTGCGGCCAGCTCCTCCTGGTCGAAGTCCTGGTCGACCTCGCCTTTGCGGAGCGGCACCTTGGCGATCGTCCGCACCCCCGGCCCAGGCGGGATGCGCATGCAGCGAAGGGGTGAGATCACGCCGCGCCGCGCGGCTTGAGCGAGGTCGAAGCGCGAGGTCTGGGTCGGGAAGAGGTCGGCGACGTGGCGCGCTATCAGCGCCCCGGTTGCGGTCATCCCGATGAATACGGGGCCGCTCCAGGCCCGGATGCAGGCGCTGGTTTTCTCGCCCAGCGCCGTGTGGGCCTCGTCGCAGATTACGATCGAATAGGCGTCGGAGATGCGCTTGTAGTTGCGGACGAACCACTGGTAGGTCTCGACCGTGACCGGCCCGTCGGGATCGTCGCGCCCATCGAGCAGCGGCGGGCGCAACCTCTCCTTGTAGCCACGGTCCGAGATCTCTCCGATGAACTGGTCGACCAGGTTGCGACGGTGGGTGAGGATCAGGGTGCCGCCGGTGCGGGATGCGTCGACGAAGCCGACCGCCGCCACGGTCTTGCCCGCGCCGGTCGCATGCTCGAACCAGAAGCGGCGGGAAGCGCCGGGATCCTCGAGCGCCTCGGGGGGCGCCTCCTTGTCGTCCTCGCCCGGCTCCTCCTCCCAGTCCTGGGGCTCCTCGTCGGGCGCCAGCTCGGCGTCCTCGTCGGCGTCCTCGCCCTCGCCCTCGTCCGGCGCCACCGCCACCGCCTCCTCGTCCACCGAGCCCCGGCCGTCGACGGAGGGAGGTTCGATGCCGTTTTCGGCGGCGGTCTGCTGCTCCGAGATCAGCTCGGTAAGCGTGCCCGAGAGAGCGTCGACCTGGTGCGGGTTGAGCTCGGCTCCGTCGCGCAGCTTCGGCGGCTCGTCGGCAAGCAGCCGCTCCAGCCCGAGGAGCAGCGAGAAGTCGCGCCGCCACTGGATCGACGGATGCTCGGCCCCACCGTCGAGCTCCTTCAGCGCCGCGTCGAGAGCTCGCCTGCGAGCCGTCCCCGGCGCCAGCGCCTTGGGCTTCTCGCCGTCGAGCAGGAGCGGCTCGCGCGCAAACGTGGCCGCGCGCTCGATATCGGCGCTAGAGGGAACTGCCACCGGCGTGGCAACTTCGCTGGTCTTGGCCATGAAGGCTTATGGGTCTCGTTCCCCGCAGCGACGCGAAACGTGCGGCAGGGAAAACTTGGACGAGGATGCCGGGAATTCGCTTTCTCCTCTCCCGGCGATCTCAAACGGCCCGCATACGAGCGAACCGAACGGACGTATTGTAATCATCGAGATGACGCTGCTGCGGCGACGCCTCGCGATTGCCTCGGCCCTGGCAGCGGGGCTGGCGCTTGCGGTGGCCGGCTGCGGCTCCTCGGTGGGCGGCGACTACGGCGGAAAGCATCCCGATTACGCGAAGGCGCTGGCGGGGTCGCCGCGTCCTCTTGCCGCCCTCCACGCCCAGTCGGACCGGCTGCTGCCCGGTGGCACAGGCGCATATGGGAAACGGCTCGCGGCGCTCAGAGGCTACCCGGTGGTTGTCAACGTCTGGGCCTCCTGGTGCGGCCCCTGCCGCTTCGAGTTCCCCGTCTTCCAGCGGCTCGCCGCCCGCTACGGCACGCGGGTCGCCTTCCTCGGCGTCAACAGCCAGGACTCCAATGACGCGGCCCGCACCTTCCTGGGCGAGGAGCCGGTTCCCTATCCCAGCTACGCCGACCCCCACCGGCAGGTCGCGGAAGGCATCGGCGCCGGCCTCGGCCTGCCCGACACCGCCTTCTACGACCGCCACGGCAAGCTGGTCTACCTGAAGCGGGGCCCCTACGCGAATTCCGCTTCGCTGCTGGCCGATGTCCAGCGCTACGCGCTGAAGGGCGGATAATCGGCTCATGGACACCTTCGTCGTCCTCGCCCTGATCGGCATCGCGCTGCTGCTGGCCGAGCTGCTGCTCTCGACCGGTGGCGTGCTCGCCGTGCTCGGGGCGGCCGGCCTGATCGCCGGCGGCGTCCTCGCCCTCGGCGCCGAAGGCGGCGCCCCCGACTGGGTCGGCCCCGCCCTGATCACCTTCGGCGTGCTCTCCGGCGCCAGCTTCCTCTTCATCACCCGCAAGGTGATCGCCGCCCACCGCGAGGAGCCCGTCCGCACCGGCTACGAGGAGCTGACCGGGGCGCTCGCCGAGGCGCGCACCTCGCTTGATCCGGAGGGGCAGGTGTGGATCGAGGGAGCGCTGTGGCGGGCGCGTCTGGCGGGCGACGGGGCGCCGCTGCGCCCGGGGGATAGAGTCAGGGTCGAGGCGGTCGACGGGCTCACCCTGGTGGTCCGGCCCGAGCCGCCATCCGACGCCCAGGCTGAGGAAGGAGCAGGCTGATGGCAGCAGCGATCGTGGTGCTGGTAGTCCTGGCGATCTTCGCGGTGATCGCCCTCGGGTCCTCCGTGCGGATCCTGCGCGAGTACGAACGGGCGGTCGTCTTCCGGCTGGGGCGGCTGATCGACCAGAAGGGGCCGGGCCTGATCCTGCTGATCCCGCTGGTCGACCGCATGGTGCGGGTCGACCTGCGCACGGTGACGCTCAACATCCCGCCGCAGGAGGTGATCACCCGCGACAACGTGCCCGCGGGCGTCAACGCGGTCGCCTACTTCCGCGTGGTCGACGCCATCCGGGCGGTGGTCGAGGTCGAAAACTTCCTGCTCGCCACCTCGCAGATCTCGCAGACGGCGCTGCGCTCGGTGCTGGGCAAGGCGGAGTTCGACCAGCTCCTCTCCGAGCGCGAGCGGCTCAACGAAGAGCTGCAGAAGATCATCGACGAGTCGACCGAGCCGTGGGGCGTCAAGGTGACCGCGGTCGAGATCAAGGACGTAGAAATCCCCGAGCAGATGCAGCGCGCGATCGCCCGTCAGGCGGAGGCCGAGCGCGAGCGGCGCGCCAAGATCATCAACTCCGAGGGCGAGTACCAGGCGGCGCAGAAGCTCACCGACGCCGCCGACATCATCAGCACCAACCCGGCCTCGCTCCAGCTCCGCTACCTGCAGACGCTGCTGGAAATCGGCAGCAACCAGAACACGACCGTCGTCTTCCCACTGCCGCTGGACATGATCGAACCCTTCTTGGGCGGCAGCGGTCCGAATCCAAGACCGCCCAAACCGCCCAAATCGCCGCCCAAGCCCCCCGCCGAAGACCTTCCCCCCTCACAGTCCTGAGCTCGCCCGAGATCCGCATCGACCAGCTGACCGGGCTGCGGACGATCCTCGCGCCCGGCCGGTCCGAGCGCCCGGAGGGCTTCCGGCCGGCGGCGAGCGAACCGAGAGACGCGGGGGAGTGCCCGCTCTGCGAGGGCCGCGAGGACCGCACCCCGCCCGAGGTCTACGCGGTACGGCCGGCGGGCGGTGCGCCCAACACCCCGGGCTGGACAAGCCGCGTGGTGCCGAACCTCTACCCGGCGCTGGCGGCAGAGGGCGACGAGCTCGACGGGCCGCCCGAAGACGAGGCCGGCGCGTTCGCCAGCGCCGGCGATCCACTGCTGGAGTCGCGGCGGGCGGGCGATCCCGATCTCTTCGGCTTGCGCCCCGCGGTCGGAGGACACGAGGTGATCGTCAACGCCCCCGAGCACGTCACCGCGATGGCGGAGCTGAGCGAGGAGCGCTTCGCCGGGGCGATCGCGACATGGCGCGAGCGGATGCGTGCTCACTCCGATGCCTCCTACGTCCAGATGGTCGTCAACGAGGGCCCGAGTGCCGGCGCCTCGCTCCCCCACACGCACGGACAGCTGTACGCGCTTCCCTTCGTTCCCGCGGCGGTGGCGCGCGAGCGGGAACGGTTTGGCGCCTACCGCGAACGCACCGGCGGCGGCAGCCTGCTCAGCGACATCCTGGTCGAGGAGGTGCGCCGCCGTGAGCGCCTCGTCGCAATCGACGACGAGGCGGCGCTGGTCTGCCCCTGGGCTTCGCGCTCGCCCTACGAGCTGCGCGTCCTGCCACGCCGTGAGGCCGCACGCTTCGAGGAGGATGTGGCAGGCGCCGCGATGGTCCGCACCGCGCTGGGCGCCCTGGCCGAGCGCTTCGGCGCCCCGCCCGACCTCAATCTCTGGGTCCGCACCGCGCCTCACGGCACCGAGCACTTCCACTGGCACATCGACATCGCCCCCCGCCTCACCGTCAGAGCCGCCTTCGAGCTGGGCACCGGCGTCGACATCAACGTCTACCCGCCGGAGCGTGCCGCGGCGGACCTCCGCGAAGCCCTCGGCGCCTGAGGTCGCGCGCCACCCCGAGCTGCAACGCCTTTGCCCCCTGCTGGGGGGCAAACTCGATGCAGCTCACCGCAGTAGGGTGCGCTGATGCCGCCGAACCCGCGCCCCATCCCCCGTTTCATCGCCGACTCGACGCAGGAGGGGATACCGCACGGGCGCTTCGCCGAGCGACTGAGCGACGAGTTCCGAGGGGCATGCGAGGGGATCGACGACCTCCCCGACGGAGTGGAGCTCCCAGCCGAGGTCGACTGGTTCCCAGAGCGCGCCTGGGCTGGCCGGGTCTGGGTTCCATGCACCGCGCGTGCCGCGGGGGCCGCCGGGGCGCTGGAGCTCTTCGGCCATGTTTCCTACGTCCAGCCGGTGGACGGCGAGCCGGCCGATTTCCGCGCCATGGCCGATTTCACCGACGTGCTCGCCGAGGACAACCCCGACTGGCGGATCGACCTCAACGACGACGTGATCGGCCGCTGGCGTGGGGAGGACGGGCGCGCCGGAGACGTCACGCTCGTCTGGGGCCGGCCCCTCGTGCGCGGCGCCGTCGCCGCCACCGCCGAGCTGGAGACGGAGACCGTCGACCAGGAGGCGGTCTCCAACGAGCGCTTCACCCTGATCGCCCTCGACGCCCTGAAGGGATACGGCGACGACATCTTCATGGAGGTCAAGCTGTGGAGCCATCGCGCCCAAGAGCTGGCCTCCGAGAGCCTCTACGCTTAGCCGCACCGCCCCGGCGGCGGTCGACATTGCGGCGCTGAGGAGTGCCCCGAGCAGGATTCGAACCTGCGGCCTACTCCTTAGGAGCGTCAGTTTGTCAAGTCCTGAACTGGCTTGAAATCCCGAAAGTGGCTTGCCAATGCGGTTTCGAAGAAAGACGCCAACGGCCGCCAGGGCGTCAGAGGGCAGATTTGTCCCAACCTTTGTTCCAACCCGGAGGCGCGATAATCGAGGCCATTGCCCCGGTAGCTCAGCTGGAAAGAGCGGCCGCCTCCTAAGCGGCAGGTCGCCGGTTCGAATCCGGCCCGGGGCACTCTTGTATCCATCGCTTTGTAGAACTCGGTCCAATTCCGATCGGGCCCAAAGACGGTGGCTCGGCTCCACCCGCGCCTCAGACGTAGGTCGAGGCGCAGGTGCTGTTTCGAGTGACTTGACACTTCTCTAAACACCCGACTTAGCACGGATATCCGCACAATCTCTTGGGGCGCCATCGGGCCGCTGGTTGCGGTCAGCTGCCCAGTTGTGGACTTGGCCACGAGCTGAGGCTCTGGCCAACAGGAGGAAGGTTTTGTCTCTTGTGGAAACCACGCCGTTTCCCTACAGTTACGGATTCCCGCAGGGGTTGCAGGGACGCAAAGGCCCTACTGGGCCTAGGGAAAGCAACAGGGATAGAAGGACCTCTCAACACAGAGAGAAGGGATCTGTGCGCAATTCCGCAAGGGATTGGATCCCAGGCCGGCTAAAGCGAGTAGCCAAGGGTCACGCAAAGAGAGCAACGCGCTCTCGCCGACCCGAGATCCTTGAAAACCGAATCTTTGCGGCACCTGGCCTCCCCGCCCGCGGGGGCCTTGCTCCTTCCTGCCTGCATCTCGATGCCCGTCGGTTGGCTTTCGGGCCACAAACAGATGGCACCGGCAGCGAGCCCTGCAAGCCCTTGCGGGGCTCCTTGCGGCCCCTCCCTTCGGGTCGGGGTTCCGGGCTCACTGTCCGGCGCCCTCACAAGCCAACCGACCCGACCTCCCTACAGCTCGACAGGTTGGAACAAAAGGGAGTTGGAACGGATTGCCTATGAAGGTGAGAGAGACAGGCACCGATCACCACGGCAATGAGCTTCCCGATGGCATCTCCGCCACCACCCGCAAGGCCGACGGCGTCATCGTTGGGTCGTCGCCTGCCACCTGCGCAAGAGCCTTGTCCCCACTGCTTCTGCCTGACGGCCGGCCCGCCGTGGTTGGGTGGTGAGGGACCAGAAAAAGAAGCATCCAGGTCGGCAGCTCTGCTGCCGACTGCCGCCATTATCGGGGGGGTGTGGACGCCGGCGACGCCGGGGTCAAGGCCCTTCGGCCCCTGCGGGGCGGCCCTTCGGGCCGGCCTTGACCCCGGCTTGTCGGCGACCGGGCTATAGATAGGTGGCTCAAGGGTTCGTTCTTGTCGACGCCCACCCGCTATCGAGTCCGCCTTGGGCCACCCCGCAATCTGTTTGCGCGAAGCGCTGGGGCTAGACAAGGGCCTACACAGGGTGTCCCTGGTTAGCACTGCGAAGTCCTGGGCGAGCAGACAAAAAGCGCCGGTAGCGCTCCTTCTGCCAAGGGCTTGGGTCGGCGTCCACCGCCGCGCGCACCTTGACCGGCAACCCCTCGTCGGTCCGCATCGCCAGCGGCGCCAGAAGGCGCCACGCCGCGAGCGCAGCTTCCTCACCGCGGTGGGCGAGGGAGTAGAGGACGTGGGCGGCGTAGTCGGCGAGCTGTAGGCCGGCGTCCTCATCTGATCGGGGTGTGCGGAGGCCACCGGACAAGATTCGATCAGTCGCGACCCGTTTCTCTTCACCGATCCCGTTTCGCCGGTAGAAAGGGTGATCTGCGGGCCACTCTCCCGGAACGACGAGTTCGGTGCGGGTGTCGGCGGCGAAAATCGGCCCCACGACGTCGCGTAGGGCTTCGCCGGCCTTGCCGGGGTTCGCGCCCTCCCGCGGATCGACAGCGATGTCGAAGCTCCAGCTCTCCGCGGGTGGAAGCAGCGTCGTGTAGCCGATTGCGCCTGCCGAGAGCGCCCGGGCCAGAAGCCAGGGCATCAGGACCGCGTACTGAAAGAAGTCGGGTGCTGAAATGTGACGTTGGTTGTGAAAGCGGGTGCGCAGCCGCGCGATCGCCGCGCTTTTGCTCGGGTCGCCGGCCGCTGTCTTTGAAGCCGCGGCGGACCGCTCGAACTCGGCGACCTGGGCGGCGCGATGCGCACGCTGCGCCTTGGGGCCGAAGATCTCCGAGTCGCTGATGATGCCAACGAGGCGTAGGTCCGCGTCGACGAAGAACCCCGCGACCTCGAGCAACTGCCCCTCGTCCATTTCGCCTGCCTTGAGCTCACGGGGCATCTCCCAGTCGTGCCTTTTTTCGGCGACGAATTCCTCGACGGCGGCGACCTTGGAGTCCGGATAGACGACTGCCGCCACTACGCAGAGTGCGAGCGGAGAGGCGCTCTTGAAGCTGAACTGACCGGCCTCATCAATGCGGATCTTCACCAGCCGATGATTACAGCGGACCCTCTGCTGGTGGCACCCGTCGGGCGTCCGTTCATCGTGCCATCTTCAGGACATGAGCAACGATCTCTTCGGTCTTGAGCGCTCCGGCTTCGCGGCCCAAGTGATGGAGTTGGCGAGGGCCGAGCGACCCTCGCGGCGCGAGGGCGAGCGACTCTTCGGTGAGCTGTTGGGCCGGATTGAGACGGCGCCGCCCGATCGCTTCGGCGAACTCTTCGCGTCCCCGGCCGTGCTGCGCTACCTGACCGAACACCTCATTAACGGTTATCTGCGCTTCCCGCTCGACGTCGGTTGGGCTCCGAAGAGCGCGCGCAGCTTCATCCGCGTGCGCGCGCTCAGCGCGCTCGGGCGCTACCCGAACGCCAACGTCACCTGCCATCGCGGCGCCTACCGTATTCACCGCGGACGGCCTTACTTGGTCAGCGAGATCTCGCCCCGCGAGGAGGTGAAGTGGAGCTATGGCTCAGAGCTCGCCGACTGGTCGCGCCAGGAGGTGCGAATGGCTACGGCGATCTCCTGCGCGGAGTCGGGCGGCTTCAACGCCTATATCAGCTCGAGCGCTTTCGACCTCCCCGACGAGGTTCTCGCCTGTGCCGAGCGTCGCACAGATCGCGTCGACTTCGCCCTGGAGTGCGCCGTGTTGGTCAGCGAAGCCTGGAATCGATCCGCCATCAGTCGCGGTTACTCGACCCAGACCGCAGCCCCTGTCTTCGAGTTCGCCGACTACCGCGACCACATCGCCGGGGCACGGCGGCTCTTTGCCGGCTTTCGGGTCTCCAGCCCCCTGCTCCTGCGAACCGCTGGCCACTACCTGAAGGCGTCGATGCTGTGGGCGACTGACGGCTTCCGCGAAGACGCCCTCGCCAACCTGCTCTTCGCCCTCGAAGGGTGCATGCTGCTCTTTCAAGAGGGCAACGGCGCCCAGACTGAGCGGCTCGACCGTCCCCTGCTCACCGAGATCTTCCGGCGCACCTACTTGCATGGAGAGAGCACCATGCACTTCGTCGAAGAGGGCCTCGGCTGGGGAGCGCGCCGCGCGCAGATCATCCATCCCCAACTCGCAACCGAGAACGGCTGGAAGCCGCTGATCTTCGGCGAGGATTACTACCTCTTCGACAAGATGGTGCGTGCCCTGCTCACCTACCTGATCAGCGGGCGCAGCTTCGAGGACTACGAGTTGGCCGAAGGATCGTCGCGGTTCGAAGCGGGGTGTTCACCGCCAGACCATTGACCCGGTAGGCCGACCGTCACGCTCGCTCCCACAGAACTGCCTCTACTTCACCTCCACACCGGCGCCGCTCGACCCGAATCGTCAGATCTGTAATATCGGGAATGCCACGTTCGACCGCTAGCTCAATGATGGCGCTTTTGCCGCGGGCTCGCCGACGCTCCTCGAACGGATAGTCAGCCACTGGTAGAAACGTCTTTGATCCACGGGGTTGGGGCTTGTAGAGGGTACTTCCTGAGTTAATAGGTGACAGCCGCACACGCTTAAGATGGCGCTGTAGTAGAAGATCAGTATCGACGTGAAGAACATCATGTGACTGATCTCGGTACGCATTGGCTCCTAGTAGCGTCTCAAGATGAGGTTCGTCGAGCCAGAAAAATACTCGAGAGTTGAGCACATCAAGCCACTCCTCCAACGTCATATCCGTAAGACATTGGCGAAGGGACTTCTCGCGCAATGGGATTTGATCCCGTACGATCGCCTCCCCGTACTCCCCGTGGCACAGGGGAACCGATAAAGGCCTACGCTGCCGAAGAATCGCCGAGCGTACGGGATCCTTAACCTCGTACAAGTCGATTAGAGCATGGGTAGACAACAGGCCATGCCGCTTGATGCTCTCCCACGAACCCTGTTGGGCCATGTGGTAAAGCGTCGGGTAATGGCGCACGATGTCAGCAGGATCCATGGCTACCAAGCGCGTCGGTCGATCACGCTTCGGACGTGAAAGCGAGTTGATATCAACGAGACGGGAGCCGCCGCTACACGCTCAACCTCCTCGATAAAGCGAATAGTTTTGGGGGTGAGCTGATCGAAGCGGCGGGCCTGCCGATTCCTAACGTCGAGATAGTCGACAAAGGTGAGTGCGATGTCGGTTGCGCCATTGATCTCGGAAGCTTTTCGAAGTAGCTCCCAATCGAACTCTCCGACGCGCCGCTGCTTTTTCGACACCGATCCTTTCTCCACCCGGCGAAGCTCGCCATACGGGATCTTTGAGCGACGGGAAATCTCTCTCCAGTTGGTGCCCTGAGACATCCAACCTGAGGTTTTACCTTTAGCCGTAGGGCTCTGTACCCGAATGGGATAAGTACGACAGACGACTATGACTCGGCGCACTCGACTCGGCGAGATGCCCATCTCAGCGAGACAACCGCTTGCCGTAGTGTCACGGGACGTGACGTGTGGATAGTGGCCGTGGTAATGGCTTAGGCCAGTGCCCTGCGTACCCTCAACCAGAACGCGGTCTCCGCGAGCGTAGGCATCGACGAGAATCTCATGGGCAGGCGCAATGAATGGCTTTAGTGGAGCGACGTCGCGCGCAAGCCGCATGTCGGCGCCTCGCTCGAGAATACGACGCGCAGTCGCTGCACCCACGCCTTGCCCAGTTGAGCCGATGTCCTTCACCAAGCCACCCTCAGCCTCGACGTCCGCACCGCTAATAATCATTGCTTGGGGGTCGATATGAAGTCTTCCGTGCTCCACACCGCAGGCCGCAATCTCGTCAAAGAGGACATCCACATTCAGCACCGCGCCAGGCCCAATCAGAATCGGCGCCTCGCTAGTAAGCGTTGCCGATGGAAGAAGACGATGGGTAAGCGTTTCGTCGCGTGGCACCTTATGGCCGGCGTTTGGACCGCCAACCCGGCAAAGCAAATCGTACTCTGCTCCGATCGCGTAGGCGACATTACCCTTTCCCTCGCTGCCATATTGACCTCCAACGATGACATCCACGAGGGCACCCGGATCGCGGGCATTTAGACCGAGGTAGCTCGCTGCACGGACCTCGACGTCTTTCTTGGTGTTTTTGCCAGTATCAATGACGATATCGGCGTCGTGTTCCAACTCCGGAACTCTTCGCTCCGTCGGATCAGCGAGAACCTCGGCATAGCTCGCACGCTCCTTAAATCGTTGCCTTGGCCGCCTCCGATATCGCTGCTCCAACACCTCCCGCGGCGCGGTGAGGTGGACATGGACGACCTGACTCGGAAATCCATGTCTTAAGGCGTCAATTTGCTCAACAACCCGCGCCGAATCTATGACCACGACTTTATGTTCGTCCAACGCCGCAATCTGTGGTATGAAGTTCTCGGCCACCCACTTGCCGTTAGTTGCTTTGTCTAAGCGGGTTCCGAAGCGCTGCATCGCTCCGCGCTCCCGAGGTACTTCGCCGGCTGCCAGCCTTTCAAGGAGAGCGCTCGTCTTTAGATGGACCGCGTCAAAGCGCGCTTCGAGTCGGCTCGCGAGGGTCGTCTTACCAGCAGAAACAGGCCCCGATAGCACGACCACAACTCGGGCCATCGGACTAAACGTCGAGCCTCAGCTCATCGCCGGCAGGATTAGCAACCTCCTCGATTGGCTTCCCAGGAGGTACGTAGACCTTCACCGGAGTGCCATTTCGCGTAAGCGTTTCCTCGATAATCTCTCGAATGACAAGCCAACGGCCGCCAGCCTGACCGGCTCCTAGTCGAGGCATGTGAATTGCTGCGCCTTGGTCTTTCGCAAAGTGAGCCACTGTCAGTAACGCGTCGCGGACGGCGGCATAGCGAATACGGGGCCGTGCGGAGGGTCCGTAGCCATGCTGGCCGACAATCGTGGCTACATATAGGCCGCTACCAACGTCTGTTATATGGGCGTCGCCTAACCGGAGGCCGCCGTGGTGTGTCTGTGCCCACACTCGGAAGTCATCCTGTGCCTCCGGATACTCCCGCCGTAACGCTCGAGCGAACTCGCCTCCCCAATTTGGCGTCTTATCATTTACCAAGTGCACAATCACTCGTGCTCCTGACCCGTGCGGCTTAGTGGCGTCACCGTGTACCACAGTAGGCTCGATGTCGGGAACCGATCGTACTCCGTGAGGCTGCAGTAAGCCGAGCACGCGCGGAAAACGCTGTCCTGGAAATGGCGGCGTACCTACGGCTTGAACCAGGAGATCGCGAAGGCGATCAGACCAGTCTTCCCGGTCCTTTGCAGTAAAGCCCACAGCAGTGCACTCCGAGAGCACCGAACCGGCGGGCCGCCGTTCACCCCGTGAGATGGGCGGCCTCCATGCTCGCGATGGAACCGTATAGTCAATTCGAAATGGCGACGCAGCCGACAGTGGATCGACATGGGCCGCGGCAAACATCGCGACAGGGTAGGTCGCTAGCTTCGTCGCTCGACGCAAAAGTACCTCCGTAGAGACACCATACGCCTCACGCAGTTCCAGGAGATGCTCTATCTGCGACGGGCCCTCCCGTAACGCGGGAAGGGTGTCCGCCGGCATCAGAAACTCAGCAGCGATTATGTTGCAGAGAAGCTCAAGCTGCCAACCGTCTGGCGGGTCGGCCGCTGGATTATTGCGATAGCGAGAGACTCTCGCGACATCTGGGAAGAGGGTATGCGCCAACTCATGGGCGAGGGAAAAGCGGACGCGATACTTGGGCCGCGTCGGGTTGTACTCAATTACGAGTTTCCGACCGATCGGAAGCGTCCGCGCATCCAGTAGTTCGTCCTTGGGGACCACCTCAATCCCCAGAATCTCCGCCAACTCGAGAGGATCAAACGGCGGACCTTCCCAGCCTTTCTCGACGGCACCAAAGACAACGTCTTGTGCTGCCTTTTCGGCAGCTTCAATGGGATCACGATCCCGCGCGAAATCGAGGACGGATTCATTGGTCCAATAAGCCGACATCTCGAAGATCACTCTAGCCTCCAAAGAGGCTATATCGATGGAGCGGAGTGGCTCAGACCCTGCAAGCTGCCAAGGAGGAGCCAGGCAAACTCCATTGTCGCCCGCAAATGGCCTCTACAGCCATCCCACGCTGGCTCAGAGGGCAATCCATCGAGCAAGGCGACCACGTTGTCCAGCCCAAGCTTTAACGCCTGCCGGTCCTTGTTGTGCGATCGCTCAACTACAGCCGCCGTTAGAAGGAACAATTCCTTGGCCGAGGGAATCTCGCCTCGGGCGACGCGGCTCGCAATTCGCCCCGAAGCCCGCGCCACATGCTCGGTTACGGTCGCTTCGGACGGCGTCGTCATGAAAGCGAGACGTTCGTTGGGAACAAGTGAGGACACCCGTGCAGGGCTTTTGTCTCAGCCGCAAGCATGCAGCGGGGCCACAAAGGATTCGAGTGCCATTCCGGGAACTGCAATCAACGGCGCATCCTGAGATCAGCTCAGGCTGAGTTCCAATCGAGAAGTTCCCCCGTGTTACCTGAGCCCGGTGAGCAACACGGTGCTTGACAGAGTGTGTGCATTTCGGTACTATCAGTTTCCATTGCACTGTCACTATTCACTCCGTTGCCACTCACCCAATCCCTTGCGGAATTGCGCACAGATCCCTTCTCTCTGTGTTGAGAGGTCCTTCTATCCCTGTTGCTTTCCCTAGGCCCAGTAGGGCCTTTGCGTCCCTGCAACCCCTGCGGGAATCCGTAACTGTAGGGAAACGGCGTGGTTTCCACAAGAGACAAAACCTTCCTCCTGTTGGCCAGAGCCTCAGCTCGTGGCCAAGTCCACAACTGGGCAGCTGACCGCAACCAGCGGCCCGATGGCGCCCCAAGAGATTGTGCGGATATCCGTGCTAAGTCGGGTGTTTAGAGAAGTGTCAAGTCACTCGAAACAGCACCTGCGCCTCGACCTACGTCTGAGGCGCGGGTGGAGCCGAGCCACCGTCTTTGGGCCCGATCGGAATTGGACCGAGTTCTACAAAGCGATGGATACAAGAGTGCCCCGGGCCGGATTCGAACCGGCGACCTGCCGCTTAGGAGGCGGCCGCTCTTTCCAGCTGAGCTACCGGGGCAATGGCCTCGATTATCGCGCCTCCGGGTTGGAACAAAGGTTGGGACAAATCTGCCCTCTGACGCCCTGGCGGCCGTTGGCGTCTTTCTTCGAAACCGCATTGGCAAGCCACTTTCGGGATTTCAAGCCAGTTCAGGACTTGACAAACTGACGCTCCTAAGGAACCCTTCGTAGCGCGACAGCGGGCGAACGGTTACCTCCCTCAAAGCCACTCGTAGAGCCGAATTAGGCTGATCGAGAGTGGAGCAGATCCGCCGCTTGTTCGACAGGTTGGACCGACTGGAGAGTCGCCAGCGCGAGCGCTCGGAGAGCGATCAGCACCCGGCCAAGAACCTATGGCTACGGACGCCGAAACGGGCGACGGCGCCGCTGAAAGGCAGCCTGATGCTGGGGGGATTAGGCCGGAACAGCGGGATGCCGCTCTGGCTCTCGAGCCCTGCGTCTTCGGGCTTGACGCTCGCCCTCTTTAGCGGCACGAGCCCGCCGCCGACTCTGGGCCTCCCGCTGAGGGCCCTCTCGCTCGTCGGGCTTGAATGGATTCTGTTCGACTCCGAGCCGAGCCCGCCGACACTCGTCCTCGATCTCAAACGGCGGCTGGCCGAAGTAGCGGGCGATCAGGTGGCTGTAGTAACGCTGCAGGGTCTCGATGTCGTGTGCCGCCCACCCGGCAAGCAAGTGCAGGTTCATTCCGTGGGGTCCCATCACCAGGGTTGAGTGAAGGGCCATCGAAATTGCCGTATGGCGACAGTCGTAAAAGGTCATTCTGTGGAGCCCGACGGGTGCGTCCGGCGCTTGCGCCGCGGCGGTCCGGGCCGGAATCCACACTCTTTTGACCCACTGGTTGTAGTTGTTCTTTGTCCACGCCAGCGGTACCGGTTCGCCCCCATCCTCTGGCGTCACCCATATAGGCCCTTCGTCACCAAGGGCCTGAAAGACCAAACCATTCTGCGGCTGAGGCCCGAAGCGATCCTCCAGCGCTTCGCGGTAGACGGCGATGCGATCCCAGGCGTTGGGGAGAACGAGGGCGACGTGCGCCCCCGTCTTCAAGCCTGGGATGACTTCCGGATCGCCCTGGCGCGCCCGCTGCAGCTCGACCGTCCCGATCCCGGCGCTTGGGTCTGGCGGGGCAAACAGATTTTCCCAGGCGGCCGACAGACGCCATTCGGATGGTCGCGAGGCGATGGTGTAGCCCATCGCTGCCACTAAGGCGGCATCGCGGAGCGGCAACAGATCATCACGCGCTGGACGAGCCAGCACCGCCTCGATGATCCGCTCCAAGCCGATCGCATCAGCGGCGTAGGCGAGGCGCGATTTGCTCTGCTTGGGAAGCTGGATCAGTCCCGACAGCTCCACGGTAAGAGCGTTTGGGTGCCGGCGCCTTCCCCAGCGCATGACGGCTCGAAACAGTTTCAGGATTTCTCGTCGCTTTGATTGCTTCAAACCGTCGGCGATCAGTTCATCCTGAAAGCGGACAAGAGTCGCGGGGTCCGCTGAAATTCGATCAAGTCGTGTTCGTCCGATTGGTCGCGGCTCGATCTCCTTCGCCCAAAATTTGGCCGACCTCTCGTGGTATTCCTGGCTCACTTCCGGTCCGTGGTTCACGATCCACTCGCGGAGAAGATCGTTCGGAGTCATGGCGCAGGCCGGGTCGACTCTGACCACCGCGCCGTCGACCTTGACCGCTTCGCGGGCTTCCGCGAGGAAGGTGACCGCCGCCTCCAACGCTCGATCCAACGAGCCCAGCTTGCGCTCCGAGAACGAACGGCTCGGATGACGCCTGATCCCGTTGTGGTCCTCCTCCCACCAGCGACTCCGGTAGCCGACGATGACGCCGTCGGCCTTGCGGGTGGTGGCGGAAATGCCATCGGGAAGCTCATTGCCGTGGTGATCGGTGCCTGTCTCTCTCACCTCCAAAGCCATCCGTTCCAGCCCCTTTTGTCCCAACCTCTGTTCCAACCTGTCGAACAAGCGGCGGATCTGCTCCACTCTCGATCAGCCTAATTCGGCTCTACGAGTGGCTTTGAGGGAGGTAACCGTTCGCCCGCTGTCGCGCTACGAAGGGTTCCTTAGGAGGGAGTCGCTCTATCCAGCTGAGCTATCGGGGCAGGCAACGCAGATTATTCCGCTGCCGGGTCGGGGGGCTTGGGCGGCGGCGTGCTGAGGAGCGAGGGCGGTGCGCGCCACCCCTCCGTTCCCCCCGCGCCCAATTTCAGCCTTTACAGTCATACACATGCAGGCCAATTCCACGGGTGCGCCGGCACGGCACGGCAGGCGGACGAAGATCATCGCCACGGTCGGGCCCGCGAGCTGGGACGTCGATCTCCTCGACCAGCTGATCGACGCCGGCGCCGACGTCCTCCGCCTCAACTTCTCCCATGCCGACCGCGACCGCCATGCGCGGACGGTCGAGTCGATTCGCGCAGCCGCCGAGCGGTCCGGGCGCGAGGTTGCGGTGCTCGGCGACCTGCCGGGGCCGAAGCTGCGGATCGGCGAGCTGCGCGACGACGTCGCCGAGCTGGAGACCGGGATGCACGTGAAGCTGACGCCGCAGGCGGTCGCGGGCGACGCGACGACGATCCCGGTCGACTGGCCGGGCGTCACCTCCCTGCACGAGAACGAGCTGGTCTTCCTGGCCGACGGGGCAATCCGCCTGCGGGTGCGGGCGCCCGAGGACGGTGGCGTCGACTGCGAGGTCGAGGTGGGGGGGACGCTGTCCTCTCACAAGGGGATGAACGTTCCGGGCATCGCCGGGTTGCCCACCACCGACCACGACCTCAACTGGGTCGAGTTTGCAGTGGAGCAGGGGATCGACCTGCTGGCCGTCTCGTTCGTCTCCACGGCGGCGGACCTCGAGCCGGTGGCCGAGCGGCTGCGCGCGCTGGGCTCCGACATCCCGCTGATCGCCAAGATCGAGAAGCAGCAGGCGGCCGAGAACGCCGACGAGATCGTCCGTGCGGCGACCGGCGGGATCATGGTCGCCCGCGGCGATCTCGGGATCGAGCTGCCGCTGGCGCAGGTGCCGGTGGTGCAGAAGCGATTGATCCGCACCGCGGGCAAACGGTCGAAGCCGGTGATCACCGCCACCCAGATGCTGGCCTCGATGGTCACCGAGCGACGCCCGACCCGCGCCGAGGTGACCGACGTCGCCAACGCGATCTATGACGGCACCGACGCGGTGATGCTCTCCGAGGAGACCGCGGTCGGCCGCCACCCGATCGAGTCGGTGCGGGTGATGGATCAGATCGCCCGCGCGACCGAGCCGGACCTCCCGTATGCGGAGTGGCTGTTCACCCGCACCGACCAGGCGTCCCATGACGTCGCGGACTCGGTCGCCCAGGGCGCGGTCGGGGCGGTTTACCGGCTGGGCCTGGCGGCGCTGGTCGTGCCGACCACCAGCGGGCGCACCGCGCGCCTCGTCTCCGCCCATCGTCCCGAGGTGCCGGTGCTGGCGATCTCGCCCCGGATCGAGACCGTGCGCCGCCTCAATCTCCTCTTCGGCGTGACCGCCGCCCTCAGCGAGCAGGTGACCGAGGTCCATGGCCTGCTCGACGACTGCGCCGCCCTCGCCGCCCGCCACGGCGTGGCGAAATCCGGCGACCTGATCGCGATCACCGCCGGCCTCCCCGAGCAGGAGCTGGGCACCAACCTCTTCGAGGTCCACCGCGTGCCCTGAGCCGCGCGGCGGCCCCGAGCCGCCGACCGACTGCCCGCCTGATCAGCGCCTGATGGCGATGTTGAAGTCGACGGTCCCGAGCGTCCCCATCAGGCGCAGCCACAGCGGCAGGTACATCTCGGTGCCTCGAGCGGCGGAGATTTCGCCCAGGTCGAGCACCGAGCCAGGGGGCCAGCCGAAGCTTTCCAGCAGCGTCGTGACCTGCGATCTTGCCTCCTCGTTGTTTCCGCAGACGAAGATGTTGTGATCGCCGGGGACGCGGCTCGGCTCGACCATCAGCCGGGCGTTGACTGTGTTGAGGGCCTTGACGACCTTCGTGTCCGGGAAGGCCGCCTGGATCCTCTCCCCAAGGCTGTCGTCGTTGCAGACGGCGAGGGTCGGCGGCATCCCCCGCGAGAAGTCGAGCGGGTTGGCGACGTCCACCAACGTCTTCCCGGCGAGGTTCTCGGCGCCGGCGGCGGTGAGGGCGTCAAGCGATGCCTCTCCGGCGGTGCAGTTGAAGACGAGCTCGGCGGCGGAGGCCGCGTCAGCGAAGGTCCCGCCCCTGGCGGCGCCACCGACGTCTTCCAGCCACCCGCGCAGCGGCTCGCTGCCGGCCGATCGCGATCCCATCGTCACCTCATGCCCGAGCTCGACCAGCTTCGTCGCGATCGTCCTTCCAACCGTTCCCGTTCCCAAGACCCCGATCTTCATCTCGACCTCCTTGTTCGCCGAAAACCAGCAACTCAGGCTACGTCTCTTCGGAGAGTGGCTATGGCTGACGTGCCGGAAGTTGACTACCTATGTGGTAGTCAAACGCCGGCACGCCCGTCGGTGGCTGACGCAACTCTCGCCTGGCCGCCGTGTCTGGGAAGGTAGACCTCGCAAGCGAGCGAAGGAGCGGTAATGATGTTTTCCAGTCGGCCCAGGAAGCTCGAGCGCTGGGCGTTCCCGGCATTCGTGGTCGTGGCCCTGGCGATGGCCGCGCCGGCATCCGCCGCGCGCGATGCCTACGTCGCCAACGCCGGCAGCGGCACCGTCACGGTCATCGACACGGGCTCCAACGCAGCGGTGGGGACGATCCCGGTGGGGGCCGGCCCCCACAACGTCGCGATCACCCCCGACGGGCGGTTCGCCTACGTCACCAACGAAACCGACGGCACCGTCGCGGTCATCTCCACCGCAACCAACGCCGTGGTCGGGGCGCCGATCGCGATCGGCGCGGGCTCCAAGCCGCGCGGCATCGCCATCTCCCCCGACGGGCAGACCGCCTGGGTCGCCGACTTCGGCAACGGCACGGCCACCGTCATTGCCACCGCGACCAACTCGGTCGTCGGCGCGCCGGTCAAAGTCGGGGGAGAACCTGACGGCATCGCCATCTCCCCCGACGGCGCCGCCGCCCTGGTCGCCCAGAAGGGTGGCGACGTCTCGATCGTCAATACCGCCAGCCGCGCCGTGACCGGCACGGTCACCGACCCGCTGGGGCCCTCGCAGATCGCGGTCGGCCCGCGCGGCGCGCGGGCCTATGTCACCAACAGCAAATCCGGAGCCAACTCGGTGACCGCGTTCAATCCCGCCAACGGGCAGGCCGGCGCGCCGATCGCGGTCGGCGCCGAACCGTCCGGCATCGCGATCGGGCCGAGCGGCAGGTTCGCCTACGCCGCCGGCTCCGGCGACGGCACGCTGACCCCGATCGACACCGCCACGAACGCCACCGGCACGGTCATCACGGGCTTCAACGGCCCCCAGGGCGTCGCGGTCAACCCGAGCGGCTTGCAGGCCTACGTCGCCAACAAGACCGGCGGCACCGTCACCGCGCTCAATACGGCCACCAACGTCCTCTCCGCTTCGATCCCGGCCGGGCAAGAACCGACCGGCATCGCGATCGTCCCCGACCAGTCGCCGGTCGCCTCCTTCCTGGTCACACCGCAGAAGCGGATCGCGGGGCGCAAGCTCACCTTCCACGGTGGCGCCTCCAGGGACCCCGACGGCACGATCGCCACCTACGCCTGGGCATTCGGCGACGGCAAGCGCGCGTTGGGCCCGCAGGCGACCCGCACGCACACCTACCGGTCGCCCGGCACCTACACCGTCACCCTCACGGTCACCGACAACGAAGGTTGCTCGACCGCACTCGTCTACACCGGGCAGACCGCCTCCTGCAGCGGCTCCACCCTGGCGCGCGCCACCGGCACCATCGTCGTCGTCGACAACAGGGGGCCCGAACTCAACCTCGCCGGTGGCACGAGGCAGCGCCTCCGCGGGCGGCTCAACGTCTTCGCCCAGTGCCCGCAGGAGGCATGCACGGTCAGCGCCAGCGGCGTGGCCGTGATGACCACTCTGCGAGGGAGCGGGCCGGTGTCCCGGCAGCGGCGGATCGGCTCGGCGAGTGCGTCGCTCGCGGCGGGCCAGTGGGGCAGGCTGAGCTTGCGCGTGGGGCCCGGCGCCCGGCGCGCGATCCTGCGGGCGCTGCGCAGCGGCGGTGCGGCGAACGCCCAGGTGGCCGTCATCGCCGCTGACTCGAGCGGCCTCAAGACCCGCCGCACGCGCTACATCAAGCTGGTCAGGCCCAGGGCCCACCATCCTTGAGGACACGCCGAGAACGCCGAGGTTGCGATCGAGGCCCGGCGCTGGGCTTCCTGTTCCCTATGGCAACTGCTTTCTGCCCTCTCCTCACCGGCTGAGCAGAAGAGACGTCAGCGTGAGTTCCGCGTCGTTGAGTCGCCCGCCCTCGTGGTGTAGCCGATCGAGATCAGGAGCACATTGATCGTTCGGATGTGGATTCGCCACCCACTGCATCATCCCGACGGCATAGCGCCCGACCCGCAGCTGGAACTCCAGATCCCGCTGTCCGAGCTGCACAAGGGGGTTGCCGAGGATTGGACGATTATTTGGTGAGAGCGGCGCTCACCTTAACCTACGATGCAGCAGGCAAGCTCAGGCGCCGCTGACCCAGGGAGAGGAAAGAAGTTCTGTGACGATCGTGACCGTGGCGCCTGACGACCCTCCCATGAAGCGGTCCGTAACGGTCTGGTTGAGCGAGTTCGCCTTCGAAGCGCTTGCCGGGGATGAGGGGAAGGGCTCCGCGCACGTCGCGGCAAGGCTCGCGCGAGCCATCCGCTGCTATCTGCACGACCGGGACCCTGGAAAGGCTGGCTGGCCATATCCAGCTTTTCTGCGCGACAGACCGGTTGGCGAGGGGGTGGAGCTGAAGCTGAGCATCAACGACGACCTGTGGCGCTCACTCGAGGACGAGGCCGGCAGGCAGGATGTCTCGACACAGCAGATGGTCGAGCACGCAGCGCTCTACTTCGCGGCGGAGGTGAATGCCGGGCGCATTACGGAGCGCATCCTCGACGATCTTGACGATGACGACGACCCCTGAGAGGGGACGAGACGACCCTGAGGGGACGCGAGCCTAGTGACCTGAGTCGTTGATCCGCTGGCAGTAGGAGGCGAGGCTGTCGAGGATCTCGTCTGCGCTCTTGTGCCAGACATAGGGCTTGGGTTCGTCGTTCCAGTTGGCGATCCAGGTGCGGATCGAGGCGACGAGGTCGCGGACCGAGCGATGGGAGCCGCGCTTGATCCACTTCGTGGTCAGCTCGGCGAACCAGCGCTCGACGAGGTTCAGCCAGGAGCTGTAGGTGGGTGTGAAGTGCAAGGTGAAGCGCGGGTGGCGCTGCAGCCAGCGCTGGATCGAGGGCGTCTTATGGGTCGAGGAGTTGTCGAGCACGACATGGACGTCGAGGCCCTCTGGCACCGAGTGCTCGATCAGGTTGAGGAACCGGCGGAACTCATCGGCGCGATGCCTGGGAGTCATCTCGGCGATCACCTGACCGGAGGCGAGGTCGAGCGCGGCGTAGAGGTTCGTGGTGCCGTTGCGCACGTAGTCGTGGGTGTGGCGCTCGGGCACGCCCGGCATCAGTGGCAGGATCGGCGAGGAGCGCTCGAGGGCCTGGATCTGGGACTTCTCATCGACGCAGAGCACCACCGCCGCCTCGGGCGGGTTGAGGTAGAGCCCGACGATGTCTCTCACCTTGTCGACGAACTGCGGGTCGGGCGAGAGCTTGAAGTGCTCGGCGCGGTGGGGCTTCAGCCCGAAGGCGCGCCAGATCCGGCTGATCGCGGTCTGGCTCATCCCGGTGGCGGCTGCCATTTGGCGGGTCGACCAGTGGGTCGCGTTGGAGGGCTGCTCCTCCAGCGTCTTGACGATCACTCGCTCGACGTCCTCGTCGGTGATCTGCCGTGGCTTGCCCGGGCGCGGCTCGTCGTGCAGGCCGTCGAGGCCGCGCTTGGCGAAGCGTCCTCTCCAGCGCCCCACCGTCTGTGTGCTGCAGCCCAGCCGAGCCGCGATCTCCTTGCTTTGCTCGCCGTCGGCCGCCGCCAACACGATCCGGCAGCGCAGCGCCAGAGCCTGGGCGCTCTTCGGGCGCCTGGCCCAGCGCTCGAGCACCTCTCGCTCCTCCTCGCTGAGCTCGACATCCACACGTCGGGGCATGAGGCCTCCCATCGTCGCTTGCGATGGCGACGACTTCGACGGCGATGGAGATATGCCTGTGAACTAACGACTCAGGTCACTAGGCGGCGGGTGGCGCCGCCACCACGGGGGCGGCGCCGAGCGCGACCAGGTTCGTCCGCAGGGTGCGCCGGCCTCTGTGGTGGAGCCCGTGGACCGAGCTCTCGGTCTTGCCGAGCGCATCCGCGATCTCCACCGGCGAGAGGCCAACGATGTGCCTCAGGACCAGCACCTCGCGTTGGTCCTCGGGCAGTTGCTCGAGGGCCTGGCGCAGGTCCCGCCCGCGCTCCTTGCTGACCTGGCGCTGACCGGCGTCGGCGACCCGCACGTCCTCGGTCGGGATGGCCCGCCTCGCCCGCATGTGGTCCAGGGCCGCGTTGCGAGCGACCCGCAGGATCCAGGCGGTGAAGGGGACCTCCCTCTGCTCGTATTTCCCGATCGCCGTGATCAGCTTGGCGAAGACGTTCTGGGTGATGTCCTCGGCCTCGTGCTCGTCGTGTACGAAGCTGTTCACGAAGCGCAGCACGTCCGGCGCATAGCGGACGTAGAGGAAGTGCAGGCCCTCCATGTCTCCCTGCTTGGCGCGCCGCACGGCCTTTTGGACGAGCTGGCTGTCTGGGCGCTGCTCCGTTTCAGCGGAGCGGTCACCTGCATTTTGGTCTTCCTCCGCAGCTAACGGCTGGCTGGGTCCCTGCGACACTTCCGAGTTCCTTCCCGTGGACGTGGGGGCTCGTGACTTCCGAGTCGGGTCTGTGTCTTTCCCCAAATGACTCGCAAAGTGCAGCGAGTGGGCCTGTGAGGATTAGGGCTTCCTAAGTCCTTGTCAATGCCAAATATTCGTCCAAAGTTCCGTCTGACGCTCAAGTCACTGCAATTGCATAGCTATTGCACAGATATTTGGGGGGAACTTTGGAGGATTTTCGGGCAAGAAGTGAAAATCTTGAGGGCCATCGGATAGTTGTTAGTGCCGGGAGCCACCGGTGAGAGTCGCACTCGGCACATTTGCGCGCTCGGGAATCGAGGCCCGTTTCGGGACCGACGTCCCCGCGGGGGCGCAGGCGGCCCTGCTGCACTACACCCGTCGGCTGATGTCGGGCTGGCCGCCGATCGGCATCCCACGGTTTATCAGCGGCCGAGCCTCCGGCGAGGAGGAAGTCACGGTCGAGCTCTCGGTCAGCCCGGAGATACAGGCCGCCCTGGAACGTGAGGCCCGCAGGCACCAGGTGCCCGTGCGTCAGGTTCTGGAGCACGCCGTGTTCGTCTACCTGGCGGACCTGGACTCCGCCTCCGAGGCGGATCGGACGCACGGCGCGCCCGTGGCGTAGGCACCCGGTAGGAAAGCCGGCCTGACCTGGGCCGCCACCCTCGGCTGAGTGCGAAGGTTGAGGCTTGTTGGGATATTTCGACACTGCATGCTCGTCGGAATATCCCGTCATTGCTACAGTGTCGGATTATGCCGACAGACCACAACAAGCCTGACTCCAAGGGCCCGTTCCGGATCTACACCCCTGCTTCGCTGGGGGATGCGATCCGCCACTACCGGACAGAGGCCGGTTTGACACAGGCGCAGCTCGCGGAGATGGCCGGGCTGCAGCGGAGCTACCTCTCCGAGCTGGAGAGCGGAAAGGAGACCGAGCAGCTGAAGCGGGTCCTGCGAGTGCTGCGACAGCTTGGGGTGCGAATGACGCTCGATGAGGCGGATTGGTAGTGGGGCTCAAGCGCGAGAGGATGCACGGCAGTCAACGCCGCTGACTTGCCAGCGAACTCCAGGCCCGAACTCCAACACGAGTCCGCCGGGAGTGATCAGCTCCCAATTCGGAGGATCGTCATCTGCCTCGCGCGTAGCGGGCCTCACATCGAGCGCAGAACATTTGCAGGCGAGATATCCAGGGCGCCGGAGCCCGTCAAGCCGAAACGACCAGCTCCCGCTTCGGTGTCCGCCGCAACTTTGGGTTGGGCGCCTCATCCTGAAAGCCGTAGACAAGATGAGTATCGAGTGCCTTGGCGAGCTTGCGCATGGTCGCGAAGCTGAAGCGGTGTTGGCCGCTCTCCAGGCGGGAGACCACCGAATGGCTCGTCCCCATCCTCTCGGCCAGCTCCTGCTGCGTGAGGCCGAGCTGCATTCGCTTGCGGATCACCAGCCGAGCGAACTCCTCATAGGGCAGCTGCTCCTCCAGGGCCGCCCTGTATGCGGCGCTCTTGCGCGCATACTTCTCCATGCTCTCGGCATGGGAAGCCCCGATTGGCGAGTGTTCTTTACGAGCCATTTCCGTCCGATCCCGTTGCCAGCCTCATCGGCACCTTAGCAAAACTGCTAAAGCCATCGGACGGAATTTCAGGGCGCGTCGCTACCCGCCGCCCGAGGCGGGACTCGCTTGTCCGCATCCATCCGCTCCTTGAAGTCGCGCCAGCGCCGCTTGGCAATTTCGATCTCCGCCTTTGGAACCGCGCCGGTCGTCTTGCGGATCATGTGCAGCAGGACGAACAGATTGCCCGATCGTTGGTAGAGGATGCGGTAGTGCGCCCGCCCGTAATGGCAGCGAAGCTCGCGCAGCGGCCCGTAGATCTGCGACGTGTGGGGAAACGGCAACGGCGGGTCGTCGTTGGCGAGTCCGTTCAGCCGGTCGATCTGAAGGTCCATCGTCATCCGCTTGGTGGCTGCCGCTTCAACCTCGCGTGCGCTCGGATTCTTCTTCCGCGGCTCGACCGGGAACTCGCGGTCGAGGAACTCCGTGACGGGTTCGGCGCCGCTGGCGGCTCGGTAATAGATGGCCTGCGTAGCCACGAGCCGACACTATCCACGGTCGCCGACAGCGAATCGCCAACCCCACGCGGCTGTGGCGGAGCTGGTAGACGCGCAGCGAACCCCCGGGCCCGAACTCCAAGACGACGCCGTCGAGCGCCAGCTGGCGCAGCTCGCAACGTAGGAAGAACGGCGGAGAGTGCGCGTTTCGCTTGCGGGCTGCTGGCGATCGTCCGATGCGGCTGGGAGAGTGGCCCTGGAGGGACTCCCGCGATGACGATGCCGTTGGCGATATCCCTGTTCGCCTGGATCGGGTTGCTGCCGGGCCTGGTGGTTGCGCTGCGGCTGCGCAGGGCGGCCGCCTCAGGCCCCGCCGCGCAGGCGCCCGCCGCGATGGTTGGAAATTCGGCCCACTCGTGCCAGCGGGGCCGGGTCAGGCGCGTTC
Organism: uncultured Solirubrobacterales bacterium; assembly: GCA_963729995.1. Lineage (GTDB taxonomy): Bacteria > Actinomycetota > Thermoleophilia > Solirubrobacterales > 70-9 > VRUE01. Next base: position 78,742 of record CAVSPF010000005.1, read on the forward strand.
CCTGTGAGGCGACCCATGTCGACTCACGACGCGCTAGAGACAGAATCGGCCACGCTTCGGGGGGACGCTCGAAGCGGCACTGAGCCGTCCGGCTCGGTCGAGTCGGCACGGGCCGCCGCCACTCGGCGCCCGGAACGGTTTCCGGGACTGAGAGCGGCGCCGCGCCGGCCCGCTGCCGCCGACCCGGTCGCCAAGGACGATTCGACAGCGTCCTCGGCCTCTCGCGATGCCGACTCGACCGCGGCCTCAGCCTCCCGCGACGCCGTCTACCGCAGGCTGCTTGCCGCTGCCGACCTGATCGCCGCGACGGCCGCGTTCGTCCTGGCCATCCCGGTCCTCGGTCACGACTCGCTTGGACTCGGGGCGGTGGTCGTGATCGCGATGGTCATCCCCGTCTGCAAGCTGGCGGGCCTCTACGACCGCGACCATCACCTGCTTCGCAAGACGACGCTCGACGAGGCCCCGACGCTGTTCTACGTGGCCACCCTCTACACCCTGCTGGCGTTCTTGGCCGGCGAGAACATCGTCGACGGGACCTTCGGCCGCTACCAGGCACTGGCCTTCTGGGGGCTCATGTTCGTCTTGATGCTGGCGATGCGCACCCTGGCCAGGTGCTTGGCGGGTGCGCTGGTGGACGACGAGCGGTGCGTGATCCTCGGCAATGCAGACGCGGCCCACTGGCTCTCCACCAAGTTGGAGCGCAGCCTGGGGAAAAAGGTGCGGGTGGTGGGCCGCATCCCGCTCAGCTCCGACGACATGAGCCGCAACGAGCTGCCGCTGCTGGGCCGCTTCGACGCGCTCGAGCATCTGCTCGCCGAGCACAGCGTGGACCGGGCGCTGATCGCGCCCGGACGCGGCGAGAGCGACCTCCGCCTGCTCGACGCGATCCGGGTCGTCAAGCGCCTCGGCGTGCGCGTCAGCGTCCTGCCGCGGCTCTTCGAGGTGGTGGGTTCGGCCTACGAGTTCGATGAAGTCGAGGGCGCGACGCTGCTGGGAGTGCGCCGCCACGGCCTCTCTCGATCCTCGTGGATGATCAAGCGCAGCTTCGACCTCGCCGGCACCCTGCTCGGCTTGCTGCTTATCGCTCCCCTTCTGGCGATGATCGCCATCGCGATCAAGCTCGACTCGCGCGGCCCGGTCTTCTTCCGCCAGCGCCGGGTCGGCCGCGACGACCGGGTCTTCGAGATCTACAAGTTCCGCACCATGGCCGACGGCGCCGACGCCCAGCGCGCGGCGCTCGCCAACCGCAACGAGGCCGGTGGAGGCCTCTTCAAGATCGAGGACGACCCGCGGATCACTCGCGTCGGCCGGTTCCTGCGGCACACCTCGCTGGACGAGCTTCCCCAGCTGCTGAACGTCCTCCGCGGCGACATGTCCTTGGTCGGCCCCCGCCCCCTCGTGGTCAACGAGGACTGTCTGATCGAGGGCCATCAGCGCCAGCGGCTCCTGGTGCCCCCCGGCGTCACCGGCCTCTGGCAGATCTTCGGCTCCGCCCGCATCCCGCTGAACGAGATGGTCAAGATCGACTACCTCTACGGCGCCAACTGGTCCCTCTGGCTGGACATGAAGATCCTCCTGCGGACGGTGCCGTTCGTCCTGGGGCAGAGGGGCCTCTAGGTCTATGGCAGAACGAAAGCCAGTCGCGGTCTGTGCCACTGTTGACGCGCGGCAGCCGTTGCCACCCGCTCGGATGTCACACCCCAGCTCGGCCTTCCAACATGGCGATCTGCGAGCTACGTCATCACGACAGTGGTGTGTCATGCGAAGAGCGGCAAGCCGCGCAGCGCCCGATCGGAGCGACTCCTGACGCGCCTGGACATCGCGCCAGCCCTCGGTGTCGACTGTTTCGCGGGCGATCTCGACATCGCGGCCACCGCAGTCGTAGAGCGCGCACTATCGGGGGACGGCGGGTACGCCTGCCTGGGCAACGTCCACTCACTCGTGTCCGGTGTGCACGATCCCGCGCTGCGTCGCGCACTCGACGATGCGTGGGCCGTGTTCCCGGATGGCGCTCCTATTGCCTGGCTGCAGCGTCGCGAAGGCGCCGGTAGTGCGGCCCGCGTAGCCGGGCCAGACCTCATGGCGCGGGTGTTCGATGTCGGTCAAGCGGACGGGCTCCGCCACTACCTCTACGGCTCGACGGCTCCCGTGCTCGAGGGTATGACTCGCCGACTGGGCGACTCGTTCCCGGATGCGACCATCTGCGGCATGGCCTTCGATGTCGATGCGCGCGGCATGGCCTTCGATGTCGATGCGCCCGAGGCTACACTCAGCGCAGAGGCCATCAAGTCGGCCAAACCGCAAGTCGTCTGGTGTGGCCTCGGAGTGCCCAAGCAGGAGCTGTGGATGCGGCGCCACGCGCCGAGCCTCGCCCCAGCGCTCGTGGTCGGGGTGGGCGCAGCCTTCGACTTTATTGCAGGCAACAAGCACCGCGCGCCGAAGGCGATGCAGAGGCTCGGCCTCGAGTGGCTCTACCGTCTCGCGGCGGAGCCCCGCCGGCTGAGTGGCCGCTACCTGCGGACGAACAGCGAGTTTCTCGCCCTTCTCGGCTGGGAGCTTCTGCAGCACCGGGGTGGCACGTGATTCGAGAAGCGGTGACCCCCGACCGAGCCTCAAAGGGGAGGGGATTGGGCCGTGCCCTGGCCCCGACCTCTCGAACCGTCTAAAAATGACCCTCGCGAGAAGACTCGACCTAGCGGGCCTCCAGAAACCTCGACAGTACCTAGATCGACGACTGTGGGACCTCGAGCGGTTCGGCCTGACGCCGAAAAAGATCGCACTCCGCTTTCACGGGTCACCGGCTCCGCCGGTGGTATTCACGTCAATCCCAAAGGCCGGCACCCATCTAACGGAGCGCCTTCTGTGCCTCCATCCCCACTACTACCGGACGATCGTCTCCACGATCTCATCTCCCAAACTCCTAACTCAACACGCCGCGTCCTTGTCCAACGGCCAGCTTATCTGCGCGCATGTACAGTACTCCGACGCTGTTGACCGTATGCTTCGCGAACATGGGATCAAATTGATATTCAGCATCCGAGACCCGCGCGATATCTTGGTCTCCCGAGCTCACTATATCTACAACTCTCGCGACCATTACCTTCATGACCTGGCCCTCCGTTATCCCAACCTATGTGATCGAATAGCAGTCCTGATCGAAGGAGAGCCCAACTCACGACTGGTGCCATATCGCGAGGTTTTACGCGGCTTCGCCGGCTGGCTCTCGCGCGACGTCATCGTCGTCCGATTCGAGGACCTCATTGATCGGCACCGTCGACCACAAGTCGTCGCGGAAGTCTTTGAGGACCTCGGAGCCCCTGTCGATAGGTCTGAAAGTGAGAGGATCGCCGCGTCGACCGCGTCCGCCGCGAGCCCGACCTTCAGACGCGGCAAGGCCGGAGAGTGGAGGCAAGTCTTCGACGAGCGAGTGCACAGGCTCTTCCACGAAGCCGTTGGCGACATGCTCCCTGCGCTCGGTTACCAAGATGCGGACACTATGTGTATCGAGACACCGTCCCAGCCTACGGATAACCGTAGAGGAAATCCGTAGCGGTACGGACCAGACCCTGAATCGGTCCACCTCGCATGCGACTCCTCAATATGTTCTGTTGGTTTGGTTGCCCGCGGCAAGAGACCTTTTGTCATACTATGTCGACGCATGTCGAGATATCATTACTGGCCGTTGGGGCCGGCGTTTGATTTTCCATGCCGGTGTGATCCAGCGGGCACCGAAGTGGATCCAGAGAATAGGCTTGGAGGGGATGTACCGACTTATGTCAGAACCGCTCCGCTCTTGGCATCGCTATTTTTGCTTAATTCGCTCTACTGACACTTCTTAGTGCCCAATTTATACGTTTGTGGTGTCCAGATCCGCAGACTACTACTACCATTGATCCAACAGATGGAACTCCGGGGTAGTAGTCGAGTCCCCTGAAGATCATGCAGAACTTCCAGAGGCACCTCAGGCAACTACCCGTTACGGCCTCCAATGCGCCCGAGGCTACACTCAGCGCAGAGGCCATCAAGTCGGCCAAACCGCAAGTCGTCTGGTGTGGCCTCGGAGTGCCCAAGCAGGAGCTGTGGATGCGGCGCCACGCGCCGAGCCTCGCCCCAGCGCTCGTGGTCGGGGTGGGCGCAGCCTTCGACTTTATTGCAGGCAACAAGCACCGCGCGCCGAAGGCGATGCAGAGGCTCGGCCTCGAGTGGCTCTACCGTCTCGCGGCGGAGCCCCGCCGGCTGAGTGGCCGCTACCTGCGGACGAACAGCGAGTTTCTCGCCCTTCTCGGCTGGGAGCTTCTGCAGCACCGGGGTGGCACGTGATTCGAGAAGCGGTGACCCCCGACCGAGCCTCAAGGAAGGAGAGGATCGCGGACCTGCGTGTCGCATTCGTGCACAACCTATACCGCTCCGCGCAGCCCAGTGGCGAGAACATGGCCGTCAAGCTCGAGGTCGAGCTTGTCCGCGATGCCAGCTGTGAAGTGTTCCTCTACGAGCGCTCCAGTGACGAGATCGCCGCATTCTCGCCGGCGAAGAAAGCAGCACTTCCGGCCCGCGTCGTCTGGTCGCGAGAAGACCAAACCCGCCTCGGTGCTTTCCTCGACCAGACGCGCCCAGATGTCGTCCACGTCCACAATACCTTTCCGCTCATCAGCCCCGCGGCCATCCGCGTCGCTGCCGCGCGCGGGCTTCCGGTCGTCGCGACGCTCCACAACTTTCGCACTCTGTGCGTCAACTCTCATTTGTTCCGAGACGGGCAACCATGCGAAATCTGCGTCGGACGCAGCCCGTGGCCTGGCGTCGTACACCGCTGTTACCGCGGGTCGTTCGCGGCGAGCGTGCCGATCGCCACTTCGATCGCCCTTCATCGGCTGCGCGGCACATGGTCGCGGGACGTCGCGAGGTTCATCGCCCTCTCGCGCTTCGCTCGGGAGCGCTTCGTGGCGGGCGGGCTGTCGGAGGAGCGCATCGACGTGCTCCCCAACTTCGTCGCCCGGCCGCGCGTGCCTCGCAGCGGGCTGGGTGAGTACTTCCTATATCTCGGGAGGATCGATTTCGAGAAGGGGCTCGATCTCCTGGCGTCCGCATGGTCGAGCGAGATGGGTCGCCTGCTCGTCGTGGGAGACGGTCCGAGCCGGGCGAGTATTGAATCCACCATTCGACGTCACGGTGACTCCGTGACATTTCTGGGGAGCCAGCCTCACGACCGGAGCATGGAGATCCTCGCCAAGGCCCGCGCGCTGATCATGCCGTCACGGGTCTACGAGGGCTGTCCCGTGGCACTCGCCGAGGCCTACGCGCGCAGCGTGCCGGTCATCGGCCCGCGACACGGCGCGTTCGTGGAGTACATCGAGGACGACGAGACAGGGCGGCTGTTCAATCCAGGGGACCCCGTGCATCTGGGCGAGTGCATCCGCGCGCTTCAGAGTTCGCAGACGGCTGCGCGGATGGGCGAGAAGGCTCACGGGCTGTTTGAGCAAACGTTTACCCCAGAACGGCACCGCGCACGGCTACTCGAGATCTACCGTCGCGTCTCGGCGGACGGGCAACGCGCCCCAGCGCGGTGACGGATGTGGTCGGGCGTGCAGCGTCGTGAGCGAACTTGGCGCGGTTCTTCGCCTGCGGTCAGCAGACGGACGAGAACCCTGAGTCGAGGTCGTTGTCGGCCTCAAGCCACTGTTCTGTGGTGATGTACGCCCAGCCGCCGGTCGAGCTGCTCCAAACGAACGGGCGCGCCTGACAACCGAGGTAGTAAGTATTGTGCCAGAAGCGATTGCCCTTGCTCGTGTAGTAGCTTGGGTCACCGATGGTCTCGATAAGTCCGGTAACGCCGCGACCGCGCCTCGCCGTGATCATGTTGTCGTGCACCAAGAAGTTAGTGAGGTTGGGAGACGCGGTGGGCCGCGGGCGCTGCGTGCCGCCGATCCCGTTGAAGTTGTCCACGAGCACGTTGCCGTACACCGAGACGTCCGCCGAGTTTTCGTTCAGAATCCCCGCTCCGAGCAGCCAGACCGGTTCCGAGACAAAGAAACCGTTCCCGCGGATCCAGTTGTTTCGGACCACTGCATCGGAGCTGGCCTCCACTATCACACCCTCGGCGTCGTTGTCGTTGACCCGGTTCTTCTCGATGAGGACGTCGGTTGTCCCCGTGTCAGTCCAGATCCCCGAGCCGTAGTTATCGTGGATGTAGTTTTCGCGGATCGTGAGGTGCGTGGTGAGACACCACTTCATCCCGCCCGCTTCCCAGCCGGGCGCATAGCCCGCGTAGTTGTTGAACGCGACCTCGTTGCCTTCTACCAGATCGTTGACGCGGGTTTCCCCTCCGCTCGCGATGCCGATCTGGCCGTTGTCGTGCACGTAGTTGTTTCGCACGACGCCGTCGCGATCGACCAAGATACCAGTCCCGTGATTAAGGCGAACGTCGTTGCCCTGGACCGTCCAACTCCAGTCGTTGCCCTGGATGCCGTTCCCGGCGAACTTTTCGATCGTCAGTCCGCTGACTAGGCCTCCACCGTGACCTTCGCGGCCGCGGCCGATGAGGGCCGTTGGGGTGACCGCCGCTTCGACCGTGTGCGTTCTTGGATTGTCCGCGATGAATATGGTGTCTTTCGGGTAGTCGAAGTAGAACTCGCCGTGACCGAGCTCGGCGAGGCTCATCACGCGTCGCAGTGGGCGGTCGTCGAAGTACACGTCGTCGGGTCGGCGGCAGCCGGGGTATTCCGGCTTGCACCTTCCGGGGCCGACCGCCCCTTCCTGCGTCTGTCCGGTCGCCGCCCAGAACGGGCCCGACTGCGTAAATTGGTCGATAATCCGCGCCCCACTCAACGTTGCTCCCGGTTCGCCAATGAGGCTGTCTTCGGGCTTGAGGTAAATGGGTGCCGGGAGCCGATAGATCCCCGAAGCGAGGCAAAAGGTCGTACCCGGCGGGCGTGCAGCGACCTGGTTCGGGAGTTCCGCATCGGGATGGAGTTCCACGGACATCGGGGTGGTCGTGCAGCTGCTCCGCGCCGGATCAGGAGCAGGGTCGGAAGTAGGGTTCGACACAGGGTCGGAGGCAGGGTTATGAGCAGGGTCTGGAGCAGGGCTCGGGTCGGTAACGATCACCAGAGTCGCGCGTTTGGCGGTGCGCGAGCGGCCCCATCTGAGGTGTCGTGTACCTCGCGCGTGACTACGCGGGCGGGGCGGAAGAAGAGGAACGCGGACATGTAACAAGCCGCGTACCGCCTTCCTGCGGACGAGACTGAGCCTGAGAGGGCGTCGGTAGTTGTGTGCGCGCAGATAGGCCGCGCGTATCTCAGTGGGCTGTAGTCCACGCAACCTAAAGAAGAGAGTCCCCCGCTCGTGCTTAGTGGGCCTGAACGAGTATTTTGCTGCGTGGGCGGCACCCATTGGCGAGAGCAGGCATCCAAGCGCAACCGCTACAGCAAGAAGCGTGGGACGTGGCCCGATTCGTATCATCCGATCTATTGTCGACAGGAGCGACCAGACCCTTGACTGCCTAATAGTGCTTTGTTAGCTCAACGGTAGGGTTCGCCCTACCCGCGGCGAACTCCCTCGCGACGATCGTTCTACGCGAGGAGGGCATGAGTCGGCGGTGCCCTGGCGGATTCGGACCCGCGTGAGAAGCTCGAGGCGCCCTCGACGGTGCGCGAGCGCCTGGAGGAGTTCGGGCGCGAGATGACTGAGCCTGAATCCACCGACTCCATGCGCCGCCTCACCCGCCACGGGCCGCCGCTGGACGCAGCACCTCTCCGCCCGCTGGCCCTGGCAAGAAAACTTCATCGAGGCGCTTGAGCGGATCCGTGCCTTGCCCGCAGCTGCCTGATTAGCCTTCCGGTCTCGCCACCGCCCGCTGATTCACTCGGCCTGACCGGGCTGCCCGAAGTCGGTTGCCCGACTGCCGCGAGCACCCGCCCGCGCTCCCGCGCTGAGCCGACCGGTCCACGGCCGGCGGTTTTCGCCACTCACACGGTGAGGAGCGGCGGTTCCCTTATCGCTGACGGTGAATCGGTGGATTCAGGCCGAGATGGAGGACCCATTTTTGACAATTTCTCGTTCAGGTGTCGACGTCGGGGCCACTGCAAATGGCGACACTCAGTCGTGAGCGAACTTGGCGCGGCTCTTCGCCTGCGGCTTGATAGACGGGCGAGAACTCAGGGGCAATGTCGCGCTGGCCCACCGTGACGGCGACGCGGAAGACGCTCACACTTGATCGAACCCTGCGTGGCGTCCTGGCTGGCCGGCGCTGGGGCCGCAGAGTCCGACCACGCTTTATTCAATTGAAATCAAGGGTTGCGCGCCTACCGGTGGCTGAGGGTTAAAATGTGGTCTAAATGAGCTAAGTTCTTAGCGATCCGGCAGGCCGTCGATCCAGCGTCGGTCAGATTCATACCCGCAGCGAATGAGGGCTTCTCCTCCGAATTTGTCGAATGCCTCTCCAGCGTCACGTGTGAACCACGTACGCCAGTCTCCGGCTACTCCCTTTCGCAGAAAGGACCTCTGGTCTTCTGCGCCGGGGGCACGCCCTGAAACAGCACGAAAGGAGTTGCGTTCGACAATTTGAGGCAAGACAGGGTCGGCGACGCTTAGTTTGAGGTGCTCTCGGATTTGCCGGAGTTCCTCGACCGGCTGTTCGAGGAGATCCTCATAACGTACGACGTGCACTCCGGGTCTCGACATCCAGTCTTCGAGGTGCTCCGGCCACGGACGGAAAGCCGAGTCGCGATGTCGCGGCAGAATACCACCCAAGGGCCGCTCCGCAAGGCTTTCGATGAAGGTTGGCAAGTTGCCGCGAACATCAGCAACGTCGTAGCCCTTACCGAGCACAAATGCCAGGTATCTGTCGATCCTCGACGCGCGCCACCTCGCCGGGCTTTGGAGCTCTCGCACGTGATGGAAATACAAAGAAACGACTACATCCCTGCCGTCGCGTAAGACGTAGAGCGCTGGTCGGTATCTCGGATGGTAGGACCAGTGCTGGTGCAGCACTGACGGATCCTTTACGTACCCGCTCAAGCTCATGAGATCGTGTGTCAAGTTCATTACCCATGTCCCGCCCGACTTCGGGAACTCGCTTATGTAAGCGTCGCCGTGACGGAAACCCCGCTCATAGGATTTTTCTTTGAGATTCTTACGAAGTGCCTCTAGGATGACTGCTGGGTTCTGCACTGGCTCCTACCTGTCGCCTGCGAGAGTTCGAACCATCAGTGATAGCGGAGCAGGAACCTCCTCGCATTTTCGGTTTCGTCGCTTAAGCTGAGAATTGTATTCACTCCACCAAATCGCGACACCGATCCAGCCCGCAATCGCCAAGCCAATGGCGGCTCCAAGCGCAGCGCCGACTAGAGCACCGGCTACGCCCGCGACAAGTGTGATCGGAGCGATGATCACGCGGGCGCGAAGGCTCGCGGTTGCGGCTTGAAAGGCGCGAAGCGCCGTCCATGGACCCATTTCTGCTCCCCAGGCGGCTGTTGCTAGCGCAACCGGAACCAGCAGAGGACTGGCCTCGCGCCAGTTGGCGTGCAAGAGCCACTGACCGGCGCTGTCAGGCAGGACCGCCAGAACCATTCCCCATGCCAGTGCGACGGCCGTCGCGGAAACTGAAAGTAGCTGGATACCCTTTTGGAAGCGATCCCCAGATCGGTTGAGCAACCTAACCGCCTCTGGAACAGCGACCAACTCCGCGCTTAGGAAAAGGAGCCCGAGTGGTCCCATCAGTACCTGAGCCGCGCGCAAAGAGCCGAGAGCAGCGAGACCGGCGACAAGCCCGATGGCGACCGACGCTATCTGAACGGCGCTACGAAAGACTAGGAATTCGGCGGCGTACCTGTAAGCAAGGTCGAAGTGCTGCCGCAGCCAAGATGCGCTCCCCCTAGCGCTTGGAATGAGTCGGGCTTGGAACACACCCAAGACAGCAGCCGCCGAGGCGGCACCGCCCCAAGCGAGGACGCAACCCGGAACACTTGAGCCGGAACGTAGAAATAGATAGGCCAACAAAGGGAACTGGACGCAGGCCCACGCGACATCGTTTGCGGTCGCGAGAGCAGGACGCCCCTGAGCAAAGAACACGAAGCGCCAACAGTCTTGGATGAGCAGACCGGGGAGCATGAGCGCAAGCGCAAGAAGAGTTGTCCGCAGTAAGCCCGAGAATCCAAATGCAATGAGCGCGGTTGCGGCGCCAGTCACGACGCCGAACACGAGTGAGAGCCCGACGGCCTGCGCCGCACCCTCCCGACAGGACTCGTAGGTCGCGCCACTGTAGCGGACAATGAGCGGCTGAGAGGTCAGCGCACGGCAGAGCTGAAGAAGAAACAAGTAAACGAGGTAGGCAATACTGAAAGCGCCAAGCGCCCTCGGAGAAAAGGCACGGGCAACGATAATTGTCAGCGCGAAGTTCGTGAGGCTGGAAAACACCTGGTCCGTGATGGTCCAGCCAGCCCGCCGGGCGACTTGTCTCATCGCTGCTTCGATCCCTCCATCGGCCCAGCTCGGTGGAGAGTCCTGGATTGATTCGGTTGTCGGTTCGCAGCTGGGTAGCGGTGAAGCGGGTCGCCTCTATTTCCGGTGCCGAGTGAAGCCGACTGGAGTTGCAGTCGGCCCGCCGGTCGGCGACCAACACCTAAATCGCTTGCAGTCATCTCGCCGGATTGCGCACTTTATCGCGGATTCTCGGGTGCATTTCGATTTCGGAGACCTGTTTGCTCTCGGCCAGCATCCGCTTCGCTTCGCGCAATTACCGGATGATCTGCGCCGGCTCCCTTTCCCCTGATTGGTCCGCATTCTGCCGTCGCCGTGGACGGGGGGAAGAACTCCCCAGAGTCAAGCCGGTTTCAGGATCGCTCGTCATATTGGCAGAGACTCGGGTAGGCTGCACTCAATCCCGACTCGTCGGGGGTAGCCGATGAATGGGTACAGTCAGATACTGAACTTTGCTTACGCGTGTGAGCCCGACAAGGGATCTGAGCCAGGAGCAGGATCGCATTGGGTTTTCGCTCCGGCCAGTGGGCACGAGATGCCTCCAGCCGTGGCCGTCACTTCAGGGGGCGATCCGATTCCTCACGGGGCGTGCGGCCGGAAGGGCGGCCCGTAATGAAGTCGTTGACGCCGTTTACCACGAGCTGGGACGACGGCTCGTCGCTCGACGCACGCTTAGGAAACCTTCTTTCAGACTTCGGGCTTCGCGGTACATTCTATGCTACGACCGGACCCAGTGGCGTGCGTACGATCGCCGACGACGCGCTCGCACGCTTGGCCGACCAGCACGAGCTTGGTAATCATGGGCGGTCTCACGTCCCATTCACTCGCCTAAATGACGACGAGATACGCCGAGAGCTCGAATGGGGAGCTCGCGATCTCTCGCGATTCGGCCAAGCATCTGCGCTGGTCGCCCCACCGAAGGGAAAAATCGACGCACGGGTCGAGAGGCTTGTTGCCAGTTGCGGCTATGTGGTCAGGACAGCACCGATTCTCTCCAGCGCGAAGAGCACTGCATCTCGGACTGAGCCAACGTTGATGTTCTGCCCACAGGATTGGCGACTGGCTGCCCGTAACATCGTGCGACGCAGAACGCTCCCGGCCTTACCTCTCATCCGGGCCTGGGGATTCCGCAAGGACCTTCGAGGTCGCACTAAGGACCTGATTTCGGCGGCAATCAAGTGCGTTGACGTTGTACACATGTGGGGACACGCAGACACCATCGAGCGGCTCGACGCCTGGGACATCGCGCATGACGTCTTTGAATATGTTGCGACGTTGCCGATCCAGCCAAGAACGAACGGGGAGCTCTATGAAGGGGCGCTTTGACCCGAGAAGCCGCGAAACCTCCGTCTTGGTCGGAGGACTCCATCGGGCTTGGAGTCCTGCGCATCGGGGTCAGCTCTTAGCCGCCGTTGCGGTGGCGAGGGAGCCCGCTGGAGGATGAGTCGCGCGCCGAGGCGCGTGACCTCCTCAATATGGTGCTCGCTGCCCTCGATGCCGACCAGGTTCTGGTCGAACGCGCGGCCAGGGCAGCCGAGCAGCTGCGCGATCGTCCACGTCACTTGAACACTTTTCGGGCGATCGCCGACGACTCGGGCATCTAGGCGACGTCTCGCAACTTTGTCGCGGCTGGACGGAACTGCGATTCGCTCAACGAGAGACCAGCCAGTACGCCGATGAACACCCCGAAAGGAGGCTCTTCCCACCAGTCGAAGAGGAAGCCGAGCACGAGGAACAATGCAAAACCCGCCGCCGCGGCAACCCCCTCGGCCGACGTCTCTCGCCGCAAGCACACGAACAGTGATAAAAGCAGCCCCGCGTACGCCAAGACGCCAACAATGCCGACGTCTCCGAATAGGCCAAGGGCGCTGGAAGTGCTGTTGTTGAAACTGGAGTTTATCCTGGTCCCGCTCCCCTGACCGGCGACCGCGTGTGCGACCTCCTGCGCTTCCATGTTGAGCGCCGCCGGCTTCAGGCCGAGCACAGCCAGTGGAGAGTGGGAGTTCTGGTCCTGGGGGGTCGTCATGAACGCGGCGCGGCTCACCGTCTCCGCGGGTCCCCGTCCGAACGCCACCGAGGCGGGATCGTTCTCCAGCTTGCGCCACAGGAAGAGCGCGGTCGCCTGCTTGCCACCTTTCCCCTGTGAATTCCGCTGGAGGTATTCTTCCGCATGGTTTGGAGTGAAAGCGAAGAGCGCGACTACCGCTCCAGCCACAAGGCCGCACCGCACCAGGAACTGAAGACGGCCAACGCGCCAACTGGAGGCGAGGATGATCACCGGCAGGGCAAGGATCACCTGTTTCGCCTTAGCGATGAACGGGATGACAAACAACACGGCCACGACTGGGAGTCGGGCCGCGCCGAGGATGTCGCGTCCAAAGCCTCCGGCTAGAATCCAGATTGCTCCTACGACTATGACGGCAGAGATCACGTGTTCGCCGGATCCAGCGCCGTAGAGGGTGCCCTGAATGAAGTCCCCATGAATCGTTTCACCGTTCTGCAGAGTCACAAGGGGAGGGCCAGCGGCGAATTGGAGCGCGACGATTGGTATCTGGATGATCACAAGCGCGAATAGAGTGCGCTTAAGCACGCGGCGCAGGCGGGGAGATGGTGGATCCGCAAGGAGGGCGCCAACGATCGCGAAGGGCTCGCCAAGAAGCATCAGGTAGAGCACCGGCCGCAGGACCTCGCTGGGGTGAAACGCCCAAGCCAGCGCGACCGCGACCCCCAGAGCGATGAGCCAGCGCAGAAGCCGGGTCAATAGCAGAGAGCTGGGCCGCCGCTTAAGCAGGCCCACTGCCAGTGCGCCCCATGCCAGCGGAAGATCTAGGTAGGTTGCCACCGGCGGCAGCGCGTGCAGCTGCACGAGCCCGCGGAACGTCAAAGCCGCGACCAGCGCGCAGAGAACCCATGTGCCGGCCGGGGCGGTGAGCCCCGCAACACCCAGGAAGGCGATGACGATGAGGAATGCGACCTGCACGTTCAGCGTGCTGCCGACGCCGAGCGCGATCGAGGCGAGCGCGGCGGCGCCCACCCAGGGCAGCACAGGCCATCGCAGCGCGTGCGTCACGATGACTCACCATCCAGGAGTGCGAGGGCCTGGCGCACCGTGTTATGCGCGTCGGGGTCGATCGTGGCCGTCGACGCTCGCTGCTCGATCACATACGTGTAGAACCAGGGGACGTCGTATTGGAAGCGCTGCAGAATGCGCCCGAACGTGCCGGCCCGCACGAGGGCGCCCACCGCTCCAAGGCTTCGGCGCGTCACCACGACGTTGAGGTCGGAGTCGGGTGCCTCGGGGTCGTGGCCGTGGAGCAGCACGAACCCGACATCCGCCCGCTCGAACGCGGCGAAAACCTCTCGAATGACGCGCGCTTGCGGTCGACGCAGGTTGTCAATGGACTTATCTAACGTCACGATCTCGGCCAACCTAGTCGACGAACACCCCTTCCGTCTGCACAGCGTGAACCGCCCCCGGTTCAGTTGACACCGGTTGACTTGACGCTGCGAACCATAGTGGGGCCGCCGGCGCGCTGCCGTAGGCCACCCGCTCGCCGCACCCCGCCGGACGCATCAGGCGGCCGTCGCGAGCGGCCGCTCGACACCCCCTCCGCGAGCCGCAGCTCGGCGTTGACGCGCCGGGCGCAGTAGGTGCCCTTCGACGTTTTGTGGATCTCCCGGATCTTCTCGGTCAGCCAGGCGTCGCGGAGCGCCCGCTCGCAGGCGCCCGGCGCTCCCAGGTGAGCCGGACCGGGTTTGACGGAGACCGTTTTTGTTGGTTTCCAATTTAAGAGAGATTGCTCAGTTGGACTCCCTGGGCAACGTATAGGGACTCGAACTCGACGGGAGAGACGTCGCCCAGGGATTCGTGCAGGCGGTCGTTGTTGAACCAGGCGACGTACTCGACGACGGCCAGCTCGAGCTGGGTGCGGGAGCGCCAGGAGCGATCGGCGATCAGCTCGGTCTTGAAGGTGTCGACGAAGCTCTCGGCCATCGCGTTGTCGTAGGCGTCCCCGACCGTGCCGACCGAGGCCAGCACGCCGTGGTCGTCAAGTTCCTGGGTGTAGTCGGCGGAGGTGTATTGGGAGCCGCGGTCGGTGTGGGCGACCAGCTGGAAGTCGGCGCCGGACTCGCGTTGACCGAGCGCCATCCGCAGCGCGTCGAGCACGAGGTCGGTGCGCATGTGGGAGGCGAGCTGCCAGCCCACCACCTTGCGCGAGAAGGCGTCGATCACGAAGGAGAAGAACGACGCCCCCTCCCAGGAGCGCAGGTAGGTGAAGTCTCCGACCCAGAGCCGGTTGGGGCCCTCAGCGCTGAAGTCGCGCTCGACGAGGTCGGGCCGGCGGTGAGCTTGCGGATCGGGCTTGGTCGTGCGCCAGGGCCTCCCACGGCGCTTGGCGCCTTGGATGCCGGCCTCGCGCATCAGGCGCTGAACGCGGCCCCGGCCGACCTCCTCGCCCTCGCGTCGTAAGGCGATCCACATCCGCCGGTATCCGTAGGCGCAGTAGTTGGCCTCGTGGATCTCGGTGATCAGGCGGGTCAGACGCTCGTCCTCGATGGCCCGTGGCGATCGCTCGCCCTTGGCGCGCTGGTAGTAGGCGGAGGCCGATATCTCCAGGGTCCTGCAGATCGGCTCGACCCCGAAGCGCTCGCGGTGTTCGTCGACGAACACGCTCACCTCGCTCGGCGTGGGTCGAGCTCGGCGGCGAAAAACGCGGAGGCGCTCTTCAGGATATCGTTGGCCCGGCGCAACTCGCGCACCTCACCGCGTAGCGCCTTCAGCTCCTCGCGTTCCTCGGTGCTCAGCAGGTCCCTGCGGACGCCGGCGTCGGCCTCCGCCTTGCGCACCCACTTGCGCAGGGTCTCATGGTGGATGCCGAGGTCGCGGGCTACGTGGGCGATCGGGCGGCCGGAGTCGAAGACCATCCGGGTGCCGCGATCGAGCAGCTCATCGGGGTATTTCTTCTGTCGTGGCATGGCTTGGGAGTTCCCTTCTTCCAGGTAGGAATCCTGGTTTCTGGGTCTCCGTCAAACCCGGCCTGGCTCAAGGTGTAGAAGCCGGCGCGGGAGACGCCAAGCACCCTGCACATCGCCGCCACCTTGTGGTTGGCCCTTTGCGCAGCGATGGACCGGAAGGCGGCTACTGGCTCAGATCGCTCTCCTGGGCGAAGAAGGCCGCGGCTTTTCTGAGGATCTCCGCTCTTCCTTGAGCACCCGGTTCTCCCGCCGCAGCCGCCTCAGCTCCTCCCGCGCTCTTCGCGCTCCACGCTGGTGGCGCCCTCCCGGCGCCCGACGTCGACCTGAACGAGGGAGGCGGACTGGGCTGGCGGGGGTTCGGACGTAGTTTAGGATGCGGCAATCGACTTCTGGCGAGATGCGCGCCGAGGGGTGTGTGCCGAAGCTGCACGTGCAGCGAGGGACCGAAGAAGGAGGCCGGGCGCTGTGCAAGATAGACCCGAAGAAGTCAATCTCGAGCGGGCGCTGGGCGTCCTGCGTCGCCGCGCACCTTGGATACTGCTCTGCGTCGTCTTGGCGGCGGGTGCCGCGTTCGCGTTCTCCAAGCAGCAAACCAAGGAATACACCGCGACGGCGTCGGTGGTCTTCAACGAAGACCAACTCAGCCAACAGATCGCTGGACTGCAGCCCGTTGGCAACCTCAATGCGGCTGGTCTACAGGCGACCAACGTCCAGCTCCTTCAGCTTGGCCAGACGGCGGCGAAAACCGCAAGCTTGCTCGGTCATGGACTAACGATGACGAGGGTCAAGAGCAGCCTGAGCATAGAAGCGGTAGGAACGACAAACGTGGTCAACGTCTCGGCCACTTCGACTTCTCCGCGACTTGCGGCCGCGATAGCCAACACCTACAGCAACCAGTTCGTCACGCAGCAGCAGAGCAGCACCCACCGGTACGTCAGCTCCGCGCTTGCTCTGGTGAACAAGCAGCTGGCGGCGCTGTCCCGGCAGCAGGCTGTTGGTCCGGCTGGGCTTGCCCTCCAGGGTCGCGCACAATCGCTGAGGATCCTTGCCCGGTTGCGGTCCGGCGATGTCCAGCTTGCGCAGGCGGCCACGGTGCCTACGAGTCCCTCCTCACCGCAGGTCGCGAGGAACACGATCCTCGGGGCCGTGTTGGGCTTGCTGCTGGGGCTTGGCATCGCCTTCCTGCTCGAGCGCCTCGATCGCCGAATCAGGGAGCCGAAGGACTTGGAGGCCATCTATGGCCTCCCCCTGCTCGGAGTCATTCCTGAGAGCGATGCGCTTTCGCGTGCTGCGCGACCCGATGGCGGTACGCAAGATGTGTTGCCGCCCGGCGAAGCGGAGGCCTTCCGCATGATCCGCGCCCATCTGCGCTACTTCAACGTCGATCGCGACCTGCGAACGTTGCTGGTCATCTCTGCCGCCCAGGGTGACGGAAAGACAACCGTTGCCCGTCACCTGGCTGAAGCGGCCGCCGCCATGGGTGCACGCACGCTCTTGGTGGAGGCCGACCTGCGAGCCCCGACGCTCGCGCCTCAACTCGGGATCGCGCCCGGGCCAGGACTCTCGGATGTGCTGTCACATAGCGACCTGACGCTGAACGAGGCGATCCAGTCGCTCGACGTGGGGCCACTTTCCAAGGAGGGGCGTGCGAAACATCGGATGGATGTGCTCGTTTCCGGGTTTATGCAGCCCCCCAACCCGGCGGAGCTGATCGAGAGTGGCGCGATGCAGACTGTGCTCGAGCAAGCAAAAGGGGCCTACGAGTTCGTCGTCATCGATACGCCGCCGCTCACTGCGGTGTCGGACGTATTTCCCCTGCTGAGCAACGTCGACGGCATCATCATCGTCGGCCGAATCGGGAGTAATCGTCGCGATGTCGCGGAGAACCTTCACGAGACGCTTAGGGCAGTCGAGGCTCCCTTGCTGGGAGTCGTCGCCAACGGCTTCAAGGCGCGTGGGCGGACTCCATACGCTTACGGCTACCAAGGAGACGAGGGGCCCTCGCCCTCAGTGGACCCCCTCGAAGCGGTGGCCTCGGAGCCATCGGCTGGGCCGATGCAATCCTGACCTCTGCCGATAGCCTCATCCTCCAGGTTGCCGGCGGCATGTTCGCCACCTTCGCGATCGGCTTCGCCGGCCTGATCGCCACCCGGCTGTAGCCGGCTGGCCTCGCGCCACCGCGCCGGCGGTCTCCCCGTGAGCGCCATCCGTCCGGAGCGGGTGCGAAGCTTTTTGTATGCGAACTGGTGTTCGATGCGATCCACATGTCTGACTCGGCAGAGACAGGCGCACCGCTGCAGGTGGTCGCGGCTCCAGCCATCGAGAAGAGGATCCTGGTCGCTCGTGGGCGGCAAGCGATGCTCGACGAGGACCTCGCGGACCTCTACGGCGTCGAGACCAAAGTCCTGACCCGAGCTGTGCGTCGCAACGAGGAACGCTTCCCCACTGACTTCATGTTCCAGCTGACCAGGGATGAGTACGCGGACTTGAGGAGTCAGATTGGCGCCTCAAGCGGCGGGCATGGTGGCCGCCGCTATCCGCCGTATGTCTTCACCGAGCAGGGCGTCGCGATGCTCTCAGGCGTGCTTCGGAGCAAGAGGGCCGTAGCCGTCAACATCGAGATCATGCGAGCTTTCGTCGAGCTTCGCCGCGCTGCAACCTCCTCCGCGGCGATCGAGAAGCGACTCGAAGAGCTTGAGCGAGAGACCGGTGCAAGGCTGGGCCAGCATGACGAGCAGTTGAGCCAGATCTTCCGGGCTCTTCGGCAACTGATCTCCCCTCCCCCGCGGCCCAAACGCAGGGTCGGGTTCGGACTGCCCGAGGACGAGGACTAGAATCATGCTCAGCGATGATCGGCCCAGCGCTGTCGCTCAGGCCGCCACGTTCCATTCTCAACCTGCTCGCTGAGCACGCGCTCTCGCGATGCGGGCGCCATCTCCCCCGGTCTCGGATTTCAACCGGTCCTGGAGCGCCTGCCGGAGCGTGACCGCGTCCTTGTACTTCACGCGGTGACCCGCTCGATTGCCCGCTCGACGAAGCGCTGGCAGCGGCGCGAACGTTGCGATGCCATGGCCCGTAGGCGCTTGGATGTGGTCAGCCCTCGCTGGATGGCCTGCTCGATGGCGAGGTCGACCTGCTCGGGCTGAGCGCCTGCCTCGAGCGCGTCGACGATTGTGCGCTCTGGGTTCGTCACCGTCATCCCGTGCAGGCTTCGAACCTCGCTCGGCCCAGGCGCTCGTTTCAGCGTGTGCAGGCGAACGCCGGGGCGGGGACGCTGACCGCGCTTGGAACGGGGCAGGGAGATGTGGACAGCCGCCGGGACGACGTCGGACAGATCGTAGAGCTCTAGCGCGCTCTCGTGCGAGACCACCGCCCCGGCGCCGCGAAGCGGAAGCCAGGCGGCCACAACGTGCTCGTAGGGACTGGATGGAAAGTGCCGGAGCCGGTACAGGCCCCGGCGCGCGCGTTCATACCGACCGCCGGGGCGAGCGTGGTACTGAAGGGTGCTGCCGTCCATGCCGCTGGCGAGTGCCTGCGCCCTCGTGAAGTAGCCGGCCTGCGATTCAGCCGTCCTGTAAAGACCCTCGTGGTCTACTCTGGTTCTGTCCGACATAGAGCCAATATATTCCCTTATACGTCGGACAGTCCTACGTCTTGAGACGACTCGCATCGCTCAAGCGTCGTCGTCCTGCTCGTTTCGCCGGCCCGATCGCCACCCGGCTGTAGCCGGCCGGCCTCGCGCCACCGCGCCGGCGGTCTCCCCGTGAGCGCCATCCGTCCGGAGCGGGTGCGAAGCTTTTTGTATGCGAACTGGTGTTCGATGCGATCCACATGTCTGACTCGGCAGAGACAGGCGCACCGCTGCAGGTGGTCGCGGCTCCAGCCATCGAGAAGAGGATCCTGGTCGCTCGTGGGCGGCAAGCGATGCTCGACGAGGACCTCGCGGACCTCTACGGCGTCGAGACCAAAGTCCTGACCCGAGCTGTGCGTCGCAACGAGGAACGCTTCCCCACTGACTTCATGTTCCAGCTGACCAGGGATGAGTACGCGGACTTGAGGAGTCAGATTGGCGCCTCAAGCGGCGGGCATGGTGGCCGCCGCTATCCGCCGTATGTCTTCACCGAGCAGGGCGTCGCGATGCTCTCAGGCGTGCTTCGGAGCAAGAGGGCCGTAGCCGTCAACATCGAGATCATGCGAGCTTTCGTCGAGCTTCGCCGCGCTGCAACCTCCTCCGCGGCGATCGAGAAGCGACTCGAAGAGCTTGAGCGAGAGACCGGTGCAAGGCTGGGCCAGCATGACGAGCAGTTGAGCCAGATCTTCCGGGCTCTTCGGCAACTGATCTCCCCTCCCCCGCGGCCCAAACGCAGGGTCGGGTTCGGACTGCCCGAGGACGAGGACTAGAATCATGCTCAGC
Source organism: uncultured Solirubrobacterales bacterium (assembly GCA_963729995.1). GTDB lineage: Bacteria > Actinomycetota > Thermoleophilia > Solirubrobacterales > 70-9 > VRUE01. Next base: position 98,606 of record CAVSPF010000005.1, read on the forward strand.
GATGATCGGCCCAGCGCTGTCGCTCAGGCCGCCACGTTCCATTCTCAACCTGCTCGCTGAGCACGCGCTCTCGCGATGCGGGCGCCATCTCCCCCGGTCTCGGATTTCAACCGGTCCTGGAGCGCCTGCCGGAACGTGACCGCGTCCTTGTACTTCACGCGGTGACCCGCTCGATTGCCCGCTCGACGAAGCGCTGGCAGCGGCGCGAACGTTGCGATGCCATGGCCCGTAGGCGCTTGGATGTGGTCAGCCCTCGCTGGATAGCCTGCTCGATGGCGAGGTCGACCTGCTCGGGCTGAGCGCCTGCCTCGAGCGCGTCGACGATTGTGCGCTCTGGGTTCGTCACCGTCATCCCGTGCAGGCTTCGAACCTCGCTCGGCCCGGGCGCTCGTTTCAGCGTGTGCAGGCGAACGCCGGGGCGGGGACGCTGACCGCGCTTGGAACGGGGCAGGGAGATGTGGACAGCCGCCGGGACGACGTCGGACAGATCGTAGAGCTCCAGCGCGCTCTCGTGCGAGACCACCGCCCCGGCGCCACGAAGCGGAAGCCAGGCGGCCACAACGTGCTCGTAGGGACTGGATGGAAAGTGCCGGAGCCGGTACAGGCCCCGGCGCGCGCGTTCATACCGACCGCCGGGGCGAGCGTGGTACTGAAGGGTGCTGCCGTCCATGCCGCTGGCGAGTGCCTGCGCCCTCGTGAAGTAGCCGGCCTGCGATTCAGCCGTCCTGTAAAGACCCTCGTGGTCTACTCTGGTTCTGTCCGACATAGAGCCAAGATATTCCCTTATACGTCGGACAGTCCTGCGTCTTGAGACGACTCGCATCGCTCAAGCGTCGTCGTCCTGCTCGTTTCGCCGGCCTGATCGCCACCCGGCTGTAGCCGGCCGGCCTCGCGCCACCGCGCCGGCGGTCTCCCCGTGAGACGCCATCCGTCCGGAGCGGGTGCGAGCCCAGCGCCTTTTCTTACAGTCTCGGCGCATTCAGCGTGCCACAGACAACACGTTTCCGCCTAGCATGCCATCATCATGGAGGCGATGAGCAAAGACTGGACCGATGCGCGACTCGACGACCTGAACGGCAGGGTCGCCGACATGGAGCGCCGCATTGACGAAGGCTTCAACCGTGTGCACGAGGACCTGCGGTCCCTGCGCACCGAGATGGACTCCAAGATCGACACGCTGCGCAGCGAGCTGCACACAGAGATCGCGTCGCTGCATCGGCTCATCCTCCAGGTCGCGGGCGGCATGTTCACCACCTTCGCCATCGGCTTCGCCGGTCTGATCGCCACGCGGGTGTAGCAAACCGGCCTCACCCTGAGCACGGGGCCGAGCAGAGCTCCGGCAATCAGCCGCAAAAGTCCATTGGCCCCGGTGCCGTTGT